>CAWGYE010000001.1:0-337581 GCA_963826805.1 uncultured Alphaproteobacteria bacterium
AGCCCTGATCACGGCCCCGCTTTTCTGCTAGGGCTGGCCTCCCGCGCCGATCCAGACGGGGGGACTTCCCGATGGCCCACCATCCCAATCCCAACGCCGCCGCGCTCGAACATGCCTATGCGCGCTGGAGCGAGACCAAGGGCGGGTCCGCGGACGAGGTGCTGGCCTCTGTTCGCCGACGGATCGAGATGCGCTCGGTGCTCGCCCCGAGCTGCCCGACGACCTCGCCGCAATCGCACAGCAGCAAGGCGCCGGCGATCGGAATATTTCGAGACCCTGGGCCGCGACTGGGAGATGATCGACTTCGACGCGACCGCTTCATCGCCGACGGCGACGACGTGGTGATGGTCGGCCGCTGCGCCTGGCGCAACCGCGCGACCGGCAGGATCGTCGACACGCCCAAGGTCGACATCTGGCATTTCGAGAACGGCAGGGCGGTCACCTTCCTCGAAATGTTCGACAGCCTCGCCTTCGCCCGCGCCCTCGGCGTCGTCTGACGGGCCGGCCGCTTCTGCGCCGGCCGCGGGACGTTACCGGCCCCAGCCGCCGGGCTCGTCGGGCCGGCCCATGCGGTGCGAACGCCGTTGCGGAAATTCTCGGCCGCGCGGTTGGGATCGAGCATCGGCCGGGCGCTGGCGCTCGGCCGGCTCGCCTGGCGGCGCCTGCTCGGCATTGGCGCGGCGGGTCGCGACGTTCGCTTCGGGATTGTGCTTGCGCACGCCGGCGCTGCTGAGGTTGAGCGGCGGCAGCGGCCGGCCGGCCTCGACGTCGCGCACCATGTCGTCCATGAAATTGGCGAACTGCATGTGGATGAGGCCTCCGGGACCAGCGACAGCGCCACCCCGCATCGGTCTCGAACGCCGAGCCGAGCTCATATTCGTCGAGCTCGAGCTCGGCGGTCATCCGCGTCTGCCGCCCCTCCTCGCCGGCCGCGGCGAAGGTGAGCTCGGCGGTCACCACCGGCCGGTCGTCGAACAGGATTTCGTAGGTCAGCGATTCGCCCTGCGTCCTTGGCGACGCGCAGGCTGACCTGCCTGTCGAGCGCGTCCGAGCGCGGCTGGGTGACCGTGCCCTCCGGGGCGAGCCGCGAGAAAGCGGCATAGACCTCGATCGGCCGGCGTCGACCAGCGGTCGAAATCCGGCCCGTCCATCCCGAACCAGGCGGCGCCGCCGACGCCGAGCCCCGCCACCGGCAAACAGATCCCCTTCATCGCATCGTCTCCCGGTCTCGCAAAAAGATTGAAGCAGAGAGGGTTAATGAAGCGTCAACGAGGCGGCGCCGCGCCGGCCGGCACTTTGCACGGGGCCGGACGTTGCGTTAGGCACCGCCGTCGCGCCCGCTCCGGAGTCAGTCATGCGTTGTCTCACCCTACTCGCCATCCTCGCCCTTGCCGCCTGCGCTCCGGCGAACCCGGAGGGTACGGCCGCGGGCGAGCGGCAGGTGGCGCCGATCCTGACCGGGGCGGCGGCGCGCGACGGCTCCAGCTTCGCGCGGCCGGAGGTGGCGCGGGTGACCCATGTCGCGCTCGACCTCGACGCCGATTTCGCCGCGCGCCGCATGGCCGGCACGGCGACGCTCGACATCCAGGCGGCGCCGGGGGCGAGCGAGATCGTGCTCGACAGCAAGGGGCTCGAAATCCAGGCGGTGACCGACGGCGCCGGCGCGGCCCTCCCGCACGCGCTCGGCGCCGGCGACGAGGCGCGCGGGCGGCCGCTCACCGTCCGGATCGGCGACGCGCGGCAGCTTCGCATCCGCTACCGCTCGGCCCCCGACGCCGAGGCGCTGCAATGGCTGACGCCCGACCAGACCGCCGGCAAGCGCCACCCCTATCTGTTCAGCCAGGGCCAGGCGATCTTGAACCGCAGCTGGATCCCGACCCAGGACAGCCCCGGCATCCGCCAGACCTGGGAGGCGCGGATCACCGCGCCCGAGCCCTTGAAGGTGGTGATGTCGGGCGAGCGGCTGACTCCCGACGGCGAGCCCGCCGGCGAGGGCCGGCGCGCCTTCCGCTTCCGCATGGAGCATCCGGTCGCGCCCTATCTGATCGCGATCGCCGCCGGCGACCTCGCCTTTCGCGAGCTCGGCCCGCGCACCGGCGTCTGGACCGAGCCGGCGATGCTGGAGGCGGCCGCCCGCGAGCTGGCCGACACCGAGCGGATGGTGACCGCGGCCGAGCAGCTCTACGGACCCTATCGCTGGGGCCGCTACGACATGATCGTGCTGCCGCCGAGCTTCCCTTACGGGGGCATGGAGAACCCTACTTTGACCTTCCTCACGCCGACCTTCATCGCCGGCGACAGGAGCCTGGTCGGCCTGGTTGCGCACGAGCTCGCGCACAGCTGGTCGGGCAACCTCGTCACCAACGCGGTCTGGTCCGACTCCTGGCTCAACGAGGGCTTCACCTCCTATTTCGAGAACCGGATCATGGAGGCGCTATACGGGCCGCGCCGGGCGGCGCAGGAGGCAGCCTTGTCGTTCGCCGACATGGAGAGCGCGTTCGCCGAAGAGGGCCAGGGCGCTCCGTCCACGCGGCTGCACGGCAGCGACGATCCCGATGCCGGAGTCACCGGCATCGTCTACGACAAGGGCGCGGCCTTCCTGCGCACGCTGGAGCGGATCGTCGGCCGCGCGCGCTGGGACGCCTATCTGCGCTCCTATTTCGACCGCCACGCCTTCCAGCCGATGACCTCCGAGCGCTTCCTCGCCGATCTGCGCGCCAACCTGGTGCGCGGCGATCGGGCGCTGGAGGAGCGGCTGATGCTCGACCAATGGGTCTATCAGCCCGGCTTGCCCGCCAACGTCGCGCGGCCCGATCCGGCGGCGTTCGCGAACGTGGACCGGGCGCTCGCCGCCTATAATGGCGGCGGCGCCGCCGACGCGGTCCCCTATACGGGCTGGACGACGGCGGAGCGGCTGCGCTTCCTCAACGGGCTGCCGCGCACGCTCGAGCGGGAGAAGCTGGCGGCGCTCGATGCCGCCTTCGGCCTGTCGCAAAGCGGCAATTCGGAGCTGCTGTTCGCCTGGCTGCAGCTGGCGCTCGCCAACCGCTACCAGCCGGCGATCCCGGCGGCCGAACGCTTCCTCGCCCGGATGGGGCGGCGCAAGTTCGTCTCGCCCTTGTTCGAAACCCTCATGACGCAGGGCGAATGGGGCCGCCCGGTCGCCGAGCGCACCTATGCCCGCACCCGCTCCGGCTATCACAGCGTGACCACCGCCGCCGTCGACCGGCTGATGCGCGGCGAAAACCCCTAAAAAGCGCCGTTTTTGGAATATTTTGCGGCGCGCCCCGGGCGGCGATTTTCGCTCCGGGCTTAACGAACAATAAAAACCTTGCGGTTAGGACGGCAGTTCACGTCCCGAGCTGCTTGGAAATCGATGTTTCATTCGCCCGTTTCGATCGACGCTGAACGGCAGGATGGCGATCAGGCTGTCAAGGCGGAGGAGCAGAGCAGCTTCGACGTCGGCAACGAGCGTCTTCGCGAGGCGCACCTCCACAACGGCCAGGTGAAGGCGCGCGCCCTGTTCGCGCCCTATTTCGCGATCACCGCCGTCGCCGCCTCGCTGATCACCGGCTGGGCGATGCTCGGCTCGGTCAAGCAGGAGATGGTCGTCGGCTGGGTCGCCCTGGTCGCGTTCGTCAACTGGGTTTCGTGCCGGCGGGCGATGGGGGCCGCCGCGCAGGGCGCCAGCCGCACCGCCCGGCCGCGCACCCGCTGGTTCGCGGTCGCCGAGGCGATCGGCCTTGCCGGCCTGTGGTCGGCCGTGCCCACCTATGCCTTCGCCACCCAGCCCGCCCACGTGCAGGTGGTGATCGGCGGGGCGATGGCGGCGATGATCACCACCGCGATCGCGCTGGCCGCGATTCCGGCGGCGGCGGTCGCCTGGATCGCGACGCTGACCGCGGCCTTCTGCCTCGCTTATTATTTCGGCAGCGGCTCGCTCGATCCCAAGATCGCGCTCACCTTCATGCTGCTGGCCGGCGCCGGCGCGTTCAGCGTGGCGCGGCTGACCCGCTGGATCTTCGGCCAGCTGAAGGGGCTGGCGCGGACCCGCGCCGAGGCCGAATCGATCCGCCAGCTGCTCAACGAATATGAGCATCGCGGCGTCGGCTGGCTGTGGCAGGTCGATGCCGAGAACCGGGTCGTCTATATCTCCTCGCGGATGACCGCGCTCCTGGGCCGCTCGACCAACCAGCTGGTCGGCCATTCGCTGCCGGCGGCGCTTGGGGGGACCAGCGCGCTCGGCCGCATCCTGCTCTCGCGCCAGCCCTTCGCCAATCTCGAGATGGAGCTCTCCACCCAGCGCGGCAATCGCTGGATCAGCCTGTCGGGCGACCCGATCATCGACATGGCCGGCCAGTTCCAGGGCTTCCGCGGCGTCGGCCAGGACGTGACCGAGGTGCGCCGCACCCAGGAGCGGCTCACCAACCTCGCCAATATGGACGTGCTTTCGGGCCTGCCCAATCGCGGCCGGGTCCGCCAGCTGCTCGGCGAGGCGCTGTCGAGCTCGACCGGCGGCGACACGCCCTGCGCGATCATGTTCCTCGACCTCGACGGCTTCAAGCCGGTCAATGACACGTTCGGCCACCCGAAGGGCGACGCGGTGCTGAAGAGCGTCGCGCAGCGGCTGGTCAAGGAGGTGGGGCCGCTCGGCCATGTCGGCCGGATGGGCGGCGACGAGTTCGCGATCGTGATCAAGGACGTGCAGAGCCGGCGGATGGTGGAGACGCTGGCCGAGCGGCTGATCGCCTCGATCGCCGAGCCGTTCCACCTCGACAAGGCCGAGATCCGGATCGGCGTGTCGATCGGCTGCGCGTTCGGCCCGGTCGACGGCCAGAGCGTCGACGACCTGATCCAGAAGGCCGACCTCGCGCTCTATCAGGCCAAGAACCAGGGCCGCGGCATCTGCTGCTTCTTCAATTCGGACATGCAGAACGAGGCCGAGGACCGCCTCCGGCTCGAGCAGGACATGCGCGTCGGCATCAAGGCCAAGCAGTTCCGCCTGCTCTTCCAGCCGTTGATCGACGCCGCCGACCAGAGCCTGGTCGGCTTCGAGGCGCTGATCCGCTGGCACCATCCGACCCGCGGCATCGTCCCGCCCAACCACTTCATCCCGCTGGCCGAGGAATCGGGCCTGATCATGGAGCTGGGCGAATGGGTGATCGAGGAGGCGTGCCGGGCCGCCGCCTGCTGGCCGGAGCATATCTCGGTCGCGATCAACATCTCCGCCAAGCAGCTGATCTTCCCGGCGCTGCCCAATTCGGTGAACGATTCGATCCGCCGCCACCGGCTGCAGCCGAACCGGCTCGAGCTGGAGGTGACCGAATCGGTGTTCATGGGCGATTCGGCCAATGCGATCGACGTGCTGAAGCGGCTGCGCGCGCTCGGGGTCAGCATGGCGCTCGACGATTTCGGCACCGGCTATTCCTCGCTCGGCTATCTGAACAAGGCGGTCTTCCACAAGCTCAAGATCGACGGCAGCTTCGTGCGCGAGGCGGCGGCCAACAAGGAGACGGTGGCGATCATCCAGTCGATCGTCCAGCTCGCCAAGAGCTTCCGGATGACGGTCACCGCCGAGGGCGTCGAGACCGCCGACGACTTCACCCGGATGCGCGACCTCGGCTGCCACCAGATCCAGGGCTATCTGTTCGGCCGGCCGATGACCTTCGAAAAAGCCAGCGAGCTGGTCCACGGGCTGCAGCAGAGGTTGAGCGCCTAACCCCGCTGGGGCTATACCGGGGCACCTTCAGGAGGTGCCGATGGCCTGGATCCTGCTCGCCTCGCTCGCCGCCGCGGCGGCCGCCAATGACAGCGTCTATACCGATCTCGACCTCGACCGCTGCCGCGTGATCGAGCGGATCGAGGAAGGGGAAAGCGTGCGGCTGGAATGCCCGGGGCACATGACCATCCCCTTGTTCGTCGGCCAGGGCGACGGCCGCTTCGATATCGACGCGGGCATGGAGAACGGGACGTGGGAATCGCTCGATCCGTTCAACCATCCGGGGCCGCGGGTCGAGTGGCGGATGCGCGGGCGCGTGGCGATCGCGATCGTCTACCGGCTGATCGTCGATCATCCGCGCCCCGACGCGCGCTCCGTGCTGATGGTCGAATCGATCGGGCGCGGCCGGCCCGGCTGCCTGGTCGCGATGGTGGACGGGCGGACGGCGGACGCCAACGGCGTCGCCCGGCGCCATGCCGACCGCGCCGAACGCTTCCGCTGCGGGCGCGACGCCGTCGTCCGGATCGGCCGGCCCTGAGCTGATCGAAAGAAGGTCCGGCGGAGGCGCGGCCCCCGCCGGACAGGAGGGGTTCAGCGCTGCCCGGCGGCGAGGCGGGGGCCGATGCGGGCCGGGTCGAGCGAGGCGGTCAGCACCTCGCCATTGGCGCCGGCCGCGCATTCGAACGTGTAGCGGCGATCGGCGTTGACGTAGATGGTGACGCGGGTGCGCCGCGAATTGCCGGCGATCGGGCCGATCCGATAGGAGCGGATCGCCCCCTCGTCGAAGCGGCTCAGCAGCTCGGCGCGGCACTGGGCAACCGCCTGGCTGTCGCTCTCGGCGAACGCCGGGGTGCCGATAAACAAAGCGGACGCGAACAGGGCCGGAATGACGACCGCGAGTCGAAGGGCACTTTTCATCTTCACCTCCATCTGCTATTTATGTACCTTACCGTATAGTACAGAAATGCCGATGGCAAGGGTTTTTTAACGCATGGTACAAAAAAATATCGCGACGGCGCCTCGGGGGCGGCCCCGCAATTTCGACACCGACGAGGTGCTCGACAGGGTCCGCGACACCTTCTGGCGCTATGGCTATGCCGGCACCTCGATGGACCAGCTGTCGGCGGCCACCGGCCTGCACAAGCCGAGCCTCTACGGCGCCTTCGGCGACAAGAAGAAGCTCTACCTCGCCGCGCTCGACAATTATCTCGCCGACGTCCGCGCCGAGTTCGCCGAGGCGTTCGCCATCCCCGACCTGTTCGAATCGCTCGAGGCGATGACCGAATGGTCGATCGACAAGTTCATGGGCAAGGACGAGGCCGGCTCCGGCTGCTTCATGATGCACACCGCCATGCCGGAAGCGACCGAGGACCCGGAAATCTCGCGCGCAGTCCGCGAAGCGATGGATTCGCTCGATCGCGCGCTCGTCCGCCGCTTCGAGAAGGCGGTCGAGAGCGGGCAGATCGCGGCGGACGCCGATCCGCACGCGCTGGCGATGGTGATGGTCGCCAACCATTACGAGATTTCCGGGCGCGCCCGCGCCGGCTATTCGCGCGCCGAACTGAGGGCGCTGGCCGACCGCACGCTCGCCATGGTGCGTACCCTCGCCCGCCCGCCCACCTGAAAACACAAGCCCCCCTCCCGCTGGGCTCGTTGCGGGAGGGGGGCCGTTCGCCCAGAACCTGCGAGGGGGCGAACTCAGCTCAGTTGCGCTCGTCCTCGCCGCCCTGCAGCGCCTGCCACTCGGCCTCGGTGCGGCAGACGCGGCGCGGCATGCGCGAGCCGCTCAGTCGCTCGGTAACGCAGATCCGGCGCTCGCCGGCGCTCTGGTCTTCCGCCCGCTGCGCGGCGGCAGCGTCGCCGCGGGCGCGCGGCTGCTGCGCGTTGCCCTGGGCGGCGGCGGCGGGGAAGGCCGTCGCGACCAGCGCGGGGACGGCAATGGAAATCAACATCTTACGCATGGGGACATCCTTCGGTTCGCGTTGCTGCTCTCGCGCAAACCCGCCCCCCCGGCCTGCACATCACCGTCTTAATGCACTAAGACAGCGAGCGCATTGACCGAACTTGCTAAATTTGTAGCACCTCCCAGAAATCAGCGTTTCCGGGCAGTGGCTTTCTTGGTCTTGAGCGTCGGCGGGGCGGCGGCGGGGTCGTCGGGCCAGGGATGCTTGGGGTAGCGGCCGCGCATCTCCTTCGCCACCGCGGCCCAGCTGCCGCGCCAGAAGCCGGGCAGGTCGCGGGTGGTCTGGATCGGCCGGCCCGCGGGCGAGGTCAGCGCCAGCACCAGCGGCACGCCGCCGGCCTCGGGATGCGCGGCCAGCCCGAACAGGGCCTGCACGCGGACGGTGACGGTCGGCCCGGCCTCGGCGTCGTAGTCGATCGGGTGGCGGCTGCCGGCGGGGGTCTCGAAATGGCTCGGCGCCAGCCGGTCGACCGCCTTGCGCTCGGCCCAGCCGAGCAGCCCCTCCAGCATGGCCGGATCGACCTCGGCGAGGCGCCGCTTGCCGGCGAGCAGCGGCGGCAGCCACGCGTCGAGCCTCGCGGCCAGCGCGGCGTCGGAGAGGTCCGGCAGCGAGGGATCGCGGCGGCGGGCGAAGGCGGCGCGCCGGCGCAGCGCGCGCGCGCCCTCGCTCCACGGCAGCAGATCGAGGCCGTGCGCGCGCACCCCTTCGAGCAGGGCCGCCTCGATCGCTTCGGGGTCGGCGCGGCTGTCCCGGCCGCCGGCGAGCTGGATCGCGCCGAGCCGCCGCCCCCGCGAGGCGCGGGCGCTTCCGGTGGCCGGATCGAAGGCCACCTCCGCGGCGGCGACGATGCGGTCGCCGAACAGGGCCTCGACCGTCGGCTGGTCGATTGGCGCCGCGGAGAGGATGCGCGCGCCCGACGCGGCGCCGCCGACCTCGGCGACCGCCAGCCACGGCTCGCGCGCCAGCGGCGATGCCGGATCGAGCCGGAAGCCGCGCCCGCCGACGCTGATCCAGTCCTCGCCGCCGCCGCCGCGCCGCTTCGCGACCCGGTCGGGGAAGGCCAGTGCGACGCAGGCGCCGATCTCGCCCTTGCCGCGCGCGGGAGGAGGGAGCAGCCGCAGCCATGCCTTCGCCAGGCCGCGGGCGGCCTCGGCGCGCCTGCCCCTCTCGCCGCGCCAGCGCTGCAGGCGCAGCTCCAGGTCGGCCTCGTTCCCGCCGAGGCCCCGTTCGGAGAGCAGAACGGCGACCTCGGCCCCGGTCTCCGCCCAGCCGCGCGCGGCGGCCTCGATCAGCATGTGGGCGAGCCGCGGCGGCAGCGGCAGCTCGGCGACGGCGTGGCCGTGCGCGGTCGGGCGGCCGGCCGCGTCGAGCGCGCCGAGGCCGCGCAGCCGCTTGCCGGCCTCTTCGACGGCGGCGGCCGGCGGCGGATCGAGCCAGCGCAGGTCCCGCGGGTCGCCGACGCCCCAGAGCGCGCAATCGAGCAGCAGCGCGGAAAGGTCCGCCTCGAGCATCTCCGGAGGGTCGAAGCGCGGCAGCGACTGGGTCGCGGCCTCTTCCCACAGCCGGTAGACCCGCCCGGGCCCCTGCCGCCCGGCGCGCCCGGCCCGCTGCGTCACCGCCGCCTGGCTGGCGCGCTCGGTGACCAGCCGGGTGAGGCCGGCGGCACGGTCGTAGCGCGGCCGCCGGGCCAGCCCGGAATCGACGACGATGCGCACCCCGTCGAGGGTCAGGCTGGTCTCGGCGATCGAGGTGGCGAGGACCAGCTTGCGCCGCCCCGGCGGCGCGGGGGCGAGCGCGGCACGCTGCGCGGCGGGCTCGAGGCTGCCGTGGAGGCGGTGCAGGTCGACGTCCGCGGGGAGGCGATCGAGCCGCTCGGCGGTGCGCTCGATCTCCGCGACGCCTGGCAGGAAGGCGAGCACGCCGCCGTCGCCCTCGCCGAGCGCGCGGCGGACGGCGGCGGCCATCGCGTCCTCGATGCGCTGGCCGGCGTCGCGCCCGAGATGGACGATGTCGATGGGATAAGCGCGGCCCTCGCTTTCGATCGGCGGCGCGCCGCCCATCAGCGCGCCGAAGCGCGCCCCGTCGAGCGTCGCCGACATGGCGACGAGCCGCAGATCGGGCCTGAGCCCGGCCTGCGCGTCGAGCGCCAGCGCGAGGCCGAAATCGCTGTCGAGGCTGCGCTCGTGCACCTCGTCGAACAGCACCGCCGAGACGCCGGCCAGCTCCGGATCGGCCTGGATGCGGCGACGGAAGATGCCCTCGGTGAGGACGAGGATGCGGGTCGCGGCCGAGCGCTTGCTGTCGAGCCGGGTCGCATAGCCGATGGTGCGGCCGACGGGCTCGCCCGCCAGCTCCGCCATCCGTTCGGCGGCGGCGCGGGCGGCGAGCCGGCGCGGCGCGAGGAGCAGGATCTCGCCGGTGCGCCAGAGCTCGCCGAGCAGGGCCGGGGCCACCGCCGTCGTCTTGCCCGCGCCGGGCGGGGCCACCAGCACCGCGGCGGAGCCGGAGCGCAAGGCGGCGAGCAGGTCCGGCAGGACGTCGTGGATCGGGAGGCGGCTCACACCCGCGCCCTAGCCCGGCGCCGAGCGGGTCAGCAACCGGGTGCAGGCGCGCCCGGCGGCTCGAGCGCTCCCTCAGACAGGCGTCGGGACGTTCTCGTTGACGATCACATGGAGGGGGACCGTGCCGCTCTCGGCGATCACGCCGAAAGAGAGGGTCACCCTCGCACGAATCTCGTCCGGGGGATTGTCCGTGAACCCGACGATCGGGCCGGACGGCCGATCCTCGTCGAGCGAGCTCCCCTGCAACGCGATCAAACGCTTCCGCCCCGGCGCCGGAAGCGGAAAGGTCACCGAGGCAATGGAGCGGCTGCCGGGGATGAGCTCGTCGATGCCGTCCTCGCCGGCGCCCTGATCGACGCCGATCAGCTCGACGGTCTCGGAATAGGTGCGATGTTCCTGCACGTCCTGCGGGCTGGGGATGAGGTTGAAGGTCACCAGCGCCGCAGCGGCGCCCTGATTCTCGACGATCTCCAAGCGCACGTTCTGAATCGAAGCCATGAGGAATTCCCTTTCAAGTTGCGCCGTCCCCCTGTCGGCGGCACCAGCGGGCCGCGGCACCGGGGAAGCAGGCTGGGAAGACACAGCTACGCTCGTAAGCGGGACGCCGCCGTGACGCCCGTCACGGCGGTCGGTTTCTCGAAGGGGCCGGCAAATGGCGGTCCTCTAGAGGTCGACCCATTCGGTGCCGCCGGGCCACAGCAGGTCCTCGGCGGTGTCGCCGATCCAGACCAGCGCCGCGAGGATCAGCAGCAGGCCGAGGAGATCGAGCGCCAGCACCGCCGCATAGACCAGATAGGGATGGAACGGGCCGATGCGGTCGAGGCCGCTCCTGAGCGGCGGCCGGGAGGTGGGGCGCTTCATCAGTAGGCGCGGCGAATCGCGAACTCGACCGCTTCGGTGAGCGCCGCGCGGGCGCGCCCGGGGGGAACGGACCCAGGGCATCGATCGCCCGCTGGCCGTAATGCCGGGCGCGCTCGAGCGTGTCGTCGAGCGCGCCCGAAGTCCGCAGCAGGCGGATCGCCTGGGTCAGATCCTCATCCCCCGCGCGGCGCCCGGCCATGGCGTCGAGCCAGAAGGCGCGGTCGTCGTCGCTGCCCCGGGAATAAGCGAGGATCACGGGAAGGGTGACCTTGCCGTCGCGGAAATCGTCGCCGACGCCCTTGCCCATCGTCGCCGCGTCCGAGGAATAGTCGATCGCGTCGTCGACCAGCTGGAAAGCGATGCCGAGATTGCGGCCATAGGCGTCGAGCGCCAGCTCCACTGCCTCCTCGCGCTCGGCGACCACCGCCGCCACCCGGCAGGCGGCGGCGAACAGCGCCGCGGTCTTCGCCGCGATGATCTCCAGATACTGGTCCTCGCTGGTCTCGACCTTGCGCTGCGCCGTGAGCTGGTTGACCTCGCCCTCGGCGATCACCCGCGCCGCGCGCGAGAGGATGCGCAGCACCTTCAGGCTGCCGTCCTCGACCATCAGCTCGAAGCTGCGCGAGAACAGGAAGTCGCCGACCAGCACGCTCGCCGGATTGCCCCAGATGATGTTCGCGGTGCGCTTGCCGCGCCTGAGGCCGGAGCCGTCGACCACGTCGTCGTGGAGCAGGGTCGCGGTGTGGATGAACTCGACCGCGGCGGCGAGCTTGTGATGGCGCGTCCCGGCATAATCGAGCAGCCGCGCGCAGGCCAGGGTCAGCATCGGCCGCATCCTCTTGCCGCCCCCGGCGATGAGATGGCCGGCGAGCTCGGGGATCAGCGCGACGTCGCTCTGCATCCGCTCGAGGATCACCGCGTTGACATGGTTGAGGTCGGCCGCGACGAGCTGGATCATCGGCTCCAGCGAGGGCGCGCGGTTCGGCACCAGCGGATGGACGGTGGCGGTCATTGGCGCCGCGATGTGCGCCGGGAGGGCGGCAAAGGCAAGAGGGTCACCCGACCAGCGGCAGCCGGAGCCGCGCCAGCAGCCCGCCCAAATCCTCGCTTTCCTCGAGGCTGATCGAGCCGCCGTAGATGTGAGCGACGTCGCGGACGATGGCGAGGCCGAGCCCGGTGCCGGGCTTGCCGGTGTCGAGCCGGGCGCCGCGGTCGAAGATCGACTGCCGGTCCGCCTTCGGGATGCCCGGGCCGTCGTCCTCGACCTCGATCTCGACCCATTTCGGCGTCGCGTGGGCGGTCACGAACACGCGGCCGCCGCCATATTTGGCAGCATTCTCGATGAGGTTGCCGAGCATCTCGTCGAGGTCCTGCCGCTCGACCCGCACCACCGCCTTCTGGTCGCCGGCCAGATCGATGGTGACGTTCTCGTACATCCGCGACACGGCGCGCTCGACCGCCTCCAGCGAGGCGCGGACCGGGGCGCGGGCATGGGCGCTCGAGCGCCGGCCGATGGCGCGGGCGCGGGTCAGGTGATGGTCGACCTGGCGGCGCATCGTCGTCGCCTCGCGGCAGACCGTCTCGACGAGGTCCGGGCTGCGCGCGGTCGCGGCGTTGGTGATCACGGTGAGCGGCGTCTTCAGCGCGTGGGCGAGGTTGCCGGCATGGCGGCGGGCCTCCTCGGCCTGGGTCTCGTTGTGCGCGATCAGCGCGTTCAGCTCCTCGACCAGGGGCGCAATCTCGGTCGGCAGCCGCTCCTCGATCCGCGACTTCTGGCCGGAGCGGATCGCGGCGATGGCGCGGCGGACGCGCCTCAGCGGCCACAGGCCGTAAATCGCCTGCAGCGTCGCGAGCACGATCAGCCCGAGCCCCAATATGCCGAACGAGCGCACCATCGTCCGGCGCAGCACGCCGATCTGGTCGTCGATCACGTCGCGGCTCTGCGCGACCTGGAAGCGCCAGCGCACCGTCGAGCCGGGCAGCCGCACGTCCCGCTCGATCACGCGCAGCCGCTCCATCGGGAATTCGTCGCTGTCGCGCCAATGCACCTCGTTGTCGCGATGCGGCAGGACCTGAAGCCGCCGGTCCCACAGCGAGCGCGACGGGAAGGCGAGCTCCGAGGGTGCCTGGCCCGGGTCGGCGCCTTCCGCGGTGACCTGGTAGTAGAGCCCGGAATAGGGCTCCAGGAAGCGCTGGTCGGCGGGGGCGCGGGTCAGCAGGATCTCGCCCTCCGGCCCGATCTCGGCCGACGAGATCATCGCGGTCAGCACATAATCGAGCTGGGCGTCGAAATTGCGGGTGATCGCCGAGGTCAGCACCCGATCGAGGGTGAAGCCGCCGAGCCCGAGCAGCAGCACGATCCAGATTGCCGAGATGCCGATCATCCGGCGGGTCAGCGAGCCGGTGTTGGTCCGCTCGGTGCTGCGCACCCAGAAGCGGCGCAATTTCAGGCGGGGCAGCTTCATCCTTCGCTCACGGGGCGGACCAGAGGCGCTCGCGCCTTAGCTCTCGATGAACCGGCGACCGAGCTCAGCCCTTCGGATCTTCGAGGCTGTAGCCGAGGCCGCGGATGGTGGTGATGACGTCGGGGCCGAGCTTCTTGCGGATGCGGGTGACGAACACCTCGATGGTGTTGGAATCGCGGTCGAAATCCTGGTCGTAGATATGCTCGATCAGCTCGGTGCGGCTGACCACCTTGCCCTTGTGGTGCATGAGGTAGGAGAGCAATTTATATTCCTGGGCGGTCAGCTTCACCGGCTCGCCGTCGAGGGTGACCTTGCCCGAGCGGGTGTCGAGCCGGACGTCGCCGGCGGTGAGCTCGGAGGAGGCGTTGCCCGAGGCGCGGCGGATCAGCGCGCGCAGGCGCGCGATCAGCTCCTCGGTCTGGAACGGCTTGGCGAGATAGTCGTCGGCGCCGGCATCGAGGCCCGCCACCTTGTCGGACCAGCTGTCGCGCGCGGTCAGCACCAGCACCGGCACCTTGATCCCCTCCTTGCGCCAGCGATCGAGCACGGTGAGGCCGTCGATCTCGGGCAGGCCGAGATCGAGGATGATCGCGTCGTAGGTCTCGGTCGAGCCGAGGAAGTGGCCGTCCTCGCCGTCGGTGGCGAGATCGATGGCATAGCCCGCCCCTTCGAGCGTCGCCCGCAATTGGCGGCCCAGATTGGGTTCGTCCTCGACGATCAGGACGCGCATGTCGTTCCCCTCAAAGCCTCGCTGCGGCGCTCAACCGGCGCGGCGGCGAAATTGTTGCGTTGCGGAGGTGGGAATAGCAGGGCCGCGCGGTCGGCGCCACGCCTGTCGATAGGGCGCCTACTGGCGGTTGATGACGCGGCCGGTGCGCGCCTCGACGTCGATCCAGATGACGTCGGTGCCGCGCATGAACTTGAGCCGGTAGACGCCCGGAGCCAGCACCTCGGCGCCGATATATTCCGCGCCCGGCACGCGGATGCGCGCGCAAATCTCGGGGAGCGACAGCACCCGGCCCTGCGGCGGCGCCTGATAGGCGGCGTTGTGGTCGCGGCCGCGCTGCACGCCGCGCGCGTCGGCGAGCGCAGGGGTGGCGGCCAGGCCCGCAACGGCGAGCAGGAAAACGAAACGCATGATACGAAAACTCGGCTATTCTCGAAAGGTTGGCAAGAGCGATAGCGATGCGGCATTGAATAGGCCATGAATGTGGCTGTAGGCGGGGCTTAACCTTTGGGCGGGCTCGGAAAAGGGGGAGGGCGCATGCGCGTGTTCAAGCTCGGCCTGGCGGCGGCGGCGATCGCCGCGTGCCTGATCTCGCTGCCGGCGCTGCGCGCCCAGCCCTCCCCGCCGAGGCAGATGGAGCGGGTGGCCGACCGCCAGCCGGGCGAGGGGGAGGGCCCCTATCGCCGGCTGGTGATCCGCGGCGCGATGGTGATCGACGGCTCGGGCGCGCCGCCGCGCGGCCCGGTCGACATCGTCATCGCCGGCAACCGGATCGAGAGCGTCGGCGGCGCCGGCACGCCGGGGCTGCCGCTGGCGCCGGAGCGGCCGCCGCGCGGCGCCGATCGCGAGATCGACGGCACCGGCATGTACGTGCTGCCGGGCTTCGTCGACAATCACGGCCACAATGGCGATCCGGACAAGGCGCCCAACGCCACCTACGGCTACCGGCTCTGGCTGGCGCACGGGGTCACCACGGTGCGCGGCATCTCGCTCTATTTCGGGCCCGACAACATGTCGCTGTCCGACCGGGGGCGCAGCGCCGCCAACACGATCGTGGCGCCGCGCCTGTTCGCCTATCTCTCGCTGGGCGACGCCTGGAGCGGCGGCGAGGTGCGCACGCCGGAGCAGGCCCGCGCCTGGGTGCGCTGGGCGGCGAGCCAGGGCTATGACGGCGTCAAATTGTTCAACGACGTGCCGCCGGCGACCACCCGGGCGGCGATCGAGGAGGCGCGGCGGCTGCGGCTCGGCACGGTCGCCCATCTCGGGCAAAGCGGGGTCGCCGAGCTGAACGCCGACGGCGCCGGCGCGATGGGGCTCGGCACGGTCACCCATTTCTACGGCCATTTCGAAGCCTTGCTGCGCGACCGCCGGCTGCCCGCTTATCCCAACGCCTACAACATGTTCGACGAGCAGTGGCGGTTCGCCCAGGTCGCCCGGCTCGCCGACCAGATCGTCGAGCCCGGCGGCCCGGAATGGCGCGCCTATCTGGAGCGCCAGCTCGAGCGCGGCGTCACCTTCAACCCGACCTTCAACATCTATTCCGCCGGGCGCGACGTGATGCGGGCGCGCAACGCCGACTGGCACGCGCGCTACACCCTGCCCTCGCTGCAGCGCTTCTTCCAGCCGAGCCGGGTCAATCACGGCTCCTATTTCTGGGACTGGACCACCGCCGACGAGGTCGCCTGGCGGCGCTTCTACGGGCCGTTCATGCGGCTGATCAACGACTATAAGAACATGGGCGGGCGGGTCACGGTCGGCTCCGACCCCGGCTATATCTATCAGACCTGGGGCTTCTCCTACATCCAGGAGCTCGAGATGCTGCAGGAGGCGGGCTTCGCGCCCCTGGAGGTGATCCAGGCGGCGACGATCAACGGCGCCCGCGAGATCTACGCGCCGCGCGGCGAGGAGCCGCCCTTCGGCCTCGTCCGCCCGGGCATGCTCGCCGACCTCGTCATCGTCCCCGGCAACCCGCTCGACAATTTCAAATTGCTCTACGGCACCGGCCATATGCGCCTCAATCCGCAGACCCAGCAGGTCGAGCGGGTCGGCGGGGTGCGCTGGACGATCAAGGACGGCATCGTCTACGACGCCCGCGCCCTGCTCGCCAGCGTCGAGCGGATGGTGGCGGAGGCGCGCGCCGCCGAGGGCGCCCGCTGACCGGACTCCGTTGCGTTCCTGCGAAAGCAGGAACCCAGTCCGCACCGGCCTGGGCTCCTGGGCTCCTGCTTTCGCACGAGCACATGGCATGGGCTCGTTGCGCTTTCGCAGGAGCACATCGGACCGCTCCCTTGGGGCGTCTGGCATCGATACGGATGCTAGGCCCGCTGCGCCGCCTCGACCAAGGCGCGGATCATCCAGCGGCGGACCGCGTCCGCCTCCTCGTCGGCGAGCCGCAACACGTCCTTGAAGGCGAGCATCGCCTCGGTGCCGATCACCAGCGCGAGCGCCCTCGTCAGCCGCTCGCGGGCCCAGGGCGCGAGCGAGGCCGGGGCCAGCGCCGCCTCGATCAGCGGGGTGCGTCGGTTCTGCCGGATCGGCACGGCGTCGCTTTGTCCGCCGAGGCTCTGCTGGAGGCTGTGGACCAGCATCGCGCGCAGCGCCGGCTCGTTGGCGCGGATCATCGCGCTCATCGCCGAATCCACCCTGAGCAGGCGGGTGACCGGATCCTCGGCGCTCTCGCCCTCGAACAGGGCCTCCGGGGCCGGCACCTCGACGTCGAGCGCCGCCTCGGTGAGCAGGGCCTCGACGCCGGGGAAATAGCGATAGGCGGTGGCGCGGGAGACCATCGCGTCGGCCGCCACCTCCTCCAGCGCCGGGCTGCGGCCGGCCTGCATCAGCCGCGCCGCCGCGCGCAGCAGGTCCTTGCGGGTGCGGCTCTTCTGGTTGGGCCGGCCGCTTCCGTCGGCGGCCGCCATCAGGCCAGCTGCCGCTGGATCGCGGCGAGGTCGACCCAGACATTCTCGCGCCCGATCGCGCCGTCTTCATTGAACTCGAGCACGTGCAGCAGCCGGAACTCGAGCGGCCGCCCCTTGCCCTCGATGCCGAACGGACGGCCCGGCGCATTGCCCTGCCAGACGCTGTCGTCGACCATGAAATCGTCGCCGTAGAGCCGCCGCGTCGAGCGGACCCTGCCGTCGGCGAGGTCGGCGAACAGGGCCTCGTAGAAGGCGCGCACCCCGTCATGGTCGCGCGCGGGGCCGGCGGGCCAGCCGACGATGTCGTGCTCGACCTCGTCGGCGAGCGTGGCGAGCACGCCCTCGACATCGTCGGCGGCCTCGAAGCCGAAATGCGCGTCGAGCTTCGCGTCCATCTGCGCCGGGGTGAGTGCCACGTCCGTCCTCCTTGCGAACTCGAGGCACAGATAATGAGACGATAATCTCATGTCAAGACCATGCGCTCATTTTCGCGTCCGCGCCGGCAGCAGCCTCGGGTTGCGCAGCAGCCCGGCCGAAATGAGGGCGACGACGAGCCCGACCGGGAAGATCTCGAGGAACACCATCGGAATGCGGACCAGAGGATTGGGATAATTGGCCCGCATCCATTCATAGCCCGCCATCTCCCTGGCGATCTCGGCCGCCGACCGGCCCTCGGCTGCGAGGCGGCGGGCGATTCCGGCCAGATATTGGTCCATGAAGCGATAGCCGGTCAGCGCCTCGTGCAGCTCCCAGACCAGGACATAGACGAGCGCCGCGACCGCGGCGATGCCGAGCCCGAGCTTCAGCGCGGGCAGGAAGCGGATCACTCCGCCCGCCTCGACGTCGCGATAGCGCTTCACCCCGACGAAGATCAGGCTGAGCGCGACGAGCATCACCAGATAGCCGAGATATTCGGAGGTGAAGAAGCCGTCCCGCTCGGCGAAGGTGAGGCCCGCCATGATCGTCACGATCACGATCAGCCCGGCGATGCCGCCATAGGTCAGTGCGTATCTCATGCCTCGTTCCCCTGCTGGTTGCGACCCGCCCGGCATAAGCGGTGCGAAGCGCCTCCGGTATCGCCCGGAAGGGTGATTCCGGGTGGCCGAATGGGGACAGTCACTTTTCCGCACGGTTTCGCCCATTCGTCACCACCGCGCGGAAAAGTGACTGTCCCCGGTCCCCGACCTGGCCCGGAAGCCGCTAGGGGATCAGCGCCAGCCAGCGCGCCTTCTCGATCGCAGCCACGCGCTTTTGCACCTCGAGCTTCTCGAACACCCGGGCGAGATGGGTCTTCACCGTGTTGGGCGAGATGCCGAGCGTGCGCGCCATCTCCTTGTTCGACTGGCCCGAGGCGAGCAGCGCCAATATCTCGCACTCGCGCGGGGAGAGGCCGAGCGAGCGGATCGCCGCCTCGTTGCGGACGAAGTCGGCCGGCGCCGGTGCCGGGGTCAGCCGCCGCCCCGCCCAGATGCCGAGCGCGACGAAGCCGGTCGCGAGCAGGGCGATGTAGAGCTCGGTGCCGAGCGAGCGGATCAGATAGCGATATTCGAGCCACTCCAGCACGGCCGCCGCCAGCGCCAGCGCGAGGGCGTAGAAGATGACCGTCCGCGCCATGCCGGGAGGCTGCCAGAAAATCCGGGCGGCACCAAGCGGGCGCTCGCTGGTTCGTTCCGGGATGGCGAAGCAGAAGACCAGGCTCGCGCGCGCCGGGGCGGCGCTGGTGGCGGCGGACAAGGCGGCGCACGACGCGCTCAAGCCGTTCCGGCGGACGGCCGCGGTGCGGGCGCTGACCCTGGTCGCCAAGACCGGGGACCAGCCGCCCTTGCTCGCGCTTTCGGGCGGCCTGCTCGCGATAGGCCTCCTGCGGCGCGACGGCAGGATGGCGGGCGCCGGGGCGCGGATGATCGCCGCCCACCTCGTCGCCACCGCCGCCAAGAATTTCGTCAAGCACCGCATCGACCGGACCCGGCCGCGCAGCGCCGACGGCCCGCATGGGCGCAGGATCAAGCCGGGCCGCAGCCGGGCCAAGGAGAAGACCAGCTTCCCCTCCGGCCACAGCGCCGGCGCGATCGCCGTCGCCCGCGCCTTCGCCCGCGACTATCCCGAGCATGGCGCCCCGGCGCTGGCGGCGGGCCTTACCGTCGCGCTCGCCCAGATCCCGCGCGCCGCCCATTATCCCTCCGACGTCGCCGCCGGCCTCGCCATCGGGCTGGCGGCGGAGGCGGCCGTCGGCGCGCTGTGGCCGGATAAGCGCGGAAGGTGACAAAGGTCCGGCGTCCATAGGCAAAAAATATTCCTCTCCCGGGCTCATCGCTTTTCGAGGAGCTCTTGGGTGCGGCCGAGCAGCAGGACCAGGGCGCGATTGTCGAAGCGGCGCTCCCAGGCGACGATCCGGCCCCGGTAGCGGATCGGGCGCGGCACCCCCTCGACGGCCCGGGTCCATTCGTCGGGCTCGCGCGCCTCGAACCGGCGGCGGCGCGCGCCGGCGACCGCGGCATCCCACGCGGCGGCGAATCCTTCGCCGCCGGGCCGCGACCGCAGCGCATAAGCCGACTTGCGGCTCATCCCGACCCGCTGGGCGGCGCGGCCGGGACGAAGGCCGGAGTCGAGCCAGCCGATGAAGGCGCGCTGGCGCTCGGGCGTTCAGCCGTCGCGGCGGGTGCGAAGGCAAACCGGATCGAAGTCCGGGGCGGATGGCGCATGTTCGCCGGCGACTCGGCGTGGCTTGGTCGTCATCCCGTAGTTTAGAACATAACGGGTACGCTGTAGGAAATATGTTTTTGGTCCGATGTGGTTGGTTTCGGGCCGGCTATCTGAGGCTTTCAAATCCGCGTCGGATGATCGCCGCCATGAGCTTGCGACGCGCCTCAAGAAAAGGCGCATAGTCCATCGTCTCCCAACCCTCCGGAAGCGCATGGTCGGCGAGCATCCTATGCCAGACTGCCTCCTGGTCGCGGAAGCGCGCCTGAATCTGCGGCGCATACCGGCTCGGCGGGGTCTTTCCGATGTCGATGTTCTCCGGCCATTCCAGGAGGGCGTAATTGGCCATCTGATTGATTTCGGTCTGCTCCGCGGTAAGCGTCTCCTCCAGCCATGCGCGTGGGAAGAGATGATGCCGTTCCAGCGCTTTCTTCTTCGTCCTCAGCGCCGGATCGATCAGGTCGGAGATCTTCTTGTGGGAGAAGAGGACGTTGGCGCCGAGCCGGTTCTGCGACGCGACATATGCGAACAATTGCGGGTTCCGTGCCGATGAGGTCGCCAAGTCGGCCGGCAGGGTGATGGACCAGAAATCGTTTGTCAGCTCGCTCGAAATCAGCCCGTCGAGGACGGCAAGGAACTGCTCGCCCGTTTCCAGGCCTTTGATTCGGTTGAGATCGGCGTCCATCACCGTCTCCGGCGAACTGGTGTATCGCCCCTTCAGACTCGCGAAAAAGAACCAGCGTCCAATCGCCTTTTGAAGCCGGTGCTCGGCAATGCCGAACCGCACGCGACCCCAGAGATAGAACGCATAGGCGTAGAGAAGCGCATTTTGCGACGAGATCATCTCACCGCTGCGAAAGCCGGCTCCCACCAACGCGCTTAGAAACTGATGCCAGTTTCTGAGATTGAGGACATGGGCCTGAGCCTCGGCCAGAATGGCGAATTGCTCATCGCGGCGCGCGGGAGAAAACTCGCCCGTATCGGGGTCCTTGCCCCGCAAGACCTGATAGACGCTCTTGAGGCGACCACGGCCAAAGCCCAGCGCCACCGAGACGCGCAGCAACTGATCGGGATCCGGCTCGATGAAGTGGTTGAAAGGCGAAGCGCCATCCCCTGGCGACGGTGCCTTTCGGGCTGCCCGGCAGAAGCACTCCAGTTGCGCGCGACCTTCGTCCCAGAACACCGACAGCAGAGTAAGGATGAAGTCCGCTTGGTTGAGCTTTACGCCCTCGCTGTTGATCCTGACGAAAATGTCGGCGACCTGCTCCTCCTCGACGGATGGGGCGATCTCAAGCGCAGTGAATGGATATTTCTGAAGGTCGAACAAGCGATCGAGGTTGTGGGCTACGAAGTCTTCCTCTTCGCGAGTCATTGGTGCCTTCCTGGCTGCCTGCTCGATATAGTCGTTCACGATCCTGTGGGAGGGTCGATTGGAGGCCCAGAGGGAGGAGATGTTTGCGATCCAATCAGGATCGCGCCGGATTGCAGCATCGGCTACGTCAAACTTTGAAAGCTTCGGGTTGAACGCAACCTCGATGGTCCGCTCTTTATAGTCGGCGTCGAGCACCTTCTGCCCCCGAAACACCGCGAAGAGCGACGTGAGGCGCTGCTGGCCGTCGACGATCAGGCGGTTCGGCACCTTATGCTGCTTGTCGTCGGCGCCGATTTGCTTTGCCCCGTCGACCGCCCCATTTTCCCAGAAGAGAAGGTAGCCGACCGGAAAGCCCTTATACATGCTGTCGAACAGGTCGCGGACCTTGGCGTTCGACCAGACGAAGGGGCGCTGGATATCGGGCAGACCGATGTCGCCCAAGTCAATATAGTGAAGCAGGGCACTGAGGTCGTAATCGACGCGCTTAAAGCAGGTTTTGAGTTCGCTCATCTCTATTCCCCGTTCGATGCCTCTTTCGGCAACGAGGCTATTGAAGGCAAGGCGCGAATCGCTCGCGTCCCGGGGCCGCGAGGTAACGGCGCTGTGCCGCTCCGGGATACATCGAGCGGGCGGAGGTGTTCACCCCCACCCTAACCCTCCCCCATCAAGGGGAGGGATGTTGAGCGGCGCCGATTGCTCGCCTATCTGCCCCGCCATGGCCGCGCCCGTCCTTGCCTATGAGAATCTCGGCCTCGTTCAGGGGGCGGGGTGGCTGTTTCGGGGGCTCGACCTGTTCATCGGCGAGCGGGATCGGCTGGCGTTGATCGGGCGGAACGGGGTGGGGAAGACGACGCTGCTCAAGTGCCTCGCGGATTTGATCGAGACCGATGAGGGGCGGCGGACGATCCAGCCGGGGACCAAGGTGGTGCTGCTCGAGCAGGATCCGCCGGTCGCGGATTTCGCGACGCTGCGGGACTTCGCTTTGGCCGGGGGCGTGCCGGCGCACGAAGTGGAGGCGGTGGCGCACCAGCTCGGGCTCGAGCTCGACCGGCCGTCGGCGACGGCTTCCGGCGGGGAGCGGCGGCGGGCGGCGATCGCGCGGGCGCTTGCCGCCGCGCCGGACGTGCTGCTGATGGACGAGCCGACCAACCATCTCGACCTTGCCGGCATCGCCTGGCTGGAGGAGTGGCTGGGCCGCTTCAGCGGCGCGTTCATTGCGATCAGCCACGACCGCACGTTCCTGAGGCGGCTGACGCGGTCGTCGCTGTGGCTCGACCGGGGGACGCTGCGGCGGGCCGAGGTCGGCTATGGCGGCTTCGAGGCCTGGACCGAGCAGGTCTATGCCGAGGAGGCGCGCGCCGCCGCCAAGCTCGACGAAAAGCTCAGGCAGGAGCTGCACTGGCTGCAGCGCGGCGTCACCGCGCGGCGGCGGCGCAACCAGGGCCGGCTCGCCAAATTGCACGAGATGCGCGCGGCGCGCGCGGCGATGCTCGGGCCGGCGGGGACCGCCAAGCTCGCGCTCGACAATGACGAGACCCGCTCGAAGATGGTGATCGAGGCGGAGCGGGTGGCGAAGGGCTATGACGGCCGCGCCATCGTCCGCGACTTCTCGCTGCGCATCCAGCGCGGCGACCGGATCGGCGTGGTCGGCGCCAACGGCACCGGCAAGACCACCCTGCTGAGGCTGCTCACCGGCGAGGTCGCGCCCGACGCCGGCACGGTGACGCTCTCGAAGACCCTGACCGGGATCATGATCGACCAGCAGCGCAGCCTGCTCGATCCGGAAAAGAGCGTGCGCGACGTGCTCGCCCATGGCGGCGACTGGATCGAGGTGCGCGGGCACAAGAAGCACATCAAGGGCTATCTCAAGGACTTCCTGTTCGAGCCCGCGCTCGCCGAGACCAGGGTCGGCGCGCTCTCCGGCGGCGAGCGCTCGCGGCTGCTGCTCGCGCGCGAGTTCGCGCGGCGCTCCAACCTGCTGGTGCTCGACGAGCCGACCAACGATCTCGACATGGAGACGCTCGACCTGCTGCAGGAGGTGATCGCCGATTATGAGGGCACGGTGCTGATCGTCAGCCACGACCGCGACTTCCTCGACCGCACGGTGACGATCACGCTCGGCCTCGACGGCTCGGGCAGGGTCGACATCGTCGCCGGCGGCTATGAGGATTGGGAGCGGAAGCGGAAGACGCCCGCCCCCCAGCGCGCTCCTGCGAAGGCAGGAGCCCGGGCGGCGTCCGGGACTGGGCTCCCGCTTTCGCGGGAGCACAATCGTCGGCACGAAGGAAGCTCAGCTACAAGGACCAGCGCGACTACGAATTGCTGCCGGCGCGGATCGAGGCGCTGGACGCGGAGATCGCGCGGGACGAGGCGGCGCTCGGCGACCACGATCTCTATCGCCGCGACCCGAAGCTGTTCGAGGCGCTGACCGACGCCATCGCCGCCGCCAAGGCGGAGCGCGAGGCGGCCGAGCATCGCTGGCTGGAGCTGGCCGAGCAGGCGGAAGCGCTCGGCTCGGCTTGACGGCGCCGCCCGTTTCGGCGCAGCACGGCGCCCGGGCTCGGGAGGCGATGTCGATGAAGCGTTTCACTGTTTTCGCGGCGCTTGCCGCCCTTGCGTTCACCCCCGCGCCCGCGCCAGCCCAGGCGCCGGAGATCGCGCCGATCCGCTACCAGAGCCGCACGCTCGCCAACGGGCTGCGCGTCTACGCGATCCGCGATACGACGAGCTCCAACGTCTCGGTGCAGGTCTGGTACGACGTCGGCTCGAAGGACGATCCGCGCGGCCGCTCGGGCTTCGCGCACCTGTTCGAGCATATGATGTTCAAGTCGACCCGCAACATGGTGCCCGAGCAGCTCGACCGGCTGACCGAGGATGTCGGCGGCTACAACAACGCCTCGACCAACGACGACTACACCAATTATTACGAGGTGGTCCCCGCCAACCATCTGCAGCGGCTGCTCTGGGCGGAGGCGGAGCGGATGAGCTCGCTGGTGATCGAGCCGGGCTTCTTCAGCTCCGAGCGCGACGTGGTGAAGGAGGAGCTGCGCAGCCGCGTGCTGGCGGCGCCCTACGGGCGATTGTTCTACCTCTATCTGCCGCTCATCTCCTACGACGTGCATCCCTATGCCCGGCCCGGCATCGGCAGCATCGAGGACCTCGACGCGGCGACGATCGAGGACGTGCGCGCCTTCCACGCCACTTATTACCGGCCCGACAATGCGGTGCTGGTCGTCGCCGGCAATTTCGACCCCGCCGCAGCTCGACCGCTGGGTCGACCAATATTTCGGCCCGATCGCGCGGCCCGCGGGCGCGATCCCGCGCGTCACCGCGGTCGAGCCCGAGCGGCGGCGGGCGCGCAGCTACACCGTCTACGAGCCCAACACGCCGCTGCCGGCGGTGCTGATCGCCTTTCCGGCGCCGCCGGCGCGCGACGAGGACGCGGCGGCGATGGAGGTGCTCGACGGCATCCTTTCGACCGGCGAGAGCTCGCGGCTGCACCAGAGCCTGGTCTATCGCGACCGCGTCGCCTCCTCGGCGAGCTCGTTCGTCGACATCAAGCAGGGCCGCGGCAGCCTCGCCGTCTACGCGATCCTCGCCGCCGGCCAGACCGCCGAGGCCGGCGAGGCGGCGCTGCGGCGCGAGATCGCCCGCTTCCGCGACGCGCCGGTCTCGGCGGCCGAGCTCGCCGAAGCCAAGAACGAGCTGCTGACCGGCGCGCTGCGCGGCCGCGAGACCGCCGAGGGCCGTGCCTCCGCGCTCGCCGAGGCGGTGATCGTCGGCGGCGACGCCGGCCGCCGCCGACCGCCGGCTGGCGCGGATCGCCGCGGTGACCCCGGCCGACATCCAGCGCGCCGCCCGCCGCTGGCTGCGCGAGGAGGCGAGCGCCGCCGTGCGCTATCTGCCCGAGGAGGGCCAGCACGGCGCCGCCGAGGACAGGATCGGGATCGGCGCGCGACGGTCGCAGACCGCGCGCGCTGACGGCGCCCGCCGCATGTCCGCATCGTCGCAGCCGGCCCCCGAGGCCGAGCGGGTCGCCCCGCCGCCGCCCGCGGCCGAGGTGGTGCCGCCGGTGCCGACGCCCAACGTGCAGCGGCTCGCCAACGGCCTCACCGTGATCACGGTGACCAACCGGGCGCTGCCCCTGGTCAGCGCGGCGCTGGTCGCCCGCGGCGGCGCGGCGGCGGATCCGGACGGGCGCGCCGGCACCGCCGCGCTGACCGCCGCGGTGATGGGCGAGGGGACGGCGACGCGCTCCGCCGCCGAGATCGACGCCGCGGTCGAGGCGCTCGGCGCCTCGCTCGCCAGCGACGCCGGCTGGGAGAGCGCCCGGCTCGGCCTCACCGTGCGCACCGCCAATGTCGACGCGGCGCTGGCGATCGTCGCCGACGTCGCCCGCAACCCGGCCTTGGCCGAGGAGGAGCTGGAGCGGCAGCGGGCGATCGCCATCGACGCGGTCACCGTCTCGATGAGCGATCCGGGCGAGGTCGCCGGCCTCACCGCGATGCGCGCGCTCTACGGCAGCTCGGCCTACGGCCATCCCGCGGGCGGCACCGCCGCCTCGCTGCGCGCGATCGCCCGCGCCGACCTGCAGGCGGTGCTACCGCGCCACCTGGACGCCGGCACGGGCGACGCTGATCCTGTCGGGCGATCTCGATCCGGCGACGGCGCGCGGGCTGGCCGAACGCCATTTCGGCGGCTGGAGCGGCCCCGACGCGCCGGCCGGGGAACGGGCCGAGCGGCGGCCCGCGCCGCGCACCGAGGTGATCGTGGTCGACATGCCGGGCTCCGGCCAGGCCGCGGTCGCGGTCGCCCGCGACACGATCGCGCGTCGCGACCCGCGCTACTATCGCGCGCTGGTCGCCAATGCCGTGCTCGGCGGCGGCTACAGCGCCCGCCTCAATCAGGAAATCCGCATCCGCCGCGGCCTCTCCTACGGCTCGGGCAGCGGCTTCGAGGCGCGGCGCCATCCCGGCCCGTTCCTCGCCACCACCCAGACCCGCAACGACGCCGCGGCGCAGGTGCTCGGCCTGGTGCTCGCCGAGATGCGCCGGCTCGGCGCCGAGCCGATCCCGGCCGCCGAGCTGACCGCCAGGCGGGCCTCGCTGACCGGCGATTTCGGCCGCGACACCGAGACCACCGCCGGCACCGCGGGCCTGATCGCGAGCTATGTGACCCGCGGCCTCGGGCCCGACGAGCTCGGCCCGCTATCTGCCCGCCGTGCTCGCCGTCACCCCGGCCGAGGCGCAGGCGGCGGCGGCGGAGCTGCTGGCGCCGCAGGGCTCGACGATCGTCATCGTCGGCGAGGCCGCGCAGTTCGTCGAGCGCGCTGCGCCGCGACCATGCCAATGTGACGGTGATCCCGCTCGCCGAGCTCAACCTCGACCGCGCCGCCCTGCGCTGAAGGGGACAGTCACCTGACTGTCCCGGGGACAGTGAGGTGACTGTCCCCTCGGGTGCTGCGTCGCGCTAGCTCGACTTCGCCAAAGCGAGGCGGCGGCGGATCGCGGAGTCGCTAGGAGCGCCGCGGGCGGCGCGCTCGAGCAAAGCGAGGCCCTCGGCGCGGCGGCCGGCCTTGAACAGCAGCCAGCCCAGAGTGTCGGCGGTCGCCGGATTGTCGCGGTCGAGCGACCAGGCGCGGCGGGCGAGCGGGATGGCGGCGGCGAGCTCGCCCTGCTCCGAATAGGCCCAGGCGAGATTGTTGAGGATGGTCGCGTCATTGTCGCCGATCCGCGCGCCGCAGCCCCTCGTAGATGGCGATCGCGGCCGGCCAGTTCTGCGCCTGCATCTCACGGCCGGCGAGCAGGATCAGGCCGGGGATCGAGCGCGGGTTCTGGGCGACGAACAGCCGCAGCACATTCTCCGCCGCCTCGCCCTGGTTCGAGCGCTGCAGCGCTCCGATCAGCCGGATCGCCACGCTCTCGGTGAAGGCGATGTTGGCGGCGCGGCGATAATTGCTCGGCGGCGCCGGCGAAGTCGCCCGCCGCGCCGAGCGCGTCGCCGACCAGGATATGGACCTCCGGCGCGCCGGGATTGTCGGCCTGCAGCCGCCGCGCCCGGGCCAGCGCTTCCTCGCCGAGGCCGCGGGCGAGCAGCGCCGAGATCAGACGGACCTGGGCCGGGCCGTCGCCCGGATTCTCCTCGGCGAGGCGGCGCACGCCGGCGAACTCGCCCTCGCCGAGCGGGTCGAGCGCGGCGAGCGCGCCCGGCTGCGGCTGGGCGGCGCGGGCGAGGTAGAGCGCGGCGGCGTCGGCCTCGCCCCGCCGCGCCAGCGCCCGGCCGATCAGCGACAGCGAATAAGCGTCGGCGTCGGGCCGGTCGGCGATCGGCCGCAGCGTGGCGATGGTGCCGGCGGGATCGTTCATCCGCCACTGCGCGGCGGCGAGCAGGCGGCGGGCGCGGCGGTTGCCCGGCTGCTCGCGGACCAGCCCCGCGAGCCGCTGCGCCGCCTGCTCCTCATTGCCGGTCTCGAAGTCGATCGCGGAGAGGAGCAGCATGCCCGAAGGGGTGTCGTCATAGGCGCCGCGGGTGCGGTTCCAGAGCGTGCGCGCGACCTCGAAGTCGCGCGCCCGCGCGGCCAGCACCGCCTGCAGATAATAAGCGCGGCTATGGCCGCCGGTGAGGCTGTGCACCCGGCGGGCGTCGGCGAGCATGTCGCGCATCCGGCCCATGTCGCCATAAGTGGCGGCGCGCTCGAGCAAGGCGGCGACGTTGCCGGGGTCGATCTCGAGCGCCCGGTCGAACCAGGGCAAAGCGGCGGCAAGCCCATATTGGCCGCGGGTAAGCTCGCCGCGCAGGGTCAGCGCCTCGGCGTTGCGCGGGCGCGCGGCGACGGCGCGGTCGGCCGCCTGGATCGCGCCGGCGACGTCGCCGTTCGAGCGGCGGAAGCGGGCGATGTCGGTCCACAGGTCGCTGTCGTTGGGCGCCAGCGCGAGCGCCCGGTCGAAGCGCGCCCCGGCATTGCCGGCGTCGCCCAGCGCCATGAAGGCGCGGCCGGAGATCCGCGCGGCATAGGCTTCGTGCTCGGGCGGCGGCGAGCGCGGCCTCGCGCAGCGCGCCCTCGGCATCGCCCTGGAGCAGCCGGGCGTGGGCGAGCAGGTGGGCGGTCTGATCGATCGGCACGCCGGCCTGGCGGGCGCGGGCGACCTCCGATTCGGCGGCGATGCCGTCGCCGAGCGCGAGCAGGACCCGCGCCTGCATGATCCGCGCGGCGCGATTGTTGCGGTCGGCCTGCAGCGCGTTCAGGAACTCGACCCGCGCGGTGCGGATGTCGCCGGCCTCCCAGGCGGCGATGCCCCGCTCGTAGGGCGTGCCCGCGCCGCCCGAGCAGGCGGCGAGGGCGAAAAGGAGCGCGCCGTAAAGCCACGCCATCCCGGCCAAAGCCGGGACCCATGAACACTTGGTACGGGGCATATGCGCCGCCCGCCCCGCCTGCCTTTCGCAGACGGAGTCCATGGCTCCCGGCTTGCGCCGGGATGACTCATGGAGGGGACGGCCGGCGGCTGTCACGCCTGCAGCCCGTATTGCTTCAGCAGGTCGTAGAGCGTCGGCCGGCTGATCCCAAGCAATTTGGCGGCGCCCGAGATATTGTGGTCGGTCTGCGCCAGCGCCTTGCGGATCACCGAGCGGTCGGCGGCCTCGCGCGCGGCCTTGAGGTTGACCGGCAGGCAATCCCCGGCGGCGGCCTCGAGGTCGAGGTCCTCGGCGGTGATCAGCTTGCCGTCGGCCATGATCACCGCGCGCTTCAGCCGGTTCTCCAGCTCGCGCACGTTGCCCGGCCACGACCAGCCCTCGATCGCGGCCAGCGCGCCGGGCGCGAAGCCCTTCACCTGCGGGTTCATCTCGCGGGCGAAGCGGGCGAGGAAATGCTTGGCGAGCAGGGCCGCGTCGCCGTGCCGCTCGGCGAGGCTGGGGATGCGGACCACGATCTCGGCGAGCCGGTAATAAAGGTCCTCGCGGAAGGTGCCGGCGGCGATCATCTCCTCGAGATTCTGGTGGGTGGCGCAGACGATCCGCGTGTCGACCGGAATCGGCTTGCGGCCGCCGATCCGCTCGATCACCCGCTCCTGCAGGAAGCGCAGCAGCTTGACCTGCAGGGGGAGCGGGATGTCGCCGACCTCGTCGAGGAACAGGGTGCCGCCATGGGCGAGCTCGATCTTGCCCTCGGTGGTCTTGATCGCGCCGGTGAACGCGCCCTTCTCGTAGCCGAACAGCTCGGCCTCGAGCAGGTTCTCGGGGATCGCCGCGCAGTTGATCGCGACGAAGCCGCCGGCGCGGCGGCGGCTGGCCTGGTGGACGCCCTTGGCGAGCAGTTCCTTGCCGGTGCCCGACGCGCCCAGCAGCATCACCGAGACGTCGGTGTTGGCGACCCGCTCGATGGTGCGCGCGACCTTCGACATTTCGGGCGCGGCGGTGATCATCGTGCCGAGCACGGTGCGCTCGTCGCCGACCTGCTCCTCCAGCCGCCGGTTCTCGTCCTCGATGGCGTGCAGCTGGAAGGCGCGGCGGACGATGAGGCCGAGCTGGTCGATGTCGACCGGCTTCTGGTAGAAATCGTAGGCGCCCGACGCGATCGCCCTGAGCGCGCTCTCCCGCGCGCCGTGGCCCGAGGCGACGATCACCTTGGTCTCGGGCTTCAGCGTCAGGATCGACTCCAGCGCCGCGAAGCCCTCGGAGACGCCGTCCGGATCGGGCGGCAGGCCGAGGTCCAGCGTCACCACGGCCGGCTCGGCGGCGCGCAGCAGGTCGACCGCGGCGTTGCGGTCGGAGGCGACCAGCACCTCATAATCGTCATAGGCCCAGCGCAACTGGCGCTGCAGGCCCTCGTCGTCCTCGACGATCAGCAATTTGGGTTTGACGTGAGCGTTCATGCGCGAATCCGTTCGAGATAGGGGACGGCGCGGGTGTCGGCGCCGGCCAGGTAAAGGGTGAAGCGGCTGCCTTCGCCGGCCCGGCTCTCGACCTCGAGACGTCCATTCATGGCGAGGACCAGCGCCCGCGCCTCATAGGCGCCGATGCCGAAGCCCGATTCCTTGGTCGAGGCGAAGGGCTGGAAGAGGCGGGTGCGGACGAACTCGGCCGACATGCCGTGGCCGCGGTCGACCACCTCGATGGCGACGTCGCCGCCGCTTTCGAAGGCGCGCACCACCACGGCGTCGCCGTCCGCGCTCGCCTCGATCGCGTTCTGGATGAGGTGGCCGAGCGCCTGCTCGAGCCCGGCGGGGTCGGCCATGGCGACGAGGCCGGGCTCGGCGAGCAGCCGCACCGGATGGGCGCGCTTCCTGGCCGCGGCCAGCGCCGCGAGGAGCGGGCCGATCTCGACCGCGCGGGGCGGGTCGGAGTCGCGCGCGGCGCCGGGCGAGAGCCGGACGAGCAGGTCGTTCATCTTCCTCACCGAGCTTTGCAGCGTCGCGATCATATCGGCGCGGAATTCGGGATTGTCGGCGTGGCGCTCGGCATTGCGGGCGACGAGGGAGAGCTGGCTGACCAGATTCTTGATGTCGTGCAGGATGAAGGCGAAGCGCCGGTTGAACTCGTCGAAACGCTGGGCGTCGGCGAGCGCCTGCTGGCTGCGCGCCTCGGCGATGTAGCTCGCGGCCTGGATGCCGGCGGTGCGGAACAGGTCGAAATCCTCCCAGTCGAGCCGCCGCCGGATCGCCGGATGCTCGAGGATGACGAGGCCGGCGAGGCGGCCTTCGTGGCTGAGCGGGATGCCGGCCCAGGCGGCGGCCATGCCGGCGAGCCAGGCCGGCACCGGGACCTTGTCCCCGCGCAGCGTCAGCTCGCCGCCGCGCGCCGCCTCGAAATCGAGCACGAAGCCGTCCTGCTCCATCAGGGCGAGCAGGGCCTCGCCGCCTTCGCCCGCCGCCGGCACCGGCCCCGTCCAGTTCCAGCGGCCGGCGGGGCTGAGGCGGCGATGCTCGTCGGCGAGCAGCAGCAGGCCGGCGGGCGCGCCGCCGATGTCGGCGAGCGCCTTCACCACCCGCTCCTCGAGCGGCGCCGCTTCCTCGCCGGTGCGGCCGACCGTGTCGGTGAAGCGCAGCCATTCCTGGCGATAGTCGTAGCGGTGCTCGAACAGATGCTTGGCGAGCGTCACCCTGAGCCAGGCGCGGATCTTGGCCGAGGGCAGCAGCACCAGGGCGGCCAAGGTGGTGACGAAGACCACGCCGACCTGGCCGACCCGCGCCCAGTCGCCGCCGACGATCTCCATCGCGCGGGCGGCCAGCATCATCGCGATCAGGTAGAAGAGGATGGCGATCGCCGAGATCGACTGGAAGGTGGCGACCCGCGACACCTGGATCTTCCAGCTGGCGTTGCGCACGCCGAGCGCGAACAGCGGCACGAGCGCGGCGAGCACCAGCCCCCTGAGCGCGAACAGCTCGATCGCCGGGGCGCGGGTGAAATAATCGACCGTGTAGAGGTGGAGGTCGAACGCCCACATGCCGGCAAGCGCCAGCATCGGGAAACGCAGCGCCGAGCGCGAATCGGGCGCCGCCAGCCCGTAGATGTTGTGGACGAGGATGAGCGCGCCGGCGGCGATGGTGAGGCCGATGATCTGGCTCGCCGAGGCCAGCGCCTCGAAGACGATGCCGACATGCTGGAATTGCGGCATCACCCCGCCGACCACCATCTGCAGGCCGATCACCCCGGCGATGGCGGCGAAGATCGCCTTGAGGCCGCGCTGGCGGCCGGGCTCGCGCACCCCCGCCATCAGCCCGTACATGAAGGCGAGGAAGGCGAGGTTGCGCCCCGCTTCGGCGAGCTGGGCGAGCAGGTTGTAGGAGCCGAGCAAGGCGAGGAAGATCGTCCACACCGACATCGCCGCGAAGGCGCTGATCAGCGGCCGGTTGCGCGGGTCGCCGTTCCAGCGGCGCAGCTGGTAGACCGCCAGCGCCCCATAGAGCGCGGCGGCGAGCAGGTGGCTCCACAAAGAGACGAAGGCGATCATCTCGCGCCCTCCGGCCAGAGGATCACGCGCGCCGTCTGGAGGAGGATGAGGAGGTCGAAGAACGGGGTGTAGTTCTTGGCGTAGTAGAGATCGAATTCGAGCTTCTCGCGGGCGTCCTCGATCGAGGCGCCGTAGGGATAGTTGATCTGCGCCCAGCCGGTGATGCCCGGCTTCACCACGTGGCGCTCGGCATAATAAGGCAGCCGCGCCTCGAGGTCGGCGACGAATTGCGGCCGCTCGGGGCGCGGTCCGACGAAGCTCATCTCGCCCTTCAGCACGCTCCACGCCTGCGGCAGCTCGTCGATGCGGAGCTTGCGGATCACCCGGCCGACGCGGGTGACGCGCGGGTCGTCCTTCTGCGCCCACACCGCCTTGCCGCCGACCTCGGCGTCGACCCGCATCGAGCGCAGCTTCACGACGTCGAAGGCCAGCCCGTAGAGGCCGACCCGGCGCTGCCGGAAGAAAGCGGGCCCGCGGCTCTCGAGCTTCACCGCCAAAGCGGCGGCGAGGATCAGCGGCGCGGTCAGCGCGAGGATGGAGAGGCTGACCGTCACGTCGAACAGCCGCTTGCCGGCGCTCGACAGCCGCCGCCCGGCCGAGAAGCCGTCGGAGAAGATCAGCCAGGAGGGATTGAGGCTGTCGAGGTCGACCCGCCCGGTCTCGCGCTCGAGGAAGCTCGAGAAATCGTGCACCGCGACGCCGGTGGTCTTGATCCTGAGCAGGTCGTTCAAGGGCAGGGCGTTGCGCCGCTCCTCCAGCGCCAGCACGACCTCGCCGGCGCCGAGCCTGAGCAGATGGTCGGGCAAAGAGGGGATGTCGGCGCGGTTGACCGCGCGGGCGACCGCGGCCGGCCCGTCGTTCATGCCGACGAAGCCGACCACGGCGAAGCCGGCGCCGCGGCTCTTCGCCAGCGCCTCGACGCGGACCGCGCGCTCGCCGGCGCCGAGCACCAGGATGCGGCGTTTGAAGCGCTCGCCGCCGAGCACTTCCTTGAGCGCGATCCGCGCCGCGGCCATGGCGACGAAGCCGATCCAGGTCGCATAGAGCAGGCTCGAGCGCCAGAAGCTGACCGGCGGGAAGACGAAGAAGACGAGGGAGAGCAGGATGATGCCGAGCATCAGCGCGACCAGCAGCCGGGCGATCGCGAAGCGCACCGATTGCAGCGCCTCGATCGAATAGACCCCGACCGCGACCATCGCCGCCTGCAGCGTGGCGGCGAAGGCCAGCATGGACCAGAGCCGCTCGTCGCGCGGATCGCCGGCGCCGCCGAGCTGCCACAGCCGCAACGACCAGCCCGCCTCGGCCGCCAGCATCAGCAGCACGAAGTCGAGCGCGCCGAGCAGCAGCACGGCATAGGGGACGTAATGCTTGAACAGGCGGATCATGGCCGACCCGCCCGCCTTGCCGAGGGACTTGTAAGCTTCTCCGACATGGCGCGCAGTGTCGGATAAATTGACAAAGAAAGGGTGAATTCGCCGCGGACCGGCCTCCCGTTACGCGCCCAATGCTAATGGATTGGCGTTATTATACTTGACGTACCCACTCGGATGGGCTAGACGCTCTCCTACACAGGGAGAGAGCCAATGCCGTCCGCACTTTCAGCCCCGCATTTCCACAACGAGGAAGCGGCCTATGCCTATGTCGAGGCGCGCATCTGGCCGCAGGGTCCGGTGTGCCCGCATTGCGGCGGCGTCGAGCGGCTGGGGAAGCTGGGCGGCAAGTCCACCCGGATCGGCACCTACAAGTGCTACCAGTGCCGCAAGCCCTTCACCGTCAAGATCGGCACCATCTTCGAGGCCAGCCACGTCCCGCTCAATGTCTGGCTTCAGGCGATCTATCTCGTTGCCGGCAGCAAGAAGGGCATTTCCAGCAATCAGCTTCACCGGACCTTGGGCGTCACCCTTAAGACCGCGTGGTTCATGTCGCACCGCATCCGCGAGGCGATGCGCTCCGGCGATCTCACCCCGTTCGGTTCGGACGGCGGCGCCGTCGAGGTCGATGAGACCTTCATCGGCCGCAAGGCGGGCTATGAGAAGGCGCCCAAGGCGTACCACCACAAGATGAAGGTGCTGGCCCTGGTTGACCGCGACACTGGCCGCAGCCGCGCCGTTGTCGTCGAGCGCGTCAACGCCGACACTATTCTCCCTATCGTGCGCCAGAACGTCGCCCGCGAAGCCAAGATCATGACCGACGAAGCGCCGCAGTATAACGCCGTCTCCCGCGAGTTCGCCTTCCATGGCGTCGTGCGCCACAACGCTGGCGAGTACGGACGCGGCCCCATCCACAGCAACACCGTGGAAGGCTACTTCTCGATCTTCAAACGCGGGATGCGGGGCGTCTATCAGTTCTGCGGCGAGAAGCACCTTCACCGCTACCTCGCGGAGTTTGATTTCCGCTATTGCAACCGTGAGGCGAACGGGATCAACGACGCGGAGCGCGCCGATGCTCTGCTGCGGGGCGTCGTTGGCCGCCGTCTCACGTATAAATTGTCTCACGCGGGAGCCTGAATGCGATGCCGAAAAAGAAGCCGGGCATGACCCCGGAGCAGCAATCGGAGAGCTTCCGGGCAAAGGTCCGGGAGTTGATCGCCGCTGGCGAACTAAACCCCACAGACGCCGACGCCGCCTTCGAGCGGATGATGAGGAAGGTGAAGGTGCGTTAAGCCGCTACGCTTGGAAGCCTTCGATCTCTAAGAAGTCGTTGAACGCATAGTGCAGGACGTTCTCCAGAAGGCAAATGTCTGGAATGCGCTTGTGTTTCGGCGATCCGACCGCACTTGATTCCATGCTGACCACCGGCAGACCGAGCGTCTTTGCCAAGGCGATTGCGGTAAGGTCCGGAAGGCAGATTGTCTTGGCTGGGCTCTTGAACGAATACTCGGCAATCCACTCGGCGTGGTCCTTTCGCATCCGGTTGTAGTGCGCGATATAGGCCGCAGTGTCCCAGCCTTTCTGGTCTACTTCCATCACAAGCTCGGCTTTGTGGCTCTTGATGCACGCCCCGACCGCTCCCGTGATATGGCACATCTCATCGTAAATTTCGGTCGTGACTGCGATTTTCCCCGCGATGATGGATTGCTGCACACAAGCCCATATTGGCTGAAAGACGCCGATCTCTTCCGGCATCATCATATGCGGGTTGCTCAGCCCCGACATATCAAAGCTGTATAGCTTCAAGCGCCCCCAAACTCCTGTCGAATGGCGGTGAGGTGAGACGGGTTTCTGACACCCAAGTAGGTCTGGGCTTGGTGGAATTGGATCTTGCCGGTGCCAAGCGCCTCCAGAACGAGGCCGGTGTAGAGATTGCCGACCTTGTTCCAGATGCGAGATACCCACACTCTCGGGATTCCGCGGCCTTCCCATTTCGCCTCGTCCGCGAGAAACTGTGGGCGCTTGATCGCCCAATAGTAATCGGCCTCGACATAATGGAGATGAACGAGCCGTATCAGCATGGCGTGCTGGCTGACTCGGAATACCCTAGCCAACGCCGCGAGCGCCACATCATCTATAGCTCGCGCGGGCCGATCCGGCACCGGACGCAACTCTTCTAAGGCGGCACGCGGTATCAGGAACGCGGCTGCAAACTTGTCGCACCAGCGCTCTACCTTCCGATCATGCCCCGTTCCGGTCGGAACCTTGACTGAGCCGCTAATTGCGCTTTCACGAAGCACTATGTGGGCGAATTCATGCATGAGCGTGAATGCCGAGCGGCCCGGCGCCTCCGCGCTGTAAACGATGATCGGCAGCGGAAACTGCGCGATGCACAGTCCGCTCACACGGTAGCGGGCAAGCTCGTTTTCCCGCAGCACTAGGACCCCGGCACTTTCCATTCGGCCGCGCAGGAAGGCGGGAAGGTCCATTCGCTCCTCGTAGGTGAGCCTCTTTTGGCGGCTTAGAGGGAAGGAAAGAGCCTCCCTGGCTCGCCAAGCCACCTCCTCAACATCATCATCAACAGTGGCGATGAGATCGTCGGGAAACCCGGGCGGCTCCTCGTCAACGTCGTCAAAAAGCTCAAGAGCGTTGATGCGCTGTGTTTCCGCCCAGCGCTGTATCTCCAGAATCTCCCTGTTCTGGCGAGGGTCTTCGGCATCGCGATGCACACGGTAATCCGGTATCAGCGAAGGCTCGATGATCTCGGGCTTCTCGTCATAGAAAAATTCGAGGAAAGCCCGGCCATAGAAATCCGCCAGCGCTCGCGCTTGCCTGACCGTAGGCACGCTGAGCTCCTTTTCCCACGCGTCGATTTTCTCAGCCGTCACGCTGATCCGGGCCGCCGCTTCTTCAAGCGTGCGCCCGCGCCACTCCCGCGCCCAGCGAAGCATCTCGCCGTTGTATGGAAGACGTTGAGGAGTCTCGGCGGTCATGGCGGCACCCTATTCTCAAACCTTGCAATCGCGAAATCTGCGCCGGTTGCGCTCACGGCTGCGCCTTCAAAAACCCTTCTCGGATTGCGGTCCGAACACCCTCCTCAACCATGGTGCGGATCACGGCGACCACGTCCGAGCCGTGCGTCCCGGCAGCCGCAAGTTGTTCGAGATAGGCCACCGTCACAGCCGCGAGCGTGACGTTCTTACGGACGGTTTCGGCCTTACCTTGCGCCATGCCTTGGCATAGCACATGAGGCACGAATTTGTAACGAATTCGTGCCTGAACTACATCCTCTACCCGGGTAACGAGCCGGGACAGCTTGGCCCGCTGCCCCGGCCCGGCCACCGGAAGAACCTAATCTTCGGCGGCAAACTCAGCGTCTTCGGGACAGCCTCCTGAATGATCGGGCCATCCTGATTAGTCGGCGAAGCTGGTCGCGCAGATCGCCGCGAGCGAGGTAGTGGCCCGGCCTCAAAGTCACCCTCACGGCGCCAGTTCGGAGATATCTGGAAAGGCTGCGGCGAAGCGTAGGCACGGGCTCCCCTTCCTCCCGGCCTTGGTGCCGGGTGGTTAGTACGTGAGAACCCGAGGGATCACGCCCCGCGTATTCCCCCGAAGGGTGTTGTATTCCGCGAGCCGCCCGACATAGGCGGACTCGGGTTCAGCGCCCCGAAGGGCGCACCGCTCGGGTGTACTAAGACCCGAGCGGCAGTGCCAATGTAGGGATGTTGCGCGCGGCGGTCTAGCGGGGCGGGCTATCGCTCCTTAAAGCCGCCGCCGCCTTCATGCTTTGTCCAGCGCCGCCATATCACGCCTCGCCCGAAACGCGAGTGGGTACGCAAAATATAATAACGCCAATGGATTAGCAATCAACGAGGCGGTCGGTGCGAAAGGATGCCGGGACAGGGCGAGGTCTTGCTGGACGGCTGGGGGGCTGGGGGGCTGGGGGGCTGGGGCGGTGGTGGGTGCGGGGTGTTGCGCAAATGGGAGGTCTCCCCATGCTGCAACGCGGCAAGTGCGCTCTTCATGCGCGCAAGGCAGGAACCGTGGAGAATGAGTCGTGGTGCAAGTTGCGGCGAAGTTCGGCGCCGGCCGGCGCAAAGCCGGTCAAGTCACTCGGCGGCGAGACCTTTTGGGAGATGGCCTGCCGCGGAAAATAGACTAGGCTCCGTCCTGGCTCCTTCGACTCCGGGAGGGATTGGCGATGCCGAGTCTAGACCACGATTTCGGACGAGCCGTCTAAGATGGCCGCGGCCAAGAGAGAGGGCTTCTTCCAGCGGATCCGGGAGAGCCTGCAAAGCGGGGCCGACACGATCTCGACGATAACGTCGGACGGCCGGATGACCGGAATGAGGATCGACGGGGTCGACGCTCCGGCCCTCCGGAAGGACGCCGCCCGGGCCGAAGCCCGACCCAAGCCAGCCGCTGCGGAGCCGGTCAGCCCCGCAGCCGCTGCGGAGCCGGCCGGCCCCGGCCCGCCTCCGGACGCGGGCGAAGACCCGGTCGAGGCGGCGGAAGGACGCTCGCTCAGCCTCAGGTCGGTACGCGATTTTCGCTGGGCCGGGGGCGCCCGCTATCTCTCCGAAAACCTCCTTTTCCTTCTCGACGAGACGGTGAGTCGCTTCGCGGTCGGAGGGGGCGTCGTCTACGCCATGTCCGTCGACGACTTCCTCGCGACGGTGCTGGCCGAGGATGCATCGGTCGAGACGATGTTCATTGGCCAGATGCGGGAATGGGCGCGCGAGACGAGCACGGTTTCGCGCGCCGACACGCCGCCGCGAAAGCCGGACTTCGCGGCCGGCGAGATCGACGAGGACCGCGTCATTCTCCGCTGGGACATGGTGGACGTGCTGGCCAAGGCGTCGCAGCTTCGCCGCTTCGTCAATCCAGGCCATGACGAGATCGGCACACGCAATTTCGCGATCGCGCTCCTGCAATGCCCGGCCGGGCAGGCGGCGCTCGCCACTGCAGGGCTGCTCGGATACGGATTCCCCGCAATCAAGAGGCGATTTACCGAGCTGGTGCACAAGAGCGATTTCGCCGGTTTGGGCGACAGCCGGGAAAAGTGGCTGGAGGTCGCGACCGACCTGCTGGAGCAGGCTCTTCTGGTATCGCTGCGGGTCGAGACGGGGGTCTCCTACAGCTCCGACCGGGCGCAAAGAGTGTCCAGCGATTCCCTGGGTATTCGTGAGGACGCCGCCGCCCTCTCCAGGCTCATCCTGCAGGAATCGGCGGAGCCGCCGATGGCAATCGGCCTGTTCGGCGCATGGGGATCGGGCAAGAGCACCCTGATCAAGGAGCTGCAACATCGAATCCACGAGGATCTGAAGCTGGAGCGGGATCTGGCGCGGGCCGGGTGGAACGACACCGACCCGGAAACGCGGAAGGTCGGCAACGTCGTGCAGATCGAATTCAACGCCTGGGCCTATGCGGACAGCGCGAACCTGTGGGCGTCGCTCACGTCCGAAATCTTCGATCAGCTCGCGGTCGGGGGCATTCAGCCCGAGGGTGGAGAGACCCACGCCACCCGAAGCTATGCCGGGCTGGTCCGCGACGTGAAGCTGCTGAGCTCCCGGGACGCCACCGCGTTGCGGACGAGCGACGACCAGATCAGCGACCTTCACAGGCGCATGGCCGTTGCCCGCGAAAAATTGCGCTCGGCCGAGCAGGACCGGGAGACGACGCTCTACCAGGCCGCCTTCCAGACTGCGCACAACCTGCTGGAATCGGACCCCGGTCAGGGGCCGAGGGTGGTCAATGTCCGGTTCGGCGAGCCCGAGCGCCCGCGGGACAAGCGGGCGCTCGAGGTGGTTCGCGACGCGCTTTCCGCCGGGGAGAATCCGGAGGCCCGAATCAGGGCTTATGCGGAATCGGGCGGGGAGATCGCCCGTTGGCTGCGAATCGTGTGGGACTTTGCCAAGGCTCGCTGGTGGACGCTGCTGGTGCTGGCGCTGGCCGGCCTGCTGGCAGCGACAGCCTTCGTTCTGGTCCCCGCCTGGCCGGAGGCGGTCGCGGCGCTTGGCAATCGAATGCTCGAACTTGTCCGGTGGCTCGGCGCGGGGGTGGGCGTGGCCGGTTTCGTTGCCTTTCTCGCCGGCATCCTGCCCGCCATCCGCGTGGCCGCCCTTTTCTCGCGGGAGGTGCGCCAACGCAGGGAGAAAGCGGCCGACGCGGAAGCGCAGGCCCGCGCGACCGTCACGGACCTCGGCGCGACTCTCGAGGCCGCGGAGGCCACGCGCCAGGATGCCGCGGCGCGGATGCTGAAATTCGGCGGCCTTGCCGAGGGCGCCAATGCGGTATCGCCGGAGCTGATGTTCGAATTCCTGATGAGCGATTCCGCCGACGTGGGCGCATTGCGCCAGCAATTGGGCCTGATCGCCCGGGTCCGCCGCTGCTTCGAGCAACTGAACGCAGTGATCGACCAGATGCGGAAGAGCGGCAAGGGCGAGAACTCGATCGACCGGATCGTCCTCTACATAGACGATCTCGACCGCTGCGACGCGGCCCAGGTTTCCGAGGTGCTGCAGGCGGTCCACCTGCTGCTCGCCTTCGAATGTTTCGTGGTCGTGGTCGCGGTGGATGCGCGCTGGCTCAAGCTGTCCCTCGAAACCCATCATTCGCAGCTGAAGCACGCGCACCTCAAGCCACCGACCGAGCCGGACGGACGCGACAAGCCGGCGCCCGAGCCGGACGGAGACGACGAGCCGGATCCGGCGACGGAGGCCGGGCAACCGCCGGCGGACCCCGGCGGCGCGCCGGCGATCAATGGCGGCGCGGCCGAAGCCGATGACGAGCCCCCGGCGACCGCGGCGGACTATCTGGAGAAGATCTTCCAGATCCCCCTCTGGGTGCGACCGATGGTCGACGAGGACGCGCCGACCGGGAAACCCTATGCGGGCTACGAGAAATTCGTCGAAGCGATGATAAGGCCTCCGGCCGCGGCCAAGGCGGGGGCGGGGGCGGGACAAGCCCCGGCATTGGAGACGGCGGCGCAAGGCGGGGCTGCCCCGCAATCCGGCAGCGGCAACGAATTCGTCTGGACCGGGCCCGGGCGGCCTTCGCAAGCCGACAAGCCGCGCCGCCAGGGGCTCCGGCTGCATGATGACGAATTGAAGCTGCTGCAGGCCATGGGACCGCTGGCGGCGAAGTCGCCGCGCGCGGTGAAGAAAATGATCAATCTCTATCGGCTGTTGCGGGTTCGCTATACCGACGAGAACCTCGACGACTTCCTGGCCGACGGGAAGCCCGGCGTGCCGAGCTACAGAGAGCTTCTCTTTGCGCTCGCCTGCGAGAACGGCCTTTCGGCCGAGACCCGCACGAAAATACGGGAATCGATTTCGGGCATCGCCAATCCGGGACCGAACCCCTGGCTTCCCTCCGCATTGAAGCCGCTCTCCACCGATCGCGAATATCGGCTGATCGAAAAGGTCGCACCTCATGTCGGGGCGCTGACCGAGGCAGGCATGTTCACCTCGACCGAGGAAGTGCGGCGCTTCTCCTTCCTGCCCTGAGCGGGCCGGGACAATCGCCGCAGCGGCGTCGCTTTGCGCCCTACACCACCCCCGCCGCCCCGAACGCGCGCCGGGCGAAGATCGCGGCGATCTCGAGGCGCCAGCGGCGCTCGAAGTCGCAGTCGGCGTCCGCCGCCTTGGCGCGTTCCTCGGCGGCGCGCCTGAGGTTGAAGGTGACGTCGTCCTCGAAGTCGAACGAATCGTCCGTGGTGGCAGCCGTGCCGCCGTTGGTGTTGCTGGTCATCTGAGCTCCCTAAAGCCGGCCTCGACCTAAGCGACGGGCGGACGGGCGTAAATTCCGTAGAAATGCGGAGTCCCCGGGATCGCGGCCGAAATATCCGCTTGCAATGCCGGGCCCAATGTGTTCCTATTTTGTTCCAACTCACGAGTCGGTCGATGCCCCGCGACACTTCGATCCTTGCACCAGGTCCGGTGCGATCGCGCGCGCAGGCGGCGCCCCGCCGCCGCTACGTCCGCTTCACCCGCTGGCGCCGAAGGCGGTTCTTCGCCTTGCTCGAAGAAGGCGGCAATGTGCAGTTGGCGGCGGAGCTCGCCGGGGTCGGACTCGGCGCGATCTACCGGCTGCGGCGGGTCGAGCCGGGGTTCACCGGGCGGATGGACGCGGCCAGGGGGAAAGCCGGCGCGCGGCTGGCGGAGAAAAAGAGCGCCCCTCCACCGTCCTTTGGACGGTCCCCCTCCCCTCGAAATCGAGGGGAGGATCAGGAAGATCTGGTGACCCGCAAGGGGATCGGCGGGCGCCTCAGGGCGATGGCGGCGGGGACGCGCTGGTGGGCGGCGCGGCACGACGCGATCTTCCTCGGCCATTTGCGGGTGACCGGCAACGTCACCGCCTCGGCGCGCGCGGCCGGCTTCACGCCGAAGACGGCCTATAACCGGCGCGACCGGCTGCCGAGCTTCGCGCGGGCCTGGGAGGCGGCGCTCGACGAGGCCGCCAATCGCCTGCAGGGGCAGTTGGTCCACGAGGTGCTGAAAGGGTCGCCGGAAACGCAGCCGGATTCGCCGGCGCAGGAGGCGGCGGCCGAGGCGGCGGAATGGGAGCCGTTCGATCCCTGGCTGGCGATGTGGCTGCTCAAATATTGGCAGCGGCAGGGCAAGCTGGAGCGGACCCGCTTCGGGAAGAGCGCCTGAAGCGCGCATGGATCCCGGCCTGCGCCGGGATGACGGGATGAAGGGAATGGGCTTCCGCTCCAGCCGCTTTGGCGGCTAAGCCCTCGGCATGGACGACGAGGCCGCAGCGCGCATCATCCCGGTGATCCTTTCCGGAGGGGCGGGGACGCGGCTGTGGCCGCTGTCGCGGACCGGCCGGCCCAAGCAGCTGCTCGACCTGCTGGGCGGCGGCTCGATGCTGGCGCTGACCGCGGAGCGGGTGGCCGATCCGGCGCTTTACGCCCCGCCGGCGATCGTCGCCCGCGAGGACCAGGCCGAGGCGGTGGCGGCGGCGGTGCCGGGCGCGCGGCTGATCCTCGAGCCCTGCCCGCGCAACACCGCGCCGGCGATCGCGCTGGCGGCGCTCGAGGCGGCCGCGGGCGACCTGCTGCTGGTGCTGCCGAGCGACCATCTGATCCGCGACGCGGCCGGCTTCAACGCCGCGGTGGGGCGGGCCGCGCCGTTCGCGCGCGAGGGCTGGATCGTCACCTTCGGGATGAAGGCCGAGCGGGCCGAGACCGGCTATGGCTATGTCGCGCGCGGGCCGGCGCTGGCCGACGGCGTGTTCGCCGCGGAGCGCTTCGTCGAGAAGCCCGATGCCGCGACCGCGGCCGGCTTCGTCGCGGACGGCCGCCACGACTGGAACGGCGGCATCTTCCTGATGCGCTCCGGCACCTATCTGGAGGCGCTGGAGCGGCACGCACCGGAGCTTTCCGCCGCCGTGCGGGAGGGCCGCTTCGCCGAGGCGCCGGCCCTCTCGATCGACTATGCGGTGATGGAGAAGGCGGACAAGGTGGCGGTGGCGCCGGTCGACATCGGCTGGTCGGACATCGGCAGCTTCGCCGCGCTGCGCGACGCCGCCGCGCTCGACGGGGCGGGCAACGCGCTCGCCGGCGACGTGCTGGCGATCGACGCCAAAGGCTGCCTGATCCGCTCGGACGGGCCGCTGGTGGCGGCGCTCGGCGTCGAGGACCTGGTGATCGTGGCGACGGAGGGCGCGGTGCTGGTGGTGCCGCGGGCCGAGAGCCAGCGGGTCAGGGAGATCGTCGAGGCGCTGCGCGCGAAGGGGCGCGACGACCGGCTGTGACTCCCGTCACGGCGCCGGCCCGGTTTCCATGCTCTGTCCGTCCCGGGCAACGGGCATAAGGAGGAGATTGTGGAAAGCATCCGAATCCTCGGCAAGGACATCGAGCTGGCGTTCAAGCGCGGCAAGCAGTCGCCGGGGCCGATCGACGAGGCGCCGATCCGCGCCGGCGTCGAGGCGATGGCCGCCCTGATCAATGGCAAGGACTGGCCGCCCGAGCTCGCCGCCGCCTATACCGGCCTTGAGAAGATCGTGTTCTTCAACGGCAAGGTGAAGGTGAACCGCGCGCTGGTCGAGCGGCCCGGCATCGACGAGAAGAAGGCGACCTTCTACTGGGAAATCGTCGAGTTCAACGCGGACGATGCCGACGGCCACGCCAACACCCTGTTCCACGACGGCTGGCACGTGGTCCAGTACCGGCGCGCCGGCAACAAGCGGGCGATCAAGCTGAAGGAGCGGGTGGACCGCGAGGTCGACGCCGTCGACCAGCAGATCGGGGCCGCGACGATCCTCGGCAGCGCCTCGACCGACATCGACTTCCTCGTCGCCTATCGCAACGACCGGCCGAGGATCGAGGCGCGGCTCAGGGAAGGCACCGGCTGAGCCCGATTGAACCCCGGCCCCGCCCCGGCCTAAGGGTGCGCCATGGAGATGCGCAAGATCGGGGCAAGCGGCCTCGCCACCCCCCGGCTGGTGCTCGGCGGCAACGTGCTGGGCTGGACCGTGAAAGGGGAGGAGGCGTTCGCCATCCTCGACCGCTTCGCGGCGGCGGGCGGCGCCATGGTCGATACCGCCGATGCCTATTCCAACTGGGTGCCGGGCCACCAGGGCGGCGAATCCGAGGCCTTGCTCGGCGAATGGCTGCGGCGCGGCGGGCGCGGCCGGGGCGTCGCCATCGCCACCAAGGTCGGCTACGACACCGGCCTCGCCCCCGCGCACATCGCGGCCGCGGCGGAGGCCTCGCTGAGGCGGCTCGGAGTCGAGGCGATCGACCTTTATTATGCGCACAAGGACGATCCCGGAACGCCGCTCGAGGAGACGCTGGCGGCGTTCGACGCCCTGGTCCGCGCCGGCAAGGTCAGGGCGATCGGCGCCTCCAACTATTCGGCGGCGCGGCTCGCCGAGGCGCTCGCCATCTCCGAGCGCGAGGGGCTGGCGCGGTTCGAGGTGCTGCAGCCCGAATATAATTTGCTGCGGCGCGAGGCGTTCGAAGGGGCGGTGCAGGCGCTCTGCCTGGAGCGCGGGCTCGGGGTGCTGCCTTATTTCGGGCTCGCCTCGGGCTTCCTCACCGGCAAGTATCGCTCGGAAGCGGACTTCGGCAAGAGCGTGCGCGGCGGCCGCATGGCCGGCTATCTCGACGAGCGCGGCCGCCGCGTGCTGGCGGCGCTCGACGAGGTGGCCGGCGAGGCGGGCGCCACGCCGGCGCAGGTCGCGCTGGCCTGGCTCGCCGCCCAGCCCGGCGTCACCGCCCCGATCGCCAGCGCCACCAGCCTCGCCCAGCTCGACGAATTGCTCGGCGTGCTGACCCTCGAACTGACGACGGAGCAGGTCGATCGGCTGGGCGCGGCGAGCAGCTGAGTGTTCGTTCGGGACCCGTTCAGGCGGCCGCGGCAAGGCGGGACCCGACATCGACCGGAGAGGAAAAGCATGCGCTGGCCCCTGATTCTGACATGTGCCCTGGCGGCGGCGGCCGGCGGCGCCGCCACGTCGGCGACGGCCGGGCCGCCGCAGCTCTTCGTCAGCCCGACCGGCGAGCCGTTTCGCGCCGCCGAGGGCGCCGCGGCGCCGCTCGAAACCTGGTTCGCGCAGGCCGACGCCGACCGCGACGGCGCGATCGGCTGGCTCGAGTTCGAAGCCGATTTCACCCGCTATTTCGGCCTGCTCGACAGCGATCGGGACCGCGAGATCGGCCCGGCCGAAGTGGCTCGCTACGAGACCGAGATCCTGCCGGAAATGGCGCAGCGCGGCTACGGCCCGGGACGCAGCTATGGCGGGCCGCGCCAGCAGCTGCGGCCGGGCGAGCTGACCGGCGGCAGCGCCGGCATGGCCGGCGGCCGCGGCGGCGCCCGCAGCATCCCGTCGCGAGAGCCGGCAGCCGCCCGGATGGCGATGATGGCGGGGGCGGCGCGCTACGGCCTGCTGCCGATCTCGCATCCGATCATGGACGCCGACAGCGACTTCAACCGGGGCGTCTCCCCCCGCGAATATGCCCGCGCCGCCGCCAGCCGCTTCTCGCAGCTCGACACGGGCCGCGACGGCCGGCTCACCCTGGCCGATCTCGTCGCGCTGGCGCCGCCCGCCCGCCCGCCCAGGAGGTGACCCACGCCATGCCACGACGCCTCCTCCTCGCCGCCTTGCTGGTCGCCGCGTGCGGCCAATCCTCCGCCGACCGCGCCGACGCGACGCAGGTGCCGCGGCCGGCCAATGCCCGCAGCGCGCTGTTCGCCGGCGGCTGCTTCTGGTCGGTCGAGCGCGATCTCGAGGCGGTGCCGGGGGTGGTCGCGGCGGTCTCGGGCTTCGCCGGCGGGCGCGTTGCCGATCCGAGCTACGAGCAGGTGGTGCGCGGCGGCACCGGCCATCTGGAGGCGGTCGAGGTGACCTACGATCCGGCGCGGATCAGCTATCGTGAGCTCGCCCGCCGCTTCCTGCGCGCGATCGACCCGACCGACGCCGGCGGCCAGTTCTGCGACCGCGGCCCGAACTACCGCACCGCGATCTTCGCGCTCACCCCCGCCCAGCGCCGCGACGCGCTGGCGGCGCGGGCCGAGGCCAACCGCATCCTGCGCGGCCGCGTCGTGACGCCGGTGCTCGGCCCAGCGCGCTTCTACCCTGCCGAGGCCTATCACCAGGATTATGCCCGCCGGAACCCGCTCCACTACAACGCCTATCGCCGCGGCTGCGGCAAGGACGCGCGGCTCAGGCTTGTGTGGGGGGCTCAGGCGGGAGCGCACTGAGCGCCGGAAAGGGAGCGATGATGGGCGGGACAGTTTCCCTCTGGGTGCCTCTGGTCGCAGCCGCGATGGCGGCAGCGGCGGCGCTGGCCGGCGCTCTCATTAATCCGCTTTTCCAGCGCCGGACCACAAAGGAGGAACGGGTGCGGGCGAAGCGCGCCTTGCTACTCCAGAAGGCGGAAGAGATATTCATGGAGATGGCGCGGCTGCGCGGAGTGGTCCACAGGCTCGGGGTGTGGGCGTTTCGGTTTGGTTACCTGACAGCGAAGAGAAGGCGACGGCGACGCCGAATGATCCATTCGACACCGCTCGCCTGCGCGCTTTGCTGAAAATGTATTTTCCAGCCAGCAATGCGATCTTCGAAGATCATGAGCGCGAGTTTGCGAACGTCGCCGATCGCTTCTGGAACAGGGCGCCGGCAGCTCGCGATGGGGCGGGGCCCGGAGACTCCGATTTCGGGGCGTTCCAGATCGAGTTCAACGCGCTCTACGTCGCGCTTTTGGATAGGCTCGAAAAGCTCATGGCCGATCAGGTCGCGACATTGCCCTGACGCACGGGCGCTATCGCCTTTCCAGCACCCCGAGCGCCGCCACCACCATCGCCTCCGTCGCCGTCGCGATCACCGGCTGGGCGTCGGGGGCCCAGAAGGGGCTGTGCAGCGAGGGGAGGCTGGCCATGTTGCCATTGGCGGCGTCCCAGCGTGCCTGGGGGACGCCGCCGACCCAGAAGATCAGGCTCTCAAGGCCCGGCGCGGCGAGGCGGAAGCGGCCGAAATCCTCGCCGGCCATGACCGGGCGCATCGGCCGTACCCGCTCCGCGCCGAAATGGGCGCGGAAGCGCTCGATGGTGGCGCGGGTCAGCGCCTCGGTGTTGACCGTCGCCGGGGTCGCCTCGGGCTCGCGCACGGTGACCGTCGGCATCCGGTCCTCGGGCACGCCGGCGGCGATCGCCTCGCCGCGGGCGATGCGGGCGATGCCGTCCAAGAGCATGCGGCGGATCTCGGGCGTGTAGCTGCGGACCGTGATCAGCAGGCGCGCTTCGTCGGAGATGATGTTGTGCTTGGTCCCGGCCTGGAAGCTGCCGACCGTCACCACCGCCGAATCGAGCGGGTCGAGCTCGCGGCTGACCAGGGTCTGCAGGGACGTGACGATGCGGCTCGCCAGCACGATCGGGTCGCGCGTGGTGTGCGGCGCGGCGCCGTGGCCGCCGACGCCCCGCACGACCATGTCGACCGAATCGACATTGGCGAGGGCGGGCCCGTCCGACCAGCCGATCGCGCCGGCCGGCAGGGTCGCCGAATCGTGGAAGGCGATGGCGTGGGTGGGCCGCGGGAAGCGGGTGAGGAGGCCGTCCTCGAGCATCGCCTTGGCGCCCTGGCTGGTTTCCTCGCCGGGCTGGGCGATCATCACCAGAGTGCCCGACCATTGCGAGCGCATCGCGGCGAGGCGGCGGGCGACCCCGACCCAGGCCGCCATATGGGTGTCGTGGCCGCAGGCGTGCATGATGCCGGTCTCCAGCCCCTCGCGGGTCGTCCCGCGCGCGCGGCTGGCGAAGGGAAGGCCGGTGCGCTCCTCGACCGGCAGCGCGTCCATGTCCGCGCGCAGCATCAGCACCGGCCCCGGCCCGTTCTCGAGCACCGCGACGACGCCGGTGCCGCCGACGCCGGTGGTGACGGTGAAGCCGGCGCGGCGCGCCTCCTCGGCCATGCGGGCGGCGCTGCGCGTCTCCTGCATCGAAAGCTCGGGATTGGCATGGAGGTCGCGATAGATCTCCATCAGGCTCGGCAGGTCGCGGCCGATCGCCTGATTGAGCTCCTGGGCGGCGGCGGGGCTCAGCATGGCCGAGGCCAATAGCATGGCGGCGAGGATTTTGCGTCGCATCGGGGTTCGAGCCTTTCTCGAGTCTGGCGCGTCAAACCGGCCCGTCATTCCAGCGAAAGCTGGAATCCCTTTGTCTTCAAGGAAGTGGGATTCCGGCTTTCGCCGGAATGACGGGAAAGGGGCAGGGCGGCGCGCATGTCAGCGCCGGCGCGGGGTGAGCTCGATCACGTCGAGCAGGGATTCGAAATGCGGATAGGGGAAGGCGATCCGCCAGCGGCGCGGGCCGATCCGCTCGACCGCGCCGATCAGGTTGCGCTCGCGGTCGCGGCCGTAGCGGAGCGCCCTGGTCTCGTCGCCGAGCATCAAGGTGCCGAGGAATATCATCCGCCGGCCATTGTCGGGAAACAGCCGGCCCGCCTGCCGCTGCGAGCCGGTCAGCTTGGTGAGCTCGAGCTGCCCGCCGACGGCGCGGATCCGGCAGTGGAAGGCGGGATAGGGGATATAGTCGAGCGGGTCGCGCTGCGGCGTGCCGAGCTTGATCGTGCGGCAGTCATAGTCGCCGGGCGGCGGCGCCGGGTCGGCGAGCGCCGCGTCGGGCTCGAACAAGGCGCCGCCGCGGGCGAGCTCGCGGGCATGCTCGCCGGCGCGGACCTGCGCCAGCGCCTCGATCCAGGCGTCGCGCCAGTTGCGCATGCGGCGGCGGTCGTCCTCGGTGGCGACGCTGCGCCAGGGCGCGTCGGCCGGCTCCTCGACCACCTGCGCGGCGGCGGCCGCGGCGGCGGAAAGCGCGAGCAGAGCGGAAGCGAGCCTTCTCATCGCCCGAGCTTGCGCCAGTTCCCCGGCTCCCGGCAAGCCCTCGGCAATCCCTGGCTTGTATCGGGCGAGGGTTGCGCTACGCCGTTGCCATGCAGCGCGGCAGGCGAACGAGAGTCGGTCTTCGTCTCGGCGCCTCGCTGCTGGCGCCGCTGCTTGCCGCTCCGGCGACGGCGCAGCCCGGCGACGCGCTGGCCGCGACCCAGCCCGCCGCGACGCCGAGCGAAGCGGCGCGCGCGGCGCTCGAATCGTTCGACATGCGCCGGCTGGTGCGCGACCGGGCCTATGCCGCGGAGATATTGCGCCACGTCGAGACGCTCGACGCCGACGAGGCCGCGCAGCTCGATGCGGAGGACCGTGCCGGGATCAGGCTGATGGCGCTGGCCGCGCTGGCGCGGCGCGAGGAAGCGCAGGCGGGCATCGACCGGCTCGTCGCCGCCGGCCCGCGCGAGGTGCAGCCGCATGTCGATGCCTGGTGGAGCGCGCTGATCCTGGAAGATCATGCGCGCGCCGTCGCCGTGCTCGAAGGGGCGAGCCGGCGCGTCCGCGGAGTCGACCGGCCGGAGCTGCGCAGGCAGCTCGGCGCCGACCTTCCAAGGGCGATGTTCGCGCACCTCACCGGCGACGCCGGCCGTCCGCTCCGCGTGCGCCTGGCCGCGGCGCTGCTCGGGATGGGCTGGCCCGGCAACTCCGATCGGGTCGCGGGCGACGACCTGCGGATGATGCTGCTCGACGACCGGCTGGCGCAGGGCGACGCCGCCGGTGCGGCGGAGATCGCCGGTACGATCAGGACGCCGCCCGCTCTGCTGCCGCTGCTCCTGCTGCGGCGCTACGACGCGGTGATCGGACCCGATCGCGACCGCCTGGCGATGCTTCGCGCCGCTTTGGCGGAGGAGGATCGCGAGACCGCCGAGGCCGTCGCGGTGCGCGAGCCCAGCGTCGATCATATGCTGGCGCGGGCGCGCTACCTGCGCGCCGTCGGGCGCAACGCCGAGGCGTGGAGCCTGGTCGAGCCGCTGACGCGCGACGTCGCGGCGACGGTCGCGGCGGGCACCAGCGGCATCTGGCTGATCGACCAGGCGGTCGGTGTCCTGTACGCGCTGGATCGCAAGGACGAAGCGGTCGCCCTCGACCGGCGTCTCGTCGCCGTGCCGCTCACCGTCAATCCGGAGCTGATCGGCATCTACATCAACCATATAGCCTTGCTGTCGGAGGCGGGCCTGCACGCCGAGGCGCTCGACCATGCCCGGCGGATCGAGCGCGACCATGCCCGCCGCGCCAATCCCTATGGCAGGATGTGGGTTTCCTCGGGCATCGTCTGCGCCCTCGTCGGGCTGGGCCGAGCCGGGGAGGCTGCGCCGGTGCTTGCGAGCATGCGCGCGGCAAGCGAGGACAATCTGGCGGCGATGACCCGCACCCAGCTTTGCCTCGGCGACACGGCGGCGGCCGAGGCGCTGCTGATCCGCAGGCTCGGAGAGGCCAATTCCGCCTCGATGGCGACCGACTTCCAGACCTTCGAGCTCGACGACGACCCGCCCGAGCCGGGCTCGCTCGAGGGGCGCATGCGCGCCCTGCGCGAGCGGCCGGCGGTGCGCGCGGCGCTGGACCGGGTGGCGCGCAGGCTGCGCCTGCCGCTCGCCGAATTCACCTGGTACTGAGGCGCTATTGCGCGGTCCAGCCGCCGTCCATGCTGAGATTGGCGCCGGTGATCGAGGCGGCCTCGTCGCGGCAGAGGTAGAGGGCGAGCGCGGCGACCTGCTCGACGGTGACGAACTTCTTGGTCGGCTGGGCGGCGAGCATGACGTCGCTCACCACCTGCTCGCGGGTCAGCCCGCGCGCCGCCATCGTGTCGGGGATCTGGTTCTCGACCAGCGGCGTCCAGACATAGCCGGGGCTGATGCAATTGACGGTGACGCCGCTCGCCGCCGCCTCGAGCGCGACCGTCTTGGTGAGCCCTGCGAGGCCGTGCTTGGCGGCGACATAGGCGGCCTTGTTGGGGCTGGCGACCAGGCTGTGCGCCGAGGCGGTGTTGACGATCCGGCCCCAGCCTTTCCCGCGCATCGCCGGCAAGGCGAGGCGGATGGTGTGGAAGGCGGCGCTGAGGTTGAGCGCGAGGATCAGGTCCCATTTCTCGGGCGGGAAGCGCTCGATCGGCGCGACATGCTGGGTGCCGGCATTGTTGACGAGGATGTCGAGCGGGGCGGCCCCCGCCATCATCGCCTCGATCGCCTCGGGGCGGGTCAAATCGGCATCGCTGTAATCGGCATCCAGCTCCTCCCGGAGCCGGGCGATCTCCCCGGGATCGCCGAAGCCGTTCAGCGTCACCCTGGCCCCTTCGCCGGCCAGCGCCCGGGCAATGGCGAGGCCGATGCCCGAGGTCGAGCCGGTGACGAGGGCGCGCTTGCCGGTCAGGAACATGAATCGCCTTTCAACTGTCTCTGCCCTTTCGCCGCGCGAGGCCGCGAATGCAACCGTTGCGCGTCCCGTCCATTGTGGCCGAAGGACGAGGAGACAAGGCGATGCGGTTCGGCGGGCGGCGCTCCAGCGACAATGTCGAGTTCCGCGAAGGCGGCAGCGGCGGCGGTTTCGGCTTCGGCGGCGGCGGGGGCGGCGGCGCGATGCTGCTCGGGCTGGTGTTCAGCCGCTTCGGGATCGGCGGCGTGGTCGTGCTGCTGATCGTGATGGCGGTGTTCGGCGGCCTCGGCGGCCTCACCGGCGGCGGCCAGCAGGTTGCCGGATCGGGCGCCGGGCGGCCGAGCGGGCAGACCTGCCAGTCCGAGCCGACCATCACCTTCGCCTGCCAGACCCTGGCCTCGACCGAGGACCAGTGGGCGGCGATGCTGAGCGGCTACGCGCCGCCCAAGATGGTGATCTTCGACGGCCTCGACCAATCGAGCTGCGGCACCGCGGACGCCCGCATGGGGCCGTTCTACTGCCCCGCCGACCGCAGCATCTATCTCGACATCGCCTTCTTCCGCGAGCTCGCCCAGCGCTTCGCCGCGCCCGGCGATTTCGCCCAGGCCTATGTGATCGCGCACGAGGTCGGCCATCATGTCCAGACCGTGAGCGGCACCTCCGAGCGGATCCGCCGCGCCCAGGCCGCGGTGGCGGAGGGCGAGGCCAATGCGCTGCAGGTCAGGATGGAGCTGCAGGCGGATTGCTATGCCGGCGTCTGGGCGGCGCGCGAGCGCGGCGCGATGGAGCCGGGCGACCTCGAGGAAGGCATGCGCGCGGCCGCCGCGATCGGCGACGACACGCTGCAGCGCGCCGAGCAGGGCGTGGTGGTGCCCGAGAGCTTCACCCACGGCAGCGCGGCGCAGCGCCAGCAGGCGCTGATGCGGGGCTATCGCGGCGGCACGCCGGAAGCCTGCGCGGGCTATACGGAAGGGATTTGAAGCGGGCCGAGATTCCGGCTTCCGCCGGAATGACGATTAGGGGTAGGTGCTCCCGACCAATCGGGAGTTTCCTCATGCTTCGGTTCCTTGCCTTTCTCCTCATCGCCTTCGTCTCGGTTCCCGCCGCCGCCCAATCCGCGTTCAGCAGCGAGCGGATCGGGGTCACCGTCACCGGCTCCGGGCCGGACGTGGTGCTGATCCCGGGCCTTTCCTCGCATCCGGACGTGTGGGCGACGACGGTCGCGGCGGTGCCGGGCTATCGCTACCACCTCGTCCACGTCTCGGGCTTCGCCGGGCGGCCCCCCGGCGCCAATGCGAGCGGGCCGGTGCTCGAGCCGGTGGCCGGCGAGATCGCCCGCTACATCCGGGAGGCGCGGCTCGAGCGGCCGGCGATCGTCGGCCATTCGATGGGCGGCTCGTGGGCGATGCTGGTCGCCGGGCGCAACCCGGACCTGGTCTCCAGGGTGATGGTGGTCGACATGATGCCCTTCCTGGGCGCGATGTTCGGCGCCGCGAACAGCGATGCGGTGCGGCCGATCGCCACCCAGATCCGCGCCGGCATGGCGGCGGCGACCGCCGAGGCGCGCCGCGCCCAGATCGAGCAGACCATCGCGACGATGGTGCGCACCGAGAGCCTCAGGCCCGGCGCCGTCGCCCAGTCGCTGGCGAGCGATCCGGCGGTCTCGGGGCAGGGCTTTTACGACGTGATCGTCACCGACGTGCGCCCCGACCTCGCCAATATCCGGGTGCCGCTCACCGTGCTCTGGGTGGTGCCGCCCAACGCCCCGGTCACCGAAGCGCAGATGACGCAATATTATGCGGCCTCCTACGCCAGCGTCCCCGGCGCGGTGATCCGCCGCGTCCCCGATTCCTACCACTTCATCATGTACGACCAGCCCGAGGTCTTCCAGCGCGAGCTGCGCGAATTCCTGGCGCGGTAGAAAATGGGGACAGCCACCTATTTTCGAAAATAGGTGGCTGTCCCCATTTCCCGGGAAAACAGGGACAGTATACATTTTTCGGCCCCGCGCCTGGGGACGAGCCGGCGCGCACCGCGAAAAATGTATACTGTCCCTGTTTTTTTAAACGGGATGCGCCGGCGCGGCGGCTGCTGCCGCGCCGGCGCGAACGGGCCCCTTGGGAAGAGAAAATGCCCGTCCAGTTGCGAACCGTTCGCAGCCTCTTGACTCTATTGCGAATGAATTGCAATAGCTTTTTTGGCGACCGGGAAGGCCCGGCGCACTGCAGGGGTGTTCCGTGTCCGACAAGTCGTCTTCCCCCCGCGCTCCGCTGTTCCTGGCGCTCGGCTGCGTGGGCTTCCTCAGCTCGCCGGCGCTCGCCTCCGACACCGATCGCGAGACCGGCGGGCAGAGCGACGTCACCCAGCAGGGCGACCGCGAGGTCGTCGTCGAGGGCGAGCGCGAGCGCAGCCGCACCGAATCGCCCAAGACCACCGCGCCGCTGCTCGACACGCCGCAGACCGTCACCGTGATCTCGGACCAGACGCTCCGCCGCCAGAACCTGCTCACCCTGCGCGAGGCGCTGACCACCATTCCCGGGATCACCTTCGGCGCCGGCGAGGGCGGCGGCGGCTATGGCGACGCGATCAACCTGCGCGGCTATTCCGCGAACAACGACATCACCCAGGACGGGGTCCGCGATTCGGCCCAGTACAGCCGCACCGACCCGTTCAACCTGCAGCAGATCGAGGTCTATAACGGCGCCAATTCGGCGTTCAACGGCTCGGGCAGCATCGGCGGCACGATCAACCTCGTCTCCAAGGTGCCGCAAGGCGAGGACCTCACCATCCTCTCGGCCGCGATCGGCACCGACGATTATTACCGCGCCACCGCAGACATCAATGTCCGCGCCAGCGACTGGATCGCGGTCCGCCTCAACGCGATGTGGCACGGCAACGACGTGCCCGGCCGCGACGTCGAGGAATATCGCCGCTGGGGGGTCGCGCCCTCGGTGACCTTCGGGATCGATTCGGACACCGGCCTGACGCTCGCCTGGTATCACCAGCGCGACGAGAACACGCCCATCTACGGAATCCCCTACTTCCTCAGCCAGCTCAACGACGGGCCGCTGCCCGAGGCCAGCGACTCCGACTATTTCGGCTATCGCAACATCGACGAGCAGGTGCAGACGATCGACCGGATCACCGCCACCTTCCGTCACGATTTCAGCGACGGCATTACGCTTCGCAACCTCACCCGCTGGCAGCGGGCCGAGGTGCTGACCGCGGCGAGCGCCCCCCAGGGCATCTTCTGCCTCACCGGCAGCGGCCGCCAGCCGGTCCCGGCCACCGCCACCGCGACTGGGGGGCTCGCCTGCCCGGCCGGGCTCGCGCCCGGCTTCTGGCTGCCGTCGGGGCCGCGCGGGCGGGTCCGCGACCAGGTCAACGACCTCGTCTACACGCAGACCGACCTCAGGATCGAGAGCGGCCGGGTGGGCCGGCTTCGCAACACGCTGGTGATCGGCGCCTCGCTCAGCTGGGAGGATTATTTCATCGAGACCGCCGAGCTTGCCCGCAATCCCGACGGCTCGGCCTTCGCCCCGCTGCCGATCGAGAGCATCGCGAACCCGGTCACCGTTTATGCCGGCCCGATCAACTACACCGTCACCGCCCGCTCGCGCGGCGATTCCGACAATCGGGCGGTCTACGCCTTCGACACGCTCGAGATCGGGCGGATGTTCGAGCTCAATGCCGGCGTCCGCCTCGAGCGCGCCGAGGGCGTGTTCCAGAATATCGCCCTGCCGGCCTATCCGCCGGGGACGGTGCCGCTGACCGCGCTGCAGCTGCTGCCGCAGGTCAGCGAGGAGACGCTCTTTTCCTGGCGCGCCGGCGCCGTGTTCAAGCCGACGCCGGCCACCTCGCTCTACGTCTCCTACGCCAATTCGAAGACTCCGACCTCGGCGACCGTGCGGCTCGGCTGCGGCGCGCTTGCCGCGCCCGGGGCGTTCGATCCGTGCGCGGCGGCGCCGGAGAGCGCGCGGATCATCGAGATCGGCGGCAAGGCGGAATTGTTCGGCCGGCGCCTGTTGGCGACGATCGCCCTGTTCCGCAACGAGCGCAGCAATTTCCGCATCCCCTCCAACGACCCCGCCCAGCCGGCCGGCACCCAGGTGATCGACGGCCGCTCGCGGGTCGACGGGCTCGCGCTCGGCCTCACCGGCAACATCACCCCCGAATGGGCGATCTTCGCGAACTACACCTATCTCGACGGAGAAGTGCGGCAGAGCGTCTCGGATTTCTGCCTCGCCAATCCGGGGACGGCCGGCTGCGCCAACAGCGCCGCGCTCCCCGATCCGCAGCGCGGCGACCGGCTGATCCAGACGCCGAGGCATGCCGGCAGCCTGTTCACCACCTACCGGCTGCCGTTCGGGCTGCAGATCGGCTACGGCATCACCTATCAGGGCGGCTTCGCCACCTACCAGCGCAACCTCGCTCCAGCGCACCCAATATCTGACCGACGATTTCGTGATCCAGCGGCTGTTCGCCTCCTATGCCGTCGCCGATGGCTTCACGCTGCAGCTCAACGTCCAGAATTTGTTCAACGAGCGCTATTTCACCAACGTCCGCAACAACGCCAACGCCACCACCGGCGCGGTCACCGGCGGCTGGGCGACGCCCGGCGAGGACCGCTCGGCGGTGCTCAGCCTGTTCTACAGCTTCTGATCGTGCAAATGGGGACAGTTACTAGTAACTGTCCCCTCCCATGATGCTCGCCATTCCCGATCTGCTCGACGCCGAGGGGGTGGCGCGGGTGCGTGCGATCATCGACGCGGGTGCGTGGGCGGACGGCAACGCCACCTCGGGCCAGCAATCGGCGCTCGCCAAGCGCAACCAGCAGCTGCTCGAGGACGGCGCGGCGGCGAAGGAGGCGGGCCGGCTGGTGCTCGACGCGCTCGGCGCGCTCGCCGCTGTTCATCGCCGCGGCGCTGCCGCTCAAGATCTTCCCGCCCTTGTTCAACCGCTACCAGGGCGGCGAGGCGTTCGGCACCCATATCGACAATGCGGTGCGGATCCATCGGGGCAGCGAGTTCCGGGTGCGGACCGACCTTTCGGCGACGCTCTTCCTCGAGGAGCCGGACGCCTATGAAGGCGGCGAGCTGGTCGTGGAGGACGGCGCTGCCGGCGCCAATGCCGTCAAGCTGCCGGCCGGCCACCTCCTCCTCTATCCCGCCTCCAGCCTGCACCGGGTCGAGCCGGTGACGAGGGGCGCGCGCGTGGCGAGCTTCTTCTGGGTGCAGTCGATGGTCCGCGACGACGGCGCCCGCGCCATCCTGTTCGACCTCGACCGCTCGATCCAGGCGATCGCGGCGGAGCGCGGCCAGGGCGACAAGGAGGTGATCCGCCTCACCGGCGTCTATCACAACCTGCTGCGCCGCTGGGCCGACAGCTAAAACGGGGACACCTTGGATTTTCGCGCGAACCGAAGCGCGAAAATCCAAGGTGTCCCCGTTTTCTCCACCTCCGCGACGGGAGGGTCAAGCTCGCGACATCCGGATACAAGCTCATTCTTGCAATCTATTCTCATTAGCTTTTAACCTGCGCCGCACGGCAGGGAGAATCAGGTGACCCAGACGACAGCGATGCGCCTCCGGGGCTGGTGGTTCTCGGTGCACAAATGGCTCGGGCTTTGCCTGGCCCTGCTGATCGTCCCGGTCTCGCTCACCGGCTCGGCTTTGGTCTGGCACGACTGGCTCGACGAGACGCTGAACCCGCAGCGTTACGCGGTCGCCGGCGAGGCCGGGCTGACGCCCACCGCCTACGCCGCCGCCGCGCGCGCCGCGCTGGGGCCCGAGGAGCGGGTCGCCTCGATCCGCTGGCCGGAGGGCGAGGGGCCGGTCACGGTCGTCGCGGCGCGGCCGCCGCAGCCCGGCGCGACCCGCCCGGCGCGCACCAACGTCTGGCTCGACCCGGCGAGCGGTCGCGTGCTCGACAGCGCCTCGGCCGACGCCGGGCCGGTTCGCGTCATGCACGTGCTGCACGGCAGCCTGATGGTGCCGGGCTGGGGCCGCACCGATCGTCGGCTGGGTCGGCGTCTTCATGTTCGTCTCCTGCCTCACCGGCATCTGGCTGTGGTGGCCGATCGCCGGCAGCGTGAAGCGCGGCTTCCGCTGGAAGCGGCAGAATTCGACCAACGCCAACATCCACCATCTGGTCGGCTTCTGGGTGCTGCTGCCGCTGGCGATGCTGAGCTTCACCGGCTTCTGGATCTCCTTCCCGAGCCTGTTCGGCACGTTCGAGGCGAGCCAGCCCAAGGCCAAGGGCAAGGACAAGAGCGGGCCTGGCGGCGACCGCGCCCGCGCGGCGCGCGCCCGCCCGCTCGAGCAGACGGCGATGAGCGCCGACGCAGGCGCTGGCCGCTGCGCGCCCGCACGCCACCGGGCGGCTGGTCACGCTCACCTGGCCGACCGACCAGGCCGGCGAATGGAAGGTCGCCTTCGCCAGCGCCGGGCGGCGCGGCCGAGGTCGAGATCGACGACGCGTCGGGCGAGGTCACGCCGCCGCGCCCGCCCCGCCCCGAGACGCGGGCGCGGCTGATGCGCCGCCTGCACGACGGCACCGGCATGGGCCTCGGCTGGCAGATCCTTATCTTCCTCGGCGGCATCATTCCGGCGATCCTCTCTGTGACCGGCATCGTGATGTGGCTGCGCAGCCGCGGCTGGCGCGCCCAGCTGGCGAGGAAGCGCAAGGCGGGGAGGCTCGCGCCGGCGCCTCAGCCGGCGGAATGAGCCTAGCCGCTCATCCTAAGTAGGGACCGAGCGAAGTCGAGGGCCCGTATCGAAGGACCGTCCTTCGATACGCCGCTTCGCGGAGATGCTATGCCCGTCCGATGGCCGAACCCACCTTCTTCGCGACCGAGGCCGATTTCCGCGCCTGGCTGGCGGCCAATCATGAAACCGCGCCCGAGCTGCTCGTCGGCTTCTGGAAGAAGGGCAGCGGCAAGCCCTCGATCGACTGGCCGCAGGCGCGCGACCAGGCCTTGTGCTTCGGCTGGATCGACGGCGTCCGCAAGTCGCTCGGCGAGGAGAGCTATACGATCCGCTTCACCCCGCGGCGCACGGGCAGCATCTGGTCGAACGTCAATGTCGCGCGTTACGAGGCGCTGACCGGAGCCGGGCAGATGACGCCGGCGGGGGTCCGGGCCTATGAGGAGAATAAGGGCCGCCAGGGCGTCTATGCCTATGAGACTGCGCTGAAGGAATTGAGCGCGGCCGAGACCCGGCAGTTCAAGGCCGATAAAAAGGCCTGGGCCGACTGGCAGGACCGCCCGCCCGGCTATCGCAGGGTGGTGCTGCACTGGATCGCCAGCGCCAAGCGGCCCGAGACGCGGGCGCGGCGCCTCGCCACCCTGATCGCGGACAGCGCCGCCGGCCGCAAGCTCGCCGGCTACGACATCGGCACGAAGAAAAAATAGGGACAGCCACCATTTTTCGGAGCCCGGAGCAGGGGCGCTTCGCAGCCGCATCCGGAAAAATGGTGGCTGTCCCTATTTTTCGCGCCGGGCCAGCTCGAGGGGCAGGCCGCCGGCGGGGCGCAGGGTGACCATGCCGGAGAGGCGCACCTCGCGCCCGGGCGTCGGCGCGAAGCGCCAGCCGCGCAGCCAGTGGGCGAGCACGGTCAGCGCCTCGATGGTGGCGAAGCGGGCGCCGACGCACAGCCGCGGACCGCCGCCGAACGGGAGGTACTGGAAGCGGTGGCGCCCGGCCTTCGCCTCGGGGCGCATGCGCTCGGGATCGAAGGCGTCGGGATCGTCCCACAGCGCCTTGTGGCGGTGGATCAGCCAGGGCCAGAGCGAGACGATGTCGCCCGCCTCGACCCGCTCGCCCACCAGGATGTCGGCCTCGGCCGCCTGCCGGTCGAAGCGCGGCACCGGCGGGTAGATTCGCATCGCCTCGTCGAGGATGCGGCGCAGCAAAGGCAGCCGCTCGGGCAGCGCCGCATCCTCCTCGCCCGCGGCCAGCGCCGCTTCGGCCTCGGCCGCCGCCTCGTCCTGCAGGCCGGGCCGCTCGGAGAGCAGGAACAAGGTCCAGGTGAGCGCATTGGCAGTGGTCTCGTGGCCGGCGAGGTAGAAGGTCGCGGCATTGTCGACGGCGAGCGCCAGCGCCTCGGCGTCGTCGAACCTGTCGTGGAGCGCGCGGATCAGCCGGCCCAGAAAATCGTCGCCGCCGCCGCCCGGCAGCCGGTCCTTCACCACCTCGGTCAGCGTCCCGCGCAGGAAGACCTGCCCGCGCCGCGCCCGCCCGCCGCGCAGGCTCCACGGCATCAGCGGCAGGCCCATCAGCGCCTGCAGCCGCGCCTCGCTCACTCCGTCGAGCGCGGCGGTGATATGGTCCATCGCCGCCTGGGTGGTGAGCCGCGCGTCGCCGGCGAACAAGGCGTCGGCGATGATCCGCATGGTGGTCGCGGTGGCCTCCGCGGCCATGTCCTCGGCGCCGGCCCAGCGCGCCATCGCGCCGCGCGCCGCCCGCGCGAACACCGGCACCAGCGCGTCGATCGCCGCCGGCGCGAAATTGGCGGCGACGATCCGGCGCTGGCCGCGCCACAGATCCCCGTCGGAGGAGAGCAGGCCCTGGCCGATGGTCGGCTTCAGCAATTTCTTGACGATGTCGGGCTTCACGTAATTGGCGGCATTGACGAGCAGCACCTGCTCGACCCCCTCGGGGGTCAACGGGATGTGGACGGTGTAGCCGAACACCTTGCGCCGCATATAGGGCAGGGTGAAGGCCCGCTCCGACCAGCCGTAGACCGCGATCCGCGCCCGCTCGCCGACGAAGCCGCGCCATACCGGCACCGGCCCGGTGCCGCGCGGCGGGTGCGGCGGGACGAAGCGGTCAGGCAAGGGCGTCATGCTTTTCCGCCACGGCGCGGATGCGCTGCTCGCGGTCCGGCGCGAGGCTTTCCATGCGCCGGCGATAGGCGGCGAGCAGCGGCTCGCCGGCGCGCTCGGGGCTGCCCGAATCGAACGGCGGCGCCGGGTCGTATTCGAGCGCGAGCTGGACGATGCGGGCATGGTCCTCGCCGCGCACCGCGGCGGTGAGCGCGAGCGCGAAATCGATGCCGGCGGTGACGCCGCCGCCGGTGACGCGGTTGCGGTCGAAGACCACGCGCCCGGCGGCCGGCTCGGCGCCGAACAGGCTTAGATGGTCGCGCCAGGCCCAGTGGCAGGCGGCGCGATAGCCGCGGAGCAGCCCGGCGGCGCCGAGGATCAGCGAGCCGGTGCAGACGCTGGTCACCCAGGCGGCGGCCTCGCCGGCGCTCCGCACCCAGGCGAGCGCCGCCTCGTCCTCCATCACCTCGACGCAGGCGATGCCGCCGGGCACGCAGATGATGTCGGCCCCGGCCACCTCGCCGAACGTCGCGGTCGGCAGCACCGAGAAGCCGGCGTCGGTCGGCACCGGCGCGCGGTCCTTCCAGACATAATGGAGGGTCGCATTGCCGAGCCGCGAGAGCACCTGCGCCGGGCCGGTGAAGTCGAGCTGGGTGACGCCGGGATAGACGAGGAAGGCGACGGAGACGGGGGCGGGTTCGGGCATTCCACGGCTCCTATGGGGACAGTCGCTAGTGACTGTCCCCAGTGACTGTCCCCTATTTACTCCGCCGCGAGCAGGCGCTCGGCGTCGCCGAGGTCGACGCTGACCAGGCGGGAGACGCCCTTCTCGATCATGGTGACGCCGAACAGGCGGTGCATGCGGCTCATCGTCACCGCATTGTGGGTGACGATCATGTAGCGGGTCTGGGTCTCGGCGGTCATCCGGTCGAGCAGGTCGCAGAAGCGCTCGATATTGGCGTCGTCGAGCGGCGCGTCGACCTCGTCGAGCACGCAGATCGGCGCCGGATTGGTGAGGAACAGGGCAAAAATAAGTGCGATCGCGGTTAGCGCCTGCTCGCCGCCGGAGAGCAGGGTGAGCGTCGAGAGCCGCTTGCCGGGCGGCTGCGCCATGATCTCGAGCCCCGCCTCCAGCGGATCCTCCGATTCGACCAGCTCGAGATGCGCCTGGCCGCCCTCGAACAGGGTGGTGAACAGGCTGCGGAAGTGGCGGTCGACATCCTGGAAGGCGGCGAGCAGGCGGGCGCGGCCCTCGCGATTGAGGCTGCCGATCGAGCCGCGCAGGCGGTGGATGGCGACGCCCAGCTCCTCGCGCTCGGCCTGGCTGGCGAGGCGGCCCTCCTCGAGCTCGGAAAGCTCGCTCTCGGCGACGAGGTTGACCGGGCCGATCCGCTCGCGCTCGAGCACCTGCCGCTCGAGCCGCGCCGATTCGGCGGCGACGTCGGCGATCGACTCCTCCCTGAAGCCGGCGGTCTCGGGCAGTTGCGGCGGCGCGCACTCGAACTTCTCGGTCGAGATGCGGGCCATCTCCGTGCGCCGCGCCTCCTGCGCCTCGGCCCGGGCGGTCGCCCCGGCGCGGGCCTCGCGCGCGCTCGCCTGCGCCTCGCCAGCCTCGGCGAGCTTCGCCTCGGTGGCCTTCAGCGCCTCGTCGCGGCCGCGCTCATAGGCGCCGGCCGCCTCGACGGCCTCCATCGCCGCGCTCGACTCGGCGGCGAGCGCCTCGATCCGCGCGTCGAGGTCGGTGGGGGCCTCGGCGAGCCGGCGCGCTTCCTCGTCGGCCTCGGCGATGCGCCGGGCGAAGTCGCTTTGGCGCTTCTCGGCCTCGGCCGCGCGGGCCCGCCAGTCGGCCTGCTCCTTGCGCGCCGCCTCGGTGCGCTGCTTGTCGGCGCCGAGCGTGCGCGCCCAGGTCGCCGCCTCGGCGCGCACCTCGGCGAGCGCGCCCTGCGCCGTCTCGGCGGCGGCGCGGAGCGCGGCGACGCGGGCCTCGGTGGCGGCGGCGTCGGGCAAGGCCGCGGCGACCGCCTCCGCCTCGGCGAGCGCGCGCTTCGCATCGGCGAGATCCGCGTCGGCGAGCCCCGCGCGCTCGGAAAGGCCGGTGCGGCGCAGCGCCAGCCGCTCGATCTCGACCGCGGCGGCGTCTTCCTCGCGCGCCGCCTCGCGGGCCGCGGCGCTCGCTTCCGCCTCGGCGCGCCGGCCGGACTCGGCGGCCTCGCGCGCCGCCTGCATCGCCGCCTGCGCCTCGGCGCGCCTGCCCTCGGCGGCCTCGAGGGCGGCCGCCGCGTCGGGCAGCGCCGTCTCGATCTCGGCCAGGCGATTGACCCGGATCAGCCGCTCCGCCGCCGCCGCGCCCATGCCGGTCGCCACATAGCCGTCCCAGCGGCGCAGCTTGCCGTCCTGGGTGACCAGCCGCTGCCCGACCGCGAGCGTCTGGCCGTCGTCGCGGCTGGCGACGGCGATCTGCTTCAGCCGCCGCAGCAGCGCCGCCGGCGCCTCGACATGATCGGCGAGCGCGGTGCAGCCCGCCGGCAGCGCCGGGTCGCCGGGCTGGGGCGCGGCGCCCGCCCAGCGGCGCGGCCCCTCGCTGCCGAGGCCGGCGTCGAGATCCTCGCCGAGCGCGGCGGCGAGCGCATGCTCGTAGCCGGGCGCCGCTTTGACATGGTTGATCGCCCGGTCCCCGGCCCCGCCCTCGGCCGCGCGGGCGAGCGCGCGCGCCTCCGATTGCAGCGCCGACAGGGCGGCGCGCGCGGACGCGGCCTCGCTTTCGGCGCCGTCGCGCGCCGCCGCGGCCTCGGCCCGCGTCGCTTCGGCCGCGGCGATCGTCCCGCCGGCTTCGGCAAGCGCGGCCTCGGCCTCGCCCCGCCTGGCCTTCGCGCCCGCCAACGTCGCGGCGAGATCGGCGTCGCCGCCGAGCTCGGCCATCTGCGCGCCGAGCCGCGCGGCCTCCGCCTCGGCCCGCTCGAGCTTGGTGCGCGCCGCCTGCAAGGCCGCCTCGGCGACCCGCGCCTCGGCCTGCTCGGCGGCCTGCAGGGCGCGGGCCTGGCCGAGCGCGCTCTCGGCGGCGCGCGCCTCGTCCTCATGGGCGACGCTGCGCTCGTCGATCGTGCCGCGCAGCGCCTCGGCCTCGGCGAGGCGCCGGGCGATCGCCGACAATTCCTCCTCGAGCCGGGCGATCGCGGCGGCGGCGTCGGCTTTCAGCGCCTCCTCGCGGCCGCGGTCGGCGGCCAGGGTCCGGCGGCGCTCCTCCAGCTCCTCGATCCGGCGCCGGACGCCGTCGCGCTCGGCCTTCAGCGCCGCCAGCCGGTGGCCGAGCTCGGAGGCCTTCTCGCGCGCCGTCTCCGCGGCCTTGCGCGCCTCGCCCAAGCGGGCGACGGCCTCGTTCTGGTGCGCGGCCGCGGCGAGCCGCGCCTCCGCCGCTTTGGCGACGTTGGCATCCGCCGCTTCCGCCTCCGCCTTCGCCGCCTCGGCCGCCTCCGCCGCCTCGCGCCAGCGGGCGAAGATCAGGCGGGCCTCGGCGGTCCGGATCCCTTCGGAGAGCTTGCGGTAGCGCTCGGCCGCGCGCGCCTGCTTCCTGAGCGTGAAGGCGCGCAGCTCCATGTCGGCGAGGATCTCGTCGAGGCGCACGAGATTGGCCTCGGTGGCGCGCAATTTCTGCTCGGCATCCTTGCGGCGGACGTGCAGGCCGGCGATCCCCGCCGCCTCCTCGAGCAGCAGCCGCCGCTCGACCGGCTTGGCGGCGATCACCGCGCTGATCTTGCCCTGGCTGACCAAAGCCGGCGAATGCGCCCCGGTCGCGGCGTCGGCGAACAGCAGGGCGACGTCCTTGGCGCGCACGTCGCGGCCGTTGAGCCGGTAGGCCGAGCCCGCGCCGCGCTCGATCCGCCGGGTCACCTCGACCTCGCCGAGCGGCGCGATGCGGACGTCGCCGCTCTCGTCGCCCGGCTCGCGCTCGACCAGCAGAGTCACCTCGGCGAAGTCGCGCGCGGGCCGCAAGGCGGTGCCGGCGAAGATCACGTCGTCCATGCCGGCGCCGCGCATCGATTTGGGCGAGCTTTCGCCCATCACCCAGCGGATCGCCTCGAGCACGTTCGACTTGCCGCAGCCGTTCGGCCCGACGATGCCGGTCAGCCCGTCCTCGACGCGCAGCTCGGCGGGCTCGACGAAGCTCTTGAAGCCGGAGAGTTTGAGCCGCTTGACCCGCACGTCGTGTCCGTCGCCCCCTTCCTTAAGCGCCTAGCGCCCGCTCAGCAGCGGCTCGATCCCGGCCCAGACGTTGGTGTCGGTGATCGTGCGGCCGTTGATGATGAAGGTCGGCGTGCCCTCCACCCCGAACTGGTCGTGGCCGGCCCGCGCCATCTGCTCGATGCGGTCGAAATTGGCCTGGTTCGACAGGCAGGCGTGCTGCGCAGCGGGGGTCAGGCCGTGGCGCGCGGCGACCCGGTCGAGCCCGAGCAGCGGCACCACGCGCTGCACCGCCTGCATCGGCGGCAGCCGGCTGATCTCGGCGCGCTGCGCCTGCGGGACGGTGCTCATCCGCGCCAGCCACTGCTCGCGGGTGGCGAGCAGCTCGTGGGCCATGTTGAAGAACGCGCGCGGCGCCGCGCAGCGGGTCAGCACGGTGGCGGCGACGTCGGGGCCGTTCAGCACGATGTTGCGATATTCGATGCTGACCCGCCCCGGCCGGATGTAATTCTGGGCGAGGCGCGGGTGGCTCTCCCGCGCGAACGCCTGGCAGTGCACGCAGGCGAGCGACATATATTCGATCACCTTCACCGGCGCGTTCGGGTTGCCCATCCGGAAGCCGCCTTCCGGCGTGCGCACAGCGGTCCGCGTCCAGTCGGTCTGCGCCGGCGCGGCGCGCCGCTGCGCCTCGACCGACAAGGCGGGCAGCGACAGCGCGGCCGTCGCCGCCAGCGCCGCGAGCAGGGCGCGGGGCTTCACTCAGCCCCCGATCGCGCCGCGCAGCCGCGGCTCGAGCGTCGCCCAGGTGGACACCGACACATCCTGCTTCTCGCCGTTGATGAAGAAGGTCGGCGTGCCGCTCACCTGCTGCTCGTTCATCGCGCGGGCGGTCATGTCCTGGATCTGCTGGATCGCCTGGCGGTTGCCGAGGCACTCGCTGAACCGCGCCGCCGGCATGCCGCGGCGGGCGAAGAAGGTGTCGAGCCCCATCGCCCGGGCGAGCGGCTCGGCCTGCTGCTCGGGCGGCATCGCGCTGATCCGCGCATTCTCGGCTTCGTCGATCGCGTCGAAGAACTCGCGCTGCTGGCGGAACATCTGCTCGATCGTCGCGAAGAAGGCGGCCGGCGGCTGGCAGCGGGCGAGCGTCGTGAACGAGACGTCGGGCGCGTTCAGCAGGAAATGGCGATATTCCCAGCTGACCTGGCCGGAGCGGACATAGGTGTCGCGCAGCTCCGCGGAGCCTTCCTCGGAGAAGGCGGCGCAGTGCGGGCAGGCGAGCGAGGCATATTCGACGAGCTTCACCGGCGCGTCGGGATTGCCCATCAGGAAGCCGTTCTCGGTCTGCGTCACCGTCTGGGTCCAGTCGCCATTGTTGGGCGCCGGAATCTGGGTGAGCGGTGCGTTGCTGTTGGCCGCGGCCTGGTTGAGGTCGTCGCCGCCGCCGCAGCCGGCGAGGGCGAGCGCGAGGGCGAGCGCGCCGAGGCTGGTCCGTGCTTTCATTTCTTCCTCTCTCCAATACGGCCGACGACCGGGATCGTCGTCACCACCGGCGCCCCTTCGCCGGAGGAAAGGCCGCGCGCAAGCGATTCGAGGCACGCGCGCAGCTCCGGATCGGCCACCTCCCGCAATGACTCGCCCAGCTCGGCCGGCATCGGCGCCAGCGTGGACGGGGCGGGGCGCGGCTTCGCCCGCTCGATCTGAACCACGCCTTGACGAATGCTGATCCGGTCGACCGCCGGATAGCCGAAAAAGCCGTTGACCCGCTCGGCGATCGCCGGGGCGACGTGCTGCATCATCGGCGCGTGCGCGCCCTCGACGATCAGGGTGAGCACGCCCTGGCTTTTCTTGCCGGGCGGGAAACGGATCGATTCGGGCGAGGAGACGGCGGCGTAGCGGGCGCCGACGATCTCCTTCCAGCGGCTGACGATCGAGGACTGGACGAAGCCGAAACGGCGGAAGGCGGCGCCGCCGGCGGCGGGCAGCAGGTCCGAGACGGCGCGCGCGCGCCGCGAGCGCGCCGGCTGCGCCGCCGCCTTCCGCCTGGTCACGCCCGCTTTGGTCACTTTGCTTTCCACTCTTGGCTTCAGCATGGCATAGGCGCCCCATGCCCGTCGATGCCGCCCGCGCTCTTTTGTGTTGGTATGTTGTGGATAAGCGCTCGCTGCCGTGGCGCGCCGGGCCGGGCGAGGTCGCGGACCCCTATCGGGTGTGGCTGTCCGAGGTGATGCTGCAGCAGACCAGTGTCGCCGCGGTGAAGCCTTATTTCGAGGCGTTCACCCGGCGCTGGCCGACCGTCGAGGCGCTGGCCGCGGCCGACGAGGCGGAGGTGATGGCCGCCTGGGCGGGGCTCGGCTATTATGCCCGCGCCCGCAACCTGATCGCCTGCACCCGCGTCGTGGCGGGCGAGCATGGCGGCCGGTTCCCCGCGGACGAGGCGGGGCTGCGCCGCCTCCCCGGCATCGGCGCCTACACCGCGGCCGCGATCGCCGCGATCGCGTTCGGCAGGCGCGCGGTGGTCGTCGACGGCAATGTCGAGCGGGTGATCGCGCGGCTGCACGCCGTCTCGGACAAGGCGGCGATCCGCGCGGCTGTCGACGCGATGACGCCGGACGAGGGCGCCGGCGATTTCGCGCAGGCGATGATGGATCTCGGCGCCACCATCTGCACGCCGCGCAATCCGCAATGCGGCCGCTGCCCGCTGTCCCCGTTCTGCGCCGCCTTCCGCGCCGGCGCGCCCGAAGCCTATCCGGTGAAGCCGCCGAAGCGGCCGAAGCCGCGCCGCGAGGGCATCGCCTATTGGCTCGAACATGACGGCGAGGTGCTGCTGGTCCGGCGGCCGAAGCGGGGGCTGCTCGGCGGCATGCTTGCCTTGCCCGAGTCGGCGCCGGCCGAGGCCGACTGGCGGGACGCGGGAGCGGTCGACCATGTCTTCACCCATTTCGCGCTCACCATGCGGCTCCGGTGCGCGCGGGTGGCGAAAAGGGGACAGTCACTAGTGACTGTCCCCATTGAGGAGGGAATCTGGTGGCCCGTCGAGCGCGTCGCCGAGGCGGGCCTGCCGACCCTGTTCGCCAAGCTCGCCGCCCGCGGCTCCGCATGGAGGGAAGCGGCGTGAAGCTGCTTCCGCTCCTGCTCCTGCTGCTCGCGGCGCCCGCTGCCGCCCAGACCGTCGAGCACGCTTATGGCGCCGATCCGCGCCAGCGGCTCGACTTCACCGCCGCGGGCGTGCGCGACGGGCCGCTGGTCGTGTTCATCCACGGCGGCGCCTGGGCCTTCGGCGACAAGCGCATCGCCGCGCACATGGCCGCCCACTTTCGCGGGCGCGGCTATGCCTTCGCCGCGATCAACTATCGCCTCGCGCACGCCGTCACGGTCGGCCAGCAGGCCGAGGACGTCGCCGCCGCTTTGGCCAGCCTGGGCGCCGGGCGGCGGCTACCCGTCCTGCTGATCGGCCACAGCGCGGGCGCCCATCTCGCCGCTTTGGTCGCAACCGATCCCCGCTATCTGGCCGCGCACGGCATTCCGCTGGGCGCGGTGGCGGGCGTCGTGCTGCTCGACGGCGCCGGCTACGACGTGCCGCGCCAGATCGAGGCGGCGGGACCGCTGCTCCGGCGCCTGTATTTGAATGCGTTCGGGCGCGACGAGGCGGCGCAAATCCGGCTCTCGCCGATCAGCCACGCGCGCGCGCCGAACGCCGCCGAATTCCTCATCCTGCACGTCGCCTCCCGCCCCGATTCGCGCGACCAGTCGGAAGCGCTCGCCGCCGCGTTGCGCGCCGCCGGCACGGCGGCGGCGGTCGCGGCCGTCGAAGGCACGCATTCCTCGATCTTCCGCGGCTTCGGCGGTGAGGACCATCGCGCCACGGCGCTCACCGACGCCTTCGCCACACGGCGGCTCGGGCCACCCAGATGATCGGCTTCACCGGCGCCGGGCTCGATCGGGCGGACCACCTCCGGCTGGACGCCGAGCAGCTCGCCGCCCTGATGGCGAATGGCGAGGCGCGGCTGCTCCGGCTCGACACGCTCGATCCATTGCTCGACGAGGAGGGCCGCCTGCTCTGGTCGCCATTGGCGGCGGGGGACAGCGAGCTGCTGTTCCTCGGCATCGAGGACGGCGTCCCGCATTTCGCACCATTGCTCGCGCTGGAGAAGCTCGGCGAGCGGGCCTGGTCGGTGTTCCGTCTGCTCGGCCTGATGAGCCCGCGGGACGCGGCGATCTGGGGCGCCGCGCGGTCGCTGAACGAATGGCACAACCGCCACCTTTTCTGCGGGATTTGCGGAACCGCGACGGCGAGCTTCCGCGCCGGCTGGGGCCGCCAGTGCCCAGGCTGCGGCGCCGAGCATTTCCCGCGGGTCGATCCCGTCGTGATCATGCTCGCCGAGCATGACGGGCGGGTGCTCGTCGCGCGCCAGCCCCAATATCCGCCGGGCCGCTATTCGGCGCTGGCCGGCTTCGTCGAGCCGGGGGAATCGATCGAGGAGGCGGTGGCGCGCGAGCTGATGGAGGAGGCGGGCGTCGCGGTCCGCGACGTGCGCTACGTGGCGAGCCAGCCCTGGCCTTTTCCGGGCTCGCTGATGATCGCCTGCCTGGCGCAAGCGGACTCCGATGCGCTGCGCCTCGACCCCGCCGAGCTCGAGCACGGCTTCTGGGTCGATCGGGCGGGGGTGCGCGCCGCGCTCGCCGGCGCGGCCGGGGCGCCGTTCCTGGCGCCGCCGCCCTTTGCCATTGCCAACACGCTGCTGACGCGCTGGAGTGAGACAGGATGAGGAGAATCGGGATGAAGGGCTTGTGGATGGCGGCGGCGCTGCTGAGCCTTGGCGGCTGCGCCGCCGGCGGGCCGGCCAATCAGCGCGCCACCTTGCGGGTGACGATGAACGGCATCCAGGAGGTGCCGGGGCCGGGCGATCCGGACGGCAGCGGCACGGTCGAGGTCAGGGTCAATCCGCGCGATGGCGAGGTCTGCTGGAACCTGTTCGCGCGCGGCATCGATCCCGCGACCGCCGCCCATGTCCACCGCGGCGCCGCCGGCGTCGCCGGCCCGCCGGTGGTGGTGCTGACCACGCCCGACGCGGCCGGCCGCAGCGAGGGCTGCGCCGCCGTCGACCCCGGCCTCGCCCGCGAGATCGCGGCGCAGGGCCACGGCTTCTACGTCAACGTCCACACCGCGCCGCACCCGGCCGGCGCGATCCGCGGCCAGCTGCGCGGCGGGCCTAGGCGCCTGGAGCGCGGGGTGCGGGTTTCGCCGAGCGGTCGGACTTCCTAGCCTTCGGCGGCTTCGGCGGCTTCGGCGCTTTGGGGGGCTTCGGCGGTTTCGGGGGCTTGGCCGCTTTCGGGGGCTTCGGCGGCTTCGCCTGCGGGTCCGGCTGCGGGTCGTCCATCTCCTTGCGGGCCTCGCGCAGCCCTTCCTCGAGGCCTTCGAGGAAGGTCCTGAGGCCGTCGGCCGCCGCCTTGCGGATCGCCTCGCCAAGCCTGTTGCCGTCGATATGGATACGCACGTTCTCGCACATCGCTTCGTCCTTCCGTTCCCGGCCGTCCCCGGCCTCCCGCCGCACCCGGCTCGCCGCCGCCATCGCCGCCGAGGCGAAATCGCGCACGAACGGGTTCGCCGCCGCCTTGATCGCTTTCTTCGCCTTCCTGCGGACCTTCTTCGGCAGCTTCACCGCGCCGACCCGCTTGGGGATCCTGATGTTTCCGACCATGGTTCGTCCTCCTGTGTGTTAATATACTAACACACCTAGTCGTTTCAAGGGGTCATTCGACGAGAATCTCGGCGCTCATCCCGAGCGCGCGGTGGACGAGGTTGGTGCTGCGCGCCCGGTAGCGGCCCGCCGCCGGGACCAGTGCGACGGTGCGGCGCTCGCCGGGCGCCAGCCGGAAGCGGCCGCCGGCCAGCATCCGCGCCTCGCGCCCGCGCAGCCGCGCCGCCCGGAAGAAGGCCGGCGCGCTGACCGCCAGGGTGGCGCGGCTGTTGTTGACGAAGTGCAATTTGACCGGCCGCCCGGCCTCCAGCCGGATGACCTGCGGCTCGTAGGCGAACGGCCGCAGCAGGATCTGCGCCTCGGGCGCGGTCCGCCATTCCGGCTCCTGCCCGGCCGCCGGCGCGGCGATGGCGAGCGCGAGGGCAACGGGGGCGACGACGAACGGGCGCATGGCGGTCCCTCCCTCCTCTCAGAAGCGCAGCGGCTTGACCCTCTTCACGCCGGGTAAAGCCTCGAGCCGGGCAACCAGTTCCGCATCGATATGGCCGTCGACCGAAACCAGCGCCACCGCATCGCCGCCCGCCTCGCGCCGGCCGAGGTGGAAGGTGGCGATGTTGACGCCGGCCTCGCCGAGCAGGGTGCCGAGCCGGCCGATGAAGCCCGGCGCGTCCTCGTTGACGATGTAGATCATCTCGCCGGCGAGCTCCGCCTCGATGGCGATGCCGAACATGTCGACGAGGCGCGGCGCGGCGTTGCCGAACAATGTGCCGGAGACGGTGCGCGGCCCGTCCCGCGTCGCCACCGAGACGGTGAGCAGGGTGTGATAGTCGCCCTCGCGGTCGTGGCGGATCTCGCGCACGTCGAGGCCGCGCTCGCGCGCCAGCCAGGGCGCGTTCACCATGTTGACGGTGTCCGAATAGACCCGCATCAGCCCGGCCAGCACCGCGCCGGTGATCGGCTTCTGGTTCAATTGCGCGGCGGCGCCCTCGGCCTCGACCGAGACGCCGCTGATCCGCGTCCCTTCGACCTGGCCGACCAGGCTGCCGAGTTTCTCCGCCAGCGCCATATAGGGCTTGAGGCGGGGCGCCTCCTCGGCGGTCAGCGAGGGCATGTTGAGCGCATTGGCGACGCCGCCGCGGACCAGGAAATCGGCCATCTGCTCGGCGATCTGCACGGCGACCTTGGCCTGCGCCTCGGTGGTCGAGGCGCCGAGATGCGGCGTCGCCACCAGCCCCGGCGCTCCGAACAGGGGATTGGCCCTGGCGGGCTCCTCGACGAACACGTCGAGCGCGGCGCCCGCGACATGGCCCGAATCGAGCGCGTCGCGCAGCGCCGCCTCGTCGATCAGCCCCCCGCGCGCGCAATTGACGATGCGCACGCCGGGCTTGGTTCTCGCCAGATTCTCGCGGCTGAGGATGTTCCTCGTCTGCTCGGTCAGCGGCGTGTGCAGGGTGATGAAGTCGGCGCGGGCGAGCAATTGGTCGAGCTCGACCTTCTCGACGCCGAGCTCCAGCGCCCGCTCGGGCGTCAGGAACGGATCGTAGGCGATCACCTTCATCCGAAGGCCCAGCGCGCGGTCGGCGACGATCGAGCCGATATTGCCGCAGCCGACCAGGCCCAGGGTCTTGGAGGTCAGCTCGACCCCCATGAAGCGGTTCTTCTCCCACTTGCCGGCCTGGGTGGAGACGTCGGCCGCCGGCAGCTCGCGGGCCAGCGCGAACATCAGGGCGACGGCATGCTCGGCGGTGGTGATCGCATTGCCGAACGGGGTGTTCATCACCACCACGCCGCGCGCCGTTGCCGCCGGCACGTCGACATTGTCGACGCCGATGCCGGCGCGGCCGATCACCTTCAAATTCGCCGCCGCGTCGAGCAGCTCGGCGGTCACCTTCGTCGCCGAGCGAATGGCGAGGCCGTCGTAGAGGCCGATCGCCTCCTCGAGCTCGTCCCGGGTCAGCCCGGGCTTCTCGTGCACCTCGATACCGTTGGCGCGGAAGATCTCCGCCGCCTTGGGGTCCATCGGTTCGCTGATCAGAACGAGCGGCATCGGACACCTTTCTCCCTCTCCCCTTCAGGGGAGAGGGTCGGGGAGAGGGGGAGCTGGAGAAATCGCTCGAGCGTCTGAAGGCAGCCGTCGAGATTGGTCATGAGGTCGCTGTTGGTGAAGCGGATGACCCGATAGCCCTTTGACTCGAGAAAGAGGGTACGAGCCGAATCATAAGCTTCGCTGCTCGCGTGGGTGTCGCCGTCGAGCTCGACCACCGCCATGCACGGAGTGCGGCAGGCAAAGTCGACAATGTAGCGGCCGATGACCACCTGGCGGCGAAACTTGGCGCCCGCGAATCGTTTCGCGCGCAACTCCAGCCAGAGGCGCTGCTCGGGGCCCGTGGCCGCTCGGCGCATCGCCTTGGCCCGCTCCAGAAGGACTTGGTCTCGCATCTGCGCTTCCCCTCTCCCAACCCTCTCCCCTGAAGGGGAGAGGGCTATGAGGTCTCCCTCGCCTCCCGCCAGGCCCAGTCGAGCCAGGGGCAGAGCGCCTCGATGTCGTCGGTATCCACGGTCGCGCCGCACCACACCCGCAGGCCCGGGGGCGCGTCGCGATAGGAGGCGACGTCGTAAGCGGCGCCCTCGAGCTCGAGCAGCGATTCGATCCTTTTCGAAAGCGCCCGGCCCGCTTCCCCGCTCAGCCCCTCGTCGGCGAATTTGAGGCACAGGCTGGTGTTGCTGCGCGTCGCCGGGTCGGCGGCGAGGTGCGCCGCCCAGTCGCTCCGCTCGACCCAGTCCGACAGCGCCGCCGCATTGGCCTCTGCGCGCGCGATCAGCGCGTCGAGGCCGCCCTGCAGCTCGGCCCATTCCAGCGCCCAGACATAATCCTCCAGCGCCAGCATCGAGGGAGTGTTGATCGTCTCGCCGCGGAAGATGCCCTCGATCAGCCTGCCGCCCTTCTTCAGCCGGAAGATCTTGGGCAGCGGCCAGGGCGGCGCATAGCCCTCGAGCCGCTCGACCGCGCGCGGCGAAAGGATCAGCATGCCGTGCCCGCCCTCGCCGCCCAGCACCTTCTGCCAGGAGAAGGTGACGACATCGAGCTTGTCCCAGGGCAGGTCGACCGCGAACGCGGCCGAGGTGGCGTCGCAGATGGTGAGCCCGCCCCGGTCCGCGGCGATCCAGTCGCCGCCCGGCACGCGCACGCCCGAGGCGGTGCCGTTCCAGGTGAAGACGATGTCGCTGGCGGGGTCGGCCGCGGCGAGATCGGGCAGCAGGCCGTAATCGGCGCGCAGCACGGTCGCGTCGAGCTGCAGCTGCTTCACCGCATCGGTCACCCAGCCCTCGCCGAAGCTCTCCCAGGCGAGCAGGGTGACCGGGCGCGCGCCGAGCAGGTTCCACAGGGCGAGCTCGACCGCGCCGGTGTCGGAGGCGGGCACGATCCCGATCAGATGCGAGGGCGGCACGCGCAGCACGTGCCGGGTCAGCTCGATGGCGTGGCCGAGCCGCGCCTTGCCGAGCCGCGAGCGGTGCGAGCGCCCGAGCGAGGCGATCGGCAGCTTGGCGGGAGCCCAGCCCGGCGGCTTGGCGCAGGGGCCGGAAGAGAAAAACGGGCGCGCGGGGCGCGCCGCAGGCTTGGCATTGGTCACTCTAACGACTCTCCTTCCAGAGAGCCCGCGCCGCGTTGGGACGGCGTGGCCCGCCGACGGGATTAGAGAGCAATTGCGGCCGCGGCAAGGCGCCCGCACATCTCCCCTCCCTTGAAAGGGAGGGGCGAAGCGATCATCACCCTATTCATGCGGTGGGGAGGTCTGTTGCTGTGCCTGCTCGCGCTCGGCGCGTGCATCCCGCGCAGCGAGCCGCGGCGCGAGCCGCCGCGCGCGCAGACGCCTGCGCGGGCGGAGCGCAACAGCCGCGAGACGCTGCAATGCCATATCGACCTCGCCCGCGAGGAGATCGGCTTCCGCGCCTTGCCCGACCAGCGCTTCGCCGGCGGCTGCTCGGCGCTCGGCGCGGTCCAGCTCACCAATATCGGCACCCCGGTCGGCAATTTGAAGGCGATGACCTGCCCGCTCGCCCGCCAGTTCGCGCGCTGGGCGCGCGAGGCGGTGCAGCCCGCCGCCGACCAGTGGCTGGAGGCGCGGGTGGTGCGGATCGAGACCTTCGGCACCTATGCCTGCCGCACCCGCAACTCGCAGCCCGGCGCGCCCCTGTCGGAGCACGGCTACGCCAATGCCGTCGACGTGTCGGGCTTCGTGCTCGAGGGCGGGCGCCGGATCACGGTCCAGGACGGCTGGAACGGCGAGGACGAGCGCGTCCGCCGCTTCCTGCGCGCCGTCCACCAGGCCGGCTGCCGCCGCTTCAGCATCGGCCTCTCGCCCGACAGCGACGCCTATCACTACAACCACCTCCACTTCGACATGGGCCGCGGGCCCTACTGCCGGTGAGGAGGGGACAGTCACTTTCACGCGCCTTCGTGCGAAAGCTCGCGCGCACCGCCTGAAAGTGACTGTCCCCATTCTCGGACGCGCCGGAATGGGGACAGTTACTCTCCCGATGACGGTTCCAAGGCTCGCCCCGCCACGCGTGAAAGTAACTGTCCCCTTTCACCGAATTCCGCACTAAACCCGCCTTCCATGACCGACCCGAAACCGCCCAAGCGCGTCTTCCACCCCGCCCGCGAGGAGGCCGAGACCGCCGCGCAGACGACGCTCAGCCCGCAGACGGTCGATCCGGCCTACCGGCTCGCCTTCCAGGACATGGACTTCCTGCTGCGCGAGGACCTGCGCCCGGTCCGCTTCCAGCTCGAATTGCTGAAGCCCGACCTGCTGCTCGATCAGGCCGATATCGCCTCGACCTTCGTGTTCTACGGCTCGGCGCGGATCCCGGAGCCGGAGCGGGCCGACGCGCTGATCGCCGCGGCCGCCACCCCCAGCCAGCGCAAGGTCGCCGAGCGGCTGAAGGCCAATTCGAAATATTACGACGTGTCGCGCGAGCTCGCCCGGCTCGCCAGCCGGGTCGCCCCGGACGAGGACGGGCGCCGGCATTTCGTGGTCTGCTCGGGCGGCGGTCCGTCGATCATGGAAGCCGCCAATCGCGGCGCCTGCGACGAGGGCCGCGAATCGATCGGGCTCAACATCGTGCTGCCGCACGAGCAGATGCCCAATCCCTATGTGACGCCGGCGCTCTCCTTCCAGTTCCACTATTTCGCCTTGAGGAAGATGCACTTCCTGCTGCGCGCCCGCGCGGTCGCGGTGTTCCCGGGCGGGTTCGGCACGTTCGACGAGGCGTTCGAATTGCTCACCCTGATCCAGACCGGCAAGGTGAAGCCGATCCCGATCGTCTTCTTCGGCCGCGCCTTCTGGGAGCGGGTGATCGACTTCGAGGCGCTCGCCGAGGAAGGCGTGATCTCCCCCGACGACCTCAAATTGTTCACCTATTGCGAGAGCGCCGCGGAAGCCTGGGATTATGTCTGCCGCCACTATGCCGGCATCGCCCCGGATCCCGCCTGCGACATCTGATGCTGTCGCTGTTCGGCCCGCGCCTGCCGATCGACGCCGACGAGCTCGACTTCCAGCTCGCCACCTTCAAATGGGTGATCGGCCAGTTCGGGCCGGTCGCGCAGCCGCTGGTGCTGCCGACCCGCGATTTCTTCAGCGAGGCCGCGCTCGCCGGGCGCGCCGGCGCGCGCGCCATCTTCGAGGAGGTGAAAATGCTCGCCGGCATGGCCGACTGGCCGTGCGAGCTGCGCGCGGGCGAGGCGGACCGGCCGATCGACGCAGGCAACGCCCATCTCCTGCGCCACCAAAGCGGGCCGCCGCCCTGCGGCACGTTCGAGGTGGGCGAGGGTCTCGCCGGCCGCCACGGCATCATCACCTACAATCCCTCGATGGAAAGGGATCCGGCCGGGCTGGTCGCGACCTTCGCTCACGAGCTCGGCCACTATCTGATGGCGACCGCGGCGGCCGATCCGCCGGGCGGCTGGGACCTGCACGAGCTCCACACCGATCTCATCGCCGTCTATCTGGGCTTCGGCATCTTCATGGCCAACCACGCCCGCAGCTTCGACCATTTCGGGACTGCCGGCGGCTCCGGCTGGCAGGCGCAATGGCGCGGCTATCTGAGCGAGCAGGCTCTGGTCACCGCCACTGTCGTCGTCCAGCGCCTCGCCGGCCGCGAGCCAAGCGCGGCGGAGCCCTGGCTCAAGCCCTATCTGCAAGGCGTGCTGAGGAAGGCCGACCGCGCGCTCGCAAGGCAATTGCCCGACCTTCCCGCCGCGGTGGCGGCGGTCGATCTCGAGGAGTATCGCTAGAAGGGGACAGTCACTTTTCCGCACGCCCGTGACGCGATTGCACGGCGGTTCGGAAAAGTGACTGTCCCCATCCCACCGCCGTCAGTGCGCCGGGCGCTCCTGGGCGGCGCGGCCGGAGGTGTCGGGCGCGGCGGGGCCCTTGGTGGCGCCTTCGCTCCGCGCCTGGGGCTCGGCTTCGTTGCCGGCGGCTTCGTTGCCGGCCGCCGCATTGCCCTCGGCGGCATTGCCTTCGGCCGGCGCCGCGGCCGGCGGCGGCGGGATGGTGAGCGCGCCGCCATGCTGATTGAGGAACAGCATCACGTCGGCCCGCTCCTGCGGGTCGGAGAGGCCGGCGAAGGTCATCTTGGTGCCCTGGGCGAAGGTGCGCGGGGAGCGCAGCCAGGCGCTCATATTGTCCCAGTCCCAATTGCCGCCATGGCCGGCGAGCGCGTCCGAATAGGAGAAGCCGGCGCGCCGCGCGATCGGCCCGCCCATCGTCCCGAACAGATTGGGCCCGAGCCCGTTGGCGCCGCCCTGATTGGCGTTGTGGCAGGCGGCGCACTTGCGGAACACCGCCTCGCCGCGTCCCGCGTCGGCGCTCTGCAGGAAATGGGCGATCGGCTGCTCGGCCTCGGCGCCGCTGCCGCCTTCCTCCTCGACGCCGGCGATCGGATAGCCCATCGTCTCGGGCCGCTCGGCTTTGAACAATTCCTCGGTGACCAGGCTCGCGCCGAGCAGAACGATGCCGGCGCCCAGCACCCACCCCGCAATCGTGTTGAAGCGACCGTCCATCTGAGCCTTGGCCTTTCATGGGAGCGTTGAGTGGCGCCTCCTTTATGCGGGCGGCGCGCGCGGGGCAAGCGGCTCGCGCGGGCCCGGCGCCGCGCCGTCGCGCGGCCGATTCGGCGGGCCGGCGAGCGGCGCGACTTACCCCCGTTATCCTCGTTATCCACAGGCGTTTTCCACTTTTACTGGCGCATTTTTCGTGACAGCAAGGGTCCGTGGCCGAGACGATCTTCTGGCAACGGAGGATAGCCTTCCCAGCCACAGCCCAAGCGGAAGCCGGGCCGGTCGCCTTCGGGCGGCAAGCATGGCGGAAGCGGAAGGCAGGGCGGCTGACGAAGCCGCCGCCAGGCGGACGATGGCGGGCTTGCCCTTCAGCGGATGCGAAAGCGGCAGGCTTCGTGAAGCGCCCACCGGGGACCAAACCTTTCGGGGTAGGGAACCGTTAAGACGGGACACCGGGCTTCGGTCCAGGACCCGTCCAGGCGGAAAGCGAGGCTTCGGCCAGCGCGCTGCCACCGGCGAAACGGGAGCTTCGGCTTCCGGCTTGTCGGGCAGGACCGGGGCTTCGGCCCCGGGAGCTGCGAAACGGCAAGAACCCAGGATTTCGGTCCATGGACTTGTCAGGCGGAACCAGGGCTTCGGCCTTGGATCCCGCCACGGCGGAACCAAAGGCTTCGGCCCGCGGAACCGCCGCAGCGGGAAGCGGAACCTCGGTTCCAAATCTGCCGAACGGCGAACCGCCGGGGCTTCGGCCCCGACGGGGAGCCCGCCGGGGAAACCGGATTGGGTTTCGGCCCCTTTCGGACTCCGGAGGACGCGGAGCCAGGGCCTCGGCCTTGGTCTCCGCAACCTCGAAACCGCCCGGCGCGAAAGCCTCGCCTTCCAGGCAAGGTCTGACGCGAAGGGACAGTGGGGGCCGGCAGCGATGCCGGCCCCCATTACTGTACGGGGACTGCCTCTATTTTTCACCGGTCCCGGCATCCGAAGGCCGCGCTTGCCCTTTGTGAAAAATAGTGGCTGTCCCCATTTTTCCGCGGGAGTGGTGCGCATGCGCCTGTCGCGCTGCCGCCTCGCTTCACGGCACGTTGGTTGAATCGTAACCAACTGGGCGCGATGGTTCGCGCGGGCGCGGGGGAGGCGCCGCTTCATGTTCTCACGCGACCGCTCGACGCCAAGCCCGCCCGCCAAGCCCGCGCGCAACGGCGCGCCCGGCCTCTCCTTCATCGGCCCCGAAACCGTGGTCAGCGGCGACATCGCCACCGACGCCCAGCTGCACGTCGACGGGCGCATCGAGGGCGACGTCAAATGCGCCCAGCTGATCCAGGGCACGCAGGGCGTCATCGCCGGCAATATCGAGGCGGACGAGGCGCGGCTCGGCGGCACCGTCGAGGGCACGGTGGTGGCGAACACCCTGATCGTCGAGGCCTCGGCCCGGATCATGGGCGACGTCGCCTACGAATCGCTGAGCATCGACGCCGGCGCCCAGATCGAGGGCCGCCTCGCCCGGCGCGCGGGCCTGGGGCTGGACGCGGCCAAGCCGGCGCTGATCGCCACCCCGGTCAGCTTCACCCCCGCCGCCCCGGCCGAGGGCGACGCCACCGCGCTCTTCTCGCTGGCCGAGCCGCCCGGCCCGGCGCGCAGCGACGGGTGAGCCGCCACACCGCCGAGATCGCCTGGGCCGCGGACGGCGGCTTCGCCGCGGACAGCTACAGCCGGCGCCACGAATGGCGCTTCGACGGCGGCGCGGTGGTGGCCGGCTCCGCCTCGCCCTCGATCGTGCCCGAGCCGATGTCCGATCCGGCCGCGGTCGATCCCGAGGAGGCGCTGGTCGCCGCGGCCGCCTCCTGCCACATGCTCTGGTTCCTCTCGCTCGCCCGCGAGGCGGGGCTCGACGTCGCCTCCTATCGCGACCGCGCCGAGGCCGAGATGGGCCGGATCGCGCCGGGCCGCATGGCGGTGACTCGGATCACCCTCCGCCCCGAAATCGCCTTCGCCGGCGAGGCGCCCGGCCGCGATGCGCTCGACAGGCTCCACCGCGAGGCGCACGAACGCTGTTTCATCGCCAACGCGCTGAAGTGCGAGATCAGGGTCGAGTCCGCCGCGGGCGCCGCCGCGCCGTCCGCCGCTCCGGTCCTGGCCCGGATCGCGGAGGAAACCGAGCGGGCGAAGAACGCGATCGACTTGCTGCAGCAGCAGGCCAGGGGCTCGAGCTTCGAAGCCGCATATGCGCGCTCCAGCCTTGAGCAGCTCGTGGCCGAAGCCACGCCGCCGCCCGCGCCGCCCGCGCCGCCGCCGCCCCCGACGCCGCCCCCGCCGCCGGGGACCGCCGGCCGGTCACCCGAATAACGGGCGCGCCTTGCCTTCTCGGCGGGGCCGGATAGTCTCGCCGCCTCAGGGCAGGGGGCAGGCAATGGCAGCAGGCAAGACCGACCATGCGCTGGAGCGGCTGGTCTTCTTCTCCGACGCGGTGTTCGCGATCGCGATCACCCTGCTGGTCATCGAGATCCACGTGCCCGAAATCGCCTATCGCGCCCCCGCGCAGGCCTATTGGGAGGCGCTCGCCCATCTCGCCCCGAGCCTGGTCAGCTTCGGGATCAGCTTCTTCGTGATCGGCATGTTCTGGATGGGCCACCACCGCGCCTTCAGCCTCGCCGGCCGCTACCATGGGGGCGTGCTCGGCTGGAACCTGCTGCTGCTGGGGCTGATCGCCTTCATGCCGTTCATGACCGCGCTGATGGGCCGATATTACGGCGCCCCCGTGCCGACCGGCCTCTACTGGGGCTGGATGGTGCTGATCGCGCTCGTCAACCTCAAGGTCAACAGCACCGCCGCCGGCCCGGAGATGCTCGGCGAGGGCGCGCCGGCGGGCGCCGCCGCCGACGTGCGCCGGCGCAGCACCAGCGTGCTGCTCGCCGCGTTCACCGCCTTCGCCCTCGCCCTCGCCTTCCCGCCCGCCGCGCCCGCCGGGATGGTCACCATCCCCTTGTGGATGCGGCTGCTCGGCAGGCTCGGCAAATAGGCTGCCGGCGCGCGGCCCGGCCGCGGCAAATAGCGACAGAGTCAAGATACAGTAATCGGCCCAGATTGACTCGGGCTCGTCTTTGGGCGCTACTTGCCTTCTCCCCGTATGAGGAGTCGCGTACCATGAAAAAGCTCGGCACCCTTCTGCTCGCGCTCGGCCTCGCATTGGCCGGCGCAATCACCCCCGCGCAGGCGCTGCAGCCGCCGCCCGGCGTCTATTTCCAGATCAGCTATTACAGCGATTCCGGCTTCAACAATCTGATCGGCCAGTACCGGATCTATTGCGACTGGCACGACGCGAGCTGGGGCGGCATTTCGGAATATAGCTACCAGGAATATGGCAATTGCTGAGCCGCCGCTGGCGTTCCGGCGCCGGCGGCGCCGACCGGCTCCCCGGCCGGGCGCGGAAAGGCCCTCGCTCCGCGCCCGGCAACGGGGGGCGCCGGCGGCGGCGGCGCTAGCGGATCGACCAGCCCTGCAGCTTCGGCGTCGCCGCGTCGCTCGGCTTTTCCGGCCTGATCCTCGGCTCCGGCGCCATCGCGGCGCGCTCGGCCGCCTCGGCGCCATGGGTGGAGAGCTTGAGATAGGCGCCGTGCGCGCGGCGCAGGCGCGCCCGCTCGCTCTCGCTGGTCGCGGCCTCGAGCTGCTTCAACGTGTCGGCGGCCTTCGCCAGATAATCCTCGGGCGGGGTGGTCATGGGCATGTCCTTCGGGTGAGAGGGAGCGGGAGCGGGCCCGCACTGCCCGACCGGCTTGGGCGCCTTGGCGGGAAAAAGCAATCACGACCGCGGAGGCGAGGGAGCGGCCGGGATCAAAGCCCCGGATAAGCCGCCGCCAGCCGCCGCGCGTCCCCCCGGATCGCGAAGCAGCCGGACCCGAAGCATGTCCTGAGCTTGTCGAAGGGCCGTCCCGGCCGGAGGCGATCCGGCGGATTTTGCGGGGAGCGCTGCTCAATTAGTTGGAAGCGCCCACCCCGTCGCCTCAAGGGCCCCTTGCCCGATGAGGAGCCTTGAGCGCATGTTATGGCATTCCTCTTGTGGTCGGAGCAACGACCTGGTTGGAGATGAGATGCCATGACGGCATTTGCCAAGTTTTTAAGTCGCAACACCGTAGTCGCTGTTACCAGCCTGCCGCTAGTACATACGACACGATCGTATAATATCGGTGAAATCAAGGACACACAGGAAATTTCGGTAACGCCTTGCCCTATGTTTGAAGGGGAAGACCTGGTCTATCTCTTTGTTGGACGCCCTGCCTATAAACGTCCGCCTAGCAGTAGCGAGGCTTCTTACTGGGAATTGCCTTGTTGCTTTATCTTCAATTTTGACTCTGCTTTCGATGTAAAGAGGATATTCCCGTTCGACTCCGGAGCATTCCGGAAAGGCCTCTATCCGGATTACATCAGCTTCATGGACTGGGAGAAATTTGAGGCATCGGTACCCGACGCGCCAGAAAGAATAATCGGCGCATTTTTTGGCAGTAGCCGCAGATATTTCGACTTGCGACCGAAAGACGAGGAAGCTTTCGAATCGGAGTTCCAGCTTGGCCCAATCGACGCGGAGGTAAAGGCCCTGCGACGCCTAGCGGCCGATGGCACGCCCGGGTCATTTGATGATCGAAGATTTACCATTGAGATTCAGTGTAGTGAGTCAATATCCCTTAAAAGAAACCCCCCAATCGCGGTCATTCTGCCCTCGATCTATTTGCGGGATGAAAAGGTCAGGAACAGAATTGTAAAAGAATGGCGCGCAGAGCCGATTACTTATGAAATCTATTCCCTAAGTCACGATAGATATGACGCGATTATATACTCCGCTGTCGAAGATTTTTATAAGGGCAGAGGTTTTCTATGACCCGCTTCGACCTCAGTGGTTTCCTTTCGCCGACCCACGAGCCGCCCTCATTTCTTATTCCGGTTTTCAGCCGCATGGGGTCGAACTTCGGCTATGTGCAGGAGCTCGACCAAGAATCGAAGGTGCTCTGGTTCCAGCCCGTCCAGCCGGAATTGTTTCATACTGTCGCCGTTGTGCCTCCCAGCCTTTCTCTCACTCGCGGAAGCGACGGCCTCTTGGCCTATTGGATCCGTGATGGAAGCGTGGCGATTGGTACCCATGCTCAGCTGGCGGCGAAGTTAAAGTCCGTGCCCACGAACGAACCGTTCTCAGCGCTTGAACTCGCGAGCCTGCTTCAGGATGAGGTGGCCGAAGAAATCGCGGCCAGCAAGATATCCGAGATTCTCGGGGAAGCCGCAGTGGCGCGGCGCTGGAGGGCGAGGAGGCTCCGCGCGCTGGAGGCGGCCAGAAGGTCCTTGCGCGCGCATGGGAGTCGGCACGTTGCGGCGATGCCGGGTCCGGAGCATCCAGACGCTTCGCAGTGGTGGCTGTCGCCGGAACGTGAAGGATGGGCAGATTCGTGGTGCCGTGAATGGTACGAGTCCACCGAGCGCGCCCATCTGGAAGAGGTCGCGCTCTGGTGGATTGAACATCCGGCGAGCAACCCAATTGATCAGGCGCGTTTGCTCGGCACACTCTTGCGAGAAGGATCTGGCCCGCAAGTCGACGTGATCAGCATGCGCTGGCTCGAGAGAAGCGACCTCAGCTTGCCAGGTTGGGTCGAGGTATGGGCCATCGCCTATAGAAAGCTATTGGCCCACCGACAGAAGCTGGCCGTCCTCGGCACGTCCTACCTGAATGATAATATCGACCGCATGGACTACGCAACAATGACGTCGCCTGGTTGGCCCATGATATGGCGCATGCTGTGGGACCAGCCGTACATACGGCGCGATCTCGAGGCCGTTGCCGACAGGGCGATTGGCCAACAAAACGCATCATCGGAGATGGTTCGGCTCGTGTATTTCAAGGTGCTGGACGAACGACAAACTGTAGACCCGAAGCTGCTCGACCATGTGATACTGTCGATCCGCGCCTGGCTGCCTAAGCACCTTGGCAATACGAAGACATGGGTGAAAGCGTATCTCCGCATGTGGGATTATTACGAACCGCGCGAGGATTTTTTCGAGATTGGTATCAACTGGCTTGGTGGGTTTGGAGCCAGCATGAACGGATGGCTGGATATTTGGCTCAAGCTTTATGAGGTTTCGGACAAGAATCAGATGATCTCCCTTGCGATCGCCTGGCTCCGTCGAGCTCGGTGGGACCTGACGTCCTGGCCAAAGGTCTTTGACAGCGTCGCTTCCGCAGGCGGGGAGGAAATCAAGGACGAGTTACGGGAGATTGGCCGGGATTGGCTTGCTTGGGGGGGATCAAGAAGGAAGCGTGATCTGATTAAATATTCCATGCACATGCATAAGATCGATGAACGATGACCGTTCCTCCCCCATCCGCAGCGCCGCGATGAACGCCTCCTTCCGCCTTCGCTGAAGCTTCGGTGGACGGGGCGGAATGCTCACCGACCTCGCTCCCGGCCGTGCCAGCGCCCCGCGCTGACGGTCCTTGCGCGTCCCGCATCCGCTTCTTCCCATTCACGGATATTGCTGCCGCGCGTGGACGACGTTGACGATCTCCACCGCTTCGGCCGTGACCCGGTAGACCAGGATATAATTGGGATGGACCACGGCCTCGCGCGTTCCCGGTACGCGCCCGGGCCGATACATGAAGGGCTGGTCGGTCAGCCTCTCGGCGCACGATTCGATCGCAGCCTGCAGCCTCTCGGCCGCTGCCACATTCCGTTCCGCGATATAGTTGAAGATCGCCCTTGCCTCGTCCCGCGCGCTTTCGCGCCAGACCAGCGTCAGCACGACTTCCGTTTTTTCGCCTTCGCGATAATCGCCCGCATTTCCGCCATCACTTCGTCATGCGGAACGGGCGGGCGCGGATCGGCGAGCGAGGCCGCGACCTTCCGCTTCAGCCATTCGACGTAGGAGGCCTCCTGCTCGGCCGTCTCGAATTCCGACACGATAGGCGACTGCTTGTTCATGGTGCTGAAGATAGTGGAAAGCGCCCGCTCACGCAAACCGCGCTACTCCTCCCCCATCCTAAGCGCCGCGATGAACGCCTCCTGCGGAATGCTCACCGACCCATATTCCCGCATCCGCTTCTTCCCCTCCTTCTGCTTCTCGAGCAGCTTCTTCTTCCGCGTAATATCCCCCCCATAGCATTTCGCCGTCACGTCCTTGCGCAGCGCGGCGATCGTCTCCCGGGCGATGATCTTGCCGCCGATCGCGGCCTGGATGGGGATCTTGAAGAGGTGCCTCGGGATCAAATCCTTGAGCCGCTCGCAGAGCTGGCGGCCCCTCGCCTCGGCGGCCGCGCGGTGGACGATCATGCTGAGCGCGTCGACCGGCTCGCCGTTGACGAGGATGTTCATCTTGACGAGGTCGCCTTCCCGATGCCCGATCTGGTGATAGTCGAAGCTGGCATAGCCGCGGCTGATGCTCTTCAGCCGGTCGTAGAAGTCGAACACCACCTCGTTCAGCGGCAGCTCGTAGGTGAGCTGCGCGCGCCCGGCGACATAGGTCAGGTTCTTCTGGATGCCGCGGCGATCCTGGCAGAGCTTGAGGATCGGCCCCAGATGCTCGTCGGGAACGTAGATCACCGCCTCGATCCACGGCTCCTCGATCGTCACGATCTGGTTCGGGTCCGGCCAGTCGGCGGGGTTGTGGATCTCGACGATGCTGAGCCCCGCCGCGTCCACGCCGACCGTCCGGGCCGAGCCCGTCGACGCCGTCTCCCGCCCCCTGGAGAGGTGGACTTCGTAGACCACGCTCGGCGCGGTGGTGATGAGGTCGAGATCGTATTCGCGGGTCAGCCGCTCCTGGATGATCTCGAGGTGGAGGAGGCCGAGGAAGCCGCAGCGGAAGCCGAAGCCGAGCGCCGCCGACGTCTCCATCTCGAACGAGAAGCTGGCATCGTTGAGGCGAAGCTTCGAGAGGCTGTCGCGCAGCTTCTCGAAATCGTTCGCGTCGGTCGGGAAGAGGCCGCAGAAGACGACCGGCTGGACCTCCTTGAAGCCCGGCAGCGCCTGCGCGGTGGGCTTGCGGGCGTCGGTGATGGTGTCGCCGACGCGGGTCTCGCTGATGTCCTTGATCTGGGCGGTGATGAAGCCGATCTCGCCCGGCCCCAATTTCTCGAACTGCTCGATCTTCGGGCGGAAAACCCCCACGCGATCCACCAGGTGGGTGGTGCCGGCGGCGATGAACTTGATCTGCTGGCCCTTGCGGATCACCCCGTCGATCACGCGGATCAGGATGACGACGCCGAGATAGGGGTCGTACCAGGAATCGACCAGCATCGCCTTCAGCGGCGCCGCCGGATCGCCCGCGGGCGGCGGGATGCGCGCGACGATCGCCTCGAGCACGTCGGCGATGCCGATCCCGGTCTTGGCGCTGATCGCGACCGCCCCCCCGTCCTTCCAATCGCCTCGCGCGGGCAGGCCGACGATGTCCTCGATCTCGGTCTTGACCTTGTCGACGTCGGCGGCGGGGAGGTCGATCTTGTTGATCACCGGCACGATCTCATGGTCGTGCTCGATCGACTGGTAGACGTTGGCGAGCGTCTGCGCCTCCACCCCCTGCGCCGCGTCGACGACCAGCAGCGCGCCTTCGCACGCCGCGAGGCTGCGCGACACCTCATAGGCGAAGTCGACATGGCCCGGCGTGTCCATCAGGTTGAGCACATAATCGGCCCCGTCCCGCGCCCTGTAGTCGAGCCGCACCGTCTGCGCCTTGATGGTGATCCCGCGCTCCTGCTCGAGCTCCATATTGTCGAGCACCTGCCCCTTGGTCATCTCCCGCGCGGTGAGCCCGCCGGTGATATGGATGAGGCGGTCGGCCAGGGTCGATTTGCCATGGTCGATATGGGCGATGATGGAGAAATTGCGGATGCGGGAAAGCTCGGTCATTGGAGGGGCGCCCTAGCAGGGGCGCGCGGAAATGCAAAAGGCCGGCGGCTGGGCCGGCAGAGCAAGGAACGGGTTTCACGCGAAGACGGGCGCGAAACGGCGTCCGAGGGTATCAGCCGGTCGGCCAGGCTCGATCTGTCATGGCGCGACGACCTCGAATCAGCCCACGGCGTAGCTTCCGGCCAGCACCGAGGCCACGGCACAGGCCAGGCCCGCGGCGGTGAGGTTGATGCGGGCGATGGTGAAGCCGAACGCGGCCAGAACGAAGCAAACCAGCGCGACGATGAGGAGAATTGTACCGACAGTCATGCGTGCCTCCATTGGCATTCATCGCCCGCGATGCCCGGGCCGACAGATGAGACAACGGTCATGTCGCGAAACAGCCGCAACTGCGCCCCCGGTGACAGGTACGTACCTGTCACCGGGGTCCGGAGGTTTCATTCAAGCTCCATGGTGTCGTCGCGCGTCGGCGCCGTTTGCGTCTCCGCCCTTTTCGCCCATTCCGCCGCCTCGGCCCGTGCTTTCTCCTCCCAGAGCCGTTGCGCCCTCGCGGCGACGGCCTGGTGCTCGGCGCCGCGGCCGGGCACGGTCTGGCATTCCGGCGGCGCGCCGAACGCGACCTCGCCGTCGGTCAGGCCGAGCGCCGCCGGCGGCGGACGTTCGGGCCCGCCCTCCTTGGCCCAGAGCGCGCGCCTCGCTTCGTCGAGCAGCAGGCTCATCGGCGTGGCGGCGATCCTGCGCGCATTGTACCCGCCGCTCTCCAGCAGGCCGAGCAGCTCGTGGGCCCGCCCGCCGCAATCGAGCGCGACCTCGAGCCAGGTGAGCTGGCGGACGTAGAAATCGGCCTCGACGATCCGGCCGGCGAGCCGCGCCCTGCGCTCGCCGTCGAGCTTGAGCAGATATTTCATCAGGATGCTGTCCATGAACGCGTCCCATTGCCGCTCCTCATCCGGCTCCAGCTCCCGCTCCGGGTCCGGCGCGGCGGCGGCCGGCGCCGGATGCGGGGCGGAGGGAGCGGCCGCCGGCCGCGACGGCGCGGTCCAGGCCTCATGAAAGGCCAGCGCCGCATCCCAGGCGCGGATGAAGTCCTCGGCGCCGGCGTCCCGGCGCAGCTGATAGGCGCCGCGCTCGGTCAGCCCCACCGCGTGGGCGGCACGGCTCCGGCAGCCGGTGACGGCGAGCAGGGCGACGAAGTCGCGCTGCCGCTCCGCGGTCCAGCCGTCGCGCCGCGCGCATTTGCGCGGCACCGGCTCGAATTCCAGCAGCCGCGCTCGCTCGGCGGGCGCTCCGGATGACGAATCGTCTTCCACGAATGGAACAAAGCCAGAACATCTCCAACAATGCAAGTGGGGAATGGGGACAGTCGCTTTTCCGCGCGGCAGCAACCATCCCGGTCCGCGCGGGAAAAGCGGCCTGTCGCTTTAAACGATCCCGGTCGTGCAGGGGCTGCTCGCGCCGCGGCCGTCGGGCCCCCATTTGCGGTAGCCGTTCGAATCGACGTGGAAGCGGCGGCCCGAATAGAAGCCGAGGCCCGCCCGATAGGCGCGGCCGTCCCGCGCGTGGGCGGCGCAGATGTCGCGGATCATCGCGCCGCGGCCGACGCCGGCGCGGACCGGGGTGAGGTCGAGCGCGAAGAACAGCCGGTGGGCGCTGCGCGGGGCGCCGTCGGAGCAGGCGTTGAGCCGCTCGTTGCGATAGGCCGAGAGCGCCTCGACCGGGCCGACCGCCGGCACCACCCGGTCGCGCACGAACTTCAGCGTGTCGACGATATTGTCCCAGCTGTCGGCCGGGGCGACCTCGAACGGCGCCGCGCCGCACTGCCGCCAGGCCGAGGAGGTGCGCACCAGCTGCCACAGCGGCACCACCCGCTCGACCCCCTCCGCGGCGAGCCGCGCCTCGAAGGCGGCAAGCTGGGCGCGGTGCGCGGGCGCGCGGGAAAGCCAGGCGCGGAACTCGGCCGCGCCCTGGCCGGGCGCGAGGCCGGAGCCGTGCGCATGCTCGTGCGCGTCGAGCCCGAACTCGGCCTCGGGCGCCGCCGGCCGCGCGGGCGCGGAAAGCGCGGCACGGAACGCGTCGGCGGCAGCCGGCGGCTGCGCCGGGGTCAGGCCGTGGGTGGAAACCGGCGCAACGAGGAGCGTCGCCGCAAACGCGGTGGCACGTATAAATTGTAGCATTTCAACAAGATAGGGCATTGTCCCGGCGGATCAAGCGGCCTGGGCGACGGCGCGGAACGTCTTTGCGCCGGGTGGAGGCCCGGCTGCGACGGGCGGCGGAACCACCTCTGCCCAGCGGTTGCCGATCGGCCCGGCGGACGGCCCGGCCTGTCCGGTGGGCGGCCCGGCCTGTCCGGTGGGCGGCCCGGCCTGTCCGGTGGGCGGCCCGGCCTGTCCGGTGGGCGGCCCGGCCTGTCCGGTGGGCGGCCCGGCCTATCCGGTGGGCGGCTCGGCCTGTCCGGTGGGCGGCCCGGCCTATCCGGTGGGCGGCTCGGCCTATCCGGTGGGCGAGCCGCCTATCCGGTGGGCGGGCCGGCCTATCCGGTGGGCGGGCGGCCTATCCGGCGGGAGCAGTCACCGGCCGGCTGGGCCCTCTCCACCCTTATAAGTAACATCTCTTATAAGGGATCAGACGGACGTGCCGGTTGCGCTACGTCACTTTGCCGGGGGAGCCCAATCGGGGAATTCCGGTCGGGGGAAGGCTCCCGATCAGGGGATTGTCGAGCGTGTCTGGGGCTGCGGCTGCGCAGGCGGTGAGGGGGTCGGTGTGGGTGCCGTATCGGGCTGCGGCGCGGCGGGCGGCTGCTGCTCTGGGGGAGCGGCGGTCGGCGCGGGCGGTGGTGCGGGCGGTGCGGCCGGCGCCGCGATCGGGGGCGGCAGCGGCGGGGCGAGCGGGTCGCCGCCGCGCTCGATCACCGCGCAGGGGCTTTCGTTGCCGGCCGGGCCGGCGCTGCCCCAGCGGCGGAAGCTGCGCGTGTCGATGTGGAAGCGCTGGAAGGCGTAGAAGCCGAGGCCGACGCCGGCGGCGGGGCCGTGCGCGGCGTGCATCGCGCAGAGGCGGCGGAACAGCTCGCCGCGCTCGAGCGGGCGCACCGGGACGAGGTCGAGCGCGTAATAATCGAGGTGCGCGCTGCGCTCGGAGCCGCGGGCGCAGCTGTTCAGCGCCGGGTTGCGGTAGCCCGACACCGCCTCGACCGCGCCGACCGCGCCCTTCACATGGTCGCGGATGAACTTGAGGGTGCGGGTCATGTCCGGCCACAGCCGGAACGGCGGCACCTCGAACGGCGGCCCGCCGCACTCGCGCCACATGCTCGCGGTGCGCACGATCTGCCAGGTCGGCAGCACGTTCCTGACGCCGGCCGCCTCCTGCCACGCCTCGAACGAGAGCACCTGCCCGACATGGCCGGGATTGGCGGCGAGCCAGGCCTGATACTCGGCCTCGCCTTGCCCGACGGGGAGCTCCTGGGCGACGAGCGGCGCCGCCCAAAGCAGCGACAGGACGGCGAGGCTGATCCGCATCGCCGCCGCATAGCGTCCGCGGCCCGACAGGGGAATAAGGCAAAGGGCGCTCAGTGCAGCGTCGCGGCCGGCTCGGCCGGCAGGGCGCCGTTCCGCTTGCCCGGCCGCGCGCGCGGGTCGAGCGCTTCCTTGCGGCTGCGGGCATAGTGGCAATAATCCTCGACGATGTCCTCGCATTGCCGCTCGACCCATTCCTCGAAGCGCATCAGCTGGATGTCGATCGAGCGCCCGAACACGGAATGGTAGCGCCAGATCGCCTTTTCGTCCGGAGTGATGACGTGGATCCGGTCGCGGTCGATATCCTGGGTATGCCGCTTCAGCATCGAGATGAACTCGATGTCGTCGACCGCCATGGCGTAGCCGACGAAATAGATTTCGGTGCAGCGCGTCAGCTCGCGCTCGGCATGGCTCCAGACGTGGCGGATATGCGGATTGGAATAGTTTTTCACCAGCGAGGGCGGAATGATGACCGGACGCAGCATCGAGCCGCAGCGCTCGCATTGCGCCTGGCGGGAGCGCAGCAGCTGGCTCATGAACTTTTCCAGGGTGCGCTTCTCGCTGCTCAGGCTGCGCTCGCGCAGATAGCGGCTGGTATAGAGCAGGGTGATGCGGCCGCAGCCCGAGCAATGCGCCCAGTCGCAGGAACCGTGCAGCTTGTGCAGGGTGCGGACGCCGGGATGGTGACGCAGCGGCTGCTCGAAGGCGACGCTGTAGATCGGGCAGGTCACCTCGGCGTCATAGGCGCCGCTCCGCAGCCATTCGAGATGCTGCATCGCCGCGCGCTCGACGAACATGTCGTAGTTCATCGAGATCAGGCTGAAGCCCGGATCCCGGCGCTGCAGATAGTCGAGGAAGATCTCGTGCACGAACGAGCGGCTGGCATGGTCGCGGGTGACCGGGCAGCGCTGGTGCCGGAACTGCTCGAAATAGGGGTCGAGCACGGTCTGGATGATCAGCCCCTCGAGCTTCTCGCGGATCTCGAGCAGGTCGGCGTGCACCCACACCTTCTTGCGGGCGCTGCAATTCTGCGAAACCAGCGCGTTGCCGCGGTCGATGGCGAGGTCGACGAGGCTCAGCACCAGGATGATGTCGGGCAGGTTGGTGCAGCTCTCGAAATCGACGTCGCGCACGCAGAAGACGTCGCGCAGGAACGCCTTGAGCGTCCGCGCCCAGCGGTAATGCTGGGAGAAGCGCGCGGAAAAGCCCTTCCGGAAGATGTCCGCGACCCCGACCCCGCCGGCCGCCATCGAGGCGCCGGCGCCGAACACGGCGACGACATGATTGTCGGGCGCCTCCGCGGCAAGCGGCGCTTCGCCCTCCGCCCGGGAGACCCTTGCCTTCAGTCGCTCGAAAAAGAGCATCGCCTCGCCCCTCGCATCTCGCTCGGCCGAGTTGTAGCGGGCGAGGAGCGGGGCGGCTGTGACTATGATCACACCCCCGATCGGCGCCGGGCCGCCAGGGCGGCGGCCGCCCGGCGACAATAAGCAAGAACGATCCATTGCGGGCGACGCCGAATCCGATAGCATTCGCGCGAAACCGGAGCCGGAAAATGAAACCGACGATCGTTCTTGCCGCACTCCTCGTCCTCGCCTGCGCGCCCGGCGGATCGAGCGCGCAGGAGCCCGTTCCCGGCGGACCGGGGGTCACGGGCACGCTCCTCATCGGCAACAAGGGCGAGAACACCGTGTCGTTCGTCGATCTCGCCTCGGGGCGCGAGCTCGGGCGCGCCGCCACCGGCAATATGCCGCACGAGATCGCGATCTCGCCGGACGGGCGGCAGGCGGCGGTGGTGGCTTATGGCGGGCGGACGATCGACATTTTCGACGTCGCCTCGCGCACCAAGCTGCGGACCATCGACCTTTCGCCCAATGAGGGGCCGCACGGCATCGCCTGGCTGGCGGACGGGCGGATCCTGGCGACCACCGAGCGCAGCCGCTCGCTCGCCATCGTCGACACGCGCGCGGGCGACCGGGTGAGCGCGATTGCGACCGGGCAGCAAGGCACGCACATGGTCGCGGTCTCGCCCGACGGCGTGCGCGCCTATACCGCCAACATCGCCTCGGGGACGGTCAGCCTGCTCGATCTGGCGGCGGGCACCAAGCTTCGGGACATCGCGGTCGGCGGCAATCCGGAAGGGATCGCGCTCACCCCGGACGGGCGGACCTTGTGGGTCGGCGACCTTCAGGGCGCGCGGGTGCAGGCGTTCGATACGACAAGCTTCGAGCGGCTCGCCGAGCTCGCCACCGGGCCGGTGCCGATCCGCGTCCTCGCCAGCCCCGACGGGCGCTGGATCGTCACCTCCAACCTCGGCTGCGGCTGCCTCACAATCATCGACGCGCGTACGCGCGCGCTCGCGCGCACCATCGAAGTCAGCGGCGTCCAGGCCGCCGGCCAGGTCACCATCCTGTTCTCCGCCGACGGCCGCCGGCTCTACGCCGCCGAGACCGGCCGCAACCAGGTCGCCGAGGTCGAGCTCGCCTCCGGCCGGGTGCTGCGCCGCCTTCCCGCCGGCGCCCAGGGCGACGGCCTGGCGATCGCGCCCGTTCCTCCCCGCACCGGGGAAGGGGATCGGCCGTAGCGTCAGCGAAGGCTGGTGGAGGGGCGTCGGGGGACAGTCACTTTTCCGCACGCCTGTGGCGGACGGTCGCTGTCGGTCGGAAAAGTGACTGTCCCCATTTCCCCCCGACCGGAAAAGTGACTGTCCCCATTCGTGGCTAAACCCCCGGTAACCAATTCGGTTGGGCCGAATTTAGCTTTAATCGGGCAAACGCACGGTCATCGAGGAGCCGCAAAGGCCCTGGGAGGACCAGATGCACAACGAGGATGGCGGCCGCGCCGCCGCCGATTCGCACCCGCGCAAGGGATTCCTGACGAGGCTTGCCCGCGACATACGCGGCAACACGCTGGCGATCGTCGGCGCCGCCCTGGTGCCGCTCTCCGCGATGATCGGCTCCGGCGTCGACATGAGCCGCGCCTATATGGCCAAGACCCGGCTGCAGAGCGCCTGCGACGCCGGCGCGCTCGCCGGCCGCCGGATCATGCAGAACGACACCATGACCGAGGAGGTCCGCGCCGAGGCGCGGCGCTTCTTCAACTTCAACTTCCGCCAGGGCCTCTACGACACCGAGCCGTTCACCGCAGACGTGACCCGGCCGGAATCCGGAACGGTGCGGGTCACCGCCTCGACCCGGATCCCGACCACGATCATGCGGATGTTCGGCTTCGAGACGCTGCCGCTCAACGTCACCTGCGACGCCTCGCTCAACTTCGTCAACACCGACGTCATGCTGGTGCTCGACGTCACCGGCTCGATGGCCGAGACTCTGGGCGGCACGCAGAAGATCGTCGCGCTGCGCGACGCGGTGATGGCGCTCTACGACGAGCTCGCGCCGATCCAGACCCAGCTGGAGGCGAACGGCATGCGCCTGCGCTACGGCGTCGTGCCCTATTCGACGACGGTCAATGTCGGCGCGCTGATCCGCGAGGCCAATCCCGCCCATATCGCGGACAGCGTGACCTACAATTCGCGCGTGGCGAATTACAACGACCTCGAAGTCACCTATATCCCCACCGTGCATCCGCCGCAGTCGCCGGTGGAGCAGACCTATGGCAGCTCGATCTCGCAATCGAACTGCGACAAATACGGGCGCAACGTGAGCTTCTCCGGCTTTAGTCCGAGCGCCACAACCGGCGGCGGCCCGGCCCCGTCGGACAGCTGGACGCGGAACTTCTCGAACAACGAGACCTCCGGGGTCGATTGGGGCTGGCCCGGCTCCGACACGTCGGGCAGCACCCGCAGCTGCCGGCGGCGCTATGTCCAGACCAATACGAGCTACACCGCCGACTATTACTATCAGTCGACCGGCTACACCTACCAGCAGGAGCCTGTCGACGTCAGCGACTTCAAGATGGGCGGCCCGATCACGATGGCGACCAACCGCGCCGGCACCGTCGAGGACGGCGGAAGCTACGACGCTTTCCACCTGCCGACGGTCGCCACCGGCGTCGCCACCACCTCGATCACCTGGAACGGCTGCATCGAGGAGCGCGAGACGGTCGACACGATCACGAGCGCGTCGGGCTATGCGATCCCGACCGACGCCTACGACCTCCAGATCAATCTCGTCCCTTATGACGACGAGACGCGCTGGCGGCCGATGATCCCGGCCATCTATTACAGCGCCCAGCGGATCGCAGATCACCAATGCGCCCGTGCCCGGCGGCGGCGCGGCGTCTGGCGGCGTGGACGCGCGGCAACATGCAGAGCTACGTCAACAGCCTGCTCCCGACCGGCAACACCTATCACGACACCGGCATGATCTGGGGCGCGCGGATGATCTCGAACGCCGGCATCTTCGCCGACAGCCCCGACCTCTTCAACGGAATGCCCGTGGCCCGGCACATCATCTTCATGAGCGACGGCCAGATGGACACCGACCGGAACGTCTACTCGCTCTACGGGGTCGAGCGGTACGACGAGCGCGTCAGCGGCCAGTCCAACCCGTCGGAGAGCGAGCTCAACAGCCGCCACATGCAGCGCTTCAAGATGATCTGCAATGCGGCGAAGAGCATGAACGTGTCGATCTGGGTGATCGCCTTCGGCACCACCCTGTCCTCCGAGATGCAGGAGTGCGCGAGCAACTCGAACCAGGCGTCGACCATCGGCAGCCGCGACGAGCTGATCGCCCGCTTCCGCCAGATCGGCAGCAACATCGGCGCGCTGAGGCTGACCCAGTGAGGCGCGCCATGACCCTCAGGGCCCTTCGCGGCGACGTCCGCGGCGCGACGATCGTCGAGTTCGCGATGATCCTGCCGGTGCTGTAGCATCCTGCTGCTCGGGGTGATCGACCTCGGCTATCGTAGCTACGTAACCTCGATCATCCAGGGCGCGCTGCACGAGGCGGCGCGCATGGCGACGGTCGGCGGCGTGCCGACCTCGCAGATCGAGACCCATGTCGAGAACCGCCTGCGCGAATTCTCGAACGGCGCCACCATCACCACGACCACGCGCAGCTATGTCGATTTCACCGGGGTCAGGACGCCGGAGACGATCACCAACGACACCGCCCCGTTCGGCTCATACAATCCGGGCGACTGCTACGAGGATTACAACAACAACAGCAGCTACGATCTCGACCGCGGCCGCAGCGGCCTCGGCGGCGCCGAGGACGTGGTCCATTTCGAGGTCGAAATGACCTATCCGCACATCGTGCCGATCGGCAGCTTCCTCGGCAACGGCTGGAGCGACGACGTCGTCATCACCCAGAACACGCTGCTCAGGAACCAGCCTTATGCCGGCCGCAACACCGGAGTGACCGTCAGATGCTGACCTCCGTCCAACGCCTTGGAAGGCGCGCCGCGCGGCTGGCGGCGCGGCTGCGCGGCTGCGAGAGCGGCCTCGCCTTCGTCGAGTTCGCGATGTCGCTGCCGGTGCTGGTGACGCTCGGCCTGGTCGGGCTGGAGACGGCCAACCTCGCCATGGCGCACCTTCGGGTCAGCAACATCGCCATGCTGACCGCCGACAATGCCGCCCGCGTCCGCGATTCGATCGACGAGGCCAATGTCATCGAGCTCCTGACCGGCGCCAAGATGGCCGGCGACAACATCCAGTTCCGCCAGAACGGCCGCATCATCCTGTCGAGCATCGAGCCGAACACCGCCGGCCCGGGCGGCACCAGCACCGGCCAGTGGATCCGCTGGCAGCGCTGCGACGGCGCCAAGAACACCGTCTCTAACTACGGCCCGCAAGATACCGGGCGGACCAGCTCGGTGCTGCCGGCGGTGGGCCCGCCCGGCAACCAGATCAGCGCTTCCGCCGGCACCGCGGTGATGATGGTCGAGGTCGAATATGACTATCAGCCGATCGTCTCGGACGCGATCTTCGGCGAGCGCGAGATCCGCTACGAGAGCGCGTTCAACGTGCGCCAGCGGACCAACCAGGCGATCACCAACGCCGGCGGCGTGACGCCGCGCAACTGCACCACCTTCGCCGCCTGAGCCCGCGCGGCGGTTGAAGCGCGCGCGCGGCCGCCTAGATTGGGCGGATGAGCGGACCGATCAGCGTCGACCTGCCGCACCATCTCGGCGCCGCCGAGGCGAAGCGGCGCATCGCGGGCAATATGGACAAGCTCGCCTCCCGGCTTCCGGCCGGGGCGCAGGTGTCGCCGGCCTGGCAGGGCGACCGGCTGGCGCTCGACGTCGGCGTGCTCGGCCAGCAGATCGGCGCCGCGATCGACGTCGAGGACGCCCTGGTCCGGGTCACCGTCAACCTGCCGCCGGCGCTCGCCTTCTTCGGCAAGGCGATCGAGGCCGGGCTGCGCCAGGGCGGCCCAGCGATGCTCGAGGACCGCGCGAAAAAATAGGGACAGTATATATTTTTCACCCCGCCATGGCCGCGGACTTGGCCGCGCGGAAAAATATATACTGTCCCTATTTTTAGTTGCGGGGACGGCGCGGGGGCTTCTCGCTGCGCACCAGCGAATGGATCGGGCAACGCTGGCCGTCGACGATCAGCGTCGAGGAATTGTCGAGCGTCGAGCTGAACCGCGAATCCACGCCGATCCTCAGCGCGCGCTCGATGCCGGGGCAGGGGCCGGTCAGCTCGGCGCGGTACCAGTTGCGGCGGGTGTCCTGCAGGTAGATCACGTCCTCGCCGGCGGTGCGGAAGGTGCGGATCGAGCCGAAGCTGACGAACGGGATGCGCGCCTCCGCGGGGCGCTGCCGCGGCGAATCGGGCTGGGCCAGGGCCGGGGCGCCGGCCGCCAGGGCGAGGGTCAAAAGAGCGAGTCGCATGGTCTTTCCTTGAACGGCTTCGACTGAACAACGCCTGAGCGCCCCCTTTGCCTCCATCGCCGCCGCACGCTAAGCACGCGCCAGCAAAGCGGGAGGCGGGATGCGGCATATCGCGGTGATCGGGTCGGGCCCCGCCGGCTATTACAGCGCCGAGGCGCTCCAGAAGCAATATGGCGACGAGGCACGGGTCGACGTGATCGACCGGATGCCGGTGCCCTACGGGCTGATCCGGTTCGGCGTCGCGCCCGACCACCAGTCGATCAAGGCGGTCTATCGTCGCTACGAGAAGGTCGCGCTCAGCGACACCGTCCGCTTCTGCGGCAACGTGCTGGTCGGCCGCGACGTCACCATTCCCGAGCTCGTCGAGCTCTACGACGCCGTGATCCTCGCCACCGGCGCGCCCGACGACCGCCCGCTCGGCATCCCCGGCGACGACCTTCCTGGCGTCGTCGGATCGGCGGCGTTCGTCGGCTGGTATAACGGCCATCCCGAATTCGCCGACCTCGATCCGCCGCTCGACGTCGCCGCCGCCGCGGTGATCGGCAACGGCAATGTCGCGCTCGACGTGGCGCGCATCCTCTCCAAGACCCCGCGCGAGTTCGTCGGCTCCGACATCGTCGCCCATGCCTTCGGCGCGCTCGGCAACAGCGCAGATCCGCACCATCCACGTGCTCGGCCGGCGGGGGCCCCACCAGATCGCGATGACCCCCAAGGAGCTGGGCGAGCTCGGCCACCTGGACGATGCGGTGCCGCAGGTCGACCTCGACGATTTCCCGCCCGCGCTCGACGACGCCCTGCTCGAGCCCGGCCAGCGCAAGTCGGTGACCCACCTGCGCGAGTTCGCCGGGCTGAAGGCGGACAAGAGCAAGACCATCCTGTTCGACTTCTTCGCCAAGCCGGTGCGGATCGAAGGCGAGGGCAAGGTGGAGCGGCTGATCGTCGAGCGGACGCGGCTCGACGAGCGCGGCGCCGCGGTCGGCACCGGCGAGACCTATGCCCTCGAATGCGGGCTGGTGGTGAGCTGCATCGGCTACAAGACGCCGCCGATCGAGGGCGTGCCCTATGAGGAGGATCGCGGGCGCTTCGCCAATTCCGGCGGGGTGATCGGGGGCGGGCTCTACGCGGTCGGCTGGGCGAGGCGCGGCCCGACGGGCACGATCGGCACCAACCGGCCCGACGGCTACGAGGTCGCCGAGAAAATCGCCACCGACCTCGCCGGGGCCGGCGGCCGCAAGCAGGGCCGGGCCGGGCTGGACCGGCTGCTGGAGAGCCGCGGCGTCGACCTCGTCACCTTCCGCGACTGGCAGCGGATCGAGGCGGCCGAGGCGGCCCGCGCGCGCGAAGGCAGCCCGCGCGAGAAGTTCGTGCTGGTCGAGGAAATGCTCGGTGCCCGCCGCGGCTGAACAACCGCAAGAGAATCATTGTCAATCAATCGGTGCGTCAGATAGTAAACACTGCCTAGAGTCTTTTTGGGGGAAGGCTGACGTGTGGCCCGCAGGAGGCAATTGCCCGGTCTGTTGCTGCGCCCGGTCGAGCAGGTTTGCCTGCAGCCGCGACTTGGGCACTTATGATTAGGCTGCCGCCGATCGGTTTTTGGAGCTACGTCCGCCGCGATGACGAGCTGTTTCGCGGCAAGGTCAGCGAGCTGAGGGCTCTGATCCTCGCCGAGCTCGAGCTGCAACTCGGTCAGGAAGTCCCGGTGTTCAAGGATACGGTCTCGATTCCCCACGGCGCCCGTTGGGAACAGCGCACCGTCCGTGCCATTCGCGATGCCGCATTCTTCATTCCGGTGCTCACGCCCAATTTCCTGCAGAGCGAATGGTGCTGCCGCGAGGTGCGGCTATTCCTGGAACGGGAACGCCAGCTGGCCGATCTCTACCCGGCGCTTCTCCACCGGAGCCGGATCTTCCCGATCCACTTTGTCGACACGACCGACGCGGATGCCATGGACGAAGGCGTTCGCGACACGCTGATGCAGCTCCAGCATCTCAACTTCCAGGGACTGCGCTACCTCAATTACGATTCGGAGCCCAGGGTTCGCGACGAGATCTCGACCTTCGTCGCTGCAATCCGGCAGTTGCTTCGCCTGCGGTTGGACAAGCCGAACGAACCGGCCGAAGCGGATGCGCCGCCCCGGTCTGGGGCGGCTGCGCCACTGCCCTCGCCGCCTCCGCCGCCCCCGCCGCCCCCACCTCCCGTCACGCCGCACAAACCGGACGCCCCGCCGCCCGCCGCCGACGCCAGGTCCCGCGTGCCGAAGCCCGCCATCATCGGCGGCATCGCCGCCCTCGCAGTCCTGGTTTTGATCGTCGCCCTGGCAGGCGAGAATCAGAGCTATGGAGGTTCAAGCGGGGGAACCTATTCGTCGAACGAATTCGCCGATTTGGATGCCAATCTCGCGACAGATGCGATTTCCAATGCCTCCGACATGAACGCGGCAGCCGACGAAATTGGCAATACGACCGAGACCGATACCAATACGGTCGTTCCCGCGTCAGGGCCGGCGCGCCAAATCTATTTCATGAACGAATGCAACAGGCCAGTCGAGCTGCGCCTGCATTACAACGTCGACGGCGTCTGGCGTGACATGCGCGGCGATCGTTGGAGCTTCGGCGCCAATCGCAGCGCCTATCTGGACGATTTGGGGGTGCCGGTACGCGCGACCGGTGAGGGCTTCTACATCCATGCCAGGACCACGGACGGCAGCGGCCTGGTGTGGAGCGGAACCTATCCGCGCACGTTCGCCGGGCAGAGCTACAGCACTCAATATCGGGTGGCGACCGTCAATTCGGACGGCGACTTCGTATTGAACATCACCTGCACCGATCAGACGCAATGAACAGGCTTTCGGCCCAGGCGACGCCATCGGGCCCGCTTGCCGACCCATTCGCCAATTGGCCGAATGGCGACCTGCTGTTGCAGGCGCTCGAGCGCCGCCTCGATGCCGCGGCCCCGAGGCCCGGTTCGTGATGTAATCGGCTGGCTGCGGGCCGCCTTGCCAAGTGGCCAGGGTTGCGGATAGCGTTCGTTCGCGTCCTCAGGGGGAGCAATGGCGGGCCACGTCTTCATCAGCCATGGATCGGAGGATCGCGACCAGGCCGCCGAGCTGTGCGGCTTCGTCGAGGCGCGGGGCGTGAAATGCTGGATCGCGCCGCGCGACGTGCGCCCCGGCACCGACTATTCGGAGGAGCTGCAGCACGCGATCGAGGGCTGCGCCGCGTTCGTCGTGCTGGTCACCGAACCCGCCAACACCTCGCCTTATGTGCGGGCCGAGACCGAGATGGCCTTCTCCAACTCCAAGCCGATCTTCCCGGTCCGGCTCAGCGACATCAAGCCGGCCGCCGGCCTCGCCTTCTTCCTCAAGATCCGCCACTGGACCGACGCCTATGGCAGCGGCCGGGCGGCGAGCCTCGAGCGGCTGGCGCAGGAGCTGGAAACCTTGAGCGGCCCGGCGCCGGCGCCGGCGGCTTCGGCTCCGCCGTCACCCGCTCCGGCAGCGCCGCCGCCCGCACCCGCGCCCGCGCCGACGGCGCCGATATCCCCGGACGAGGAGCTGCTCGCCGCCGCCGTCGGCCCCAAGGCGGATTGGTATCTGGCGCGCTGGCGGCAGATGGACGCGTCGGGCAAGTCCTACAATTGGAACTGGCCTGCCTGCCTCCTCAATTTCTGCTGGTTCGCCTATCGCAAGATGTGGCTGTGGGCGATCGTGATCGGCCTTGTCTATGTCGTCACCACGCCTTTGCTCGATCCGACGAACAAGACGCTCTTCCGGGTGACCGCCTTCCTCGTCATCGGCCTGTCCTTCGTCACCGGCGGCTTCGGCAACAAGCTCTACCGCAATCAGGTCGAGCGCCTCGTCGCCGGGACGGCGGGGATGGGGCGCGAGGAGGCGATCCAACATCTCCGCCGACGCGGCGGCGCCTCGGTGCCTGGGCTGATCGCTTCGCTCGCCGGGATCCTGCTGCTCAGCCTGGCGGTGACGCTCGCCCTGGCAATACAGAGAGGAGTGGCGGTGAACGCCGCCGGCCCGTCGCCGGCGCTCAGTCAGGACGACGCCTCACCGGCGGCCGACAACGGTCCGGCGGGGGCGCCCGTGCTCGACCAGGCCTATCTGGTCGGCCGCTGGTCCGACAGCGGCGATTGCAACCAGGCTTTTGAATTCATCGCCGACGGCCGCTTCATCGCCACCGACGGCGGCGCCGGCGACTGGCGCCTCGACGGCGATCAGCTGTCCATGGGCGGTCCCGGCGGCGCCGTGGCCGTGCGGGTCGTGCCGATCGACCAGAATACGATGACGGTGACCAATGCCGAAGGCCAGACCAGCAACCCGATCCGTTGCTGACCTCTTCGCTTGAACTCGCCCGGATCGCTCCCTATAGACGCCCGGCCCCGCCGGCCCTTGACGGGCCGCGCGTATCGGTCGGGGAGTAGCTCAGCCTGGTAGAGCACTGTCTTCGGGAGGCAGGGGCCGGAGGTTCGAATCCTCTCTCCCCGACCATCATCTCGTGAGCAGGACGCGGGGCGTCCTGCTCACGAGATGATCCCGGATGGCGCGCGAAGCCACGCGCTGCGCTTCCTTCCACCGTATTAACCGCATGTCTGAGGCAAACGCCCCGGAAACACCCGTACATTAAGGGAAGTCCCGCCGGTTGGTATTCTGGTCCGGACCGGCCGCGGCGGGCCCCGGGGCGTATCTTCCGGCCCGCCGCACTTGGTTTCCCTCGATGAAGGACGGCTTGGGGGCGAGGCGGGCGCGCGGGCGCGACCGTCCTCGCCCCTCTTCGGCCCGCCGGCGGATACCGACGCCGGCGGGCCGCCCCCCTGGCGGGCAGGCGCGGGGCCGTCGCCGGTCAGGTCGAGGACCCGCCCGGAAAGCGGATGTCCGGATCGATGGTCAGCGGCAGCATGCGCCGCCCCCCTTCCACACCGGGATCCTGCTCGAGGTCGACGTTGAAGTTGAAGCCGTGGCGATAGTCGCCGACCGGCGGCGCGGCGATGAAATAGACCAGCTTGCACTCCGGCACCGGGTCCGCGCTCGCCGTCCCGTCGACGCCGACATGCCTCAGCCCGCCATAATGGGCGGCATCGTCGGCATTCTTGTGGGTGACCGCCTTGCGCGACGCGCTGAACGTCATGTTCCCGGGCTCGGAGAGCCTGAGGAAGACGACCAGCGGCGCGCCGCCGCCCTTGACCTCCAGGTCGAGCGGCGTCTGCGGCGCCAGCGCGGCCGGGATCGGGAACGGGCTCGGGCGGCCGGACCGGGCGGCGGGCCGGCAATAGGCCTGGCTGAGCTCGACGATGCCGGTCTCCGCCAGCGGCTGGGCCCGGCACTGGTTGCGATAGGCGAATTGCAGCCGTCCATTGACCATCTTGAACTCGATCTCGCGGACGACGTAGCGGGTCGGCGCCGGACCCCTCCACTCTTCGTCGATCGCAACGTCGTCGTTGCGCGGCCCCGCGCCGGGCGGCGGGTCCATTTCAGCATATGTGTATAGCGTAGCCATGATCTTCCCTTCCGACAGCTGAGCCAGGACGCGTACCCGACGATGGATCCCCGCTCCCCAACCGGCGAGGATCATCGCCCGGATGCAGGCCTAGCAGGCTCGTCGGGAGCCGTGGTGTGACGGCCGTCACATCCGGACGCAAGGCTCCGGCCGAGACGAGCGCCGCCGCCCCGGCCGCACGCACCCCGCGAGCGCGGAAGCGCTACTGCCCCGATCCCCCCGGAAAGCGGATGTCGGGATCGATCGTCAGCGACATCACGTTCGCGCCTTCGACGTCGGACGGATAGGCGACCTCCAAATGGAGGTTGAACGGATGGGCGAACCGCTCCGAGGTCTTCTTCGCGGTGAAATAGAGGATCCGGCAGTCCCGGTCCGCATAGGGCGCGGCCTGGCCGAAGCCGTTCTCCACCACATGGCGCAGCGAGAAGTAGTTCCTGTACTCCTCCGTATTGGCGAACCTCCCCAGCGTGATCCCCGGGCTGGTGCGCGCGAAGCGCAGGGTGCGGTCGCCGCCGAGCGGACGCAGATGAAGCACGAAGAGCGTGGTCGCGCCGCAATTGAGGTCGAGCGGCCGGTTGAACAGCTCGACATTCTCGGTGGGGGCGTAGGCTCCCTGCCGGAGGCCGTCCAGCACCTCGTCGAGCGCGCCCAGGCTGTACGGCCGCCATTTGTCCGGGCCGACGAAGCCGAACGGTCCGCCCGGCCCGTCGATCAGGCCGATCTGCCTGACCAGGATCCGTTCCGCCACGGGCACTTCCCCCTCGGGCTCGCCGATCGGATTGTACTTCGGCGGCTCGTCGGCCGAGCTGCGCTCGAACGCGACGTCGAAATCGATGGTCGATTCTTCGTACGACCTGTCCAGCAAGATATCCATGATCTCTCCCCTTCTGCTTTGATGAAACGCCTACCGGACGATGTGGCTTTCGGGGCCGAGGGCCATGAAATCCCCTGTCGAAGCCGAGGGATACCAGCGGCGAGGGCGAGTCGCGCGTGACCGTCGTCACACCGCCGCGGCGGCCGCCGATCAGCCGAGCAGGTGCTTCTGGATCTTGCCCGCCGAGGTGCGGGGGAACTCGGCGACGAACTCGAAGCGGCGCGGCACCTTGTAGGGCGCGAGCCGGGCGCGGCAGAAGGCGCTGAGCTCATTGGGGTCGGGCCGGCCCAGGTCCGGCGCCAGCTGCACGAAGGCGCGGCCGACCTCGCCCCATTTCGGGTCGGCCTCGGCCAGCACGGCGGCGTCGACCACCGCCGGATGGGCGCTGAGCACATTCTCGACCTCGGCCGGATAGACGTTCTCGCCGCCCGAGATGAACATCTCCTTGCGGCGCCCGGCGATCCAGAAGCAGCCGTCGCCGTCGCGCCGGGCGAGGTCGCCCGAGCGCAGCCAGCCGTCGGCGGTGAAGGCGGCCCGCGTCGCCTCCTCGCTCTGCCAATAGCCCGGGGTCACGCCGGGGCCGGCGAACTGCAGGTCGCCGACGGCGCCGTCGGGCAGTTCGCGGTCGTCGCCGTCGACGATGCGGGCGCTGACCAGCAATTGCGGCCGGCCGACCGAGCCGACCCGGTCCCAGGCGTCGGCGGGGTCCATCAGGAAGGCGGTCGGCCCGGTCTCGGTCATGCCCATGCCGTTGCACACCCGGACGCCGAGGTCGCGGTAGCGCAAGGCGAGCGCGTCGGGGAGCGGCGCGCCGCCGCAGCCCCAGTGACGGACGCGGGCGAGCGGCGCCTCCGCGAAGCGCGGATGGTCGAGCAGGCTCTGATAGACGGTGGGTACCGCGAACAAGGTGTCGAGCCGGCGCTCTTCGATCAGCGCGACGAGCCGGTCGGCGTCGAGCCCGTCCATGACGACGACCCGGCCGCCGGCGATCAGGGTGGGCAGCGCGTGGAGGTTGATGCCGGCGGTGTGGAAGAAGGGCAGAAAGGCGGCGGTGGTGTCGGCGCCGGTGAGCCCGATCGCGCCGCCGATATTGACGTAATTGGCGAGCGCCATGCCGTAAGTGTAGATCACGCCCTTGGGCCGCCCGGTCGTCCCCGACGTGTAGAGCAGGTACCAGGTTTCGCCGGCCCGCCAGCGCGGCCGCCCGGCGGCGGGCGCGGCGCCGGCGAGCTGGGCTTCGTAGCCGCCGTCGAGGTCCAGAGTGGGCGGCGACGCGGCCAGCGCGGCCGCCGCCTCGGCCTCGACGCGGCCGTGGAGGAGCAGGACGGGCGCGGCATCGGCGATCAGCCCGTCGAGCTCGGCCGGCGGCATCCGCCAGTTCAGCGGCGCGAGGATCGCGCCGAGCCGGGCGCAGGCGAACAGCAGCTCGAAAAACTCGATCCGGTTGCGGCTCAGCAGGGCGACCCGGTCGGCCGGCCCGACGCCGTGCCGGGCAAGCAGGGCGGCGGCGCGCCCGGCGCGGGCGTGGAGTCGCGCGTAGGTCGGCGTGCGGCCGCTCCCGGCATCCTCGAGCGCGACCTTGCCCGGCGTCAGCGCGGCGCGCTTCGCGAGAAGGTCGGGCAGGTCGGCGATCATCGCTTGCGGAGCCCCTCCGAGATGAGGTCGATGGCGTGATCGGCCACCTCTTCCGGGGCCATGTCGCGATTCCAGATCGCATAGCGCATGCCGAGGAACACGCTCATCCCGATCAGCGCCCAGGCGCGCAGCTCGTCCGGGCCCTCGTCGATCTCGCCGCGGGCGGCGGCGGCGGCGAGGTTGCGGCGATAGCCGTCGACGAAGGTGAGGTAATGCTCGCGATAGACGTCCTCGGCGACGAACTGCGCCTCCTCGATGATCCGGTAGAGCTCGGGATGGGCGCGGGTGAAGGCGATGAAGGCGGCAAGCCCGATCCGCTCGGCGGCGAGCCGGTCCGGGGCGCCGCGCACCGCCTCGGCGACGTGGCTGCGGGTGGCGTGGCTCATGTCGCGGACCAGCGCGCGGAACAGCTCCTCCTTGCTCTCGAAATAAGTGTAGAAGGTGCCGAGCGCGACGCCGGCGCGCTGGGTGATGCCGGTGATCGCGGCGTCGTGATAGCCGCGCGCGCCGAACTCCTGCGCCGCCGCCTCCAGCAGCTTGCGCACGGTGCGGCGCCCCCGCTCGGTCCGCGGCGCCTTCGCCTCCGGTATCGCCGCCTGGCCGAGATCGTTCATGCGCTGCCTCCCGAAGGGCGAACTTGAACCGACTTTCAACTGAGCGCAAGCGCGGCGGGGGAACGCAAGCGCCGCAGAGCCGTTCCGCCCCCGCAACCTCGTCATTCAGGGAGCTTTACCATGCGCATCGGCATCAGCCTCGGCGGCATCATCCTCTTGCTCCTCATCATCTGGCTGCTGTTCGGCCGCTGACCGGCGCCGGCCGGCGCGCAAACCGGCGCTTAACTTCTTGGGCGTATGGGCTTTGCCGATCGAGGAGGCCCGGTTGGCGAAGCTGGTCGTGTTGAAGAAGGGCGGCGGCGGCCGGGTTGCGATCAACCCGGAGCAGGTGGCCTGCGTCCGTTCCGCGGCGGGGGCGTTCACCGACGTCTTCGTCGCCGGTCAGCAGGTCGCGGTCGAGGGCACGTTCGAGGAGATCGTGCGGCTGCTCTCGACGACCGAGCGGCGGCTGTCGCCCGAGCCCCGGCCCGGTGCGCAGGACGGCCAGGACGGGATGCCGTTCACGCCGGCCGGAAGCTGAGCGAAGCCGGCCGCGCCGATGCTCGCCGCAGCCCTGCAGCTGGTTGCCGCCTTCAACCTGGTGTGCAGCGGCACCGTCCGCTCCGGCCCGCTCGGCCGGGCGCTGCCCGAGCGGGACGGCGAGCCGTTCAGCATCACCTACCGCATCGACCTCGACGGCCGCTCCTGGTGCAGCGGCGCCTGCGAGACGACCGAGCCGCTCGCCGCGGTCGCCGGCGGCCAGATCGTGCTGCGCGAACGGCACCACCCCGCCGGCAGCAACGTCATCATCGTCACCCCGGCGGAGGGGCGATTCACCGACACGCTGATCGAAGGCGACATCGCGACGCTGCGCAGCGGCACCTGCGAGCCGGCGGCGTTCACGGGGTTCTTCGGGCGGATCGCCTGACTCCTCCCGAGCCGCGCCACGCCAGCGCGCCGCGACCGCCCCCACAGGCCGAATCAAATGCGTGAGCAGGGCTAACTTGAATATTGACTCAGGTTTCAGATTGAGGCACTGACCCTGCCGAAGCCGCAGAACCCCGAACAGGGGCGTGGGCGGGATTCGGGAGGGGTTTTGGACGTTTTCACCGCATCGGACGGGGCGCGGATCGCCTATCGGGATAGCGGCAGCGGCACCCCGATCGTGCTGCTGCACGGGCTGATGGCGCATGCGGGCTTCTTCGTGCGGCAGGAGGCGCTCGCCGCCCAATACCGGATCGTCGTCGTCGACCTGCGCGGGCATGGCGCTTCTTCCTCCGGCAACGGCGCCGCGCCCACGGTCGAGCGGATGGCCGCCGACGTTGCCGAGCTCGCCGGGGCGCTCGGCCTCGAGGGCGCGATCGGGGTCGGCTGGTCGCTGGGCGCGACCGTGCTGTGGCACGTGCTGGCCGGGCCGGCGGCGGCGCGCTTCGCCGGCGCGGTGGTGGTCGACATGACCGCGCGGGTGAAGAACGACGCCGAGTGGGACCTGGGGCTGACCCCCGAGGCCGTGGCGGCCCGCTCGGCGGCGATCGCCGGGGATTATGAAAGCTTCGCGCGCGCCGCGGGCCAGGCGATCTTCGCCCAGCCGCTGGCGGCGCAGCACCGCCGGCTCGCCGACTGGGCCGCCGGCGAGTTCGCCAGGAGCGACGCCGCGGCGATGGCCTCGGTCTGGGCCTCGCTGATCCGGCAGGACGTGCGCGGCCTGCTCGACGGCATCCGCCACCCGACCCTGATCGTCCACGGCGCGCAAAGCCCGCTCTACGGCGAGGACACGGCCGAGCACCTCGTCGCCGCCTTGCCCGACGCCCGCGCCGTCCGCTTCGAGCATAGCGGCCACGCGCCGCATCTCGAGGAGCCCGAATTGTTCAACCGCACCCTGAAGGACTTCGCGGACCGCCTGTCGCCGGCCCGCGCCCGACACACGACCGAATTCATGAGGAGACACGTCATGACCCACAAGCAGCTGATCGCCGGCCTCAGGCTCGGCACCGCCTTCGCCGCGCTGGCCGCCGCCGCCGCCCCGGCCCACGCCCAGGACGAGGCCCTGCCGCCGGCGCCCGCGGCCGCCGAGGCCGAGAGCGACGAGGTGATCACCGTCACCGCCCGTCGGCGCGAGGAGAGCCTGGTCGACGTGCCGCTCTCGATCACCGCTTATTCGGGCGACGCGCTCGAGGCCGAAGGCGCGCTCGACATCACCGACATCGGCGACACCACGCCGAACGTCACGCTGGAGGCCTCGCGCGGCACCAACTCGACGCTGACCGCCTTCATCCGCGGCGTCGGCCAGCAGGACCCGGTCGCCGGCTTCGAGGCGGGCGTCGGCATCTATGTGGACGACGTCTACCTCAACCGGCCGCAGGCGGCGTTGCTCGACATTTACGACGTCGAGCGGATCGAGGTGCTGCGCGGGCCGCAGGGCACGCTCTACGGCCGCAACACGATCGGCGGCGCGATCAAATATGTCACCCGGCGCCTGAGCCGCGACCCGAGCCTTCGCATCCGCGCCACCATCGGCACCGACGAGCAGGCCGATCTGGTGCTCAGCGCCTCGGCGCCGATCTCCGAGGACGGGATCGTGCGCCTCGGCGGGTCGATCGCGCGGCTGTCGCGCGACGGCTTCGGCGAGAACCTCACCACCGGCCTCGACAATTACAACAAGGACATCTGGGCCGGGCGCGTCTCGCTCGAGATCAACAACGACGACAATCTCTTCATCCGCGTGCAGGGCGATTACAGCGCCGACCATTCGGACCCGCGCGGCGGCCACCGGCTCATTCCGGGCATCGCCAGCGGGGCGCCGGTGCTCGCCGACGAGTTCGACAGCCGCGGCGCCTTGCTCGACCCCGAGCAAAGAGTGACCGCTGGAGGCGTCAGCCTGTTCGCCGAATATCAGCCCTGGGACGACTGGACGCTGCGGAGCATCACCGCCTACCGGCGTGACCGCTCGGGCACGCCGATCGACTTCGACGCGCTCCCGTCCGTCAATGTCGACGTGCCCGCCATCTACCGTAACCGGCAGACGTCGCAGGAGCTGCAGGTCCTGTACAACAGCGGGTCCCTGAACGCCCTGCTCGGCGGCTACTATCTCCACGCCAGCTCGCAGACCGTCTTCGACGTGCGGCTGCCCGGCGGGGTGACCGCGCTGACCTTCGGCGACGTGGCGACCGAGACCTTCGCGATCTTCGGCGATTTTTCCTACGATTTCTCGCCGCAATTCAGCGTCTCGATCGGCGGCCGCTATACCTGGGACCAGCGCACCTCGACCATCCTCAGGCGGACCTACCTCGCCGGGGGCTCGCCCTTCTTCGGCGGCAATGGCATCCTCTTCGCCACCACGTCGAACTTCACCGGCACCGCCGACTTCGAAGAATTCACGCCGCGCGCCTCGGTCAGCTTCCACCCGGCCGAGGACCAGACCATCTACGCAAGCTATTCGCGCGGCTTCAAGGGCGGCGGCTTCGACCCGCGCGGCCAGACCTCGGCCTGCCGGAACGCCGCCGGCGGCGCCTGCACGCCCGCGGAGGTCTATGACTTCATCGCCTTCGATCCGGAAACGGTGTCGAGCTACGAGCTCGGCTATCGCGCCTCGCTCTGGGACCGGCGGGTCAACCTCGCGCTCGCCTTGTTCCACGCCGATTATACCGACGTGCAGGTGCCGGGCTCGATCGGCACCACGGTCGGCGGCATGCAGACCTTCATCGGCATCACCACCAATGCCGGCAAGGCGCGCTTCCAGGGCGTCGAGTTCGAGGGCAATGCGATCCTCGCGCGCAGCTTCGGCGCCGACCGCGACCAGCTCTCCTTCGCCTGGTCGCTCGGCTATCTGAACGCCGACTATCGGGAGTTCATCGATGCGCGCGGCATCGACGTCGCCGACCGGCGGGCGATCCAGAACACGCCGGAATGGACGCTGAGCGGCACGCTGAACTATGGCCTGCCGGTGGGCCCCGGCATGCTGAACTTCATCACAACCCTGTCCTATCGCTCGGGCTCGCAGCAGTTCGAGCTGCGCACGCCGATGCTCGACCAGCCGGGCTTCGCGCTCTGGGACGCCAACATCGTCTGGCGCTCGGACGACGACCGCTGGACGATCGGCCTGCACGGCCGCAACCTCACCGACAAGCGCTACATCACCGCCGGCTACAACTTCCTGGCGCAGAATCCGGACACCGGCGATTTCCTGCGCAACCCGGTGACCGGCAACTTCATCCCGACGCTGGGCAATGAGGGCGTGCTGACCGCTTATTACGGCAATCCGCGGCAGGTCTACCTGTCGGTCGGATTCAACTTCCGTTGATGCCGGGCGGGAGCGGGAGAGGGAGGACCGGCCCCGGCGCGCGGGTCCTCTCGATCCTGCTCCTCGCCTATATCTTCAACTTCATCGACCGGCAGATCGTCGGCGTGCTGGCGGTGCCGATCAAGGCGGAGCTGCTGCTCAGCGACCGCCAGCTCGGCCTGATGGGCGGCATCGCCTTCGCCCTTTTCTACAGCGGCCTCGCCATTCCGATCGCCTGGCTCGCCGACCGCAGGAGCCGGGTCAACATCATCGCCGGCTCGGTCGCGCTGTGGAGCGCGTTCACCGCTTTGTGCGGGCTGGCGCAGAATTTCTGGCAACTCTTCCTGGCGCGGATGGGGGTGGGCATCGGCGAGGCCGGCGGGGTGGCGCCCTCCTATGCGCTGATCTCGGATTTCTATCCGAAGGAGAGGCGGGCGCGGGCGCTGGCCTTGTTCTCGCTGGGCATTCCGATCGGCTCGGCGCTCGGCGTGTTCTTCGGCGGCTGGATCGCCAGCCATCTCGACTGGCGCGCGGCCTTCCTCATCGTCGGCCTCGCCGGGCTGCCCGCGGCGCTTCTGGTCAAGCTGTTCATCCCCGAGCCGGTGCGCGGCGGCTTCGACACCGCCGACGGGCGGGCCAGCGATCCGGCGCCGCCCTTCCTCGACGTGGCCTGGACGCTGGCGGGGACGCCGAGCTTCTGGCTGCTCTCGTTCGGCGCCGCGTCGGGCTCGATCATGGGCTACGGCCTGATCTTCTGGCTGCCGAGCTTCTTCGCGCGCAGCTTCGATCTCGGGCTGGCGGAGGTCGGCTGGTTCTACGGCTCGATCGTGCTGGTCGGCGGGGTCGCCGGAACCTGGCTCGGCGGCTGGATCGGCGACCGCACCGGGCCGACCAATCCGGGCGCCTACGCGCTGGTGCCCGCCTGCTGCTTCCTGGTCGCCGCGCCCTGCTTCGCGCTCGGCCTGTTCGCGCCCTCGCTGTGGCTCGGCTGGCTGCTGTTCGCGGTCGGGCAGATGCTGGCGCTCGCCTGGCTCGGCCCGGTGATCGCGGCGGTCCAGCACATCGTCCCGCCGACCATGCGCGCGACCGCCTCGGCGAGCTTCCTGTTCATCAACAATTTGATCGGGATCGGCTTCGGCATCCTGTTCCTCGGCTTCATGTCCGACGCGATGACCGCCGCGCGCGGCGACGACGCGCTCAAATATTCGATCCTCTACGGGCTCGGCTTCTACCTGCTCAGCGCGGCGATATATTTCCTCGCCGCGAAGCGGCTCGGGCGGGACTGGTTCGCGGGCTGACGCGCCATTGATTCGCCGTGACCGCCGTCACGGGCGCCGCGGCGCGACCGGCCTAAACTCGGGGCATGAGCACGAGTCTCCATCTTTCCGCCGCCCGCCCCGGCCGGGTGCTGAGCCGCTGGCTGCTGACCGCGGGCCTCACCGCGCTCGGCCTGACCGGCCTCGCCGCCGGCCCCGACGCGGCCTGGGCGCAGGCCGTGCCTGGCGCGCGGCGGGCGGCGGAGGAGCGCTACCAGGAGGGCGTCCGGGAGGCCGAGGCCGCGCGGCGCGCCTATGAGACGGAGCTCGCCGTCTATCGCGAGCGCCAGGACCGGCACCGGCAGGACGTGGCGCGATCGGCGGAAGCCCGCGCCGACTATGAGCGACGGCTGGCCGGGCGCGAGGCGATCCCGGCCGCCGCCCGCACTGCGCCGACAGCGCCCGCGAGCTGCGAGGACCGGCGCGACAGGAACAGGAGCCGCGGGCGCCTGGTCGGCGGCCTGCTCGGCGGCATCGCCGGCACCGTCGTCGGGCGGCGGGGCGAGACGGCCGCCCTGGTCTCGGCTCTGGTGCCGGCGGGCGCGCTGCTCGGCGACGCCATTGCCGGCCTGCTCGACTGCCGCGAGCAGCAGCAGGCCGCGGCCGCCACCGAGCGGGCGGTGAGCGGCGGCATCGGCACCACCACCAGCTGGGCCAGCAAGTCGCGGCCCGGGGTGAGCGGCACCTCGACCGTCATCGCCGCGGCGCCGGCGGCGGACGGCGCCGACTGCCTCAGCGTCACCGACGTCGTCATCGTCGACGGCGAGGAGACCCGCGCCCCCAAGCGCCTGTGCCGCCGCCCTCCCGCCAATCGCTACGTGCGGGTGTAAGGCGATCCGGTTCCCGGTGGCCTCAGCGCTTACTCGGTTCGCTTCGTGATCGTCAGGCTGCCGTCGCGGTTGTGGTTGACGATGGCGTCTCGCACCTCGAAGAACAGCCAATCCGGAATGGCGTCGTAGATCGGGCTGTCCTGGCCGGGCGCCCGCTCTCCTCGCCCAGTGCCGCCTCACGAGCCCACAGGTACGAATAGGAAAGAACGTCAGCGGGCTCGGGGGTCTTCCAGCTGCCGCCCGAGCTCCTTCGACCGCTCCGAGGGCTGGGCGTTGCGGATGGCTTCGAGCGTCTCATCGTCGAGATCCTTCACGAGAAGAACCTGGCGATCGCGGCGCAGGAGGCGCTCATATTCCTTCAGCGAGAGCATCACCACGCGCGTCGTGCCGTGGCGCTGGATACCGACGGGGTGAAGCATCGCCTCATCCGTATAGTAGCCGAACTTGCTCGCGACCTCCTTCGCAGAGACCGTCTTCAACGGTTCCATCATGTATCACCTCGACCGCCCTGCTGCCGGAATAGGCAGCCTCCGCTCCAAAACAGCCGTATTTTCGGTATAATCCGGCTTTTCCGGAAAATCAAGCCTAGGTGGCGAAGCTCGGATCGAGCCGGTAGGCCTTGCGCAGCAGGGCCGGCCAGGCGAGCAGGTTGGCGCCGAGCTTGAGGCTCGCCTTGCCCATTTCGGCGGTGAGCTCGGGCGAGCCCTGGGGCGGGTTGGAGACGTTGCCGGCGCCGGCGGCGAGCGCCTTGACCTGCGCCTCGCAGGCGCGCTCGAGGAAGTAGATCTTGAGGAAGGCCTCGCCGACCGTCTCGCCGACCGCGAGGGTGCCGTGATTGCGCAGGATCATCGCGCTCTTGGTGCCGAGATCGGCGATGATCCGCTCGCGCTCGTCGAGGTCGACCGCGACCCCCTCATAATCGTGATAGGCGACCTCGTCGCGAACCAGCATCGCGGTCTGGGTCAGAGGGAGCAGGCCCTCGCCATGGGCGGAGACGGCCTGGCCGTCGGGGGTGTGCAGGTGGATCACCGCATGCGCGTCCTCGCGCGCCATGTGCAGCGCCGAATGGATGGTGAAGCCGGCGGCGTTGGTGACGAACGGCGTCGGCTCGACCGGATTGCCCGTCATGTCGACCTTGACCAGGGAGGAGGCGGTCACCTCCTCGAACATCAGGTTGTAGGGGTTCAACAGGAAATGGTGCTCCGGCCCCGGCACCCGCGCCGAAAGGTGGGTGAAGATGAGGTCGTCCCAGCCATAATGGGCGACCAGCCGGTAGGCGGCGGCGAGGTCGACCCGGATCTTCCACTCCTCCGCGCTCACCTTGTCCTGCATCGGCGGGATCTCGACCGTGGAAAGGGCATGCGCGGCGGCCATGCTCTGCGCGATTGCGTCGGCTCTGCCCATGGTCGGCTCCTCCTTCGAAGCGGCGACTTGTAACGCCATTTGGGGGCGGCGGCGACCCTCAAGCACTGCAATGCGGGAGAAGCGGCCGTCCCGCCGATGCGATATTCTCCGGGACAACAGAAGAAGGAGCACCACACCATGCCAACGTCACCAGACCTGAGGCCATTGGCCAAGTTCGCGCTCGGCCCGGAGGTGCGCGCGGCCCAGCTCTATACCGAGTTCACGATCGGCGGGAAGGACTTCACCGTCGAGGCGGCCGGCGCGAGGAGCTGCAGCGCCCAGCAATTCCGATTCGAGCGGGCGCGCGGCACCGGCGTCTACAGCCTCGTCTGCGACCTCACCTATTTCGCCGCCGACCATCGCGAGCTGGGGCCGGTGCGCGTCTTCCAGGATCCGCGCATCGAGAATTACGGCTGGATCTACGTCCGCCGCAACAAGCGCGGCGACTTCGAGGCGCCGGCGCTCAGCTATTTCAACCAGTATCTCGTCTTCCATGTCGGCGAGGACTATTTCTATTATCCGCGCGCTTGGCAGGTCGTGTCGGCGATCAACCAATGGCCGCCCGAATATTATCAATATCACCACCTCGAGCCGCGGACGCCGGTGTTCGACCTGCTCACCCGCGAGCCCAATGTGGCGACCAAGGGCATCTCGACGATCTCGATCCAGGGCAAGGTCCCGGCCCGCGACCTCAAGCGCATCCGGGCGGAGCTCGAGGAGGAGATCGCCAAGTTCAACGAGCTGCCGAGCAGCAAATTGCATCCGGAAAGGCTGACGCCCGCGCAAAATGCCTAGAAGCGGGCGGGCGGCGGCCGGGCCGGCCCTGCGCGAGTGTCCGGTCTTTTTCGGGTCCTGGCCCGAAGCGGCCGGCTTCGTGCTGCTGCATCGCGATGCGGACTCGCCCGCTCCCTCGGGGCGCGACGTCCGCGGCTTTCTGAGCGGCCTGATCCGCCTTGCCGGGCTGCGCGGCGACGGGGCCGCCTGGTGGCTGGCGCTGGGGCGTCCGCTGCTCGGCGCGCCGGCGCCGAGGCATTTGCGGAAAATGGCCCTGCACGGGGACGAGGGCTCGGTTCCGGACCATACCGACAGTCTCTATGCGGCGCTGTTCGTCAGCGGCCCGGCCGGCCTCGTGCCACCGCTCCTCTCCGCCCTGGGCGGGCAGGCTCCCCCGGAGGGCTTGCGGGTCAGCGTCCACGCGGGCAGCCTCAGCCCCAAGGGGATCGGCAATGGCGGCTTCGTGGACCCCGTCTCCAACCTGCAGGAGCTGGCGCCGGCCGAGTTCGACCAATGCGTCTTCGTCGGCAGCGAGGACCCCTGCTACCGGGGATGGAGCTATCTGGTCCTCAGGGACTATCACGAGGACATTGAGATGTGGCACGATCTGCCCTGCTCGGTTCAGGAGCAGATCGTCGGCCGCGACAAGGCGAGCGGGGCGCTGCTCGGGGGCGGCCTGCTCTGGCGATCCGGCGGGCGGGAAGACGTCTCCGAGCGCGCGCATGTCGCCTGCGTGCGTCCCGGCCGGTGGCGCAGCCGCTTCCAGTGGCGGGACCGGCTCTACCGGCGAAGCCTCGCTTATGTCGAGGCGGACGGCCGCCAGCTCAGCTACGGCCTCTATTTCATCAGCCTGTGCCGAAACCCGGTCGCGCAGTTCAAGCGGATCCACGACCGCTACGTATTTCGCGGCGGGCAGCGCTATGACAGGCTGATCTCCTCCGGCTATGTTGCGCCGAGGAGCACGGCGGTGCTGATGCTGCCGCCCCGACAGGATCTGGAGGGCTTGGCGATCGAATGCTGAAGTTCAGCGACGTGATGCTCGCGGTCGGCGACATGGAGGCGGCCGCCGAGGCGCTGGCGGGCCTGCTGGGCTTCGTCGTCGTCGAACGCGCCGAGCATTGGATCGGGCTCGCCCATCCCGCCGGCGGCGCCAGGCTCGTCCTGGTCGAGCGGGATTTCGGCGCGGACTGGGCGGTGGCGTGCGAGGCGAAGTCCCTCCCCGAGGACGATCTCTTCCGGCGGTACGGCGTGACGCCGCCGGAGCTGCAGCAATTGCGCGACGCCGGCCACTGTCTTCTTCGAAGCGATTCCGGGCTGAATCTGCTGTTGTACGGCTGATCGGCCGCCGTGCGGATCCTGCTGTTCGCCTGCTTCGTGATTGCCCTGCTCCGGCTGCGCCGCCGCGGCGGGGTCGCCCGTCCGCTGTGGACGCTGATCGTCGAGCTCGGGATCGGACGGCTCGACCGGCTCGGTCCGCTGCCCGTCAAGGCGGCGCAGATCCTTTCGACCCGGGCCGACCTGATCGAGCGGGCGCAGCTCGACCGCCTCGCGGTCTACCGGTCGGGCGGCGCCCGCTCGCAGCGCCTCGGCCGGGGCGTCGCCGCAGCCGTGACCGAGCCGGGCGTCCTCGGCCACGGCTGCATCGCTACGGTCGTCGCCCGCCGCGAGGCGGATGCCGGGCTGGTCGCGGTGAAGATGTTCCGGCCGGAGGCGGTCCGCGCCCTGCGCGCGCAGCTCGGCCAATGCCGGCGCCTGTGCCGGCTGCTCACCCGGATCGGCGCGGCGAACGCCTTCCAGCTGCGCATCGCCGAGGAGATCATCGAGCAGATCGGCCGCCAGGCGAACGTGGCGGACGAGGCCGACAGCCATCGGCTGTTCGCCGCCAATTTCGGCGGCCAGGCCCGGGTGCGCGTCCCCGCTTTGATCCACCAGGGCACCGATCGCATCGTGATGGAGCTCGTCCTCGGCATCGATCCCGGCGAGGTGGGCGACGACGGCATGCGCGCGCATTTCGGGCGAATGCTGCTGCGCTGCCTCTACCAGATGATCTTCACCGACGGTTGCATTCACGGCGACCTGCATCCGGGTAACTTCCTGGTCGAGCCGGACGGCACCCTGGTGCTGCTGGATTTCGGGCTCTGCTGGCGGATCGGCGACGGCAGCCGCCGCCAATTCGCCGAGTTCTTCCTGGGGTTCATCCGCGCCGACGGGCGGGAATGCGCCCGCATCGCCGTCGCCATGGCGCTCCACATCGGTCCGGCTTTCGACGAGGACGCCTTCACCGCCGCCGTCCAGGCCCTGCTCGACCGCTCCGCCGAGAGCGTCGAGGCGTTCAGCGTCGCCGCATTCGCCTATGAGATGTTCCGCGTTCAGGACCGTTACGGCATCGCCTCCACCACCGAGTTCGTGATGCCGATCATGGCGCTGATCAGCCTCGAGGGCACGTTGCGCAGCCTTGCGCCGCGGCTCGATTTCAAGGCCGAGGCGCGAAGCTTCGTCGTCAACTGCCTTGCGGGCGTGCAGAAAAGGCGTGCCTCCGACAACGTGCCCGCCCCGCAAGCGAGCCCGGCCCTCAGCGTCCCGGCGCCGATGCGTCCGGATGAGCGGCGCTGAACGCGTCGAGCCTGCCGGCCTCGGCATCGGCGCGCGTCAGGGTAGGGTAAGGCTCGAGATCGACCTCGAAGCGGCGGGCATTGTACATTTGCGGGACCAGGCAGATGTCGGCCCAGCTCACCGTATCGCCGAACAGGAAGCGGCCGGCCTGGGGCGCGGCGAGCGCTTCCAGCGCGTCGAGCCCCTCGCGCACCCAGTGGCGGTACCACTCGTCGCGGGCCTCCTGCTCGATGCCGAGCCCGGCGAGGCGCTTCAGCACCCGCAGATTGTTGAGCGGATGGATGTCGGCGGCGACGGTCAGCGCCAGCGCCAGCACGTGCGCGCGGTCGTCCGCATCGGCCGGGAGCAGTGGCGGCTCGGGCAGCCTGTGCTCGAGCCAGGTCATGATGGCGAGGCTCTGCGTGAGCCGCGTCCCGTCCGCCTCCAGCATCGGCACGAAGCCCTGCGGGTTGCGCGCGCGATAGTCTGCCCCCTTCTGCTCGCCGTCGAGGAGATTGACCGGCACGCGCTCATAGTCCGCGCCCTTGAGGTTGAGTGCGATGCGGACGCGGTAGCTCGCCGAGGAGCGCCAATAATCGTAGAGGACGAGCCTGGTCATCGCCCTCGCATAACGCCTTTCCTGGCGCGGGGCCATTGGCCCGGGCAGCTTGCCTGCGCTCCGCAACGGGGTCGAATCGATGAGGATGGACGGAGTAATTCGCCTGCCGGCTCGTGTCCTTGCAGCCGATCATCAGGTAATCGCGCAATAATCGGGCGCCAGATTGTCCTTGCCCTCGCGCCGATGCTACTGCTCGTCTTCGACGAACGAGGTGGCCCGTGGCGAGAAAAGCGAGCCAAGCCGGCATTCCCGTAGACAAACGCTCGCGCGCGGCGGAGCTCGTTCGATATGCCTCTCGGCGCCGCGCCCTGCCCGTGGCGGCGATCGATGCTCCCGGGCGACCGCCCTCTCCGTTCGTGGCGAATGAGCTGCTGGTCGGCGAATCCCGCCCCGAGCTGGTCGAACGCCTGATCGGCGACTTCGGAGCCGAGCGAGTGCCCTGGCCCGCACTGCCGGCCCCGCCGACGGGTCTCGCCGGCAGGCGGGCGGCCCTGTCGCGACCGATGCCGCTGCCGGCCCGGCTGCGATTTGCGGTTCCGCCGGGGCCGTCCGGCTCTCGGGGGATCGCGAGGTTCCGTGACGAATTCGGCGCCGATGCCTCGGTTTCGTCCGAGATGGGGGCAGCGGTGCTGGCGCTCGCGGCCAGCTTCGCGGCGCAGGATCGACCGGTGGGGCTCAACGCGATCGGGGCGCCGGAGGCGCTCCCGCTCGTCTCCGCTACCGAGGGGCTGGGCGGCAGTCCGTTTTCATGGCCGTCCTTTGCCGGGCCGGCCCGCGTCACCGCCGCCTGGCAATTGGTGGAAGCCTATCGCGCGGTACGCCAGACGCCCCAGATCGTCGTCGGGATCCTGGACGGCGGGTTCTGGCTGAACGACTGGCTGCCGGCCTTTCCCGACGGGCAGACGGCTTCCGACTTCGGGCCCTCGGTCGCGCAATGCAACCTGCGCGACGAGGGCGTTCCCGCCGGCGGCGAAAACCCGAACGTGTGCGGTTGGACCAATTGGCAGCCGAATCTTTGTCCCTGGCACGGCAATGGCGTCGCCAGCGTCGCCTGCGCGCAGGTTGGAAATCACGTGGGCGCCGCCGGCGTCGGCGGCACCGTTTCGGTCCCCCTCCTGTTCCGGTCCGACCTGTCGGTCGACGAGATACTTCGCTGCCTGCACCTCTGCGTCGGCTGGGGCGTCCACATCGTCAACATGAGCTTCACGATCCGGGTGCCATCGTGGTGGCTTACCGAGGAGACCTGGGACAATAGCTTTCAGTTCGCCGCGGACCACGGCCTCGTCATCGTCTGCGCGGCCGGCAATCAAGGTGACGAGCTGCCGGGCGATGGCCACATTTTTGCCACTCCTCCCCGGCCGGCGACAAGGACTCCCGGAACAATAACCGTGGGCGCCCTCGACACCGCCAATCAGGCGCGGGCCGACTCCAATTACGGCTCGTCGTTGAACATCTGGGCTCCGGGCGAGAAGATCCCGGTCGCCCCGGATGGAGACCATCCGAACGGAAGCGAGCAGTCCGGCACCTCGATCGCCGCTCCTTTCGTGAGCGGCGTCGCGGCGATGATGCGCGCGGTAAATCCCGATCTCGATACGTTCGGGACCAATTCGCTGCTGACCAGCTCCGGCTGGAAAGGGACCGGCCGGGTCGGTGTCGGCGTGAATGCCTTCGCCGCGGTGCTGAAGGCCATGGGAGGCAGGCTTCCGCATGAAAGCGGCGGGCCGAACGATGCTCCCGGGCTGGCGAGCCCGCTATATCCCGGGGGGCCGGCCGGTGCGCTCATCCCGCGCGATCTGCCCTTGCGGCCGGGCTTCGGCGTCCTCGCAACCAATTCGGACCAGGACTGGTACCGCTTCCAGCTCAGCCAATATTCGCGCTGCGTCGTGGATCTGCAATTCTATCATCTGCTGGGGGACGTCGCGCTCGACGTCCATGCCGGCGATCCGGACAGCCGGCTGCCGGGCGATCTCACCAGGGTGATGCTGCAGGGCCGCCGGGTGCATTCCGCGCTCATGGCCCCCGATGAGTACAAGTTGCATGTGCGCGGAAGCATGAATCTGTACCAATTGCTTGTCCGCCTGCAGCCCGAGCCGCTCCAGCCCGACGAATTCGAGCCCAACGAGGACTTCGCCCACGCGACCCTGTTCCGGTTGAGCAACCCGGGATCGCCCTCCGGCCCGTTCGTGCCGGCCGACCTGTCCCTGGCGCATGGACCCGGCCGCTATGATCTGACGCTGCCGCATGGCGACATGGACTATTTCCGGATCAAGGTGGACATCGCCGGCTCCTCGATCTTCCGAGCCATCGTCTCGGTCGGCAACACCGACGCGCCGGTCACCGTGCGCGCCTTCGACGGAAAGCGGGTCCTGCAGCGGGAGTTCAAGAACGTTCGCTCGGCCAAGCTGGATCTGACCGAGTCGGCGGATACGTTCATCCAAGTCTTCACCCCCGGCCAGACACGTTACGTCCTCACGGTCGGCTTCGAGGTGGACCCCGCCGCGCTGCCGCCGCTCCTCCAGGAGAAGCCGGTCTTCACCATTCCCGATCTGCTTACCCCCAAGATCCTGATCGAGGAGATCACGCACTTCGCGGTGGTGCTGCCGCGGAGTCGCGAATTGCGGCGCCCGATCGCCTTCGCCGCGCGAGGACCCGGAGAGTTCCGCATGGACCTGCTCGACGGCGCAGGCCAGCTGGTGCGCGAGGGCCGGATTGTCGAAGACGGCATCCATAGCCACGTTGCCGTGGAGACCGAAGGCTTGCCGGACGGCATGCATTTCGTCCGCCTCTCCCCCACGCGGCCCCAATCGGGAGAGCCGATGCCGCGGCTTTACGTCGACCGGGTTCCGGGTCGAATCGGCTAGCGATCCCGGGCTGGTCGATTGCCCGGCGCTCGCCCGGCAGCTAGGCCAACCCGCGAAGGGAGCGGGCGATGGGCGGCATCTGGGTGAAGATCCACAAATGGCTGGCGCTCCTGATGGCGATCCAGATCCTGTTCTGGTTCGTCAGCGGGCTGGTCTTCGCGGTGGTTCCGATCGAGCGGGTGCGGAGCGAGCATGCGATCGCTCCGGCGGCGCCGGCGCCGGTAGCGCTCGATGCGGCCTCCGTCGGCCTGCAGCGGCTGGCCGCGGCCGGGGTGGCGGCGGGGGAGAAGCTCGAGCTGCGCTCCCTGCTCGGGCGCCCGGTTGCCCTGCTCTCGGGCGGCGAGGCGCGGCCGCGGCTCTACGACCTCACCACCGGCCGCCGCCTGTCGCCGATCCCGATGACCTTCGCCGCGCGGATCGCCGAGGCCGATCATGCCGGCGCGGCGCGGGCGGCACGAGTGACCCGGATCGCGGCGAACGACAGCGAGTATCGCGGCATCCTCCCGGCCTGGCGGGTCGACTTCGAGGACGGGGCGGCGCGCTCGCTCTACGTCGCCGCCGACACCGGCGTGGTGACTGCGCGGCGCTCGACGCTTTGGCGGGCCTATGATTTCCTCTGGGGCCTGCACATCATGGACTGGCGCGGGCACGAGGACTTCAACACGCCGCTGCTGGCGATCGCCACCGCGCTGGCGCTGGTCATGAGCATCGCGGGCATCGTCATGCTGCCCGGCCGGCTCGGCTTCACCGCCTGGCTGCGGCGGCGGCGGGCCCGGCTCAGTGCCGCGCGAACACCCGCCGCTGACCCGTCCGCGTGAACAGGATCACCTGGTAGGGCTCGGCGGGGCCGCCCTCCATGCCCGGCGAGCCGGACGGCATGCCGGGAAGGGCGAGGCCGGCGGCGGCGGGGCGCTCGCGCAGCAGCCGGGCGATGTCGGCGGCGGGGACGTGGCCCTCGATCGCATAGCCGCCCGCGCTGGCGGTGTGGCAGGAGCGAAGGTCGTCGGGCACGCCGAGCCGGCGCGCGACCGGGCCGAGATTGTCGACCTCGGTGACGCGGACGGCAAAGCCGGCGCGGCGCAGATGCGCGATCCAGCGGTTGCAGCAGCCGCAGGTCGGCGACTTGGTGACGTGGATCTCGGCCGGCCGGCTCGCCTTGACCATTGTGGCGGCCAGCAACGGCAGGGCGGCGATGGCGGCGCGCCTGGTCAGCAGCATCGAAGCTTCCTTCTCGCTCAATCGAGGCGCAGGCGGATGAAAGCCATGGCGCCGTCCGGATCCCCTCCATAAAGCGGTTCGAGCGCGGCGGGAACGAAGTTCAGCGCATATTGGGCGCCGATGCCGAGCCGCAGGTTCGGCGAAACCCGGAAGTCGCGAACCACGCCGGCGGAGAGCTTGCCGACGTCGTTCCGCGGACCGTGATGGCCGCCGGCCAGCTCGTCATTCTGGGCATATTCGGCGCGGCCGTAGATCGTCCACGGATCGAGCCCGACCGCGGCTTCGAGCCCGAACGCCTCGGCGCCGTCGCGATTGCCCCAGGCGAGGGTCGCGGACCACCAATTGGCCGTGCCGAAGCGCTGCGTGTAGATCGCGCTCGCCGACCAGCGGGTCGAATTCTCCTGCGGGTCGAGCTGCTCCGGGGCGATCAGCCGCGCCCAGCTCGCCTGCAGCGAGAGGTTCGGCGTCGGGTTCCAGCCGAGGCGAAAAGCGGTCGAATCGAGCGGCCCGGTCTCGATATTGTAGCGCCGCTCGTCCGGCTCGCGGCCGTTGAAGCGCGAGCCCTCGAACTTGACGTTCCCGACCACGAGCCCGGCGGTGACCACGCCGAAGGCGATATGGGTCGAATCCAGCCAGTGGTGGGTGATCGGCGCCTCGGGCGAATCCTGGATCGACATGCGGTGCATGAAGGCGGGCGGGCCGAAAGCGGGCGCGCCCGGCAGGCCGGCATAGACGAACAGGCCGGCCCGGCCCGCCAGATGGTGGCTGTAGCTCGCCGACAGCTCCACGAAGAGATCGTGCGGATGCTGGCGGTCGAGCAGGGGGGTGGCGCCGTCGGCGCTCTCGCCCGCGGCGAGGTGAAGCGGATAGCCGCGCCGGCCCATCAGCGGATCGGGGCTCAGCGCAGCGCGGAGCTGCAGCGTGCCGTTGCCGAGCTCGCGGCGCGCCGAACCCATCGCCATGCCGGAGACGAAGCCCATCTCGTCGCCGCGCCGGCCGCCTTGCCGGTCGTAGACCAGGTTGAGGCTGAGGTGGCCCATCAGCGTCCACTCGCCGGCCCGGAGGTGCACCCCGCCATGGATCGAGGAATCCGGCTGCCAGTCCGTGCCCGAGACCTCGCGCGCCATCGGATAGGCGCCGAGCGCGCCCCGCGCGGGCGACGGATGCGGCGGCTCGGTCACGGCGTGATGACGGCTGGGCTCCTCGGGGACGCCGGTCTCCGGAGGCTGCCCGTGTCCGCCATGGTCGCCATGCTGCGCCGGGGCCGGCGAGGCGAACGACGCGCAAAGCAGGATCGCCAGCCGCTTCACCGGGCGCTGCGCTCGAGCAGCTCGATCAGCTCGCTTGCCTTCCGGCGCTGGTCGTCGGCGTCCCCGCCGCTGATCGCGGCCTCGATGCAATGGCCGAGATGGCCCTTCAGCATCTCGCTCTCGACCCGGGCCAGCGCGGCGCGGACCGCCTGGATCTGGGTCAGCACGTCGATGCAATAGCGGTCTTCGCCGACCATGCGGGCGATGCCGCGCACCTGGCCCTCGATGCGGCTGAGGCGGTTCAGCAGCTTCGGCTTGTTCTGGCGTTCCATGCCGCTTGCGATATGCCCCCGAGGCGTATAGGTCAAGATACCCCTATAGGGTATAGGACGAATGCTGCACGACCACGGTCATCCTCATGGCGGCAAGGCCTGGGCGGTCTCGGCCCAGGCGACGCTGCACTGTCTCGCCGGCTGCGTGGTCGGGGAGGTGGCGGGGCTTGCGATCGGCGTCTCGCTCGGCCTCGCCGCATGGCAGACGATCATCCTGGCGACGGCGCTCGCTTATGGTTCGGGCATGACGCTCGGGCTGTTGCCGGTGATGCGGAGCCGCGGCATCGGCGCGCTGGCCGCGCTTCGGATCATCTGGATCGGCGAGGTGGTGTCGATCGGCGTGATGGAGCTGGCGATGAACCTGGTCGATTATCACATGGGAGGGATGGGCGCCCCGTCGGTCCTCTCCTGGATGTTCTGGCGCGGCATCCTCATCGCCGTCCCCGCCGGCTTCCTCGCCGCCTGGCCGGTCAATTACTGGCTGGTGAGGCGCGAGCTCAAGGCCTGCCACTAGAAATAGGAGCGCAGCCCGGCGACCAGGCTCACCGTGTCGGGATCGTCGCCGGCCTGGCGGGCGATGCGGGCGGTGCGGCCGAGCAGCCGGTCCCAGCGCACGCCGAGATAGGGGCCGAACCGATCGGCCAGCTGGTAGCGCATCCTGAGGCCGAGCTCGAGCTCGGTCGCGCCGCGGCCGAGGCCGAGCGCGGGCGCGTCGCGGGTGATCGCCTCGGCCGCGGCATAAGGCTGGAGGACGAGCGGGCCGGCCAGCTCCCAATCGTAATAGGCGAAGGCGCGGAAGGAGAGCTCATTCCGGGTCGAGAGGTAGCCGAACAGGCCGACATAGAGCGGGTCGCCGACGCTGCCCTGCACCCCGAGCACGGCATAGGAGCGACGCGGGCGAACGAAGTCGCGCCGCACGCCCACCTGCAGCGCCAGGCCCTCGGCGAGGATCGGGTGGCTGTAGAGCGCCTGGCCCTCGACATATTGGACGCCGCCCTCGAACAGCCCGTCGCCGGCGAGCGCGAGCCAGAGCCGGTGCTCGGCGCTGCCGATCTCGGCCGACACGTCCCAGCTATAGCCGTCGCCGCCGGGCCCCGCCTGGACCTCGAAGCGGTCGCCGTAAAAGTCGGCGACCCCGCCGCCCGTCCCCTCGCGGGCCACCTCGACCTCGCCATAAGCGAGCCCGTCCGGCATGCCGAGCATGTCGGCATAGGGCAGGCGCTGCGCCGCCGCCGGCGCGGATGCGAGCAGGAGGCCGAGGGCGAGGGCGCGCATCCCCCAGGCTATGACGGCAAAGCGGGCCGCTCCGCCAGCCCCTTCTCGGCGCTGCCCCGCAGCGGGACATCAGGGGCCCGAATCCCTGCCGCGGCGGCGGGCGGCGCGGCGCGGGCGCGCCGGCAGGCCGAGCGCCTCGGCGACGCGGTCGTCCCAGCCATAAGCGTCGGGGACGATCGTCACGCGCCCGTCCTCGACGAAGGCGGTGTGATAGAGCAGGCGCACCGGGATCGGGCGGGGCAGCGGCACGAAGCCCTCCTCGCCCTTCGCCAGCGCCTCGCGCCACTCCCGTTCGACGCCTTCGTCGGCGGCGATCAGCGCCGCGAAGCCGAGCGCGTCCTCGACCCGCACGCAGCCATGGCTGGCGTGCCGGTCGGCCTCCCGGAACAGCGCCTTGGCGGGGGTGTCGTGCAGGTAGATCTCCTGGTCGTTCCTGAGGTCGAACTTGACCAGGCCCAGCGAATTGCGCGGGCCCGAGCGCTGCACGATCCAGCCGTCGCGCCATTCCATGTTCTCGCGCCGCATATAGGCCTCGCCCTTGGGCGCGATCTCCTCCTCCTGGATCGAGCGCGGCACCGTCCAGGTCGGGTTGGCGACCAGCCGGTAGAGCGGGGAGGCGAGCATCGGCGTCTCGGTGCCGGGCTCGCCGACGATCGCCCGGCGGCTGTCCGCCGCCCGGCCGCCCCGCCAGTAGGTCAGCGTCGCGGCGCCGGTGTTGACGTCGATCCGGGTGGCGGCCGGGGTGCGCTCGAGCCAGCGCCGCCGCTCCAGATTGACGGCGAGCGTGCGGGCGCGCTCGGCGAGGGCCGGCGCCGGCCGTCCCTGCGCGGCCGCGATCTCCCGAACGGTCGCGACATAGGCCTCGGAGAGCGCGGCATAGTCCGCGTCGCCCGGCGCCAGCCCGGCCAGCCAGCCGGCGACGTCGCCGCCGGCGAGCGCCTGCCGCAGGCCGGGCTCGAGGTCGGCCTCGGGACGGGCGAGGCCGTAATCCTGGTGCAGGCGCGCGGGATCGACCCGTCCCCGGGCGAGCGCCCGGGCATAAGCGAGCGCGGCGCGGCCGAGGGCGGCCTCGCGGTCGCCGCCGCGCGCCCCCGCGAGCGGCCGGAGATATTCCTGCGGGTCGAGCCCGTGCCGCTCCGCCTGGCCGAGCGCCTGGGTCAGCGCCGTCTCATTCTCCCGCGACCAGGCGGTGGGCCGCTCGGCCGCCTGGTTCGCCGGCGGCTGCTCTTCGGCGATGCAGGCGGCGAGCGCGAGCAGGGCGGCGGCGATCCAGATTTTCGGCTTCACGGGGCAACTCCACAGGACGCGTACGAATCCAGGCCTAACGCGCGCCGCGGTGGAGCGATCCCGGACGACCCGCGAAAGCCGCTTAATGCTTGTTTAGCCATTTCAGGCCCATAAGGGCGCGGGGGCGACAGGAGGATCTGTGAGCAAGGCGCAATTGGCTATCCTGCCCGTGCTCGACGGCCGTTCCGCCGAGCGCCGGATCGTCAACCTCGCCGCGCGGCTGCGCGAGCCGGGCGCGACCATTGTCGACGCCGACGTCAAGGACCTCTCGACCGACGGCTTCATGGCGGTGACCGAGCTGCTGCTCGAGGTCGGCGCCAATGTCTGGCTGAAGCTGCCCGGGCTCGAGCCGCAGAACAGCCGCGTGGTCTGGACCGAGGACGGCAAGACCGGCTTCCAGTTCGCCACCCCGCTCCATCCGGCGACGCTGGAGCTGCTCGTCGAGACCAACAAAAAGCCGCTGCCCCGCGGCCATTTCGGCCCGCAGGACGGCTTCGGCCGGCGCTGAACGCGCTGCTGCTCTCCGGCGACCCGCCCTCCTTCGCTCCTCCGGAGCTTCGGCGGGCAGCCTTCGCAAAACCTTACGGCTTGCCAGCCGTAGCTTTAGCGAAATGCCCAAGTCGCCGTGTCCCCCGGACACGGCTGCGCAGTGCGGGGCACTGCGCACTTGGGCATGGTGCCGCTTGAGGGACTCGAACCCACGACCCCATCATTACGAATGATGTGCTCTACCAGCTGAGCTAAAGCGGCGCTCCTTGGGAGGGCGCGCTCTATCAGCGGCTGCGGGCGAAGACAAGCAAGCCCGGCCGCGACCCGCGCCCGTAGCCATCGCTAACGCGACTTAACCATATCTCAACCGTGATTGGTGCACTCTTCGCCGCTGGGGGCCGTGCCGAAGGACGCTGAGCAGATGGAGATTTCCAGGGGGTTTGACGACGAGGCGGCCTTTTCGGCCGCAGCGGACGAGGAACCGGCCATGGAGCGGCCGCCCGAGATCGGCGTCGACGAGCGGCGCATGCACGTGCGCGCCTACAATTACTGGGTCTCGCTGCTCGCCGGCCGGCCCTATCCCTCGATCCAGGACGTCGACCCGACCAATATCGAGGATTTCGGCCCGCACAGCGTGCTGCTCGATTTCTCGCGCGACAACGAGGATCCCGACATCGCCTTCCTCGGCGGCGCGCTGCGCACCGAATGCGCGCTCGACACCGCGATCCGCCATATCAGCGAGGTGCCGGGCCGCTCGCTGCTCTCCCGGCTCACCGACCATTATCTGCAGATCATCGCCAACCGCGCGCCGATCGGCTTCGAGGCCGAGTTCGTCAACCAGCGCGGGCACAACACCCTCTATCGCGGCATCTTGATGCCGCTGTCCTCGGACGGCAGCGAGATCGACTTCATCTACGGGGTGATCAACTGGAAGGAGATGGCCGACCGCGAGACCGCCGCCGGCCTCGCCGGCGAGGTCGGCCGCGCCATCGCCGCGGCGCCGCCGGCGTCGGCCGCGACCGCCGACTGCCCGATCTGGGCCGACGGACCCCATGCCGATTTTATCGAGACGGTTCCCGGCGATCCCGCGGACGAGCAGGCGGACGGCGCCACCCTGCACCTCTGGCCCGACGGCGGCCTCGCCGACCGCCTGGTCGCGGCGCGCGAGAGCGCCGAGCAGGCCTCGGCCTCCGACCAGCGCAGCCGCGCCAGCCTCTATCGGGCGCTCGGGCTCGCCTACGATTTCGCGCTCGCCAGCGACGACGCGCCCGAGGATTATGCCGAATTGCTCGAGGATGCCGGGCTGAAAGCGCAGGCGCGCGCGCCGATGACGCCGGTGGTCAAGCTCGTCTTCGGCATCCAGTACGACAAGAGCCGCCTCACCGAATTCGCCGCCGCTCTCTCCTGGGCGAAGCGCGAGCGCGTCCCCGCGGGCACGCTCGCCGCCCTGATCGAGGCGCATGAGGGCGGGCTCAAGGGCGTCGTCGCCGCCGAGCGCGCCGCTCGCCGCCCCGCCGCGCGGCCCGACCGCTGGGCGGAGATCCGCGCCGAATTGCAGGCCGCGCGGCCGCTGGCCCGGGTCGATATCGAGGTTGCGGGCGAGGACGAGTTCGTGCTGCTGGTCGCCCGCCGCGACGGCGCCGGCCTTGCCATCCTCGCCCCGGTCGCCGACCGCGCGCTTGTCGATCGGGCGATCAGGAAGAGCGCCGCCTGACGAAATTTGCTATGAGGCCGTGACGGGGGGCTCGAACGGAGTCGCCGATGCGTGCCCTGCTTCTCGCCTTGCTGCTGCTGACTGCCGCCCAGGACGCGCCCCGCGAGGTCGAGGTGCGTCTCTCCAATTTCGAGTTCGCGCCCGAGACGATCCGGCTGCGCGCCGGCGAGCCGGTGGTGCTGACCCTCGTCAACAGCGGCTCGGGCGGACATAATTTCTCGGCGCGGGAATTCTTCGCGGCGGCCCGCGGCGTCTCCGGCCCGGTCGAGAACGGCACCGTCGAGGTCGCCGGCCACCGGCGCGTCGAGGTCCGCCTGACCCCGGCGCGCGGCTCCTACCGGCTGCGCTGCTCCCACACGCTCCATTCCACCTTCGGCATGCGCGGCCGGATCGTCGTCAGCTGAGGATGATCCTATCGTCGAATAGGTTGCCGCCGAGCGCGGGCCGGGGCTATAGGCCGCGCCGACAGGCGGGCCGCCCGCCGGCACCAGCTCCGGGAGCGACGTTATGAACGCCGATAGCATGGTAGCGGGGGAGGCCGCTCGCCAGCGCCTGCTGGACAGCCTCAGCAGCGCCCTGTGCGGCCGCGCCTTGCCCGGCGAGCTCGCCGATTTCAGCGACGAGGATTGCCGCGCGGCGGCCGAGTTCATCGCCGACTGCGCGACGCGGCGCACCCCGGGCAGCGCGGTCGTCAAGCTGCAGCCGACCGGGACCCGGCTCGGCCACCGGCGGATGCGGATCGGCATCGCCAATGACGACATGCCCTTCCTGGTCGATTCGATCGCGGGCGCGATCGCCGCGCGCGGCCTGATCATCCACCGCCTGCTCCACCCCGTGGTCTGCGTGCGGCGCGACGCGGACGGCCGGCTGAGCGAGGTCGAGCCGCTCTGCGACGACGTCGAGCGGCGCGAGTCGCTGATGTATATCGAGGTCGACCGGGCCGAGGCCAAGGTCCGCGCCGAGCTGCGCGCCGAGCTGGAGCGGGTGCTCGCCGACGTCCGCGCCGCGGTGGCCGACTGGCGCGCGATGCAGGCGCGCATGCTCGCCGACGCCGACCAGATCGAGGACCCGGAAGGGCAGGCGCTGCTGCGCTGGTTCGCCGAGGGCGCGATGACCCTTTTGGGCTTCGAGGTCGAGCGGCCGGGTGCGCCGCCCGATTCGACGCTCGGCCTGTTCAGCCTGCCCGGCGAGCCGACCGACGAGGGCGGCTGCGAAGGCGCGATCCGCTATTTCGAGCGGGGCGGCGAGGAGCCGCTTATGGCCAAGGCCGACCGCAAGTCGCCGGTGCACCGCCGGGTGCCGCTGGATCTGGTGGTGGTGCCGGTGCGCGAGCAGGGAAAGATCACCGGCGTCGGCGTGCATATCGGATTGTGGACCAGCCAGGCGCTGAACGCGCCGGTCGAGGAGGTGCCGCTGCTGCGCCGGCGGCTGGCCGAGCTCGAGCAGGTGTTCGGCTTCGAGCCGCAGGGCCATAGCGGCAAGGCGCTGAGGCACGCGATGATGTCGCTGCCGCACGACCTTCTGATCAATCTCGACACCGAATCGGTGCACAAGCTGGTGGTCACCGCGATGTCGCTCGCCGACCGGCCGCGGCCGACGCTGGCGCTGGTCCGCTCGATCCTGCGCGGCCATCTCTTCACCTTCGTCTGGCTGCCGCGCGACGAGGTCACCACCGGCCGGCGGTTCGCGATCGGCGACATGATCGCCCGGGCCGCGGGCGGGCGGCAGACCAACTGGTCGGTCGATCTCGGCGACGGCGACCTCGCCCTGATCCGCTACACCCATACCATCGACTCCAAGCGCGAGACCCCCGACGCGGTGGCGCTCGACCGCGAGCTCGATGAAATGGTCCGCGGCTGGGAGCCGGCGGTGGAGGGCAAGCTCGCCGAGCTGACCGACGACGGCCGCGCCGCGGCGCGGCTCACCATCGCCTACGCGCCCGGCTTCCCGAGCGCCTATCGCTCGCGCTACCCGGCCGAGGACGCGGCCTACGACATCCTCCGGCTCGACAGCCTCGCCAATCACCGGCAGCGCTCGGTGCGGCTCTACCGGCTGGAGATCGATCCGGAGAGCCAGCTCCGCCTCAAGATCTACCGCAAGGGCGGGCTGGTGCCGCTGTCCGACGTGGTGCCGGTGCTCGAATATTTCGGCTTCCACGTGCTCAAGGAGACGCCGACCCGGCTCGAGGGATCGAGCGGCGGCCACATCCACGAATTCGCCGTCACCACCGCCGACGGCTCGCCGGCGGAATCGGTCATGGTCCGCGCCGCGGTCATCGAGGAAGCGGTGGCGGCGGTGCTGGAAGGGCGCTCCGAGAATGACGCGTTCAACCAGCTGATCGTCTCGGTCGCTCTGGAGCCGCGCGAGGTCACCCTGTTCCGCGCCTGGTTCCGCTATTTGCGCCAGACCGGCCTCAGCTACTCGCTGGTCACCGTGGTCGACGCGCTGGCCAGCGCCCCCGAAGTGACCAAGGGCCTGATCGACCTGTTCGACGCCATGCACGACCCCGCCGCCGAGGGCCCGCGCGACGAGGCGGTGAAGGCGGCCGGGCGGCGGATCGACCGCGGCCTCGCCAACGTCGCGGCGATCGACGAGGACCGCATCCTGCGGCTGATCCGCGGCGTCATCGCCGCCACCCTGCGCACCAACGCCTTTGCGCCCGCCGGCCGCGAGGCGCTGGCGTTCAAGCTCGATTCGGCGCTGGTGCCGGGGCTGCCTCCGCCGGTGCCGTGGCGGGAAATCTGGGTCTATTCGCCGCGCCTGGAGGGCATCCACCTGCGCGGCGGCCCGATCGCCCGCGGCGGCCTCAGATGGTCCGACCGACGCGACGATTTCCGCACCGAGATATTGGGCCTGATGAAGGCGCAGCTGGTCAAGAATGCGGTGATCGTGCCGACCGGCGCCAAGGGCGGCTTCTATGCCAAGCAATTGCCGCCCCTGTCGAGCCGCGACGCCTGGCTCGCGGAGGGGACGGAAGCCTATCGCATCTTCATCCGCACCCTGCTCTCCGTCACCGACAATATCGTCGGCGAGAAGGTGGTGGATCCGGACCGGGTGATCGGCGACGACGGCGACGACGCCTATTTCGTCGTCGCCGCCGACAAGGGCACCGCGGCCTTTTCCGACGTCGCCAATGCGATCGCGGTCGAGCGCAATTTCTGGCTCGGCGACGCGTTCGCGTCGGGGGGCAGCAACGGCTACGACCACAAGGCGATGGGGATCACCGCCAGGGGCGCCTGGGTCTCGGTGCAGCGCCACTTCAAGGAGCTGGGCATCGACGTCCAGACCGAATCGATCCGCGTCGCCGGCGTCGGCGACATGTCGGGCGACGTGTTCGGCAACGGCATGCTGCTTTCCGGGGCGATCAAGCTGGTCGCGGCGTTCGATCATCGCCACATCTTCCTCGATCCCGACCCCGATCCGGCGGCGAGCTGGGCGGAGCGCAAGCGGATGTTCGCCCTGCCGCGCTCGACCTGGGACGATTACGACAAGTCGCTGATCTCGAAGGGCGGCGGCGTGTTCCCGCGCAGCCAGAAGTCGATCCCGCTGAGCGACGAGGTGCGGACGATGCTGGGCCTCGAGGCGGAGGAGGTCGAGCCGACCGAGCTGATCCTCGCCATCCTCCACGCCGAGCTGGACCTGCTCTGGTTCGGCGGCATCGGCACCTACATCAAGGCGAGGGCCGAGAGCCACGCCGAGGTCGGCGATCCCGGCAACGACGCGATCCGGGTCAACGCCTACGAGCTCAAGGTCAGGGCGATCGGCGAGGGCGCCAACCTTGCCGTCACCCAGGCCGCCCGCATCGAGTTCAGCCAGCAGGGCGGGCGGATCAACACCGACTTCATCGACAACAGCGCCGGCGTCGACTGCTCGGACAATGAGGTCAACATCAAGATCCCGCTCAACCGCGAGATGGCGGAGGGCCGGCTCGAGCTCGGGGAGCGCAACCTGCTGCTCGCCGAGATGACCGACGACGTCTCCGCGCTGGTGCTCGAGGACAATCGCCTGCAGACGCTGGCGCTGTCGATCGCCGAGCGCGGCGGCGCCCGCGCGCTGCCCCAGCTGGTGCGCGTCATCGAGATCCTCGAGGAGAGCGGCCGCCTCAACCGCGCGGTCGAGGGGCTGGAGGGCAATGAGGAGCTGCTCCGCCGCGCCCAGGCCAATCTCGGCCTGACCCGGCCCGAGCTTGCGGTGCTTCTCTCGACCTCAAAGATGCGCCTTCAGGCGGCGATCGAGGCGGCGAAATGGACCGACGACCCGATGCTGACGCCGGAGCTGTGCAGCGCCTTCCCCAAGGCGATGCAGGAGCGGCACGGCGATGCCATCCTCGCCCACCGCCTCAAGAAGGAGATCATCGCCACCAAGGTCGCCAACCGCTTCGTCAACCGGCTCGGCATCGTCGCGCCCTTCTCGCTGACCGAAGAGGAGGGCGCCGCCTTCGGCCAGGCCGCCGCCGCCTTCCTCGCCGCCGAGCGCCTGTTCCGGATGGACGAATTGTGGGCGGAGATCGACTCCGCCGACGTGCGCGAGGAGGTGCGGCTCGCTTTGTTCGAGCAGGCCTCGACCGGGCTCCAGCTCCACATCGCCGACCTGCTGCGCTGCACCAAGCAGGACATGAGCCCGGGCGAGCTGGTCGCCCAGCTCAAGCCGGGCCTCGCCAAGCTCAATGCGATGGTCGACGACCTGCTTCGCCCGGAGGCGCGGTCCGAGGCCGGCTCGATCCGCGGCGAGCTCGACGCGCTCGAGGCGCCGCGCGAGATCACCGACAAGATCGTCCGCCTGTTCGAGATGAACGGCGCGATCGGGCTCGCCGTGCTCGGCCGGAAGCTCGGCGTCGACGAGGTCGTGCTGACCCGCGCCTACACCAAGCTCGGCGAGGCGCTCGGCCTCGACTGGGCGCAGAACGCCGCCAACCACTTCCAGGCGAAGGACCAGTGGGAGCGCTTGCTCACCGCCGGCCTCGCCCGCGATTTCGAGCAGCTCCGCCTCGAGTTTCTCGAGCGGCGCCGGTCGGACGATCCCAAGGCGACCGTCGATGCCTGGGTCGCCGGCCAGCAGCAGCGCATCGACCAATTCCGCCGCACCGTCGACCGCGCCCGCACCGCCTCGGTCACCACCGCCCCGATGCTCGCCCAGATCGCCACCCAGGCGCGGGTGCTGCTGGGAAGATAGCGCCAAAGGGGACAGTCGCTTTTCCGCACCGAGTCGCCGATCAGACGATGCCGTGCGGAAAAGCGACTGTCCCCATTCCTAGGGCGGCCCCTCGCCATAAGGCGCGGTGATGATCTCCAGGAGGTGCCCGTCCGGGTCCTCGAAATAGAGGCCGCGGCCGCCATAATGGGTGTTGATCTCGCCCGGTTTCGTGCGCGCCGGATCGGCCCAATAGCCGACGCCCCCCGCCTCGATCCGCGCGAAGGCGGCGTCGAACTCGGCGTCGCTCAGCAGGAAAGCGTAATGCTGCGGCGCGATGCCGCCCTCCTTCTGGTAGAAATCGACCGAGACCTTGTTGGCGAGGTCGACGACCAGGAAATGCAGGAAGGGCCGCGCCGGCGGGAGCCCCAGCATTTCGGTCAGGAAGCCCGCCGAACGCGCCTTGTCGGAGCACCAGATGATGGTGTGGTTGAGCTCGACGCTCATTGCTCCCTCTCACGCTCGAACAGCCAGACCCGGATCGCGCTCGCCAGGTTGGGGGCGTCCGCCTCGGCGATCCGCTCCGCGTCGATCCGCGCGACCAGGGCGTTGAGCGGCAGCCCTTCCGCCGCCGCCGCCTGCCGCAGCGCCTCCCAGAACACCGGCTCCAGGCTGATCGAGGTCGCGTGCCCGGCGATCATGATCGAGCGCTTCACCGGACCCATCGCCGCCTCCCCGAAAAATGGGGACAGCCACCTATTTCCGTAGCGCCCGATCCGGCGGCGCGCGCCTGCGCGAAATAGGTGGCTGTCCCCATTTTCAATACATGTGCTGGCCGCCGTTGATGCTGAGCGTCGAGCCGGTGATGAAGCCGCCATCCTCCGAGCATAGGAAGGTGACGCCGCGGGCGATCTCCTCGGCCTTGCCGAGGCGGCCGACCGGGATCTTGGCGACGATCTTCTCGAGCACGTCGGGCGGCACCGCGGCGACCATCTCGGTGTCGATATAGCCGGGCGCGATCGCGTTGACGGTGATCCCGGCCCGCGCGCCCTCCTGCGCCAGCGCCTTGGTGAAGCCGTGAATGCCCGATTTGGCGGCGGCGTAATTGACCTGGCCATATTGCCCGGCCTGGCCGTTGATCGAGCCGATGTTGACGATCCGGCCGTATCTGCGCTCGTTCATGCCGTTCCACACCGCCTTCGCCATGTTGAAGCAGCCGCCGAGATTGACGTCGATCACCTCGTCCCAGCTCTTGCGCTCCATCCGCTTCATGGTGCCGTCGCGGGTGATGCCGGCATTGTTGACGAGGATGTCGACCGGGCCGAGCTCCTGCAGGATCTGCGCGATGCCCTCGACGCAGGCGTCGTAATCGGCGACGTCCCACTTGTAGGCCTTGATGCCCGTCCGCTCGGTGAAGCCGCTGCGCCTTCTCGTCATTGCCGGCATAATTGGCGGCGACGGTGACGCCCTCGTTCTTCAGGGCGACGCTGATCGCCTCGCCAATGCCCCTGGTGCCGCCGGTGACGACTGCGACGCGTGCCATGTTGCTCTCCTTCGTTCTCGTTGTGGAGAGGCCCTTATTGCGCGGGCAGCCAACCTTCAAGCTCGCGGGCGACCAGCGCGCGCAGCATCATCATTCCGGGCGCGCTGTCGTTGAGGCAGGGCAGATAGGCGAAGTCGCTCGCCGCCGGCCGCGAGGAAGGCGTCGCGGCCGCGGATCGCCAGCTCCTCCAGCGTCTCCAGGCAGTCGGCGGCGAAGCCCGGGGCGAAGATGGCGAGCCGGGTCACGCCGCGCCCGGGGAGGCCGGCGAGCACCGCATCGGTCGCGGGCTCCAGCCATTTCGCCCGGCCGAAGCGGGACTGGAAGGCGACGGTCAGCTCGCGTCCCATCGCTTCGGAGAGCAGCGCGGCGGTTTCCAGGCAGTGCGCATGATAGGGATCGCCCAGCGCCCGGGTCCGCTCGGGCATGCCGTGGAAGCTGGCGACGAGCGCCTGGGGCTCGAAGTCGAGCGCCGCCAGCGCGTCCTGCAGGCTGCGCTTGAGCGCGGCGATGTAGATCGGGTCGGCATGATAAGGCGGCAGCGTCCGGATCGCCGGCTGGTGGCGGAGCAGCGCGATGTGGGCGAAGGCGGCGTCGTTGGCGGTCGCGGTCGTCGCGGCGCAATATTGCGGATAGAGCGGGGCGAGCAGGATGCGCGCGCAGCCCGCCTCGATCAGCGCGTCGATCCGCTCGCCGATCGCCGGCCGGCCGTAGCGCATCGCATGCTCGACGATCGCGCGCGGCCCGAACGCCTCGGCCAGCGCCGCGGCCTGGCGCGCGGTATGGACGGCGAGCGGCGAGCCTTCCTCCATCCACACCTCGCGATAGGCGCGCGCGGACCTGGCCGGGCGGGTGGTGAGGACGAGGCCGCGCAGGATCGGCTGCCAGAGAAGCGGCGGGATCTCGATCACCCGCCGGTCGGAAAGGAATTGCCCGAGATAGCGCCGGACCGCCTGGGGCTCGGGCGCGTCGGGGGTGCCGAGGTTGATCAGCAGCACGCCGATGCGGCCGTTCATCGCCGCGTCCCGATCGCGATCGGCAGGGTGCGGATGCGCTGGCCGGTCAGCGCGAAATAGGCATTGGCCACCGCCGGCGCCGCCGGCGGCACGCCCAATTCGGTGACTCCGCCCGGCTCTTCCTCGCTCTCCATCAGCTCGACCGTGACCTCCGGCGCGTCCCTCAGGATCGGCAGGCCGTAGGCGGCGATCGTCCGCGCCGAGGGAATGCCGTTCGCGACCTCGATCGGCCGGCCGACCGCGGCCGAGACGCCGTGGACGATGCCGCCCTCGATCTGCTGCCTGACGATCTCCGGATTGACCACCCGCCCGCAATCCACCGCGGCGACCGCGCGCAGCACCCTGAGGCGCTGCTCGCTGGTCACCTCGACCTCGACCAGGCAGGCGATGTGCGAGCCGAACGCGCTGTGGCAGGCGATGCCCATGCCGCCGCCCGGCACGCCGCCGTCCCAGCCGCCGATCGAGGTCGCCGAGGCGAGGCAGCGGGCGAGCCGCGCATTGCCGCCCAAGAGCGCCATGCGGAAGGCGAGCAGCTCGAGCCCGGCGGCGCGGGCCAGCTCGTCGATGAAGCATTCGGTGAAATAGCAGGTGTAGCTGTGCGCGGCGCCGCGCCACAGCCCGGTCTCGATGCCGATCTCGGCCGCAGCGTGGCGGATGCGGACATTGGCGATGCCGTAGGGCGGGGCCGCGCCGGCAACCGCCGCATGGTCCGGCCGGATCAGCCGGCTGCCGGCGCCGAGCCTGGCGGCGACCTCGGCGGCGGTGGCCGGCGCGGCGATCAGCGCCTGCCAGCCCTCGAGCCGGCCCTGGCGCATCCAGCCGGTTAGCGCCGCCGCCGCCGCCGGCCGGAAAGTGTCGCGCTGGATTTCCTGGATGCGCGGCCAGGTGAGCTGGACCGGGCGTCCCATGCGCAGTGCGATCACCGCCGCCTGCTCGATCGCCGCGGTCTCCAGCTTGCGGCCGTAGCCGCCGCCGGCGAGCATCGGATAGAGCGTCACCTGCCCTTCCGAAAAGCCGACCGCGCGGGCGGCGGCGGCGCGGGCGAGGCCGGGCGCCTGGGTCGGCGCCCAGATTTCGAGCCGGTCGCCAGTGGCCCGCGCGGTCGCGGTCAAGGGCTCGATCGGCGCCGAGGGGGCGAGGCCGACCTCGTAGCGTGCGTTGACCGGGCTGGCGCCGGGGAAGCCCGAATCCATGTCGCCGGTCTCGACGACCGTCTCGAAATCGCCCCCGTCGAGCGCGGCCGCGAGGGCGGCGCCGATGCTCGCATTGTCGGCGCCGCCGGCGAGGCGGAAGCGCGGGTTCATCGCATCGAGCGCGCGCGCCGCCGCCCACCAGTTGGTCGCGACGACCGCCGCCCAGCCCGGATTCTCGAAGGTCCTGAGCGCGCCGTGCACCCGGTCGGCGGCCGGCTTGTCGACCGCGACCAGGCGGCTGCCGGGCGGGCCGCTGCGCACCGCCGCATAGACCATGTCGGCGAGGCGCACGTCGCCGGCGAACATGGCGGTGCCGTCGATCTTGGCGGGCAAATCGAGCCGGGGCAGGGCCTGTCCGGTCAGCCGGTTCTCGAAGCCGCCGCGCACGGGCAGATGCTCGGGCAAATCGTAGCCCGCCGCCGCTTCCGCCAGCTCGGCGAAAGGGATGCGGTCGGCGTCGCGCCAGACGAAGCCCTGGCGGGTGTCGAGCTCCTCCCAATCGGCGTTCCAGCGCGCCGCCGCGGCCATCGAGAGCAGGGCCCGCGCCGCCGCGCCGGCCTCGCGCAGCCGCGCCTCGAACGCGCGCACCGAGGTCGAGCCGCCGGTCAGCATCAAGGCGTTGCCGGTCGCATAGCTGCGCGCGGTCCAGCGGGCGGCGCCCTCGAGGAAGCCGGGCCAGCCGCTGTCGTCGGCCGCCTGCTCGGCGAGCAGCAGATTGGCGTAGAGCGGGCTGACCGGCGCCGGCTCGACCGCCACCGTGCGCCAGTCGGCGCCGAGCTCGTCGGCGAGGATCTGGGGCAGGCTGGTATAGACGCCCTGGCCGAGCTCGGTCTGCGGCACCGCGACCACGACGCGGCCGTCGCGGCCGATCTTGAGGAAGGCGCCGAGCACCGTCTCGCCCTCGGCGGCGCGCAAATTGGGCTCGTAGCTGCGCGGCCACAGCCGCCAGGCGACCACGAGGCCGATTCCGGCGCCGCCGCCGATCAGCAAAGTCCGGCGGCTGATCCCGCCCGGCTCTCCGTCCCTCGCCATGACCGGCCTGATAGTGCCCCCTGCCGAACGGGGACAGTTACTTTTTCCGGGCGAGGCCGGTGCGCGTGATGCCGTCCGCGGCGGAAAAAGTAACTGTCCCCATTGATTCGCCCGCTCATTTTCGCCACTGACCCGCGCCATGCAGGCGCGGATTTTCCAGCGGTCGAAAAATGCCATGCAGTCCGGACGCGCGCGCTCGGAGCAGTGGATCCTCGAATTCGAATCCGCCCGCCGCCAGCGCCCCGACCCGCTGACCGGCTGGACCGGCGGCGCCGAGACCCAGGAGCAGGTCCGCCTCGCCTTCCCGACGCTGGAAGCCGCCAAGGCCTATGCCGAGCGCGAAGGGATTGACGCCCATGTCGTCCCCGCCGCCGAAGCCAGGCTCAAGCTCCAGGCCTACGCCGACAATTTCCGCTGAGCCGCGAAAAAGGGGAAAAGGGGACAGTTACGGTAACTGTCCCCATTCAGGCGCCGAGCAGCTCCCCCGCCAGCAACAGCAGCAATTTGACGTCGATCGCGCAGCCCTCGGCGCGCTTGGCGGCGACGAAGGCGGGCACCTCCGCCAGCTTCACGCGGTGGACCTCGATCTCCTCGCCCTCGACGCCGCCGCCGTCGCCGGCGCGCTCCAGCCCTTCGGCGCGGAGCAGGGTGAAGCCTTCGGAGGCCATGCCGGGCGAGCTGTGGAACCGGCCGAGCTCGGTCATCGCCGCCGCGCGATAGCCGGTCTCCTCCTCTAGCTCGCGGATCGCGGCCGTCTCGGCCGCCTCGCCCGCTTCGTCGTCGCCGACCAGCCCCGCGGGCAATTCCAGGCAGCTGCGCCCGAGCGGCACCCGATATTGCTCGACCAGGATGACATGGCCGTCGTCGAGGGCGAGGATCACCGCGGCGTGGATATTGCGGGTGCGCGAGACATATTCCCAGCGGCCGCGCTTCTTGGCGGCGAGATAGCGGCCCTCCCAGACGATCTCTTCGGGCTCCTCCACCTTTTTATCCTCCCCTGCATTTGCAGGGGAGGGGGACCGCACGAAGTGCGGTGGAGGGGCGCTCTCCCGCGCAGAATCGCCCCTCCACCAGGCTTCGCCTGGTCCCCCTCCCCTCGAAAACGAGGGGAGGAAACCCGCTGCGAGACTCCCTCACAGCTCGACCAGCCGGTCGGGAAGCTCGTTCGGATTGTCGAGGGTGGGCGGCAGGATCGGCGCCAGCACCGCGCCGATCTTCTCCACCGCCAGCGCCATGCCCCGGCCGACGCGTCCGGCCGCGACTTCGTCGAGCAAGGCGGCCATCGCCTCGCCCCACACCTCGTCCTCCACCTGCTCGGCGATCGCCTTGTCGGCGACGATCTCGGCGCGGCGCTCGGCGAGGCTCAGATAGAGCAGCACGCCGGTGCGGCCGCGGGTCTTCAATTCGCACCCCGTCCGGAACAGCTCGACCGCGCGGCGGTGGACGCGGCGGCTCTTGGTCCGGCCCGGGGTCAGCGCCAGCCGCAGCCTCTGCCAGGCGAGCGCGTAGCGGACGATCAGGAACAAGACCGCCATCTTGACGGCGATCAGCACCATCAGCGTGCGCAAGCCCAGCTCGGCGTTCCAGCCGAACAGCAGGCCGGTCCCCCAGTCGATCCAGCCCTGCGGGACGACGGCGCCGAGCACCGGCACCAGCAGCATGGCGAGCACCGCATAATGCAGCGCGACGTCGTGATAGGCGTCCGAGCGCGGCGCGACGATGGTGACGATCTCCCCGTCGCTGGTCCGCTCGGCCTTGGCGACCGCGGCGGTGACCAGCGCATGGTCCTCTTCGCTCAGCCTTTGCATCACCATCCTCCCGACGCCCCGCCGCCGCCCGAGGAGCCGCCGCCGCCGGAAAAGCCGCCGCCGCCGCCGCCCCAGGAGCCGCCGCCTCCGCCCCCGCCCCAGGAGCCGCCGCCGCGGCCGCCGCGCAGGACGCTGTCGAGCGCGATGCCGGCGAGGAACCAGCCCATGCCGCTGCCGCCGCCGCGGCGATGGCGGGTGTGCGGCCCCCAGATCGAGACGCCGCGGCGCCCGCGCCCCCGGTAGCGGCGGCCGGCGAGGCCGGCGCCGAAGGCCGGCAGCACGATGAACAGCAGGATCGCGCCCCAGAAGATCAGCGGCAGCATCGAGCCGCCGTCGCGGCCGCGCCGCGACTCGCGGCGCGCCTCCTCCTGCTGGGCGGCGAGCGCGGCCTGCTCGGCCGCCTCCGGCGGCGCCTGCAGCTGGGCGATGATCGCGTCGGCGCCGGCGTTGATCCCGCCGGCAAAGTCGCGCTCGCGGAAGCGCGGCGTGATCTGGTTGCGGATGATCTGCCCGGACAGCGCGTCGGTGATCACCCCCTCGAGGCCGTAGCCGACCTCGATGCGCACCTTGCGCTCCGCGACCGCGACCAGCAGCAGCACGCCGTTGTTCGCCTCGCTCTGGCCCAGCCGCCACGTCCTGAACAGGCGGTTGGCATAATCGGCGAGCTCGTGGCCCTGCAGATCGGGGACGGTGGCGACGACGAGCTGGCGGCTCGACGCCCGCTCCAGCGCCTCCAGCCGCTGCGTCAGCGCCTCCTCCTCGCCGGGCGGCAGCAGGTCCGCCTGGTCGACGACCCGGCCGCTGAGCGGCGGGAAGGTCTGGGCGAAGGCAGGCGCCGCGAGCAGCAGCAGCAGGCCGAGGAACAGGGCCCGCAGGGGGGGAATCGTCACTGCGTATTGCCGAAATCGACCGTGGGCGCGCGCTGGGCGGCCTCGTCGGCCTGGTAGGGCTGCATCGGCTGGCTGCCGTAGATGACCCGCGCGCCGATCACCGACGGGAAGGTGCGGATCTCGGTATTATAGGCCTGGACGGCGCCGTTATAGTCGCGCCGCGCCACCGCGATGCGGTTCTCGGTGCCCTCCAGCTGCGACTGCAGGGTGAGGAAATTCTCGTTGGTGCGGAGCTCCGGATAGGCCTCCTGCAGGCGCTGCAGCGACAGCGTCAGCTGCTGCTGGGCGGCGGCATAGCGGGCCATCGCCGCGGGATCGGTGAGCTGGTCGGGCGCGACGGTGATGCGGGTGGCGCTGGCGCGCGCCTCGGTCACCTCGCGCAGCACGTTGCGCTCCTGCGCGGCGGCGGCGCGCACCGTCGAGACCAAATTGGGGACGAGGTCGGCGCGGCGCTGATACTGGTTCTGCACGTCCGCCCATTTGGCCTTGGCATTCTCCTCCGCGGTCGGGATCGAATTCACCCCGCAGGCGGTGAGGAACAAGGCGATCGGCGCGAAGACGGCAAGCAGGCGGGTGCGGTTCATTTCGGTCCCTCTCCCTTCAAATCGGGCGAGGAAGCACGTAAGCATTCGCCATCGGCTCCGCAACGGGGAGGGCAAGATGCTTCGAGAGTTCCGGGACTTCATCGCGCGCGGCAACGTGCTCGACCTCGCGGTGGCGGTGATCATCGGCGCCGCCTTCGCCACCATCACCACCTCGCTGACCGAGGACATCATCATGCCGGTCGTCGGCGCGCTCTTCGGCGGGCTCGATTTCTCCAGCTATTTCGTGCTGCTGGGGCCGGTGCCGGAGGGCTATGCCGGCTCGCTCACCGATTATGCGGCGCTGAAGGCGGCGGGCGCGCCGGTGCTCGGCTGGGGCCAGTTCGTCACCGTCGTCATCAACTTCCTGATCCTCGCCTTCATCATCTTCCTGATGATCCGCTGGGCCAGCCGGGCGATGGCGAGGAAGGAGGAGGCGCCCGCGGAAGCGCCCGCCGATCCCGCCGACGTCGTGCTGCTGAGGGAGATCAGGGACGAGCTGCGCAACCGCGGCTGACGTCGCTCACTTCACATTGAGCCGCCCTCTCCTATATAAGGAGGTGCCGGCCTCGGCCGGCTATGGCGATAAATCGTGTCGTGCAATAGACACAGCGGACCCGGGGGCGGTACCCGGCAGCTCCACCAAAAACGGCCCTCCGGGGCCGGTCCTGATGGGGCTGAACTAGGATCGACGTGTGTTGAAAAGCGGCGCCTTTGCCCGGCAGGAGTCCACCGTGACGGCTCAAAACCACAAGTGCCAACGATAACGAGGCGCTCGCGATTGCCGCGTAACGAGGTCCTCACGGACTGAATTACAAGGTCAAAAGCGCGGTTCGGGCCGCACCGGGCAACAGAAGCGGACACCAGCGGCGCGGGGAGGGCCGGGCAACAGAACCTCCCCACCCCGGGGACAGTCACTCGCTGACTGTCCCCATTCCTTTCTGGGGGGCTGTCCCCCTTTTCCCGGAACCTGCTAGGCTCGCCGCGATTGTTGCCCCGACACGGGAGAATCGCGATGAAGCCCTACCTCTTCGCTATCGCCGCCTTGGCCGCGCTGCCGGCCTGCACCCAGCAGGCCGAGGACACGGTGGCCAACCAGTTCCAGAACACCGAGAACGCGATCGAGAACGCCGCCAACGCGCTCGAGGCCGAGGCCGGGAACGCGACCAGGGCCGCCGAGGAGGCGCTCGAGGACCAGGCCGACCGGGTCGAGAACAGCATCGACGCGATCGACGTGGTGCCGAGCGACGACAACAAGGCCGAGACCAAGGCCGGCAACCGGCAATAAGGGGACAGTCACCTTCACGCGCGGACGCACGAGAGCTCGCCCGGCGGCGCGCCAAAGCGACTGTCCCCGTTCCCGCGCCCGCCCGCGCGCTAGAGTGACTGTCCCCATTGCCGCCGCCACGCAAATTCGCGCTCGGCCTTCGCCTTCTCCGCCTCGCTCAGCCGCGCCCCCAGCTCGACCGCCTCGACCTTGCGCATGATCACCCGCACCGTCTCCTCGAACGGCCGCGCCTTGGGCAAGCGCCCTGGCCGCCCGCCGAGGCCGTAAACCTCATGCTGGTGCATGTAGAGCCCGGCCATCGCCTCCTCGAAAGCGATCCTGATCGGCGCCTCCCCGATTTCGACCGTCGGCAGCTCCGGCAGGTCGCGCGCCGAGAAGGGATTGCAGCAATGCGCGACCAAGGCGAATTCGAGCTGGATGGAGCCAAGCTCGATCGCCTCGTCCCAGCGCTTCGCGAAGGCCGGCCAGCGCCCCCGATGGCCGTAAGCGGAGGCAGCCGTCATCCCCACCTCCGCGCACGCCGCCTTGACGTTGCAGGTGGCGGCCAGCGTGGCGAGGAACCGGTCCTCGATCCGCGGCGTCCACTGCTTCACCCGAGCCCGCGCGATCTGCACCCGGCGCCCGTTGGTGCCCTTCACCACCAGCTCCTCCCCGTCGAGGAAGCCCCATCCGGACGGCGGCTTCCGCCCGTCCGCGCGCGAGAGATTGGTCTTGGCCTCGGCCACCGCCGCGTCGACATCGGCCTTGAATTGCGGATCGCTGGCCCGGTGCAGGCAAACCCAGGATCGCGAGACCTTGGCGCGCTCGGCGGCAATGGTCTGGTTGCCGGTCTCGGCAAGCGCCTCGAGGAACGCCGCGCGCCGCGCCGCGGACATCTTGCGGGACATGGCATCTCCTCCAGCCTCGCGACTCATCCCCGCCGGCATGAACGCCGAAATCCAACAAGTATCCAACAAAAGCACGAAGCGCCGAGCGCAGGCGAGCGTTTGCGCGGCAAACGGGAGGCAGCGCGCCGAGCCGCGCAGTGGCCGGCCGCTGTGCTACCCCGGTGACAGTGTGCTACCCCGGTGACAGGTACGTACCTGTCACCGCTCCACCCCCAGGGGACAGTCACTTTCACGCGTGGCCCTACGAGAGTTCCCACGGCGACGCCTAAAGTGACTGTCCCCATTCCCTCGCGGCGGTCGAAAGGGGACACACACACCTTTGGCTACCCCGGTGACAGGTACGTACCTGTCACCGCTCCACCCGGTGACAGGTACGTACCTGTCACCGCTCCACCCAGGGGACAGTCACTTTCACGCGCGAACGAACGAGAGTTCCCACGGCGACGCCTAAAGTGACTGTCCCCATTCCCCGCCGTCGCAAGGGAGGGTCTCGTCACCCCGGACTTGATCCGGAGTCCGACTTGTCGCTGTGTGCAGGCGTGCGATAGCGCGCCTCAAGCCGATCGAACACCTCTCGGGCAGGCCGAGTGCGTCCGGCCTCGGCATCGGCAAGTCCGCGAGCGATCGCCGCATCGAGCGCGGCCAACTCGTGAGGTTGAGGCTCCGTCTTGGCTGACATTATCTGCCTGCTCCGCATGGGCTGTAGGAAAGCGCTTGCTCTATCCCCCTAGGATGGTGACTGCCACGTTTCTGCAATGGACATGCGCAAGCTGGCTACCCCGGTGACAGGCTACCCCGGTGACAGGTACGTACCTGTCACCGTTCCATAAGGGGAGAATCAATTGAAATAGCGCCGCGTTCGCAGCGGCGTCCGGTGAGCGGAGCCCGCCTCGCGCACGGTCTCCGAGATCGCATCCGCCGCCATCGCGGCGAACGCGGCCGCCGTGTAGAGCCCGGCCCGGTCCAGCTCGGCCGCCAGACGCATGGCCAGGTTGAAAAGATCATGGGGATCGGCGGGGAGCGACTGGTCAGGCATCTCGCCGGCCGCGTCGGGCGGAAATCACCGGAAATTCACGAATCAGCGCCGGATAATACATATTATACCTGATAAACACTTTCGGCCGGCGAGGCCAAGACTCCGTGCATGGACATGCGCAAGCTGGTCGGCCGCAACGCCGCGCGCCTCCGCCGCGACGCCGGGCTGACGCAGGAGCAGCTCGCCGAGCGCTCCGGATTCAGCCAGCAATATATCAGCGACCTGGAGCGGGGCCTGTGCAACCCGACGATCGTGACGCTCTACGAACTGGCGACGGCGCTTGGGGTGAGCCAAGTGGAACTGGTGCGGCCGGATTAGCACGAAGCGCCGAGCGCAGGCGAGCGTTTGCGCAGCAAAGGGGAGGCAGCGCGCAGAGCCGCGCAGTGCCGGCCGGCGCGCGAGCGAGCGGCCTCAGCCGCGCGGCGAGACGCGACCGACGTCACGGGATTCACTCCCGTGACGGCCGCCCGGGCGATAGGCTGCCTATTTGGGGACACACACCTATGTGTCCCCAAATTCTCCTCCCGGCTGCTCGCAAATTGCTCTCGCGATTGCTGACTGCCCCACGGCGAAGCCGCTGCCGTCTTCGTGTCCTATATTCATTCCGATCAGGTTGCCGCTGACGCTCACGAGCGGCCCTCCCGACATTCCTTCGAGTGCTTGGTAGTCGTGCTGAACAAGCTCACCCGGGATAGCCGTAACGGTGGCCGCTTCTTGATGGAGAGGCAGGATATGCGGGCCGTTAGCGGTGCGGACGCGTGGATAGCCTAAGGCTTCTACGGCGGTGCCGGGTCGCGGCCTGTCCGCGCCGAGGACGAACCTTGTGAATGGCGCGAGCGCCAGTTGTTGTTGCGCGTCAAGCGGTAGGACGAGAAGATCGGCGATGTGAGTGTCATCGACATCGAGATATCGGAAAAGCGGCGCGCCGTTCGCAAACATCGGCAGACCGGCCAGCATTGAAGGGCCGCTTGTCGGCGTCGGCGGCGTCAGGACGATCATCGTTTGAGGCCATGTTTGCCAGTTCTTATGCGGCATCCATCGCCCGCCATGCGCCTGCATCTGGCCATAGAGCGGCACATGCGCAGCTGTGCACAGCCACAGGCGTTCTTCGTGGGTGAAGAGGAAGGCTGACCCGGAGGCGTCGTCTGAAGGGCCGGTCTGAAATAGTATCGGCAATGCGTGGGGCATCGTCCTTATTTAACGATGGAATCCGGCCTACTGAAAGGTTCGTTTTCGAAAGGCTTGGGACACACCTTTGTGTCCCCGCTATCCGCTCCGGTGCCAGGCACGTGCCTGGCACCACCGTCACTCATTCTCCGCCGCCGCAAGGGACGGTCTCGTCACCCCGGACTTGCCTGCCCTGATGAAGATCAGGGATTGGGGTCCAGCTTGTTCCTTCGCGCAGCCTCGCCATAGCGCGCTTCAAGCCAGGTATCGTGGTGCCAAGCACGTACCTGGCACCATCGTCACCCCAGCGTCGGCGTCGGCGAGGCCGCGCGCGATCGACGCATCCGTCCGTGCGAGCGCGGCCCATAAAGAGGGGACAGTCACAGTGAATGTCCCCGCAAATTGGCGACGACTCCGAGAGATAAATTCCCATATTCATCGTACTGGCTGCCATCAGTATTCGACCTCAGTCGTTGGCCGTCCCGCCCGAATAGCCGCCAAACTCTTCGCTCATCGCCGCCAGTCGGTCCAGAGCGGCGTTTCGCTTGGCATCGCGCAGCTTCTTGAACGCAGCAACCTCCTTCGCCGCGATCCGTCGATGCGCCCCGACCTTGATCGAGGGCAGGTCACCCCGGTCGACGAGCCGAACCACATACTGACGCGAGACATTGAGGCGTTCAGCCGCCTGCTGAGTCGTAAGCATCTCGTCCTCGGCGAATACCGAAACCTTGCGTCCTTCCGCCATCAATGCGGCTGCACGCGCGATGATATCCGTGAGGGCCTCAGGAAGATCGAACCGATCGCCCGAAGGATCGATAACCGTGGTCCTCTGGGTTGGCGAGTTTCTGCCGGACCGCAACGAACGGGCAAGGCGCGCTACCGCATCTCGCTGCCCGCCGGGGAGGCGGCCGGACGATCGACGAGGCCTCTTGGCCAAAGGGCGGGCGTTGGCAGTCATAATTTGAATATGATCAGCAAACGTCCCAAACGCAACTGACCCCCCTCCGACACCCCCTAGCACGTGAGCACATCGGAGCACAGGCAAGCACCAAGCAGCACAGTAGCACATCAGAGCACATATGATACTCACCTAAGCCACAGATAATACTATGATTTTCAGAGGAAGGTTGCCGCATATGCGTCACAAAATCCAAACTTCGTGATGCATCTCAGTTGTATAGCTTCCCATTTATGCCATAACTAAGGCTGTGTAGTCAATATCATGCCACCCGTAAGCCTTTGCTTTAATTGAAAAACAAGCGCATGATTGGGCGAATATCGAGGTTTTGAAAGGATTTAAAAATGGCAGCCATGAGGGGGAAGGCTATCCGAACCAAGGATATCGAACTCAGAGATACTTACTTTGAGGATGCGGCCGACCGAATGTGGGACCGCAGCCGCCACGACGGATATGCCACGGTTCCGAAGACCATGCCATTGTTGATGCGGGCGCTCGACGAACTTTCGAAAGGCAAGCCGCTCGGCCAAACATATTTTGCTCTCTTTTGCGCGACCTGGGACAACGGCTTCATTCGCTTCGGACGCTCGACCGATCTTGCCTACGCCTCAGGCTTTACCGGACCGCGCGGGGTCCGCGGCTGGCAGGAGCGCGTGAAGCTGCTCGAGGCCTACGGCTTCGTCGAGATCCGGCCCAGCGGCGGAGAGAAGCTGGGCTTGGCCTTCCTCCCAAATCCAAATGTCGTTCTGCTGAACCTGTGGGGGAGGAAGAAGGCGCAGGCGCCCGGACCCTACGATCCGCCGGGCCTCGCCGGTCTGCAAGACGCGACTATGGGTGCGTTCCTCGAGCGAGCGATTGATATCGGTGCGAACAATGTCACGCGCGCGCACGCAAAAATGAACGCCGCCCGACGCAAAGCCGAGGCTGCCGACAAAGTGTCGCGCCGCAAGCCGAACACGCCGCTGCGGCGGCCACCTCTGAGGAAAAAATAGGGGCAATGACGTCCGCTGCCATCCTCGATGCCGATGTGCTCTTTCCAATGCTTCTGCGTGACACGCTGCTGCGCGTCGCGCAGGAGGGATGCTATCGCCCACATTGGTCCGATCGCATCCTCAACGAGATGACGCGCAATCTCGTCGGCGAGCTTGGCATGGAGTTCGAGCAAAGCCGGGCAGCTCGAAACTCTCATCCGTGAAGAGTTTGAGGATGCGCTCGTGGTTGGGTGGGAGCAGCACGAGGCGGACATGCCCAACAATGTCAAAGACCGTCACGTCGCCGCCGCTGCAGTCGCCGCCGGCGCAGAGATCATTGTTACCAGGAACTTGCGGCACTTTCGCAAGCTCCCGAACGATCTGATCGCGATGTCGCCTGACGATTTTCTGGTCAAACTTGTCGAACTTCAGCCCGAGGAAGTGATTGAGGCACTCACGAAGCAAGCGGCCTCCTATCGCAAACCGAAAGCAAGCCTCATGGAACTCCTCGAATGGCTTTCTGCTCAGGTCCCGCGCTTCGCCGCCGTCGCCCGAGGCCTGATCGCCACTAAGCCGTGACCAACCCTTAGAGGCTCGACGTTCCGACGCGCGATTCTTGTCGGAATAGCAGGCTGTCGGCAGCGTGACGCGCCGCACAAAAAAGGCCCCGCATCGCTGCGGGGCCTTCCTCGTTTCAGCGCTGAGCGCCTGACCGCCTAGTCGTCATCCCGCGTCAGAAACGCCGGCGCGAATTCGGGCGCGGGGCCGTCGTCGTTGCTGCGCTCCTGGCGAGGGGGGCGGTCGCCACGGCCTTCGCCGCGGGGGCGATCGCCGCCGCCGCCGTCACGGTCGCCGCGCGGCCGGTCGTCCCGGTCGCCGCCGCCTTCGCGGCGGGGGCCGCGGTCGCGGCCGCCGTCGCGGCGCGGGCCGCGATCACGGCCGCCACCGCCGTCCCTGCGGGGGCCACGGTCGCCGCGGTCACCGCGGTCGCTGCGCTCGCCTCGCGGGCGCTCCTCGCGCGGCGGCCTGGTGTCCTCGAGCTCGGCGCCGGTCTCCTGGTCGACGACGCGCATCGACAGGCGGACCTTGCCGCGCGGGTCGATCTCGAGCACCTTGACCTTGACCTCCTGGCCTTCCTCGAGCGCGTCGCGGACGCTCTCGACGCGCTCGTTCCGGATCTCCGAGACGTGGACGAGGCCGTCCTTGCCGCCCATGAAGTTCACGAACGCGCCGAAATCGACGATGTTGACGACCTTGCCGGTGTAGATCCGGCCGACCTCGGGCTCCTCGACGATGCCGGCGATCCACTGCCGCGCGGCCTCGATCTGGCTGAGGTCCGAGGAGCTGATCTTGATCACGCCCTCGTCGTCGATGTCGACCTTGGCGCCGGTGGTGGCGACGATCTCGCGGATGATCTTGCCGCCGGTGCCGATCACGTCGCGGATCTTGTCCTTGGGGATCGACATCGTCTCGATCCGCGGCGCGTGGGCGCTGAGCTCCTCGCGGCTGTGGTCGAGCGCCTTCGCCATCTCGGCGAGGATATGCGCGCGGCCCTCATTGGCCTGGGCCAGAGCGGTCTTCATGATCTCCTCGGTGATGCCGGCGATCTTGATGTCCATCTGCAGCGAGGTGATGCCCTCGCTGGTGCCGGCGACCTTGAAGTCCATGTCGCCGAGATGGTCCTCGTCGCCGAGGATGTCGGAGAGCACCGCGAACTCCTTGCCTTCGAGGATCAGCCCCATGGCGATGCCCGAGACCGGGCGCGCCAGCGGCACGCCGGCGTCCATCATGCTAAGGCTTCCGCCGCACACCGTCGCCATCGACGAGGAGCCGTTGGACTCGGTGATGTCGGAGAGCACGCGGATCGTGTAGGGGAAGTCCTCATGGCTGGGCAGCACGCCCTTGAGCGCGCGCCAGGCGAGCTTGCCGTGGCCGACGTCGCGCCGCGACGGCGCTCCGAACCGCCCCACTTCGCCGACCGAATAAGGCGGGAAGTTGTAGTGCAGCATGAAGCGCTCGTAGGAGAGGCCGGTGAGGCCGTCGATCATCTGCTCGCTGTCCTTGGTGCCGAGCGTGGTGGTGCAGATCGCCTGGGTCTCGCCGCGGGTGAACAAGGCCGAGCCGTGGGTGCGCGGCAGGAAGCCGACCATGGCCTCGATCGGGCGCACCGTCCTGGTGTCGCGGCCGTCGATGCGCTTGCCGGTCTTGAGGATGGCGCCGCGGACGATCTCCGCCTCCAGCTTCTTCACCAGCTTCATCGCCGACAGGTAGGCATGGGGGTCGGCCTCGTCGAAGGTCTCGCGGGCCTTGGCGCGGGCGTCGTTGACCGCGTCCTGGCGCTTCTGCTTGTCGGTGATCTGGTAGGCCGCCTCGAGGTCGGCGCCGATCAGGTGCTTGAGCGTCGCCTTGACCTCGCTCTGGTCGGCCTGCTCGGCGAGCTCCCACGGGTCCTTCGCCGCTTTCTCGGCGAGGCTGATGATCGCGTCGACCACCGCCTGCATCTCGCGATGGGCGAACATCACCGCGCCGAGCATGACCTCCTCGGAGAGCTCCTTGGCTTCCGATTCGACCATCATCACGGCGTCGTGGGTGCCGGCGACGATGAGGTCGAGCGCGCCTTCCCTGACCTCGTCCATCGAGGGGTTCAGCTGGTAGTCGCCGTCCCTGTAGCCGACCCGCGCCGCGGCGATCGGGCCGATGAAGGGCACGCCCGAGAGGGTCAAAGCCGCCGAGGCGGCGATCATCGCGAGGATGTCGCTCTCGGTCTCCCCGTCATAGCTCAGCACCTGGGCGATAACGTTGATCTCGTTGTAAAAACCGTCCGGAAACAACGGCCGGATCGGCCGGTCGATCAGGCGGCTGGTCAGCGTCTCCTTTTCGGTGGCGCCGCGCTCGCGCTTGAAAAAGCCGCCCGGGATGCGCCCGGCGGCCGAGAATTTCTCCTGATAGTGGACGGTCAGCGGGAAGAAGTCCTGCCCCTCCTTGACCGAGCGCGCGGCGGTGACCGCGCACAGCACTACGGTTTCGCCGTAGGTCGCGAGCACCGCGCCGTCGGCCTGGCGGGCAACGCGGCCCGTCTCGAGCGTGAGGGTCTTGCCGCCCCACTCGATCTCTACTTTCTTCATGTCGAACATTTGATTTCCTTAACTCCCGCAGCCCGATGCCGCGGGGGCCTCTCTGTGCGGGCCTCTCGCCCGCCTTGTCGGACCCCTATGGTCCGTCCCCGGCGCCCGCCGAATTGCGGGGCGCCGGATGTGCGAAGCGGCCCGAAAAGGGCCGCTCCAGTGGTTATTTGCGAAGCCCGAGCTTCGCGATCAGGGCGCTGTAGCGCTCATTGTCCTCGCGCTTCAGATAATCGAGCAGCGAGCGGCGCTTGTTGACCAGCATCAGGAGGCCGCGCCGCGAATGATTGTCCTTGGCGTGGGTCTTGAAATGCTCGGTCAGGTTGGTGATCCGCTCGGTCAGGATCGCGACCTGCACCTCGGGCGAACCGGTGTCGCCCTTCGCTCGGGCATTGTCCTTGATCAGTTTCTGCTTGCGCTCGGCGGTAACCGACATCGTCAACTCCTTCTCATACGTCACAGGTTGAAGCCGCGCACCACGCGAAGCTCTCCTTCGCTGAACTCGACCAGCGCGACCGGCACATCATGGTCGGTCGCAAGGTGGAGCCCCGGTCGTGCGGCGATCCCGATCACGATCCGCCCCTGGCGGAGCGCCCCTGCCTGATCGGGTGTGACGGGTAGAGCCGGGATGTCGTCCAGCCCCGCCGCCAGCGGCAGGAGGTGTTGTTCAAGGGTGCGGCCCTTAGCGGCTTCCCCCAATTTGTCCAGCGAAATCGCGGAATCGAGGGTGAAGGGGCCCGCCTTCGTCCGCCGCAACATGGTGACGTGGCCGACCGTATCCAAGGCGCGGGCGATGTCGCGGGCGAGGCTGCGGATATAGGTGCCTTTGGAGACCCTCGCCTCGAGCCTTGCCCAGCGAACGCCGCCCTCCTCGCCTTCCCTCAGATAAAGGAGGTCGTGGATCGTCACCGTCCGGGATTTCAGCGCCGGCGTCTCGCCGGCGCGGGCGAGATCGTAGGCGCGTTTGCCGTCGATCTTCAGCGCGGAATAGGCTGGCGGAACCTGCTCGATCTCCCCCAGGAAATCGACCAGCACGTCCTCGATTTCACCCCAATCCGGAATGTTGTCCGACGTGGCGACGACCGTGCCCTCCGCATCGAGCGTGTCCGTCTCCGCTCCGAAGGCGATGGCGAATTCATAGGTCTTGTCGGCGTCGAGCATCCGCCCGCCGAGCTTGGTGGCCTCGCCGAGCGCGATCGGCAGCACGCCCGAGGCGAGCGGGTCGAGCGTGCCGCCATGGCCGACCTTGACCTTGGCATAGCCGCCTTCGCGCAGCGCGCGCTTGACCGCCGCGACGGCCTGCGTCGAGGTCGGCCCGACCGGTTTGTCGAGGATCAGCCAGCCATGCACGTGAGGCGCCTAGCGCCTGCGGCGGAGCCTGTCAGCTTCGGCATCCTTCTCGCGCAGCGCGGCGCGGAGCTCCTGCCTGGGGAGCGGTGGCGCGGGCGGCACGTCGACGCGGCCCGCCGCGATGAGGGCGAAAGCGGTGAAAAGCGGGCTGACCATGGCGAACCTCCCCGAGCCTCACGGGGATATGGGGATCGGCTTTTCCGGTTCAACGCGCCGGGCGGCGGCGCGGGTCAAAGCGAGGCGGAGCTGCTCGCCTTCGACGTCGGCGATCCGCGCCATGAAATGGCGGCGGCAGAGCGAGATGTAGCGGTCGTTGCCGCCGATCTCGATCGAGGCGCCCTGGCTGACCGCGCGGCCGTCCTCGTCGACGCGCAGGTTCATCGTCGCCTTGCGGCCGCACTCGCAGACCGCCTTCAGCTCGACCAAAGTGTCGGCGAGCGCGAGCAGATGCGCGCTGCCCTCGAACAGATTGGCCTGGAAATCGGTGCGGAGGCCGTAGGCGAGGACGGGAATGTCCAGCTCGTCGCAGATCGAGGCGAGCTGCACCACCTGGGCGCGGGTCAGGAACTGGGCCTCGTCGAGGAGGACGCAATGGAGCGGTCGCTTCTTCAGCTCTTCCTCGACCTCGGCGCGCAGGTCGGTATCGCGATCGTAGAGGTTGCCGCCGATCTGCAGGCCGATGCGCGAGGCGATCACCCCCTGCGCCACCCGGTCGTCGAGCGCGGCGGTATAGAGCATGGTCTCCATGCCCCGCTCGCGATAGTTGAAGTCCGCCTGCAGCAGGGTCGTCGACTTGCCCGCATTCATCGACGCGTAGTAGAAATAGAGCTTGGCCACGCGCCCGGTTTTAGCGTGGCGGCGGCGCTTGGGAAGGCGTTACCGGCGCGACCGGCGCGGCGGGCCTTCAGACTCCGTGACGCTTGCGACGAAGCAGCGCCAGCCGTCGGCGCGCAACGCGCTGCGCTGATCGAAATCGCCGCCCGGCGAGGGCTCGAAGCGCAGCCGGGCCCAGCGGGTCAGCCGCGGGCAGTCGGTCCGCGTCCGGGCATAATACCATTGGCCCGTATAGCCGCGGATGAAGACCCCGCGGCGGTCGTCGACCACTGCTTCGAGATATTCCGCCATGTTGTGGATCTTGACCTCGGGCCGTTCGGCCGCGGGCGTGTCGAGGGCAAAAGCGGGTGCGGCGCAGAGCAGCGCCGTCGCGAGCAAGGTCCGTGCGATCATGGCCTCTTCTCCTGTTGCGCCGTTTATGCGGTTTCAGCGCTTAACGCCACCTGACCGTTCCCATTCCGAGGCCAGGATCGAGAACAGGACGGTGTCGCGGACATGGCCGGTCCAGGTGATCCGGTCGGCGCGGATCACGCCCTCGCGGACCGCGCCGAGCTTCGTCATCGCCGCCTGGCTGCGCTGGTTGCGGCTATCCACCTTGAACTCGATCCTGCGGAAGCCGCAGTCGATCGCCCGGCCGATCATCAAATCCTTCACGACGCGATTGAGCCCGGTGCCGCGCATGCCGGGCACATAATAAGTGTTGCCGATCTCCAGCGCCCCGCGCTCCTCGTCCACGCCGATATAGCAGCTGATCCCGATCAGCCTTTCGTCCGCAAAGACCGCGAACCTCCGCCATCTCTTCAGCGACATGATGAGATCGAAGCTCGCGTCGAAATGGTCGGGATCGAAGGAAGTGGCGTAGATCGGCCAGATCTCGAGATCCTCGGCGCAGGCCGCCTTCAAGGCCGCGCGGTGCGCCTCGGCCAGCGGTTCGAGGCGAACCGCGCCGTCGGCCATCGGCTGGGCCAGCGGATCGAGCGTCTGCATGGCCGGACGATCCCCGCCGCCGTCGGGCTTGTCAACGCGGACCCTAGGCGATCAGCCGTCCCGCCAGCATCGCGCCGACGCGCTTCGAGCCGCCGTCGTAGAAGCCGACCTTGCCCTCGAAACGGTGCGGATTCTCGAACGTGCCGAAGAGCATGTCGAACAGGGGAATGTCGCCGTAATTGCGGGCGTGGACATCGCGCTCGTGGTGGAGCGAATGGCTTTCCGGCCGGGTGATTAGATAGCCGAGCCAGCGGGGCGTGCGCAGGTTGGCGTGCTGGAACATCGAACAGAAGGTCGCCGCGACGTTGACCGCGATCGCCGCCTCGGCGGTGATGCCGAAGCCGAGCACCAGCATCAGCGAGCCGACGAGCGCCCAGCCGAGCATGTCGAACGGGTGGAAATAGAAGGCTCCCCAGATGTCGACCCGCTCGGCGCTGTGGTGCAGCTGGTGGAACCAGCGCCACAGGAACGGCGTGTTGTGCATCGTGCGGTGCCAGGCATAGACGCCCAGTTCGAGCGCCAGGAAGCCGAGCAGGATCTGCGCCCACAACGGCAGGGCGCTGCCGTCGACCAGTTGATAGTGCCCCAGGAAGCCGTCCCACAGCAGCGGCGCGAAGGTCGCCGCGGCGAAATAGAGCAGCATGAAGGCGATCCCCTTCAGCCGCCAGCCGGCGACCTCGGGAAAGACGCGGGCGCGGACGACGAGGTCGAGCGCTGCGAAGCCGCCGAACAGGCCGAGCGCGATATAGTGATAGAGGCCGAGCATGACGTCTCCTGAACTTGCCGATTGGACAGGGAACGCGAACTAGCCGGGCGGCGGCGCCCGCTCTAGCAGCTTTGCGGTCGCTTTTCAGCGCGGTGGAGAAAAGCCCGGCATTCTGGTAGCTTGGCCGGCGGATCGGGAGAGGCTTGCCGCCATGGTCGAGAAGCTGATCGAGAAAACCGCACCCGCGGTACAGTTGCCGGGCGCGGCGGCGCCCACCAAGGGCGAGCGGACCCGCGCCAGGATCCTCGACGTCGCCTATGACGCGATCGTCCACAAGGGCTTCGCCGCCACCTCGATCGACGAGCTGGTCGAGGCGGCCGGCATCACCAAATCGGGCTTCTTCTACCATTTCAAGGACAAGAACGACCTCGCCCGGCAACTGCTCGAGCGCTTCCTCGCCGAGGACAGCCAGATTCTCGACACGCTCGAACGCCGCGCCCGCGCGCTCGCCGACGATCCGCTGCAGAGCTTCCTCATCTTCCTCAATCTCTACGCCGAGCTGATGGACGACATGCCCGAGCTGCATCCCGGCTGCCTGGTCGCGACCATCACCTATCAGGAGCAGATGTTCGATTCGGCGGTGCGGGAGATGAACGCCGAAAGCGTGATCGCGCTTCGGATGCGCTTCGCCCGCTGGCTCGAGGAGATCGCCGCGCGCCACCCGCCCAAGGTGCCGGTCGACCTCGAGGCGATGGCGGACAATGTCACGGTGATCGTCGAGGGCGCGATCATCCTCTCCAAGGCGCTCAACGACAAGCAGCTGATGGGCCGCCACACGCGCCTGTTCCGCGACCATGTGAAGCTGGTGTTCGGCGCGGGCTAGCGGGTTCCCTGCTGGACGGCATCGCCTTTCTCCGTTTGGGCTGATGGCTGTCGAAGCCCTTCATTCTGGCGATGATATCGGGGGCACCTGGGACCGTGGCGAAGAGCTGCCTCATTGTCGGGAATGGCGTCAGCGGCAACGCGCTGGCGATCGCCTTGCTGCAGCGGGGGCATGACGTGCATGTGCTCGGCTCCGGGGGCGGCGCCGTGCGCGGCTCGATCGGCGAACATCTCCCGCCGGAAGCGCTTCCGCTGCTGCAGTCGCTTGGCATTGAAGACATTGTCGAGGATCGCCCCCACCTGCGGAGCCCCGGCCTCGTCAGCAACTGGGTTGGGAACCGTTCGGCGAAGGACTACGCCTTCGCGCTTGGCGGCGACGGCCGCAACCTTGACCGGGATGCCTTCGATGCGCGCCTGAGGGCCGCCGCCGACGCGGCCGGGGCGCGAAGGCTGGTCGGGATTCCACCGACGGCAATCCGCCGCGCTGTCGACGGCTGGGTCGTTGCAGCGGCCCCAGGCGTCAAAGCCGATCTGGTCGTCGATGCGACCGGGCGGCCAGCGGCGCTGGCGCGGCATCTGGGTGCGCGACGGCTTTTCCTCGATAGCCTCATCGCGTTGGCAGGCCACTTTGGCAGCGAGGATCGAGGCGAGGCCCGGCTCCTCGTCGAATCCGCCGTCGACGGATGGTGGTACGCGTTGCGCCAGGCGCAGGGCCGAGGAGTTGCCGTCTACCTTACGGGAGCCGAACGGTGCCCGGCCGGCAGGTCGCGGCGCGAATCATGGTGGCGCCGGGAATATGCCGCCACGCCGCTCGCGGGAACTCTGGGCAGCCCTCGCGACGTCCGGCTCACGGCTTGGGATGCGCGGACCATGGTGCTGCTGCCGCAGGCCGGCCCCGGCTGGATGGCGGTGGGAGATGCCGCCATGGCGTTCGATCCGATTTCGGCGGCGGGCATCACCAAGGCGCTGGCCGATGCCCGGACGGTCGCCGCGCTGGTTTCCGGCGATGGCCTCGCCGACGACCGGGACGTCCTCGACCGGTTGCTGGCGGAGCGCCGCAGGCGCTGGCGCGGTTTCGTCGCCGGCCTCAAGACGGTTTACTGCGGCCTCGCGCCCGACCCGGGCTCCTGGTGGTCGGAGCGGCGCCGCTGGGCGGCGGACCTGGACCCTGTCGAGCCCCCGGGGTTCAGCTCTCGTTGAGCCGCGGGAAGCGCGCCTGCAGATAGGAAAGGCGCTGCTCCTCGCTGACCCAGCCCGCGGCGCGGGCCTGGAGATCTGCTTCGCTGGGTTCCCCCTGGGCCTCCTGGAAAGCCGCGAACTCGGCCCTGAAGCCCGCCCGCTGCGCCTTTTCGGCATGGAGCGTCTCGACATAGAGCTGGTCCGGAATGCCAAGTTTCGCAGCATCGGCGGGACCCGGCAGCCGGCAGACGATCCCCAGCTTCTCAAGATTGTCGATCATGCGCTGGACCGCATTGGCCAAGGCCACATCAGGTCCGAGGGGAGCATACCAGCTCTTGCGCGAGGCGAAGGCGCCGATCCTTTCCTGCGGCGATTTCGCCTTGTTCATGACGATCTTATAGTCTTCGCTCGAAAGGACGTGGTTTGGAACGCGGGCCGGCCAGAAGGTCGGGAGGTAGGGATCCAAAGCCGTGAAATAGCCCGAGCGGCAGCCCAGGGTGTCCATCTGCCAGGGCAGCGCCATCCAACGCGTGAGATCGCCCGGCCCTTGCGCGTGCAGAGGCCCGCTTGCGGACAGGATGACCTCCTGCGTCAGTTGCGGGCCATAGTCCGGATCGGGCGCTCCGGCGTCGCGCATCCTGATCCGATACGGGGCTTCGTAGAGCGACGCGTGGCGGAGCGGCCAGGTCAGTTCGCAGCCGGGATGGAACGCATCGGCCAGGCAGAAATGCATCGCGGCGCGATCGAGCATGCGCGGCTGCTCCGCGAGCGCCATGTCGTCGAACGCTTGTATGGGCGGCGGGCCTTTCCAGTCGGCGTCGAAGTCCCCTGCCACCCATTTGTCGACGCGTCGCTTCGCGCGAGACCACAGATCCAGCAGGTTGCCCGGCTTGTCCGCCTCCGAACCGCCGATCGTTCCGAAAGTGTCGCCGTAGATGGGCGGCAGCGCCTGCCAGGACGTGCTGTCCTGGGCGCGGAACATATTGGCCAGCGACCGGCGGAGGGGCTTGTAGGTGTCGCCCTTGCCGTTGTGTATCCGCGAAATCTTGTCGAGGAAGGCGGGATCCGCGAAGTCGGTGACGCCGCCCGAGCCGAATATGTTGAAGATCCCCTGATTGACCCATTGCAGCCCGGAAAGCCGTTCGAAGAGCGGATAGATGTCGCGCGTGAAGGAAGGGCGCGCGGGCTCATCGAGCCAGCGGGCGGCGATGAACACTTCCTGCAGGAGGTCGTCCAGCGTCCGCCAACCCAGGAGATCGGGGGCAAAATTCGGCGGCGCGGTGGCCACCCACGCATTGGAGCAGTGGATGTCGCGGCCGTCGATCCGGACAGTCGCGGTGACCGGCCCGTCGGCAATGTCGTCATACCAGCCGGTGGTGTTGCCGAACCAGTCATCGTCTTCGGTGCTGACGGGCGGCAGCCCGGTGGGCGATCCGCTCACCCCCTTGCCCGCCGCGACGACGAGGCGGCCCGCATCGTCGGTTTCGAGATCGCCGAGCAGCACCTCCGCGCTGGCGTCCCGATAGGTGAAGCGTCCACGGCATTGAACTTTGGCGTTGCGGCCCTTGATCGTCGCCGGGCCTGGATCGATCCTGAGGTCCGCGCGCCTGGCCGGATCGTAGTCCGGATTGCGTCTGCGAAGCTTTCGGTCCTTCAATTCGTCGCGGTCCATCGCCGCGACGAAGATGTACCATTGCGCCTTGGCCGCAGCCAAATGGACGGTCCATTCGATTTCGGCGTCGTCGGCGGTGAGCTCCTTCACGACCTCCCCACGCGCGTCATAGCCGTAGATCCGGAAGCGAACGGCTTCCCGCCGGATCGCGCCTTTCGCGTCACGGCATTCCTTTGCGTCGCGCGGCGCAGGGCGCATCACCTCGGGCGCAAGAAACCACTCGTCGCTGTTGCCGATGCGGGCGACGCCAATGCCGGGATGAATCTCCGCACGCACGATCTGAGCCGCCATGGCGTATCTCCCCACCTGCCTCCCGACCGCTCTAGGAGTCGATGCCACGCTCCGCCAGCGCGGCGCGCAGCGCCTCGGCGGCGCGGTACATCTCGGCCTGGCGCGCCTCGTAATCGGCCTCCAGCGCGTCGAGGTCGCCGCCGCAGAACGGGCAATCCGCATGGTCGAGGCGGACGAACTGCCGGCAGCCGCGGCACAGCCGCAGCTGCGGCGCGACGCGGCCCTGCTCAGCCATGGACCATGATGCGGTCGGGGATCCGGCGCGGCTCCGGCGCCGGCGCGGGCACGGCCGGCTCGACGACGAGCGCGAACTCGCCATGGTCGAAGGCGTGGCCGGGCGCGTCCTTGACCTTGACCAGCCGCTCGCGCAGGCCCTTCTTGTCCATCTCCAGGGCGCGGTAATGGCACATCGGATTGTTGCCCGGCCGGCCGAACAAGGCATGGGCGGTCCAGGTGCAGCCGGCCATGCAGGTCTCGGCATAATAGCAGGTCCGGCAGAAGCCCCAAAGGTCGTCGACCGTGCGCCGGCGGGTGAAGGCCATCGGCTCGCTATTCTCCCAGATGTCCTTGAGGCGCCGGTCGCGGATGTTGCCGCCGGCATAAGGGCTGGGCAGGCCGGGGCAGGACTTGATCGTGCCGTCCGCCTCGATCCCGATGATCGTGTCGCCGGCGGTGCAGCCGCGCCAGTGGACCTCGTCCTCGACGGCGTTGCGGATGGTAGATTCGTAGGGGCCGAAATAGCCGATATTGTTGGCCGGATAGATGAACAGGCCGCGCTCGCGGGCCTCCAGCGAGAGCTCGGCGAGCAAAGGCATCAGTTCGAGCATCTGCCAGGGCTGGAGCAAGAGCTCGGGATGGTCGGCGGCGTTGCCCATGGCGACCGTGATCGCGACCTGCCAGCTGGTCGCGCCGGCATCGATGATGACATCCATCAGCTCGCGAAGCTGCGGCATCGAGCGGGCGTTGATCTGGCTGTTGACCGTGGCGACCATGCCGTGATCGGCGACCCGGCGCAGCGCGGCCAGGGCGAGCTCGTACGAACCGGGCACGCCGCGCACCTCGTCATGGACTTCCCTGAGGCCGTCGATCGACAGGCCGACGCCCTGCAGCCCGGCGGCCGCGGCCCTGGCGAGGCGCTCCTCGTTGAGGTTGCGGCCGCCGCTCTGCAGGCCGCATTCCATGCCGGCGGCGCGGACCGCGGCGACGATCTCCAGCCAGTCCTTCCTGAGATAGGCCTCGCCGCCGATCAGGCCGACGTCGCGGGCGCCCAGCTCCGCCATCTGCCCGACCAGGTCGAGCGCTTCGGCGGTGCTGAGCTCGTCGCGGCGGCGCCGGCCGGCGCGCGATCCGCAATGCTGGCAGGCGAGATCGCAGGCGAGCGTGATCTCCCAGACAATGCTGACCGGCACCCGGTTGGCGCGATCCTCGACCCCCGCATAACGGACGGGAAGGTCGCTCACCTCCTATTTCGCGCGATTGATCGCGCCCTTGAGGTCGGTGATCACCTTGTCGAGGCCGCCCGCCTTCTGGACGCCCTCCGCGCTCGCGAGCAGCGTCTTCATCGCCGCCATGTCGCCCCGCTTAATCGTGTCGCGAATCGCAACCATGTAGAACGCGATGCTGGGATCCTTGAGCTTGGCGACCTTGACGGCCTTTACGATCGGCTTCTTGATTGGCGTCTTGACCATCCTTCGTCTCCTTGCGCAGAGCGACTCGGGGACGGGCACGGTAGGTGACGGGCCGCGCCCGCGCAAGTTGATCCAAATAAGGGCAGCGATTCCGTCTGAAATCCCGAGGGCTTTTCCTTCGGCGATTCATCCCGCACGTCGCAATATGATTTCACCTCGCCCCTGCCGGCAATGGCGGGCGCGGGCTCAGCGGTCGAATTCGAGGCTGGTCGGATAGCTCGCCCAGCTGCCGGTGATGACGCCGCGGCGCTCGCTGCCGCGGTAGCGCTCGCGGCCGGCGGTGATCCGCAGGCGGACCTCGCCGCCGCCGCGCTCGATCGCGCCGGCATGGACCGCCGCCCGGCAGATCATCGAATCGGCGGTATAGGGCCCACTGCCCCAGACCGAGCCCGAATTGGTCACCCCCGCGGCGCACCTGCAGCGCAACTCGGTGCCGAGCGCGAGGTTGCGGGCATCGTACGGGCAGGCGGCGACGGCGGCCGGCGGCGCTGCGGACGGCTCGGACTGGCCGGCAGCGAGCGCCGCGCCGGCGCCGGCGCCAAGGCACGTTGCCAGGATCGAGCCGCGCAGCATGAAGCGTCCTCCTTCGTTCGCCGGCCCGGCTAGCATGGCGGCCGCCGCTTTGTCATGCCGGCAAAAGCGGTTAGTCTCGCCCTCTTTGCGGGAGGGGGCATGGCGGAGGCGGAACCCGGCCGGCCGAGCAGGGTACGGCGCAAGCCCGTCGCGCTCCCGCAGCTCGCGGGACGGCGCCTGCTTCTCCTTCGCCTGTTCGGCTGGCCGCTCGCCGCCCTCACCCTCGCGACGCTCGCCGCGGCGCCGTTCGTGGCGCTGGCCCCTGCCGTGGCGGCCTGGGGCCCGGCCGGCACCGGCTTCGGGCTCGCGGCGGGCGCGGTGGCGCTGGCGGCCGCCTTGCTGCTCCTCCTGCGCCGGCCGCGCGACCCGGTCGCGGCTTTGCTGTCGGTCGCCTTCCTCGGCATCGGCGTCGGCAGCGGGCCGAGCGGGCTGACGCTCGTCGCGCTGGGGCTCGGGGCGGTCGCCGACCTGTTTCGCCTCGCCGGCTTCGGCGCCCTGTTCATCGGCGTCTTCGTCTTTCCCGCCGGCCGCTTCGAGCCGCGCTGGAGCCTGTGGGGCAGCCTTGCCGCCTTGGCCTGGGTGATCGTGGGGTGGCACGGCATCGCCCGGCCGATGCTCGTGCCGCTGGCCGCGTTCAACCTCGCCGGGGTGGCCTTGATGCTGATGGCGATCGCCGCCCTCTACGTGCGCTACGCGCGGACGTCGCCGGGGGTCGAGCGGCAGCAGATCAGGTGGGCGGCGCTGGGCTTCGTCGTCGGCGGCCTGCTCGGCGCCATCGCCGAGATTCTGCGCAACGTTCGCGAGACCACGGGCGATGCCGCGGTCGCGGATGCGGCCGGCGCGGTCAACGTCCTGCTCGGCCCGCTCGCCTTCGCGCTGATCGCGCTCGGCCTGCTCGTCTCGACGCTGCGCTACCGGCTCTACGACGCCGACGCGGCGATCAGCCGCTCCGCCGCGCTGGCGGTGCTCACCGTCGGGCTCGGCGCGCTCTTCGCCGGCAGCTCGGAGGGCATCAAGATCTTCATCGAGACCAGCCTCGGCCGCGAGGCGGGCGCCTGGCCGGCGGTGTTCGCGGCGGGGTTCGCCGCGGTGATGCTCAATCCGGCCTACAATCTGGTCAGCAACTGGGCGGAGCGGCGCTTCCAGAAGCGGCTCACCGCGCTGCGGCGCGACCTGCCCGAATGCGTGGCCGACCTGCGCGAGACCGCCGGCATGGACAAATTGCTGGGCGAGGTGCTGGCCCGCACCGCGGCGGGCGTCAGCGCGACCCGGGCGGCGGTGCTGATCGGCGGCAGGGCGGCGGCGCGGCGCGGCACGACGGCGGGCGAGGTCCGGTCCTGGCGCGCCGGCAACCGGCCCGATCCGGCGGCGGAGGAGCTCGACTGCGACCGCGAGGACCCGCTGTTCCCGATGCGGGTGCCGCTCAGGGTGCGGCACGGCGAGGGTGCCCCGGTCGGCTGGATCCTGCTCGGGCCGCGCCCCGACGGCAGCTTCTACGGGCGCGACGAGCGCGAGGCGCTGGCCGAGATCGCCGATCCGGTGGCGCGCGCGCTGCAGGTCGTCGCGCGGCGCGAGGCGCGGGAGAAGAAGCTGGAGGCCCGCCTGGCGGCGATCGAGGCGAAGCTCGCGGGCGGTCGAAGCGAATGAGCGCTTCGCCGAAATCGCGCATGACGGCGCGGCCCGCTTTGCGCTAGCGTCGGCGCAAAGGGGGATCTGCTCATGCGCCATCTCGCCCTGCTTATCGCGGCAGCGCTCGCCGTTCCTGCCCAGGCCCAGGACGTGCAGCGGCGCGGCCCGCCGGACTTTCCGATCTCCGCCTCGGTCGAGCTGCCGCAATGGAGCCGGCTGGTCTATGTGAGCGGCACCGTGCCCGATCCGGCCGATCCCGCCGCGCCGCCCGGATCGGTGCAGCGCTACGGCGACACCGCCGCCCAGACCCGCTCGGTGATCCGCAAGATCGAGGCACAGCTGCGCGAGCATGGCCTCGGCCTCGGGGACGTGGTGATGATGCGGGTGTTCCTGGTCGCGCCGCCCGGGCAGCCGCGGATGGACTTCGCCGGGATGATGACCGCCTATCGCGAGTTTTTCGGCACCGAGGCGCAGCCGATGCGGCCGGCCCGCTCGACCATGCAGGTGGCGGGCCTGGTCGATCCCGGCTGGCTGGTCGAGATCGAGGTCACCGCGGCGACGCCGGCCATGGCCGAGCGCAGATAGGGAGACGATCATGGCTTTGACGCGGCGCGCCTTTCTTGAGCGGCTCGGGGCGGTGGGCGGCTACAGCGCCGTCTATCTCGGCATGGAGGCGATGGGGCTGCTGCATGCGCCGGCCGCCGCCGAGCCGTTCGGGCTGCCGCCCGGCTCCGGGCGCGGCCGCAAGGTGGTCGTCCTCGGCGCGGGCGTCGCCGGGCTGGTCTCTGCCTATGAGCTGCGCCGGGCCGGCTGGGACGTCACGGTGCTCGAGGCGCGCGACCGGATCGGCGGGCGGGTGTGGACGGTGCGCGGCGGCGACCGCATCGTCCAGAACGGCCGGCCCGATCAGGTCTGCGGCTTTTCGGAAGGGCTCTACCTCAATGCCGGCGCGGCGCGCATCCCGCACCACCACCACGCGATCCTCGGCTATGCGAGAAGCCTCGGCGTGCCGATGGAGGTGATGGTCAATTCGAACCGCGCCGCCCGCTCGGAATTCGGCGGCCGCGTCTTCACCAACCGCCAGCTCACCTACGATACGCGCGGGCCGCTTCAGCGAGCTGCTCGCCAAGGCGATCGACGGCGGCGCGCTCGATCGCGAGCTGAGGGGCGGCGAGAAGGAGGCGATGCGCCAGTTCCTCAATTTCTACGGCAGCCTCGGCGACGGCGGAGCCTATAGACCGGACGGGCGCTCGGGCATGGATCCGCTGCCGGGCGGCTACCGCGAAACCGGGCGGCCGGTCGCCCGCGCGCTGTCGGCTGCCGATCTGGTCGCGATCGGCCCCGCGGCCGGCTTCCCGATCGTGTTCGAGGACATTTTCGACATGCAGGCGCCGATGTTCCAGCCGGTCGGCGGCATGGACCGCATCGCTCATGCGCTCTACGAGCAGGTGCGGCCCTCGGTGCGCCTCAACAGCCCGATCACCGCGATCCGCCGCCGCGGCGAGGGCGTGCGCATCCTCCACGGACCGGGCAAGCCAGGCGCTCGACGCGGACCATTGCATCTGCACCCTGCCGCTGAACCTCCTGGGCCGCATTCCGGCGGACTTCTCTCCCGCCAAGCAGGCGGCGATCCGCGACAATCCCTATCTCGCCAGCACCAAGGTCGCGTTCGAAGCGCCCCGCTTCTGGGAGGAAGAGGGGATTTACGGCGGCCTCGCCTGGACCGACCGGCCGAACGAGAACATCTTCTATCCGTCGGGAGGCTGGCATTCGGACAAGGGCGTGCTGGTCACCGCCTACGCCTCGGGCTGGACTGGTCCGAACCATCCGCAGGAGTTCGCGGCGATGAGTCACGCGGAGCGGTTCCGCGTCTGCGGCGCCTCGGTCGAGGCGCTGCATCCCGGCAAGTCGCGGCTGCTCAGCCGGCCGGTGACCGTCTGCTGGCCGCTCACCCCCTGGTCGGAGGGAGTCGGGCCGGTCGGGCCTGCCTTCGGCGGCGGCCCGCTCGGCGGGGCGCGCACCGCCGTCTATGAGGAGCTGCTGCGCCCCGAGGGGCCGATCGTCTTCGCCGGCGAGCACTTGTCCTACGTGCCCTTCTGGCAGGAAGGCGCGGCGCTCTCGGCGCACGCGGCGATGCGGCTGCTGGCCAGCCAGGCGGCGGAGCGGCGGGCGGCGGCCGCCTAGTCGAAGGGCGGGCGCGTTCCGTCGAATCGGCTTGGGCGGCGGCGCGCGGGCTGGTAAATCCGGGCGGCCTTATCTCAGGGGGATTTCCGATGCTGAAGCGCGCTTTCCTGCTTGCCGCCGCCTTGTCCCTGCCGCTCGCCGCCGCCTCGGCCGCGCCGGCCGACGTCGCCGCCGCCGTCTCGGCGCCGGGGCGCCCCGCCGACGCGGTCGCGCTCGACGAGGTCCGCAAGCCGGCGGAGGTGCTGCGCTGGCTCGGGCTCGAACGCGGCGACCGTGTGCTCGATTACCTGACCGGCTCCGGCTATTATGCCGAGATCATGGCCCGGGCGGTCGGGCCCGCGCGGCCACGTCACCGGCTGGAACACGCCGAGCTTCATGTCGAGCGAGCGGATCCGCAATGCGCTGGCCGGCATCCGCCAGCGCTCGCCCAACACCTCCTTCTTCGCCACGCCGAACGATGCGCTCGCGCTCCCCGACAACGCCTATGACTTCATCCTTCTCCACCTCGTCTATCACGACGCCTATTGGGAAAGCACGAGGTTCGGCCTGCGCCGGATCGATCCGAACATGGTGACCCAGGCGCTGTTCCGCGCGGTGAAGCCGGGCGGCACCGTCGCGGTGATCGACCATATCGCCGCGCCCGGCCGCGAGACCCGCGCCGAGGTGGAGGCGAACCACCGCATCCTGCCCGAGACGGTGCGCGCCGATTTCGAGCGGGCGGGCTTCGTCCTCGACGGCTCCTCCGAGATGCTGCGCAACCCGGCCGACGATCACAGCAAGAACGTGTTCGACGCCTCGATCCGCGGCCGCACCGACCGCTTCGTCTACCGGTTCAGAAGGCCCCGCTAGCCACGCTTCCGCGCCCTTCCTTCGGTTCTATTCGAGGGCAAGATCTCGTATCCGACCTAGTCCGCATGTGCTAATTCTTCGCCGGTGGGGAGGATTGGCGCGTGCGGCGAATATTTGCGGCCCTCACTCTACTTGCCCTGATCGCGCTCATTGCTTGGTTCGCGCGCGGACCGGCTTCGACCAGTTCGATCGCCGCGCAATGGCTGTTGCTGGCGCTGGCGAGTATTGCGGTCGCATTGTGGCTATGGGTCGAGCTGAAGCCTGCCGGGACCGACCTGGGCGATCACGTTCAGGCCTTTTCGGCGATGTTCACCATCGTCGCGGTTTTCATCGCCGCCGGCCTCTACTTTCTCGAAGGCAGGGACAAGGTCCGGCTCTCCTTCGCGCTGGAGACGTCGGTCATCCGCCCGACCCTCGCCGCCACCACGGATCAGGTTCTGCTCACCGTTCGCGTCCCGGTGGAAAATCAGGGAGAGCGCCGCGTTTCCATTCGCTGCATCGCCATCGACATTCAGAATCCGGACCCGGAACGGCCCGGCCTGCGGCGAAGCGAAAACCTCTACGCGCTCGAGGAGATGCAGCTCGTGCGCAACGAAGCCACGCCGATCCCTTACGACAACCCAATCAGCGAAGCCTGCATTCGCGCGAGCATGAACCGTCTCCAAAGGCGACGCCAGCCGGCGGACCGCGCCACGATCCGACCGGTTTTCATGTGGCGCACGCTGAGCCTGAAGCCGGGCGAATCCGACGATCTGCATTTCGAGATTCCAATCAGCTGCGCCCATCCCTTTGTCAGGATCCTGGTCAAGCTGCGGATCAATGAGGACGATCGCGACGGCTATGAGACCAAGACGATCGTGCCGTTGAGCGATACCTGCGCAGGCACCGCCGTCACGCGCGCGGGCGTTTCCACGCCGACCGTCGGAACCGGCGCCGAGCAGCCCAGCGAACTCCGCCCGGCCCGCGGCGGCGAAGTGACGCCGGCGCCTCCCCCGGGCCTTCACCTGAGGAACGGCCCGCGCGCCGTCCGCCGGGCCTGCTTCGCGGGGACGCCCGCCATGGCGCGGAACTCGCGGGCCATATGGACCTGGTCGGCGAAGCCCTGCTCGGCGGCGTGGGCGGCGAGCGAGGCCTCGCCCGGCACCGTCTCGAACGCCTTCTGGAAGCGCAGCAGGCGAAGGTAGCGGCGCGGCGGCAGCCCGACGTTGCGCGCGAACCAGCGCTGCAGCGTGCGCGGGCTCATCCCCGTGGCGCGCGCCATCTCGCCGACCGAGCGGGCGGCGAGGATCGCGCGGCCGGTCGCGGCCAGGGCGGGCGCATCGAGTCGCGCTTCGATCTCGTCGCCCTCGAACGGAATCCAGCGCCCCCGCATCGCCGCGAGCGGGACGTCGCTGACCAGCGCCCAGGCCCAGGGCCACAGCCTGATCCCCTCGAAGCGCGAATCGCCGCTGATGCTGAACGTCTCGGGCCTTTCGATCAGGCCGACCGCGAAGCGCTCCGGCTGGTCGCCGTCCCAGCGCGAGCGGCCGGCGCGGCGGCGGATCACCTCGACGCAGCCGTCGGGCACCGCCTGCTGCGCCAGCCATTGTCCCGCCGGGCCGCCGCCGGCGAGCGTCCAGCAGGTCTTGACCAGCCCCTCCAGCCGCGCCGGCGGCGGATGCTCGCGATAGTCCATGCTGCCAGCCTGGCGCCTTTTGTCGCATCCGTTCAAGACAGGGCCCGCGGCGGGCGGCATGAAGGCCCGCAACGAGGGAGGCTGGCATGAACAAGTTGCTGGGCGCGACGCTGGCGCTGCTGCTGACGAGCCAGGCGGCGCCCCCGGCGCGCGTCGACGATCTGGCCTGGATGGGAGGCCGCTGGGAGGCGAGCGCCGGCGGCCGCTGGACCGAGGAGAGCTGGTCCGCCCCGCGCGGCGGCGTCATGCTTGGCTTCAGCCGCAGCGGACGCGACGGGGCGCTGCGCGAGTTCGAGTTCCTGCGGCTGCAGGCCGGCGAGGATGGCGTCCCGGTCTATCTCGCTCAGCCTGGCGGACGCCCGGCCGTCCCGTTCCGCCTCGCCGCGCGCGATGGCACCAGCGCGACCTTCGAGAACCCGGCGCACGATTTCCCGCAACGCATCCGCTATGTCCGCACCGGCGACACGATGACCGCGACCGTTTCCGCGATCGACGGCTCGAATGCGATGAGCTGGACCTTTGCCAGGCAATAGCGGCGCTTGACTCCGCCCCGGTTCGGACCTTCACTCCGGCCCCGGGCTCGGGGAGAAGGGTGATGAACGCACTCGTTCGACACGGCCGGCTCGCCCCGATCGCGGCCGGCGCGATCGCCGTCGCGGCCGCGGCCCTTGCAGCGCAGGGCCCATCCCCGGACATTCCCGCCAAGGTGACGGCGGAGCGCGTGCTGGCCGGCAGCGCGATCTTCAACGGCCGCTCCTGCGTGCTCTGCCACGCCCCCGGCGGTCGCGGCGAGGGCGCCTCGGCGCCGGATCTCTCCGACGCGGAATGGCTGCACGGCGCCGGCGACTATGCGGGTATCCAGCGGGTGATCGTCTGGGGCGTCGAGGAGGACGAGATGCGCGTCCCGCGCCGATTCGAGATGTTCCCGCGCGGCGGCGTCAACCTCAGCGACGAGGAGGTGGAGGCGGTCGCCGCCTATGTGTGGAGCCTGAGGCGGCCGCAGACCAACGCCTTCGTGACGGCGCAGGGCCGGTTCATCGACCTCGCCCGCGCCGGCGACGGCGCCGGGGCGGCGGCGCTGTTCCGCGCCGAGGCCGCGCAGGCGCTGCTGCCGGAGCGCGGGCTCAACCGGCTCGGCCAGGCGATCCTCGCCGCCCAGCCGCGCGCGGCTTTGGCGATGTTCCAGCGCAGTGCCGAGCTCAATCCCAATTCCGGCCCGGCCCATATGGGGCTGGGTGATGCCCATCGCGCGCTGGGCGACCGGATGCGCGCCGCCGAGAGCTATCGTCGGGTGCTTGCAGTCAACCCCGGCAACGAGGCGGTGCAGCAGAAGCTGCGCGAGGTGGAGCAATAAGATGGCCGAGATCAAGACCAAGCCGACCGGCGTCGCGGTCGACAGCTTCCTCGATGCGGTCGCCAATCCGGTCCGGCGCGAGGATGGGAAGAAGGTCCGCGCGATGATGGAGCGGCTGTCCGGCGAGCCGGCCCGGATGTGGGGGCCGAGCATCGTCGGCTTCGGCAGCTATCACTACAGATATGACAGCGGGCATGAGGGCGACATGGCCCGGATCGGCTTCTCGCCTCGTAAGGCTGAGCTGGTGCTCTACGTCCTGACCGAGGCCGCGGGGGAGGAGGCGCAGCTCGCGCGGCTGGGCAAGCACAAGACCGGCAAGTGCTGCCTCTACATCAAGAAATTGAGCGACGTCGACGAAGCGGTGCTCGAGGAGCTGATCGTCGACACGCTAGCCTACATGCGCGAGAAATATCCCGAAGGGGCCTGAGCCCGGGATGCTACACACGTAGCGGTTCATCGCGGCTTCAGCTTTCGGAGGCGAAACGAAGGCCTTGCGCGACGAATCACACTTGCATCCCGCTACGAATGTGGCATGCTACAGATGTAGCAGGTGAGGCCCCATGATCGATTCCCTACCCAGACGCGAGCGCGAAATCTTCGAGCTCTTGTGCAGCGCCGGCGAGGCGACCGCCGCCGAAGTGCGCGCGGCGATGAAGGAGCCGCCTTCCTATTCGGCGGTGCGCACGTTGCTCGCCCGCCTCGAGGCGCGCGGCGTGGTCAAGCACCGCGTCCAGGACCAGGCCTATGTCTACAAGAGCGTGCCGCAGCCGGCCAAGGTCCGCGAGACCGCGATGAAGGCGATGGTGCGCACCTTCTTCGACGGCTCGGCGGCGAGCGCCGCCACCGCCCTGCTCGGGCTCAGCAAGAGCCTGTCCCGCGACGAGATCGACGCCCTGCAGCGGGCGATCGACGAAGCCAAGGAGCGTGAGTGATGGACGTCGCCTTCTTTGCCGAAATGGCCTGGAAATCCGCCCTGATCGCGGGCGCCGCTCTGGCGCTGGCCTATGTGCTCCGCTCGCGCGCCGCCGCCGACCGGGCGCTGGTGCTGAGGATCGGCGTCGCCATGCTGCTGCTGCTGCCGCTGATCGCGGTGGCGCTGCCGGCGCTGCCGGTCGAGGCCTGGGCCGCGCCCGAGGCCGCCGCTCCCGTCTTCTATCTCCCCGGGCCCGAGGTTCAGCTTCCGCAGGCCTCGCTCGCGGGGCTGCAGCCGGCTCCGCCGACCATCTGGGACGATCCGACGCCGCTCGTCCTCCTCGCATATCTGGGCGGGCTGCTGATGGTCGGCGGCCGGCTGCTAGCGGGCCTCGTCCTGCTGCGCCGCTGGACCCGCGACGCGCGCGCCGTGACCTGCCCCGACTGGCTGGCCGCGTTCGAACGGGCCGGCGCCGGCGGCAAGGTCTCCCTGATGGTCTCGGACACGGTTCCCTCGCCGCTCAGCTGGGGCTGCGTTCGGCCGGTCATCCTGCTCGATCCCGATACCCTGGCCGAGCCGGCCGAGGCCGACGCGATCCTCGCCCATGAGATGGCGCACATCGCCCGGCGCGACTGGGTCGCTTTGATGCTGACCCGGATCGCCGCCGCCCTGTTCTGGTTCAATCCGGTGGTCTGGCTGCTGGAGCGCGAGATCGTCCAGCAGGCCGAGGAAGCGGCCGATTGCGAGGCCGCCCGCTGCGTCGAGCCGGCGCGCTACGCCCAGACCCTTTTGTCCTGGGCGCAGGTCGGCGGCCGCGCGCTGCCGGCGAACAGCATCGCGCCGCGGGGCAGCGCGCTCGGTCGCCGGGTGCGGGCGATTCTCGACCGGCGGACGCGCGAGCGGCCGGCCGGCTCGGCGCTGACCCGGCTGGCGGTGATGCTCTGCGTCGCGATCGCCGCCCCGGTCGCGGCGATGAAGCTGGTGCAGGCGGCGGCGCCCCAGCCGCCCGAGGCCCCGGCCGCTCCGCTCGCGCCGCAGGCCCCAGCCGCGCCGCTCCCGCCCGGCGCGCCGTCGGCGCCGCAGGCCCCGGCCGCGCCGCGCGCGCCGCTGGTCGTGATCCCCGACGCGCCGGAGGTTCCCGACATGTCGCCGGTGGTCAACGAGGTGCTGGCCGAGATCCTGCCGCAAATCCCGATGATCGTCTCCTCGGCGACCTCCGCGATCAGCGCGGTCGACCTCGAGCGGGCGATGGAGGAAGCGCTGCGCGAGCAGCGGCCGCACCTCAGCCGCGAGGAGCGCGAGCGCATCCGCCGCGACCTCCGCCACGCGCTGGAGCAGGCCCGCACCCATCGGGTCGAGGCGGTCCGGCTCAGCCGCGAGCAGCGCGAGCGCATCCAGCTGGCGATGCGCGAGGCCCGCCGCGCCGCCCGCGTCGCGCCGCGCGCGCATGCCTTCTCGATGGCGCACGGCGCCGACGGCATGATGCGCGGCGCCGAGGGCATGGAGCGCGGCGCCGAGCGGATGGAGCAGTCCGCCCAGCGGCTGCAGGACCCCGCCTATCGCGAGCAGCAGATCGCCCGCGCCCGCGAGCGCGGCGAGACGGTGACCCACGAGCAGCTGATCGAGGCCTCCGAGGGCCTGCGCGAGGGCGCCCAGGGCATGCGCGAGGGCGCCCGCGAGATGCGCGAGGCGGCCGAGCGGATGCGGCGCGGCCACGCGGCCGCCGACTGACGAGCGACAAGTCCCTCAGGGGGAATCTAGGGAGGTGGCGGGCGGCGTGCAGGCCGCCCGCCATTTTTCGTGGGGTTCGCTGGCTCCGACAATCCATCGTCACTCCAGCGAAAGCTGGAGTCTCCCTTCCTTTTTTCCTAGCCTGCCCCAAGAAGTGCGATTCCAGCTTTCGCTGGAATGACGGAGGGGGTCCTATGCTGGCTCGTATTCTGCTGTGCGCCCTGGCGCTTGTTGCCACCCCCGCGGCCGCGCAGGACGCCCCGTATCAGCGCGAGGCGCGCTCGATGCTGGAGCGGCTGGTCTCGTTCCGCAGCGCGCAGGGGCACCGCCAGGTGCCGCCGATGGTCGAATACATCCAGGCGACTCTGCGTGCCGGCGGCGTCGCGGACGCCGACATGGCCGTGATCCCGCACGAGGAGACCGCGGCTCTGCTGGTGCGGATCCGCGGCCGCGACGCCGGCGCTCGCCCGATCCTCTTCTCCGGCCATATGGATGTGGTCGACGCCCGCCCCGAGGACTGGGAGCGTAGCCCCTTCACCCTCATCGAGGAGAACGGCTATTTCTTCGGCCGCGGCGTGCTCGACAACAAGACCGGCATCGTCTCGATGATGTCGACCATCCTGCGCCTGCGCGCGGCGGGGATCGCCCCGCGCACCAGCCTCGTCTTCGCCTTCATCGGCGACGAGGAGACCACCTTCGGCACCACCCGGCTGGTCGCCGCCCATCCCTGGGTGCAACACGCCCGCTACGCGATCAACACCGACGCCGGCGGCGGCATCCTCGCCCCCGACGGCCGGCCGCTCGCCTATCTGATCCAGGGCGCCGAGAAGACCTTCGCCAGCTTCCGCCTCACCATCACCAATCCGGGCGGCCATTCCAGCCGCCCGCGCGACGACAATGCCATTTACGACCTCTCCCGCGCGCTGCTGCGGATCGAGCAATATCGCTTCCCGGTCACCGCCAACGCGCTGACCCGCGCCTATCTCGGCACGCTGGGCCGGATCGTCCCCGGCGCGGCCGGCCAGATGCTGAGCCGCTTCGCCGCCAATCCCGACGACGCCGAGGCGGCCGAGGCGTTGCGGCGCAGCCCCGAGTTCGTCGGCACCACCCGCACCACCTGCATCGCCACCATGCTGGAGGCGGGCCACGCCCAGAACGCGCTGCCGCAGCGCGCCTCCGCGATGGTCAATTGCCGGATCTTCCCCGGCGTGCCGGTGGAGACGGTGCGCCAGGCGCTGGTCGGCGTCGTCGCCAACGAGGCGGTGCGGATCGAGACGATGGGCAATCCGCAGATCGGCCCGGTCTCCGAGCCGCTCGCCGAGGTCGACGCCGCGATCGCCCGCTCGATCCATAGCCGCTATCCCGGCGTCGCGATCAGCCCCTATCTCGAATCGGGCGGCACCGACGGCGTCATCTACCGCCAGGCCGGCATCCCGACCTGGGCGAGCTCGGGCGTCTTCATCCGCCCCGACGAGATGTTCGCCCACGGCCTCAACGAGCGCATCCCGGTGGCGAGCTTCTACGCCGGCATCGAGCATATCCACGACCTGGCGCTGGCGCTCGGCGGCCGATGAAGCGCCTTCTCGCCGTCCTGCTGGCGGCGCTGCTGGCCGGCGGCGCGCCGGCGCCCGCCTACGATCTCGTGATCCGGGGCGGCACCCTCTACGACGGCAGCGGCGCCGCGCCCTTCGCTGGCGACGTCGCCATCGAGGACGGCCGGATCGCGGCGATCGCCCCCCGGATCGCTGCGCGCGGCGCGCGGGAGATCGATGCGCGCGGGCTCGCCGTCGCGCCGGGCTTCATCAACATGCTGAGCTGGGCGACCGAGAGCCTGATCCAGGACGGCCGCAGCCAGAGCGACATCCGGCAGGGCGTCACGCTGGAGGTGATGGGCGAGGGCTGGTCGATGGGGCCGCTCAACGCGGAGATGCGGCGCAACGCCCTCTCCCGGCAGAGCGACATCCGCTACCCGATCCCCTGGACGACCCTGGGCGAATATCTCGAGCATCTCGAGCGGCGCGGCATCGCCCCCAATGTCGCAAGCTTCGTCGGCGCGACCACGGTCCGCATCCACGAGCTCGGCGAGGGCGACGTCGATCCCGACCCGGCCCAGCTGGCGCGGATGCGGGCCTTGGTCCGCCAGGCGATGAACGACGGGCGCGATGGGGGTCGGCAGCTCGCTCATCTACGCCCCCGCGAGCTTCGCCGAGACCGACGAGCTGGTGGCGCTGGTGACGGAGGCGGGCCGCTGCGGCGGCATGTACATCAGCCATATGCGCTCGGAGGGCGACCGCATCTTCGAGGCGGTCGACGAGCTGATCGAGATCGCCCGCCGCTCCGGCGCGCCCGCCGAAATCTACCATCTGAAGCTCAGCGGGCGCTCGATGTGGGGCCGGCTGGGCGAGGTGGTCGCGCGGATCGAGAGGGCGCGGGCCGAGGGCCTCAGGATCACCGCCGACATGTATACCTATACCGCGGGCGCGACCGGGCTCGACGCGGCGATGCCGCTCTGGGTGCAGGCGGGCGGGCGCGAGGCGTGGATCGAGCGGCTGCGCGACCCGGCGGTCCGCGCGCGGGTGGCCGAGGAGATGCGCCGGCCCGGCGCCGACTGGGAGAATCTGTTCCTCCGCGCCGGGCCCGAGGGGATGCTGCTCGCCGAGTTCCGCAATCCGGCGCTGCGCCGCTATGTCGGCCGCCGCCTCGCCGACGTCGCCCGCGAGCGCGGCAAGTCTCCCGAGGAGACGGCGATGGAGCTGGTGATCGAGGACGGCAGCCGCGTCGGCACCATCTATTTCCTGATGAGCGAGGACAATGTCCGCCGCCAGCTGCAGCTGCCCTGGATGAGCTTCGGCTCGGACGCCGGCAGCATCGCCACCGAAGGCGTGTTCCTGAACGCCCACCCGCACCCCCGCACCTACGGCAATTTCGCCCGCTTGCTCGGCCGCTACGTGCGCGAAGAGCGGTTGGTGACGCTGCAGGAGGCGGTGCGGCGGCTGACCTCGATGCCGGCGGCGCATCTCGGCATCCGCGACCGCGGGGCGCTGCGGGTCGGCCATCATGCCGATCTCGCCATCTTCGATCCGGCGACGATCGCCGATCGCGCGACCTTCGAGGCGCCGCACGCTTATGCCGTCGGCATGCGCCACGTGCTGGTCAACGGCGTGCCGGTTCTGGCCGACGGCGAGCCGACCGGCGCCACGCCTGGGCGGGTGGTGCGCGGCCCGGGCTGGAACCGCTGTCCGGCCGCGATCGGCCAGGTCGCGGTCAGCTAAGGCCGGCTTCGGCGCGGAAGTTCGCAAAGCTCAGCAAAAATAAAAATCCTATCGATCAATACAGCCTTATTGATCGAATAAGGCGATCAAACGAATTGACAATTCAAAGAGCCGGCGACGTCAGCCGGAGGCCCGAGTCGCGGCGAGGGTGGCAGCGGAAATCCAACAAGTATCCAACAAAATCGCCCGGCAGTGCGACCGGCATGATCTTGAAACCCGGCGAGACTTCGCAACGATAGCCCGCGCATGGCGCCGTCCCCTGTTGCCACGGACCCCCTTTGCGGCTTAGCCGTTGTTCCGACGGGGGCGTCGAATCCGAAAGGGACGCTTTGTGAGTGACAGAGCGCGCCTACATAAACGCCCTGGCCGGCGTCGTACCCGAGCATGACGTGCACCGCCTGTTCGTCGACTGGGCCGAGAGCGCAGGTCGAGGATCCGCGCATGCGCAAGTTGTTCATGCGCATGGCGGAGCGCTCGGGGATCGACCATCGCTGGTCGGTGCTGCCCACGGCGCCCGGCGGCCGGCCGCACAACGAACCGGGCGGCTTCTATTACGGCGCCTCCCCGACCACCTCGGCGCGGATGGAATGCTATGCCGAGGCGGCGCCGGGACTGGCGCTGAAGGCGATCGCGAAATTGCGCGAACAGGTCGCGCTCGACGGCATCACCCATCTCGTCGTGGCGAGCTGCACCGGCTTCGTCGCGCCCGGGATCGACCAGATCATCGCTCGCGAGCTCGGCATTCCCAACGTCCAGCGCACCCTGGTCGGCTTCATGGGCTGCTACGCCGCGGTGTGCGCGCTCCGGACCGCTTATCATATCGTCCGCTCCGAACCGGAGGCGCGGGTGCTGGCGGTGACGGTCGAGCTCTGCTCGCTGCACCTCCAGCATACCCAGCAGCTCGAGCAATTGCTCGCCATGCTGCAGTTCAGCGACGGCGCCGCCGCCGCTCTGGTCACGGCCGAGCCGGGCGGGTTCGAGATGCGCCATCTCTTCTCCTGCGCGCTCGAGGATTCGCACGAGCTGATCCAGTGGAAGATCGTCGACACCGGCTTCGAGATGACCCTGTCCGGCGAGGTCCCCGGCCGCATCCAGCACGCGCTGGAGGACGAAGGCGTGCGCGCCACGCTCTACAACGGCTGGAGCCCCGACGAGGTCGACAGCTGGGCGGTGCATGCCGGCGGCCGCTCGATCCTCGACGCGGTCGAGAAGGGGCTCGAGCTGCCGCAGGGCGCCCTGTTCGCCTCGCGCGACATCCTCGCCCGCTACGGCAACATGTCCTCGGCGACCCTGATGTTCGTGCTCTCCGAGCTGATCGGGCGGCCCGACGTGGCGAAGGGGGTGGCGATCGCCTTCGGCCCCGGTCTCGCCGCCGAGGGCTTCCACTTCGCGCGGGCTCAATGACCTCGCTCGCCGAGCGCACGCGCCGCGACGAGCAGATGGACGATCCGGGGCTCGACCCCGAAATCTACGCCGAGGTGCTGCACGATCTGTCGCGGGTCAACGCCTGGACTTTGGCGGCGCGGCCGACGCTCGGCTTCCTCGCGCGGGGCGATCGAGGGCATGCCGGCCTTCCGGCTGCTCGACGTCGGCTTCGGCCATGGCGACATGCTGCGGCGGATCGCGCGCTGGGCGAAGCGGCGCGACGTCGCGGTCGACCTGATCGGCGTCGACCTCAATCCGAAGAGCGCGGCGGTGGCGCGGGCGGCGACGCCGATCCATTGGCCGATCGAGTTCCGCACCGGCGACTATCGCGAGGTCGCCGGGCCGATCGATTTCATCATCTCCAGCGCCGTCACCCACCATATGACCGACCCGGAGATCCATGCCTTCCTCCGCTTCATGGAGGCGCGCGCGGCCCGCGGCTGGCTGGTCAACGACATCTATCGCGGCGCCTTCGCCTATCACGGCTTCCCCTTGCTCTGCCGGGTGATGGGCTGGCACCGGATCGTGCGCGAGGACGGCCAGCTGTCGATCGCGCGGGGCTTTCGCGAGCGGGACTGGCGGGCGCTGATCGACGATGCGGGCCTGCCCGACCCCGCCGCGCCCGTCATCGTCCGCCGCTTCCCGTTCCGGCTGTGCGTCGAGCGGCTGCTCTGATCGTCGGCGGCGGGCCGGCGGGGGCGGCGGCGGCGTTGGCCCTTGCCCGCGGCGGGGCGATGCCGGTGGTGATCGAGCGCTGCCCCGGCGAGCGCGACCTGGTCTGCGGCGGCTTCCTCGGCTGGGACGCGCTGGCGCATTTGCACCGGCTGGGGCTCGACTCGGCCGCGCTCGGCGCCCGCCCGATCCAGCGGCTGCGGCTGGCGGCGGCGGGCCGCTGCGTCGAGACGGCGCTGCCCCGCGCGGCGGCGGGGCTGTCGCGCCGGCGGCTCGACGCGGCCTTGCTCGGGCTGGCCGAGGAGGCCGGTGCGACGGTGCTGCGCGGCCGCGCCGCGCGCGCGCTCGACGGCCATATCCTGCGCCTCGACGACGGCGCCGAGCTGGAGGGCGGATGCCGTCTTCCTCGCCACCGGCAAGCACGAGCTGCGCGGCGCCGCGCGGGCGATCGGTCGGCGGCCGGTCTCGGTCGGGCTGCGCGCCGCGCTGCCGCGGTCGGCGGCGCTCGCCGGAGCGCTCGCCGGCACGATCGAGCTGCATCTGTTCGACGGCGGCTATGCCGGGCTGCTGCTGCAGGAGGACGGGGCCGCCAATCTCTGCCTGTCGGTCGAGCGGCGCCGGATGGCGGGCGGCCCGGAGGCGCTGATCGCCGAACTGGCGACGGAATGCCCGTTACTGGCCGAGCGCATCGGCGGCGCGGCGCCGGCCGATTGGGAGGCGGTGGCCGGCGTGCCTTATGGCTGGCGCGCGCGGGCGACCGAGCCCGGCCGCTACCGGATCGGCGACCAGGCGGCGGTGATCGCCAGCCTCGCCGGCGACGGCATCGCGGTCGCTCTGGCGAGCGGCGCCGCGGCGGCCCAGGCCTGCCTCCACGGCGACGGCGCCGGCGCCCGCGCCTATCAGCGCGCCTTCGCCCGCCGCGCCCGCCGCCCGCTGGCGATCGCCGAGATGCTGCGGCACATGGCCGGGCATCCGTTGCGCCGGAGGCTGATGATGGGGCTGGCGGGCGTGCCCGGCCTCGCCGCCGCGGCCGCCCGCCTCACCCGCATCGGCTGTTAGCGGCCGGTGACCGCGGCCGGGGCGTCGTCGCGCCACTGGCCGGACTGGCGATATTCGTCGCGCACCGTCGATTCGGGAAGGTTGGAGGCCGCCCAGCGCGCGTCTTGCGGGATGTCCGAGGGCATGGTGACGGCGGCGCGGATCTGCGCGGCGCTGGCCGGCGCGAGCGCGGCGAGGTCGAGCGGCGCGGGCCGGCCGAACGGCAGATAGGCCGCCGGGCGCGGCACCGGCTCGCTGCCCGCATAAAGGTCGGAGAAGGCGCCCGGGCAGGCCGGGCGTGCCGGGCAGGCGGTAGAAATTGTGCGCGCCGATCACCGCGGTCTTCATCAGCCGCGGCGCCCAGGAGGGGAACACCGCATGGGTGTGATAGTGGGTCGACAGGCCGACGCCGGCGAAGGTCCGCCCGGCCAGCGCTTCGGCGGCGAGCTGGCGCGCCCGGTCCCAGGCCGGCCCGCCGGGGCGGCGGGCGAGCGAGCCGTCGCAGGTGAAGGTGAACTGGCAGCCGCCGCCGGCGCGCATCGGCCCCTGGTAGACGACGCCGCAGACGCTGTTCGGCCAGGCCGGATGGCGGACCCGGTTGATCACCACCTGGGCGACCGCGCGCTGGCCGTCCTCGCTCTCCGACGCCGCCTCGTAATAGATGGCCTGGGCGAGGCAATCGAGCGAGCGCATCTGGTCGAGCGGGGTGGCCGCGTGCAGCGCGAACGGCGATGCGGCCGGGTTGAGGCCGCCGGCGAGCGGGATCGCCGCGTTGGCGGCGAGCGCCGGCGCGCCGCTCAGCAGCATCGCCTGCGGGATCGACGCGGCCGCCGCCGGCGCCGGCACGGCCGCGACCTCGGCGGGCCTGCGAGGCCGCGGCCGGCACGCAGGAGGCCATCGGCACGATCAGCGGCAGCCACGCCCAGGCGGGCGCGACGCGGCCGTTGCCGCGGTTCGGTCTCCGGTTCGTCCGATTGCCCAACGCCATGCCGGCTCCACTCGGGATGAGGCATCCCAGAGCGTCGCATAGCCTTGCCGCACGCGCTCCGCGCCCCCCGATTTCGCGGCGTCCCAATACAGGACAGAGATGCAGGAAGTGTTACGCGCGCGCGTTTGCGCCGCCTTGGTCGAGCCGCCGCCGCGCTTCGTCGAATGGCGCTCCCGTTCGCCGAATCCGGGCCCATCATGGTCGAAAGCATGGAGCGGACGAGGCGCACAGGCGCGAGTGTGCGACTCAGCGGCCCGCACGGAAGGTCCCCCGCCGAGCCGAGCGGGCCGCAACCGAAGGATTGTGAAGTGAGCCGAGCTGCCTTTTGAGCCCACCAGGCAGCAAAGCTCCGCTGGGAGGCGGCGGTGCCCCAATCGCCGCCTCCCTTTAATTCCTCCCTAATCCTCCCCTCGATTTCGAGGGGAGGGGGACCGCGCGTAGCGCGGTGGAGGGGCGTTTTTCGGTAAAGGGAGCCCCTCCACCAGGCTTCGCCTGGTCCCCCTCCCCTGCAAATGCAGGGGAGGATTACCGCCCGGCGAGCCTTTTCACCTCGTCGACATAGGAGCGGCCGATGCGCTGCTCGGCGCCGTCGGACAGCCGCGCGGTCCAGTGGCCGGCATCGTCGCGGTAGAGGCCGGCGATGGTGTCGCGCCTCAGGATCACCGAGCGGTGGACGCGCAGGAACAAGGCCGGGTCGAGGTCCTCCTCGAGCTTGGCGATGGTGCGGTGGATCAGCCAGGAGCGGGCGCCGACGTGGAGCCGCATATAGTCGCGCTCGGCGGTGATCCGCTGGATGTCCGACGCTGCGATCCGCACCAGGCCGCTATGGTCCGGCACCCAGAATTCCTCGACATGGGCCGAAGCCGGCCGGGCAGCGCCGCGACCGCCGCCGGCGAGGTGGGCGCGCACCCGCTCGAGCGCGCGCTCCAGCCGCTCGGGCTGCACCGGCTTCATCAGATAGTCGATCGCGGCGACGTCGAACGCGGCGACCGCGAAATTGTCGAAGGCGGTGACGAACACCACCGCCGGGTCGACCGCGCTCGCCGAGAGGGCGCGGGCGACGTCGATTCCGTCCATGCCGGGCATGGCGATGTCGAGCAGCACCAGGTCGGGCGTCACCGCCTCGGCGATGCGTAGCGCCGCCTCGCCGTCATTGGCGGTGCCGACCGCGATGACGCCGGCCTGCCGCGCGAGCAGCAGCTGCAGCCGCTCGACCGCCAGCGGCTCGTCGTCGACCACCATGACGCGCAGCGGCGCGCCTTCAGCCATGGCGCACCACCGGCATGTAGATGTGGCCGGTATAACCGCCCTCCGGATCCGGCCCGTGCAGGCAGCCGGCGCGGGCGCCGTAGCGCGCGACCAGCCGGTCGCAGACGTTCCTGAGGCCCACGCCGGTGCCGCCGCCCTCGGCCTCGTCGGGCGCGACCTCGCCGTCGTCCTTGACCTTGATGTGCAGCCGCCCGGCCTCTTCGTGGGCGCTGATCCTCACCGTCACCGGCCCGCGCGACTTGGCGACGCCATATTTGACCGCATTCTCGACGATCGGCTGCAGGATCAGCACCGGCACCCGCGCCGACTGCAGCGCGTCGGGCACGTCGACCTCGACGGTGAGGCGGTCGGGGAAGCGGATCTGCTCGATGTCGAGATAGAGCCGCTGCAGCTTGATCTCCTCCTCGAGCGGCACGTCCGCGGTCGGATCGGCGGACAGGGTGGCGCGGAAGAAGGTGGAAAGGTTCATCAGCATCCGCTCGGCGGTATCGGTCCGCTTCGAGAGGATCAGCGAGGAGAGCGAGTTCAGCGTGTTGAACAGGAAGTGCGGGTTGATCTGGTAGCGCAGCGCCCGGAGCTGCGCCTCCTGCGCCTCGCGGGCGAGCATGGCGGCGTGGCGGTCGGCGACGCGCAGCTGCTTGGCGTAGCTCATCGCCACGTAGAAGGCCGCCCAGGCCGCGAACAGGAAGAACCAGGAAAACGAGCTTTCGAGGATCGAGCGGTACGCCATCTCCAGCGGGCTCCAGCCCATCGAATTGCGCTCCTGCTCCTGCTTCACCGCGTTGAGCGGCGAATAGATGTAGAAGGCGTAATAATTGACCGAGGCGTAGGCCATCGCCGCCGGCAGGCAGAGGACCGCCGCGACGGCCGCCTTCACGCCCAGGCTCTTGGCCGCGACCGGGCGCAGGGCGAGATAGAGCAGGAAGGTGATGCCAATGCCGGCCAGCGACACGCAGCACCGCCGCGCCATCATCGCCCAGAAATCGGGATATTGAACGATGATCGATCGCGTCGTCGTCAACGCCACGTAGAGCAGCCAGAAGCCGACGATCGACTTCAGCGCCATGCCGAGATCCGGCAGCCGGCGCGTCTCGCCGTCGGGCAGGCTCCTGTCCATGCCCCGTCCTAGCGTCGCCGCCTCGGAAAAGCTTTGCGCGCCAGGGTCGTTCGCAGAAGCGCCGCGCGCGTTGGTCGAAAAGCCGGGCAGGGGCCGGCGATAGCCAAGCGAATCGGGCTCGCCGACGATCGATCCGCCGGCCCCGCCGTCCGCGCCGCTCCCATATTTTCCGCCCACGAATCCGGCCATAGCATGGCGCCCGGCGCGGCGTGAACGCCTTCGCGCGCGCGGCGCGGCCGCGGCGCGAGGCCGGATTGCCCATCGCGGTTTCCACGGTGGCGGTCGTTTCGTTCCCGAAAAAAGCGGCCAATCTCCAAGCCTTTGAACCGCAAGCTGTTGCCGATCCGCGACACTTGGCGATCGTTGCGCACGCGTCTGGTAGTTTTGCGATTGCGGGCGGATTCGAACTCTGATTCAATTCTGAACGGGGAGTGGGGTCTTGGTTAACGGACTGGTAAGCCGTTTCCGTGCATGAACCACTTCAGGGGCAAAAGGAGTGGGATCATGAGTACCAGGACTCGGCCCGCGAGCGGGGCGACAACCTTGGCGGAGATGCGGGAGTTTGCGGGCTTCGGAAAGGGCACGCAGCGCTACATCCGCCGGTCGCTCGACATCGGGCTGGACCGTCGCGACGCGGTGAAGCGCTGGTCGCGCGACCCGGCGGAAGCCGCCGGCATCCGCGCCCAGGAGCGCATCTACCGCCGTCTCGACCATATCCGCTCCTCGATCCCCGACGACAGCGGCCTCGAGGCGATGGAGCCGCTGATGGCGCCGCTGGTGACGATGACCGCGTTCGATCTCGGCCAGGACCGGCTGCCCTGCTTCGCTTCCTACCGTTTCCTCTACGAGCGGCTGATCGGCGCCACCGTGCGCCCCTGGCTGCCCGGCGCCTTCTGCGCGGCGGCGGCGCTGCCGCATCTCCACCCGGACCGCCGGCGGACCCTGCTGCAATCGATCAGCGAGGCCGCGGCGACCGCGCCGGGCTGGTCGAACCGCGAGCCGGTCTTCTACCCCGAATGGGTCGAGAAGGTCGACACCACCGTCGCCAGCTAGAAGGGCGACGAAATCGAATGCGAACGGCGGGCCTTCGTGCCCGCCGTTTTCGTTGGCGCCGACGCCCTCAGAGCCGCCCCCTTGATGGGGGAGGGTTGGGTGGGGTGGAGTCCTCGGAAACGCTCAGACCGTCTCGCCGTCCACCCCACCCCCTACCCCTCTCCATCAAGGGGAGGGGGCAGCCTGGCCGCCGCGCCAGTCTGGACAGGGGCGAGCGGGCACGGCTAGCCTCGCCTCATGCGCTTCGCCCTTCCTCTGCTTGCCGCCCTCGCCGCGCTGTTCGCAGCCGCGCCCGCCCTCGCCCGCCCCGTCGCCGGGCAGCTCATCCTCTCGGGCTGCCGGCAGGGCGAATGCGCCTGGCTGCGCGTGCTGCGGGTGGAAAGCGCCGGGCGGGTGCCGCAGGGCGCGCTGGTGCGGATGCGGGTCCGCCGCGGCAGCTCGACCCATCTCGACGGCAGCCTGCCGGGTGGCGCGCGCGGGACGCGGATCGAATGGGAACCGGGCGAGGGGATGAGCTATGCCTTCTGCTCGGTCCGCCGGCCGGCTTTCGCCTTCGCGCGGCACGGCGAGGGCCTGCTCGTCCACTTCCTCGATCTGTTCGATCTGGGCGGCTATCAGGAGGCCTCGGGCCGCCTCTACATGCGCCTGTGCCATGGCCGCAGCGGGGTGCCGGGCGCCGCCGTCCTGCGCCGGCTCGGCTATCGGCGTGGCACGCGCAGCGACCAGGTCGAGGACGCGACGCTGGAGACGATGACGCGCTTCTGACCGGCGGCGTCAGCCGAGCTTCGCCAATATCTCCCGCGCGAACAGGCTCAGCGTGTCGTCGCGCGCGCCCATCACGACGATCCGGTCGCCGGGGCGGGCCAGCGCGGCGAGGCGCTCGGCGCATTGGCCGCGGTCGGGGATGTGCTCGGCGGCTCGGCCGCGGCCGATCACGCCGGCGACGATGTCCTCGCTGCCCACCTCGCGGCTGGTGGTGCCGCCATAATAGACCGGGTCGGGCATGATCAGCACGTCCTCCGTCGCCATCTCGGTGGCGAAGGTCGCGATCAGCTCGTCCTTCATCGTCCGCAAGCGGGCCGTAGCCGTGCGGCTGGAAGAACAGCAGCAGCCGGCCGGGGAAGGCGTGGAGGGTGCGCAACGTCGCGGCGATCTTGTCGGGATTGTGGGCGAAATCGTCGATCACCGCGACCCCGTCGGCGGTCGCCGACCAGCTCGAAGCGGCGGCCGAGGCCGGCGAAGCCGGCGAGCGCCTCGGCGGCGGCCGCGAGCGGGACGCCCAGCGCCTCGCAGGCCGCGAGCGCGGCGAGCGCGTTCTGGACGTTGTGGCGGCCGGGAACCTGCAGCCGGACGGGGACGCCGTTGGCCGTGAACGAGACCGCGAACGGCGCCTCGGCGAGGTCCGCGCCGAACAGGTCGGCGGCCTCGTCGGCAAGCGAATAGCTGCGCAGCCGCTCCGGCGGCAGCACGGCGGCGAGGAAGCGGGTCTCGTCGTCGTCGAGGTTGACCACGACCGTCTCGGCCTTGGCCGCGAAGTCGCGGAACAGGTGGCGGAGCTCGTCGAGCGATTTGTGGTCGAGGGTGACGTTGTTGAGCACCGCGACGTCCGGCCGGTAGAGCGCGATCGAGCCGTCGCTCTCGTCGACCTCGCTGACGAAGGCGCCGCCCTTGCCGACCAGGGCGCTGGCGAACGGCATGTCGCGCCGAGACGAAGTTCTTCATCACCGCGCCGTTCATCACCGTCGGGTCGCGGCCGAGCGCGTGGAGGATCCAGCCGATCATGCCGGTGACCGTCGATTTGCCGCTGGTGCCGCCGACGGCGATGCCGAGCGGGGCGGCGTTGAACAGCTCGGCGAGCAGCTCGGGGCGGGCGATCCGCGGCGCGCCGAGCTCCGCGGCGCGGACCACGTCCGGCACGGTCTCCTCGATCGCGGCCGAGGTGACGACGATCTGGTCCGCGCCGGTGATGCCGCTGCCGTCCTGCGGGAAGAGGGCGATGCCCCGCGCCGCGCAGGAATTCGAACTTGGGCGCGAGCCGGCCCTGGTCGAGCGTGCGGTCGGAGCCCGCGACCCTGTGCCCGCGGCCCTGCACGATCAGCGCCAGCGGCAGCATGCCGCTGCCGCCGATGCCGCAGAAGAAATAGGATTTGGCCTCGCCCATGCCGCCGCCCTATTGGGGGAATGAGGAGGGAGCAAGGCATGCGGATCGCGGTGGTGGCGCCGAGCTCCCGGTTCGACGACTGGCGCGAGGTCGCGGCGCGGGTGACCGCGCTCGCCGCGCAATCGCATCCGGGCGTCGAGATCCATTTCCACCCGCAATGCGGTCTGGCCGACCATCATTTCGCCGGCACCGACGCCGAGCGGGCGGCGGCGCTGGTCGAGGTCGCCAACGATCCCGGCTTCGACGCGATCTGGTTCGCGCGCGGCGGCTACGGCTCGAACCGGATCGCCGAGCGGGCGCTCGCCGAATTCGGCCCGGCCGCGCGCGGCAAGGCCTGGCTCGGCTATAGCGACGCCGGCTTCCTGCTCGCCGGCCTCTACCGCGCCGGCTACGCGAACGTCGCGCACGGGCCGATGCCGCGCGATGTGGCGCGCGAGGGCGGCGAGGCGGCGGTGGCGCGGGCGCTCGCCTGGCTGGCCGGCCGGTCGGCCGACGCGCTGGAACCGGGCCTGGAGGCCGGCGGCCGCCACGCCGCGTTCAACATCACCGTGCTCTCGATGCTGCTCGGCACGCCGCTCGAGCCCGATCTCGACGGGCCATGTCCTGCTGCTCGAGGAGGTCGCGGAGCATATGTATGCGACCGACCGGGCGCTGTTCCACATCACCTCCAGCCCCAATGTGCGCCGCGCGGCCGGGATCAGGCTGGGCCGGGTCGGCGACGTCGCCGCCAACGATCCGCCCTTCGGGCATGGCGAGGAGGCGGTGGTGCGCGACTGGTGCCGGCGCGCCGGCATTCCCTATCTGGGCCGCGCCGACATCGGCCACGATTCGGCCAACAAGGTGGTGCCGTTCGGTCTGCTTTGAAGACCTTTCCCGCTCTATCCACAGAAAAGGCGCGCCGAGCGGCCCTATTTACGGGTTTTCCCTCTCTCACCCCGTTGCCAAGGCGGTGGAATTGCGCTCTATCGAGCGCCAGGCCACCACAGGGAGGGAAATATGGCACAGAGCGGTTTGCAGCGTCCGGTGACGCCTTCGGCGGATCTGGCGGCGATCACGGGCTCCGACCCGCTGCCGCGCAGCCAGGTCGTCAGCAAGGTCTGGGATCACATCCGCAAGAACAATCTGCAGAACCCCCAGAACAAGCGCGAGATCATCGCCGACGACAAGCTCCGGAAGATTTTCGGCAAGGATCGCTGCTCCATGTTCGAGATGAACAAGCATCTGTCGCGCCATTTGACCTGAGGGGACCGCCGGGCCGTTCCGGGCCCGGCCAGGGGGCGATTGCTGCGGGATCTGGAGCGCCTTGGCGTCGTGCCGGGCGATCTGCTGATGGTCCACGCCTCGCTCCGCAGGATCGGCCTCGCCCGCACCGATGTCGGTGAGGGCGGGGCCGACCTGATTCTGGGCGCGCTCGAAGCCGCGGTCGGGCCGGACGGCACGCTGCTGATGGTGCTCGGCACCGACTATCCGATGGGCTGGGTGAACGAGCGGCCGGTCGCCGAACGCGCGGCCCTGCTCGACGGCGCGCCGGCGTTCGACCCGGCGGCGGCGGGCGTGCTTCCGGAGGTCGGCTGGCTGGCCGAGGCCTTCCGGCTCCGTCCCGGCACCCTGCTCAGCGACAATCCCAGCGGCCGCTTCGGCGCGCGCGGGCGGCGAGCGGCGGCGCTCACTCGCCGATCAGCCGTGGCACGATTATTACGGGCCGGGCTCGCCGCTCGACAAGCTCTGCCGCTGGGGCGGCCGGATCCTGCGCCTGGGCGCCGATCCGGAGACGGTGACCGCGCTCCATTTCGCCGAATATCTGGCCGAGCTGCCCGAGAAGAAGCGGGTGCGCTGGGATTATGTGCTGGCGGGCGCCGACGGCGCGCCCGAGCATGTCTGGATCGAGTGCCTCGACGATCTGGACGGCATCGTCGACTATGAAGGCGAGGATTATTTCGCGCGCATCCTCCGCGCCTATCTGACGCTGGGCCGCCACCGCGAAGGCCCGGTCGGGCGCGCCGGCGCCGAGCTGATCGACGCCGCCGACCTCGTCGCCTTCGGCGCGAGGTGGATGGAGGAGAATTTGCGACCCGTCGACACAAGCACCCCTCCCCCTTGATGGGGGAGGGTAGGGTGGGGGTGGCGGTCATGCAGGGCGGCGCGTTCCGAAAAGTCCACCCCGCCCCAAACCCCTCCCCATCAAGGGGAGGGGCTTACCCAGCGCAGCCCCAGCCACAGCGTGCGCGGGGTCGCGCGCTCGACGATGCCGGCGCCGGAAATGCCGGCGACGACCCGCGCGTCGGTGAGGTTCTCGCCGCGCAGGTCGAGCGCGAGGCTGCGCGTCAGCGGGATCGCCGCCGCCGCGTCGAAGGTCAGCGCGTCGGGGATGCGCTGCAGGTTGAGGTCGTCCTCATACTGGCTCGACACATAGCGCGCGCCGAGCGAGGCATAAGCGCCGCGCGGGCCCTGCCAGGACAGGGTCGCGGCGAGGCTGTGCCGCGGCGTCTGGGCGGGGCGCAGTCCATCGAGCGGCAGCGCGGCGCCGCCGGCCTCGATCTCGGCGTCGGCGAGGCTGTAGCCGGCGGCGAGGCGGAGCCGGCCGAGCTCGGCGGCCGCGTCGACCTCGATCCCCCGGCTCGTCACCGCCTCGACATTCTGCCGCATCCGGAATTGCCCGCCGGCGGCGACGAAGCCGACTCCCGGAAAGACGCCGGGGCCCTGGCCGAGCGTGACGTTGGCGATCGCCTCGCCGAGCCGGCTCGCGAACAGGGTGACGCCGATCCGCACGCCTGGCGCCGGCCGCAGCTCCAGGCCGGCTTCGGCGCCTTCGAGCCGTTCGGGCGAGAGTGCGGCGTTGGCGGCGGTGGCGTCGGGGCCGAGGCGGAACGGGCGGTAGAGCTCGTTCAGCGTCGGCAGCCGCCAGCCGAGATAGCCGGCGGCGCGCAGCGTCACCGGCGCCGCGGCCCGCCAGGCCAGGCCCAGCCGCGCGGTCGGCTCCCAGCCGCTCCGGTCCGGGAAGCGGGCGTCGGTCAGCGGCGCGCCGGTGGCGAGCACGCGCTCGCCAAGGCGGCCGCCGGCGATCCGCCAATGGTCGAGCCGGGCGCCGCCGGTCAGGGTCAGCGGCCCGCTTTCCAGGCCGGCCTCGGCGAAGGCGCCGAGCGTGCGGGTGCGGCCGCCGGCGCTGCGGCCGCGGGTGGGCGTGCCGGCGACGAACTGGAACAGCTCCTGGGTGCGGCCCTCGGTCTCGCGCCAGTCGGCGCCGAGGCGCAGCTCGACCGGGCCGGCCGGCGGGCGCAGCTCCAGGCGCGCGCCGAGCCCGGTGGCGGGCACCGAATATTGATCGAGCGTCGGCGTCGCCGCGACGCGGCCGGCGCCGACCGCGGCGAAGCGGTTGGCGAAATCGCGGACCTGGAGATAGGCGAGCGCGGCGAAGGGCAGGCGGCCGCGGCCGACCAGCCGGACCGAGGCATCGGCGCCGCGCGTCTCGATCTCGCTGAACGCGGTGCCGCGCTCGCGCCGGTCGGTGAAGGCCGAGACATTGGCCTGCAGCTCGACCGCCGGGGCGAGCGGCGTGACGGCGCGGGCGGCGAGGCTCGCCTGGCGATAGGGCGCGCGCCGGTCCGCCGGGCCGCGCTGCGCCTCGATCACCGGGACGAAGCCGTCGCCGCGCGCGAGCGCGCCGGACAGGCTGACGAAGCCGTCGCCCAGCCGGGCGCCGTAGCCGGCGAAGGCGTCGAGGCTGTCGCGGCTTCCGTAGGCGAAACCGGCGGTGAAGCCCGCGGCCTCGTCCGGGCCGGCGCTCTCGAGCTCGATCGTGCCGGCGAGCGCCCCCGGGCCCGCCACACCGGTGCCGCCGCCGCGCACCACCCGCACCCGCCCGAGCCGGCGCGGGTCGTAAGCCGGCCAGGCGATCCAGCCGCCGAACGGGTCGGTCTGCGGCACGCCGTCGAGGATCAGCAGCGCCCGGCTCGACGCATTGCCGCCGAGCGCGCGCAGGGTCGCGCCCTGGCTGGTCGGGTTGGCCGAGCGGGCGTCGGAGCGACGGAACAGCTGGAAGCCGGCGACACCCTGCAGCACCTCCTCCAGCCGGTTGGAGGGCGCGTGCGCCAGTCGGTCGCGGCCGATCTCCACCGCGTCATAGACGGCCTCGCCGCGCGCCTCTCCGAGGCCGCGGCCGGTGACGACGATCTCGGCCTCCTGGGCGGCGGCCGGGGCTGCAACGAGGGCAAGCAGGACGAGCGGGCGAACCACCCAGCCCGCTTACAATAAAAAGCCGCGCCGGTGAGGGGGCAACCGGCGCGGCTCGTGCGGCGATCGTGTCGGCGATCAGCCGCCGGGGGTCGGGGTGGACGCGCGCTGCGCCGCGACCGCGGCCTCCAGCTGGGCCTTGGTCATGGCGATGACCAGGCCATGGGCGTTGCGGCCGAAGCTCGCCAGCGGCAGCTTGGCGCGCACCGTGCCGGTGGAGACCACCGCGCCGGTCGCGTCGGCCGATTCGACGGTGCCGACCATGGCGCCCGCCTGGTCGTGGACCATCGCGCCGGCGGTGAGGTCGGCCTGGGTGGCGGCGCTGACCGCGCCGGCCTGGGCCGACGCCTGGGCCTGGGTATTGGCCTGAGCCTGAGCGCCCGGCTGGGTCGTGGTCTGGGCCTGGGTGGCGGCCTCGGTCTGGGTCTGGGCCGGCGCTGGAGCTTCGGTCGGCGGCTGGGTGGTCGCCGGCGGCGTCGTCTGGGCCTGCTCGCTCTCGCCGCGCGCTTCTGCCTCGGCGTCCGTCTCGACCTCGTCGGCCGCCTGCTCGGCACGCCGGGTGGCCTCGTCCGCCGCCTCGGTGGCCGTGTCCTCGGTGTCGGCCGGCGGCGTCGCCGTGCCCGGCTGCGGGGCGGTGGTCTGGGTGGTGGTGGTCGTCGCAGGCGGCGGCGTCGGGTTGGCCGGGGCCGGCTGCTGCGCAGCGGCCAGGGCAGCCGGAAGCGCGACGGCCGCGGCCGCCGCGAGCAATTTGGTCCTGAGTGTCATCCTGTTGTCCTCCGGATAGGGGGTTTGCAAGGTCAACAGGCGCGCGCGCGATAAGTTCATCGCCCAAGGCAGGCCGTTCGGATCGGTCGATGAAGCGCGGGAACCGCGCGCGGTCAGCCCGGCCCGGGATAGCGCTGGAATTGCGGCAGCTCGTGCGCGTCGGCCATCCACCCGATCCGCTCGGCGACCTGGACGTGGATCTGGGCCGGCAGCGCTCCGGGATCGTCGAGCGTGCCCGTCTGGATGTCGGTCATGTTGGGGAAGACCTGTTCGTTGGAATAGAACAGGCCGCTGCCGCAGTCGGCGCAGAAATGGCGCCGCCCGTTCTCCGAGGATTCGTAGATCCGGGGCGCGCCGCTCAGCAGGGTGAAATTCTCGTTGCGGAACAGCGCCCAGCCGACCATCGGCGCGCCGGCGTGGCGGCGGCAGTCGCCGCAATGGCAGAGCGCGTGATAGACCGGCGTGCCCTCGACCCGGTAGCGGACCTTCCCGCAATGGCATTGACCCTCGAGCATGCGCGCCTCCCGAACGACTCGGCGCAGGCTAGCAGCCTTTGCCGGGCTAGAGCACGTATTTGCTGAGGTCGGTGTTGCGGGCGATCTCGGCGAGCTGGTCCTCCACGTAGCGGGCGTTGACGGTGAGGCTTTCGCCCTTGCGCTGCTCGGCCTCGAAGCTGACGTCCTCGAGCAATTTCTCGAGCACGGTCTGCAGCCGCCGCGCCCCGATATTCTCGACCTGGGCGTTGACCTCGGCGGCGATGCGGGCGAGCGCGCGGATGCCGTCCTCGGCGAAGACGATCTCGACCCCTTCGGTGGCGAGCAGCGCGCGATATTGCTCGGTGAGGCTGAAGCGGGTGTCGGAGAGGATGCGGACGAAATCCTCCTCGGTCAGCGCCTTCAGCTCGACCCGGATCGGGAGGCGCCCCTGCAGCTCGGGGAGCAGGTCGCTGGGCTTGGCGAGGTGGAACGCGCCCGAGGCGATGAACAGGATGTGGTCGGTCTTCATCGGCCCGTATTTGGTGGCGACCGTGGTCCCCTCGATCAGCGGCAGCAGGTCGCGTTGCACGCCCTCGCGGGAGACCGAGCCGCCGCGCACGTCGCTGACCGCGATCTTGTCGATCTCGTCGAGGAAGACGATGCCGTTCGCCTCGGCGTCTTTCAATGCCGTGCGGTTGACGTCGTCGGGATCGAGCCGCTTGTCCAATTCCTCCTCGACCAGCTTGGCGAGCGCCTCGCGGACGGCCAGCTTGCGCTTCTTGCGCGGCTGCTGGCCCATCGCCTTGCCCATCAGGTCGGAGAGGTTGATCATGCCGACCTGGCCGCCCATGCCGGGGATCTCGAACGGCGTGGAAGGCTGGTCGATCAGGTCGATCTCGACCTCCTTCGTGTCGAGGTGGCCCTCGCCCAGCATCCGCCGGAAGCTCTCGCGGGTGGCGGCGCTGGCGTCCTTGCCGGTGAGCGCGTCGATGAGGCGCTCGGTGGCGGCGCCGACCGCGGCCTCCTTGACCGCCTCGCGGCGGCGCTCCCTCTCCAGCCGCACCGCCTCCTCGACGAGGTCGCGAGCGATCTGCTCGACGTCGCGGCCGACATAGCCGACCTCGGTGAACTTGGTCGCCTCGACCTTGACGAACGGCGCGTCGGCGAGCTTGGCGAGCCGCCGGCTGATCTCGGTCTTGCCGCAGCCGGTGGGCCCGATCATCAGGATGTTCTTGGGCGTCACCTCCTCGCGCAGCGCCTCGGGCAGCTGCTGGCGACGCCAGCGGTTCCTGAGCGCGACGGCGACCGCGCGCTTGGCCTCGTCCTGGCCGATGATGTGCTCGTCGAGCGCGGCCACGACGGCTTTGGGCGTCAGCTTCTCGTTCATGCTCCCCGCCGCTCTCGGATTGTCGGAGACCCGGTTACCCTCCGGGAAGGAGGTTTGATAGTTCATTCCGGGCTAGATTGGAGCCGCGCCGGACGAGTTCAAGCGGTGCAGCGGAAGCCGCCGAACAGCTGCCGGTGCGAGGCGACGATGCCGGCGATGGCGTCGGGCTCGGGCGCGGCCTCCCAGATGCCGCGCTCGAAGGTGCCGCCGAGCACGATGCCGTCGGCGCGCGGGAACATGTAGCCGGCGCCGCCGGTGAAGGCGTAGCGCACCTCGCTCTGCGGCAGCAGGATGGCGAGCTGCCCCCGCACCGGCTCCAGGCCCGTGTCGCCGAACAGCGCCCGCGAGCCGAGCCCGGTGCAGTTGAAGATCAGCCGCTCCGGCAGCGCGGCCAGCTCGGCGGGGCCGGCGAACGCGCGCACCCGGATCGCGCCGCCGGCGGTTTGCACGTCGCGGAGCAATTGCCTGAGGAAGCGCCCGGTCTCGACGTACATGGTGTCGAAGCGGGTGACGTGCTCGAGCGGGAACGGGTGCTCGTCCGCCCGCAGCCGGCGCGCGGCGGGGTGATAGGCGTCGAGGGGGGAGGGCGCGGGCGGGCCGGCGCCGGTCTCGGTATAGGTGGGCAGCCAGCGGATTCCGTAATCCTCGCCGACCATGATCTGGAAGCGCCGCCAGCTATAGTCGAGCGCGGCGGCGAACTGGGCGCGCCATTCGGGCGTGACCCTGTCCTCGCGATAATGGCCGAACGGGCTCCACTGGCCGCCGGCGATGTTCGAAGTGGTGTCGGGCGGCAGCGCCGCGGCGTAGAGCGTCACGGGAAAGCCCGCCTCTTGCACCAGCCGGGCGGTGGTGAGCCCCATCACCCCGGCGCCGATCACCGCGACCGGCCCGCTATGACCTTGCAAACCGAGCAGGGTCGCCAGCTTCGACGTGCCCCACGACAAGGTGATGCCGGCCCCGCCATGGCCGTAATTGTGGACCAGCCTCTTGTTGTCGCCCAGCGCCTCGGCCCGAACCACGAAGCCGGCGGCGCGATAGGGCCGGAGCCCGGCGACGGCGCGGATCACCCGATCGGCGGAGGCGTGGACCGGCGGCAGGCAGCCGCTGCGGGGCGCCGTGCGCGCCATTGTCGTGGCGCAGCCGGGCAGCATGAGCGCCGAAGCGGCGGAACCGAGGAAGGCGCGGCGGTCCATGCGCCGAGCTAACCACGACCATCATTCCCGCGAAAGCGGGAGAAAACAGGGACAGCATATATTTGTTACTGAAGCGGAGATTTCGGCGCGACGCCGCGCGACGCGAAAAAATATATACCGTGCCTGTCTTCAGGCGGCGGCGCCTTCGATCGTCTCGATGGTCAGCTGGTCGTTGGTGTAGACGCAGATCTCCGCCGCGATCGTCATCGCCTTCCTCGCGATCGTCTCGGCATCCTCCTCATAGTCGAACAAGGCGGTCGCGGCGGCGAGCGCGAAATTGCCGCCCGAGCCGATCGCGGCGACGCCGGCGGCGGGCTCGAGCACGTCGCCATTGCCGGTGAGGATCAGGGTGACGTCCTTGTCGGCGACGATCATCATCGCCTCGAGGTTCCTCAGATACTTGTCGGTCCGCCAGTCCTTGGCGAGCTCGACCGCGGCGCGCATCAGCTGCCCGTTATGCTGCTCGAGCTTGCGCTCCAGCCGCTCGAACAGGGTGAAGGCATCGGCAGTGGCGCCGGCGAAGCCGCCGATCACCGAGCCGTCGCCCAGGCGGCGCACCTTCTTCGCATTGGGCTTGATCACCGTCGATTGCAGCGACACCTGGCCGTCGCCGGCGATCACCGCCTTGCCGTTCTTGCGCACGCCGATGATCGTCGTGCCGTGCCATGGTTCCATGGTCAAAGCTCCCGCTCCTGTCGCGGACCATGTAGGCAAAGGGCCGGGCACTTTCACCCCCGCGGGGACAGTCACTTTCACGCGCCGCCGTGCGAAACCTCGGCCCCGAGCTCCGAAAAGTGACTGTCCCCATTTCAGGGCCGCCCGAATGGGGACAGTTGCTTTCCCAGCGTGAGCGCGAGGCTTCCCGCGCAGGCGCGTGAAAGCAACTGTCCCCTAGGGGACCCGCTCCTCATAATCCCGCTCGAGGCGTTCGACCAACGGCCAGAATGGCGGCGGTTCGCGGCCTTCGAGCCGGGCCTCGAGCATGGCGAGATGGCTGTGCCAGCCCCCGGCGACGCCGACCATCAGGCCGCGGGTGGCGAGCTTGCGATGGGTCAGGGTCAGCAGCACCTTGCCGTCGCGGCTCGAGAGCTCGAAGCTCACCTCGCTCTCGCCGCCATCCTCCTCCGGCCAGGTATAGACGAGCAGGCGCGGCGGCTCGACCTCGAGGATCCGCCCCTCCATGCTGTAGCCTTCATATCGGGCGAACCGTTCGGGCGTGGCCTCATCGGGGCCGGCCAGCTCGGAGTTGCGCCACGTCATCGCGAGCGCGCCGCCCGGGCGAAGCTCCATCGGGCCTTCGGCGAGCCAGGTCCGGCGCTTGTCGGATTCGGTGAGATAGGCCCACACCCGCTCGATCGGTCCCGGCAGCAGCCGCTCGAAGCGGATCGCACCGGCCTCGGTGATCACGCCATAGTCGGCGGTGGCGGTGGTCATTCTTTTTCTCCTTTTTCTTCAACAAGCGCGCGTTCGAGCGCGTCGAGCCGGCCGCTCCAGAAGCCGCGCATCCTGGCGAGCCATTGCTCCATCTCGGCGAAGCCCTCCGGATCGAGGCTGTAGATGCGGCGCTGGCCGTCGACCCGGACCCGTACCAGCCCGGCCTCGCGCAGCGTTTTCAGGTGCTGCGAGACGGCCGGCGCGCTGACCGGGAAATGCGCGCCGATCGCGCCGGCGCTGCGCTCGCCGCCGCCGAGCAGCTCGACGATGCGAAGACGGGTCGAATCGGCCAGGGCGGCGAATTGGCTCATGCCGCTATATTAAGCTTGTGCTTAATTAAGTCAATACAAAAATAGTAGGCTGGCGCTCGCCGAGGCGCGCCGCTAGGCTCATGCTCCGATGCGGGAGAAGACGATGCGGCCGAGGCTTGCGCTCAGGATCTGGTTGCTCGCGACCGCGCTGGGAGCCGCGGCGCTGCCGGCGCAGCGGGCGGGCGAGGCGGTTCCGTCGGCGCCCCAGCTTCCCGACGAATCCTGCTTCGGCTTCGTCATCCAGGCCGACGATACCCGGATGCCGAGCCATGCTCTGCCGCCGAGGCTGGTCGAGGGGCTCGGCTATGCCGGGCTCGAGCCGGACAGCGACAATGCCGACGCCCGGGCCTGGTTTGCGCAAGGGGTTCGCCTCATCTGGGCGTTCGACGAGGCCGAGGCGATCCGAGCCTTCGAGATGGCGCAGCGGGCCGATCCGTCCTGCGCCCTCTGCTTCCTCGGCGAGGCCTGGGCGCGCGGGCCCACGATCAACCTGCAGCCGCGCACCGACGAGCTCGTCGCCGCCCGCGCCGCCGCCCGCCGCGCCGCGGCGATCGCCCGCCGGAAGAATGTGAGCCCGCGCGACCGCGCCCTCATCGACGGCATGCTGATCCGCACCCGCGAAGGCGCCGCCTTCGCCAACGAGGCCTATGCCGCCTTCATGGAAGCCGCGGCCGGCCGAATCCCCGACGACGACACGCTGGCGATCATGGCCGCCGACGCTCGGATGGTCGCCGCGGACAGGCTCCGCCCCGGTTCGCTTCCCCAGCGGCTGCTGGAGGGCGTGCTTGCGCGCAATCCCGGCCATGGCGGCGCGATCCATTTCTACATCCACCTGACCGACTGGATCGACCGGCAGCATCTCGCCGTGCCCCATGCCGAGCGGCTCGGGGGGATCGCGCCGGCGGCGAGCCACCTCGTCCACATGCCCTCGCACAGCTTTTACGGCGTCGGGCGATATCAGGACGCGGCGGCGGTCAACGTCGCCGCGATCGCCGCCGACCGCGCCTTCGTGCGGCAGGTGCGGCCCCGGGCCACCGACTATCGCCTCGGCCTGCTCGCCCACAACATGCACTTCGCGATCGAGAGCGCGCTCGCCCGCGGCGACGGCGCCACCGCCCTCGACGTCTCGCGGCAATATCGGGAGGAATATCTGGGCGAGAATGCGAGCCCGGGCCAGCGCCTGCTTGGCTCGGCCGGCTGGTACAGCCAGGGCCTGCACAGCCCGGTCGCCGACGTGCTGGCGATTCCCGAACAGGAGCGCGCGTTCGACAAGGTGATGCGCCATTATGCCCGCGGCGAGGCGCTGGCGCGGCGGGGCGACGCTGCGGCGGTGCGGGCCGAAGCGGCGGCGATCGCCCGCCTGCGCGAGGGCAGCGACGCGCCGGCGCTCGGCCGCGGCGGCAGCGCGCTCGCCGACATCGTCCAGCACGTTCTGGAGGGCCGCGCGGCGATGCTGGCGGGCGAGCATGACGCCGCCGAGGCCGCCTATCGCAAGGCGATGGAGCGGCAATTGCGCTCGCGTTTCGGCAACGATCCGCCGCTCTTCTGGTATTCGGTGCGGCGCAGCCTCGCCGCGGCGCGGCTGGCCGGCGGCGACGCGCGCGGCGCCCGCGCCCAGCTCGAGGCCTCGCTGCGGCGCTGGCCGAACGACCCGCTCGCCCTCTACGCGCTCTCCCAGGCCGACCGCTCGCTCGGCGACGCCGCCGCGGCGGAACGCAACCTCGCCCGGGCGCGGGCGGTCTGGGCGGGCGACCTCGCCGACCTGCCGCTGTCGCGGATCTGACGGCGGGCGATGGAGTTTCTGGTCCTCCTTCTGATGCTGGCGGCGATCGGCCTCGCCATCGCGCAGTTCAATCTCGCGGCGCGGATGCTGCGGCTCGAGCGCCGCCTGGAGGCCGGCTCGCCTGCCGTGGCCGAGCCGCCGCCGGGGCCGCCGCATGTCGAACCGGCGGAGCCGCCGCCGCCGAGGGCTTCGCCGGTCGACTTCGACTGGCAGCCCGACGGCCTGCTCGAGGAGGAGGCCGCGCGGAGCGAGAGTCTCGGCGGGCTGTTCGAGCGGCTGGTCGCCGGCCGGCTGCTGATCTGGCTCGGCGGCGTCGCGCTGGTGCTCGCCGCGGTGTTCCTGATCCGCTACTCGATCGAGATCGGGCTGATGACGCCGCGGGCGCGGATGATCGGCGCGGCACTGTTCGGCCTGGCCCTGCTCGGCGCCGGCGAATATGCGCGCGGCGAACGCTTCGCGGACGATCCGCGCATCGCCCAGGCGCTGGTCGGGGCGGGCGTGGCGGTGCTCTACGCGACCGCCTACGGCAGCCACATCCTCTACGGCCTGCTCGACACCGCCGCGGCGGCGGCGGCGATGGTCTCGGTCACCGCCGCCGCCCTGCTGCTCGCGCTTCGCCACGGCGCGCCGACCGCGGTGATGGGGCTGGTCGGCGGCTTCCTGACGCCGCTCCTGGTCGGCCGGTCCGATTCGGGGGCGGTGCCGCTGCTCGCCTATCTGGCGCTGCTCGACCTCGCTTTGTTCGTGATCGCCTGGCGGCGCGGCTGGACCTGGCTCGCCGCGGCGGCGGTGGCATTGAGCTTCATCTGGACCGGCTACCTGCTGACCCGGCCGCCCGAGGACGCGCTCGCCGCCGGGGCGTTCGTGGTCCTGCTCGCGCTTGCCGCCTCGCTGGTCCGGCCGGGCGCGGGCCGGCAATTGAGCCTGATCCAGCCGCTCGCGCTCGGCGCGATCCAGCTCGCCATCCTGGTCGCGCGCACCGATCTCGGCGGCATCGCCTGGCTTCTGTTCGGGGTGCTGGCCGCCGCGTCGATGGCGCTGGCCCTGTTGCGCCCCGAATATAGGCCGGCGCCGCCGCTGGCGCTCGGCCTCGCTTTGGTCCTGCTCGCCGCCAAGGCCGCGAGCGCCGCCGACCCGTGGGCGCCGTCGGCCGGACTCGGCATCGCCCTGCTGTTCGGCGGCGGCGGCCTCGCTCTGGCCTTGCGGACGCGGCAGCTGCTCTGGATCGGCATCGCCTGCGCCGGCCTCGCCGGGCCGCTGCTGGTGCTGCGCGCCGCGCGGCCGGAGCTGCTCGACCGCCCCGCCTGGGGCGCGCTGGCGGCCTTGCTCGCGCTGGGGCCGGCGCTGCTCGTCTGGGCGGAGCGGGGACGGGCCAAGGCGGAGCCGCCGGCCGACCCCGCCTTGCTGGCCGGCGGGACCGCGGCCGCGCTGCTGCTCGGCGCGTCGGTCTGGGACCTCGCGGCGCCCGATTGGGTCGCGGCGGGCTGGCTGGCGCTCGCCCTTGGCGCCGCGCTGGCGGCGCGGCGGCTCGGCGATCTCGCGCTCGGCACGGTCGCGCTCGCCGCCGCGCTGATCGGCGTGCTGCGCTGCCTGTGGATGGTGCCGGACCTGTCCTTCGCGATGCTGATCGGACTCGCCGGCGAGCCGGTGCTGGCCGGCGACCTGCCGGACGCGATGACCGCGCTTGCCGCGCTCGCCGTCCCCGCTTTGCTGCTGGCGGCGATGCGGGAAGCGCTGCCGCGGCTGCCGCTCGGCGGGCGCCGCGCCCTGCCGGTCGTGGCGGCCCTGTTCGCGGCGGCGGCCGTCTATGTCTGGTTCAAGCAGGGCTTCGGCCTCGCCGACGACCAGGATTTCGTGGCCCGGGGCCTCGCCGAGCGCACCCTCGTCACCCAGGCGCTGTTCGCCGCCGGCTGGCTGCTCGGCGCCGGCATCCTGCGCCTGCCGCGCCTCGAGGCGGGCACCGCGCGGACCCTCGGCACCATGCTGACCGCGCTCGCCGCCGGCCGGCTGCTCTGGTTCGACATCCTCATCCACAATCCCGCCTGGGCGGCGCAATGGGTGGGCGGGATTCCGGTCCTCAACCTGATCCTGCCCGCATATTTGTTCAGCGCGGTCTGGCTCTATGCGGCGCGGCGGCGGGCGGAGGTGGCGACCCGCTCGGGCTTCTGGCTCGCCGCCTTCCTCGCCGCCCTGATCGCGGGCGTGGCGCTGCTGGTGCGGCAGGCCTTTCAGGGGCCGATGCTGGACGGGCCGACGCTGCCCAATGCCGAATTCTACAGCTATTCGCTGGCCGGCCTGGTGGTGGCGCTCGGCCTGATCGTCGCCGGCATCCGCCTGCCCGACAAGGCGCTGCGCCTTGCCGGCCTGCTGCTGCTCACCGCGACCATCGTCAAGGTCTTCCTGATCGACGCCTCGGAGCTCGAGGGCCTGCTGCGCATCCTCTCCTTCCTCGGGCTCGGCGTCATGCTGATCGGCATCGGCCGGCTCTACGGCCCGGTGCTGCGCGCGGAAAGGAGCGGCGCATGATCGACGAAGCGAAGGACCGCGCCGAGATCGGCGCCGCGGTGGACGAGATGTACGCGATGATCTCCGGACCCAAGGGCCCGCGCGACTGGTCGCGGCAGGCCGCTTGCTTCCACCCGGAGGCGCGGCAGATCCGCACCTGGATCGACGCCGAAGGGCGGCCGGCATGCAGGATGATGGGCCTCGACGATTATGCCCGCGACACCACGCCCTTCTTCGCCGCGAACGATTTCCACGAGATCGAGATCGGCCGCCGCATCGACCTGTTCGGCAACATCGCCCACGTCTGGAGCGCCTACGAAGCGCGCACCTCGCTCGACGACGAGACGCCCGAGCGCCGCGGCATCAACTCGATCCAGCTGTTCCGCGATCCCGATGCGGGCTGGCGGATCATCGCGATGCTCTGGGACAATGAGCGCGACGAGCTGGCGCTTCCGGAATTCTGATGGTCGGGGCGACTGGATTCGAACCAGCGACCCCCACACCCCCAGTGTGATGCGCTACCAGGCTGCGCTACGCCCCGACCAAGGCGCGGCATTTAGGCGGGGGCCCGCATGAAGGCAAGCCGCGGTTGACTCGCGTGCGCGGGTGCGAAACTGAGGACGCGATGCGATACGGCGTGAGCAGCTACGACGACATCAAGCACATGTCGGGCCTCGAGATGCTGCGCGCGATGATCGCCGGCGAGCTGCCGGCGCCGCCGATCGCCGAGCCGCTGGGCTTCCGCCTCGTCGAGGTCGAGAAGGGGCGGGCGGTGTTCGAGGGCAGCGCCCGGGCCGCACCTGCTCAATCCGCTGGGCGCGGTCCATGGCGGCTATGCGCTGACCCTGATCGACAGCGCCTGCGGCTGCGCGGTGCACACCGAGCTCGATCCCGGCGTCGGCTACACCACGGTCGAGACCAAGGTGAACTTCACCCGCCCGATCGCCCCCGACGGCGGGCCGGTGCGCTGCGAGGGCCGGGTGCTGAGCCGCGGCCGCCAGATCGCCACCGCCGAGGCCTCCCTGCGCGACGGCGCCGGCAAGCTGCTCGCCCACGGCACCTCGACCCTGATCATCCTCCACCCGCGCTGAAAATAGGGACAGCCACCTATTTTGACCGGGGATCGGGGAGGTCCTCGGACCCGCGCCCGAAAACAGGTGGCTGTCCCTATTTCAGTCCCCCATCACGTTCTGCAGGAAGCTCGCCTCATAGGCCTTGATGCTGATCCCCCGGATGTCGGCGCCCCGAGCGGGGCCATCAGCTCGGGGATGCGCGCCGAATGGGCGTCGAGCGCCGCCTGGTCGCGCCACATCTCGGCTGATCAGCAGCAGGTTCGGATCGGCAAGGTCGACCGCCATAGGCATAGCGCTCGCAGCCGTCCTCGGCCCGCGTCGCCTGCGATGTTCGCGCGACCAGCGCCTCCTTCAGCCGCTCGATCTCGCCCTCGCCGAACCGCACCTCTCCGGTCACGATGATCATCGCCCTGTCCCCTTTTCGCCGCCGTCCGCCTTGCCTTGGCAACGGCCCGTCCCCATGATAGTCGCCTCGCGCTTTTCAGGCGAGCGCCGATCGCGCTCGCCGCTCCCAGGTAGGACAAGATGTTCGCAAGCCCAGCCTATGCCGCGACCGGCTCCGGAGCCGCTGCCGGAGGAACTGCAACCTTCTTCATGCAGATCTTCCCGCTCGCTCCTCATCTTCGTCATCTTCTATTTCCTGCTGATCCGGCCGCAGCAGCGGCGGGTGAAGGCAGCACCAGGAGATGGTCGGCGGGGTCAAGCCGCGCGACACCGCGGTCACCAACGGCGGCCTGATCGGCAAGGTCACCAAGGTCGACGAGCATGAGGTCGAGCTCGAGGTCGCCCCGGGCGTCAAGGTGCGGGTGGTGAAATCGATGCTGAGCGACATCCGCCCGCACGGCGCCAAGGCAGCGAACGACTGATGGCGACGCCCACATGCTGAATTTTCCGCGCTGGAAGGTCTGGGGCATCAGCCTGATCTGCCTGGTCTGCGTGCTGATGGCGGTGCCGAGCTTCCTGCCCGCCAACGTCTATTCGCAGCTCCCGGCTTGGGTGCAGGCGGTCCAGATCAATCTCGGCCTCGACCTTGCCGGCGGCAGCCAGCTGCTGCTCGAGGCGGAGACCGACGACGTCGCCCGCCAGCGGCTCGAGGCGATGGAGGACATGATCCGCCGCGAGATGCGCCGCGCGGAGATCGGGATCACCGGGCTCTCGACCGCGGGCGGCCAGCTGAGCTTCGCGGTGCGCGATCCGGCCAGGGCCGCCGAGGCGGAGCAGACCGCCCGCGCGCAGGTGCAGACGATCGGGTTCAGCGGCCAGGTCGAATGGGAGGTACGGCGGACCGGCGAGCGGATCCAGATGCGCCAGACCCAGGCCGGCATCAACAACGCCATCGATCAGGCGATGGCGGTCGCCCGCGAGGTCATCGACCGCCGCATCAACGCGCTCGGCACGCTCGAGCCGACCATCATCCGCCAGGGCGCCAGCCGCATCCTGGTGCAGGTGCCCGGGCTGCAGGACCCCGAGGCGCTGAAGGCGCTGATCGGCCGCACCGCCCGGCTCGAGTTCAAGCTGGTCGCCGAAGGCGTCACCCCCGAGCAGCTGCAATCCGGCCGCGCCCCGATCGGCACCCAGATCCTGCCCTTCGCCGAAGGCGGCGAGGGCGCGCGGATCGCCGTCCAGCGCCGCGCGATCATCACCGGCGAGCAGATCGCCGACGCCGTCCAGGACTATAACGAGCAGGGCCAGCCCGCGGTCCGGGTCAGCTTCAACAGTGCCGGCAGCCAGCGCTTCGCCCGGGTCACCCAGGAGAATGTCGGCAAGCCGTTCGCGATCATCCTCGACAATGTCGTCATCTCCGCGCCGGAGATCCGCGAGCCGATCCTGGGCGGCACCGCCTCGATCGCCGGCAGCTTCACCGTCGAGACCGCCAACCAGCTCGCCATCTCGCTGCGCTCCGGCCGGCTGCCGGTCGAGCTGCACGTGATCGAGGAGCGCACCGTCGGGCCCGAGCTCGGCGCCGAATTCGATCCGGCTCGGCGTCATCGCCAGCATCGCCGCGACGCTCGCGGTGATCCTGTTCATGCTGGTCACCTACGGCCGGTTCGGCGTCTACACGACGATCGGCCTGATCCTGAACGCGCTGATGATCGTCGGCATCATGGCCTTCTTCAACGCGACCCTGACCCTGCCCGGCATCGCCGGCTTCGTGCTCACCATCGGCGCCGCGGTCGACGCCAACGTGCTGATCAACGAGCGCATCCGCGAGGAGCAACGGCGCGGGCGGCGGCTGCACGACGCGCTCGAATCGGGCTATCGCGAGGCCTCGACCGCGATCTTCGACGCCAACATCACCAACGTGATCGCCGCCGTCTTGATGTTCTATTTCGGCTCGGGCCCGATCCGCGGCTTCGCGGTGGTGCTGCTGATCGGCATCATCACCTCGGTGTTCACCGCGGTCAACGTCACCCGCATGCTGGTCGCGCTCTGGGTCCGCCGCGCGCGGCCCAAGGAGCTGCACATATGAAGCTGCTGAAGCTCGTCCCCGACAACACCAACATCGATTTCATGAAATGGCGCAACCTCGCGCTGATCCTGTCGATCCTGGTCACCGCGGCGGCGATCGCCCTGGTCTTCACCCGCGGCCTCAATCTCGGCGTCGACTTCGTCGGCGGCCAGAGCATCCGCGTGACCTTCAGCCAGCCGCCGCAGCTCGACGAGCTGCGCGACCGGGTGAACGGGCTCGGCCACGGCGAGGCGAACCTGCAGGAGCTCGGCGCGCCCAACGTCATCGGCATCCGCATGCCGCTGCCGGAAGGCGGCGAGGCGGCGGCGGCGCAGGCGGCGAGCCAGGTCCGCGCGGTGATCACGGCGCGCTATCCCGACGCCCGCTTCGACGCGGTCGAGACGGTGTCGGGCAAGGTCTCGGAGGAGCTGTTCCGCTCCGGCTCGCTGGCGGTCGCGCTCGCCATGCTCGGCATCGCCATCTACATCTGGATACGCTTCGAATGGCAGTTCGGCGTCGGCGCGCTGCGTCACCCTGTTCCACGACGTCTGGATGACCTTGGGCTTCTTCTCGCTGACCCAGCTCGAGTTCAACCTCAACGTCATCGCCGCGATCCTCACCATCGTCGGCTATTCGCTGAACGACACCGTCGTCATCTACGACCGCATCCGCGAGAATCTGCGAAAATACCGCAAGATGGAGATCGTGCCGCTGCTCGAACCTCTCGCTGAACGAGACGCTGTCGCGCACGATGGTGACCTCGATCTCGATCCTGCTCGCGCTCGGCGCGCTGCTGCTGCTCGGCCCCGACGTGATCTTCGGCCTCACCATCGCGATCTTCGTCGGCATCTTCGTCGGCACCTATTCGTCGATCTACATCTCCTCGCCGGTGCTGGTCTGGCTCCGGGTCACGACCGACAGCTTCATGCCCAAGGACCCGGTCAGCCGCGCCGAGCGGACCGGGCGCAACGAAGGCGATGACGGCGCCCGGGTTTGAGCGCGCGCCGCCCGCGGCGGGGCCGCTGGTGCGGGGCCTTTCGGCGCAGGGCTTCCTGATCGACGGACCAGGCCTGGCCGGCCGTCGCTGCTGACCCCGGAACGCGCCGTCGCCTGGGATGCGCCGCCGCTGGAGGAGCTCGCGCCCGGCCATGTCGACTGGGCGCTCGCCATCGATCCGGCGCCCGAATTCCTGCTCCTCGGCACCGGCGCCGCCCACGCCTTCCCGCCGCGCGCCTTCGTCGCGGCGCTGGAGGCGCGCGGCATCGGCGTCGAGGCGATGGACAGCCGCGCCGCGGCGCGCACCTGGGGCCTGCTGCGCGGCGAGGGCCGCTGGATCGCCGCCGCCCTGATGCCGCTCTAAAATGGGGACAGCCACCTATTTCCGCGCGGAAATAGGTGGCTGTCCCTATTTTCTGACGACCGCGGAAAGGTGCTCGTGGAGCTCGGCGGCGTTCTTCTCCCAGCTGAACTTCGCCGCCGCCGCGCGGACCGCCTCCGGGTCGGGCGGGTCGGCGAGCAGCTCCCGGACCGCCGCGGCGATCGCTTCGGGCTCGCGCGGGACCAGCCGGCCCGCCGCGGGCCGGTCGATCGCCTCGCGGGCGCCGCCGACGTCGCTGGTCACCACCGGCGTGCCGCAGGCGAGCGCTTCGACCCAGACGTTGGCGAGCCCCTCCGCGCTGGTCGGCAGGACCATGACGTCGGCGGCGGCGAGCAGGCCGGGCAGCTCGTCGTGCGGCCGCGCCGCCGAGGAAGCGGACGCGATCGCCGACGCCGCCGGCGCGGGCGAGGCGCTCCAGCCGGCTCCGCTCGGGGCCGTCGCCGATCAGGAGCAAGGTCGCCCCCGGGATCCGCGCGAGCGCCGCCAGCGCCAGCTCCTGGCCCTTGCGCGGGATCAGCGCGCCGGCGCAGGCGAGCAGCGGGCCGGAAACGCCGAGCGCCGCCTTGGCGGCGGCCCGGTCGGTCGGCCGGAAGCGGTCGAGGTCGATGCCGGTCTGGTGGACGCGGATCTTCTCCTCCGGCAGGCCGAGCGCGGCCATGTCGCGCTTCAGCGCCCCGCTGACCGCGAGCAGCCCCGCCGCCGCCCTGCCGGCCGCGAGGATCTGCCCGCCGATGCCCGGGCGGGCGCCCCAGAGATGGATGTCGCTGCCCCGCGCCTTGACCGAGAAGGGCACGCCCAGCGCCGCGGCGAGCCGCATCGCCGCCGGCCCGTCCGGCCAGAAGAATTCGGCGTCGATCACGTCGAACGGAAAGCGCGTCCGCAGCTCGCGCAGCATCGGCAGCAGCGCGTCCGCCATCCGCCGCGCCGCGCCGGCCTGGCCGATCGCCCGGCCAGACCCGGTAGCGCGGGCGGTGCACGACGAGGCCGTCCCGGCTCTCGCGCCCCGGCAGCGTCCGCAGCGGCGCATAATGCGGATGCAGCGACAGCGGCCAGGGCGGCAGGCCGACCGGCGCGACCACCTCGAGCTCGACCTCGGCGAAGCGCCGCCAGCGCCTGCGTCTGGCGCTCGACGAACACGCCCAGCGTCGGCCGGGCGCCGCTCGGAAACAGGGTCGCGAGGGTCAGCACGCGCAGCATGGCGGGCTCAATAGCAGAAAGCGGCGAACGGGCCATTAAAGCGCGGTTCATCGGCTTGCCATTCTGATGCCCAAGCCCGCTTGGCCTTCGCCGAACCCTCAGCTAAGAAGCCCGCCATGTCCAGATTTTCCCGCCCGCTCGTCCTCGCCCTCATCGCCGCCAGCCTGATCCCGCTCGCCGGCTGCGCCGCGCTGGGAGGAGGGGGCCGGACCAAGGCCGACACCCGCTACGTCGCCCGCGACGTCAACACGCTCTACAACGCCGCCTGGGACCGGATGCGGCAGCGCAACTATCCGCAGGCGGCCCTGATCTTCGACGAGGTCGAGCGCCAGCATCCCTATTCGATCTGGGCGCGCCGGGCGCAGCTGATGAGCGCGTTCAGCTATTATGCCGCGCGCGACCACACCAAGTCGATCGAATCGGCGCGGCGCTTCCTCTCGATCCACCCCGGCAATCGCGACGCGCCCTATGCGCTCTATCTGATCGCGCTCAATTATTACGAGCAGATCAACGACGTCACCCGCGACCAGGCGATCACCCGCCAGGCGATGGAATCGCTGGGCGAGGTCGTCCGCCGCTATCCCGACACGCGCTTATGCCGACGACGCGCGGCTCAAGCTCGACCTGGTCCGCGACCATCTCGCCGGCAAGGAGATGGAGATCGGCCGCTTCTACCAGCGCCGCCGGCAATGGCTCGCCTCGGTGGTCCGCTTCCGCACCGTGGTCGACGAATATCAGACCACCAGCCACGCGCCCGAGGCGCTGATGCGGCTCACCGAATCCTATCTCGCGCTCGGCATCCCGGAGGAGGCGCGCCGCGCCGCCGCGGTGCTCGGCGCCAATTATCCCGCGACGCGCTGGTACGAGCGCGCCTACAACCTCGTCCAGCGCCACGCCCCCCAGCAGGCGGCCGCCGCGGCGCCGAGCGGGACGCGCTAGCCTCCGCCCTTGACCCTCCACCGTCATTCCAGCGGAAGCTGGAATCTCCTTGCCTTTAAGGAACGAGATTCCAGCTTTCGCTGGAATGACGTAATGAGGGCCGATGTCGCTTCTGCCTTCCCCATGCTGACCGCCCTCTCGATCCGCGACGTCGTCCTGATCGACACGCTCGAGCTCGATTTCGGGCCGGGGCTCGGCGTGCTGACCGGCGAGACCGGGGCGGGCAAGTCGATCCTGCTCGACGCGCTCGGCCTGGCGCTGGGCACGCGCGCCGACAGCGGCCTGGTGCGCGCCGGCCAGGCGCAGGCCTCGGTCAGCGTCGCCTTCGAGCTGCCCGCCGGCCACCCGGCGCTGGCCCTGCTCGAGAGCAACGGCCTGGCGCATGCGCCGGACGAGCCGCTGGTCGTCCGCCGCATCGTCAAGGCCGACGGCGGCAGCCGCGCCTTCGTCAACGACCAGCCGGTCTCGGCCGGGCTGCTGCGCGAGCTCGGCGCGCTGCTGGTCGAGATCCACGGCCAGCACGACGATCGCGGCCTCCTCAACCCGCGCGGCCATCGCGGCCTGCTCGACGCGTTCGGGCGGATCGACACCGGCGCCGCCGCCGCGGCCTGGGCGCGCGTCCGGGAGAGCCGAGGCTGCGCTCGCCGCCGCCCGCGCCGCGCATGAGGAGGCGATGCGCGACCGCGAATGGCTGGCGCATGCCGTGGGCGAGCTCGATCGGCTCGGCCCCGAGCCGGGCGAGGAGGAGCAGCTCGCCGGGCTGCGGGCGGGGATGCAGGCGGGCGCGCGGCTCGAGGACGATCTCGCCGCCGTCGCCGCGCTGCTGCAGGGCTCCGACGGCGGCGTCGCGTCGCTGCGCCAGGCGGCGCGCCGGCTCGACCGGATCGCCGCCGAGCATCCCGCGCTCGCCGAGGCGCTGGCCGCGCTCGACCGGGCGGCGATCGAGGCCTCCGAGGCGGAGGACGCGCTCGCCCGCGCCGCCGATGCGCTCGCCTACGATCCGGCCCGGCTCGAGGAGGCCGAGACGCGCCTGTTCGACATCCGCGCGCTCGCCCGCAAGCACCGGGTCGAGGCCGACGCGCTGCCGGCGCTGCGCGAGGACTTGCGCGGCAAGCTCGCTGCGCTCGAGGCCGGCGGGGCCGAGCTCGCCGCGCTGGAAGCCGCCCTGGCCGAGGCGCGGCGCAGCTACGACGAGGCCGCCTCGGCGCTGACCGCGGCGCGCCAGGCGGCGGCGGCGCGGCTCGACGCGGCGGTGGCGGCCGAGCTGGCGCCGCTGAAGCTCGATACCGCGCAGTTCCGCACCGCCATCGCCGCCGAGCCGGGCGGCGCCTCGGGCCGCGACCGGGTCGAGTTCGAGGTCTCGACCAATCCCGGCGCGCCGTTCGGGCCGCTGGCGCGGATCGCCTCGGGCGGCGAGCTGTCGCGCTTCATCCTCGCGCTCAAGGTCGCGCTGGCCGAGCAGGGCGGCGCCACCACGATGATCTTCGACGAGATCGACCGCGGCGTCGGCGGCGCCGTCGCCAGCGCCGTCGGCGAGCGGCTGCACCGCCTCGCCGGGGCCGGGCAGGTGCTGGTCGTCACCCATTCGCCGCAGGTCGCCGCGCGCGGCGCCACCCACCTGCTCATCGAGAAGAGCCATGACGGCCTCGTCACCCGCGCCGGCGTCCAGCGCCTCGACGAGGCCCGCCGCCGCGAGGAGATCGCCCGCATGCTCTCGGGCGCCCAGGTGACGGACGAGGCAAGGGCGCAGGCGCTGCGGTTGCTGGAGGCGGCGTGAACGAAGCGGAAGCTGCGAAGGAACTCGAGCGCCTCGCGGCCAAGATCGCGCGGCACAACGCGCTCTACCATACCGAGGATGCGCCCGAGATTTCCGACGCGGACTATGACGCGCTGGTGCGGGAGAATGCCGCGCTGGAGGCGCAATTCCCGCACCTGGTCCGCGCGGACAGCCCGTCGCGGCAGGTCGGGGCGGCGCCCGCTGCGCATCTCTCCAAGGTCCGCCATGCGAGGCCGATGCTCAGCCTCGACAATGCCTTTGCCGAGGAGGAGGTGGCCGACTTCCTCGACCGCGTCCGCCGCTTCCTCAACCTGCCCGGCGAGGCCGAGGTCGCGCTCACCGCCGAGCCCAAGATCGACGGCCTCTCCTGCTCGCTGCGCTACGAGAAGGGCGCGCTGGTGCTGGCCGCGACCCGCGGCGACGGCACCACCGGCGAGGACGTCACCGCCAACGTCCGCACGATCGCCGACATGCCGCAGCGGCTTAAGGGTGCCGCGCCCGAGGTGTTCGAGGTGCGCGGCGAGGTCTATATGGCCAAGGCCGATTTCGCCGCCCTGAACGCGCGCCTGCTCGCCGAGGCCGAGGACCCCGAAAAGGCGCGCCAGTTCGCCAATCCCCGCAACGCCGCGGCGGGGTCGCTGCGCCAGAAGGACCCGGCGGTGACCGCCTCGCGGCCGCTCCGATTCTACGCGCATGGCTGGGGCGAGGCCTCGGCGCTGCCCGCCGACGGCCAGCTGGGCGTGATGCGCGCGATCGCCGCCTGGGGCGTGCCGATCGCCGCCGACCTCAAGCGGGTCGCCGACCTCGCCGCCCTCCTCGCCCACTACCGCGCGATCGAGGCGAAGCGGGCGGACCTTCCGTTCGACATCGACGGCGTCGTCTACAAGGTCGACCGGCTCGACTGGCAGGAGCGGCTCGGCTACGTCAGCCGGGCGCCGCGCTGGGCGCTCGCCCACAAATTCCCCGCCGAGAAGGCGGAGACCGTGCTGGAAGCGATCGACATCCAGGTCGGCCGCACCGGCAAGCTGACCCCGGTCGCGCGCCTCCGGCCGGTCGGCGTCGGCGGCGTCACCGTCATCAACGCGACCCTGCACAACAAGGACGAGATCGAGCGGCTCGGCGTCCGCGTCGGCGACCGGGTGCGCATCCAGCGCGCCGGCGACGTCATCCCGCAGGTGCTGGAGAACCTCACCCCCGGCGAGAAGCGGCCGGCCTATGTCTTCCCGACCCACTGCCCCCAATGCGGCTCGGACGCGGTGCGCGAGGAAGGCGAGGTCGACGTTCGCTGCACCGGCGGCCTGATCTGCCCGGCCCAGCGGGTCGAGCGCCTGCGCCATTTCGTCAGCCGCCACGCGCTCGACATCGAGGGGCTCGGCATCACCCATATCGAGAGCTTCTTCCGCGACGGGCTGCTGCAGTCGCCGGCCGACATCTTCACGCTGACCAGGGAGCAGCTGCTCGCCCGCGAGCGCTGGGCGGAGGTCAGCGCGCAAAACCTGATCGACGCGATCGACGCCAGGCGCGGCCCGCCGCTCGACCGCTTCCTCTACGCGCTCGGCATCCGCCATGTCGGCGAGGTGACGGCGCGCGACCTCGCCCGCCGCTACCGCGGCTGGGAGGGGTTCATCGCCATGATCGACGGGGCGCTCGCCATCCGGCGCGAGCTGGGGGCGGAGGAAGGCGAGGAGGAGCGCAGGTTCCTCGCCCGCCGCAACAAGGCGGTGGTCGAGGCGGTGGGGACGCAGAATATCGGCCCCGAGGTCGCCAATGCCTTGCTCGATTTCTTCGAGGAGCCGCACAATCGCGAGGTGATCGCTGCCCTGTTCGCCGCCGGCGTCGGCCCGCAAGACGTGGTCCACGAGGTTCGCGAGTCGCCGGTTACCGGCAAGACCGTGGTCTTCACCGGCAGCCTCGAGGCGCTGTCGCGCGACGAGGCCAAGGCGCAGGCCGAGGCGCTCGGCGCCAAGGCCGCGGGCGACGTCTCGGCGAAGACCGATCTGGTCGTCGCCGGCCCCGGCGCGGGCTCGAAGCTGAAGAAGGCCGCGGAGCTTGGCATCGAGGTGATCGACGAGGCCGAATGGCTGGAGATCGTGCGCGCCGCCCAGCCGTGATCACCGTCACATCTTGGCGCCGACTTGGTCGCTATTTGCAGTGGGCCCGATCTGATATGTCCGAATGTTCAGGAAGGGGGGCCGTCATGAGTCGGTTGACCATATTTCCGCTTGCCCTGTCGCTGGTGCTGAGCGGCTGCGCCTATCACCGGCTGATCGTTCCCAATCCCAACCCGTCGGGCGAGATGAAGGCGGCGCAGAGCAATGCGCTCGGCTTCGGCGCGGTGCAGCGGCGCACGGTGGCCGATTGCCCGACCAACGTCATCGACGAGGTGCGGGTCCGCCAGAGCCTCGGCGAGGCGCTCGTCACCGTGCTCACGCTCGGCCTCTTCGCGCCCGCCCGCATCGAATATCGCTGCGCCAAGGTGCCCACCGAAGAGGGCAGCACCAGCGGCTAGAAGGGAAGGGAGGATTGCGATGGCCAAGGATCCCGACCTCGTCCGCAAGGCGCCCGACAAATGGGGCAATCTGCACGGCACCGTGAAGGTCGACGTGCGCGAGCGGCTGACCATCTTCAACCGGGTCAAGGGCAAGTCGACCATGGCGGGGATGAAGGATACCGCCCAGCGCCTGCAGGCGATCGCCGCCGAAGCCGTCGCCAGGAAGGTGCGCCTGAGGGCGATCGGCTCGCGCTGGTCCTTTTCCGACGTCGCCGCGAGCCCGGGCGGTTGGGCGCTCGAGACCGACAATCTCGACATGGCCTTCACCGTCGATCATGCCAGCCTCGACCCGGCCTATAAGGGCACCGCGGAGGAGCTCTATCTGGCCCAATGCGGCCGCACCATGGCGCGCATCAACATGGCGCTGGAGACGCCCGCGCGCAATCGCGCGCTGCGCACCTCCGGCGCGAGCAACGGCCAGACCATCGCCGGCATGCTCGGCACCGGCTCGCACGGCTCGGCGCTGGGAACCGGCGCGATCGAGAGCCAGGTGGCCGGCATCCAGCTGCTCACCGCGACCCGCAACCTCTGGCTGGAAAGCCCCGGCGACCCGGTGCTCAGCGCCGCGTTCGCGGCCAAGCTCGGTGCCGAGCTGGTTCGCGACGACACCATGTTTCGCGCTGCTCTGGTCAATCTCGGCGCGCTCGGCATCGTCCATGCCGTGCTGCTGCGCAGCACCGGGCGCTACCGGCTGCTGTCCTCGTTGAAGCGGATGAGGACGGCCGAGGTCGAGCGGGCGATGAACACCCTCGATTTCGCCGGCGTGCCGCTCCCCGACACCACCCGCCGGCCCTATTTCTTCCTCGCGGTGATCGAGCCTTCGACGCCCGACGATGCCTATGTGACGGTACGCTACAAGGAGCCGTGCCCGCCCGATTACCAGCCGGATTATTCGCTGAAGAGCGGCTACGAGCCCGGCAACGACCTGCCGGGGCTGGTCGGCAAGCTGCTCGACGTGGCGCCGGGGCTGCGCGCCGCGATCGCGCCGCTGCTGATCAAGGTCGAGCTCAAGGAATTTTCCGGCAAGCTGAAGACCCCGGGCGAGACCTACAATTACACCAGCTCGAAGGCGGGCGTCGCCGGCGCCGCGAACGCGATCCCGGTCGCCTTTGCCACGCGCGCGCTGGCCCTGGCGCGGGAGGTGTTCATGGAGCATCCGGGCGCCCCGGCGGCGTTCGCGTGCCGCTACGCCCAAAAGTCGCCGGCCCTGCTCGGCTTCACCCGCTTCGACCCGACCTGCATCATGGACGTCGACGGCGTCGACACCAAGGCGATCCGCGCGGTGATGGAGGGGCTGAGGGCGCGCTTCGATGCCGAGGGCATTCCCTATGCGCAGCATTGGGGCAAGCTGCACGGCCTCACCCGCGCGCGCGTGCGCAACAGCTACGGCAGCGCGCTCGACGACTGGACCGGGGTGCGCCACGCGCTGATGCCCGACAAGGCCGAGCGCGACACCTTCTCGACGGCGCTGCTCGATTCGATCGGGCTCAACGAATGAACATCCGCGCGCGCCTGTGCTATGCGGGTCGGCGAAGGGAGAGTCCGATGCGAGCTCTGGCTGCCTTGTCCCTGCTTCTGCTGCCGGTGGCAAGCGCCGCCGGCGCGCCGGCGGCGCGGCCCGCCGCCCCGGGCGACGGCGCGATCCGCCCCGACGCGCGCTGCGATCCGCTCGATCATGTGCGCCGCACGGAGGGCGTCCCCGCGGGGCGGCTGCAGCGGCTCGACCGGCTCCCGCCCGGCACGCTCGATCTCGCCGTGTCGCGGATGTTCGCCGGCTGCCCGGAATCGGTCACGGTCGCCGAGAATTTCGGCACCGTCGAAGGCCCGCGCGCGGTGAAGCCGCGGCTGCGGCAGCCGCTGCCGCCGCGCACCCGCCTGCTCGGCCGCTAGCGCCAGCCGGCCCGCCTGCGCATCACGATCGTCGGCCAGTCGCCGCGCTCGACGCTGAACGCACCCATCATGCCCTGCCGGCGATAGGCGGCGGCGACCTCGGCCGCCTGGCGGTTCAGCAGCCCGGCGAGCACCAGCCGCCCGCCCGGCGCCAGCGCGGCGGCCAGCGCGGGCGCGAGCGCGATCAGCGGCCCGGCGAGGATGTTGGCGATGAGGAGGTCGTAGGGCGCGCGCTCGCGCAGCTTCCGGTGCTCCAGCCCCGCCGCGACGGCGAGCTCCAGCCGACCCGGGCCGCGCCCCAGCCCGACCCCGTTGACCGCCGCATTCCCGGCCGCGACCTCGATCGCGACCGGGTCGAGGTCCGAGGCGACCGCCCGCGCGGCGGGCCAGAGGCGCATCGCGGCGAAGGCGAGCAGCCCGGTGCCGGTGCCGATGTCGGCGAGATTGGCGACCCGCGCGCCCTGGCGCTTCAGCCGGTCGAGCGCGACCAGGCAGCCGGCGCTGGTCTCGTGCTGGCCGGTGCCGAAGGCGCGCCCCGCCTCGATCTCGAACGCCACCGCGCCCGGCGGCGCCTCGCCGCGATGCGCCGGCGTGTGCACGAAGAAGCGGCCGGCGCGGATCGGCTCCAGCCCCGCCTGCGACAGCGTCACCCAATCCTCGTCGCCGAGCCGCTCCGGCTCGGGCCTGGCCCCGGCCGCGCTCGGCGCCAGGCCGAGCAGCAGCGCGAGATCGGCCGCGGTCGGCCGGGCCTCGAAATAGGCGTCCATCCGCCACGCCTCGCCGTCCGCCTCGCTGGTCATCAGCACCGGCGGCGCCGCGAGCGCCGCGAAGGCGGCGATGTCCTCCTTCAGCGCCTCCGCCTCCGCCCGGGTGCAGGGCAGGCTGACCTTCCAGGTCATCGTTCCTCCCCGGCATTTGCAGGATCATCGGGTCGGATCGTCCCCCGCACGATCCTTGCCCATGCGGGGCATGGGCAACCCGATGATGGGGACCGTGCGAACCATGGTGGAGGGGCGGTTCTTCCGGGTCCAGAGAAGCCCCTCCACCGCACTTCGTGCGCGTGGGGGCGAGATCGTGTCCCTCGGACAGGATCTTGGCTTGCCGGGGGCAAGCCAAAGCCCACGCGCCCTCCCCTCGAAAGCGAGGGGAGGATATCAGCGGACATAGGAGGCTCCATTGACGTCGATCGCCGATCCGGTCGCCGCCGCCGGCGCCTCGGTCGCCAGCCAGCGGACGGTCTCGGCGACCTCGTCGGCGGTCGCGGGCCGGCCGATCGGCAGCTCGCCCATCGCGGCGAGGCCGCCGCGGCTCTCCAGATAGTCCTCGACCAGGCCGGTGACGGTGAAGCCCGGGCAGACCGCATAGGCGTAGATGCCCTCGCCGGCATAGGCGCGGGCGATCGTCTTGGTCATCGCCACCATCCCCGCCTTGGACGCGGCGTAATGCCAGTGGTCGGGGCTGTCGCCGCGATGGGCGGCGCGGCTGGCGACGTTGACGATCCGGCCGCCGCCGCCGCCGCGCTCGCGGAAGTGCAGCACGGCGAGCCGGCAGAGGTCGGCGGCGGCCTGGAGGTTGATCCGGAGCGTCCGCTCCCACGCCGCCGCCCAGTCGGCGTCGCCCGCCGCGATCGGCGCCGCCTCGAACACGCCGGCATTGTTGACGAGCACGTCGATCCGCCCGTCCAGCGCCCCCATCGCCTCCCACCAGAGCGCGCTGGCGCCTTCGGGATCGGCAAGGTCCGCGGCGATCCGCCCCTCGCCGCCTCCGCTGCTGTGGCCGACGACGCGGTGGCCCTCCAGCGCCGCCACGATCGCGGCGCCGATCCCGCGGCTGGTGCCGGTGACGAGGATATGAAGTGGCCCGTCCATTCAGGCGGCGATAGAGCGAGCCATGCGGAAGTAAAAGCCCCTCCCCTCGATGGGGAGGGGTTGGGGTGGGGTGAACCTCGGAGACCCGCTGTGTGGGGGGAGAGTCCACCCCCACCCATGAGCAGGTTCGGATCGCCCCGCGATCCGAAGCCCTGTCCGGGGGACAGGGCGACCTGCTCATCTCCCCCATCAAGGGGGAGGGCAGGAGAGGAGCTAGGCCGCGAAGCTCTGCACGAACTTGCCGGCGGTGGCCTTGAAGCGGGCCATCTGCTCGTCGACCTCGGAGAAGCTCTTCTCGACGTCGTCGATCTCGCTGGCGACATTCTCGGTGTCGGCGCGGATCGCGGCGATCGTCGAGCTCATCGAATCCGCCGCCAGCGCTGTCTCGTCGACCGCGGCGGTGATCATCGTCACCGTCTGCGCCTGCATCTCCATCGCCTTGCGGATGCGGTCGGCGCTGACCTGCACCTCCTCGACGGTCGACTGGATCGAATCGTTCGCCTCGACGGTCTGCTTGGTCGCGCCCTGGATGGCGGAGATCTTGGCGGTGATGTCGTCGGTGGCGCGGGCGGTCTCGCTGGCGAGGCTCTTCACCTCCTGCGCGACCACCGCGAAGCCGCGGCCGGCATCGCCCGCGCGCGCCGCCTCGATGGTGGCGTTCAATGCGAGCAGATTGGTCTGCCCGGCAATGTCGCGGATCAGTCCGAGGATCGATTCGATCGCCTCGACCTGGGCGGAGAGCGCCTGGCTCACCTTGACCGCCTGGCTCGCCTGGTCGCCGGCGCGGACCGCGACGCCGGCGGCGACCTCGACCTCGTTGCGCGCTTCCTCGATCGCCATGATCAGCCCGGCGGCGGTCTGCGCCGCCTCGCGCATCGCCACGGCGGACTGCTCGGCGGCGGCGGCGACCTCGCTGGTCTTGCCGAGCATGCCGCGCGCCGCCTGGCTGGCGTCGGCCGCCTGCGCGCGCAGCTTGCGGCTGCCCGAGGCGGTATGCTCGACGACCGAGACGATCTCCTTGTTGAACTCGGCGCCCTGGGCGCTGCGCCGCTCGCGCTCGGCCTGGGTGCGCAGCACGTCGTAATGGGCGGAGAAGACGTCGATCTCGAGCGCGGTCAGCGCGATCACCGCGTGGCTGAGCCTTGCAAGCTTCTCGGGCTCGCCGGGCAGCGCCCGCTCGAGCGCCCCCTGCACCGCCTGGCCGCAGGCCGTGATCCCCGAATAGAGCGTGGTCAGCGAGATATTGGCCTTGGTCGCCGCCTCGACATAGCCCTTGGTCATGTCGACCCATTGCGGGTCGGCGAGGGCGCCGTGCTTGGCGACGATATGGGGGACGATGCGCTCGGTGAGCTCGTCCATCTTCTCGGGCGAGATCGGCCGGGCGACCTCGTCCGACTGGGCGTAGCGCTCCCAATAGGCCCGCGCGATGGCGTGCTTCTCGGGCTCGATCAGCGCCCAGATCTCGCGGCAGCTCTCCTCGAGCCGGCCGTCGATGTCGAACATCCCGATCCGCCGCCTGAGGTCGGTCTCGTCCCGCGCCTTGATCTCGCCAGCCATCGTCGCTTCCATTTCGCCTTCGCCTGAGGGCGGCAGGTAAGGCGAAATTGGTTAAGGAGGCGTTAGCCATGGGCGAGGGACGGTCGCCGCGGCCGTCGCCGTGCCGTTGCGGCCCTTCCTCCGAAAGCGTATACCCGGGAGCGCAAAGTTGCGCTAACCGCATGGCGAGCCGGCCGCGGGGCGAAAGGAGCAGGCGATGAGTCCGCAGGACTATGAGGTGGTGATCCGTCCGCTGTCCGCGGCGGAGGGCGGCGGCTTCCTGGCGACGGTGTCGGAGCTGCCGGGCTGCAAGTCGGACGGCGCGACGCCCGAGCAGGCGCTGGCCAACGCCTATGCCATGATCGGCTGCTGGATCGCGGCGGCCGGATCGCTGGGCATGCCCGTGCCGCGGCCGCGGCCGCCCGCGGGCCGAAGCCCGCGGACCTGCCCGGACCGGGCGGCGCGGCGAAAGCAGCGCCGGCGGCGTCCCGATTGAGCGGTCGGCGGCGCCCGGCCGGTCCCGTCCGGCGCGGGAGGATTTGGCCTCTTCCCGGGCGGGCGCCGTTGTCCTATCATGCGCACCCTCTCTGGTTGTCGGCCGAATGTGATAGAGGATACTGAGGGCGCTCCATCGTGGGCGCCCTTCTTTTGAGGCCGGCCTCGGGCCCCGCCGCCGCCCCGGTCGGCTCCCCACTCCCTTTCTCGGGCTCTCCGCGAGATCGTCCATGGCCATGGCCGCCTCCATTGCCGCGGTTGACCGCGCTCTCGCGCGGGAGCGGGCGGAAGCAAAGGGGATGCCGCGCCGGGGCCGGGTCGGCGTCGCGCGGCGCATTGGTATGCCAATTTCCGGGCAGGGCCGCCCCTTCGTGCCGGACATTGGTATGCCAATTCCGGGCGGCATGCCGAACATCGGTATACCAATGTTGGGGGCGGAAGACGTGGCCGCTTCCCTTGTGGGCGCCGTTGCCCTATTATGGCGCAACCTGTTGGTTGTCCGCCAATAAGGTGAGAGGGATTGGGCGCCCCTTCGCGGGCGCCCTTTTTTATGCGCAGCGGGTGACGGTCGTGCGGCTGGCGTCGTGGGCATTGCGCGTGATCCGGCCCGAGTTCGAGGCTCGCTTCGGTCGCTGAGCCTGGCCTGGACTCGATTCGGGGTTGTCGCGACTTGCGCGGCATTGCGGTGCATCTAATTCTGCGAGGCGGGCCATCCGGGCAGGATGCCCGCTCCCAGCTCCCGGCAGTCAATTAGGTGCACTGTCACTGTAATGCTCGTCGGCGTGGAGAGATAGGTCGGCCGGGCGAGCCCGTCATAAGCGTAGGCGAAATACTGGCCGTCGGGATGGGTGATGCGGGTGCGGCTGCCGTTGCGGTCGTGCTGGTAGGTGAGCGTCCGCGTCGTCCCGCCCTGGTTGATGCCGGCCGAGGTCAGCCGCCCGAACCCGTCATAGGCGTTGGTGACCCCCTCGCCGGAGGGCGAGCCGAAGCGGGCGAAGAGCTGGAGGTTCCTGAGATCAGAGCTGGGACTCGGTGACAGGTACGTACCTGTCACCGCCTGCTCCCGGTCTTGCGCGTCAGCCGGTTGAGCGCGTCATATTCGAACGCCAGATTGCCATAGGCCTAGAGCTGGGACTCGGTGACAGGTACGTACCTGTCACCGCCTGCTCCCTGTCACCGCCTGCTCCGGGTGATGCTGCCGGTCACGCTAAAGGAAGTCGGTCACGGACAGCGTCACGCGCTCAACCGCGCCGTCCGCGCCGAAGCGCAGGTCGACCCGCGTGTTCGGACCGAGGGGCGTGAAGCAGACCCGCTCCACCGCGACCGGCCTGCAATCGTCCGGCCGGCCGGTCACCGCCCGGATCTTGCGCCGCGCCACATCCTGCCGATCCGAGCGGGTGATTCCGAACGGCGCCGCGGTTGCCGCGGCGGTTTCGCCAAAGACATGCTCTTTGGCGACGAGTTGGCCTTCGTTGAAGTAGAAATGGTTGCCGGCATCGTCCGCATAATAGCAGGCCGAATAAGGCAATTCTGCGCAACCTCCTTCACCGTCCAACTCCAGCCGCCCCGGCAACGGCGGCCGCACCGATTGCAGCGCTGGCCCGGTGAATTCGCGGTCGACACGCTCGAGCAGGTCGGACGGGGCCTGGGTCAGGCACCCCATCATGATCACCGACATCGGGACCAGCAGGAACGGACGGATCATGGGCTACGGGCTCCTTGGCAGGCAGCGTTGCGGATTGATCGGATTGCCGCCCACGCTGCGCGCGAGGGCGCTGCCGATCCGCACCTCGAAATGGACCTGCGGCGACATGCCGGTGCCCATATTGCCCGCACCCCCCGGGCGATCGCCGGGCCGCGCAGTGGTGCCGATGACTTGGCCCGCGGTGACATTGGCGTCCACGCGTACGCTCATCGTGCCGAGATGGCCATATTGCGTGTAGACGCCGCCGCCATGGTGGATCACGATCTGATTGCCGTAGCCACCCGGGTCGGAGATGCCGTCGGCCTTGACCACCCGCCCCGCGCCGGCGGCATAGACCTGCGCGCCGACCGGGTTGGCGAAGTCGATGCCGGGATGGCCGCCGGGGCGGTTTCCGAAGCCCGGGGCCCCCTGCCGAGTGCCCGGCGCGGGAATGGCGAGCCGGCCGCTTGCCGTCGGGTTCGTGGTCAGCCGGCCGCCGCAGGGGTCCGTCGGCGGCGGCCCGTCCGTTCCCCCAGCACCGTTTTCCGAATAAGACCTCGGCTCCAAGCCCATCAAGATGCCGATCGTTATCCAGCCGCCAGGGCCACGGGGAGATCCAACGACCTCGATTTCCGGGCCGGTGCAATCGGTACAGGGCGGATCGTCAGGACCGAGGCCGCTCGGATCGATCAGATTCACCGGATCGTTGAGCACATAAGCATAGATGTTCATGCCGCTGCCGAACCCGATCGGGTCGCACTGCAGGAACCGGCCGTAGGTCGGCGAGTAGGTGCGGGCGCGATAGTAATAAAGCCCGAATTCGGGGAGCCAGGCCTGGCCGGTGAAGCCGAACCGGCCCGTCAGCGTGCCTTGCGGGATGCCGTATTCGTCGTAGCGGTTGGTGGTGCCGACGAGGTTGCCGCTGCTGTCGCTGGTGGCGATCACGCTGCCGCGCTCGTCGGCGTGGAGCCAGCGGCGATTGCTGGTCCCCGAGCCTTCGTACCAGAGGACGGGCTCGTCGGTGCCGGGGCCGGGGACGTAGCGCCGCTGAAGCGCGTTCGAGCCGTCATATTCGGAAAGGATGGTGGCGCCGAGATGGTCGAACCGGGTGAGGGTCGAAGCGGTCGCGGTCTGGTGCGGCCGGCCGAGCGCGTCATAGGCGAGCCCGCGATAATCCGGCAGCCAGGCCACCGAGAGCCGGTTCTCGGCGGTGTAATAATAGCCGTTGCCGGCGCCGTCGGCGGTGAGGTTGCCGCGGGCGTCGTAGCTGGGGGTGAGGCTGCCCACCGCGCTGTACTGGTTGCGCCCGTTCGCCGTGTAGCCGCGATCGACCGGATAGTGCGCGGTCCACGAATAAGCGTCGTTGTTCCGCGTGTGCGAGACGATCTGCCCGGCCGGGTTCGATTGGTGGCCGAGGCCGACGTCGTAGCTCGTGCCGGCGGAAGGTGGTGGCTGCTCGGGCGTGTGCGAAGCGAGGAAAGCGGCGACTCCTTGAATTGGTGCACTGTCACCATAATCCGGCCGTAATCTAGTAGTGCATTGTCACCGGAATGCCCGCGCGGCGCTCGCTCTATATTCTTCTTCCGTAAGGCATTGATCGCGGTTGCCGTCCAACTCCGAAAAACTGTCCAGATAGCTTTGTTCGACCTGATTCAAATTGTCGGCTCCCTCGGAGGCTTGGCTCTCGCGTGCCATCGCGGCCATCCGCGCCCATTCGAGGCGTGAAAGGCAGCCGTCATGATCCGCGTCGTTGGCGGAGAAAATCTGATTGATGGCATTTTCAACGCCCGTCTCGGATGTCGCGCACCCCGTCAGGGACAGCGCTGCCGCGACAATCAACATCGCCTTCTCTTCCAACCGACGGCCCTTTCTATCGCACCCATATGCTGTAAGACGTATCCCGCGGCGTATTGACAGCCGGCCTGACGACGATCGTGGGGGCCATGGGCGGGAGCCGGACGCGAGTCGTCCGCTCCATGCCGGTGACAACTGGTATCGAGACCGTTCTGATGTTGTCGCAGGTGGAGCAGGCCCTGATATCGATCAGGATCGCGCCGAACGGGATGGGGATTCCTCCGCGCAGGCCCATCTGGTTTCCGTGAACGACATTGGCGGTGCGGGTGGTCACTCTCATTTCGAAGTGATTAAGGCCGATGTACCACTCTTGATTGGGCTCTCCCAGCCGGGCGGTTACGGTCCCGCGGGCGGCCCACATGTAGCCTTCCGGATCCGTGCGCAAGGTACTGATCGTCGTGGCCTGACTTGAGCTGGCGAGCAAGGTCGAATTCGAATCATGGAGATCCAATTCGGACGCGCCGCCCCACAGGGCGGCGAATTCCGCCGTGCCGATTGAAAACTCTGTCCCGCTGAGCCGGCCTCCGAACTCCACGGAGCCGGTGAAGGTGACTGAGCCGTCCGCATTGGCGGCGAGGGCCCCGGTGGCGGTCCATGGGATGCTGTCATTGCGCCTCGCCTCTGCCGCCATGTTCCGCATACCCATTGAAGTGCTGTAGCCGCTGCAGCTGCCGCAAATCGCCATGCCCGTCGGATCGGTCTGGTTCACCGGATCATTCCCTATATAAGCATAGAGGTTGAACTGATCGTCATATCCCACTGGGTCGGTCTGCAGGAACCGGCCGAGCGTGGGCGAGTAGACCCTCGCCTTGTAGTGATACATGCCCAGCTCAGCGAGCCAGATCTGGCCGGTATACTGGAACCGGCCGCTGTTGGTCGTGCCGGGGATGCCGTATTCGTCGTAGCGGTTGATCGCAGTGACCACGCCCGAGACATCGGACAAAGCAACGATCGATCCCTGATGGTCGGGGAACAGATAGTGGGGGCTGGCGAGGTCTGCGCCTTCATAGGTCACCGCCGGCACGTCCGCGCCCACTGTGTGGACGTGGCGTCGGGTCATCGCGCCCGCGCCGCCATATTCGGCGACCAAGGCATCGCCGTCGTAGAGGAGGGTGGTGACGCCCGAGGCGCCGGTGACCTGGTGGAGCCGACCCAGCGGATCGTAGCTGAGCGTCACGCCGGGGGTGGCGCCGACCAGCCTGTTCTCGATGTCGTAGGTGTAGGTGCGGCTGCCGTCCGAGGTGAGGTTGCCGTTGGCGTCGTAGGCGAAGGTGACCTGTTGGCCGGGCGGGCCGGCGGCGCTGTAGCGGTTGAGCCCGTCGGTCGCGTAGCCGCGGTTGACTGCATAATGGCCGGTCCAGGCATAAGCGTCATTGTCGCGGCTCAGGCTGGTGATCTGGCCCGCGGGGTTGCGGGCGTAGGCGAAGGCGGCGTTGTGGGTGGAGCCGACCGGATAGAGGCCGAGCGCCCAGGGCCGCTGCACGCCGTCGTAGAACCAGCCCGACCAGGTGGCGTTGACCCGGGTCGTCACCCAAGGTGCGCCGTGCTCGAAATAATTCTGGTTGATCGCCCAGCTCGACGGCGTGGAGAGATAGGTCGGCCGGCCGAGCGTGTCATAGGCATAGTCGAAATGCCGCAGGTCGGAAGGCTGGCTGTCGGGATGGGTGAGCCGGGTGCGGTTGCCGTTGGCGAAGGATCGGCAAGCTCTGACGTGTCCCATAACGGCAGCGGGAGTTAGCTATTCTGGCCCCGGAATTCCGTGCCGAAGATTGGTATACCAATCTTCGGGGCCAAGGATTTGACCGCTTCCGTTGCAGGCGCCGCTGGCGTAATAGGAAGCGGCCTCTCTGGTTGTCGGCCAACAGTGATCAGAGGAAGGGGCGCCCCATCGCGGGCGCCCCTTTTTTTGCGCGCGGCAGGTGAGGCGGGTAATTCGTGTGGTTGGAGCCGGCGTCGCGGACCTTGCGCGTGGGCCGGGCAAACGTGTCGGGGAATCGGTGACAGGTACGTACCTGTCACCGCCTGCTCCCTGTGTCGGGGAATCGGTGACAGGGGGAATCGGTGACAGGTACGTACCTGTCACCGCCTGCTCCCTTAGTCGGAAATGCCGGCTGTCGAAAGGCTGGCTGTCGGGAAGGGTGATGCGGGTGCGGTTGCCGGCGACAGAGGAACGCGGTTGTCGCGGTGCGTGCCCTACAAGGCGCGGCTCGTTCAATTAGGTGCACTGTCACCGTAATCCCTGTCACCGTAATCCCAGGATGCCCGCTTCAGCTCCCGGCGGTCAATTAGGTGCACTGCAACCGTAATTCCGTAGCTCACTCTAGTTCAAGACCGCAAGCGCCCTGCACGCAAGGGTAGATTTCATAAATCCGATTCAATGTCTGAAGGGCTCGACAGTCGTGCGCTTTCGCCCTTATCGCTAAAAAGGGAACCGGAAACTGGTTAGACGAAATTCTCAGGTAATCAAAGAACCTATCATTGCTTATAGTTGCACCGTTCCACCTGACTTGCGTGGCTGAAATTACTCCCACGCGAACAACTATTGGCGCATGCAGCGGCCTAACATTGAGGGTTGATCGCCAGTGCTCCGGTAGGTCACATCGCTCGGCGGAACTACAACCCGCGAGCGGTTGCACCATGATCGCTAACAGGCTCAGGCGCATCAGTGACTGCCTCATTAGTCACCACCCTCCGGCAGATCTTTCCAAAGAACCGCCCCCCTCGATCTCGCTACGGCCCTTCCCGCATCGTAGGCTGGACCTTCCCGTATCGGTACGCGGCTCCTTCGATCGAGACCATGTTTTCCTTCGTGAGCAACGACTGCCGCTCGCTCCGCCCGCTCTGAGAACCGCGAAAGATCCCTCCCTACCGCACTTGGGGAACTCCGAAGATGATTGAATAGCGTGGAGAAATTATTGGGCAACACGATGCCAATAGTACCCCGCGGTCCCTGTACAACCGTGGCAGCGGCGCTCTGGGACCGTGTGGCTTCTTGAATTTGCCTCATCGGGGCAAAAATCACTACGACTCCGTTGCGTTCTCCGGCCCTCCCATAGAAGGATGAAATTTGGGAAAGGAGCCTGCGCTCTGCCCTGCTTAGGTTCGGATCTCGTGCAGCTATGCGGACGTCGTTGATTGCTCTTTCGGCGGCGTCGCACTGGGCTCGATCACCGCCGCACTTGTATGTTCCCGTCGGATCGGTGTGATTGACCGGATCATTTGCGACATAGGCGTAGAGGTTGAACTGGTCGTCGTAGCCTATCGGATCGACCTGCAGGAACCGGCCGAGCGTCGGCGAGTAGATGCGCGCCTTGTAGTGATACATGCCGATTTCCGGCAGCCAGACCTGGCCGGTATATTGGAACGTGCCCGAGTTGGTGCTGCCGGGGATGCCGTATTCGTCATAGCGGTTGAGCTCGGTGACGATGCCGCTGGCGTCGGAGCGGGCGACGATCGAACCCTGGTGGTCGGCGAACAGATAGCGCGGGGCGGCGAGGCTCGCGCCTTCGTAGGTGATGACCGGCACATCCGCGCCGACCGAGTGGACGTGGCGGCGGATTAGGGCGCCGGCGGCATCGTACTCCGCGACCAGCGCGTCGCCGTCGTAGAGGAAGGTCCGGGTTGTGCCGCCGCTGGCGATGCTGAACAGCCGCCCGAGCGGATCGTAAGTCAGCGTCGCATTGTGGTTGCCCGATGCCGAGACCAACCGGTTCTCGACGTCGTAGACATAAGCGTCGCCGCCACCCGAGGTGAGGTTGCCATTGGGGTCGTAAGCGAACGTGACCTGCTGGCCGGGTGGGCCGGCGGCGGTATATTGGTTCAAGCCATTGGCCGCATAGGGCCGCGTCACCGCATAATGGCCCGTCCAGGCGTAGGTGTCGTTGGTGCGGGTAAGGCTTGTGATCTGGCCGATGGGGTTACGGCTGTAATAGAAGGTGACGTCGTTGGTTGTGCCGAAATGATCATCCATCACGGCGCTGAGGCGCTGGATGCCGTCATAGGTGAAGTAGCTCGCATCCACCGGCCGGCTGGCATTTCCGACGGCGCCGTGGGCGGTGCGGTTCAGATAGAGGATGCCGCCGGCGACCGGACTCGACAGGAACAGCGGGCGGCCGAGCGCATCGAAGCTCTGGTCGAAGAGATGGCCGTCCGGATGCGTGAGCCGGGTCCGGTTGCCGTTGGCATCGTGCTGATAGCCGAGAGTGCGGGTCGTTCCGCCCAGGTTGATCGTCTGTGAGGAAAGCCGCCCGAACGCGTCGTAGGTATTGGTGATCCCCTCGCCCGTGTGCGAGCCGAAGCGGGCATAGATCTGGAGGTTGCGGAGGTCGTAGCCGTAGAAGACCGGCGTCGCGCCGCCGTCCGGATAGGTCTTGGAGATCAGCCGGCCCAGCGCATCATAGGCATAGGCGATGGTGCGGCCGTCGCGCTTGCGCAGATTTATCCGGTTGCCGGCGGCGTCATAGCCATATTCCTCGTAATCGGCGGCATTGACGGCGCCCGCGCTGGCGAGCGCACTGGCCTGGGTGGCGTCGTCATAAGCGGGGGGCCGCGCCGTGGACGGGAAGGTCCAGCGGCTCTGGCGGGCATGGCCGTCATAGGAGAGCTCGACGCGATTGCCGTTGGCGTCGATCACGGTCGCGACCTGGCCGTTGGCATTATCGGCCCAGGTCGCCTCGGCGGCCTCGTCGGGCGTGCCGACGCCCTCGCGCAGCTGCAGCCGCTGCCCGGCGGCGTCGTAGACGTTCTTCGTGATCCGGTCGGGCCCCTGGCTGCCCTGCGTACCCAGGAGGCAGGCGGAGAGCGGGTTGCTCGTCTGATAGGAGGGGTAGACGGCCGGGTTCATCCTGACCGCCGTGCATTCGAGCCGGCCGATCGCGTCGTAGCTGTACTGGGTGAGCGAGAGGACCGCGCCCGCCCCGCCCTCGCGCAGTTGCTCGCGGATCCTGCGGCCCGCCGCGTAGGCCGTCTCCGCCGTGCGCAGGACGGAGAAGCCGGTCCAGTCGGCCGGCGCCACTTCCACGCCCTGCAGCGCGGCGAGCGTGCCGGTCTCGACCTTGATCAGCCGGTCGGCGGGATCGTAGCTGTTCCTCACCGCGAGCCGGGGCAGCGGGCCGCCAGCCTGCCCCGGACCCGATCCGGGGTCCGGGTCGGCCGAGATCGTGCCGGTCAGCCGGCCGTGCACGTCGTAGCGGCTGAAGCTGGTGTCCTCGGCGCCCGGCATCGGCCCGTCGGTCGCGATCACCCGGCCGGCGGCGTCGTAGCTGTAGGCGGTGTCGAGCGTCGCGCCGGTCGCAGGATCGATGCGGCGCTCGAGCGTGACCAGCCTGGTGTCGCCGACATATTGATATTCGGTGCGGATCTCGGCGGCGGTGCCGCAGGTCGTGGCCGCCCCCGGGCCGACTCCGCAGATCCTGACCACGCCCGGCCGGCTGATCCCGGCCGGCGAGAGGGCATAATCGATGATCGTCCGCCGCCGGACGCCGCTGGCGTCGGCCGGATCGGTCTGCTCGATGAGCTGGCCGTTGGCATTGTAGAGAAAGTCGATCTGGCGATTGAGCGCGTCGCGCCGCCAGGTCGGGCGCCAGCACGTCACCGTGCAGGTGTTGGGAATGCCGTTGGGCGCGTCCGGATAGAGCGCGGTCTCGCTCATGGTGGCGGGCTGCGTGCCCGAGCCGGGCCTCGCGTGCATCGTTCGCGAGACGACGTTGCCGGTGTCGCTGTAGATGACGCTGACCGCATTGCCTTCCGGAGCGTCGATCCGGGTGGGGCGGTAGCCGCTGTCGAACTGATAGCTGCTCGTCCGCCCGACCGAATCGGTCATGCCCGTCATCACCACCCGCTGGTCGGAAATGCCGAAATGATAGACCTGGTTGAAGCCGTTCGGGGCGGTGACGGCGAGGGTGTCGTACCAATAGCTGTTGCTCGGCGCGTGGAAATAGGGCTGGCCGCCCTGGTAGCTGTAGGCATAGCTCCACGGCACTTCGTCGCGGGTCACCGACTGGACGAGCTGCTTGTCCGCAACGGGGGCCACGACCAACGCCGGAGAAGCGTCGCCCGGCAGCTGCAGCGATCCCGACACCGTCTCGACATTGCCGCCGAGCGTGCCGCCGCAGCTCGCACAGAGATATTGGCGGCCGCCGAGGTCGGTGACGGTGCCGCCGCCATAGCTGAGCCGGGCGAGCGGCGTTGCCGGCTCGGCGGTCCGGTAGAGCGTTGCCTGCGCCACCGTCCCCCATCCGACCGTCCCGAACGTGTCGCTCTGATAGGCGAGCGCGATGTGATAGCCCATGCTGCTCGCGAGCTGGATCGGGCGATAGAAAGTCTGGTTGAACGGCCCCGACTGCACCGTCTCGTAGGTGTAGCCGATCGTCTCGCCGTTCGGATGGCTGACGCTCGAGGCATAGGCCTGGCGGGTCTGGCCCGCGATGACGCTGACCTGGTTGAGCTGCCAGACCGCGCCCGTCCCCGCCTGCCGGTAGACCGAGCCCGCCCCCTGATAGGTCAGCGGCGGGCGGAAGGTCGAGCCCGACATGGTGACGCTTTGGCAATCCACGCTGTCGGTGCAGGCGAAGGATTCCGAAGCGCCCGTGCCGGGATGGACCGTCCAGTTCCCCGTCGGAACCTCCCCCGCCTGCCCCTGCACCCTGCCGACGGCATAAGGGGCGGCGTTCTGCACCCGGTCGAAGCGCAGGTTGGGCGCCGCCGGCACCGAGAGCATCGGCCCGTCGATCGTGGTGCGCCCGGAGGTCAGGTTGACGTTGTTATGATCGGTCTCGACCCGCAGCGGGGAGACGGCGCTCGGGAAATCCTGCGGCGGCGCCTCGGCGCGGGCGGGGCTGCCGCAGCCGATGACGGCGCCGAGCGCGAGAGCCGTGATGGCGGCGCGGCGTCCGCCCACCGTCCAGAAGCCCGCGATGCCGCTCATCTTTCCCCGCCTCATTTCGGCGGCGAAGTATTGGGCGAGGCGACGTTGACGTTGGTGCGGTTGTCGGCCTTGTCGTAGCTGTAATTGGCGGTGACGTTGTTGTTGACGCTGCCCTTGCGCTCGACCTTCACCAGCCGCCCGCGCGAATCGTAAGTGTAGGTGATCGTCTCGGAAGCATAAGCGGCGGCCGCCACCCCGATTCCCGCCAATGCCGCAAGAAGCAGAGCCGACGTTCCTTTGCGTTTCATGCTTGACCTTGGCCGGCCCGGTCGAGTCGAGTCTGGCGGGCAAAGTAAAGCACGAGAAGCGCATCGGCGCAAATACTTTCCGTTGGGCTCGACACATGCTCGGCGACTTCATCCCGCGAGCAGAGCCGCGTGCCTGCTCCCCTGCCGCGCGGGCGCGCCGCTTTCGCCGGCCGCCCTTGCAACCTCCGGCGCAGGTCCTAAAAGCAGCCGCAACCGCAAAGGGGCCTTTCCTGCAATGACCCGCAATCCCGACCGCCCGCTCTCCCCGCACCTCACCATCTTCAAATGGGGGCCGCACATGCTGGTCTCGATCCTGCACCGGATCACCGGCGCGGGCCTCGCCACGGTCGGCGCCGGCCTCTTCACCTGGTGGCTGGCCGCGCTCGCCGGGGGGCCGGAGGCCTATGAGAGCTTCACCGCCTGGGCGCTCTGGCCCTGGTCGCTGATCGTCTGGATCGGCCTCACCTGGGCGCTCCTCCAGCACACCCTCTCGGGCCTCAGGCATTTCGTGCTCGACATCGGCGCCGGCTACGCGCTGGCGCCCAACCGCTTCTGGGCGGCGATGACGCTGGTCCTCTCGCTGCTGCTGACCGGCGCCTTGTGGGCGTGGATCATCCTCGGGAGGCTCGCATGACCGACGCCGGCGCATCGACCGAGACTCCGCTCGCCCGCGCCCGCGGCCTCGGCACTGCGCGCGAGGGCGGCGCGCACTGGGGCGGGGAGCGGGCGGTCGCGCTCGCCGCCTTCGCGCTCGCCGTCTGGCTCGCCGTCTCGCTCTTCCGCCTGCCCGCGCTCGACCAGCAGACGCTGACCGACTGGCTGCGGAACCCGCTCGCCGCGGTGCCGATGCTGCTCTTCGCGCTCGCCTTGTTCCGCCACCTGCAGCTGGGCCTCGTGGTGATCGTCGAGGATTATGTCCACGAGGAAGGCAACCGCCTGATCTGCCTCGCGCTGATCCACGGCCTCTCCCTCCTCGCGGGCGCGCTGGCGGTATTCTCGATCCTCAAGATCGCATTGGGGGGCAGCACCGGCTAGACCCGCCTGATCCGCACCATCCGCGGCGGCGGGCCGAGCAGCAGCTCGGTCAGCGCCCAGATCATCGCGTCCGCCCGGTCGGGAGAACGCCCCGGCCCTTCATAGCCGCCGCCCGTCACCATCCCCGCCAGCTGCGCCTCGAGCGCCGGGAAGCGGCCGGCGAGCCTGGCCTCGCCGCTCTCGAAGAAGGCGGCGATCGGCTCGGCCCGCGCGCTCTTGCCGATCCGCGCATGCACCCGCGTCACCGGCAGGGCGAGCCCGGCGCCGCGCAGCACGCTCTCGACCATCTCGCCGCCCTGATTGCCCTCGGCGACCACCCGGTCGGCGCGCCATTTCTCCGCCGCGCCGGCGACCTTCCTCGCCCATTGCTCGGGCGAGAGCCCGCCGGCGCTGTGGTCGCCGAGCACATAGCCGACCGCGCGCCCCGTCGCGGGGTCGTCGCCGAGGCCGCAGGCGACGATCCCGCATTCGTCGCCCCCGGCGGTCGCCGGCGGATCGACCCCGATCGCCACCCGCCGCAAGTCCTCGCGGGAGAGCGCCGCGCGCTGCCGCGATGCCTCGATCAGCGGCCACGGCCACAAGGCCGCCTCGACGTCGTCGACGAGCTCGCCGAGCAGCTCCTGCCGCCCGAGCCGGGTGCCGCCATATTGCTTCTCCACCATGCGGAGCGAGGCGAGGCTGCGGTGCGGGTTGTGGTGGCTCGCCCCGCCGGTGCGCAGCACGCCTTCCATCGCCAGCAGCGCGCGCAGCGCCGGCACATTGCGGGGCGTCGTCGTCACCAGCACCTGCGGCCGCGTCCCCGCGCGCAGCCCCATCAGCAGATTGTCCCAGGCCCGCTGCGCCTGCTTCCATTTGGCCAGCTCGTCGCACCAGGCGAAATGATGCTCGGCCCCGCGCAGGGAGTCGCCGTCCGCGCCCGAATAGATGAAGGCCTGCGCCCCGCTGGCGAAGGTCAGCCGCCCCAGCCCCGGCTCCCAGCACATCAGCCGCCGCTCCTCGCCGTCGCGGGCGGCGGCGAACAGGCCGCCGCGCCCCTCGACCATCACCCGCCGCGCCTCGCCCGGGGTGGCGGCGACCAACGCGATCCGCGCGTCCGGATGCCGGCGCGCCTTCTCGCTCACCCATTCCGCCCCCGCGCGCGTCTTGCCGAAGCCGCGCCCGCACAGCATCACCCAGATGTCCCAGTCGTCGTGCTCCGGCAGCTGGCCCTCGTGGGTCCACAGCGACCAGTTCGTGTCGAAGTCCTTGACGTGCTGCTCGCCCGCCGCCCTCAGCGCCGTCTCCCGCCGCTCCGGCGCCATCGCCCTCAGCCGCGCCAGCACCTGCTTGCCCTCCATCGCTTGATCCCCTCTGCTCGCTAGACCCCCTCCCCCTCGATGGGGGGATGGGGTGGGGGCGGACTCTCCGCTGGCACGGGTCGGTCGCCCCGGTTCACCCCTCCCTAGCCCTCCCCATCGAGGGGAGGGGACGCTTCCCCCTCGCCCCGCTCCCTCATCATCGCCTCGTGCCGCTCGATCGCCTCGATCTTGGCAAGCACGCTCGCCACCGCCTCGTCGAAGCTCCGGTCCGGCGGCCCCTTGCGCCGCCGCCCGCGCGTCGTCCGCCCGCGCCGCCCGTCGAGAAAGGCCAGGATCCGCATCGCCCGCTCGGGATCGAACGGCAGGGGACAGTCACTTTCACGGGGACAGTCACCTTCACGCACCGAGTGCGGAAAGCCCGCACCGCCGCGGGTAAAAGTGACTGTCCCCATTCCCTCGCAGTCGCCGGCGTCCGTCCCCATTTCGGCGTCCTCCGTCCGCAGCAGCCGATGCGCGAACGCGACCAGCGCGTAATCGAGCTGCACCGAGGCCTCGTCGAGCGCCGCGTCGCACGCCGTCCGGAAGGCCGGCCATTTGCGCGCCCGCGCCAGCAGCGAGCCGGGGTGGAAGCCCATCGCCCGCGCCGACCCGGAGAAGTTCCCGGTCGCCCGCAGCCGCTCGAGGAACTCGGCCTCCTGCTCCGCGGCCATCTCGCATTCCCGCGCCAGCGCGATCTGCACCCGCCCGTTCGAGCTCCGCCGGATCGCATGCCCCCGCACCCTCGGCTTCCGCTTCGGCCCCGGCCGCAACAACGTCGCCGGATCGGCCCTCGCGAAATCCCCCAGATGCTCCACCGGCCCCGTGGCCCGGGGACAGTTACTCGTAACTGTCCCCATTCCTGCCGTCCCCATTCCCTCCGCCGGAAACGGGCTCTCCACCCCCTGCAGCCGCGCATCCGCCGCCGCCACCGCCTCGGCCCACTCCGCCGCGAACGCCGGATCGCTCCTGCGCCTCTTGTGGAACATGTTCGGATGCCCGACGACGCGCAGCGCCGCCCGCGCATTCCCCGTCTCCCTGAGCAGCGCCAGGAACCGCGCCCTGATCTCCGCGCTCCATTTCCCGCGCGCCTTGCCCTTCGGCCTGCCCCGAGCGCCGTCGCGCGGCCGGGGCGCACGCCTCCGTCCCATCGCTCTCTCCGTGATGCTGAGCCGGGGACAGTCACTTGCTGACTGTCCCCATTCCCGCTCGGGCGGCGCGCAAAAGAAAAGGCCCCGCAAACCGGGGCCTGTCTGTGCCGGACGCACTTGTCGAGCGTGATCAAATAGTACCAGTACAGCGTTACCCTGTCAAGCAATTCTAACCCTGTTGGATAATTCCAACAACAATTCCGGAAACCTCAACTCCCCCCGCCGCTTGCATCCAAAATTGTTGGATTCCAAATCCAACAAAATCCGCGGAAGTGTCGAGAAAACTTTATTATTAAGAGCCGAATTTGGCCCCTTTCGCGGCACCTGCGGAGGCGGATGCATTCTCCGAGTCGCGCCGCCCCGACCCCCCTTGGCGCGCCCGATCCGCCCCTACAGGGCGTATCGGTGACAGCAGGGCGTATCGGTGACAGGTACGTACCTGTCACCATTTCTCCCCGGCGGGGCGTATCGGTGACAGGTACGTACCTGTCACCATTTCTCCCGCGTATCGGTGACAGGTACGTACCTGTCACCATTTCTCCCCGGCGGTCTCGGAAGGGCTGAGCTTCAGCGACCCCCCTTGCCCCCGCCATCCGCCCCTACAGCAGGAAGTCGGATGAATACATCGTCAGCTCGCCGTTGATCTGCAGCTGGAAGTCCGCGACGGCGTCGCCGTCGAGGTCGCCGTAGACGAAGGTGTTGCCGCCGGTCTTCTCGTAGCGCAGCTGTCCGGCGACGCCCGCAAAGGCAGCGGTGCCGATGAAGGCGAAGTTCTGGTCGCCGCCGGTGAGCGTGTCTGCGTCGACTCCGGTCAGCTGGATCCGGTCGCCCTGGCCGCGGCTGAACTCGAAGATCGTGTCGTGGCTTCCGACCTGGGAGTCGCTCGCCGAATCGTAGCGGAAACGGTCGGTGCCGGCGCCGCCGAGCAGCTGGTCGGCGCCGCCGCCGCCCACCAGGGTGTCGCTGCCGGCGCCGCCGTCGATAACGTCATTGCCGCCGAGGCCGGAGATCGTGTCGCCTCCCTCGAGGCCGAAGATCGTGTCGGCGGCGGCGGTGCCGTTGAGGGTGTTGCTGGACATCGTGCCCTTGATCGTGGATTCGGTCGCGGCGTTGGTCACGGTCACCGCGAGCGCCTGGGTCACCGTGTTGGATCCGTCGAACGCCCGCACGACGACGTCGTAGACGTTGTTGAGGCCGGCATCGGCCGGCGCCTCGAAATCGGGCACCGCGCGGAAGCAGAGCGTGCCGTTCCAGGGATTGACCGAGAACAAGGCCGCGTCGGCGCCGCCGACGACCTGGTAGGAGAGAAAGGTCATCCCCTCGGGATCGACCGCGGCGAAGCTCGCCACGACGATATTGTTCTCGGCCACCGACACCGCCGCCGAGGCCGCGCCGCCGAACGAGGTGAAGATCGGCGCTTCGTTGACGTTGTAGACGTTGAAGGTCAGCGTCTGCTGGTCGCTGTCGACCCCGTTGCTCGCCGCCACGATCACCTGGTAGCTGTTGTTGCCGTCGGAGTCGCTCGGCGCTTCGTAATCGGGCCGGAACGGCCAGGCGAAATCGAGCACGCCCGTGGTCGCGTGGATCTCGAACAACGCCGCGTCGGCGCCGCCGGCGATCGAATAGGTGATGGTCCCGCTGCCGGTCGTCTGGACCCAGGCCACGTGGCTCATATGGTTCTCGTTGAGCACCAGGGTCGCCGCTTCGGCGCCGTCCTCGGAGGTGATGGTCACGCCCTCCGACTCGGTCATCAGCGGGTTGAGCTTGGCGGCGGCGGATTTCAGGCTCGGACGGCGATAGGAAACCATGACAACTCCTTTTCAAGACGATCCGCCGAATATCGCCCACGAATTATTGCGAACTTATGAACGCGGCTGCGAAGACGGCCGAAAATCCGCGCCGGAATACTTGTCGATCAAGTAACCGGCCCGCATGCCGCGCGCACCCCCCCCGCCGCGCGCGAAGCCTCCCGACGATCCCGTCCAATGGGTTTCCGCAGGTGCGGGCGCGGGTGGGCGCGGGCGGGCGGACGTGCGCCGAGAGGGGGACAGTTACTCGCTAACCGTCCCCATTCCTGTCCTGCGCCGAAGCGCCTCTCCCAGCCGAGCCGAAGCGACTGCACTTGACACCGCACCATATAAGGATCATGCACCTTATGTGGTCCAAGTGCTTCCGCCGCAGAAGATCGAACATGGCTGAGAACCGTCACCGGGGGACGAGCCTCGACAGCCTCCTCGAGGAGGAGGGCGTGCTCGCCGAGTTCCAGGCCAAGGCCATCAAGGAGGTGATCGCCTGGCAGCTCGCCGAGGCGATGCGCGAACGTGGCCTCAGCAAATCGCGCCTCGCCACGCTGATGCGCACCAGCCGCACCCAGGTCAGCCGCCTGCTCGATCCCAACGACGGCAACGTCACCATCGAGACGCTGCAAAGGGCGGCGCAACTGGTGGGGAGAAGGGTGGAGGTTCAGCTGGTCTAGGATGAGGACGGGGACAGTTACTCGCTAACTGTCCCCATTCCCGAGGGAACCCGTTCCCGAGGCAAGGCCCGTGGCATCCGCTCGGAGAAAGGGGCGGCCACCGTGACCGTCCTTAATTCATCCTCTCCTGCCACGCAGGGCGGACAAAGGGATCGGCAAAATTCCCCCAACGTCCGAAAAACTCGGACGGCCGGCCTCAGCTACGGATGCACCGCCGCCTCGATCTGGCGAAACAGCGTTTCGTCGTAATCGGGCAGGATCTTTTTCGCTGGCATCGTGCCGTCCGCGATCCGCATCTCCGAAAAGGGGCGCGGAGTGACCGGCAGGGGCGCGCTGGCGTTGCTGACAACCACCGCCCTGAATCGATCGCGCCTCGACTGGGCGATGTAGAATGCGCGCGTGTGCCCCTCGATGATCACCGGCCCCTGGGGCACCATCTCCAAGACGGGCGGCGTAATGATGCTGAACGAGCCGTCCGGCAATTTGTATTGGCAGGGCGCGAACAGATCGAAGCCGCTCTTCTCCAGCTCCGCGATCAGTCTTTCAATCTGAATCAGCCTGAACTCCTTGATATGGGTCTGCGATACGCGCAGCCTGTCCAGGGGAACCTCCTCGATCGCGAAGGAGGCCTCGGCATATTGAGGCACCTTCCGGAGCGCTTTGAACAGGGCTTCAGGCTCCAGCGGGACGATGCTTATCTCCGCCCTGCCGGCCGAACCCTTGCCGCGCGCCTGGACTTGGCTTGCCAGCGCGCTGCCGAGATTGCGGATCACGGGAAGGTCGTGCCGGCTCCGGTACAGGCGCACCTCCTCTCCGCCATAGTCGAAATCCTCTCCGACCTTGCCCTCTTCCGAGCTGATGACGGCGATGGAATCAGGTCCGGGATAGTCGACGATCAAGCCCGTGAAAGACAGCTTGTCGACCTCAACCAGATCGCAACCCAGAGAGCGGAGCGACTGGCGGCGCCCTACTTCCACGGGATCGTCCTTCGGAGGGTCCCGGACGACGACCTTTACCGCAACGCCCCTTGCGACGGCGGAGGCGATGATCGGATAGATGAAAAACAGCCAATAGGTCGACCTGTCCGAAAACCAGATCGTATTCCTGGCCTCCGAAATCGCGAACACATAGGCCAGCAGCCGTTCGTCGAAGCCCTTGTAGACCGTAGTGACCCGGTGTCGGCCGACGACCTCGCGCTCGCTCGCGACGAAGTCTTTGACGGCTTTTTCTCCGCTCGCAAACAACTGCTCCTTCACCTGATCGGTGATCTTGTCGAAATCGGTGGACTTGATCGTGCCGGTCCCGATCTTGATCGGATAGATCCCCTCCTGGAGGGCCTGCTGGATCATAGTCGCGGACGCGACGACGGTGTCGGCGATGCTGAAGGCATAATCGGCCGCATCGTCGAACTGCGCCCTGGGCACCGAGGGGTCGGCGACGAGCCGGAAGGCCAGCATCTTTTTCGAGAAGCGCCCCGGATGCCCCCCCTTCCACGAAAGGACATGGCTGGGCAGGTTGCTGATCGTGCCGCCGTCCACGAACACGGATTGGGTGCTCTTGACCGCCTGGAAGTGGAACGGGATCGCGCAGGAGGCCTGGACCGCGAAGGCCACCGAATCTTCGGGCGTCGTCTCCGTGCTCCAGACCTTCGGAGTCTTCTGAAGGACGTCGGCCGCCACGATGTAGAGCGGGATCTTGAGATCGGAAAAGCGCACGGGCCGCTCGAGCGCCGGGCCCCCTCCCGCCGCGAGCATGTCCCGCAGGGCCGTCTCGACCCACTCCCGGACGGGCTCGGAATTGAACACGCCGGAATAGCGGACGAACTTGGCGATTTTCGCTGCAAATTCGGACGGCAGCCAGGCGAGCGCTCTGGCGAGGAAGCCGGGAGGCGGGAACGGCACGTCCGCTTTGTCGGGAACCCGCTGCAGGGTCGCCAGGTCGACCGCGAAAAGCTTTTCCTTGACCGCCGCCGGCGAGCCGCCGGTCGCTATGAAAGCGGCAGCGATCGACCCGGCCGAGCTTCCCGCCACGCCGTTGAAGTTCATGCCGGCATCCACCGCCGCGGCATAGGCTCCGGCATATGCCGCGCCTCTTACGCCTCCCCCCTCGAAAACCGCGACGCAGTTGGTGAAATATTGCGTCGTCATTCGCCTCACGTCCCCCATTCCAGCAGCAGCTTTCGTGCACGCTCGCAAATGGTTGGGGAATAGACGCTGCCGAGACCGGCCAGCACCTGCTCCCGACGTGCCGGATCGGAAACGAGCTCCCGCACGAAGCCGCGGGCCGCAGGGGAAGGCTCGAGCGAAAGCTTCCCGGCATAGGCCAGCAGCCGGGCGCATTGCATGATCGGGAGAGGGAGGGCCGCGTTGTTGAAGGCGAGGGTTTTCGTGGCGAGCGCTTCGGCCATTCCGCGATCCCATAATTCCGGTTCGCTGTCTCCCTGACGGGGGAAGAAAAGCGCCGCATTGATCGTGAAGTCGGTGGATTCCAGGAGGCTTTCAAAGGAAGGCGGGAGCCCGAGATAGGCGATCAGGAAGGTGTCCTGGAGCGGCCACACGTCGAAGGCCAGGGGCGGCGCCTCCGATTGGATGCCTCCGAATATTGTCCGCCGAACATCGGGCGGCATAAGACCCGAAAGCTCCTTCAGGTCGGTTCCGTGCACGACGACGTCGATATCCCGGGCCGGGCTCGCTTGCGACTTTCCCCGAAGCGCTGAAATCGTGTCTCTGACCCATCCGCCGAACACGCAATAGCGGCGTCCCGAATCCTGCAGTCCGAGGGCCAGTCTCGACAATCGCTCGCTCATCTGCACAGCCGCCGAAAAACGCGCTTCCAGCCCCTCGATCAAGCCGCGATCCTCGATCGATCGAACAGGGTTGAGCCGGGGCGTAACCCGGACAACCTCGACTTGCGCCAACCTGCTCCGCCGCTCCCGTTCCGGATCGAAAACTGCTGTCACGGCGACTCCAGCGCCTCCATCCCGACGCCCGACTCCCTAAGGACGCGCAGGTCCAAGGTAGCAGCCTTGCAGACAGGAGGCCACGCAAACCATCGCAGCCGGCAGAGCTTCCCACCCTTGCAACCGCCGCGCGTCGGGCTGCTACCCTGCCGCCATGCCCGCGCCCGCCTACGAGATTATCGACCACGCCTATGACGTCGTCGTCGTCGGCGCCGGCGGCTCCGGTCTCCGCGCCGCGATGGGCGCCGCGCAAGGCGGCCTCCGCACCGCCTGCCTTACCAAGCCGTTCGCGACCTGCCTTCGCGCCTTCGCGTGAGCCCAACCCTCAAGCCGCCTCCGACAACGTCCGCTTCACGATCCCGGGATCCTTCGCCAGCAGTGCCAGCAGCACCCGCGCCGGACCCGTTCACGCCCCCTGACGATAGAAAAGCACCCGCCCTCCCGGCACGAGCTGCCGCATGAGGTCGAAATCGGCAATGTCCCGCGAGAGCAGCCACAGGCCGTTTTCGAGCGCCTGTAGGAACAGCATGGCGTCGTTGAGCAGCGTCTGCCGGTCGGCCTTGGGCAGTCCCCGCAAGCGCGCCACCATGCCGGCGACGATGCCCGCCTCGACCGTCGCCTGGATGCTCGGCGCCCCGAGGCGGTGGCGCGGGATCGCCTCGAGCGCCGCCTGCACCGAGGCGAGCGCCGGCCTGGTCTCCGGCCGGGTCGGGTCGAGCCGGCCGAACAGGTGCGCGAGCTCGGCGGCCGCGATCGCGCTGTGATTGAGCTGGCGGACGCGCAGGAGGTCCTTCACCTCGGCCGGCAGGCGGCCCTGCAGCGCATCGATATAGACGTTGGTGTCGAGCAGGAGCGCCGGCCCGGCCGCCACCGGCGCTTCGACGAAGGCCGGACCCGCATCGCCCCGCCGCCGCGGCGATCGGGCGCGCCGCTGCGGCTTCAGTCGCCGCAGCGACTTCGCGAGATCAAAGCTCAAGGTCGAGGTCCCCGCCTACCTTGCCCTCCAGCGCCAGCAGCCGGTCTGCGAAATCGTCCTCCAGGGCGACCTTGGCCAGGGCATATTCGATCAGCTCGCTGCCATCGAGGCCGGATCGTTCCGCCGCGGCCCGGAACAGCGTTTCGTGCGCCCGTCCCGAAATGCGCTTGGCTTTCTTTCCCCGGGTCAGGCCGGCCGCCGCGGCCGCCCCGAGCGTCGATGCCACACGCGTCGCCGCAAGCGGCCCCGCCGGCCCCCGTTTCGCCCGCCCCGGGCTTTCCCGCTTGACCTCGACTGTCATCGCCTGCTCCTCGACGTATGACAAATATAGTGATTTGTCATACAATACAATCGCGCTGTGCGCCGCGCCTTCGCGCCTTCGCGTGAACCCAACCCTCATGCCGCCTCCGACAGCGTCCGCCTCACGATCTCCGGATCCTTCGCCAGCAAGGCCAGCAGCACCCGCGCCGGGCCGATGGGGCAACGCCGCCCCTGCTCCCAGTTGCGCAGGGTAGCCACCGACACCCTGATCTGGCGGGCGAAGGCGGCCTGACTGAGACCGGTCCGCTTGCGGATCGCGGCGACGTCGCCGCCCGGCGGGAAATGGACGCGAAAACCGGGCACATCCTCGCCGCGCAGCCAAGCGGCGGTTTGCTCGATGCTCGTCACGAGATCGTCGAAATCTTCCTTCTTCACGTCCCGCCTCCAAAATGCGCGAGGAGTGTCGCGCTCAGCGACACCAGATATTTGCGTTCCGCGGCCGAGAAATCGGCCGCCCGGTTCTTCGCGAACACCAGCATCAGCACGGCGGGATAGTCGGTCGAATGGAACCAGTAGACCACACGCCCGCCGCCTCTCTTGCCCCGGCCCCGAAGCGGAATCCGCATCTTGCGAACCCCGTTCATGCCCTTGATCAGGACGCCGGCGGTCGGATCGGCCGCGACGACGTCGACGACGGCAGCGCGCTCTTCCTCCGACATCAGCCTCTCGGCGGCGGCGAGAAAGTCTTTCGCCTCGATGACGCCGACCAGCGACGTCACCGCCCGTACGCCAATGGCGTAGTCGGATCAAGGCGGATCGCCCCAGCCGACCGCACCGGCCATGCCATGCTGCACGCGCTCTACCAGCAGTCGCTGCATCGGCGTGCGATCTAGTTGATATTTCAATCAATGCCCGTGGCGCAGGCGCGCGCCGCCGCGAGATGAAACGACCGGCGCTATTCCCTAACGAGGGCAGCCCGGCTGGGGTCGTAAACCTTGCCGGCGATCGAGCCGTCGGTGATCCCATTTACGATCTCGTCGACAATCGGGAGCGGCACGAGGAACCACTCGCGCGGCCGTACCGGCTTGCCGAACCGGTCGGGAATTTCGATGTTGAACCGGACTCCGCCGAGCACGCGGTGAATGAGCGCTTCCAACCGCTTCCGGTTGACATTGTAGAGCTTGTAGGTTGCAATCAGGTCCACATCCGCGAGGAGATAGGTGGCGTCGTCCGCCGCGGCGGCGATTCGAGCCTCGATCGGACCGCCGGTGATACCGATCTTGTGGACCAACTCCCGGTTCGCCGCGACCATCGGGTGCGTCGATCGGCTTCGCAACACATAGAGCGTTCCAGTCGGAAGATATTCGTCATATTCGGGGGCCGGTGCCTCGGCGAACAGCGGCCCGGCCACCGGTTCGCTGATCCGGCGCCCGCCCTCGTCCTTATAAAGCGCGCGCTGGAGCGAGCGCAGCAGCAGGTCGCTCTCGGTGCCGTTGGAGTAGATGACGCGCAGGCGGGCGTCCGTCTCGCCATTCGGCGCCCGGAACGGCTCGCCGACCTCCGCGACATAGGCGATCTGGCCGCCGAGGATGAAGAACTCGCCCTTCAGGATGGCGGCCTTGGACATGCCGGCGTCCTTCACGAAGGGACGCGTCTGGCGAAGGCCGGAATCGAGCTCCTGCTGGACTTGTTCGAACAGTGGCTTGAACAGATGGAAGTCTTCGCACCGGATTCGGTTGGCGATTTCCTCCGCCGCCTGTTTCTCCTCGTACGAACGGACGTGACGCAGCTGGGTAATGTCGTCGCTCACCCCGCCGGCGATGCCCAGTTCGGCGAGAAGGGCGCCGTCGTCCAACTCCTCGGCGGCCGCCGCCGGCTCGGCGCCACCTTCGAGGAGCCCATAGCGATCCATATCCGCGAGCAGCTCGCGCGCCTCCGGCAACAGGCGCAGGCGGTCGAGGCGCACCGCGTAAAGGCGCTCGAAAATGTCACGCCCTTCGCCGTGCTGCGGCGCGTGCCCATGTTCCTCCCGAAACCTTAGGATATCCTCGAAACCGGCGATGATCCGCTCTTCCCGTGGCGTCCGGGCGCGAACTTTCTTCGGCTCTAGGCCGATGCCGAGCTCGGTCAAGATATCGTCGTCGGTCATCTCAGCCATCGCCGGCCGCCTTGGCCTTGTAGCGGGCGAATGCCGCGACGCCCTCGGCGAGCTGCCGCTCCCAGGGGTCCTGCGATCCGATGTCCGGCGCACGGCCGCGCTCGCGCTTCCACAGCACGGCGCGGACCGCATGGGCACGCGCCTCCTCTTCGGAGAGACTGCTCCTGCGGGCGCTGATGACGGCCTGGACCTGCCGGAGCGTGGCTTCGTTCATCGCCTTGGCGAGGATGGCAAAGGCGGCATCGAACGGGTTGATGTGATCGATCAGGTCGATGTCGAGCTCGCGCACGTTGATGAACTTCCGAACCCCGTCGATAAAGGCCGTATTGGCCTTCAGCTCGCCACCCTCCTCCGTCGCCGTCTCGGCAATGATCTTGCTCGCTTGCTGCGTGATGTTGAGCGTAGCGATGGCGTGCTGGCGGATGGCTTCCTGGTCGGTTTCGCTGAGGTCCGGGTAACGGTCGCGAACGATCTTTCCCATCCGAACCACGGTCAGCTCTTCCGGCACCGTCTCCGGATCGAAAATGCCGCGCTCGAGCGCTTGCTTGTCCTGCACGAACGCGGTGATCACTTCGTTGAGGTCCTCCTGGCAGATGCGGCGCGCTTCGGGGGACGTCGGCGCGACCAGCCCGGGCAGCTCGAAATGGAACACGCCTCGTTCCTCGTGGAAGCCGACATTGGCCTCCCCTTCCTGATAGCCGTCGGGGCCGTAATCGAAGCCCTCCTTCTCGCCGACGTCCTTCGGCGTGAATTCGAACCGTGGCGCCAGCACTTGCTCCATCAGCAGGCTAGCGGCGATCGCCTTCAGCGTGTCGTTGACGGCATCCGCCACCACGTCGTCGTCGGCCGCCGGCTCGGCGATCAGGTTGGTGAAGCGCGCCACCGTCTTGCCCGGCGCGTCGCGGGTGGCGCGGCCGATGATCTGGATGATCTCGGTCAGGCTGGAGCGATAGCCGACAGTGAGCGCATGCTCGCACCAGATCCAGTCGAAGCCCTCCTTCGCCATGCCGAGCGCGATGATCACGTCCACATGGTCGCGATCGTTTCGCCCCTCCGGTCTCTTGAGCGCGGCGACGACTTTATCCCGGCGCCCGGGATCGTCATCCACCAGGTCGGCGACCTTCAACAAGGCGCCGCTCTCGTGCCGCACGCGGTAGAAACCGGTCGCCTCGTCGGTGCTTTCCCAGCTCCCGATACAATCGACGATGTGCTCGACCTGGGTGGTCTTGTGCAGCGGGCCCGCTTCGCGCGCCCTGACGCTGGGGATATGGACGATCGTTTTCAGGGCCGGGTCCAGCACCTTGTGGATGCCGTCGAGGTAGCTGCCGGTGTAGAAGGAGTAGGCGATGTCGAGCTGCTTGAGATATTCATAGCCGTTGAGTTGCTCGTAATAGGTATAGGTGACGGTCGCGAACCTAGCTTCGTCCTCGGGCCTCAGCACGGCCACGGCGTCGCCGCGAAAGTAGCTGCCCGTCATCGCGACCAGATGCACCTTGTCGCGCTCGATCAGCTGGCCGAGCTGGGAACCCAGTCGGTTGTCCGGATTGGCGGAAACATGGTGGAACTCGTCGACCGCGATCAGCCGCCCGTCGAACGCCTCGGCGCCTAGCTCATCGAGCGCGAAGCGGAAGGTGGCGTGGGTGCAGATCAGCACCTTGTCGTCACCTGCCAAGAATTCGCCGACCGCCTTCACCTTGGATTTGGCGACCTTCAGGTCGTCGGCACCCGGCGCATTGCACAGGTTCCAGTGGGGCTTGACCGACCAGTCCCAGGTAAAGCCGTATTGGCTCAGCGGCTCGTCGGCGAAGCTCCCGCCGATCGAGCGCTCCGGTACGACGATGATCGCCTGCTTGATGTCTTGGTTGTGGAGCTTGTCGAGCGCGATGAACATCAGCGCGCGGGACTTGCCCGAGGCGGGCGGCGACTTGATCAGCAGATATTGCTCGCCGCGATGGGCGTAGGCCCGCTCCTGCATCGGCCGCATGCCAAGCTCGTTGGACTTGGCTGAAGCGCCAGTGCGCGCGGTGGTAAGGGAGACCGCTGGAATGGGGCGCGCTTCCCTGACGCTCATGCGGCTCTCCTGCCCTTCTTCGTTTTCGGCTGTTCCGCCATCATTTTGGTGTAGAGCTCGAACAGCTTCTCCAGCCGCTCGGTATCATTGCGGAACCGGCGGCCGATATAGATGCGCTCCAGCACTTCGTCATTCTCTTCATGCGCACGGCGCAGGTCCGGGAACTCGCTGTCCAATCGATCGGGATCGTAGAGATCTGCGATTGTCGCGGGAAAATGCGCCTCGCGCGCGAGCAGTATATTTTCGGCGCAGCGAGTGAGATCAGTCTTGCTGTGCCCAGTCAGCTTGGGAACCGGAAAGGTGTTCCAGCCGAGGGTATTCGAATAAGAAAACCGCTTCTCAAGGCTTCCACATACGGTGTCCACCCAGACACGATGCATAGTGGAAACCATCAAAGCAAATGCCCATTCAGGTCTGTCAAATATTCCGTAATTTCGGTTCGTGATTATAGTGTCTGGACTCACAATATTAGCTGGAAGAAAGTCGCGCTTCTCCGAGGAAACGGCAGGCATCACAATCGTCGCTATCTTCGCGGCATTGTGCTCTCGAAAGCTATGGGGGCGGCGCGCGAGCTTAATCACATTAGGATCAGTATTTTCCTCTCGTAGGAAGCGGACAGCTTCAACCCGCGTCGCGATAGCCTGATAGCGCAGGGCCTCTTCAACGTGGTTGTCATCGATCCATATGCAATACCGCTCACGGCCGTGGATCATCTCTGACGAGCCGATCAGCCTTTTAAGGTAGGCCTTTTGGCGCCCTTCAAAAAATCCGTCTTGTATGGCCTCCTCTCGCGTAAGGAGAAGATAGCCACCATCGTATGGCATGTTACCCCGCACCATCGAGGGGAGGTCCGATATCGGGCGAGACGCCTTCTCGACAATGAGATCAGGAAAATCTATTAGGTAGGGATTAATATTGTTACACAATTTTCTAGAATTATCGTCGGCTTCGTAGAGAAATTTTGATTTTGGAGAAGCTGCCAAGCCCACAATGACGACAGTCACTCCCGCGTTTTTAGAGGCCAAATTTGCCCATTTAAACGGCGTATAAGCAAAGGATATTTCTACATCGTTGGTAAGAATATGAGGCCATAATATACTCACGTGTTGACCATTGCAGATCGTGTTTATCGAGACGAACGCGGACTGCCCGCCGACAGCGAGAATGTATTCGGCTACTTTTAGAAACCATCCAGAAACGTAGTTTAGCGAACGCCACGAAGATTCTACCTCGACAAAAAGCGCCCGCAGATCCTCCTTTTGATCTTCAGTCTGGTCATTGGTCCAAACGTAGGGAGGATTCCCACAGACATATGTCTCTTCCGGACCATTGATAAACGAATGCTCAAGTGCCAGCTTCCCAGTTGGGCCAGCCAAATCGTATTCGATTCCGGTTTCCCCTCTGGAAGGGGGGCAAACCTCAAGCCAGTCCATTCGCAACGCATTCGCCTGAGCACCCCCGTGAACCTGTCCTGTCTTATGCAACGGCAGCACCATCGCGCGCGCTTCCTGCTGGCTGAGGTATAGGCAATCCGCCTGAAACTCGGCGATCAGCAGCGCGAGGCGGGCAATCTCGGCGGCGAAATCTCTGATCTCGATGCCATAGAAATTGGAAAGCGGGATGACGCTGCGGCGATCCGCTAGCTTTCAGATTCGCCTCACCACCGAGCCGCCTCATAATCTCCGCCTCGATCGCTCGCATTTCCTTGTATGCGATGACGAGGAAGTTGCCCGATCCGCATGCGGGGTCGAAAACGCGGATATTCGCCAGTCGCCTGCGCAGATTGCGCAGCTTCTGCCGGCTATCGCCCGCCTCCTCCAGCTGCTCGCGCAGGTCATCGAGGAACAGCGGGTTCAGCACCTTAAGGATGTTCGGCACGCTTGTATAATGCATGCCCAACTCACCGCGCTCACCATCGTCGGCGACAGACTGGATCATCGATCCGAAGATGTCCGGATTGATCTCCTTCCAGTCCAGCTCGCCCGCGCGCAGCAGATAGGCGCGCCCCGTCCGGCTGAAGCGCGGACAATCCTTGGACCCGAGAAACAGGTCTCCGCTCACATAAGGAAAGACGTCGGCCCAACTCTTGATATCGGCCGCCTTTCGATGGTGATCGTCAGGCTGCCCTTGATGCTGAGTGCTTGTGTCCATCGCCCGGAACAGCTCGGTCAGCACTTCGTGCGTGTTGCCCCAGCGCTCTTCGCCGCTGCCATGCCCGGCATGGCTCATTTGAGCGATCGTGGCGGTAAACTGCCCCTCGTGGAAAATGCCCGTATCCTCGGCGAAGAAACAGAAGATCAACCGCGCCATGAACCGGTTCAGCTCGGGACGCCTGGTTTCGGTTGTCCAGTCCGGATTGTCCTTGAGCAGCTCGACATAGAGGCGATTGAGGCGGCCGGTCGCCTTGATGTCGATCGGATTGTTCTTGATCTCCCTGACGGTGGAGATGCCGGCGAGCGGCAGGAAGGTCGCGAAATGGCGCGGGAGGTCCGCATAGGCGCAGGCGACCACGTCGCCGGAGACGAGGTCCTCCGCTTCGACCGTGTCGCCATCGGTCGCGAGGATGAACCTGGCTTTCTGGCTCGCGGTCTTCGGGCTCGCGCGCAAGGCGGCCAGAGCGGTCCCGACCTCGCCCGGCTGCGCCACGGCGATGTGGATGTTGCCGCGCTGGAGGACGCCGCCGGCGACGTCCGAGGCGTTCGATTCGCCTTTGCGCAACCGTCTGACGGTCGTTTCCTTGTTGCCGAACGCGGTCAGGAACTGGAACGGAAACTCGGCCGGGTCGAATGGCTGGGAGACCAGCTCGGACACGGCTTCTTCAATCTCGACGGCATTCATTCAACGACACCAATCCCGCGCCCCGCGATGCTCCGGACACTGTCTACGGCGTGCCAACCAATTCGTCACGGACCATTGGGGCGCTGCACCCGCCCTTGCACTCCCCCGCGCCGCGCGTAATAGCAGGGCCCGCCATGCCCGCGCCCGCCTACCAGATCATCGACCACGCCTATGATGTCGTCGTCGTCGGCGCCGGCGGCTCGGGGCTGCGCGCCGCGATGGGGGCCGCGCAGGGGGGGCTGCGCACCGCCTGCATCACCAAGGTGTTCCCGACGCGCTCGCATACGGTGGCGGCGCAGGGGGGGATTTCGGCCTCGCTCGGAAACATGGGGCCGGACCACTGGACCTGGCACATGTACGACACCGTCAAGGGCTCGGACTGGCTCGGCGACCAGGACGCGATCGAATATATGGTGCGGGAAGCCCCGGCCGCGGTCTACGAGCTCGAGCATGCCGGGGTGCCCTTCTCGCGCACCGCCGAGGGCAGGATCTACCAGCGCGCCTTCGGCGGGATGATGCAGAACATGGGCGAGGGGCCGCCGGCGCAGCGCACCTGCGCGGCCGCCGACCGCACCGGCCATGCCATGCTGCACGCGCTCTACCAGCAGTCGCTGCGCTACGACGCCGATTTCTTCATCGAATATTTCGCGCTCGACCTGATCATGGACCCGACCTCGGGCGCGTGCCGCGGGGTGGTCGCGCTCTGCCTCGAGGACGGCAGCCTGCACCGCTTCACCGCCCATGCCGTGGTGCTGGCGACGGGGGGCTACGGGCGCTGCTACTTCACCTGCACCTCGGCGCACACCTGCACCGGCGACGGCGGCGGCATGGCGCTGCGGGCGGGGCTGCCGCTGCAGGACATGGAGTTCGTGCAGTTCCACCCGACCGGCATCTACGGCGCCGGCGTGCTGATCACCGAGGGGGCGCGGGGCGAGGGCGGCTATCTCACCAATTCGGAGGGCGAGCGCTTCATGGAGCGCTACGCGCCCTCGGCCAAGGACCTCGCCAGCCGCGACGTGGTCTCGCGCGCGATGGCGATCGAGATGCGCGAGGGCCGCGGCGTCGGCCCGCACAAGGACCACATCTACCTGCACCTCGATCATATCGACCCGAAGATCCTCGCCGAGCGCCTCCCGGGGATCACCGAATCGGGCAAGGTCTTCGCCGGCGTCGACCTGACCCGCCAGCCGCTGCCGGTGACGCCGACCGTGCACTACAATATGGGCGGCATCCCGACCAATTTTCACGGCGAGGTGGTGACCGTGAAGGGCGGCGATCCGGACAGCGTGGTGCCGGGCCTGTTCGCGGTGGGCGAGGCGGCCTGCGTCTCGGTGCACGGCGCCAACCGGCTGGGCTCGAACAGCCTGATCGACCTCGTCGTGTTCGGCCGCGCGGCGGGGCTGAGGCTCGCCGAGACGATCAAGCCGAACAGCCCGCACGCCGCCTTGCCCAAGGACGGCTCGGACCTCGCTCTGGCCCGGCTCGACAAGTTCCGCTTCGCCGCGGGCGGGTCGCCGACCGCCGAGGTGCGGGTCGAGATGCAGCGGGTGATGCAGGCGCATTGCGCGGTGTTCCGCAACGACGAGCTGATGGCCGAGGGGGTGGCGAAGCTCGGCCGGACCTATGCCCGCATGGCCGACATCCGCGTCACCGACCGCAGCCTGATCTGGAACACCGACCTCGTCGAGACGCTCGAGCTCGACAATCTGATCGCCCAGGCGAGCGTGACCATGGCCGGCGCCGCCAACCGCAAGGAAAGCCGCGGCGCCCACGCCCATGAGGATTATCCCGAGCGCGACGACAAGGGCTGGATGAAGCACAGCTGCTGCTGGTTCGACGGCTGGGGCGGTCAAGGCGGGGCGGTCAGGATCGACTACCGCCCGGTCCACGACTACACGCTGACCGACGAGGTCGACTATATCAAGCCCAAGGAACGGACCTACTGAGCCGTGGCCCGGCTGACGCTCTATCGCGAGCCGGCGTGGGTCGATGGCCTGCGCGCCTACACCTTGCTGGTCGACGGCGTGAGCCGCGGCTCGGTGAGGCAGCGGGAGACGCTGGAGATCGAGCTCGGCCCCGGCCCCCACCGCGTGCAGCTGCGGATCGACTGGGCCACCTCGCCGGAGCTGACCGTCTCGGGCGACGGCGACGTCGCGCTGCGCTGCCGCGCGGGCGCCCGCCCGCTGCTCGTCCTGCTCTACATCACCATCTGGCGGGATCGCTATATCCAGCTCGAGCGGGCCTCAGCGGTCGCTTGACTCGCGCGAGCCGTACGCGAGAGTGGCCCGATGGCGAGGGGGCTCGCAACGCGGATGGGACTGAAGGCAGTGGCGGCGCTCGCGCTCCTGTCGCCTCCGGGCGCGGCCGCGCAGGCGCCGGCGCCGCACACAAGGCCGCCCAGCGAGCTCACCGCCGGGACGCCGCTCGACCTTTCCATGCGCGCCGATGCCGGCGCCCAGATCGAGCTGAACCGGGCGCCGGCGGACGAGCTTGCCGAGCATCGCCGGCTCGACCGGGCGCTCGCCGGGCTGCTGCCGCAGCGGCGCGGCGTGGTCGATGCCTATGTCGTTTCGATCGCGCTCGACAGCGACCCGGTGTTCGGCCGCGAGGCGCGGGCGGCGGGCGAGGTGCTGCAGCGCCGCTACGACGCCCGCGGCCGCAGCATCGTGCTCGCCGGCGGCGCTCTGCCCCGGGGGACGCCGGCCAGCCTAGCCATCGCGCTGGCGCGGATCGCCGAGCTGATGGACGAGAGCGAGGACGCGCTGATCCTCTACACCACCAGCCACGGCGCGCCGTTCGGGCTCTATTACAATGACGGGGACAGCGGCTATGGCGCGATCTCGCCGTTCCGGCTGCTGTCGATGCTGAACCAGCTCGGCCTTTCCAACCGCCTGCTGATCATCAGCGCCTGCCACGCCGGCGTGTTCGTGCCGGCGCTGCGATCGGAGACCGGCGCGATCGTCGTCGCCTCCGCGGCGGACCGCACCTCGTTCGGCTGCGCCGCCGACAACGACTGGACCTTCTTCGGCGACGCCTTGATCAATCACGCGCTCCGGAAGCCGCAGCCGCTCGCCGCCGCCTTCGCCGAGGCCAACGCTTTGGTCTCGGTCTGGGAGGCGCGGGTCGGCACGGCGCCCTCGCAGCCGCAGCTCAGCGTCGGAGCGGGCGCCGCGCGCTGGCTCGGCCCGCTCGAGCGGCGCATGCCGGCGGCCGCTACCCAGCCCGTCGGCCGCCCCGCGCTCGAGACCAGCCGTGCCGCCGCCGCCCGCCGCTGACCGCGCCACCCGCGCCCTCTTCCTCGCGCTGATCGCGGCGCAGGCGGCGCATTCGCTCGAGGAATATTGCTTCCGCCTCTACGACCGGCTCGCGCCGGCACGGATGGTCAGCGAAGCGCTCGGCTTCGACCGCGCGACCGGCTTCGCGCTCGCCAACACCGCGCTGATCCTGTTCGGCCTGTGGTGCTACTTCGCCCGAGTGCGGAGCGGGCACCGTCACTGGCGCGGCTTCGCCTGGTTCTGGGCGCTGCTCGAATCCGCCAACGGGCTCGGCCACGGCGCGCTGGCGCTGGCCGCCGGCGGTTATTTCCCGGGGCTCGCCACCGCGCCGCTGCTGCTCGCCCTCGGCCTGCTCCTCGCCCGGCGCCTCGCCGCGGCGCCGCGGCGATGATCCGCGTCCTGATCCTCGGCGGCTACGGCAATTTCGGCTCCTGGATCGCGCGGCGGCTGGCGGCGGATGCCGGGATCGCGCTGACGATCGGCGGACGCGCGCCGGCCAAGGCGGAGGCCCTTGCCCGGACGCTCGGCGCGGAGGCGCTGGAAATCGACGCCGCCGGCGAGATCGGCGAGGCGCTCGCGCGGGCGCGGCCCAACCTCCTGATCCATACGGCGGGCCCGTTCCAGGGCCAGGACTATCGCGTCGCCGAAGCCTGCATCGCGGCCGGGGTGCATTATTGCGACCTCGCCGACGGGCGCGGCTTCGTGACCGGGATCGGCGCGCTCGACGCCCCGGCGCGCGCCGCAGGGGTGGCGGTGATCGCCGGGGCGAGCTCGGTGCCCGCGCTCTCCGCCGGGATCGTCGATAAATATCGCGGCCGGTTCGCGCGGCTCGACAGCGTGGATTACGGGATCAGCACCGCCGCCCAGGGAGCGATGGGGCTGGCGACCACGTGCGGCGTTCTTTCCTATGTGGGGCGGCCGTTCCGGAGCCTGCGCGCGGCGGGATGGACAAATGTGTACGGCTGGCAGGGGCTGCATGCCGAAACCTATCCCGAGCTCGGCCGGCGCTGGTTCGGCAATGCCGACATCCCCGATCTCGACCTGTTTCCGGCGCGCTGGCCGGAGCTGCGGTCGGTCCGCTTCTGCGCGGGCCACGAGGTGGCCTTGCTCCATCTCGGCATCTGGGCGCTGAGCTGGCCGGTCCGCTTCAGGCTGTTGCCGAGGCTGGACCGGATCGCGCCCTTCCTACTCAGGGCCTCGCGGCTGTTCGACTGGCTGGGCACGGCCCGGAGTGGGCTGCACATGATCCTGAAAGGGGCCGACGCGGCCGGCGCGCCGAGGACGATCCGCTTCTACCTGATCGCCCGCTCGGGCCATGGGCCCTACGTCCCCTGCATCCCCTCGATCCTGATCGCGCAGAGGATGGCGCGGGGCGCGGCGCCCGCGCCGGGGGCGCGGCCCTGCCTCGACCTGATCGCGCTCGACGACTATCTCGCCGCGCTCGACGGGCTCGACATCTCGGTCCGGGTGGAGGGCGCCGATGCCTGAGCTGGCGCGGCCGGCGCATTCGTGGCGCGACGATCCGGCGGTGCCGCCGTTCGACGACGCCGCGCCCTTGTTCGTGTTCGACGGCATTTGCGTGCTCTGCTCGACCGGCGCCGCCTTCCTGATGCGGCGCGACCGGGAAGGGCGGATCAACCTCGCCTCGGCGCAGTCGCCGCTCGGCGCGGCGCTCTACCGCCATTTCGGGCTGCCGATCGACGATTCCTATCTGTTCCTGAGGGATGGGCGCGCCTTCACCAGGAGCCGCGGCTATTTGGAGGTCTTCGACGCGCTCGGCGGCTGGTGGCGCCTGCTCAAGGCGGCGCGGATCCTGCCCGAGCGGGCGAGCGACTGGCTCTACGACCGGATCGCGGCCAACCGCTACCGCTGGTTCGGCACGGCCGAGCAATGCGCGCTGCTCAGCGACGAGCAGCGCGCGCGCCTTTTGTCGAAGCCCTGAAGCGGTCCGCAGAAAGCCACGCGCCGTGCCTTGGCGGCCGGCCTAGCGAGAGCAGGCGGGACGATGATCGGGGGACTCCGTCATGAGATTGTTCGTCGCCGCCTGGGCCTTCATCGCCTGCACCGCCTTCGCCGCGCCGGAGCGGGGCTGGCACCTGATCCCCGGCACGCTGGAGCCCAATCGCGGGCCGGACGGCAATTCGGTCTTCCTCGACGCGCCGGAGGGCCTGATCCTGGTCGACACCGGGCGCCACCCCGCGCATCGCGACCGGCTGCTGGCCTTTGCGCGGCAGCGGGGGCGGCCCATCGCGGCGATCGTCAACACCCACTGGCATCTCGACCACAGCACCGGCAATGCCGAGCTCCGCGCCGCCTATCCGCGCGCGCCGGTCCATGCCAGCAACGCGATCGAGGGCGCGCTGACCGGCTTTCTCGCGCGCAGCCGGGCGAGCATCGCGCGGCAGCTCGAGGCGGGCCGGATCCCCGAGGCCAATCGGGCCGAAGTGCGGCGCGCATTCGCGGTGATGGACAATCCGGACTCGCTGCGGCCGACCCGCCCGGTCACCCGCTCGGCCGACATGGCGATCGCCGGGCGGCGGCTGCAGGTCAATCTCGCGCCTCATGCGGCGACCGAGGGCGACGTCTGGCTCTACGACCGCGCCGCACGCCTGCTGATCGCCGGCGACCTGGTGGTGGCGCCGGTGCCGTTCATGGACACGGCGTGCCCCGAGGGCTGGCAACGCGCGCTCGAGCGGATCGCGGCGACCGACTTCCTCACCTTGATCCCGGGCCATGGCGAACCGATGGACCGCGCCGCCTTCCTCGCCTGGAAGGCGGCGTTCGACGCCTTCGTCGCCTGCGGCCGATCCGACCGCGCCCGGGCCGACTGCGTCGCCGGCTGGCGGCAGGGCGCGGCGCGCTTCATCCCGCCCGGCCGCGAGGCGACGATCGACGAGCTGGCCGGCTATTATCTCGACAGCCGGCTGCGTGCTGCGCCCGAGGAGCGGACGCGATATTGCCGTTCAGAAAGCCAGGGCGCGCGAACGTGACTTGACGACGAACCGTGCAATACGTACGACGAACGGAGTCAAGCGCACGGGAGTCCAGTTCATGACGGTATTGTCCGCGGACCGTTCGCCGGGCGTCAAGCTCGGTCTCGCCATCCTGGTCGGCTTCCTGCTCGCCTTTCCGCTGATGATGGTCTGGCTGCTGGTCATCGACCGCCAGTCCCAGTCCGAATTCGCCCAGGCGGGCATCGCCGAAGGGTGGGGCGGGCCGCAGACGGTGAGCGGGCCGTTGCTGGTGATCCCTTATTGGGCGGACCTCAGCGAGACCGCGACCGAGAACGGCGCCCAGGTGACGCGGGTGCGCAGGGTTCAGAAGCAGATGGTGCTGGCGCCCGAGGCCTCGGAGATCGAGACGGAGCTGCGCGCGCAGCCGCTGCGGCGCTCGATCTACGAGGTGGCGGTCTACGATGCGGCGATCTCGGGCCGCGCCCGCTTCGCCATGCCGGCGGACCTTGCCCGCTTCGGCATCGCCCCCGCGCAGCTCGACCTCGCCCGCGCCGAGCTGCGCTTCGGGCTCAGCGACCCGCGCGGCCTCGGCGCCAACCCGCGGGTCAGCGTCGGCGGCCGGCGGCTGCGGCTGCAGCCCGGCGGCGGCGCCGGTGCGACCGGCGGCAACGGCTTCTTCGCCTGGCTCGACGCGGCGCCGCTGGCGGGCGCGGCGATCCGGGTCGACTATTCCTACGATTTCCGCGGCAACGGCTCGCTGGGGCTGGTGCCGCGCGCCGGCGAAACGCGCTGGCGGCTGCGCTCGCCCTGGCCGCATCCGAGCTTCCACGGCGCCTTCCTGCCCACCCACCGCCGGATCGGCGCCGACGGCTTCGAGGCGGTCTGGCGGGTCGGCAATCTCGCGCTCGGCCAGCAGCTCGTCTCGACCGATGCCGAGGGGGCCGCGCCGCCGGTTCCTGCGCAGCCGGCCCCCGCCGGCTATTCCGCGGAAGGCGCGTCCACCCCGGCCGCCACGCCGGGCGCTCCCGGCGCCGCCCAGGTCAGCCTGATCCAGCCGGTCGACCTCTATGCCCAGGTCAACCGCGCCACCAAATACGGCTTCCTGTTCATCGGCTTCACCTTCCTCGCCTTCCTGATGTTCGACCTGATCGGCGGCGTCCGCGTGTCGGGCGTCGAATATCTGCTGGTCGGCGCGGGGCTGGTGCTGTTCTACGTGCTGCTGCTCGCGCTGGCCGAGGTGGTCGGCTTCATGCCGGCCTATCTGGCCGCGGCGGCGGCGATCACCGGCCTCAACACCGCTTATTCGGCGGCGGTGCTGAAGAGCTGGCGGCGCGCCGGCTTCATCGGCGTGCTGCTCACCGGCCTCTACGCCGTGCTCTACGTGCTCCTGAGCCTCGAGGCCTATTCGCTGCTGATCGGCTCGCTGATGCTGTTCGCGGCGCTGGCGGCGGTGATGTACCTCACCCGCAACCTCAACTGGGGCGGCCGCGAGGAAACGGAGGCGACGGCCGAGGCCTAGACGGCGGCGAGCAACGCCGCGCGAATCCGGGCCATGTCGGCGGCGAAGGCGGCGGCGAGGTTCGCCGGCGCCAGCGCCGCCCGGTCGGCGACCTGGCCCATGGTGAGGCCGATCCGGAGCGTCGCGCCCCAGCGGCCGTCGGGCAGGCGCACGCATTTGACCGGCTGGCCGACGCGTACCCCGGCGAGCGCCATCTCCTTGTGCCAGCCCTGCGCCTCCTCGAAGCTGGCGCCGGCGGCGGAGAGATCGAGCGTGGAGAGGGTGCGCATCTCGACCGGATGGGTGTCGGCGTCCTCGACATGGCCGGGCGGATAGGGGGCGACCCGGCGCGCCTCGGTCTTCTCGACGATCTCGGCGCGAACGGCGGCATGGAAGGCGAGGATCACCCGCTCGACCGCTTCGGGATCGAGCGCCTGGAAACGCTCGAGCTCGAAGATCGCCGCCTCGAGCCTCAGCAGCAGCCCAATATTGGCGCTCGTCTGGGAGGATCTCCGCGCCGGGCCAGCCCGAGGGCCATTCGGCGCGGCGGAAGATCGTGGCGAAGCCTTCGGGGAGCGGCGGCGCGGCTTGCGCGAGCGCCTGCGGGACGAGCGCGAAGCCGCTGAACGGCGGCCCGCCCATGAACTTGGAGCCGGTCACGAAGACGATCGCGCCCCGCTCCAGATAGTCGTTCACCGCCGCCGGCGTGATCCGCGCCTGGCAGGCGTCGACGACCAGGGTGGCGGCCTCGCCATGCGCGGCGATCAGCCGGTCGACGTCGGCGAGCGAGGGCAGGATCAGCCCGGTCTTGGAGCCGTGCACGACATGGACGAGACTGTGCCGGCTGGCGGCGCGGGCGGCGGCGACCGAGCCGCGCATCCGCTCGGCGATGTAGTGGGAAGGGCGCACCCGCCCCATCCGGTCGCGCACCGGAATGTCGATCAGCTCGACGTGGGTGCCGCCGAGGCCCGGTACCGGCGCGCCCGGCGCGGTGGCGATGCCGAGCGCGGTCTCGTCCGCGAAATAGAGGCCGTGGGCGCTGTGGATGCAGCCCGAGCCGACCTCGTCGGCGCCGAGCAGGATGGCGTGGGTGGCGCCCGGGGCGCGGCCGGCGACGCAGGCGAGCGCGACATATTCGAGGTCCGTGCCGGAGGGGGCGAACACCACCGCGACCTCGTCGGCGATGCCGTAGGCGGCGCGGATGCGGCCGCGCAGCGCCTCCAGCCGCTCGGCATAGACGGTGGCGGCGGGCTCCGGGCCGATCCCGGCCAGCACCGCTTCGGCGCGCGCATAAGCGGCCGGCGAGACGTCGTTGGCGGTCGAGGAAGCGTAGGCCAGCGCAGCGCTCGGGCGCGGCGCGCTGTAATAGCGGTTGAGGCCGGTGGCGGCGTCGAGGCGCAGGCGGGCGTCGCCGCCCTCGGTCATCAGCCGGGCCGCCTCAACTCCCTCGACGCCTGCGATCATGATCTTGCACCGGCCCTTGGACGCGACTAACGCCACGCCATATCGTGCCCGGCCGCGGCGGAATTGTGGCGGCCGGCATTTTTGTGTCCGGAAGGCCGTTTTCCCCGTGACCCCCATCGTACCGCGCGTGATCCCCGCCGAGGCCAAGGAACGGCTCAGGATCATGTTCATCGCCAAGCACGCCAAATGGGCGGGCGGCCTCCACCCGGAGGACGGCAACCACGCGCTCTACCATGTCGAGACGCGCGAGATCCTGGAGGGGCTCGGGCTCAACCTGGTGCTGGAGGACAATTACCGGGCGTTGTTCGAGAAGCCGGACGTCGACTTCCTGTTCCCGCTGCTGAACCGCGGCGGCTTCCTCAACAGCGAGATGATGCTGCCTTTGCTGTGCACGCGCAGCGGCCTGCCCTATCTCGGCGCCTCGCCGATCCTGCGCGGGCTCGCCGACGACAAGCATCTCTCCAAGCTCGCCGCGGCGGCGCGCGGCATCCCCACCGCGCCCTGGGCGATCTACCGGCGCGGCGCGCCGGTGGAGCAGGCGCGCTGCCCGGCCGGCGACCGGCTGGTGATCAAGCCCAACGCCTCCTCGGCGAGCTGGGGGGTGCAGGACGCCCATGACTGGGCGGGAGTCGCCGCGGCGGTGGCGAGCATCCACGCCGAGGGCCACGACGCGATCGTCGAGCCCTTCCTCAACGGCAGCGACGTCGAGGTGCCGGTGATCACGGTGGACGGCGCCCCGGTGGTGATGCCGATGATGCTGTTCGAGCAGGCCGACCCGACCCACCTGCGCACCTATTACGAGAAGCGCGACCTGGTCGAGCGCGGCCACAAATACCAGCTGGTGCCGTTCGACGCCGGCGATTGGGTGCCCAGGATCGCGGAGATGACCCTCGCCATCGCCGAGGAGTTCCGGCCGTTCGACTATGGCCGCTTCGAGTTCCGGCTCGACGCCGGGACCGGGCGCTGCGACTTCCTCGAGGTGAACCTGCAGGCCAATCTCTGGTCGGAGAAGGTGTTCGGCCGCTCCGCCGTGCGGGCCGGGCTGACCCAATCGCAGCTGATCGAGACCATCCTTCACGAGGGCCTGCGCCGCCATGGATTGCTCGATGGTTGAGGGGAAGGGCAGCTTCACCATCGTGATCCTCGCCGCGCAGCGCGAGGGCCGGCTCGACCCGCTGGCCGCCGCGGCGGGGGTGAGCCACAAATGCCTGGTGCCGATCGGCGGCCGGGCTTTGCTCGCGCATGTGCTCGAGGCCTTCGCCGGCCTCAAGGGCATCGAGAGCGTGCGCATCGCGGTCGAGCCGGGCGCCGCCGAGGCGCTGAGCCCGATCGCCCTGGCCTCGGGCCTGCCGGTGAGCTTCGTCGCTTCCGCGGACAATATCGCCGACAGCGTCTACGCCGCGGCCGCCGGCAGCGAAGGGCCGCTGGTCATCACCACCGCCGACAATGTGCTGCTGACGCCCGCGGCCGTCCGCGAGGTCGCGGCGCGCCTGGCGGGAGGCGACGATATGGTGGTCGCGATCGCCCGCAAGGAGGATGTGCTCAGTGCCCATCCGCAAGGCCAGCGCCGCTTCTACAGGTTCCGCGACGGCGAATATTCCAACTGCAACCTCTACGGCCTCTCGCACCGCGGGCTGGAGCTCGCGGAGATCTTCCGCGAGGGCGGTCAGTTCGCCAAGAATCCGATGCGACTCGCGCGCGTCTTCGGCTTCTTCAATCTTCTCATCCTGCGCTATGGCCTGATCTCGCTCGACGCCGCGATGAAGCGTTTCGGCCGCCGCTTCGGCGTCCGTGCCTCGGCCCTGGTGCTCGCCGACGGCGCCCATGCGATCGACGTCGACAACCAGCGCACCTATGCGATCGCCGCCGAGCTTCTCGACAGGCGCGCCGCCTAGGTTTATCGGCCTTCGCAGAGGGAAGAGCGCATGGCCGAGTTCACGCTGCCGAAGAACAGCCGGATCAGGAAGCAGGGCCGCACCCACAAGGCGCCCGAGGGCGCGAAGCGGACCAGGGGCTTCAAGGTCTACCGCTACGACCCCGACAGCGGCGAGAACCCGCGCTACGACCGCTTCGAGGTCGATCTCGACAGCTGCGGGCCGATGGTCCTCGACGCCCTCATCAAGATCAAGAGCGAGCAGGACCCGACGCTCACCTTCCGCCGCTCCTGCCGCGAGGGGATTTGCGGCTCCTGCTCGATGAACATGGGCGGGAGGAACGGCCTCGCCTGCACCACCGCGATCGAGGATCTGAAGGGCGAGATCCGGATCACCCCGCTGCCGCATATGGAGGTGATCAAGGACCTGGTCCCCGATTTCACCCATTTCTACGCCCAATATGCCTCGATCGAGCCGTGGCTGAAGACGCGGACGCCGGTGCCCTCGACCGAGCGGCTGCAATCGCCCGAGGAGCGGGCGAAGCTCGACGGCCTCTACGAGTGCATCCTCTGCGCCTGCTGCTCGACCTCGTGCCCGAGCTACTGGTGGAACGCCGACAAGTTCCTCGGCCCGGCGATCCTGCTGCAGGCCTATCGCTGGCTCGCCGACAGCCGCGACGAGGCGACGCCCGAGCGGCTCGACGACCTCGAGGACCCGTTCCGCCTCTACCGCTGCCACACCATCATGAACTGCGCCAACGCCTGCCCCAAGGGGCTGAACCCGGCCAAGGCGATCGCCGAGACCAAGAAGATGCTGCTCGAGCGCGCGGTCTGACGCGCCGGCCGCGGAAGTTCACCAAGTTCACCAAAAATAAAAATCCGTTCGATCAATGCGGCCGCCTTTGATCGATTTTTTCGATCATCGGGCCGGCGGTTCCCGGATTCGCTGCGATCAATCCGACGATGAGAAAGAGCCGGGCTCGCGCACCCGCGAGTCGCAGCGATGCTGGCAGACCAAATCCAACAAGTATCCAACAATCGGACGCGCGCCTTCTCTGCGCCTTCGCGTCTTTGCGTGAAACAATCGGGGCCTGGCGGGCAAGGCGGCGGGCGTCGCGCTCGAGCGCGGCGAGGCAGGCGTCGCCGCCGGTGAGCTGGGCGACCCGTTCCGCCTCTACCGCTGCCACGCCATCATGAACCGCGCCAACGCCTATCCACCCGGTGACAGGTACGTACCTGTCACCGGCCCCGCGCTGTCACCGGCCCCGCGGCGGCCCGCTTAGCCGGCGAGCGCCGCGGCGGCCCGCTCGGCGCCCTTCTCGGCGATCAGCCTGGTGCGCATCGCATCGACGCGGCCCGCGCGCTCGGCGAGGTCGGCCCAGGTCGCCTGCGAGAGGCGGAAGCGCTCGCGGACGTTGGCGAGGGTCGCGGCGTCGGCGGCGCGCCCGGCGTCGGCGGCGCGGGCGAGATAGAAGGTCTGCATGGTCGAGCTCATGATCGCCTTTCGGAGAGGAGCGGGCGAAAGCGGGGAGAGCCTCGCGGCGCCCCCCGCCCCGCCACCCTGTTCGTTCTCCCCCGCGGCCGGAGCGGCGGAGGAGCGCCGCTCAGGCGGTCTGCAGGTTGACGGCGCTGGTCTTGCCGCGCGCGTCATTCTCGAGCTCGTAGCTGAGCCGCTGGTCCTTGCTGAGCGTGGTCATGCCCGCTTTCTCGACGGCGGAGATGTGGACGAACGCGTCATTGCCGCTTCCGTCCGGCGCGATGAAGCCGAAGCCCTTGTCGGTATTGAAGAATTTTACGGTGCCGATCGGCATGGTCTTTTCCTTTGGTCACAGGTGTGGCGGGGCCAGGACGGCCACCGCCATGCGTCAGAAGCTTGGGAGAGAAGGAAAAGCGGCCCCGAAAGGCCAAGATCCGTCGCCGGGCGACTTTGCGAGACGGGCTATGGGCGCGTTTGGGGGGAATAGCAAATCGGGGTGCGCAGGCAGAGGCGGCGGGCGTCGCGCTTGAGGGCGGCGAGACAGGCTCCGCCGCCGGTAAGCTCGGCGACTTCGTGGTCCACCGTGAGGTCGATCTTGAGCGCGAGCGCGGGGAGATCGGGCGCCGGGGTGCGCAGCAGCTTCTTGAGGCTGTGGTTGAACACCACGATCGCGTCCCCGAACCTTTCCTCGTCGGGATCGCCCAAGAGCGCCGTCAGCCTGAACCAATGGTGACAGGTACGTACCTGTCACCGACCGTTTCCAATGGTGACAGGTACGTACCTGTCACCGACCGTTTCCGCCGCCGGTGCGACGCCTCAGAAAGGAAAGGGGGATCCCGGATCCCTGAGTTTCCTCAGGGCAGGCAAGTCCGGGATGACGGGAGAGAGGCACGGCGAACCTTGGGCGGGACCGCGCGCGCTCGCAGGACGCGGGCGTTTATTGATCCTGCCGCGCGCGTCGCTCCCTTGAAAGGGCCGGCCTTTCCCGGCAGGGCGCCTCCATGGACGTCCACCCCCTGATCCGCCACGCCCCCGATCCCGAGCATCCCGGCTGGTGGACCTGGGAGCTGCCCGACGATGCGCGGTTCCATGCGGTGATCGGCAAGCTGCTGGTGCGCGAGGAGGGGCCGGGGCGGGCGGTGTGCCGGATGTTTCCGGAGGCGCGCCACTCGAACCTCGGCGACATGGTGCATGGCGGGGCGCTTTTGACCTTCATCGACATGGCGTTCTTCGCCGGCGGCCGGCAGGCGGGGGCGAAGGTGACCCGGGCCCTCACCCTCGATTGCTCCGTGCGCTTCCTTTCGCCCGGCCGGATCGGGGTGCCGCTCGACGCCCATGTCGAGCTGCTCCGCGAGACCAGGCGGCTCGCCTTCCTCGCCGGCAAGGTGGTGCAGGAGGGGGAGCTGGTCGCCGCTTTCTCGGGCGCGCTACGCAAGCTCAACCCGGCGGCATGACCGCGCTCGCCGAACGCTACCGCGCCCTGGTCGCGGCCGGCGAGCTCAGCCCCGATCCCGACCAGGCGGCCGCCGCCGTAGCGCTCGACCGGATCGCCGCGGCGCTGGAGGAGACGCGCCGCGGCGGCCTGCTCGTCGGCCTGTTCGGCCGCGCCGCGCCGCCTCCCGGCGCCTATCTGTGGGGCGGGGTCGGGCGCGGCAAGTCGATGCTGATGGACCTCGCCTTCGAGACGATCGACGCGTCGCCGAAGCGCCGCGTCCATTTCCACGAGTTCATGCTCGAGGTGCACGAGCGGCTGCGCGCCGAGCGGGCGAAGGAGGAGGGCGACCCGATCCCGCCGGTCGCCGAGGCGGTGGCGGCGGAGGCGCGGCTGCTCTGCTTCGACGAGATGGTGATCAACAACCCCGCCGACGCGATGATCCTCTCGCGCTTCTTCGCGCATTTGCTCGATGCGGGGGCGACCATGATCACCACCTCGAACCGGCCGCCCTCGGACCTCTATCTCGGCGGGCTCAACCGCGAGCTGTTCCTGCCCTTCATCGCGCTGATCGAGGCGAAGCTCGAGGTGGTGCCGCTGAACGGCCCCACCGACTACCGGTTCGAGCGGCTGGGCGGGATGCCGACCTGGCACGTGCCCAACGGCCCGGAGGCGACGGCGGCGCTGCGCGAGGCCTTCTTCCGGCTCACCGACCATCCGGTCGAGGACCGGGCGAGGGTGCCCACCGAAAAGCTGCACTTGCCGGGCGGGCGGACGCTGCATGTCCCCAAGAGCCTGAAGGGCGTCGCGGTCTTCTCGTTCAAGCGGCTGTGCGGCGAGCCGCGCGGCGCGGCCGACTATCTCGCCATCGCCCGCCGCTATCACACGGTGATCCTGGTCGGGGTCCCGCGCATGGGGTCCCACAACCGCAACGAGGCGGCCCGCTTCGTCACCCTGATCGACGCGCTCTACGAGCATAAGGTGAAATTGCTCGCCGCGGCCGATGCCGAGCCGGCCGAGCTCTACGTCGCCGGCGACGGCGCCTTCGAGTTCGCGCGCACCGCCTCGCGGCTGATCGAGATGCGCAGCGCCGATTATCTGGCCCTGGGCCACGGCGAAGCGTGAACCCCGGACCGCGCGCCGGGCGTTGGGCGGCAAGGAGGATGCCATGATTGGGAAACGCAACGCCGTCGCCAACCTCGCCGTCAGCGACCTCGACCGCGCGAGGGACTTCTACACCGGCACGCTCGGGCTCGAGCAGGTCGACAATGAGGGCGACGAACTGATCGTGCTGAAGAGCGGCGACAGCCAGGTCAGCGTCTACCGCTCGGACTATGCGGGGACCAACAAGGCGACCGCGGTCACCTGGGCGGTCGACGACATCGAGCGCGAGGTCGCCGACCTCAAGGGCAAGGGCGTGATGTTCGAGCATTACGACATGCCGGGCCTCGAGCTCGACGGCGACGTCCATGTCGGCGAGGGGATGAAGATCGCCTGGTTCAAGGATCCGGACGGGAACATCCTCAATCTCGTCGAGGAATAGAGCCGATCGGGCCCGGCCGCCGGCCGGCCGGGCGCCCGAACTGGTCCGGCTTCCGCTTTCGTGCTAGCATCGGCGCGAGGGAGGAAGCCCTGTGCCCCCAGCGAAAACACCCGCCGCCCTGGCGGCCGCCCTGGTCGTCGCGGGCGGCAGCGGAACCGCCGCCGACGTCGCCGTGGTCCAGCCCGAGATCGCCAAGCTTTCCGTCGACATCCTGACCTTCCTGGCGGGCAAGAAGGCCACGGTGGTGGCCTGCCGCGATTCGGTCACCGACGTGGAGCGGGGGCTGCGCGGCGTGGTCCCGCGCGGCTGGGAAGCTCTGGTGCCGCGCCGGACCTGGGACGACGTGCCCGGCACCTATCTCGCCGAAGGCAAAAGGGTGATCGTGGCGACCACCGCCGGGCCCTCCGGCAGCCGCGCGGTCCCGCCTTTGGGCGCGGGCCACGGCTCGGCCAACCTCGCCGTTCACGAGACGCTGCACGGCCGGCATCGGCTGGCCGCCAGCGTGCTCAAGGCCAAGAGCTTCAAGCAGGCGCGCGACGCCGATTTCGCCCGTCTTCCCGACTATCTGCGGCAGGACGGCATAGCCGGCCTGGAGGAGACCTATGCGGAAAGCGGCGCCCGCTTCTTCCAGCGCGACCCGACGCTGGCGGCCGACTGGCCGGCCTTGTTCGCCTTCTGGTCGGGCGCGCCCATTCCCCGCGCCGCCCCGGGCGCCTCCTCGATCCTCGCCTCGGTGGGCGGCGGGGGCACCAGGCAGGCGCCGTCGGCCGCGCCGGCGATCGGCACCGCCGAGATGGCCGACGACGGCACGATCACGCTCGACCTGCGGGCGGCGCGGCGCGGGGCGCTCGGCCACGCCCTCTTCGTCATCCGCCCCGGCGACCGCGATTATGACGAGGTGCTGGCGCAGCATTTCCCCCGCAGCCGCGGCGGGGACATTCTGGCCTCCGTCTCCGGCGGGCCGAGGAGCGTGCTGATCGCCCCGGCGCGCGGGCGCTGAACCTCGGTCAGCGCATCGCCTCGGCGAGCGATTCGCCGCGGCCGGTGAGGCCGTAGATCGCGCTCGGCGGATAGGCGTCCTCGAGCGCGCGGCTGACCAGGCCGACCGTCAGCATCTGCTTCAGCGTCAGCGACAAAGCGCGCGCCGTCACCGGCCGCAACGAGAGCCTGAGCGCCGAGAAGCGGGCGCTGTCCCGGCCCAGCCGCGCCACCACCGGCAGCGACCAGCGCGGCAGCTGGCCGGGCGCGAGGCCGAGCCGCGCGCGCTCCGCCATCACCTTGCGGGCGAAGGCGGCGATCGGGGCGCCGGCCTCGGTCAGCACATATTCGGGGCGCAGGGGATGGCCGTGGCCGGAGTTGCGCGCGAGCCAGCCCGCCTGCCGCAGCGCCTCCAGGCTCGCCGCGAGCGCGCTCCGCGACAGCCCGAGCTGCGCCAGCATCGCGGCGAAGCGGGAGCCGTCGGCGGCATCGACATGGGCGAGCAGCGGCAGCAGCCAGCGGCCCGCGGTCAGGGTCCTGAGATCGGCCTCGGCGATCATGGCCCTTGCTACCACCGGAGAAAAGTATATGCGATATAAAAATAGGACCTAAGACAGCGACTCGCGGGAGGCACGGGATGGGGATCGGATATGATGGAGGGCTGACCTGCTCGATGGGGGTGACCGACATCGACCGCAGCATCGCCTGGTACCGGGACGTGCTCGGCTTCTCCCTGCTCTACCGGCTCGAGGAGATCGCCTGGTGCGAGCTGTCGACCGCCGTCGCCCGGGTCAATGTCGGGCTCGGCCAGCGCGAGGATGCGGGCGGCCCGGGCGGCGCGACCCTGACCTTCGGGGTCGCCGACATCGAGGCCGCCAAGGCCGAGCTCGACCGCCACGGCGTCCGCCAGGACGGGCCGATCCGCGACATCCCCGACATGGTCCGCCTGCTCACCTTCTTCGATCCCGACGACAATGCGCTGATGTTCTACCAGGAGCTTGGCCAAGCGCATGGCTAGGCTGATCGCGCTGCTGCTGCTGATCGCGGCGGTGCCCGCGGCCGCCCAGGACGTCTCCGGCCTGTCGTGGCTGGCCGGGAGCTGGCGCGGCGCCGGCACGATGTTCGGCAATGCCAGCGAAGCGGCGCTCGACGTCCGCCCAACGCTCGGCGGCCGCTTCGTCGAATTCTCCTGGCGCGCGGGCGGCTTCGAGGGGCGCGCCTTCTACCGGCCGGCGGCGGAGGGGCGCTGGCAGGCGAGCTGGTTCGACAATCGCGGCGTGACCTTCCCGATCGCCGCCGTCGCCGGGGAGCGGACGCTCACCGCCGACTGGGGCACGGCCGAGACCGAGCGCGGCCGCACCGTCTACCGGCTCGCCGCCGACGGGCGCCTCACCGTGACCGATTCCGTGCTCCGGCCCGACGGCGCCTATCGCGACTTCGCCAGCCACGTCCTCGCCCGCGCCGACTGAGCATCTGGCGGTTGAAGCCCGCGCGCCAGGCGTCTAAGCGGGCGCCGTTCGGCTGCGTCCTGCGGCCGCCTCGCTGACGACCGGGAAAGGCAAGGAGCGCATGGCTCGCAACAAGATCGCGCTGATCGGCGCCGGCAATATCGGCGGCACGCTCGCCCATCTGGCGGCGGCGCGCGAGCTCGGCGACATCGTCCTGTTCGACGTGGTCGAGGGGGTGCCGGAGGGCAAGGCGCTCGATCTCTCGCAATGCGGCCCGGTCGAGGGCTTCGACGCGAAGCTCAAGGGCACGCAGGATTATGCCGACATCGCCGGCGCCGACGTCTGCATCGTCACTGCCGGCATCGCCCGCAAGCCGGGGATGAGCCGCGACGATTTGCTCGGAGATCAACCTCAAGGTGATGAAGGCGGTCGGCGAGGGCATCAGGGCGCACGCGCCCGGCGCCTTCGTGATCTGCATCACCAACCCGCTCGACGCGATGGTCTGGGCGCTGCGCGAGTTTTCCGGGCTGCCGCACAAGATGGTGGTCGGCATGGCGGGCGTGCTCGATTCGGCGCGCTTCCGCACCTTCCTCGCCGAGGAGTTCGGCGTCTCCGTGCAGGACGTCACCGCCTTCGTGCTCGGCGGCCATGGCGACACCATGGTCCCGATCGTCGAATATTCGACCGTCGCCGGCATCCCGATACCGGACCTCGTCAGGATGGGCTGGTCGACGCAGGAGCGGATCGACGCGATCGTCCAGCGCACCCGCGGCGGCGGCGGCGAGATCGTCGCCCTGCTGAAGACCGGCTCGGCCTATTACGCGCCTGCCACCGCCGGCATCGAGATGGCCGAGGCCTATTTGAAGGACAAGAAGCGCCTGCTGCCCTGCGCGGTCCACCTCAGCGGCCAGTACGGCGTCGACGACCTCTATGTCGGCGTGCCCTGCGTGATCGGCGCCGGCGGCGTCGAGCGGGTGGTGGAGATCGCGCTCAACGACGAGGCCAAGGCCAATTTCCAGGTCTCGGTCGACGCGGTGAAGGAGCTGCTGGAGGCGTGCAAGAGCATCGATGGTTCGCTCGCTTGACGCCTTCCGTCACCCCGGCGAAGGCCGGGGTCCAGACGGGCCCTGAAGGAGGACTGGATACCGGCCTTCGCCGGTATGACGAGAGTGGAGGCGAATGGAGAAAGGCGGCTTCGTCTACATCATGGCGAGCGCTCGCAACGGAACGCTCTACATTGGCGTGACGAGCGATCTCATGGGGAGGGTCTGGCAGCATCGCGAGGGCGTCGCCGACGGATTTACCAGGAAGTACGGCTGCAGGTTGCTGGTTTGGTACGAGGCTTTCGGCGAAATCGAGCCGGCCATCCGCCGCGAGAAGCAGATGAAGGAATGGAAGCGGCTGTGGAAGCTGCGTGTGATCGAAGAGATGAATCCGGACTGGAACGACCTGTTCGAGTCCTTGCTTTAGGTCTGGACCCCGGCCTTCGCCGGGGTGACGATTAGAGGTTCAGCACGGCCAATGAGCATTCTCGTAAATTCCGAAACCAAGGTGATCACCCAGGGGATGACCGGTGACACCGGCACCTTCCATACCGAGCAGGCGCTCGCTTATGGAACCAAGATGGTCGGCGGGGTGACGCCGGGAAAGGGCGGCACCACCCATATCGGCCTGCCCGTGTTCGACACCGTCGCCGAGGCGGTCGCGGCCACCGGCGCGAGCGCCAGCGTGGTCTATGTGCCGCCGCCCTTCGCCGCCGATTCGATCCTCGAGGCGATCGATGCCGAGGTGCCGCTGATCGTCGCCATCACCGAGGGCATTCCGGTGCTCGACATGGTCAAGGTGAAGCGCGCGCTGTCCGGCTCGAAATCGCGGCTGATCGGCCCGAACTGCCCCGGCGTGCTGACCCCCGGCGAGTGCAAGATCGGCATCATGCCGGGCTCGATCTTCAGGAAGGGCAGCGTCGGCATCGTCAGCCGCTCGGGCACGCTCACCTATGAAGCGGTGTTCCAGACCTCGAATGCCGGCCTCGGCCAGACCACCGCGGTCGGGATCGGCGGCGACCCGGTCAACGGCACCAGCTTCGTCGACGTGCTGGAGCTGTTCCTCGCCGACGAGGCGACGACCTCGATGATCATGATCGGCGAGATCGGCGGCTCGGCCGAGGAGGAGGCGGCGCAGTTCCTCGCCGACGAGGCCAGGAAAGGCCGCTCGAAGCCGGTGGTCGGCTTTATCGCCGGGCGCACCGCCCCGCCGGGCCGGCGCATGGGCCATGCCGGCGCGATCGTCTCCGGCGGCCAGGGCGATGCCGAGAGCAAGATCGCGGCGATGGAGGCCGCTGGAATAACGGTCAGCCCGAGCCCATCTGAGCTGGGCAGCACGCTCGCCGCGCTTTTGAACGGCTAGTTCCCCGGCGAAGGCCGGGGCCCAGGAGCCAAAGGCTTGATCGGAGGAAGGATGGAGGGCGGTTTCGTCCACATAATGGCGAACCGGAAGAATGGGACGATCTATCTTGGCGTGACCAGCGACCTCGTGAAGCGCGTCTATGAGCATCGCGAAGGGTTGGCCGAGAGTTTTACGAAGCGATACGGATGCAAATTGCTGGTGTGGTTCGAAGCCTATGACGATTTGCAGGAAGCGCGGCGGCGCGAGCTTCAGATGAAAGAATGGAAACGGGCCTGGAAATTGCGATTGATCGAGGAAACGAATTTCGAGTGGAACGATCTCTATCCGACGCTTTTCTGAACCCGGCTCGCGCCGGGCCTGGACCCCGGCCTTCGCCGGGGAGCGGAGAGAATAGGTGACGACTTTCAACGGCGAGCGCGAACAAGGCCCGAGCTGGGCGCGCGACCATTGGCCGCTGGTCGAGCTGGACGAGGTCAATGCCGGCCTCGATCCGACCGGCATGGCGATCGAGAAGGTCGCCGCGAAGGCGCGCGAGTCCGCTGCCCCGGGCGCGAGCGAAGCCGACGTCGAGCGCGCCGCCCAGGATTCGATCAATGCGATGATGCTGATCCGCACCTACCGGGTGCGCGGGCATCTTGCCGCCGATCTCGATCCGCTCGGCCTGGTCAAGCGCGAGATGCCCGCCGACCTGACGCCGGAATATCACGGCTTCACCGGCGAAGGCGCGCTCGACCGCGAGGTCTGGCTCGGCGGCGCGCTGGGGCTCGAAAAGGGCACGGTGCGCGAGATCGTCGAGATCCTCAGGCGCAATTATTGCGGCCATGTCGGCCTCGAATATATGCACATCAACGACCTCGAGGAGCGCCGCTTCCTGCAGGACCGGATGGAGGGGCGCGAGGCCGAGATCCGCTTCACCCCCGAAGGCAAGCAATCGATCCTGACCAAGGTCGTCCAGGCGGAGCAGTGGGAGAAGTTCCTCGCCAGGAAATATGTCGGCACCAAGCGCTTCGGCCTCGACGGCGGCGAATCGATGGTGCCGGCGCTGGAGGCGGTGATCAAATATGGCGGCGCCGACCGGGTCGCCTCGATCGTGCTCGGCATGGCCCATCGCGGGCGCCTCAACGTGCTCGCCAACGTGATGGGCAAGCCCTATCGCGCGATCTTCTCCGAATTCGCCGGCGGCGCCGCGAACCCCGAGGACGTCGGCGGCTCGGGCGACGTCAAATACCATCTCGGCACCTCCTCCGACCGCGAGTTCGACGGCATCCGCGTGCACCTCAGCCTGGTGCCCAATCCCAGCCATCTCGAGGCGGTCGATCCGGTCGTGCTCGGCAAGGCCAAGGCGCAGCAGGTCGCGCGCGGCGATATCGAGGGGGACGAGGTGCTTCCCGTGCTGCTGCACGGCGATGCCGCCTTCGCGGGCCAAGGGATCGTCGCCGAGTGCCTAGGCTTTTCCGGCATCCCCGGCTACTCGACCGGCGGCTGCCTGCATTTCATCATCAACAACCAGGTCGGCTTCACCACCTCGCCGCAGTTCGGCCGCTCCTCGCCTTATCCCTCGGACGTCGCCAAGGGCATCCAGGCGCCGATCCTGCACGTCAATGGCGACGACCCCGAAGCGGTGACCTTCGCCTGCAAGCTCGCCATCGAATATCGCCAGCGCTTCAACCGCGACATCGTCATCGACATGTGGTGCTACAGGCGGTTCGGCCACAATGAGGGCGACGAGCCGAGCTTCACCCAGCCCTTGATGTACGCGAAGATCCGCCAGCATCCGCCGATCTCGGAAATCTACGCCGCACGCCTGATCGAGGAGGGGGTGATCGAGAAAGGCTGGGTCGACGGCGAGATCGCCGCCTTCACCACCTTGCTCGAAAGCGAGTTCGAGGCCGCCAAATCCTATCTGCCCAACAAGGCCGACTGGTTCGAGGGCGCCTGGTCGGGGCTCGGCCGCCCCGACGAGGCGATCACCGAGCGGCGCAACGTCGCCACAGGCGTCGACGAGAAGACGGCGCGCGAGATCGGCACGATCCTGACCACCGTCCCCGGCGACGTCGCCGTCCACAAGACGCTGACCCGGATCATCGAGGCGCGCCGGGCGATGTTCGAGAGCGGCGAGGGCTTCGACTGGGCGACCGCCGAGGCGCTCGCCTTCGGCACCCTGCTGCGCGAGGGCCATCCGGTGAGGCTGTCGGGCCAGGACAGCGCGCGGGGCACGTTCAGCCAGCGCCACTCGGTCTGGGTCTGCCAGAAGGCCGGCGTCAAATATATCCCCCTGACCCAGGTCGGCCCGGCCCGCTTCGAGGTGCGCGACAGCCCGCTTTCCGAGTTCGGCGTGCTCGGCTTCGAATATGGCTGGTCGACCGCCGATCCGCAGACGCTCGTGCTCTGGGAGGGGCAGTTCGGCGACTTCGCCAACGGCGCGCAGGTGATGATCGACCAGTTCATCGCCGCCGGCGAGGCGAAATGGCTGCGCGCCTCGGGCCTCGTGCTGCTGCTGCCGCACGGCTATGAGGGGCAGGGGCCCGAGCACAGCTCGGCCCGCCCCGAGCGCTTCCTGCAGCTCTGCGCCGAGGACAATATCCAGGTCGCCAACTGCACCACCCCGGCCAATTATTTCCACATCCTGCGCCGCCAGATGAACCGCGACTTCAGGAAGCCGCTGGTGATCATGACGCCGAAGTCGCTGTTGCGGCACAAGGCGGCGGTCTCCAGCCTCGCCGACTTCACCGGCGAGAGCCATTTCCGGCGCATCCTCTCCGATCCGGGGGCGCCGAAGGACACCGACGTGAAACGGCTCGTCCTGTGCACCGGCAAGCTCGCCTACGAGCTCTTCGAGGCGCGCGACAAGGCCGGCGACAAGACCATTTCGATCGTCCGCATCGAGCAGCTCTACCCCTTCCCCGGCGAGGCCTTCCTGGCGCGGCTCAAGCGGATGACCCACCTGGAAGAGGTGGTCTGGGCGCAGGAGGAGCCGAGGAACCAGGGCTATTGGGCCCATGTCGAGCCGAGGATCGAGCGCCGGCTGGGCGAGGCCGGGCTGAAGCCGAAGCGGCCCATCTATGCCGGGCGCGAGCCCGCCGCCTCGCCCGCCACCGGCCTCGCCAAGCGCCACGCCGCCGAGCAGGCGGCCTTGATCGCCGACGCGCTCGGCCATAGCAGCGCAGGCGCCGCCCGGCGCAAGGCAAGCTAAGAGGAAAGCGAATGGCGACCGAAGTAAAAGTACCCGCGCTGGGCGAGTCGATCACCGAGGCGACGCTCGGCGAATGGCTGAAGCAGCCGGGCGACCCGGTGAAGCAGGACGAGCCGGTCGCCAGCCTCGAGACCGACAAGGTCGCGCTCGAAGTGGGCGCGCCGGTCGCCGGCACGATGGGCGAGCAGCTGGTCAAGGCCGGCGACACCGTCGCGGTCGGCGCGGTGATCGCGCATGTCGAGGCGGGCGGCGGCGGCGCGGCGAAGGCCGCGGCCGAGCCGAAGCTCCCGGACTCGACCCCGGTCAATCCCGCGGGGGCCGGCGAGAATATCGAGCCGAAGGAGGCGCCCAAGCCCGAGGAGCCGGACGAGGAGGGGCCGCACCTGACATTGTCGCCGGCGGTGCGCCGGATCGTGCTCGAGCACCATCTCGATCCCTCGAAAATCAAGGGCACGGGCAAGGACGGTCGGCTCACCAAGGACGACGTGCTCGCCGCGGCGGAGCAGCACAAGGACGAGGCGCCCGCCCCGGCCACGCCCTCGCCGCCGCCCGCTTCTGCGCCCGCGCCTGCCCGCCGCAGCGGCGACCGGCGCGAGGAGCGGGTGCGGATGACCCGCTTGCGCCAGACCATCGCGAAGCGCCTCAAGGAAGCGCAGAACACCGCGGCGATGCTGACGACGTTCAACGACGTCGACATGTCCGAGATCATGGCCGCGCGCGCCAGGTACAAGGATTTGTTCGAGAAGAAGCACGGCATCCGGCTCGGCTTCATGGCCTTCTTCGTGAAGGCAGCGGCGCTCGCCGCGCACGACGTGCCCGCGGTCAACGCCCGCATCGAGGGCGAGGAGATCGTCTATCACGACTATTTCGACGTCTCGGTCGCGGTCTCGGCGCCGCAGGGGCTGGTCGTCCCGGTGCTCCGCGACGCGCAGGCGCTGAGCTTCGCCGAGATCGAGAAAAGGATCGCCGATTTCGGCAGGCGGGCGAAGGAGGGCACGCTTACCGTCGAGGAGATGCAGGGCGGCACCTTCACCATCTCCAACGGCGGCGTGTTCGGCTCGCTCCTTTCCACCCCGATCATCAACCCGCCGCAGAGCGCGGTGCTCGGCATGCACCGGATCGAGGAGCGCCCCGTGGTCCGCGACGGCCAGATCGTGGCGCGACCGATGATGTACCTGGCGCTCAGCTACGACCATCGCCTGATCGACGGCCGCGAGGCGGTCACCTTCCTGGTCAGGATGAAGGAAGCGCTAGAGGATCCGACGCGGCTGTTGATCGATTTGTAAGTCCGTGTGCTCTGCGAAAGCAGGAGCCCGGTGGGAGGTAGGCGAAGGCATGGCTGGGTTCCTGCTTTCGCAGGAACGCAAAAGGAGGAGTGCTCCTGCGAAAGCAGGAGCCCAGACGACCGAGGACGAGGATGTCCCGAGCCGGCTATGTTTATCTGATGGCCAGCCGGCGCAACGGAACGCTGTACCTTGGAGTGACCAGCGACCTTCCGCAACGGGCCTATCAGCACCGGAACGGACAGGCGGACGGCTTTTCGAAGCGCTACGGTTGCCGGACCCTTGTCTGGTACGAGGTTCACGACGACATCCATGACGCCAGGGCGAGAGAGCTGCAGATGAAGAAATGGAAGCGTGGCTGGAAGCTGCAGGCGATTGAGGAAATGAACCCGGAGTGGCGCGACCTGTTCGAAGAGATTGCGCACTAGCTGGGTTCCTGCTTTCGCAGGAACACGATTGAGACTTGCCGTTGTGCTCCTGCGAAAGCAGGAGCCCAGAGGATCGAACGAGACAGACGTGGGCTTCCGATCGCCTGCGCGAGCTGGGTTCCTGCTTTCGCAGGAACACATGTGAGGGTTTAAGAATGGCAGACACTGACTTCGACGTAATCGTGATCGGCGCGGGGCCGGGCGGCTATGTCGCCGCGATCCGGGCGGCGCAGCTGGGGCTGAAGACGGCCTGCGCGGAGAGCCGCGAGACCTTGGGCGGGACCTGCCTCAACGTCGGCTGCATACCCTCCAAGGCGCTGCTGCACGCCTCCGAGCTCTACGAGGAGGCGCATTCGGGCGCGCTCGCCAAATGGGGGGTGAAGACCAAGGGGCTGGAGCTCGACCTCGAGGCGATGCACGGCGCGCGGCTGGAGGCGATCAAGGGGCTGACCGGCGGCATCGAGTTCCTGTTCAGGAAGAACAAGGTCGAATGGCTGAAAGGCCGCGCCAAGTTCACCGGCAAGGACAGCATCGACGTGGGCGGCAAGAGCTACAGGGCCAAGCATTTCGTGATCGCCACCGGCTCCAGCGTCACCCCGCTGCCGGGCGTCGAGATCGACCATGAGCGCATCGTCGATTCGACCAGCGCGCTCGAGCTTTCGAAAGTGCCGGAGACGATGGTGGTGATCGGCGGCGGCGTGATCGGGCTGGAGCTTGGCAGCGTCTGGCGGCGGCTCGGCGCGAAGGTCACCGTCGTCGAATTTCTCGACCAGATCCTCCCCGGCATGGACGGCGAGGTGCGCAAGGAATGCGCGCGGATCTTCAAGAAGCAGGGCTTCGACATCCGCACCGGGACCAAGGTCACCGCCGCCAAGGCCGGCAAGAAGGGCGTCGCCCTCACCGTCGAGCCGGCGAAAGGGGGCGCGGCGGAGACGATCGAGGCGGAGGTCGTGCTGGTCTCGATCGGCCGGCGGCCCAACACCGAGGGGCTCGACCTCGCCAAGGCGGGGATCGAGGCCGACAAGGCCGGCCGGATCGAGGTCGACCATGAGTTCAGGACCAAGGTTGAGGGCATCTACGCGATCGGCGACGTCACGCCCGGGCCGATGCTCGCCCACAAGGCGGAGGACGAGGGGATCGCGGTCGCCGAGATCCTGGCCGGGCAGATCGGCATCGTCAATCACGACGTCATTCCCTCGGTCGTCTACACCATGCCGGAGATCGCTGGCGTCGGCCTCACCGAGGAGGAGGCCAAGGCGGCGGGGCACGAGGTCAAGGTCGGCAAGTTCCCGATGCTCGGCAACAGCCGCGCCAAAACCAACCGCGAGGGCGACGGCTTCGTCAAGGTGATCGCCGACGCGAAGTCGGACCGCGTGCTCGGCGTCTGGATGGTCGCCTCGGTCGCCGGCACGATGATCGCCGAGGCCGCGCTGGCCATGGAGTTCGGCGCGACCAGCGAGGACATCGCCTATACCTGCCACGCCCACCCGACCCATTCGGAGGCCGTCAAGGAAGCGGCGATGGCCGTAACCGGCAAGCCGATCCATATCTGACGCGATCGGGGGACGTCGTCATTCCAGCGAAAGCTGGAATCCCGTTGCCTTTCGGAAGCCGGCGCAACGGAAGAGAGATTCCAGCTTTCGCTGGAATGACGGTAAGGAGGACGCATGCCTCCCGCCACTCTTCCCGCCGCCCTCGGCCCGATCCTCGACCTGCTCGAGATGGCGGGCACCGCGGTGTTCGCGGCGTCGGGGGCGATGCTGGCGGCGGAGAAGAAGCAGACCTTCGTCACCTTCGTCTTCTTCGCGGTGGTGACCGGGGTCGGCGGCGGCACCGCGCGCGACCTTTTGATCGGCGCGCCGGTCTTCTGGGTGCACCATGATGCCACCCTGCTGATCTGCCTCGGCGCGGCCGCCTTCGTCTGGCTGGTGTCGGCGCGGCTCTGGCCGACCCGGGCGCTGCTCTGGTTCGACGCGGCCGGGCTTGCCGCCTTCTCGGCCTATGGGGCGGCCAAGGCGCTCGCCTTCGGCGTGGCGCCGCTGCCGGCCTTCGCGATGGGGGTGCTGACCGGCTGCCTCGGCGGCATCGTCCGCGACGTGCTCGCCGGCGAGCCCTCGATCCTGATGCGGCCCGAGCTCTACGTCACCGCCGCCGCTTTGTCCGCGGCCCTGCTCGTGGGCCTCAGCCTGGCGGACCTGCCGGGCGGCCTCGCCGGCCTCGCCGCCGCCGCCGCCGGCTTCGCGCTGCGCGGCGCCGCCATCGCCCGCGGCTGGGGGCTGCCGGTCTATCGTCAGCGAAGGCCGTAGCGCTCAGCCGCGCAGCAGCAGCGTCAGCAGCCGCGGCCAGAGCCCTTCGGCGGCCGCCGCGCGCCGCAGCGGCGCGATCGGCGGGCATTCCAGGCAGCGCGCCTGGATGGCGGGGCCGGCGAGCAGCGCCTGGGCATCGGCCAGCGCCCGCTCGATCATCGCCTCGGGGCGGCGCGCCAGCCGGGCGAAGGCGTCGCGCGCCATGTCGTCGTCGCCGCGCGCGGCATCGGCGAACAATTGGGCGAGGAAGCCGGGCTCCTTCTCGAGGAACACCGGCCGCGCGTCGGCGGGATCGATGTTCGCCCGCCGCGCCGCCTCGGCGATGGCGTCGTCGAGCGAGCCGAAGCGGTCGACGAGGCCGAGCTGGCGGGCGGTGCCGCCGTCCCAGACCCGGCCCTGCGCGATCTCGTCGACCCGTGCCGCCGGCAGCCGCCGCGCGCGTGCGACCAATGCGATGAAGCGGCGATAGGTGCTCTCCACGCCCAGCTGCAGCAGCCGGTCGGCCTCGTCGGAGGGGCCGCGCAGCAGATCGGGCTCGCCCGACAGCGGCGTGGTGCGGACCCCGTCGGCGCCGAGCCGGAGCTGCGCCAGCGCGCCTTCGAAGCTCGGCAGGATGCCGAACACGCCGATCGAGCCGGTGATCGTCGAGGGCTCGGCGAGGATGATGTCGCCGGCAGTCGCGATCCAATAGCCGCCCGAGGCCGCCACCGAGCCCATCGACACCACCACCGGGATGCCCCGCGAGCGCGCGGCCAGGATCGAACGGCGGATGCGCTCGGAGGCGAGCACCGAGCCGCCGGGCGAATCGACCCGCACCACCAGCGCCCGCAAATTGCCGTGCTCCAGCCCGCGCTCGAGGTTGCGCGCGACCGTCTCGCCGCCGGCGGTGCCGGGTCCGGCGTCGCCGTCGACGATCATCCCGGCGACAGTGAGCACGCCGATCTGCCCGCCGGCATGGGTCGCCGGATGCTCGTCGACCCATGCGGCGTAATGGACCGCGCGGTAGCTGCCCGGCACGTCCTCGTCGCCGGCGCCGCCGAGTTCGGCCATGCGCGCGCCGAACCGGGTGCGGTCGCCGAGCCGGTCGACCAGGCCGGCGTTCACCGCCGCCCGCGCCATGTCGCCGCCCGCCGCCGTAATGAACCGGGCCGGATCGGCGGCATAGGCGGCAAGCTGCGCGCGCGGGCGCGCCTGGCCGACATTCTGCCGCCAGCTCGCCCATAGCGCGTCGGCCAGCGCCTGCGCATTGGCGCGCGCCTCGGGCGACATGTCGCTGCGGGTATAGGGCTCGACCGCCGATTTGAACGCGCCGACCCGGTAGACGTTGGCGGTGATCCCGAGCCGCTCCATCAGCCCGGCATAATAGAGGTGGGAGCCGCCCGGCCCGGCGAACACCACCACGCCCATCGGGTCGAGCCAGATCTCGTCGGCATGGGCGGCGAGCTGGTAATTGTCGTCGCTGTAGCCGCTGGCATAGGCGACCACCCTCTTGCCCGCCCGCCGCGCCCGGTCGAGCGCCTCGCCGACCTCGGCGAGAGCGGTCTGGCCGCCGCCGGTGAAGATGTCGAGGTCGAGCGCGACGGCGCGGATGCGGTCGCTCTCCGCGGCGGCATCGAGCGCGCGGATCACCTCGGCGAGGCGATATTCGCGGGTCAGCGAGCCGCCGCCGAACAGCGCGAACGGATCGGCCTCGGCCGGCTGCTCGACGATCGCCCCGGCGAGGTCGAGCCGCAGCACGCCCTCGGTCGCGCTGCCGCGATAGGGGCTGGTCGCCAGCGCCGCGTAGAGCCCGCCGAAGAACATCAGCATGAAGATGAGGACGAGCGCGTCCTTCACTCCGACCAGCAGCCGCCACGCCTTGCCCGCGAACTTCATCGGCCTGCCTCCTTGCCGGTTCGGGCTAACCGACGCCCGTCCGGCTGTAAATGGCGCCGCTTGCGCGCTTTTCAAATGTGGTGCCTGCCCTTGACGGCGCGCCATTACACCTTAAATCGCGCCCATTGGCACTCGGTCCGTCCGAGTGCTAACAGAATTCCAGACGCATTTGAGAAAGGTCAACGCATGAAGTTTCGTCCGTTGCACGATCGCGTGCTCGTCCGCCGCGTGGAGGCCGAGGAGAAGACCGCCGGCGGGATCATCATCCCCGACAGCGCCAAGGAGAAGCCGCAGGAGGGCGAGGTCGTCTCGGTCGGCTCCGGCGCCCGCGCCGAGGACGGCACCGTCACTCCGCTCGACGTCAAGGCCGGCGACCGCATCCTGTTCGGCAAATGGTCGGGCACCGAGGTCAAGATCGACGGCGAGGACCTGCTGATCATGAAGGAGAGCGACATCCTCGGGATCGTCGGCTGACGCTCGATCGACAGATGTGCTCCTGCGAGAGCAGGAGCCCAGATTTTCTTGTTTGGCTAGGCTCCTGCTTTCGCAGGAGCACAATGAAAAGGATTTAGGAACATGGCAGCGAAAGACGTACGCTTTTCGCGCGACGCCCGTGAGCGGATCATGCGCGGCGTCGACACCCTCGCCGACGCGGTGAAGGTCACGCTCGGCCCCAAGGGCCGCAACGTCGTCCTCGACAAGAGCTTCGGCGCCCCCCGCATCACCAAGGACGGCGTCACCGTCGCCAAGGAGATCGAGCTCAAGGACAAGTTCGAGAATATGGGCGCGCAGATGCTTCGCGAGGTCGCCAGCAAGACCAACGACCTCGCCGGCGACGGCACCACCACCGCCACCGTGCTCGCCCAGGCGATCGTCCGCGAGGGCATGAAGTCGGTCGCCGCAGGCATGAACCCGATGGACCTGAAGCGCGGCATCGACATCGCCGTCACCAAGGTCGTCGAGAACCTCAAGAGCCGCTCCAAGCCGGTCTCCGGCTCGACCGAGATCGCCCAGGTCGGCAGCATCGCCGCCAATGGCGACACCGTCGTCGGCGAGAAGATCGCCGAGGCGATGGAGAAGGTCGGCAAGGAAGGCGTGATCACCGTCGAGGAGGCCAAGGGCCTCGAGTTCGAGCTCGACGTGGTCGAGGGCATGCAGTTCGACCGCGGCTATCTCTCGCCCTATTTCATCACCAACCCGGAGAAGATGCAGGTCGAGCTTTCCGACCCCTACATCCTGATCCACGAGAAGAAGCTCTCCAACCTGCAGGCGATGCTGCCGATCCTGGAGGCGGTGGTCCAGTCGGGCCGGCCGCTGCTGATCATCGCCGAGGACATCGAGGGCGAGGCGCTCGCCACTTTGGTGGTCAACAAGCTGCGCGGCGGCCTCAAGGTCGCGGCGGTCAAGGCGCCGGGCTTCGGCGATCGCCGCAAGGCGATGCTCGAGGACATCGCCATCCTCACCGGCGGCGAGATGATCAGCGAGGATCTCGGCATCAAGCTCGAGAACGTCACCGTCTCGATGCTCGGCCAGGCCAAGCGCGTCACCATCGACAAGGACAACACCACGCTCGTCGACGGCGCCGGCGACTCCGACCGGATCAAGGCCCGGGTCGAGGCGATCCGCGCCCAGATCGAGACCACCAGTTCGGACTATGACAAGGAGAAGCTGCAGGAGCGGCTCGCCAAGCTCGCCGGCGGCGTCGCCGTGATCAAGGTCGGCGGCTCGTCCGAGATCGAGGTCAAGGAGCGCAAGGACCGCGTCGACGACGCGCTCCACGCCACCCGCGCCGCGGTCGAGGAAGGCATCGTCCCGGGCGGCGGCGTCGCTCTGCTCTACGCGACCCGGGTGCTCGAGGGCTCCGCCGGCGGCAATGACGACCAGACCCGCGGCATCGACATCGTCCGCAAGGCGCTGCAGGCGCCGGTGCGGCAGATCGCCGAGAATGCGGGCTTCGACGGCGCCGTCGTCGCGGGCAAGCTGCTCGAGAGCAAGAACGAGGAGCATGGCTTCAACGCGCAGACCGAGGTCTACGAGAATCTGGTTAAGGCCGGCGTGATCGATCCGACCAAGGTCGTGCGCACCGCGCTCCAGGACGCCGCCTCGGTTGCCGGCCTGCTCATCACCACCGAAGCGGCGGTGAGCGAGCTGCCCGAGGACAAGACCTCGGCCGGCGGCATGGGCGGCGGCGGCATGGGCGGCATGGGCGGCATGGACTTCTGAGTCCGGCCGAGGGCAGCGCGCGCGCTGCCCTCGGACTCGGACCGGAAGGGCCGTCCGACGCCAGCGCGGGCTTTGCCCGCGCGCTCTCAAAAGTCCGAAAAAAGGAAAGGGCCGGCGGGTAAATCCCCCGGCCCTTTTCTACTGCGCGTTGGCGTCCGCCTCGGCCTCCGCGGCATTCTCCTCGGCGGCGACGGCGGCCTCGTTGGCGACCATCGAATCGTCCGCGACGACGAGATTGTTCTCGTCGAGCATGGCGGCGGCATTGTCGAGCGCGCGCTCTTCCTCCGGGGTGACCCCGCCCGCGCCCTGGTCGGCGCCGCCGCAGCCGGCGAGCAGCGCGAGGGCGGCTCCCGCGAACAGTCTCAGGCTCAGGCTCATCCTCATCGCTCGTCTCCCCTGGCTGGCCGGGCCAAGCTTTGCCTCAACGCTCGCCAAAGAAAAAGGGCCGCGCGCCCTGCGGCGCGCGGCCCTCCGTCCCGAAATAAGCCGTTGGAGCTTATTCCTTGTTCTCGGCGGCGTCTTCAGCCGAATCGGCGACGTTGGCGGCGGCGTCGCCGGCCGCGTCGGCCGCATTGGCGGCGGAGTCGGAGACGTTCTCGGCCGCATTGCCCATGTCCTCGGCCGCATTCTGCATGTCTTCGACGGCCGCGTTCATGGCGTCGGCGGCGTTGTTGGTTTCGGTGGTGGCGGATTCGCCGCAGGCGACGAGGCCCAGGGCGGAAGCGGCGACAAGCGCCAGAGCGATCTTCTTCACTGAATTTCCCTTCAAAAAGAATTGCGAGTTTGTTGCGAGGAGAACCCCTGTTACGCTGGCGAGGCACCGACTGAGCAGCTCAGGCCCCTCCTCCGGCCTTTCCAGCGGTGTGGGATATTAGGCGAGGAATTGATGCGAGTCTAGCGTTTCTCTACCGTTTGGGTTGGGAAGCGGAGAAGAATGTCCCTCGGCCGGGCGGGCCGAGGCGGGATCGCCGTTGGGCGCATAATCGCCCACATCCGCGCGGCGCCGTTAACTTGACCGATATAAAGATATCTTTATATGCGCAAATATGGCTTTGGCGCCCCGCATTTTTGCCGCCCTGGCGGATTCGACCCGGCTTCGGATCCTGATGCTGCTGCGCGCCATGGAGCTTAGCGTCGGCGAGCTGGCGCAGGTGCTCGGGCAAAGCCAGCCGCGCGTCTCGCGCCATGTGAAGATCCTGATCGATGCCGGCCTCGCCGAGCGGCGCAAGGAGGGGAGCTGGGTGTTCCTCAGCCTCGGGCCGCGGCCGCGCACCGAGCCCTTGTTCCAGCTGATCGACCGCTGGTCCGAGCTCGACGGCGACAATCCCTGGACCGAGGCCGACGCCGCCCGCCTCGTCGCGGTGCGCGCCGACCGCGCCGCCGCCGCCCAGCGCTATTTCGCCAGCCATGCCGCAAACTGGGACGCGCTGCGCTCGCTGCACGTCGCCGAGAGCGAGGTCGAGGCCGCTTGTCACCGCGCCCTCGCCGGCGCACCGATCGGCCGGCTGGTCGACATCGGCACCGGCACCGGCCGGATGATCGAGCTGTTCGGCCCCGAGGCCGACAAGGCGCTCGGCATCGACCGCAGCCCGGAAATGCTTCGCCTCGCCCGCGCCAAGCTCGCCCAGGCCGGGCTCACAACCGTCGAGCTGCGCCAGGGCGACATGTACGCGCTGCCGCTCCCGTCCGGCTCGGCCGAGACGGTGATCATCCACCAGGTGCTGCATTATGCGCAGAACCCCGCCGCCGCGGTCGCCGAGGCGGCGCGGCTGCTCGGCCCAGGCGGGCGGCTGCTGGTGGTCGACTTCGCCCCGCACGAGCGCGAGGAATTGCGCGCCACCGACGCCCATGTCCGCCTCGGCTTCGCCGACGAGGCGATCCTGAAGCATTTCGAGGAGGCGGGGCTCGAGGGCCGGGTGGTCGAGCACCTGGAGGGCGGCGAATTGACCGTCACCATCTGGCTCGGCGCGCAGCCCGAGACGCGCCTCAGGAAGGTCGCATGAGCCCGCTCGCCGCCGCCCTGTCGCAGCCCGGCAAGCCGCTGTTCGAGGACGCGGCGGGCGACATCGAGGTCAGCTTCGAGTTCTTCCCGCCGAAGACCGAGAAGATGGAGCAGGTGCTGTGGGAGTCGGTGAAGACGCTGGAGCCGCTGGCGCCGCGCTTCGTCTCGGTCACCTACGGCGCCGGCGGCTCGACCCGCGAGCGCACCCACGCCACCGTCGTGCGCATCCAGCGCGAGACCTCGCTCCACGCCGCCGCGCACCTCACCTGCGTCGAGGCGAGCCGGGGCGAGATCGACGACATCGCTCGGGCCTATTGGGACGCGGGCATCCGCCATATCGTCGCGCTCCGCGGCGACCCGCCCGAGCCCGGCAGGCCGTACCGCCCCCATCCGGAGGGCTATGCCAACGCGACCGAATTGGTCGCGGGTTTGAAGAAGGTCGCGCCGTTCGAAATCTCGGTCGCCTGCTATCCCGAATGCCATCCGGATTCGCCGACCGCCGTCGCCGACCTCGACAATTTGAAGCGCAAGATCGACGCCGGCGCGGACCGGGCGATCAGCCAGTTCTTCTTCTCGCCGAGCTGCTTCCTCCGCCTCCGCGACGAGGTCGCCGCGGCGGGCATTTCCGCCGAGATTACCCCCGGCATCCTGCCCGTCTCCAACGTCGCCCAGACCCGCAAGTTCGCGGCGATGTGCGGGGCGGCCATCCCGCAATGGCTCGACCGGCTGTTCGAGGGGCTGGACGACCTTCCCGCCGCGCGCCAGCTGGTCGCCGCCACCGTCGCCGCCGAGCTCTGCGCCCAGCTCTATGCCGGCGGCGTCCGCTCGTTCCACTTTTACACGCTGAACCGCGCCGAGCTCTCCTACGCGATCTGCCATCTGCTCGGCCTGCGGCCGAAGGGAATCGAAGATGAACGCCGCCGCACAGCTTAGGGCCGAAGCCGCCAGGCGCATCCTCGTCAAGGACGGCGCCTACGGGACCCAGGTGCAGGCGCGACGGCTCGCCGCCGCCGACTATCTGGGCGCGCTCGACCTCGCCCGCGACCAGAAGGGCAATAACGACCTCCTCAACCTGACCCGCCCGGAGCTGGTCCGCGAGATCGCGCAGAGCTTCGCCGATGCCGGCGCCGACATCCTCGCCACCAACACCTTCAACGCCAACCGCATCAGCCAGGCCGATTACGGTGCCGAGCATCTGGTCAGGGAGATCAACGCGGCCTCGGCGCGGATCATCCGCGAGGTGGCGGGGCCGGACCGCTGGGTCGCGGGCGCGCTCGGCCCGACCAACAAGACGCTGTCGCTCTCGCCCGACGTCAACGATCCCGGCTATCGCGAGGTCGATTTCGACTTCGTCTCCGACGTCTATGTCGAGCAGATCGAGGGGCTGGTCGAGGGCGGTGCCGATTTCGTGCTGATCGAGACGGTGTTCGACACGCTGAACGCCAAGGCGGCGATCCACGCCGCCCGCCGCGTCGATCCCGAGCTGCCGATCATGGTCTCGATGACGATCACCGATCTCTCCGGCCGCAACCTTTCCGGCCATTCGATCGAGAGCTTCTGGGCCTCGGTCCGCCACGCCAGGCCGCTGTCGATCGGGCTCAACTGCTCGTTCGGCGCCGGCCAGCTGCGGCCGCACATCGCCGCACTGACCGGCCTCGCCGACACGCTCGTCATGGCCTATCCCAATGCGGGCCTTCCCAACGATCTCGGCGAATATGACGAATGCGCCGCGAGCACCGCCGCGCAGGTCCGCGAATGGTGCGAGCAGGGCATCGTCAACATCGTCGGCGGCTGCTGCGGCACCACGCCCGAGCACATCCGCGCCATAGCCGAGACGGTCCGCGGCTTCGCGCCGCGCGCCATTCCCGCGCCCGAGCGCCGCACCCGCCTCGCCGGCATCGAGCCGATGGTCCTCGCCGCCTAAAGCCCTCTCCCCACCGGGGAGAGGGCTGGGAGAGGGGCAGCGCCCCGCCACCTTCAGTCAGAGACGAAATGACAGCCACCGCCCTATCCGACGACTCCCCCTCTCCCCCGCCCTCTCCCCAGAGGGGAGAGGGAGCGACTGCCTCCTTCGTCAATATCGGCGAGCGGACCAACGTCACCGGCTCGGCCCGCTTCAAGAAGCTGGTGATGGCCGACGACTATGCGGCCGCGGTCGAGGTCGCGCGCAGCCAGGTCGAGAACGGCGCCCAGATCATCGACGTCAACATGGACGAGGGCCTGCTCGACGCCGAGGCGGCGATGACGACCTTCCTGAAGCTGATCGCCGCCGAGCCCGACATCGCCCGCGTGCCCGTGATGATCGATTCCTCGAAATGGGCGGTGATCGAGGCCGGGCTCAAATGCGTGTCGGGCAAGCCGATCGTCAACTCGATCAGCATGAAGGAAGGCGAGGAGGAATTCCTCGCCCATGCGCGGCTGGTCCGAAATTACGGCGCCGCGGTGGTGGTGATGGCCTTCGACGAGACCGGCCAGGCCGACACCCGCGACCGCAAGATCGAGATTTGCGAGCGCGCCTACAAATTGCTCGTCGCCGACGGCTTCCCGCCCGAGGACATCATCTTCGATCCCAACATCTTCGCGGTCGCCACCGGCATCGAGGAGCATCGCCGCTACGCCCTGGACTTCATCGAGGCGTGCCAGGAGATCAAGGCGCGCTGCCCGTACGTCCATCTCTCCGGCGGGCTCTCGAACCTCAGCTTCTCGTTCCGCGGCAACGAGCCGGTGCGCCGGGCGATGCACTCGGTCTTCCTCTACCATGCCATTCCCGCCGGGCTCGACATGGCGATCGTCAATGCCGGCCAGCTCGACGTCTACGATACGATCGACCCGGAGCTGCGCGAGGCCTGCGAGGATGTGATCCTCGACCGCCGCCCGAAGAACGGGGGAGACGCCACCGAGCGGCTGGTGTCGCTCGCCGAGAAATATCTGGGCTCCGACCCCGTCCGCGAGAAGGCCGAGGCCGAATGGCGCGGCTGGGCGGTCGAGAAACGGCTCGAGCACGCTTTGGTCAAGGGCATCGACGCCTTCGTCGTCGAGGACACCGAGGAGTGCCGGCTGAAAGCGCCGCGGCCGATCGAGGTGATCGAAGGCCCGCTGATGGACGGCATGAACGTGGTCGGCGACCTGTTCGGATCGGGCAAGATGTTCCTGCCGCAGGTGGTGAAGTCGGCGCGGGTGATGAAGAAGGCGGTCGCTCACCTGATCCCGTATATCGAGGCCGAGAAGGAGAAGAGCGGCGTCTCCACGGCCAAGGGCCGGATCGTGATGGCGACGGTCAAGGGCGACGTCCACGATATCGGCAAGAACATCGTCGGCGTCGTCCTGCAGTGCAACGGCTACGAGGTGATCGACCTCGGGGTGATGGTGCCCTGGCAGGACATATTGAAGGCCGCCAACGAGAACGAGGCCGACATGATCGGCCTTTCCGGGCTGATCACGCCCTCGCTCGACGAGATGGTCACCGTCGCCGAGGAGATGCAGCGCGGCAAGTTCGTGCTGCCGCTGCTGATCGGCGGCGCCACCACCAGCCGCGTCCATACCGCGCTCAGGATCGACCCCGCTTATGAAGGCCCGGTCATTCACGTGCTCGACGCCAGCCGCGCGGTCGGCGTCGCCTCGTCGCTGGTCTCCGACACCCAGAAGGCGCCGCTGATCGAGCGGACCGCGAAGGACTATGTGGCGATCCGCGACGCCCGCGCCGGCAGGGGCCAGAGCGAGCTCGCCAGCCTCGCCGAGGCGCGCGCCAACGCCTTCCCCTGGGACGTGACGGGCAAAGCGCCGCCGCCGCAGCGGCCGGGCGTCCACCATTTCAACGACTGGCCGCTGCGCGAGCTCAAGGACCAGATCGACTGGACGCCCTTCTTCCGCGCCTGGGAGCTCGCCGGCAATTATCCGGCGATCCTCGAGGACGAGGTGGTCGGCGAAAGCGCCCGCAATCTCTTCGCCGACGCGCAGGCGATGCTCGACCGGATCATCGCCGAACATTGGCTTCAGGTGCGCGGCACCGTCGGCCTGTGGCGCTGCCGCCGCGAGGGCGACGATCTCCTGGTGCTCGCCGGCAATGACGAAACCCGCCTGCCGATGCTCCGCCAGCAGGTGAAGAAGCGCGAGGGGCGGCCGAATATGTGCCTCGCCGACTTCGTCGACCCGCACGGCGAGGACTGGATCGGCGGCTTCGCGGTCGCGGTCCACGGCATCGAGCCGCACCTTAAGCGCTTCAAGGCCGACAATGACGATTATTCGGACATCCTTTTGAAGGCGCTGGCCGACCGCCTCGCCGAGGCCTTCGCCGAGCGCATGCACGGTCATGTCCGCGAGAGCGTCTGGGGCTATGCCGGGACCGAGCACCTCACCAACCTCGACCTGATCCGCGAATCCTATGCCGGCATCCGCCCGGCGCCCGGCTATCCGGCCTGCCCCGACCACAGCCTGAAACCGATTCTGTTCGCCATGCTGGGCGGCGAGCCCGCCGGGGTGACGCTGACCGACAATTTTGCGATGCTGCCGGCCTCGGCGGTCTCCGGCTTCTATTTCGGCCACCGCGACAGCAGCTATTTCGGAGTCGCCCGCATCGGCCGCGACCAGCTCGAGGATTATGCCGCGCGGCGCGGCGTCCCGCTCGAGGAAGCGGAGCGCTGGCTCAGGCCCAATCTGGACTGACTTTTCGGCGCGGATCGGCTAGAAACGGCGGGCGAAGGGAAGACGCCATGCCCATTTTCCCGAAGATCCAGAGCCCGTGCCCCTACAAGAGCGAGCTCGCCCAGGTGATGGACGGCGACTTCTGCCGGATGTGCAGGCGGCAGGTCTTCGACCTCAGCGGCTGGAGCGACGGCGAGCGCGTCGCCTTTCTCGCCGGGTGCAGCGACGAGGTCTGCGTCTCCTACCGGCTGCCGTTGCGCGAGCTGCTGGCGGCGGCGACGCTGGCGTCGCTGGCGGCGGCGCCGGCCGCGGCGGCGGGGGTGGAGACGGGCGCGGATAGCGGGCTCTCGCTCGCCGCGATGGCGGACATGGCCCGCGATATGGCCGAGCCGCCCGACGAGCTCCTGTTCGTCGGCGGCATCAAGGATCCTGGCCGCGTTGAATATGTGGAGAGCGCGACCGACACCTCCACCCCAGAGCTGCCTGTTGTCTACGAAGACGAAGGCGGCGAGCCGGCGCAGCGCCCGGCCGCGACCGGCTGAGCCTCGTTCAAGGGGAATATTCTCCTCGCCGCGGCCGTCCGTTGAGCAGGCGATGGTTGCCGGGCCGCCCGAATTGAACTGATTTTGCTCGCAAAAATCTGCTATCGTTGCCGTTCCGAAAGGGAGAAGGGCCATGGCAAGAACAAGCGAGACCCTGTTGGCGGTGGCGATGGGACTGACCGCCGTCGCGCTGCCCGCGGCCGCCGCCGCGCAGGACGCCCCGGAGACCCCGGACGTCCGCGACGAGGTGAGGACCGGCACCCGCCTGCCGATGATCGAGGTGATCGGCGCGATCCGGGATCGGCGCGCGCCGGTACGGACCGAGGCGCCGGCCGACACCAGCGTCCCCGAGCTGCCCGTCGTCTATGAGGACGAGGCCAAGCCCGGGAGATAGGGGCCGCAACGACGAGGTCAGGTGCCCGGACGGGCCCTGACCTCGGTCATATTCTGCCATTGCAGCAGGCTCGCCAGCTGGTTGGCGGCGGCGATCGAACGCGCGTCGCCGTCGCCGACGGTGATCGCGATATGGGTGCTGTCGAACCGGTCGAGCGCCGAATCGAAGCTCTTCCATTCGCCGTCGACATAGGCGACCACCCAGCTGTGCGGCATGAACACGTTGCCCACGCCGTGATAACGCTCGCGCGAATAGACGAGGCCGCTGACCACCTTGGTCGGAATCCGCGCCGCCCGGCCCAGAGCGGCGAGCAGCACCGCCGATTCGGTGCAGTCTCCGGCCCGCCGCGCCAGCGTCTCGAGCGCCGAGAAATGGCCGGCGAAGTCGACCCTGGGCATCAGCTGGCCCGCCCGCACCGCGAGCCGCTCCATCTTTTGCGTGTCGCTGACCCGCATGCCCGCGAACGGCGCCGCGAGCGCCCGGATGCGCGGATGGTCGCTCTGCAGCCAGCGGGTCGGGCGCAGGGCGCGGGCCCGCGACGCCGCATCCTCGGGCAGGCCGGGGCCGCAGGCCGGGCAGATGTCGACGCTGACCTCCCCCGCCGCGGCGGTCACCCGCTGCTCGCCGGTCTGCGGCAGCTCGAAGCTGATCCCGTCGCGATAGGCGAAGCGGTAGCGGATATGGCCCTGCAGCGCCGCCGTCGGGATGCGGAAGGGCGAGGGCACCATGGCGTTGCCGAGCACGCTGTAGGGGGCAAGCGGCCGCAGCACGGTGGCGCGGTCGGTCGGCCGGATGGTGATGGTGGTGCCGAACATCGGCTGGACCAGCTCGACGACGCGATTGTCGCGGTCGAGCAGCAGCCGTGCCACGCTCCTCAGCTCGCGCCCCTCATAGCGCTTGCGGAGCACCGGCAGCCGCCCTTGCGCGTCGGGCACCGCACCCGGCGGCGCCTCGATCACCACCCGCTCCACCGCCATCGCGCCGAGGCTGAAATCCTCGAACTCGAGCCGCGGCGCCGTGGCGCGGTCCCAGCCGCGCAGCAGCCCCTGGCCGTTGTCGAAGCGCACCCCGGGCGGCAGCGGCAGGCTCAGCGTCCGCCGCTCAGAGCGGGACCGGTAGCTGATCTCCGCCCGCCCGTCGGCGATCCGCGCCTCGCTGCGCGACCAGCTCGGCCCGGTCTGCGAATATTCGCTCATCCAGACGAGGCGCCCGGCCGCGTCATGCCGGGAGACGGTCTCCTCGGCCACGCGAATCTGGGCCTGGTCGTGCTCCTGCAGCCGGATTTCGGAGCGGCCGACCGTTTCCACCCCCTCGCGGCCCTGCCGGAGCTCGTGCGAGGCATGGCCGATCATCCGCCCGTTCTCGGCGAGGAAGGCGTAATAAGTGGTCCCGGACGAGGGCGCGGCCGCGCTCGCAAAAGCCGCCAAAATCAAGCTTCTCCAGGCCAATCGCCGCCTCCCGGTCCGAGCCGAGGGTAACCCGCGCCGCCCTCCGCGCCAAGCGCGAGGGTCACGTTAGCAATAGCGGGCCGCCCGTCCCGATCCGGGCCAGCCGTTTCGTTAACTCCGTTCCCGCCTCGACACGCGCCCGCGGCGCGGCCAATCGGGGGCATGGACCGCAAATTCTTCATCCTGCTCGCCATCTGCTGCTTCATCGCCGCGGCGCCGCTGCCGGCGCAGCCGGCGGCGACCGCGACGGCGCCGTTCACGGTCCAGGAGAGCGGCGAAGAGTTCGACACGCTCGCCGGGGCGGTCGCGGCGATCGGCGGCGGCAGCGGCACCATCCTGATCGCGCCCGGCACCTATCGCCAGTGCGCGGTCCAGCAGGCCGGCCGCATCGCCTATGTCGCGCGCGAGCCCGGCACGGCGGTGTTCGACGGCGTCGCCTGCGAAGGCAAGGGCGCGCTGGTGCTCGGCGGCCGCGAAGCCCGCGTCGAGGGCCTCGTCTTCCAGAACATCCGCGTGCCCGACGCCAACGGCGCCGGCATCCGGCTCGAGACGGGCGATCTCATCGTGCGCGAGAGCCTGTTCCGCGACGGGGAGAACGGCATCCTCGCCGCCAACGACCATGAGGGGACCATCCGCGTCGAGCAGTCGACCTTTTCGGGGCTTGGCCGGTGCCCGGAAGGCGAGGGCTGCTCGCACTCCATCTACAATAGCGGGTCGGGGACGCTGATCGTCTCCCGCGCCCGCTTCGAGCGCGGCACCGGCGGCCACTATCTGAAGAGCCGCGGCGCCCGCATCGAGGTCACCGATTCCTCGTTCGACGACAGCGCCGGCACCGGCACCAACTACATGATCGACCTCTCCAACGGCGCCACCGGCACGATCGCCCGCAACCTCTTCGTGCAGGGCGCGGACAAGGAGAATTACAGCGCCTTCATCATGGTCGCGCCCGAGGGCGTGGCGCACAGCTCGGCCGGGCTGTCGGTGACCGACAACGAGGCCGGGATCGTGCCCGGCGTCGCCCGCCGCACCGCCTTCGTCGCCGACGAGAGCGGCGATGCGATCACCATCGCCGGCAACCGCCTCGACCCCCGGATCGCCCGCTTCGAGCGGCGCTGACGCCTTCCCTCCCCATCGAGGGGAGGGCCTTCTCACTCCCGCATCCCGTCCTGCATGCTATAGCGCGGCGATGAATCGGCTCGGGGCGTTCCTTATCTTACTGCTCGGTCTGCTCTCCGCCGCGACCGCGGCGCAGGCGCAGCCGCACATGCAGGTGCGGCTCGCCTCCGAGACGGCCGCCGTCGCGCCCGGCTCGGCCGTCACGCTGGCGTTCGTGATGCGCCCGGAGCCGGGCTGGCACGGCTATTGGCGCAACCCCGGCGACGCCGGCGCCGAGCCCAGGGTGACCTGGCGGCTGCCGGAGGGCTGGCGGGCCGGGCCGCTCGACTATCCGGTGCCGGTCCGGCTCAGCGTCGCCGGCCTCACCAATTACGTGTTCGAGGGCGAGCATGCGCTGCTGGTCGAGCTCAGGGTCCCGGACACGGCCGAGCCCGGCGTCGCCTTCCCGGTCGACGCGCGGCTCGACTATCTGGTCTGCACCGACGAGATCTGCGTTCCCGAGACGGCCACCGTCACCGCCGAGCTCCGCACCGGCCTGCCCGGCGCCCCCGACCCCGCTTTCGCGGCCTGGCGCCGCGCGCTGCCGCGGCCGCTCGCCGCCGAGGGGCGGTTCGAGACGGACGGCGGCCGGATCCGCCTCGCCATCCCGCTGCCCGCGGCGGCCGCGCTCGCCGACCCCTATTTCTTCCCGGCGACGCTCGACGCGCTCGGCCACAGCGCGCCGCAACGGCTGTCGCGCAACGGCGACTGGCTGATCGTCGAGACGGCGGCCGGACGGGTGGCCGCCTCCCTCGCCGCGATCGATGGCGTGCTCTCGCTGGGCGACGGCGGCGGCCTGGCGCTGACCGCCCGCCGCGGCGAGGTGCCGGCCGCGGGCACCCCGGTCGCCATAGCGGCCGCGCCCGGCGCGGCACCCGAGGGGCCCGGGCTGCTGGCCGCCTTCCTCGCCGCTTTGCTTGGCGGCCTGATCCTCAACGTCATGCCCTGCGTCTTCCCCATCCTCAGCCTGAAGGCGCTCGGCCTGGTCCGCGCCGGCGAGACCGAGGCGGCGGCGCGGCGCGAGGCCTTGGCCTATGCGGCCGGCGCGGTGCTTACCTGCCTCGCCCTGGGCGGGCTCCTGCTGGCGGTGCGCGCGGGCGGGGCGATGGTCGGCTGGGCCTTCCAGCTTCAGGACCCGCGGGTGATCCTGCTGCTGCTGCTGCTGGTCACCGCCATCGCGCTCAACCTCGCCGGCCTGTTCCGGCTGCCGATGCTGGCCGGCGGCGAGGGCCTCGCGGGGCGGGGCGGCGCGGCCGGCGCCTTCTTCACCGGCGCGCTCGCCGCCTTCATCGCCACCCCCTGCACCGGCCCGTTCATGGGCGCGGCCTTGGGCGCGGCCCTCGTCCTCCCCGCCGCCGGTGCGCTGGCGGTGTTCGCCGGGCTGGGGCTCGGCCTCGCCGTGCCGTTCCTCGCGCTCGGCTTCATTCCCGCGCTGCGCCGCCGCCTGCCGAGGCCCGGGCCGTGGATGGCGACGCTGCAGCGCATCCTCTCGGTGCCGATGTTCCTGACCGCGCTCGGCCTCGCCTGGATCCTCGGCCGGCAGACCGGGCGCCGACGGCATGGCGCTGGGGCTCGCCGGCGTGCTCGTGCTGGGGCTCGGCTTGTGGTGGCTGGGCCGGGGTGGACGCTGGTTCGCCTGGGCGCTGATCCTCGCCGCGGCCGCGCCGCTGCTGCTCCTCGACACCGCGCCGGCCGGCGCGGCGCCGGCCGAAAGCCCGCTCCCCGCCGAGCCGTTCAGCGAGGCCCGGCTGGCCGCAGCTGCGCGCCGCCGGCACCCCGGTCTTCGTCTATTTCACCGCCGACTGGTGCCTGACCTGCAAGGTCAACGAGCGCGGCGCGCTGGCGAGCGCGGCGGTGGGCGAGGCCTTCCGCGCCCGCGGCGTCGCTGTGCTGGTCGGCGACTGGACGCGCGGCGACCCCGAAATCGGCCGCTTCCTCGAGCGCCACGGCCGCTCGGGCGTGCCGCTCTACCTCTATTACGCCCCCGGCCGCGACGCCGAGATCCTGCCGCAAATCCTGACCGTCGGGCGGTTGACCGCGCTCTGAATGGGGACAGTCACTTTTCCGAAGATCCGCGACCATCCTGCACCGTCGTGCGGAAAAGTGACTGCCCCTTTACCGCCGCTCCCACACCTTCTGGCCGGCGAGATAGGTTTCGAGCACCTGCGTGGCGCGGATCTCGCGCTGGTCGAGCCCGGAGAAGATGTCGCGGTCGATGAAGATGAAGTCGGCGAAGCGGCCGGGCTCGAGCGTGCCGAGCCGCTCCTCGGCGAAGCCGGCGAAGGCGGCGCCGCGGGTGAAGGCGGCGAAGGCGAGCTCCATCGAGAGGCGCTGCTGGGGCAGCCAGCCGCCCGGCGGCTGGCCTTGCGCATCCTCGCGGCTGACCGCGGCGGCAAGGCCGTGGAACGGGTTCGGGCTCTCGACCGGGAAGTCCGAGCCGAAGGCGAGCGGCACGCGGTTGTCGACCATGCTCCGCCAGGCATAGGCGCCGCCGAGCCGGTCCAGCCCCATCCGCGCCTCGGCCATCAGCCGGTCCGAGGTCTGGTGGGTGGGCTGCATCGAGGCGATAGTGCCGTGGCGGGCGAAGCGGGGCAGATCGGCCGGATCGACGATCTGGGCATGCTCGATCCGCCAGCGCCGGTCGCCGCCATAGGTCTGGGCGAGCTCGTCGATCGCGTCGAGCAGCAGCGCATTGGCCTGGTCGCCGATCGCGTGGACCGCGACCTGGAAATTGTCCATCGCCGCCCGGCTCATCAGGTTCTTGAGCACCGTGTCGGTGGCGAGCGGCAGGCCGCGCTGGCCGGGCGCGTCGCGATAGGGCGCCTTCAGCCAGGCGCCGCGCGAGCCGAGGGCGCCGTCGAGATAGAGCTTCACGCCGACCATCCTCAGACGCCCGTCGTAGAGCCAGGGCGTCGGCCGGGTGCCGGCGACGGCGAGCAGATTGTCGATGCCCGAGGCGTAGGAGATGATCCGTAGGTTGAGCCGCCCCGCGTCGCCGGCGCGGCGCATCACCGTCCAGTCCTCGGCGCCGGTGCCCATGTCCTGCGACGGTGGTGAGGCCGTTGGAGAGCAGGATCTCCTGCGCGCGGACGAGCGCCCGCTCGCGCTGCAGCGGCAGCGGCGGCGGGATCGCGCGCTCGACCAGCGCCATCGCCGCATCGACGAAGATGCCATTGGGATTGCGGCCGGTCCGCTCGATCCGCCCGCCCTCGGGCGCCTGGCTGGCGGTGGTGATCCCCGCCTCGTGCATCGCCGCTGCATTCGCCCAGCCGGCATGGCCGTCGACCCGCTCCAGCCAGATCGGCCGGTCGCCGGCCAGCCCCTCGAGGTCGGCGGCGGTGGGGAAGCGCCCGAGGCCCCAGCGCTCCTGGTTCCAGCCGCGCCCGACGATCCAGCGCAGGCGTCGGGTTGGCGGCGGCATAAGCGCGGATCCGCGCCTGCGCCTCGGCCAGGCTGGCGGTGTCGGAAAGGTCGAGCTGCAGCGCGCCCATGCCGAGCCCCATGACGTGGCCGTGCGCGTCGATCAGGCCGGGGATCAGGGTGCGGCCGCGGCCGTCGAGCAGGTAACGGGGGCGCTGCGGCCGCCGGTCGCCGCGCTCGAACAGCTGCTTGACCCGCCCGTCCTCGCCGATCCAGATCGCGCCGAACCGGAACAGCCGCCCGTCCTCGCGCAGCGTGTAGCCGTTGACGTTCTCGACCAGGATGTCGGCCAGGGCAGGGGCGGCGATGAGCAGCAAGAACGCCGCGAGCGCGGCCCTCGCCGCCGTCCAGGCTCCCGCCTTTTTCCTTATAAGGGAGCGCTCCCTTATAAGGAAACGAGCATGCGACTTTATTTTCAACCTTCCAGCCTCCGGATGAGCGATGATGTGTCCTGACGCCCGCCGCCCATCGCTTGCAGGTCGGCGTAGAATTGGTCGACCAGGGCGGTGAGCGGCAGGCGGGCGCCGTTGGCGCGCGCCTCCTCGAGGGTCAGGCCCAAATCCTTGCGCATCCAGTCGACCGCGAAGCCGAAATCGAACTCGCCCCGGTCCATGGTCGGCCAGCGATTGACCATCTGCCAGCTTTGCGCGGCGCCGCCGGACACGGCCTCGAGCACCTTGCCGGCGTCGAGCCCGGCGCGGTGCGTGAAATGCACCGCCTCGGCGAGGCCCTGGACGATTCCGGCGATGCAGATCTGGTTGACCATCTTGGTCAGCTGGCCGTGGCCGGCCGGCCCGACATGGACGATGCGCGCGGCATAGGCCTGCATCAGCGGCGTCGCCGCGGCGACCGCCGCGTCCGCGCCGCCGCACATGATCGCGAGCTGGCCCTTCTCGGCGCCCGCCTGGCCGCCCGAGACCGGCGCGTCGACGCAGAGCAGGCCGCGCGCCGCGCCTTCGTCGGCGAGCCGCCGGGCGAGCCGCGCCGAGACGGTGGTGTGGTCGATGAACAATGCGCCCTCGCGCATCCCGCCGAACGCCGCCGCCGACACCTGCTCGACGTCCCGGTCGTTGCCGACGCAAGCGATCACGGCGTCGGCGCCGGCCGCCGCCTCGGCGGCGCCGGGCGCGGCGGCCCCGCCATAAGCGGCGACCCAGGCCTCGGCCTTTTCCGGGCTGCGGTTGTGGACGACGAGCGCGTGCCCGGCGGCGGCGAGATGCCGCGCCATCGGCGCCCCCATCACGCCCAGCCCGAGGAAAGCGATCCGTGCCATGGAGCGAGGCGATAAGGCTTGTTTGCGCGCCGCGCCAGATGGCGCGGCAGGCGACGGCCCGAAGAGGATTGCCCGTCGCGCCGTCCCACGCTGGAACGGCTCGTCGCGCCGGCCGTATTTCATCGCGAAGCCGCTTCCAAACCGCTTCGGCTGGGACCATAAAGACCGGCAGAGCCCACAGGTCCGGTGGAGTCGACTTGAGCGCACCTTTCCGATTCCCGCGTTTCTTCGTGACCACGCCCTCGCCTTGCCCCTACATCGCGGGCAAGACCGAGCGGAAGGTGTTCACCGAGCTGGCCGGCCCGCACGCCGGCGAGCTGAACGACGCGCTCGGCAGGATCGGCTTCCGCCGCAGCCAGAACGTCGCCTACCGCCCGTCCTGCCTCGATTGCGCCGCCTGCATCTCGGTCCGCGTGGTCGCGGGAGAGTTCCAGCCCAGCGCGACCCAGCGCAAGGTCCTGAAGCGCAACGCCGACCTCGAGGTCGCCGCCTGCAAGGCCTGGGCGACCGAGGAGCAATATGAGCTGCTGCGCCGCTATCTGCGCGCCCGCCACCCCGACGGCGGCATGGTCGAGATGGACGAGCACGATTTCTCCGACATGGTCGAGCAGAGCCCGGTCAAGACCTATATCGTCGAATATCGCGAGCCCGCGGCCGGCGGCCGGCAGGGGCGGCTGGTCGGCGCCTGCCTGACCGACCAGCAGGCCGACGGCCTTTCCATGATCTACAGCTTCTTCGAGCCGGACGAGGGAGGCCGCGCAGGCCTCGGCACCTACATCATCCTCGACCATATCGTCCGCGCCGGCCGGGCGGGCCTCCCCTATGTCTATCTCGGCTATTGGGTCGAGGAGGCCAAGCGCATGGCCTACAAGTCCAAGTTCCGGCCCCTGGAACGGCTCGGGCCCGGCGGTTGGCGCCGCTTCGATCCGGAGCAGAGGGAGCTCCCGCTCGCCTCGTAAGGGCGCACGCGCGGCGCGGGCCAGGAGCGTCTCGAAGAATGTAGCGAACTTAGGGCTTTGGCCGGGCGCCCATTGTGCTAGAGCCCGGATGCGGACGTCGTGTCGGCTTGCTGCCCGCAAGCAGGACGTCCGGCGGGGAACAGATCGCGCTCGATTCGGGCGCCCTGCTGACGGTGCGGGCGGACGGCACGTTCGACTATGACCCGAACGGCGCGTTCGACACGACGCCCGTACCGGGCTCGGGCGCGGCCAACATGCCGGCAAGCGACGTCTTCAGCTACACGCTGGCGGGCGGCGGCACGGCGACGGTGACGATCACCATCAACGGCCTCGACAGCAACGACATACTGATCGGCGCCGCGGGCCCGGATACGCTGACCGGCGGCATTGGCGACGACGTCTACATCCTCGACAATGCCGGCGACGCCGCGGTGGAAGCCCCCGGCGAGGGCTCGGACGGCGTCTATGTGACGGTGAACTACACGCTCGCATCCGGCACCGACGTCGAGACCCTCTCGACGCTCGACTGGAACGGCACGGCGGCCCTGGACCTCGCCGGCAACGGGATCGCCAACTGGCTGATCGGCAATGCCGGGGCCAATCAGCTGCGCAGCGGCGGCGGCAACGACATCATCGAGGGCAAGGGCGGCGACGACCTGCTCGACGGCGGCGCCGGCGCGGACCATCTGGCCGGCGGGCTGGGCAATGACGTCTACATCCTCGACAATGCTGGCGACGGCACGGACGCGATCTACGCGACGGCGAGCTACGCGCTGAACACCGGCGCGGAGGTCGAGAGCCTGTCGACGCTCGACTGGGGCAGCACCGCGGCGCTGAACCTGACCGGCAACGAGTTCGGCAATTACATGATCGGCAATGCCGGCGCGAACGTCCTCGACGGCAAGGGCGGCAACGACGCCTTGGTCGGGCGCGAAGGCGCGGACATTTTCGCGTTCACCAGCGCCCTGGGCGGGGGCGGCGTCGACCATATTGCCGACATGGTCTCGGGCACCGACCGGATCGCGCTCGACGATGCCGTGTTCTCAGGCCTCGGCCTCGGCGCACTCAATGCCAATGCGTTCAGGATCGGGGCATCGGCGCAGGATGCCGACGACCGCATCGTCTACAACGGCGCCACCGGCGAGCTCTTCTTCGACGCCGACGGCAACGGCGCCGGCGCGGCGGTGCTGTTCGCGATCGTCGACGGCGCCCCGGCCCTCGCGGTCAGCGACTTCACCGTGATCTGAGCCGGGGGACGGGCAGGCAGCCGTCCATCGCTCCGGAGAGCCGCGGCGCGACTCCGGTTGCTTTTGTTGTTGCCGGCACGCCAACAAATTCCATTCCAGATCCGAAACGGATTAAGATCTCACTTGCTCTCTTATGGGCTATTTCCTCCGCGCCGCTTCTTGTATTCGTATCACCGACGAGTCTTTTGCCAAGTCGAATGGTCGGAGGTATTCATGGCGCGAGTATTAAGAAGCCGTTTGAATCACGGGATCATAAATCAAGGCGATTATTTCGCCGCATCATTCTCGCGATTCAATGACCCGACGCCGCCGCCGGCGGCTTCGGCCGGCGAAAGCGGTCCCGAGCTTCTCCCCCCGCTCGACATCCAGCGGCAGGGGACCAACGGCAACGACACGCTGAACGGAGGGGCCGGCATCGACGTGCTGCTCGGCCATCAGGGCGCCGATACGATCCATGGCGCGGGCGGCGGCGACATCCTGTTCGGCCTTGCTGGCAACGACACGCTCTCCGGCGAGAATGACGGAGACACCCTCTACGGCGACAGCGGCAACGACAGTCTTTACGGCGGCGCCGGGAGCGACATCCTCTACGGCGACCGCAACGCCGCCCCCGCCTTGCTGTCCGCCGCCGCGCAGCAGGTCGTCGACGACGTCGAAGCCCGTATCGGCGCCTCCGATTTCGCGATCATCTATCAGGGCTCGTCGTACAACCAGGCGAGCCTGACCGCGGCCGATCATGACATGATCTTCGTCAATCCCGCCCGCGTGATCAACACCAACGTAGCCAATGGGGAGACGCTTTGGACGCCGTCCGAGGTCAATGGCATCGAGGGCAGCGGCAAGGCGCTGATCGGCTATCTCAACCTCGCCAAGATCAACGACTGGGTCGGCTATTGGAGCACGAGCTGGACGTCGAACGGCCGCTGGAACGGCAATCCCGTTGCCGGCCAGGCGCCGGCCTGGCTGGGTGGGATCGACGGCGACTACACCCGGAACGTGAAGTTCTGGGAGGACGGCTGGCTGGACGTGCTGCTCGCCCGGGTCGACGTGATCATCGCCAAGGGCTTTTCCGGTATCTTTCTCGACGACCTGCTGGAATATTTCGACAATTCCGGCATCTCGGCGACCGAAGGCGCGAGCGAAATGCGCGCGCTCGTCGTCGCGGTGGCGGAACACGCCGTGGAGCAGGTTCGCCTCACGCAGGGACAGGCGGCTGCGGACGCCTTCGTCATCGTCGTCAACGGCGCGCCTTTCATCAACGGCGACGCCAACGCCTTCCTGCCGGACCTGGACATGCAGGCGCGTTTCTTCGCCGCGATCGACGGCCTGCTGGTCGAAAACTATTTTTCGCAGGGACTGGGCTATGCCGTCGCGCAGGCCGTCAACGAATATGGCGCGCGCGGCATTGCTCTGCTCTCCGCCGACACCGGAATCACCACGGCACCGCAGCAGTTCGATATCGAGGAAGCCGCGGTGACCGCGGGCTTCCTGCCCGAAACCACGCCGGGGACGCTCTACGCCGACAACACTACCCGATTCGCGCCGGGGGCGCTGGCTCCCCCGCCGGGGCAGGATGTGCTCGACGGCGGCACCGGGGCCGACCAGATGTATGGCGGCACCGGCAACGATGTCTATATCGTCGACGATGCCGGGGACGCCGTCTTCGAGAATGCCGGAGCGGGCAGCGATGGCGTCTACAGCGCGGTGAGCTACACGCTGGCTGCGGGCACCGACGTCGAGACACTCTCGACGCTCGACTGGAACAGCACGGCGGCCCTGGACCTCACCGGCAACGGGATCGCCAACTGGCTGATCGGCAATGCCGGCGTCAACCAGCTGAGGGGCCTCGGCGGCAACGACATCATCGAAGGCAAGGGCGGCGACGATTTCATCGACGGCGGCAGCGGCGTCGATGCCATGTTCGGCGGGACCGGCAACGACGTCTACCTGGTCGACAATGTCAACGACGCCGCGGTCGAGACGACCGGGCAGGGCAGCGACGGCATCTACACGACGGTGAGCTACGCGCTGGCGGCTGGCGCGGACATCGAGACGCTGTCGACGCTCGACTGGAACGGCACTGCTGCAATCAACCTCACTGGCAACGCCATCGCCAATTATCTGATCGGCAACGCCGGCGCGAACCAGCTCAACGGCGGCGGCGGCAACGATCTGCTCGTCGGCAAAGCGGGCAACGACGTCTACATCGTCGACAGCGCGCTCGACGGCGTCTTCGAGAATGCCGGCGAGGGCAGCGACGCAGCCTATAGTTCGGCGAGCTACACGCTCACCGCCGGCAGCGAAGTGGAGACGCTGTCCACGCTGGACTGGAACGGCACCGCCGCGCTCAACCTGACCGGCAACGAGCTTGCCAACTATCTGATCGGTAACGCGGGGGCGAACATGCTCAACGGAGGCGGCGGCAACGACGCGCTGGTCGGCCGTGGCGGCGCGGATACGTTCGCCTTCACCACTGCGCTCGGCGCGACCAATGTCGACCATATCGGCGACATGGCGTCGGCCACCGACAAGATCGCGCTCGATCACAACGTGTTCGTCGGGCTCGGCCTCGGCGCGCTCAATGCCAATGCGTTCAGGGTCGGGACGTCGGCGCAGGATGCCGACGACCGCATCGTCTACAACAGCGCCACCGGCGAGCTCTTCTTCGACGCCGACGGCAACGGCGCCGGCGCGGCGGTGCGGTTCGCGATCGTCGACGGCGCCCCGGCCCTCACGGTGAGCGATTTCACCGTGATCTGAGCGATCCGAACGGGGACAGTTACTGTAACTGTCCCGGTGGCCGCTAGTGCGCTTCGGCGAGCGCGGCGGCTTTCTTGGCCTCGGTCTCGGCGCGCATGCGGCCGGTGCGCTCGACCCGCGCCGCCATCTGCTCCCACGCCTCGGCGGCGCGCAGGCAGCGCTCGCGGACATTCTGCAGCGGCGTCAGGGCGGCGTCGCGGCGTGCCTCGGCGGCCCGCTCCAGATAGAATTCGTGATGTGTGGACATGATTTTCCTGATTCGGAAGGAAATTGCCGGCACGGCATAGAGGCTGAGGCGAAGATTCGCAAATCGGCCGGTCGCTCAATCGGCGGGCAGCAGGGCGGCGAGCTTCCTGGGCGCGATCGCGCGATAGCTTTCCGCCATCCAGCGCTTCATCAGCTCGAGGTCGACCGCCTCGTCCGCGGCGAAGCGGCAGCTGATCCACCCCGAGCGGCCGAGGCCGTAGCCCGCCGGCGACGCGAAATCGAACAGCTCCGCGAAGTCTCGGCTGACCGGCAGCTTCACGGTCAGGCTGAACCCGTTCTCCTCGCCGAGGAAGGCGAAGATCCGCCCCCTGACCTTGAGCACCGGATGATCCTCCCACGGGAAATCCTCGACGGCTTCCGGAAAGGCGAGGCCGTGGGCGCGCAGCTCGGCGAAGGCGCCGCTCATTCGGCGAGGTCCGCCAGGAACGGCGGATCGGGGATGGTCGCGGCGGCATCGTGGAGCAGGTCGCCCCAGCGCGCCGAGAGGTCGTCAAAATAAGGGTCGGTTTCGGTGACCCGCCGGACCAGCACCTTCGATCGCGGCTTTGCCGGCATCACCATCAGGTCGAGCGGCCGCCCGACCGCGAGGTTGGAGCGGATCGCCGCGTCGAACGAGAGGAAGCCGATCTTGACCGCCTCGCCGAGCGGCGTCGCCGGCGTGATCGTGCGGTCGAGCATCGGCTTGCCATATTTGGTCTCGCCGATCTGGAAGAAGGGGTCGTCGGCCTTGCACTCGATGAAATTGCCGGCCGCGTAGATCAGGAACAGGGAGGGGCGCGAATCGCCGATCCGGCCGCCGAGCAGGATCGAGGAGGCGCCGCTGATCTTGATCGAGGCGAGCGCCTTGCCGACGGTGGCGTTGGCGAGCTGCACCGCTTCGCCGACCAGCTGCGCGGCGCGGAACATGCTGGTCGGCTGGGCGATGGTGCGCATCAGCGCCTCTTCCCCGTCGCCGCTCGGCAGCCCTTCGCGCAGCAGGCTGATCACGGTCTGGCTGGTCGAGAGGTTGCCGGCGGAGGCGGCGTAGATGCAGCGGTCGGGCGTGTCCGCCAGGCAGTGCAGCTTGCGGTAGGAGGAGATGTCGTCGACGCCGGCATTGGTGCGGGTGTCGGCCATCATGATCAGGCCCGCGTCCAGGAGCATGCCGAGGCAATAGGTCATTGCGTCATATCCTGGCTCTGCCCCTGCGCCGCCGCCTGGCCGACTCGCACCTCTACCGACAGTTGCTCGCGGCCGCCACCGGAACGCGCCCCCGCGATCGGCGCGGCGTCGCGATAGTCGAGCCCGCAGGCGGTGCGGACATAGGCGTCGTCGGTGCTGATGCCGTTGACCGGGTCGAACGCGACCCAGCCCAGATCCTCGACCCAGGCCTCGGCCCAGGCATGGCCCGCTTCCTGGAAATGGGCGCCGTCGCGGCGGAACAAATGGCCGGAGACGTAGCGCGCCGGCATCGCCGCCGCCCGCGCCGCGGCGATGAACACGTGCGCGAAATCCTGGCAGACGCCGTGGCCGTCGGCGAGCGCCTCCTCCGCCCTGGTCTCGACCTCGGTCGCCTCGGTATCGAAGCGCAGGCTGTCGAACAGCCGGCAGGCGAGGCGGTGCAGCCGGGCGATCTCGGTGTCGTCGCCGGCGGCGAGCCAGCGGGCGAGGTCGGCCACCGCCGGTCCCGCCGCGGTGAGCTCGGTCGCGCGCAGGAAGACCTCGCGAGGCAGGTCGTGCGGCAGGCCCTGGACCAGGCCCGCGCGGTCTTCGGTCAGCACCCGTCCGGTGACCGAGATGGCGAGGCTGTCGATCGGGCTGTCGACATAGAGCATGTGGGTGACGTTGCCGTAGCCGTCGCGCCCCTCGCGCAGCTTGGCGTCGCGGTCGACGTCGATCCGCCAGTCGAGCACCGCCTGGCCGGTGAAGCTCGCCGGGGTCACCCGCAGCAGCTGGGTCACCCGCCGGGCCGGCTCGGCATAATGGTAGGTCGTGCTGTGATGGACGGTGAGCTGCATCAGCCGAACCTGAACTGCCGGGCGATCGCCTGGTCGATCGCCGCATTCTCGCGGACATAGGCGTGCAGCCATTCGTGCAGCCCGGTCTGCACGACCGCATTGATGTCGGTGTCCTGGATGCGGTCGAGCCGCTTGCGCGCGAGCCGGTCGGCCTGGCCCTGCCGCCCCGAGCGGGCGGCGAAGGCGGAGAGCAGGGTCACCGCTTCCTCCGCCGAGGCGATCAGCGAGCGCGGCATCTCGGCGCGGAAGATCAGGAAGTCCGCGACCCGCCAGGGCCGCAGCGCGCCGCCGTAGATATGGCGGTAGGCGGTCTTGGCGGAGACGATCTGCAGCAGGGTGCCCCATTGGTCGCGGTCGAGCGCGCCGCCCACCTCCTGGCCCGGCGGCAGCAGCAGATAATATTTGACGTCGAGCAGCCGCGCCGTGTTGTCGCCGCGCTCGATCACCGAGCCCAATTGCATGAACCAGCAGCCTTCCGAGCGCAGCATCCGCACCAGCGCGCCCTCGAAGCCGCGGATCTCCGCCTTCAGGCTGTCGACCAGGTTCAGCGTCGCCTGCGCGCCGCCGGGCTTGGTGCGGTCGCGGATGATCAGCCAGGCGCGGTTGATCGCCTCCCAGACCTCGACGGTGAGCGCGGTGCGCGCGGCGCGGGCATTGTCGCGCGCGGTGGCGAGGCAGCAGCGGACCGAGCTCGCATTGTGCTCGGAGAGGGTCAGATAGCGCCGCACGTTGGCCGGGCTGTAGCTCTCGCCGCGCGCGGCGAAGGCCCGCCCGGCGCCGACCACCGACAGCGCGCTCCGCCAGGCCTGCTCGCCCTCGTCATGGTCGCCCAATGCGGTCAGCCTGATCGTCGCCTCGACCAGCCGCGAGGTGAATTCGGCGCGCTCCATGTAGCGGCCGAGCCAGTAGAGGTTGGCGGCGGTGCGCGAGAGCATCTCAATCGGCTCCGTTGGCGAGCACGAAGCTGTCCTTGGTACCGCCGCCCTGGCTCGAATTGACCACCAGCGAGCCTTCGCGCAGCGCCACGCGGGTGAGGCCGCCGGGGACGATGCGGACCCGTTCGCCGCCGGTCAGCACGAACGGGCGGAAATCGACATGGCGCGGCGCGATGCCCGCCTCGGTGCAGGTCGGCACGGTCGACAGCGCCAGCGTCGGCTGGGCGATGTAGCGCTCGGGCGCGGCCTTCAGCGCGGCGCGGAATTCGTCCAGCTCCTTCTTCGACGCCGTCGGGCCGACCAGCATGCCGTAGCCGCCGGAGCCGTCGACCAGCTTCACCACCAGCGCGTCGAGATGGTCGAGCACATAGGAAAGCGCCTCGGGCTCGCGGCAGCGCCAGGTCTCGACATTGGGCAGCTTGGGCTCCTCGCCGGTATAGTAGCGGACGATCTCGGGCATGTAGGAATAGATCGCCTTGTCGTCGGCGATGCCGGTGCCGGGCGCGTTCACCAGGCTGACGTTGCCGGCGAGCCAGGCCGCCATCAGCCCCGGCACGCCGAGCGCCGAATCCGGCCGGAACACGAGCGGGTCGAGGAAGGCGTCGTCGATCCTCCGGTAGATCACGTCGACGCGCAGGCGGCCGTCGATCGTCTTCATCCAGACCACGTCGTCGTCGACCTCGAGATCGGTGCCCTCGACCAGCTCGATGCCCATATTGTCGGCGAGGAAGCTGTGCTCGTAGAAGGCGGAGTTGAAATGGCCGGGCGTCAGCAGCACGCAGCAGGCCTCGCCGCCCTGCCGCGGCGCGACCGACTGCAGCGTCTCGCGCAGCAGCTCCGGATAGGAATCGACCGGCTCGACCGGCAGCGCGTCGAACAGCTCCGGGCAGAGCCGCAGCATCGCCTCGCGATTCTCGAGCATGTAGGAGACGCCCGACGGGGTGCGCGCATTGTCCTCGAGCACCCAGAATTCGTCCGGGCCGGTCCGCACCAGGTCGATCCCGCAAATATGCGCATAGACGCCATGCGGCGGCCGCCCGGCGCAGCAGGGGATGCAATATTGCGCGTTGGCGAGCACGATCTCGGCCGGGATCGCCTTGTCGTCGAGGATCCGGCGCGCGCCGTAGACGTCGTCGATGAACAGGTTGATCGCGCGCACCCGCTGCTCGAGCCCCTCGGAGAGCCTCGTCCACTCGCCGTGCGAGAACAGGCGCGGGATGATGTCGAACGGGATGATGCGCTCGGCCGCCTCGGCCTCGCCATAGACGGCGAAGGTGATGCCGAGGCTGCGGAAGGCCGCCTCGGCGGCCTGCTGGCGCCGGGCGAGCTCGCCCGGCGGGATCTCGTCGAGCCAGCGGGCGAGCGGCTCGAAGCCGGGGCGCGGCCGCCGGCTCTGGCCTTCGCCCCAAAGCTCGTCGAACGGCCTTCTTCCCGCCATCGCCCCTCGCTGTTCCAGGTCGCAAGCGACAATGCACGAAACGCAAAGTCGGGCCAATTCGATTTGCGGGGCGGCGGCCGCGTGGCTATCGTTGCGGCATGACAACGGAATTGACGGTGCTGGCCTGGGCCTGCGTCCTCGCGATCGTCCACATCTGGGCCGCGATCCGCGCCAAGACCCGCCAATACGGCACCAAATGGAATGTCGGCGCGCGCGACGAGGAGCTGCCGCCGCTCGGGGCCCTCGCCGGCCGCCTCGCCCGCGCCCAGGCCAATTACCTCGAGAGCTTCCCGCTGCTCGCCGCCGCGGTGCTGATGGTCAGCGTCGCCGATCTGGAGACAAGCTGGACCGCGCTCGGCGCCCTCATCTGGCTCGGCGCGCGCATCGTCTACCTGCCGCTCTACGCCTTCGGAGTCCCGGTGCTGCGCACTTTGGTCTGGACGCTGAGCCTGGTGGGCCTGCTCATGGTGCTCTGGCCGGCGCTGGCGGCGCTCTTCTGACCCACCCCTCCGGCCGCTGCCCTTCCTACCGCCTAGGAGGAGGCGGCCTGCCAGATTCATCCCAACTCCCCCGTTGCCAGAACGACTGCGCTGGCACGGACCGCGGCCGATTGTATGCGGTTATCCTCCCATCCTCGATGAATGCAGAAGCGACGAAATAGCTGATTTCTTCCGTACCGCTTGGCCGGGCAATGTCGATCGAAAGCCACGCACGGCGTCGGTCTCGGTCGCACAAGAGGTTGAACCGATAGACTGCGTTCGGCTGGGACAAATCCTGGGACAGCCTTACCGCATCCGAGCCTCGCAACGTTCGCCCGTTGGCCAGAACAAGAGTTCTAGCTCCGCGTAGCAGCGCGAATGCATATCGTCTGATAGTAATCGTCAGCCCGCTCCCGCACCTGCCATCTACACCCATTTGGTATTCAGCAGGGGCTTCCGAGTGACGAATATAAGGAATGACCTCAATAGGTTGCGCGGTAAGTGCAAGCGCAAGCAAAGCAACGGTCATTATCGTGCTCCATGCTACGTCTGCAACGAGCAGCTCTTTTGAGTCGTGTTACGATCTGTCTTATCGTAAACTCTGGTCTTATGATCTTCGTTTGTATAGATATACATTAATAGATTGGGGTCGGTAGTTATTCCTCGTGAGTTCCTATTTGCTACTGACAAAAAACTGTCATAAGCCAACCAGTCTTGGCCTCCTGGATTTTGCATAGTGTTCAACGACGGTATTGCGTCATTCACGTTCGGGTCGTCTGGGTGGTTGTGTAAAATGGCAACGATAACCGCGCCATTGGGCACTAGGGGGAGTCCGAGATTCCAATCTATATCTCCTGGCTGATTGCCGCCAAAGACGCCGGTGTTTTGAAGAGTGCCATCTTTCAGATAGAAGATTGCCCCATATTCTCACATTTCGTCGTTTCTTGACGCGATTTCATTAGACGATCTCAAGGCTTGGTTATTCACTTCTTGAAGCGCTACATTGCTGAGCCGCCTCCACGCATGGTGTGTTCTTCGCAGGTTCTGTCAGTTGGTCTCCGCCGCCCTCGCCCACCCCCGGTCCGGTCGGGCCGCCGGGATAGCTGCCGTCGCCATAGCCCAGCTTCCGCCTTCGTCACCCTCGTTGACTGAGTTGGGCCCTTTGACGACGGCGCCTTCCAGCTCGTCTTCCTTGTCGCTGAAGGCGGCAAAAGGCGGGATGTCCTTGCCGCCGGCGAGATCGAGCACGCCGTCGTGGTTCCCGGACGGGGTCGCCAAGACGTGCCAGCTCGTGCCGGCGCCGAACGACGGGCGTTCGAGCGGGCGCAGATTAATCCCGCCGGGGCGGTCGAGCCACAAATCGAGCATGGTCGCGTCGGCGCGTTGGGCGGCGCGTTCGGCGCGGGCGGCTTCGCGCAGCGCCGCGTCGAGCGTGGCCGCCTCGGCCTCCGGCGCCACGACCATGTCCGGCGTGAAGCGGCCGCAATCGATCAGCGGCGCGGCGTCATATCCTTCGAGCATTTTCTGTCCCCCCTTTTGTTTGATCTTCGCGCCACCCGCCGAGTCGGCAATTCGGCAAGCAGCGCGAACGCCCCGGGCCGTCCCGCGCCGGCGCATAAGAAAAACCGGCGCCCGCATTGCTGCGGACGCCGGTCCTCGCCCCACTCGCAAAGGGCTCAGGCGACCTTGGCCGCCTCGATCTCCTCGGGCTCGCGCAACACGTAGCCGCGGCCCCAGACCGTCTCGATATAATTGTCGCCGCCGCAGGCCAGGGAGAGCTTCTTGCGCAGCTTGCAGATGAACACGTCGATGATCTTGAGCTCGGGCTCGTCCATGCCGCCGTAGAGGTGGTTGAGGAACATCTCCTTGGTGAGCGTGGTGCCCTTGCGGAGCGAGAGCAGTTCCAGCATCGCATATTCCTTGCCGGTCAAATGCACGCGGGCGCCGTCGACCTCGACCGTCTTGGCGTCGAGGTTGACCGCGAGCTTGCCGGTCTTGATCACCGACTGGCTGTGGCCCTTGGAGCGGCGGACGATGGCGTGGATGCGCGCGACCAGCTCGTCGCGGTGGAACGGCTTGGTGACGTAATCGTCGGCGCCGAAGCCCAAAGCGCGGACCTTCGAATCCATCTCGGCGACGCCGGAGAGGATGAGGACCGGGGTGCCGACCTTGGCCGTGCGCAGCTTCTTCAGCACGTCGTAGCCGTGCATGTCCGGCAGGTTGAGGTCGAGGCAGATGATGTCGTAGTCGTAGAGCTTGCCCAGATCGAGGCCTTCCTCGCCCAGATCGGTCGTGTAGACGTTGAAGCCCTCGGTGGTCAGCATGAGCTCGATGGCCTTGGCCGTCGTCGGCTCGTCTTCGATCAGCAGAACGCGCATGCGATGCCCTCCTGTCGCGGCGATCCGGCCCCCGGGCGCCCTGCGACGTCATTAACCATTAGGGGTGTGAAGGCAAAAGGTTAATTTGGTATTAATACCGTGGAATCCGATAGTAAGCGGCGATCGCTGCGACGGCGTTGCGCGAGCGCCACAGCCGTGGCAGGGCGCGGCCCCATGGGCTTCTGGGAAAGCAGGGTTCTTTTCATCGACGGCGAGGCGATCGTGCTCGACAAGCCGGCCGGGCTCGCCGTCCATCCCGGCGCGCGCACCGCCGAGAGCCTGGAAGACTATCTTCACCATCTTCGTTTCGGTTTCCGCCGGCTGCCGCTGCCCGTGCACCGGCTCGACCGCGACACCTCAGGCTGCCTGCTGCTCGCCCGCAACCCGAAGGCGATGAAGGCCTTCCAGCGCGCCTTCGAGGAGAAGCGCGTGGCCAAATCCTATGTCGCGGTGCTCGACGGCGTGCCCGGAGCCGAGGCGGGCACGGTGGCGATGGCGCTCGGCAAGACCTCGAGCGCGGAGGAGGGCTGGCGGATGGTCGACGATGCCGCCGGCAAGGCGGCGGTGACGCATTGGCGCCTCGCCTCGGTCAAAGACGGCCGCGCCATCGTCCTGTTCGAGCCGGAGACCGGACGCACCCACCAGATCCGCGTCCACGCCGCTTCGGGCATCGGCATCCCCATCGTCGGCGACCCGGTCTACGGCGCCGGCAGGGGCCCGATGCTGCTCCACGCGCTGTCGCTCGGGCTCGAGCGCGCCGGCAAGCAGCCGGTCGAAGCGCGGGCGCCGCTGCCGCCCACCTTCGTCAGCGCGGGATATGGCGATGTCCTTTGAGCTCCCCGAAGACGCGCTGGAGGAGCGCTTTCTGGCCGCCTCCGGGCCCGGCGGGCAGAACGTCAACAAAGTCGCCACCGCCTGCCAGCTCAGGTGCGACGTCTTCGCCCTCGGCCTCGCGCCCGACGTCTATGCGCGCCTCAAGACGCTGGCCGGCAGCCGCATGACCGCGGCCGGCGAGATCGTCGTCACCGCCCGCAAGTATCGCACCCAGGAGGCCAATCGCGAGGATGCGCGGGCGCGGCTGACGGAGCTGATCGAGAAGGCCCATGTCAAGCAGGCGAAGCGCAGGCGGACGAGGCCGAGCAGGGCCGCCAGGGCAAAGCGCGTCGACGCCAAGAAGCAGCGCGGCGCGGTCAAGCAGGGGCGCGGAAAGGTGACCCTGGACTAAATGGGGACAGTATACATTTTTCGCGCTGAGCCGCTTCCGACCCGGGCGGTGGATGGAAAAATGTATACTGTCCCCATTTAAGGAGGCGGCATGTACGACTTCAGGATCGATGCCGCCGACAAGGCCGCGCTCTGGGCCGAGCTTGCCGAGGCGGCGGATGCGCTGACCGCGGGGGAGGAGGACGCGGTCGCCAACATGGCCAATGTCGCGGCCCTGCTCTTCGAGAACCTTCCCGACGTCAATTGGGTCGGCTTCTACCGCAATATCGGGGGCGTGCTGGTGGTCGGGCCGTTCCAGGGCCGGCCGGCCTGCATCCGCATCCCGTACGGCGAGGGCGTCTGCGGCGCCGCCGCCGCCAGCCGCGAGCCGCAATGCGTGGCCGACGTCCACGCCTTTCCCGGCCATATCGCCTGCGACGCGGCCAGCCGCTCGGAGCTGGTGGTGCCGATCCTGGCGGGCGACCGGCTGCTCGGCGTGCTCGACATCGACAGCCCGAGTCCCGGCCGCTTCGATGAGGAAGACGTGGCGGGCTGTGTCAAACTGACACAGCGCCTCGCCGGCCGCCTCGCCGGCATGGCAAAGGTGGTTTCCGAAGGGTAAAAGGCCGGTTCACCCGTCCCGAACAGGGGAAGCCGGTATGCGCAAGTTGAGCCTTTCGATCCTGGCGGCGAGCATCGCCCTCATCCCCGCGGCCGCGGCCGCGGAGCAGGGCCCTCGCCCGAACCCGCCCGCCGGCCACAGCTGGCGCGGCGGCGCCACCATGCACGGCGGCACCATGCGCGGCGGCGCCACCATGCATGGCGGCACCATGCGCGGCGGCCACGTCCAGTTCCGCCATCGCGGCGGCATGCACCCCGGCCGCCATTTCCGCGGCCACCGGTTCCAGCGCGGCTTCGTCATCCCGCCCTTCTGGTTCGGGCCGCAATTCCACGTCCAGAACTGGCAGGTCTACGGCTTCTCCAATCCGGGCGATGGCCGCTGGGTGCGCTTTTACGACGACGCCTATCTGGTCGACCATGAGGGCCGGGTCCGCGACTATCGCTACGGCATGGACTGGGACCGCTATGGCGAGGAATGGGAAGACGATGACGGCATCCCCTCCTATCGCGGCCGCCGCGACTGGCGCCCGGACGAGGAGGATTATGAGTATGCCGAGCGCCATGGCGGCGGTCATCACGGCGGCGGCCACGGCGGCCCTGTGATGCACGGGGCGCCGGGCTACGGCTATGGCGGCGCTTATGGCGGCTATTACGGCTACGGCTTCTATGCCTATCCGATCGTGATCGAGACGGTGACGACCGGCGGCGGCTGCGGCTGCTCCTACGAGGTGGTCGAGGAAGTGGTCGAGGTGCGCCAGCGCCACCGCCGCCGCCCGCCGGTGCGCCGGCCTCCGCCGCCGCGCCGTCCGCCGCCCGGCGAGCGCGGCTAAGTTACGCGAAGTTCCTGGGCTCCGCTTCGGCGGGGCCTCTTTTTTCAGGTCAGCCGCGCCAGCGCTTCGTCGCTGAGCGAGCCGGGGACGACGATCAGCGGGCAGGGCAGGCTGCCGGCGGTGCCGGCGAAATGGCTGACCAGCGGCCCCGGCGCTCCCTCCGTCGCCGCGGCCAGCACCAGCGCGGCGATGTCCTCGCGCTCCTTCAGCAATTCGGTCACCGCCTTGATCGGTTCGCCCTGCCGCACCGTGATCGACGGCTTGATCCCGGCTTCCTCCTTGATCGCGCCGGTGGCCTGGACGAGCATCGCCTCGGCGCGCAGCCGCGCCTCCTCCTCCATCGCCTCCTGGACCGCGCCCCACTGGCTGAACTCGGGCTGCGGGATCAGCGCAAGGATCTCGACGCCGCCGCCGGTCCGCGCCGCGCGCCGCGCCGCATAGCGCAGCGCCGCCAGCGCTTCCTCGGTTTCGTCCATCACCACCAGATAGGACCGCATTCGCCCCTCCGCTCGTTGCAGGGTCGTGCGCCAGATCGGGGTCGTGCGCAAGCGGCCCCTTGGTCGTCGCTCAGGACAGGCCTTGACCACCGCCCCGGCTTTGCTGTTTGGAGCGCTTGGCGTCCCGTTGGCGAAAGGAAAGCCCGCTTCCATGCCGATCGAGCTCAAGATGCCCGCGCTCTCGCCGACGATGGAGGAGGGGACGCTCGCCAAATGGCTGGTCAAGGAAGGCGACACGGTCGCCTCGGGCGACATCCTCGCCGAGATCGAGACCGACAAGGCGACGATGGAGTTCGAGGCGGTCGACGAAGGCACGATCGCGAAGATCCTGGTCCCCGAGGGCACGGACGAGGTCAAGGTCGGCACCGTCATCGCGCTGATCGCCGGCGAGGGCGAGGATGCGAGCGCCGCGAAGGCGACGCCGGCGCCGGCGCCGGCGCCGGCCAAGGCCGAAGCTCCGAAGCCGGAAGCTCCGGCACCGGCTCCCGCCAAGGTCGAGCCGGCCCCGGCGCCGGCGTCTGCACCGGTACCCAAAGCCGAGGGCGGCGAGCGGATCAAGGCGAGCCCGCTCGCCCGGCGGCTGGCCGCGCAGCAGGGGATCGACCTTGCGAGCGTCACCGGCTCCGGCCCCGGCGGCCGGATCGTCAAGGCCGATCTAGGCGCCGCCCCCGCGCGGGCCGCCGCGCCCGCGACCGCGCCGCACGCCGCGCCGCCCCCAGTGGTGGAGACCGACATTCCGCACGAGGCGGTCAAGCTCTCCAACATGCGCAAGACGATCGCGCGCCGGCTGACCGAGGCCAAGCAGACCATCCCGCACATCTACCTCACCGTCGATATCCGCCTCGACGCGCTGCTCAAGCTGCGCGGCGAGCTCAACGCCTCGCTGGCGGGCCGCGGCGTCAAGCTTTCGGTCAACGACATGCTGATCAAGGCGCTCGCCGCCGCCCTGATCGAGGTGCCCGAGTGCAACGTCTCCATCTCCGGCGACCAGCTGCTCAAATACAGTCGCGCCGACATCTCGGTCGCGGTGTCGATCCCGGGCGGGCTGATAACCCCGATCATCACAGGAGCGGAGGCCAAGAGCCTATCCGCCATCTCGAAGGAGATGACCGAGCTCGCCGGCCGCGCCAAGGAAGGCAAGCTGCAGCCGCACGAATATCAGGGGGGGACGGCGTCGATTTCGAACATGGGGATGTTCGGGATCAAGGCGTTCGACGCGGTGATCAATCCGCCGCAGGGGATGATCATGGCGATCGGCGCGGGCGAGAAACGGCCCTATGTGATCGACGACGCCCTGCAGATCGCCACCGTGATGAGCGCCACCGGCAGCTTCGACCACCGCGCCATCGACGGCGCCGACGGGGCGCGGCTGATGCAGGCGTTCAAGCGGCTGGTCGAGACGCCGCTGGGGATGCTCGCCTGATGGCGCTGGCCAAGGCCGTCATGACCGGCGCGGTCGCCGCGCTCGCCATCCCCTACGTGATCCGCGGCGGCAGTGGCCGGCTGGTCGAGTGGCTCCATTACGGCCTCGTCCATTTCAGCATCAGCGGCTGGCATTTCGCCTGGTCCTGGCCGATCTTCTGCGCGGTGACCCTGTTCGCCTGGGGCGTCCTCGCCTGGTCGAGCGAATGAGCGCCGACTCGGGCGCCGCCGCCAGCTTGCTGCTGACCTTCCGCCGGCCATGACGCGGCCAGGATGAGCGCGCCGCCCGGCAACGTCATCGTCTGGATCGACGGCGAATTGCCGCCGCCTTATCCCGACCCGGGCGACGGCTGGGCCGCGGCGCTCGCCGCCGCGGCGCTGCTGGCCGCCTTCTGGCTGGCGCATCGCCGCCGCCGCGACCCGCTGCGGCCCGGCTTCGCGTGCCCGATCCGGGCGGCCGCGTCCGGCGCCTTCGTCGCTTTGGTGCCGGCGTTGGGCGAGACGCTCGTGCTCGCCTTCGGGCCGCACCTGATGCTCGAGCTGGTCGCGGCGGTGGCGCTCAAGGCGGCGCTGACCGGCCTCGCCGTCGCCTTGCTGTTCGCGCTCGCCGAGCCGCTGCTCGAGCCGTGGGTGCCGACGCGGCGGCCTGGCTCGCCGCCGCGCCGCTCGGCTTCGCGCTCCTCGTCACGCTGATGCGCTGCGCCCTCGCCTGGAAGCTGGACGAGCTGGCGGAGCTCGGCGCGCTGCCGCTGCTCGAGACCGCCCTGCTCGGCGCCGGCGCCGGCCTGATCTGGTTCGCCCTGCTCCCCGCCGAGCGCGGCGACCTCGCCGCGCGCTTCGAGTGAGCGGGCTTGGACTTCGGCCCGCGAGATGGCTATGCGGCGCGCGGCAGGAACCCTCCGGCGGGAGAGCGCGATGAGCTTCGTCGAGAGTCGCTGCGGCACGATCTGGTGGCTGAGCTACCGCCGCCACGAGCAGGTTTCAGGAGCAAATCATGGCTGACAGCTACGACCTCATCGTGCTCGGCTCCGGGCCGGGCGGCTATGTCGCCGCGATCCGGGCGTCGCAGCTGGGCCTGAAGGCCGCGATCGTCGAGCGGGAGAAGCTCGGCGGCATCTGTTTGAACTGGGGGTGCATTCCGACCAAGGCGCTGCTGCGGACCTCCGAGATCCACCATTATCTGACCCATGCCAAGGCCTACGGGCTCAGCGCGGAGAAGGTCGGCTTCGACCTCGCCGCGATCGTCGAGCGCAGCCGCAAGGTCGCGGGGCAGCTCAACATGGGCGTCAAGGGCTTGATGAAGAAGAACAAGGTGACGGTCGTCGAGGGCGACGGCGTCATCACCGGCAAGGGGACGCTGAGCGTCACCAAAGAGGGGGCGAAGACCGAGCTCAAGGCGAAGCACATCATCGTCGCGACGGGCGCGCGGGCGCGCGACCTGCCCTTCGCCAAGGCGGACGGGGAGCGGATCTGGACCTATCGCCACGCGATGGTGCCGAAGGAGATGCCGACGAAGTTGCTGGTGATCGGCTCGGGCGCGATCGGGGTCGAGTTCGCGAGCTTCTATTCGGACATGGGCGCCGAGGTGACGATCGTCGAGATGCTGGAGCGGGTGCTGCCGGTCGAGGACGAGGAGGTCTCCGCCTTCGTCCACAAGGCGCTGGTGAAGCAGGGGATGAAGCTTCACGTCTCGTCCGGCGTCGATAAGCTGGAAGCGGGGCCGGACGGGGTGAAGGCGACGCTCAAGGGCGGCGACGTCCAGGCGTTCAGCCACGCCATCGTCGCCATCGGCATCGTCCCCAACAGCGAGGGGATCGGGCTCGAGGCGCTGGGCGTGAAGACCGACCGCGGCCACATCGTCACCGACGGCTACGGGCGGACCAATATCGAGGGGATCTACGCGATCGGCGACGTCACCGGCCCGCCCTGGCTGGCGCACAAGGCAAGCCACGAGGGCGTGGTCTGCGTCGAGGCGATCGCGGGGAAGAAGCCGCACGCCTTCGAGACCTGGAACATCCCCGGCTGCACCTATTCGCGGCCGCAGGTGGCGAGCGTCGGTCTGACCGAGGCGGCGGCCAGGGAAGCGGGGCGCGAGGTCAAGATCGGCAAATTCCCGTTCATCGGCAACGGCAAGGCGATCGCATTGGGCGAGGCCGAGGGCTTCGTGAAGACGGTGTTCGACGCGAAGACCGGGGAGCTGCTGGGCGCGCATATGGTCGGGGCGGAGGTGACCGAGCTGATCCAGGGCTATGCGGTGGCGCGGCAACTGGAGACCACCGAGGCCGAGCTGATGCACACGGTCTTCCCGCATCCGACCTTGAGCGAGATGATGCACGAGAGCGTGCTCGATGCCTACGGGCGGGCGCTGCATTATTGATCCGAGCTTATGTCTCGGCCGTTGTTTCACCCAAAGCACCAAAGGACCAAAGAGGCTGCGGCGCCTATGTGGTTCGAGGCTGGACGATTGATCCTTTGTTGGAGCGACGCAGTCGCTCCCTTAATCAAGCGTGTAGCAGAGGGAACATGACAGGGGACCCGCTTCGGACTCTTTGGTGCTTTGGGTGAAACAAGCCTCCTATGGCGCGATATAGTCGCTTCGGTTGTTGATTACCCGCTTCAGGCCATTGCGGAACATATCCGCGCCAAAGTTCATGAGCACCCCCAAGGGCTGGTCCATCAGACGGAGATAGGTAAGCAACTGCTTAGCATGGACCGGCGCGAGCCGCTCCACCGATTTCACTTCGATGACGAGCCTCTGCTCGACAAGAATATCGGCGCGGAAGGCCTCGCGGATCACCACTCCGCGATATGTGACGAGCACGGGCTTCTGCACTTCGACGCGGAGTCCCCGGTCTGCCAAAAGCGCCGCTAGAAATGCCTCATAGGCCGTTTCGAGCAACCCCGGCCCTATGTCGTCGTGGACCTGGAACCCGCAATCGATCGCAGTCTTCGCGAGCCATTCGATATCGCGATGCCTCATCGCCCTGCGTCGCCCCTTTCGGGTTTTCCGATGCGTCGGACGATTAGCCGGAAAACGCAATTTAGGCCAGATCGCCGTGCAAAAGGAGGGAGCGGTCGCGTGCCCATTTTTGTTTCACCCAAAGCACCAAAGGACCAAAGAGGCCGAAGCGCACTTCTGTCGTGCTCCCTCTGCCGAAGTCCTTGATGAAAGGAGCGACTACGTCGCTCAATTAGAGATCAATCGCCCAGCCTCAAACACCGTCAAGACTCCAGCCTCTTTGGTCCTTTGGTGCTTTGGGTGAAATCATGCCCGGCCGATCTCATTTGGTGAAAATCGCTTGCCTTGTCAGCAATGTTCCGGTTATGTTCTCATTGGCGAGTCGGGTTGGAGGCGGCGATGGGCGAGGAGGAGAAGGCGCCGGAGCGGGCGCCCAGGATGCGGTTGTCGGCGGAGCGGCGGGACAGGTTCCTGGAGGTGCTGGGGCAGACCGGGAACCGGCGCTTCGCGGCGGAGGCGATCGGGGTCGACCCGCGGCTGATGGATCAGCGCCGGCGGTTCGACAAGGTTCTGGACCGGCAGTGGGAGGCGGCGCTCGACCAGGCCCACCGGCGGCTTTCCGGAGCGGACGGGCCGTTCGACTGCATCGGCGGGCGCGAGCTCAACGTGATCAAGAAGGGCCGGGGCGGGCGGCTGATGATCGTCGCCAGCGGGCCGAAACGCTGGTGCAAGGCAGTGGAGGACCGCTTCTTCGCGACGCTCAGGATGTGCGGCAACGTCGCGGCCTCGGCGCGGGCGGTGGGCTTCGGCGAAAGCTGCGTGTGGCAGCGGCGGGCCAAATGGCCCGGCTTCGCACGGCGGATGGAGGAGGTGCTCGAGGAAGCGGAAATGCGGATCGAATATCGCCTCGCAGCGATGGGGAGCGAGCTCGCGGCGGCGGGGGCGGGAACGGGGACAGTCACTTTTCCGCACGGTGACGACAAGTTCGACGACGCGGTGCGAAAAAGTGACTGTCCCCTGCCGTTCGATACCGACCTTGCGCTGCGCTTCCTGAGATGGCGGGAGCAGAAACGGCACGGCTTCGGGCCGCGCGGCCGGCGCCGGAAAGGGCCGCCCGACCGGACCTTCGACGAGGCGGTGCAGAGCATCCTCACCAAGGTCGAGGCGATCGAGAGCCACGACAACAGGCGCAAGCTGGAAGAGGGCTGGAGCCAGGACGAGGAAGGGCGGATGATCCCGCCCGGATGGATCAGAGCGGAAGGACGGCGGGAAGAGGGCTAGCACCGGGAACGATTAGGCGTAACTGTCCCCGCGGCATCATGAGCAACACCGGCAAAACCTCCCCCGCCCGCCACCGCATCGTGATCGTCGGGGCGGGCTTCGGCGGGCTCGAGGCGGTCAGGCGGCTGAAAGGCGCGCCCGCCGACATCATCGTCGTCGACCGGCGCAACCACCACCTCTTCCAGCCGCTCCTCTACCAGGTGGCGACGGCCTCGCTGACGCCCGCCGAAATCGCCTGGCCGATCCGCGCCATCGTCCGCTATCGGCCCGAGGTCACCACCCTCCTGGCGCGGGTTACGGGCGTGGACGTCGCCGGCCGGCAGGTGCGGCTCGGCGACGGCGGCTGCATTCCCTACGATACGCTGATCCTCGCCACCGGCGCGCGTCACGGCTATTTCGGCCATGACGAGTGGGAGCGCTTCGCGCCCGGTCTCAAGACGATCGAGGATGCCACCCGCATCCGAAGCCGCATCCTCCTGGCCTTCGAGGCGGCCGAGCGGGAAAGCGACGCCCTGCGGCGGGCGGCGCTGCTCACCTTCGTCATCATCGGCGCGGGTCCGACCGGAGTCGAGCTTGCCGGCACCATCGCCGACCTCGCGCGCGACACGCTGCCGCCGGAGTTCCGGGCGATCGATACCCGCATGACCAATGTCCTCCTGGTCGAGGCCGGCCCGCGCGTGCTGCAGGGCTATCCCGAAACGCTGTCGGACTATGCGAAAGGCGCGCTCGAAAAGCTCGGCGTCGAGGTTGCGCTGGACCAGGCCGTAACCGAGGTCGGCGAGGGCCGCGTCGCCTTCGGGGGCCGCAGCGTCCGCGCCGGGACGATCATCTGGGCCGCGGGCGTCCGGGCCTCGCCCGCCGCCGAATGGCTGGACGCCGCGGCCGACGAGGCGGGTCGCATCGTCGTCGAGCCCGACCTTACCGTCCCCGGCCATCCGGAGATTTTCGCGATCGGCGACACCGTGACGATCGCCGGTCCGGACGGCGCGGCGGTGCCGGGCATCGCGCCTGCCGCGAAGCAGGGCGGCCGCCATGCCGCCCGAGTCATCCGCGCCCGTCTCGCCGGCCGGCCGGCGCCCGGCCCGTTCCGTTACCATCATGACGGCAGCCTCGCGCAGATCGGCAAGCGCAAGGCGGTGATCGATTTCGGCTGGATCCGGCTGCGCGGGGCGATCGCCTGGTGGCTGTGGGGCATCGCCCACATCTACTTCCTGGTGGGCGTCCGCGCGCGCCTCGGCGTCGCCCTGAACTGGCTCTGGATCCACACGCGCAACCAGCGCGGCGCGCGGCTGATCACGAAGGATTCGGAAAGGCGGATCGAGTGAAGGCTTCGATAGGGGACACGTACTTTTTCGCGAAAAAGTACGTGTCCCCATTTGCCTTGGCAAAGGGCAAAAGCAACGTGGCGGTGAATCAGGCGAAGACGTAACCGGCGTCGGCCCAGTTCGCGTAATCCGGCGTAATGACATAGCCGAGGTCGGCGAACGAGGCGGCGCTCATCGCGGTAATGGGATTATCGCCCTCGTTGATGTACCCCGTCATCAATTCGTTATCGAAGGTCTCTTCGTCCCAGTGCGCTCCCGCGGTCCCCGCACCGCCATCCTGCTCCACCGGAATGCCGGAGCCCGATCCGCCCATGTCCAGAAACTCACCGAGGGCGTTCGCGCCGGTGAACAGGCCGCCCGTCACCAGTCCCAGCCGGTCCCAGATCGAGCCGAAGCCGAGGCTGTGCGCCATCTCGTGCAGCACGACGTCCGCGAAGACATCGAGCCCCATCGCATTCACGTCGACGATGTCGAACTTCATGACCGCCGTGGCCGGCAGCGAACTGGCGGTGCGGACCGCCGTCGGCCCTGCCTGCCCGAGGATGCCGTTCAGCCCGTCGATATTGCCGAGCTCGGCGGTGATCAGGATGTCGTCGACCGCCTTGGGACCGCCTTTCCCGCCGGTGACGGTGACGTTCGGGATCTCGCCGATAATGAGGTCGGTCAGCCGGTCGGCCGCACTGACGAAGATATTGTACAGGTCCTGCGTCCAGCTGCCCTTGAACTCGATCGTGATGTTGTAGCCGGCCGAGGCCGTGGCGGGGCCGCTGGTGTACGGCGCGAAGCTGGTGCCGCCACCCCCGCCACCGCCACCGCCACCGCCGCCGCCGCCGCCGCCGGGGCCGCCCCTGGCGCCCGCGACGTCCGCAGCGTCGATGCGATGCGTCAGGTCGATGCCGACCAGCTCGTGGGTCGTGAGCGGCAGCTCGGGCTTCAGCTCGAGCCCGCGCGGATGGCCCAGGCCGAAGCCCGAATTGCCGTTGCCACTCTCGAATCCGCTGAAGTCGAACTCGCCTCTGGTGAAGTTGAACCACCCTTTACGCATGAATATAGCTCCCCATGAAGCAACCGGCTGCGTGGCCGGATGCAGTTGTTGGAGGGCGCAACTTAGCCGAACGATCGGGCCTGACAAGTCATTGTTCCAGCAATATTTTTTACGCGCGAATTACCGTAGAATCACGGTGATGGGCGCTGATTTTCCGATGCCGGTACTGGAGAGTCTTCCTTACCGTGGAGCACGGACCCTTCCCGGGTTCGGCTGCAACAATCGAAACAATAAAGCGGCGCGAACGGCACAGCGCCGAAACGATCCGGCCCTAGTGCGCCCGCCACGGCCAATTCCGGCCGGAGGAAAGGTGCGGGGACAACGACCCGCAAAAACGGGTCGAACCATGAGCCACGCCTTCGTTCGTCAAGCCTTCATCGCCGCCGGCGCGCTGCTGCTCGCTTTGGCGCCGGTCCGCCCGGCGCTCGCCGCCGACATGGGCGCGCTCGCCGTCGAGGCGGGCGCGCTCGAGCCCGGCCAGTTCGTCTGGCAGCCCGAGCGCGCGACGGAAGGCGCGGTCGAGATCGTCGTCAGCGTGCCGCTGCAGCGCGCTTATGTCTATCGCGGCGGCATCCTGATCGGCGTCTCGACCGTCTCGACCGGCCGGCAGGGCCACGAGACGCCGACCGGCAGCTTCGCCATCCTGGAGAAAAGGCGGGAGCATTATTCCAACCTCTACAACAATGCGCCGATGCCGTTCATGCAGCGGCTCACCTGGGACGGGATCGCGCTCCACGCCGGCGAGATCCCGGGCCGTCCCGCCTCGCACGGCTGCGTGCGGCTGCCGCTCGCCTTCGCGCGTCATCTGTTCGCGGTGACGCAGGTCGGCGCCGCAGTCCATGTCCTGCCGCTCGCGCCCACCGCCGAGCAGGCGCTGGCGCTGGTCCGCGGCGGCGCCGCCGATACCGGCATGGGCGGCCCCGAGGAGGAGGTGCCCGGCACGGCCGGCTGAGCCCGGGGAGGGGACAGTCACGTGACTGTCCCAGTTCAGAGCCGGTGGGCGGCGAGGCGCTCGTAATAGGGGCGGCAGCGTTCGGCGAGGCGGCGGGCGTCGTCGGGGAGCTCGACCGCGCCCTGCTCGGGCGGGCCGAAGCCGGTGCTCGCCTCGACCGCGCCGTACCAGTGCGGCGCCCAGGGGCCGTCGGTGGCGCGGCGGCCGGGCGGCCAGCGCAGCATCGCCGGGTCGAAGGGGATGGCGAGCGCCGCGCAGAGGGCCGTAAGCGTGCGCTCGGGATCGGCGAGGATGTCGGCCGCGTCGACGACGGGCGGCGCCCGGCCGAGGCGGTCCGCCTCGCGCCCGAAGAAGTCCGCCTGCCGCTCCAGCCCGAAATCCTCGAAAGCGGCGGCCTCGCGCTTCCTCAGGTAGGAGGCGATCATGCGAGCCGGGTCGCGGATCAGGAAGGCATGGCTGAAGCCGGCGAAATCGGCATAGCCGACCGGGCCGACCATGTGGTGCCACATATGCTTCTGGTACCAGACCGGCTTGCCCTCCGGGGCGGGGCCGGAGAGCGTGCGGGCGATGCTCGCCCAGTCGCAGTCCATCGCCGCGATCACCTCACCGCGCATCGGATGGGGCGCGCCGCTGTCCTTGAGGAAGGCCCCGTAATAGGGCTCGTCGGAGACGGCGGTGTCGGCGCGGTTGCCGAAGCTGCGCAGCATCGCGGTCGAGAGGTTGCGCGGGCCGGACCACATGGCGATGCGCAGGGGACAGTCACCTTTCCGCACGGCAGCGCCCTTTCAGGCCGGGGCATTGGGAAAAGTGACTGTCCCCATTCATGTCCCCGCCCGAACTCCGAATGGGGACAGTCACTTTTGCGCAGGACGGCCGCCACGCCGGCGAGAGCGTGCGGAAAAGTGACTGTCCCCTCACGGTCGCTCCGCCCTGGCGACGTCCGCCTCCACCCGCGCCTTGTAGAGACCCTGCAGGCGCTCCGTCATCGGGCCGCGGCCGTCGGTTATCGCCCGCCCGTCGACCGCGCGCACCGGCACCAGGCCGGCGAAGGTGCCCGTCACGAAGGCTTCGTCGGCGCCGTAGACGTCGGTCAGCGAGAAGTTCTTCTCGAAGACCGGGATGCCGGCCTCGCGGCAGAGCGCGACGACGTTCGCGCGGGTGATCCCGCCGAGGCAATAGTCGCCGGTCGAGGTCCACACCTCGCCGCGCCGCACGATGAAGAAATGGGTCGAGTTGCAGGTGGCGACGAAGCCGTGCGGATCGAGCATCAGCGCCTCGTCGGCGCCCGCCTGCGCGGCCTGGATGCAGGCGGTGATGCAGTTGAGCTTCGAGTGGGAATTGAGCTTGGGGTCCTGCACGGCCGGATCGCCGCGGCGGACGTGGACGGTGAACAGCGCGAGGCCCCGCTCGACGAGGCCCGGCGGCGGCGCCTTGTGCTCGGCGATGATGACGATGGTGGCTGGCGAGACCACCACGCGCGGGTCCTGATAGGGGGTCGAGCGCAGGCCGCGGGTCACCATCAGCCGGATGTGGACGCCGTCCTTCATGGCGTTGGCGTCGAGCGTCTCGTAGAGCCGCCGCGCCAGCGCCTCGCGGTCGAGCCCGATGGCCATCGCGATCGCCTTGGCGCCCTCGAAGAGCCGGTCGAGATGCGCGCCAAGGAAGGCGATCCGCCCCTTGTGGACCCGCATCCCCTCCCACACGCCGTCGCCGAGCATGAAGCCCGAATCGAACACCGAGACCATCGCCTCGGCGCGCGGCACCAGCGCGCCGTCGACGCTGATCAGGATCGAGGCGTTGCGCGGATCGCCCGCGCTGTCGTGCAGGGACCGGGCCATGGCGGCAGGTTGGAGGCTGCCGCCGGGCTTGGCAAGATCGTCGATCAGCGCCGCGGCCGCGGCACGAAGGCCTCGCGCGGCGTGCCGTCGACGTGCATCAGCCGCTCGGCCGGCAGCTTCAGGACCAGGCCGCTATGCTCGAGGCGGTGGTCGTGGATCGCGCCGAGCAGGCCGGCCATGGGCGTGCCGGTGACGCGGGCGCCGATCGCGTCGAAGCCGATCGCCAGGCCTTCGCCCATGCTGCCGGTCCAGCGGCCGACCTCGACGGTGACCGGGCCCCGATGGCGCTTGCCGCGGCGGGGGAGGACCTGCTCCGCCCATTGCCGGGCGATGCCGGTGCGCCGCTCCTCGGCGGGCAGGCTGTGGAGCTGGTAGAAGCGCGGGCGGTCGACGAACCAGCCGAGGATGGCGCGGGCGACGACGGTGTTGCCGCCGCCCGGCGTGTCGGTGAGGTCGATGGTGACCGGCTGTCCGGGTCGCGCCCCGGCCATGGCGGCGTCGAAGGCGGCGATCGTGGCGCTGTCGCCGAGCGAATCGTTGAAGCGGATGCGCAGCGCCCGGCCCTCGCGCGCGACGGCGAGCGGCGGGCGCTCCGCGCGCGGCAGCGCGTAGAGGCTGGGCAGCTCGAGCGGGATCAAGGCGGCGCCGCGGCTGACGCTGAGGCGACGAAGCGCATTGCGCCGCCCGGCGGCGAGCACCCGCGCCGCGAACGCCGCCCGCTCCCCCTCGGGCTCGAGGCCGAGCTCGCGCCAGAAGCCGGCGACGGCTTCGGGGGCGGGCGTATCGCCGATCGCGTGCAGCACGTCGCCGGCGCGAATCCCGGCGCGCTCGGCGGGCGAGCCGGGCCGCACCGAGGTGATGACGAAATCGCCGCCGCGGCGCTCGATCCAGAGGTCGGAGAAGCTCGGCACCAATGCCCAGCTGTCGGGGAAGGAGGCGCCGGTGATCGCGTGATGGTCGGCAAGCGCGAGCAGGGCGCGCTCGGCGTAGCGGAGCAGCGAGCGGCGATCGTCGACCTCGGCGGCCTCGCCCCGCAGCCGCGCGGAGCTCGGCACGGCGCCGCCCGGCCAGCGCTCGCGATAGGCATAGGCGTCGGCGATCAGCCGCTCGATCGACAGCGCATCGGCCCGATAATCGGCCGCCGAGGGCTGCTGCGCCTGCCGCGGCGCGGCGAGCAGGACGAGGAGGAAGAGCAGGAAGCGCATCGGCTTGTTCGCTCGCATGGCCCGGCCCGGGGCCCTTGTCAAAGCCGGGCGAACAGCAATCCCACATAGGCAATGAAGGCGGCCGCCACCGCCAGCGCCAGCATGAGCTGCGGGAGTCGCCGCTTCAGGATCAGGCCCAGCACCGCCATCAGCGCGAGGAACGCATGGAAGACAAGGTTGGCGGCGCCCGGCAACGTCCCCTGCAGCATCAGATCCTTGAGCAGGCTCACGCCGACGACCAGCAGCAGGCAAGCGAAGAACGGGCGGCGCTGCGCTTCGTAATGCGCCTCGAGGTCGATCGCGACGCCGTCCGGCACATCGGGCAGCACGACGGCGGCGCCCATATAGACCAGCGCCATCTGGACCACGATCACCAGGAAGGTGTCGAAGCGCCAGTCCGCATAATCCTCCAGTCCGAAGCTTGCCCACCAGGCCTGGCAGGCGAAGAGGAGGATGAGCACGCTCCAGATGACGGTCGGCCAGTAGATGCGGACCGACGTGCGCGCGAGCAGCAGGCTGCGATAGCCTTGCAGGACCTGGGTGATGGCGAGGCCCAGGATGATCGACAGCAGTACCGAAAGATATTCGAAGGCGGTCATCGGCCCCTCCCGATGCCTCGGCCCTTAAGGGCTATTCCGTCGTCTCGCCATCCCAATGGTCGCTGGTGTGATCGGCTTCCGCTTGCTCCCTGGTCTTGTGGACGACGCCGTCGCGGTGCTCGGGCGGGGCGTAGATCGTGTAGAGGCGGAGCGGGTCGCCGCCGGTGTTGATCACGTTGTGGCGGGCGCCCGCGGGGACGATGACGGCGAAATCGTCCTCGACCCGGTTGGCGACGCCGTCGATGCGGATCTCGCCCTCGCCCTGCTCGATGCGGAAGAACTGGTCGCGGTCCTCGTGCACCTCCTCGCCGATGTCGCAGCCCGGCGGGAGCGTCATCAGCACCAGCTGCAGATTGTGCCCGGTATAGAGGACGCGGCGAAAGTCCTTATTCTCCAGCGTCGCCTTCTCGATATCGTCGACATAGCCCTTCATATCGTCTCGTCCTTCAACGGGTCGTGGCCCCAGTTCAGCAGGCTGTAGCGCCAGCGCGAGGTCACGACATTTTCCGGCCGTTGCGCGCGGTGCCGCGCGACATAGCCCGCGGCCTTGCGCATAAGCGCATAATCCTCATCGCTCAATTCGGCGCGGCGCTTGCGCCGGATCGCGGCGATGCGGCGGCCGGCGGCATGGCCGATGCCCTCGCCGCCGTCCTGCTTCTGCCCGACCCCGCGGCTCTGCTCGGTCTCCAGCCAGGCCGCGTGCTCGGCCGGCGTCATGTTCACCGCCTCGCCCAACCTTGAATAGGCTTGGTCGCGATCGAGCTTGCCCATCGCCCCCGTTAACCGGCAGAAAAGCCGTCGGTTCAAGGGGACAGTCACTTTTCCCAAGGGCACTCCCAAAAAGTCGCCCCCGCGGAAAAGTGACTGTCCCCATTCCGAGGAGGCCGAGATGGACGACTGGGACCTGCCATGGGAGGGCGGCTGCCGCTGCGGGGCCGTGCGGATCAGGGTGACCAGGCCGCCTTTGCTGAGCGCCGCCTGCCACTGCACCGGCTGCCAGCGGATGAGCGCCAGCGCTTTTTCGCTCACGCTCAGCGTGCCGGCCGACGGCTTCGAGGTGGTGGAGGGCGCGCCGGCGATCGGCGGGCTGCACGGGCCGCAGGCGCACCATCATCATTGCGACCGCTGCAAGAGCTGGATGTTCACCCGGATCGAGGGGATGGACCAGTTCGTCAACCTGCGCCCGTCGATGCTCGACGACCATGGCTGGTTCGTGCCTTTCGTGGAGTTCTTCACCGGCGAGAAGCTGCCCTGGGCCGAGACGGCGGCCAGGCACAGCTACGAGGCCGTGCCCGACATGGCGGCCTTTCCGGCTTTGATCGAGGAATATGCGGCCCACGGGGTGCGGCCCTGAATGGGGACAGTCACTTTTCCGCACGCCCGTGCCGAACTGTCTCCGCCGTGCGGAAAAGTGACTGTCCCCTGCGCTAGCGGCGGTCGCTGACGATGGCGCCGCCCTTGATCACCACGTCGACGCTTTCGAGCTGGCGGACGTCGGCGAGCGGGTCGCCGTCGACCGCGACGATGTCGGCGTAGCGGCCGGGCGCGAGCGCGCCGAGGTCGGCCTCGCGGCCGAGCGCCTGCGCGGCGTTGCGGGTGGCGGCCTGGATCGCCTCCATCGGGCTCATTCCATATTCGACCATCCAGCGGAACTGGCGGACGGCGAGGCCGTGCGGCATCACCCCGGCATCCGAGCCGAACGCCATCCTGACGCCGGCCCGGTGCGCGGCGCGGAAATTGTCGCGCTGGAGCTGCGCGATCTCGCGGTCCTTCCTGAGATTGTCCTCGAGGATGCCGTTCGCGCGGCCGAACTCCTGGGTATATTCGCTGTTGTAGATGTCCATCACCAGCCAGGTGCCGCGCTCGCGGGCGAGGCGGATGCCCTCGGCGTCGATCAGGCTGGCATGCTCGATCGTGTCGATGCCGGCGCGGATCGCGGCGCGGATGCCGGCGGCGCCGTGGGCGTGGGCGGCGACGCGCAGGCCCCATTGGTGCGCCTCCTCGGCGATCGCGCGCAATTCCTCCTCGGAGAGCTGCTGCTGGCCGGGCTCGGTGTTGCGCGAGAAGACGCCGCCGGTGGCGCAGACCTTGATCACCTGGGCGCCGTTCCGCCGCATCTCGCGGACCCGGTCGCGCAGGGCCTGCGGGCCGTCGGCGACGCCGGGCGCGGGGCGGTGATATTCGGGCGGCAGGAAGGTCTCGTCGCAATGGCCGCCGGTCGCGGAGAGGGCGTAAGTGGCGGGGACGATCCGCGGCCCCGGCATCCGCCCCTCGTCGATCGCCTGCATGTAGGCGACGTCGGCATAATCGTCGGCGCCGACGTTGCGCACCGTGGTGAAGCCCGCCTCGAGCATGTCGCGGGCATGGCCCGGTCCCATCACCGTCTGGAAGAGATTGGTGAACTGCAGCGATTCGTAGGGGCCGTAAAAGGGGCTGGAATCGAGATGCACGTGCATGTCGATGAGGCCGGGCATGATGGTCATGCCGGAAAGGTCGATCCGCCGAGCGCCTTCGGGGATCATTGGCCGCGCGCCGCCGCGCCCGACGACCGCGACGATCCGCCCGCCGGTGATCACCACCACCGGCTCCTCGATCACCCGCCCGGCGAGCACGTCGATCATCCGGGCGGCGGTGACGACCACCGATTGCGGCGCGGCCGGGGCCGGCTGGGCGGAGGCTGCGGCGGGCGTCAGCGCTAGCGCCAGGAGGAGGAGAAGCTTGTGCATGATCTCAGGCCCCTGTTTTCCCCCTGTCCTAGCCACGGGCGGTGAATGGGGACAGTCACTTTTCCGAACGATCTCGCCAACCTGTCGCTGTCGTACGGAAAAGTGACGGTCCCCGGAGCGACGGACTTTTCGTGCCGCGTGACGTGGATCACGCCTGCCGGAGGTCCTGGCGTGTCAGGAGCGTCGCGTCGGCGCGGGTTCAGGGGTGGACTTGTCACCACATTCAAGAACCCGAGGAGAATTGAAATGATCGGACTTCGTTCCACCCGCCGGCTGGCGGGACTGCTGACGCTCATCGCCGCCCTTCAGGCGCCGCCGGCGTCCGCGCAAACGGCACTGGGCGAGCCCATTCGCGTGCCGTGCTGCCGCTGCCTCGACGGCAGCAGCCAGACCATCACCCTCAACACCAGGACCGCGCCGTGGCGGGTGTCGGGCCCCGGCCTGCCGATCCAGCCGGTGGTCGCGGCCAACAACGCCGCCTGGGCGCCGGTGCCTCCGGCCGGCTGGGTGGCGCCCGCGGGCAATCCGACCGCGGTCGGCGACTATACCTATTTCATCCGGTTCATCGTCCCGAACTGCACCATCCCGGCGCGAGTCACCATTTCCGGACGGTTCGGCGCCGACAACAGCGCGCGGGTGTTCCTCGACCAGAACCAGATCGCGGCGTCGCAGGGCACGCCCAATTACGGCTTCCTGCCGGGCAGCATCACGCCCTTCTCGGCAGTGGCCGGGCCGGGCCTGCACACAATACGCGTGATCGTGCACAATAGCGGCGGCCCGACGGGCATGATCCTGCAGGGCCAGATCACCTTCACCTGCCCCCGGGAGCTGGAGCAAAGCGGCAACACGCTGGGGGCGGCGCCGGCTCGCGCGCCGGAATCCTGAGCCGCGGAGGGGACAGTCACTAGCGACTGTCCCCTTCCCTCCTGCGCGGAATGGGGACAGTCACTTTTGCGCACGCCCTCGCCGGACTTGTCGCCGTCGTGCGGAAAAGTGACTGTCCCCTTCTTCACAAACGCCGGCTGTTGACCCATATGGCACTCGCGGTTATAGGCCGCGGCGCCCGCGGGCTGGTGGTGGCTTTCCAGGCCAGACGCTGTCCGTGCGGGCATATTTGAGCTGAACACTGCTGCGATGTGAGCAGGGGCCTGGGGGGCCGGAGAGGCCGCCTTGGCTCCTTTGCGCATTTTCGCGTCGCAGTAGAGTAACTTATAAGGAAGTGAAGGGCTTCATGCCGACGATCAACCAGCTGATCCGCAAGGGTCGCGACCCGCAGAAGGCCAAGTCCAAGGTCCCTGCCATGGAGCAGAATCCGCAAAAGCGCGGCGTCTGCACCCGCGTCTATACGACGACCCCGAAGAAGCCGAACTCGGCGCTGCGGAAGGTGGCCAAGGTCCGCCTCACCAACCAGCGCGAGGTGATCAGCTACATTCCCGGCGAAGGCCACAACCTTCAGGAGCACTCGGTGGTGCTGATCCGGGGCGGCCGCGTCCGCGACCTGCCCGGCGTCCGCTACCACGTGCTGCGCGGCGTGCTCGACACCCAGGGTGTCAAGGACCGCCGCCAGAGCCGCTCCAAATACGGCGCCAAGCGCCCGAAATAAGAGGTTAGAGAGCCATGTCCCGCCGCCGCCGCCCCGAGAAGCGCGAAATCCTCCCCGATCCCAAGTTCGGGGACGTCGTCCTCTCCAAATTCATGAATTCCGTCATGCTCGACGGCAAGAAGTCGGTCGCCGAGGGGATCGTCTACGGCGCCCTCGAGAGCATCGAATCGCGCGCCAAGAAGGACCCGCTCGGCGTGTTCCACGACGCGCTCAACAATGTGAAGCCGGGCATCGAGGTCCGCAGCCGCCGGGTCGGCGGCGCCACCTACCAGGTCCCGGTCGAGGTGCGCACCGAGCGTGCCCAGGCGCTGGCGATCCGCTGGCTGATCTCGGCCGCGCGCGCGCGCTCCGAGAAGACGATGTCGGCGCGCCTGTCGGGCGAGCTGATGGACGCCGCCTCCAATCGCGGCAACGCGGTCAAGAAGCGCGAGGACACGCACCGCATGGCGGAAGCGAACCGCGCCTTCAGCCATTACCGCTGGTAGCAATTCAAACGCCGGGCCGAACCCCGGCCCTGGAGTAAACAGTCATGGCCCGCAGCCATCCGCTCGAAAAGTACCGCAACATCGGCATCATGGCGCACATCGATGCCGGCAAGACGACGACGACCGAGCGCATCCTCTATTACACCGGCAAGTCCTACAAGATCGGCGAGGTCCATGAGGGCACCGCCACCATGGACTGGATGGAGCAGGAGCAGGAGCGCGGCATCACGATCACGTCGGCCGCGACGACCTGCTTCTGGAACGACCACCGGGTCAACATCATCGACACCCCGGGCCACGTCGACTTCACCATCGAGGTGGAGCGCTCGCTGCGCGTGCTCGACGGCGCGGTGGCGGTGTTCGACGGCGTCGCCGGCGTCGAGCCGCAGTCCGAGACGGTGTGGCGCCAGGCCGACAAGTACAAGGTGCCGCGCATGTGCTTCGTCAACAAGCTCGACCGGATGGGCGCGAGCTTCGACCGCTGCGTCGCGATGATCAAGGACCGGCTCGGCGCGCGCCCGATGGTGCTGCAGCTGCCGATCGGCCTCGAGAGCGACTTCGTCGGCGTCGTCGACCTGGTCGAGAACAATGCGATCATCTGGCTCGAGGAGAGCCTCGGCGCGAAGTTCGAGATCCGCGACATCCCCGACGACCTCAAGGACGCCGCCGCCGAGGCGCGCATGCATCTCGTCGAGATGGCGGTCGAGCAGGACGATGAGGTCATGGAGGCCTATCTCGGCGGCGACGAGCCCGACGTGGCGACGCTGAAGCGGCTGATCCGCAAGGGCACGCTCAACTTCTCGTTCGTGCCGGTGCTGACCGGCTCGGCGTTCAAGAACAAGGGCGTGCAGCCGATGCTGGACGCAGTGGTCGACTATCTGCCGAGCCCGCTCGACGTGCCGGCGATCAAGGGCCTCAAGCTCGACGGCGAGACCGAGGACAGCCGCCCGGCCGAGGACGCCGCGCCGTTCGCCGCCTTGGCCTTCAAGATCATGACCGACCCGTTCGTCGGCACGCTGACCTTCGCCCGCATCTACTCGGGCAAGCTCGACAGCGCGTCCACCGTGCTCAACTCGGTCAAGGACAAGAAGGAGAAGGTCGGCCGCATGCTGCTGATGCACGCCAACGACCGCGAGGACATCAAGGAGGCCTATGCCGGCGACATCGTCGCCCTGGTCGGGCTCAAGGACACCACCACCGGCGACACGCTCTGCGCGCCCAACGCGCCGATCATCCTCGAGCGGATGGAGTTCCCCGACCCGGTGATCGAGGTCGCGGTCGAGCCCAAGACCAAGGCCGACCAGGAGAAGATGGGCATCGCCCTGTCGCGGCTCGCGGCCGAGGATCCCTCGTTCCGGGTCACCTCGGACTTCGAGAGCGGCCAGACCATCATCAAGGGGATGGGCGAACTCCACCTCGAGATCCTGGTCGACCGGATGAAGCGCGAGTTCAAGGTCGACGCCAATGTCGGCGCGCCGCAGGTCGCCTATCGCGAGTCGCTGGCGCGGCCGGTCGAGCTCACCTACACGCACAAGAAGCAGTCGGGCGGCTCCGGCCAGTTCGGCGAGGTCAAGGTCGCGCTGCAGCCGGGCGAGCGCGGCTCGGGCATCGTCTTCAACGACCAGATCAAGGGCGGCAATATTCCCAAGGAATATATCCCCTCGGTCGAGAAGGGCATGCGCGAGACCGCCGAGACCGGGTCGCTGATCGGCTTCCCGATCATCGATTTCGAGATCCGGCTGCTCGACGGCAAGTATCACGACGTCGACTCCTCGGCGCTCGCCTTCGAGATCACCGGCCGCGGCGCGATGCGCGAGGCGGCGCAGAAAGCGGGCATCAAATTGCTCGAGCCGATCATGAAGGTTGAGGTCGTGACCCCGGAGGACTATCTGGGCGACGTGATCGGCGACCTGAACAGCCGGCGCGGCCAGATCCAGGGTACGGACAGCCGCGGCAATGCCCAGGTCGTCGAGGCGATGGTGCCGCTTGCGAATATGTTCGGCTACGTTAATGAGCTTCGCTCCTTCAGCCAGGGGCGCGCCCAGTACACGATGCAGTTCTCGCATTATGACGAGGTGCCGGCGAACGTCGCGGAAGAGGTCAAGGCGAAGCTCGCCTGAGCGGGCTTGGCCGGACGATTATTGAAGAGAAAGAACGAGGGTTAGGCAAATGGGTAAGGCTAAATTCCAGCGGACGAAGCCGCACGTCAACATCGGCACCATCGGTCACGTCGACCATGGCAAGACCTCGCTGACGGCCGCGATCACCAAGGTGCTCGCCGAGACCGGCGGCGCGACCTATGTCGATTATGCCAATATCGACAAGGCGCCCGAGGAGCGCGAGCGCGGCATCACCATCTCGACCGCGCACGTCGAGTATGAGACCGAGGCGCGTCACTACGCCCACGTCGACTGCCCGGGCCACGCCGACTATGTGAAGAACATGATCACCGGCGCCGCCCAGATGGACGGCGCGATCCTGGTCGTGTCGGCCGCCGACGGCCCGATGCCGCAGACCAAGGAGCACATCCTGCTCGCCAAGCAGGTCGGCGTGCCGACCATGGTGGTCTACCTCAACAAGGTCGACCAGGTCGACGATCCGGAGCTCCTGGAGCTGGTCGAGCTCGAGATCCGCGAGGAGCTTTCCAAGCGCGACTTCGACGGCGACAACATCCCGATCATCTCGGGCTCGGCGCTCGCCGCGCTCGAGGACAAGGACGAGGAGACCGGCAAGCAGTCGATCCTGAAGCTGATGGCCGCGGTCGACGAGTGGATTCCGCAGCCGGATCGCCCGCTCGACAAGCCGTTCCTGATGCCGATCGAGGACGTGTTCTCGATCTCGGGCCGCGGCACGGTCGTCACCGGCCGCGTCGAGACCGGCGTCGTCAAGGTCGGCGAGGAGGTCGAGATCGTCGGCATCAAGGACACCAAGAAGACCACGGTGACCGGGGTCGAGATGTTCTGCAAGCTGCTCGATCAGGGCCAGGCGGGCGACAATATCGGCGCGCTGCTGCGCGGCATCCCGCGCAACGAGGTCGAGCGCGGCCAGGTCCTGGCCAAGCCCGGCTCGATCACGCCGCACACCGATTTCTCGGCCGAGGTCTACGTGCTCTCCAAGGACGAGGGCGGCCGGCACACGCCGTTCTTCGCCAATTACCGTCCGCAATTCTACTTCCGCACGACCGACGTGACGGGCGAGGTGGTGCTGCCGGAGGGCACGGAGATGGTCATGCCCGGCGACAATGTCAGCCTGAACGTCAAGCTGATCTCGCCGATCGCGATGGACCAGGGCCTGCGCTTCGCCATCCGCGAGGGCGGCCGCACCGTCGGCGCGGGGGTTGTCGGAACGATCACGAAGTAGTAGAGGCCGCGAGCCGCCCGGATCGGGAGATTCGGGCGGCTTCGGTTTTTGTAGTGAGCTTAAGCCCTTCGGGGTGGTTCTTTCGCATCGGTAGTGGACATGGAAACGCAGAACATCCGCATTCGCCTGAAGGCCTTCGACCATCGCGTGCTCGATCAGGCCACCGGCGACATCGCCGACACCGCTCGGCGCACGGGTGCGATGATCCGCGGCCCCATTCCGCTGCCGACGCGCATCGAGAAGTTCACCGTGAACCGCTCGCCGCACGTCGACAAGAAGTCGCGCGAGCAGTTCGAGGTCCGGACCTACAAGCGGCTGCTCGACATCGTGCAGCCCACGCCGCAGACGGTCGACGCGCTGATGAAGCTCGACCTCGCCGCCGGCGTCGACGTCGAGATTAAGCTGGCGTAACGCGCCAGTGTGTCCCTGCGAAAGCAGGGACACAGATCTGGGCTCCTGCTTTCGCAGGAGCACAAGAGAGAAGGGATACCGCGGAAGCTTGCTTCCGGTCTGCGTCCCCCGTCCTCCCCGCCTTGGCGGGGAATTAGCCCAGACGGGGCACGCATCGTTTCAAGGGCTAGCACGCCCCCGGGATTGCTCGGGGGCCTCTGTATGAGGAGTTGGATCATGCGCACCGGCGTGATCGCGAAGAAAGTGGGCATGACCCGCCTGTTCCAGGACGACGGCCGGCACGTGCCGGTGACCGTTCTCGCGCTCGACAATCTGCAGGTCGTCGCCCGCCGCGAGGAAAGCCGCGACGGCTACAACGCCGTCCAGCTCGGCGCCGGCTCGGCCAAGGCGAAGAACCTCACCAAGCCGCAGCGCGGCCATTTCGGCAAGGCCGAGGTGGAGCCGAAGGCGAAGGTCGTCGAGTTCCGCGTCGATGAGGATGGGCTGCTCGAAGTCGGCGCGGAGCTCACCGCCAATCATTTCGTCGCCGGCCAGCTGGTCGACGTCCAGGGCATCACCCAGGGCAAGGGCTTCGCCGGCGCGATGAAGCGCTGGGGCTTTCGCGGCCTTCGCGCCAGCCACGGCGTCTCGGTCAGCCACCGCTCGCACGGCTCCACCGGCAACCGCCAGGATCCGGGCCGCGTCTTCAAGAACAAGAAGATGGCCGGCCACATGGGCGCCAGGAACCGCACCCAGCAGAATCTGGAGGTCGTGCTGACCGACATTCCGCGCGGCCTCATCTTCGTGAAGGGCTCGGTGCCCGGCCACAAGGGCAGCTGGCTGATCGTCAAGGACGCGGTCAAGGTCGCGCGCCCCGAGGACGCGCCCTATCCGGCGGGCCTCAAGGAGCTGCTGAAGAAGGCGGACCTCGAGGAGGCGCCGATCGCCGGGCTGGTCGACGAGGCCGCGGTCCACGAGATTCCGGCGCTGCCGAGCGACGAGGAAGTCGCCGCCATCGCCGCCGAGCAGGAAGCCGGCGCCGCCGCCGCCGAGGCGGCTGCCGCCGAGGAAGCTCAGGGCGCCGACGAGGCTGCGCCGGAAGGCGAGGCTCCGGCCGCCGACGAGAGCAAGGAAGGCTAGTGATGAAGGTCAAGGTTCAAAGCCTCGACGGCAAGGGCAAGGGCTCGGACATCGAGCTCAACGACGAGGTGTTCGGCGTCGAGCCGCGCGCCGACATCCTGCATCGGGTCGTCACCTGGCAGCTCGAGAAGCGCCGCGGCACCGCGCGGGCCGCGCGCGAGCGCTCGGAAGTCGCCCGCACCGGCAAGAAATTCGGCCGGCAGAAGGGCGGCGGCACCGCCCGCCACGGCGACCGCCGCGCCCCGATCTTCGTCGGCGGCGGCAAGGCCCACGGCCCGAGGGTGCGCGAGTTCAACCCGTCGCTGAACAAGAAGGTGCGCGCGCTCGGCCTCCGCATGGCGCTCTCGGCCAAGGCCCGCGACGGCAATCTCGTCGTGCTCGACAATCTCGACGTCAGCGAGGCCAAGACGGCGACGCTGAAGGCGCAGCTGGCCAAATTGGGCTTCGGCAAGACCGCCCTGGTGATCGACGGCGACGCGCTCAACGTCGGCTTCGCCAAGGCCTCGTCCAACCTTCGGGAGATCAACCTGCTCCCGGCGGTCGGCGCCAACGTCTACGACATCCTCAATCACGAGACCCTGGTGCTGACCCGCGCCGCGGTCGAGAGCCTGGAGGGCCGCTTCAATGGCTAAGGCGAAGAAGCCGGCGGCCGCCAAGGTCGAGCTCGGCCATTACGACGTCATCGTCGCCCCGCACATCACCGAGAAGTCGACCCTGCTCTCCGAGCACAATGCGGTCGTGTTCAAGGTCGCGGGCAACGCCTCCAAGCCGCAGATCAAGGCGGCGGTCGAGGCCTTGTTCGGAGTCAGCGTGACCGGCGTCAACACGATGAACGTCAAGGGCAAGACCAAGCGCTGGAAGGGCCGCTCCTATCAGCGCTCGGACGTCAAGAAGGCTGTGGTGACGCTCGCCGACGGCCAGTCGATCGACATCACCAGCGGGATCTGAGGCACGGACGATGGCACTCAAGCAATATAATCCCACCACCTCGTCGCAGCGCGGCCTGATCCTGGTCGACAAGTCGAGCCTGTGGAAGGGCAAGCCGGTCAAGGCGCTGACCGAGGGCAAGCGCAAGACCGGCGGCCGCAACAACAAGGGCCATGTGACCTCGCGCGGCATCGCCGGCGGGCACAAGCAGAAGTACCGCTATGTCGACTTCAAGCGTCGCAAGTGGGACATGCCGGCGACCGTCGAGCGGCTGGAATACGACCCGAACCGGACCGCGTTCATCGCCCTGGTGAAGTATCAGGACGGCGAGCTCGCCTACATCCTCGCGCCGCAGCGGCTCGGCGTCGGCGACAGCGTCGTCGCCGGCAAGAAGGTCGACGTGAAGCCGGGCAATGCGATGGAGCTGGGGCAGATGCCGGTCGGCACCATCGTCCACAATGTCGAGATGAAGCCGGGCAAGGGCGGCCAGATCGCCCGCGCCGCCGGCACCTATGTGCAGGTGGTCGGCCGCGACCGCGGCATGGTGATCGTGCGCCTCAATTCGGGCGAGCAGCGCTACATCCGCTCGGACTGCATGGGCACGGTCGGCGCGGTCTCCAACCCCGACAACCAGAACCAGAATTTCGCCAAGGCCGGCCGCACCCGCTGGATGGGCAAGCGCCCGCTGACCCGCGGCGTCGCCAAGAACCCGGTCGACCACCCGCACGGCGGCGGCGAGGGCCGCACCTCGGGCGGCCGCCATCCGGTCACCCCGTGGGGCAAGCCGACCAAGGGCGCCCGCACCCGCAAGAACAAGGCGACGGACAAGATGATCATCCGCTCGCGTCACGCGAAGAAGAAGAGGTAGTCCATGGCCCGCTCCATCTGGAAAGGTCCGTTCGTCGAGCTGTCGCTGCTGAAGAAGGCAGAGGCGGCGCAGGAGGCCGGCGGCCGCGCCCCGATCAAGACCTGGTCGCGCCGCTCCACCATCCTGCCCCAGTTCGTCGGGCTCACGTTCAACGTCTATAACGGCCGCAAATTCGTTCCCGTCTCGGTGAACGAGGAGATGGTCGGGATGAAGCTCGGCGAGTTCGCGCCGACCCGCTACTTCCCGGGCCACGCCTCCGACAAGAAGGGCAAGAGGTAAGCCATGGGCAAGCAGAAGGCTCCCCGCCGGGTCGCCGAGAACGAGGCTTTGTCGGTCGGCGGCCAGATCCGCGGCTCCGCGCAGAAGCTCAACCTCGTCGCCGGCCTGATCCGCGGCAAGAAGGCCGAGGAGGCGCTCAACATCCTGAGCTTCTCGCCCAAGGCGATGGCGCGCGACGTCAGGAAGGTGCTCGCCTCGGCGATCGCCAATGCCGAGAACAACCACAATCTCGACGTCGACAGCCTGGTCGTCGCCGAGGCCAGCGTCGGCAAGAGCCTCAGCATGAAGCGGTTCACGCCGCGCGCCCGCGGCCGCGCCAGCCGCATCGTCAAACCGTTCAGCCGCGTGCGCATCGTCGTCCGCGAGCAGCAGGAAGCGTAACATGGGTCAGAAATCCTCCCCGATCGGCCTCAGGCTGCAGATCAACCGGACCTGGGACAGCCGCTGGTTCGCGGAAGGCGCCGATTACGGCCGGCTGCTGCTCGAGGACCTCAAGATTCGCAAGTTCATTCTGAAGGAGCTGCCGCAGGCGGCGATCTCCAAGGTGGTGATCGAGCGCCCGGCCAAGCTCTGTCGCGTCTCCATCTATGCCGCGCGCCCCGGCGTGATCATCGGCAAGAAGGGCGCCGACATCGAGAAGCTGCGCAAGAAGCTCGGCGAGATGACCTCCTCGGACGTCAGCCTCAACATCGTCGAGATCAGGAAGCCCGAGATCGACGCGCGCCTCGTCGCCCAAGGCGTCGCCGACCAGCTCGAGCGCCGGATCGCGTTCCGCCGGGCAATGAAGCGCGCCGTGCAGTCGGCGCTGCGGCTCGGCGCCGAGGGCATCAGGATCACCTGCGCCGGCCGGCTCGGCGGCGCCGAGATCGCCCGCACCGAATGGTATCGCGAGGGCCGGGTGCCGCTGCACACGCTTCGCGCCAACGTCGATTATGCCGAGGCGACCGCGCACACCGCCTACGGCGTCTGCGGCGTCAAGGTCTGGATCTTCAAGGGCGAGATCCTCGGCCACGACCCGCTCGCCCAGGACCGGCTGATGATGGAGGCGCAGACCTCCGGCGTCCGTCCCGCCCGCGACGATCGCCGGTAATTGCGCCGCTAAGGAACAAGAGACATGCTGCAACCCAAACGCACCAAGTTCCGCAAGGCCCATAAGGGCCGCATCCATGGCGACGCCAAGGGCGGGACCAGCCTCAACTTCGGCGCCTTCGGCCTCAAGGCGATGGAGCCGGAGCGGATCACCGCGCGCCAGATCGAGGCGGCGCGGCGCGCGATCACCCGCCACATCAAGCGGCAGGGCAGGCTCTGGATCCGCATCTTCCCGGACGTGCCGGTCTCCTCCAAGCCCGCCGAGGTCCGCATGGGCTCGGGCAAGGGCAGCCCCGAATATTGGGTCTGCCGGGTGAAGCCGGGCCGCATCCTGTTCGAGCTGGACGGCGTGCCGGGCCCGCTCGCCAAGACCGCTTTCGAGCGGGCGGCGGAGAAGCTTCCGATCAAGACCAAGGTGGTCGCCCGCCTTGGCGAATCCGTGCTCGAGGACGCGTAAGATGGCCAAGAAGGACGTCAACCGCACCGGCAAGAAGTTCGGCCGGCAGAAGGGCGGCGGCACCGCCCGCCACGGCGACCGCCGCGCCCCGATCTTCGTCGGCGGCGGCAAGGCGCACGGCCCCCGGGTCCGCGACTTCAATCCGTCGCTGAACAAGAAGGTGCGCGCGCTGGGCCTCAGGATGGCGCTCTCGGCCAAGGCCAAGGGCGGCAATCTGATCGTCCTCGACAGCCTCGACGTCAAGGAGGCCAAGACCGCCGCCCTGAAGGAGCAGCTCGGCCAAGCTCGGGCTTCGGCAAGACCGCGCTGGTGATCGACGGCGACGCGCTCAACGTCGGCTTCGCCAAGGCCTCGTCGAACCTCGAGGAGATCAACCTGCTCCCGGCGGTCGGCGCCAACGTCTACGACATCCTCAATCACGAGACCCTGGTGCTGACCCGCGCCGCGGTCGAGAAACTGGAGGGCCGCTTCAATGGCTAAGGCGAAGAAGCAGGCGGCCGCCAAGGTCGACATCAACCATTACGACGTCATCGTGGCGCCGCACATCACCGAGAAGTCGACCCTGCTCTCCGAGCATAATGCGGTCGTGTTCAAGGTCGCGGGCTCGGCCTCCAAGCCGCAGATCAAGGCGGCGGTCGAGGCCCTGTTCAACGTCACGGTGACGGACGTCAACACGATGAACGTCAAGGGCAAGACCAAGCGCTGGAAGGGCCGCCCCTATCACGCGCTCGGACGTCAAGAAGGCTGTCGTGACGCTGGCCGACGGCCAGTCGATCGACATCACCAGCGGGATCTGAGGCAGGACGATGGCACTCAAGCAATATAATCCGACCACCTCGTCGCAGCGCGGCCTGATCCTGGTCGACAAATCGGCGCTGTGGAAGGGCAAGCCGGTCAAGGCGCTCGATCGAGGGCAAGCGCAAGACCGGCGGCCGCAACAACAAGGGCCATGTGACCTCGCGCGGCATCGCCGGCGGCCACAAGCAGAAGTACCGCTATGTCGACTTCAAGCGTCGCAAGTGGGACATGCCGGCCACCGTCGAGCGGCTGGAATACGATCCCGAACCGGACCGCGTTCATCGCCCTGATCAAATATGAGGACGGCGAGCTCGCCTACATCCTCGCGCCGCAGCGGCTCGCCGTCGGGCGACAGCGTGATCGCCGGCAAGAAGATCGACGTGAAGCCGGGCAATGCGATGGAGCTGGGCGCAGATGCCGGTCGGCACCATCGTCCACAATGTCGAGATGAAGCCGGGCAAGGGCGGCCAGATCGCCCGCGCCGCCGGCACCTACGTCCAGGTCGTCGGCCGCGACCGCGGCATGGTGATCGTCCGCCTGAATTCGGGCGAGCAGCGCTACATCCGCTCGGATTGCATGGGGACGGTCGGCGCGGTCTCGAACCCCGACAACCAGAACCAGAATTTCGCCAAGGCCGGCCGCACCCGCTGGAAGGGCAAGCGCCCGCTGACCCGCGGCGTCGCCAAGAACCCGGTCGACCACCCGCACGGCGGCGGCGAGGGCCGCACCTCGGGCGGCCGTCATCCGGTCACCCCGTGGGGCAAGCCGACCAAGGGCGCCCGCACCCGCTCGAACAAGTCGACGGACAAGATGATCATCCGGTCGCGTCACGCGAAGAAGAAGAGGTAGTCATGGCCCGCTCCATCTGGAAAGGTCCGTTCGTCGAGCTGTCGCTGCTGAAGAAGGCGGAGGCGGCGCAGGAGGCCGGCGGCCGCGCCCCGATCAAGACCTGGTCGCGCCGCTCCACCATCCTGCCGCAGTTCGTCGGGCTCACGTTCAACGTCTATAACGGCCGCAAGTTCGTGCCCGTCTCGGTGAACGAGGAAATGGTCGGGATGAAGCTCGGCGAGTTCGCGCCGACCCGCTACTTCCCCGGCCACGCGTCCGACAAGAAGGGCAAGAGGTAAGTCATGGGCAAGCAGAAGGCTCCCCGCCGCGTCGCCGAGAACGAGGCGCTGTCGGTCGGCACGCCAGATCCGCGGCTCGGCGCAGAAGCTCAATCTCGTCGCCGGCCTGATCCGCGGCAAGAAGGCCGAGGAGGCGCTGAACATCCTGAGCTTCTCGCCCAAGGCGATGGCGCGGGACGTCGCAAGGTGCTCGCCTCGGCGATCGCCAATGCCGAGAACAACCACAATCTCGACGTCGACAGCCTGGTCGTCGCCGAGGCGAGCGTCGGCAAGTCGATCTCGATGAAGCGGTTCACGCCGCGCGCCCGCGGCCGCGCCAGCCGCATCGTCAAACCGTTCAGCCGCGTGCGCATCGTCGTCCGCGAGCAGCAGGAAGCGTAACATGGGTCAGAAGAGCAATCCGATCGGCCTCAGGCTGCAGATCAACCGGACCTGGGACAGCCGCTGGTACGCGGACGGCGCCGACTATGGCCGGCTCCTCCTCGAGGACCTGAAGATCCGCAAGTTCATCATGAAGGAGCTGCCGCAGGCGGCGATCTCCAAGGTGGTGATCGAGCGTCCGGCCAAGCTGTGCCGCGTCTCCATCTATGCCGCGCGCCCCGGCGTGATCATCGGCAAGAAGGGCGCCGACATCGAGAAGCTGCGCAAGAAGCTCGGCGAGATGACCTCCTCGGACGTGAGCCTCAACATCGTCGAGATCCGGAAGCCCGAGATCGACGCGCGGCTGGTCGCCCAGGGCGTCGCCGACCAGCTCGAGCGCCGGATCGCGTTCCGCCGGGCGATGAAGCGCGCCGTGCAGTCGGCGCTGCGGCTCGGCGCCGAGGGCATCCGCATCACCTGCGCCGGGCGGCTCGGCGGCGCCGAGATCGCGCGCACCGAATGGTATCGCGAGGGCCGGGTGCCGCTGCACACGCTGCGCGCCAACGTCGATTATGCCGAGGCGACCGCGCACACCGCTTATGGCGTCTGCGGCGTCAAGGTCTGGATCTTCAAGGGCGAGATCCTGGGCCACGACCCGCTCGCCCAGGACCGGCTGATGATGGAGGCGCAGACCTCCGGCGTCCGTCCCGCCCGCGACGACCGCCGCTAAGGAACAAGAGACATGCTGCAACCCAAACGCACCAAGTTCCGCAAGGCCCATAAGGGCCGCATCCATGGCGACGCCAAGGGCGGCACCAGCCTGAACTTCGGCGCCTATCGGCCTGAAGGCGATGGAGCCGGAGCGGATCACCGCGCGCCAGATCGAGGCGGCGCGCCGCGCGATCACCCGCCACATCAAGCGCCAGGGGCGCTTGTGGATCCGCATCTTCCCGGACGTGCCGGTCTCCTCCAAGCCCGCCGAGGTCCGCATGGGCTCGGGCAAGGGCAGCCCCGAATATTGGGTGTGCCGGGTGAAGCCGGGCCGCATCCTGTTCGAGCTGGACGGCGTGCCCGGCCCGCTCGCCAAGACCGCTTTCGAGCGGGCGGCGGAGAAGCTTCCGATCAAGACCAAGGTGGTCGCCCGCCTTGGCGAATCCGTGCTCGAGGACGCGTAAGATGGCCCAGATCGACGACCTCAAGACCCGCAGCGACGACCAGCTCGTCGAGCAGCTGGCCGAGCTGAAGCGCGAGCAGTTCAACCTGCGCTTCCAGGCGGCCACCAACCAGATCGAGAAGCCGTCGCGGATCCGCGAGGTGCGCCGCACCATCGCCCGGATCAGGACGCTTCAGGGCGAGCGCTCCCGCGCCGCCGCCAAGGCTTAAGGAGTTAACGATGCCCAAGCGCGTCCTGACCGGCACCGTGGTGTCCGACAAGACCGACAAGACCGTGGTGGTCAGGGTCGAGCGGCGGGTGAAGCACCCGCTCTACGGCAAGATCATCAAGCGGTCGAAAAAGTATCACGCCCATGACGAGGGCAACGAGTTCAAGGACCGGCGAGACCGTCCGCATCGAGGAGACGCGGCCGATCTCGAAGCTGAAGACCTGGACGGTGCTCGGCCGCGTCGACGCCGGCGCCGCGCCGGAAAAGGCCGAGGCGAAGAAGCCGGCCAAGGCGAAGAAGGCCGGACGACCGAGGAGGCCCCGAGGCCGAAGCGGCGCCCGAAGCCGAGACCGCCGGAGGCCTGCGAAGCGAGATTGCTGAAGCTGATCGCCGGGGCGTCCCGGTTGAAGTGAAGAGAAGGAATTGGATCGATGATCCAGATGCAGTCCAACCTTGAGGTCGCCGACAATAGCGGCGCCAAGCGCGTCCAGTGCATCAAGGTGCTGGGCGGCTCGAAGCGGCGCTTCGCCGGCGTCGGCGACATCATCGTCGTCTCCGTCAAGGAAGCGGCGCCGCGCGGCCGCGTCAAGAAGGGCGACGTCCACAAGGCCGTGATCGTGCGGACCGCCAAGGACATCCACCGCCCCGACGGCTCGACCATCCGCTTCGATTCGAACGCGGCGGTGCTGGTCAACGCCAATCAGGAGCCGATCGGCACCCGCATCTTCGGCCCGGTCGTCCGCGAATTGCGCGCCAAGAAGCATATGAAGATCATCAGCCTGGCGCCGGAGGTTTTGTAATGGCCGCCGAGAAGATCAAGAAGGGCGACAAGGTCGTCGTCCTCTCCGGCAAGGACAAGGGCCGGCACGGCGAGGTCATCAAGGCGATGCCGAAGGAGGGCAAGGTGCTCGTCTCCGGCATCAACGTCCACGCCCGCCACGCCAAGCCGACGCAGGCGCGCCCGCAGGGCGGCATCGTCCGCGCCGAGGCGCCGCTGCACGTGTCGAAGGTCGCGATCGAGGATCCCAAGACGGGCAAGCCCACGCGGGTCCGCTTCGAGGAGCGCGACGGAAAGAAGGTCCGGGTCGCGGTCCGGTCCGGGGAGCTGATCAATGGCTGAGAGCCAAAGATGTGCGCGCGCCTGCGCGCCGATTATGACGAGCGCATCGTCCCGGCGATGATCGAGAAGTTCGGCTACAAGAACCGGATGGAGGTCCCGCGCCTCGAGAAGATCGTCCTCAACATGGGCGTCGGCGAGGCGACCCAGGACAAGAAGAAGGTCGAGACCGCCGCCGCCGAGATGGAGCTGATCGCGGGCCAGAAGCCGGTGATCACCAAGGCCAAGAAGTCGATCGCCCAGTTCAAGCTGCGCGAGGGCATGCCGATCGGCGTCAAGGTCACCCTGCGCGCGCGAGCGGATGTACGAGTTCCTCGACCGGCTGGTCACGATCGCGCTGCCGCGCGTGCGCGACTTCCGCGGCCTGAACCCGAAGAGCTTCGACGGCCGCGGCAATTACGCCATGGGCCTCAAGGAGCAGCTCGTGTTCCCGGAGATCAACTATGACCGCATCGAGAAGGTGCGCGGCATGGACATCATCGTCACCACCACCGCGAAGACGGACGACGAGGCGCGCGAGCTGCTGCGCCTCTTCAACTTCCCGTTCCCGGCGGAGGAGCAGAAGAAGGCGGCCTGAGGCCGTCTCAGAAAGAGGCAGACTTAAGTCATGGCGAAACTGAGTTCCATCAACAAGAACGAGCGTCGCAAGAAGCTGGCGAAGAAATATGCCGGCCAATATGCGAAGCTGAAGGCGATCGCGAACGACAAGTCCAAGGACGAGACCGAGCGCCTGATCGCGCGGCTGAAGATGGCCGAGATCCCGCGCAACGGCAATCCGACGCGCGTCCGCAACCGCTGCGAGCTGACCGGGCGTTCGCGCGCCGTTTATCGCAAATTCCGACTGTCGCGCATCATGCTGCGGGAATTGGGCAATAAGGGCCTGATCCCCGGCCTGACCAAGTCGAGCTGGTAAGGTAGAGCTATGCCAATGACCGATCCTTTGGGTGATATGCTCACCCGCATCCGCAACGGCCAGCAGGCGAGGAAGGACAGCGTCCTCTCGCCGGCGTCGAAGCTGCGCGCCCGCGTGCTCGACGTGCTCCAGCGCGAGGGCTATATCCGCGGCTATCGCGAGGAGGCGCTCGGCGACCATCGCGGCCTGCGGATCGAGCTCAAATATTTCGAGGGCCAGCCCGCGATCCAGCACGTCAGCCGCGTCTCCAAGCCCGGCCGCCGGGTCTATTCGGGCGCCTAGGAGCTGCCGCGGGTCCGCAACGGCCTCGGCATCACCATCGTCTCGACGCCGAAGGGCGTTCTCTCGCGACGCCGAGGCGCGTTCGCAGAACGTCGGCGGCGAAGTGCTCGCGGAGGTGTTCTGATGTCCCGCATCGGTAAGAGGCCGGTCGCGCTGCCTTCGGGCGTGACGCGCGACCACCGAAGGCCAGATCCTGTCCGTCAAGGGGCCCAAGGGCACGCTCACGCTGCAGATGCGCGACGAGATCAGCTACGATATCTCCGAGGACGGCGATCAGCGTGCCAGCCGGCCAATGCCACCAAGCAGGCGCGCGCCTTCTGGGGCATGCAGCGCACGCTCGTGCAGAACCTCGTCACCGGCGTCACCGAGGGCTTCACCAAGGTGCTCGAGATCACCGGCGTCGGCTATCGCGCCAACGCCCAGGGCAGGAACCTGCGGCTCCAGCTCGGCTACAGCCACGACGTCAACGTCGCGGTGCCCGAGGGCATCGAGGTCAAGACGCCGGACGCGACCACGGTGGAGATTACGCGGCATCGACCGCCAGAAGGTCGGCCAGGTCGCCGCCGAGATCCGCCGCTGGCGCAAGCCCGAGCCCTACAAGGGCAAGGGCATCAAATATCGCGGCGAATATATCTTCCGCAAAGAAGGCAAGAAGAAATAGGCCATGGCGAGATTCAACCCCTTCGACAAGCGCGCGCCAGCGCGTCCGCACGGCGATCCGCCGCGCGCCGGCGACCGCGCCGCGCCTGTCCGTCCACCGCTCGGGCCGGCACATCTACGCCCAGGTCATCCTCGACGGCGAGGGCCGCACCGTCGCCTGCCGCCTCGACGCTGGAGAAGGAAGCCCGGGCCAAGACCGGCGCGACCGTCGCCTCGCGCGCAGGAAGTGGGCCGCAAGATCGCCGAGCGCGCCAAGGCCGCCGGCGTCACCAGCGTCGTGTTCGATCGCGGCGGCTTCCTGTTTCACGGCCGCGTCAAGGCGCTGGCCGACGCCGCCCGCGAAGGCGGATTGGAGTTTTGATGATGGCTGACGAAACC
>CAWGYE010000002.1:0-328920 GCA_963826805.1 uncultured Alphaproteobacteria bacterium
CCGCGTCGGCGCCTTCCGCTTCGAGCCGGTCGCGGGCGCCGCCGCCAATGCGCTGCCCGGCGCCGTCCCCGAGGAGGTCAAGGAGGAGCGCTACGCACGCTTCATGGCGAAGAGCGCGGACATCTCGGCCGCGAAGCTCGCGGCGAAAGTCGGCCGCACGATCGAGGTGATCGTGGACGCGGTGGATGCGGAGGGCGGCGCCACCGGCCGTTCGAAGGCCGACACCCCGGAGATCGACGGCGAGGTCCATCTTCGCGACGCCGGTCATCTGGCCCAGGGCGACATTGCCCCGGTGCTCGTCGAGGACGCCGACGAGCACGACCTTTACGGAGTTCCGCTCGCGGCGTGAACGGCGGCGCCGCGCGGGCGCCGCCGCCCAGAATGGCTTATGGGCCCGCGATGTCCTTGCCGCCCATCACGGCGCCGCCGATCGAGGCGAGCACCACGCCGCCGATGCCGCCGAGCAGGGCAGCGCCGATGATCGAGGCGGGTTCGCCGAGCTGCGGGCCGGCGAGGGCGAACATGCCGACGCCCCGACCGCGGCGAGTATCTTGCGGATCCACCAGGAACCGGGCCCGATCGGGCCCTTGCGCGGCGGCGTGCCGCAGAAATCGTCGAAGGTCCAGCCGGCGCCGGCTGCCACAAATACCACCAGATCATATCCATCTCCCTTACGGTCGTCGGAATACGCTGAGGGTGTACCTGCCCCCGCGGGCTAGCTACCATCTCGTCATGCCGGGTAAAGCAAAGCCCGGACGTCCCTTGCCCGATACGGTCAGCCGCCGGCCCGCGCTGGCCCGCCAGCAAATCCCGGTTGCGCCGGTTGCTGCGCAGGATCAGCCAGATGATGCCGGCGACGGAGCAGCACGAAGCCGGCGCCAGCCCACAGCCAGGGCACCGCCCGGTCCATCGCCCGCAGCATGGCGAGCTCGGGCGGCGCGGTGGGGTGCGGCACCACGCTCCACTGCACCACGCGGGGCGCGGCGCCGCCGGCCGCGAAGGTCCTGAACCTGGTCACCGCCCAGCGGCCGCCGCCCTCGGTCACCAGGGTGAACTCCTGGCTGCGCTCGGCCGCGCCGCCGATGTTGCTGAAGTGGAAATTATAGGAGACCAGCTCGGTGGCGCCCGGCACGGGCGGATAGAGCGCCGGCACCTCGCCCAGCTGCTCGGCGCTCTGCTGCCACAGCTCGGGATCGAAATGCTGCTGAGCCAGGCCTGATTGCCGTTCCTCGGATTGTCGACCATCGCCTGGGCGAAGGCGCGAGTATTCCTCGCTGGTCATCGCGTTCATCGCGCCCTCGAGCGCATGGTCGAGGAGGTTCGGCGCGATTCCCGGCGTCAGTCACGCCGCCGTCGTTTCACAGGCGCCGCTCGGCGGGGGCGGCAACAGCAACGGATTGATTCCCGAGGGTCGGCCGCTCCATCCCGACAGCACCATTCTCAGCAGGTTGCGGGCTGATCACGCCGGGCTACTTCGGAGGTCATGCGCGTGCCGCTGCGTGCGGGCAGAGCCTTGGACGCCTCACAACCGCCGGGGGCAGCCGAAAGTTTCATGGTGATCAGCGAGACGCTGGCCCGACAGGCCTGGCCCGGCGAGAGTGGGGATCGGGAAACGCATCGCCTGTTGCGAGCCGGGGCCGGATGGAAAGACGCCGGACTACAAGGTCGTGATCGGTGTGGCCGCCGATGTCCGGTCGCGCGGGCCGGCGCAGCCCGCCGCTCCGGAGTTTGTATCTGCCGATTGCCCAGGCGCCCGAGGCGTCGGCCATCCCGGGCACCTCGGCTTGGGACTGGGTGCAGCGGGGACAATGTACATCGTCGCGCGGACCGCCGGCGAACCAGCCGCGCTCGCGCCGCCGGTGGGCCAGGCCATCCGAGCCGCGTCGATCCCACGCTGCCGCTGTTCAACATCCGCACCATGGAACAGCGGCTGGAGGAATGGTGGCGACCGCCCGCTTCAACACCATGCTCCTCACGGCGCTCGGCGCGGTTCGGCCTGCTGCTGGCAGCCGTCGGTATCTATGGCGTCATCGGCTACACGGTCAGCCAGCGCACGCGCGAGATCGGCGTCCGGCTGGCGCTTGGCGCCGCACCCGGCGACGTTCTGCGGCTGGTCATTCGGCAGGCGCTCGGGCCGGTGTTGATCGGATTGGTGATTGGCGTCGCTGGCGCGCTCGCGTTGGGCCGGGTGCTCGACGGCCGAGTTGTATGCCGTCACGCCGCGTGACCCACTGACCTACGGGCTGGTGAGCGCGGGTTTTGGCGTGGTGGCGCTCTGGGCGGGACCTGGGTGCCGGCCCGCCGTGCAGCGCGCGTGGGATCCGGCGCAGACGTTGAATGCCGGATGATCGGGAACGGTGCTTGGGTGCGTAGGGTGCAAGGTGCAAGGTACGTACATGCTGAGGTGCTGCGTGACTTACGTGCACCAAGCACCTACGCACCTCAGCACTCTTGCACCTTGCACCTACGCACCAAGCACCTACGCACCGAATGAGCCCCGGTCTGAGTTCCCCTGATACGTAAACGCCAGGATTGATCCCGGATGTTCCACAGAGCCGGCGTCTGCAATGACGTAAATAGTGCGGCCGGTCCGGACTGACCGTCACGTCGCGGAAGCGTGACTTCATCGTGAAGTAGGCCAGCGGCTCGCCAGCCGCAGCGTCGCCGCCAGGTGTCAGCTTGACCCGGTAGACGATGCCCCGCAGCCTGCGGGGCATCGTGGCCCGGGTGAGAGCTGACGGCCTGGCGGCGACGCTGGGGCTGGCGAGCCGCTGGCCTGCTTTCACGATGAAGTCACGCTTCCGCGACGTAACGGGGAACCGGAGCGGCCGCACGATCTACGTCATTGAATTCGCCGGCTCTTGTGGAACATGCAGATGGATTCCTGGCGTTTACGTATCAGGGGAACTGAGCCCGGGGCTCATTCGGTGCGTAGGGTGCTTGGTGCGTAGGTGCAAGGTGCAGAGTGCTGAGGTGCGTAGGTGCTTGGTGCGCGGCACGACACGCAGCACCTCAGCACGTACGCACCTTCCGCCTTACCTCTGCGCGCCCAAGCACCGTTCCCGATCGTCCGGCATTCAACGTCTGCGCCGGATCCCACGCGCGCTGCACGGCGGACCACGGCCAGATTGCGGCCAGAAGCGCCACCACGCCAAAACCCGCGCTCACCAGCCCGTAGGTCAGTGGGTCACGCGGCGTGACGGCATACAACTCGGCAGTCGAGCACCCGGCCCAACGCGAGCGCGCCAGCGACGCCAATCACCAATCCGATCGACACGGCCCGAGCGCCTGCCAGATGACCAGCCGCAGAACGTCACCAGGTGCAGCGCGGGGAGCCCGCCGGACGCCAATCTCGCGCGTGCGCTGGCTAAAAGCGTAGCCGATGACGCCATAGATACCGACACTCGGCGGCGGGCGAGCCGCGCCGAGCGCCGTGAGGACATCGTGTTGAAGCAAGCGGAGCCACCAATCCCTCCAGCCGCTGTTCCCATGGTGCGGATGTTGGGGAGCGGCAGCGTGGAATCGACGCGGCAGGGGGTCGGCCTGGCCCACCGGCGGCGCGAGCGCGGCTGGTTCGCCGGCGGTCCGCGCGACGATGTACATCGTCCCCGCTGCACCCGTGCCGAGCCGAGGTGCCCGGGATGGCCGACGCCTCGGGCGCCTGGGCAATCGGCGGGAGTGAAACTCGGGAGCGGCGGGCTGCGCCGGCCCGCGCGACCGGACATCGGCGGCCACACCAATCACAACCTTGTAGTCCGGCGTCTTCGCATCCAGCCCCGGCTCGCAACAGGCGATGCGTTTCCAAATAGCCGCTGCTCACGGGCCAGGCCTGTCGGGCCAGCGTCTCACTAATCACCATGAGACTTTCGGCTGCCCCCAGCAGTCGTGACGCGTTGAAGGCTCTGCCCGCACGCGGCGGGCACGCGGCATGACCCTACGAATCCTCACGTAATCGCCGCAACCTGCTGAGAATGGTGCTGTAGAGATGGAGCAGCCAACCTCGGGAATCGATTGGTTGCTGTTGCCGAGCCCGCCGAGCGGCGCCTGTGAAACGACGGCGGCGTGACTGACGCCGGGAATCGCGCCGGCCTGCTCGACATGCGCTCGAGGCGCGATGAACGCGATGACCAGCGAGGAGGACCGCGCCTTCGCCCAGGCGATGGTCGACAATCTGAGGAACGGCAACCAGGCCTGGCTCGAGCAGCATTTCGATCCCGAGCTGTGGCAGCAGAGCGCCAAGCAGCTGGGCGAGGTGCCGGCGCTCTATCCGCCCGTGCCGGGCGCCACCGAGCTGGTCTCCTATAATTTCCACTCCAGCAACATCGGCGGCGCGGCCGAGCGCAGCCAGGAGTTCACCCTGGTGACCGAGGGCGGCGGCCGCTGGGCGGTGACCAGGTTCAGGACCTTCGCGGCCGGCGGCGCCGCGCCCCGCGTGGTGCAGTGGAGCGTGGTGCCGCACCCCACCGCGCCGCCCGAGCTCGCCATGCTGCGGGCGATGGACCGGGCGGTGCCCTGGCTGTGGGCTGGCGCCGGCTTCGTGCTGCTGCTCGTCGCCGGCATCATCTGGCTGATCGTGCGCAGCAACCGGCGCAAGCGGGATTCGCTGGCGGGCCAGCGCGGGCCGGGCGGCTGACCGTATCGGGCAAGAAACGTCCGGGCTTTGCTTTACCCCGGCATGACGAGATGGTAGCTAGCCCGCGGGGGCAGGTACACCCTCAGCGTATTCCGACGACCGTAAGGGAGATGGATATGATCTGGTGGTATTTCGTGGCAGCCGGCGCCGGCTGGACCTTCGACGATTTCTGCGGCACGCCGCCGCGCAAGGGCCCGATCGGGCCCGGTCCCTGGTGGATCCGCAAGATACTCGCCGCGGTCGGGGGCGTCGGCATGTTCGCCCTCGCCGGCCCGCAGCTCGGCGAACCCGCCTCGATCATCGGCGCTGCCCTGCTCGGCGGCATCGGCGGCGTGGTGCTCGCCTCGATCGGCGGCGCCGTGATGGGCGGCAAGGACATCGCGGGCCCATAAGCCATTCTGGGCGGCGGCGCCCGCGCGGCGCCGCCGTTCACGCCGCGAGCGGAACTCCGTAAAGGTCGTGCTCGTCGGCGTCCTCGACGAGCACCGGGGCGATGTCGCCCTGGGCCAGATGACCGGCGTCGCGAAGATGGACCTCGCCGTCGATCTCCGGGGCGTCGGCCTTCGAACGGCCGGTGGCGCCGCCCTCCGCATCCACCGCGTCGACGATCACCTCGATCGTGCGGCCGACTTTCGCCGCGAGCTTCGCGGCCGAGATGTCCGCGCTCTTCGCCATGAAGCGTGCGTAGCGCTCCTCCTTGACCTCCTCGGGGACGGCGCCGGGCAGCGCATTGGCGGCGGCGCCCGCGACCGGCTCGAAGCGGAAGGCGCCGACGCGGTCGAGCTGGGCCTCGTCGAGCCATTCCAGCAGATAGTCGAAATCCGCGTCGGTCTCGCCGGGGAAGCCGACGATGAAGGTCGAGCGGATGGCGATGTCGGGGCAGATGGAGCGCCAGGCGCGGATCCGCTCGAGCACCTTCGCCTGGTTGGCCGGCCGCTTCATCGCCTTGAGGATCGCCGGCGAGGCGTGCTGGAAGGGGATGTCGAGATAGGGAAGGACCAGGCCCTCGGCCATCAGCGGGATGACCTGGTCGACGTGCGGATAGGGATAGACATAGTGCAGCCGCACCCAGGCGCCGAGCCGGCCGAGCTCGCGGGCGAGGTCGGTCATATGGGCGCGGACCTCTCCTGCCTCCCGCTGGGGGCCACCCTTCCACGGCCAGGAGGCGTGCCTCAGGTCGACGCCGTAGGCCGAGGTGTCCTGGCTGATCACCAAGCAGCTCCTTCGTCCCGGCGGCGACCAGCTTCTCGGCCTCGCGCAGGATCGCGTCGGGCCGCCGGCTGACGAGGTCGCCGCGCAGCGAGGGGATGATGCAGAAGCTGCAGCGATGGTTGCAGCCCTCGGAGATCTTCAAATAGCTGTAGTGGCGCGGGGTCAGCTTGAGGCCGGCGTCGGGCACCAGGTTCAGATAGGCCGAAGGCGGGATCGGGGCGGCGACGTGGACCGCGCCGACCACCTCCTCATATTGGGCGGCGCCGGTGATCGCGAGCACCTCGGGGAAGCGGGCGCGGATCAGCTCGGCCTCCTTGCCCATGCAGCCGGTGACGATCACCCGCCCGTTCTCGGCGATCGCCTCGCCGATCACGGCGAGGCTCTCCTCCTTCGCCGAATCGAGGAAGCCGCAGGTATTGACCAGCACCACGTCCGCGCCGGCATAATCGGGCGACATGGCATAGCCGTCGCTCCTCAGCTTGGTGAGGATGCGCTCGGAATCGACCAGCGCCTTCGGGCAGCCGAGCGAGACCATGCCGACCTTGGGCGGGGCGGGGAGTTCGAGTTCCATGGGAGCGCGCCACATAATGGCTATCCGCCGATTTTCCTAGGCTTCGCGGCGGCGGGCGGCGAAAGCTGACAAAAGTCCGTGTGCCCAGGGGGAAAATAGTCCGCCCCGCCGGCTCCCTGCTTTTCGAGGAACCGGTCGGCGCGGCGGAGCAGGCGCAGCAAGGCGGCATCGTCGTAGCGCACCTCGATCGCGACGATGCGCCCGCGATAGCGGACGGGATGCCGCACCCCTTCGACCGCGCGCTCCCAGTCCGACTGCCGGCGCCGCGCCGCGCGCCGGCGGCGCGCGGCCGCGACGGCGCGGTCCCAGGCGGCGGCGAAGCTCGCGGCGCCCGGCCGAGCGCGCAGCGCATAAGCGGTCTGCCGGCTCATCCCGACGAGGCGCGCGGCCGTGCCGGGCTTCAGCCCCTTCTCCAGCCAGCCGATGAAGGCGCGCTGCCGCTCGGCCGTCCAGCCGTCGCGGCGCGTGCGGAGCGGCACGGGGGTGAAAGCGAGGGGGTCCGAATCGTCCACGTCGGAACATAACATGAACATGGGCTGCAGGCAAATTGAACCGAGATCAGACGAGGCCCGCCACCAAGCCGCGCTTCAGCGCTTCCTCGGCGCGCAGGTACCAGTTGAAGCGGGAGTGGTGGACGATCTCGTCGAAGGCGATGTCGCTCCCCTGGATGAGTTGCCTGAAGCCTTCCTCCTCGAGCTCGATGCCGAGCTCGACCTGGGCGGTGAGCGAGCGCAGGTGCGCCAGGGTCCCGCGCACGGCCCCCGAAAGCTCGACCGTCCGCTCCAGCCGCCGGCCGTGAATGAGCAGGATGGCGTCGCGCGTCAGATAGCGATCCTCGCGCGGAAACGCGGCCATGAAGCTGACCCCGGCGGAATGGACCTGGCTGACTCCGAGGAAGAGGATCCGCGCACCGAGCCGCTCGCGCGCCTGCAGCACGGCCTGGGACAGGCGGCGGGCGAGATCGGCGTCGCCGCCCGGGGTCGTCACCTCGATCGCGATCTCGGCCTCGTCGTCGCGCAAGGCGTCCAATTGCCGCAGGAAATCGCGAACCAGCGGATAATCCACGACGCCGACGAGGCGGACGCGCGGCCGCAACAGGGCGGGCGGCAGATCGGCGGATCGAGCGGTATCGGCAGTCATGGAGGCACCCGACAAGCGCGACGATCCTGTGCCGCGATGGTTCCGGGCCTACAACCCGGAGGGCTCTTGGACTATGCCCCCGGAAGTGCTAAGCCGTTGATAAGCGAACGCTCTTCGGGGGAAAGGAAGTGTTGCTACAGGGGGAAGCTCCGCACGATCCGCGCAGTCGCGGGGTGACGGCCATAATCGCGAGGGGCGGGGGCGCCGTAACGGTGCAACTCGAATGCGGGCACAGCGCCAGGCGGCGGCCCCGTTGCCTGCCTTCACGAGTGATCTGCGAGCAATGCAAGTCCTGCCGTTAGCGATCCGGGATGCAGCCCGGAGGCACGCAACACCTTGTAAACTAGTGAAAATACGGTAATCGCGCCCGGTCACCGAGGATTGGGTTCTTACGGTGTCCGGGCCGGGCGGGAAACCGTCCGGCTCGTCATTTGGCCAGCAGACGGATCGCCCTCGGCCTATGAAGGATAAACACGTCGGCTGTTGCCTGGCGGTGGCTGGTTGACGCTGTCGCGGGGTGTTAGACATGGCCGTAAGCCGCGCATGAGAGGTAGCAGCCGACCATCCGCGCGGTCCGGGGCGGAAGGCTCCCTCCTACTTCCGTCCTTCCCGCGTTCCCCGTTCCTCGACCAGCCGGATAAGCATCGTGAATTATGTGATTGCCTTCGCAATCTGCGCTGCGGCGGCGGCCATGGAGGGCATATGCGCCGGCGCCGATCCAATGGCCCAATTGAAGGCTACCAAACAGCCTGGCTGGTCGCCGCCCAACTGGGTTTGGATAGCGATCGGCATCGCCTGGTATGGAATTTGTTTCGTCGGCTTGGCTCGCCTTCTCCCCGGTTGGCCGGCCGAACGGCTGCCTGTCGTCCTGCTTGTCGCGCTGATGCTCGCCAACGCCGTTGCGAACATCTTTCAGTTTCGCATGAGTCGGCTCGATCTCGCCTTCTTCTTTCTGCTGCCCTACTGGCTGCTGCTCGCCGCCTTCCTGTGGGCGGTTTGCCCGGCGGATGGACCGACCTGCTCTCTGTTCGGGATTTACGCCGTCTATCAGCTCTATGCGGGGATATGGGCCTATCAGCTCTGGCGTCTGAATTAGTGGCTCCGCCCAACCGAGCTAGATTTTCACCTGAGCGCCCATCTCACGACGCGCTTGGGCGGGGTGGCGAGTGATTTGTTCCAGCGCGCGACGCACGTCATCGGAGGGACGACGGGCGCTGCGGCCGTCTCTCGATCACCTCGTAGTGCGCGGCGCGGTCGTCGAAGCGGGCGAGGACCGCCCGGGCGGCTTCCGGGACGTGGCTCGCGGTATAATCCTCGCCCATGAAGGCGCGGATCGCGGCGAGGTCGTCGAACCACATCAGGGTCTGGAACTCGACCTCGCCTTCGCCCTCGCGGCGCATCAGGTCGATGTGGCGGAAGCCCGGGATCGCGCGCGCCTCGATGGCGGGGATCACCTGATTGCGGACGACCCCCTCATAGGCGGCGGCGTTCGCCCGAGTCGTCCAGCCGCGCCAGAGCCTGCAGATCATCGCACCCTCCTCATCCTCGCCTTTTTCCTAGCCCTTGCGAGCGCGCCGGGCCAAGATGGGCGTCGCGAAGGAGGGACGGCGATGGCGCGGTTGCGGCTGCTGGTCGAGCGGGGCTCGCTGCACGACCAGTCGGAGGATTGGGGCGAGCTCGAGTTCGTCGCCTTGCCCTCGCCCGGCGACCGGGTCAGCGTGCGCCGCGGCAACGAGACCAATTACCTGACCGTGCTTTGCGTCCACCACCAGCCGGCCGTGCCGGGCGAAGGGGAGGCCGACGCCTATGTCGTGGCGAAATGGACCGGGGCGGGGTGAGGAGGGGGCTGTGGCCTAATTTCCCCTGCCGGGAAAGCCCCTCCCCTTGATGGGGAGGGGTTGGGGTGGGGTGGACGTGGAGACGGACTCCGCGCGGGCGGAGAATCCACCCCCACCCCACCCTCCCCCATCGAGGGGGAGGGCTTGAGCGTCTCGTCCTGCCGCCGGCTCAAAAACAGGTGGCTGTCCCCATTTTTTTGTCGCGTCCGCGGCGCTGCGGCTGGGTCGGCCTCAGCCGAAGGCCGGCTTGCGCGGGGGGCCGGAGGGGAGGGGCATCTTGGCCTCGCAGGCGGTGGAGGGGACGATCTCGACGATGCGGTCGCCGGCGCAGAGCTCCTGCGCTTCCTCCTCCCAGAAGCCGATCGGGCGGCCGTCGCGATAGACGCGCACGCCGAGCCCGGTGGCGATCTCGGCCAGCGACTTGCCGCATTCCTCCGGCTTCACATCGCGTTCGTGCAGCGCGACGCGGCCGTGGGCGGAGGCGAGGTCGGCGAGATAGTCCGAGATGTTGGGGCCGTGCGCGGAGCCGGCGAGCAGCAGGCCGGCGAAGCTCACCGGGTTGATCACCGTGGTCGCGCCGGCGGCGCGGGCGGGGAGCTCATTGTCCTCGGCGCGCACGGCGATGGTGATCCGGAGCCCGGGCGCGAGGTGGCGCGCGGTGAGGCAGATCAGGATCGAGGTGTCGTCGCGGCCGGCCGAGATGATCATCACCCGCGCCTGATCGATGCGCACCGCCTTCAGCACCTGATCGCGGGTGGCGTCGGCCTGGAGGACGGCGCAGCCCAGCGATTCCGCCCGCTGCAGCGCCGCCGCGTCGCAATCGATCACCACGATCCTGCCGGGGTCGGAGCCGCGGGCGATCAGCTCGTCCACCGCCTCCGAGCCGCTGGTGCCATAGCCGGCGACCACGATATGGTCGCCCAAGTTCCTCTGCAGCCGCGCCATAAGCCATTTGTCCCAGGTTCGCCGGATCACGAAGGTATAGGCCGTGCCGATGAAGATCAGCACGAAGAAGATGCGGATCGGAGTCACCACCAGCGCGTCGAACAGCCGCGTGCCCTGGCTGACCGGGACGATGTCGCCATAGCCGGTCGTGGTGATGCTGATCATGGTGAAGTAGATCACGTCCCAGAAGCTGACATGACCGTCATAATGGTCGCGCAGATTCTCGCGCTCGAACCAGTGCACGACGATCACGAAGGCGAGCACGCCGAGCACGATCGCGACGCGCAGCCCGAACGCGGCCCAGCCGGTGATCGCGGCCCGCCGCCGCAGCGTCGTCTCGTCGGGGCGGCCGACCGGAACGGTCACGGCGCGTAGAGCCCGGCGAGCCGCGCCAGCGAGGGCTCGTGGGTCAGATCGAGATGGAGCGGGGTCACCGAGATGAAACCATCGTCGATCGCCTCCAGGTCGGTGGCGTGGCCGGGGGTGTGGATCATAGGGCCGAGCCCGAACCAGTAATAGTCGTATCCGCGGGTGTCGGTGCGCTGCACGATCTTGAGCCGGCCATAGTCGCGCAGCCCCTGGCGGACGACGCGGATGCCCTTGACCGCCTCCGGCGGCAGCGCCGGGAAGTTGACGTTGACGAGGGTGCGCGGCGCGAACGGCGCGGCGAGCAGGGGCCGCAGCACCCGTTCGGCCCAGGCCTCGGCGGCGGCGAACGGCACGGTGTCGCCCATCCCCTCGCGGGCGTAGCTCTGCGACAGCGCGACCGAGGGGATGCCGGCGAGCGCGCCCTCCATCGCCGCCGAGACGGTGCCCGAATAGGTCACGTCCTCGCCGAGATTGGCGCCGCGGTTGACGCCCGAGAGGACGAGGTCGGGCTTCGCCTCCTTCATGATGTGGGCGAGGCCCATCATCACCGCGTCGGTCGGCGTGCCGGTGACGCAGAAGCGGCGCTCGCCAAGCTTCCTGAGGCGCACCGGCACGGTCAGGGTCAGCGAATGGCCGGAGCCCGATTGCTCCTCGGTCGGCGCGACCACCCAGATGTCGTCGGAGAATTGCCGCGCGATCGTCTCGAGGACTGCGAAGCCCGGTCGCGTTGACGCCGTCGTCGTTGGTGAGGAGGATGCGCATCAGGGTGCCGCTATGCCGGGGCGCGCCGAGGCGGGCAACCAAGTTCGCGGCTGTCGCGTTCATCGCGGGCAACCTGAGGAGCGCGCGATGCAGATTCCCCATGACGGCTTCGTCCTCGTCGCCGACGGCCGCAAGAGCCTGTTCTTCCGCAACCAGGGCGACGCCGATTTCCCCGACCTCGTCGTCGAGGAGAAGGAGGAGCATCCCAACCCCGCGCATCACGAGCAGGCCAGCGACAATGCGGGCCAGTCGATGAAGACCATGGACGGGCGCGGCGGCTCGATGGAGGAGGTCGATTTCCACCAGCAGGAGGAGGACCGCTTCGCCGCCGACACCGCGGCGATGCTGAAGGCGCGGGCGCTGAGCAACGATTATGAGGCGCTGGTCGTGGTGGCGCCGCCGAAGACGCTCGGCGAGCTCAGGAAGCATTATCACAAGGAGGTCGAGAAGCGCCTCGTCGCGGAGGTGGCCAAGGACCTGGTCAACGTGCCGGTGCCCGAGATCGAGAAGATCCTGCAGGCCGAATAGCACGAGCAAAGGCCCCGCCCAGGGAGGACCGGACGGGGCCTTCGCTCGCTTCCGCTTGAGTGAAGCGTCAGGCGGTCTTCCTGCCGAGGCGGCGGCGGGCGACCAGGGTCGCGGCCGCGGCGCCGAACAGCAGGATCATCGGCGGCGCCGGCACCTGGGTGCCGCCGGTCGAGCCGGACGAGCCGCCGCTCGACGAGGAGCTGGAGCTGCTGCTCGTGCTCGACGAGCTGCTGCTCGACGACGAGGAGGAGCTGGAGCCGCTGGTGCTGCCCGAGGAGCCGAAGCTCGACGAGCCGCCGGTCGCGCCCGAGCTGGTCGAGGTCGACGCGCCCGAGCTGGTCGAGGACGTGCTGGTCGACGCGCCCGAGCTGGTCGAGCTGGTCGAGGTGCCGTTGGAGCTCGAGCTGGAGCTGCCGTGGCTCGACGATCCGTGGCTCGACGATCCGTGGCTCGAGGAACCGTGGCTCGAGCTGCCGTGGCTGGACGAGCCGTGGCTCGAGCTGCCGTGACTCGAGGAGCCGTGGCTGGACGAGCCGCTCGACCCGTGCTGGTTCTGATTCTGGTTCTCGTTCTGGTTCTGATTCTGATTCTGGTTCTGGTTTTGATTCTGGTTCTGGTTCTGGGCGTTGCTGTTGTTGTTGGTGACCGTCACCACGGCGGCGCCGCCGCTCGCGCTGCTGCCGATGAAGCCGCCCGAGAAGAAGCCGCCGCCGAAGCCGAAGCCGCCCGAGGAGCCGCCGACCACGACCAGGCCGCCCGAGCCGCCGCTCGAGGCCACCGCCACCGGGGGCGGAGGAGGCGGCGCGAACATCGGCGGAATGATCGTGCGGGTGACCGTCTGCGCCGGGGCCGCGCAGGCGACTCGACGGACGGTGCGGCGCACGACGCGCCTGCGATAGCTGGAGCGCGCCGCCCGGCGGACATGGCCGCTCTTGGCGTGCGCCTGCTTGACGATGGCGGGGCGGGCCGGAGGATTCTCCGCGGTATAGACCGCGCCGCCGCCGACGATCGCACCGCCGCACGTGCAAGCGCAGAGTTTTGCCAGAGCCATTCTTACCGACATAACAGCATCCCTGTTCCTGACCGACCGGGTGGATGGAAAAGACTTGGCGTCCAATTCATCGCGGGGTGCGGCCTAGCCAGCAGATGCAAACGATCGGTTTAAGCGCAAGCGCGTTAACCATCTTGTTGCCCGAAAAGCCCCGGATTCGGGCCTGTTGCGGGGCTTTCGTCCCATTACTGCACAGCTTCTGAAAGGGGGTGAACGCGGCCCCCGCCGGGATTTTCGCGGTTCGTGGTTAAGGCCGGCGCGAGTCGCCGCGTCCGGCACCCCGATTCGCGGCCGCCGCGCCGGCCGATTCGGCGCTGCGCCGGGCGGTGTCGTTTCGCCGCCAGGACGATTCCGCCCGTATTTCCACCGCGTTTGAGTGACTTGTGCTGGATAGAAGCCGTGGCTATAGGCGCGCTGGGGCGGGAGGCTTTAGAACAGGCCAAGGCTGCGCCTCTGCCCCATGTTCGACCCCCGGTTTGCGCCGGGAGACGAGGAGTGGAGGGGTAATGGCTACGCTTCATAGTGACGCTTTGAGTCCCGAATTTGCCGGCGGCTACCGGCCCAGCGCCAACGAAGAGTTCATGAACGCCGACCAGCTGGCGTATTTCCGCATGAAGCTGCTCGCCTGGAAGGACGGCATCCTCAAGGAGTCGCGGGAGACGATGGCGGCGCTCGCCAGCGGCCCGATCCAGGAAGCGGACCTCACCGACCGGGCGTCGAGCGAGACGGATTGGGGGATCCACCTGCGCACCCGCGACCGCCAGCGCAAGCTGATCGCCAAGATCGATTCGGCGCTGCGCCGGATCGAGACCGGGGACTACGGCTTCTGCGAGGTGACGGGGGAGCCGATCAGCCTCGCCCGCCTCGAGGCCCGCCCGATCGCGACGATGACCGTCGAGGCGCAGGAGCGCCACGAGAAGAACGAGCGCATCAGCCGCGACGACTGAGCAACCCGAGAGGGGACAGTCACTTTTCCGCACGGCGGCGCGATCATTCCCCGCGGCGTGGGGAAAAGTGACTGTCCCCATTTCGCAGTCCGAGATGAAAACGCCGCCCCGGAAGCTTCCGGGGCGGCGGTTCGGCCGATCGATCGGCGGGTGGGCGACCGGGGCTAGAGCCCGGTCATCTGTTCCTTGACCTTGAGCTTCTCTTTCTTGAGCCTGGCGAGGGTGACCATGTCCGGCAAGGGCCGCTGGCTTTCCTCGACGATCCTGGCTTCGAGGCCGGCATGCTTGGCCTGAAGGGCCAAAACGTGCGCCTGGTGCATTCGCATCTCTCCTTACGTCTGGGTGCCTCATTCTAACGCGGCCGGCCGCGGCTTGTCTCCCCCGGGGACGGCGGCCCAACACATATGTACGCCGGTCCGTCGAAGGTTTATTAAGGCCCCGCAATCCGGAGGAGAGCGAGGGAGTGCTTATGGAAGGCCACGGCTCAGCCGCTCAGGATCCGGCGTCGCGACTCGCGGCGCTGAGGACCGAGCATCGGGACCTCGACAGCGCGATCGACGCATTGCGCTCGATGGCGGCAAGCGACGACATCCAGCTGGCCCGCCTCAAGAAACGAAAGCTGAGACTGAAGGACGAGATCAAGCTGCTCGAGGACCAGGCCGTCCCCGACATCATCGCCTAGGACTCTCCCTCCCCCTTGATGGGGGAGATGAGCATGGCTGCGGGCTGCGGGGCAGCCCGCACCTGCTCATGGGTGGGGGCGGACTCGCCGCCCGCGCGGGTCTCGGAGGTTCACCCCACCCCTGACCCCTCCCCATCGAGGGGAGGGGGATTACAACTGAAGCTCGGTCGAGGCTCAAGGCACCCTCCCCAAAACGGGACGATTTTTACCTTCTTTTGCCGTTTGCCGCGGCGCGCGGCTGTGGCATTTCCCGGCCATGGCACTCGCGATTGAACAGGGCCAGCTGACGCCCAAGCTGGTCGACGGCCTCTACGTCGAGGCGATGGTGCTCGCCGACGAGGCGCGCTCCTATTTCGATACGCTCGGACGCAACGACCGGCTCGCCCTCGATCCGCTCGACCGGGTCGGCTTCTCCTGCGAGTCGCTGAAGGTGACCACGCGGCTGATGCACGTCATCGCCTGGCTGCTCACCCAGCGCGCGGTCGGTGCCGGCGAGCTGAGCCGCGCCGAGGCGCGGGCGGCGGAGCGGCGGCTCGGCCCCGCCGCCGACACCGATCTGGCGCTGCTCGAGCGCCTGCCCGAGGCCGCGGCCGAGCTGATCCGCGCGAGCGAGGAATTGTACGGCCGGGTCAGCCGGCTCGACCGGGGCAGCCTCGCCGACGAGCCGGCCGGGAGCCCGGCGCGCAGCCTGATGAGCCGCCTGCAAAGGTCGTTCTGACGCTTCGCGTCATCCCGGCGAGATACAGGGCCCATTATAGGACCTTGATCTCTCTGGGATAATTCGCGTCACATTCACCTGTGCAGAAACTGTGCAGGAATTTCACCCCGCACAATGCCCGGAAGCGCCGGGCGCGCTGGCGCATCAATGCGCCTGAAACCATACTACCTCAAAGGCTTGAGCCAGCCTAGCTCTCCAGCGCGGCGAACAAATCCAACTGCCGCCAGCGGTCGAGCGCGCGCCGGTAGGCCGGGCTGCGGGCCTCCTGATCCAGCCATTTGCGGACATAGGCCACCGGCCCGCCCGCCGCCTTGACCAAATTGGGATAGGGATAGGCCGAGCGATACCCCGTTTCCGTGACCGGGATCGGTGCGCCCTGCGGGCCCACCACGCGCAATTCGAGATGGTCGAAATAGCCGCCCGGGTTTGGCTCGTACCTGATGGCTACCAGCACGCCGCGCCATACCAGTTTGCGCCGGACAATCTCCGGCTTTCTCACCCCTTTCACTTTTTGGGGCTTCGTCGCCTTCGGCCTGCGCGCCTTCGCGGCGCGGGGCTTTGAAGGTGCCGGCTTGGCGGGGTTGCGTGCCGGGGCGCGCTTGGTGGGTTTGGTCATGGTCTTCCTTGGGTCAGGGTTGCGAACAGCAACCGCTGGCCGTCGCCGAGACCGGGGGTGGCAAGGCGCAAGGCCGCGTCGGCCGGAGGGGGATCACCCGAGCTGTAGTGGAGCGCAGCGCAATGAAGGTCGGGGATACCGGCCGACGCCCTTCAGGACCGGCGCAGCCGGGGGCCTCGGCGCCGCGCGCAGGGGGCTGGCCCCCAAGTCTTGCGACAGGCTGATCGTCACCCGTAAGGGCGGAAACCGCCTGTGGGTTCCGGGGCCGCAGGCACTAGAGCCCGGCCGACGGCTTGACCGCCGGGTCGCACTCCCAAGTTGAAGTATCTCAAGTTTAGGGGGTAGACATTCCAAGGGGCAGCACGGTTTATTGCCTCGAATCCAGCAACACCTCGAAAGACGATTCCCCGGGCATGATCAGATTCCGAAGACTTACCTCAGCTCCGCTTAACGACTGGCTCGTCAGGCACGGCTTTCCCCGGACGAATCCTCGATACCAGTTACGCATTTGGCGCGAAGACCGTGCTGCGCTTGGGGCGCTCCGCGCGGAGCTTCTGGCGTATTTCGATGAGACTTTCGAGGACGCCAGAACGAATATTCGAGTCGGGTTCCAGGACGATCTTTCGCCATTTGGCGACCCTCCGGCCGATCCGGCGGCAAATTATCCTGCGCTACTGCATCGCGTGACGCTGCAAGGCTATCTCGGTGAGACGCTGGCGGTGCTGGCAGTGGAACATTGGGGGGCAGTTGGACACAACGACTGGGTCGTCCCGGCGATGTTGTTTCGGATGCACTATCAGGAATTTCAGCACTTGGAGCTGATCAACGAACGGCTGCTCGCGGGCGAGCCGTTCGATCCCGACGCGATCGCTGAGCAGCGACCGGGTAGAACCGGTGATGATGCGCTGGCCTTCCGCATCGATGGGGACGACGTGATCACCGACGTCCTTACGCTCGAGGGCAAGTGTGTGAGCCGCAACAGGAACAGCACCGTACAAGAGGCCCATGAGAAGCTAGCGCAGGCCGGAGACGTGCCGAGCGGCATACGAGAGCTAATCAACCTGCTCGAAAACTATAATACGCCGGAGGCGCAGCGTTGGCAGAAGGCGCTCCTACAGCTTCGGCGGGATCGATGCCGTAACGCGACCCGTCACGACGGTGTGGCATACGCCTGCGGCCAAGTACCCCAGCTTCCCAAGGCCAAAATCGCGTGGATGTCTCACACTGCGCCACACCCCGCCTTCACGGCGAACCGAAAACTAGAAGCGATGGAGTTCCAGTTTCCGGACCTGAACACCGTCATCGATATCATCTACAGAGGGGCGTGAGATGGCGGATGAGGCTACGCTCGCAATCGCGGCCGACATCAGAGTAGCTCACGCCGGTCAAGCGCTGACCGCTCGACAAGCGAAGCTGTATAGCCAGCGACTGAGGCGCGACACCGGGCAGGATGGATTGGCGACCTTCGTACCCACCGATATTTCGGTGGCACTCGACGAGGCGATGCTGCTCCTCGAATGCGGTTTGATGGAACGCCAGGCGGACCCTCAATCCCGCTGGAAGAGCTCGGTAAAGCGCGGTGCTGAAATTCTAGAATGGCTGTCACAAGAGAGCCTGCGCCCTGCGGATGCGCCGCTGCATCTGTTGGCTGCGGCGGCCTACCAGGTAGCCGACTACCCCGCGATGGCGCTCGGGCACCTACGCAAAGTGCCGGACGATGAGCCCTTTTCGGTTTTGCTTCGTGAATTTCTGCGCGCAAATTTTCCCGGCTCACTAGAGGCTGCGCGCGAATTCTGGGAAAATCATCGCGCTCTACGCCTCGCGGATCGAATCGATCCTTCTGACCTCAGCGCCCACGCGATCCAGCATGTCGTGATGTGTCTGGGTACTATATGCGCCTACCTTCGAACTGGTGGCGATGTGCCGGTGGAGCGCGCGCTCATCAAGCTAGACAAACTCGCCTCAGGCTTCCTCTATAGTCGAGACCCTTACTCTCATCTTCTGGCAAGGTTGGCCGCGACAAGTGCGCGCCGATTTGTCGAGGCCAGCCTCTGGCCGCAGGTCGCGCGGCTTGGGGATGAAGCGAATCCGGCGGTCGATGAAGCCCTCAACCAATTCGCGCGAGCGGCATTCGTCAATCGCCGTGCGCTCGTCTGGCCTGCTCAGGCCGTCGGGATCGAACGGCTCCGCGAAGGCTCCTCTTTTGTGCTCTGCACGCCGACGGGCTCCGGCAAAACGGCAGTCGCGACACTGGCGGTCGTGCAGGCCCTCTTTGCCAGTGACCGCGGAGACGATGCTTTCGCGAACATCGGCCTCGCGAACTTGGTCCTCTATCTCGTCCCGTCGCGCGCTCTTGCTGCCGAAGTGGAAGGCCGACTCGCGGCCGACCTCAAAGGGGTGGCAGCGGATCCTGTGGTGGTGACCGGACTCTACGGCGGCATCGATTGGGGCCCAACCGACGCCTGGATTCAAACGGATCGCGCGACAATCGTAATTTGCACCTTCGAAAAGGCCGACGCCCTAATCCGGTACCTCGGAGTGTTGTTCTTGAATCGTGTTCGTTTGGTGGTGATCGATGAGGCGCACATGGTCGAGCAGGATGAGACGAAACTCGCCGACCTTCAGGACGGGACTTCGCGCGCCCTTCGCCTTGAACAGCTTGGGGCGCGATTGCTCACAGCTCGGGACGATTATGGGTTCAGGATGTTGGCTCTGTCCGCCGTCGCAGCACGCGCGGCGCCGGCGCTTGCACGTTGGATCGAAGGAGTGCCGGGCGCCGAGCCGACGACGTCTTCTTACCGCAGCACCCGCCAGATGCTGGGTCGTTTGGAGGTTAGCCCGAACGGTCAGTTTGAAATCCGCTACGATCTAATGGACGGACACTCACTGCGCTTCGACGATGAGCGCCCGGACGACACCCCTTATGTGCGAAATCCATTTCCGCGCTTGCCTGGGGGACTGCAAGACGTCGGACCGGAAGTGAAGATGCGGGCACCTACCCTATGGGCCGCTCTACACCTCGCGGCCGAGCGTCCTGACGGGTCGAAGCCCTCCGTCTTGATATCGCTGACTCAAAGCGTCCAGACATTCTCCCAAACGGCCGCCGAACTGATGGACGCCTGGGACGATGCCGTTTTACCGAACTATCGCTCCATCGATCTCGAGGACGAGCTTTGGATTCGCTGCCTAGCAACCGCAGAAGATTACTTTTCGCGCGATTCGATGGAGTACCGTCTACTCGCGCGCGGCATCGCGGTGCATCACGGTAAAATGCCCGGCCTCCTTGCGCGTAGGCTTAAGGCGGTGATCGATCGCGGTTTCGTAAGAGTGATCATCGCTACGTCCACATTGTCCGAAGGCGTCAACATCCCCGTAAATTTTCTACTGATCCCAAGCGTGTACCGGGCCAATGATGTAATGCCTCTGCAAGAATTTACGAACCTTATCGGACGCGCCGGGCGACCCGGCACAGCTACCGAAGGCAGCGCTCTCGTCGTCCTTCCCGAACGGACCCTGGAGCGACGCGGCGGCCGTCTCCGGCCCACCTACAGCCGGCAGTGGAACGGCTATAACGAGCTCATCGAGCAAATCGAAGAAACGGCGATAGCGGCTGCGGAGGGCGCGCCCGAGGACCAGGCATCGAGCCCACTCCTTCATTTATTGCAGGCGCTCGAAGAGGCGTGGTCCGATCTTTCGGGAGATGACGATCCCGATGAGTTCGAGAATTGGCTCGAACAGACAGCAGTGGGGGACCAGGAAGCGGGCGACGAGCCGGCCTTGGACCTGCTAGATTCGTTGGACGCCTTCTTGATCGCGGCAATTGAGGAAGTCGAAGAGTTGCGCGGCGAGGAGCTACCGCCCGCAGAACTCGAAGCCGAACTCGCTCGAATTTGGCGGCGAACCTACGCATTTGCGGCGGCCCAGGAGGAAGCCCGATTAGAGGTGGTTTGGTTGACACGCGGCCGCGTGCTCAAGGAGCATTATCCCGAGGCGGCGCACCGACGAAAAATCTACAAGACGAGCTTGTCACCTCGCTCGGCAACAAGCCTTCTCGATCGAGCGGACGCCATTCGAGATAAGCTGCTGGAAGGCGCGGATTACGTTCGGCTGTCGACAGAGGAGCGATTAGCGTTCCTCGGCGACGTGTTGGTCCTACTTTCAGAGATACCCACGTTTCGTATCCAGACCCGCTTGGGACTGAAACGAAATTTCCAGAACTGGCCCCGGCTCCTCCGCTGGTGGCTTGCTAAGGCCACGCTCGCGGTTCAGCCAGGACCGAAGGAAATTACCAACTGGTATGACTTCGTGGCCCAGAATTTTATATACCGCGGAGCGTGGGGCCTCGGCAGCGTGATTGGCTTGCTCCTAGACCTCGATCAGGACGGCCAGCCAATTCGCGCGCTCGAAATTGCGGATTGGCCTCGTAGCGGGCTTCCTTGGATTGCGTTCTGGATCAAAGAACTCATAACGTGGGGCACACTCGATCCCGTGGCCGCTTTTCTTCTCGCGCGGGGCGATGCCATCGATCGACCCCGAGCCGAAGCGGACGCGCAAGCCTATTATGCGGCTCAGCCGGATGATGCTGACCCCAATACGGTACTCGATCCTCGAGCAATCCGCGACTGGGTGGAAGCACGCCAACCTCGCGCCGAACGAGCACCCGTGGTGCGCCGTTTCAGGCTCGATGCGACGTTAGAGCGCCAGGTCGGACACTATCAGCAAGAGCGCCTAACGGTCTCGCCACTGGAAGGGGAGGAAGAGCTGATTTGGGTCGATCCAGCCGGCTATGTCGTGGCCGTAGCGACCGGCCAAGAGAATGGCCGGAGAAGCCTTCTCAATTCGACTTCGAATTGGCGGTGGCCCGCCTCTCGATCAGCGGCGAGGCGTATTTGAGGCATGTCGAGCTTTGAGCCGTCTCGACGAAACTTGGTTCAGTCCCTTTGCCGAAATGCCAGTCCGATCTAGGATGCTTCCCAGGTAGTTCATGGCGCAGAAACCGGACCCGCAGCCGGTGCGCGTTTTTGTTGGCGCACCGATAAGAGATCGCACGGAACGAAGGTTCTTAGCGCGCGCAACACGGCACCTTAATGCCAGAGGCGAGCACGCCGTGATCATGGCCAATTTTCAGGTTGGGCCCGATCAACGGCAGGTCGATTTTCTGATTGCCACCGCACGGCAGGCCATCGCCATCGAGGTGAAGGGCTACCGACACGCGGTGACCGGTGCCGAAAACGGTCGCTGGACGATGAGGGTCGGGGCAGAAACGTGCCCCTTAGGATATCCGTACGATCAAGCTCTGGGTAATCGCTTTGCCTTGGCCGACTGCCTTAAGCCGTCGCTTCCTGCAGGCGGTGACGCGCGGGCGGCAATCGCAGGAATGCTCTGCCTCTTTCCCGAGGCGCCTGCTGGCTCATCGCTCCCGCCGTCGAATTGCAAACTTACGGTGGGCGGCTTTGCCGCTTTTGCCACCCTCCTTGAGGCCCCGTCCAAACTACCTTTGCCCTTGACGCAGTGGGAGGGGTTAGCGCGATCCCTCAACCTTACTCCTTTGGAAGCGAGCGTCGATGACCCCCAAACGGCGGTTATCGGCGAGTATTTGGCGCATAGCGCCGATCTTGCGGAAACCACCGTCGGCCCATTTGTCGACGTGATGATTGAAGGGGAGGAAGGGCAGCGTCCGCTGCCTCCGATAATCCCGCTTCTGGCCAGCGGAACGCATGTTCACCTCGTGGGGCCGTCCGGCGTAGGCAAGACGCGTCTGGTTGCCCGACTTGTTGCTGATGCGGCGCGCAATGGGATCGTACCGCTGACAGTGGCAGCCCGCGATTTCGACGGCACATTCCTCCCCTTACTGCGCAAAGCGGTGGCCCGTTCGACCGCTCACCGTTTGGAATTGCTCATGCAAGCCGCAGACATGAAGGCGAGGACGGTGCTCGTTTGCGTCGATGCGTTGAACGAGTGTCCACGCGGGCGCCTCCCCGACTTGCTTGCAGCTCTGCAAACGGTTTCCTTGCGGTACGGCGCAACTGTTTTGCTGACCGGGCAGGCTCTGCCTGATCTGCCAGCTAGTCTGGGGGGACGCGTAGTTCCGCTAGCTCAGCCCGCGCGCGAGCGCGCCAAAATGCTCGTTGAGGCCCATCTCGGACGTTCGCTTGATAGCACCGACGAGACCATGCTTGAGATTGTTTCGAGCGCCCAAGACGCCAGTGTTTTGGCCGAGGTGCTGGCCCGGCACAGCAGCATCGACGGGCGCTTTGCATTGTATCATGCCTTCACCTTCGATCGCCTGCCGGAAGGCTCGCGCAGGCATGAGCTTCATCGAGCCTTGGGCGATCTCGCGATGACAATGAGAGAAGCTTACTCAACGAGCATCGGCGAGCCTGCCGCCGCCCGCCTCTTAGGTCGCGCCAGCCGGAATGGCGCAACGGGAAGCGCATTTCTTGCCGAGGCGGCGCAGGCGGCGTTGCTAGTCTCTGACGGGGGCTCGGTAAGGTTCAGGCACGACCTGATCGCGGACTATTTCTCCGCTGATCACCTGTTACGTAAAGCCGGGGATGTCGCCGAGCTCGTGCGACTGTCAACACGGCCCATCAACGCAGAGCTTCCCGAATTTGTCCTCGGCGGTTGTTCGACAGCCGAAGAGGTGTCGTATCTCCTCGATGCCGATCTACCGTTTTCTGTTATCGACGCGGCACTCTACGGTCGATGCGGCGCGGTTCCGCGCACACTCTTGCTCGACCGCTGTCGCGACGTGATCGACAGGATCGAAGCAGCTTATGCCGAGCTCGAATTCGCCTTGCCATTGGAAGCAGATGGCCTCCCGGTGCGGGCGGCGGCCTCCTTCCGGCGACCCTTTGAATTGACGCCGCGCGAACTGAAGGCTGCCTTCGCGTTGTCCACGGCGGCGAATGCCGGGCTCTTCGACCGCCTTATGCGGATGCTCGCGGTCGTGGACACACACCTCTGGACCGAGGCCCGGCGGTTGCGCCAGGAAAATCCCGGACTGAAGCGCAACATCCCTGGGATGGTTTTTAGCAGCCTTTACGGCGAGCATTTTCAGCCGAAGGGCGCAACCCTACTGCGGCATCTTTTTAACAATATCGTCAATGAGCGGATTTGGCGGCGTGGCGCCTCCGTGTCGGTCGACCTCAACGCGGAGCTGGACGATTTCGAGAACAAGTCGCCAGGCCAGCTTTTCCTCCTGCTAGCCATGCACCGGTCCTTTCTCGATCTGAACATATCGCCCCCAGATCGGGCGGCAGAGCTAGTCCTGCATGTCTGGAAGCTCGGCATCTACCATCTTCGTCTTATGCTCATGGATCTCATTCATTTCACCGGCCGCAGGGCATCGGAGCATCAGCGGCAGGAACTTTACGATATCCTGATGGGCCTTCTGTCGGACAATGTATGGATGAATTCGATCCTGATGGACGCCATCTCAGCGGTTGGCGAAATCCCGTTCGGCCTGACGGTCGAGAACATTCTCGCAGACTACGAGGAAATCGCGCGAGAGCCACTGTCGGACGAGACTGCCCGACGCGCGTTGTCATCCTATACCTGTACTTACGACCATCCCGCATCCGATCTGTTTTGCGAGGCGTTCAACGAACGCCTCTCACGGGAAAATAGATCGGCGGTGCTAGTTCGTGCCCTTTACGATCCTACGGCGGCTTCTATGTCGCTCGAATTCGCGATGCGCGAGCTCGGGCGCTACCCTTCCACGGAGGCAACTCCGGTTCTTACGCAGTTCTCGTTTGTTCCCAAACAGGAGACCGAGTCCGTACAGTCGTCGGTAGTATGTTTCGTAGAGGCGATCGGCCAATTGGCCCGCCTAGGCCAATCGCTCGTACCGATTGAGGATTTGTCTCCAGACCCTGACATCTGGGCTTGGCAGGAGGTGAGGCAACTTATTCACTCGTTCAATATCTCACCTCAGCCCGCCCCCAAGCATTTTGACGCGCTGTGGACCGCGTTCCGCGCTGCGGGCGACGGGGCGGCCATGGACGTACTTCTCCGAATTCATGAGTTGCAGGTTTTCCGAGGCGACGTGCAGTTGGATTTCACCGCATGTTGCGGGGACGGCTTACGATCTCTGTGCCTTGCCGTCATCGAGCCGGGATATGTCGCCAGTTCGATGTTCCTGCGATTTTTGCGCGAAGCCGGGAAAGTAGGGCGGGAAGAGCGAGAGGCGGAGATGGTGCGGAATCATCGACAATACGCGCTTGCGTGCCTCATTTTGCGTGGCCGGCCTTGTTCAGCTTTCCTTGGCCTCTGAGTGGGCTGATCTCGCGATAGGTGTTGCTAATCAGACCACAAAATCGCAGCGTTCAAAAGAACAATTTAGGCTGGCTTGCCTCCCTCAATCGCCGGCGCCTTGTGCGGCTCGGCTGTCAAATCAATGATCGTTGGCGCAATCTGATTGCGCAGAGCAATTTTGCGCTCCGTGCGCGCACGGATGATTTCCGGCCATCGGTCAGCCAGCTTCGGGCCAACGCGCCATACGAATACGAGAAGCGCCAGCGCAATGACGCAAATCACAAAGCTCCCTGCATCCGGTGCGCCTTGCCAGAGATCTGCAATCAGCGTGCCCATTGCCACTCACTCCGCTCACAAAAATTCGAGCATCATTCGTCCACTCGATCCCACACTATAGGCATGAGTCACCGAACGCAGGATGACCATGCACAGTTCGTATTTTGAGATGTCAGCTAACTTAAAAGCCCGGCGTTTCGCAAAGGTGAAACGATTGCGGTTGAGCACGGTTGCTCAAATCACAAAGCCACCCAATCGGCCCATCGGCGCGGCACCAGCACCGTCATTGGGGGTGCTTCAAAATGCGCGAAAAGTCAAGGTCGGGGAAGTTTACACTTGTCCCGTTTCTGGCTGTTTTTGGCACAGTCAAGGATCGGAGCGTCGGCACCTGTGTCCCGACGCGTTTCTAAATAGTTGTTTGGCATCAACATGTTGAGCGAGTCTGGGAGGCGATGTGCCATCAGGCGCAGAAGGTGTTTTTTGCCTGCGGATATCACACCGGCGTAGCGGTTGTGTCGGCCCAGCGCGTCTTGGGTGGTATTCGGCAAAATGACGTTGACGTTGGTGCGATTGTCGGCCTTGTCGTATATATATTCGGCCTAGACGTTATTGTTCCCTTACCGTTCGACTTTCACCAGACGGCCGCGTGGATCGTAGGTGTAGGTCGTGGCGGTGACGACGCCGGAAAGCCGTATTCGTCATAGGTGTTGAGCGTCTGCCGTGAGCTGCCGAGGAAGGAAGCTGGCCGTGCGGATTGCGGGCGAAGGTCGCGAAGCCGCGTCATATTCGGCGACGAGCGCATCGCCGTTGTGGGGGTTCAGCGCGTCGTAGGTGAAGCCGAAGTCCGTGCCGTCGGGATCGGTGAGCGAGGCCATAAGTTAACATCATTGGCAGCGTGCGGCCGATCGGAGGGTCGTTTAGCGCATAGGCATATTGTCCCGAACGCATGTTAGGCGACTCCTGAGGTCGTAGTCGTAGCGGACGGGCGGTGCCGGGCGAGTCGCCAGCCAGAGCGCCGGGTCATAGTTCTCCGAGCGACCGCCGAAGATCGCAGTCGCTATGATTCTTGCCAGTCGCCCAGGCCAGCGGGAACGTTCATGCGGCCCGGCCGAGATCGTCCCGCCCGCGACAAATACGCCCTGCAGACTTGAGTGGGATAGGTACAACATTGATCGCGTCGGGTCTCGCCATGCTGTGCAGCGCCAGCATACGCTCGGTACGCGCCCTCAGAATGTCCGGGTATCGCTCAATGAGCGGGGTGATGACATGCCGCGCGAAACAGTAGATCGTAATCGCGCCAGCATAGAGGACGAGATCCTGCACGTCCGTCGCCCGTTCGAGCAAGGCGAGCATTGGTGTCATCGCGTGACTCTCCCCAACTGAAGCTCAACTGCGGCCGTAAAAGGTGTTGTTCAAGCGGGCTTATCGGTAGCGGTGCCGTCTCTATGGTTAATTTTGTGTTGCGGAGCAGATATGGGAGGCGAAACGGCAGCGTTGCTCAATAGAGCATTGAACGAGCGGAAGTTCGTGTCTGGACATCGATCACATTAGGCGATGGGACGCCACTCAAGTCAATAAATGCCCGTGCGACTCTCGGCCGACGGCAGTTCGCTGCCGCGGAAATGGACGGACAACTCACGACTTGCGCGCTTTTGGCCTGGCTTATTGCTATAAGGCCGACTCGCAATCGCGGGGACTCGGCTGTGGCGAGAAGGGTGCAGCAAAAGAAGAAATTGAACTGGCCTGCCATTGGCGCGCTGGCGGCTGCCGTTCTGGCCGTTGTTGCTGTTCTTGGGCGGCTACTGCCAATCGGCGGACCATCGAACAATACAAGCGTTGGAGACACTCGGGTCGGAGACCATATCGAGTATTCCGCGCCACCTGCCTCGATTGCGGAGGGAACCAACGATACTCAGCCTTCGTCCCCGCCAGCCGCAACTCCTACGGTCCGGCGTCAGCCGTTGCCGAAGCAGAGACCGGCCCCGCAGATCCCGCACAACACCGACGAGACGCCTGGGCCGGCAGCGGCTCCGGGTAGCAGCGCTCCGGCCATCAACATCGGTTCAATAACAAGTTCGAACCAATCGGGCGGAAATACCGGCGTGGTTGTGGGCAATGTGAACGGGGGGCCTGAGAGATGAAGAAATGGTACCGCGGTGTGGCAGCTCTGCTGGCATTGGGATGCAGCGCCGGCGCTTTGGCTGGCGTGCAAGATGCTGAACCGTCACCGAGCTCGATTGGCTCGATATCCTCGACCGGCCAGCGGGGCGGGATCACGGGCTACATCGTGGGACCCGTAACCTACAACGAGGCGCCGCCCACCGACACGCAGACCCGGCAGCTCGCCTCGGCACTTAACACGTTTCGAACGAACTTCATGACCGAATTGCGTCGGACCCTGAGCGTCTCTGCCTATGTGTACTTTACCGATATACAGCGATATGGATCGGAGCCGCGGGACGCCGACGCGATTTACACGATCTATTCAAGCGACGATCCCGATCCCGATTACGAGCCTGTATGCGAGGTCAATGAGAGGGTCACCCTCGGCGGCATGGCGGCCTACGTTCCCCGCAATGTGTCGGCGGTGCGGAATACGCAGACCGCAAATGTTAGCGTACGGATGCTCACGCGCGCCGACAGGTCGCTGCTGCAGCCCCTCTGCGACGGGCTTGGTCGGCCGCTTTCCTGGCTGCAGCGCGGAAATGATTCGAGGGCGCGAAACGGGCAACGGACGGTCTATGACTACCTGTCGCGGGACTCCGGGGTGTTGGTGCTCATGCTCATGCCCGGCCGCGCGCAGGGGCAGGAGATTTCGACCGATTTCGCTCGCTATTTCTGGGCTGCGGCACTCATCGGACGCTACCACCGTATTCCCAGCGGCGAGGAGGTTACGGCCGATCCCGCCGTCTACGAGCAGATGGCCTCTATAGATGACGGACAGTCCGTCAACGTAGCCTTTTCGCTGCCCAACCGCTTCAGACCGGGCAGTTCCGGCGTGGATGTCTATCCTCCCGACGCGCGCCGGGAATTCGGGACGCGCATCGACAGTCTCGATGCCGACTGGGTGCGTTATCTTGCCAGTGCGGCTGTGACGATCCGCGGGCGGCAAATTCCGCTAATGAATGGAAACCGGCCTGCCGCCGTTCTGCCGGTGTTTTCGCTCAACGAGATCGGAACGCCCGCTTTCTGGCTGGCGTCCAGCGATGCTGCTCGGACCTATGAAATGGTTGCCTGCATCGGCGGGCGCTTTCTGAGCGACCGTTATCAGGTGGATGCAAGCCAAGCCGATATGGGGCGCTGCGCGATGGCGGAAACGACGCTCAGGGGCCAGTAGGCGTGCTACCCATGCTCTTGAAACGGGTCAGGGCGCCATGAGTTGGAGTCTGATTGGTGCGATGACTGGTCTGGCCATTCTCGCCATCGCTTTTCCCATCGTGATGAATCCAAAAACCCTTGGGAAGCGGATCAACCTGGTGGGTTTCATATTAGCCGTATTCGCCGTTCCAACGACGTTGGGAACTATCGCCGATAGTGAGATCGCGAGGCATGATGATGCCGAGCAGCAAAGACAGGCTGCCCTTCAGGCGCAAAGATTGTTGCATGAGCAACGGCAACAGGCCGAGGCAACCCGCACTGCGTTGACGGTCGCGGTCGCGCAAATTCTAGATGCAGTTAGGCAGCCGGCGGGACCGCGACGCACGCGTGCCTTAAGGTCGGCACTGGCAGCCTACGACCGTGCCGTTTCAGAACTCGGCCCGGGGCCGGGCGCAGCAAGTAATCTGGCAGCGCTGGTTCCTACGGCAAGTGAAGTTCCTGACACTCAAGCTCGCGCGCGAAGCGATGTGCGCGCATCCGGGCAAGGCGCCCAGACTGAAGCTGCATCTGAGGTCTCGACGACCGCAGCGACCGTGCCAGCTGTAACCAGCGCGTCCAGCCCTCCGCCGCCTGTTGTCGTGACGCCTGTTTTCATCCCGCCACCTCCGCCTATCATGATGATGCCACCGCCGGTTGTGATGACTCCGCACTAGGAAAAGGTGCCGTAGCCACGGCACACCGGGAGAATCTCCATGCGATGCTTTCCACTGTCATTGATACTTTTTGCGATGGCGACGAGCGCTGCGGCCCAAGGCCCCCCGGTGCAGGCCCAGCCCCCTGCCGCAAGGCCCGCCGCGCAACAGGTCGATGCGATCGTCCTGGCCATTTCGGCCCGGACTGCCGGAAGACTGCTTTTCTGGGTTCGGGTGCCAGGTGCGCCGCCCGAAGGCCGGCCCTTCAGGATTCGCCCAAACATGGACTCGCCTTGGGGCGGTTCGGGCGTCATGGGGCTGTTGATGGCCTCGTATCAGACACTGCGGTCTATTCGAATATACTACGTACCTGCGTCCGAATCAGACGGCGTGGGAGAAATTGTAGGTGTCGATGCCCGGCCGCAGGGCCTCGAGTTGCAGCGATTGCCGCCGTCTTGAGGGCGCGCTCGAGTTCTAGGCGTGGGGCAGTTTGGGTGCATATCTTCAAGGGGATCTATGTGCCCTCGCGCCGCTCCGCGCTCGCCTTCGTGTCGAGCAACGAACACCCCACCGAATGCCAGCGTGGCCGTGGCCGACGTTCAGCGGCAGGCAGGTCTCGATCCCTTCCCGTCGCTGCCGGCTGCCGCCAAGGCGCGGCTTCCCACCATGCCGCGCGGCTGGGGCCGGTTTCCGCCAGCCTGCACGGCCGCTCCCTGAGGCGCCGCGCGCTAATGGATAGCGCCGGGACGCGTAAGCAGCTCCTGCGCGTGCCGGCCGATGCGCGCCAAGTTGCGGCGCCATCGGCCTCACCCTTCGGCAACAGTTGTTCGGCGCGTAGCGCGGCGTGAAGCGGCGCGTCATCGCCATGCTGGCGGATCAGCGCGTCCGCTGTGGCGCGGATTTCCCAGTCCGGGATTGTCGTCACCGGGCGAGCCTGAAGCGCGCCCGCTGGACACGCAAGGGGATTGAGTCACAAAAAGAGACGGCCCGCCCCCGGAAGGGAGAAACGGGAGCGGGCCGTGCCCGATCCTACCTGAAGGCCATGCCTCGGCCGGGCCGGAAGCCTGGCCTCCGTGGGGGTCTGACCGGCCGGACGGCAACGGGGATTATGGGGGTGCCGTCCGACACATAGCCGTCGCCGTAGAGCGTCGCGCCCGGATGGACCCAGGCATTGCCTTGCTGCGGCAGGTTGTGCTCGCCTTCGACAAAACCCCCGAGGTCGCCGGCCTTCACGCGCGCAAAGCCGATCAGCGCGCGCAACTGCCAGAGCGGTTTTCCCTCGGGGGTGAGTCGGGTAGTGGGTAGTAGTTCGTACTTGTTACTGACCATGTTGCACCTCAGGCTTGTTGTTATTGTTTCCCGGATCAACAGGGCCAGAGTAACACGCGATGGTTGAAGCGCGGTGAAGCGCGCGCCTACGATGAGATTCAGTTCCTAAGAAATAAGTCCTAATTCGTGCCGGCGGCGTGACGGGCGTTGCGGCGCCTGTGGCGCGCCATGGCGCGTCCTGCCAAATCCACAAAATCACCTGGCAATTTCCCGCCTTTTCGCAGGCAATTTGCGTGACATTCGCGCCAGCATTCTCCATACAGGGCAAGCCGCGCATCTGCTTAGCAACAGGTCGCGGCACGCCATCGCGGCGTGAACACACGGGAGACCGGCCTTCGGGTCGGGTGGCCCGCTAAATAGAAGACCCCGCAAGGGGAAATAGGTGGGGCGTGAGCCCGTGTTCACGTTGCTAACCGCCCGGCTGGTGCCGCGCGGCACCCTCGGGTGGTGGCGGTCAGACACGGGAGATCGTCTTTATGCGCTTGCGCCACCTACTCGCGGCCGGGGCGGCCGCGCTTTCATCGACGGGGTTGGAAACATCCTCCATCGCCCAGCCAGCGGTGCCGGCGGCGGGCTGGTGGTATGTCGGCGAGGCCGGCCGGGCGCCGCAACGCCAGGTCATCTTTATCGACCGCTCGTCGGTGCGCGCGCGAGGCGGCGAAGCCCGCGTGCGCGCCATGCAGGTGTTCGAGCAGCCGCGCGAGGGCATGAAAGGCCTGGCAGTCACTTACGCCTTCCGCTGCACGGCGCGGCACTTCCAGACCCACGATGTGGTGTTCACCACCACGGCGGGCGCCGAGGAACCCGGCGTGTTCGACGACTGGGCGCCGGTGGCGCCGAATTCGGTCGCGGCGCTCCTGCTCGACGCCGCCTGCTTCGCGCGGTTCGACAGCGCGGCGCGGCGGATCGCCGGCGCGCCGCTCGCTGAAGCCCAAGGCATATTCCGAAACCTGGATCGCGCGCCCCCGCAGGTCGCGGCGGCAGCGCCGCGCGGCGGCGGCCTTATGCCGCGCGATCAGCTCGTGCAGTGCCTCGGCGCGTCGCCGCCGAACACCCCGGCCTGCCGCGAGGCACGGGCGTCGGCCGAGCGCGGGAGGGCGGCGGCGCCGGGGAAACCTCAAGGCCCGGCGCGCGCTACTGCGGCCCCGCCCCGAGAGTCGTACGACCAGCTTCTCGACAGGATCGTTCAAGCCGATTCTCAAGATTGGATGTTCAACAGATATGAGGCTGGAAGTATGCACATCATAAATGTGCAAAGAGATGCGCGCGGGAATGTTTCAATGCTGCGGGGCAATTACCGCTACCGCTCGGGGCCGAGCGGATGGGTAGAGGCTCACTTTGCCAACGGACGCCTTCAGTGCCTGCAATATCACAACAGAGACGTCTGCATAGCAAGCACAGGAGATTTCTACCAAGGGGGCGCCGAGGCGGAGCGTGATCGCCACGAATACTGCCAGATCACACGCAATTGTTAGAAGCCAACAGGGAATGAGGCATTGCCGCTGTGCTTTCATCTGCCGCCGGTGTCGGCGGGTCATGGACAAAACCCTCGCCTCCCTTCCGCCGCGCACCGTTGGCGCGAACATCACGTGTCGTTATGCCCGAGGGCGTCTGGCTGAACAGGCTCTCGCTGACCTGCGTCCCCGTCATGCTTTCGGGGGCCGCGTGTGCAGCTACTGCCCGCTAATGCGGCGCTGGCGTCGGAGACGCTGGCGCGGCCTGGACAGCTCAGACTAATCCCCCGGGCCGATTTCCTCCCGTTCGTCGCGCCATCGGGGCGCGGCGCAAGAAAATGGGAGGCGACAATGTCCATCCACGAACTCACCTCGCTCATCACGGCGATAGCCGGACTTATCGTGGCGATCGCGCAACTCATCCACGTGTGGCGGGGGCCTCCGTGAGGAGGCTGCGTGCTAGGCTGGGTCGACGGGTGGCCCTTTCGCGACCTTTTCCGGATCCCGCTCCATGAACTCTCGCGCGAACTCTTCGTCCGTCCAGGCGCCATCGCCATAGTCTGGGATGTCAAAGAAATCCCAGCCACCTTGGCCGTAGGCCATACCAAACAGCGGTCCGACGAAGGGACAGCGTGAAAGATAGTAGGTCGTCACGAAGGGATGGGTTTCGTAATCCTTCTTGATGAACAGATGGCCCGTTGTGCCAGGCATGAACCAAGGCTGGCGCCCGAAGCTGCCAAACTGCGTGTCGATAATCGCCCGCATGTGGAGGATTGCCGCTAGCGCGTCGTCGCGCAACCTAGCGTAAATACCGGCGTTGAAATGGATCGACCGGTGCCGCAACGGCATCAGGGCGCGGAATTCCTCGGCGGCTTTGGGAAGCATGATATCCCAAGCGACCAGCGTGTCGATCGGCAGGGCCCATTTGCTGAAGGCACCTTGCTTGGCGACGAGCTCATGTTCCGGCGTGTGCGCAAAGAAAGGGCGCATATCGAGGACCATGTGATTCAGGATACGCTCGCCGAGCGCGCAGGCGCCGACGAGCGCGGGATAGTAGGAGCCAAGCACAAAGGCTTTGCGTATCTGCTCGAAAAACTGGTTGTGATAGGCCAGCACCGACATCGGCTTGGTGTCGATGGCGATGAAATCCGCGACCTTTCGGTCGATGTCCCATTCGCCAAACTCGGCGATCAGACCGCGCCGGGCGGACTCCAGATTCCTGCTATGCATTTCCTGTTGCTCGGGGGACCAGGTGTCTTCGACTTTCTGAGCGAGCGTCATGGCTCGCGAGTCGAAATCCATACCCCAGCTGAGATGCCGACGCTTCGGAGCGTCGCAAATGCGAGCCTTGACCTCAGCGAGCGTAATATCCTTCGGCATGTCGTAGACCGTGAGTTGAGATGGGACGGTGTTCATAAGGCGGCATGTATTCATGCCGTGTCGATATTTCACCTCCGCCCAAGAGCGCCAGCGGCGCGGACGGAGGTGCGAGCCTTCTGACAGAGCCTCCGGGCGGGCGGGCCGGCGCGCGGCCCGCTGAATCCGCCCTCCGGCTCTGTCCGCTTTTCGCCGATGCAAGCGCGCCAGCGGCGCCATCGGCGGCGAACGAAGGCTCCCAGCCGTGGGACGGCTCAAGACAGGGGCGGCGTCGGGCGCGCTCGAGCTCGGCGCGTGATCCCGGTGCCGGGGCGACTGATCGCCCGAGGCAAAATGCCGAAGCGTGAATCAGCCGCGAGAAGTCACCCGGCCGGTACGGCGGACGCGGGGCGCCGCCGGTATTTTGGCCTGCGGGGAGGCTCGGCCGGCTTAGCCTCAGTCTTGGCCGGCGACGCGCTTCCCGTGGCTTCCTTCATCTCCAGCTGCGCGGTGGGCGCAATCGCCTCCCAGCCCGGCAGGCCGCGCAAGATGCTGGCAGCATTCCGCACCGCGTTGGCGTGGCCGTAATGCTGCTCGATCATCTTGACCGAGGTTCCCATCTGATGGGCAAGGAAATACACGTCCACCCCCTCGCCAAGCCGGAAGGTGGCATAGGTGTGTCGGAAACAATAGGTGGATCGGTCCTTGCCATTCGAGCCGACTAGCAGGCCCGATTTCTCCAAGAGGTCACGGACCATCGCCTTGTAAAGGCTGTTGGCGGATTTCCAGTTGGCCGCGGCCTCGCTGACCGCTTCGACCACGATCTTCCCTTGCTTCTTCGCCTCGGCTTTGTCCGGCTGTCTGGGCGCACGCGCGCGGCTGCCGGTCGGCGTGGCGTCGCGTACCGAGAACACCGGATCGTCCGGCTCGGTATACCGGCTGAGTTGCCGGACGCGCTCAAGATACTCGGCGACATTGGAGGCGGCGACGAGCTGGCGCTGCTTCTTTTTGCCGCGCACCTGCAACACGACCAGCCTTCGGCCCTCCTTGTCCTGCCGCGTCTCCACGTCGCGCCAGCGCAGGTTGCGCGCCTCCGAAGGCCGCATCCCCGTGTTGCACATGATGAGCACGAAATTGTACGCCATGTCGCGATACCAGCGCCGGTGCACGTCCGGCGCGCGCTTCACCCACCCGCGCGCGAAGGTGTGCAGCTTGCGGTATTCCTCCGGCGTAAATTCGTCGCGCCGCTCCTTGTCGAGTTCGATCCTGGTCTCGAACGTGTCCGTCGCGGCGCGATACTTCCTCCGGATCGCGTAGGCCATGACGGAGCGAAACACGCCCAGTTCCATGCTGATCGTCGCGTCGGACACCCGGCCATAGCGGCCGGTTCCGCTCTCGCGCCGATGCGTCGGGTAGTTCTCCCACTTCTCCTCGCCGATCAGGTGGATTTGTGTCGAGCCGACATAGGGGTTGAGCTGTGCGTTGATGATGGAGGCCACCACCTTCACCCGGCGCGGGGTGATCTTGCCGTTATTCGCCTTGGTCTGAAGGTGGGCGACATACTCGGCGGCGACCTCGCTGAACGGCCGGTTGAACACCGGCACGCCGAACTTGATGCGGTGGCGCACGTCCGACTCATGCTCCCACGCCTGAGTGCGGGCGGTGTTGATGTCGATGGTTTTGAGTGAGACCGTCTTATAGCGGTCCCGATAGCGCTTGCTGTCCGGCTGCGACTTGTCGTCCGGCACCTTGATGCGGCAGTACCACCGGCGATGCTGAACATCGCCGCGCCGAAAGATGATGAGCCCCGGTTTGAGCTCTTCCACGTCCACGAGGAACGCCATTGCACGTCTCCCTTTCCGGGTTGTTCTGTGCAGGTTCTGTGTACACGATCCGCGTAAGTACTTGATTACTCATAGGTGTGCACATGTAGTGCGGACATTTACTTAGCATTAAAAATGAGTAGAATCAAATGACTAAGGATGATTACTTATCCCGGCGAAGGCCGGGATCTCGGCGCGACGGTCCGTGACTTCCGGCCCCAGACCCGGCTTTCGCCGGGGTGACGGGGAGGGGCCGACGCTCTACACAGCCTCCATGCAGGCCTTCGAATTCCGTTATGGCCCGAAGCTGATCGCCGGCCCGGGCGCGGCGCGGCGGCTGGCCGAGCTGCTGCCCGAGGGCCGCTGCCTGTTCGTCACCGACGCCAACGTGCGCGCGCTGGGCCTCGCCGATCCGGTGCTCGCGGCGCTGCCCGACGCAATCGTCTTCGACGCGGTCGAGCAGGACCCGTCGCGCGAGACGCTGATGGCGGCGGTCGCGGCGGGGGAGGGGGCGGCCTCGGTGGTCGGCTTCGGCGGCGGCAGCCCGATGGACGTCGCCAAGCTCGCCGCCTACCTGATCGCCACGGGCGAGGATCTCGATACGCTCTGGGGGGTCGGCAAGGCGAACGGGGCAAGGCTGCCGCTGGCGCTGATCCCGACCACGGCGGGCACCGGCTCGGAGGCCACCGCGGTGACCGTGATCACGGTCGGCGGGAGCGAGAAGCGCGGCGTCAACAGCCCGGTGCTGTTCGCCGACTGGGCGGTGCTCGACGCCGAGCTGACGCTGACCCTGCCGCGCGCCGTCACCGCCGCCACCGGCATCGACGCCATGGTCCACGCGATCGAGGCCTACACCTCGGCCCGGCTCAAGAACCCGATGTCGGACATGTTCGCGCGCAAGGCGCTGCGGCTGATCTCGGACAATCTGCTCAGGGCCTGCGACGCGCCGGACGACATTGCGGCGCGCTCGAAGATGCTGCTCGCCGCGCACCTTGCCGGCATCGCCTTCGCCAACGCGCCGGTCGCCGGGGTGCACGCGCTCGCCTACCCGCTGGGCGGCCATTTCCACGTCCCCCACGGCCTCTCCAACGCGCTGATGCTGACCCATGTGCTCGGCCACAACATGGCCGCGGCGATGCCGCTCTACGCGGAGCTCGGCGCGATGCTCGACCCGTCGGTGGGCGATGTCGGCCGGCAGGGCCAGGCGCAGGCCTTCCTCCAGCATCTCGCGCGGCTGTCGCGCGCCTGCGGCGTGCCGCAGCGGCTCGGCGAGGTCGGCGTGCGCGCGGAGCATCTCGACCTGCTCGCCGCGGAGGCGATGAAGCAGGAGCGGCTGCTCGTGAACAATCCCTGCCCGATCACCCAGGCCGACGCCCGCCGGCTCTACGAGGCGGCGCTTTGAGAGGGCGCGAGGCCTATCCGGTGTGGCGGGAGATCGCGACGCGCTGGGCGGACAACGACGCCTATGGCCACGTCAACAACACCGTCCACTATGCCTGGTTCGACACCGCGGTGAACGGCTGGCTGATCGAGGCCGGGCTGCTCGACATCGAGCAGGGCGACCCGATCGGCCTGGTCGTCGAGACCGGCTGCCGCTACGCCGCGCCGCTCGCTTATCCCGAGCCTGTCGAGATCGGCCTCGGCGTCGAGCGGCTGGGCGCTTCGAGCGTCACCTATCGACTCGGCGTCTTCGCGAAGGACGCGGAAAAAGCGGCGGCGGAGGGGCATTTTGCTCACGTCTATGTCGACCGCGAAACGCGCCGGCCGGCGGAGCTGCCCGCCACCTGGCGCGCGCGGCTCGAAGCGATCCGGATCTGCGAAGGGTGAGATTGCCGCAAGCCCAGAAGATCATGATCGCGCTGCTCGGAGCGCTGCTGATCCTCGTTCAGATCAAGCAGCCTTTCCCAGCCGCGGCGCCTCTTCATCATATCCCGACTTTTCTCGTGCTGGTCGCGGCGCCGTTCCTGCTCCACCGCTGGCCGCTGTCGAACGCGGCGGTCGCGTGTGTCGCGATCTTCTTCGCGCTGCATACGATCGGCGGCCGCTATACCTACACCGACGTGCCTTATGATGCGCTGGCCCAGGCGCTGACCGGCCGCAGCATCACCGAAGCGTTCGGCTTCTCACGCAATCACTATGACCGGTTGGTCCACCTCGCTTATGGCCTGCTCGCCGTGCTTCCGGTGAGCGAGGCGCTGCAGCGTCACCTCGGCATCGCGCGGCGCGTCTCGCTCTATATCGCGGTCGAAAGCGTGCTCGCCGTCAGCCTGCTCTACGAGGTGCTCGAATGGCTGTTCACCTTGACCATGCGCGGCTCCCTCGCCGATGCCTATAATGGCCAGCAAGGTGACATTTGGGACGCGCAGAAGGATATGGCATTGGCAGCGCTGGGGGCGCTGGGGGCGCTGGTGGCCTTGGTCGCGCTCAAGATAAGGAGGCGCGGCGATGAGCCATGAAATGACCGGCGGCTGCGCCTGCGGGAAGGTGCGCTACACGGCGCAGGTGCACGACGAGGACGCCTATCTTTGCCATTGCCGGATGTGCCAGCGCAGCACCGGCGGCGTCTCGATCGCGTTCAAGAACATGAAGAAAGCGGACGTCGCCTGGGAGAGCGGGCCGGACTGGTACGCAAGCTCGCCGATCGCGCGGCGGCCGTTCTGCAGCGCATGCGGCACCTCGCTGGGCTTCGAATTCCCGGACGGCGAGCATATGGACCTCACTGTCGGCTCGTTCGACGATCCGTCCGGTTCCGGCCGACGCATCATTTCGGGGTCGAGAGCATGCACCGCAATTGGCTCAACACCGAGGGGCTGCCCGAGCGCCGCACCGAGGATTACAAGCCGCTGGTCGAGCGCTGGGTGAACGCGGTTGGCAAGCTCCCCGACTGAGGCCCCGAAGCCGGGGCGCTTCCATCATCCAGCCATCCCGATCGTCCTCGCGGCGCTGCTGCTCGATTCGATCGGCTTCGGCATCGTCCTGCCGGTGCTGCCGGACCTGATCGTCCAGCTGGGCCAGGTTTCGCTCGCCGAAGCGACGCGGATCGCCGGCTACATGCTCGTTGCCTATGCCGGCGCGCAATTCTTCGCCGGGCCGCTGCTCGGCAATCTCGGCGACCGCTTCGGGCGGCGCCCCGTGCTGCTCTTCTCGACCGTCGCCTTCGCGATCGACTATGCCTTGATGGCGGCGGCGCCGACGCTCGCCTGGCTGTTCGTCGGGCGGCTGATCGCGGGCGTCGCCGGCGCCACCTACGGGCCCGCTTATGCGGTGCTGGCCGACGTCACCCCGCCGGAGAAGAGGGGAGCGACCTTCGGCCTGATGGGGGCCGCATTCGGGCTCGGCTTCATCCTCGGGCCGGCGATCGGCGGGCTGATGGCGGGGTTCGGGACGCGGACCCCGTTCATCGTCGCGGCGGCGCTCGCCGCGGCCAACGCGCTCTGGATCGCGACCCGCCTGCCCGAGACGCTGCCGGCCGAGCGCCGCCGCCCGTTCCACTGGCGCGACGCGCACGTCTTCGGCGCGTTCCGGCCGCTCTTCCATGCCGGAGGCGCCGGGCCGCTGCTGGTCGCCGCCTTGCTCTGGCAGCTCGCCCACTTCGTCTATCCGGCCACCTGGGCCTTCTGGGCCGGACTCGCGCTGCACTGGGACGCGACCGAGATCGGCTGGTCGCTCGCCGCCGCCGGCCTCGCCATGGCGCTCGCGCAAAGCCTGGTCACCGGCCGCGCCATCGCCCGCTTCGGCGAGGCGCGCACGGTCGTGATCGGCATGGTGGTCGGCGGCCTCGCTTTCCTCGGCTACGTGTTCGTGACGCAGGGCTGGATGGTCTATGCGATCATCTTTTTCGCCGCGCTGCAGGGCCTCGTCTGGCCGTCGATGAACGCGCTTCTCTCGCGGATGACCGACGCCTCGCACCAGGGCGCGCTGCAGGGCGGGATGGCGAGCATCTCCAGCGTCGCGGCGATCGCCGGGCCGCTGGCGATGACCCAGGCGCTGGCCTTCGGCGCCGAGCATGGCGAGCCGGGCGGCGCCTTCCTGCTCGCCGCGCTGCTGGTGCTTTGCGGGCTGCTGATCGTTGTCTTCGGCGTGGTCCGCAAGCTCAAGCCCGCCGGGGAAGCCCGATGAAACCCGCGACCCATCGCTTCACCGCCCCCGACGGCGTCGAGCTTGCCTGGCACGAGCTCGGCGAGGGCCGGCCGGCGGTGCTGCTGCACGGCCTGTTCTCCAACGCGGCGACCAACTGGATCCGCTTCGGCCACGCTGCCGAGATCGCCGGCCGCGGCATCCGCCTGATCATGCCCGACCTGCGCGGGCACGGCACCAGCGACCGCCCGCACGACCCGGCCTGCTACCCGCCCGACATCCTCGCCGCGGACGGGCTGGCGCTGATCGCGCATCTCGGCCTCGAGGAATACGACCTCGGCGGCTATTCGCTCGGCGCCCGGACGGCGGTGCGGATGGTGGCGAAGGGCGCCGCGCCGCGGCGGCTGGTGATCAGCGGCATGGGCCTCGCCGGGCTCACCGACACCCGCGCGCGCAGCGCCCATTTCAAGGCGATCCTGACCAACCTCGGCAGCCATGAGCGCGGCTCGCCGGAATGGCTGGCGGAAGCCTTCCTCAAGACCACCGGCGGCGATCCGCAGGCGCTGCTGCCGCTGCTCGACAGCTTCGTCGACACCGGCGAGGAGGAGCTGCGCGCGATCGCGATTCCGACGCTCGTGCTGAGCGGGCGCCGAGGATCATGACAACGGCTCGGCGGAGGCGCTCGCGGCGCTGCTGCCGAGGGGCGAATATGTCGAAGTGCCCGGCAATCATATGAGCGCGGTGACCAGGCCGGAACTGGGGCGGGCGCTCGGCGATTTTCTCGCCCGTTGACCGTCACAAACGGCGGGTCCATTAGCGCGGCCACGCCCAGAGAAGCGAGGATGCCCCCATGAAGCCGACCGTCTCGTTGCTTGCCATCGCCGTCGCCGCCTGCCTCAGCTCCGCCTGCACCACTGCCGCCGCCGACGAGAGCGCGGCCGCGCCCACGGCGCCGTCCGCGCCGGCGCCGACGCGGGGCGCCGCGCCGACCGCCGCCGAGGCCGACGCCTTCGTCGCCCGCGCCGAGCGCGAGCTTGCCGAGTTCAGCGTGGTCAACGCCCGCGCCCAGTGGGTCAACGCCACCTACATCACCCAGGACACCGACGCGCTCGCCGCCCATTTCGGAACGATCGGCACCGAGATGCGGGTCCGCTTCGCCAACGAGGCGGCGCGCTATCGCCAACGTCGCGGGCCTCAGCTCCGACACCCGGCGCAAGCTCGACATATTGCGCAGCGGCCTCGTCCTGCCGGCGCCGACCACGGAGGGCGCCGCCGCCGAGCTCAACCGCATCGCGACCGACCTGCAGTCGCAATATGGCCGCGGCCGCGGCACGATGAACGGCCAGCCGCTGACCGGCAACGAGATCGAGGCGCGGATGGGCACGGTCCGCAACCCCGCCCAGCTGCAGGAGATGTGGACCAGCTGGAACAACAATGTCGGCGCGCCGATGCGCGCGCAATATGTGCGGATGACCGAGATCGCCAATGCCGGCGCGCGCGAGCTCGGCTTCCCCGACACCGGCGCGATGTGGCGCTCCAACTACGACATGCCGCCGGACGAGTTCGCGGCGCTGACCGAGCGGCTGTGGAACGAGGTGAGGCCGCTCTACGAGGCGATCCACTGCTTCACCCGCGCCGGCCTCAACCGCACCTATGGCGACGCGGTCCAGCCCGCCACCGGCCCGATCCGCGCCGACCTGCTCGGCAACCTCTGGGCGCAGGAATGGGGCAATATCTACGACGTGGTCGCGCCGCGCACGCGCGGCGCCGCGCCCTACGACCTCACCCAGCTGCTCGAGCGCGCGAACTACACGCCCGAGCGGATCGTCCGCCAGGGCGAGGGCTTCTTCAGCTCGCTGGGCTTCGCGCCGCTGCCGGCGAGCTTCTGGGAGCGCTCGATGATCACCCAGCCCAGGGACCGCGAGGTGGTCTGCCACGCCTCGGCCTGGGACGTCGACAATGTCGAGGACCTGCGCATCAAGATGTGCACCCGGGTCAATGCCGACGATTTCGTCACCGTCCATCACGAGCTCGGCCACAATTACTACCAGCGCGCCTACAACCGGCAGCCCTTCCTCTATCTGGACAGCGCCAATGACGGCTTCCACGAGGCGGTCGGCGACACGATCGCGCTGTCGGTGACGCCCGAATATCTGGTCCAGATCGGGCTCCTCCAGCGCAACCAGATGCCCAACGAGGAGCAGGACCGGGCGCTGCTGCTCCGCCAGGCGCTGGACAAGATCGCCTTCCTGCCGTTCGGCCTGCTCGTCGACCGCTACCGCTGGGGCATCTTCTCGGGCCAGATCCCGCCCGGCGAGTATCAGGCGGCGTGGGACCGGATGCGGCTGCAATATCAGGGCATCCGCCCGCCGGTGGCGCGCACCGAGCAGAATTTCGACGCCGGCGCCAAATATCACGTGCCGGCGAGCGTGCCCTACACGCGCTACTTCCTCGCCCGCATCCTCCAGTTCCAGTTCTACAAGGCGGCGTGCGACATCGCCGGCTGGCGCGGGCCGCTGCACCGCTGCTCCTTCTACGGCAATCGCGAGGTCGGCCGGCGCTTGAACGAGATGCTGGCGATGGGCGCCTCGCGGCCCTGGCCCGACGCGCTCGAGGCGTTCACCGGCACCCGCGAGATCTCGGCCGAGCCGATGGTCGAATATTTCCGGCCGCTGCTCGGCTGGCTGCAGGAGCAGAATCGAGGGCGGCGGTGCGGCTGGTAGCAGCATTTCCACTGCTGCTCGCCGCGGGGGCCGCCTCGGCGCAGAACAGCCAGGCGCCGGCGCCGGCCCGGTTCAATCCGGCGGCGCCGGAGAACCGGCAGGTGCTGCCGACCTTCAACTATGCGACCGTCGAGACCGTGCTGACCCAGATCGGCGCGCGCTTCGAGCGGCGCGGCACCGCCGAGCGGCCGGCGCTCACCGTGACCTTCGCCAACGGCCGGCGGGCGGCGATCCTGTTCGGCAGCTGCGAGCGGGCCGGGGCGGCCTGCAAGGCGATCTCGATCCAGGCGGTGTGGAACCGGCCGGCGGCGATCACGCCCGAGCGGCTCGGCGCGGCGACGCAGGGCTTCAACCAGCGCTACGCCTTCGCCCGCGCCTTCCTGACCGCGGACGGCCGCCCGGCGCTGCAGCGCTACCTCACCGCCGATTACGGCATCATCCGCGGCAATCTCGCGGTCAACCTCCTGGTCTTCGCCAACCAGATCGACCGCTTCGTCGCCGAGGTGCTGCGGCCCGCCCCGGCGGCGCCGGCGCGGTGAGGGGACAGTCGGCGCGGGAATGGGACAGTCACTTTCCCGCGCTGAGTTGCAAGACCTGCCACGCCGCGCGTGAAAGTGACTGTCCCCTTAGAGCTGCGCGGAGAGGAACTCGGCGCTCGACACGCTGAACGCGCCCGGCTCCTCGACGTTGAGCTCGCTCGACCACGCCGTCCTCGACGATCGCCGACCAGCGCTGGCTGCGCTTGCCCATGCCGAATTTGGAGAAGTCCGCGGCGAGGCCGAGCGCCTCGACGAAATCGCCATTGCCGTCGGCGAGCATGGTCACCTTGCCCTCGGCGCCGGCCTGCTTCGCCCAGGCGGCGAGCACGAAGGCGTCGTTGACCGCGACGCAGGCGATCTCGTCGACGCCCTTGGCCTTCAATTCGTCCGCGCGCTCGACGAAGCCGGGCAGATGGCGGGCCGAGCAGGTCGGCGTGAACGCGCCCGGGCACCGCGAACAGGGCGACCTTGCGGCCGGCGAAATAATCGTCGGTCTGCGACCGGCTGCGGGCCGTCGGCGCCGGCCTTGATCAGGGTCGCGCTGGGGATGCGGTCGCCAACCTGGATCGTCATGTCGTTCTCCCGGATCTCGAACAGGCCGGCCCCTTAGCAAGGCGCCCGGGCGTGCGATAGGGGCTGGGCGATTGCCGGAGCCGGCCAGCGGCCTATAGTGCCGGCATGGACGCGCCCCGTTTCCTCTCCGGCCAGTTCCTGCTCGCCATGCCGGGCATCGGCGATCCGCGCTTCGACAAGGCGGTGATCGCGATGTGCGTCCATGACGAGGAGGGCGCGCTCGGCATCGGCCTCGGCCGGATCGCGCCGCGGATCGGCTTCCACGATCTGCTCAGCCAGCTCGACATCGATCCCGGCGCGGCGCCCAACGCGGCGATCCACCAGGGCGGGCCGGTCGAGCCGCAGCGCGGCTTCATCCTGCACACGCCCGATTGGGGCGGCGCCGATTCGATCGACGTCGCCGGCCGCTGGGTGCTCTCCGCGACGCTCGACATCCTGAAGGCGATCGCCGAAGGGAAGGGGCCGAGCCGCTGGGTCGCGGCTTTGGGCTATGCCGGCTGGGGCGGCGGCCAGCTCGAGGGGGAGATGCGCCGCCACGGCTGGTTCGTGACTCCGGGCGAGCGAGGCGCTGCTCTACGACAGCGACGTCGACACCCGCTGGGCCAGCGCGTTCCGGAGCGCCGGCGTCGATCCGCGGCTGCTCACGGCGGAGTTCGGGACGGCCTAAGCGCCTGAATCCGCTCGTCGCTTTTAACCCTGTCGGTTGAGACCTCGGCAACCAATCCCATGAGACCTTCGAGTTGGTCGAGGCGCGCGAAAGCGTCCGATCCTGTGGACATGTGGGGATTTATCATGAGTGGACATCTGAAAGGACGCGGCCTCTTCGCGAGCGCCGCATTGCTGCTTTGCGTCTCGGCGCCGGCGCAGGCCGCGATGGGATGCTGGAACGACAATCAGGTCGCGGCCGCCAAGGTCAGGGACCTGCAATCGCGGCTGATGGTGGCGACCTTGCGCTGCCAGGCGATGGGCGTGGACGTCGCCGACGCCTATAACCGCTTCATCGCCGCCAACCGGACGACGATCCAGGGCGCCAACGGCGTCATCCTGGCGGCAGTTCCGCGCCGGCCATGGCGGGCAGGCGCAGACCCATTACGACCGCTTCGCCACCGCGCTCGCCAACATCTATGGCGACGACGCCACCGACGCCGGCATCTGCGCCGACACGGCGGTGCTGGCCGACGAGGCGGCGGCGGCGCGGGGCGACATCCGGCAGCTGGTCACCATCGCCGACCGGTTCGGCGCGCCGGCTTTGCCCGGCGGCCAGTGCAGCCCGGACTTCGCCGCCGCGGCGGAGACGCATTAGGTCACATATAAAGATATCTTTATATTTGCATTCGAGGGCGGTCGCGGCTAGGGAACCGGCGCGCGACCGCCCCTCGTTCGGCGGTCTTTCATCTTTTCAGGAGACCGCACGTGGCGACCCAGCCCCAGACCACCGATCACGATTACGTCATCGCCGACATCGGCCTCGCCGGCTACGGCCGCAAGGAGATCGAGATCGCCGAGACCGAGATGCCGGGCCTGATGGCCCTGCGCGAGGAGTTCGGCGCGTCGAAGCCGCTGAAGGGCGCGCGGATCACCGGCTCGCTGCACATGACCATCCAGACCGCGGTGCTGATCGAGACGCTGACCGCGCTGGGCGCCGAGGTCCGCTGGGCCTCGTGCAACATCTTCTCGACCCAGGACCATGCCGCCGCCGCGATCGCCGCCTCGGGCGTGCCGGTGTTCGCGATCAAGGGCGAGACGCTCGAGGAATATTGGGACTATGTCGAGCGGATCTTCGACTGGGGGCAGGAGACCACCTGCAACATGATCCTCGACGACGGCGGCGACGCCACCATGTTCGCGCTGTGGGGCGAGCGGGTCGAGGCCGGCGAGGCGCTGTTCGAGCCGACCAACGAGGAAGAGGAGATCTTCTGCGCGACGCTGAAGCGCTTCCTCGCCGAGCGCCCCGGCTACCTCACCAGGACGGTGCAGAACATCAAGGGCGTCTCGGAGGAGACCACCACCGGCGTCCACCGCCTCTACGACCTCGCCAAGAAGGGCAAGCTTCCCTTCCCGGCGATCAACGTCAACGACAGCGTCACCAAGTCGAAGTTCGACAATCTCTACGGCTGCAAGGAGAGCCTGGTCGACGCCATCCGCCGCGCCACCGACGTGATGCTGGCCGGCAAGGTCGCGACCGTCGCCGGCTTCGGCGACGTCGGCAAGGGCTCGGCCGCGAGCCTGCGCAACGGCGGCGCCCGCGTCCTCGTCACCGAGGTCGACCCGATCTGCGCGCTGCAGGCGGCGATGGAGGGCTATGAGGTGGTGACGATGGAGGAGGCGGTGACCCGCGCCGACATCTTCGTCACCGCGACCGGCAATGCCGACGTGATCACGCTCGATCACATGCGGGCGATGAAGAACATGGCGATCGTCTGCAACATCGGCCATTTCGACAGCGAGATCCAGATCGGCGCGCTGCAGAACATGAAGTGGACCGAGATCAAGCCGCAGGTCGACGAGGTCGAGTTCCCCGACGGCAAGAAGATCATCGTGCTCGCCAAGGGCCGGCTGGTGAACCTCGGCTGCGCGACCGGCCATCCGAGCTTCGTGATGAGCTCGTCCTTCACCAACCAGACGCTGGCGCAGATCGAGCTGTGGACCAAGGCCGAGCAGTACAAGAACGACGTCTACGTGCTGCCCAAGCATCTCGACGAGAAGGTCGCCGCGCTCCACCTCGACAAGCTCGGCGTCAAGCTCACGAAGCTGACCGACAAGCAGGCCGGCTATATCGGCGTGCCGGTCGAGGGGCCGTTCAAGCCGGACCACTATCGCTATTGACCTTGGCGCTATTGACCTTGGCGGCGGCGCGGGGCGATCTGGCCCGGTGAACAGGCTCAGCCAGACCGAAGCCGAGCAGCTCGCCCGCGCCGGCGCCGCCGCGCTGCAGGCGGGCCGCGCCGGCGAGGCGCGCGCAAGCTTCGAGCGGCTGGTCGCGGCCGGCATGGTCAACGCCCAGATCCACCTGCTGCTCGCCGTCTCCTGCCGCGGGCTCGGCGACCGCGCCGCCGAGGAACAGGCGCTGGACGCGGTGCTGGCCGAGGACGGCGGCAATCTGCGCGCGCTGATCATGAAGGGCGACTGCCGGCAGGCGGCCGGCGACGACCGCGCCGCGTCGAGCTTCTACGCTACCGCCACCGCGAACGCGGCGCGGAAGGCCTCGCTGCCCGACGACCTCAGGGCCGAGGTGGCGCGGGCCGAACAAGTCTCGAAGGACAATGCGGCGCGCTACCGCGCCCGGCTCGAGGCGCATCTCGGCGCCGCGCCGCAGAGCGAGCGCTTCCGGGAATTGCTTGCGCTGATGTTCGGGGAGAAGGAGATCTTCTTCCAGAAGCCCTCGGCCTATTATTTCCCGGGGCTGCCGCAGATCCAGTTCTACGACCGCGCCGATTTTCCCTGGGTGGAGGCGGTCGAGGCCGCCGCCGGCGACATGCGCGCCGAGCTGGAGGCGGTGCTCGCGGAGGACGGCCTGTTCCGGCCCTATCTCGAGGCGGCGAAGGACCGGCCCAATTACGATTTCCACGGCATGCTCGGCAATCCGGACTGGAGCACGCTGCACCTGTTCGAGAACGGCGCCCCGGTGGCGAGGAACGTCGCGCGCTGCCCGAAGACCTTCGCCGCGGTGCAGGCCGCGCCGCTCTGCCACATCACCACCCGCGCGCCCTCGGTGCTGTTCTCGCTGCTGAAGGGCGGGGCGCGGATCGCGCCCCATCACGGCATGATCAACACCCGGCTGATCTGCCACCTGCCGCTGATCGTGCCCGAGGGCTGCGGCTTCAGGGTCGGCAACGCGGTGCGGCAGTGGGAGGAGGGCCGGCTGCTGATCTTCGACGACACCATCGAGCACGAGGCCTGGAACGACAGCGGCGAGGACCGCGTGGTGCTGATCTTCGACGTCTGGCGGCCCGAGCTGAGCGCGGGCGAGCGCCGCTCGGTGGCGGCGATGTTCGAGGCGATCGACGGCCCGCCCGCGTCGTCCTGAGCGAAGCCGGCCGCGCCCGGCCGTCGCCGCGCACGGCGCCTGAATGTGGCATTAATGTAACACCTTCGTAAGTTAGTAGGCCGTTGGGCGGCAAGGCATTTCCTTTTGGCGCCGAGCCGATAAAGGTTGCCCTAGCCAAAACCTGCACTTTTGGGGGAATCTCCGTATGCGCCGTCTCCAAGCTCGTATTCTGGGCACCGCCTCTGTTGCGGCCCTTGCCATTGCCGGCTTCGCCGCGCCCGCCGCCGCGCAGGACACCCCGGCCGATGCCGCCGATCAATGCGCCAATCTGCCGACCCAGGCCGAGCGCGACGCATGCCGCGGCGGCGAGGTCGGCGTCGAGAGCCAGCCGGCCGGCGAAAGCGGCGGCATTCTGGTCACCGGCACGCGCATCCGGCGCCCCAATCTCGAGTCCACGGTTCCGATCACCTCGGTGGGCATCCAGGAGCTGACCGACACCGGCGACGTCTCCTTGGGCGACAACCTCAACGACCTGCCGTCGCTGCGCTCCTCGTTCAGCCAGTCCAACTCGACGCGATTTATCGGCACCGCGGGCCTCAACCTGCTCGACCTTCGCGGCCTGGGCACCTCCCGCACCCTGGTGCTGGTCAACAACCGCCGGCACGTCACCGCCTCGCCGGGCGACTATCTGGTCGACGTCAACACCATTCCGCTGACCCTGGTCGAGCGGGTCGACATCGTCACCGGCGGCAATTCGGCGATCTACGGCTCGGACGCCGTCGCCGGCGTCGTCAACTTCATCCTGCGCCGCGACTTCGACGGGCTGCGCTTCCGCGGCCAGGCGGGCGTTTCCGACCAGGGCGACCGCGGCCAGTATTTCGCCGGCCTCACCTGGGGCATGAACTTCGCCGAGGACCGCGGCAACATCGCGATCGCGGGCGAATATGCGCGGGCGAACGCGCTCTACTTCACCGACCGTCCGGATCTCACCGGCGCCTATGACGGCCGCTGCCAGTACGAGCTGAGCGAGCCGCAGGGCGCGGCCGGCGGCGAGACCGGCGTCAGCGCCAGCGACGGCATCCCGGACCGCACCTTCATGTGCAACGTGCGCAACAACGCCATCTCCAACGGCGGCACGATCGGCACCTTCGCCAACGGCAACGCGCTGCGCTTCGACGACGACGGCAATCTGTTCATCGACGTTCCGGTGCAGAACAACGGCCCGTTCGGCTCGGGCAACGTGGTCGCTCCGAACGGCTTCGGCGCGACCCTGCGCGACACCGGCCAGCTCGCCGCGGGCCTGCAGCGCTACTCGGCGAACCTGCTGGCGCGCTTCGAGATCAGCCGCGCCTTCCAGCCCTTCCTCGAGGCCAAGTACGTCCATATCGACGCCACCCAGGAAGGCCAGCCGAGCTTCTGGCAGGGTGCCATCACCTCGTTCCTGGGCGCGCCCAGCAACATCCGCTGCAGCAATGCGTTCCTCAGCGCGCAGGCGCGGGCGACGCTGCAGGCGAACGGCATCTGCCTCAACCCTGCCGGCACGTTCAACATGTCGCGCTTCAACGTCGACCATGGCGGCCGCGGCGAGCTCCACGATCGCGACACGTGGCGGGTCGTCCTCGGCATCGAGGGCGATTTCTTCGACGACTGGCATTATGAGATCGCGGCCAACTACGGTCGTTTGAGGACCCGCCTGCGGTCGCAGAACAACCTGCTGCTGTTCGACATCAACGGCAATCCGGACGGCTTCAACATCGCCATCGACGCGGTACAGACCCCGGGCGGCATCGTCTGCGGCGTCAACGCCGACGCCAATCCGAACAACAACCGGCCGGACTGCGTGCCGATCAACGTGTTCGGCTTCGGCAATGCCAGCCAGGCGGCGCTCGACTTCGTCAACACCACCGCGCTCCGGCGCGAGCGCGCCACCGAGCTGCAGCTCACCGCGTTCGTCTCGGGCGACCTGTCGCAGCTGTTCGAGCTGCCCGGCGGCCCGATCGGCTTCGCGATCGGCGGCGAATACCGGCGCGAGACGGCCTTCTCCGACTTCGACGACCTGACCCAGAGCGGCGCGACCTTCCTCAACGCCATTCCGGAGTTCGATCCGCCGAACATGAACGTCAAGGAAGTGTTCGGCGAAATCCGCTTTCCGCTGCTGCGCGATCTTCCGTTCGCGCAGGAGCTGACGCTGGAGGCGGCCGCCCGCTATTCGGACTACAATCTGGGCAACACCGACAGCACGTTCGCCTACAATCTGGGCGGCACCTGGGCGCCGATCCGCGACATCCGCTTCCGGGCGAACTACTCGACCTCGGTGCGGGCGCCGACCCAGTCGGACCTGTTCTCGCCGCTGTCGCAGAACTTCGCGTTCATCGCCGACCCGTGCGACGTGATCAACATCAACAACAACCCCAACCGGGCGGCGAACTGCGCGGCCTTCGGCGTGCCCGCCCAGGCGAACGCGGCCCTGGTCGCCGCCTGCGTCGGCACCCCGACGGCGCCGCTGATCTTCGTCGGCGGGCCGTACATCAACTGTATCGCTCGCGCCGTCACGCTGAGCTTCCAGCAGGGCGGCAACCCGACCCTCCAGGAGGAGAAGGGCAAGAGCTACACGATCGGCGCGGTGATCGAGCCGAGGTTCCTGCCCGGCTTCTCGGCGACGGTCGATTATTACCACATCAACGTCGAGAATTTGATCGCCACGCTGACCGCGCAGACGATCATCAGCAACTGCTTCGATCACCCGAACGGCATCAACAACCCGTTCTGCGCGACCGTCAGCCGCGATCCGAACCACGGCCTGTTCAACGATCCGGCGGTGCTCGCCGGCGGCGTGAACTTCGCCCGTCAGATCACCGAGGGCATCGACGTCGAGCTGGCCTATCGCCGCACCTTCGGCAACGGCCACCGGCTCAGCGCCCGCGCGATCGGCACGTTCGTGCTCCGGCTCGACAACTATACCGATCCGACCTTCCCCGACGCGCCGAACCGCCAGCTCTCCGAGCTCGGCGATCCGGCCTTCGCGGCGAACTTCAACCTCAACTACGATTTCGGCGCGCTCGATATCACCTACAACCTGCGCTACATCGGCCGCCAGGTGCTGGCGACCCCGGCGCAGGGCGGCTACGAGGCGCAGAATTCGGCGCCCGGCGTGTGCACCGCGGCCCACGTCGTCGCGATCAACTGTACGCTCGGCTCCATCGTCACGCTGCCGCCGCTCAACGCCGACGCCTATCCGCGGATCTGGTATCCGGACGTGTTCTATCACAACATCCGGATCGGCTACGAAGTGGACGAGCGGTTCAGCTTCTACGGCGGCGTCGACAACATCACCGACCGGCTGCCGCCGCTCGGCGCGCTCGGCACCGCCGGCGGCGATCCGTTCGAACTCGATCGGCCGCTACTTCTTCGTCGGCGTGAACGTGAACTTCCGCTAGAAGCGGCGACGAACCACCTTGCGGGGCGGGCCTTCGGGTCCGCCCCTTTCTTTTTGTGCGCGGGCGGCGCGGTTGCGCCGGGCGGCGGCTTTGCGAAAGCGCCGCGCCGCAGCTAGACAGGGCGGATGCGGGCTCCTTCCCATCCACCAGCCGCCGCCTCGGCCGGCGAGGCCGGTTTCGCATGATCGCGCTGCCGCCCATCGCCATGGCGGCGCTCGCCCTCGTCGCGGGCGCCTGGCTGGCGGCGGCCTTCTGGTTCGCGCTCAGGGGCCGCCGCGGCGCCGCCGGCGCGGAGGCGGTGCTCGACGAGCATCGCCGGCTCGCGGCGTTGCTGGAGCACGCGCCCGCTTTGCCGCTGGTGGTGGCGCCGGACGGCTCGATCGCCGGCCCGGACCGGCTGGCCGGCGCGCTCGGCATCGCCGGGCTGCCGCCGCGCTGGATGGGGCTGTTCGGCGAGGGCGCGCCGTTTCAGGCGGCCGAGGCCGCCGAGCTCGGCCGGCTGCTCGCCGACGCCGCGGCCGGCGGCAGCTTCTCGGTCACGCTCCGCCCGGCGGGCTCGGCCCGGCTCCTGCGCATCGACGGCGCGCCGGCCCCGCCCGGCTTCGCCGAGCGCTCGGCCTTGCTCTGGTTCGTCGACGTCACCGAGGCGGAGGAGGCCGCCGCCGCGCTGGCGGCGCGGCTCGACCGGCGCTCGGCGGCGCTCGAGGCGCTGTCGAGCCTGATCGAGGCGGCGCCCTTCCCGATGTGGCATCGCGGCCCCGACCTCAAGCTTGCCATGGTCAACGGCGCCTATGTCGCCGCGGTCGAGGCCGAGGACGCGGCGGCGGTGGTCCGCCACGGCGTCGAGCTGGTCGACGAGGCCGCCGGCCTCGGCCCGCTCAGCGAGGCGGCGGCGGTGCGCGACCAGCAGCAGGCCTCCTACCGCACCGTTCCCGCCACCGTCTCTGGCGAGCGGCGGATGATGCAGGTGGTGGAGGTGCCGCTTGGGTCCGGGCGGGGTCGCCGGCTATGCGATCGACGTCGAGGACCAGGAGCAGGCGCGCGCCGATCTGAACCGCTTCGAGCGCGCCCAGCGCGACATGCTCGACCGGCTCTCCGCCGGGGTCGCGCAGTTCGGCCGCGACCGCGGGCTGATCTTCTTCAACCAGCCGTTCGCGCGGCTGTTCTCGCTGACCGCCGATTTCCTCGCCGACCGCCCGGAGTTCGACCGGGTGATCGACGCGATGCGCGAGGCCGGCAACCTTCCCGAGGTGCGCGATTTCCCGGACTGGAAGGAGGAGCACCGGCGCTGGTTCACCAGCGGGCTCGCCGCCGAGGAGGAGGATTGGCTGCTGCCCGGCGGCAAGCATCTGCGCGTCGTCGCCCAGCCGCTGCCCGACGGCGGCCTGCTCACCATCTTCGAGGACCGCACCGAGCAGATCCAGCTCGCCTCGGCGCGCGACACCCTGCTGAGGGTGCGCACCGCCACCTTCGACAATCTGTTCGAGGCGGTCGGCGTGTTCGCCTCCGACGGGCGGCTCACCCTGTGGAACAATCGCTTCCGCGAGCTCTGGGGCCTCGACGAGGAGCAGCTCGCCGGCCATCCCCGGGTCGATACGCTGACTCCCTTGCTCGCCGCCAAGCTGAAGCGCGCCAGCCATGCCGGATTGGTCCGCGAGCTGGTGCGCAGCGCCACCGTCGAGCGCAAGCAGAGATCGGGGCGGGTGTCGCTGGTCGACGGCCGCGAGTTCGAGTTCGCCGCGGTGCCGCTGCCCGACGGCAACGCGCTGTTCACGATGCTCGACATCACCGACAGCCGCAAGGTCGAGGCCGCGCTTCGGGAACGCACCGACGCGCTCGAGGAGGCCGACCGGCTGAAGACCGCGTTCGTCTCCAACATGAGCTACGAGCTGCGCACGCCCCTGACCTCGATCGCGGGCTTCGCGGAGATGCTCGCCGAGGGCTATGGCGGCGAGCTGCCGCCGGTCGCGGCCGACTATGTGGCCGCGGTGCTGGACAGCGTCGCCCGCCTCGGCGCGCTGATCGACAATGTCCTCGATCTCACCCAGAGCGACACCGGCAGCCTGCTGCTCGCCGAGGACGAGGTCGATCTCGCCTCGCTGTGCGCGGAGGAGGCGGCCAAGGTGGCCGGCGCGGCCCGGAAGGAGAAGATCAGGCTGGTCCGGGAGATCGAGCCGTCGGTCGGCGTGGTCACCGGCGACCCGCGCCGGCTCGGCCAGGCGCTCGGCAACGTGATCAAGAACGCGATTCTCTATACCGGCAAGGGCGGCCGCGTGCTGCTCCGCGCCGAGGGCGACCGCGAGGAGGCGCGGATCATCGTCTCCGACAACGGCCGCGGCATCGCGCCGGCCGATCAGGCGCGGGTGTTCGACCGGTTCAGCCGCACCGCCGAGGCGCGCAGCGGCGAGGAGGCCGCGATCGGCCTCGGCCTGCCGCTCGCCAAGCAGTTCGTCGAGGCGCATGGCGGCGCGATCGAGCTGGTCTCGCAGCCGGGCGAGGGCACCACCGTCACCATCCGCCTGCCGCGCACCGCCGAGCAGCGCGCCGACTGGCCGGTCCCGCAGGTCGCGGAGTGAGGCGAGGGCGGCTGGCGAAGTATCCAATAGCCCTCCCCCTTGATGGGGGAGGGTTGGGTGGGGGTGGATTCTCCGACCGAGCGCGCCTCCGAGGTTCACCCCACCCCCGACCCCTCCCCATCAAGGGGAGGGGAGGTGCCGTGCAATGACCATCCGTCTCGCCGATGCCGACGCGACCGAGGCGCTCGGGCGGGCGCTGGCCGTCGCGCTGCGCCCCGGCGACGTGGTCGCCCTGTTCGGCGCGCTCGGCGCGGGCAAGACCACGCTCTGCCGGGGCGTGCTGCGCGGGCTCGGCCACCAGGACGACGTCGCCAGCCCGACCTTCCCGATCGTGCTGGCCTATGCGCCGCCGGCGACCCGCCTGCCGCTCTGGCATGTCGACCTCTACCGGATCGAGCGGCCGGAGGAGCTCGAGGAGCTCGGCCTCGACGAGGGCAAGGCGGAGGCGGCGATGCTGATCGAGTGGCCCGACCGGCTGCCCCGGCTCTGGCCGGAGACGCTGCGCCTGACGCTCGCGGTCGAAGCGGACGGCTCCCGCGCCTTGACTTCGCAGGTGCCGCCCGCTTGGGGAGGGCGATGGCCGCCGAGATGATTCCGCCCGCGCATGCGCCCGCGTTTCTCGCCGCGCATGGCTGGGAGGGATGCGAGATCAGGCCGCTGGCCGGCGATGCCAGCTTCCGCCGCTATTTCCGCCTCGTCCGCGGCGACCGCCGGGCCGTGCTGATGGACGCGCCGCCGCCGCACGAGAATCCGGCGCCTTTCGCCGCGGTCGCGGAATGGCTCGCCGGGGCCGGGCTGTCCGCGCCCCGCATCCTCGCGCGCGACCTCGATCGCGGCCTGCTCCTGCTCGACGATCTCGGCGACGACCGCCTGCGCGAGGCGCTCGATGCGGCGCCGGGGCGGGAAAGCGAGCTCTATGCGCTCGCCGTCGACCTGCTCGTCCACCTCCACGCGCAGCCGCCGATGCCTGGCCTCAGGCCGCACGGGCTCGAGCAATGGCTGGAGGAGCTGCAGCTGTTCCTCGACTGGTATTGCCCGGCGGTCGGCGCCGCGGTCGATGCGGAGGCCTGGCGCGCCGCCTGGCGCGCGGTGCTGGGTCCGGTGGCCGCGGACGGGCTGGGGCCGGTGACCGTGCTTCGCGACTATCATGCCGAGAACATCATGCTGGTCGCCGGCCGCAGCGGCATCGCCCATTTCGGCCTGCTCGATTTCCAGGACGCGGTCGCCGGCCACCCGGCCTACGACCTCGTCTCGGTGCTCGAAGACGCGCGCCGCGACGTCACGCCCGCCGTCGAGCGGGCGATGATCGATCGCTACAAGGCGGCGACCGGCCAGGGCGACGGCTATGAGCGGGCCTATTGGGCGCTGGCGGCGCAGCGCAACACCCGCATCGTCGGCGTGTTCGCGCGGCTGTGGAAGCGCGACGGCAAGCCGCATTATATGGGCTTCCAGCCGCGCATGTGGGGCCTGCTCGAGCGCGACCTCGCGCACCCGGCGCTGGCCCCGGTCCGCGCCTGGTTCGACGCGGCGGTGCCGGCGGCGAGCCGCGCCGCCGCCTGGGCGGACGGAGCGCCGGCATGAGCCGGACCTCGAAGCCGCTGGCGCTGCGGCCCGATCCGGGCGCGCCGGTGCCGGCGACGGCGATGGTGATGGCGGCCGGGCTCGGCAAGAGGATGCGGCCGCTGACCGCGAGCCGGCCCAAGCCGCTGATCGAGGTGGCGGGCCGGGCGCTGGTCGACCATGCCCTCGACCGGCTCCGCGCGGCGGGCGTCGCCAAGGCGGTGGTCAACGTCCATTATCTCGCCGGGTCGCTCGAAGCTCATCTTAAGACCCAGGTAAAAGACATTGATATCGTTATATCCGATGAGCGAAGGAAATTGCTCGAAACGGGGGGCGGCCTGAAGCACGCTCTGCCCTCGATCGACGCCGATCCGTTCCTCGTCGTCAACTCGGACAATCTCTGGGTCGACGGGCCGGTGGACACGCTGCGGCTGCTGGCGGCGGGCTGGGACGAGGCGCGGATGGACGCCCTGCTGCTGCTGGTGCCGCTCGCCCGCGCGCATTGCCACAAGGGCCGCGGCGACTTCCACATGAGCCGCGCCGGCGCCCTCAGGCGCCGCAAGCCCAACGGCGTCGCGCCCTTCGTTTACACCGGCATCCAGATGGTCTCCAAGCGGCTGTTCGCGGCGGAGCTGCCCGAGGGCGCCTTCTCGACCAACCTCCTGTGGGACCGCGCGATCGCGGCGGGGCGCTGCTTCGGCATCGTCCACCAGGGCCTGTGGTTCGACATCGGCCGGCCCGACAGCATCGCCCGGGCCGAGGCGATATTGGGGGAGACGTGACCTTTTCTTCCCCTCCCCTCGATGGGGAGGGGTTGGGGTGGGGTGGACATTCGAGACCCGCCGAGCCTTTTCGGAGAGTTCCACCCCCACCCAACCCTCCCCCATCAAGGGGGAGGGCTTTAAAGGGCTCGGGCCTGCGACTACGCTGCCTTGGTGCCCAGGCCCGCCGTCTTCACCATTCCCCCGCACCGCGCCTTCGCCGACGCGCTCGCGGCCGGGCTGATCGACCTTCGCGGGCGCGGGCCGACCGGGCTCGCCGAGGGGATCGTGCTGGTCCCCAACAACCGCGCGGCGCGGGCGATCCAGGATGCCTTTGTGCGCAGGTCGGGCGGCGGCCTGCTGCTGCCGCGGCTGGTGCCGGTGGGCGATCCGGAGCTGGACGAGCGGATCGGCGGCCTGCTCGAGCCGCTCGACGCGCCGGTGCCGCCGGCGATCGAGCCGGCGCGGCGGCGGATGCTGCTCGCCCGGCTGGTCCAGCTCCACCTCGGCGCCGACGCCGCCGAGGCGCTGCGGCTCGCCGACGACCTCGCCCGCACCCTCGACCAGCTGCTGATCGAGGATGTCGAGCCGGGGCGGCTGGCCGGGTTCGCCGGGGATGCCCCCGAGCTCGCCGTGCATTGGGAGAAATCGCTCGCCCAATTGCGCCTGATCCTCGCCGACTGGCCGCAGGTGCTCGCCGAGCGCGGCCGCATCGACCTCGCCGACCGGCGCAACCGGCTGCTGAAGGCGGTGGCGCGGCGCTGGCGGGAGCGCCCGCCCGCCGGCTTCGTCTGCGCGGCCGGCGTCACCACCGCGGCGCCGGCCGTCGCCGCCCTGCTCGGCACGGTCGCGCGGCTGGAGGGCGGGCTCGTCGTGCTGCCCGCGCTCGACCTCGACATGGGCGAGGAGGAATGGGCCGAGCTCGGCCCGCACGAGCCGGACGAGAGCGGCCGCCGCAAGCGCTCGATCGAGACCCACCCGCAATTCCACCTTAAGCTGCTGCTCGACCGGATGGCGGTCGGGCGCAGCGAGGTCGCCGTCTGGCGGCGCGGCGGCGGCCGCGACGCGCCCGCCGCACGCAGCCGCGCGATCGCTCACGCCATGGCTCCCGCCGAGTTCACCCGGAAATGGCTCGACCTGAAGCCCGTCGAGCGGCGGCTCACCGGGGTGCGCGGGCTCGAGCTCGCCGACCCGGCCGAGGAGGCGCAGGCGATCGCGATCGCTCTGCGCGGCGCGCTCGAGGAGCCCGGCGGCACCGCCGCCCTGGTCACGCCCGACCGCGGGCTCGCCCGGCGCGTCTCGGCGCATCTCGGGCGCTGGGAGATCGAGGCGGACGACAGCGCCGGCCGGCCGCTCTCGCAGACCCCGCCGGGAAGCCTGCTGCTGGCGCTCGCGGCGGCGGCGGCGGAGCGTTTCGCGCCGGTGCCCTTGCTGGCCCTACTCAAGCATCCGCTGGTGATGGCGAAGACGGGCCGGCTGGCCTGGCTCGACGGCGTCCGGCTGCTCGACCGCGCCCTGCGCGGGCCGCGCCCGGCCGCCGGGCTGGACGGCGTCGCCGCGCATCTCGCGGTCGGCGAGGGGCGCGACGCGGTGCTGCGCGAGGCCGCCGGGCGCTGGTGGCGGGAGGCGGCACCGCTGCTGCGGCCGCTGGAGGCGGCGGCCGAGGGCGAGGCCAGCCTCGCCGGCCTGCTCGCCGCGCTGCGCGAGACGGCGGGCGCGCTGGCCGGCGAGGGGGCCTGGTCCGGGCCGGCCGGGCGCGCGGCCGCCGAGACGGTCGCCGACCATGAAGCCGCGGCGGGGGAGGGCCCCGAGCGGGTCCGGGCCGCCCACCTGCCGGCCCTGCTCGAGCGGCTGCTGGCCGCGGTCGCGGTGCGGCCGCCCTACGGCCAGCATCCGCGCCTGTTCATCTGGGGCTTGCTGGAGGCGCGGCTGCAGCATGCCGACCTGCTCGTCCTCGGCGGGCTCAACGAGGGCGTCTGGCCGGCGCTGCCCGCGCCCGACGCCTGGCTGGCGCCGCGGCTGCGCGCCGAGCTCGGACTGCCCTCGCTGGAGCGGCGGATCGGCCTTGCCGCGCACGATTTCGCCTGCTGCCTCGGCGCCCGCCAGGTGCTGGTGACGCGCGCCCGCCGCGACGCCCGCGCGCCGGCGATCGCCTCGCGCTTCTGGCTGAGGCTGGAGGCGATGACCGGCGGGCTGACCCGGGCTCCCCGGCTCGGGAAGTGGGCGCGGGCGATCGACCGCCCGGACGCCTACCGCCCCGCCTCCCGTCCGGCGCCGAATCCCGAAGCGCGGCCGAAGGCGATCTCGGTGACCGAGGTCGACCGGCTGAAGGCCGATCCCTATGCCTTCTACGCGCGCAAGCTGCTGGCGCTGCTGGCGCTCGATCCGGTCGACGCCGATCCGACCGCCGCCTGGCGCGGCAGCGCCGTCCACCAGGTGCTCGAAGCCTGGATGAAGGAGGACGATTGCGACCCCGCGAGGCTGCGCGCCCGCGCCGACGCCCTGCTCAACGCCCAGGACGCGCACCCGCTGATGCGCGCGCTCTGGCAGCCGCGCCTCACCGAGGCGATCGACTTCATCGCCGACCGGGTCGAAGCCAACCGCGCCGAGGGCCGGCGGCCGCTGGCGGCGGAGCTTTGGGGCGCGATCGAGCTCGCCGGCGTCGAGCTTGGCGGCAAGTTCGACCGGATCGACCGGCTCGCCGACGGCAGCCTCGCCATCGTCGACTACAAGACCGGCAGCCCGCCTTCGGGCAAGGCGGTGGCCGAGGGCTATTCGCTGCAGCTCGGCCTGCTCGGCCTGATCGCGGAGCGCGGCGGCTTCGCCGGCATCGAAGGGGCGGCGGCCTGCTTCGAATATTGGAGCCTCGCCCGCGACCAGCGCAGCGGGCTCCTCGGCTATGTGAAGAGCCCGGTCGGCGGCCGCGGCGGGCTCGACGCGGCCGACTTCACCGCTCTCGCCGAGCGCAACTTCCGCGCCGCCGCCGGGAAATGGCTGACCGGCTCCGAGCCGTTCACCGCCATGCTCCATCCCGAATATGCGCCTTATGGCGACTACGACCAGCTGATGCGCCTCGACGAATGGTACGGGCGGGAAGAGAAATAGAAAAATGGGGACAGCCACCTATTTTCCGGAAATAGGTGGCTGTCCCCATTTTCAGGCGAGGGCGCGGTAGATGCCGTAGCCGCTGGTCGCGATCAGCACGATGCTGACCATGATCAGCAGCGGACGGGCCGGCAGCCGCTTCGCCACCAGCCCGCCGAGCGGCGCCGCCGCCAGCCCGCCGATCAGGAGCCCCGCCATCGCCATCGTGAACGCCTCCGCCTGCAGCGACACCAGGAAGGTCGCCGAGATGGTGACGGCGATGAAGAATTCCGCGGTGTTGACGGTGCCGATCACCTTCCTGGGATGCGCGCCCTGGGCGAGCAGGTTCGAGGTCACCACCGGCCCCCAGCCGCCGCCGCCGGCCGCGTCGAGGAAGCCGCCGACGAAGCCGAGCGGGGCGACCACCCGCGGCTTGTGGTCGCGATGGGCGTGGCGGAGCGCCCGCCAGAGCAGATAGAGGCCGATCGCGGTCAGATAGGCGAGCACATAGGGCCGCGCGGTCGCCGCCGAGATCTGGGTCAGCACATAGGCGCCGAGGATGCCGCCGATGATGCCCGGGATCACGATCCCCCGGAACAGCCGCCAGTTGACGTTGCGGTGGACGGTGTGGCTGATCCCGGAGGCGCCGGTGGTGAACACCTCCACCGCGTGCACGCTGGCCGAGGCCACGGCGGGGTCGACGCCGCGGCTGACCAGCAGGGTTGTCGAGATCACCCCGAACGCCATGCCGAGCGCGCCGTCGATCAGCTGCGCCAGGAAGCCGACCAGGATGAAGGGCAGGATGTCGGCAAAGCTGAAGGCGGACAAGTCGAACAATTACGGCTCCTCCGCCTCGTTGCCGGCGGCTCTTTCCTAGCTCTCATAAAGATGCGCCGGGACGGTGCAAATGTTTGCTGGCCGGAATGGTTGCGTGAAGCGGGCGGGTCGCGGTTAGGAATTCGTAAACTTCCGGAGAGGAAAATGCGCACGCCGGCCGCCCGTGAGGCCGGAGAGTCGATGGAAAGCGTGCGCGTGGAGACCGTTTATTCCCTGTCCGGCGACGTGCCGCCGGTGGATGTCCCGCTGGAGGCGGACGAATCGGGCCTGTGGCCCGGCTCGCTGACCTCGGGCAGCGTCCGGCAGGTCTGCTCGATCCGCAAGATCAGCGCCGGCGGCGCCGTCGTCCATGTCGATCATCATGTCGAGGTCGGCGAGCGGCTCGAGCTCGAGCTGATGACCGGCGAGCAGCTCGGCGGCACCATCGCCTGGCGCCGCGGCTCCGAGGCCGGCCTCCGCTTCGACGAGCCGGTCGACGTGTTCGCGATCATCGCCCAGGACATCGTCAGCCAGCCCGGCGAGCGGCGGCGCATGCCGCGCGTCGAGACAATCTGCTCGGCCCTGCTGGAGACCGCGGCCGGCACCGAGCTGGTCACCACCCGCGACATCTCGCAGGGCGGCGCCAAGATCGACGTTCCGTTCGACCTCGGGGCCGAGCAAAGGGTGACCATCACCGTCGACGGCCTGCCGCCGATCCAGGGCGTGGTGCGCTGGTCGCAGGACAATGTCGCCGGCATCGCCTTCCTGCCCGAGCTGCGCTGGCAGGAGCTGATGCTGTGGCTGAGGGAGCGGCGGGGCGCCGAGCCCGGGCCGGCGCTGGCGGCGCCGCACCGGCCCGCGCCGCCGGTGCCCGAGCCCGGCATCGAGGCGGGAGTGCAGCTCAACCTGCCGGCGCGGGTGCGCGAAGGCACGCGGCGCTGGTCGATCGAGGTCGCCTCGATCACCACCCGCTCGGTGACCTTCGACAGCTTCGCCGCTCTGGGGCTGGGCTCGCTGCTGTGGATCGTGCTGCCGGGCCTGGAAGGCTGGCCGGCGCGGATCGTCGCCGTGGACGGCTACCGCTTCACCTGCGAGTTCACCCAGCCGCTCCACCCGGCCGTGCTCGAGCGGATCCTCGCGCTCGCCAAGGAAACGCAGGACTGAATAAACAGGGACAGTATACATTTTCCCGGTCGCCGCGGACGCCTGCCGCGCAGGGGAAAATGTATACTGTCCCTATTTGTCGGTCCTGCGGGCGCGGTTGGCGTAGAGCAGCGCCGCGACCAGGGCCGCCGAGCCGATCCCGATCGCCGCGCCGGTGACGATGTGCCGGGTCCGCGACGAGCCCGCCGCCTTCTGGGCGGCGATCTCCGCCGCCGCTTCGCCGACCGGGGCGTCCTTGGGATAGGAAGGTTCGCGCGCCATAATGCCTCCTTAGAGTCCCCGTGCCGCGGAATCAAAGGGGGAGGAGGGCGCCGCCGCCTGCGGGCCTAGTTGTGTCGGCCGCGCCCGCAGCCCCGCGGATCGGCCCAGCTGCCGCCGTCGCTGTCGGTGAGCCCCGAGCAGCGGCCGCTCCGCCGGCCGCGGCCGTTGCCGGTCGGATCGCCATTGCCGCCGCTGTCGCCGTCGGTCAGCCCGGTGCGCCGGCCGCAGCTGCGGCCGCGCCCGCTCGGATCGGCATTGGGACCGGAATCGGAATCGCTGCAATTGGGGTTGCCGCGCCCGCGGCCCGGCGGGTCGCTGTTCGGCCCGCTGTCGCTGTCGGTGACCTGGAGGGCGCCGGCGGGCGCGCCGAGCACGGTCAGGGCGCCGCCGGCCAGCGCCCCGCCGGCGACGCGGGCGAGGAACGAGCGGCGGCTGAGCCTGCGGGTGGGTCTCATCGGGCTTTTCCCCTCGTGCGTCGGGCAGCCCGGGCCGGGCAGCCTGCATCGCCGGGGCAGACTAGGGGTGACCCCCGGCCTGTCAAGGAATTGCGGGGTCGCTATGAGCGCAAGAAGCGGGAGGCGCGCCGGCGTGCGCTGCGCTAGTCTGCCGGCCATGACCGAAGCCGGATTCGCCCTGTTCGAGACCGTGCTCGGCGCCTGCGGCATCGCCTGGGCGCCGGCCGGCATCCTTGGCCTGCAGCTGCCGGAGCCGAGCGAGCGCGCCGGCCTGGCGCGGCTCCGCCGCCGCTTCCCGGACCTTGCCCGCGCCGAGCCGCCGCCGGCGATCGCCGCCGCGGCGGAGCGAATCGCCGCTTTCCTCGCCGGCGGTGAGGACGCTTTCGCCGATCTGCCGCTCGACATGGCCGGCGCCGGCGCCTTCGACCGCGCCGTCTATGCCGAGGCCCGCGCGATCCCCGCCGGCGCGACCACCACCTATGGCGCGATCGCCGCCAGGCTCGGCGACGCCACCCTGGCGCGCGCCGTCGGCCAGGCGCTGGGCCGCAATCCCTGGCCGATCGTCATCCCCTGCCACCGCGTCACCGGCGCGGAGGGGAAGATGGGCGGCTTCTCGGCGCCGGGCGGGCGGGCGACCAAGCTGAAGCTGCTCGAGATCGAGGGCGCGCTCCGGGCCGAGACCTTGCCTTTGTTCGGGCCGGCGTGCTGAGCCGGCTTCGCGAGCTGTTCTCAACGCTGCCGCGCCCCGCCTTCTGGGCCTGGCTGCTCGGTGCAGCGCTCGTCATGCTCGGCGCTTCCTGGCTGCTCGACCGGCTCGGCGTCGCCGCCTGGCGGGTCGACCTCGGCTTCCTGCTCGGGATCGGGGCGATCGCCGCCTTCGGCACCTCGGTCGCCGAGGAGGCGCTGTTTCGCGGCCTGCTGCTGAGGCCGGACGGCGGGATTTGGGGATCGGCGCTGTCGGCGATCCTGTTCGCGCTCTGGCACCCGCTCCAGACCTTCCTCTACCGCCCGCTCTGGGAGGCCTATGCCTGGGCCTGGTGGTTCCTGCTCGGCACCGCCCTGCTCGGCTTCGCCTGCGCCCGGCTCACCCTCGCCACCCGCTCGCTCTGGCCGGCGATCCTCCTCCACTGGCTGGTCGCGACGGGCTGGAAGACCCTCTACGGCATCCCCTCTTGCGGCCCCGTTGTCGGTGCATTATGCCAGCCCGCCACCGGCTGATCGCCGTCGCCGCCTGCGATGAGGTTGCACCGAGCCTCCATTGACGAGCCCACCGGGCGGCGCGGGATATCCAAAGGAGTTTTTCGGGGACTGTGGCAAACACCACAGACGTGCCCCGGCCGACGCTCGATGTTCCTCTGACAAGACCGCACGGCGTGCCCGCAACGGACCCACGCAACTGGCATGTGCGAGTTGATTTGGGTGGAGGATCCGATGCATTCAAAGATCAGAAGCGTCAGGGCTTTTCTTCTCTGTCTCCCGCTAATCGTCGCGGCTGCCGCTTGTTCGACAGTCAACCTAGGGGATACGGCCAAGCTTGCCCAAGCGGGGCAAGCGTCAACGGCCTCGCTAACGCAATTCTACTCCCAGTCCCGCAGTGACTTACCTGCCGTCCTGGAGATCGAGGTGCTTCGCTCGGCTTTGCAGCGCGATGTTTCACCCCCAAGCCCCCAGATGATCGCGAATGTCGAGCGTGTCCGCCGGTCTCTGGCCCTGCGAGCGCAAATGGGCCGGGAGCTCAGCCAGCTTTATGACTCGCTCTATGAACTGGCGGCGACGGATTATCCGGCAGGGTTCAGAACAGCGACGGCCTCGCTCAATGGCAATATCAGCGCCTTCGCGACCGCGATAGGGGAGCAGAATCCCGTCACCGATGCCCAACTTACGGCATTCAATAGCCTTTTCTCCTTGTTGATTCGCGAGAGGCAGCGGGCACGAGTTCGCGTCGCCAATCGGATCGTGCTGCGACAGCTCGAGCTGCTTCAGCCGCTGCTGCAACGCGATCGCGAGGTTGTGACGTCGTTGAGGGAAGCAATGGCTCGGCAAACCGAGGAAGGCGGCATAGCGCTCTGGCGGACGGGAAACGTGTCAGCGAAGCCCCTGCTGGCAAGATATGGGGGCATTGCCGGGTTAGAGCCAGTAAATCGGGAAGAAGTCTATACGTTTTCAAATCCTGCGCTCCGCGAGGCCGTGCCTGCATTGATTCGATTTCGGCTTCGGCAAATCAGCGCAGCTGAAGCGGCCCGATATGAGGCCATGGAAACAGCTGTTGCGGGCCTCATTCGCAGACATCGTGAGATTGAGGCGGGCTCCCCGATTAACCTGACGACCCTCCTTGCGATGGTCGCCGAGCTTCAGACGCTTCGCAATGACATCGAAGCGGCTTTTCAAAACTAAGAACTGGAATGAGGAAGGACAAAAAGATGTCTGGTGAAACGCTCGAACAGATCGCACGGACTTTCTTCTCAATTGACGAGCGGATGGACGAATTGTCCGCGCTGGCAAGCACACCCGAGGAACACGCCCAGCTTCGGGGCGCCCGGGACGCCGCGCGCGATACCTATTGGGCAGCCGTGGCCAAGCGCCTGGAAGACAACAACCCCATGGTCGCTTCCACGCGGGCCTCGTTGGCCACAGCCAATGAGAAGCTCAGCGAGGAAATCGGGAAAATGGAGAGCTTTGCGGCGATCATCAACGCGATTTCGTCGGCTGTCAGGCTTGCTGCCGCATTGGTCACGATGGCCGGGGTTTAGAACCGATTCGCATTTCGTCCTTTCGGATGCCTGAAGGCAAGGAATCGTCGATTGGACCCGGTCGGCTTGTCGTTTCTGACGGCATGGACGTGGTGACGTTTGTGACATTCCGCGTTACCGCCTGCCCCAATGCCCCACCGCCTCCGCCCGCTCGCCGTTCTCGAAGGCGACCAGCTTCGCGCCTCGCATCCGCGCGACGCATGCCGCGCTTTCGGCTTCGGCGGGGACCGGCAAGACCCATGTGCTCACCGCGCGCGTGCTCCGGCTGCTGCTCGCCGGGGTCGATCCGGCCTCGATCCTCTGCCTCACCTTCACCAAGGCCGGCGCGGCCGAGATGGCGGGGCGGATCCATGCCCGGCTGGCGCATTGGGTGCGGCTGAAGGACGCCGATCTCGGCCACGAGCTGGTCATGCTCGGCGAGGAGCCCGATCCGGAGACGCGCGAGCGCGCCCGCACCCTGTTCGCGCGGGTGCTCGAGGCGACCGGCGGCGGCCTCCGCATCCAGACCATCCACGCCTTCGCGCAGAGCCTGCTCGCCGCCTTCCCCTCCGAGGCGGGGCTGATTCCCGGCTTCCGCCCGCTGGAGGGGCGCGAGGAGCAGTTGCTCGCCCGCCAGGTGCTCGCCGACCTGCTGGTCAGGGCCGAGGCGGGGGGCGACCGGCCGCTGATCCGCGACGTGCAGGCGCTGAGCCTGAGGCTCGGCGAGAGCGGCGCCGAGGGCTTCCTCAAGGCCTGCGCGGCGGCGCCCGAGGCGATGGCGGCGCTGGGCCCGCGCGAGGGCGTCGAGGCGCGGCTTCGGCTCCTGTTCGGCCTGCCGCTCGGCGACATCGAGGCGGCGATCGCCGCCGAATGCGCCGACGAGCGTTTCGACCTTGCCGCGCTGCGCCGGATCGGCCTGCTCAACGCCGGCTGGGGCACCAGGGGCGGGATCGAGCGAAGCACGCTGTGCGAGCAATGGCTCGCCGCCGGACCCGCCGGGCGCGCGGCGCTGCTCGGCGAACTGCATTCGGTCTGGGCCAAGGCGGACGGCGAGCTGCGCAGCTTCGGCAAGGGGCAGGCGCCGCAGGACCCCGATTATCCGGCGCTGGCCGAAGCCGCGTTCGACTGCTGCGGCCGGCTGGTGGCGATGCGCGCGACCGCGGCGATGGTCGCCGCGCTGGCGGCCGGGCTGCGCGCCGGGCAGAGCTTCGCCATCGCCTATGGCGCGGCCAAGCGCGCGGCGGGCCTGGTCGATTTCGACGATCTGATCCGCGAGGCCGAGCGGCTGCTGCTGACCCCCGGCATGGGCGATTGGGTGCGCTACAAGCTCGACCGGCAGACCGATCATATCCTGGTCGACGAGGCGCAGGACACCAATGCCAGCCAGTGGAACATCGTCCGCGCGCTCGCCGGGGAATATCTTCGCCGGGGAGGGCGCCTCGACCGCGGCACCGGACGATCTTCACCGTCGGCGACTACAAGCAGGCGATCTTCGGCTTCCAGGGCACCGACCCGGAAAGCTTCGACGTCGCCCGCGCCTGGTTCGCCCGCGAGGCGGCGGCGATCGGCCGCGACTTTCTCGACCTCTCGATGGACAAGAGCTTCCGCTCCTCGCCGCCGATCCTCGAAGTCGTCGACCGGGTGGTCGACGGGCTCGGCCACGAGGCGCTCGGCCTGCCGCGCCGGCCCAATCCGCACGAGAGCCATTATCCGGACCGGCCGGGCTCGGTGACCTTGTGGTTCCCGTTCACGGCCGAAAGCGGGCTCGACGAGGACGTCGGCGAGGAGGGCTGGATCGGCGATGCCGCCCGCCGCTACGCCGCCCGGCTGGCGCGGCAGGTGCGGGAGTGGCTGGAGCGCCCGTTCCAGCTCGAATGCCGCGGCCGGCCGCTGCGGCCCGAGGACATATTGATCCTGGTGCGGCGGCGTGGCGAGCTGGCCGCCTTGCTGGTCGCCCGGCTGCACGCCGAGGGCGTGCCGGTCGCCGGAGTCGACCGCCTGCTCGCTCTCCGCGCCGCTCGCGGTCCAGGACCTGCTCGCCGCCGCGCGCTTCGCCGCCCAGCCGCTCGACGACCTCAACCTGGCGAGCCTGCTGGTCTCGCCTCTGTTCGGCTGGAGCCAGCAGGAGCTGTTCGACGCCGCCCACGGCCGCCCGGGCGCGCTCTGGCCGCACATCCGCGACCGCGCCCCCGAGGGCCTGCACACCATTCTCGCCATGGCCGATTATGCGACCCCGCACCGCTTCTTCGAGACCATCCTCTCCGGCCCGCAGGGCGGCCGGCGCAGGCTGCTCGAGCGGCTCGGGCCGAGGCGCGCGATCCGATCGAGGAGCTGCTCTCCTCCGCGCTCGACTTCGAGAGCAATGCCGCCGCCTCGCTGCAGACCTTCCTCGACTGGTTCGCACGCGGCGACGTCGAGATCGTCCGCGATCCCTCGGCGCCGCTGGACGCGGTGCGGGTGATGACCGTGCACGGCGCCAAGGGGCTGCAGTCGCCGGTGCTGGTCCTCGCCGACGCCTGCGCCGATCCCGGCCGCGCCGGCCCCGGCGCGCGGCTCGCCTCGCTGGACCTGGACGGGGCCAGGCTGCCGGTGTTCCGGCCCCGCAAGGACGAGCTGTGCGAGCCGCTGAAGGCCGAGGTCGAGCGCCGCGACCGGCTCGACCGCGAGGAGCATTGGCGGCTGCTCTACGTCGCGCTGACCCGCGCCGAGGAGCGGCTCTATGTCGGCGGCGCGCTGACCCTGCGCGACCAGGGCGGGGCGCCCGAGGCCAGCTGGTACCGCGCCGTCGAGGGCGCGCTTCGCGGCCTCGGCTGCGACTGGGCGGAGACGCCGCTCTGGGGCCGAGAGCTCCGTTTCGGCACCTTCGAGGCCGCCGCGAAGAGGCCGCCGGGGCCCGCCGGCAAGCAGGAATTGTCTCCGGGCTGGATTCGCCGGCCGGCGCCCGCCGAGGAGCGCCCGCCGCGGCCGCTGGCGCCGTCGGCGATCGGCGAGGACGATGTCGCCGATCCGCCGCCCGGCCCCGCCCAGCGCGCCGCGGCGCTGCGCGGCCGGCTCCTCCACCAATTGTTCGAGCGGCTGCCCGGGGTCGCGCCCGCCGAGCGGCGCGGCCGCGCGCTCGCCTGGCTCGAGCATGGCGCCGGCGTCGCCGATGCCGCGCTCCGCGAGAGCCTGGCCGAGGACAGCTGCCGGATCATCGCCGACCCGCGCTTCGCCGACCTGTTCGGCCCCGCCGCGCTGGCCGAGGCGCCGATCGCCGCCGTGGTGCCGGGCGGCGCCGTGGTGGCCGGGACGGTCGACCGGCTGCTGGTGCGCGAGGACCGCATGCTGGTCGCCGACTTCAAGACCGGGCGCGCCGCGCCGGCGGCCGAGGCCGACATCCCGGCCGCCCACCTGCGGCAGATGGCGGCCTACCGCGCGGCGCTGCGCGTCATCTTCCCCGACCGGCCGGTCGAGGCGGCTCTGCTCTACACCGCCGCGCCGGTGCTGCACGCGCTTCCGGACGCGCTGCTGGACGCCCATGCGCCGGCGGGTGGTTGAGCGGACGCGTCGTACCTCCTACATCCGCATCCGACCGTTTCAGGAGATACTCATGGCCACCGCATCCGTCACCGACTCCTCCTTCGACGCCGACGTGCTCGGCGCCGGCAAGCCGGTGCTGGTCGATTTCTGGGACGAATGGTGCGGGCCGTGCCGGGTGATCGCGCCCTCGCTCGAGGAGATCAGCGAGGAGCTTGGCGACCGGGTCACCATCGTCAAGGTCAAGATCGACGAGACGGTCGACGCCGCCACCAAATATCGGCGTCCGCGACGATCCCGATGCTGATCCTGTTCAAGGACGGCCAGGAAGCCGCCCGCTGGACCCGCGGCGCGGCGCCGCGCAACGTCCTGCAAGGCTGGCTGGAGAGCGAGCTCTAGCGGCGGCGGGGCGCCGCGGATGGGCGCGGGCATCGTCCGGATCGTCACCGACGAGAGCTTCGAGCGCGACGTGCTGGGCTCCGGCCGTCTCACCCTGGTCGCGTTCGGCGCGTCCTGGTGCGGGCCGTGCCGGCTGCTGGCCCCGGGATTGCGCGCCCTGGCCGCGATCCAGAAGGAGCGGCTGATCGTCGCCAAGCTCGACGTCGACGCCAATCCGGCGACCGCCGCCCGCTACGGAGTCGAGACCTATCCCACCTGCATCCTGTTCAGGGAGGGCGAGCCGGCCCTGCGGCTCGACGGCTATATGCCGCTGCGCAAGATCGAGACGGCGCTCCAGCCGCATCTCGAAAAAGCGTGACGGCCACGCCTTTTTCCGGAAGGCGGGCGCGGCCACGCGGCGCCGCGCCGGGAGGATTTTTCGCCGCTTCCAACTATTGAGGGCATGGACCTTGGCGCCCGCCGCCACTATGTCGCTCCCGCGATGGAATTCCTGCTGATCCTTTCAGCCATGCTGAGCGCCGTGACCGGCGCCTTCACCGGCGCTCGCGCGCCGGAGGCCCGGCTGCATCAGCAGGCGGCGCAGATCGTCGTCGTGGCCGAGCCCAGCGCCGAGACGGCGGTGGTGGCGGAGCGGATCGTGGCGGCGCTGCCCGCGCTCGGCGCGCTCGCCGCGCCGCCGGCCTTGCGTCCTTTCGCGCTCGCCGCGCCGGCCCCGCTGTTCGCGGTCCGCCTGATCGAGTGACGCGCGGCCGCTCGCGGCCCAGCGCTCAGCCTCGTTACCGCCCCGGCTCCGGCCGGCGCATGACCATTTAGAATCAGGATTCCAACATGATCGGCGGACTTGCCAAGGCCATTTTCGGATCGTCCAACGACCGCTACGTGCGCTCGCTCGGGAAGATCGTCGCCAGGGTCAACGCGCTCGAAGCGACCGTCAAGGCGATGAGCGACGACGAGCTGAAGGGGCAGACCGCCCTGTTCAGGGCGCGGCTCGAGGCGGGCGAGACGCTCGACGACCTCCTCCCCGAAGCCTTCGCCACCGTCCGCGAGGCGGCGATGCGCACGCTCGGCCAGCGCCATTACGACGTGCAGCTGATCGGCGGCATCGTCCTCCACCGCGGCGAGATCGCCGAGATGCGCACCGGCGAGGGCAAGACCCTGGTCGCGACGCTCGCGGTCTATCTCAACGCGCTCGAGGGCAAGGGCGTCCACGTCGTCACCGTCAACGACTATCTCGCCCGCCGCGACGCCGACTGGATGGGCCAGATCTACCGCTTCCTCGGCCTCACCGTCGGCGTGATCGTCCCCAACCTCACCGACGCCCAGCGCCGCGACGCCTATCATTCCGACATCACCTACGGCACCAACAACGAGTTCGGCTTCGACTATCTGCGCGACAACATGAAGTACGAGCGCGCCCAGATGGTGCAGCGGCCGTTCAACTTCGGCATCGTCGACGAGGTCGATTCGATCCTGATCGACGAGGCGCGCACGCCGCTGATCATCTCCGGGCCGACCGAGGACAAGTCCGAGCTCTACATCGCGCTCGACCGGATCGTGAAGGAGACCGACCCGGCCGACTACGAATATGACGAGAAGGACAAGCGCGTCCTTCTGACCGAGGACGGCACCGAGCGGATGGAGCGGCTGCTGGAGGGGCAGGGGCTGCTCGATCGGCTCCAACCTCTACGATTACGAGAACACCCAGGTCGTCCACCACCTCAACCAGGCGCTGAAGGCCAATGTCGCCTTCAAGCGGGACATCGACTACATCGTCAAGGACGACAAGGTCGTCATCATCGACCCGTTCACCGGGCGGATGATGGACGGCCGGCGCTGGTCGGACGGCCTGCACCAGGCGGTCGAGGCCAAGGAAGGCGTCGAGATCGAGCCCGAGAACCAGACCCTCGCCTCGATCACCTTCCAGAACTATTTCCGCATGTACCCCAAGCTTTCCGGCATGACCGGCACCGCCGCCACCGAGGCGGCCGAGTTCTACGACATCTACAAGATGAACGTGGTCTCGATCCCGACCAACATGCCGGTGTGCCGCGCCGACGACGACGACGAATTCTACAAGAACCAGGACGACAAGTTCGCCGCCATCGTCGAGGCGATCCGCGAGAAGCAGACGCTCGGCCAGCCGATCCTGGTCGGCACCGTCTCGATCGAGAAATCGGAGCTGCTCTCCGACCTGGCTCAAGAAGGCCAAGATCAAGCACGAGGTGCTGAACGCCCGCTATCACGAGCAGGAGGCGCACATCGTCGCCCAGGCGGGCCGCGTCGGCGCGGTCACCATCGCCACCAACATGGCCGGCCGCGGCACCGACATCCAACTGGGCGGCAATGTCGATTTCCGCATCGAGGACGAGCTCGGCGGCACGGAGCCGGGGCCGAAGCGCGACGCCGCGGAGGCGAAGATCCGCAACGAGGTCGCCGAGGAGAAGGAGCGGGTGATCGCCGCCGGCGGCCTGTTCGTGCTCGGCACCGAGCGCCACGAGAGCCGGCGCATCGACAACCAGCTGCGCGGCCGCTCCGGCCGCCAGGGCGACCCCGGCCTGTCGCGCTTCTACCTCAGCCTCGACGACGACCTCCTGCGCATCTTCGGCCCGCAGACCATGTTCTCGCGGCTGATGAACAAGAACCTCGCCGACGGCGAGGCGATCATCTCGCCGTGGATCTCCAAGGCGATCGAGACCGCGCAGAAGAAGGTCGAGGCGCGCAATTACGACATCCGCAAGCAGGTCGTCGAATATGACGACGTGATGAACGACCAGCGCAAGGTGATCTACGAGCAGCGCGCCGACATCATGGACGCCGAGACGGTCGGCGAGGTGGTGAGCGACATGCGCGCCGAGACGGTCAACAGTCTGGTCGGCGAGGCGATCCCGCCCAATTCCTATCCCGAGCAATGGGACGTCGAGCTGCTTGAAGCAGCGGGTCGACCATGTGTTCGGCCTGCAATTGCCGTTCGACGACTGGGTCAAGGAGGAAGCGGTCGAGCCGGAGATGTTCGTCGAGCGCATCCAGGAGCAGGCCGACGCGCAGATCGCCGACAAGATCAGGGACATTCCGCCCGACGACTGGATCTACGTCGAGAAGCAGATCCTGCTGCAGTCGCTCGACCATCACTGGAAGGAGCATCTGTCGATGCTCGACGCGCTGCGCCAGGTCGTGCACCTGCGCGCCTACGCCCAGAAGAAGCCGATCGACGAATATAAGCACGAGGCCTTCTCGATGTTCGAGCGGATGCTGAGCGTGATCCGCGAGGACGTGACCCGTCAGCTGGCGCTGGCCCGCTTCACGACGCAGCCCGAGCTGCCGCCCATGCCCGATTTCCTTACCACCCATTTCGACCCGTTCAGCGGCGACGACGACACCGTCGACATCGATTCGGGCACCGGCGCGATCCTGTCGCGGCTGCCGCCGCTGCAGTCGCCGCGGCCCGACCTGCCGCCCGGCGGCGAGGTGGTGCCGCCGGCGAGCCGCAACGCGCCCTGCCCGTGCGGCTCGGGCCGCAAGTTCAAGCACTGCCACGGCGCGATGGCCTGAGCTCGCTCCTTCCCTCCCGGCTGCGGAGATCGAGGGGGCCGGACCGTTCCCCCGCATCATCGCCGCGTGCATCGCCGCGAAATGCGCGTTATAGTCCTCGCGGAAGAGATACTTCGTGGGGGAGGGGTCATGCGCTCACTGCTCGCCGCCCTGCTTTTGTTGACGATGGCGTTGCTTCCGCCTGCTGCCGATGCGCAGACGACCGATACGCCGCCCGTCGCGAGCCAGGGCCAGACGGCGCCGCCCCCGCCCCCGCCTCCGCCCCGGACCGACCCTGCAACCGGGCAGACGCAGAATCCGGATCGGCCGCCAGCCGATGCGGGGGAGGGAGGCCCGAGCGTCGTCGCCGAGTTGGGCGAAGCGCTGGTCAAGCTGTTCGTGCTGGCGGTGCTCCTCGAATCCGCGCTGGCCTTGATCTTTAACTGGCGTCCGTTCGTCGTCGTGTTCGACGGCCGAGGGGTGAAGTCGATCATTTCCTTTCTCGGCGCCTGGGTCGTTGTCGGCTCGCTGCACCCCGAGGCCATCAAGGAACTGATGGAGGGCTACGGCACCACACTGACCGCCACAGGCGAGGACGTAGCAACGATCCTCGAGGCGATGATTGTCGCGGGCGGCAGCGCAGGCGTGAACAACATGCTGCGGGCACTCGGATTCCGGTCGCGCGACCGGGTCGAGGAGGTTGCGCCGACGCCCCCGAAGGACGAGGCTTGGATCTCGGTGGCCCTGGTTCGCCGGAATGCGGTCGGCCCGGTCGACGTCGAGCTCGAGGAGGACAAGGTAAAGCAGATCGCCGGGACCATTCGCGGCCGGGTCAGGAAGAAGGGATTGCTGTCCTTCTTCGTGCGGGACTATGCGCGCTTTCCGCCCTCGGGAGGTCATACCGTTACTCCCGGTAAAGCCTATACGATCCGGCTCACGGGCAAGAATGCGGCACACGAGACGATTACGTCCGATGTCGCATGGGGGCCGCACGCGCTGGCGAAGCGGGCCCTGGTCGATATCGAGCTTGAACTGTGAGGGTCCGGCCCGGAACGGGCCCATCATCTCGCAAGGAGTGGCTCCCCGGGACGGATTCGAACCATCGACCAACCGGTTAACAGCCGGTTGCTCTACCGCTGAGCTACCGGGGAGCAGCCTTTCGGCGAGCGGCGCCTATAGCAGGGGGATTTTGGCGAAGGCAAGCCGGGTCCTTCGACACGGGCCCCTTCGAGGCCGCCTGCGGCGTCGCTCAGGACATGCTTCGCCAGGCTCAGTCCCCGCTCGAGATGAGCGGACAGTCTCTATCCGCTCATCCTGAGTAGCCGCTGAGCGAAGTCGAAGCGGCGTATCGAAGGACCGCATCACACTGCGAACTGCTCCATGGTGATGCGCTCGTCGAGCGCGTGCTCGGGGTCGAACAGGATGGTGAGCACGTCGGTCGGGTCGACGCGGACCTCGACCGTGGCGACGTCGCGCACCTCGATCTGGTCGGCGACCGCGGAGACCGGGCGCTTCTGCGGGTCGATCACCCGAAACGAGATGGCGAGGTCGTCGGGGATCAGCGCGCCGCGCCAGCGCCGCGGCCGGAACGGGCTGATCGGGGTCAGCGCCATCAGCCTCGAGTTCAGGGGCAGGATCGGGCCGTTGGCGGAGAGGTTGTAGGCGGTGGAGCCGGCCGGCGTCGCCACCAGCACGCCGTCGCAGACCAGCTCGGGCATCACCACCCGGCCGCCCACCGAAACCTCGATCCGCGCCGTCTCGCGGGTCTCGCGAAGCAGCGACACCTCGTTGATCGCGTGGTGCGAGACGGTGTCGCCGTCGTCGGTGACCGCGATCATCTCGAGCGGCTTGACGGTGAACGACTTGGCGCGGCCGAGCCGCTCGATCAGCCCGTCGATCCGCCACTCGTTCATCAGGAAGCCGACCGTGCCGCGGTTCATGCCGAACACCGGGCAGACCTCGCCGATCGCGAGGCGCTCGCGCAGCGTGTGCAGCAGGAAGCCGTCGCCGCCGAGCGCGATGATCAGCTGCGCCTCCTCCACCGCCACGAACTCGTAGCGCTCGCGCAGCAGCCGCTCGGCCGCCTGCGCCGCCTCCGCGCTGGAGGCGACCAGCGCCATCGTCCTGTCGCCGCTCTGCTTCATCGGCAAAGCTTGGGGGCAGGCGGCCGCTGCGTCAATGCGCCAGGACCGGAGGTCGCTCCGGCCCGCGGCCGGCTCCATCCGCACCGCCTCGCATTCGAGCCGGTCGCTCGCATCGAAGCTGCGCTGGGTGACGGCCTGGGTGGTGCCGCTCCCGGAGACCGCCTCGCGCACCAGGTTGCGGCGGCCGTCATAGGCGAAGTCGCTGCGGCGCAGCACGGCCAGCGTCTCGCTCTGCGCGTCGGGGATCGTCCCGGTCTCGGCGTAGAGCGGCCGGTCGTCCGCGTCGCGATAGTGGGTGCGGGTGGCGATCCTGAGCCCGTTCGGTCCGCGCGCCCCGATCTCCCAGGTCCGCCGGCCGTGCGCGTCGTAGCGATAGTGGACGGCGTCGTCGCCGCCCGGCAGCGGGCCGTCGGTGAAGAGCAGGCGGCCGGCGGCATCGTAGCCGTAGACGGTGTCGAGCTGTGCGCCGGTGGCGCCGTCGATCCGGCGCTCGAGCACCGGCAGCAGCGTGTCTCCCCAATAGTGATAGTCGGTGCGGATCTCCTGCGCGCTGCCGCAGGTCGTGCCCACCCCGCAGACCCGCACCGAGGCGCGCCGGCTGATCCCCGCGGGCGACAAGGCATAGTCGATGACCGTCCGCCGGCGGACGCCGTTCGCGTCGGCGGGCTCGGTCTGCTCGATCAGCTGGCCGCCGGCATTGTAGAGATAGTCGGTCTGCCGCTGGATGGCGTCGCACTTCGTCAGGCGTTTGACGTAGATCCTTCAGCCGTCTCCAATCTGGAAAAGACCTCGTTTATCCAGGGGCCGGAATAGCGGTCAACTCTAAGTGCACATTGCATGTGCGTTCTCCAGTCGCGGCCTAGAATGTAAGCGACAACCGCGGAAAACATTTCTCTAAGCGAATGAGCCCTAGGATCAGCTCTTTCGAACATTGGTCGAGTGGCGGTCAATTCCTCGTAAACCTGCCTAAGAGAATTAAGATGACTAAAAAAGATTGATGACTCTCTAAGAATTGTCTCCTGTAGCTGGGCTATCAGTTCGGGTCGCTCAGGGTAAGCAAACACAGAGTGAAATGGAGGCAAAACAGACCCTGATTGCGCAATAAGTATGCCAGATCCGCATGGACGGCCATGCACTATTTTATCAAATTCATCCACGTGTATTAAATATGCCGCCGAAATCGCATCTGATTTCTTGTTATATCCCAATTCTATAATGCCACTTACATCTTCAAGAGCAGTCTTATAAACCTTTCTTCTTTTTATCGGACGATGAGACCATTCCTCAATCGTATTAAGCCATTGCTCAAGTTCCACAACTAGCTTCCACGGGGGACGAGTGGGAGACAACTCAATACAGATTCAATTTGAATTGGTTTTGGGACGGCCCGAATAATGGCCCTCCTCGAAATCCCAAAGCCCCTCCTGCTCTCCCTGAACAAGCCACGCATATATTTTGTCAACATTGACCCCAGGAGGAACATCAATGGCGTAGAGCCTCCGCCCGCCCAGACCGCTTCCCTCGTATCCGCACCCAAGGCTTTCAACAGACGACCACCGTGTGAGAAACTCGTCGTGGGTCGCACCCGGCTGAAGCTTGACACGGTAAGTGGAATGCCCGCCGCGCTTTTCCACTTTGTCAAATGACAATCTACCAGAGGCACCGCTGGCGCTGAATTCATCTCCGCAGCTTATGTCGTGAACATAAAAGGGTATATTATCCAAAACATAATTCCCGCCGGGGAGTCTCCTTGCATGCATGTTCTCGACCTCTCCCGATTCATTGAGAGGGAAAGCAACCCTGACAAATTTATCAGCCATCATGCCCTCAATGAGGATCGGTTGAGCGCCGAGGTCCTTGCCATTCCTCTGGGGTCCTCGCGCCTTTTGATCGATTGCAGGTTCGGCATGAATCCCCTTCATTCTCGGGGCTGTTGTTTCCTCCCCAACTCCTAGGATCGATATGATCCCTTTCGCGAGAATTGGCGCGACCAGGCCGATTTGTAGTGCGCTCGTCGCAATATCTGCAAGGGGTGCCTTCTCGGGCCTCCCGCGCTTCTGGAGTTTCGCGGGGAAATCGCCGGCCACTTCCGGGGCCACCTGTCGAACCCCGCCTTCCGTCAGATCCGGGAGGGCGATTCGTAGTTCGCGGCCCATTATTTGCTGGAGTTGCTTCAGGCGGGACGGGAGGGTCGGGCCGTTGCGGAGGGCCCGACATGAGGATCGCTGGCACGCCAAACGCAATCACCAACCCCGGACCTATAAGGTTAGCGAATCCGACACCGCATGGAATAACAAGCGGCCCGATACACATTCCGGTCGGATCCGTATGGTTTGCCGGATCGTTCCCAACATAAGCGTATAGGTTGAACTGATCGTCATAGCCGACCGGGTCGACCTGCAGGAACCGCCCCAGCGTGGACGAGTAGATCCTCGCTTTGTAGTGATACATGCCGAGTTCTGGGAGCCAGACTTGGCCGGTGTACTGGAACGTGCCGGTGTTGGTGCTGCCGGGGATGCCGTATTCGTCGTAGCGGTTGAGCCCGGTGACGAGGCCGTTGGCGTCGGAGCGGGCGACGATCGAGCCCTGGTGGTCGGCGAACAAATAGCGCGGCGCGACAAGGCCGGCGCCTTCATAGGTCACCACCGGCACGTCGGCGCCGACGCTGTGGATGTGGCGGCGCAGCATCGTCGCGCCGCTATATTCGCCAACCAGTGCGTCACCATCGTAAAGGAACGTCGTCGTGCCCGAGGTGCCGGCGACCTGGTGGAGTTGGCCGAGCGGGTCGTAGGTCAGGGTGACACTGGGCGAGGCCGATACCAGCCGGTTCTCGACATCGTAGGCGTAGGTGCGGCTGCCGTCGCTCGTCAGGTTGCCGTTGAGGTCGTAGGCGAACGTGACCTGTCCGCCCGGCGGGCCGGCCGCTGTGTACTGGTTGAGCCCGTTGGTCGTGTAGGGCCGTGTCACCGCATAATGGCCGGTCCAGGCGTATAGGTCGTTGGTGCGGGTGAGGCTGGCGAGCTGGCCGGCCGGGTTGCGGCTGTAGTAGAAGGTGACATCGTTGGCCGTGCCCGCATGGTCGTCCATCACAGCGCTCAGGCGCTGGATGGCGTCGTAGCTTAGATAGCTCGCATCCTGATTGCCGCGGCTGACGTTGCCCGGGGCGCCGTGGGCCGCGTAGTTGACGTAGACGAGCGCGCCGGCGGCGGGGCCGGAGAGGAAGACCGGCGGCCGAGCGCGTCGAAGCTCTGGTCGAAGATATGGCCGTACGGATGGGTGATGCGGGTGCGCTCAAGCCTGCGCCTAACCCCGTCATTCGTACGACTTGGGCCGCGCTAAGATGGCGAATTTGAGATGAATTCAACCATCTCGCGCTGAAGCTCCTCACCGGTATCGTCGCGGAGTCCGTTCGCGTCGGTCAGGTTGTCAAGTAGTACGCAGAGCGTTTCAACGAAGTCGGTGAACGAGGCAAATACGCGGGCCTTTCCGCGTTCGTCCCTGAGGGTCACGCTGCCGTCGCGCCTCAGGCCGGCGTCGAAGAGCTCGGTCGCTGCCGCAATCGATGCAACGGGCAGCGCATCCTCGGCGTCAGGCGGGGCGAGGTGGCGCCGCTCCATTATCGCGTGCTCTATCGAGAGCGCGCGCTGATCCTCGAGCGAGAGCCCCCGGTTAAAATCCTTCACCAACCCGAAAATATCGAAAGAATTGTCGAAAAGGTTCGCACCGTTGAACCGGGTTACGAAGCCCCGGTAGGAAGCGGGGAGCGGCTCCCGCCAAAGGTCTGCTATGTCACGAGCCGTTGCCTCGCTGCCTCGATATAACGTGTGCAGAAAGCGCATTGGCGCGCCGTCGATCTTGCAGATGAATTCTGTGCCATTGGCGATCGTGATGCTCCCCTTATCCCTGTAGCGATATAGGATGGAGGCAATCGATGTCGTAATATACGTGGCTGTCATGCGCAAATATGACTTCCGCATTCTCTCATATAAATTTCTCGCACGTCCTGGGCAGAATATATACCCATCATATCGCTGATCATGTTGTTGAGACTGTTCGTCCTTATTCTTCCGCTCATTATACCGGTTACCGCAGACACGGAGCCGAGCGCCCCGGTCGCACGAACGACGTTGGCGCCCGTGCGATTTAGCAGGGGCTGGCCACAGATCGGCTGGCGACAGCCACCGGCTACACGATGGATTTCCTTATGCTCTGCTTCCGTCAAAAAGGTAACGTTATTAGGGTTCCTGGCAAGGGCAAGGTCGTTGCCGTTAACGGTATTGATATGGTGGGCTTCGAATCCACTTACCTGGCCGCGCCGTAGCAGCTCCGCACGCTGCGCCCTTGACCAATTGCGGGTTCCTCGCCGACCCGCTGCGACCAGTGCTTTTTCCTGGCGCCAGGCGGCGCGCACTCCAGCCTCCCGGGCCCTTCTGATTGCGAGATCTTGCTGTCGGCAAATCCGACTGTCAGACGGGGTGCTGCAGGTACCATCTGGGTCAATAAGGTTGACTGGATCATTCGCCACATAGGCATACAGGTTGAACTGGTCGTCGTACCCAATCGGGTCGACCTGCAGGAACCGCCCCAGCGTCGGCGAGTATATGCGGGCCTTGTAATGGTACATGCCGAGTTCGGGCAGCCAGACCTGGCCGGTATATTGGAACGTGCCCGAGTTGGTGTTCCCGGGGATGCCGTATTCGTCGTAGCGGTTGATGGCGACGACGAGGCCGCCGGCGTCGGAGCGGGCGATGATCGAGCCCTGGTGGTCGGCGAACAGGTAGCGGGGACTTGAAAGGCTCGCGCCTTCGTACGTCACCACCGGTACGTCCGCGCCCACCGAGTGTATGTGGCGGCGCAGCATCGCGCCGGCGGCATCGTACTCCGCAACCAGAGCGTCGCCATCGTAAAGGAACGTCGTGGTGCCCGAGGTGCCGGTGACTTGCTGGAGCCGGCCGAGCGGGTCGTAGCTTAGCGTCACGCCGGGCGAGGCGCCGACCAGCCTGTTCTCGATGTCGTAGGTGTAGGTGCGGCTGCCGTCCGATGTGAGGTTGCCGTTGAGGTCGTAGGCGAACGTGATCTGCCCGCCGGGCGGGCCCGCCGCTGTATACTGGTTGAGCCCGTTGGCCGTGTAGGGGCGGCTCACTGCGTAATGGCCGGTCCAGGCATAGGCGTCGTTGGTGCGGGTGAGGCTGGCGAGCTGCCCGGCCGGGTTGCGGCTGTAGTAGAAGGTGACGTCGTTCGTCGTGCCGGCGTGGTCGTCCATCACCGCGCTGAGGCGCTGGATGGCGTCGTAGCTGAGATAGCTCGCATCCTGATTGCCGCGGCTGACGTTGCCCGGCGCGCCGTGGGCGGCGTAGTTGACGTAGAGCAGCGCGCCCGCCACTGGGCCGGACAGGAACACCGGCCGGCCGAGCGCGTCGAAGCTCTGCTCGAACACCGCCCCGTCCGGATGGGTGATGCGGGTGCGGTTGCCGGGTCAGGAAACTAGTGGCCCCTCTCGGCTTCCGCCTCTTCCAGCCTGGCGGCAACCTTGTCAAACCATTCGCCAGAGAAGCGCCTTTCACTAAGTGCCCGCTGCATGTAAGGCCGCCAATCTCGGTTGAGCAAGAAGGCGACGACTGCAGTAAACATTGACCTCAGCGGCGGGCTCCTGGGATCTGCAGCCTTGAAAATAGGCTTCGATGCCGTCAGCTCATCGTACACGGATTTGAGTGAAGATAATTGTTGAAAAAAAATCTCGGTTTCTTGGAGAACTGTTATACGGAGTTCGTTTATCTGTTCCTTGTTTTCCGGATAAGCATATTTTGACAGGAATGGAGGCAATACGAATCCGCATTGCATAATAAGCATACCGGCCCCGTTGGGCCTGCCATGTACCAATATATCAAAATCATCCCTGTGTATTAAATATGCCGCCGTAATCATGTCCGATTTCTTGCTATATGCGATCTCCACAAGCCCTTCGACGTCTTTCAAGACAATTTTGCACACCTTTTTATGTCTTACTGGACGGTGCACCCAATCCTCGATCGTGCAAAGCCAATTCTGAAGTTTCATGTTAGCTCCCGCATGGAACGATTCGGTGACTCCTCGGATCATAGCAGACAACACGCCCCCTTCGTTCAGTCCCCTGTTCATAGCGCCGCATTTGCTGGATGCCCCGCCGAATGCCGGACGGAGTGTTCGGTTTGAATTCAACTGGTTGCCCACGCCTGTTCAGCGCATCTGGCCGTATTGCCCGCCCATCAGCTTTTAATCCCGTTGGGTTTGCTGTCCAACCTCGCGCGGTGGTTCTTTCAGCGAGTGTGCGATGCGCCTGCTGGCCATTCTCAACCGCTTCCCGTGTCGATGGGTGATTCATGCCCCGTGCAGCTTGTCGAGAGGCCTGGCCAAGCCGCGTCCCGGTCAAAATCCCGACGGCGCCGCGGATAGCAAGCCCTCCCTGAATCGCTGTCGCATAAGTCAGCAATACTTCGGCCTCGATCCTCGCTTGGTTTCCGATCTGATGGAGAATTTGCCGCTCTGTCACTCCTTGTAGGCGCATGTCCTCGATCTGCATTTGAAGCTGCATGTCTTGGACCGTCTGGCGGCCGTCGGGATCGCGCGCATTGGCCGGATCGTTCGCCACATAGGCGTACAGATTGAACTGGTCGTCATAGCCGATCGGGTCGGTCTGCAGGAACCGGCCCAGCGTCGGCGAGTAGATCCTTGCCTTGTAGTGATACATACCAAGCTCGGGGAGCCAGACTTGGCCGGTGTACTGGAACGTGCCCGTGTTGGTGCTCCCCGGGATGCCGTACTCATCGTAACGGTTGATTGCGATGATGAGCCCGCCCGCGTCCGCGCGGGCGATGATCGAGCCCTGGTGGTCGGCGAACAGATAGCGGGGGTCGGCGAGGCTCGCGCCTTCGTAGGTCACCACCGGCACGTCGGCGCCGACGTTGTGGACGTGGCGGCGCAGCATCGTCGCGCCGCTATATTCGCCAACCAGTGCGTCACCATCGTAAAGGAACGTCGTCGTGCCCGAGGTGCCGGCGACCTGGTGGAGTCGGCCGAGCGGGTCGTAGGTCAGGGTGACACTGGGCGAGGCCGATACCAGCCGGTTCTCGACATCGTAGGCGTAGGTGCGGCTGCCGTCGCTCGTCAGGTTGCCGTTGAGGTCGTAGGCGAACGTGACCTGTCCGCCCGGCGGGCCGGCCGCTGTGTACTGGTTGAGCCCGTTGGTCGTGTAGGGCCGTGTCACCGCATAATGGCCGGTCCAGGCGTATAGGTCGTTGGTGCGGGTGAGGCTGGCGAGCTGGCCGGCCGGGTTGCGGCTGTAGTAGAAGGTCACGTCGTTGGCCGTGCCGGCATGGTCGTCCATCACCGCGCTCAGGCGCTGGATGGCGTCGTAGCTGAGATAGCTCGCATCCTGGTTGCCGCGGCTGACGTTGCCCGGGGCGCCGTGGGCGGCATAGTTGATGTAGACGAGTGCGCCAGCCGCCGGCCCCGAGAGGAAGACCGGGCGGCCGAGCGCGTCGAAGCTCTGGTCGAACACCGCCCCGTCCGGATGGGTGATGCGGGTGCGGTTGCCGGCGGCGTCGTGCTGGTAGGATATGGTCCGTGCCGTCCCGCCCAGATTGATCGTCTGCGAGGATAGCCGCCCGAACGCGTCATAGCTGTTGGTCACGCCCTCGCCCGCGGACGAGTCGAACCCGGCGAACAGAGGCTGGTTGCGCAGGTCATAGCCGTAATGGACGTCGCGCGTGTGGGTCGGGGCAAGGCCGGGCCGCTCGGGCACCACCTTCAGGATCAGCCGGTTGAGGTTGTCGTACTGGTAGGTGAGGATGCTGCCGTCGCGCTTGCGCAGGCTCGTGCGGTTGCCGGCGGCGTCATAGCCATAGGCCTCGTAATCGGGGGCGTTGACGGCGCCCGCACTGGCGAGCGCGGTGGCCTGGGTCGCGTCGTCATACGCGCTCGGCCGGGTCGGCGACGGGAAGGTCCAGCGGCTCTGGCGGCCATGGCCGTCATAGGCGAGCTCGGCCCGGTTCCCGTTGCCGTCGATCACCGTGGTGACCTGGCCGTTGAGATTATAGGCCCAGGTCGCCTCCGCCGCCTCGTCGCTGGTGCCCACCCCCTCGCGCAGCTGGAGGCGCTGGCCGGCCGCGTCGTAGAGAGTGCGGGTGATCCGGTCGGGGCCATCGCCCCCTTGAGCCCCGGCGCGCAGGCCGGCGGCGAGTCATCGCTTTGGTACAAAGCGAAGGCGGCCGGGTTCATCCTGACCGCGGTGCATTCGAGGTGTTAGCAGGGGGAACGCAGGTGACTAATGAGGCGTGCCGCAAATGTTACGAAGAGCTTTTTCTAAATAGCGGACATCGGTAAACTTCTTCTTTGATCTCGGCCTATCGAATGATGCTAACCATCGATCAACAGCATTTGACTTTATAAATGCCTGACCAATCTCATTGAAGTCACTTATTTTAAGCACAACTTCGTCTATATTTTTATATTTGACTTTTTTAAGCAAATGATTATTTACAAAAAAAAGGTATAGATTCTCATTGATTTCTCGCGTATCCCGATACCAGTTCTCATCTCTCACCCAGGAGGAATTATCCTTATTTTTCTTTAGGACTTCCCGACTTAGTTCTGACGGAACATCCATTACCCTGTAATCTATCATGACTACCCACACCTTCTTAATACACTAGTTCCGGTTACTCCACACAATTGGCCGCTCCGTCTATCCCGTATATATTGTCCTCCGGCGTCTCGGACCCGCCGCTCGTGCGCTACCTGATCCCTTTTCTGAGCTGTCATGCTTGTAGTCTCAACAGGGCGTGCGCGGTTACCTCTGATGACCGCGTGATCGATCCTGCGTCCGGTGCCAGTTTGTGGATCGCGGACAATTTGTCCACCGCGATCTCTCAGCATACTTTGGTTTTGAACATGTGCGTCAGGATTTTCCCTGCGGAGTTGGGCGGCAACCTCGCCCTCACGCCGACGCCCCTCCGCAGCGTTGTCCGCCATCTGTCTTGCTTGACGCGCCCTGACAGCGTTGCCTGCCTCTGGGACGGCCCTGCTGGCTCTTGTGGCGGGACCTAGTCCGGTCGCGAAGGGGACGACCGCGCCCACGATATTGGCGCCGAGGGAGGTTACATTGGTGCGATTAAACCCGTTGCTGCCGATATCATAGAGGTCATAGCCGATGAGCAGGATGTCGGCGACTACATCAATGGCCTCGCCCGTTGAGTCGGTTAGATTGACCGGATCGTTCCCGACATAGGCGTAGAGATTGAACTGGTCGTCATAGCCAATCGGGTCGACCTGCAGGAACCGCCCCAGCGTGGACGAGTAGATCCTCGCTTTGTAGTGATACATGCCGAGCTCTGGGAGCCAGACTTGGCCGGTGTACTGGAACGTGCCGGTGTTGGTGCTGCCGGGGATGCCGTATTCGTCGTAGCGGTTGAGCTCGGTGACGAGGCCGTTGGCGTCCGCGCGGGCGACGATCGAGCCCTGGTGGTCGGCGAACAGGTAGCGGGGGCTTGAGAGGCTCACGCCTTCGTAGGTCACCACCGGCACGTCGGCGCCGACGCTGTGGATGTGGCGGCGCGTCAGGGCGCCGGCAGCATCATATTCCGCGACCAGCGCGTCGCCGTCGTAGAGGAAGGTGCGGGTGGTGCCGCTGCTGGCGACCCTGAACAGCCGGCCGAGCGGGTCCCAGGTCAAAGTCGCACTGTGGTTGCCCGTCGCCGTGACCAGCCTGTTCTCGACGTCATAGGCGTAGGCATCGCCACCGCCGGAGGTGAGGTTGCCGTTGAGGTCGTAGGCGAACGTGACCTGCTGGCCGGGCGGCCCCGCGGCCGTGTACTGGTTGAGCCCGTTGGTCGTGTACGGCCGCGTCACCGCATAATGGCCGGTCCAGGCGTAGGCGTCGTTGGTGCGGGTGAGTGAGGCGAGCTGGCCGGCCGGGTTGCGGCTGTAATACCAGGTGACGTCGTTGGCCGTGCCCGCGTGGTCGTCCATCACCGCGCTGAGGCGCTGGATGGCGTCGTAGCTAAGATAGCTCGCATCCTGATTGCCGCGGCTGACGTTGCCCGGCGCGCCGTGGGCGGCGTAGTTGACGTAGAGCAGCGCGCCCGCCACCGGGCCGGAGAGGAACACCGGGCGGCCGAGCGCGTCGAAGCTTTGGTCGAACACGGCGCCGTCGGGATGGGCGATCCGGGTGCGGTTGCCGGCCGGGTCGTATTGGTAGGCGAGCGTGCGGGTGGTCCCGCCGAGGTTGATGCTTTGCGAGGCGAGCCGGCCGAACGCGTCGTAGCTGTTGGCGACGCCCTCGCCCGAGGGGCTATCGAACCGGGCGTAGAGCTGCTGATCGCGCAGGTCATGGCCGTAATGGACGTCGCGCGTGTGGCCGGCGGCAAGGCCGGGACGCTCCGGCACGATCTTCAGGATCAGCCGGTTCAGCGCATCGTATTGATAGGTGAGGACCGAGCCGTCGCGCTTGCGTAAGGAGGTGCGGTTGCCGACGGGGTCATAGCCATAGGCCTCATAGTCGCCGGCGTTGACGGCGCCCGCGCTGGCGAGCGCGGTGGCCGGGGTGGCATCGTCATAGCCCAGCGGGCGCGCCGGCGAGGGGAACGTCCATCGGTCCTGCCGGCCATGGCCGTCGTAGCTGAGCGCGGCCCGGTTGCCGTTGCCGTCGATCACGGTCGTGATCTGCCCATTATCATTATAGGCCCAAGTCGCTTCGGCGGCCTCGTCGGGCGTGCCGACGCCCTCGCGAAGCTGCAGCCTTTGCCCGGCGGCGTCGTGGACGGCGCGGGTGATCCGGTCGGCGCCGTCATTGCCCTGCGGGCCGAGCGCGCAGGCCGAGGCGGGCGGCGAACCGAACGCCGCCGGGTTCATCCTGACCGCGGTGCATTCGAGCCGGTTGCTTTGATCGAACGTGCGTTGAGTGAGGCTATAGGTGGTGCCGCCGGCGGAGACCGCCTCGCGCGCCGGATTCCGGCGCTCGTCATAGGCGAAGTCGGTGCGCCGGTGGACGGTGAGGTTGGTGCCGGTCTCGTCGGGGATCGTGCCGGTCTCGCTGCTGACGAGCTTGTCGTCGCTGTCGCGATAGGCGTGGCGCGTCGCGATCCGGAGCCCGTTCAGGCCGCGCGCCCCGATCTCCCAGGTGCGGCGGCCGAACGCATCGTAGCGGTAATGAACGGCGTCGGCAGTGCCGGGCAGCGGCCCGTCGGTAGCGAGAAGGCGGCCTTGCGGATCGTAGCTGTGCGTGGTGGCGAGCGTGGTGCCCGAGGCCTGATCGACTTGCCGTTCCTCGGCCACCAGAAGAGTATTGCCCAGATAATCATATTCGGTGCGATCCTCGGCGTTGGTTCCGCAGGTACTGCCTACCCCGCAGACTCGCACGACCGAACGCCTGCTGATCCCGGCCGGCGAGAGCGCATATTCGACGATCGTGCGCCGCCGGACCCCGTTCGCGTCAGCCGGGTCGTCTTGCTGGGTGAGCTGGCCCGTCGTGTCGTAAAGATAGTCCGTTTGCCGGCCTAGCGCGTCGCGCCGCCAAGTCGGCCGCCAGCAATCGACGTGGCAAAGGTTTGGCATGCCTTGCGGCTGCTCGGGAAAGTGCGCGGTCTCGACGAGGTCCGCAAGCCCGGTGCCGGGGCGGGCATACGTCCGTCGCTCCACGATATTGCCCATGTCGTCGTAAAGCACCCGCACCGCATTGCCTTCGGGATAGGTGATCCGGGTTGGGCGATAAGCCTGGTCGAACTGGAAGGCGCTCGTACGGCCGATCGAATCGGTCCCGCTGACGATCACGTTGCGCTGCTGCGAGCCCATCCCGACCTGGCCGATTGCATAGACCTGGTTGAATCCGTTCGGCCCGGTCACGGTCAGCCGGTCGAACAGCCAGCTCGAAGCGCTGAGGCGGGGATTGAGATAGGTGTAGGTCCATTGCACCCCGTCCCGCGTCACCGAACCCACCAGCGGCACGGTTTGGGAAACCCGCGCAGTCTGCAAGGCAAGAGTGGTCTCGCCGGGAAGCTGCATGGTACCTTCGAGCATCTCCACGTCGAGGCCGAGCTGGTTGCCGCAGCCGATGCAGGTGAACATGCGGTCGTCGCTGGTGTCGGCAATCGTGTCGCCGCTATCGGCGATCGTGTTCCCGCTATAGGTGAACCGGCGAAGCGGCGTCCCCGAAGCCGTTGCATGAAGCGTCGCCGTGGCGACGCTGGCCCAGCTTCCCGGATTGCTGGCGAAGTCGTTGCCCTGATAAGTAAGGGCGATGTGATAGCCCATGCTGCTGGTGATCGTGATCGGCCGGTAATAGGTGAGGCCGTTATAGACTGTGGTATTGTAGTCGAAGCCGATCGTCTCGCCGTTGCGATAGGCGATGCCCGACGCGTAATATTGGATCGTCCGCGGCGACCCGCCCGAGTTCACATGCTTGCGGTTGAACGTCCAGATCGCGCCAGATCCGGCCTGCTGATAGCGGAACGAATTCGTCCCCACCGGCCGGAAGGTCGATCCCGTGCCGGTGACGCTGTCGCAATCCAGCGTGTCGATGCAGCGGAAGGATTCCGAAGCGGCGCCGCCCGTGTGGAGCGAATAATTGCCGACCGGCAGATCGCCCGGCCCGCCGCTCACCGTCCCCTTCACGTAGGGCGCGGCATTCTGCACGCGGTCGAACCTGAGATTCGGCGCGGTGGGGACCGAAAGCGTCGGCGGCTCGATCGAGGTGCGGCCGTTGATCAGATTCACGTTGTTGTGATCGGTCTCTACCCGCAAAGGGGATATAACGGTCGGCACGTCCTGGCCCTGTGCCAGCGCGGCGCCCGGCCAGGCGGCCAGCAGCGCCAGTGCGAGTCTCCCCGCCCGCCTCATTGCGGCGGCGTCGTGTTGGGCGAGGTGACGTTGACGTTGGTACGGTTGTCGGCCTTGTCATACCTGTATTCGGCCTTGACCCCGTTGTTGACGGTTCCGGTTCGCACGACCTTCACCAGCCGTCCCCGCGCATCGTAAGTATAGCTGATGGTTTCGCTCGCGGCCGCGGCCGCGGCGATCGCCAATGCCGCCATCGGGACTGCGAGCTCGCCTCTGCGTTTCATCTTCGCCCCCGCTTTGATCGGCTGCCAAGTCGCGGACTGGCGAAGTCCATCATGAAAGAGTGGAGAGGGCAACATGTTTTTTCGGTTTCCGATGAATTTTCCTGCCGCGACCCCCACCCGATCATCGGTTTCCGCGCAGCCCGGCGCCTCCGGGCGCGGCGAAGGAAGCCCGCCGCTTCTGTCCCCGAACGGGAAGCCGCAGCCAAGGCGATTGGCGCGCCGCGGCACGCGGGCTAGACGTCTGCAATGGGGGCGCCGCTCTTCATCCTTTCCTTCCGCCATCGCGACGAGCTGTCGCGGCTGGCCGAGGGCGCCGGCTGGCAGCCGATCGCGGCGCGGCGCGGCGCCAATGCCGAGGCGCGCTTCCTCGCCTCGGGCGCCGCGGTGGCGCTGATCGACGCTCGCGGCGCGCTCGACGAGGGCAAGGAGGCGGCGCGCGCCATCGCCGACGCGGTCGAGGCCAATGCCGCCGCTTTGCTGGTGCTGCTCTCGCGCGGCGACGCGGCGGCGCTCGACGCCTTCCACCAGCACGGCGCCACCCATTTCCTGGTCAGCCCGTTCACCGAGGCCCAGCTGCTCCACGCAGTCCAGTTCGCGCACCGCCACGCCGAGCGGGTCGGCGGCGGCGCGGTCGCGGCGGGCGGAGGAGGGCGAGAGCGCCTCGTGGCGCTGGCAGCCGGGCTCGCGCACCGTCGAGCTCTCCCCGGCGCTCGCCCGCCAGGCCGGCCTCGGCGAGGAGGACGGCCGCCGGATCAGCCTGATGGACCTGTTCCGCAAGCTCGACCCGGACGGCCGCCGCGCCGCCCGCGCCGCGATCGACCGGCTGCTCGCCACCGGCGAGGCGACCGCCTTCGCCCATGGCGGCGAATCGGGCAGCCAGCGCATGGCCCACCATGTCCGCGTGCAGGGGGAGGGCGACGTGATCGGCCGCTCCGAGACCCTGCTCGTCGGCGAGCGGCGGCTGGCCGGCCGCGACCCGCTGACCGGCCTCAAGGACGGCCGCGCCGCCCGCGCCTGGCTGGCCGAAGCGATTGGGGACAGTCACTGGTGACTGTCCCCTCGTGGTGGTCCTGCTCTCGGTCAGCCGCTACGACGCGATCAACGCCGCCTTCGGCCGCGCCACCGGCGACGCGGTGCTGCAGGCGGCGGCGCGGCGGATCGAGCGCCATGTCGAGGCGGACGGCAAGAAGAAGCTGGTGGCGCGCATGGCCGGCGCCGAGTTCGCGGTGCTGCTCGCCGCGCCCGCGACGCTCGACGAGGGCCGCTTCCTCGCCGGCGAGCTGATCGAGGCGATCGGGCGGCCGTTCGCCTCGGGCGACCATGTCATCACGCTGGGCGGCAAGGCGGGCGTCGCCGCGGCGGAGCCGGGCGACGATGCCGCCGCCCTGCTGCGCCGCGCCAGCGCCGCGCTGGCCGAGGCGAGGGAGGCGGACAGCGCCCCGGTCCGAGTGCTCGCCAACGGCGCCGAAAGCGCGACCGCGCGCGGCGACCGGCTCGAGGTCGACCTCCGGCGCGCGCTCGACCAGGACGAGATCGAGATCCGCTTCCAGCCGCAGGTCTCGGTGACCGGCGGCCGCATCGTCGGCGCCGAGGCGCTGGCGCGCTGGAACCACCCCAAATATGGCGAGCTCGGCGCGATGACGCTGTTCGGCGTCGCCGAGGGCTCGGACTATCTGGTGCAGCTTTCCGACCATGTGCAGCGCAAGGCGATCGGCGCCGCAGCCGCCTGGACGGGTGCGCTTGGCGAGCTTCGCCTCTCGGTCAACATCACCGCTGCCGACATGCTCCGCCCCGGCTTCGCCGCCTCGTTCCTGGCTTTGGTCGCGGCGAGCGGCTTCGATCCGGCGCGGCTCACCGTCGAGGTCACCGAGGGCGGCCTGATCGAGGATCTGGCCGGTGCCGCCTCCCTGCTCGCCGAGCTGCGCGGCGGCGGCCTCAGGGTCGCGATCGACGATTTCGGCACCGGCTATTCGAGCCTCGCCTACCTCAAGGCGCTGCCGCTCGACTATCTCAAGATCGACAAGCGCCTCTGCCAGGACATCGCCGGCTCGATGCGCGACCGGATCGTGGTGCGAAGCGTGATCGACATGGCCCGTTCATTGGGCCTCGACGTCGTCGCCGAGGGCGTCGAGACCGAGGAGCAACTGAGCCTGCTCGCCGAGGAAGGCTGCACCCTCTACCAGGGCTATCTCTGCTCGCCGCCCGTGACGGAGGAGGAGCTGGCGGCTTTGGTCGGCCCCTGATTGGGACTGTCCGTGTCGCCTAAGCCATTGACTTGGCTACGCGCGGGGCAGAGGATGTCTCCGGGCTCGGGACATGCGGAGGGGCGATGACGAAGCCCGTTTGGAGCTTGAGCCAGATCGTCGCGCAGCTCGCCAACTGGGAGGCGCGCTGGGACACGCAGACGCCGATCGCCTACGCCTTCTACACGCAGGCGCATTCCTTCCTCTCGATCAACGTCAACTTCAGCCCGTTCAGCGTGCTCCAGCGGCAGGCGCTGGCGCGGCACATGGAGCTGGTCTCCGACGTCTGCAATTTGAGCTTCGTCAACGTCCCCGACAACGGCCAGGCGCCGGGCGTGACGAACCAGCGAATCGGCTTCTACAACGTCAACCACCAGAACGTGCCCTTCTGGGGCGTGGCGACGGACTTCGTCACCGAGCATGAGAATGCCCCGCACGGCCGCTTCTACGGCGCCAATTCGGCGGTGAACCTCCATCGCGCCAATGCCCAGGGCGGCTGGGCGATCGGCGAATCGAACCCGCGCAAGCTGATGCACGAGCTGCTGCACACGGTGGGGCTCGACCATGCCGGTAATTACAATGGCGACAGCGCCGATTACGAGACCCAGGCTCTGTTCCAGCAGGACAGCAACCAATATACCGTGATGTCCTACTGGCCGGCCTCGGTGACCGGCGCCGATCACGAAACCAACGGAGTAACCTACTGGGCCTCCACGCCGCTGCTCTACGATGTCGCCGCGCTGCAATATCTCTACGGCGCCAACATGGGCACGCGAACCGGCGACACCGTCTACGGCTTCAACTCGACCGCCGGCCGCGAGGTCTACGACCTCAGCCTCCACCCCAATTCGGTGTTCACCATCTGGGACGCGGGCGGCAACGACACGCTCGACCTGTCGGGCTTCGTCACGCCGTCCTGGATCGACCTGCACGAGGGCGGCTTCTCCGACACGCTCCTGCTCAGCGACAATATCTCGATCGCCCACGGCGCGGTGATCGAGAATGCGGTGGGCGGCTCGAACGGCGACGTCATCGTCGCCAACGAGGCGCAGAACCTGCTGACCGGCGCCGGCGGCGGCGACACCTTCGTCTTCACCGGGCGCGACGCCCAGGCCGGCTGGGCGCGCTCCGACGGCAAGAAATTGCAGCCCGATCTGATCACCGACTTCGTCTCCGGCGCCGACCGGATCGACCTCTCCCAGATCGACGCGGTGCGCGGCACCGCGGCCAACGAGGCGTTCGCCTTCATCGGCGCGGCCGCCTTCGCGAGCCAGGCCGGCCAGTTGCGCGCCGAGCTGGCCGGGGGCCGCATCCGCATCGAGGGCGACACCGACGGCGACGGCCTCGCCGACCTCATCATCCTGACCACCAGCGCGACGATCCTGGCGGGGGATTTCGTGCTCTGAGGCGACCGCGACCCCTCACCATCGAGGAGAGGGGCTTATGCGCTTAAGATCTTCGCCAGCCCCTTCGACAGCTGCAGCGCGCCGTGGAGCCGCGCCTCGGCGTCTTCCCAGGCGCGGGTGATGACCAGCTTCGAATCCGGGCGCAGCTTCGCGGTGCCCTTCAGCCGCTCGACATAGGCGATGAGGCCCGGCAGGTCGGGGAAGCTGTCATTGTGGAAATGGACCAGCGCGCCCTTCGGCCCGACGTCGAGCTTCGCCACCATCGCCGCGCGGCAATTCAATTTGATCTCGATCACCTTGAGAAGGTTCGCGGTCTCGGCCGGCAGGCTGCCGAAGCGGTCGATCAGCTCGGCGGCGAACGGGTCGATCTCGTCGCGGGACTCGAACTCGTTCATGCGGCGGTAGAGGCCCATGCGGAGGTCGAGATCGGGGACATAATCGTCCGGGATCAGGATCGGCGCGTCGATCGTGATCTGCGGCGAGAATTGCTCCGGCCGCGCCTCGATCCCGCCCGCCTTGGCCTCGAGGATCGCCTCCTCGAGCATCGACTGGTAGAGCTCGAAGCCGACCTCCCTGATATGGCCGGACTGCTCGTCGCCGAGCAGATTGCCGGCGCCGCGTATGTCGAGATCGTGGGTGGCGAGCTGGAAGCCGGCGCCGAGGCTGTCGAGCGCGGCGAGCACCTGCAGGCGCTTGTCCGCGGTCTCGGTCATCAGCCGGCCCGCGGGGGTGGTGAGATAGGCGTAGGCGCGGATCTTCGCCCGGCCGACGCGGCCCCTCAGCTGGTAGAGCTGGGCGAGGCCGAAGCGGTCGGCGCGGTGGACGATGAGGGTGTTGGCGGAGGGGATGTCGAGCCCGCTCTCGACGATCGTGGTCGAGACCAGCACCTCATATTTGCGGTCGTAGAAGGCGGCCATCCGTTCCTCGACCTCGGTCGGCGCCATCTGGCCGTGGGCGACGACGTAGCGGACCTCGCGGCACCTCCTCGCGCAGGAAGGTCTCGATGTCGGGCAGGTCGGCGATCCGCGGCACCACGAAGAAGCTCTGGCCGCCGCGATAATGCTCCCTGCAGCAGCGCCTCGCGCACCACCACCGGGTCCCAGGGCATGACGTAGGTCCTGACCGCGAGCCGGTCGACCGGCGGGGTCTGGATCACGGAGAGTTCGCGCAGCCCCGACATCGCCATTTGCAGCGTGCGCGGGATCGGCGTCGCGGTCAGCGTCAGCACGTGGACGTCGGCTCGCAGCGCCTTCAGTTTCTCCTTGTGGGTGACGCCGAAGCGCTGCTCCTCGTCGACGACGACCAGGCCGAGCGCGCGGAACTCGACGCTCTTGGAGAGGATCGCGTGGGTGCCGATGACGATATCGATCTTGCCGGCCTTGAGCCCCTCGCGTGGTCGCCTTGGCCTCGGCCGACCGGCACCAGGCGGGAGAGCCGGCCGATCTCGATCGGGAAGCCCTGGAAGCGCTCCTTGAAGGTGTTGAAATGCTGGCGCGCGAGCAGGGTGGTCGGCGCGATCAAGGCGACCTGCAGCCCCGACATGGCGGCGATGAAGGCGGCGCGCAGCGCGACCTCGGTCTTGCCGAAGCCGACGTCGCCGCAGACCAGCCGGTCCATCGGCTTGCCGGCGGCAAGGTCGCCGATCACCTCGTCGATGGCGCGGTCCTGGTCCTCGGTCTCCTCATAAGGGAAGCGGTCGGCGAAGGCGGCATAGCCGGTGTCGGGCTCGATCACGGCGCCGGGCCGCAGCGCCCGCTCGGCGGCGACCTTGATGAGGTCGCCGGCGATCGCGCGGATCCGCTCCTTCATCCGCGACTTGCGCCGCTGCCAGGCCTCGCCGCCCAGCCGGTCGAGCGCGACGCCCTCGCTGTCCGAGCCGTAGCGCGAGAGGATGTCGATATTCTCGACCGGGACGTAGAGCTTGTCGCCGCCGGCATATTCCAGCGCGACGCAATCGTGCGGCGCCTTCTGCACCGGGATCTGGGTCAGCCCCTCGTAGCGGCCGATGCCGTGATCGGCGTGGACGACGAGGTCGCCGGGGGTGAGCGTGGCGAGCTCGGAGAGGAAGGCGTCGGCGCCCTTGCGGCGCTTGCGGCGGCGGACCAGGCGGTCGCCGAGCATGTCCTGCTCGGTGAGCAGGGCGACCTCGGCGCCGGTGAAGCCGTGATCGAGCTGGATCACCGCCAGCGCGATTCCTCCCCGGAACGGGGAGGGGGACCAGCCGAAGGCTGGTGGAGGGGGGGCTGAGCCAGGTGATGAGCCCCCTCCACCGCGCTCCGCGCGGTCCCCCTCCCCGTGCCGGGGAGGAAAGGCGCCCAGCGCCTCCTGCCAGGTTTCCGCCTCGACGGCCTTGGTCAGCCCGTGCTCGGCGAGCAGCCCCTTGAGCCGCTCGCGCGAGCCTTGCGAATAGCTGGCGAGCACCACCTTCTTCCCCGCCCGCTTCAGCGCCGCGACATGCGCGACCACCGCCTCGTAGACGTTGGCGCCCTGCGCCCGCTCCGGCGCGAAGTCGCGCGCGGCGGCCATGCCGAAATCGATCACCGCTCGCGCTCTCGGGCTCGTGGAACGGCGTCACCTGGTGCAGCGGGCGCGCCTGCGACCAGCGCCTCCCATTCCTCGCGGCTCAGATAGAGCGTCTCCGGCGCGAGCGGCCGGTAGCTGCCGGGCTCCCTGGTCTGCGCCCGCCGCCGGTTCTCGTAATAATCGGCGACCGCCTCGAACCGCGCCTCGGCCGCGCCGGCGTCGCCCGGGTCGCGGACGATGAGGTCGTCGCCTGGGAGATGGTCGAACAAGGTGGCGAGCCGCTCCTCGAACAAGGGCAGCCAATGGTCGATGCCGGCGATCCGCCGCCCGTCCGAGATCGCCTGGTAGAGCGGGTCGCCGGTGGCGGCGGCGCCGAACAGCTCGCGATAGGCCGAGCGGAAGCGCCGCACGCTGTCCTCGTCGAGCAGGGTCTCGGAGGCGGGCAGCAGGGTGAAGCCGTCGATCCGGTCGATGCTGCGCTGGGTGGCGGGGTCGAAGCGGCGCACGCTCTCGATCTCGTCGCCGAAGAAGTCGAGCCGCAGCGCGTGCTCCTCGCCGGCCGGGAACAGGTCGACCAGCCCGCCGCGCACCGCGAACTCGCCCGGGTCGCGGACCGTCTCGGTGCGGCCGTAGCCGTTCGCCTGCAGCAACGCCCCGAGCCGGTCGAGGCCGATCTCCTCGCCCGGCGCCAGCCGTGCCACCAGCTGGCGCACCCGGAACGGGGTCAGCGTCCGTTGCGTCGCCGCGTTGACCGTGGTGACCAGCAGCTGCGGCTTCTTGGTCGCCCTTTGCAGCGCGTGCAGCGTCGCGAGCCGCTCGGAGGTCGAGCGGAGCGACGGCGAGCTGCGGTCGTAGGGCAGGCAGTCCCAGGCCGGAAAGGTCAGCACCTCGAGCTCCGGCGCGAAATAATGCGCCGCGTCGGCGAGCGCCCGCATCGCCGCCTCGTCCGGCGCGACGAACACGGCGCGGCCCTTCGCCGCCCGCGCGAGGTCGGCGGCGAGCCAGGGCATGAACCCGCCGGGCACGCCGGCGAGGGTGATCGGCGCGGAGGCGGCCAGGATCCGCTGGAGATCGCCCTTCACTTACCCTCCCCCTTGATGGGGGAGGGTAGGGTGGGGGTGGCTTTCGCGGCCAACGCCGAGCGCGCGGGGAGTCCAGCCCACCCCAACCCCTCCCCATCGAGGGGAGGGGCTATTTGGCACTTCCTCGTCATTCCGGCTGCTTCACATAATCGAGGGACTGGAGACGCCGCATCATCTCCCCCCGCCAGCGCGCGGGCACGGCGGCGGTTCCCATCGCCCAGGCGAGGATGTCGACGTCCTGCTCCTCGAGCAGCGCCTTGAACCAGTCCATCTCGTCATCGCTCCACGCCGCATGCCAGCGATCGAAATAGCCGCCGATGAGCAGGTCCGCCTCGCGCGTGCCGCGATGCCAGGCGCGGAAGCGGAGGCGTTTGAGGCGGTCGGCTCGGTCCATGCTTCCCATGCGCAAATGGCCGGCGGGCCTTGTGAAGCCAGTCGGCGGTGAACAGGAATGGCCTGTAGCCGCCTCTCATCCGTCATTCCAGCGCAAGCTGAATCTCCCTGCCTTTCACGGCTGCAGGGACGAGAAAAGTGAGATTCCAGCTTTCGCTGGAATGACGATCTGGGGCAGACCAGCGACAACGCCATGCGCCCCGACATTCTCAATCCGCTGTTCGCCGAGGTGGAGGTGCTGAAGGGCATCGGGCCGCAGCTCGCCAAGCCGCTGCACCGGCTCGCCCTCAACCGGGTCGTCGACATCCTCTTCCACCTGCCGGCGGGCTGGATCGACCGCAAGAAGGTCGAGGCGCTCGACGAGGCCGATATCGGCCGCACCGTCACCGTCGCCCTCACCGCCCGCGACTATCGCCAGAGCGGCGCGCGCAGCCCGTTTCGCATCTTCGCCGAGGACCAGGCGGGCAATTACGTGACGCTCACCTATTTCAACAATCCGGGCTGGGGGAAGAAGCAGCTGCCGCTCGGCGAGGCGCGGATCGTCTCGGGCAAGCTCGACCGCTACGGCCAGGAGCTGCAGATCGTCCATCCCGATCATGTCGTGAGGCCGAACGAGGCGGGCACGATCCCCGAGCGCGAGCCGGTCTATCCCTTGTCCGAGGGGCTCACCAACCACCGCCTCGCCGACCTCGCCGGCCAGGCGCTGGCCCGCCGCCCGGAGCTCGGCGAATGGATCGAGCCCAGCCTCAAGGCGCAGCAGGACTGGCCCGGCTGGGCCGAGGCATTGGAGACGGCGCACCGCGATCCGGCCGCCGCCAAGGCGCGCGAGCGACTCGCTTATGACGAGGTGTTCGCGAACCAGCTCGCGCTGATGCTGGTCCGTGCCAGCTCGCGGCGGCGCAAGGGCGAGCCCCTGAGGGGCGACGGCCGCCTGCTCGGCGCGCTCCGGCTGCCCTACGAACCGACCTCGGCACAGCGCGGCGCCGTCGCGGAGATCGAGGGCGACCTGCAGCAGGAGGTGCCGATGCTGCGCCTGCTGCAGGGCGACGTCGGCTCGGGCAAGACCCTGGTCGCGCTGATGGCGATGCTGACCGCGGTCGAGGCCGGCGCGCAGGCGGCGCTGCTGGCGCCGACCGAGCTGCTCGCCCGCCAGCATTTCGACACGCTGACCGGCCTGCTCGCGGGGCTTCCGGTCAACCTCGCCATCCTCACCGGCCGCGAGAAGGGAAGGGCGCGCGAGTCCTGCCTGATGGGCCTTGCCGACGGCTCGATCCACATCCTCGTCGGCACCCACGCCATCTTCCAGCAGGGGGTTTCCTACAGGAAGCTCGGCCTGGCCGTGGTCGACGAGCAGCACCGCTTCGGCGTCGCCCAGAGGATGATGCTGACGCAAAAGGCGGAGCGGCCGCCGCACCTCTTGGTGATGACCGCGACCCCGATCCCGCGCACGCTGACGCTCACCCATTATGGCGAGATGGACGTCAGCCGGCTCGACGAGATGCCGCCCGGCCGCCGCCCGGTCGAGACGCGGGTGATCAGCGAGGAGCGCTTGTCCGAGGTGATCGACGGCCTCGGCCGCCACCTGGCGGCCGGCCGCCAGGCCTATTGGGTCTGCCCGCTGGTCGAGGAAAACGAGACCAGCGACCTCGCCGCCGCCGAGGCGCGCGCGCATGTGCTGCGGCTGCGCTTTGGGGACAAGGTCGGCGTCGTCCACGGCCGCATGAAGGGCCCGGAGAAGGACGCGGTCATGGACGCCTTCTCGGCCGGCCGCATCGGCGTGCTGGTCGCGACGACGGTGATCGAGGTCGGCGTCGACGTCGCCAATGCCAGCCTGATGGTCGTCGAGCATGCCGACCGCTTCGGCCTCGCCCAATTGCACCAGCTGCGGGGCCGGGTCGGGCGCGGCGGGCAGCACAGCGTCTGCCTGCTCTTGCGCGGCCTCGCGCTGACCGAGACCGCCCGCGCCCGCCTCACCCTGATGCGCGAGACCAATGACGGCTTCCGCATCGCCGAGGAGGATTTGCGCCTGCGCGGCGCCGGCGAGATCCTCGGCACCCGCCAGTCCGGCGACGCCCAGTTCCGCCTCGCCAGCCCCGAGCAGACCGCCGACCTCGCTCCGCTGGCGACCGACGACGCCAGGCTCCTCGTCGACCGCGACGGCGGCCTCGAGGGCGAGCGGGGAAGGGCGGCGCGGATCCTGCTCTATCTGATGGAGCGGGACGCGGCGGTGGGGCTGCTGCGCGGGGGCTAGGCCGGGGTCACTCCGTGGCGGCCTCGTCCGCGGGCCGGCCGGAGCCGCCACCGCAGGTGCAGTAGCAGACTTGGCCGGTCTCCGGGTTCGCAAAGATGACCTGGTAGCCCGGCGGCCAGCCCTGGTCGTGGCAGATCCTGTTGATCTGGTCGTGATATTGGGCGCACATTTCAGGCGAGCAGGGCACGATATTCGGGTCGGACACGAGAAGCTCCTATTCTGCGCGGCGGCAATTCCCTTCCCCCTTGATGGGGGAGGGTCAGGGTGGGGGTGGACTCTCTCCATCGGCGCGCGCCCCCCGAGGCTCACCCCACCCCAAACCCCTCCCCATCAAGGGGAGGGGATCAGGTGGTCAGCAGGCCGTGCTTCTTCTTGCCGGCGGAGATGCGGACGTCATCGGAGACGGCGATCGTCGCGTCGTCGCCGGCGACCTCGCCGTCCACGCGCGCCCCGCCTTGGGCGATCAACCGCCGCGCCTCGTTCTTCGACCCGACCAGGCCGAGCCCGACGAGGGCGTCCGCCAGCGAAATGGGGCCGTCGACCTTCAGCGTCGGCAGGTCCTCGCCCGCGGCGCCTTCCTCGAAGGTCCGGCGCGCGGTCTCGGCCGCGCCCGCTGCCGCATCCGCGCCGTGCAGCATCGCCGTCGCCGCGTCGGCCAGCGCTTTCTTCGCCTCGTTGATCTCCTGGCCCTGCAGCGCCTCCAGCCGGGCGATCTCGTCCTCCGGCAAATCGGTGAACAGGCGCAGGAACCGGCCGACGTCGCCGTCCTGGGTGTTGCGCCAGAATTGCCAGTAATCGTAGGGCCCGAGCTGGTCGGCGTTGAGCCAGACCGCGCCCGAGGCGGTCTTGCCCATCTTGGCGCCGTCGGCGGTGGTGATGAGCGGGGTCGTGAGGCCGTAGAGTTGGGTGCCGTCGATCCGCCGCGCGAGCTCGATGCCGTTGACGATGTTGCCCCACTGGTCGGAGCCGCCCAGCTGCAGCCGGCAGTCCGCCCGCCGCGACAGCTCGAGGAAGTCGTAGGCCTGCAGGATCATGTAGTTGAACTCGAGGAAGGTCAGCGGCTGCTCCCGCTCGAGCCGCAGCTTCACGCTGTCGAAGGTGAGCATCCGGTTGATCGTGAAATGCGGGCCGACGTCGCGCAGGAAGGGGATGTATGGGAGCGTGTCGAGCCAGTCGGCATTGTCGACCAGGATCGCGTCCGATGGCCCGTCGCCGAAGACGAGGAAGCGCTCGAACACCCGCCGGATCGAGGCGATGTTGGCGTCGATCCGCTCGGCCGTCAGCAGCTGCCGGCTCTCGTCGCGGCCGGAGGGGTCGCCGATCTTGGTGGTGCCGCCGCCCATCAGCACGATCGGCTTGTGCCCGGCCTGCTGCATCCGCCGCAGCATCATGATCTGCACCAGGGAGCCGACGTGGAGCGACGGCGCGGTCGCGTCGAAGCCGATATAGCCGGGAACGACCTCCCTCTGCGCGAGCGCGTCCAGCCCCTCGGCGTCGGTGACCTGGTGGATATAGCCGCGCGCGTCGAGGAGGCGCAGCAGATCGGACTGATATTCGGTCATGGCCCGCCGGCGCTTAGCACAGTTTCCCTTGCGCGCGACAAGCGGGCGATCGCCCCGGCTCCGGTGCGAAGAGGCCTCGTTGTCTTGCGCGTTTGCAGAAGTTGTTATAGAATAGCGGCGAGTCTCGGGCAGATTTGCCGGGACTTCCGTAAATTGCTGTTGCGCTCAGGTGGGAAGCCGGCCGCGTATTTTGTCGGGCTGATCTCGATCAGCCGCCGACGCATTCAACGTGGAGGCGAGAAATGGCTTATTACCAGTGCTTCAAGACCAAGGATCGGGTCACCTATTGCAGCAGCTACGAGGTCAAGAATCACACCGAGGGTGCGGCCTGGATAGGCGAATGCATGGAAGCGAACGGCATCCAGGCCAGCGACCTGCTCGGCAAGCCGTTCGAGAAGGACGAGATTCCCAACGGGGCGACCACCTGGCCCTGAACCGGCCCGCGCGGCGGTTGTGACCGACGCGGCCTCGCGCGCCGTCTGAGGACCCGCGCCGCGCCGTCGCCCTTGGCATGATCGCGGCCTTGCTCTCTAAGGGAGGCGATGCGGCGCCGCCTCCTTCGTCATCCGGATTCCCCGCCTTCGCCGGTGCGCGAGATCCGGGTCGACGCGGCGCGGCTGGTGGACGGACGGCTGAGCCTGGTCTGGATGGCGCTCGGCGACATCGCCCGGCTGCGCCTGCCGGCGGCAGCGGCGCCGGTCCGCGCCGACGGCCTGTGGCGCGCGACCTGCTTCGAAGCGTTCGTGCGCCCGCCCGGCGGGGAGGCCTATTTCGAGCTCAATTTCGCGCCGTCGCGGCAATGGGCGGCCTATCGCTTCGATCGCTATCGCAGCGGCATGGCCCGCGCCGGGGTCGAGCCGGACGTCGTCAGGACGATGGCCGATTCGCGGCAGGTCTCGCTGGTCGCGGCGATCGGGCTCGGCCCGCTTCCCGAGCTCGTCCCCTGGGAGAGCTGGCGGATCGGGGTGGCGGCGGTGATCGAGGCGGAGGACGGGTCGAGCTCGCATTGGGCGCTGGCCCATCCGGCGGGCGCCCCCGATTTTCATCATCGGGATTGCTTTGCGGCCGATCTCGCTCCAGCAGCGACGCTATGAAATTCGGCATCGACCGCCTCGTCTCCGACGCGCAGCTGCGTCGGCCGCTGGAGGGGAAGCGGATCGCCTTGCTCGCCCATCCCGCCTCGGTGACCGGGAATCTCACCCACAGCCTCGACGCGCTCGCCGCCTGCGGCCTCACCCTCGCCGCCGCCTTCGGCCCGCAACACGGCCTCCGCGGCGACAAGCAGGACAATATGGTCGAATCGCCGGATTATACCGATCCGGTGCACCGCATCCCGGTCTTCAGCCTCTATGGCGAGGTGCGCCGTCCGAGCGGCCAGTCGATGGGGACTTTCGATGTGATTCTCGTCGATTTACAGGATCTTGGCTGCCGTATTTACACCTTTATCACAACCCTGCTCTACGTCCTCGAGGCCGCGGCGCAGCATAAGAAATCGGTCTGGGTGCTCGACCGGCCCAACCCCGCCGGCCGCCCGGTGGAGGGCCTCACCCTGCGCGAGGGCTGGGAGAGCTTCGTCGGCGCCGGCCCGCTGCCGATGCGCCACGGCCTCACGCTCGGAGAGCTCGGCTTGTGGTTCGTCGACCGCCTCGGGCTCGACGTGGACTATCGGCTGATCGAGATGGAAGGCTATCGGCCGGACGAAGCGCCGGGCTTCGGCTGGCCCCAGGACGAGCGCATCTGGATCAACCCCAGCCCCAACGCGGCCAATCTCAACATGGCCCGCGCTTATGCCGGGACGGTGATGCTCGAAGGCACCACGCTGAGCGAGGGGAGGGGCACCACCCGCCCGCTCGAGCTGTTCGGCGCCCCCGATCTCGACGCCCGCGCCGTCCTCGCCGAGATGCGCGCGCTGGCGCCCGACTGGCTGGCGGGCTGCGCGCTCCGCGAAATCTCGTTCGAGCCGACCTTCCACAAGCATGTCGGAAAGCTCTGCCACGGCGTTCAGATCCACGCCGAAGGGCCGTTCTACGACCACGCCGCCTTCAGGCCGTGGCGCCTGCAGGTGCTCGCCTTCAAGGCGATCCGCCGGCTCCGCCCCGATTACGATCTCTGGCGCGACTTCCCCTACGAATACGAGCTGGGCAAGCTCGCCATCGACGTCATCAACGGCTCGCCCTTGCTGCGCGAGTGGGTCGACGATCCGCAGGCGGCGCTGGGCGACCTCGACGCGCTGGCGGCGCCCGACGAGCAGGCGTGGAGTGCGGAGCGTCGGGCGTTCCTGCGCTATTGAGCGATGACCGACGTCCGCCTCGTCACGCCCGCGGCCTCCTATCTGCCCGGCTATCGGGCGGCGCTGGAGCGGGGCTGGTCGCCCGACAACGTGCGGCTGGCGGAGACCGCGCGCGAGCATCTGCGCTCGATCGCGGCCGACACCGAGGCGTTCCTCGCCTCCTTCGAGGATCGCGAGGCGAAAGGCCCGCCGATCGAGCTTCCCGATGGCACCGTGCTGCGGCGGCTGCCCGGCTTCGTCCGCTGGATCTGGGACGGCGAGTTCTGCGGCTCGATCGGCTTTCGCTGGCAGCCGGGAACCTCGGCGCTGCCCGCGCACGTCCTCGGCCATATCGGCTTTGCGGTGGTGCCCTGGAAGCGCGGCCGCGGCTATGCGGCGCAGGCGCTCGCCGCGATGCTGCCGCTCGCCCGCGCGGAAGGGCTGGGCCATGTCGAGCTCACCGCCGATCCCGGCAATCCCGCCTCGCGGCGCACCATCGAGCGCTGCGGCGGCGTGCTGGTCGAACGCTTCCGCAAGGACGCCGCCTATGGCGGCGGCGAAGCGCTCAGATACCGGATCGACCTCCAGCCGCCGCCCGCCCGGCTTTTTGGAGCGGGGGCAGCTTGAAATCAGGTTCGCGCTTCGTGCTCCACGACGGCGATCTCCGGCCTGGCGTCGAATCGCGCCACCTTCCGGCCTCCGCACCATAATTCCAGAGGCTCGCCCAGATCATGTTGCCTGATCTGTTCGGTCGCGGCCTCGTCATCGGCGGCGTGGAAGTCTTGAGCGGTTCGGATGTGACCGGTGTATCGGTCGAGGAAATAGAGTCGGTAGTCAGGCATCACTCCGGTTCCCAAGCGGTCCAACACCAGGCTGGAAAAAATACACCCTCTCGGGGGTGATTCGCAAGATTTCAGGCGCGCTTGAGGCGGTGCCGTCAGCTCTTCCGGCTCAGCGTCCGCATCGCCTCGTCCAGCCCCGCCAGCGTCAGCGGGTACATGCGGTCCTGCATCAGCGCGCGGACGAGGCCGATCGAGCTGGTGTAGCTCCAGTAGCGCTCGGGCACCGGGTTGAGCCAGACCGCGGCCGGATAGGTCGTCGTCATCCGCTTCAGCCAGGTGGCGCCCGCCTCCTCGTTATAATGCTCGACCGAGCCGCCGGCATGGCTGATCTCATAGGGGCTCATCGAGGCGTCGCTGACGAAGACGAGCTTGTAGTCGTGGCCGTATTTGTGGAGCAGGTCCCAGGTCGGCGTGCGCTCGGAGAAGCGGCGGCGATTGTCCTTCCACACCGCCTCGTAGGGGCAGTTGTGGAAGTAGAAGAATTCGAGATTCTTGAACTCCGAGGTGGCCGCGGAGAACAATTCCTCGGTCAGCCGGATATGCGGGTCCATCGAGCCGCCGACGTCGAGGAAGAGCAGCAATTTGACCGCATTGTGCCGCTCGGGGCGCATGGCGATGTCGAGCCAGCCCTTGCGCGCGGTGCCGTCGATGGTGGCGTCGAGGTCGAGCTCCTCGGCGGCGCCTTCGCGGGCGAAGCGCCTGAGGCGGCGCAGGGCCACCTTGATGTTGCGGGTGCCGAGCTCGACCTGGTTGTCGAGATTGCGGAACTCGCGCTTGTCCCACACCTTGATCGCCCGGCCCTGGCCGCCCTCGCCGCCGATCCTGACCCCTTCCGGATTATACCCGCTGTTGCCGTAGGGCGAGGTGCCGCCGGTGCCGATCCACTTGGACCCGCCCTGGTGGCGCCCCTTCTGCTCCTCGAGGCGCTTCTTCAGCGTCTCCATGATCTCTTCCCACGAGCCCAGCGCCCTGATCTCGGCCATCTGCTCGGGGGTGAGATAGAGCGCGGCGACCTGCTTCAGCCACTCCTCGGGCACCGGCGCCGCATCCGGTCCGTAATTCGCCTCCAGCCCCTTGAAGACCTTGCCGAACACCTGGTCGAAGCGGTCGAGCAGCCCCTCGTCCTTCACGAAGGTGGCGCGGGCGAGATAGTAGAATTGCTCCGGGCTGGCGGCGATGATGTCCGCGTCCATCGCCTCGAGCAGCGTCAGATGCTCCTTCATCGAGGCGGGGATGCCCGCGGCGCGCAGCTCGTCGACGAAGGAGAAGAACATCGCTCAGTCGCCGACGGTCGTCGTCGAGGTCGGGCGCGATGCGCGGGCGACGGCGAGCGCCTGGTCCGGCGGCGGCAGGCGGTTGAACGAGGGAAGGGTGCTGGAAGAGTTCCGCTCGAGCAGGGTCATCGAAAAACGGCGGCTTCCGCCCCCGTTGCCAAGCAGCGCCGAAAGGCCGCTCGCATCGCCTAACCCCAGCGCGATCCCGGCGTCGTGCAGGGCGATCAGATAGGAGTCGCTCGCGCCGTCGGGGCGGTAGACGCCCCGTTCGACCGTGGCGCCGGGTTCGCGGCAATAAACGGGCGGCGGACGCTCGTTCCCCACGGTCGGGACCGACGCGATCACCGAGTCCAGCAGCATATCGGCGGTTTCGGTACGGACGATCCGGGCTTGCCGCAGCCTCAGAGGGGTCGCGCACGGCTCGACCGGAACGGCGGGGCGGGCCGTGCCGGTCTCCGCCGGCCAGCTCAGCGCGCCGACGAACGCGCTCAGCCGCTGGTCGAGCGCGGCCGGATAGAGCCGCGTCGAGCCCAGCCTCACCTTGACCAGCCACGAACCGAGCGGCGCGATCGCGATCGCGGTGCTTCGCATCCCCGGCACGTTGTCGTTCAGCGCGGCGCGCAGGCCCGACGCGGCCGACGCGCCCGGCCGCGTGAAGCCGGAGATGGCCGGCGGCGCCGTTCCCGGCTGCTGCAGCACGACCTGGGCGATCGCCCGGTCGAACCAGAGCGGGACGTTCGGGGTGAGCGTCCGGTAGATGTAGACGAGCGCGATGATCCCTTCCTCGCGATTGGCATAGCTGGCGAGGACGTCCAGCTCGCCGTCGCCGCTGTCGCGGACATGGGCCCGGGCAAGTCCCTCCGCGCTGGCCGGCAGGACCATGCCGGTGCCGGCATGGCGCCAGGCGGCGCCGGCGGGAACCGCGAGCGTGCGTGGCTGCGCCGGCGCTTCCTGCGCCCGCGCCGGCGGCGCGGCGGCGAGCGCGAGCAGCGCGAGCGCGGCGCAGGCCGATTTTACGGGATGAAGCGACATGACCGGCATGTATCTCCTCGCGCGCCCTTCGTCACCGTTTGAGCGGGCTATGTCCGCACGGCACGCCGCCCGGACATAGTTAACGTCCTTTCAACCATTCATCCCTAGCAATCCAGCCAAGAAAAAGCGGGGACATACGGTGGCAAGCGTTGCGAGCGAGAGGACCGACGGCGAGGCGATCAACCATGTGGCGCGCAATTGCGGGTCGCTGGCGATCGAATGCAGCGACGTCGCCGGCTATGTCGCCGGGGTCAACGAGCGCATCTCGGCGAACCTTCGGATGCTCGACACGCTCGAGGAAGTGACGACGCGGCTGATGGCCGACCAGGCCAGCGTCGCCGATTCGACCGACGAGGCGCGGGTGCTGGCCGAGCAGGCGCGCGGCAAGCTCGACCAGGGCCGCGCCGCGATCGAGGACACGATCCGCGTCTTCTCCGGCCTCACCGACCTCGTCGTCCAGCTGGGCGACCGCATGGCCGGCTTCACCGCGGCGATGACGCGGGTGCAGAGCGTCTCCTCCTCGATCGAGACGATCGCCAGCAAGACCAACATGCTCGCCTTGAACGCCACCATCGAGGCCGCCCGCGCCGGCGAGGCGGGGCGCTCGTTCGCGGTGGTCGCGGCCGAGGTCAAGAAGCTCGCCCACGACACCCGCGCCGCCACCGGCGAGATCGCGGGCACCATCGCCTCGCTGACGCGAGAGGCCGAGGCGGTGACCAGCGAGATCAAGGCCGGCGTCGAGAAGAGCCGCGTCGCCCAAGGCTCGTTCACCCGGATCAACGACACCGTGCGCGACGTCGCCGACATCGTCGCTCTGGTCGACCGCCAGACCGACGGCATCGCCCAGTCGACCAGCCTGATCCAGACCAGCGTCGACAGCGTGAAGAGCGGCCTCTCCAGCTTCGCCGCCGACGCCCGCGACAATGGCGGGCAGCTGAAGGAGACGCACGAGCGCCTCACCAAGCTCGAACTGCTCTCCAACGAGATGCTCGACCGGCTCGCTTCCTCCGGGGTGCGGATCGACGACACCCCGTTCATCGAATATGCGCAAAAGGCCACCCGCGAGATCAAGGCGATCGTCGAGGCCGGCATCGAGCGCGGCGAGGTCGACGCCGAGGCGGTGTTCGACACCGACTATGTCGAGATGCCGGGCACCAACCCGACGCAGTGGGAAACCAATTTCTGCGCCTTCGCCGACACCCATGTCCGCCCCGTGCTGGACCGGCTGATGGCCGAGGAATCGCGGCTGATCGCGACCGCGATCACCGACATCAACGGCTATCTGCCGACCCACATCTCGGCCCGCTCGCATCCGCAGCGGCCCAACGATCCCGAGTGGAACGCCGAGCATTGCCGCAACCGCCGCAACTTCCTCGACGACATCACCCGCCGCGCGATCGCGTCGGAGAAGGAGGCGATGCTCGCCACCTACGGCATGGAGCTGGGCCAGGGCCGCTATCTGCCGGTCAAGAACGTGTTCGTGCCCTTGTTCATCGGCGGCCGCCGCTGGGGCAATTTCGAGCTCGCCTATCGCGACGAGGCGATGCGCTGAGCCTCGGCCTCGTCCATCGGCTCGGGCCGGCGCACCAGGGCGACCAGCACGAACGAGATGATCATCAGCAGATACCAGGCGACGAGCTTGGAGAGCGGCACCATCGACCAGCCCTGCCGCTGGTTCGGATAGGTCCAGGCGTGGGAGAGCGTGCCGATATTCTCGGCGAACCAGATGAACAGGGCGACCAGGAAGAAGCCCATGAGGATGTGCATCGGCCGGTAGCGGCGGAACGGCCTGAACCAGAAGCGGGTGCGCCAATAGACGAGCGCGGTCGCCGCCAGCAGCGCGTAGCGCGCGTCCCAGAGCCAGTGATGGGCGAAGAAATTCACGTAGATGGCGAGCGCCAGCAGCGCTTGCGCCCGAAGCGGCGGGAAGTGGCTGGTGCGGATCTCGAAGATCCGCCAGATCCGGGCGATGTAGGAGCCGACCGCGGCATACATGAAGCCCGAGAAGAGCGGCACGCCGGCGATCCGCAAATAGCTTGCCTCGGGATAGAGCCAGGATCCCCAGCTGGTCTTGAACAGCTCCATCACCGTGCCGGCGACGTGGAAGGCGAGGATCACCTTGGCCTCGTCCCAGGTCTCCAGCCGGAAGCGCAGCATCGCGAGCTGGATAGCGAGCGCGGCAAGGGTCAGGAAATCGTAGCGCGGCAGCCAGGCCCCCCGCGGATAGAAGAGGTGCGTCGCCACCAGCAACGCCAGCATCAGCGCCCCGAACAGGCACGCCCAGCCCTGCTTGAAGCCGAACAGCAGAAACTCATAGGCTAGGCTCGGCCACCCGCCCGCGACGGTCGCCTGCTCGAGCGCAAGCCTGACGCGCTGGAAGCGGGTATGCGCCGTCTCCCTCTCCCCAATGGGGATCGGGGCGACAGGCTCGTCCCCCGGACGAGCCAAAGAGTCGCCCCGATGGTCGGGGAGAGGGGGAGTCAGAATTTCCTCCCCATCGCCTTCAAAATCGCCATCGCCGCCCCGTCGCCATTCGTCATCACATCGTTATTGGTGAACGGGCCGGCCCGCCAGCCTTGCCGCGACGAGGCGGTGCGCTAGGCCCTGGCCCGCAGCAGCTCCGGTGGCCGCTTGCCGGCCCAGCCGTCGTCCCGCTCGAAGCCGAGCGGTCGCGCGGCGAGCGCCGCATACCAGTTAAGATAGGGCCAGGGATGGTCGGCGAGCAGACTGGCGGCGACGGCGTCGCTATGGCCGAGCGCCGCAGGCAGGGTCGTCGACCAGAAGGCCGGCACGAGCGCGGCGAGCGGCGCGTCGGCCAGCGAACCCAGCGCCAGCCTGCGATCGATGCCATAGACCCAGGGCACGACCATGCCGTCCGGCTCGACGACCAGTGGATCGACGAGATCGCCCAGGCCGAGCTCGCGCTGCGGCTCGGCGCCGCCGCACCCGCCCGCCGGAGGGCTCGTGAGCGCCTCGATGTCGAGGATATCGCAATGCACGTTCACCCCGGCCGTCTCCTCCTCGCTCAACAGGGCGACGAGCATGGCGAGCCGCGTTTCGAGCTCGCCCGGGCCGGTTGCGGCCATCCCGGTCTTCGCGCGCCCGACCGGCTCGAGCGGGTGAAGCTGGACGAGGGCGATGCCTTCGGCGCGCGCGAAGGCGATCAGCCAGGGAAGGTGGCGCAGCGTCTCCGGCCGGGCGGTGTGGATGATGCCGACGTCGAGGCCAGTGCGGCGCAGCCGCCGCAGCCCGGCGACCGCGCGGTCGAACGAGCCGGGCGCGGCGCGGATGGCGTCGTGCAGCTTCGGCGGGCCGTCAATGCTGATTGCGACCAGATCGGCGCTCGCCGCCAGCCGCTCGGCGTCGTCGTCCTCGATCAGGGTGCCGTTGGAGACGAGGTCGACCTGGTAGCCGAGCGCCCGTGCGGCCGCGAGATGATCGAACAGGCCAGGGTCCATCAGCGGCTCGCCGCCGCTGACGCTCAGGATTCCGTAGCCGAGCGCGGCCGCATCCTCGAGCAGCCGCGCCACCGTCGCCGGCTCGAGGCGCCCCTTACGGCGCGGACCGGAGCTCGAATAGCAATGACGGCAGGCGAGGTTGCAATGCGCCGTCGCGTGAAGCTGCAGGATCGGCGCGCGCCAAGGCAGGCGCGCGCCTTGCCGATTGCCGTCCCCGGCGCCCGCCGCCGGGTCCATGGCTAGGGCCTCGCGCCCAGATCGACCTCGACCACGTAGCGCTCGGGATTGATGATCCCCACCGGGAAGACGCGCCACGAGCGCACCGCCGGGTTGGCCCCCAGCTTCTCGGTGAACTTGCCCAGATCGCCGGGTTTCACGCTCACCTGGCCGCGCAGGAGATCCGGAACGGGAATCCCGATCACGATGGGCCCCCGCACCAGCTTCCCGGGCAGCTCGCCACGGTGAACCTTCCACAAGGTGGCGAGTTGCGCGCTCGACAGCTTCGCGCTGCGAAGTTGACTTACCAACTGGGCAGCATCGGATTTCACGGAGAGGTTAGGGGGTCTCAGGGCCATGTCGTCCTCCCTTTTTTCTTTGGACGACAGGTCTTCTATGCTTCATTTACTGGATTGGCCAGAGTCCATCCAAATATCATTGTCTTTATGACGTTGCTTCGAAGCTTCAGCTATTGCGCCGTGCCATGAAGGCGAGACGCTCGAACAGCATCACGTCCTGCTCATTCTTCAAGAGGGCGCCGTGGAGCGGAGGAATTGCCTTCGAAGGGTCTTTCGACTGCAGTATTTCGAGCGGGAGATCCTCGTGGAGCAGCAGCTTCAGCCAGTCGATCAATTCGCTGGTCGAGGGCTTCTTCTTGAGGCCAGGCACGTCGCGGACCTGGTAGAAGATGTCCATCGCCTTCGAGACGAGCAGCTTCTGGATGCCGGGGAAATGGACGTCGACGATCGCCTGCATGGTCTCGCGGTCGGGGAATTTGATATAGTGGAAGAAGCAGCGGCGCAGGAAGGCGTCGGGCAGCTCCTTCTCGTTGTTCGAGGTGATGACGACGATCGGCCGCTCCCTGGCGACGATCGTCTCCTTGGTCTCGTAGACGTGGAACTCCATCCGGTCGAGCTCCTGCAGGAGGTCGTTCGGGAATTCGATGTCGGCCTTGTCGATCTCGTCGATCAGCAGCACCGGCAGCTCGGGCGAGGTGAACGCCTCCCACAATTTGCCGCGGCGGATATAGTTCGAAATGTCGTGTACGCGCGCGTCGCCGAGCTGGCCGTCGCGCAGCCGCGCCACCGCGTCATATTCGTAGAGGCCCTGGTGCGCCTTGGTGGTCGACTTGACGTGCCATTCGATCAGCGGCGCGCCGATCGCCCCGGCGATCTCATGGGCGAGGATGGTCTTGCCGGTGCCGGGCTCGCCCTTGACCAGCAAGGGCCGCCTGAGCGTGACCGCGGCGTTGACCGCGACCTTGAGGTCCTCGGTCGCGACATAGGTGCTGGTGCCTTCGAAGCGCATCGCGCGGGAATAGGTGGCGGGATGGGGCTGCGCAACTCCGAATGGGGACAGTTACTTTTCCGCACGAAGCGCCGGAAAGCCGACGCCGTGCGGAAAAGTAACCGTCCCCCTGTCAATATTCCTGGCGCGCCTGCTGCCTTGCCTCGAGCAGGTCCCAGAGGCCGCGATGCTGCAGCGCCAGCTGCTGGGCGCCGAAGAGGAGGGCGCGCTGGGCGATCGGGTCGGCGCCGGCGGCGTCGGCGACCGCTTCCACGGCGGCGCGGCCGGAAAGCGCCGAGGGCGGCGCCTCGACTCCGAGCCGGCTGGCGGCGGCGTCGAGCAGGGTGCGGATCGCCTCCCAGTCGGCGGCGAAGGCGAGCGCCGCGCCCAGCGCGCAGCCGCGCCGGTCGGATTGGGCCAGAGTGGCGAGCGCGCCGCGCTGGGCCAGGATCGCGGTCTCGCTATTGGCCCCGCCCGGAGTTGAGGGGATCGCGCCGGCGGCGACCGAGAGCCGGGTCAGGAAGCTGCGCTCGGCGGCCATGGCGTCGCCGGCGGCGATGAACCAGGCGCGCGCCTCGGGCTCGACGCTGTGGGTCGCGGCATGGTCGACGATGCCGGGGTGGCGGCCGTGCAGCGCGCACAGGAAATGGATCGCGTCGGCGAGGTTGCGCGCCGCCTCCGGCCCCTTGCGCAGGGTCTCGCCGGCGAAATAGCAATGGCTCGCCGTGCCGTGCTCCGCGACGCAGGTGAGGAGCAGCTCGCCCGCGCCGGCGCGGCCTGCGCTGTCCACCGATACTGAAGCCATCGACCAACCTCCGGCGCGCGTCTGCGCGCTGACTGGGACGGGGCTTAGCCCAGGCGGCGTAAAGAGGAGGTTTACGAGCGGCCGGGAAACGCCCTTTTCAGCCGGTCATGCCGAACCAGGCGAAATAGCCGGTGACGAGCGCGAGCAGGACGCAGCCGAGGCCGGGGCGCTCCGATTTGCCGCGGCCGAAGACCGCGAGCAGGATCGCGAGCAGGCAGATCAGCAGGATGGCGCCGCACAGCGCGCTGAACAGCCAGCTCCCGACGGCGTCGAGCCAGCCCGCCTGCGCCTCGAGCCAGCGGTCGGCGTCGCCGAGGCTGACGCCGAGCAGCAGCAGGACCAGCCCGACGACGACGAAGATCAGGAACAGGAACAGCACCAGCGCCGAGGCGCCGCTGCCGGGCCTCAAGCCCATGCCGACATCGATCCAGGAGCGGCGGGAGACATGCCACAGGCCGGCAATGAAGCGGCCGAGCCAGCTGAACGGGGCCATGGCGCGGACAAAGCGGGGCGCCGCGCGCCTTGTCAACGACCGGAATGGGGACAGTCACTGTAACTGTCCCCATTTTCAGCCGTTCAGGACCGGTAGTACCAGACCCCCGCATTGCCGCAGCCGAGGATGTCGGCCCGGCCCTCGCCAGTGACGTCGGCGAGGAAGCGGGGGTGAAGGTCGACCCGCCAGCCGCCGTTGACATAGCCGAAATTCTTCACCACCAACCCAGGCGCCTCGTAGGTCGCGTTGGACAGCGCCCGCGAGATCCAGACCCCGTCATCGCCGAAGCCGACGATGTCGAGGCGGCCGTCGCCGGTGGTGTCGGCGAGCATGCGGGGGTGGCGGCCCACCTGCCAGCCGCCGGCGTGGAGACCGAAATTGCCGACCAGGAACTCGGGCGCCGTGAAGGTGCCGTTGCCGTTGGAGCGCGCCCGCCACACGCCGGCATTGCCGAAGCCGACGATGTCGGCGCGGCCGTCGCCGGTGGTGTCGACGACGAAGCGGGGGTGCAGCTCCACCCGCCAGCCGCCGGCGTCGTAGCCGAAGTTGGCGACCGCCAGGATCGGGGCGGCGTAGGTGCCGTTCGCCTGCGCGAGCGACACCCAGACGCCGGCATTGCCGAAGCCGATGATGTCGGCGCGGCCGTCGCCGGTGATGTCGGCCATGAAGCGCGGATGGCGATCGACGCGCCAGTTGCCGGCGTCGTAGCCGAAATTGTTCATCACCAGAACCGGCGCGGCGTAGCTCCCGTTCGCTTGCGAGCGCGAGACCCACACCCCGGCATTGCCGAAGCCGACAATGTCGAGCCGGCCCGAGCCCTGGGTGTCGGCGAGCATGCGCGGGTGCCGGGCGATCCGCCAGCCGCCGGCATTGTAGCCGAAATTGTCGACCACCATGTCCAGCGGGCCGTAGCTGCCGTCGGGCTGCGCCCGCGACCGCCACACGCCGTTATTGCCGAAGCCGATGACGTCCGCCTTGCCGTCGCCGGTCGTGTCGGCGACGAAGCGCGGGTGCATGTCGACCCGCCAGCCGCCGGCGTCGTAGCCGAAATTGGCGATCACCAGCTCCGGCGTCTGGAAGCGGCCGTCGCCGATCGCGCGGCTGCGCCACACCCCGGCATTGCCGAAGCCGACGATGTCGGCCTTGCCGTCGCCGGTGGTGTCGGCGAGCATGCGCGGGTGGCGCTCCTCCCGCCAGCCGCCGGCGTCGTAGCCGTAATTCTTGACCACCAGCTGCGGGCTCCAGCCGAGATGGCCCGGCGTGTAGCCGCACAAGGCGAAGGTGTTGCCCTTCATCAGGCACGGCACCCCGCCTTCGCCGGCGCAGTTCTCGCAATTGCGATTGGCCAGCCCGAACCGCCCCCAGGCGCCGCCGCAATTGCAGCCGCTCGACGCATATTCGTCGGGGGCGCCGAAGATGTGGCCGGTCTCGTGGGCGAACACGCGGTCGATATTCTCGGGCCCCCAGCCGTCATTGGCATATTGCATGACCAGCCGCGGCCCGCCGATGCTGGCATAGGCGAACCAGCCCAGCGGGTATTTCGTGAAGAAGGCGCAGAACGTCCAGCGCGTGCCGAAGCGGGTGCGGAGGTCCTCCACATAGGCGCCGACGCCGGCCCAGTCGGCGCTGAAGCCGATCGCCGCCATCGCCGGGTTGCGCCAATGCGCCTCGAGATCGGGCGCGTTGGGGTTGGCGGGCACGCTCAGCATGACGTCCTGGATGTCGTAGCTGAAGCTGATCCCGGCCAGCGGGTTCGAGGTGGCGAGGAAGCCGAGGCCGTTCTGCACCTCGGCCACCACCTTGGTCCGCTCCGCGTCGGTGAATTTGAGGGCGGCCGTCGGCCCTTCGACGATCACGATGCCGACCGCCACCGAGCCCTCGAGATAGGCGCTGGTCGGCCCGCCGGCGCGGGCGCCCACGCTGAGGGCGCGGAAGGTCGGGGTCGGCGCCGCCGCGCTGCATTTCGGCATGTCCCACGCTTCGCCGGCACGCGGGCGGTTGGCCTTGGCCTCCCGATACTCCTCCGACGAGCGCAGCTCGAAGGCGGCGAGGCCCAGCGCCTCGACCTCGCTGAGGCCGTCCGGGAGCGACGCCGCGGCGGCCCCGGCGTCATAGTCGGCCGTCGCCGGCGCCGAGCGCGCGGCCTGGCCGGTCTCGGCGACGATGCCGACGCGGCCGTAGCGGTGAATGGCCTGGGCCCCGGTCTCGGCTCCCATCGCGTCGCGGGCGACCATCGCCCGGCTGGCCGCGGGTGCGGCGCCTTCGATCACCACCCGCTCGATCGCTTTGAGATCCCCTGCCATTGTCTTTCCTCCTGGTTGTTCGGTTGCGTTGACGATGCTCGGCCGCTCAATGCTGGCCGTCGGGCGAATCGGGCGGTTCGAAGCCCGGCGCGTCCCAGGGCAGGCCGTCGCCGGACCGCGTCTTGGGGCCGTCGGCGGCGCTGCGCGCCTGCCACGCCGCGACGAACATCCGCTCGTTTTCGGTGAGGTCGGCCGGCAGCTCCGCCGCGGCCGAATCGTGAACGCTGACGACGCCGGGCAGGGCCGCGAGCGCGGCACCTCCGCTCCGCACCAGCGCCAGCCGGGGCGGGAGCAGCTGGGTGACCTGCGCGATGCCGCGCAAGTCGCTCAGCGCTCGTTCCGCCTGCTCCGTGTCGAGCACGACGAGGGACTCACCTGACACATTCCCTCCTGTTCCCGCCGCCTCCATCGGAAGTGCCGGCAGCCAGACAATCAAGCGGCGGGCCTGGCCTCGTGGCTCCACGGCCGGCCGCCCGTCTCACCCGGTGCATCGCACGGCGGGCAGGCGGCCGGCGTGACGGCCATCACGCCGCCGGGATTTGGCGCAGAAAAATGGACGATCGTCGCCCGGAGAGGATGCCTCCGGGCCGGGCTCAGGTCTCGGACAGGGTCAGCACGTTGCCGTCGGGGTCGGCGAAGAAGGCGATCCTGGTGTTGCCGTCCGGCGCGGTCCAGATGCCGAGCGCGTCCTGGCCGAGGCCTTCGTGGATGGTGAAGGCAATGCCGAGGTCGCGCAGCGCCTCCACGGTGGCGCGGATGTCCTCGACGTTCCAGCCGAGCACCGGATGGGGGTGCGCCTGGTGGTCCGGCATCACGGTCATGCGCAGCAGCGCGCCGCCGAGCTCGATAAAGTCGCCGAACGCGTCGGCGCTGCGCAGCGCGAGGCCGAGCGTGTCGCGATAGAAGCCGAGCGCCCGCTCACGATCGCTGACGTAGAGGAAGGCCACCGGCGTGGCGGATTGCTGGAGGTTCATGACTATGCGCTCCCTTCATGGTGCCGGCCGAGCGTATAGCGGGCGGGAGCACCGGACCATCGCCCGAACGGGTGATTTTCGCGAAATCACCCCTCCGCGGCCGGGGTGGGCCGCCGCCCGCTAGGCGTTCCTGCCCAGGCTCCGCCGGGCGAGGAGCATCGCACCGACGATGCAGGCGCCGAACAGCGCGCCCTCCAGGGCGCCGGTGGCAATCTCGCTGACCGGCCCGAACCCGCTTTCGCCGAACAGGGCGCCGATCTGGTCGAGCCTCAGGCGCGAGCCGGGGAAGGAGCGGGCGAGCAGGTCGAGGCTGCCCGCCATCAGCCGTCCGCCGAGCAACGCGATGAGGATGCCGGCGCCCCCGCCGGCGAGGCCCGCGGCAAGGATGCCGCGCCGGAGCGAAGGCCGGCCCGCGCCGCGCCCTCCCAGCCAGGCGCCGAGGCCGACCGCGCCGCCGAGCAGCGCGCCTTCCGCCGCCCCGGTGATGTCGCCCGGCGAGCGGCCGAGCAGCAGGTTGAACGCGTCGAGGCCGAGCAGCTTCACGGCGCCGCCCACCGCCAGCCCGCCCACGGCGCCGCCGAGCACGCCCCAGTGGCGGCCGGGGACGAAGCCCGCGGCGGCGATGCCGAAGCTGACGCCCGCGCCTCCCATCAACGCCGCCGCGATGGTGAGCCAGAGGAGGACGAGCAGCACCGAAGCCGCGCCCATACCCGGGCCGAGCGGCTGTGCGGCCCCGGCGAAGCCGTAGATGAGGCCGCCGACGACGCCGGCGACCCCGGCCCCCAGCGTCCCCGCGCCCCCGAGCAGGAGACATTGCCGCCAGGAATAAGGGCGCGCCGAGACAGATCCCCCCTCCCCTTGATGGGGAGGGGCCGGGGGTGGGGTGGACTCCGAGACGCGCCGAGCTTCTCCGACGAGTCCACCCCCACCCAACCCTCCCCCATCAAGGGGAAGGGCTTTCGGATCGTCGCCGATCCGCTCCACCGGCGCGATGAAGCGATAGCCGTGCTTGGGGACCGTCTCGATGAAGCGCGGCCGGGCGGCATCGTCGCCGAGCTGCCGGCGCAGCGTTTTGATGCATTGGGTGAGCGCCTCGTCGGTGACAGGCACGCCCTGCCAGACCTCGTCGAGAAAGCGGTCCTTCGAGACCAGGGTGCCGGCCTCGCGCACCAGCAGCGCGAGCGCGTCGAAATAACGGGCGTTGAGCTCGACCGGCGCGCCGTCCCGGCGCAGCCGCCGGTCGCCGGGATCGAGCACGAAATTCTCGAAGCGGAAGCCCGTCATTTTTTCAGCAAAACCTCAGGACTTGCTCATGCCGCTCACCGATCGCGCATGGCAAAGGGAGCCTCATCCATCCAACGAGGCAAGGCAATGGCAAAAGCTTCTGAAATCGGGATCTCCAGGAGTTGACGCAGAACCGGCCGGATTTGCATGATTCTTCCGGTCGCCTTCTCGATGGCCGCGCTGGCGCTCGTGCTCGGCAATGTCGCCGCCGGCGTTCCACCTCAGGCGGACGAGGGCGCGGCCGCCCACCTGTTCCAGTTGCTGATCGTCGCCCAGCTTCCGCTGGTGCTGCTGTTCATGGCCACGGCGGACTGGAGTCGTCCCGCCAGGCCGCTCCTCGTGCTGCTGGTGCAGGCGCTTGCCGGCGCCGCTGCGCTGGGCGCGCTCTATTGGGCCGGATATTAGCGGCCGGGAATGGGAGGCAAGGCAATGGCAAGCAGCGCGGGCAACAAGGGCGGGCGGGGCGTGAGCCCGTGGCGGATCGCAGGCTGGAGCCTCGCGGCGCTGCTGCTGCTCCTTCCCCTGGTGGCGATGCAGTTCACCCGCGAAGTGAGCTGGACCGGATCCGACTTCGTCTTCGCCGGCGTCCTGATCGGCGGCGTCGGCGCGGCCTTCGAGCTGACCGTGCGGATGTCGCGCAACCATGCGTACCGCGCCGCGGTCGGCGTCGCGCTCGCCGCCACCCTCCTCACCATCTGGGCGAACGGCGCCGTCGGCATGATCGGCGACGAGGACAATCCCTACAATCTGCTGTTCATCGGCGTCCTCGTCCTCGCCCTTCTCGGCGCGATCCTCGCCCGCTTCCAGGCCGCCGGCATGGTGCGCGCGATGCTCGTCGCCGCCGCCCTCTATGCGGGAGTCGCCGCCTTCGGCTTCTTCGCCGATCCGCGCGGCGGGGTCTTCAGCCTGGCCTTCGCCGCCCTGTGGCTGCTCGCCGCCGCCTTGTTCTCGAAGGCGGCGCGGGAGCAGGAGCCCGCGGGCGCTGGGCTCGCCTGAGCAGGGCCGGCAGCATCGCGCCGCCGGTTCAGCAGCGCTCCTGCGGCGCGGGGCCGATCCGCGCCTCGCCGACGAGGGCCCGGGCGCCGGCGGCGGCCGTGACATCGACCAGCACCATCGGGTTCCGGCGGAGCGCGCTCCTCGGCACGGCGAAGCCGAAGCGGTGGGCTTCCGCCAGCGCCACCGAAAAGGCCTGCTCCGGGTAGACGCCCACCTGGCCGAGCTCGGTGGTGCGGCCGTCGGCGGTCCGCAGCGACACGACCAGCGTCGCGTGGCCTTGGCGCGGCGGCGTGAATCCGGTGATGGCGACCACCAGCTGCGGGTTGGCCGAGCAGTGCGCCGCGGCCTCCACCACCGGCCGCAGCACCGCCGGCCGGCCGGGCGTGGCAAGACCCGGTTCGGGCGTGGCGGCCGCGAGCAGCAGGGCCAGCAAGGATGCGGACATGGATCTCCCTCTCGCCCGACGCCGCGCGGCGTGCGCGGCTAGACGATGACCACCTCTACCTGGGCCTGCGCGACTGTTTCCTGAACGGCCGCGTCCGTCCGCCCGATCGGCCGCGCGACCAGCCTGACGTGCACTTGGTCGGTCGTCGCGGGCATCGTGCGCAGATGCTCGGTGAGGTCGACGGAGGCGGAGACGGCGCCATGGCCGTGCGCGCCCACGCCGAAGAAGCCGATCGAGGTGACGAAATGCCGGTCGCGCGGATCGCTCACCGCCGGCACCCTGCCGGTGCCGGCGAACACCAGCACCTCCACCTCGCCGCTGGGCGGCGTCAGGTTGTGGATCAGCGCCACCACCTGCGAGGTGCTCTGCTCGCCGCCCGGGTCGCGGGTGAGGGGCCGCCGCGCGGCGAGGTTGGCGAAGGCGTTGCGCAGGCTCCTCGGCGGCGCCGCGGCCACCGTTTCGAGCTGCGCGCCGGCGGCCCGCCTTTGCATTTGCAGCACGTGCGCGCCGCGCGGCCTCGCCTCGGCCGCCCTGCCGGCCCTGAAGATCTCGGCCAGCCGCGCGTTCGCGAGGACCCGCACCGGAATCGCCACCAGCCTCCTCAGGCAGAGGCCGTAGCTGTAGCCCAAGGCGGCGACGCTCAGCAGGTCGGAGGGCTTGTAGGTCGCCCAGCTGCCGTTGGGATTGTAGTAATTGTCGGTGAACGACATGTCGCGCCACAGCGGGTCGGTCGTGTTCTCGCGCCCGCGGCAGTTCCAGCTCCACCAGATGCGGTCGATATTGCCGTGGTGCATCAAGAAGATCGGATCCCTCGGCGAGTTGAAATTGGGCATGAAGCCGCCGAGGTTGTTGTGGATGTTGTTGTGCGGCGTCTGCTCGAGCGTGCCCTGCGTGCCCCCGGACTTGATCCAGCTGGCGTTGGTGTTGTTCTGCCCGGCGGGACGGGAGGAGGCGAACAGCTCGAAATTGGTCTGGGCGAAGATGCCGTTCATCACCGAAGGGCCGGAATAGATGTCCGGAATGCTGTAGTTGTTGCTCCGGGTCGAGACGTAGAGCGGGTTGGTCTGCCCGTTATAGGTCGCGTCCTTGAACGCCTGCGGCACGGTCCGGTTCGCGGCCCAGTCCCAATAGGGCATGGCGAAGCTGCTGTTGCCGGTCACCGAGCGGATCATCCGCTCGTAGGAGAGCAGATAGGCGCGGTGCCAGGGCAGGAAATACCAGTTCTTGTGCGGGCATTTGTTGAAGCCGCCGGCCGGGGTGCCGTGGATGTTCGCAAAGTCGACCCAGTTCGGGCCGTCTCCCGGCCCGCGATCCTTCAGGATCTTGACGCCGTCGCGCAGCGTCTGGACGATGGGATCGTTGAGCGCGAGGCCGTTGATCTCCCGGCGCCTGGGCAGCGGTGCGGCGACGGCGCGCACGCCTGGAATCGTCCCCGCGAAGACGGCGGCTCCGCCGAGCACGATGCCATGCAAAGTCTCACGACGCGTAATCATCGCCCGTCCCCCTCGAAATGATGATCCCGATGGTGCGCCCCGGCCGCGGGAAACGCAACGACGGAGTCCGGATTTCAATCGTCCGAAAGGCCCAGCACCGCTTCGCTCATCAGCGCGGCGGCGGGGGCGGCGGCGTGCGTTTCCGCGAGCCTGCGCCAGCAGGCGAAGTCCAGCGCGACGCGCAGCACGGCCTGCTGCCGCGCCCCCAGGTCCTCGGCGAGCAGATCGAAGGCGCGCGCGAAGGTCGGGCCCATGCGCAGCGCGACGATCTCGCCGGTCGGCGCGTGCTGCTCGGCGTCGCGCAGCACGCAGGCGGCGAGCTCGGCGTTGCGGGCGTACCAGCCGTAGAGCTCGGCCAGCCCGTGCCCGATCCGCGCGCGCCCCGGCGCGAGGCGCGCCCATTCCTCCACCGCAGGCAGCGGGTCGCGCTCGAGGGCGAGGCCGGAGCAGGCGAGCAGCAGGCTGCGCTCGTCGGGGAAGTGGGCATAGAAGGTGTGCCGTTGCACCCCCGCGCGCGCGGCGATCTGCGAGACGGTGGTGCGCGCCGGCCCGATCGTGCCGTGCAGGTCGACCGCCGCCTCGACGATCCGCCGCCGCGTCTCGTCTTGCTTCGCCGCCCGCTTGCCCAGGCGATAGGGGCGGTTCGGCGCTTTCGCTGCACGCCTGTGTGCAATGGAGCTTGACATGACCGCAGGATAACTGCACATGCTTGTGCAGTCAATCAGCTTGCGAAAGGACCCCCATGACCGAGCTCGCCGAGATCGCCGACGGCATCTTCCGCATCTCCACCTTCGTGCCCGAGGTGGCGCCGCCCGCCGGCTTCGCCTTCAACCAGTATCTGATCGTGGCCGACGAGCCCTTGCTGTTCCACACCGGCCAGCGCGGGCTGTTCCCGGCCGTGCGCGAGGCGGTGGCGCGGCTCATGCCGCCCGAGCGGCTGCGCTGGATCGGCTTCGGCCATGTCGAGGCCGACGAGTGCGGGGCGATGAACCTCTGGCTCGCCGCCGCGCCCGAGGCCGAGATCGTGCACGGCGCCACCGCCTGCGACGTCAGCCTCGGGGACCTCGCCGACCGGCCGCCGCGGACGCTTGGCGATGGCGAGACGATCGACCTCGGCGGCAAGAGCGTGCGCTATATCGACACGCCGCACACCCCGCACGGCTGGGACGCGGGGCTGCTCTTCGAGGAGACCACCGGCACCCTGCTCTGCGGCGACCTCTTCACCCAGACCGGCCGCAGCGGGCCGCTCACCGAGGCCGACATCGTCGGGCCGGCGGCGGCGGCGGAGGATCTGTTCGGCTTTTCCAGCCTGCACCCGGCGATGGGCGCGACCATCCGCGCCCTCGCCCCGCTCGCGCCCAAGACGCTGGCGCTGATGCACGGCCCCGCCTTTGCGGGCGACGGTGCCGCGGCCCTGCTCGCCCTCGCCGACGATTACGACCGCCGCACCGCCCGCTGGCGCGAGCAGGCCGCGCTCGCCGCGTGAAAAAGGGGACAGTTACCGTAACTGTCCCCTTTCGTCCCGGAAACGCCGCCTTAACGGCCGGCTGCTAGTCTCGCCGCATGAAATCGCTCTCGACGCTCTACACGGTGCTGACGATCGCCATCTCCTTCACGATGAACGTGTGGGACGGCACGGCCTTCGCGCTGGCGCCGTTGCTCGCCACGGCGGGCGGCGTCATCCTCCGGGTCGCCTCCGAGCGCGGCGACACCATCGTCGGAACCCTGTTCGCCGGCCCGCTCCTCGCCGCCCCCTGGGCGCTGGTCGAGTGGCTGGGCCTCAGGGTCGAGGTGTTCAGCCTCGATTTCGCCGCGGGCTGGTGGATGCTGCCGGGCTTCGCGGTCGGCTTCCTCGCCGCCGAGGAATTCCTCTAGCCCGCCTTCGGCAATTCGCTTTTCAGCAATATCTCACCGCTTGCTCATGCCGCTCATCGCGCGCTCCGGCAGGGTGGCTCCCGATGGCGAAGGGAGGGCGAGCGAGATGGCGGGCAGAGCGGGGCACGTCGCCTATCGGTTCGGGGTCGCGATCGCGCTTGCCGCCGCGTTCCTCGAGGTCTGGATCAACCTCGCGGTGGGCATCGTCGGCAGCGAGGACAATCCGGTCAATCAGGGCTTCTACCTCGTGGTCGCGACCGCGGCCGCCTGCGCCTTCACCGCCCGCTTCCAGGCCGGCGGCATGGCCCGCGCCATGCTGGCGACCGCGGCCGTGCAGGCGCTGCTCGCCCTCGCCGTCGCCACCGCCCCCTCGACCGCGCGCGCCGAGCCGATGGGCGCCCTCGGCGTGCTGGCGCTGAGCGGCGTCTTCATGGCGCTCTGGCTGCTCTCCGCCGCTTTGTTTCAGAAGAGCGCACGGCAGGAGGCATCAGGCGCCGCGGCCTGACGCTCGTCACGGGGACATGTACTCGTACGTGTCCCCATTCACTGTGAATGGGGACACAAAGGTGTGTGTCCCCGCGCTCCCGCGGGGCACTGCCAACCTGATCACTGGTGGAGGGGCCGCTTCGCATGCGACATCCGAGATAGTGATTTGAGGAAACGTAAGTACGTGTCTCTATTTCTCTCCGGACCCCCGCGCTCCGCCTACGGCCGCTCGGGTCCTCAGTCCCACGGCCCTTCGCGTTTCCAGCCGGTGTCGTAGCGGTGCTCGCGGCCGCTGCGTGGGGTGTAGTTCGAGTCGCTGCGGACGATCTCCACTTCGTCCGGCTCCAGCACCGTCCAGATGGTGGTCCGGTCGCAATAGTCGCCGGAGTCGGACCAGTCGTTCAGCTCGTAATGCAGCCGGCGGTAGAGCTGGCCGCAGGTGCGGCAGCGCACGATGTCGATCTCGGCGTTGCCGGCGCGGGTCCGCTCGACGTGCGCGAGATCGGCCGGGTGCTCCGCTCCGTCGCCCAGGCAGGTCCAGCTCGGCCCGTACATGCTGTCGGGGATAAATGCGGCCGGCCGAAATGCAAGGCGGGCCGGAATGGGCACTGAATAGGGACCTTGGTCTGCACGCTGAACTGCTGGTCGACTTTCTCCAGTGCATGTCGGCGTGCATTTGATAAAAGTGCACAAACGGGTACTCATTCATAGCGAAGGAGAGAAATCATTTCGATTTAACTAGTCAGGAAATTGTGAGATAGTTCCGGAATCCTTAAGGTCGTGGGGGGAGGGGCGATGTTTTCGCGATTGACGGCCGTTCTGCTAGTTGCGGGATTGGTGGCCGGCTGCACCGGATCATTTCATCTGCAAAGACCGATAAGAGGGGCGGAGGCGACGGCGATCACCGTCGACGCCCGTCAGCGCGTCTTGCTGAGCCAGGTGAACCCGCGAGCCGCGGCGACTGATCCCGTATTCCGGCGCTTCTGCGCGGAGCCGAGCCCCGATGTTTTCACGGTGCTTGGCGTCGCTGCGAGCGGGAGCCTCAATTTCGGCCTGGGGGCCGACCAGAGCTCGAGCAGGGCGCTGCAGGGAGCGTTCTCGAGCACCGAGACAGGGGCAACGATCGCTCGGACCCAGACCATCAACATGCTGCGCGAGATGATGTTCAGGACCTGCGAGCGCTATCTGAGCGGCGCGATCTCGGGTGACGAATTCCCGATCATCGCGGCGCGCGACCAGCGGATCATGGTCTCGATTCTGGCGATCGAGCAGTTGACCGGCTCGATCACGCCGCGCGGCGTGGCGATCACCGCTGGCGGAAACGCGGGAACGGGCCCGGGCGCGGAGACCGTGAGGCTTCTGGCAGAGGCGAGACAGGCAGTGGTGAACGCCCAGGTGACGGTCGACCAGAAAACGACGGCGCAGGCCGCAGCCGACACGGCGGCGGGGACGGGCGGCTGCGCGGCCCTCAAGGCGACGGTCGCTGCGGTTGTGCCACCGGCCCCGACGCCGGAACAGACGAACAAGATCAACGCCTGCAATACGGCGGAAACCAACCGCAATAACGCGGTGGTCGCGCGCGACGCTGCCCAGGAACATTATGACACCCTCGTCCGGGCAAGTGCGGGAGGGCTGGGGGCGACCACGTCGGGGACGGTCCGGGAGGTCGGGACGACCCCCGAGCGCAGCCAATCGGTCCGCGAGGTGGCGGAGGCCGTTGAGAATATCGTCGCGAACACGTTCGAACAGGACGAAACGCAGCTGTTCTGCATCCGCGCCCTCAATCCGGCGTCGCAGGGGCTGAGCGATCCGCTTTTGAAAGAGAATTGCATGCGTTACCTGGTGACGCAGGTCGATGCGGAGCGCGTCCAGCTCGCCCGGCGCTACAATCTCAGCGAAGCGGCCGTGCGGTTCAACTTCGGTCAGGGACGCGGGTGGGCCGACGCTACGGCGCAGCGCGCCCAGCAACTCTACCTGTGCGCCATCGACGCCGCGCGGGTGGCCCGTTTCGACGCCCTGGTGGCCGCAAGCCCGGTCTTCGACGACAACGACGCCTTCACCCGGGCCGGCTTCCTTCGCGAAGTGAAGGCAAGCGCCAGCCAGGCGGAAGAGATATTGCGGCGTGCCGGCCAGGTTCGGGAAGACCGCATCGTCGCGACGCTCGGTCCCCTCTGCACATAGGGAGGTTAGAATGAATATCGAGATCTATGTCTGCGACAATGCCGAAGCCCTCGTCCAGACCCTCGGCTATCTCGATGGCCGGGCGGAGGTCCTCTACCAGAGTCCGAGCGCCGCAGGTGAAACGGGCGACATCCTTCGCTATTTCGTCGTGCCCCCGCGGTCGGGTGCAAAAGTGCTGGAAAGCTTTGCTGGCAAGCTGCTGGTCATCGCGCGCCGGAACTGAACCCGCACAGGCGAACTGGAAAAAAACCCCGCCGGAGCGGGGCCTTTCCTGGCTACTGGTCCAAAAAGCTCCGCATCTTCCGCGACCGGGACGGATGCTTCAGCTTCCGCAGCGCCTTCGCCTCGATCTGCCGGATCCGCTCGCGGGTCACCGAGAACTGCTGCCCGACCTCCTCCAGCGTGTGATCGGTGTTCATGCCGATGCCGAAGCGCATCCTCAGCACGCGCTCCTCGCGCGGCGTGAGGCTGGCCAGCACGCGGGTCACCGTCTCCTTGAGGTTGGACTGGATCGCCGCGTCGACCGGGATCACCGCATTCTTGTCCTCGATGAAGTCGCCGAGGTGGCTGTCCTCCTCGTCGCCGATCGGCGTCTCGAGGCTGATCGGCTCCTTGGCGATCTTCATCACCTTGCGGACCTTCTCGAGCGGCATGGAGAGGCGCTCGGCGAGCTCCTCCGGGGTCGGCTCGCGGCCGATCTCGTGGAGGATCTGGCGGCTGGTGCGGACCAGCTTGTTGATCGTCTCGATCATGTGGACCGGGATGCGGATGGTGCGCGCCTGGTCGGCGATCGAGCGGGTGATCGCCTGGCGGATCCACCAGGTCGCGTAGGTCGAGAATTTGTAGCCGCGGCGATATTCGAACTTATCGACCGCCTTCATCAGGCCGATATTGCCCTCCTGGATGAGGTCGAGGAACTGCAGGCCGCGATTGGTGTATTTCTTGGCGATCGAGATGACGAGGCGGAGGTTCGCCTCGACCATCTCCTTCTTGGCGATCCGCGCCTCGCGCTCGCCCTTCTGGACCTGGTTGACGATCCGGCGGAACTCGCCGAGGCTCATGCCGGTCGCCTGGCTGATCTCGCCGATCTCGGTGCGGATGCGCTCGATCGCGTCGGCCTCGAGGCTGCAGAAGGCGCGTCCATTTCTTGTCGATGCCGCAGACCCGCTCGGCCCAGCCCTCGTCGAGCTCGTGGCCCATATAGGCTTCGAGGAAGGCGCGGCGCGGCACCTTGTGGCGCTCGGCGAGGCGCAGCATCTGGCCGCCGAGCGTGGTGAGGCGGCGGTTGTAGCTGTAGAGCTGGTCGACCAGATATTCGATCTTGGCGCCGTGGAACTGGACGCTCTCGACCTCGGCGGTGAGCTGCTCGCGCAGCTTCTGATATTTCTTCTCGTCGGCGGCGGCGAATTCCTGGCCGCCGCTCATCGCGTCCATGCGCGACGTGCTGGAGCTTGGCGAACTTCTTGTAGAGGCCGGTGATCGCGGCGAACTTCTCGAGCGCGGCGGGCTTCAGCGTCTCCTCCATCTGGGCGAGGGTGAGCGTGTTGTCCTCGTCCTCCTCCTCGACCGGGCGCGGCGCGCGGCGCTCGACCAGGCTGTCCTCCTCGTCCTCCTCCTCGACGACCTCCTCGACCTCTTCCTCCTCCTTGAAGGAGGGGCCGGCGGTCGATTTCGGAGATGGTGTCGTCGTCGGCCTCGGCGCCCTCGACCTGCTCGGCGCGTCGGGCCCTTGGAGAGCATCGCCTCGAGGTCGAGGATCTCGCGCAGCTGCATCATGCCGTTGTTGAGCGCGTTCGACCATTCGATGATCGCGTTGAAGGTGATCGGGCTTTCGCACAGGCCCCAGATCATCGTGTCGCGGCCGGCCTCGATGCGCTTGGCGATGGCGATCTCGCCCTCGCGGGTGAGCAGTTCGACCGCGCCCATCTCGCGCAGATACATGCGCACCGGATCGTCGGTGCGGTCGACCGTCTCCTTCTTCTTCTCGACGACGAAGGTCTCGACGCCGCCGCTGTCGACCTCGTCGATGCCGCGTCCGCCTCCGGCTCCGCGTCCTCGTCCGCCTCCTCGTTCTCGACGATGTTGACGCCCATCTCGCTAAGCGCCGACATCACGTCCTCGATCTGCTCGGAGGACATCTGGTCCTGCGGCAGCGCGTCGTTCAGTTCGTCATAGGTGATGTAGCCGCGCTTCTTGGCGCGGCCGATCAGCTTCTTGAGCGACGGCTTCGTTGAGATCGATGAGCGGCGCGTCGCCGGTCTCGCTCTTCTCTTCGGTTTCCGCCGTGTTCGTCTTCGCCATCTAAACGCCTTATCCCACTCGAAACCTTTAGTCCCCGCCGCTCTCGAACAATGTCGCAAGCTGCCGGTCCGCCTCGTCGCGCGCCGCCCGCAGCCGCTGCTGCTCCTCGAACGCCTGCTTCGTCGCCTTCGTCCTTCAACCGCGCCGTGGCCGCCTCCAGTGCCGCATCCAGCCCGGGCCGCGCCGCCAGCGTCTCGATGGCGAGAGCCAGATCGCGGCAGGCGCGCTCCGGCTCGGCATCACGTCGCGTGAAGGAAAACGCAAGTCCTCGTTTGCGGCCGAGCTCCTCGAGCAGAGGAGCCCCGCCGCTCTCCGCCAATATGGTATTGAGCGCCTCGGGATCAAGCGCGGCGTGGGCCATCGCCGCTTCGAGCATCAGGTCGCGGAGCCGCGCCGCGTCGCGCTCGGCGAGCGGCAGCGCCGCGATCGCCTCGGCATGCTGGCCGATCAGCGCCGGGAAACGGACCAGCCCCTGCAGCACCGCGCGGCCCAGCTTGCGGGCTGAGGCCGGTGCGGCCGACCGAGCGGGCCTCGGGCGAGGTCGGGCGCGGCGGCGGCGCGAAGCGGCCGCCGCGGCCGGGGGCGGGGCGCGGCGTCCACGGCCGCTGCGGCAGGGTGAGGTCGTTGAACCGCCTGAGCAGCTCGAAGCGATACTGGTCGCGCACGTCGGCGTCCTGGATCGCCGAGACATGGTCGGCGAGGCGGCGGCGCAGCCCGGCCTTCTGCTCCGGCGTGGCGAGCGGCTCGGCGTCGAGCTCGTGCTGCCAGAGCCGGTCGACCAGCGGCTCGGGCCGCTCGAGCAGCGCGTCGAGCGCGGCGCGGCCGCCGGCGCGGACCAGATCGTCCGGATCCTGGCCCGGCGGGCAGGGTCACGAAGCCGAGCGAGCGGCCCGGCCCGACATGCGGAAGCGCCCGCAGCGCCGCGCGCACCGCCGCCTTCTGCCCGGCCGCGTCGCCGTCGAAGCAGAGCAAAGGGGCGGGGGAGAGCCTCCAGAGCAGGCCGAGCTGGCGCCTCGGTCAGCGCGGTGCCGAGCGGCGCGACCGTCTCCGGCGAGCCCGGCCTGGTCGAGCGCGACCACGTCCATCTGGCCCTCGACCACGATCACCCGCCGCTCGGCGCGGCTCGCCGGCCCGGCCTGATCGAGGTTGAACAGGGTGCGGCCCTTGTCGAACAAGGGCGTGTCCGGGCGAGTTCAGATATTTGGGCTCGCCGTCGCCGAGGATGCGGCCCGCAGAAGGCGATGCACGCGCCCGCGCGCGTCGCGGATCGGGAACATCAGCCGCCCGCGGAAGCGGTCATAGGGCTCCTGCTGTCGTCCTCAGGCTGGATGAGAAGCCCGGCCTCGATCAGCTTGTCGTTGCCGAAGTTCTTCAGCGCGGTCTTCAGCTTGCCGCGGCTGTCGGGCGCGAGGCCGAAGCCGAACCTGCGCCGGGTCGCCTCGCCGATGCCGCGCCGCTTCGAGATAGGCGCGCGCCGCCGCCGCCTTCGACGCCGTCGAGCTGCTCGGCGAACCAGGCGGCGGCCGCCTCCATCACCTCGTAGAGCCCGGCCGCCCGCTCGGCCCGCTCCTGCGCGCGCGGGTCGGGCGCCGGCACCTCCATGCCGGCGGCGTCGGCCAGCTCCTTGACCGCGTCCATGAAGGCGAGGCCGCGCGCGTCGGTCAGCCAGCGGATCGCGTCGCCATGCGCCTGGCAGCCGAAGCAATGGTAGAAGCCCTTCTCGTCATTGACGTAGAAGCTCGGCGTCTTCTCGTTGTGGAACGGGCAGCAGGCCTTGAACTCCCGCCCGGCGCGCTGCAGCTTGACGGTTCGCCCGATCAGGGTCGAGAGCGTGGTCCGCGCGCGCAGTTCGTCGAGAAAGGCAGGGGAGAGGGTCATCCTCCCGCCGCGCCCATCAGGAGAGCCGCGCCTTCACGGCCGCGCTGGCCTTGCCCATGTCGAGCTGGCCGGCGTGGCGCTCCTTCACCAGCGCCATCACCCGGCCCATGTCCTTGACCGAGGCCGCGCCGGTCTCGGCGACGATCGCGTCGATCGCCGCGCCGAGCTCCGTCGTCGCTCATCTGCGCTGGGCAGGAAGTCCTCGATCACCGCGACCTCGGCCGCTTCCGCCGCGGCCAGCTCCGGCGCGGCCGCCTTTCTCGTACATGTCGATCAATTCGCGGCGCTGCTTGACCATCTTCTGCAGCACCTCGGTGACCAGCACGTCGTCCTCGGGCGGGTTGGCGGCGCCGCGCAGCTCGATGTCGCGGTTCTTGAGCGCCGCCTGGATCAGGCGGAACGTGCGCGGTGCGCGGCTTGTCGCCGGCCTTCATGGCGCCGACCAGCGCCGCTTTGATGTCGTCGCGAATCATGGCTCTCGTACGCGGCCGAAATGGAAACCGTCAGCATAGCCGGGCGCTTCGGCTTTTAATAGATTGACGGTGCCGGGCGGGCTCTCTAGCGGTCGGGCCTTAGCGACATCGCCAACCTCTCGAACGGAGTGCCCGCCGCATGGCCGACGCCAACCTCAACGCCCGCGCCTGAAGGCGCCACGGGCGTACTGGTGCTGGCCGACGGCAGCGTGATCTGGGGCAGGGGCTTCGGCGCCGAGGGCGAGGCGGTCGGCGAGGTCTGCTTCAACACCGCGATGACCGGCTATCAGGAGATCATGACCGATCCCAGCTACGCCGCGCAGATCGTCACCTTCACCTTCCCGCATATCGGCAATGTCGGCGCCAATTACGAGGATCTGGAGGCGGACAATCCCTTCGCGCTCGGCTGCGTCGTGCGCGAGGACGTGACCGCGCCGAGCAACTTCCGCGCGGCGCAGGGCTTCGCCGAATGGATGCGCGCGAACGGCCGGATCGGCCTGTCCGGCGTCGACACGCGGGCGCTGACCCGGAAGATCCGGCTGGAAGGCGCGCCCAACGGCGTCATCGCCCATCGCGAGGACGGGCGGTTCGACGTCGACGCGCTGCTGGCGAAGGCGCGCGCCTGGCCCGGCCTCGAGGGCATGGACCTCGCCAAGGAGGTGTCCTGCCGGCAGATGTACCGCTGGTCGGGCGGCAAATGGCGGCTCGGCGAGGGCTATGAGGAGCGCGCCGCATGACGAGGCGCTGCCGCACGTCGTCGCCATCGACTACGGCTCCAAGCGCAACATCTTCCGCAACCTCGCCGACGCCGGCGCCCGGGTCACCGTGCTCCCCGCCACCGCCACCTTCGACGAGGTGATGGCGCACGAGCCCGACGGCTTCTTCCTCTCCAACGGCCCCGGCGACCCCGCCGCGACCGGCGAATATGCGGTGCCGGTGATCCGGCAGATGCTGGAGACCGGCAAGCCGCTGTTCGGCATCTGCCTCGGCCACCAGCTGCTCGGCCTCGCGGTCGGCGCCCGCACTTCGAAGATGCACCAGGGCCACCGCGGCGCCAACCACCCGGTCAAGCGCCTCGCCGACGGCCGCGTCGAGATCACCAGCATGAACCACGGCTTCGCGGTCGAGGCGGAAAGCCTGCCCGCCAATCGCCCGCTCGACCCATATCAGCCTGTTCGACGGCAGCCTCTGCGGCCTGGAGCTGACCGACCGCCCGGCGTTCAGCGTGCAATATCATCCGGAGGCGAGCCCGGGGCCGCAGGACAGCGCCTATCTGTTCGGGAAGTTCGTCGGGATGCTGGAGATATCGCGATGAGGACCGTACCGCTGCTCCTTGCGCTTACCGGCCTCGGCGCATGCGACGTTGCGATGACCCCGGAAGCACAGGTTCAGGCTTGCGTCCAACGCTTTGCACCACAGCTCGCCACGCTCGCAAATGATCCGCTTCTCAGGTGGAGCGTGCGCTACGCGTTCGAGCTGTATCACCCCGATCCTGTGCTGCTCAGGGAAGGGATCGACGGCGCGGGGTTGTCCAGCGGCTCCATCATAACCGGCTCGAACACTCGGGCCATGGCAGAAGCCGCGGTGGAAAGACACATGACCGAGGAAGGCGAGTCCGGGATCTCCCTCATCGATGCCGAATCGTCATCGTCGTGGCTGGTCTACGCGCCGGAACGCCTCTTTTCGTCGTCGGAAGGGAGGAATCACCTGGCCACGATGTGCGCGCTGGCCAGCCGCGGCTTCATTTTGCGGCGCTTCAGAGTGACCGAGCGGGGCCCTTCGAAATAATGCCCCGCCGCACCGACATCTCCTCGGTCCTCGTCATCGCCGCCGCGCTGCTCGCCCCCTTCGTGGCGAGCGCCCCGGCCCGGGGGACCTCCACCGCACCCGTCATGTACGGCCCATGGGCGCTGGCGTGCCCGCGATCGATGATGAGTGACGAGCCGCCGAGCTGCACGATCCGGTATCAGCCGCAGGGGAAAGATATCGCCTGGACGGTGTTCCTAGACGCGGGCGGCAACAGCAGGTTCATGACGATCGGCTGGTCCCGCACGACCTGCCAGCGGATCACGGTGAGCCAGGACCAGGGGCGGCTCTACCGGCTGACGGACGCGACCATTCCGCTCTGGCGGATGGAGGACCATGCGGACCGGCTGCTCGACGCGATGCGCAGCCATATTCCTTCCTTCGGAGATTGCCCGCGCCAGGGCGCCGATTCCGAAGCCTATCCCGAGACGCTGCTGAATGGCCTGGAGGCTGATTTCACGCATGCATTGATCGCCGCCGAGACGCGGCTGAGAGGGCGGGAGCCGGACCGGAACGACGGCGTGACCACATCGGCCAATCTCGCCGGAGTGACGTTCAGGGGTTCGCAAGCCAGCATCGACCAGGTTGCCCGCATCGCCGCCGAGCTCGATTGGTACATCGACGGGCGCACGCGCCGGTCGTTGACCATCATGCCGCCGCCGAATTACGCGCCAGGACTGCTCGATACGCTGCTTGGGCGCCTCGATGGCCTGGGCCTGCGCGATCTCGATATCCGCCTGCTCGGCCCATATGGCCCGGCGAGGCTGGACCGCTGATGCCCCGCCGCACCGACATCTCCTCGATCCTGATCATCGGCGCCGGGCCGATCGTGATCGGGCAGGCGGCGGAGTTCGATTATTCGGGGTCGCAGGCGGTGAAGGCGCTGAAGGAGGAGGGGTATCGGGTCATCGTCGTCAATTCCAATCCGGCGACGATCATGACCGATCCCGAGCTCGCCGACGCGACCTATGTCGAGCCGATCACGCCCGCTTATGTCGCCGCGATCATCGAGAAGGAGCGGCCCGACGCGGTGCTGCCGACGATGGGCGGGCAGACCGCACTGAACATGGCGATGGCGCTGTGGAAGGACGGCACGCTCGAGAAATACGGCGTCAAGATGATCGGCGCCGACGCCGCGGCGATCGAGATGGCCGAGGACCGGCTCAAGTTCCGCGAGGCGATGGACCGGATCGGGCTGGAAAGCCCGCGCTCGGCGATCGCGCACGATCCTGACGAGGCGATGGCGGCGCTCGACCATGTCGGCCTGCCGGCGATCATCCGCCCGAGCTTCACCCTCGGCGGGACCGGCGGCGGCATCGCCTATAATCGCGACGAGTTCGCGGCGATCGTCGCCGGCGGGCTCGAGGCCAGCCCGACCAACGAGGTGCTGATCGAGGAATCGGTGCTCGGCTGGAAGGAATATGAGATGGAGGTGGTCCGCGACCGCGCGGACAATGCCATCATCATCTGCTCCATCGAGAATGTCGACCCGATGGGCGTCCACACCGGCGATTCGATCACCGTCGCGCCGGCGCTGACGCTGACCGACAAGGAATATCAGATCATGCGCAACGCCAGCATCGCGGTGCTGCGCGAGATCGGGGTGGAGACGGGCGGCTCCAACGTCCAGTTCGCGGTCAACCCGAAGGACGGTCGGCTGGTGGTGATCGAGATGAACCCGCGGGTCAGCCGCAGCTCCGCGCTCGCCTCCAAGGCCACCGGCTTCCCGATCGCCAAGGTCGCGGCGAAGCTCGCCGTCGGCTACACGCTGGACGAGATCCAGAACGACATCACCGGCGTCACGCCCGCCTCGTTCGAGCCGACCATCGACTATGTCGTCACCAAGATCCCGCGCTTCACCTTCGAGAAGTTCAAGGAGACCGAGGCGATCCTGTCGACCGCGATGAAATCGGTCGGCGAGGTGATGGCGATCGGCCGCTCGTTCCACGAGAGCCTGCAAAAGGCGCTGCGCGGGCTCGAGACCGGCCTGATCGGCCTCGACGGGATCAAGTCGCTCTACGGCGCGCCCAGGGAGGCGATCCTGGCCGCGCTGGCGGTGCCGTCCCCGGACCGGCTGCTGGTCGCCGCGCAGGCGCTGCGCGAGGGGCTGAGCGTCGAGGAGGTGCATGCGGTCACCCGCTACGACCCCTGGTTCCTGGAGCGGATCGCCGAGATCGTCGCCGAGGAGGAGGCGATCTGCCGCGACGGCCTGCCCGGCGACGCGGCGGGCCTCCGGCGGCTGAAGGCGATGGGCTTTTCCGACCGGCGGCTGGCCGAGCTGAACCTCAAGTCGGCCAATATCCGCGGCGAGGGGGTGAAGACCCGCGCGCGCTCGCACGGGCTCCTGCACGACGCGGTCAAGGCGATGATCGGCGCCACCACCGAGGAGGAGGTGCGGCGCCTGCGCCACCGGCTCGGCGTCCGCCCGGTGTTCAAGCGGATCGACACCTGCGCCGCCGAGTTCGAGGCGCAGCACGCCCTACATGTACTCGACCTACGAGGCGCCGAGCTTCGGGGAGCCCGAGGACGAGAGCCAGCCTTCGGACCGGAAGAAGGTCGTCATCCTCGGCGGCGGGCCGAACCGGATCGGGCAGGGGATCGAGTTCGATTATTGCTGCGTCCACGCCGCTTATGCGCTGAAGGAGGCCGGCTTCGAGACGATCATGGTCAATTGCAACCCGGAGACGGTCAGCACCGACTACGACACGTCGGACCGGCTCTATTTCGAGCCGCTGACGGTCGAGGACGTGCTCGAGATCCTGCACGTCGAGGCGTCGCGCGGCACGCTTCATGGCGTCATCGTCCAGTTCGGCGGGCAGACGCCGCTGAAGCTGGCGGCGGCGCTGGCCAAGGAGGGCATCCCGATCCTCGGCACCTCGCCCGACGCGATCGACCTCGCCGAGGACCGCGAGCGCTTCGCCCGGCTGGTCGACCGGCTGGGCCTGAGGCAGCCCAAGAACGGCATCGCCCGCAGCCGCGACGAGGCGATCGCGGTGGCGGAGCGGATCGGCTATCCGGTGCTGACCCGGCCCTCCTACGTGCTCGGCGGGCGGGCGATGGAGATCGTCGATTCGCCCGCGCCAGCTCGAGGATTATATCGTCACCGCGGTGCAGGTGTCGGGCGACAGCCCGGTGCTGATCGACCAGTATCTGCGGGACGCGATCGAGGTCGACGTCGACGCCATCTCGCGACGGCGACGGACGTCGTCATCGCCGGCGTCATGCAGCATATCGAGGAAGCCGGCGTCCATTCCGGCGATTCCGCCTGCTCGCTGCCGCCCTACAGCCTGGACGAGGCGATCGTCGCCGAGATCGAGCGGCAGGCGCGCGCGCTTGGCCGAGGCGCTCGGCGTGGTCGGGCTGATGAACGTCCAGTTCGCGAGTCAAGGACGGCATCGTCTACCTGATCGAGGTCAATCCGCGCGCCAGCCGCACCGTGCCGTTCGTCGCCAAGACGATCGGCGCGCCGATCGCCAAGATCGCGGCGCGGGTGATGGCCGGCGAGAAGCTGATCCGCTTCCTGCCGCTCGACCGCGACGTGCCGCACATCGCGGTCAAGGAGGCGGTGTTCCCCTTCGCGCGCTTCCCGGGGATCGATCCGGTGCTGTCGCCGGAAATGAAGTCTACCGGTGAAGTGATGGGAATCGCTTCAGATTTTGCCGACGGCTTTCCTGAAGTCGCAGGAGGGGAGCGGGCTCGATCTGCCGACCTCGGGATGCCTGTTCGTCTCGGTCAAGGACAGCGACAAGCCGCTGATCGTGCCGCCGGTGCGGGCGCTGATCGGCTATCGGCTTCAAGGTCACCGCGACCGGCGGCACCGCCGACTATCTGCGGGACCAGGGGATCGAGGTCGAGCGGGTCAACAAGGTCGCGCAGGGCCGCCCTCACATCGTCGACAAGATCAAGGACGGCGCCGTCGACATCATCTTCAACACCACCGAGGGCTGGCAGAGCCACAAGGACTCGGCCTCGATCCGCGCCTCGGCGCTGATGAGCAAGGTGCCCTATTTCACCACCGCGGCGTCGAGCGCGGCGGTGGCGCGGGCGATCGCGGTGCTGCGGGACGGCGGCCTTGAAGTGCGCTCGCTCCAGGACTATTATTCCGCCTCCAGAGCATGATCCCGCACAACCCGGCCGAGATCAGGCGGTGCTCTCGCAGCATCGCTCCAAAAGAGTTTTTGACGAAAGGCACAAGTTGAATGGCTACGGTCGACAAGCTGCCCATGCTGGCCGAAGGCTATGAGAAGCTGCAGCACGACGTCCGCCACCTGAAGACGGTGGAGCGGCCGGCGATCATCGACGCGATCGAGGAAGCGCGCGGCCATGGCGACCTTTCCGAGAATGCGGAATATCACGCCGCCAAGGAGCGCCAGGGCCAGGTCGAGGCGCAGATCGCCGACCTCGAGGACCGGATCAGCCGGGCGATGGTGATCGACCCGAAGAGCCTCAGCGGCGACAAGGTGGTGTTCGGCGCCACCGTCCACCTGCTCGACGAGAACGACAAGAAGATCAAATATCAGATCGTCGGCGAGACCGAGGCGGACGCCAAGTCGGGCCGGATCAGCTATGCCTCGCCGCTCGGCCGGGCGCTGATCGGCCGGATGAAGGGCGAGGAGGTCGAATTCTCGGCGCCGTCGGGCGACAAATATTACGAGATCAAGAAGATCGAGTTCGTCTGAGCGGGGACGCCTGAAGGACGCGCCGGCATGCGCCTGCCCGACAGCTGGAGGAACGCCCGTGTGACGATGGCGATCGCCGTCGCCACCACGGCCGTCTGGCTGCTGCTCGAGCTGCTCGGGCTCGACGAATGGGCCGCGATCGGCGCCGGCTTCATGCCGGCCCGGCTTGCCTATGGCGGCGACGAGGGCATGATGCCGTTCTGGCTGACGCCGCTCACCTCGGCCTTCCTCCACGTCAATTTCGCCCACCTCGCCTTCAACCTGCTGATGCTGGTCTTTTGCGGGCGGCCGGTGGAGGCGGTGCTCGGGCCGGTCGGGATGGCGCTCCTCTATCTCGTCGGCGCCTATGCCGCGGCGGTCGCCCAATATGCCATCGACCCGCTGGCGGTGGTGCCGATGATCGGGGCGAGCGGCGCGATCTCCGCGGTGATCGGCGCCTATGCGATCCTGTTCGGGCGCAACAAGGTGAAGCTCGCCAATCCGCGGCTGGCCCTGTGGCTGAACGCCCTCTGGCTGATGGCCGCCTGGGTGGCGCTGAACGCGGCCGTCGCCTTTGCCGTCGCCACCAGCATGGACGGGATCCGGCTCGCCGTCGGCGCCCATGTCGGCGGCTTCCTCGCCGGCCTGCTGCTCGCCAACCCGCTGCTGCTGTTCCGCTACAGGAAGGCCTGACCCCTCGGCCCTCAAGAGCCCTCCCCCTTGATGGGGGAGGGTTGGGTGGGCGTGGACTCTCCGGCCGCATCGAGCGGGTCTCTTGGGTTCACCCCACCCCCACCCCCTCCCCATCGAGGGGAGGGGAGGATGGATCAAGTGGAGGGGGAATCGGTCTCCAGCTCCGGCTCGAGCAGGCGGTGGAGGTGGACGACGACATATTTCATCTCGGCGTCGTCGACGGTGCGCTGCGCCTTGCCGCGCCAGGCGTCGAGCGCGCTGGCATAATCGGGATAGAGGCCGACCATCTCGACCGTGTCGAGGTCGAAATCGAGTCCGCGCGGATCCTTGACCCGGCCGCCGAACACGAAGTGCAGCTTCGCCATGCGGCGTCAGTGCTTGCCCGCGACGGCATCGGCGACCGCGTCGCCGACCGCCTCGCCGACCCGCTGCGCGGTCTTCGCGCGGAGCTGCTCGATCTGCTCCTTGCCGGCGTCGAGCGCCGCGCTGGGCGGCGTCGCGGGCGGCGCCGGTCAGCCTGCGGCCGGTCGCGCCGAGCGTGCGGTCCTCGCGCTCCGTGCGCGGCAGCACCAGAGCGAGCAGCGCGCCGATCGCGAAGCCGCCGATCACCGCGCCGACCGGATAGACCGAAAGCTGGTCGCTCGCCTGGCGAGTGACGTCGCCCGCCCGACTGCGCGCCGCTTCGTAGGCCGACATGGTGCGCTCGCGCGCTGCCTCGATCGCCTCGGCCGCGCGGCTGCGGGCGCCGGCCTCGGGGGGCGTTTCCTGATCGGTGCTGGCAGCCATCAATTCACTCCTTCCGCAACTTCTGCATCTAACTCCGCTTCGGCCGGTTCGATCCCCGCTTCCTCGTTCGAAAGCACGCGGCCGACCGCGCGCTTGATCGGCTCGCGGGCGAGGAACAGGGCCAGCACGCCCAGCGCCGCCGAGGCGATGGCCGGTCGCTTCCTGACCGCCTGCAGCGCGCCGTCGGCGAGGTCGGCGCTCTTGTCCTTGACTCCGTCCCAGGCCTCGCCGGCGAGGCTGGCGGGCCTCAAGCGCGCCTGCAGCGCGGCGAGGGTGCTCTCGAGCCGGGCGCGGGCGCGCAGCGTGCTGCGCTTGGCCTGCTCGACCGGTTCGGCGGTCATGGCTGGCTCTCGCCGCGGGCCAGCGCCTCGCGCTCGGCCTCGTCGCCCTTCAGCGCCCGGAGGCCGGCGATGCCGAAGCGGATCGCCAGATAGCCGGTCAGCGCCAGCAGGGCGGCGACGGCGAGGCCGGCCAGCCAGGGCCCGATCCATTCGGCGAGCCCGAGCACCAGCCCGAGGATCAGCGCGGTCAGCGAGGAGAGCAGCAGCACCGCCCCGGCGGCGAGCGCGATCAGCCCGGTCCGCGCCCGCGCGGCGCGGTGCAGCGCGATCTGGCGATAGAGGTCGATCTCCGCCTTGGCGTAGCTCTTGCCGTCGTCGATCAGCCGGCCGAACAGGTCGCCGATCGATTCCTCGCGGGGGTCGCCGGCCGGCCCGTCCAAAGGATCAGGCCTCGCGTGCCGCCGGAATCGCGTCCGCCGCGGACTTCGTCGAGCCCGGTCTTGACCACCCGCATCAGCGCGAAGCCGGCGACCGCGGCGATGCCGATCGCGATGCCGGGGCTCTTGCGGATGAAGCTGCGCGTGTCGTCGACGATGTCGTCGACCGTCTTGGCGCGGAGATTGTCGGCGAAGGTGGAGACGGCGCCGGCGGCGCGGTGCGCATATTCGCCATAATCCTCGCCGAACTTCTGGTCGACCGAGCGCGCCGCGTCGGCGATCACCTCGGAAAAGTCGTCGAGCAGGCCGGTCGCCTTGCTCTTGCCGTCGTCGGCGAAGCCGCGCAGCTTGCCGCCGGCCTGGCCGCGCAGGGTCGACACCTGGTCGCGGACCTGGCTCACCAGCCGGTCGGTGCCCGAGCCGCCGGCCGGCCCGGCCGACGCGACGAAGCCGACCTCGCCGGCGCCGTCCGCGGACGCGCCGCGCACGACATGATCGGTGCCTTCGGGCAATTCTGGTTCGCGACGGGGCATGGCAATCTCCACTCTTTGAACTGACCCTGTTTGCGCTCTCAAACACCCGCTGGGCGGCTTACGTTCCGGGCCGCGACGCGAAAGTTGCACCTGCGTCCGACGGACCGATATTCGGCCTCGCGACACATATGGTGTTTCCCTCCGAATTTCACAACGGGGCCGCAACAAAATGACCGCCATTTCCCACGTCCACGGCCGCCAGATCCTCGACAGCCGCGGCAATCCGACGGTCGAGGTCGACGTACGGCTGGCGGACGGCAGCTTCGGCCGCGCCGCGGTCCCGTCGGGCGCCTCGACCGGCGCCCACGAAGCGGTCGAGCGGCGGGACGGCGATCCCGGCCGCTGGCTCGGCAAGGGGGTCGCCGGCGCGGTCGAGGCGGTCAACGGCGAGATCGCGCGGGCGGTGACGGGCATCGCGGCCGAGGACCAGGCCGGGCTCGACGCCGCCCTGGTCGCGCTCGACGGCACCGCGAACAAGGCGCGGCTCGGCGCCAACGCGATCCTCGGCGTCAGCCTCGCCGCCGCCAAGGCCGCCGCCGCGGCGCGCGGCCTGCCGCTCTACCGCGCGCTCGGCGGCGACGCCGCGGTGACCCTGCCGGTGCCGATGATGAACATCCTGAACGGCGGCGCCCATGCCGACAATCCGATCGACTTCCAGGAGTTCATGGTGATGCCGGTCGGCGCGCCGAGCTTCGCGGAAGCGCTGCGCTGCGGCGCCGAGATCTTCCACACGCTGAAGAAGGGCCTTGCCGAAGCCGGCCTGTCGACCGCGGTCGGCGACGAGGGCGGCTTCGCTCCCAACCTCGCTTCCGCGCACGACGCGCTCAACTTCATCATGAAGTCGGTCGAGCGGGCCGGCTACACGCCCGGCGAGGACGTCGTGCTGGCGCTCGACTGCGCGGCCACCGAATTCTTCTCCGACGGCGCCTACCGGATGGCAGGGGAGGGGGCGACTCTAACCCCGCAGGAAATGGCCGCCTATCTCGGCGAGCTCTGCGACAGCTATCCGATCGCCTCGATCGAGGACGGCATGGCCGAGGACGACCTCGACGGCTGGAAGGCGCTCACCGAGCGGCTCGGCGCGCGCGTCCAGCTTGTCGGCGACGATTTGTTCGTGACCAGCAAGACGCGGCTCGCCATGGGCATCGAGCGCGGCCTCGCCAATTCGATCCTGATCAAGGTCAACCAGATCGGAACGCTCACCGAGACGCTCGAGGCGGTTTCGGCCGCCCACGCCGCCGGCTACAGCGCGGTGATGTCGCACCGCTCGGGCGAAACCGAGGACACGACGATCGCCGACCTCGCCGTCGCCTGCGGCTGCGGGCAGATCAAGACCGGCAGCCTCGCCCGCTCCGACCGTACCGCCAAGTACAACCAGCTGCTGCGCATCGAGGAGGAGCTGGGCGCGGCCGCGGTCTATCCCGGCCGGAGCGTGTTCGCCAGGCAAGGCGGATGACCCTCGCCGCCGCGCTGCTCGAGCCGGCGCGGACCGCCTATCCGCGCCGATCTCAACTCGACTCGTCCCCGGTGCGTTCTGGCGTATTTTCACCACTTCCGCCTCAAAGGACTTGATTCGGCCCGGAATTGCTGATTCTGTGACGGCGCGATGACGGTGGGGCGCAATCCATTTGCCTTGATGCGGCGCGCGGCGCTGCCGGCGCTTGGCGTGCTGATCATCGCCTATTTCCTGGGCGCCGCCGTGATCGGCAGCAACGGCGTGCTCGCCTGGGGCGACTATCGCCGTGCCAAGGCCGAGCGCAGCGGCCAGCTCGCCCGGCTGGAGGCGGAGCGCGCCCGGCTCGCCCACCGCTCGCAGCTGCTCGATCCGCGCCACGCCGATCCCGACCTCGCCGAGGAGCTGGTCCGCCGCGAGCTCGGCCTGGTCCGGCCCGACGAGGTGATCATCGAGCTGGAGCCGCAGCCGCAGGCCCGGCCGGTGGCGGCACGGCGGCCCTGAGATCCGCGCCTTCCTGCTCGCGCTGCTGCTGACCGGCAGCCCAGCCCTCGCCGAAGCCCGCCGCCTGCCGCCGGTCGACCGATGCGCGGCGGATGCAAGCTTCGCCGCCTTCCGCGCGCAGCTGCTGGGCGCGATCGGGCGGCGCGACGCCGCGTTCACCCTGGCGGCGGTGGCCGATGACATCCGCGTCGATTTCGGCGGCGGTGCCGGACGCGAGGATTTCCGCCGTGCGTGGACGCTCGACCGCCCCGAGACGAGCGAATTGTGGCGCGCGCTCGGCGCGGCGCTCAGTCTCGGCTGCGTGCCTGACGGCGGCACGATGTGGGCGCCCTCGCTGTTCCGGCAACTCGAATCGGAGGACGACCCGACCAGCGTGGTCGTCGCGGTCGAGGCCGGCGCGGTGCTGCGTGCCGCCCCCTCGGAGGACGGGCCGGTCGTCGCCCGGCTCGACTGGGACGTGCTGACCTGGCGCTCGGTCGACACCCCGGAGGACTGGCTGGCCGTGGCGCTCGCCGACGGCCGCGCCGGCTTCGTGCGCCGCGCCGAGGTCCGTTCGATGCTGGACTACCGCGCCTCGTTCGAAAAGCGGAACGGCCGCTGGCGGATCACCGCCTTCATCGCCGGCGACTGATCCCCGGCACCCGTTGCGCGGCTTCGCGTTTGCCGCCATAGAGCCGCAGCCTGTCGACCGAGGAAAGGGCCGGAAACCAGTGGCCAGGGCAGCATCGCCGAAGCGCGCCGCGACGCCGAGCAAGGCGCCGTCCAAGCCCGCGCCGGCGCCGAACCGCGCCGCCAACCGCGAGCGGCCGGCCGAGCCGAAGCGCTACAAGGCGTCGAAGGCCGAGCTGCTCGAATATTACCGCCAGATGCTGCTGATCCGCCGCTTCGAGGAGCGCGCCGGCCAGCTTTACGGGCTCGGCCTGATCGGCGGCTTCTGCCACCTCTATATCGGCCAGGAAGCGGTGGCGGTCGGGCTGCAGTCGGCGCTCGAGATCGGCAAGGACAGCGTCATCACGGGCTATCGCGACCACGGCCACATGCTCGCCTACGGCATCGACCCCAAGGTGATCATGGCCGAGCTGACCGGCCGCCAGGCGGGCATCTCGAAGGGCAAGGGCGGCTCGATGCACATGTTCAGCGTCGAGCACCGCTTCTACGGCGGCCACGGCATCGTCGGCGCGCAGGTCAGCCTCGGCACCGGCCTCGCCTTCAAGCACAAATATGAAGGCGATGGCGGCGTCTGCCTCGCCTATTTCGGCGACGGCGCGGCGAACCAGGGCCAGGTCTACGAGAGCTTCAACATGGCCGAGCTGTGGAAGCTGCCGATCATCTTCGTGATCGAGAACAACCAATATGCGATGGGCACCAGCGTCAACCGCTCCTCGGCCGAGGACCAGCTCTACAAGCGCGGCGAGAGCTTCCGCATCCCGGGGCTGCAGGTCGACGGCATGGACGTGCTCGCCGTGCGCGGCGCCGCCGAGACCGCGCTCGAATGGGTGCGCGGCGGCAAGGGGCCGATCCTGCTCGAGCTCAAGACCTATCGCTATCGCGGCCACTCGATGTCCGATCCGGCCAAAGTACCGCTCGCGCGAGGAGGTGCAGGCGGTGCGCGACAAGTCCGACCCGATCGAGGCGGTGAAGCGCGAGCTGGAGAAGGCCGGGGCGAAGGAGGACGAGCTGAAGGCGATCGACACCGAGATCAAGAAGATCGTCGTCGAGGCCGCCGACTTCGCCGAGCAGGCGCCCGAGCCCGATCCGGCCGAGCTCTACACCGACGTGCTGGTGGGGAGCTATTGATGGCGATCGAGCTGAAGATGCCGGCCTTGTCCCCGACCATGGAGGAGGGGACCCTCGCCAAATGGCTGGTCAAGGAAGGCGATGCCGTCGCCGCCGGCGACATCCTCGCCGAGATCGAGACCGACAAGGCGACGATGGAGTTCGAGGCGGTCGACGAGGGCACGGTCGCCAGGATCCTGGTCCCCGAGGGCACGGACGAGGTGAAGGTCGGCACCGTGATCGCGCTGCTGAACGGCGAGGGCGACGAGGCGGCGGCGCCGGCGCCCGCCCCGAAGGCCGCGGAGGAACCGGCCGAGGCCGCGCCGGTCGCCGCCGCGCCCAGGCCGGAAAAGGCGCCGGCCAGCCTCGCCGTCGAGCCCGACGTGCCGGAAGGCACCGAGATGGTGCGGATGACGGTGCGCGAGGCGCTGCGCGACGCGATGGCCGAGGAGATGCGCAAGGACGAACGGGTGTTCGTGATGGGCGAGGAGGTCGCCGAATATCAGGGCGCCTACAAGGTCACCCAGGGGCTGCTCGAGGAGTTCGGCGACAAGCGCGTGATCGACACGCCGATCACCGAATATGGCTTCGCCGGAGTCGGCACCGGCGCGGCGATGGGCGGGCTGAAGCCGGTGATCGAATTCATGACTTTCAACTTCGCCATGCAAGCCATTGATCATATTATCAATTCTGCGGCCAAAACCAATTATATGTCGGGCGGCCAGATGCGCTGCCCGATCGTCTTCCGCGGGCCCAACGGCGCGGCGTCGCGGGTCGCCGCCCAGCACAGCCAGAATTACGCGCCCTGGTACGCCGCCGTCCCCGGCCTGGTGGTGATCGCGCCTTATGCCGCGGCCGACGCCAAGGGCCTGCTGAAAGCTGCTATCCAGTCTGAAGACCCGGTCGTATTCCTCGAGAACGAATTGCTTTACGGCCAGAGCTTCGACGTGCCCAAGCTCGACGACCACACCCTGCCGATCGGCAAGGCACGGGTGGTCCGGGAGGGCGCGGACGTCACCCTGGTCAGCTATTCGATCGGCGTCGGCGTCGCGCTCGACGCGGCCGCCAAGCTCGAGGCCGAAGGCATCGACGCCGAGGTGATCGACCTTCGCACGCTGCGCCCGCTCGACAAGGCGCGGTGCTCGACGAGCCTCGCCAAGACCAACCGCATGGTCTGCGTCGAGGAAGGCTGGCCGGTCTGCTCGGTCTCGGCCGAGCTGATCGCGGTGGCGATGGAGGAAGGCTTCGACGATCTCGACGCGCCGGTGCTCCGCGTCACCGATGAGGACGTGCCGCTGCCTTATGCCGCCAATCTCGAGAAGATGGCGCTGATCAAGGTCGACGACGTCGTCGCCGCGGCCAAGAAGGTGCTGTACCGCTGACCGGCCCGCTCGACGCCGACCGCCAGCTTGCCCTTGCTTATGTCCCTGCCCGCGCGCGCGCCGCGGTCGAGGCGCTGTGGCGTCTTGACGTCACTTTGGGCGCGACGCTCGCTCCCGGCCGCGATCCGGCGGCGAGCCGGCTTCGCCTCGCCTGGTGGCGCGAGGCGCTGGAGCGGCTCGACCGCGAACCGCCGCCGCCCGAGCCGGTGCTGCAGGCGCTCGCCGCCCACGTCCTCTCCCGCGTTGGCGGGGCCGAGCTTGCCGCGATGGCGGAGGGGTGGGAGGCGCTCGTCGCCGGCGAAGGCCTCGAGGCCTATGCCGCGGCGCGCGGCGGCCTGCTGTTCCGCCTTACGGCCCGGTTGCTGGGCGATCCGGACTTCCCGGTCGCGCAGGCGGGTGCGCTCTGGGCACTGGTGGATCTTGCCCGCCGCACCGTCGATGCGGGGCAGGCCCGGGCCGCGCTCCAGGCCGTGCCCGGCAGCGAGGCCGGCGGGCGCTGGCCGCGGGCCCTGCGGCCGCTAGGGATGTTGAGCGTGCTGGCCCGGCGCGACGTCGCGCGGGGCGCCGACCCGCTGGAAAGGCAGGGGGCCCCGGCGCGGATGCTGCGCATGCTCCGCCACCGCCTGACCGGCGGCTGACGGAACTGGACCTTTGCTCCCGATCCGCTAAATTCATCGGAAAGGGAGGAATCACATGACTCGATTCGTCGCTGGTGTCGGGTCCGCGCTGCTGCTGGTGACGGCCGGCTTCTTCATCTGGACCGGCAGTGCCGGGGAGGAGGCGGATCCGGTGCCCCCGCCGCCCGCCGGCCAGGCGCCGGCGGGCGGGGAGGGGGCCCCGGCGCGGCCTCCGGCCGCCGACGCGCGCAGCAAGGAGCGGCGCCGCTTCGACCGCGCCGACCGCGACAAGAACGGCAGGATCGATCTCGAGGAGCTGTTCCAGCCCCGCCGCCGCGCGTTCGCCCGCCTCGATACCGACCGGGACGGCCGGCTCTCGTTCGAGGAATGGGCGGTTCGGACCGTGACCAAGTTCGGCGAGGCCGACGCCGATCGCGATCGCGCCCTCGACCGCACCGAATTCGCCGCCACCGCGCCGCGGCGCCGGGCGCCGGCACGACAGAAGGCATGCGCCTGCTGATCCTTCCCCTCCCCTTGATGGGGAGGGGTTAGGGGTGGGGTGAAACCTAGGCGACTTGCTCCGCTTCGGCGACGAATTCACCCCCACCCAACCCTCCCCCATCGAGGGGGAGGGCTTTCTCCATCCAAGCCGCCAGATCCCGCTTCGCCCGCCCGGTGTAGAGCTTCTTGCGGTCGACTTTCTTCGCTCGCCCTTCGATCGGCGGGAACAGGCCGAAATTGACGTTCATCGGCTGGTAGCTCGCGGCGTCGGCGCCGCCGGTGATGTGGCCGAGCAGAGCGCCGAGCGCGGTGGTGAGGGGAGGGGGCGCGAGCGTCTCGCCCGCCAGCTCCGCCGCGGCGAAGCGGCCGGCGAGGAGGCCGATCGCGGCCGATTCGACATAGCCCTCGCAGCCGGTGATCTGGCCGGCGAAGCGGATATGCGGCGCCGCCTTCAGCCTGAGCGTGGCATCGAGCAGCTTGGGCGAATTGATGAAGGTGTTGCGGTGCAGCCCGCCGAGCCGGGCGAACTCGGCCTGCTCCAGACCCGGGATGGTGCGGAACAGGCGGATCTGCTCGCCATGCTTCAGCTTGGTCTGGAAGCCGACCATGTTCCACAAGGTGCCGAGCGCATTGTCCTGGCGGAGCTGGACGACGGCATAGGGCCAGCGCCCGGTCCTGGGGTCGTCGAGGCCGACCGGCTTCATCGGGCCGTAGCGCAGCGTGTCCTCGCCGCGCTCCGCCATCACCTCGATCGGCATGCAGCCCTCGAAATAGGGCGTGTCCTTCTCCCAGTCCTTGAACTCGGTCTTGTCGCCGTCGAGCAGGCCCTGGCGGAAGGCGAGATATTGCTCCTTCGTCATCGGGCAGTTGATGTAATCCTTGGTTCGCCCTTGTCCCAGCGGCTGGCCATCCAGCAGACGTCCATGTCGATGCTGTCGCGATGGACGATCGGCGCGATCGCATCGAAGAAGGCGAGGGCGTCGGCGCCGGTCGCGGCGCCGATCGACTCGGCGAGCCGCGCGGCGGTGAGCGGGCCGGTGGCGACGATGGTGAGGCCGGAGGCGGGAAGCGCGTCGATCCGCTCGCGCACGATCTCGACATTGGGATGCTGCGCCAGCCGCCGGGTCACCGCCGCCGAGAAGCCGTCGCGGTCGACCGCCAGCGCCGATCCCGCCGGCACCCGGCTGGCATCGCCCGCCGCCATGATCAGCGAGGCAAGCGCGCGCATCTCGGCATGGAGCAGGCCGACCGCATTGTTCTCATCGTCGTCCGAGCGGAAGCTGTTCGAGCAGACCAGCTCGGCGAGGCCGTCGCTCTGGTGCGCCGCCGTCATGTCGCCGCCGCCGCGCATCTCGGAAAGGCGCACCCTGACCCCGGCCTCGGCGAGCTGCCAGGCGGCCTCGGATCCTGCAAGGCCGCCGCCGATGATATGGACTTGGGTCTTCATGGCGGCGTGGGTTAGACCGGAATGCGGCAAGGAGGAAGGCCATGCTCGATCATGTCGGATTCGCGGTCGCGGACGCGGAGCGCTCGAAGCGCTTTTATGAGGCGGCGCTGGCGCCGCTCGGCATCACCCTGATCATGTCGGTGACGCCGGCGCAGACCGAATCGGGCGGCACCGCCCACGGCTTCGGCTCCGACGGCAAGCCCTATTTCTGGTTCGGCGACAACGAGCGCGTGGGCGAGGGCACCCACGTCGCCTTCGCCGTCGCGACCCGCGCCGAGGTCGACGCCTTTTACGAGGCCGCGCTCGCCGCCGGCGGCCGCGACAACGGAGCTCCCGGCCTCAGGCCGCATTATCATCCCGATTATTACGGCGCCTTCGTGCTCGATCCCGACGGGATGAACATCGAGGCGGTCTGCCACCGGCTGGAATGAGCAGGCGCATCTTCACCATCGGCTATGAGGGCGCCACTCAGGCGGAGCTTATCGCCGCGCTGCAGGCAGCGGGAGTCGAGCGGGTGATCGACGTCCGCGCCGTGCCGCTGTCGCGCAAGCCCGGCTTCTCGAAGAACGTGCTTGCCGCGGGGCTGAAGGAAGCCGGGATCGGCTATGTCCACCTGAAGGCGCTGGGCACGCCGCCCGCAGGGCGCGAGGCGGCGCGCAAGGGCGATCTGGCGACGTTCGAGCGCATCTATGCCGGGCAGCTGGAGACGCCCGAGGCCGGCGCCGAGGCGGCGCGGATGATCGCGCTGGCCGAGGAGAAGCCCTCGGCGCTGCTCTGCTTCGAGCGCGACCCGGCGCAATGCCACCGCACGCCGCTGCGCGAGGCGGTGATGCCGGACTGGGAGGTGACCGACCTCTACGCCTGAGGATCGTCGTCCAGGCCGATCGCCGCGTCCTCGTCCGGCGCCAGCTCCATGCCGCCGAGGTCGAGCACGTCTTCCTCCTCGGCCTCGGCGATCCGGGCGGCGGAGACGACATGCTCGTCGTCGGCGACGTCGAACAGCTTCACGCCGGCGCTGTTGCGGCCGATGACGCGGGTGTCGCCGACGCTCATCCGGATCAGCTTGGCCTGGTCGGTGACCAGCATCAGCTGCTCGCCGTGATGGGCCGGGAAGCTGGCGACGACCGGGCCGTTGCGCTCCAGATTGTCGATGTTGGTGATGCCCTGGCCGCCGCGGTTGGTGCGGCGATATTCGTAGGCCGAGCTGCGCTTGCCATAGCCGTTGGCGCAGACGGTGAGGATGAACTCCTCGGCCGCCTCGAACTCGGCCATCCGCTCCGGCGGGAGGGTCGGCTCCGGCCGGGCTGACCTTCCTTGGGCTCCTTCCACGGCGCGGCCTTGAGATAGGCGTCGCGCTCCTCGGTGGTGGCGGCGAAGCCGCGCAGGATCGAGAGCGAGATCACCTCGTCGTCGCCGAGCAGCTTGATGCCGCGCACGCCGGTCGAGGTGCGGCTCTGGAACTCGCGCACGTCGGTGGCGGCGAAGCGGATCGCCTTGCCGTTGCGGGTGGCGAGCAGCACGTCGTCGTCCTCGGTCAGCAGGGCGACGCCGATCAGCCGGTCGGTCGCGTCCTCGTCGAAGCGCATCGCGAACTTGCCGTTCGACGGCACGTTGGTGAACGCGTCCATGGAGTTGCGCCGCACGCGGCCGTGGGCGGTGGCGAACATGACGTGGAGCTTGCCCCATTCGCCCTCGTCCTCGGGCAGCGGCAGCACGGTCGAGATGGTCTCGCCCTCGGCCAGCGGCAGCAGGTTCACCATCGGCCGGCCGCGCGCCTGCGGCGCGCCCTCGGGCAGCCGCCAGACCTTGAGCCGATAGACCTTGCCGTGGGTCGAGAAGAACAGGACCGGGCGTGTGGGTCGAGGTGACGAACAGCTTGGTGACCGCGTCCTCGTCCTTGGTCGCCATGCCGGCGCGGCCCTTGCCGCCGCGCGCCTGGGTGCGGAAGGTCGCGAGCGGGGTGCGCTTGATGTAGCCGCCGAGGGTGACGGTCACGACCATGTCCTCGCGCTCGATCAGATCCTCGTCCTCGATCCCGTCCCAGGCGGGGGCGATCTCGGTGACGCGCGGCGTCGCATAGGCCTCGGCGATCTCGTCGAACTCGGCGCGCATCACCGCGTAGAGCTTGGCGCGGTCGGCGAGGATCTCGAGCAGGCCGGCGATCGAGGCGGCGAGCTGCCTGCAGCTCGCCGGCGATCTCGTCGCGGCCGAGCGCGGTCAGCCGGTGCAGGCGCAGCTCGAGGATGGCGCGGACCTGGGCGTCGGAGAGGCGGTAGCTGTCGCCCTCGACCTCATGCTCGACCGCCTCGACCAGCCGGATGTAGGGCGCGATCTCGGCGACCGGCCACTCGCGGGCGAGCAGGGCGGCGCGCGCCTCGGCCGGCGAGGCCGAGCCGCGGATGATCCGCACCACCTCGTCGAGATTGGTGACCGCGATGACCAGGCCGAGCAAGAGGTGGGCCCGGTCGCGGGCCTTGGCGAGCTCGAACTTGGCGCGCCGGGTGATCACCTCCTCGCGGAACCGGACGAAGCTCTCGATGATGTCGCGCAGCGTCAGCGTCTCGGGCCGGCCGCCGCGGATCGCCAGCATGTTGGCCGGGAAGCTCGACTGGGCCGGGGTGTGGCGCCAGAGCTGGTTCAGCACCACGTCGGGGGTGGCGTCGCGCTTCAGGTCGATGACGACGCGCACGCCCTCGCGGTTCGATTCGTCGCGAATGTCGGAAATGCCCTCGACCCGCTTGTCCTTGGCCGCCTCGGCGATCTTCTCGACCAGGCCGTTCTTGCCGACCTGATAGGGGATCGAGGTCAGCACGATCGAGCGGCGGTCGCCGCGGCCTTCCTCGATCTTGTGGCGGGCGCGCATCAGGATCGAGCCGCGGCCGGTATGATAGGCGCTGCGGGCGCCGTGCTGGCCGAGGATGATGCGGCGCGGTCGGGAAATCGGGGGCGGGGACGATCTCGATCAGCTGCTCGATGGTGATCGCCGGATTGTCGATATAGGCCTTGCAGGCGGCGATCACCTCGCCGAGATTGTGCGGCGGGATGTTGGTCGCCATGCCGACCGCGATGCCGCCGGCGCCGTTGACCAGCAGGTTCGGGAAGCGCGCGGGGAGCACCTGCGGCTCCTCGCGCGAGGCGTCGTAATTGGGGGTGAAATCGACCGTGTCCTTGTCGAGATCCTCGAGCAGGGTCATCGCCACCTTGGCGAGCCGCGCCTCGGTGTAGCGCATCGAGGCCGGCGGATCGGGGTCCATCGAGCCGAAATTGCCCTGGCCGTCGATCAGCGGCACCCGCATCGACCAGTCCTGGGTCATCCGGGCGAGCGCGTCGTAGATCGCGCTGTCGCCGTGCGGATGGTAATTGCCCATCACGTCGCCGACGATCTTGGCCGACTTGCGATAGGGCCGGCCGGGGACGAAGCCGCCTTCCTGGCAGGCGTAGAGGATGCGGCGGTGGACCGGCTTCAGCCCGTCGCGCACGTCGGGCAGCGCGCGGGCGACGATCACGCTCATCGCGTAATCGAGATAGGAGGTCTTCATCTCGTCGACGATCGGAGACGGGGGAGATGTCGCTGGGCTCGATGGTCGGCGTTTCGCTGGCCAATGGTGGTTCCTGATGGAGTTTGAGAGAAAGCGCCGGGCTGCCGGCGGACGAGTGGCGACCCTAGCCGATGCCGCGGCGGAGCGCCACCCCCGCGCGCACGTGCGCACGCGCGCGAGAGCGCCTGGGAAAAGCCGGTCTTTTCAGATATATTCCCGCGCCGCCCCAGTTCAACGGCGGTTCATTGCCGCGACCCTAGAAAGCGGCGCGCATACAGGTTATGAGCCCGGCCCGGCAACCGCGCCGCAGGGCGGCGTCAACAGGAGGCAGGTTGGATGAAGGGCAGGACGGCGGCGCTCGCCGCGCTTCTCGCGCTTGGCGCGTTTCCCCTTCTTGCTTCTTCCGCCTCGGCGCAGGTGGCGCATGCGCTCGACCTGAGCCGCGAGGAGCGCGCCGCCATCGCCGCGCTGCAGGCGACGGCCGCGGGCTACGACCGCGCGGCGCAGGACAATGCGCTCGCCGCCGCCCGCGCCGCCGCGCGCGGCGCCGGCGCCCGCCACGCCATCGCCCATTACCAGTTCGAGTTCGGCCGGGCCCGCGGCGACGCCGCCATGCAGACCCAGGCGATCGACGCCCTGGTCGAGAGCGGCGTCGCCACCAATGCCGAGCTGCCGGCCTTGCTCGCCCATCAGGCCGCGCGCGCCTTCTCCGCCGGGGACATGAACCGGACCGACCGGCTGCTCGCGCGGATCGTCGAGCTGCAGCCCAGCAATCCGGTCGCGCTCGCCGATTACGGCCAGTTCAAGTCGCGGGTCGCCAGCCGCGGCCAGTATCTGCTTGCCGACCGCACCACCGCCGTCGCCCTGTTCGGGCGGGCGATCGCCGCCAGCGAGGCGGCCGGACGGCCGGCCCCGCAGGCCTGGTATTTGCGGGCGCTGGCGACCGGCTACGATTCGACCCGGCCGCCGGTCAATGCGACCGCGCTGGCGCCGCAGACGATCGCCTTCGCGCGCGGGCTGGTCGCGCAATATCCGACCCGGTTCAACTGGCGCGACGCCCTGCTCGCCTATCGCGACCTGTCGGCGGCCGCCGATCCCACCCTCGATCTCGACATCCGCCGACTGGCGCGGGCCGCCGAGGCGATGCTCGGCGAGCGCGACTATGTGGAGAGCGCCGAGGCGCTCAATCGGGCGAACCTGGTCGGCGAGGCCAAGGCGGTGCTCGACGAGGGCGTCTCGCGCTCCATGCTCGACGCCGCCAAGCCCGCGGTCGCGCAGCTGATCGCGACGGTCAATCGCCGCGTCGCGGCGGACCGCGCCGGCCTGCCGCGGCTGCGCGCGGCGGCGCAGGCGGGCGCAACCGGCGCGGCGGCGCGGGGCGCGGCCGACACATATTTCGGCTACGGCCAATATCCCGAGGCGGCCGAGCTCTACCGGCTCGCCTTGCTGAAGGGCGGCGAGGACGCGAACCTGGTCAATGCCCGGCTCGGCGCGGCGCTCGCGCTCGCCGGCCGCCGCCCCGAGGCCGAAGCGGCGCTGCGGGCGGTGACCGGGCCGCGCGCCGACCTCGCCGGATTCTGGCTCGCCTGGCTCGCCCGGCGGCCCGCCGCACCGATTTGATGAACGGGAGACTGTGTCCATGAAGATCAGCAAGGCCGCCCTGGCCGCGATGCTCGCCGTCGCCGGCTCGGCCGCATTGTTCCACGCCGGCTCGAGCGACGCGCAGGTGCTCGATTCGCTGCGCCAGCGGGCCAAGCAGAAGCAGGCGCCGCAAACCGAGCCGGGAACGCAGCCGCAGCCGCAGCGGCCGGCCGGAGTGCCGAACATCAGCCGCGAGGAGAATGCCGCGATCCAGCCGGTCTATCAGGCGGTGCAGGCGCAGGACTGGCCGACCGCCACCGCCGCCATGCCGGCCGCGCAGGCCGCGGTCAGCAGCCCCTATGGGCGCTACGTCGTCGCCCAGCTGCAGCTGGAGATCGGCCGCGGCACCCAGAATCTGGCGCTGCAGTCGCAAGCGGTCGACGCGATGCTGGCCAGCGGCGGCGCTCCCGCGGAGGTGGTGAGCCAGCTGCTGGCGGCGCAGATCGCCTTCGCGCTCGAGGCCAACAATTTCACCGTCGCCGAGGCGGCGCTCACCCGCTTCGTCGAGGCCAATCCGACCGACACGGTGCGGATGCGGCAGTTGGCGCAGGTCAAGATCCGCCTCAACAAGCGGCCCGAGGCGCTCGCGCTCTACCAGCGCATCATCCAGGCGACCGAGGCCGGCGGCCAGCGCGCGCCCGAGGATCTCTACCGGGCGACGCTCGCGGCCGCCTATGAGGGGCGGATGCTGGCGCCGGCGCTCGAGCTGTCGCGGACCCTGGTCACCGCCTATCCGACGCCGGACAATTGGCGCTCCGCGCTCGGCGTCTATCGCGAGCTCGGCAGCCCGGAGCCCGGGCTGCAGCTCGACCTCTACCGGCTGATGCGCGCCGCCCAGGCGCTGACCAGCGAGCGCGACTATGTCGAATATGCGGAGACCGCCAATCGCGGCGCGATGTTCGGCGAGGTCAAGGCGGCGATCGAGGAGGGGCTGAGCCGCAACGTGATCCGCGGCGCCGCCAGCTATGCCCGCACGATGCTGACCAATGCCGAGGGGCGGATCGCCGACGACCGCACGACGCTCGGCCAGCAGCGCAGCGCGGCAATGGCGGGCAGCGACGGCCAGCGCGTGCTGCGGATCGCCGACGCCTATTTCAGCTACGGCCAATATGCCGAGGCGGCCACGCTCTACCGGGCGGCGCTGGAGAAGGGCGCCGACGCCAACCTCGCCAACACCCGCCTCGGCGCCTCGCTCGCGCTCGCCGGGCAGCGCGCCGAGGCGGAGGCCGCGTTCCGCGCCGTCAGCGGGCCGCGCGCCGAGCTGGCGCGGTTCTGGCTGCTCTGGCTGTCGAGCAGGACCTGAAAGAGAAGGGGACAGTTACAGTAACTGTCCCCAATTTCCTCGCTGCCAGTCGTCCCGATTTGCGACGCGCCCAAGATGGCGCTTCCTTGGCCCGCGCCCGCTGGGTAGCGTGCGGCGATGCGTTTCGACGACATGATCGCCACCGCCCTTGCCCAGCCCGCCGATCGCCCGGACCGGCGGGAGGCGCAGTGGCGCCAGCTCGTCGACCTGCTCGCCCAGCGCCGGCCGGGCAGCGGCGACGCGGCCGCGCTCGAGGCCTATGCGATCCTCCGCGCGACCCGCGATTCGGTCGCTCCCGCGGTGCGCCGCCAGGCCGCGCTGGCGCTCGCCGGCCGCCGGGTCGATCCCGAACTCATCGCCTTCTTCACCGAGGACAATGCGGCGGTCGCGGCGCCACTGCTCGCCGCCGCCCGGCTCGAGCCCGAGGCGTGGATCGCCGTGCTGCCGCGGCTCGGGCCGGCAGCGCGGGCGCTGCTGCGCCATCGCGACGACCTCGATCCCAGGGTCCGCCAGGCGCTGGCCGCGTTCGGCCCGAGCGACTTCGTGCTCGAAGGCGCGGGCGCGCCCGCCGCCGAGACCGGCGAGAGCGAGTCGCAGATCCGCGAGCTGGTCGCGCGGATCGAGGCCTATCGCAAGCAGCGGGACAGCGAGCCTCCCGCGGCCGAGCCGGCGCCGATGCCGGCGCTCGACGCCAGGCCGGCGGACGGCTTCCGCTGGGAAACCGGCACCGACGGCATCCTGGTCTGGGTCGAGGGCGCGCCGCGCGGCGCCCTGGTCGGCCAGAGCATCGCCTGGATCGCCGGGCCGGGCCAATATGGCGTCGACGGCCAGGCGGCCGGCGGCTTCGAGAAACGCGCCCCGTTCCGCGATGCGCGCTTCTCCGTGGCCGGCGACGGCCCCGCCGCGGGCGACTGGCGGATTTCCGGCATTCCCTTCTTCGATCATGGCAGCGGCAGCTTCCTCGGCTATCGCGGCACCGCCCGCCGGCCGCGCCCGGACGAGATCGCCCGCGCCGCCGCCGAGGCGCCGCCGCAAGGGGTGTTCGGCACCCAGTTCCCGGCCGACTCGCTGCGCCAGCTGATCCACGAGCTGCGCACGCCGCTGAACGCGATCATCGGCTTCGCCGAGATGATCGAGGGCCAGTATATGGGGCCCGCCGCCGCGCCCTATCGCGGCCGCGCCGCGGCGATCATGGAGCAGGCGCGCGGCCTGCTCGGCGCGGTCGACGATCTCGATACCGCGGCGCGGCTGGAAAGCCGGCGGCTCGAGCTCGACGAAAGCGCGGTCGACGCCGCCGCCTTGCTGTGGCGGCTGCACGACTCCTACGCCCGCGTCGCGGCGCAGCGCGGGTCGCGGATCGACGTCCAGGTCGCCGAGGGCCTGCCGCAGGCGCGGGTCGAGCCGGCGACCGCCGAGCGCATGTTCGCCCGCATGCTGGCCGGCACCATCGGCCTCGCCGGCGAGGGCGAGACGATCCGCGCCAGCCTTGCCGTGGAGACGACCGGCGCCAGGCCGCTGCTCTGTCTGGCGGTCGATCGCCCGCGCTCGCTCGCCGGCCTCGGCGAGGAGGCGCTGCTCGATCCCGGCTACAGCCCGGAAGGCGACTGGCCCGGCGCGCCCGCGCTCGGCCTCGGCTTCTCGCTCAGGCTGGTCCGCAACCTCGCTGAGGCGGTCGGCGGCGCGCTGGCGATCGAGGAAGCGCGCTTCGCGCTCCGCCTGCCCGCCGAGGGCGAGCAATCGGCGCCGGCCGGGCAGGGGGAAGGCGCGGGCTGAGTCGGCGCCGATTTGCGTCATTGCCGAGCGCCCGCCGCCATGGCATGGCCGCCGAGGGCCTGTAGCTCAACGGTAGAGCCGGCCGCTCATAACGGCTAGGTTGTAGGTTCGAATCCTGCCGGGCCCACCACTCTTCGAATGCTCGTCCTCAAGCGGCTGCCCCCCCGACGGTTTGGCCGTTTGCCGCCGCGAGCTCACGCGAAATGGATGTCGAAATAGGGCGGGTCCTTGAGCTGCCAGATTAGGTGGGGCTCGAAGGCTTCGTCACCGAAGGCAGCGCGATAGTTCTCCGGCCAGGGATGACGGGGGTAGCCGCTTTTTTCCGCGCAGGAGAACGCCACCGGCACCGTCTTGCCTGTGCGCGGCCAGTCGCGAAGGAGTGCGCGCGTCGCCTCGGTCCAATGCGTGTCTGCGCCATGATGGAAGGCGACAATGCCAGTCAGTCTCAGCTTGCGGTCGAAGTGCTGGCGATAGTGCGGGACGCTTGCGAACGGGGCATCTCCGGGAAGGAGGATGACCTGGCCGTTTGGCGGGGAGCCGCGGACGAGCGAGAAGGCGACACCGGTAAAATTGCAATCCTCATATTTGGTTTCATCGGTTTCGGACTTGCCGATCTTCTCCCACCATAATTCATCGCCATTTTCTGCCCGGAAGCAGCGCGGCTGCCCGACTAGCGTTTCCCGAATGCAGGCAATCCTGCCCACCCCGGTCGCGAAGGTCACCGCGCGGGGCGAGGTGACTTGCCGCGGCACCAGCCAGCGGGCGGCGATCGCCTGCGTGCCCTTTGCTGCCGAGCACCAATGGTCAGTGTCCCAATGGGTGAGCATGACCAGCCGGTTCGGCTCTACCGGCATCAATGCGTCGACGGCCTCCCGCTGCGCGGCTTGATCGAGGTGCCTGAACGGACTTCCGCGGCTGCCCCCATAGTCGACTTGAAGGACCGGTCGTCCGCTGGCGTCGATGATGGCAATGCCGTCTCCTTGTCCGACCGCATAGACTCGTGCGCCTCCAATGGCCTTCACGCCGGCGAATGGATCGGCCCGGTCTTTCGCATTGAACGTGCGCTTTGGAACCAGCCTTCGTTTCCTGATCTGCATCATGCCAGCTTTTCATCCCATCTCAGCGGCATGTCCTTGGCGTCGGAATCCGACGGGCGCGCCTTTGTCTCCGGCGGATCACCGTCCGGCGGCCTGCCCGGCCCCGGCTCGCCGCCGCCCAAGTCGATATCGGTGTCGCCGATATGATTGAGAGAGAAAACATCTCGTAGCCGGAGCTCGACAGGTGGCGGTACGGGGACGATGCTAAGAAGTTGGGCGGCCTCATAGCCTTCGCCACCGGCGATCCCCACCGAAGCCTGGAATACTCGGCGCGCGCCGGGCTGTCCTGTGTCCATGTCCAGAACGATCAGGTGCCAGCTCGTGGGGAGAAGGGTCGCCCGTATCGCGCGTCCCTCCTCGTCGGCGGAGTCGATGTAAATATCGAAAAGCTGCACCGGGCTTTTTTCAAAATAACCAAGCAGTTGCTTGTGACGGGTGTCGCGCCGGCTCTGATCTGCTCCACGGCCCAGATAGCCGAAACCGTCCATTTCGCGAATAAAATCGGGGGGGCCGCGACGCCGCTCGCGCGATAGCGCGTCTGCGGGCGCTCGAACTTCGCATCCGAAAGATGAAGCGGTGCTCCACTCGGAGCGTCAATATCGTCGAAGTTGTCGATCGAGGAGACTTCCTCAATGAACAGATAATAGCTGCGCGGGTATGGATATCCGTCGGCAGGCATCCAGGAATGGACGCATATGTCGAGGGTGCCATACTTCGAACAGTGAGGAAACCACTCCCACAAGTCGCGACTCATGCCGCCTCCCCATTTCCTTCTCTTCAAGTCTACGCTCATAAATCGATTAGGGAAGGGCAAAGGGCATTGAATTGCACTTACGGGCGCGCGAAAGCGGCCACTCCGGCTCACGTTCTTTCCGCTTGCCACCGGTCAGTGACGGCGGTTAGCGAGACGCCATCGGGGAGTAGCGCAGCCTGGTAGCGCAGATGCTTTGGGAGCATCAGGTCGCAGGTTCGAATCCTGTCTCCCCGACCATGAACAGGTGCGCAGTGCCCCGCGCTGCGCGGCCGTGTCCGGGGACATGGCGGCCTGTCCATTCGAAAGGGGAGAGCGATGGACATCATGCGGCGCTGGGCGGTCGGGCTCCTGCTTCTCCTCGCGGCGGCCGCCGGGCCCGCCGCGCCGGCGGGAGCCGGCCAGGCAGCGGCCCCACCGGTCGCGGCGGCAGGGGTGCCGGAAGGACGGGCGTTCCGCGACTGGTGGGCGGCGCATCGCTGGCGCTACCCGGACGATGCGCGGGCGCGGATCGCCTACCGCGCGCTGGTCGAGCGCGAGCTGCCCTGGCCCGAATGGCATCAGCCCCGCCTGATGGCCCTTCCCAAGGGTACCCGTTTCCAGATGGCGCTCGCGCCGGGCCAGCCGAGCAACGAGCCGGGCGCGTTCGGCACGTTCGATCCGATCCCGAACGTCGAATATGTCCGGCTGTCGCTGGCGGTGAAGACCGAGTGGAAGGCGGCGATCGACCGCGTCGTGACCTACGAGGTCACCCAGCCGCTGATCGTGGACACCGGCCTGGTCGGGCCACAGATCGACGCGCAGAGCGACCGCTATCTTCCCGGCGGCGGCTCCCAACTCCAGATCATGATCCACCCGGCCCAGCGGATGCAGCATTTGCAGATCGTCGGGGAGCGGCCGATTCAGTGACGCGCGACCCGGCGTCCGGCCTGATGGTGGCGCTGCGCCGCGAGGGGGAGGGCAGGCTGCTGCTGTCCGATCCCGACGGCACCCCGGCCGGGGCGATCGAGCCGCCGCCCGGCTATCGCCTGTCGCACCTCGTCGAGAGGCCGGATCGGCTGCTGGTCGTCGGCCAGGGCGCCACGGCGGTCGAGGGCTGGCCCGACTGGCATTTCGAGATCGACGCCCGCGCCCGCACGCTGCGCCGCGCCGGCCCGGCCTATTGACCGGAGGGCAGCACCTGGTCGATCGCCGCGGCCAGCGTCTCGGGCCGGTAGGGCTTCAGGATCACCGGCCGGCCGCCGGCGCCCGACTTGGCGATCTCGTCGCTATAGCCGGTGGTGAGGATGATCGGCAGCTCCGGCCTCAGCGCGGCGAGGCGGGAGGCGAGCTCGAGGCCGCTCATCCCCGGCATCACCACGTCGGTGAACACCGCGTCGAAACTCTCCTCCCCGGCGAGGCGGAGCGCCTGCTCGCCCGAGCGGACCCGCCGGACCTTGTGGCCGAGCTCGACCAGCAGCGCTTCCGCGAACTCGCCGACCTCGTCATTGTCCTCGACGAGCAGGATGCGGCCGATGCGGCCGCGCGTCGGCCGGCCGGCCGTCTCGCCGGCCTCCGCCTGGCGAGGCGCGCCGCTGCACGGCAGCAGCAGGGTGACGGTGGTGCCCATGCCGACCACGCTGGCGATGCGGACGTCGCCGCCCGACTGGCTGGCGAAGCCGTAGACCTGGCTGAGCCCGAGCCCGGTGCCCTTGCCGGTCATCTTGGTGGTGAAGAAGGGCTCGAACGCGCGGTTGAGCGTGTCCTCGTCCATGCCCCCGCCGCTGTCGCTGACCGCCACCGCGATCATCGCGCCGTCGTCAGGGTCCTGGAACGGCTCGGTCCGGATCGCCAGGGTGCCGCCGTCGGGCATGGCGTCGCGGGCGTTGACGGCGATGTTGAGCAGAGCGGATTCGAGCTGGGCGCGGTCGGCCTCGACCGTGCAGGCGTTGGAGGCCAGCTCGGTGGTGACCTCGATCCGCTCGCCCAGGGTGCGGTCGATGAGGTCGGTCATGCCCTCGATCAGCTGGTTGACGTCGATCACCTCGGGCTGCAGCGGCTGGCGCCGCGCGAAGGCGAGCAGCTGGCCGGTCAGCGCCGCCGCCCTGCCGGAGGCCTGCACTACCGCCTCGGCAAAGCGGATGCGCTTGGCCTCCTCGATGCCGGGGCGGCGCAGCATGTCGGCCGAGCCCTGGATCACGGTCAGCAAATTGTTGAAGTCGTGGGCGATGCCGCCGGTGAGCTGGCCGAGCGCCTGCATCTTGTGCGCCTGGCGGAGCTGGTCCTCGGCCTTGTTGCGCTCGACGACCTGGATCTTGAGCTCGGCATTGGCGCGGACCAGCTCGTCGGCGCGCTCCTCGAGCTCGCGATTGGCGCGCCGCAGCGCCGCCTGGCCGAGCCCGAGCACGGCGACGACCATCGCCGCCATCAGCAGCAGCAGGCCGATCACGAAATAGCGGCTGAGCCGGCGCGACAGCGGCTCCGGGTCCGCCGCCATCACCACGGTGCCGATCCGCTCGCCCCGGCTCAGCACCGGCACCGAGGCGGTGACCGCGCGGCCGGCGGCGGGCAGCGGCTCGACATGGCGGGGCGGGGGGCCGGCGCCGTCGCGGGCATAGCCTGCGAACAGGGCCTCCGAGCGGTCGTAGATGCCGATCGTGCGCACCTGCCGGTTGACCTGGACCGCCGCCACGGCCTGGCGCGCCGCCGCCTCGTCGCCGAAGTCCAGGGCGGCGGCGACGCTGGCCGCCAGGACCTCGGCCTGCACCCGGGTCTCCTGCTCCTGCAGCTCGCGATAGGCGGCCTCGTTCTGCAGGATGATGCCGATCCCGGCGAGCAGCAGCAGCACCACTGCGGCGATGATCGCGAAGGGCGCATTGCCCCAGCGCTCGGGAAGGCGGGCGAGCAGCTGCATCAGCGCCTCGGCCTGACGCCGGCGGCGAGCGCGAGCAGCCGCGAGCTGATCGAGAGGCCGCGCTCGGCCGCCTGCGCCTCGTCGATGAAGAAGCGCACGCGGCCGGAGACGACGGTGAAATGGATGATGCCGCGCTGCGGTCCGGCGCGGGCGTCGGTGACGGTGAGCACGGGGTGGCGCCGCAGCGCCAGCAGCAGTCGTCCGGTTGCGGCCGGCGCACCGGTCTGCACATAAGCGAGATGGCAGCCGGCGGCGTCGGCGGCCGAGGCGATGCGCCGGACATGAACGCCATGGCCGTCGATCAATTCGGTGGCGGCGGCTTGGTCGAGCAGGCGGCGGAACGGATCCTGGCCGATCACGCAGAGCTGGAAGGCGGCGCCCGCGCCCGGCCGCGCCGGCAGCGGCCACTCCACGTAGCGCGCGAAGCGCGGGATGAAGGCGGCCTTGACCGCTTCCTCGGTCGGCTGCGCGCGCGCCGGCGCTGCCAGTGCCGCGATCGCGGCGAGGGCGAGAAGGGGGCGGAGCGGGGTCAAAACCTCAGTCTCGCTCCGGCATAGACGCTGCGCTCGACCAGCTGCGCGCGGCCGGTGTCGTTGCTTTCGGCGTGAGTGCGGTGGAGCAGGTTGCTGCCGGCGACGAACAGTTCGACATGCTCGCTCGCCATCCAGCCGAGCCGCGCGTCGGCCTCGACATAGGCGCTGGTGGCGGGCGTTTCCAGCCCGTCGACCGCGCGCAGCCCGGCATCGAGCACCAGCTCGGGCATCAGGTTCATCGAGGAGCGGAGCAGCAGCTGGTAATTGGGATCGTTGCCCAGCGCCGCGGCACCGGTGATGTCGCTCCCGCCCGCCGCCACCCGGAAGTCCTTGCCGAGCAGCGCGACGCCGGCGCTGAGCCGCCACCAGGGCAGCACCTGCCAGCTGCCCCACGCCTCGAGGCCGTAGGTGTGGCCGGTGAGGTCGTTGCCGAGCCGCGCGGGCAGCGGATTGCCGATGAACTCTGCGGTGCGGATGTCGTCGTAGAGATGGTAGAAGACGGATACCGACAGCGAGGTGTCGCTGCTCGGCTGGCCGCGATAGCCGGCCTCGAAGGCGACCAGCTTTTCCGATCGGAAGCCCGGCGCCCGCACGATGATCCCGGCACCGGTGAGGTCGCGGTCGATTCGCGACGGCGTGCGCACCGCCCGCGACACGGCGGCCCACAGCAAATGCCTTGGATCGGGGTGCCACGCGATCCTGAGGTTCGGCAGCACCTCGATGCCAGAGAGGGAGGAGCGCTCGAGCTTGATCCCGGCGATCAGCGACAGCCGGTCGGACAGAGCGACCCGGTCCTGGGCAAAGGCGCTCCAGATCCACAGCCGGCGGCTGGCCGGCGTGAGGCCGAAAATGTTGGCGGTGTTGGCAAACTCGTCGCGGGTGGTGCGCACGCCGAAGCCGGCGACGATCTGGTGAGCGCCGGCGCTGCGGTTGTACTGGGCCTCCAGGTCGAGCGTCTCCAACGCGTCGCGGGCACCGACGAAGCGGCGCCGGAAATGATCGTAATAGGCCTGGACCTGGAGCGCCGAGCGCTCGTCGAGATCGCCCTGCCAGCGCAGGGTGAGGTTGCCGCCGCGGTCGCCGTCGCGGGGCCGCTGGTCCTTCTCGTCCTCGAAATAGTCGCCCTGGAGGGTGAGCGTGCTCCCGCCGAGGCCGACGTCGGAGCGGAGGCCGACCCGGTAGCCGGCGATCGAATCGTCCACGTCCGGCCCGAGCCCGTCGGGCAGGCCGTCGCGGGCGAACGCATTTCCGTAGACACGCAGCGCGGCATCGTCGCCGAGCGCGAAGCCGTAACGCGCCCCGGCGGTGCGCGAGCGGGTGCCGTAGGTGGCGCGGATGAGGCCGCCGATCGTCTCGCGCGCGTCGCGGGTGGTGATGTTGATGACGCCGTTCACGGCGTTGGGCCCGTAGAGCGTGCCGCCGGGCCCGCTGATCACCTCGATCTGCTGGATGTCCTCGAGCAGCGGCTGGCGCAGGTCCCAGAACACTCCCGAATGGAGCGTCGAATAGAGGCTGCGGCCGTCTATCAGCACCAGCAATTTGTTCGACGATTCGTAGCCGTTGAAGCCGCGCGCGCTGATCGCATAATCGTGGGCGTTGATGCGCTGGACCTGGAGGTTCGGCGCCAGCCGCAGGGCTTCGGGCAGCGACGTCGCCGCGGATTCGGCGATCTCCGCGCCGGTGATCACGAACAGGGCGGTCGGCGCCGCGCTCAGCGGCTCCTCGCGCTTCGAGGCGGAGCGCACCGGCAGCTGCGCGAGCTCCTCGATCGACAGCTGGGACAGATCCGGCGTCGCCTGCTCGGCGAGCGCGACCTCGTCCTGCGCCGCGGCCCCGGCGGCGGACAAGGCAAGGATCGGACCGAAAGACAGAGCGAATAGGCGCCTGTTGTTCACCACTTACGGCCTCACAGTCGTCGCCCCCCGGCGCAGGCGAGTTGTCGAGTGCGCTGCCGCAAAGGTCAAGCGGGAGGATCAGCGCGCCGGCGGCGTGCCTTCGATCCGCTCGGGCGCGTCGGCGGCCGCCGCCAGCATCGCCGTCCAGGCCGCGACGTTCTGCCGGAGCTGGGCCGGATCGACCTTGTCGAGCGTGTCGTCGGGCGTGTGGTGATAGTCGAAATAGCGGGTGCCGTCCTGGTTGAGGTCGACCGCGGCGGTGCCGGCATTGGCCCAGGCGCCGAGGTCGGCGCCGGCATTGGCGCGGTCGCGTGCCGCGCACGATGCCGAGCGGGGCGAGCAGGGCGGTGATGCGGTCGGCGAGCGCGGCATTGCCCGGAGCGAAGCTGAAGGCCACCCGCCACACCCGGTCGGCGCCGAAATCGGATTCGCCGACCAGGACGACATTGCCGTCGCGGCGGTGCCGCTCGAAATAGGCGGTGCCGCCGAACACGCCCGGCTCCTCGGCGCCGAACAGCACGACGCGGATCGTCCGCCGGGTGCCGCCGGCGCGCATGATCCGGTGCGCCGCCGCGGTGGTGATGGCGACGCCGGCCGCATTGTCGATCGCGCCGGTGCCGAGGTCCCAGCTGTCGAGATGGCCGCCGATCACGATCACGCCGGCGCCCGGGTCGGTGCCGGGCACTTCGGCGACGACGTTGCCCGGACTGGCGCCGGCCGATGTTGCGCGGGGTCAGGGTGAGGCGCATCCGCACCGGGCCCTGGGCCCGGGCGAGGATGCGCTGCAATTGCTCGGCGTCGGGGATGGTGAGCGCGCCGGCGGGGATCGGCCGGGCGCCGTCGGCCCAGTCCTGGCCGCCGGTATGCGGGTTGCGGTGATAGTCGGTGCCGATCGAGCGGACCACGATCCCGACCGCGCCCTTGCGGCTGGCGATCGACGGCCCCTGGCGGCGCGGGGCGCCGAACGGGCCGTAGCCCGACCCGTCCTGGTTCGGCCGCATGTTGTGGGTGACGAAGACGATCTTGCCGCGCACCGCCGCGTCGGGCGCCGCCCGCAGCGCGGCGACGCTGTCGAAGCCGATCACCTCGGCCTCGATTCCCGCGCGCGGGCGTCGCGCCGCTGTTGCCGAGCGCGGTCACCACCAGCTGCTGCGGGAAGGGCGAGACGATCTCGGCCCGCTCCTCGCCGCGCACCCAGACCGGCATGTCGAACGGTCTCGACATGGACGTTGGCGAAGCCGAGCTCGGTCAGCCGGCGCACCGCCCAGGCGCGCCCGCGCGCCTCGGCCTCGGTGCCGGCCTGGCGCTGGCCGACCTCGGTGGTGAGGCCCTCCAAGATCTCCCACGCCACCGTGTCGCCGGCCAGTGCGGCGTCGCGCAGGGCCGCGGCCCGGTCCGGGGCCGGCTGGGCGAAAGCGAGAGAGGGGAGGGCGAACACGAGCAACAGGAGCTTTTTCATGGCAGCGGGGCCTAGCGGTCGGGGGGTGGTTTGCCAATATGCGCAGCCCGCTCTAGGGAAGCGGCGGCTTCGGCCAACGTCCTCTGTTTTTCGATGAAAGCGAGCGCCCTCATGGCCGCCCAGTACAGCTTCGTCATGAAGGGCCTCACCAAGGCCTTTCCCGGCGTCGCCAAGCCGATCCTCTCCAACATCCATCTGCAATTCTATCCCGACGCCAAGATCGGCATCGTCGGCCCGAACGGCTCGGGCAAGTCGACCTTGATGAAGATCATGGCCGGCCGCGACACCGAGTTCGTCGGCGAGGCCTGGCCGGGCGAGGGGATCACGGTCGGCTATCTCGAGCAGGAGCCCGCAGCTCGACCCGACCAGGACGGTGAAGGAGAATGTGATGGACGCGGTTCGCGAGATCGCGGACCTGGTCGAGCGCTTCAACGCCGATCTCCGCGGCCATGGCCGATCCCGAAGCCGATTTCGACGCGCTGGGCACGGAAATGGGCGAATTGCAGGAGAAGATCGACGCCGTCGACGGCTGGACGCTCGACAACCAGCTCGAAATCGCGATGGACGCGCTGCGCTGCCCGCCCGGCGACGCGGCGGTCGAGACCCTGTCCGGCGGCGAGAAGCGCCGGGTCGCGCTGACCCGGCTGCTGCTGCAGAAGCCCGACATCCTGCTGCTCGACGAGCCGACCAACCATCTCGACGCCGAGAGCGTGCAATGGCTGGAGAAGCATCTGGTCGACTATCCGGGCAACGTCATCCTGGTCACCCACGACCGCTATTTCCTCGACAATGTCGTGAACTGGGTGCTCGAGCTCGACCGTGGCCGCTACTACGTCTACGAATCCAATTATTCCGGTTACTTGGAGAAGAAAGCCAAGAGGCTGGCGCAGGAGGAGCGCGAGGAGCAGGGCAAGCAGAAGGCGATCAACGACGAGCTCGAATGGATCCGCCGCTCGCCCAAGGCGCGCCAGGCCAAGTCGAAGGCCCGCATCCGCGCGTTCGACGAGCTCGTCCAGGCGCAGGAGAACCGCACGCCGGGCAAGGCGCAGATCCTGATCCAGATGCCCGAGCGGCTGGGCGGCAACGTCATCGACGCCAGGGGGCTGACCAAGGCCTATGGCGACAAGCTGCTGTTCGACGATTTGAGCTTCTCGTTGCCGCCGGGCGGCATCGTCGGCGTGATCGGCCCCAACGGCGCCGGCAAGACGACCCTGTTCCGCCTGATCACCGGCGCCGAGCAGCCCGACGGCGGCGAGATCAAGATCGGCCCGACCGTCAAGCTCGGCTATGTCGACCAGTCACGCGACCACCTCTCGCCGAACAAGAATGTCTGGGAAGAGATTTCGGACGGCCTCGATGTCTTCCGCTTTGGAAAGCATGAGCTTGGAACGCGCGCTTATGTCGGCGCCTTCAACTTCAAGGGCCAGGACCAGCAGAAGAAGGTCGGCCAACTCTCCGGCGGCGAGCGCAACCGCGTCCATATCGCCAAGATGCTGAAGGAGGGCGGCAACGTGCTGCTGCTCGACGAGCCGACCAACGACCTCGACGTCGAGACCCTGCGCGCGCTCGAGGAGGCGCTGGAGAATTTCGCCGGCTGCGCCGTCATCATCAGCCACGACCGCTTCTTCCTCGACCGCCTCGCCACCCACATCCTCGCCTTCGAAGGCGACAGCCACGTCGAATGGTTCGAAGGCAATTTCGAGGCCTATGAAGAGGATAAGCGCCGACGCTTAGGCCCGGAAGCGGACAGGCCGCACCGTGTGACGTACCGGAGGCTGACCAGATAACGGCCGCCGCCTCGCACCTCGAGCCGCCTGTCGCGCAACGGCGCGGGCGCCGGGACCTAGCGATGCAGAATGAAACGAGACACCACGATCGTGACGATTGCGCCAACAATCAGATGGGGGATTGTCCACCTCACGAGCGCAAATTGGTACATGATGAAATCGAGCCCTCGCTGGGGATAATAGGCGATCGGATTGGCAGAATAATGCTCGCTGAACAAACGTGGCTTTCCAATCCTGACTCTCATATAGTCAATTCCGTCATGATTAACAGAACAATCCGCAAGAATATCTTCGTACTTTTGCCGCAACTTCGCTAGTTCGTTGCGAGCGTCCGGTGAGTCCGGATTAATGTCTTGCGAATCGTAAAATACCTTGTGAAGTTTACGGGCGCAATGATGGAGGACTTCAGCGCGATAATAAAAGTTGCTGGAGCTATCCAGTAAGCTCGTGAAAATAATAAAGACTGAGAGCATGATCGATGACGTCAATAGAATTTGTACCTGCGGCTGAGTAAGTACCCAGAAATTTGGAATCAGCGATAACAATATAACTCCGGTTGAGAGTATTGATATCATATAAGCAGAGTTCTTATGCCGATTAGATAGGCGACGATTGGCGTGAAATCTTGCGTCTTTTGTGATCTCGATAGATCGACGCAGGTTCACGATTTGCTCTTCGATGTGCGCGCGGCTCTCGGGAGTAGCAGGATCCACAGCGCCAGCCTTCAGCTCGCCCATCGTTGCCCCCTGAGGATGCGACACTAACGTGCCAGCTACTATCAGCGATGCACCAATGATTCCAGCACTCTGCCAAGTCCTCGGCAGGGGACGACTATTTGACGACCGTCGACAATGGGTAATCGTAGCGCAGGAACCCTTTGAAGCGCGCGATCCGGTCGTACAAAGCGCGGGCTGCCAGATTGTCTTCCTTGGTTAGCCAGTAATAAGCAGAGGCGCCGCCCGCCCGCGCCGCCTCGCCCACCGCCTCGACAAGCGCCGTCGCGACCCCCTTTCCGCGGGCGGCTTCGGCGGTGAACAGATCCTGGAGGTAGCAGCTTTGCCCGCGCCAGCTGTGCGGGTGGAACATATAGTGGGCGATGCCGACCATCGCCCCGTCGAGGCGCGCGGTGAGGCCGTGGATCTCCTTGTTGGCGAGCAGCCGCCGCCAGGTGCGCTCGTAATCCTCATCGGGGAGGGGGTCGTTGTAGAAGGCCTTGTAGCCGCGCGCGAGCGCCTCCCATTCGGCGCGGTCCTCCGGCCGGAGCGGGGCGATCTCGATCACTTGGCTCAGCGCACCCGCCGGACGAAGACGGCGCCGCCCTCGCGCTTCTCGGTCTGGAAATTGGGGATGGCCTGGACCAGCTCGGAGAGGCGTGAATAGCCGTAATTGCGGGCGTCGAACGAGGAGCGGTTGCCGGCGAGCTTGCCGACCTCGTTGAGGGTGGCGAAGCCGCGCTCGTCCCGCTTCGACGCCTTGATCGCGTCGCCGAGCAATTTCACCACCTCCTCGTCGATGCCCGACTTGGCCTCGGGGGCCGGCTCGGCCTTCGCCGCCTCGCGCAGCGCGCCGACGTCGATGAAGCGGGTGCAGGCCTGGCGGAACGCCTCCGGCGTCTTGGCGGTGCCGAAGCCGTAGACCGGCAGCCCGTCCTGGCGGATGCGCATGGCGAGCGGCATGAAGTCGCTGTCGGACGACATGATGCCGAAGCCGTGGACGTGGCCGCGATAGAGCAGGTCCATCGCGTCGATCGTCATCTTCATGTCGGTCGCGCTCTTGCCCTTGGTGATGTCGAACTGCTGCTGCGGCTCGATCGCGTGGCGGTGGATCATCGCCGCCCAGCCCTTGAGGCCGTCCTTCTTCCAATTGCCGTAGGCGCGGCGGATGTTGACCGTGCCAAGCTCGGCCAGCACCGTCAGCACCGGATCGAGCGAGTCGGGCGAGGCATTGTCGGCGTCGATCAAAAGGGCGACGTTGCGGGCGCGGAGGAAATCGTCGGTCATGCGGGCGTCCTAGCGCGTCGGCCGCGGGCGACCAAGGGCCGGCTCAGCCGCTCAGTGGCGGCGCAGGCCTTCCGCCTTGGTGTCATATTCGGCCGCCATCAGCAGCAGGGTGTCGACCGCCTGCTGGTCGGTGACCGAATGGGCGAGGCGGCGGCAGCGCACCGCCTGGGCGTGCAGCGCGTCGGCCTGGCGCTCGTCGGTGACGTCGATGAGGATGTTGACCGCACCGACGATCTCGCCCGCCTCGCCATAGAGCGGCGTCGGCCAGGGCGTGAACATCACCCGCGTGCCGTCCGGCCGCTCGGCCAGCGCGACCGCGCCGCGGATCTCGCGCCGTTCCTTGATCGCCACCGCCATCGGGCAGTCCTCGTGCGGCAGGAAGGCGCCTTCCCGGCTGTACAGCTTCCAGGTCACGCACCATCGGTCCTGGCCAAGAATCGGCGTGCGCCCGGCAAAGTCGATGCAGGCGCGGTTGAAGAAGGTGATCCAGCCGTCGGCGTCGGTCGTGTAGATCGGCGCCGGCAGCGATTCGAGCAGGTCGTGCAGCGCTGCTTGGCCGTTGCTTGCGGCCGCCTGCGCGAGTGAGACCATCTTTTCGGGAGAAGCGGCCGCAAGCGTCGTGCAGTCCGACTCGGATGTTCTCATTATCACGGACGCCCCTGTAGGATGGTTACTAACACATGTGAAGGTGCCCGGTTCCAGGCGCCCGAGCGGGACTCCGAAACTGTGCCGAATCGGCAACGCTTGCCGCCGGCGCCGCGGCGGACCAAGATGGCGCGGCAACGAAGGGGAGGGCCGCCGTGGCACGCTGGAATGCGAGGAAGACGATCGTCGCCGCCGAGGAGATGGCGCCCGAGCACCGGCTGAAGCCGACGCTGTCCTGGCCGCATCTGATCGCGCTCGGCGTCGGCGCGATCGTCGGCACCGGCATCCTCACCTTGACCGGCGTCGGCGCGGCCAAGGCCGGGCCGGCGGTGATCCTCTCCTTCGCGATCGCCGGGCTGATCTGCGCAGCGGCCGCGCTCGCTTATGCCGAGATGGCGACCATGTATCCCGCCTCGGGCAGCGCCTATACCTATACCTATGTCGTGCTCGGCGAGCTGCTCGCCTGGGTGGTCGGCTGGAGCCTGATCCTCGAATATTCGCTGGTGGTGAGCGCGGTCGCGGTCGGCTGGTCCGGCTATGCCTCGCCGCTGCTCCAGGCCTGGGCGGGCTTCCCCGAGGCGCTGTCGCAGGGGCCCGAGCTCGGCGGCATCGTCAACCTGCCCGCGATCTTCATCATCGCGGTGGTCGCCGGCCTGCTGATCTACGGCACGCGCGAGAGCGCGACGGTGAATGCGGCGCTGGTCGCGGTCAAGGTCGTCGCGCTCATCGTCTTCGTCGCGGTGACGCTGCCTTATTTCAACGCCGCCAATTTCGAGCCCTTCATGCCCTACGGCTTCCCCAAGTCCGGCCCGCCCGGCGCCGAGGTCGGGGTGATGGCGGCCGCCGCGATCATCTTCTTCGCCTTTTACGGCTTCGACGCGATCGCGACCGCCGCCGAGGAGGCGAAGAATCCGGATCGCGACCTCAAGATCGGCATCGTCGGCTCGATGTTCGTCTGCGTGATCATCTACATGGCGGTGGCGGCGGCGGCGATCGGCGCGCTGGCCTATAGCCAGTTCGCCGACAGTCCCGAGCCGCTGGCGCTGATCCTGCGCGAGATCGGGCAGCCTACGGCCGCCTACTATCTGGGCGTTTCGGCGGTGGTGACGCTGCCGACCGTGATCCTCGCCTTCTTCTACGGCCAGAGCCGGATCTTCTTCGTGATGGCCCGCGACGGAATGTTGCCGCCGGGGCTTGCCCGGGTCTCGGGGCGCGGCTCGCCGGTCCGCATCACGCTGTTCACCGCGGTCGTGGTCGGCGTGCTCGCCGGCCTGATCCCGCTCGCGGACCTCGCCGCGCTCGCCAATGCCGGCACGCTCACCGCCTTCGTCGCCGTCACCTATTGCATGCTGGTGATGCGGCGGCGCGCGCCCGATGCGCCGCGCCGCTTCCGCATGCCCTGGGCCTGGCCGATCGGCATCTTCGGCATCCTTGGCTGCCTCTATCTGATCTACAGCCTGCCGCAGCGAACCCAGATCTGGTTCGCCGCCGCGCAGGTCGTCGGCCTGCTCCTCTATCTCGCCTACGGTGCCCGGCGCAGCGTCGCCGGGCGGGAGGCGCGGTGATGCTGCGCGCCCTTCTGCTCCTGCTGCTGTGCCTCGCCGCGCCGGCCGCCGCGCAGCCGGCCCAGCCTGCCACCGTGCGGGTGACGCTCAGGACCAGCCTCGGCGACATCGTGCTGGAGCTGCAGCGGGCGCGGGCGCCCGTCACCACCGCCAACTTCCTGCGCTATGTCGACGCGCGGCGCTTCGACGGCACCGGCTTCTACCGCTCGATGAAGCTGCGCTCCGACTGGGGCCTGATCCAGGGCGGGATTCGCGACCCGCGCCTGCTCTACCCGCCGATCGCGCACGAGCCGACCACCCGCACCGGGCTCTCGCACACCGACGGCGTGATCTCGATGCCGCGCCGCGCGCCGGGCAGCGCGCAGGCCGATTTCTTCATCACCGTCGGCGCGCATCCGGGCTACGACGCCAATCCGGCCGGCGCCGGCGACAATCTCGGCTTCGCCGCCTTCGGCCGCGTCGTTGCGGGCATGGACGTGGTCCGCCGCATCCTCGAGGCGCCGACCTCGCCGACTCTGGGCGAGGGCGTGATGCGCGGCCAGATGCTGGAGCCCCAGGTCCGCATCATCACCGCGCGGCGCGTGCAATAAACGGGGACACCTTACATTTTCGCGATTCGCCGGCTGCGAAAATGTAAGGTGTCCCCGTTTTTCTAGGCCGGGGCGAAGCTGCCGCTCGCTTCGTCGCAGACGTGGAGGATGCCGTCGGATATGGCGAAATAGGCGCCGTGCAGCTTGAGGCGCCCCGCCGCCTCGCGCTCGGCGACCCAGGGGAAGCTGCGCAGGTTCCTCAGCGAGATGCGCACGCCCTCCATCTCCATTTCGAGGAAGGCCTGCCGATCCAGCTCAGGGTGGCGGGCGCGGATCGCGTCGCGGGCGGCCGAGAGCATGTCGATCCAGTGGGCGATGAAATGGCCCTCGCCATGGTCGGCCCGGTCGAACTGGCCGGTCAGCGCCGCCGCGCAGCCGCCGCAAAAGCCGTGGCCCATCACCACCAGCTCCTCGACCTCGAGCTGGGTCACCGCGAACTCCAGCGCCGCCGAGACGCCGTGATAATGGCTGTCGCGCTCGAACGGCGGCACCAGGTTGGCGACGTTGCGGACCACGAACATCTCGCCGGGCCGGGCGTCGAAAATCTGGCTGGGGTCGACCCGGCTGTCGGAGCAGGCGATCACCATCACCTTCGGGCTCTGGCCTTCGGCAAGCCCGGCCCAGCGCTCGCGCTGCGCCGACCAGCCCTGTGCGCGGAAGCGGCGATAGCCTTCGATCAGGGTCGCGAAATCGGCCATTCCGCGGCGATTAGGCGGGGAGGGGAGGGGTGGCAAGTCGCGCGCGATATCGCTATCTGCGCGCCATGAGCGAAGCCGACCCCGTCAGCGCACCGCGGCCGCGCAAGCCGGACTGGATCCGGGTCAAGGCGCCGGTCAGCCAGGGCTATATGGAGACGAAGAAGCTGATGCGGCGGCTCGGCCTCGCCACCGTGTGCGAGGAGGCGGCCTGCCCCAATATCGGCGAGTGCTGGACCAAGAAGCACGCCACCGTGATGATCCTCGGCGACACCTGCACGCGGGCCTGCGCCTTCTGCAACGTCAAGACCGGCATGCCGCGCGCGGTCGACCCGCTCGAGCCGGAGCATGTCGCGGTCGCCGCGGCCGAGCTCGGCCTCAGCCATATCGTCGTCACCTCGGTCGACCGCGACGATCTGCCCGACGGCGGCGCGATGCAGTTCGTCAAGGTGATCGAGGCGCTGCGGCGCAACGCCCCCGCGACCACGATCGAGATCCTGACCCCGGACTTCCGCAACAAGCCCGAGGCCGCGGTCGAGCGGATCATCGCGGCGCGGCCCGACGTCTACAATCACAATCTGGAAACGGTGCCGCGGCTCTACCCGACGATCCGGCCCGGCGCCCGCTATTATGCCTCGCTGAGGCTGCTGGAGAGCGTGAAGCGGCACGACCCTTCGATCTTCACCAAATCGGGGCTGATGGTCGGTCTCGGCGAGGAACGGCTCGAAGTCCACCAGGTGATGGACGACATGCGCTCGGCCGACGTCGATTTCCTGACCATGGGCCAGTATCTGCAGCCCACCCCGCGCCACGCAAGGGTGGAGGAGTTCGTCACGCCGCAGGCGTTCAGCGCCTACGCCGCAATCGCGCGGGCCAAGGGCTTCCTGCTGGTGGCCGCCTCGCCGCTGACCCGGTCCAGCTACCATGCCGGCGACGATTTCGAGAAGCTGCGGGCGGCGCGCGAGGCGAGGCTGGCGGCCGCGCGCTGATGCCCCGGCACTCCGAAAAGCGCGTCCTTCCCTATTCGCCCGAGCAATTGTTCGACCTCGTCGCCGATGTCGGCCGCTACCAGGAGTTCCTGCCCTGGGTGGCGGCGACGCGGATCCGCTCGAACAGCGAGACCGAGATGGTCGCCGACCTCATCGTCGGCTTCGGCGCGTTCAAGGAGACCTTCACCTCGAAGGCCCACAAGCGCCGTCCCCGCGAGATCGAGATCGACTATATCGAGGGGCCGCTCAAATTCCTCCACAACAGCTGGAAATTCGCACCCGCCCCCGGCGGCACCGAGGTCGATTTCTGCGTCGATTTCGCGTTCAAGAACCGGCTGTTCGAAGCGCTCGCGGGGCAGATGTTCGACCGGGCGCTGCGGCGGATGATCGGCGCGTTCGAGGAGCGGGCGCGCGCGCTCTACGGCGTGGGCGGCTCGGGCAGCAGCAAGTCGAGCGCGAAGAGCGCCGCCTGAAGGCGGACGCCGCCGCGCCCCAGGTCGCCGAACGCCTCGGTGTCGGCGACGATCTGCCTGGGGTCGGCGTCGCGCACCGCGCGGGCGAACACGACCGTGCCGACCGGCTTGCGCTCGGAGCCGCCGGCGGGGCCGGCGATCCCGGTCAGCGCCACGGCGACGTCCGCTCTCGATGCCTTGAGCGCGCCCTGCGCCATCGCCCAGGCGGTCGCCACCGAGACCGAGCCGAACGTCTCGATCACTTCGTCGGAGACATGCAGCAGATCCATCTTGGCCTCGTTCGAATAAGTGACGAAGCCGGTCTCGAACACGTCGGAGCTGCCGGCGATCTCGGTCAGCGCCGCCGCGACCAGCCCGCCGGTGCAGCTCTCCGCCACCGCGACCCGCCGCCCGGCGGCGCGGTTCGCCTCGATCACCTCGCGCGCCTTGCCGACGAGCTCGGGCGGGAGGAGGAAATCGCGCGCTTCGGTCATCATTCCTCCGGCAGGGCGACCGTTGCCACCGCCTGGGCGGCGATGCCTTCGCCGCGCCCGGCAAAGCCGAGCCGCTCGGTGGTCGTCGCCTTGACGCTAATCCGGCTGACCGGCAGCCGCAACAGCGCCGCGATCCGTTCGCGCATCGCCGCGCGATGGGGTCCGATCCGGGGCGCCTCGCAGATCAGGGTGAGGTCGGCATGGACGATCCGCCCCCCGGCCTGCCCGACCAGGTCGCGGGCATGCTCGAGGAACAGCGAGGAAGCGGCGCCCCGCCATTTCGGGTCGGAGGGCGGGAAATGGTCGCCGATGTCGCCGGCGGCGAGCGCGCCCAGGATCGCGTCGGTGAGCGCGTGCAGCGCCACGTCGGCGTCGCTGTGGCCCTTCAGCCCGCGCTCGTGCGGGATGCGCACGCCGCCGAGCCAGAGCTCCTCGCCGGCGGCCAGCGCATGGACGTCGAAGCCGAAGCCGGTGCGGGGGCTGAGCCGCGCCGCCTCCGCCCGCGCGAAATCGGCCTCGTAGGTCAGCTTGTCGAGCGCCGGGTCGCCCTCGACGGCGGCGATCGCCAGGCCGGCCGCGCGCGCGATCTGGGCGTCGTCGCTGGCCTCGCCGCCGGTCCACTCGGCGTGGGCCCGCTTGATCGCCTCGAAACGGAAGGCCTGCGGCGTCTGCACCCGCACCAGCGCCTCGCGGTCCACCGCCTCGCCGTCGCGCCGGGCCAAGGTATCGATCACCGGCAGCACCGGCACCGCGCCGTCGCTCGCCGCCAGCGCGTCGAGCAGCCGGTCGATCACCGCGGGCGGGAGGAACGGACGGGCGGCGTCGTGGATCAGCACGCGCTCGGCTCCCCCGAGTGCGTCCAGCCCCCTCTGCACCGATTGCCGGCGGGTGGCGCCGCCGAGCACGGGGGCGGGGAGGGCGCGCGCGCCCATCGCATCGCGATAGGCCTCCTCCTGGCCTTCGCCGATCACCACCTGCACGGCGTCGATACCGGGGTGCGCGAGATGATCGACCGCGTGGGCGAGCAGTGCCTTGCCGGCGACGCGGCGATATTGCTTGGGCAGCGTGCCGCCGGCGCGGCTGCCGCTGCCGGCCGCGACCACCAATGCGACTGTCCTGCCGTGGCTCATCGCCGACCTCTAAACTTGCCCGGCGGCGCATTCCACCCTATCTCGCGCCTCCCATGAGCCGGATCGCCCCCATCCAGGTCGGACCCGTCCGCATCGAGACGCCGGTGATCCTGGCGCCGATGACGGGCGTCACCGACATGCCGTTCCGGCGGATCGTCAAAAGCTACGGCGCCGGCCTGACGGTGAGCGAGATGATCGCCAGCCAGGCGGCGATCCGCGAGACCCGCCAGTCGCTGCAGAAGGCCGCCTGGGACCCGATCGAGGAGCCGGTGTCGATGCAGCTCGCCGGCTGCTCGCCGCGCGACATGGCGGAGGCGGCGAGGCTCAGCCAGGATCGCGGCGCCGCGATCGTCGACATCAACATGGGCTGCCCGGTCAAGAAGGTGGTGAACGGCGAGGCCGGCTCGGCGCTGATGCGCGACCTCAAGCTCGCCGCCGCGATCATCGAGGCGACGGTCAAGGCCGTCTCCGTCCCGGTGACGCTGAAGATGCGGATGGGCTGGGACCATCAAAGCCTGAACGCGCCCGAGCTCGCCCGCATCGCCGAGGATCTCGGCGTCAGGATGATCACCGTCCACGGCCGCACCCGCTGCCAGATGTACAAGGGCGAGGCCGACTGGCGGTTCATCGCCAAGGTGAAGCGGGCGGTCTCGGTCCCGGTCATCGCCAATGGCGACATCGAGACGATCAAGGACGTCGATGCGGCGCTCGCGCAATCGGGCGCCGACGGCGTGATGATCGGCCGCGGCGCCTATGGCCGGCCGTGGCTGCTCAGGCAGGTCATGCACTGGCTGCGGACGGGCGAGCGCCTGCCCGACCCGAGCCTCGACGAGCAATATGCCGTGATCCTCGCGCAATATGAGGCGATGCTCGCGCTCTACGGGGTCGAGGTCGGGGTCAATTGCGCGCGCAAGCATATCGGCTGGTACACGAAGGGGCTGCACGGCTCCGCCGAGTTCCGCAACGCCTTCAACAAGGAGGCGGACCCGGACCGCGCCAAGGCGATGCTGCGCGATTATCTACGCGCCCTGGCTGAGCCGCGCCGCGGCCTGAGCGCGCCGCGCGCCGCCCCGGGGCGGCCGGCCATTCACTGTGTTCTTTCGGCCACATTGTTGTGCTAGGGCCGCAGCGTGAACGCCGAAGCCGCGATCCCTGTCGAGTCCTCCCGGCCGCGCTGGCGGCGGCGAATGTCGGTCATGCGGCGCCGCCACGGCCTCGTCCCGCTGATCGAAATCGGCAACGTCCTCATCCTGATCGCGACGCTCGCGGCGAGCTATTTCGTCGTCACCCGGATGGGGGCGCCGGCCGCGCCGCTGTCGCCGGAGACGGTCGCCGCCCTGCTGGTCGCCAATCTGGTCCCGGCGATGGCGCTGATGGTGCTGCTCGCCCGGCGGGTGGCGATGAAGCGGGCGGCGCAATCGGAGATCGGCGGGCGCGGCCGCCTCCACGTCCGGCTGGTCGCCTTGTTCTCGGTGGTCGCCGCGGTGCCGACCCTGCTCGTCGTCATCTTCGCCTCGCTGCTGTTCCAGAGCGGCCTGCAATTCTGGTTCTCCGACGATGCGGTGACGGTGCTGCGCAACGCCCAGAACGTCGCCCAGGTCTATCGCGACGACCATATGACCCGGATCGAGCAGGACGCGCGGGCGATGGGGCAGGACATCGTCCGCGAGATCAATGCCGCCGGCATCGAAAGCCCGGTCTTCGACGATTGGGTGCTGATCCAGAAAGTCTATCGCACGCTCAACGAGGCGGCGGTGATCAGCGTCACCCCGCGTGGCGTGCTGCGGACCCATGTCGCGGTCGATCTCGACAACCGGCCGATGGAGCGGCGGGTGTCGGCGACGGCGCTGCGGCAGCTGCGCGCCGGCGAGACCTTGGTCGCCACCGACACCGGCGACCGCGTCGAGGCGGTGATCCGGCTCGATCCGGAGGCCGAGATCTACCTCTACGTCTCCCGCTATCTCAATCCGGCGGTGCTGCGTCAGACCGACGAGGCCGGCCGCGCCGCCAGCGACTATCAGGAGACGCTCAATCGCTCCCGCGGCTTGCAGTTCCGCTTCCACGCGGTGCTGCTTTTGGTCTCGCTGCTGATCGTCGCCATCGCCATCTGGATCGCGCTGAAGCTCGCCGACCGGCTGGTCCGGCCGGTGGGCGAGCTGGTCGGCGCGGCGCGGCGGGTCGCCGCCGGCGACCTGTCGGCGCGGGTGCCGGGCGCGGGCGGCCGCGACGAGGTCGCCACGCTCGGCAACGCCTTCAACCGGATGACCAGCCGGCTCGAGAAGCAGCGCGGCGACCTGGTCGCCGCCAACGCCCAGCTGGACAGCCGCCGCGCCTTCACCGAGGCGGTGCTGTCGGGGGTGACCGCCGGGGTGATGTCGGTCGACGACGAGCGCGTCGTGCGGCTGATCAACAGCTCGGCCGAGGCCTTGCTCAAGACCGGCGGCAAGAGCCCGGTCGGGCAGAAGCTCGCCGACCTCGCCCCCGAGCTCGACCGGCTGCTGTCGAGCGGGGAGCGCGAGGACGTCGTCCAGCTGACCTCGAGCGGCGAGCCGCGGACGCTGGCGGTGAAGACGGTGAAGGTGAAGGGCGGCCACGTGCTGACCTTCGACGACATCACCGAGCAACTGATGGACCAGCGCCGCGCCGCCTGGTCGGACGTCGCCCGCCGCATCGCGCACGAGATCAAGAATCCGCTGACCCCGATCCAGCTCGCCGCCGAGCGGCTGCAGCGCCGCTACGGCAAGGAGGTGCCGAGCGACCCGGCCACGTTCGAGCGGCTGACCGGGACGATCGTGCGCCAGGTCGGCGATTTGCGGCGGATGGTCGACGAATTCTCCTCGTTCGCGCGCATGCCCAAGCCGAGCTTCCGCGAGGAGCCGCTGGTCGAGATCGCGCGCCAGGCCCTGTTCCTGCACGAGGTCGCGCATCCCGAGATCGAGTTCAGCCTCGAGGCGCCCGAGCCCTCGCCGCAGCTGGTCTGCGACCGCCGGCTGCTCGGCCAGGCGCTGACCAACATCGTCAAGAACGGGGTCGAGGCGATCGAGCAGAAGAAGGCCGAGCGCCGGCCGCGGCGCCGCGCCGAGGCGGCCGACACGGTCAGCCTGTCGATCCGCGAGGAGGGCGGCCGGATCGCGATCGAGATCATCGACAGCGGCGTCGGCCTGCCCGCCGAGCGCGGCCGCCTCACCGAGCCCTATATGACGACGCGCGCCAAGGGCACCGGGCTCGGCCTCGCCATCGTCAAGAAGATCGTCGAGGAGCATTTCGGCCAGATCGAGTTCGAGGACGCGCCCGGCGGCGGCTCGCTGGTCCGGCTGATCTTCGACCCGGCGGTGCTGGCGCAGCTTTCGGGCACCTCGATCCCCTTCGAAGAATATTCAGCAGGTAACTGACGATCATGGCTTTGGACATTCTCATTGTCGACGACGAGCGGGACATCCGCGACCTCGTCTCGGGCGTGCTCGAGGACGAGGGCTTCGCCACCCGCACCGCCGCCGACAGCAGCGAGGCGCTGCTGGCGCTGGCCGAGCGGCGGCCGTCGCTGGTGCTGCTCGACGTCTGGCTGCAGGGCTCGAAGCTCGACGGCCTGCAACTGCTCGAGGAGGTGAAGCGGCGCGATCCGACGCTGCCGGTGCTGATGATCTCCGGCCACGGCAATCTCGACACCGCGGTGGCGGCGATCCGGCAGGGCGCGGTCGACTTCATCGAGAAGCCGTTCGAGGCCGGCCATCTCGTCCACCTGGTCGGCCGCGCCACCGAGACCGAGCGGCTGCGGCGCGAGAATGAGGCGCTGCGCCAGCAGATCGGCAGCGAGATGGAGCTGACCGGCTCCTCGGCGGCGATCAACAACGTCCGCGCCACGCTGAAGCGGGTGGCGGCGACCGGCAGCCGGGTGCTGATCACCGGGCCGGCCGGCGTCGGCAAGGAGGTGGCGGCGCGGCTGCTGCACAATTGGAGCGCGCGCGCCGACGGCCCGTTCATCGTCGTCACCGCGGCGCGGATGACCCCCGAGCGGGTCGAGGAGGAATTGTTCGGCGCGGAGGAGGGGGAGCTGGCCCGCCCGGGCCTGCTCGAGCAGGCGCATGGCGGCACCCTGTTCCTCGACGAGATCGCCGACATGCCGCTGTCGACCCAGGGCAAGATCCTGCGCGTGCTGACCGACCAGAGCTTCGTCCGCGTCGGCGGCCAGCGCACCGTCAAGGTCGACATGCGGGTCGTCTCCTCGACCGCGCGCACCTTGCCCGACGAGATCGCCGCCGGGCGCTTCCGCGAGGACCTCTATTACCGGCTGAACGTCGTTCCGGTGCACCTGCCGGCGCTGGCCGGCGCGGCGCGAGGACATTCCCGCGATCGTCGAGCATTTCGCCGCCCGCTACGCCGCCGACCAGCGGGTGCCGACGCCGCGCATCTCCGATGACGCCATGGCCGCGCTGCAGGCCTATGACTGGCCCGGCAACGTCCGCCAGCTGCGCAACGTGATCGAGCGCACCATCATCCTCGCGCCGGGCGAGCGGATCGGCTGCATCGAGATCGACATGCTGCCGCCCGAGATCCTCAACGACCAGGCGCAGCTGACCCCCAACGAGGCGGTCAAGGCGATCATGGGGACGCCGCTCCGGGAGGCGCGCGAGACGTTCGAGCGCGAATATCTGCGCGTCCAGATCCGCCGCTTCTCCGGCAACATCTCGCGCACCGCCAACTTCATCGGCATGGAGCGCTCGGCGCTGCACCGCAAGCTGAAGGCGCTCGGCCTCGCCGACACCCGCGGGGAGGGGGGCGAATAGGCGCGATGGCGCGCCGCCGCGCCGCGTGATATTGAAGGCGCGGCGCCCGCTATTGACCCCTGAAAGAGAGCCCAATGCCCGACAAGGTCAACAATCTCCAGGACATGTTCCTGAACAGCCTCAGGCGCAGCAAGACCCCGGTGACCATGTTCCTGGTCAAGGGCGTGAAGCTCCAGGGCATCATCACCTGGTTCGACAATTTCTCGGTGCTGCTGCGCCGCGACGGCCAGGCGCAGCTCATCTACAAGCACGCCATCTCGACGATCATGCCGGCCCAGCCGATCGACCTCGACGGCGTCCAGGAGGCGTTCGCCGACAGCCTCGAGAAGAAGAAGCCGACGCTCCTGCAGGAGGTGTTCCTCACCGCGGTCAAGAAGTCGGGCGAGCATGTCACCATGTTCCTGGTCAACGGCGTGATGCTGCAGGGCGAGATCGGCGCGTTCGACCTGTTCTGCATGCTGCTGGAGCGCGACGGCCTTTGCCAGCTCGTCTACAAGCACGCCATCTCGACCGTGCAGCCGGAGAACCCGGTCAACTTCGCCGAGGTCCAGGCGGCCGAGGAGTGAGCGGCTGAGCGTCTTCAATCGCGAGACCGACGACGAGTTTGCGCGCGGCGCCCGGGCGGTGGTCGCGCTGCCCGAGCTCGGCCAGGCGCGGCGCGACGTCGGCGCACGGCTCGACGAGGCGGCCGGGCTCGCCGAGGCGATCGGAGTCGCGGTCGAGGAGCGGCTGCATTTCAAGATCCGCGCAGCCCGCGGCCGGCGACCCTGTTCGGGCGCGGCCAGGTCGAGCGGATCGCCGACGCGGTGCGCCAGGCCGAGGCGGAGCTGCTCATCGTCGATGCCGCGATCACGCCGGTCCAGCAGAAGAATCTCGAGGACGAGACCAAGGCCAAGGTGATCGACCGCACCGGGCTGATCCTGGAGATTTTCGGCGAGCGGGCGGCGACCGCGGAGGGACGGCTGCAGGTCGAGCTCGCCCATCTCGACTATCAGGCCGGCCGGCTGGTCCGCTCCTGGACCCACCTCGAGCGGCAGCGCGGCGGCTTCGGCTTCCTCGGCGGCCCGGGCGAGACCCAGATCGAGGCCGACCGCCGGCTGATCCGCGACCGCATGGCGAAATTGAAGAAGGAGCTCGACCAGGTGGCGCGCACCCGCACGCTGCACCGGGCGCGGCGGCAGCGGGCGCCCTGGCCGGTGGTCGCGCTGGTCGGCTACACCAATGCCGGCAAGTCGACCCTGTTCAACCGGCTGACCCGCGCCGAGGTGCTGGCCGAGGACCTGCTGTTCGCCACGCTCGACCCGACCATGCGCGAGTTCGCGCTGCCGGGGATCGACAAGGCGATCCTGTCGGACACGGTCGGCTTCATCTCCGATCTGCCCACCCAGCTGGTCGCCGCCTTCCGGGCGACGCTGGAGGAGGTGGTCTCGGCCGACCTCATCGTCCACGTCCGCGACATCGCCCATCCGGACAGCGAGGCGCAGCGCGCCGACGTCGATCGAGGTGCTGGCCGAGATCGGCGCGGAGGAGGCGGCGCTGATCGAGGCGTGGAACAAGGTCGACCTGCTCGCCGGCGAGGAAGCGGCGCGGGTCCGTGCCGAGGCGGCGCGCCGCAAGGATGTGGTGGTGCTGTCGGCGCTGGACGGGGAGGGGGTCGACGACCTGCTCGCCTGCGCCGCCGGCCATCTGCGCAAGGGCGCGACGCTCGGCACGGTGACCGTGCCGGCCGCGGACGGCGAGGCGATCGCCTGGCTGCACGCCAATGGCGAGGTGGCCGCGCAGCGGACCGAGGGCATGGAAACGACGCTCGAGGTGCGGCTGTCGGACCGCGACTGGGCGAGGTTCCGCGCGCGCCAGACCGCCTAGCGCCACGGCCGGAGCAAGCTTCTTGGCCCGCTGCCAGAGCGCTTCCAGCTCGTCGATATTCATGTCTTTCAAAGGCTTGTCCGCCAGCTCTTCGACCTTGCGGAAACGCGTCTCGAAGCGCGCCGTGGCCTCGCGCAGCGCGGTTTCGGGGTTCACGCCGAGGTGGCGGGCATAATTGACCACCGCGAACAGCAGGTCGCCGAGCTCGCCGGCGCGCTCCTCCTCGCCCTCGGCCCGCTCGATCTCGCCGAGCTCCTCGTCGATCTTGGCCCTGGGGCCGCTCGATGTCGGGCCAGTCGAAGCCGGTGCGCGGCGGCGCGGCGCTGGATCTTCTCGGCGCGCTTCAAGGCGGGGAGGGCGAGCGCGACGCCGGCGAGCGCGCTCTCGTCGGGATGGGCCTCGCGCTCGGCGGCCTTCAGCGCCTCCCAGCCGGGGCTGGCCTCGGCATCGCCGAAGATGTGCGGATGGCGGCGCGTCATCTTGGCGCAGATCGACGCCATGACGTCATCGAGATCGAACGCGCCGATCTCCTCGGCGATGCGGGCGTGGTAGACGACCTGCAGCTGGAGGTCGCCGAGCTCGTCCTTCAGCGCCGCCATGTCGCCGCGCGCGGATCAAGCGTCGGCGACCTCATAGGCTTCCTCGATCGTATAGGGCGCGATCGTCGCGAAGGTCTGCACCTTGTCCCATTCGCAGCCGGTTTCGGGATCGCGCAGCCGGGCCATGATCTCGACCAGGCGGGGGAGGCCGGATGCTGGCGAAAGGGCGGCGGAACGGGCCATCATAAAAGTCCGATAATATACATTATGTAAAGTCCGGCAGAGAGCGGAGGGGCTCTCTCACGGCCGCAGCACCAGGGTGCGGCCCTCCACGCCCCAGCCGCTCAGCGTCGACAGGAAGTTCATGCCGATCACGTTGGTGTCGCCGAGCGTGGCGGAGACGTGGACGGCGAGATCCTCGCGCTCGATCGGGCCGACGCTGAGCCGGCTCGGCGCGGCCGCGCTCGACCATCACCGGGCCGTTGGCGGTGTCGACCATCACGCCGAAGCCGCCGCCGGAGGCGACGCCGGCGCGCTCGGCGGTGGCGCGGGTCAGCGTCGTCACCGTGGCGCCGCTGTCGATCAGGAAGCGCACCGGGCGGCCGTTGACCTCGTCCGTCGACCCAGAAATGGCCGTCGCCGGCGCGGCGGATGCGCAGCTCGCCGCCCTTCACCTGCTGGCCCGCCTCGCCGCGCAGCTCGGCCAGCATGCGGCCGCCGAGCGCCCGGAAATCGTCGCGCAGCGCGAACACGGCGAAGCCGACGCCGAAGATCAGCACCCAGGCGAGCGCCATCTTGAGCGTCTGGCCGATCGGCGCGCGGCGCACGGCGAGGCCGCTGCCGACCAGGACGAGCAGCAGAATAAGATAAATGAGGCTAAGGGCTTGGTCGCCGTCGCTCACAATTCGACCTCCATCCCGTCATAGCCCGGCTCGACCCCGGCGGGGAGCTCGGCGCACAGGCTGCGATAGTCCATCGTATTGTCCATATGGGTGAGGATAGCCCGCTTCGGCGCGAGCGCGCGAATCCATTCGAGCGTGTCGGCGAGATGGGGATGGGTGGGATGCGGCCGCCGCCGCAGCGCATCCACCACCCACAGGTCGAGGCCCTCGAACAATGTCGCCATATCGTCCGTCAATTCATTGAAATCGGTAGAATATCCGATCGCAACCCCGCCCGCGTCGAAGCGCAGGCCGGCGCTGGTGATGGCGCCGTGCGGCTGATCGACCGCGCGCACCGAAATGCCGGCGAGGTTGATGTGGCTGGGCAGCATGGTGGCCGGTGACCAGCGCCGGATAGCCGCCCTGGCCCTGCGAAGGCGTAGGCGAAGCGGCGCTTGAGCGAGGCCAGCGCCTCGGGCCGGGCATAGCCGGCGACCGGCCGGCCGCGGGCGTGATAGAGCTGCCTGAGATCGTCGATGCCGTGGCAATGGTCGGCATGGTCGTGGGTCCAGATCACCGCCTCGACGTCGCTGACCCGGGCGTCGAGCAGCTGCTCGCGCAGGTCCGGGCTGGTGTCGACCAGGATCCGGGTGTCGCCGTAGGAGACCAGGATCGAGACGCGGCGGCGGCGGTTCCTCGGCTCGGCGCGGTCGCACTGGCCCCAATCGTCCCCCACCCGCGGCACGCCCGAGGAAGTGCCGCAGCCGAGCATGCGGGCCTTCACGCGGCGGCCTTCGTGAACAAAGCGTGGAAATTGGCGGTGGTCGCCTCGGCAAGCGTCTCGAGCGGCTCCCCGCGCAGGTCGGCGAGGAAGCGGGCGGTGTCGGCGACGAAGGCCGGCTCGCAGGTCCGCCCGCGGTGCGGCACCGGCGCGAGGAACGGCGAATCGGTCTCGATCAGCAGCCGCTCGAGCGGGACTCGCTTCGCCGCCTCCTGCAGCGCGCGGGCGTTCTTGAAGGTGACGATGCCCGAGATCGAGATGAAGAGGCCGAGCGCCAGCACCTTGTCGGCGAACTCCTGCTCCGGCGGTGAAGCAGTGGATCAAGGCCGGGAAGCGCCCCTTCCCCATCTCCTCGGCGAGGATGGCGTAGGTATCCTCCTCGGCGTCGCGGGTGTGGACGATCAGCGGCAGCTGCGTCTCGCGCGCGGCGGCGATATGGGCGCGGAAGCTCTGCCGCTGCCGTTCGCGGTCCGAATGGTCGTAATAATAATCGAGCCCGCTCTCGCCGATCCCGATCACCCGCGGGTGCCGCGCCTTCTCGACCAGGGTCTCGGTCTCGACGTCCGGGTGGAGGTCGGCCTCGTGCGGGTGGATGCCGACCGACGCCATGACGTCACTTTCCCGCTCGGCCGTGCCGATCACCGCGTCCCATTCCGAGGCGCGGGTCGAGATGTTGAGCATCATCGAGACGCCGGCGGCGCGGGCGCGCGCGAGCACGCCCGCCTGGTCCTCGACCAGGCCCTTATAGTTGAGGTGGCAGTGGCTATCGACGAACATGGGGGGCATGTAGCGATTGCCGGAGCACCCGTCATCATTCCTGCGCCGCGGCGCAGCCGATCCGATAGGCCTCGGAATAGCGATCGGGCTGGTAGCGCCCGGCGCGGCAGTCGCGATAGCCGCGCTCGTAGGCGCGGCGCCGGGACGCGCTCATCCCGGCCGCGCCCGGATCGGCCGGTGCCTCGGCGGGAAGCGCCGCGTTCGCGGCGGGCTGCGCGTTCGCGGTCGCGTCCGGCGGCGGTGCCGGCGCGGGCGGCCGTGCCTCGTTGCGCGCGGCCGGCTCGCCGCCGCCGCAGGCGCCGGCCAGCAGGAGTAGGACCGCCGCGGCCGGGCGCATCGCTCAGCCCTCGCCCGCCGCCTCGAGCCGCGGGAAGATCGGCGTCGGCGCCGCCAGCGCGAAGCCCGAGGCGGCGAGCCGGGCGTAGCTGGCCTCGTCCTCGAGCGCGGCATAGCTGCGCTCGCTCGCCGGCACGCCCATCGCGTCGAGCAGCCTGGCGGCCGAGGCCGGGATCACCGGCTGGATGGCGATGGCGAGGTCGCGGATCGCCTCGTAGAGGGTGGCGAGCACCGCGGTCATCCGCTCGGGGTCGGTCTTCCGCAGCGCCCAGGGCGCCTGCGCGTCGATATATTGGTTGCAGGCGAAGACCGCCTTCAGCCAGGCCTCGATGCCGAGGCTGAGCGCCAGCGCCTCGAAATGGCCCGGCACCTCGGTGCGCGCGGCCTGGCGGACGAGGGCGAGCAGGGCCGCGTCGGCCTCGTCCCCCTTCCCTCCCAGCGGCAGCGCGCCGCCGCAATTGCGGGCGATGAACGACAAGGTGCGCTGGGCGAGGTTGCCGAAGCTGTTGGCGAGATCGGCATTGACCCGGTTGACGATCGCCTCGGTGGTGTAGCCGCCGTCCTGGCCGAAGGTCACCTCGCGCAGCAGGAAATAGCGCAGCGGGTCGACGCCAAAGGCCTTGATGAGGTCGTGCGGGTCGACGACGTTGCCGACCGATTTCGACATCTTCTCGCCGCGCGAGAGCAGCCAGCCATGGCCGAACACCTGCCTGGGCAGCGGGATCCCCGCCGACATCAGGAAGGCCGGCCAGTAGACGCTGTGGAAGCGCAGCACGTCCTTGCCGATGATGTGGAGATCGGCCGGCCAGTATTTCCTATAAGCCTCTGTATCATCTGGATATCCGACGCCGGTAAGATAGTTGGTCAGGGCGTCCAGCCAGACGTAGATGACATGATTGTCGCTGCCCGGAACCTTGACCCCCCAGTCGAAGCTGGTGCGCGAGATGGAGAGGTCCGAAAGCCCGCCCTCGACGAAGCGAAGCACCTCGTTGCGGCGCGTGTCCGGGCGGATGAACCCGGGGTGTTCGGCATAATGAGCGAGCAGCCGTTCCTGATAGGCGGAAAGCCGGAAGAACCAGCTCTCCTCGACCGTCCACTCGACCGGCGTGCCCTGCGGCGAGAGCTTCTCGCCGCTGTCGGCGACGACCAGCTCCTTCTCGTCATAATAGGCTTCGTCGCGGACCGAGTACCAGCCTTCGTAGCGGCCGAGATAGAGGTCGCCCCGTTCGGCCATCGCCTGCCAGATCGCCTGGGTGGCGCGGTGGTGGGCGGGCTCGGTGGTGCGGATGAAACGATCGTAGGAGATGTTGAGATCGTCGTCCATCTGCTTGAACAAGGCCGACATTTCTTCGGCGAACGCCGCCGGCGCGACGCCCTTTGGCGCGCGCCGTCTGGGCCATTTTCAGGCCGTGCTCGTCGGTCCCGGTCTGGAAGCGGACGTCCCGCCCCCGCAGCCGCTGGAAGCGGGCGATCGCATCGGTGGCGACCGCTTCATAGGCATGGCCGATATGCGGTGGGCCGTTGGGATAGTTGATCGCGGTGGTGATGTAGAAGGGCTCGGCCATCGTCAGGCCGGGTTAGCGGGGTTGGCAGATGGGCTCAAGCGGCGTCCCGCCCCTCCCCCTCCGCCAGCGCCGCCAGCATGCCCGCCAGCTCGAACACCGTGCTGTGCGGATCGAGCGAGTGGCGCCGCGCGCTGCCGGCGAGCGCGCTGGCGCGTTCCCACAGGCCGAGCGCCTCGGCGCGCCCCGCCCCGTTGCGCGCGCGCGCGACCGCGGCGATCCGCGAGGGCATGCGGGCGAGGAACGCCTCGTAGCGCGGCTGCGCGGACTTGAGCGCCAGGCTCTGGGCCAGCGCGGAGCGGCGCCCGCCGGTGGCATCGCCGCTCCGGACCAGCGTCTCCATCGCCTTGTCGAGCGCGGCGATGTCGAGCCCGCGCCAGGCGATGGCACGGCCCGGCGCGCCCTCGCCCACCTCGACGAGCGCGTCCAGCTCCTCCTCGCCGGCGTCGGGCAAGGCGGCGCGCAGCGCCGACGTCATGGCGTCCGCGCCAAGCGGCGCGAGCCGCAGCAGCCGGCAGCGCGAGCGGATCGTGGCGAGCAGCCGCTCGGGCGAATGGCTGACCAGCAGGAAGAGCGTGTCGGGCGGCGGCTCCTCCAGATTCTTGAGGAGCGCGTTGGCGGCGTTGCGCTCGAGATCGTCGACCGCGTCGATCACCACGGCGCGCCAGGGCGACATCGAGGTGGTGGTCGCGAACAGCCGCTGCAGGCCGCGCACCTGATCGACGCTGATCGAGCGGGCGAGCTCGGTGCCGCCCTCCTTCACCAGCCGCTCCAGCCGCATCAGGTCGGGATGGCTGCCGGCGGCGGCAAGCCGGGCGGCCGGATGGTCGTCGGGCACGTCGAGGCCGGGCAGGCCGGCCGCCGGCCCCGCCCCTTCGGCGAGCACCCGCAGCGCCGCCTTGTCGGCGAACAGCGCCTTGCCGACCCCCTCGGGGCCGGCGAGCAGCCAGGCATGGTGCAGCCGCCCGGAATCGAGCGCGGCGCGGAACGCGGCGACGGCCTCGTCATGGCCGAAGAGCGGAGTCACAGCAGATCCTCGAGCGCGGCAAGCAGGCGGGCGGTGACCTCCCCCGGCTCGCCGCTCGCGTCGATCACCCGGTAGCGCTCCGGCTCCTCGGCGGCGAGCGCGCGAAACGCCTCGGCGACGCCGCGATGATAGTCGGCCCCGCGCCCGCCGATCAGGTCGGGCCCGGCGACGTCGCGGCCGCTGGCGCGCCGCTCCGCTTCCGCTTCGGGCAGGTCGAGCAGCAGGGTGCGGTCGGGGAGGAAGCCGCCGCTGCCGGCATCGTGCAGCGCACGGATCGCCTCGAAGCCGAGGCCGCCGGCGCCGCCCTGATAGGCGATCGAGCTGTCGACGAACCGGTCGGAGACCACCCAGGCGCCGCGCGCCAGCGCCGGCCGGATGGTGCTGGCGACATGGTCCGAGCGGGCGGCGGCGAACAGCAGCGCTTCGGCGCCCGGCGGCCAGTGCCGGTCGTGGAGCAGCAGGGCGCGGATCGCCTCGGCGCCGGGGCTGCCGCCGGGCTCGCGGGTCTCGACCACGTCGAGGCCGCGTTCGCGCAGCGCCGCCGCCAGCGCCCTTGCCTGGGTCGACTTGCCGACCCCCTCCCCGCCTTCGAGCGTGATGAAGCGGCCGGTCACGCCAGGCCGAGCAGGCTCTTCAGCCCATACCAGATACGCCCGAAGAAGCCCGCTTCCGGCACCGCCTCGGCGGCGACCAGCGGCATGGTCTGGGGCGGCATGTCGGCGGTCTCGACGACGAGGTCGGCGATGTGCTGGCCCTGGGCGATCGGGGCGCGGACCGGTCCCTGATAGACGATGCGCGCGCGCAGATTCCGGCCGAGCCCGGCGGGATAGGTGACGGCGAGGTTGCGCGGCGCGACGAGGCCGACCGCGCCGACCCCGGCCAGCTGCACCCGCGCCTCGCCGACCGTCTGGCCCTGGCGGAACAAGGGCCGCGACTGCCAGGCGTTGAAGCCCCATTCCATGAAGCGCACCAATTCGGCGCCGCGCCGCTCGTAGCCACCCGGATCGGAAATGCCGGCGATCACCATGATGATCCGCCGCCCGTTCTGCTCGGCCGAGCCGGTGAAGCCGTAGCCGGCCTCGCTGGTATGGCCGGTCTTGAGCCCGTCGGCGCCGGCGACGCGGCCGAGCAGCGGGTTGCGGTTGCCCTGCTCGATCGGCCGGTTGCTGCCCATCGTGCGCCCCCAGGTGAAGCGCGGCAGGCTGTAATATTCGCGATAGAGCCGGGGATGGTCGCGAATGGTCGCGGCGGCGAGCGTGGCGAGGTCGCGCGCGGTCGTGTAGGTGACGCCGCCGTCGGGCCAGCCGACCGGATTGCCCCAGTGCGAGTTGGCCAGGCCGAGCTGCTGCGACTGGCGGTTCATCAGCGCGACGAAGGCCGCCTCGCTCCCCGAAATGCACTCGGCGAGGACGACGCTGGCGTCGTTGCCGGAGAGGGTGACGATGCCGCGCAGCAGGTTGGCGACGCTGACCTGCTCGCCCGGCGACAGGAACATCGGTCGAGCCCGCCGCGTCGCCGTGCCAGCGCTGCCAGGTCTCGGGCCGCACCGTGCAGATCTTGTTGGGGTCGAGCTCGCCGCGCTGGATCAGGTCGAAGGCGACGTGGGTGGTCATCATCTTGGCCATCGAGGCGGGCGGCATGCGCCGGTCCGGATCCTTGGCGTAGAGCACCGCGCCCGAGGAGAGATCGACCATGTAGGCGACGGTGGCCGGGGTTTCGAAGGGCGGCGCGGCGGCCGCGGCGGGAATGGCGAGCGCCAGCGTCGGCAGAAGAAAATACAAGGGCTTGCGAGTCATGACCTGAAATCTGTCCTTGAGTCAGCGCGCGACCGAATCGGCGAGCAGGGCGACGGTCAGCGCGTAGAAGTTGGAGCAATTATAGTCGAGGATCACCCGGTAGTTGTTGGTCAGCAGATAGGCGGTGGCGTCGGGCCCGTCCGGCTCGAGCAGCGAGGCGAGCGCCGAATCGGGCAGCGAGTTGGCGATGCCGAGCCGGCGCCAGTCGCGGGCGCTGAGCCAGCGGCTGTGGCGCTCGTAGACCGCTGGGGCAGCGCGGCGCGCGCAGCCGGCTGGCGACCGCGGCGCGGTCGAAGCCGGCGGGGACGCGCACCGCGGTCCCCCAGGCCAGGCCCGGGGCGCCAGCCGGCGTTGCGCAGATAATTGGCGATCGAGGCGAGCGCGTCGAGGTGCGAGCGCCAGATGTCGGCGCGACCGTCGCCGTCGCCGTCGACCGCGAGCCGGATGTAGACGGAGGGCAGGAATTGCGGATGGCCGGCGGCGCCGGCCCAGCTGCCCTTCAGTTCCTCGCGCGAGAAGCCGCGCTCGACCATCCTCAGCGTGGCGATGAACTCGTCGGTGAAGAGCTCGCGGCGGCGCCCCTCATAGGCGAGGCTGGCGAGCGAGTTCAGCAGATCGAAATTGCCCATGATCGCGCCGTAGCTGGTCTCCTTGCCCCAGATCGCGATCAGGATGCCGGGCGGCACGCCGTAGCGGCGGCCGATCTCGCCGAGCCGCCCGAGATTCTCGGCATAGCGCGCCCGGCCGCGGTTGATCAAAGCCGGGGTCAGGTGGCGGGCGCGATAGGGGGCGAAGGGCGGGTTGGTTGGGGTGCCGGCGGCGCCGCCGGGCTGGGCGCGGTCGAGCTCGATGGTGCGGGGCGAGAAGGTCAGCGTCGGGAACACGCGGTCGAGCGTCGCCGTGCTGATTCCCTCCCGTCGCGCCTCGGCGCGCAGCCGCGGCAGATAGGCCTCGAAGCCCGCCTGGCTCAGCCCGGCGACCTGGGCGTTGGCGACCGGCGTGGCCCCGAGCAGCAGCGCGGCAAAGGCAACAAGTCCAAGACGCATGATCACCCTCGCTCGCCCTCCGCGCCCTCTATGGCATGAGCGGAGTCGCCGGGAAAAGGCCGAAGAAATGCGTTATCCACGATTTGTTGCCGGCCCGCCGCGCCGGCGGCAGGGTTGGGCGCAAATCCGGCGTCGCGGACATCTATCCGGGCCTAGCGCCGCGCCCCTGCGCGCGATAAGCGGACCCGAGCGGAGAGGTGGCCGAGTGGTTTAAGGCAGCGGTCTTGAAAACCGCCGCGGGTTCACGCCCGCCGTGGGTTCGAATCCCACCCTCTCCGCCACTTCCCACGTCGCCCGCGAACGGCTAGGCGGCTGCCGACCGATCAAGAGGAAATCATGGCCGAGCCCACCACCCTGCCCTTCGACTGGGCGGACCCGTTCGCGCTCGACGCGCAGCTCAGCGACGAGGAGCGGATGGTCCGCGACACCGCCGAGGGCTTCGCCCAGGCGAAGTTGCTGCCGCGCGTCACCAGCGCCTATCTGGACGAGCGCTTCGACCGCGAGATCATGGACGAGCTCGGCGCGCTCGGCCTGCTCGGCGCCACCATCCCGCCCGAATATGGCGGCGCCGGCCTCAATTATGTCACCTACGGGCTGATCGCGCGCGCGGTGGAGCGGGTCGACAGCGGCTACCGCTCGGCCATGTCGGTGCAGTCCTCGCTCGTCATGCACCCGATCAACGCCTACGGCACCGAGGCGCAGAAGCGGAAATATCTGCCGAAGCTCGCGACCGGCGAGTGGGTCGGCTGCTTCGGGCTGACCGAGCCCGACGCCGGCTCCGACCCCGGCTCGATGCGCACCCGCGCGCAGAAGATCGACGGCGGCTACCGGCTCTCCGGCACCAAGATGTGGATCACCAACTCGCCGATCGCCGACGTCTTCGTGGTCTGGGCCAAGTCCGACGAGCATGAGGGGCGGATCAAGGGCTTCGTGCTCGAAAAGGGCATGACCGGCCTCTCCGCGCCCAAGATCCGGGAGAAGCTTTCGCCTGCGCGCCTCGATCACCGGCGAGATCGTGATGGACGAGGTCGAGGTGCCGGAGGAGAATCTGCTGCCCGATGCCAGCGGCCTCGCCGGCCCGTTCGGCTGCCTCAACCGCGCCCGCTACGGCATCGCCTGGGGCTCGATGGGCGCGGCCGAGGCCTGCTTCCACGCGGCGCGCAGCTACACGCTGGAGCGCAAGCAGTTCGGCCGCCCGCTGGCGGCGACCCAGCTCGTCCAGCTCAAGCTCGCCAACATGGTGACCGAGATCAGCCTCGGGCTGCAGGCGGCGCTGCGGGTCGGCCGCCGGCTCGACGAGGGCGAGCTGATCCCCGAGACGATCAGCCTGATCAAGCGCAACAATTGCGGCAAGGCGCTGGAGATCGCCCGGATCGCCCGCGACATGCACGGCGGCAACGGCATCAGCGCCGAATTCCAGGTGATGCGCCACGCCGCCAATCTGGAGACGGTCAACACCTATGAGGGCACGCACGACGTCCACGCCCTGATCCTCGGCCGCGCGATCACCGGGATCGCCGCGTTCTGACCCGGCTCGGAGGCGCCTCGGCGCGGTTCGAGAGCCGGCAATAAACGCGGTCGGATCAAGGACTTGCCAGCGACGCCTGGCTGCCCTATGCGGCCCGGCTACGCGAATCCCCGGGTGGAGGAAAATTCCGATGTCTTTGATGCTTGTTGCGGTTGCTTTTGCTTCTTTTTCCGCGTCTCAGGCCAGCGAGGCGGTCAGCCTCGGCAGCGGCGCCGAGATGTCCGGCCAGACTCGCGAGGCGTCGCAGGCCGCCGCCAATGGCGAGGGCAGCGAGGCCAATGGCGAGCGCCGCATCTGCCGCCGCATCCCGACCAGCGGCTCGCACCGCTACCAGCGCGTCTGCATGACCGCCGAGCAGTGGCGCCAGCAGGACAGCTGAGCGGGCCCCGAACCGCCGCCGATCGACGTCTTGCCAGCCCGCCGGGCTTGGCTTATCCCCGCCCCTGACATTCGGGGCGGAGGGGATTTGCCATGAGTTTCACGTTGGTTGCGTTTACCTTCGCGTCACTTGCAGTCCAGGATATGCCGTCCTCTCCGGGCGGCGATCTCGGCGCCACGATGCCCGCCGCCTCGCAGGCGCCGCCCTCGGCCCAGTCCGCGCGCACCGAGAGCAGCGAGGCCCGGCCGGTGGACGGCGCCGCCAGCAGCGGCGGCGCGGCGAACCGCGCGCCGGCCGGATCGACACCCGCCAGCCCGACCGCTGAAGGCGACCGGCGGATCTGCCGCCGGATCGTGGTCAGCCGCTCGCACCGCTACCAGCGCGTCTGCCTGACCGCCGAGGAATGGCGCCGCATGGGCGAGTGAGCGCTCAGCCGCGCCGGCGGCGGAACAGCAGGATCGATTCATTGCGATAGGACGCGGGCTCGCGCTCCGAAAAGCCGCATTTCTCCGCGACCCGGATCGAGGCCGCGTTGCCGGTGCCGATGATCGCGACGATCTCGCGCGCGCCCAGCACGGCGTCGGCCCAGGCGAGCGCGGCGAGCGCGCCCTCGGTCGCATAGCCCTGCCCCGCCGCGTCGGCGGCGAACAGCCAGCCCATTTCGGGGATGCCCTCGATCGAGGGCGTCATGCCGCGCTTGAAATCGGCGAAGCCGAGCTCGCCGATCATCGCGCCGTCGGCGCGGCGCTCGACCGCCCAATAGCCGTAGCCGAACAGGCTCCACTGGCCTGCGGCGCCGAGCAATTTGCGCCAGCCGTCCTCGCGCGGCAGCGGCGGCCGCCGAGGTGACGCATGACCGCGGCATCGCCCATCATCGCCGCCTGGGCGTCGACGTCGTCCGCGCGGAACGGGCGGAGGATGAGGCGCGCGGTCTCCAGCGTCGGAGCCGCGCCGCCGGCCATTTATTTCTTGCCGAGGCTGAGGCCGCCGAAGCGCTTGTTGAAGCGGGCGACCTGGCCGCCGGTGTCGAGCAGCTTCTGGTTGCCGCCGGTCCAGGCCGGATGCACCTTGGGATCGATCTCGAGCTGCAGCGTGTCGCCTTCCTTGCCCCAGGTCGAGCGCGTCTCGAACGTGGTGCCGTCGGTCATCTGCACCTTGATCATATGGTAATCGGGATGGGTTTCGGACTTCATGTCATTGATCTTCCGTGGTTTTGGCTGGTTCCGACCAGCCTCGAAGAAAAGCAGGCGCGCGCTCTAGCGGCTGGGGCCGCGATTGACAAGCCGTGCTGCACCGCAATAACCTCCGCTTCGTGAAGGTGCCGCCCGTCGAACGGCGGTGAAAAGGGAAGCCGGTGAAACTCCGGCGCTGTGCCCGCAACTGTGAGCGGCGAGCCCCTCCCCTGCAAGTCGGGGAGATCAGGCCAGGACCCGCGAGCCAGGAGACCTGCCTTCGCTGTCGTCCGCGCCCGGCCGGGACCAGCCTGCGGCGCGTGGCGCCGCGCCGGCACCCGGCCTCCGCGGTTCCTCCGAGGCGACATGTAAGACGTGTCGTTTCAGGAGGATAGAATGAGCATTTCACTGTTGATTGCAGCCCTCGCCGCAGACCGGCGGGGATCCCAATATCGTCGTCATCGCGTCGCCGCACCCGGATCGAATCCGAGGACAGCGCCGCAGCCGGCGCGTTCTTCGACGAACCGGTGCTCGACAACCTTTCGCTGCCGCATCTGCCCGATTTGCTCCGGCTTTTGCCCGGCGTCTCGGTCGCGACCACCGGGCCGCGCGGCACCCAGACCCAGGTCCGCATCCGCGGCGCCGAGGCGGGGCATACGCTCGTCTTCCTCGACGGCATCCGCTTCAACGATCCCGCCGCCGGCAACGAGGCGCGTTTCGAGCTGCTCACCGCCGACGCGCTTTCGTCGTTCGAGCTCGTGCGCGGGCCGCAATCGGCGCTCTGGGGCAGCGAGGCGCTCGGCGGGGTGATCGCCGCCGAGACCGCCGACGCCTTCCGCGGCACCGGCTTCGAGGGTTTCGGCGAATATGGCAGCCTCGACAGCGCCCGCCTCTCCGGCCGCTATGCGGTGCGGACCGGCGACGTCGGCATCACTGCCTCGGCGGGCTGGCTGAGGAGCGACGGGATCGATTCGTTCGGCGCCGGCGGCGAGCGCGACGGCTTCGACAATCGCGCCGGCGAGCCTGAAGGTCGAGGCGCGGCCTTCGGACGCGATCCGGCTCGGCGTCACGGGCCATTATATCGAGGCGGACAGCGACTATGACGGCTTCGACCCGGTCTTCTTCACGCCGGGCCGACACGCTCGATTCGACCGAGAACCGGATCGCCGCGCTGCGCGGCTGGGCGGAGGGGCGCTGGGGCGGCTGGACGGTCAGCGCCGATGCCTCCTATCTCGACAGCGCCAACCGCAACTTCCTGGCCGGCGCTCCGCTGAATCAGACCTATGGCGACCGCCTTGCCCTCGGCGCGCAGCTGTCGCGCCGGCTCGGCGGCCATCGCCTGACCGTCGCCGCCGAACATCAGGCAGAGGATTTCCGCGCCCGCGACACCGCCTTCGGCGGCTTCACCGACCAGGACCGCGGCCGCCACGTCACTGCCTTCGTCGGCGAGTGGCGCGCGGAATGGAGCGACTGGGCAATCACCGACCTCGCCGTCCGCCACGACGGCTTCAGCGCCTTCGACGATGCCACCACGCTGCGCGCCTCGCTGCTGCTCCGCCCGACGGCGCGGCTCAGCCTTCAGGCCGCTTATGGCGAAGGCATCGCCCAGCCGACCTTCTACGATCTCTACGGCTTCTTCCCGGGTTCGTTCGTCGGCAATCCCGCGCTGCGGCCCGAACATGCGCGCGGCTGGGAGGCCGGCATCGCCTGGCGGAGCCCGCGCCTCACCGTTACGGCGACCTATTTCTCCGCGCGGCTCCGCGACGAGATCGTCGACATCTTCGATCCCGCCACCTTCCTCTCCAGCACCGGGCAATGCCACCGGCAGGAGCCGCCGCGAGGGGCTCGAGCTTGCCGCCACCGTCGATGTCGCCGCGGGGATTGCGATCCATGCGAACTACACCTGGCTCGACGCCGACGAGCAGCGCGTCGCCGGGGCGGGCCTGGTCCGCGAGGTGCGCCGGCCGCGCCATAGCCGCCAACCTGATCGCGCAGGGCGAAGCGGGCCGTTTCCGCTTCGGGGCGAGCCTCGCTTATGTCGGCAGGAGGCGGGACACGGATTTCGACCTGTTCCCGGCAGCGGTCGTGATCCTCGACGACTATCTGCTCGCCTCGGCCAATCTCGCCTTCCGCCTGCTGCCGCAGCTCGAGCTCTACGCGCGGGCGGAGAACGCCTTCGACGCCGACTATCAGGACGTGGTCGGCTACAACACGCCGGGAAGGACGGTCCATGCGGGCCTTCGCGTCACTTTTGGCGATTAGCCTCGCTCGGCCTTTCGGCGGGGCGGACGCCGCGCCGCGGCGGGTGGCGTCGCTGAACCTGTGCACCGACGAGCTGCTGCTGCTGCTCGCCGCGCCGGAGCAGATCGTCTCGGTCACCCATCTCGCGCAGCAGGAGGCGGAGACGCCCTTGTGGCGGCAGGCCCGGCGCTACCGGCGCAATGACGGCAGCCTGGTCTCGGTGGCGCCGCATGCGGCCCGACCTCGTCGTCACCATGGGCGGCGGCGGCGGCGCGGACCGGCTGCGCATCGCCGCGGCGGCTCGGCATCCGCATCGTCGACCTGCCCTTCGCCGCCAGCCTCGCCGACGTCGAGGCCGGCATCGCCCGGTTGGCGGCGGCGCTCGGCCGGCGCCGGGCCGGGGCGGCGCTGCTGCGCCGGATCGCCGCGCTGAAGGCGAGCCGGCCCGCCCGCGCGCTGGACGCGATCTGGCTCGGCGGCGGCGGGCGCACCGTCTCCGCCGCCGGCGCTCGAGGCGCAGTGGATGGCGCTGGCGGGCCTCCGCCAGCGGCCGATGCGGGGCGACCGGGTCTCGCTGGAAACCCTGCTGGTGCGCCCGCCCGCGGTGCTGCTGCGCAGCGACTATCGGCAGGGCCAATATTCGAACCAGCAGCGCTGGCTGCGCCACCCCGCGGCGCGGCGCGGCGGCAGGCTGCGGACGCTGGCGACCGACGGCCGGCGCTGGACCTGCATGGGGCCGCTGCTGATCGACGAGATCGTCCGGCTGCGCGGAGCGGTCGGGCGATGAGGGCGCTGCTGCTGCTCGCGCTGGCCGGAGCGTTCGCGGCCGCCTTGCTGCTGCCGCTGTCGCTGTTCGCGATCGACCGGGAGGTGGCGCTGGCGGTGCTCGTCGAGCTGCGCCTGCCGCGCGCCTTGCTCGCGCTCGCCTATGGCGCGACGCTCGGCGCCTCGGGCGCGGCGATCCAGGCGCTGTTCGCCAACCCGCTCGCCTCGCCCGACCTCACCGGCACCACCAGCGGCGCCGCGCTCGGCGCCGTCGTCACCGCCTATCTGTTCGGATTCGTCGCGCCGATCGCGCTCTCGATCGGCTCGGTGGCGGGGGCGCTGGCCGCGCTGGCGCTGCTGCTGGCGCTGGCCGGGACCGAAAGCGGAGACGGCGACCCTTTTGCTCTCGGGCCTCGCGATCAGCGCGCTGGCCGGGGCGCTGACCACTCTGGCGCTGGCGCTCGCCCCCTCCCCCTTCGCTTTCTACGACGCCTATGACTGGCTGATGGGCTCGCTGATCGACCGCAGCCTCGAGCAGGCGGCGTTCGCCGGCCTGCCCGCGCTCGCCGCCATCGCGCTGCTGCTCCGGCTCGCCCCGGCGCTCGACCGGCTCGCGCTCGGCGAGGAGGTGGCGCAGTCGCTCGGCCACGATGTCGGCCGGCTGCGGCTGCAGGTCGTCTGCCTCACCGCCTTCGGGGTCGGCGCCTGCGTCGCGATCTGCGGCGCGATCGGCTTCATCGGCCTGGTCGCGCCGATCTTCGCGCGGCGGCTGACCCGCGGCCATCCGGGCCGGGCGATCCTGCCGGCGGCGCTGATCGGGGCGCTGCTGCTGACCGCCGCGGACCTCGCCGTCCGGCTCGCCCCGCTCGGGCGGACGCTGCCGATCGGCGTCGTCACCGCCTTGCTCGGCGCGCCCTTCTTCCTGTGGCTGGTCGCGCACATGCGCTGGCGGCTCGGGTCATGATGCTGCGCGCCTCCGGCCTGTCGCTCCCCGGGCGGCTGCACGACGCGACGCTCGCGATCGGGGCGGGCGAGCTGGTCTGCCTGGTCGGCCCCAACGGCAGCGGCAAGACCAGCCTGCTCCACGCGCTGGCCGGGATCGGCGGGCGGCCCGGCGAGGTCGCGCTCGACGGCGTCGACCCGCGCCGCCTGGGGCCGGCCCTGCGCCCCTCGTGGCTCACCTATCTGCCGGCGACCCGCGACCTGCCCTGGCCGCTGGTCGCCCGCGACCTGATCGCGCTCGGCGGCGGCGAGGCCCGCTTCCCGGAGCTCGAGCTGGAGCCGCTGCTCGACCGGCGGGTCGACAGCTTGTCGACCGGCGAGCGCAGCCGCGTGCTGATCGCGCGCGCGCTGGCGCCCCGGCCGAGGCTGCTGCTGCTCGACGAGCCGACCGCCAATCTCGACCCGCTCTGGCAGATCAGGCTGATGGAGCTGGTCCGCGACGAGCTCCGGCGGGGCGACCGGGCCGCGCTGGTCGCGATCCACGATCTCGACGCGGCCGAGCGCTATGCCGACCGGGTGATCGTGATGAGCGAAGGGCGGATCGCCGCCGAAGGCATGGCTCGGGTGCCCGAGATATTCGGGGTCGAAAGGGTCGGCGGACGGTGGGAAGAGGTCAGGCCGGCGGATCCGCGATCATCGCCGTGAACTCGGCCTGGGCGGCGAGCTTGTCGCCGACAAAGGCCTTGCCGGCGAACTTGCAGACCGTGGCGCGCTTCTGGACGAAGTCGACCTCGAGCCGGAGCAGCACGCCCGGCTCGACCGGCTGGCGGAACTTGGCGCCGTCGATCGCCATGAAATAGACCAGCTTGCCCGAGCCCGGCGAGGCCGAGCAATTCGACCGCGAGCACGCCCGCCGCCTGGGCCAGCGCCTCGACGATCAGCACGCCGGGCATGATCGGCCGGTCCGGGAAATGGCCGGCGAAGAAGGGCTCGTTGATCGTCACCGCCTTGGTGGCGACGATCCGCTCGTCCGGCACCAGCTCCTCGACCCGGTCGACGAGCAGCATCGGAAAGCGATGCGGCAGCGCCGCCATCACCCGCCTCACGTCGAGGACGGGGGCGGCGGCGCTGCCGGCTTCGGCCATTAACGGCCCTGCGGGCGCGGCGGCTGTTGCGGCGCGGCCTGCTGCGGCAGCGGCGCCACGGTGACGCTCGGCAGCTGCTGGTTGAGCGCGGCGAGCACCTCGGCGGTGACGTCGAGCGCGTCCGAATTGGCGAGCGTCGCGCCCTTCGGCAGCACGATGTTGGCGCCGCGCGCCGTCATCACCTGCTGAGGATCGGGTTCAGCCGCGTGTCGATCTGCTGCGAGACGTTGGCCTGGCTCGAACGGATGTTCTGCTCGAGCCGCTGCAGCTCCTGGTTGGCGCTGTTCTGGCGCGTCTGCAGCGCCTGCAGCCGAGTCTGGATCGCCGCCTCCGCGGCGGTGCGGGCCGCGCCGGTCTGGTTGCGGGCGGCGGTCGCGGCCGCCTCGATCGCCTGCATCTCGGTCTGCAGCGGCGCGCCGAGCTGCTGCTGGCGCGTCTGCAGGGCGGTGATCTGGGCCTGCAGCTGGGCCTGGGCGGCGACGCAGGCCGTGCAGGTCGCGGTAGATGGTGTTGGTGTCGACGATGACGATCAGCGCGCCGGTGGCGCGCTGCGCGCTTGCCGCAATGGGCGTGAGGGCCAGCGCGGCGGCGGCGGTGGCGAAGAGCAGTTTGTTCATCAGAATGCGGTCCCTACGTTAAAGCTGAAGAGCTTGGTGTCGTCGCCCGGCTCGGAAAGGAGCGCGCGCGCGATATCGATGCGGAACGGGCCGAACGGCGAGTTCCAGTTGACGCCGAAGCCGACCGAAAGGCGCGGGCTCGGCGTGTCGCCGAGGAAGGACTCGCGGAACGGGCTGGCGGCGCCGCGGGTCAGGGTCTCGTCGGTGGTGCAGAGCGCGTTGGCCGGGCGGACCGTCACCACGCCGGTGGTGTTGTTGGTGCACTGGTTGGTGTGCAGCGGGCTGCCCGGAGTGATGTCGAGCAGGGCCGGCGTGCGCACGCCCAACAGCGCGCCGGCGTCGATAAAGACGGACGGCCTGAGGCCGAGCTCGCGGAAGCTCGCGCCCAGCGGAATCTCGAGCTCGGCGCGGACGATGTAATAAGCGCGGCCGCCGATCGCGTCGTCGGTGATCGTCTGCGGATCGGTGGAGAGGCTGACGTTGCTGACCGTGCCGTCGGCCGCCTGGTCGAACAGATAGGGCGCGCGCTGGATGCGCGGGCCGACGCCGCGAATGTCGAAGCCGCGGATCTGCGGGTTGCCGAGGAAGAAGCGGTCGGTGAGGCGGACCGGGTCGATGCCCGGCGCGCCGTCCTCGAAGCTGTGGATATAGCCGCCCTCGGCCTGGATCGAGAAGATGAAGTTGTTGCCAGATGTTCCAGTATTTCGACGCGCTGAGGCGGGTGCGGAGGTAGCGCACGTCGCCGCCCAGGCCGGCGAAATCCTGGCTGATCACGAAGCGCTCGCCCGCGCTCGGCCGCAGCCGGTTGTTGAGCGTGTCCCAGACCAGCGAATAGCCGATCGACGAGGTCAGCCGGTTGCCGAGCACGTCGCACAGATAGCGGCCGGCCTTGAGCGGGTCGCAGGCCGCGGGCAGCGGCCCGGCGCCGTCGGGATCGGTGAAGTAGATGGCCGGGTTGAGGCCGATCTCGTCGTAGTTGAGGCCGTAGCGCAGGGCGAGCGACAGCTGCTCGGTGAGCGGCACGCCGACCCGGATCTGGCCGCCGGTGGTGACCTGCTCGTAGGTGGTGGTGCGCTCGTCGCCGAAGAAGTTGAAGCTGTTATAGTCGCGGCGGAACAGGTCGAAGCCGACCGCGATGTTGCGGTCGAACAGATAGGGCTCGGTGAAGCCCAGCTCGACCGACTTGGAATAGCTCGAATAGTTGATCGAGGCGCGCAGCTCCTGGCCCCGGCCCATGAAGTTGCGCTGGCGGACCGAGAGGTTGACCAGGAAGCGCTCGAGGCTGGAGAAGCCGGCGGAAAGCTGCAGCTCGCCGGTCGCCCGCTCCTCGACCTCGACGCCGAGCACGACCCGGTCGGGGGCCGAGCCCTGCTCCTGCTGGATCTCCAGATTCTCCTGGAAATAGCCGAGCGACTGGATGCGGTCGCGCGAGCGGCGGACGCGGACGTTGTTGAACGGATCGCCCTCGGCGAGCCGGAACTCGCGGCGGATCACCTTGTCGCGGGTGGTGGTGTTGCCCGAAATGTCGATCCGCTCGACATAGACGCGCGGCGTCTCGGCGACCCGGAAGGTGACCCCCATGGTCAGGTTCTCGCGGTTGCGCTGGAATTGCGGGCGGACGTCGGCGAAGGCGTAGCCGAACAGGCCGGCCAGCTCGTTGAGGCGGGTGACCGTGTCCTCGACCTGCTGGGCATTGTACCAGTCGCCGGTCTCCATCGGCAGGTTGGCGCGCAGCTGCTCGGCGCTGAAGTCGCGGATGTCGCTCTCGACGGCGACGTTGCCGAACTTGTAGCGCTCGCCCTCCTCGACGACGTAGGTGATGATGAAGTCGCGCCGGTCGGGGGTCAGCTCGGCGACCGCCGAGACGACGCGGAAATCGGCATAGCCCTGGGTCAGGTAGAATTGCCGGAGCTTCTGCTGGTCGAAGGCCAGCCGGTCCGGATCGTAGGTGTCGCGCGAGGAGAAGATGTTCCACCAGACGTGCTCGCGGGTCGCCATCTCGGAGATCAGGCGGCCGTCGCCGAACTCCTCGTTGCCGATGATGTTGATCCGGCGGACCTTGCGACTGCGGGCCCTCGTTGATCTCGAACACCACGTCGACGCGATTCTGGTCGAGCTGGACGATCTGCGGCTCGACCGTGGCGGCGTAGCGGCCCTGGCGGCGGTACAGCTCGATGATCCGGGCGACGTCGGCGCGGGCGCGCGAGCGGGTGAAGATCTGGCGCGGCGCGAGCCGGATCTCGGGGTTGATCTTGTCGTCTCTTGATGCGGCGGTTGCCCTCGAGGACGATGCGGTTGATCACCGGATTCTCGCGCACCTGGATGACGAGGTTGCCGGTGTCGGCGCCGGCGATCTGCACGTCGGCGAACAATTCGGTGGCGAGCAGGTCCCTGAGCGCGGTGTCGAGCCGCTCGTTGTCATAGGCCTCGCCGGGGCGGAGCGCGGTGTAGGAGAGCACCGTCTCCGGCTCGAGCCGCTGGTTGCCGGTGACCGTCACCGAGAGGATGGTGCGCTGGGGCGCGGTCACCACCGGGGTCGGCGACGTCGGCATCTGCACCACCGGGGGCGGCGCGGCGGGAGGCTGCCCGCCCTGGGCCAAGGCCGGCGCAGCGAGGCCGCCGAGCACGGTCCCGACCAGCAATGCGGAGCACAATCTGCGGCCCTTGGGAAAAATACTGTTCGCCGTCACGCGTCCCCGCCTTTGAATAGGGGCCGGAGCAAAGCCCCGGCCGGTAGTCCCTGTCAGTGCCTGCCCTGCCCGATCGCGCTCAGCCGATCAAGCCGCCAAGCCCGCTAAAGAGGCCAAAAGAGGCCAGGTCGTTGAATGTGACGAAAATCATCAGCGCCAGCAGCACCGCGAGCCCCGTCCGGAACGCCCATTCCTGGGCTTCGGGCTTCAGCGGTTTTCGCCTTACTCCCTCGATCGCGTAGAACAGCAGATGGCCGCCATCCAGCAGCGGGATTGGCAACAGGTTGATGAATCCCAGATTAATTGAGATCAGAGTCATGAACAGCACGAAATCGAGCCAGCCGAGGCTCGCCTGCTGGCCGGAGAACTGGGCGATCTTCAGCGGGCCGCCCATTTCCTTCAGCGAGCGGCTGCCGGTGAACACCTGGCCGAGGGTCACCACCATCGCCTTCACCGTCTCGCCGGTATGGACGAAGGCGGCGCCGACCGACTGCGCCGGTCCGAGCCGCGCCACCTCGACCTCGCCCGAGGGCCCGATGCCGATTCGGCCGACCCGGGCCTCGTTGCCGAAGCGGTCGCGGCGCACGACCGAGCGGGCGGTGGCCTCGATCGTCCGCTCCGCGCCGCCGCGCGACGATGTCGAAGCGCATCGCCTGGTCGGGGCGGATCGAGACGTAATAAGCGATGTCCTCGAACCGCTCGACCGCGCCGCCGTCGATGGCGAGGACGCGGTCGCCGGGGGCGAAGCCGGCCGCGGCGGCGGCCGAGCCGGGCTCGATCAGGCCGATCACCGGCGGCGTGCGCGGCTGGCCGTAGCTCGCGAACAAGGCGACGAAGACCAGGATCGCGAACAGGAAGTTGGTGGCCGGGCCGGCGAGCGACGATCAGGAAGCGCTGCCAGAGCGGCTTGGCCTGGAAGGTCCGCGTCCGCTCCTCGGCGGGCAGCGACAGCCATTCGTCGCGACGGCGTCGAGGCCGGGTTCATGTCGCCGGCGAACTGGACATAGCCGCCGAGCGGCAGCCAGCCGACCTTCCAGCGCGTGCCCCTCTTGTCGGTCCAGCCGAAGATCTCGCGGCCGAAGCCGATCGAGAAGGCGTCCGCCTTCACCCCGAACCAGCGGCCGACATAATAATGGCCGAGCTCGTGGATGAAGATCAGCGGCCCGATGACGAGCAGGAAGGCGAGGATCGGTGAACAGGATGCCGGGATTGCTCAACTGCTAAGCTTTCGTGTCAGCGCGGCGGCCACGCCCCTGGCCTCCCGGTCGATCTCCAGCACCGCGTCGATCGACGCGGGCGCCGGCGGGTCATAGCGGGTCAGCACCTCGCCGACCAGAGCCGCGATATCGAGGAATCCGATCCGGCCTTCAAGGAACGCCGCGACCGCTATCTCGTTGGCGGCGTTGAGGATGGCCGGCTTGGCGCCGCCCGCGGCCAGCGCCTGCCGGGCGAGGCCGAGCGCCGGGAAGCGGGCGAGGTCCGGCGCTTCGAAGCCGAGCGCGCCGATCGCGACCAGGTCGAGCCGCTGGCAGGGCGTCTCCATCCGCTCGGGCCAGGCCAGCGTATAGGCGATCGGGATCCGCATGTCGGGAGAACCGAGCTGGGCGAGAACCGATCCGTCGACATATTCGACCAGGCTGTGGATCACCGACTGCGGATGGACGACGACGTCGAGCGCGTCCGCGCCGACCGGGAACAGGTGAAAGGCCTCGATCAGCTCCAGCCCCTTGTTCATCAGGGTCGCGCAATCGACCGAGATCTTGGCGCCCATCGACCAGTTGGGGTGGGCGACCGCCTCGCGCCGGCGGTGGCGGCGCGCATCCGCTCGAGCGGCCAGTCGCGGAACGGCCCGCCGCTGGCGGTGAGGATGATCCGCCGCACGCTGCCCGGCCGCGCGCGGTCGAAGCACTGGAAGATGGCATTATGCTCGGAATCGACCGGCAGCAGGGTGGCGCCGCTCGCCGCCGCCGCCTCGATCATCAGCCGGCCGGCCGAGACCAGGGCCTCCTTGTTGGCGAGCGCGACGGTGCCGCCGCCCTCGAGCGCGCGCATCACCGGCTTGAGCCCGGCGGTGCCGACGATCGCCGCCATCGTCCAGTCGGCGCCGGAGGCGGCGGCCTCCTCGATCGCGGCCTCGCCGGCGGCCGCCTCGACGCCGGTGCCGGCGAGCGCGGCGCGCAAGGCGCCGAGCAGGCCGTCGTCGCCGATCACCGCGCGGCGCGGCGCCGACACTGCGGGCGAGCTCGGCGAGGCCGGCGACGTCCTTGTGCGCGGTCAGCGCCACCACCTCGAAGCGGTCGGGCTCGCGCGCGATCAGGTCGAGGGTCGAGCGGCCGACCGAGCCGGTCGCGCCGAGGATGGTGACGCTGCGCTTCATCTCACCCGGCCCACCACCCCGCCATCAGCAGCAGCGTGGTCGCCAGGGCGACCGCGAGCAGGCCGTCGAGCCGGTCGAGCACGCCGCCATGGCCGGGCAGCAGCGAGCCGCTGTCCTTGACCCCGGCGCGGCGCTTCTCCCAGCTTTCGTAGAGGTCGCCGGCCTGCGCGACCAGGCCCATCGCCGCGCCCGACCAGAGGAAGAAGGGCTCCATCTCGAACCAGGAGGCGAGCAGCCAGCCGAACAAGGCGGCCGCCCGCCATGCCGCCGATCAGGCCGGCCCAGGTCTTGTTCGGGCTGATCCGCGGCGCGAGCTTGGGCCCGCCGATCGCGCGGCCGGCGAAATAGGCGAAGATGTCGGTCGCCCAGGTGACGATGAACACCCAGAGGACCAGCGTCTCCCACACCCAGGAAAGGCTGAGCAGCGCGAAGGCCGGAAGGCCGATATAGAGCACGCCCCAGCCCATCACGACGCGACGGCTGAGCGCGATCGCCAGCGCCGCCGGCGCGAGCAGGGCGGCGAAGCCGAGCCAGAGCGGTTCGAAGAGAAGCCCGGTCAGCTCCTCGGGAATCTCGTCGACCTGCTGGGCCACCGGATAGAGATATTCGACCGCGCCGAGCAGCGCCGCCACGGTCAATGCCGCGCTCGCATAGGCCCAGCGCCGCGCCACGCCGTGCATGTCGGCCCATTCGACGAGCATCAACGCGGCGGCGGCGGCGACGAGCAGGCGGAACGCCCAGCCGCCGAGCAGGGTCGCGGCGAGCGCGACGGCGATCATCAGCACGCCCATGGCGAAGCGGATCGGCAGGTCGGACGGCGGGATCGGGTCTTCGGCGTCGCTCATAGGCCGCCGTAGCGCCGCTCGCGGCCGCGCATAGTCGGCGAGCGCGGCGCGCAGCGCGTCGCCGTCGAAATCCGGCCAGAGCGTGTCGACGAACAGCAACTCGGCATAGGCCGCCTGCCAGAGCAGGAAGTTGGACAGCCGCTGCTCGCCCGAGGTGCGGATGAGGAGGTCGAGCGGCGGCAGATCGCGCGGTGTCGAGCGCGCGCTCGATCGCGGCCTCGTTGATCTCGCCGCTCTCGGCGGCCGCCCGCGCGGCGCGGACCAGCTCGGCGCGGGCGCCGTAGTTGAGCGCGATCGCCAGCGTCATCCGGCTGTTGCCGGCGGTCCGCGCCACCGCCTGGTCGACCATCGCCGCGACATCGGCCTCGAAGGCGGTGTGATCGCCCAGGATTTTGAGGCGGATCCCTTCGCGGTGGAGGCTGTCCGAGCTCGCGCTGGATGTAGAAGCGGAGCAGGCCGGTGAGGTCGCTGATCTCCTCCGCCGGCCGCCGCCAGTTCTCCGAGGAGAAGGCGTAGAGGGTGAGGCATCCGACCCCGGCCTCGCCGGCGGCGCGCAGCGTCTGCGCGCGCGGCCTCGGCGCCGGCGCGGTGGCCGGCGGCGCGCGGCAGGCCGCGCGCCTTCGCCCAGCGGCCGTTGCCGTCCATGATGATGGCGACGTGACGGGGCACGCCGGGCGGCGGTCCGGCGCTGGCCGGCTCTGGCCCGTTGCGCGCGATCACGTCTGCAGGATTTCCTTGTCCTTGGCGGCGAGCACCTCGTCGATCTCCGTTGATCGCCTCGTCGGTCAGCTTCTGCACCTCGGCGTCGAGGCGCTTGTGCTCGTCCTGGCTGATCTCGTGCTTCTTCTCGTCGGTCTTCAGCGCGTCCATGCCGTCGCGGCGGACGTTGCGGACCGCGACCTTGGCCTTCTCGGCATATTGGTGGGCGAGCTTGGCGAGCTCCTTGCGCCGCTCCTCGGTCAGGTCCGGGATCGGCAGGCGGATGTTCTGGCCGTCGACGATCGGGTTGATGCCGAGCCCGGCGTTGCGGATCGCCTTCTCGACCGGGGTGACGTTGCCGCGGTCCCAGACCTGCACGGAGAGCATCCGCGGCTCGGGCGCCGAGACCGTGGCGACCTGGTTGAGCGGCATGTTGGCGCCGTAGACCTCGACATGGATCGGATCGAGCAGGGCGGTCGAGGCGCGGCCGGTCCTGAGGCCGCCGAGATCGTGCTTCAGCGCCTCGACCGCGCCGTGCATCCGGCGCTGAATGTCGGCCTTGTCATAGGCCATGCATGTCCTCTCCTCAGTTCTGCACGATCGTCGCGGTGCCGTCGCCGCCGAGCACGCGGGCGAGATTGCCCTGCTCGCGGACGTTGAACACGACGATCGGGATGTTGTTGTCGCGGCAGAGCGCCACGGCGGTGGCGTCCATCACCTTCAGATTGTCCGAGAGGACCTTGTTGAAAGTGACTGTTTCATAACGCTTCGCATCGGGCACCTTCTTGGGATCGGCATCGTAGACGCCGTCGACGCTGGTGCCCTTGAACAGGGCGTCGCAGCCCATTTCGGCGGCGCGCAGGGCGGCGGCGGTGTCGGTGGTGAAGAAGGGATTGCCGGTGCCGGCGGCGAAGATCACCACCCGCCCCTTCTCCATGTGGCGGACGGCGCGGCGGCGGATATAGGGCTCGGACACCGTCGCCATCGGGATCGCCGACTGGACGCGGGTGTCGACGCCGATCTTCTCGAGCGCGTTCTGCATGGCGAGCGCGTTCATCACCGTCGCCAGCATGCCCATATAATCGGCGCTGGCCCGGTCGAAGCCCTTGGCGGCGCCGGCGAGGCCGCGGAAGATGTTGCCGCCGCCGACCACGAGGCAGAGCGCATGGCCGTCGTCGACCGCCGCCTTGATCTCCTCGGCCAGCCGCGCGACCGTGGCCGGGTCGATGCCGAACTGCCCTTCCCCCATCAGGACCTCGCCCGACAGCTTCAGGAGGATGCGGTTGAAGCGCGGGCGCGTCATGGGGCTCCCTAGGATGGTTCGGCCGGCGGCAGATGCGAGGCGGCGCGCACCTTAATCGGCGCGCGCCACCCTGCCAAGGCGTGTGCCGCGCTCAGGCGACCGGTTCGGGCTTCTGGGTGCCGGCCGCGGCGGCGACCTCGGCGGCGAAGTCGCTCTCGCTTCTTCTCGATGCCCTCGCCGAGCTGGAAGCGGACATAGGCCTTGAGCGCGACCGGCGCGCCGGCCTGCCTTGGCCGCGCCGGCGATCACGTCCTCGACCCTGGTCTTGTTGTCCATCACGAACAGCTGCGAGAGCAGCGCATTCTCCTTGCGGAACTTGGCCATCGCGCCCTCGACCATCTTCTCGACGATCTCGGCCGGCTTGCCGGTCTCGGCCGCCTTCTCCCTGGCGATGGCGCGCTCGCGCTCGACCAGCGCCGGGTCGAGCTCCTCGCCGCTCAGCGCCAGCGGGTTGGCCGCGGCGATGTGCATGGCGAGCTGCTTGCCGAGCGTCTCGAGCGCGGCGCTGGTCGCCGGCGCTCTCCAGCGCGACCAGCACGCCGATCTTGCCGAGGCCCGGCGCGACCGCATTGTGGACGTAGGAGACGATCACGCCTTCCTCGACCTCGAGCAAGGCGGCGCGGCGCAGCGACTGATTCTCGCCGATCGTGGCGATGTTCGAGGTCAGCTTCTCCTCGACGGTGCCGCCGCCCGGCCAGCAGGCCGCCTTCAGCGCCTCGATGTCGCTCGCCGGCGCCGAGCGAGAGCATCGCCGCGGTGCGGACGAAGTCCTGGAACTGCTCGTTCTTGGCGACGAAGTCGGTCTCGCTGAATTGACCTCGATCATCGCGCCGCGATTGCCGTCGACGGCGACGCCGACCAGCCCTTCGGCGGCGGTGCGGCCGGCCTTCTTGGCGGCGGCGGCGAGGCCCTTGGTGCGCAGCCAGTCGATCGCGGCTTCCATGTCGCCGCCGGTCTCGCCCAGCGCCTTCTTGCAGTCCATCATGCCGGCGCCGGTGCGCTCGCGCAGTTCCTTCACGGTCGCGGCCGTGATCTCAGCCATTTTCCGTCCCTCACTTTGTTGTGCTCCCGCGAAAGCGGGAGCCCAGAAGATTGCTGTGCCTGGGTTCCTGCTTGCGCAGGAGCGGCCGAGCTCAGGCCTCGGCCAGCGCCTGCTCGGCCGGCGGCTCGTCCAGCGCGCCGAGATCCTCGCCGCGCGACGCCGCGCCGCCCTGCTTGCCGGCGAGCACCGCCTCGGCGATCGCGTCGCAATAGAGGCGGATCGCGCGGCTGGCGTCGTCATTGCCCGGGACCGGGAAGGCGATGCCCTGCGGGCTGACGTTGGAATCGAGGATGGCGACGACCGGGATGCCGAGCACATTGGCTTCCTTGATCGCCAGCTCCTCCTTGTTGGCGTCGATCACGAACATGACGTCGGGAATGCCGCCCATGTCGCGGATGCCGCCGAGCGAGAGCTCGAGCTTGTCGCGCTCGCGGGTGAGCTGGAGCACCTCCTTCTTGGTGAGGCCGGCGGTGTCGCCGGCGAGCTGCTCCTCGAGGCTCTTGAAGCGCTTGATCGAGTTGGAGATGGTCTTCCAGTTGGTGAGCATGCCGCCCAGCCAGCGATGGTTGACGAAATGCTGGCCGGAGCGGCGCGCCGCCTCGGCGATCGGGTCCTGCGCCTGGCGCTTGGTGCCGACGAGCAGCACCTTGCCGCCGGCGGCGACGGTCTGGCGCACGAAATCGAGCGCGCGCGCGAACAGCGGCACGGTCTGCGACAGGTCGATGATGTGCACCCCGTTGCGCTCGCCGAAGATATACGGCTTCATCTTGGGGTTCCAGCGGTGGGTCTGGTGGCCGAAATGCGCTCCGGCCTCGAGCAATTGCTGCATGCTGACGTCGGTGGACGCCATGATCGTTTCTCCTTCCGGTTATGCCTCTGCGGGGCCGAGAAACCCGCCGTCGCTTCGAGCTCGGGCGGGCACCGGTATGATGGCCCCGCATGTGGAATGGCGGCGCAGATAGTGGCGATGGCGCGGGAAATCAAGCCGCTTGACAAAAGAACAAAACAGGAACACGTTCCCCTCCCGAGGAACTCAGAACTCCCCTCGGGCATTGTGCTGTGGATAAAACAGGGGAAAAGCGGTGGCTCATCTCGTCTCGATCGTCTTCTTCTTCGGCCTGCTGGTGGCGCTGGCGGTGATCCTCGAGGCCACGTTCAGGGCGCATTGGGCGGCGATCGCCGCCGCCTTGGCGGGCGCTCCGGCGGCAGCGGCGCCAGCGGCGGAGTCAAAGGCAGCACCGGCTCGGCGGCCGCGGCCTGGCGCGCCCGCAGCCGCTTGACCCTCGCATAGCTCATCATGCTGAACGGGATCAGCGCGACGTAGAGCGCGGCGATCGCGCTCAGCGTGTGCCAGGGCGCCGAGATCAGCGCCCCGCCGACGAGCGCGATCACCACGATCGCCTCCAGCCGCACGTTGCGCCGCAGCCGCATCGATCCCCAGGAGAAGGTGGCGACGCTGGAGATCACCAGGAAGGCGACGAACGCCGCCCAGGGCGCTACCAGCCGGACGTCCTTCAGCCATTCCCAGCGGCCGTCGCTGGCCAGCCAGAGATAGATGGGCAGCAGCAGCAGCCCCGCCCCCGCCGGCGCCGGCACGCCGGTCAGGAAGCCCGCCGATTTGTGCGGCTGGTCCTCGACGTCGATGCGGGCGTTGAAGCGGGCGAGCCGCAGCGCCATGCAGGCGGCATAAGCGAGCGCGAACACCCAGCCGAAGCGCGGCAGATGCTGCAGCGACCAGAGATGCACGATGATCGCCGGCGACACGCCGAAGGCGATCACGTCGGACAGCGAATCGAGCTCGGCGCCGAACCGCGTCTGTCCCCTCAGCGCGCGCGCGATGCGGCCGTCCATGCCGTCGAGCAGGGCGGCGGCGACGATCGCATAGACCGCGCTTTGCCATTCGCCGGCGATCGCGAAGCGCACGCCGGTGAGGCCCGACGCACAGCGCCAGCGCGGTCACCGCATTGGGCACCACCGCCCGCAGCGGAATGCCCCTGCGCTCGGGCGCAAGCGTCACGCCGTCCCACTCACTGGGCGACGCCCTCGATCAGCTCGGAGACGCCGATCCTCGCGATGATCGTCTCGCCGGCGATGGTGCGCTGGCCGAGCAGCACCTGGCTCGACGTGCCGGCCGGGAGATAGACGTCGACCCGGCTGCCGAAGCGGATCAGGCCGACGCGCTGGCCGGTCAGCACCCGGTCGCCGGCCTTGCACCCAGGGCACGATCCGCCGCGCGACCAGCCCGGCGATCTGGGTGAAGGCGACCCTGGTGCCGTCCTCGCCCTCGACCAGGATGTGCTGGCGCTCATTCTCCTCGCTCGCCTTGTCGAGATCGGCATTGAGGAACTTGCCGGCGATATAGACGACTTTCAGGATCGTGCCGGCGATCGGCGTCCGGTTGATGTGCACGTCGAACACGCTCATGAAGATGGAGACGCGGACCACCGGCTCCTCGGCCATGCCGCCCTCCCCGCACAATTCGCGCGGCGGCGGCACGGTGGTGATCATCGTGACCAGCCCGTCGGCCGGGGCGATGATCAGGGCCGGGTCCGCCGGCGTGGTGCGCACCGGGTCGCGGAAGAAGGCGGCGACGCCGAGCGTCAGCCCGGCCACGATCCAGCCGAGCGGGTCCCAGTCGATCACCCACCAGAACAGCATCGCGATCGCCGCCGAGGCGACGACGAACTTGCGGCCGTCCGGATGGACCGACGGCCAGCGCCACTGGACGTTGGTGGTGACGAGGTCGGGCTTCTCAAGCGAACTCATTGGCGGCCCTTTAGGGGGTGGGGCGAAGCGAGACAACCGCAAGCCCGGGCGGTTGACAGAGCTTCGACTCCGCTTACACGGCGCCGCAGCCGAAATCGATACAGAAAGCCCCAAGCCGCATGGCCAAGATCAAGGTGAAGAACCCGGTCGTCGAGCTCGACGGCGACGAGATGACGCGGATCATCTGGCAGTGGATCCGCGAGCGGCTGATCCTGCCCTATCTCGACATCGACCTCCTCTATTTCGATCTCGGCATCGAGAAGCGCGACGAGACCGACGACCAGATCACGGTCGAGGCCGCCAATGCGATCAAGGAGCACGGCGTCGGCGTCAAATGCGCGACGATCACCCCCGACGAGGCGCGGGTCGACGAGTTCGGCCTCAAGAAGATGTGGAAATCGCCCAACGGCACGATCCGCAACATCCTGGGCGGCACCATCTTCCGCGAGCCGATCGTGATCGAGAACGTGCCGCGGCTGATCCCGGGCTGGACCGACCCGATCGTGGTCGGCCGCCACGCCTTCGCCGACCAGTATCAGGCGACCGATTTCGTCGTCCCGGGCGCCGGCAAGCTCACCATGAAATGGGAAGGCGAGAATGGCGAGATGATCGACCAGGAGGTGTTCGACTTCCCCGGGGCCGGCGTCGCCATGGGCATGTACAATCTCGACGCCTCGATTCGCGATTTCGCCCATGCCAGCTTCAATTACGGCCTCAACCGCGGCTGGCCGGTCTACCTGTCGACCAAGAACACCATCCTCAAGGCCTATGACGGCCGCTTCAAGGACCTGTTCCAGGAGATTTACGAAGCCGAGTTCGAGGCTCGCTTCAAGGAAGCGGGAATCGAATATCAGCACCGCCTGATCGACGACATGGTGGCGAGCGCGCTCAAGTGGAGCGGCAAGTTCGTCTGGGCCTGCAAGAATTATGACGGCGACGTGCAGTCGGATCACGTCGCCCAGGGCTTCGGCAGCCTGGGGCTGATGACCTCGATCCTGATGACGCCGGACGGCAGGACCGTGGAGGCCGAGGCCGCGCACGGCACCGTCACCCGCCACTACCGCATGCACCAGGCCGGCAAGGCGACCTCGACCAACCCGATCGCCTCGATCTTCGCCTGGACCGGCGGCCTCAAATATCGCGGCAAGTTCGACGACACGCCCGAGGTGACCCGCTTCGCCGAGACGCTCGAGCGGGTCTGCATCGAGACGGTCGAGGAGGGCAAGATGACCAAGGACCTCGCCATCCTGATCGGCCCCGAGCAGAGCTGGATGACCACCGAGCAGTTCTTCGAGGCGATCGTCCACAACCTCGAGGCGGCGATGGCGGCGGCCGAGGCTCAGCCCGCCTGAACCGTCCTCCCTCCCCTTCCTCCTTCCTCCCTCCCCCTCGATGGGGGAGGGTCGGGGTGGGGGTGGACTCGTTCGAAGGGCGGAGCCTTTCCGGAGACGCCACCCCACCCCTGCCCCTCCCCATCAAGGGGAGGGGGTTTCTAATGGTCCATCAAGGGGAGGGGGTTTCTGATGGCCCATCAAGGGGAGGGGTTTCCATTGGCCCATCAAGGGGAGGGGTTTCTGGTGGTCCATCAAGGGGAGGAGCTTTCGTCCCGTCCGAACGCATCGGGCGAGCGGACGTGCTCGGGCCGGAAGCCGATGCCGATCAAATAGGCCGGGATGCGCTGCAGCAGCGGAAAGCGCTGCAGCAGGCGCAGGATCCGGGGCGGCCGGGCGATCGGCACGTTCCTGAGGATGACCCGGTCGATCAGGCGGTTCTGAGCGGTGCGCTGCATCGCCTGGAAGATCCGGGTGGGCAGCATCCGCCGGCGCTGCACGCGCCGGAGCAGGTCGTCGACGTTGCGGCCGTCCGCCATCGGGCCGGCGAGGACGTTCGCGGCGGCGACGGCGTCCTGCACGGCGAGGTTGATGCCGATGCCGCCGATCGGCGACATGGCGTGGGCGGCATCGCCGATCGCGAGCAGGCCCGGCCGGTGCCAGCGGGTCAGCCGGTCCAGCTCGACGGTGAGCAGCTTGACCTGGTCCCAGCTTTGGAGCTCGACAACCGCGCCGGCGAGAAACGGCGCCGTCGCGGCGACGTCCGCGCGGAAATTGTCGAGGCCCTTCGCGCGCAGCGCGTCCGCCATGCCCTTGGCGAAGACATAGGCGCACTGCCAATAGTCGCCGCGGTCGAGCAGGGCGAGCAGCCGGCCGGTCTTGATCACCCCGGTGGTGCGGTTGTCGGGCGTCCGCTCCTTCGACAGGCGGAACCAGAACACGTCGATCGGCGCGCCGAGATCCTCGAGCGGCAGCGCCGCGCGATCGCGAAGGAGCGAGCGCCGGCCGTCGGCCGCGATGACCAGCCTCGCCCCAACCGTTGCGCCGTCGACGATCACGCCCGCGACCCGATCGCCCTCCCACGCAAGGTCCGCCGCCTCGGCGCCCATGCGCAGCTCGAACGAGGGGTAGCGGCGGGCGAGGTCGGCGACGCAGTCGAGGAAGTCCCATTGCGGCATCAGCGCGATGAAGCGCGCCGGGCCCGGCAAATGGCTGAAGTCGGCGATCCACATCTTTTCGCCGCCGACGATGCCGCCGAGCCGCGCCGCCTCGTCGTGCGGCCGCGCGAGCAGCTCGTCCAGCATGCCGAGCTCGTGGAAGATCCGCAGCGTCGAGGGATGGACCGTGTCGCCGCGGAAATCGCGCAGGAAATCGGCATGCTTTTCGAGCACCAGCGTGCTCACGCCCGCGCGGGCGAAGAGCAGGCCGGCCATCATCCCGGCGGGGCCGCCGCCGGCGATGACGAGGTCGGTTGTTTCGGCCGCCATGGCTGACAATCGCGCCCAATGCTGCATAAAGGCAAGATGACCCACGGCGATTTCAGCACCTCCGGCTTTTCCGACGCCCTGGTCATCCTCGGCGCGGCCGGGATCGTCATCCCGGCCTTCGCCCGCATCCGGATCAGCCCGGTGATCGGCTTCATCCTGATCGGCATCCTGGTCGGCCCCTCCGGGCTCGGGGCGATGTCGGGGACGATGCCGTGGCTCAACTATCTCACCATCTCCAACCCCGAGGCGATCGCGCCGTTCGCCGAGCTCGGCATCATCCTGCTGCTCTTCTCGATCGGGCTCGAGCTGTCGTTCCGGCGCTTGTGGGGGATGCGGCGGCTGGTCTTCGGGGTCGGCGCGGCGGAGCTGTTCGTGTCGGCGGGGCTGATCGGGGTGGCGATCCACCTGCTCGGCTATCCCTGGGTCGCCTCGCTGGCGCTGGGCGTGGCGCTGGCTTTGTCCTCGACCGCGGTGGTGCTGCCGCTGGTCGGCACGGCGAGCCCGGTCGGCCGCTCCTCCTTCGCCATGCTGCTGTTCGAGGATCTGGCGATCGTGCCGATCATCTTCGCCTTGGGCGCGCTGGCGCCGCACGCCCAGGCGGAGGGCGTCTCCGGCCTGCTCACCACCTTGTGGGTGGGCGGCCTGGTCATCGCCGGCATGCTGGTGCTCGGCCGCTTCCTGCTGCCCCGGCTGTTCGCCCAGGCCGCGCGGACCAAGAGCCCGGAGCTGTTCCTGTCGGTCAGCCTGCTCGTCGTCATCGCCGCCAGCCTCGCCACCGCCGCCGCCGGCCTGTCGCCGATCGTCGGCGCGCTGGTCGCCGGCATCCTGATCGCCGAGACCGAATATCATGGCGAGGTCGAGGTGATGACCGCGCCGTTCCGCGGGCTCGGCCTCGGCGTGTTCCTGATCACCGTGGGGATGAGCCTCGACCTCGCCTTCATCGCCGACAATTGGACGCGGCTGCTGCTCGCCTTGGTCGGGGTGATGCTGCTGAAGGCGCTGGTCACCGCGACCTTCCTGTGGCTGAACGGCGCCCGCCGCGCGGTGGCGGCCGAGGCCGGCCTGCTGATGGCGCCGCCCTCGGAAACGACGCTGATCGTGCTCGCCGCGGCCAGCGCCGCCGGCGTGATCGCCGCCCAGACCGCCGCCTTCTGGCAGATCGTGACCGCGATGGGGCTGACCCTGGTGCCGCTGCTGGCGCGCCTCGGGCGCGACGCGGCGCGCTGGATCGAGGGCCAGGCCGACGCCGGCGAGGGCGACCTCGCGCCGACCCCCGAGGAGCCGCGCGCGGTGATCATCGGCTTCGGCCGGGTCGGCCGGCTGGTCGCCGAGATGCTGGCCGAGCACGACAAGCCCTATGTCGCGGTCGATTCGAGCATCGACGCGGTGAAGGCGGCGCGGCGGGAAGGCTTCCCGCTGATCTTCGGCGACGCCGCCCGGCCCGAGCTGCTCGACAAGCTCAACCTCGGCCATGCCAGCGCCCTGATCCTCACCATGGACGATCCCGTCCAGGTCGTGCGGCTGGTGAAGCGCGTGCGCGGCTGGTGCCCGGAGCTCACCATCGTCGCCCGCGCCCGCGACGCCGAGCATGCCGCCGAGCTCTACAAGGCCGGCGCCACCGACGCGGTGCCGGAGACGCTCGAATCCTCGCTGCAATTGTCGGAAGCGGTGCTGGTCGATCTCGGCATGCCGATGGGCCCGGTGATCGCCTCGATCCACGAGAAGCGCGCCGGCCTCCGGCAGCAGATCATGCAGCTCGGCCAGCTCAAGGAAGAGCCGGTGCAAAGGGGCAAAAGGCTGAGGGACGCGCTGACGCGCGGCCCGGCCAAACCGGAAGTTCACGAAGTTCAGCAAAAATAAAAATTCCTCCGATCAGTGACGGGGTTTCGATCGATTTTCCCGATCAACGGGCGTCGTTCGCGCGGCCGGGAGCCGGCATCGGCGACAGCGAGTCGTTCCTGCATCGCGCGACGATGACAGGCGAAATCCAACAAATATCCAACAATCGGCATGAGGAACGGCCCGGGGACGCATTCGTCCTTCCCCTCCCCTTGATGGGGAGGGGTTGGGGGTGGGGTGACGTCGGAGACCTGCGTGGCTGTCGAGTTCCACCCCCACCCAACCCTCCCCCATCGAGGGGGAGGGCTTCAGGCGGCGACCGGCTCGGCGCTCAGCGCCGCCTTGACTGCCGCCAGCGCTTCGGAGGCCTTGGCACCGTCCGGCCCGCCGCCCTGCGCCATGTCGGGACGGCCGCCGCCGCCCTGCCCGCCCACGGCCTCGACCGCCTTGCGGACGAGGTCGACGGCGTTGCGGCTTGCGGTCAGATCGTCGGTCACGCCGACCGCCACCGTGGCGCGGCCCTCGTTGACCGCGACCAGGGCGACGACGCCCGAGCCGACGCGGGCCTTGGCCTCGTCGACCAGGCCGCGCAGCGCCTTGGGGTCGAGCCCGTCGAGCAGCTGGCCGATGAAGCCGTGGCCGCCGACCTGCTCGGGGCCGGCCGCCTCGGCCCTGCCGCCGCCGCCCAGCGCCAGCGCCTTCTTCGCCTCGGCGAGCTCGCGCTCGAGCCGGCGGCGCTCCTCGACCAGGCTGGCGACCCGCGCCGGCACCTCCTCCGGCGAGGATTTGAGCGCCGCGGCGGCCTCCTTGAGCTTGTCCTCGCGGCCGGTCAGCCACAGCCTCGCCGCCTCGCCGGTCAGCGCCTCGATGCGCCGGACGCCGGCGGCGACCGCGCTTTCGGAGGTGATCTTGAGCAGCTGGATGTCGCCGAGCGCGTCGACATGGGTGCCGCCGCACAGCTCGACCGAATAGCTTGCCTCGTCCTCGTCGCCCATCGAGAGGACGCGCACCTCCTCGCCATATTTCTCGCCGAACAGAGCGATGGCGCCGGCCTCGATCGCCTCGTCCATCGCCATCAGCCGGATGCCGACCGGCCGGTTCTCGCGGATATGGCGGTTCACCTCGGCCTCGACCGCCTCGATCTCGTCCCGCGTCATCGGCTTGGGATAGGAGAAATCGAAGCGGAAATGGTCGGGCGCGACGAGGCTGCCCTTCTGGGTGACCTGGGTGCCGAGCCGCTTGCGCAGCGCCGCGTGGAGCAGATGGGTGGCGCTGTGATTGGCGCGCACCTTGGCGCGGCGCGCGGCGTCGACGCTGAGGTGGACCGCGTCGCCGAGCGCGACCGCCCCCTTGCGGATCGCCGCATGATGCGCGTGCAGCTTGCCGAGCGGCTTCGACGTATCCTCAACATCGGCCTCCAGGCCCTTGTCGGAGCTTATCTTTCCGCTGTCGCCGATCTGGCCGCCGCTCTCGCCGTAAAAGGGGGTCTGGTTGGTCAGGATGACGACCTTGTCGCCCTCCCCCGCCTGCTCGACGCGCGCGCCGTCCCTGACCAGCGCCACCACCACGCCCTCGCCCTCATCGCCGAGATAGCCGGTGAACTCGGTCGCGCCCGCCTCCTCGGCGATGTCGAACCAGATCTCGTCCGACGCCTTGGCGCCCGAGCCCTTCCAGGCGGCGCGCGCCGCCGTCTTCTGCTCGGCCATGGCGGCGTCGAAGCCGGCGCGGTCGACGGCAAAGCCCTGGGCGCGCAGCGCATCCTCGGTGAGGTCGTAGGGGAAGCCGTAGGTGTCGTAGAGCTTGAACGCGGTGGCGCCGGCGAGGGTGTCGCCCGGCTTCATCGCCGGCGGTCGCCTCGTCGAGCAGCCTGAGGCCGTTGGCCAGCGTCTGGCGGAAGCGGGTCTCCTCCAGCTTCAGCGTCTCCTCGATCAGCGGCTGCGCGCGGACCAGCTCGGGATAAGCGGCGCCCATCTCGCCGACCAGCTCGGGCACGAGCCGGTGCATCAGCGGCTCGGCGGCGCCGAGCAGGTGGGCGTGGCGCATCGCCCGGCGCATGATCCGCCGCAGCACATAGCCCCTGCCCTCGTTCGAGGGCAGCACGCCGTCGGCGATCAGGAAGCCCGAGGCGCGCAAATGATCGGCGATCACCCGGTGGCTGGCGAGCTGCCCGCCTTCGGCCTTTGCCGCGGTCAGCTCCGCCGAGGCGGCGATCAGCGCCTTGAAGGTGTTGGTGTCGAAGACGTTGTGGACGCCCTGCAGCACGGTCGAGATGCGCTCGAGCCCCATGCCGGTGTCGATCGAGGGCCTGGGCAGGTCGCGGACGATCTCATTGTCCTCCTGCTCGTACTGCATGAAGACGAGGTTCCAGATCTCGACGAAGCGGTCGCCGTCCTCCTCCGGCGAGCCCGGCGGCCCGCCCGGAATCGACGGACCATGGTCGAAGAAGATCTCCGAGCAGGGCCCGCAGGGGCCGTTGTCGCCCATCGCCCAGAAATTGTCCTTGGTGGCGATGCGGATGATGCGCTCGTCGGGCAGGCCGGCGATCTTCTTCCAAAGCTCCCAGGCCTCGTCGTCGCTATGGTAGACGGTGACGGTGAGCCGGTCCGGGGCGAGGCCCCACTCCTTCGTGATCAGCCGCCAGGCGAGCTCGATCGCCCGCTCCTTGAAATAGTCGCCGAACGAGAAATTGCCGAGCATCTCGAAGAAGGTGAGATGGCGCGCGGTATAGCCGACATTGTCGAGATCGTTGTGCTTGCCGCCGGCGCGCACGCATTTCTGGCTCGAGGCGGCGGTCGAATAAGGCCGCGTCTCGAGGCCGGTGAACACGTTCTTGAACGGCACCATGCCGGCATTGACGAACATCAGGGTCGGGTCGTTCTGCGGCACGAGCGGCGCCGAGCGCACGACTTCGTGCTGCGCGCTGCCGAAATAGTCGAGGAAGGCCCGCCTGATGTCGTTGGTCGAGGTCATGGCGGGGATGTAAGCGACATGCTGCGATGCGGCAAGCGACGGACCTCCCGGGGACAGTTGCTCGGACCTCCCGGGGACAGTTACTCGTAACTGTCCCCATTTGCAGCGCCCGAGAGAATGGGGACAGTTGACGAGCAACTGTCCCCGACGGCGTGTCCGGTCAGGCGCGGGACGAGCCGCCCCATTCCCCCCTTGCCAATCGCCACGGACAGGTGGAAGCTGGCCGTTTCCCATCAGGCGCGCGGCCGCGTCTTCTTCGCGGAGCCGCGCGGGCGAGCCAAGGAGACCGATATGCCCACCAGAGCTGCAGGCACCAGAACGATCGCGCTCGTGGGCCCCGGCGGGGCGGGTAAGACCAGCCTAGCCGAGGCCCTTCTTTTTGCGGCCGGCGCGAGCGGGCGGCAGGGCTCGGTGGCGGACGGCTCCTAGCGTCGGCGACGCCAGCCCCGAGGCGCGCGCGCGCGGCGGCTCGACCGAGCTCAACCTGATGCATTACGACTATATGGGCGACCGCTATGCGCTGATCGACGCGCCCGGCTCGGTCGGCTTCGCCGCCGACGGCGCGCTCGGCACGGCGGTGGCCGACCTCGCTCTGGTGGTGGTCGATCCCGATCCGGACCGCGCTCTGCTCGCCGAGCCGACGCTGCGCCAGCTCGAGGAGCTCGGCATCCCGCACATGATCTTCGTCAACAAGATCGATCAGGCGCGCGGCTCGATCCAGGGCCTGCTCGAGGCGCTGCAGCCGATGTCGAAATCGCCCTTGATCGCGCGCTGGATCCCGATACGCGAGGGCGAGAAGGTCACCGGCTTCGTCGATATCGCGCTGGAGCGGGCTTATTATTACCGGCCCGGCCAGGAATCCGAGCAGAAGGAGGTCCCCGCCGACCTCGCCGACCGCGAGCAGCTCGAGCGCGGCCAGATGCTCGAGAAGCTCGCCGACCATGACGACACCTTGCTCGAGCAGTTGCTGATGGACGAGGTGCCGGACCGCGAGACGGTGTTCGCCGACCTCGCCAAGGACACCGGCACCGGCCAGATCGTGCCCGTGCTGTTCGGCTCGGCGACCGGGACGGCCGGGCGTGCGGCGGCTGATGAAGGCGCTGCGCCACGAGGCGCCCGCCCCCGATGCCGCCGCGGAGCGGCTCGGCGGCAGCGGCAGCTGCGCGATCGTCTTCAAGGTCAGCCATGGCGGCGCGATGGGCCGCCTCTCCTACGCCCGCGTGTTCGGCGGCGCGCTGAAGGAGGGCCAGGAGCTGCAGTCGAGCGGCGGCGAGCATGTCCGCATCGGCACCCTGTTCGCGGTGCAGGGCGACAAGACGGTCAAGCTCGCCGAGGCGAAGGCCGGCGACGTCGTCGCCGTCGCAAAGCTGGAGGGCGTGCATGCCGGCGAATGGCTGGCGGCGGGCAAGCCGCCGGCCGCCCCCGACGTCGCGCAGCCGACCCGCAATTATGCGCTCGCCATCGCCACCAAGGACCGCAAGGACGACGTCCGCCTCTCCACCGCGCTGCACAAGCTCACCGAGGAGGACCGGGCGCTCAAATGGGAGCAGGACGAGGCGATGCACGAGACCCGCCTGCGCGGCATCAACGACGAGCATCTGAAGGTGACGCTGGAGCGGCTGCGGCGGCGCTACGGGGTCGCGGTCGATTCGCGCCAGCCCTCGGTCGGCTACAAGGAATCGATCCGCAAGACGGTGACCCAGCGCGGCCGCCACAAGAAGCAGTCGGGCGGCCACGGCCAGTTCGGCGATTGCGTGCTCGAGGTGCGGCCGCTGCCGCGCGGCGAGGGCTTCAAGTTCACCGACAAGATCTCCGGCGGCGTCGTCCCCAAGCAGTGGATCCCGGCGGTCGAGGACGGCGTCCGCGACGCGCTCGCCAAGGGGCCGCTGGGCTTCCCGGTGGTCGACGTGTCGGTGACCCTGATCGACGGCTCCTATCACAGCGTCGACAGCTCGGAGCTCGCCTTCCGCACCGCCGGCCGGATCGGCATGGCCGAGGCGCTCGCCCAGGCGGCGCCGCATCTGCTCGAGCCGGTGCAGAAGGTGACCATCCTGGTGCCCAACCACGCCACCTCCAAGGCGACCTCGGCGGTGGCGAGCCGGCGCGGGCAGATGCTGGGCATGGAGCCGCGCGAGGGCTGGTCGCGCTGGGACCGGGTCGAGGCCTTGATCCCCGAGGCCGAGATGCAGGGCTTCGACGCGGAGCTGCGCTCGCTGAGCCAGGGCCTTGCCACCTATCAGGCCGAGTTCGACCATCTCGCCGAGCTGAACGGCGTGCTCGCCGACAAGGTCGTGCAGAAGGAGCTGGAGCCGGCTTGACGCCCGCGGCAAGGGGACAGTCACTAGTGACTGTCCCCATCTCGTAAGGGCGCTGCAAGGGGACAGTCACTAGTGACTGTCCCCATCTCGTGATACCTTTCCCGCATGGCGGACGTGTTCGTCTCCTATGCCCGCAAGAACCGGCCGCGCATCGCCGAGCTGAGCGGCGCGCTGGAGGAGGGCGGCTACGACCTCTGGTGGGACCGGCAGATCGAGAGCGGCGCCGATTACGGCATGCTGATCGAGCGCGAGATCGAGGCGGCGCGCTGCGTGCTCGTCGCCTGGTCGGCGGCGGCGCGCCAATCGCTCTGGGTCCGCGCCGAGGCCAATGAGGCGCTCGATTCGGGCAAGCTCGTCCAGATCTGCCTCGACCGGACCCGGCTGCCTTTGCCCTTCACCATGCTCCACTTCCTCGATTTCAGCGGCTGGCGGGGCGAGCGCGACCGCGAGCCCTGGACCGGGCTCGAGGGGCGGATCGGCGCGATGCTGCGCGGCGAGCGCGTCGAGGCGGCGCCAGTCGCGGCCGAACGCGCGCCGCCGTCCGGGCCGGCCTTGCAGGGGCTCGGCCGCGTCGCCTGGCTGGGCTGGGCGGCGATCGCGGTGGTCGCGGCATTGTCGGCGGCGATCCTGCTGGCGGCGCGGGGCAGCCTCTCGCCGGCGGCGTTCGGCGGCGTCACCCTGATCGGCCTCGCGGTCGCGGCGATCCTGCTCGCGCTCGCCGCCTTCACCCTGGTCAGGGTCGGCGCGGCGTCGCGACGATGAGCGGTCGCGGCTCCCCCACCAGCCGGCGCTTCGTCCGCGCGGCCTGGCTGCTGATCGCGCTGCAGCTGGTCGCCGCGGCGGGTGCCGTCGGGCTCGCAATCTGGGCGGCGACCGAGGTCCAGCGGGTGATCGACGAGCGCGACGCGCTGGCGCTGCGGATGCGCGAGATCGAGGCGCGCCAGGCGCCGCCCGCCCCCGCTCCGGAGCCCGAGCCCGTGGTCGTGGAGGAGCCCGAGCCCCTCGTCGAGCCGGAGCCGGAGCCCGAGCCGGCCCCCGCGCCGCCGCCGGTGAGGCCGCGCCCGCGGCCCCTCCCGCCGGTGGCGACGCCGCCGCCGCGGCCGCGGCCGGTGCTGCCGCCGGTCGTCACCCCACCGGTCACGAGGCCGCCGCCGGTCGTCGACGACAAGCCCAAGCCCGAGCCCGATCCGCCGCAGACCAATCCCCGGCCCCGCCCACGGCCGCCCGTGACCCGCCCGCCTTCGACCCGGCCCGACCGGCCGACCTACGATCCGCCCGCCACCCGGCCGCCCACCACGCGCCCGCCGCGCCCGCGGCCGCCCGCCACCGCCGTGCCGGGCACCGCCCGGCCGCCGACCGGCACGCGCCCGCAGCCGCCGACCACGAGCGTGCCGACGACGCGCCCGCCGCAGATCAACCGGCCGGCGACCGCAACCGATCCGAACCGGACGACGCAAACCCCGACGACCGGCACGGTCCGCCGCCGGCGGCAGCCGAACCCCGAGTCGAACCAGGTCCAGCCGCAATAGGCGCTAGCTCGGGTGCGCCTCCGCCGCCGCGGCGCCGTCCCCGCCGAGGGCGGGTGCGGGCTCGGGCGGCTCGCCGGCCGAGATCACCTGCGCCGCGACGAGGTCGCCGATCACGTTCAGCGTGGTGCGGCACATGTCGAGGAAGCGGTCGACGCCGAGCACCAGCGCGATCGCCTCGGGCTGGATGCCGACCATGGCGAGGATCAGGGCGACGACCGGCAGCGAGCCTGCGGGCACGCCGGCGGTGCCGATGCCGCCGAGGATGCAGACCAGCATCACCGTCACCTGCTGCCACAAGGTGAGCTCGATCCCGAAGAACTGGGCGAGGAAGATGACGGTGACGCCCTCGAACATCGCGGTGCCGTTCTGGTTGGCGGTGGCGCCGATGGTGAGCACGAAGCGGGAGATGCGGCGCGGCAGCTTCAGCTGCTCGTCGGCGACCCGGAGCGCGGTCGGAAGCGTGGCGTTGGAGGAGGCGGTCGAGAAGGCCATCACGCTCGCTTCCTGGGTCTCGCGGAAGAAGGCGATCGGGCTCTTCTTTCCCAGCGTCGCCAGCAGGGCCGGGAAGACCAGGAACATCTGGATGGCGAGCGCGAGCAGCACGACGCCCACATAGGCCGACAGCGCCCTCAGCAGCTCCCAGCCGAACAGGGCCGCGAGGTTGAACATGAAGCAGGCGACGGCGAACGGCGCCAGCTTGATGACGATCATGATGAGCCGCATGGTCACGTCGAACAGGCCCTCGAAACCCGTCTTGAGCGCGCGCGAGGCGGGCGTGTCGGTGATGCAGGAGGCCGATGCCGAAGAAGAGGGCGAAGAACATCACCGACAGGATTGCGCTGTTGCTGCCCATCACCTCGACGAGGTTGTTGGGGATGATGTTGACGAACGCGTCGATGCCCGACGGCTGCTCGCGCCCGGTCTCGATGATGCTGCTTGCCCGCTCGCCCTGCTCGGCGAGCATCTCGGCCGCGCGCGCCCGGTCCACCCCGTCGCCCGGCCGCAGCAGGTTGACCGCCGCGAGGCTGACCAGCACCGCGATCGAGGAGACGAGCACCGTGTAGGCGAGCGTCCTGAGGCCGATCCGCTTGAGCGAGCGGATCTCGCCCATCTCCGAGATGCCGACGACCAGCGCCGAGAAGAGCAGCGGAATGACCAGCATGAACAGGAGGCGTAGGAAGATCGCGCCGATCGGCTGGGTGACGTAGGTGGCAAACGTGCCAACCCAGGCGGCGTCCCGCTGGTAGGTGTAGACGAGGAGGCCGCCGACGAGGCCGACGAGGAAGCCGACCAGCATCTTCATGTGCAAGGGCACGCTGCGCCGTGCGGGCGTCTCCATGGCTTTCCCCTTCGCTTATGGACGGCGCGCATCGGGGGGCGCGGGCGGCGAAAAGTCAACCATCTTCACGCGCGCGCGTGCTAGGCTCGGACCATGCTGGAGATCGCCGGATTCGAGCTGCTGCCGGACTGGCCGGTCTTCCTCGCCTTCGTCGCGGCCGGCCTGGCGCTCAACATCGTGCCCGGCGCCGACATGACCTTCATCGTCGCCAGCGCCGCGCGCGGCGGCCGGCGCGACGGCGTCATCGCCTCGTTGGGCGTCGGCGCGGGCGCGCTCGTCCATATCCTCGCCGCGGTGCTCGGCCTGTCGGCGATCCTCGCCGCCTCGCAGGCCGTGTTCGACCTGATCAAATGGATCGGCGCCGCCTATCTGCTGTGGATCGCCGTCTCGCTGCTGCGCGCGCCGGCGCCGGCGGCGCCGTCCGCGCGACCGGCGGCGGCGGGCTGGCGGCTGTTCCGCGCGGCGATGCTGGTCAACATCCTCAATCCCAAGGTCGCCTTGTTCTTCCTCGCCTTCCTGCCGCAGTTCGTCGATCCGGAGGCGGCGGCGCCGGCGCTGCAGATCCTCTGCCTCGGCCTGTGGTTCGACATGGTGGGAACGCTGGTCAACATCGTCATCGCGCTGGCGGCGGCGGGCGCGGCGGCGCGGCTGAGGCACATTGGCTGGCTCGGCCGAGCGGCGCGCTGGCTGGCGGCGAGCGCGATGGGCGCGCTCGCGGTGCAGCTCGCGCTCAGCGCCAGGCGTCAGGCGTAGGCGTAGGGCCCGCCCTTCTTCAGCGCCTCGGCATAAGCGGGCCGCGCGTGGATGCGCTCCAGCCAGTCGGTGAGATGGGGATGGTCGGGCCCCAGCCCGGCGCGGTGGCGGGCGGCCTCGAGCGGGAAGCTCATCATGATGTCGGCGGCGGTGAACTCCTCGCCCGCGAACCAGTCGCGCCCGGCAAGCTCGCTTTCCAGCCAGTCGAGATGCCGCCGGACCATGGCGAGGATCGGCTTCCTCGCCGGGCGCCCGAGCACGCCGAGCCGGCCCAGCACCAGCAGCACCAGCAGCGGCGGCATCAGCGAGCCCTCGGCATAATGCAGGAAATGGCGGTAGCGCAGCACCGAATCGCGGTTCGCCGGCGGGCCGAGCCGCCCCTCCGCCTTCTCGACCAGATATTCGACGATCGCGCCGGTCTCGGCGAGCACGCGCCGCTCGCCCGCTTCGTCATCCTCGATCACCGGCGACTTGCCGAGGGGGTGGGCGCGGCGCAGCGCCGGCGGCGCCAGCATCGTCTTCCTGTCGCGCTCGTAGCGGACGATCTCGTAGGGCAGCTCCAGCTCCTCGAGCAGCCAGAGCACCCGCTGCGAGCGCGAATTGTTGAGATGGTGGACGATGATCATGACGCCCCCTTCACGGAGAGCGCCGCCAGCTCCTTGACCAGCTTGGCGGCGAGGGTCGCGGTGACGCCATTGAGATCCCGCGCCGGATTGAGCTCGACGATGTCGGCGCCGACGATTCCGCCCGGCGCGCGGTCCAGCACGTTGAGGAATTCGCGCACGCTCGGACCGCCGGGCTCGTGATGGGCGACGCCGGGCGCGAAGGCGGGGTCAAAGCCGTCGAGATCGATGCTGATGTAGAGCGGCGCCTCCGGGATCGGCACCCGCTCCGGCGCGAAATCGCGCATCTCGAAGATCTCGACGCCGAACCGCTCCGCCTGGGCGCGGCAATGCGCGTTGAGCGTGCGGATGCCGAACTGGACCAGTCGGCCGGCATGGCCGCGCTCCATGATCCGCGCGAACGGCGAGGCGTGCGACAGGGGGTCGCCGCCATAATCGTCGTACAAATCGGGGTGGGCGTCGAAATGGAGGATATTGAGCGGGCCGTGGACCCCCGCCAATGCGGCGACGATCGGCCCGGTCACCATATGGTCGCCGCCGAGCGCGATCGGGACGGCGCCCGCCCGCGCGGCATCGCCGACTGCGGCCATGATCCGGGCCGGATCGCCGTCGTCCTCGCCCAGTGGCAGATCGCCGGCATCCTCGAGCGCGATGTCGACGCCGAGCTCGGGCCCGCGCTCGCTCGCCTTGTTGGCATGGTCGGAGGCGAGCGCGGCGCGGATCGCGGCGGGCCCGGCGGCGGCGCCGCGCAGGTACGAGCTGTGGCTGTCGGTCGGCAGCCCGATCAGGCGGACGCGCATGTCACGATCCAGGCGGCGGCGCGGAAGCGGACCTCGCGGCCTTCGCGGTGCCGCGCGGCGATGCCGGCGAGCATCGCCCGCGCCTCGGCGCGCTGCGGCTCGTCCAGCTCGCGCAGCAGCGCGGCGAACGGGCCGATGCGGCCGAAATAAGCGAGCGCGTCGGCCACCGGGTCTTGGCCCTGCCCCGCGACGAAAGCGAAGTCGAACGGCGCGATCCCGGGCCCGCCGAAGCCGGCGCCGGCGAGGATGGCCTCGATCCGCTCCGGATCGGCGAAGGCGAACGGTCCCTTGTCGGGCGGCGGCGCCGCCGCTGCGTCCGGGGCGAAATGCTGCACGATCGGCAGCAGCTCCGCCGCCCAGGGATTCTCGTCGCGCGCGCGGAAGCAGGAGAAGACGAAGGGCGCGCCGGGCGCGGCGAGCGCGCGCAGATGCGCGAAGGCGGCCACCGGATCGTCGAAGAACATCACGCCGTGGCGCGAGACCAGGGCGTCGAAGCGGCGCCCGTCCGCGGGTCTCCAGGCCGAGGCGTCGCCGACCTCGAAGGCCGCGCGCCCCGCGCCGCGCTCGCGGGCGGCGGCGATCAGCGCGTCGGAGAGGTCGATGCCGGTGACGCGCGCGTCGGGCCTTGCGGCCGCGAGGGCGAGGCTGGTCGAGCCCGCGCCGCAGCCGATGTCGAGGATCGCCGGGCCTGCGCCGAGCCGCGGCAGCAGCGCCGCGAGCAGCGCCTCCTGCACCGGCGCGAGCGTGCGGTCGGTCCGCCGCCATTCCTCCGCCCAGGCCTCGCCTACCCGCCCCTGCCATTCGAATGCGTCGGTCATGGGCCCCTGTCGCCGCTCGGCCGTCGCGAGGCAAGCCCGCGATAGCCCTCCCCTTGATGGGGGAGGGTTGGGAGGGGGTGGACTCGCCGGAAAGACTCGGCGGGTCTCACCGTCCACCCCACCCCAACCCCTCCCCATCAAGGGGAGGGGCTTCCGGCTTCCCCTCCCCGCTTGCCGCGCCCGGCCGTCTCCGGCACAGGGGCGGCGCGATGCAAGAGAGCCAGACCCTCCGCATGCCGGGCAAGAAGGAATTCGTGGTGCTGATCGCGGCGCTGATGGCGTCGAACGCGCTGGCGATCGACGCGATGCTGCCCGCTCTGCCGGCGATCGGCGAGGCGCTCGGCGTCGCCGACGACAATCGCCGCCAGCTGGTGATCACCTTCTATCTGCTCGGCTTCGGCCTCTCGCAGATCTTCTACGGGCCGCTCTCCGACCGCTTCGGGCGCAAGAAGCTGCTGATCGGCTGCATGCTGGCCTATGCCCTGTTCGGGGCGCTGGCCGGGCTGGCGGGCAGCATCGACCTGCTGCTCGCCGCGCGCTTCCTGCAGGGGGTCGCCGCCGGCGGCACGAGGGTGCTGGTGGTGGCGATCACCCGCGACCGCTTCAAGGGCTCGGCAATGGCGCAGATCATGTCGCTGGTGATGATCGTGTTCATGATCGTGCCGGTGGCCGCGCCCGCCTTCGGCCAGGCCGTGATCGCGTTCGCCGGCTGGCGGGAGATCTTCATCCTGCTCGCCGGCTACGGCCTGGCGCTGGCCTTGTGGGGCGGCCTCAGGATGCCCGAGACGCTCGATCCGGCCGACCGGCTGCCGCTGATGCCGGGCCCGATCCTGGCGGCGATCGGGCAGACGCTCAGCATCCGCGCCTCGATCGGCAACACCCTCGCCTCGACGCTCGCCTTCGGCGGCCTGTTCGCCTTCATCGGCTCGATCCAGCAGATCGTGTTCGACGTGTTCCTCGCGCCCCATCTGATCGGCCTCGTCTTCGCCTGCGTCGCCGCGCCGATGGCGCTCTCCTCTTATGCCAATTCGCGGCTGGTGATGCGGCTCGGCGCGCGCCGGCTGCTGCTCGCCGCGCTCTCCGCGCTGACCGTCATCGCCGCCCTCCACCTCGCCATCGTGCTCGTCCGCGGCGAGGCGCTCTGGCTGTTCACGCTGATGCAGGCGCTGACCCTCGCCTGCTTCGGGCTGGTCGGCGCCAATGCCGGCGCGCTGGCGATGGAGCGGGTCGGCCATATCGCCGGCACCGCCTCGGCGATCCAGGGGCTGGTGACGACCAGCGGCGGCGCGCTGATCGGCCTCGTCATCGGCCAGATGTTCGATCGCACCACGGTGCCGCTGACCGCCGGCTTCGCGGTCTGCGGCGCGCTCGCTTTGCTGGCCGCCCTGTGGGCGAACCCCAGAATAAGGACCGCGCCCGCCGTGGCGGACGCGGCCCTGCTCTGAAGTTGACAAAGTGGCCGTTCGAGACGCCGGTTCGCCAGGCTCACCGGCTCCTCAGGACGAGCGCGCGGGGTTGCGGGCTGGCCACCGCTCATCCTGAGGAGGGACTGAGCGGAGGCGAAGGCCCGTCCCGAAGGACCTAAAGCTCCTCATCCGCGTCGGCGCCGGTCATCAGCGCCTCGGCGACCTCGTCGGTCTTGCCGCGGATCGCCCGCTCGATCCGCGCCGCCACCTCGGGATTGTCCTTGAGATAGGCCTTGGCGTTCTCGCGTCCCTGGCCGATGCGGATCGAATCGTAGCTGAACCAGGCGCCCGGATTTCTCGATCAGGCCAGCCTTGACGCCGAGGTCGAGCACCTCGCCCATCTTCGACACGCCCTCGCCGTACATGATGTCGAACTCGACCTGCTTGAACGGCGGCGCCAGCTTGTTCTTGACCACCTTCACCCGGGTGGCGTTGCCGACGATGTCGTCGCGGTCCTTGATCTGGCCGGTGCGGCGGATGTCGAGGCGGACGCTGGCGTAGAATTTGAGCGCGTTGCCGCCGGTGGTCGTCTCCGGATTGCCGTACATGACGCCGATCTTCATGCGCAGCTGGTTGATGAAGATGACCAGGCATTTGGACTTGGAGATCGAGCCGGTCAGCTTGCGCAGCGACTGGCTCATCAGCCGCGCCTGCAGGCCGACATGGCTGTCGCCCATCTCGCCCTCGATTTCGGCCCGCGGCACCAGAGCGGCGACCGAATCGACGACCAGGATGTCGACCGCGTTCGAGCGCACCAGCGTGTCGGTGATCTCCAGCGCCTGCTCGCCGGTGTCGGGCTGCGAGACGATGAGGTTGTCGACGTCGACGCCGAGCTTCCGCGCATAGATCGGGTCGAGCGCATGCTCGGCATCGATGAAGGCGGCGACCCCGCCGGCCTTCTGCGCCTCGGCGACCGCGTGCAGCGCGAGCGTGGTCTTGCCCGAGCTTTCCGGGCCGTAAATCTCGACCACGCGGCCGCGCGGCAGCCCGCCGATGCCAAGCGCGATGTCGAGCCCCAGCGAGCCCGTCGAGATGGTCTCGATCTCGATCGCCTCCCTCGAGCCGAGCCGCATCGCCGAGCCCTTGCCGAAGGCGCGGTCGATCTGCGCCAGCGCGGCGTCGAGGGCTTTCTGCTTGTCCGTGTCCATGCCTGTCCTGTCGGAAACGATCTGAAGTGACGCCGTCATGGCCCTGCTCTCCCCGTATTGCGTCGGCGCGCGCCGATCAATGCGCGCCTGTGTACGCTGTTTGTTCCAGCGGAACAAGAGGAAAACGGCCTGTGGCCGAATGTCGCGAAAATTTGAAAGTTTCCCATGTCTTATCATTCATGTAGAGGTGGGAGATTCCTTACGGCCAGAGGAAGCCAGCATGACCCTCCTGTTCGAGCGCCAGTCCGGTCCCACGACCATTTTCGATCCAGATACGAGCTTCATGCGCGCGGTGGAGCTCGCCGACGGGCGGATTCTGGCGATCGCCCACGACGCCAGCGTCGGCGGGCTCTTCGGCCGCTTCTTCGATTCGACCGGCGCCGCGCTCGGCAGCTTCACCCTGCCCGGCCACGCCCCGATCAGCGGGCTCGCCGCGCTCCCCAATGGCGGCTTCGCGCTGACCTATAGCGGCGGCTCCGACATCTTCCTCGAATTTTACGATGCGGCGGGCGTGCAGGCCGGCGCCACCGTGCCGGTCGACACGACCAGCAACCAGCAGGTCAACCCCGAAGTCGCGGTGCTTTCGTCCGGCCGCGTCGTCGTCACCTGGACCAGCTTCCCGCCAAACGGTCCCGACAGCGATCGCGCCGTCGCCGCGAGGATCTTCGAAGCCAACGGGACGCCGGTCGGCGGCCAGTTCCTGGTCAATACGACCTTCCCGGGCGATCAGCAGACCCCCCATATCGTCGCGCTCGACGATGGCGGGTTCGCGATTTCCTGGGACGATCCGGCGGGCGACGGCCGGCTCCAGATTTTCGACGCCGACGGCAACCGGGTGGGCGGCGAGATCGAGGCGCCGGAGCTCAGCCTGACCCTGCTGTCGAACGGCAATTTCGTTGCCGCCGGCAATAGCGGCGCCCGCATCTACGATCCGACCGGCGCCCTGGTCGCCACCATCGCCGATCCCGGCGTCAATCTGGCGCTCACGGTGATGGGCGCGATCGACGGCGGCTTCGTCGCCAGGATCGTCAACCTGGGCGGCGCCATCGACACCATCGTCTACGACAATGCCGGCGTGCAGCAGGGAGCGGCCTTCGCCCTTTCCAACAACGACTCCCCCGCCTTCGTCCTGCCGCTCCCGAGCGGCGGCTTCGCCTTCATCGGCGTCAACGAGCTCCAGGTCATCCGGCCCGACGACGGCATCCTCGATCTCGCTTTGTCGCAGGCTTCGGTCTCGGAAGGCACCGTGCTCAACTCCTATGTCGCCTCGGTGTCGCAGACGCTCGGCGCGCTCAACGGCACCTACACCTTTTCCGTGCTTGCCGATTTGCTGGGCGGTGCCTTCCGGGTCGACGGCGACCGCCTGATCCTCGATGCCGCCGGGCTGCTCGACTTCGAGACCGCGACCACCGTCGACATCACGGTCCGCGCCACCGACCTCAACGGGGTGAGCTTCGACGAGGTCATCCAGCTCGCCGTGCTCGACGAAGCCATCGAGCAGCCGATCACCGGCAGCAACGCCACGCCTGCGCTCGGCCACGGGGTCAGCGCGCTTGCCGGCGGCGGCCACGTCGTGTTCCTGACCGCCGCCCAATCGGGCAACGGCATTCCGGTCAGCGGTCAGATGTTCGACGAGACGATGAATTTGACCGCGAGCTTCACCGTCACCAGCGAGCCCAATTTCGGAGCGCACAAGGATTTCCACGCCGCGGCCCTGCCGGGCGGCGGCTTCGTGGTGGTCTGGGATGCGTCGCAGGGCGACAATTTCGTCAGCCAGGGGCTGCTCGCCCGCGTCTTCGACGCCGATGGCGCGCCGCTCAGCAATGTCTTCCTGGTCAACACGCCGGGCGGCTTCGGCGCGATCGAGCCGGCGGTGGTCGCCTTCGGCTCGGGCGAGTTCGTGATCGCCTGGGAGGACCGCTCGACCGATGACATCCGCGCGCAACGGTTCAGCGCGACCGGCGTCGAGATCGGATCGGAGTTCACGGTCAATTCCACTTTGGCCGGCGAACAGATAGAGGTCGCGCTGCAGGCGCTCGATTCCGGCGGCTTCCTCGCCACCTGGAACAGCCCGGAATCGGGCTCGGACGAAATCAGGGGCCGGCTGTTCAATGCCGCCGGCGCGCCGCTCGCCGCCGATTTCCTGATCAACACCACCACCGCCGGCGATCAGCACGACAGCGCGATCGTCCGGCTGGGGTCCGGCGATCTGCTCGTCACCTGGGCGAGCAGCCCCCACGGAGACTTCAGCGGCGACGGCTCGATCGTCGGCCGCCTCTACGATGCGACCGGCGCCAGCATCGGCGGCGAGATCGTCCTGCAGGCGCTGGACGGCTATGACGGCGGCGGGCGGCATCGCATCGTCGCCCTTCCCTCCGGCGGCTTCGCTTTGGCCTGGACCGAGCGCGACGCCGCCCCCGACACCGACGACGGCAGCGTATGGGTGCGGCTGTTCGACGACGACGGCATCCCCACGTCGGCGGCCTTCCTCGTCAATACCAATGTCGCCGGCCCGCAGCTGCTTGCCGATCTCGCGCTGCTCGGCACCGGCGAGCTCTACGTCGCCTGGGGCGAGCAGACCCTGTTCGGAACCTCGGCGCGGACCTTCGACCTCACCGGCACCCGCACCGCCTGGCCGGCCGACGACGTGCTGAACGGGTCTCCGGGCCCCGATTCGCTGCGCGGCGGCACCGGCGACGACATCTATTTCGTCAACCATCCGGGCGACGTGGTGATCGAGCTGGCGGGCGAAGGCTTCGACACCGTCAACAGTTCGGTGAGCTGGACTCTCAACGCCGGCTCGGAGGTCGAGGTGCTCGCGGCGATCGACTTCGAGGCGAGCGACCCACTGGCGCTCACCGGCAACGCGCTGGTCCAGACGATCGTCGGCAATGCCGGCGCCAACGTGCTGAACGGGGGCGGCGGCGCCGACACGCTGCAGGGCCAGGGCGGCGACGACATCTACATCGTCCATTCCGCCGCCGTCACGGTCATCGAAGGCGAAGGCCAGGGCACCGACGCGATCTACGCCTCGGTCAGCTATGCGCTCGACGACGCCTGGGAGGTCGAGAACCTGTCGACGCTCGACTGGAACGGCACGGCGGCGATCGACTTCACCGGCAACAGCCTTGCCAATTACATCATCGGCAATGCCGGGGTGAACATCCTCGACGGCAAGGCCGGCGCCGACATCCTCGTCGGCCGGCAGGGCAACGACATCTACATCGTCGATGACGCCGGCGACATCGTCTACGAGAATGCCGGCGAGGGCGCGGATTCGATCTACACCTCGGTGAGCTTCGCGCTCAACGACGCGCTCGAGGCGGAGAATCTCTCGACCCTCGACTGGAACTCGACCGCCGCGCTGGCGCTCACCGGCAACAACCTCGCCAACTACATGATCGGCAATGCCGGCGCGAACGTGCTGCGCGGCAATGGCGGCAACGACATCATCGAGGCCAAGGCGGGCGACGACACGATCATCGGCGGCAGCGGCGCGGACGCCTTGTTCGGCGGGCTCGGCAACGACGTCTACATCGTCGAGGACGCGCTCGACGCGATCATCGAGAATGGCGGCGAAGGGCTCGACGCCGTCTATGCCTCGCTCAGCTACGCGCTGGCCGAGGGGTCCGAGGTCGAGACCCTCTCGACGCTCGACTGGAACTCGACCGCCTCGATCAACCTCACCGGCAACAACCTGGTCAACTACATGATCGGCAATGCCGGGGTGAACATCCTGGACGGCAAGGGCGGCGCCGACATCCTCGCCGGCCGCCAGGGCAACGACATCTACATCGTCGATAACAGCGCCGAGATCGTCTACGAGAATGTCGGCGAGGGTGCGGATTCGATCTACACCTCGGCGAGCTTCGCGCTCAACGACCAGCTCGAGGTGGAGAATCTCTCGACGCTCGACTGGAACGCCGTCACCGCGATCGACCTCACCGGCAACAGCCTTGCCAACTGGCTGATCGGCAATGCCGGGGCGAACGTCATCGACGGCAAGGGCGGCAACGACATCCTCGAGGCCCGCACCGGCGCCGACATTCTCGCCTTCACCACCGCGCTCGGCGGCGGCAATGTCGACCTCATCTTGGGCTTCGCCACCGGCAGCGACAGGATCCACCTCGACGACGCGGTGTTCACCGGCCTCGGCCTCGGCGCGCTCAACGCCAATGCGTTCCGCGCCGGCGCTTCGGCCCAGGATGCCGACGACCGCATCGTCTACAACAGCGCCACCGGGCAATTGCTGTTCGACGCCGACGGCAACGGCGCCGGCGCCGCGATCCAGTTCGCCACCCTCCAGGGCGCCCCCGCGCTCGCCGCGAGCGATTTCGTCGTGATCTGAGTCAGCCGCCTCGCCGCGGCATCGCCTCGAGCCGGCGGAGCGCCTCGCGCATCGCCTCCTCGAACTCGGGGTGGTCGTAAATGTCGTTGTGGCCGGCGTCGGCGATGGTGCGGTCGTAGGCGAGGATCGGCGCCGCCAGCCGCAGGCCCTGCGTGCGCGGCCCGGGGATCAGCCGGTCGCGGCCGCCGGCGAGGATGGCGACCGGCGTGGGCCGGCGGCGCAGCGCCTCGGCCGGCTCCATGACGTGGCGGAGCAGCAGCCGGACCGGCAGCCAGCGATAATGATCCGCGGCCACCCGCCCCAGCGAATCGAACGGCGTCACCAGGATCAGCCCGTCGAGCGGACGCGCCGCCGACAAGGCGGCGGCGACGCCGCTGCCGACGCTGAAGCCGACCGCGATCGTCCGCCCCGGGCGCAGCCGGCGCCGGGCGAAATCGTGGATGCCGAGCGCATCCTCGATCAGCGCCTCGGCGCCCGGCCGGCCCTCGCTCGGCGGATAGCCGCGATAGTGGAAGGCGACCACATCCGCCTCCGGGTAGAGGTCGTGCAGCAGCGCCGCGGTGCCGGCGGCGTTGGCGGCATTGCCGCCGAAGCCGAGGATCAGCAGCCGCTCGCCGCGCCGGCGCGCGGGCGGGACGTGGACGCCGGCGAGGCGCTCGCCCGAGCCCGTTTCGAGCTCGAGCCGCTCGGTGCTCGCCGGCAGCGGCCAGGGCGGGCCGACCTGGCCGACCGGAAACAGCAAAGCGGTCTGCCCGAAATAGAGCGCGGCGAGCAGAGCGAGATAGAGCAAGGCCGGCAGCAGGATGAGCGTCCAGATCATCCGCCTGCCCCGCACCGCCCCTACGCCGGGCTCAGCCGCCGCAGGCCCGCTCGATCGCCGGCTCGATCGCGTCGATCGTATAGGGCTTGGCGAGCACCGGCGCGGCGGCGTGGCGCTCCGGCGGCGGCTCGACATGGCCGCCGGTGGCGAGCACGAACGGAGTGCCGGCCTCGGCCAGCCGGTCGGCGACCGGCCAGACCCGCTCGCCGTCCTTCAGCTGGATGTCGATGATGGCGACGTCGAAGCCGCCGGCGGCGACATGGCCGAGCGCGTCGGCGACCGATTCGCAGCTGGCGACGACGTCGTGGCCGAGCGATTCGAGGAAGTCCTCGAGCATCATCGCGATGAGCGGCTCGTCCTCGACGATCAGGATCGATCTGCTGGTCCCCGGCATGGCGCCCCCTTAACGCCTGCATCGCAAAGGAAAAGCCCCGTTGCGACGATTGCGGTGTGAAAGGGGACAGGCAAGAGGACAGGCAAGGGGACAGTCACTTTTCCGCACGGCGGTGGCAAGCTGGACGATGGCGTGCGGAAAAGTGACTGTCCCCATTTCGCGCGCTGTCCCCATTCCGCGCGACTATTTCCCCGCCAGCACGTCGCGCACCGTCTCGGCGAGCTGCTGGACCGAGAAGGGCTTGGCGAGGAAGGAGACGTTGGGGATGTCGATCGACTTGCGCAATTGCTCCTCGGCATAGCCGGAGATGAACAGGATCGGCAGCTCCGGGTGCAGCTTGCGCGCCGCGCGGACCGTGGTCGGGCCGTCCATCGTCGGCATGACCACGTCGGAGATCATCAGGTCGACCTTGTCCTCGCGGCCGAGGATCTCGAGCGCGGCCTCGCCATTCTCGGCGGACCAGCACGGTGTAGCCGTGCCGGGTCAGCGCGCGCTCGGCGACGGCGCGGACCATCACCTCGTCCTCGACCACCAGCACGGTGCCGGTGCCCCACAGCTCGCCGGCCTTCTCCTTCGCCTTCGCCCGCGCCGGCGCCTCGCCCGGCTGGGCGCGGTGGACCGGGAGGTAGATGGTGAAGATGGTGCCCTTGCGCAGCTGCGATTCGGCGAAGATGAAGCCGCCCGACTGCTTGACGATGCCGTAGACGGTGGAGAGGCCGAGCCCGGTGCCCTTGCCGACCTCCTTGGTGGTGAAGAAGGGCTCGAAGATCTTGCCCATCAGATGCTGGGGGATGCCGGCGCCGGTGTCGGCGACGCGCATCGCGGTATAGTCGCCGATCGGCAGCACGTCGCTGCCCATCTTGCGCACGTCCTCGGCCGGCGACGGCGAAGGTCTGCAGGGTCAGCGTGCCGGTGCCGTGGCCGTCCTTCGAGGTCATCGCGTCGCGGGCGTTGACGGCGAGGTTGATGATCACCTGCTCGAGCTGGCCCGGATCGGCGCGCACCGCGCCGAGGCCGCGGCCGTGCTTGACGTCGAGCTTGATCCGCTCGCCGAGCAGCCGGGTCAAGCAGGTGCGAGACCTCGGCGACCACGTCGGGGAGCTGCAGCACCTGCGGGCGCAAGGTCTGCTGGCGCGAGAAAGCGAGCAATTGCCGGGTGAGGTTGGCGGCGCGGTTCGAGTTGGAGCGGATCTGCTGGATGTCGTCATAGTCGCTGTCGCCGGGCGCGTGGCGCATCAGCATCAGGTCGCAGGTGCCGAGGATCGCGGTCAGGATGTTGTTGAAGTCGTGGGCGACGCCGCCCGCCAGTTGCCCGACCGCCTGCATCTTGGTCGCCTGCGCGATCTCGCGCTTGAGCCGGGCCTCCTCGCTATTGTCCTTGATCGACAGCAGCACCGCGGCGTTGCCGAGGCCGCGGGCGCCGGCGACGGTCATCGCCACCGGCTCCTCGGGATTGGTCTTGAGGCGGACGGCGAGGTCGCCCGACATCGGCCGGCCGCGGCCGAAGCGGCGGACCGCGTCCGAGACCGCGGCCTTGTCCTCGTCGACGACGAGGTCGCCGGGCCAGGCCGGCCGCTCGTTCGGGTTGAGCCCGACCGCACGGCGGAAGACCTTGTTCAGGAACAGGAAGCGGCCGTCGCTGTCGGCCAGCGCCAGCCCCAGAGGCAGGCTGTCGAGCAAAGCGTGGACGTGCGCCGTCTCGTCGTCGCCGCGCGGCCCCGGCACGTCGTCGAGAAACAGGAAGGCGGAAAGCGCGTCGGGCCCGTCGCCCGCCGGGACCTGGACGATCCGAAGCGGCGGGCCGGCCTTGCCCTCGGCGGCGAAGTGGAACTGGCCGCTGTTCGAGGCGGCGAGATGGTCGACCAGCGCGCTGCCCTCGACCGGCCTCGGCTCGCCGTCGGCGCCGATCGTGCGCAGCGGCGAAGGCGGGGTTGGCGGCGACGATCGCGCCCGCGGGATCGACGATCGCCGCCATCAGCCCGGCCTCGCCCATCCGCCGGCCGGCCTCGCCGGCGATCAGCCGCCGCGCCTCGCCGGCGACGTCGGCTTCCTCGCCGCGCTGCAGCCGCCAGAGCAGGTGACCGCCGACCAGCCGCACCTCGCCGCGCACCATGGTGCCGGCGAGCGCCAGCGGCGGCACCACCGCGCGATGGTCGCGGTGCGCGGCGCGGATCGCCGCCAGCACCGCCTGCCGGTCGCTGTCGAGCGCGAGTTCGGCGGGCGCTGCGGAGGCGCCGAACCACTGGCCCCAGGTGCGGCCGGCGCAGACCAGGGCGCCCTCGCCGTCGGTCAGCGCCAGCGCCACCGCCGGCGGCGCGCTGTCGAGCGCGGCGCGCAGCAGCGCCGGATCGTCGGCGGCGGGCGGCAGCGGCGCGGCGGCCGCGGCCGGCCGGCGCAAGGCGAGGATCGCCCCGGCCCCGATCAGCCCGGCGAGGAAGGCGCCGGCGAAGAGCGGGTCGCCGACCGCCCAGAGCAGCAGCGCCGCCGAGGCCAAGGCGGCGGCGCCGAACAGCAGCAGCGTCCAGTCGATCCCCCGGCTGGCGCGGCCGGCCGCGAAGGGGCTGGCGCTGGCCATCCCTACCAGATGCGGACCCGCCGCTCGGGCGCCAGATAGAGCGCCTGGCCGCTGGCCGGGCCGAACGCCGCATACCAGGGGTCGAGGTTGCGGACCACCGCGGCGCGCTGCTCGGAGGGCGAATGCGGGTCGGTCAGCAGGCGCTGGATCAGGTTCGCCTCGCGATATTTGCGCCGCCAGATCTGCGCCCAGCCGAGGTAGAAGCGCTGGTCGCCGGTGAAGCCGCCGAGCGTCGGCGCCGCCCGCCCGCCCAGCGAGTGGCGATAGGCGTCGTAGGCGACGGTGAGGCCGGCGAGGTCGGCGATGTTCTCGCCCAGCGTCAGCTGGCCCTGGATATGGCGGCCGGGCAGCGGCTCATAGGCGTCATATTGCGCGACGAGCTGCGCGGTCAGCGCATTGAAGCGCTCGCGATCCTGCGGCGTCCACCATTCGCGCAAGGCCCCGGTCTGGTCGTAGCGGCTGCCCTGGTCGTCGAAATGATGGCTGATCTCGTGGCCGATCACCGCGCCGATGCCGCCGTAATTGACCGCCGGATCGGCATGGGCGTCGAAGAAGGGCGGCTGCAGGATCGCGGCCGGGAAGACGATCTCGTTCCAGGTCGGGTTGGCGTAGGCGTTCACCTCCATCGGCGTCATCAGCCATTCGCTGCGGTCGACCGGGCGGCCGAGCTTGGCGAGGTTGCGCCGATAGTCGAACTCGTTGGCGTTGACGATGTTCTGCAGCAGGTTGGTGCGGCTGATCGCCACGCTCGAATAGTCGCGCCAGCGGTCGGGATAGCCGATCTTGGGGGTGAAGGCGGCGAGCTTGGCGCGCGCGGCGGCGCGCGTCTCCGGCGCCATCCAGCTGAGCGATGCCAGCCGCCGGTCCATCGCCCCGATCAGGTTGCGGACCAGCTCGTCGGCGGCTCGCTTCGCCTCGGGCGGGAAATGGCGGTCGACATAGATGCGGCTGATGTCGTCGGGGATCGCGCCGGTGACCAGGGTGACGCCGCGCTTCCAGCGGGGCTCGTTCTCAGGGGTGCCGTTCAAGGTGGTGCCGCGGAAGGCGAAATTGGCCTCGACGAACGGCCGCGACAGGAACGGCGCGGCGGTGTCGACCAGCCGCACCAGCAGATAGTCCTTGAGCACCGGCACCGGCGTCTCCGAGACGATCCGCGCGGTGCCGGTGAACGCGCTCGGCTGCGAGACGAGGATGTTGGGCTGCTCGGCGAGGCCGGTCTCGGCGAAGTAGCGCGCCCAGTCGAAGCCCGGGGCGTTGCGGGCGAAATCGGCGCGCGCCCATTTGTTGTAGGTGCGCTCGTCGTCGCGGCTCTCCACCCTCGTCCAGTGGACCTCGGCGATGCGCCGCTCGAAGGCGAGCACGGCGGCGGCGCGTTCGGCCGCATTGCCCTCGCCGGCGAGCGTGAGCAGCTGCGCCAGATAGGCCTGATAGGCGGCGCGCTTCTCGTTGAGGGTGGCGTCGTCGCGCAGATAATAGTCGCGGTCCGGCAGCCCGAGCCCCGATTGCAGCAGCCGCTGGATGGTCTCGTCGGGCAGGCGGTCGTCGCTGGCGATATAGCCGTTGAACGGCGCGGTGACGCCCTGGCGGAACAGCCGGCCCGCCTCGGCGGCGAAGTCGGAGCGGTCGCCGATCGCCTGGATCCGCGCCAGCATCGGGCGCAGCGGCGTGATGCCCGCGGCGTCGACCGCGGCCTCGTCCATGAAGCTCGCGTAGAAATCGCCGATCCGGGAGCCCGGGGTGCGCATCGCCTCGTCGAGGATGGCGCGGGTGCGCTGGCGGGAAAGATCGTCCAGGGCGGTGAACATGCCGTAATTGGCGCGGTCGGCGGGGATTTCGGTGGTCCGGTCCCAATTGCCGTTGGCGAAGCGGTAGAAGCTCTCGCCGGCGGCGACATTGCGGTCCATGCCGGTCATGTCGAAGCCGAACGCGCCGATCTGCGGCGCGGCGCGGGACGAGGAGGCGGCCGGGGCGGTCTGGGTTGCCGCGCAAGCGGCCAGCGACAGCGCGGCGAGCGAGGCGGAAGCGGCGAAGAGAAAGAGCTTACCCATCATGTTCGGTCCTGCAGAAAGAGATGTGCGAGCCCGCCCGGCGGTATAGCAGCCGGGACCGGGCGATCAATCGGAGGCTGCGCCCGGCGCGGTGCGCCGGCGCCATTTGCGGCCCGTCCACCAGCGCCACACCAGGATCGACAGGAAATAGCCGATTGCCGCCGCCGCCGTCGCGACGATGAACAGGCCGCTGACGGTGGCGAGCGCGGCGTCCGAGAACAGCCAGGCGAACCATTGGCCGACGCTCGCCTCGCGGCCCGGCACGCCTTGCTGGCCGCCCAGCCCGAGCGCGCTGCCGACGAAATAGGAGGCGCCGAGCAGGAAGGGGGTGGTGAAAGGGTTGGTGAGGAAGGTCATCGCTGCGGCGATCGGGATGTTCGCGCGGAACGGCAGCGAAAGCAGCGCCGAACCGACGATCTGCACGCCCGGTATCAAGGCGAAGATCCCGACCCAGAGCCCGACCGCCACGCCGCGCGGCACCGACCGCCGCGTCAGCCGCCAATATTCGCTCTGCATCACGCGGGCGCCGAACGGCTTGATCCAGCGGCTCTCGGCGAGCTGCTCGCGCGTCGGCATGTTGCGCGACAGCCAGCGCGAGACGGGGCCGTCCGGGCCGCGGGGGCGTCTAGCCATGCTGCCTCAGCAGCCGGCCCTGCTCGCGCTTCCAGTCCTTCTCCTTCTCATATTCGCGCTTGTCGTGATGCTTGCGGCCGCGAGCGAGCGCGAGCTCGACCTTGGCCCGGCCGCGGCTGTTGAAATAGACGGAAAGCGGCACCAGCGTCATGCCCTGGCGCGCCACCGCTCCGTGCAGCTTGGCGATCTCGCGGCCGTGGAGGAGCAATTTGCGCGGCCTTTTGGGCTCGTGATTGTGGCGGTTGCCGTGGCTGAACTCGGGGATGTTGGCGTTGATCAGCCAGACCTGGTCGTCCTTCACCTCGGCATAGCTCTCGGCGATCGAGCCCTCGCCGAAGCGCAGGCTCTTCACCTCGGTCCCGGTCAGCGCGATGCCGGCCTCGAACTTGTCCTCGATCGCATAGTCGAACCGCGCCCGCCGGTTCTCGGCGACCACCTTCTTCTTGTCGAACTCGGGCTGGCGGGGACGGACCATGGAGCCGCACATAGGGGCTTGCCGGACGGACGGAAAGCGGGCTGATCTGAAAAGCGCGGGAGGAACGGCCATGGGGATCGGATTGGCGGCTCTGCTGGCGGCGGCCGTGTCGCAGGCACCGCCGCCCGCCGGTCCCGATCCGGCGCTCGAAGCCTATGCCCGGCCGCAGCGGCTGATCGAGGTCGAGCCGGGCCGCCGCCTGCATATCCTCTGCCGGGGCGAAGGCTCGCCGACCGTCATCCTGACCGCGGGCCTCGGCCAATGGAGCATCGCCTGGAGTCCCGTGCATAGCCGGATCGCGGAGACGACGCGGGTCTGCGCATGGGATCGGGCGGGGTTCGGGTTCAGCGACGCGAGCGCGGAGCCGCAAACGCTGGAAAGCACGACGGGCGATCTCCTGCGCCTGCTCGAAAGGGCCGGGATCGAGGGCCCCTATGTCCTGGTCGGCCACTCGGCCGGCGGCTTCGAGAGCATGGCCTTCGCCGACCGCCGTCCCGGGGAGGTCGCCGGCATGGTGCTGGTCAATTCGACGGTCCCCGATCAGGAGCGCCTCACCCGCGAGGCGGCGCCGGCGATGGCGCATTACTACCGGCAGGTCGAGGCCGAGCAGGCGGCGGCGATGCGGCAGTGCATCGCCGGCATGAGGCGCGGCGCGCCCGACCCCGCCTGCTTCGACTATCCCCCGACCTGGCCCGAGACGCTGAAGCAGGCGCTGAGGCGCCTCGACGCCGATCCGGCGCGCTTCGCCACCGCGCTTTCGCTGCTCGACTGTTATTGGAGCGGCGCCGCCTCCCGCGCGATGATCGACCCGCGCCGCAATTACGGCGCCATGCCGCTGATCGTGCTGACCGCGGGCGAGCGGGTGCCGCTGACCGGCGCGCCGGCCGACGCGGTCGCCCAATATCCCGCTCTGACCGCAAGCTGGTACCGCACCCACGACGCGCTCGCGGCGCTCTCGACGCACGGGGTCAATCGCATCGTCCCCGGCGCCGGCCATTCGATCCAGCGGCACCGGCCCGACGCCGTGGTCGCGGCGGTGCTCGAAGTCGTGGAAGCAGCGCGGCGCCGCCTCGCTCGGGGGGCGCCCGCAGGCAGCCCACGTCATTTTGTTGGATACTTGTTGGATTCCGACCGCCATGAAGGGATCGGCTCTTTCGCATCGTCGCAAATTCGCTGATCGAAAAAATCGATCAAAACGCCGCCTATTGATCGAATGGAATTTTATTTTCACTGAACTTCGTGAACTTCCGCTCCTTCTAGATCAGCCCCGCATGGGCCAGCGCCGCATCGACGGCGCGGCGGCTGGCCTCCGAGGGCGGGGTCATCGGCATGCGCAGGTCGGCGGGAAAATCGGGGCGGACGCGGCTGACGGCATATTTGACCGGACCCGGCGAGGCGTCGCTGAAGAGGGCCGCGTGGAGCGGGTAGAGTTTGTCCTGAAGTGTCAAGGCCGCCTGCCAATCGCCTGAAAGCATTGCATTCTGGAAATCTGCGCAGAGCCGAGGCGCGACATTGGCACTGACCGAGATGCAGCCCTGCCCGCCCATCGCGTTGAAGCCGAGCGCCATGTCGTCATTGCCCGAGAGCTGGATGAACTCCGGCCCGCAGAACAGGCGCTGGGCGGAGACGCGGGCGAGGTTGCCGGTCGCGTCCTTGACCGCGACCACGTTGGCGAGCTTCGCCAGCCGCCCCATCGTCTCGACCGCGATGTCGGTGATCGTGCGCGAGGGCACGTTGTAGAGCACGATCGGCAGGTCGGTCGCCTCCGCGACCGCCGCCAGATGGGCGTAGACGCCGTCCTGGTTGGGGCGGTTGTAATAAGGCGGCACGTGCAGCGCGGCGTCGGCGCCCGCCTCCTTCGCGACGCGGGTCAGCGCGATGGCGTGGCTGGTGTCGTTGGAGCCGCAGCCGGCGATCACCGGCACCTTGCCGGCCGCGAGCTCGACGCAGATCTCGATGGCGCGGCGATGCTCGGCCGAATCGAGCGTCGCCCCCTCTCCGGTCGTCCCGCAGGGGACAAGGCCATGACTCCCTTCGGCAATTTGCCAGGCCACGAAGGCCCGATAGGCGCCCTCGTCAAACGCTTCGTCGCGAAAGGGAGTCACTAGAGCCGGAATCGAGCCCCTGAACATCGTTCGCTCCTTCACCTCGCCGCAAAGGCTGACATAGGGTCGGCCGGACGGAACATCGGGGGATGTTCATGGTCTGATAAGGAGGGGGGCGTCATTCTGTCCAGCATGCATCGAAGAGCGGGCCTGTTCCTCCTGTTGGGGGCGTCCGCGGCGGCCGCGGCCGTCGCCCAGTCGGGCGGGCCCTATGGCGCGCAGCAGCCCTCCCCCTCGCCGTTCGCGCAGCTTCGCCCGGCCATGCCGGCGAGCCCGATCGCGTCCGCCGTCGCCCAGTGGAACAGCCTCAGGCAGAGCGATTCGCTGCCTTTCTCCTCCTATGCCTCGTTCCTGGCGCGGCACCGCGGCTGGCCCGGCGAGACGGCGATGCGCCGTTCGGCCGAGCGGCGGCTGTCGATGGAGCCGGCCTCGCCGGGCGAGGTCGTCCGCTTCTTCGCCGCCTTCCCGCCGCTCACCCCCGGCGGCCACGCCCAGCACGCCTTCGCGCTGCAGGCGAGCGGACAGCGCGAGGAGGCGCGCGCGGCGGCGCGGCGCGCCTGGGCCGCGGGCGTGCTGCCGCAGAGCGACGAGCAAAGGCTGCTCGCCGGGTTCGGCGGCGGCCTTGGACCGCAGGACCACGAGCTGCGCATGGAGGTGCTGCTCGGCAATGGCGACTGGCAGAGCGCGACCCGAACGCTCGATTCGGCGCCGGGCCCGAAGCGGGCCTTGTGGGAGGCTCGGATCGCGCTGCAAAGCCGCGCGGCCGACGCCGCGAGCCGGCTCGGCATGCTCGATTCGGCCGCGCGCCGCGATCCCGGCCTGCTGCTCGACCAGGCGATCTGGCTGCGCGCGACCGGGCAGAGCGCGGCAGCCCGGCAATTGCTCGCCGGAAGCGCGCTCGAGCGGCCCCCGGTCGGCGCCGCGCGCTGGCTCGACATGGCTTTGGTGCTGGCGCGCGGGGCGGCGAATGACGGCCAATGGTCGACCGCTTACGGCATCGCCTCGCGGCTCGCCGGCCTCTACCCGCCGGGCACCGACGTCAGCGACCGGCCCTATGGCGAGCGCGACGACTATACCAGCCTCGCCTGGCTCGGCGGGACCGCGGCGCTCCACCGGCTCGGCCGGCCGGCGGACGCCGCGCGGATGTTCGAGCTCTACGCTCGCGCCGCGCGCTCGCCGCAGACCCGCGCCAAGGGCTTCTACTGGGCGGCGCGCGCCGACGGCCGATCGGCGCAGGCCAGCCAGTGGCTCGAGCTCGCCGCCGCCAGCCCGGACCAGTTCTACGGCCAGCTCGCGCTGGAGCGGCTCGGCCGCGCCGCGTACCCGCCCGCGCCTTCGCCCGCCTTCGGCGCGGAGGAGCGCGCCCAGTTCGCCCGCCGCGACCTCGCCGAGGCGATCCGCTATCTCGGCCTGACCGGCCAGCGCAACGACCAGACCGCGTTCGTGCGGGCGCTCGCCGAGCAATTGCGCGGGGATCGCGAACGGGCTTTGGCCGGCGATTTCGGGCGCCAGGTCGGCCGGCTCGACCTCGGCGTCTGGGCGGCGCGCGAGGCGCGCACCAGCGGCGAGACCTTCTACGGCGCCGCCGCCTTCCCGACCGTCTCGATGCCGGCGGCCCGCCACTGGGCGTTCGCGCACGGCATCATCCGCCAGGAGAGCTCGTTCGAGCGCACCGCGGTCAGCCATGCCGGCGCGCGCGGCCTGATGCAGCTGATGCCCGGCACCGCCCGCCAGGCGGCGAGCCGGGTCGGCGAATCCTACGGCCTCGGCCGGCTGACCGACGACCCGCAATACAATATCCGGCTCGGCAACCATCACCTCAATGAGCTGATGGACGAATGGGGCGGCAACGCCGTGCTGGTCGCCGCCGCCTACAATGCCGGCAGCGGCAGCGTGCGGCACTGGATCGCGGCGAACGGCGACCCGCGCATGCCGGGCACCGACGTGCTGCGCTGGATCGAGGACATCCCATTCTCCGAGACCCGCAACTACGTGCAGCGGGTGATCGAGAATGCGGTCGTCTACGACATGATCAACCCCAACGGCTCGGGCGCGCCGCGCCGCGTCTCGGCCTATCTCGGCCGGCGGGCGCCCTAGCCGCAAGTGAGCGAGCGGCCCAATTACATCACCCCCGCCGGCTACCGGGCGCTGCGCGAGGAATATGAGGCCCTGTTCGCCGGCGAGCGGCCGAAGCTCTTGGAGACGATCGCCTGGGCGGCGGCGAACGGCGACCGCTCGGAGAATGCCGACTATCATTACGGCAAGAAGCGGCTGCGCGACGTCGACCGGCGGATCAACTTCCTCGCCCGCCGGATGAAGGAGGCGAAGGTCACCGATCCCGCCGCCCAGCCGGACCGCGGCCGCATCTGGTTCGGCGCCACCGTCACGCTCGCCGACGCGGAGGACAAGGAGCGGGTGCTGACCCTGGTCGGCGAGGACGAGGCCGACGCTTCGGCCGGGCGGATCAGCTGGTATTCGCCGATCGCCCGGGCGGTGCGCGGCGCCGCGGTCGGCGACGTCCGCCGGGTCGCTTTGCCCGGCGGCGAGAAAGTCTATGAAGTGGTGACGATCGCCTATCCCGATTGAGCTCGGCGTCAGCCCCGCATCGCGCGCGGGCTCTTGCCCGTCCAGCGCTTGAAGGCGCGCGAGAAAGCGGCGGCGTCGGAGAAGCCGAGCCGCCAGGCCGCCTCCTTCACGGACAAGCCTTCCTCCCGCAGCAGGCGAAGCGCGACTCGGCGGCGCAGGTCGTCCAGCACCTTCTCGAAGGTCGCGCCCTCGGCCTTGAGCCGCCGGTAGAGCGTCTGGCGGCCGTAGCCGAGCGCGCGCGCGACCTCTTCGATCCGCACCGGGCCCGAGGCGAGCATGGGCTCCAGATGCTGCTCGACCCTGCGGCGGACCGGTGTTTCGCGTGGTCTCTGGTTGCGCTCGATCCCCTTGGCAACTTCGCCGAGGAAGGCGACGAACGGGTGCCTCGCGGGCGCCGGCCGCTCGCTCGCTTCGGGGCGGCGGCGGAGCGACGAGAGCACGAAGCCCAAGGCCTCGGGCAGCACGAAGGAACAGTCGTCGCGGCGCGCGCAGGTTCCGCAGGACTGCGCGGTCATTTTCTCGATGCAACCTGCGAACATGCTTTTGGCCTCCTAAATCATGGGCATAGGTGTCTTAGCCGAGTAATACGCTTTTTCAGCGATAGTGCAAGGGAGGCCGCGCTGCGCGAGCAACCATCGATCGGGAGGAAAGAATGCGCAAAATCATGTTTGGAATAGCGGCGGTGGCGATGGCGGTGAGTTCGCCGGCGCAGGCGGACATTGTCTGCGACTGGATGGATTTCGCCGCCCGGATCGCCGCGCCGTCCCAGGCGACCGGGCGCACGCCGGACCAGGAACGAGCGATGACGCGAACCGCGCTCGCCATCTTCGAGGCGGTCAATGCGATCGACCGGCGCTACCGGAGCTATCTCAATTTTCCGGTCGGTGATTCCGCCGCCTCGCAGGAGGCGGCTGCGGCGACTGCGGCCTACAAGGTGCTTCATCATCATTTTCCAGCCGCGCGGACGGCGCTCGACGAAAGCTATGCGCTCGCGATGGCTGGCATAGCGGACGAGCGTTCGCGCGAGGCGGGACGGCTGATCGGCGAGGCAGCCGCCGTGGCGGCGATCGCGGCTGGCGGAGTCGATCCGGCCGTCGCGCAAGTCCCCTTTCGTCCGAGCACGATTCCGGGCGTCTGGATTGGCGCCTCGCTGCCTAGCCTGGAGCCGCACTGGGCGGCCTTCCGGCCCTGGGTGATCCCGAGCTCTGACGCGCTTCGACCGCCGCCCCCTGTAGAGCTGAGCAGCGAACGCTGGGCGCGCGATTATGACGAAGTGCGCCGGCTGGGCAGCCGCAACAGCACGGAGCGGACCCCCTATCAGACCTTGGTCGCCCGTTACCGGCAGGCGTTCGACGTGATGCCGGTCATGCGGCAGGTGGCGGACGCGCCGGGGCGGACGGCGGTGCGGAACGCGCGCATGTTCGCAGTCTACCAGATGGCGTTCGACGATGCCGCGCAGGCGATGGTCGTCGCCAAGCTGCACTACAATTTCTGGCGACCGATCACCGCGATCCGCAACGGCGAGGCGGACGCGAACGGCGCCACGCCGCCCGATCCCAACTGGGTGCCGCTGCTGCCGACGCCTAATTTCTCCGAATATCCCTGCGGCCACTGCACCGTCGCCGCGGCGATCGCGGAAGTGATGAGCGCCGAGATGGGCAACCGCCCCGCCGGCGGGGTGCGCGTCATCTCGCAGGCGATTCCCCTCTCGGCGGTGCAGACTTTGCCGAGCTGGGATGCCTGGGCGCAGGAGGTGTCGGACAGCCGCATCTTTGGCGGCGTCCACTACCGCTTCTCGAATGAGGCTGGCGAGCAGATCGGCCGTCGCGCCGCACGGATGGTGCTGGAGCGGGCGTTGCAGCCGCTGCCGGGGCGGCGCCCGCGCCGCTGAGAAGGTGGGCCCGCACGGCGCGCGCTGTTGAAACGGAGCCGGTCGGAGCGCCTAGTCGCTCCGGCCGAGCGCCTGAGCGAGCCGCTCCAAATCCTCGCCGCCTGGCGGCGGCCCGGGCGGCAGCGCCGCGGCCAGCGCCTCGGCGACGCGGGTCAGCGCGGTGATCCGGGCCGCCTTCTTGTCGTTGGCGTCGATCGCGGTCCAGGGCGCCCAGCGGGTGTCGGTCTCGGCGAGCATGTCCCTGACCGCGGCGAGATAGTCCTTGCGCCGCGCCCGGTTGCGGAGGTCCTCCGCGCTCACCTTCCAGCGCTTCCATTCATGCTCGAGCCGCGCCCGCAGCCGCTGGTCCTGCACCTCCTGGGTGACGTGGAAGAACAGTTTGACGATCGTCGTGCCGTCGGCGCCGAGCTGCGCCTCCAGCTCGTTGATCTCGTCATAGGCGCGGCGCCATTCCGCTTCGCTCGCCAGCCCCTCGACCCGCTCGACCAGCACCCGGCCGTACCAGGAGCGGTCGAAGATCGCGACCTCGCCCGCCTTCGGCATGCGCCGCCAGAACCGCCACAGATAGTGGCGCGCCCGCTCCTCCTCGCACGGGGCGGCGATCGGCCACACCTTGTAGGCGCGCGGGTCGCATTTGGCGGTCAGGCGCTGGATCGCCCCGCCCTTCCCGGCCGCGTCCCAGCCCTCGCAGACGACGATCGCCTTGCGGCCATGCACACGATTGCTGACGAACAGCCGCGAGATCCGCTCCTGCAGCTCGTCGAGCGCGGCATGATAATCGCCCTCGAACGGCGCGCCGGCCTCGTAATCCCACAGGTTGATCGCCATCGCGGGCGGAATAGCAGCTTTGGCTATTCGGGCGCCACGAGCTTGGCGGGGTCCTTCGCACCTGTCCCGGAAGGGGGCACGATGCGCAGGTGCAGCTCGCGCAGCTGCTTGCCCGAGACCTCGCCCGGCGCGTTCATCATCAGGTCCTCGGCGCGCTGGTTCATCGGGAACAGCACGACCTCGCGCAGATTGGGCTCCTCGGCGAGCAGCATGACGATGCGGTCGATGCCGGGGGCCGAGCCGCCATGCGGGGGCGCGCCATATTTGAAGGCGCTGATCATGCACGAGAAGTTGGTGTCGACGTCCTTGCGACTGTAGCCGGCGATCTCGAACGCCTTGTACATGATCTCCGGCTTGTGGTTGCGGATCGCGCCCGAGCTCAGCTCCACGCCGTTGCAGACGATGTCGTATTGATAGGCGAGGATGTCGAGCGGGTCCTTGCTCTCGAGCGCCTCGAGCTCGCCCTGCGGCATCGAGAAGGGATTGTGGCTGAAGTCGATCTTCTTCGCCTCCTCGTCATAGCCGTACATCGGAAAGTCGACGATCCAGCAGAATTCGAAGGCGTCGTCCTTGATCAGGCCCAGCTCCTCGGCCACGCGCATGCGGGCCGCGCCGGCCAGCCTGGCCGCCTGGGCCTCATTGCCCGCGGCGAAGAAGATGCCGTCGCCTGGCCGCCCGCCGCAGGCTTCGAGAAGCCTGAACTGATCGGCCAGGGACAGGTGCCTGGCGACCGGGCCCTTCAACGCCGCCATGGCCGAATCGCCCGGGACGTCCAGCTCGCCCCAATCCGTGCTCCACAGGAGGTGGGCCGGCTCCTCGCCGGCCGGATTGGCATAGCCCAGCCCCTTGAACCCCTCCGCTTTCGCCCATTCGTTCATGTCGTCGAAGAACCTGCGGCTCTTGTCGTAGGTTCTGGGGGCGAGGATGGCGCGAACGATGCCGCCGGCCTTGACGATGCTGTCGAACACGACGAACCCCGAGCCGCCGAAAAACGACGTGACGTCGGCGATCTCGATCGGATTGCGGAGATCCGGCTTGTCGGTGCCGTATTTGAGCATCGCCTCCTTGTAGGGGATGCGCGGGAACTGCCCCGCCGGGGTCACCGACTTGCCGTTGGCGAATTCCTCGAACACCCCGGCGAGCACCGGCTCGATCGCCGCGAAAACGTCCTCCTGCGTGACGAAGCTCATTTCGAAGTCGAGCTGGTAGAACTCGCCCGGCGAGCGGTCGGCGCGGGCGTCCTCGTCGCGGAAGCAGGGCGCGATCTGGAAATAGCGGTCGAAGCCCGCGACCATGATCAGCTGCTTGAACATCTGCGGCGCCTGCGGCAGCGCGTAGAACTTGCCCGGGTGGACCCGGCTCGGCACCAGATAGTCGCGCGCGCCCTCGGGGCTGGAGGCGGTGAGGATCGGCGTCTGGAACTCGGTGAAGCCGGCCTCGATCATCCGCGCCCGGATCGAGGCGATCACCTTCGAGCGCAGGATGATGTTCCGGTGGAGCCGCTCGCGGCGGAGGTCGAGATAGCGGTATTTGAGCCGGATCTCCTCCGGATAGTCCTGCTCGCCGAACACCGGGAGCGGCAGCTCCTCGGCCGCCGACTGCACGGTCACCGCCTCGGCGTGGATCTCGATCTGCCCGGTCGGCAGGTTCGGGTTGACCGCGTCCGAGGCGCGGCGGACCACCTTGCCGTCGACCGTCACCACCAATTCGACCCGCACCCCTTCGAGCGGCGTGAAGGCGGGATCGTCCACGTCGGTGACGACCTGGGTGATCCCGAAATGGTCGCGCAGGTCGACGAACAGCAGATTGCCGTGGTCGCGCTTCCTGTGCACCCAGCCCGACAGCCGCACCTGCTCGCCGACCTCGCTTTCGCGCAATTCTCCGCAATTGTGGGTACGATAGGCGTGCATCGGGCGGCTTTCGTCGTGGATCGGATTGTCAGGAGCGAGGGCGAGCGCTTCGCGGCGCGGCCCGGCTTTGTCAAGCGCTACGGACCCTAGAGGCCAAGCCGGACATGCTCGGCGCTCTGGAACATCGCGCGCTCGACGGCGTCGGGCAGGATTTGCTCGCGCGCCGCCCGCCAGCGCGGAAGCAGCCCGGCATAGTCCGCCTCCACGCGCGCCTGGTCGAGTTCGTGGATCTTGCCCCAGTGGCGCCGGAAGGGGATCTCGGCCTCGTCCAGCGCACCGAGGACGTTGCGGAACGCCTGCAGGCTCGGCGGCGTGTGCGCGCCGTCGAAATCGATCACGCAATTGTGCTCATATTGGGTGAAGGCGAGCAGCCCCGCCGACCGTTCCACGAAACGCAGGGTCATCGCCGTCTCGCCCGCGCCGGCGATATAGGCCGGCACCAGCGCGTCGAGCGCCTCCAGCGTGCGCTCCCGCTCGACCGCCAGCGAGGCGCTGAACATGCCGGCCCGCTTGACGTTCGCCGCGACGTTCTGGCCCCAGGTCCCGATCACTCTCTGCCCCGCGCCGGGCAACTCGGGATACTGGTTGTCCATCAGCAGCTGCAGCAGCTGCGGATTGGCCCCCGGAAGCTGCCCGAGCACCGCCCCGACCACGTTCATCACGTCGTGGCCGGCGGTGGCCCGCTCGGGCGGCGGCGGCGGCAGGCCGGGCGTGAACGCGCGCTTGTAGAGCATCCGGATCAGCGCGTTTTCGCCGAACGGCTGATAGGGGTTGAGGATGAGCTGGATGAAATAGGGCGCGCCGCGCGGCTGGACGGCGTCCGAAAAGCCCCGATAGTCGCCGTCCGCCAGGCGCTGGATGTCGGCGCGCGCCAGCGGCCGCTTGGTCTGGACGACCTCGACATGATAGATCGGCACCGTCTCGATCACGACGGCGTTGACGAAGCCGAGCGCTCCGAGATGGACCAGCGCCGCGGCGAAGACATCGGCGCCGCGCAGGGGCACGGCACCGAACTGGGCGATATAGGCGTCGGCCAGCACCCCGCCCGGCGGCTCCACCCAGAAGTTCGCCGACGGCGTGACGATCTGGATCGCCCTGACCTGGTCCTGGATCGCGCCGCAATCGAGGACCGAGCCGTGCGTGCCGGTGGCGATCGCGCCGGCGATGGTCTGGCCGTTGCTGGCGCCGTTGGTCCGCAGCGACCGTCCCCGCGCCTCGACCGCGTCGCTGATCGCGTCGATGGAAATCCCGCACTGCAAAAGGAACAGCAAATCGGCGGGGAACGGAGATCCGGGCTGCAGCTGGGCCGCTCCGAGCCGGGCGAAATTGTTGAGCTCGGTGGTCTTCATCACCCAGCCGCCCTCCGCCATGTTCAGCGGCGACAGCGACCAGGTTGCCCCGACCGGCCGCACCGGGACGGGATTGGGCGCCGCTTTGGCCTCCTGCAGGAGTGCCTGGACCTCGGCGGCATTGGCGCGCAGGATCGCGCGGACGTTGGCGCCCGCGGCTTCGGCGAGGTCGATCCGGTCGCGCGCGTTGCTGCGATGCGTTTCGTGATAATTGGTCCAGGGGCCCGGACCGGCGCGCTCGGTGCCCGGCATCAGGCCTCGACCTCGTTCGAGCCGCCTTCGTGGCAATTATAGCTGACCGTCAGCGGCCGCAGAAAGCCGAGCGTGACGACCGAAGTGGCGATCTGGCCGACGCTCGCGGACAGGCGGGCATTGGCGAGGCCCTCATTGTCGCAGTCCAGCTCGAGGGAGGTGTCGTTCTGCTGGACGAGGCCCCAGGCGCGCAGCGTGATCTGCTGGTGCTGCTCCTCGGGGTCCGGCCGTCCGTTCTCGACCGCCAGATAGGGATCGCCCGCCTCCGAGACGACCTGCCCGGCGAGCAGCAGCCAGGGCACGGCGATCGCCAGGATCAGCTTGATGCGGCTGCGCATGGTCCACCCCCCCGGTGCCGGTTCGCCTTCGGCGGCAAGTATATCCGAATAAAGGCTGCTTGTCATTGCAAGAGGAACCCAAGTTCAGGCGTGCCTCTCGTGCGAACGGAGACAATTAAGCCCGCCGGCGCAGCCACGTGCCGTGCCCGGCCCGCCGGGATCGGCGCTGCACGACCTTCGTCCACAGAAAAATCGCGCGCGGGAACGCCGCGGCCGTGAACGCGCTTTGTCTCAGGGACGGGCCCCGCTATGAAGCCGCCCAAATGCGTATCCACCCTCTGGTCACCGATTCCGGGATCCTCGAAAAGCTCTGCGAACGGCTCGCCCGGTCGGACTTCGTCGCGGTCGACACCGAGTTCATGCGCGAGAACACCTTCTGGCCGGAGCTGTGCCTGATCCAGGTCGCCAATAGCGAGGAAGCCGCGGCGATCGACCCGATGGCGGAGGGGATCGATTTGACGCCCCTGCTCAACCTCCTGGTCAACAACGAGCATGTGCTCAAGGTCTTCCACGCCGGCGGCCAGGACATCGAGATCGTCTTCAACCTGACCGGCGGCACCCCGCATCCCCTGTTCGACACCCAGGTGGCGGCGATGGCGCTGGGGCTCGGCGAGCAGGTCGGCTATTCGAACCTCGTCGAATCGATGCTGGGCCACGGCATCGACAAGGGCGCCCGCTTCACCGACTGGGCGCGCCGCCCGCTCGACAAGCGCCAGATCGACTATGCGATCGGCGACGTCACCCACCTCGCCGAGCTGTTCCCGCGCATGCTGGAGCGGCTGAAGCGGACCGGCCGCGGCCAGTGGCTCGACCAGGAGATGGAGCGGCTCGCCGACCCGGCCAACTATATCAACGACCCCGCGCTCGCCTGGAAGAGGGTCAAGATCCAGACCCGGCGCCCCGACGCGCTCGGCCGGCTGAAGGCGCTCGCCGCGTGGCGCGAGCTGGAGGCGCGGGGCAAGAATCTGCCGCGCGGCCGGATCATGAAGGACGAGACGATGGCCGACGTCGCCTTGCACCCGCCGGCCAGCCAGGACGCCCTCGGCCAGGTGCGCGGCCTGTCCTCGGCCTGGCGCGGCAACGACATCGGCGCCCGCATGATGGAGGCGCTGGCCAATGCCGACCCGCTCCCCGCCTCCGAGCTGCCGGCCCGCGAGGACCGCGGCCCGGGGCTGGGCCGCGAGGGCGCGCTGGTCGCGGACCTCCTGAAGCTGCTGCTCAAGATCCGGGCGCGCGAGAGCAACGTGGCGCCGCGCCTGGTGGCGCGCTCTGAGGAGCTCGAGATGCTGGCCGCCGGCCGTCGCGAGGGGCTCGCCATCCTCACGGGGTGGCGGTTCGAGGAGTTCGGCCGCGACGCGCTCGATCTGGTCGAGGGCCGGCTCGCCTTCGCGATTCGGGGGGGCAAGCTGGTGATGACCCGAACCGCTTTGGAGAGTGACGATGAAGAGCCTGATCGCCGTGTCGTCGCTGAGCCTGCTCGCCTGCGCAACGACGCCGACTGAAGAATCGCCGACCTCCACCGCCTGCAACGCGGAGGCGGGGGCGGCGCTGGTCGGGCGGGCGGCCACCGCCGCGCTCGGCGCCGAGGCGCTGCGGCTGACCGGCGCCCGGCGGCTGCGCTGGATCCGCCCCGGCGACGTGGTGACGATGGACTACAGCCCGCAGCGGCTGAACGTGCACCTCGACGCGGAGGGCCGCGTCGGCCGCCTCGCCTGCGGCTAAAAGGCCGGCTGCAGGCCGAGCGCGGCGGCGAGGCTCTTGAGGCGCCGGCCGACGATCTCGCCGCGCAGCGCTTCGTGGCCGGAGTCGATCTCCAGCCCGAGCGTGTCGCCGGCGCGGCGCAGCCGGCTGCGCTTCAGCCCGGCGGCGACGCCGCCGCTGAGGCGCTGGCCGAGCCGCATCGCATAGCCCCAGGCCGAGGCCCGGTTGAGCTCGGCCGGGCTGCACAGCGCCGCGATGTCGGGATAGGGAAAGTCGCGGCCGCCGCCGAAATTGCAGAACAGGGTCTGGGCGAGCATCACCCGGCCCGGCGCGTCGATCGCCACCCAGTTGCCGTGCAGCGCCATGTCGATGCCGCGCTCGGCGCGGAAATCGGGGTGCGCGGCCCAGCCGATGTCGGCGAGCAGGCAGGCCGCGAGGCGGAGCCGCGCCGCGCCCGGCCCGTCGTCGAAGGCCGGCGCGATCCAGGCGTCGAGCAGCTCGCCATGCTGGGCGAAGCGGCCGAGCCCGGCGCCGGCCTCGCGCGCCGCCTCGATCAGCGGGTCGAGCGCCCGCTCGGCGCGCGGCAGCTCGTCGTAGAGCAGGCCTTCGCGGATGCCGAAGCTCGAGACGACCAGATGATCGGGGCCGAGCGCGCCGACCAAGGCGTCGAGCAGGCGATTGGCGTTGGGCAGGGTCGGAAAGCGCGACACCGAGACCGAGGGCAGGTCCTGGATCAGCGCCTTGTCGACCCCTGCGATCTCGTCGCGCAGCGTCCGCGGCCGGTCCGCCGCCATGCGGTGCTGGTGGGTGACCGGCAGCGGGTGGCCGGTCAGCGCCATGTCGAGCCTCGCGACCGCGCGCCAGCTGCCGCCGACCATGTAGAAGGGCCGGCCGGCGCAGGCGCCCTCGAAGCCCGCGGCCGCCACCGCCTTGCCGACCCTCTTGGCGAACGAGCCCTTCTCGGCCAGCGCGTCGAGGCGCAGCACGCCGAGCGGCAGCGAGGCGCTGCGCAGCACCCGCCCCGACGATATCTCGACCAGCTCGAGGCTGCCGCCGCCGAGGTCGCCGACGATGCCGTCGGCGTCGGGGATCGCGGAGAGCACGCCCTGCCCCGCCCGCTTGCCCTCTTCCTCGCCGGAGAGGAGGCTGGGGTCGAAGCCGAGGCGCCGGACCCGTTCGAGGAAGGCGGCGCCGTTCGACGCTTCGCGCACCGCGGCGGTGGCGACGGTGCGGGTGCGCACCACGTTCATCTGCCCGATCAGCAGCTGGAAGCGCTCGAGCGCGGCCAGCGCCCGCTCGCCCGCCTCCGGCGCGATCGCGCCGGTCTCGCCGACCGCCTTGCCGAGGCCGGCGAGCACCTTCTCGTTGAAGATCACCGACGGGATCCGCCTGGCGCCCGAATAGACGACCAGCCGGACCGAGTTGGAGCCGATGTCGACGATCGCGACCGGGCGCTCGGCGAACACCGGCCCCGGCCCTTATCTTTTGCCGCGCGGCAGCGTCAGCGTCCTCGGCGTCGCATCGCCCGCGCGCAGCGCCGCGCCGCGCCCGGACAGCGACGGATTGGTCATGAAATAATGGTGCAGGTTGAACGGCTTCTCGCCCGGCTCCGGGGCGTCGCGGGTGTAGCGGCCGTCGGCGTCGAGCGCCCAGCTCTGCTCGTTGTCGAGCATGTTGGCGACCATCACCTGGTCGAGGATCTGGGCGTGGACGGTGTCGTTGTCGATCGGCACCGCGACCTCGACCCGGCGGTCGAGGTTGCGCGGCATCCAGTCGGCCGAGCTGATATAGACCCGCGCCTCGCGATTGGGCAGCGCGTCGCCATTGCCGAAGCACCAGATGCGGCTGTGCTCGAGGAAGCGGCCGACGATCGAGCGCACGCGGATGTTCTCCGACAGCCCGGCGACGCCCGGCCGCAGGCAGCAGATGCCGCGGATGATGAGGTCGATCTCCACCCCCGCCCCGCTCGCCTCGTAGAGCTTGTCGATGATCGCCGGGTCGACCAGCGCGTTCAGCTTCGCCCACACCGCTCCGGGTTTGCCGGCGCGGACATTGGCGATCTCCGCCTCGATGCCGGCGACGACGTCGGGCCTGAGGTCGCGCGGCGACATGCTGGTGAGCTCCAGCGCGCGCGGCTCGATATAGCCGGTGATGTAGTTGAAGATGTCGGCGACGTCGCTGCCGATCCTGGGGTCGGCGGTGAAGAAGGAGAGGTCGGTGTAGATGCGCGCGGTCACCGGATGATAATTGCCGGTGCCGAGGTGGCAGTAGGTGCGGTAGCCGCCCTCCTCGCGGCGCACCACCATCGACATCTTGGCGTGGGTCTTCCACTCGATGAAGCCGTAGACGACCTGCACGCCGGCGCGCTCGAGCGCGCTCGCCCACATCAGATTCTGCTCCTCGTCGAAGCGGGCCTTCAGTTCGACCACCGCGGTCACCGACTTGCCGGCCTCGGCGGCGGCGATCAGCGCGTTGATCACCGCCGATTGCTTGCCGGCGCGGTAGAGGGTCTGCTTGATCGCGACCACGCCCGGATCCTCCGCCGCCTGGCGCAGGAAGGAGAGCACGACGTCGAAGCTCTCATAGGGGTGGTGGACGACGATGTCCTTGGCGCGGATCGCGGCGAAGCAGTCGCCGTCATATTCGCGGATCCGCTCGGGGAAGCGCGGCGTGTAGGGCGGGAATTTGAGGTCCGGGCGGTCTTCCTCGACCAGCTGGGCGAGGTCGGCGATGCCGAGGAAGCCGGTCGATTCGAAGACCAGCGCCTCGCTGGCGTCGAGGCCCTCGCGGACCAGCGCCTCCAGCGCATCGGGAATGTCGGCCTCGAGCTTGAGGCGGATCACCCGGCCCCGCCGCCGGCGCTTCAGCGCGGTGCGGAAGAAGCGGACCAGGTCCTCCGCCTCCTCCTCGATCTCGATGTCGCTGTCGCGGATGATCCTGAAGGCGCCGCCGCCGAGCAGCTTGTAGCCCGGGAAGAGCTTGGTGATCTGGCGGCGGATCGCGGTTTCGATCGAGACGTAGCGCGCCGCGTCCCCGGGCAGCCGGATGAAGCGCGGCAGCGCCGCCGGCACCATCAGCAATTCGCGGATCGGCTCGCCGTCGGAGGCGCGGCGAAGATCGAAGATCAGCGAGAAGCCCTTGTTCGGGATGAACGGGAAGGGATGCGAGGGATCGATCGCATGGGGCGTCAGCACCCGCGAGATATGGTCGTCGAAATGGCGCTCCAGCCATTCGTCCTCCTCGGGCCCGATCTCGTCATTGTGGAGGACGGTAACGCCGGCGCCGCGCAGCGCCTCGCGCAGCTCGCGCCACACCTGCTGCTGGCTCGCGGTCAGCGCGTCGGCCTCGCGCGCGATCGCGGCGAGCTGCTGCGAGGGATTGAGCCCGTCGGCCGAGCGCTCCTCGACCCCGGCGAGCTGCTGGCCCTTGAGGCCGGCGACGCGGACCATGAAGAACTCGTCGATATTGTTGCCCGAGATGGAGAGGAAGCGCAGCCGCTCGAGCAGCGGGTGGGCGGGGTTGCAGGCCTCCTCGAGCACCCGGCGGTTGAACGCCAGCCAGGAGAGCTCGCGGTTGAAGTAGCGGGCCACCGGCTCGACCGGCACCGGCGCGGCGTCGTTGGCGGGGGTGGCGGCGGGCCGTGCCATCGCGATCAGCCCGCGCGCCCGGCGCGGAAGATCATCCCGGCCTCGTCCAGCGCCTGCCTGGCGAGCGGGACGGTCATCCGGCGGTGGTGCGAGAGCATCGCCCGGTCGAGGATATCGACGATCATCAGCACGGCCACATAGCTGCGTTCAACGCGCGGGACCAGATAATCGGCCAGTTCGGGCGGCGCCGCGATGCCGCGGTCGCCGAGCAGCTTGAGCACGAGCTGTCCGAGCAGCGCGTCGTCGGGCGGCTGGATCTCGACATGCGGCGTGGCGGAGAGCCGCGAGCGCAGGTCGGGCAGCGCCACCGCCCAGGCCGGCGGCGCCGCGTCGGCGACGATCAGCAGCGGCTTGCGCCGGGCCTGCGCGTCGTTCCAGGCGTGGAACAGCGCCTCCTCCTCATGTGCCTCGGCATTGTCGAACAGCCGGCCGCCGGTCTTGCGCACGAAGATCCGGCCGAGCAGGCTGCGCCCCGACTTGCGCGGCCCGGTGACCAGGGTGGCCATGACCGGCCACAGCGACCAGCGGGTGAGATGCTCGAAGGCGGCGCGATTCGCGTCCGAGAGGAGGAAGTCCTCCTCCCTGTCCGCCACCGGCCAGGCGAACGGAAGCGCGATCTGATTCGTCGTCGACACCGCTAGCGCGATATCCTCAAAGTGTTTCCATTGACCATCTGAACCTGCCAGCCTTGCGCGCGCAGCGCCGCCTGCAGCGCGGCGGCGTCGCCGGCATAGGTGACCCGCATCAGCGAGGTGCCGCCGAGCGCGAGGCTGGTGGTGATCGCCGACGTGACCCCGTCGACCCGGCTGACCGACAGCTCCGCCTGCTGCACCGAGCCGGCATCCGGCGTCGGCACCTGGATGGTGACGCTGATCGTCGGCACCGTGGGGATCTCGGGCCCGGTCTCGTCGGCGAGCGGGTCCTCGGCGACCTCTTCGAGGATCGGCGGCAGCGGCGGCGCGACGATCACCAGCGTGGGATCGGGCCGCAGCAGCCCCTGCTCGAGCGCCTGGGTGAACAAGGCGTCCATCCGGCGCACGCCTTCGTCGAGCATCCGCGGCAAAGTGGCGCTGCTCGGCGCGCGCAGCGCGAAGCGGCCGAGGTAGAGGTTGTCGGGGCCGTAGCGGGCGGTGAACAGGCCCATGGCCGGGCCGCCCGGATAGAGCCGCCGCACCTCCACCTCCGCGACGAGGATGTCGGCGGCGCCATATTGGTCGAGCAGCATCCGCCACCAGCCGCGCCCGCGCCGGCCCGCCTGGCCATGGTTCAGCACCAGCGGGTCGATGCCCGAGCCCGACGGGCGGACATAGTCGATCGCGCTGTTGGCGGTGCGATACTGCGCCCACGCGCGCTGCCATTCGTTGCGATACTCGAAGCTGTAGGCGGTGGAGCCGGTCCGCATCACCGGGATCAGCAGCAGCGGCGCCGAGCGGGTGGCGAGGCCCGACACGCCGAGCAGCTGGCCGGTGCGGGCGCGATCGAACAGCACGCCGAGCCGCGCGATGTAGCGGGTCGGGCCGATCTGCTCCTGCTCGATGACGATGCCCGAGACGATCCCGCTCAGCACGGATTCGGGCAGGTTGGGCGCCTGGCTCGCCGGCCGGCCGTGGGTGCGCGCCCACAGCATCCGCCAGCCCAGCGCCTGGGCGCGGCGCCAGCCCTCGATCCGCGCCGCCTCGGCATTGGCGGCGGCGACGTCGACCTCGACCCCGAGGATTTCGAAATTGCTCGCGGAATCGACCGGCGGGATGCCGCGATCGGAGCCCTCCAGCTGCGCGTAGAGGATGCCGCCCGCCACGGCGAGGAGCAGGCCGACGAGCGCAATCGCGACGGGAGGAAGGCGGCGGGCGGGCGTCACGCGGGTCTTTTGGCGAGTTGGCCGTGGAAATCCAAGCGGCTTGTGGTTAGGCGGCGCTATGAGCGCGGACGAACGCTACACCTACGCCAAAGCCGGCGTCGACATCGCCGCCGGCAATGCGCTGGTGAAGGCGATCGCGCCGCTCGCCAGGGCGACCGCGCGGCCCGGCGCCGACGCCGCGCTCGGCGGCTTCGGCGGCTTTTTCGACCTTGGGGCGGCGGGCTATCGCGATCCGCTGCTGGTCGCCGCCAATGACGGGGTCGGCACCAAGCTCAAGCTCGCCATCGACAGCGGCCGCCATGACGGGGTCGGCATCGACCTCGTCGCGATGTGCGCCAACGATCTGATCGTGCAGGGCGCCGAGCCGCTCTTCTTCCTCGACTATTTCGCCTGCGCGAAGCTCGATGCGGGCGTCGCCGAACGGGTGATCGCCGGCATCGCCGAGGGCTGCCGGCAGGCCGGCTGCGCGCTGATCGGCGGCGAGACCGCGGAGATGCCCGGCATGTATGCCGAAGGCGATTACGATCTCGCCGGCTTCTGCGTCGGCGCGGTCGAGCGCGGCGAGGCGCTGACCGGCGAGCGGGTGAAGGCGGGCGACGTCATCCTCGGCCTGGCCTCGTCCGGGGTCCATTCGAACGGCTTCTCGCTGGTCCGCCGGCTCGCCGCCGACAAGGGCTGGAGGCTCGACCGCCCGGCCCTGTTCGATCCGGAACGGCTGCTGATCGAGGCGCTGCTCGAGCCCACCCGCATCTATGTGAAGCCGCTGCTGCCGCTGATCCGCGCGGGCCGGATCGCCGCCCTGGCGCACATCACCGGCGGCGGCCTGCTGGAGAATATCCCGCGCGTGCTCGCCGACGCGCTCCACGCCGCGGTCGACGCCGATTGCTGGCCGCAGCCGCGGCTGATGGCCTTCCTGCAGGCGCAGGGGAATATCGAGCCGGAGGAGCTTGCGCGCACCTTCAACTGCGGCGTCGGCATGGCGCTGATCGTCTCCGAAGACGATCTGAAAGACGTTGTAGAAGCGCTTGCCGGGCAAGGAGAAAGTGCGTTCCGCATCGGGCGGATCGAGGGCGGCCGCAAAGGCTGCACGGTGGCCGGATCGGCGGCGACCTGGGGAGCGCGCGCGGCCTGGAGCGCCACCCATCATGGCTGAGCCGGTGCGGGTCGCGGTGCTGATCTCGGGCCGGGGCTCGAACATGCTGGCTTTGTCGGAGCACAAGAGGCGCGATCCGGAGCGCAGCTACCGGATCGTGCTGGTCGCCTCGAACGTGCCCTCGGCGCGGGGGCTGGTGCTCGCCAAAAGGCTCGGCCTCAAGACCTGGTCGAAGAGCCACGAGGGCATGGCGCGCGAGGATTTCGACGCCATGCTCGATGCGGTGCTGCGCGACCACGACGTCGAGCTGATCGCGCTCGCCGGCTACATGCGGCTGCTGTCGGCCGGCTTCGTCGAGCGCTGGGACGGGCGGGTGCTCAACGTCCACCCGAGCCTGCTGCCGCTGCACAAGGGCCTCGACACCCACCGCCGCGCGCTCGTCGCCGGCGACGACCATGCCGGCTGCTCGATCCACCTCGTTACCTCGGAGCTCGATTCGGGGCCGGTCATCGCCCAGGCCAGGGTCAAGATCCGCCCCCGCGACGACCCCGAGACCCTCGCCGCGCGCGTCCTCGAGGAGGAGCACCGCCTCTACCCGATCGCCCTCGAGGAATATGCCCGCGCGCTGCGCGGGGTGATTGGGGATTAGGGATTGGGGGTTAGGGGTTAGGGATTGGGGATGGGCTGGTGATCCCCAACCCCAATCCCCAATCCCCAATCCCAAACCCCTAACCGACGATCTCGTCGGGCGTGAAGAAGAAGTCGATCTCGATCGCCGCATTCTCCGCGCTGTCCGAGCCGTGCACGCTGTTCGCCTCGATCAATTCGGCGTGGCGCTTGCGGATCGTCCCCTCGGCGGCGTCGGCCGGGTTGGTCGCGCCCATGATCTCGCGGTTGCGGGCGACGGCATCCTCGCCTTCGAGCACCTGCACGACGACGGGGCCGGAGGTCATGAAGCGGACCAGGTCGCCGTAGAAGGGCCGCTCCCTGTGCACCGCGTAGAAGCCCTCCGCCTGCTCCTTGGTCATGCGGATGCGCCGCGAGGCGACGACCCTGAGGCCGCCCTCCTCCAGCATCGCGGTGATCGCGCCGGTGAGGTTGCGCCGCGTCGCGTCCGGCTTGATGATCGAAAAGGTGCGCTCGGCCATGGCCTGCAGTTACTCCGTGTCTGAGGGATTGGTTCGGCCGGCTCCCTAGACGGCACGTGCGACAAGGGCAAGGCAGCGAAAGGGGACAGTGACGGTAACTGTCCCTGCCCTTCCTACCCCTCGTGATTGTCGGCGAGGTAGCGGTCGAGCAGGGCGACGCCGAAGCCGGTCGCGCCCTTGTCGTAGAGGTGGCTCGCCTTGTCCGACCAGGCCATGCCGGCAATGTCGAGATGCGCCCATTTGACGCCCTCCTCGACGAACCGCTCGAGGAAGCAGGCGGCGGTGATCGAGCCGCCCTCCCGCGAGGCGCTGTTCTTCACGTCCGCGATCTGCGAATCCATGATCTTGTTGTAATTCTCGTTCATCGGCAGCCGCCACAGATTGTCGCCGCTCGCCTTGCCCGCCGCGAACAGCTTGTCGGCGAGGCCGTCGTCATTGGCGAACATGCCGGCATATTCGTGGCCGAGGCTGATGATCATCGCCCCGGTCAGGGTGGCGAGGTCGACCATCACCGCGGGCTTCAGCTCGCGCTGCGCCCAGGTCATCGCGTCGGCGAGCACCAGGCGGCCTTCCGCGTCGGTGTTGATCACCTCGATGGTCTGGCCGGACATCGAGGTCACCACGTCGCCCGGCCGCTGGGCGTTGCCGTCGGGCATGTTCTCGGCGAGCGCGCAGACGCCGACCACGTTGACCTTCGCCTTGCGCTTCGCCACCGCCTTGATCAGCCCGGCGACGGCGCCGGCGCCGCCCATGTCCCACTTCATCGCCTCCATGCCGAGCGCCGGCTTGATCGAGATGCCGCCGGTGTCGAAGGTGATGCCCTTGCCGACGAGGACGACCGGCTTCGCGCCGGCCTTGCCGCCGTTCCAGCGCATCACCAGCAGCCGCGGCGGGCGCACCGAGCCCTGCGCGACGCCGAGCAGGGCGCCCATGCCGAGCTTCGCCATCGCTTTCTCGTCGAGCGTCTCGAAGGCGACGCCGAGACCGTCCATCGCCTCGCGGCAGCGCGCGACGAAGCTCTCGGGATAGACGATGTTGGCCGGCTCGGTGACCAGGGTGCGGGTGAGGTCGAGGCCGTCCAGCACCGCGGCCATGTGCGCCCATTCCGCCGCGGCGCCCTCGCCTGCGCCGACCACCACCAGCTCGTCCAGCGTCGGCTTCTGCTTGCGGCCCAATTTGGTGCGGTAGGCATCGTGGCGCCAGCTGCGCGCGGCCGCGCCGAAGGCGAGCCGCGCGGCGTCGCGCGGGCCGGCCTTGAGCCCGCCGAGGTCGACCACCAGCCGGGTCTCGCCGGAGACGAGCAGCCGCGCGGTGAGCGCGCCGCCGGCTTTCTCCCAGCTCGCCTCCTCCGCTTCCCGGGGGCCGAGGCCGACGATCAGCAGCCGGCGCACCGCCTCCGCCTCGGCGACGAAGGTCTCCGCGATCGCCCCAACCTCGCGCTCGAAGCGCTGCGCCTCGGCGGAGCGCACCGCCAGCGTGCGCGCGGCCTCGTCGAGCCCGGCGAGGCGGTCGTGCAGCATGTCCTCGCCGCGGACCGGCACGGCGAGCGCATAGGCGCCCCCCGGGCGCTTCGCGGCGAAACTGACCTTGATCACGAAGGCGGTCTCCTAAGGCGGCGGCGGGGGCGCCGTCGCTGCGCCATTGCAGGGAGCGGCCTCAGGTGCAATAGGCTGCGCTGTCGCCTCGGGCAAAGCGGGTCTTGTGAAAAGGTTGCGATTGATCTGCCGGACCGCGCTCCCGCTCCTGCTGGGCGTGCCGTGCGCGGGGCTGGCGCAGGAGCCCCCCGCCCCGCCCGGCGAGGCTCCGGTCGAGGTCGCGTTCAGCGCCGAGCGGCTGGTCTATGACGAGCCCGCCGACACCGTGACCGCCACCGGCGAGGTGCGGATGAACCGCGAAGGCTATCATCTGCGCGCGGACAGCGTCAGCTGGAACCGGCAGACCGGCGAGGTCCGCGCCGAGGGCGGGGTCAGGATCACCAGCCCGGGCGGCGACGTCGCCTATGGCGATTCGGTCCTGCTCGAGGACACGTTGCGGGACGGCGTGGTCCACAATCTGCTGCTCGTGCTCGCCGACGGCGGCCGGCTGGCGGCGGCCCGGGCGGAGCGGCACGACGGCGTCACCACCCTCCACCGCGCCGCCTATACCGCCTGCGAGGTGGTCGATTCCGACGGCTGCCCGAAGGATCCGACCTGGCAGATCACCGCGGTCCGCGTGGTGCACGACCCGGTCCGTCACCGGATCAGCTATCGTGGCGCGACCTTGAACCTGTTCGGCGCGCCGATCATCGGCCTGCCCGGCCTGTCGCACCCCGACGGCAGCCAGGGCGGCGGCTCGGGCTTCCTGGTGCCGGAGATCCGCTACAGCCGCCGCAACGGGCTCGAGCTCAGCGCGCCTTACTACATCCGCTTCGGCCCCAACCGCGACGCCACCCTCACCCCGCACGTCTATACCGGCGTGCTGCCGATGCTCGAGGCCCAGTATCGCCAGCTGACCTCGGCCGGCGCCTTCCAGATCCACGGCTATGTCACCCACGGCTCGCGCCTCCAGCTCAACCCGCAGATCCCGGCGCCGGGCGACGACGAGGGCCTGCGCGCCTATGTCGAGGGCGGCGGCCGCTTCATCCTCTCGCCCCGCTGGTCGGTCACCGCCTTCGGCCGCTACACCACCGACCGCACCTTCATGCGCCGCTACGACATTTCGCGCGACGACCGGCTGCGCTCGTTCGTCAATGCCGAGCGGGTCACCGAGGACAGCTACATCTCGATCGCCGGCTGGGCCTTCCAGGGGCTGCGGCTGACCGACGTCGACGGGCTGCAGCCGATCGCCCTGCCCGCGATCGACGCGCGCTGGCGGCTCGCCGACCCTTGGCTCGGCGGTCGCATCGAGCTGCAGGCCAACAGCCTCGCCGTCACCCGCACCGAAGGCCAGGACAGCCAGCGCGCCTTCGCCAGCGCCCGCTGGGACCGGCGCACGATCACCCCGATGGGGCAGGAGCTGGTGCTGACCGCTTATGCCCGCGGCGACCTCTATCACGCCAACGACACCCTGCTTGACCCAGACGGTCAGCTATCGCGGCCGCGAGGGCTGGGCCGGGCGCTTCATCGGCGCGGTCGCCGCCGACGTCCGCTGGCCGTTCATCGGCGAGTTCCTGGGCGGCACCCAGCGCCTCACCCCGCGCCTCCAGGTCGTCGCCTCGCCGCCGACCGAGAATATGGACATCCCCAACGAGGACGCCCGCTCGGTCGACCTCGAGGATTCGAACCTGTTCGCGCTGAACCGCTTCCCCGGCTCACGACCGCTGGGAGGACGGGGTGCGCGTCACCTACGGCCTCGACTGGGCGGCCGACCTGCCGGGCGTCTCGGTCCGCACCAATATCGGCCAGAGCTACCGGCTCGACCGCAAGCCCACGATCCTGCCGTCCGGCACCGGCCTCTCGGGCCGCCTCTCCGACATCGTCGGCCGCACCGACCTTCGCGTCGGCCGCTTCGTCAGCCTCACCCACCGCTTCCGCATCGACAAGGACAGCCTGGCGCTGCGCCGCAACGAGATCGACGCGGTGATCGGCGGGCGGCGCACCTATGCGACGATCGGCTATTTGCGGCTCGACCGCGACATCGACCCGGCGATCGAGGACCTGCGCGACCGCGAGGAGGTGCGCTTCGGCGGGCGGATCGGCATCGGCCGCTTCTGGTCGGTGTTCGGCTCGGCGGTGATCGACCTCACCAGCCGCACCGAGGACCCGCTGTCGGTGGCCGACGGCTTCGAGCCGATCCGCCACCGCATCGGCGTGCTCTACGACGACGACTGCATCGAGCTTGGCCTGACCTGGCGGCGCGACTATGAGACCAGCGGCGACGCCCGGCGGGGCAACAGCTTTCTCATTCGGGTGGCGCTCCGCAATCTGGGACGCTAAGGGTCGCGGCTGACGGCCGCTAAGCTGCGGTTCAGCAATATTGGCGCAGGTTAGCGGCCTGCTTTTACTGGAGGAATGATGAAGCTCACGCGGTTGGCCAAGGCGGCGATCATGCTGGCCGCCCCGGTGCTGTCGGCGATGGCCGCGGCGCAGGGCGGCGGCGCACAGCCCAGCGGGGGCCCGGGCGGCCTCAACATCCCCGAAAACGTCCAGTTCGTCGGCAAGCAGGATCCCGGAATCCGCAAGGCGACGGCGATCGTCAACGGCGACGTCATCACCGGCAGCGACATCGATCACCGGATGGCGCTGATCCTGACCTCGAACCAGATCCAGCTCCCGCCCGAGGAGATCGAGCGCTTCCGCGCCCAGGTGCTGAGGAACCTGATCGACGAGACGCTGCAGATCCAGGCGGCGGCGCAGCAGGAGCTCGTCGTCGAGGAGCGCGAGGTCAGCCAATATTACGAGCGGCTCGCCCAGAACTTCCGGCAGCAGCCCGAGGCGTTCAGCGACTATCTGCGCTCGATCGGCTCGTCGGAGCGCTCGATGAAGCGGCAGATCCGCGGCGAGCTCGCCTGGCAGCGGCTGCAGCGCCGCCAGATCGAGCCGTTCGTCACGGTCGGCGACGAGGAGGTGCAGGCGCTGATCGCCCGCCTCAACGAGCAGCGCGGCACCCCCGAATATCGCGTCTCCGAGATCTTCCTCTCGGCGACCCCGGAGACCGCCGCCCAGGCCCAGGCCAACGCCGCCCGGATGGTGCAGCAGATCCGCGCCGGCGCCTCCTTTCCTGCTTATGCCCGCCAGTTCTCCGAGGCCTCGACCGCGGCGACCGGCGGCGATCTCGGCTGGGTCCGCGCCGCGCAGCTTCCCGACGAGCTGGCCGCGGTGGTGACCCGGATGGCGATCAGCACGGTGAGCGACCCGATCCCGATCCCCGGCGGCTTCTCGATCGTCGCGCTCGCCGACACCCGGCAGATCCTGGTCGCCGACCCGCGCGACGCCGTGCTCAGCCTGATGCAGATGTCGATCGCGCTGCCGGCGGGAAGCGGGCAGGCGCAGGCCGAGGCCAGGGGTCGGCAGCTCGGCGAGGCCACCCAGGCGATGGGCGGCTGCGGCGCCGCGGGCACGACCGCGCAGACGCTCGGCGCCGAGCTCATCTCCAACGATCAGGTGCGCGTGCGCGAGCTGCCGGGGCCGCTGCAGCAGATGCTGCTCGCGCTCAGCGTCGGCCAGGCGACGGCGCCGTTCGGCTCGCCGGAGCGGGTCAGCGTGCTCATCCTGTGCGGGCGCGACGACCCGGAGGTGGCGAGCGGGCCGAGCTACGACCAGGTCTATTCGCAGCTGAACGAGCAACGGGTGAACCGCCGCGCGCAACGTTATCTGCGCGACCTCAGGCGCGACGCGGTGATCGATTATCGCTGAGCCTTCCGACATCCCCCTCGCCGTCGCGCTGGGCGACCCGGCGGGGATCGGGGCCGAAGTGATCGCGAAGAGCTGGGAGCGGCGGCGCGCCGAGGCGCTGCCGCCCTTCTTCGTGGTCGGCAGCGTCTCGGCGGTGCGCGCGGTCTGGGACGGTCCGGTCGAGGTGGTCGACGACCCGGCCGAGGCGGGCGCGCATTTCGAGCGCGCGCTGCCGATCGTCAGGGTCAAGAGCGACCTCGAGACCGTGCCCGGCCGGCCGACGCTGGAAGGCGCGCGCAACTGCCTCGACGCGCTCGAGTTCGCGGTCGGCCTGACCCGCTCGGGCACCGCCTCGGCCCTGGTCACCGGCCCCGTCTCGAAGGCCCAGCTCTACGCGATCGGCTTCAGCCATCCCGGCCAGACCGAGTTCGTCGCCGAGCGCTGCGGCGTCGCCAGCGACCTCGTCGCGATGATGCTGGCCGGCCCGACCCTGCGGGTGATCCCGGTCACCACCCATATTCCCCTCCGCGAGGTCACCGCGCAGCTGACCACCGAGGCGATCGTCAGCAAGGGTCGCGCCGCGATCCGCGGGCTGCAGCGCCAGTTCGGCTTCGCCGAGCCGAGGATCGCGGTCGCCGGCCTCAACCCCCATGCCGGCGAGGAAGGTACGCTGGGGCGCGAGGAGATCGACCTGATCCTGCCGGCGATCTAACTGGCTGCGCGACGAGGGTCACGACGTCAGCGGCCCGCACCCGCCCGACATCATGTTCTGCGAGCGCCGGCGGCGCAATTACGACGCGGCGCTCTGCATGTACCACGATCAGGCGCTGATCCCCTTGAAGACGCTGCACTTCGACGACGGGATCAACGTCACTCTGGGCCTGCCGATCGTGCGCACCTCGCCCGATCACGGCACCGCTTTCGACATTGCCGGCCGCGGCATCGCCGATCCGGGCGCGATGATCGCCGCCATCCGCACCGCCGGGGAGTGCGCGCGCCGGCTCGCCGAGGCGTGAATCTCGCCGCCCTGCCGCCGCTGCGCGAGGTGATCGCGCGGCACGGGCTCAGCGCGTCCAGATCGCTCGGCCAGAATTTCCTGCTCGACGAGCAGCTGCTCGATCGCATCGCGCGGGTGCCGGGGCCGCTCGCGGGCCAGCGGGTCTACGAGGTCGGCCCCGGGCCGGGCGGGCTCACCCGGGCCTTGCTGCGGGCCGGCGCGGAGGTGATCGCGGTGGAGCGCGACCGCCGCTGCCTGGCCCCCCTCGCCGAGCTGAGCGAGGCCGCGGAGGGGCGGCTGACCGTCGTCGAGGGCGATGCGCTGGGGATCGAGGAGCCGGCCGGCGCCCATATCGTCGCCAACCTGCCCTACAATGTCGGCACCGCTTTGCTGGTGCGCTGGCTCGGCGGCGAGGCCTGGCCGCCCGCCTGGAAATCGCTGACCCTGATGTTCCAGCGGGAGGTGGCCGAGCGGATCGTGGCGAAGCCCGGCAGCGGCGCCTATGGCCGGCTCTCGGTGCTCGCCCAGTGGCGCGGCGCGGCGAGGCTGGCGATGAAGGTGCACCGCTCCGCCTTCGTGCCGCCGCCCAAGGTGATGTCGGCGGTCGTCCACATCGTCCCCGCCCCCCAGCCCGAAGCCGTCACCGCCGCCGCGCTCGAACGGCTCACCGCCGCCGCCTTCGGCCAGCGCCGCAAGATGCTCCGCCGCTCGCTCGCCGCCCTGCCCGGCGCGCTCGAAGCGCTCGCGACGCTCGGCATCGACTCCGAACGCCGCGCCGAAACCCTCGCCGTCGCGGATTTCATCGCCATCGCCCGCTGTCTGGGGACAGTCACCTGACTGTCCCTAGAGAAGCAGACGCCCGGTCCGCTCCGCCGTACGTATCGCCTCGCGATCCGCATCGTCGATCCCGGCATCGAGGAAGGAGCGCCAGTCTTCGATTCGTTCCTGCATGGCCGCGATGTCGGTGAGGCGGTCCGCGCCTAGGCCGAGATGCGCCCGTGCGCTCGACCAGCGCCAGTCTTCAGGCCGACTCGCCAGCCCGGCCCGTACCGGGTTGAGCTCGACATAGCGCAAACAGGCATGAAGATGCCCCTCCTCCATCGGAAAGGAGGCGAAGCGGCTCTGCCACAGGTGGCCGCGCCAGCCCTGACGGCGGTTGATCTCCGCGGTGTAGAGCGTGTGGGCCGGAGCAAGCGCCGCGCGCAGGCCGTCTTCGTCCGCCGGCACCAGCACCAGATGGACGTGGTTGGGCATCAGGCACCAGGCCCAGACGCTCGTCCCGCGCTTCGCGCACCAATGGCGAAGCAGTCCGAGATAGAGCAGATAGTCGGCATCCGAGAAGAAAGTCGGCTGGCGCCGGTTGCCCCGCTGCGTCACATGATGCGGGATTCCGGGCAGGACCAGACGTGCGGCGCGCGGCATCGGCCGAGCCTATGCGAAAAACGCTATTCAAGCCACTCCTGTTGCGTAAAGCGCGCAATAGGGACAGTCACTCGACTGTCCCGGGGACGGTCAGGTGACTGAGGGACAGTCACTCGACTGTCCCGGGGACGGTCAGGTGACCGACTGTCCCGGGGACGGTCAGGTGACTGTCCCTCCTGGAAGGCGAGGCTGGGAGGTCGGGTTCCGATGCGGCGCTAGTTCGGGCGCGGGGCCGGCGGCTCGGTGCGCGGGGCGCCCTGCTCGGGCCGCTGCGCCGCCAGCACTTCGGCGGGCGGGCCGCGCTGGATCGTCGCGGCGAGCTGCTGCGCCTGCGGGCAGGGCTGGCGGCACAGCGTCTGCACCCGCTGCAGGTTGCGCCGCGCCCGCTCGACCGCGCCGCGCTGCACGAACGCCTCGCCCTGGCCGGCGAGCGCGTTGACGTCGTTGGGCTCGAGCCTGAGCGCGTCGGCATAATAGCGCACCGCCTTGCCCGGCAGCCGCTGCGCCTGGGCGACGCGCGCCAGGGCGATATAGGCGGCGCGGTTGCCCGGATCGACGGCCAGCGCGGTCTCCAGCAGGTCGATCGCGTCGTTGTGGCGGCCGGCGGCGCCCGCCGCCCGGCCCTGCTCGACCAAAGCGGTCGAGCGCGGGTCGATCTGGTCGTCGGGGCGCTGCCCGCTTCCCGCGCTGGCGATGGTCGCGGCCGCGATGGCCAGCGAGAGGGCAATCGGCATCAGGCGCATCAAATACTCCATTTTCCTGTCGTCAGCGACGTTTAGCATGGCCGCCGCCACCGCGCGATGAAAAAGCCGTCGGTCCCGTCCGGGGCCGGGCTGAGCAGCCTCCCGGTCCCGGCGGGCCGTCCCGCCTCGATAGGAACCGGCACCGGAACCAGCGATGAACGGGCGCTCATCGCCGCCGCCTGGTCGCGGCCCTCCTCGGCGAGCAGCGAGCAGACCGCATAGACGATAAGGCCCCCGGGCTTCAGCAGGGTTGCGCCGATGTCGAGCAGCCGTGCCTGCAGCGCGGCGAGCCGTTCGAGCCGCTCGGGCGTCGCCCGCCAGCGCGTCTCCGGATTGCGCCGCCAGGTGCCGCTCCCCGAGCAGGGCGCGTCGACCAGCACCAGGTCGGCGGTCCCGGCCAGGTCGGCGAGCTGCTCCGCCTCCCGGCCGGGGTCGAGCAGGCGGACCTCGACGATCGCGACGCCGGCCCGCGCCAGCCGGAGTGGCAGTCGGGAGAGCCGGCCGCGATCGGTGTCGCAGGCGACGAGGCGGCCCTCGTTCGCCATGTCGGCGGCGAGCGCCAGCGTCTTGCCGCCGGCGCCGGCGCAGAGGTCCACGGCGACCATGCCGGGCGCCGCCTCGCAGGCCAGGCAGACGAGCTGGCTGCCCTCGTCCTGGATCTCGACCGGCCCGGGCTCGACCTGGGTCCCCTCGGGCAGGCGCAGGCCGTACGGCGCATGCGGCGTCGGCGCCGCGCCCGGGATCGGCGCCGGCGCTCCGGCGAGGCGGTTGACGCGCAGGTCGAGCGGCGCCCGCTCCAGCAAGGCGGGCCATTCGTCCGGCCCGACCAGCGGATCGAACCGCTCGAGCAGCCAGGCCGGCGCGATCCCGGCCTCGGCGACGGGTTCGCCCTCCAGCACCGGCGCCGGGCCGTGCGGCGAGCCGTCGAACAGCGCCGATACGTGCGGAAGGCCGAGCAAGGCGGCCCGCCCCGAGACCGGCCGCTCCCCCGCCCTTCGCACGGCTCGGAAGACGAGCTCGCGGACCGCGCGACGGTCACCGGAGCCCGCATAGCGCCGCGTCTTGAAATAGCGGGCGATCAGCGTGTCCGCCGCCGCCCCGCTCTCGCGCGCCGCGACGATGATCTCGTCGACCAGCTCGATCGCCGCCTGGAGGCGCGCGGAGGGTGTCATGAAAGCCCCTCTCCTTGATGGGGAGGGGTTGGGGTCGGGTGGACTCGGACACAGAGCGCTACGTCCGAGTCCACCCCCACCCTGCCCTCCCCCATCGAGGGGGAGGGTTCTTGGAGCCTAGCGCACCGGATAGTTGGGCGCTTCCCGCGTGATGGTGACGTCGTGGACATGGCTTTCGCGCAGGCCGGCATTGGTGATGCGGATGAACTCGGCCTTCTGCAGCTCGGCGATCGTCGCCGCGCCGGTATAGCCCATCGCCGCCTTCACCCCGCCGACCAGCTGGTGGATGACGTCGGCGGCGTGGCCCTTATAGGGCACCTGGCCTTCGATCCCCTCCGGCACCAGCTTGAGCTGGTCCTTGATGTCCTGCTGGAAATAGCGGTCCGCCGAGCCGCGCGCCATCGCCCCCACCGAGCCCATGCCGCGATAGGATTTGTAGGCGCGGCCCTGGTAGAGGAAGGTCTCGCCCGGCGCCTCCTCGGTGCCGGCGAGCAGCGAGCCGATCATCACCGCCGAGGCGCCGGCCGCAAGCGCCTTGGCGACGTCGCCGCTGGTCCTGAGGCCGCCGTCGGCGATCACCGGCGTGCCGGTGTCGCGCGCGGCCCCGGCGCTGTCCATGATCGCGGTCAGCTGCGGCACGCCGACGCCTGCGACCACCCGGGTGGTGCAGATCGAGCCCGGGCCGATGCCGACCTTGACCGCGTCCGCGCCGGCGCCGATCAGCGCCTTGGTCGCCTCGGCCGTGGCGACGTTGCCGGCGACGATCTGGACCTCGTTGGACTGCTTGCGCAGCCGCTCGACCGCGGCGGCGACGTCGCGATTGTGGCCGTGAGCGGTGTCGATCACGATGAGGTCGCACTCGGCGTCGATCAGCGCCTGGCTGCGCTCGAAGCCGGCGTCGCCGACGGTGGAGGCGGCGGCGACCCGGAGCCGCCCGGCACGGTCCTTGGTGGCGTCGGGATGGGCGACCGCCTTCTCGATGTCCTTGACGGTGATCAGGCCGACGCAGCGCCCGTCGCGGTCGACCACCAGCAACTTCTCGATGCGGTGCTGGTGGAGCTGGCGGCGCGCCTCCTCCTGGGTGACGCCGGGGCCGACCGTGACCAGATTGTCGCGGGTCATCAGCTCGGCGACGGGCTGGCGCGGATTCTCCGCGAAGCGGACGTCGCGATTGGTGAGGATGCCGACCAGGCGGCCGCCCTCCTCGGTCACCGGGATGCCCGAAATCCTGTGCCGCGCCATCAGCTCGAGCGCGTCGGCGAGCGTCTGCTCGGGCGCCATGGTGATCGGGTCGACCACCATGCCGCTCTCGTAGCGCTTGACGCTGCGCACCGCGGCGGCCTGCTCGGCGACCTCCATGTTGCGGTGGAGCACGCCGAGCCCGCCCAGCTGCGCCATCACGATCGCCATCGCGGGCCCGGTCACCGTGTCCATCGCCGACGACAAGACGGGGATGGCGAGCGCGATGTCGCCGGTCGCCCGGCTCTTCGTGTCGGCCTGGCTCGGCAGTACGCTGGAGGCGGCCGGCTTTAGCAGCACGTCATCGAAGGTGAGGCCCAGCGGGATCTCGGCGGCGCTCATTGGGCGGGCCGCTCCGGCGGCGCGTAGGCGGCGGGATCGCCGAGCCGGCGGGCGAGCGCGACCAGCAGGTTGGCGTCCTCGGCGGCGCCGTCGAGGAGGATCGCCGCATCGGCCTCATCGTCGGGCCGGTGATAGCGGCCCTCGAGGAAGGCGTTGAGGCGCGCCATGCTCGCGAACGAGCCGCCGACCATGATCGCCGGCACGCCGTGGCGGGCCAGCGCCCAGCCGTCCTGGCGCTGGATCATCACGTCCGCCTCGTGCGCGCTGTCCAGCGTCCGCCCCATCGCCGCCGCGGTCTCGGCGATCGCCGCGTCGAGCGGGGCGAGGCCGCGGCCGAGCACCGCGACCGGCTCGCCGGCGGGATGGATGGCGACGGTGTCGAGGTTGATCGCGGCGACGAGCGAGGCGAGCGGCACGGTCGGGTGGGTGGCGAAATGCTCGGCGCCGAGCAGGCCGACCTCCTCGGCGGTGGTCGCCAGGAAAAGGGTGTCGCGGACCGGGCGCGGGCTCGTCGACAGCCGCCCGGCGATTTCGATCATGGTGGCGATGCCGCTGGCATTGTCGACCGCGCCGTTGCAGATCCGGTCCGCCTCGCCCGGCGGGCGGCAGATGCCGAAATGGTCCCAATGGCCGAGGAACATCAGCGCCTCGCCGGTAACCCGGCTGCCGCGCAGCCGGCCGATCACGTTGCGGGTCTCGTAGCGCCGCACCGCGGTCTCGACCCGGATCGTCGCGCTGAGCGGCAGCGCCACCGCGCGGAAGGAAGCGCCCGGCTGGGCGCCCAGCAGCCGCGCGAAATCGCCGCCGGCGCCGGCCAGCAGCGCCTGCGCCGCCGCCTGCGGCATCGCGCCGATGATCGGCGGGACCCTGGCGCCGGCGGGCTTGGTCCCCGGCCTCCGGTAGACCTGCCTCAGCAGGTCCCAGGGGATTTGCGGGCCGGCGACGGCGATCACCGCCGCCGCGCCGGTCGCGGTCACCGCCTGCACGCGCTGGTTGAAGCTCGGGAAGCCCGGGACCCCGGCCGGCGGCTCGTAGAGGATGAGCACGACCGCGCCCTCGAGGCTGGCGCCGGCGAGCTGGTCGACGCCGCGATCGGGGACGCGCGCGCCGTGGCCGGCGAACACGACCGGCGCGCCGGTCAGCGTCTCGACCGGGTCGTCGCCCTGCAGGGCGAGGTTGGCGGCGTCGAAGGCGATCGCGCGGCCGCCGGCGCTGAACGAGGCCTGGATGGTCCCGGTGACCCGCTCGACCAGCGGCACGGCCTGGAACCAGCTGCCGTTCTCGCCGGCCGGCTCGAGGCCGCGGGCGCGGAATTGCTCGACGATATAGTTGACGGTGCGGGTCTCGCCCTCGGTGCCGGGCGCGCGGCCCTGGAATTCGTCGCTCGCCAGCACGCGGATGTGGCGCATCAGATCTGCGGGCGCGACCGCGGCCGGCGGCTGGGCGGCGAGCGGAACGGAGAGAAGGAGGGCAAAAGGCGCGGCGGCGCGGAACAACGACTTGAACATGGCGCTGCTTAAGGAGCGCCGCCGCGACTCGCAAGCGATTCGCGGGGCGCTGGCGCCCTAGCGCCGCGCCTTCGCGATCACCGCCCGGGCCTGGTCGACGTGCATCGCCTCGATCATCCGCCCCTCGTGCCGCTCGGCGCCGCCGGTCGCCGCCTCGATCAGCCGCCGCGCCGCCTCGACCTCGGCCTCGCTCGGGCCGAACAGGCGGTTGGCCGTCTCGATCTGGCTGGGATGGATCACCGACTTGCCGTCGAAGCCGAAGGCGCGCCCCTCCGCGCATTCCTGGCTTAGCGCCTCGCCGGCTTCGAGCCGGTTGTGGACGCCGTCGAAGGCGGGGACGCCGGCGGCGCGCGCGGCGAGCACGATCCGCTGCAGCGCATAGGTGAGGCCGGTGCGCCCGCCCCCGGAGGGCAGGCCGAGGCCGGCGGCGAGGTCGTTGACCCCGGCGATCAGCCCGGCCGAGGCCGGCGCGATCGCCGCCGCCTCGATCACCGCGCCGGGGGTCTCCACCATCGCCAGCACCCTCTTGCCCGTCAGCCAGCCGGCGTCGTGCACCTGCTTGGCGCTCTGCGCCTTGGCGAGGACGATGAAGTCGACCGGGCAGTGGCGGATGGCGACCACGTCCTCGCCGAAATGCCGGCCGTCGGACGGGTTGACCCGGACCGCCGTCGGCCGCCCGCCGAAGCCCTCCTGCAGCGCCGCCGCCGCCGCCTGCCGCGCCGTCGCCTTGTCGGCGTCGGGGACCGCGTCCTCGAGGTCGAGGACGATCATGTCGGCGTCGAGCGTGCGCGCCTTCTCGATCGCGCGCGGGTTGGACGCCGGCAGGAACAGCAGCGAGCGGCAGAGGCGAAGGTCGACAGCGGCCATTTCGCCTCCGATTCTTCTTGGATCGGGGGCAGTTTGTCTACATGATATCGGCACCTGCTGCGGGAGAGCGAGATGACACCGGTTTTCATCGGCCTGGCCGTCCTGATGGTGCTTTGGCTGTTTGTAAGTGTGAAGGTCGTCCGCCAAGGCTATCAATATACGATAGAATATTTCGGCCGCTTCACCGTCGTCGCGCGTCCGGGCCTGAACTTCTTCCCCGCCTTCTTCTATCGCGTCGGCCGCAAGGTGAACATGATGGAGCAGGTGCTCGACATTCCGGGGCAGGAGATCATCACCAAGGACAACGCCATGGTCGGGGTGGACGGCATCGTCTTCTTCCAGGTGCTGGACGCGGCCAAGGCCGCCTATGAGGTCTCCGACCTCTACGTCGCGATCATGCAGCTCACCACCACCAACCTGAGGACGGTGATGGGCTCGATGGACCTCGACGAGACCCTCTCCAAGCGCGACGAGATCAACGCCCGGCTGCTCGTCGTGGTCGACCAGGCGACCGAGGCCTGGGGCGTCAAGATCACCCGCGTCGAGGTCAAGGACATCCGCCCGCCCGCCGACATCGTCAACGCGATGGGCCGGCAGATGAAGGCGGAGCGCGAGAAGCGCGCCCTGATCCTCGAATCGGAGGGCCTGCGCGCCTCCGAGATCCTCAAGGCCGAGGGCGCCAAGCAGGCGCAGATCCTGGAGGCCGAGGGGCGCCGCGAGGCCGCCTTCCGCGACGCCGAGGCGCGCGAGCGCGCCGCCGAGGCCGAGGCCAAGGCGACGCAGATGGTCTCGGACGCGATCGCCGGCGGCAGCACCCAGGCGATCAACTATTTCATCGCCCAGAAATATGTCGAGGCGGTGCGCGAGTTCGCGACCTCGCCCAATGCCAAGACGATCCTGTTCCCCGTCGAGGCGACCCAGTTGATCGGCACGCTCGGCGGAATCGGCGCGCTCGCCAAGGACGCGCTCGGCCAGAGCGACGCGCCGGCGGCCCGCCGCGGCCCGTTTGAAGGAGAGAGGCAATGAGCGTCTTCGAAGGCCTCGCCGACCATTGGTGGTGGCTGCTCGCCGCCGCGGCCCTCGGCATCCTCGAGATCTTCATCCCCGGGGTGTTCCTGGTCTGGATGGCGATCGCCGCCGCGCTCACCGGGCTCGTCACCGCCTTCGTGCCGCTCGGCCTGCCCTACCAGCTCGGCCTGTTCGCCGTGCTCGCCTTCATCGCGGTCTATGCCGGTCGCCGCTATTACGAGAACAACCCGGTCGAAAGCTCGGACCCCAACCTCAACGAGCGCGCCAGCCGGGTGATCGGCCGCACCGTCACGGTCGAGACCGCGATCCGGAACGGCCAGGGCCGCGTCAAGGTCGGCGACACCTTGTGGCTCGCTCGCGGCCCCGACGCGCCGGCGGGGAGCCAGGTCACCGTGGTGTCCGCCGAGGGCTCGTGCCTCAATGTGGAGCCGGCGGCGACGGCATGAGCGGGCTGACGAGGCGTCAGGCGCTGATGGCGGGCGGCGCGGTCGCCGTGGCCGCCGTCTTCCCCGTCCCCCTCCGCGCGGCGCCGGACGATGCGGCGGCGGGCCTGCTCGGCGAGCTGGCCGAAGAGCAGCTTCGGATCTTTCCGGAAACGGCCACCACGCTCGGCATCGACACCGGCGCGCGGGCGGGGCTGAAGTCCCGGCTCGGCGACAGCTCGGCGGCAGGGCAGCAGCGCGTGCTCGCCTGGCTGCAATCGGCCGTGGCCCGCCTGAACGCCCTCGATGCCGCCGCGCTCTCCCCCGCCGCCGCGTCCAATGTCGAGATCGTCAAGACCTCCTATCGGACCGGGATCGACGGCTTCGCTTTCCCTTATGGCGACGTCGCCGTCTCGGGCTGGCGCAACGGACCCTATCCGGTGGCGCAGAATATGGGCTCCTATCTCGACGTGCCCCGCTTCCTCGACGCCAATCACAAGGTCGAGAATGCGGCGGACGCGGAGGCCTATCTCGCCCGCCTCGACGCCCATGCCCGCCAGATGGAGGGCGAGACGGCGCGGCTCCGGGCCGCGCGCCGCCGGGGCGTGATCGCCCCGGACGTCATCCTGGACAAGACCCTGCGGGCGCTCCGCCGCACCCGCGAGGGCAATCCCCGCGACTGGCTGATCGTCACCTCGCTCGCCCGACGCACCGGCGCGATTGCCGGCGACTGGGCGGCGCGCGCCGGGCGGATCGCGACGAACGAGGTCGCCCCGGCGCTCGACCGGCAGATCGCCGAGCTGGAGGAGCACCGCCGCCGCGCCACCGCCGATTTCGGCGCCTGGAAGCTGCCCGGGGGCGAGGCCTATTACGCCTGGGGGCTGCGGGCGGCGACGACCACCCGCAAGTCGCCCGACGAGGTCCACCGCCAGGGCCTCGACGAGCTCGCGCATTTCACCTCCGAGATGGATCGGCTGATGCGCCGCTTGGGCTTTGCCGAGGGCAGCGTCAGCGACCGCTTCCGCGCGATGCAGCGCGACCCGCGCTATGCCTTCGCCGAGGGCGATGCCGGCCGCGCCCAGATCATGGCGTTCATCGAGGCGCAGCTCGCCGAGCTTCGCCCGCGCCTCCCCCGCGCGTTCGGCACCCTGGTGCCCGGCAATGTCGAGGTGCGGCGCATCCCGCCGGCGGAGGAGCTCGGCGCGCCGGGCGCCTATGGCGGCGCCGGCTCGATCGACGGCTCGGTCCCGGGGCGCTTCTGGATCAACCTGCGCGGCACCGACATGCACAGCCGCATCGACCTGCCGAGCCTCACCTATCACGAGGCGATACCGGGCCATGTCTGGGCCGGCGAATATGCGCACCGCCTGCCGCTGATTCGCGGCGTCACCGTCTACGGCTTCAGCGCGTTCAGCGAGGGTTGGGCGCTCTACGCCGAGCAATTGGCGGGCGAGCTCGGCGTCTATGAAGACAATCCGGAAGGCCAGCTCGGCTATTTCCAGTCGATGGCGTTCCGCGCGGCGCGCCTCGTGGTCGACACCGGCATCCACGCCAAGAGGTGGACCCGCGACCGCGCGCTCGCCTGGTTCGCCGAGGCCACCGGCGGCACCGTCGAGAGCGTCGCCAACGAGATCGACCGCTATGCGGTCTGGCCCGGCCAGGCCTGCGGCTACAAGGTCGGCCATACCGAGATCAACCGCCAGCGCGACCGCGCCCGCGCCGCGCTGGGCGAGCGCTTCGACCTGCGCGCCTTCAACGACCTCGTGGTCGGCGGCTCCTCCCGCCCGCTGACCGTGCTCGAGCGCGAAGTCGGCCGCATGATCGCGCCCTAGCCCGCGGCGCCGGCGTCAGCCGCGCCGGTCCGCGGACAGATAGCCGTAGCCGGCCCCGACCACCGCGCCGAGCAGCGGCCCCACGAACGGCAGCGGGATCGCGATCAGCGCGCCGACGCCCGCCGCAATCGCCGTCCGCTTCGCAACAGGATTCTCCAACATGGCTTCACCTCCTCGAGGTGTATTATATGAATAATACAGCAGGGCTTCAAGCCACCCGGTTGGAAAAAGAGTGACAGTCACTGTTTTCCGTGAGGGGACGTTTGCCAGCCCGGCTTGACAGGAGCCGGCCACACGCGTGTAATCGGGTGATGGGGCCTGCGATCGCCCCATGAGGCGACAGCCGAAGCATCGCGTCCTGCATCTGAAAGGGACGCCGCATGCCTGCATATAACGCCATCTCACCTGACAAGCTGTTCCGCCTGCTGGGAACGCCCGCCTGCCCGGCGATCGTCGACGTTCGGCCCGACGAGGTCTTCGATCTCGATCCGCGCCTCGTCCCCGGCGCCGTCCGTCGATCGCACCTGGACGTCCCCCGATGGGCGGCGCGGCTCGAGGGCCGATCGGCGGTCGTGACCTGCAAAAAGGGCGAGGAGCTCGGCCACGGCGTTGCCGCCCTGCTGCGTCAGCAAGGCGTTCCGGCCGAGGCCCTCGAAGGCGGCGTCTCGGCCTGGGCGGCCGCCGGCCTGCCGATGGTGCCGGCCGCCGTGCTGCCGCCGCGCGATGCCGAGGGCCGCACCCTCTGGGTCACGCGGGCGCGGCCCAAGGTGGACCGGATCGCCTGCCCCTGGCTGATCCGCCGCTTCGTCGATGCCGATGCCCTGTTCCTGTTCGTGCCGCCCGCCGACGTGCCGGGCGTCGCCGAGCGGTTCCAGGCCGCGCCTTTCGACATCGAGGGCGACGGCGTGTTCTGGAGCCACCGTGGCGAGCTTTGCACCTTCGACGTCATGGTCTCCGAATTCGGCCTGGCGGAGGTGCCGGCGCTGCAGCGGCTTGCCGTCATCGTGCGCGGCGCCGACACGGCGAGGCCCGAGCTCGCCCCGCAAGCGGCCGGGCTGCTCGCAATCTCGCTCGGCCTCTCGCGCATGCACGCCGACGACATCGCGCAGCTCGACGCCGGCATGCTCGTCTACGACGCGCTCTACCGCTGGTGCCGGGATGCCGTGGACGAGACCCACGACTGGGTCTCGCACCAGCCGCGCCAGACGGTGCGCGCGTGAGCGCGCCGCCGGACGCGGGCTCCCATCCACGCAGCCTGATCCTCACCCGCACCGACATCGCCGCCCTGATGCGGCCGGCGGACTGGCTGGCGGCGGCCGAGACGGCATTCCGGGCGGCCGGCGGATTGGTTGATGGCGGCCGCGCGGAGGCGCCGCCGCCGCTCGCCGTCCATGGCGTGGAAGGCGTCTTCCACGCCAAGGCGGCCGGCCTTCGCGGCGAGCGCCCCTATGTCGCCCTCAAGCTCAACGCCAACTTCCCCGGCAACCCGGAGCGGCTCGGCCTGCCGACCGTCCAGGGCGCGATCCTGCTCTGCGACGGCGCGAGCGGCGCGGTGCTGGCGATCATGGACTCGATCGAGGTCACCTTGCGCCGGACGGCGGCGGCGACCGCGCTCGCGGCGCAATACCTCGCCCGGCCGGACGCGGCGAGCATCCTGGTCTGCGGCTGCGGGGCGCAGGGCGCTGCGCAGCTCGAGGCGCTGCGCAGGGTGCTGCCGCTCGCGCATTGCCTCGCCTGGGATCGCGATCCGGCGCGGGCGTCCGCCTTTGCCGTGGCGGCACGCGCGGGAGGGCTCGATGCGCAGGTGTCGAGCGACCTGGCGGAAGCGGCTCCCGCGAGCGACGTCATCGTCACTTGCACGACCTCCCGTCAGCCGTTTCTCGACCGCCTGATGGTCCGCCCCGGCACGTTCGTCGCCGCCGTCGGCGCGGACAGCCCGGAAAAAAGCGAGATCGCACCGGCCCTGATGGCGGACGCGACCGTCGTTGCCGACGTGCTCGACCAATGCGTCGCGATGGGCGACCTCAGGCACGCCATCGCCGCCGGCGCGATGACGCGCCAGGCGGTGCACGCCGAGCTCGCCGCGCTGGTCGGCGGCGCCAGGCCGGGCCGGACGTCGGCCGACGAGATCACCCTCTTCGATTCGACGGGCACCGGCCTGCAGGATGTGGCCGCCGCCGCCATGATCTACGAGCGCGCCGCCGGCGCCGGCCATCGGCCGGGCGTGGCCCTGGCGGCCTGAGCATGGAGCAGCCCGCAGCGCCTCCGCCGCTGACGACCGCGCAGATCTTCCTGCGCTTCCTGCGCTTCGGCTTCCTTGCCTGGGGTGGACCGGTGGCGCAGATCGCGATGGTCCGGCGCGCGCTGGTCGACGACGAGCGCTGGGTGACGAGCGGGCGCTTCAACCGGCTGCTCGCCATCTACCAGGTCCTGCCCGGGCCGGAGGCGCACGAGCTGTGCGTCCATCTCGGCATGGTCGCCGGCGGGAGGCGCGGCGGCCTGGCCGCGGGCCTCGGCTTCATGCTTCCCGGCTTCCTGCTGATGCTGGCGCTGTCCTGGCTCTATTTCCGGCTCGACCTCACCCAGTCCGCGCTGGGCGCCGTTTTCCTGGGCGTGCAGATCGGGGTCATCGCGCTGATCGTGCGCGCCGTGCACCGGATCGGCGGCCATGTCCTCGCCGACCGCTGGCTGTGGGCGGTGGGCATCGTCGCGGCGGTCGCCGCCTTTGTCGGCATCAGCTTCTGGATCGTCCTGCCCGCCGCCGGCCTCGCCTATCTGTCGCTCAGCCGGCGCAGGTATTTGCTGGCGGTCCTGGTGGCGATCCTGGCGGCCCTGCCGGCTGTCCTGATGCTGCGCGCGCCGAGCGCCGGGCTGGCCGCGCCTGGCGCCGCCGCGCCGCTGGTTCCGGCCGGCGCCGTCGCCGCGGGCCTCCTCTTCCTGTCGGGGTTGAAGGCCGGGTTGCTCACCTTCGGCGGCGCCTACACGGTGATCCCCTTCGTGCGGGGCGACGCCGTCGGGCGCGGCTGGATGACCGACGCCCAGTTTCTCGACGGGGTCGCGCTCTCGGGCATATTGCCAGCGCCGCTGATCATCTTCTCGACCTTCGTCGGCTATTATGCCGGCGGTCCGCTCGGCAGCCTCGCGATGACGGCGGGCATCTTCCTGCCGGCCTTCGCCTTCTCGCTCCTGTTCTACGACCGGCTCGAGCAGGTCGTCGAGAATGCGCGGCTGCGCAGCCTCCTCGAAGGCGTGGCGGCGGGCGTCGTCGGCTTGATCGTCGCGACCACCATCGAGCTCGCGACCGCCCTGGCGGGACGGGTTCCCTCGCTTCCCCTGGCGCTGCTCATCCTGGCCGGCGCCCTGGCGCTGCTCTACCTCTGGCGCTCCAGGCTCAATCTGGCGGCCGCGATCGTCCTGTCGGGGATCGCGGGCTATTTCGCCATGGCCTAGGCCGATGCCCGCGCCGGGTCCCTCGCGCTCGCGCGGGCATCGCGCTAATAGGCCGGTGCCATGACGGACCGGGACGCGCCCTATCACGCCCATATCTATTGCTCGGCCGGGCAGCGCCCGGCCGCCGAGGCGCTGCGGGAGGCCTTCCTCGGGCTGGCCGCGGCGGGCGGCGAGCCCCATATCCTCTTCGTCGGGCGGCTGACGGAGGGGCGGGCCGGGCCGCACCCGATCCCGCAATATGAGGTGCATTTCCGCGAACGCTCGCTGCCCGGCGTGATCGCGGCGATCGAGGCTTCGGGCCTGACGGCGCTGGTGCACCCGCTGACCGACGACGACATGGCCGATCACACCATTCTGGCGCGCTGGATCGGCGAGCCGGTCGAGCTCGACCTCAGCGTGCTCGATCCGCCGGGGAGCAACCGGGGCGTCCCCCGCTTCGGCAGGACCGACTTCTAGGGTCCCGGACGGTAGGCGACGTCCCCCCTGTCCTCATCACCCGATTGCAAAAGCCGCCGCGCTTTGCATGATGGCCGGCGGTTCAAGGTGGGGGCATATGCGCGGACAGGTGCTTGGCGTCGATACCCGGACGGGGGACGGGATGGTGGCGGGCGACGACGGCCGCCGCTACAGCTTCAAGCCGGCCGACTGGGCCGACCGGGGCGAGCCCGCGGTCGGCATGTATGTCGACTTCGAGACCAATGAAAGCCGCGCGCTCAGCATCTTCCCGGTACCGGGCACCGCGCCGCCGCCGGCCCCGGCCCCGACCCGGCAGGTCCCCGCCCCGGATCTTGGCGACCGCAACAAATATGTCGCCGCCCTGCTCGCCTTCCTGGTCGGCCCGCTCGGCGTCCACCGTTTCTATCTGGGCCGGATCGGCTCGGGGATTGCGATGCTGCTGCTGAGCTGCACGGTGATCGGATTGCTGATCACGATCCCCTGGGCGTTCATCGACATGATCCGCTACCTCGTCATGTCCGACCGCGAGTTCGACGCCCGCTACGCGCGGGGGACGGGCTGAGCCTCGTGTTGGCCAGTTCCGGCTTGAAAATAGTGACAGTCGCGGATTTCCCAAAAAGCGTGACAGTCACTCTTTTCGAATATGAGCCTGTGGACAGTTACGGTAACTGTCCCCCTTTCCCCTATCGCCCGCGTATCTGACGAAACGCGCTCAGCCCGGCGGAAATGAAGAAGCCGAGCGCGGCGAGCAGGAAGGCCAGCGCCATGAGATGATATTGCAGCCGCTCATAGGAGACGCCGCTCTCCGCCATCGGCGCCATATCGCCCCGCAATTCCAGCGAATGGCTGACCGACATGAGCCCGAAGGCGACGGCGATGAAAACGATCGGCTTGAGCTTCATGGCTGCACCTCGACGCGCGCAGGCCCTCTAGCAAGGCAAGCCTTGGGATTTCCCTAATCGGGAGGATGCGGGCACCGGCCTCCCCCTCCGCGTCGCCCCGGACATGGGCCAAAGCCGGCATGGCGGACAGGTCGCGCCGACGCCCGTAGCGCTTCAGGCCCAGGCGTCGGCAGCGCCGGTCAGGCGGCCGAAGGGGCGGCCTCCATCCGATGCTTCAGGCCGCTCGCCGTGTCGTGGCCGGCACGGACCGATTCGTAGGCCTCCTGGATCGCCTTCATTCCGGCCGAGATCTTGGTGTCGGCCAGAGCCGCCTCATATTTCGTCTTGAGATAGTCCTCGCCGCGCTCGACTTCCTCGATCACCGCCTTGTCGCCGCCGTCGCCGGCGATCGCCGCCCTGAGGTCGAGCCAGCGCCGGTGCAGGTCGGCCTTGAGCGAGCCGTCGTCCTCGGGCGTGCCGCCGAGCTCGCGCACCGCGGCCTGCAGCCCCGCGACCACCTGCCGGCGCTCCGCCGCGAAGTCGCGGAACAAGGCGGCGAAGCGGCCGGACTCGGCATCGTCCGCGGCGCGCTCGAAGCCATGGGCGCTGTCGATCGTGGTGGTGATCAGCGAATTGAGGACGCCAATGTCATGGTCGTTGAGCATGAGAATATTTCCTTGATTTGGAATGATTTGGTCTCAACGAGCGAGGAAGGGGATGGTTCAGGCGAGGCGAGGAAAAGAGTGACGGCCACTCTTTTTTCACCGGCGCCCTGGAGCAGATCCGGCCAGTCGGCCCTGCCCAGTTCGACACCGGTGCCGGCAGGATGCCGTGGTGACAGGATGCCGTGGTGACAGGTACGTACCTGTCACCGCCCCCAGCAAGGAGGCTCCGGTACCGCGCTTGGTATCCTGGCGATCTGGATGCTCGCGAAGGGGGTGGATCGGGACAAATGGGATCGTGCAACCGCGGCCTCGGGCGACGGCATCACCGGCACAACCGGCGGACCAGACCCCATCAAGGGTTCAGCCGCTCGTTGAAGAAGTTGACGATCGCGACGGTTGAGCGGACCCGGTTCGGCAATTGCCGCCAGCCATGCCCCTCGTCAGGAAACAGGATATAGTCGACCGGGATCTGCCTGGCGCGCAGGTTCCGCACGATCTGCTCCGCCTCGATCACCGGCACGTTGGTGTCGTTGGCGCCGTGGAGGACGAGCAAAGGCGTGCGGATGCGGTCGAGCCGGTGGATCGGCGAAAGCTCGCGCAGCATCTCCGCCTGGGTCGCCGGATCGCCATATTCGACGGTCGAGATCGCCGCCATCCAGGGCTCGGAATTGGCGAAGAAGGTCGCGAAATTGACGACTCCGAACAAGTTGACTCCGGCGGCGAACATGTCGGGATATTGGGTCACGCCGGCCATCACCATATAGCCGCCATAGGAGCCGCCCATGATGCCCAGCCGGCGCGGATCGGCAATGCCGCGCTCGATCATGGCGCGAGTGGTGGACTCGATATCGCGCACGCCGTCGACGCGCAGCGCGCCATTGTCGAGGTTGACGAAGCGCTTGCCGAAGCCGCTCGAGCCGCGCACGTTGGGGGCGAACACGCTGATGCCGCGGGCGACCAGGGCCTGCGTGGCACCATTCATCGTCGGCCGCGCCTGCCCTTCCGGGCCGCCATGATAATCGAAGACGACCGGGCCGGGGCCGCTCGCGCCGGCGGGACGGTAGAGCCACCCGCTGAGCGGCAGCCCGTCATGGGCGACATAGGTGACGAGCTCGGGCCGTACGAAGCGGGCGAGGTCGACGCCGTCATGGGCGCTGCGGGTTCGCTGCGTCACCGCGCCGGTGGCGAGATCGACGGTGTAGATGTCCGTCGGCCGGGCCGAGCCGTTGCCGCTGAGCACGAATGTGGTGCCGTCGGGCGAGAATTCGCCACCGCCGAAGACGTCGAACGGCAGCGCCGGGCCCGGGGTCACCCGGTTGGTGGCGGTATCGAGCAGATCGAGCCGGCTGCGGCCGGCCACGTTCCAGACCAGCAAGGCGCGCCGCCCGTCGCGCGACAGCAAGGCGGCATCGCCCTCCGCGTCGTCGCGCGCGGCGAGGATATCGATCGGCCCGGGCCGGCCGTCGGCATCGAGCGCGATGCGGCCGAAGGCGACCAGGTCCCGGCCGCCGTTCGAGCTCACATAGACCGTCCGCCCGTCAGGCGAGAATTCGCCCCAGCCGAAGCTTCCCGGGCCCTCGTGCGGGGTCAGCAAGGTCTCGGCGCCGGTGTCGAGGTCGACCAGGTGGAGATTGTCGTTGCCGCGGCTGACCAGCCGGTAGACGATTGCGCGGCGGCCGTCGCGGCTGACGTCCGAAATGACGTTGAGCCCGCCTGAGGCGACTCGGCTGGTCGCGCCGCTCGCCGGGTCCATCAGCATTGCATCGATACCGTTCGGGTTGGCCGCGTTCGAGCCCATGCGCAGCCGCCGCCCGTCCCGGGTCCACCCGAACAGCCAGTTATTCTCCCGCCCGCCCGCGGTCAGCCGGCGCGCGCCGCTGCCGTCCGGGCGCATCACATAGATCTGGGTGTTGAGCCCGCCGCCCGGCGCCACGTCGTAGGCAAGCCAGTCGCCCGCCGGCGACCAATAGACGTCCTGCACCGGGTCGGCGAGTCGCGTGCGCTGCACCGGCGCGGAGCCGTCCAGCGCCATCGTCCAGACCTGCGGGCTGCCGCTTGCCGAGGAGATGAAGGCGATGCTGCGCCCGTCCGGCGAGAAACTCCCGCCGTAAGCCGACCGGATCCTCGCGATCGCCTCGACGGTGCGGGCGACCTCGTCCGCCGGCGCGGGCGAGGCCCCCGGCGCGGGTTGGGCGGCGGGAGCGGCGGCAGGCTGCGCTCGGGCCGGCCCCGCGACAAACGCCAGCACCGTCGCCGAGGCGAGGGCGATCGAACCGAACCGCTTGCAAGCCATGGCGATATTTCCCCCAAATGCATGACGCTAGGCCACTGACGGAGCGTGCGCAATCGCATCCATGGCCGGCAGCGCCGCAAGATCCGGCTCGGTCCTGGCGATCCGGATGCTCGCGAAGGGGGTGAATCGGGACGAATGGGACCACGCGATTGCTGCCTCGGGCTGATGCAATCGGCGGGACATGAAGGTGTGTCCCCCGACACCCCGGCGCGGTGGGAAGGGGGATATTTTACTGCAGCTGTCCCTCGCCTCCAGGGTCTAAAAAAACTTTAAAATACAGCGACTTGGATCTTTGCAGAAAAAAACGCTTTCCTACAGCGTTCCATTTATGTTCTAGACTGCCCGATGGGCGGGCAGAGCGATTCGGAGCGGCCGGCACGGCGGTTGATCGATGCGGAGGCGAAGGCGGTCTTCGTCGCCGCCCTGCGCGCGAACGCGCATCGCGAGGAGGCGGCGCGGGCCGCCGGCTTCCCGCTCAAGAGCCTATACGGCGCGCGCCGCCGCGATCCGGTGTTCGCCCTCGCTTGGAGCTGGGCGCTCGCGCTCGCCGCCGCCGACGAGCAGGCGGCCCGCGCGTCCGCCCGCGGTGCACGGGACGAAGACGTCGTCATCCGCATCGCGCCGCACAATCGCCGGCCGCTGCAGCGCCGCCGGATGCGCTGGGTGCGCTTCACCGAGAAGCGCCAGCAGATCTTCCTCGATCATTTCGCCGGCACCGCCGACTTCGGGGCCTCGGCCGAGGCGGCGGGCGTCAGCCCCGCCACGGTCACCGCGCACTGCCGCAAGCATCCGGAGTTCGCTGCGCTCAAGGACAAAGCGCTGCGCGAGGCGGTCGCGAGCCTCGAGGCCGAGGCGGTCCGCCAGCGGCTCGACATGCAGCGCCGCCTCGCCGAGAATCTCGAGCCCAAAGGCGAGCTGGCGGCGGAGTTCGAGCGGGTGATGAAGCTGCTCGCCCGCTGGGACCGCCGCGACGGCCGAGTCGGCCCGCGCGAGATCGGGCACGGCCGGCAACGGCGCTGGACCTTCGACGAGGCGATCGAGGCGCTCGACAGGAAGCTGCGCGCGCTCGGCCTCCGCTACGGGATACCGGAGAGCGACCCATGACCGTCCACTTCCTCGGTCCCGTCTTCTTCAAGTCGCGCTTCGCCGACGGCGCCCCGCCCCTCAGCCGCGCCGAACGCCTCGAGCTCCTCGTCGCCCTGCGCCGCCTCACCCCGGAGCTGCGCCGGGTCGTGCTGCGCAGCCTGCCCGAGGCGGCGGTCAAGGCGCTCGCCGACGAATGGTGGTGGCAGGCGCGAGGCGGCCAGATCGAGCCCGAGGCCTGCGCCGACGGCTCGCCTTGGCGGATCTGGTCGATCGTCGCCGGGCGCGGCTTCGGCAAGACCCGCGCCGGCGCCGAATGGGTGTGGCAGCGCGCCCGCGAGGAGCCCGAGGCGCGCATCGCTTTGGTCGCGGCCAGCATCGAGGAGGCCGTCAGATATCTGATCAAGGGCGAAAGCGGCCTGCTTGCCATCGCCCGCTGCGACGAGGAGCCGCGCTGGATCGCCGGCCACAACACCCTCTATTTCCCCTCGGGCGCCATGGCCTATCCCTACGGCGCCGTCCGCCCCGAGGCGCTGCGCGGCGCGCAGCACCATTATGCATGGTGCGACGAGCTGGCCAAATGGCCCAATGCCGACGCCGTCTGGAACAACCTCATGCTCGGCCTGCGCCTCGGCGATCGCCCGCGCACGATCGTCACCACCACGCCGCAGCCGCTGCCGCTGCTGCGCCGCATCCTCGCTTTGCCCCGCTGCGTGCAGACCCACGGCCGCACCGCCGACAACCCCAATTCCGCGCCCGACTTCCGCACCGCGATGGAGGAAATGTACGGCGGCACCCGCCTGGGGCGCCAGGAGCTCGAAGGCCTGCTGCTGGAGGAATTCGAAGGCGCCCTCTGGACCCGCGAGCTGCTGGAGAAGGCAAGGGACAGTCACTTTCAGAACCGCCGTGAATCCAGTCCGCACGCCGCGCGTGAAAGTGACTGTCCCCTCACCCGCATCGTCGTCGGCGTGGATCCCCCCGCGAGCACCGGCGGCGACAGCTGCGGCATCGTCGTCTGCGGCAAGGACGAGGACGGCGTCGCCTGGGTCCTCGCCGACCTCACCGCCCACGGCCTCTCCCCGGAAGCCTGGGCCCGCCGTGTCGCCGACGCCGCCGCGCAATACGGCGCCGGCCAGGTGGTCGCCGAGAAGAACCAGGGCGGCAACATGATCGAAAGCATGCTCCGCGCCGCCGACGCCGACCTCCCCGTCCGCCTCGTCCACGCCGGCCCAAGCAAAGCCGCGAGAGCCGAACCGATCGCGCTCCGCTTCGAAACCGGCCGCGCCCGCCTCGCCGGCCACTTCCCCGAGCTCGAAGACCAGCTCTGCGCCCTCACCTGGGCGGGCTACAAGGGCCCCGGCAGCCCCGACCGCGCGGATGCGATGGTCTGGGCGATGACCGAGCTGTTCGAGAAAAAGGAACGGGTGGTGCGGATCAGGAGAGTATAAATCCTCCCCTGCATTGCAGGGGAGGGGGACCATGCGAAGCATGGTGGAGGGGCCGCCCTTCCCTGTCCCCGGCCAATGGGGAGGCCAATGGGGACACAAAGGTGTGTCCCCCTCTCGCTAAGGGGATAATCGCCGACTTGATCCGGGGTCCACCTTCCTATCATAGCATCGCCGACCTGACGTGGAGGCCGTGGGCGCCATTTGGTGACAGGTACGTACCTGTCACCAGAACTTTGAGGCAAGACAGGTACGTACCTGTCACCAGGAGCGTTGCGGTGACAGGTACGTACCTGTCACCAAGCTTAATGCGGTATCGAGGATGTCGATCTCGCTGCGGCCGGCGACATTCCAGACCAAAGCGGAGCGTTGCGGTGACAGGTACGTACCTGTCACCAAGCTTAATGCCGGCGTAGGTTTCATGCCAGGAGGTGACGTGCAGGACGCCGAGCGCAGCGGCGTCGCTCGACTTCGCTTCCCGAAAGCTGATCGCGTCCATTTGCCCTCCAGGCTCGTAACGGCAGCTCATCAACATGGCCGCCGGAAAGCGGGCAGGCAAAAATCCACCTATTGCAGGTGTCGGCCTCCGCCGCGCGCCGGCGCCAGGGACAGTTACGTAACTGTCCCCCAGGCGCCATTTGGTGACAGGTACGTACCTGTCACCAGAACTTTACGTACCTGTCACCAGAACTTTGAGGCAAAAATCCCCAAGACGGTGGAGAAGGCAGTGAACGACGTCGCGATCAGGCATGCATCGACCGTGATCGCGGGAGCGTTGCGGTGACAGGTACGTACCTGTCACCAAGCTTAATGCTCGCCCGCTTTCCACCCACGCAAAGGCTGGAGCCGCTCACCAAATCAGGCTCCACCCACCGCCGCCGCGCCTCCACCGAGAACAGCAGCCCCCGCGAGTAGAAGCGCAGCGGCCAGTCCCTTCTCCCCTCCTCGGCCAGCAGCAGCGCGTTGACCCGCTCGGCCAGCCCCCTCCCCTCGCTCCGCGCCAGCGCGCGCCGCACGCCCACCAGAAACACCTGGGTGATCGTCTCGTGATAGCCCTCGCTGTCGCTGTTCACCCCGCCGACGCTCTCGTTGTAGCGGCGGATGAGGTCGGGGAGGTCGCGCTCGGGGAGGATGTCGTGGGCGCGCTCGAGGATGAGCCACGAGGTGGTGCCGATATGCGCCTCGTGGGTCCATTCGGGCTTGGGCAGGGTGCGGGCGAGGAAGCCCTCGCCCACCCTGCGGATCGCGTCGTCGCTCGGCCAAAGTCTCGGTTCGTGGTCGGTCATCGTTCTGGTCCTCATAAAGAAAAAGGGAGCGCGCCGGACCCCGGCACGCTCCCTTCCGAATAATCCCTCCCTTCCAGGGAGGGGCTAGGGGTGGGTCAGAGGCGGAGCGGCTCGATGCCGCTTCGGCTCTCCACATGCGCCTTCCCCGCCATCGAGGCGGGTCAGGCGCGACCCACCCCTTGATCCCCTCCCTTGGAGGGAGGGGAGAAATAGGGGGCGTCAGGCCGTCGTGGTCACGCTCTCCTGGATGCGTTGCCGGCTTTGGCCGCCGCGCGGGGCGGCGTCGCGGACGGCCTGGTCGACATGGCTCTCGAAGCGGGCGAAATTGCTGGTGAACAGGGTCACGAGGCGCGCCGCGGTCGCGTCGTAGTCGGTCTTGTCGGCCCAGGTGTCGCGCGGGTCGAGGATGCCGGGGTCGACGCCGGGCACGGCGACCGGCACCTCGAAGCCGAAATTGGGGTCGGTGCGGTACTCGGCCTCGCCGAGCGCGCCGTCGAGCGCGGCGTTGAGGAGCGCGCGGGTGGCCTTGATCGGCATGCGGCTGCCGGTGCCGTATTTGCCGCCGGTCCAGCCGGTGTTGACCAGCCAGCAGGCGACGCCGCCCTTGGCGATGCGCTCCTTCAGGAGGTTGCCGTAGACCCAGGGGAAGCGCGGCATGAAGGGGGCGCCGAAGCAGGTCGAGAAGGTCGCCTCGGGCTCGGTGACGCCGATCTCGGTGCCGGCGACCTTGGCGGTATAGCCGGAGAGGAAATGGTACATCGCCTGCTCGGGCGTCAGCCGCGCGATCGGCGGGAGCACCCCGAACGCATCGGCGGTGAGGAAGACGACGTTCTTCGGCACCGGCCCCATATTGTCGGCCGAGCTAATTGGGGATGAAGTCGATCGGATAGGCGCCGCGGGTGTTCTCGGCGAGGCGCGGGTCGTCGAGGTCGAGCGCGCGGGTGACGGGGTCGATCACCACATTTTCGAGCACGGTGCCGAAGCGCCTCGTGGTCGCGTAGATCTCGGGCTCCGCCTCCGCCGAAAGCCGGATCATCTTGGCGTAGCAGCCGCCCTCGAAATTGAAGATCGCCGTATCCGACCAGCCATGCTCGTCGTCGCCGATCAGGGTGCGGCTGGCGTCGGCCGAGAGGGTGGTCTTGCCGGTGCCGGAAAGGCCGAAGAAGACGGCGGTGTCGCCCTTGGGGCCGATATTGGCCGAGCAGTGCATCGGCATCACCCCGCGCGGGGGCAGCAGATAGTTGAGGATGCCGAACACCGACTTCTTCATCTCGCCGGCATATTGCGGTGCCGCCGATCAGGATCAGCCGCTCGCCGAGGTTGACCGCGATCACCGTCTCCGAGCGGGTGCCGTGGCGGGCGGGGTCGGCGCGGAAGCTCGGCAGGTCGATGATGGTGAATTCGGGCTCGAACCCGGCGAGGTCCTCCGGCGCCGGGCGGACCAGGAGGGTGCGGATGAACTGGCTGTGCCAGGCGAGCTCGTTGATCACGCGCACGCGCACCCGGTGCTCCTCCTGCGAGCCGCCGTAGAGGTCCTGCACGAACAAGGTCTCGCGCGTCGCCAGCGCGGCGAGGAAGTCGGCCTTGAGCGCGGCGAAATGCTCGGGCGCCATGCTGGCGTTGTTGTCCCACCAGATCGTCGCTTCCGTCTCGGCGTCGCGGACGATGAACTTGTCCTTCGCCGAGCGGCCGGTATGCTTGCCGGTCTCGACCACCAGCGGGCCGTCCTTGGCGAGCAGGCCCTCGCCGCGGCGCACGGCATGCTCGACCAGCTCGGCCGGGCCGAGGTTCCAGTGCAGCGCCGCGGGCGTCGCGATACCCTGATGCGACAGATCGAAAGACGGCACTCTGGTCGTCACCTGTAATCCCCTGATGCGTTGGTTGGCGCGGCCCTTATCCGAGCGCCGTGCCCACGTCAAAGGCTGGCGCGCCGAACCGGCCTTGGCTAAAGCCCCGGCGAGGGGAAGGCCGGAAGCTGACATGTCGATAACGATTGCGCTGGTCGACGACGACCGCAACATCCTGACCTCGCTGTCGGTGGCGCTGCAGTCGGAGGGCTATGTGACCCGGCTCTATTCGGACGGCGAGGCGGCGCTGAAGGCGCTCACCGAGAACCCGCCCGACCTCGCCGTGCTCGACATCAAGATGCCCAAGATGGACGGCATGGAGCTGCTCCGCCGGCTGCGCGAGAAGAGCGATCTTCCCGTCATCTTCCTGACCTCGAAGGACGAGGAGCTCGACGAGGCGCTCGGCCTCGCCATGGGCGCCGACGACTATATCGCCAAACCCTTCTCCCAGCGCCTCCTCCTCGCCCGAATCCGCGCCGTGCTGCGGCGGACCGAGATGCGGGCCCGGCCGCCCGCCGAGGATGCGGAGAAGGAGGCGGAGGAGATCGTGCGCGGGCGGCTCGCCATGGACCCCGCCCGCCACCGCGTGAAATGGGCGGGCCGCGACGTGACGCTGACCGTCACCGAGTTCATGATCCTGGAGGCGCTCGCGCAGCGGCCCGGCGTGGTCAAGTCGCGCAACCAGCTGATGGATGTCGCCTATCAGGACGACATCTATGTCGACGACCGCACCATCGACAGCCACATCAAGCGGATGCGCCGCAAGTTCCGCGCCGTCGACGACGAGTTCGGCGCGATCGAGACGCTCTACGGCGTCGGGTACCGCTTTGCCGAGGAGTGACGAGAGGGAGCTCCGGCTCAAATGGTCGCAGCGGCTCTCGCTCCGCCAGCGCATCCTCGCGGTCAACATCTTCGCGCTCGCCATCCTCGCCGGCTCGATCTTCTACCTCGACAGCTTCCGCAGCCGCCTGACCCAGGCGCGGGTCGACCAGGCCCAGTCCGAGGCGGTGATGATCGCGCACATGCTCGCCGCGGTCCCGCCCGGGCAGCGGCAGCCAATCCTGGTCCAGCTCGGCCGCGATTCCGGCACGCGGCTGCGCGTCTACGGCGCGGGCGGCGCAACGACCGGCGACAGCTGGCGCGGCGCGACGCCGACCTATCAGCTGCGCGACCCGGCCACCGAGGCCTGGTACCGCGACTTCGCGCGCTGGCTCGACAATGGCTTCGACGCGATCGTCGGCGAGCGCAGCCCCCCGCCCTACGTGCCGCCGGCGCGCGACGTGCTCGCCGCCTGGCCCGAGGCGGTGGCGAGCCTGCGCAGCGGCCGCCCGACGACGATCGTGCGGCGGGCCCCCGACGGCACCCCCTATATCGCCTCGGCGCAGCGGATCGACGGGCGCGGCGACGTGCTGCTGCTGACCGTCAACGCGCGCGACGTGCGCCGGGTGGTGCGCGCCGAGCGCGGCTCGCTGCTGCTGATCCTCGCCGCCACCCTGATCGTCTCGGTGCTGCTGTCGCGCTTCCTCGCCCGCACCATCGCCAATCCGCTGCGAAGGCTCGCCCATGCCGCGCACCGGGTGCGGCGCGGCAGCGCCCGGGAGGTGGACGTGCCCACCCTCCCCGCCCGCCGCGACGAGATCGGCCAGCTCGCCCGCGCGCTGCACGAGATGACCCAGAGCCTCAGGCAGCGGATCGACGCCACCGACGCCTTCGCCGCGGATGTCACCCACGAGCTCAAGAACCCGCTCGCCTCGCTGCGCTCGGCGGTGGACACGCTCGAGCGGATCGAGGACCCGGCGCTGCGCGCGCAGATGCTCGACGTGGTCCGCCAGGATGTCGGCCGGCTCGACCGGCTGGTCGTCGACATCGCCGAGGCCTCGCGGCTCGACGCCGCGCTGTCGCGGGCGCGGTTCGAGCCGGTCGACCTCGGCGCGATGATCGAGGCGATGGTGCCGGTCTGGGACGAGCGCGGCTCCCGGCGCGAGCGCGGCGCCGTCGAGATCGCCTTCGCCCGCCCGCGGGTGGGGACGGCGACGGTGATGGGCGACGAATCGCGCCTCGCCCGGCTGGTCGACAATCTGGTCGACAACGCCATCTCCTTCTCGCCGCCCGGCGGCCTCGTCGAGGTCAGCGCGTCGCAGGTCGGCGACGAGGTGGTGGTCGGCGTGCAGGACGAGGGGCCGGGCGTGCCCGGCGACGCGCGGGAAGCGATCTTTAACCGTTTCCACTCCATCAGGCCGGAGGAGGATTTCGGCCGCCATTCCGGGCTCGGCCTGGCGATCGCCAAGGCCATCATCGACGCTCATAACGGACGAGTCGAGATCGAGGACCGCCAGGACGGGCGCACCGGCGCCCGCTTCGTCGTTCGCTTTCCGGGAGCCGCCTTATGAACACGCCGCGCCTTTCCTCCGAGACCGTCCATTGCAGCTGCGTCGCGATCCACGGCCGCGCGGTGCTGATCGGCGGCCGCTCGGGCACCGGCAAGTCCGACCTCGCCTTGCGGCTGATCGACCGCGGCGCGGCCCTGGTCAGCGACGACTACACCCATGTCCGCCGGGTCGAGGGCCGCGCGCTCGCCAGCGCCCCGGCGACGATCAAGGGCAAGATCGAGATGCGCGGCGTCGGCATCATCGAGCTCGACGCGCTCGACGACGTGCCGGTCGCGCTGCTGATCGACCTCGACGAGGTGCCCGAGCGGCTGCCCGACGAGGAACGCAGCCGCATGGTCGCCGGCATCGCCATCCCGGTGTTCGCGGTCAACGCGCACGAGGATTCGGCGCCGCTCAAGGTCGAGGCGGCGCTCAGGCTGTTCGGGCTGGGGCCGTGATTGCCGGCGCGGTGACGATCATGTCCTTCGCTTATTCGAAGGGTATGCCGGAGGGCGCCGACCTGGTGCTCGACATGCGCTTCCTCAGGAACCCGCATTGGCAGGAGGACTTGCGCGAGCGCGACGGCCGCGACGCCGCGGTCGGCGCCTATATCGCGGGCGATGAGGCCTATGCCGAGGCGCTGGCGCGGATCGAGGCGCTGCTCACCGAAACGCTCGGCCCGGCCGAGGCGAAACCCCCTTTCTCGGTCGCCTTCGGCTGTACCGGCGGGAGACATCGCTCGGTCCACGTCGCCGAGCGAATCGCCGCATGGTTGCGCGGCGCGGGTTTTTCGCCCACTCTCGTGCATCGCGACCTCGCCACGCCGCCGCCGGACGGTATCGCGCGATCGTCAGAGGGAAGCTCGGCAGAGACAGAGGCGACGGCTTTCAAGGTGGATGAATGATCGGACTGGTGCTGGTGACCCATGGGCGACTCGCGTCGGAGTTCGTCGTCGCAATGGAGCATGTGGTGGGCCCGCAGGAGCGGATCGCGGCGATCTGCATCGGCCCCGACGACGACATGGACAGGCGGCGCAAGGACATCGCCCGGGCGATCGCCAAGGTCGATGACGGTGACGGCGTCATCATCCTCACCGACCTGTTCGGCGGCACCCCGTCCAACCTCGCCATCAGCCTGATGAAATCGGACAAGATCGAGGTCATCGCCGGGGTCAACCTGCCGATGCTGATCCGGCTCGAGGGCGCGAGGAAGACGATGGACGTGCGCTCGGCGGTCGCCGCCGCCCGCGAGGCGGGGCGCAAGTACATCTCGGTCGCCTCCGAAATCCTGGGCGAGGCCGCGGCCTGAACGTCATGGTCAGCCGCACCGTGGAGGTCCGGAACAAGCGCGGCCTCCACGCCCGCGCCAGCGCCAAGTTCGTCACCCTCGCCTCCCAGATCGACGCCGCGATCGAGGTCGAGAAGGACGGCACCAAGGTGTGCGGCACCTCGATCATGGGCCTGATGATGCTCGGCGCGGCGCTGGGCGAGGAGATCACGATCAGCGCCACCGGCCTCGGCGCCGAGCTCGCCGTCGAGCAGCTCGCCGCCCTGGTCGAGGCGCGCTTCCACGAGGAATGACCTCGTGCCCAGGCAGATCACCGCTTTCTCCAACCCGCTGGTCAAGCAGGCGCGGGGGCTCAGGGACAAGAAGAACCGGCGCGCCGAGGGGCGCTTCCTGGCCGAGGGGCTGAGGATCCTGACCGAGGCGCGCGAGGCGGGCGTGCTGCCCCAGACCCTGTTCTTCAGCGACGCGTCGCATCCCCTGGTCGAGAGGCTGGTCGCCGAGACCGAGGCGGCTGGCGGCGAGGCGATCGAGACCCTGCCCGACATCCTCCACAAGATCTCGGGCAAGGACAATCCGCAGGCCGTGCTCGGCGTCTACGAGGCGTTCGACACCGGCCTCGCCGCCGTCGACCGGGGCGCCGCGCCGCTCTGGATCGTCGCGCAGGCGCTGCGCGATCCCGGCAATCTGGGTACGATCCTGAGGACCGGCGACGCCGTCGGCGCCGGCGGCCTCATCCTGATCGACGAGTGCGCCGACCCCTTTTCGGTCGAGGCGGTGCGCGCCTCGATGGGGGCGCTGTTCACGCAACAGATCGCGGCGGCGCCCTGGGAGGAGTTCGTGGCCTGGCTGCGTTCAGGCCCGGCTCAGCTGATCGGCACCAGCCTGGACGCGGCCCAGGACTATCAGACGCCGCGCTACGAGAGGCCGGCCTTCATCCTGGTCGGCAACGAGCAGGCGGGGTTGCCCGAGGCCTATGAGGAGGAATGCGACCTGCTCGTCAAAATGCCGATGTTGGGCAAGGCCGACAGCCTCAACGCGGCGGTGGCGGCGGCGGTCATGGCCTATGAGGTGATCAACCAATGGAGACGCGGATGAGAGCCCCTGCCCTCGCCTTGCTGCTTGCCGGCTGCGCGACCGTGGCCGGGACGGAGGATGAGCCGTATCGGGCGCTCGGCACCGAGCCCTTTTGGTCGATCACCGTGGCGGGCAGGCGCATGACCTACGAGACGCCCGAGGGCGGCTTTTCCGTTCCCGCCCCGCGCCCGCAGGAAACCGGCGACGGGCGGATTTACGAAACGCGCCGGATCACCCTCCATATCTGGCACGGCGAATGCAGCGACGGGATGAGCGACAATCGTTATTCGCAGACGGTGCGCGCCGTCGTGGACGGGCGCGAGCTTCGCGGTTGCGGCGGCGCCGTCCTCGCGCCGGCGACGCTGGCCGGCACCCATTGGTCGATCGTCGCGATCGACGGCGAGGCGGTGTCCGGCGAGGCCTATCGTCTGCAATTCGACGCCGAGCGGCTAAGCGGCCAAGCCGGCTGCAACCGCTTCTCCGGAGGCTATGCGGTGAGCGGAAATCGGCTCACGTCCGGCCCAATCATGGCGACGCGCATGGCCTGCCCGGAGCCGCGCATGAGACATGAGCGGCGGGTGCTGCAGGTGCTGAGCGGGCCGGTGACGGTCGGCTATGCGGACGGAGGCACGCTGCTGCTGAACGGGAATGGCGGGACGATCCGGCTCCGGCGTTCGATCTAGTCCGGTCGACCGTTCGCTGCCGCCAGGCGCTGGAGACGCCTGACCCTCGCTGGTTAGTGGGCGTCCGGCATGGTACCGATTTCGCCCGGCAGCGAGGAGGGATCCATGTACATGCTCCTCAAGACCATCCACGTCCTCAGCGTGGTCCTGTTTCTTGGAAACATCATCACCGGCCTGTTCTGGAAGGCGCATGCCGATGCCACGCGCGACCCGAAAATGCAGGCGCATGCGCTGGCCGGGGTGACCCGAAGCGATGCCTGGTTCACGATGCCCTCGGTGCTCGTCATCATCGCCAGCGGCGTGACTCTGGCATCGATGGCCGGGCTGCCGCTGCTCGGCACGGGCTGGATCGCAGCCTCGCTCGCCGCGTTCGGTCTTTCCGGAATCCTGTTCGCAGCGATCCTCGCGCCCTTGCAGCGGCGCCTGCTGAACGAAGCGCTGGGCGCGCAGGCCGGCGCCGAATGGCCGTCCGGCGCCTATCGCCGCATGTCGCGCGTCTGGGAGGCGGTCGGCCTGGTCGCGATCGCGCTGCCGCTGGCCGCGCTCGCGCTGATGGTCTTCAAGCCCGCAGCGCTGCTCTAGTTCGCCTTGCCGCCCTCGGTCGGGAACAGCTTCGTCAGCGGCCTCGGCGCGCCTTCGACGACCGGCAGCGCCTCGATCTCCTTGGCGCCGCTCGACACTTCCAGCGTCTCGAACCGCTTGGCCTGGGTCATCACCTGGGTCTCCAGGCTGCCGACGAAGGCGTTGTAGGCGCCCATGGCGAGCTCGAGGTTGCGGCCCATGCGGGCGACGTGGCCGCCCATCGTCGCGAGCCGGGAGTGCAGCTCCTTGCCGAGCCGGGCGATCTCGGCCGCCTCCTCGGCGATCTTCTCCTGCCGCCAGACCGAAGAGACGGTGCGGGCGATGGCGACGAGGTTGGTCGGCGTCGCCAGCAGCACGCGCCGCTCGAACGCCCAGGACCAGAGCGCGTCGTCCTGCTCGAGCGCGGCGGTCAGGAAATGCTCGCCGGGAATGTACATGACCACATAATCGGCGGCGTCGCCGAACTGGTCCCAATAATTCTTCGAGCCGAGCTTTTGCGCGTGGTTGCGGATCGACAGCGCGTGCGCCTTCAAATGCGCGGTCCGCGTCGCCTCGTCGACCTCCTCGCTGGCGTCGAGATAGGCGTTCAATGAGCATTTGGCGTCGATGATCAGCTTGCGCCCGCCCGGCAGCCGGACGATCACGTCGGGCCGCAGGCGGCCGTCGTCGGTGTCGACCGACACCTCCGACTGGAAATCGGCATAAGGCGACAGGCCGGCCTGCTCGAGCACGTTCTTGAGGCTCTGCTCGCCCCAGCGGCCGCGCGCCTTGGGGCTGGCGCGCAGCGCGTTGACCAGGTTCCTGGTTTCGTCGCGGACCTGGCTGTGGCCGGCGTGGAGCAGCTGCACCGCCTCCCGCAGCCCCGCATATTGGTCGACCCGGCTCTTCTCGACCTCCTTGAGGCCGTCCTCGTAGCGCTTCAGCGTCGCCTCGACCGGCTGCAGCAGCGCCTTCAATTGCGCCTCGCTCTTCTCGCTCGCCTGGTTGAAGCGCGAATCGGCGCGCTCGAGGAATGCTTTTGCGCCTCGCTCAGCAATTTGGCGCCGACCTCGTGGAACTGGGCGGTGAGCGCCTCCTTGGCCTCGATCAGCTCCTTCATCCGCGCCTCGAAATTGCGGGCGTCGGCCTGCAGCCCGGCGAGGTCGCGCATCGCCGCGTCGCGCTCCCTGGTGACCTCGGCCAGCGTCATGCGCAACAGCTCGGCCGCCTTGCCGCGCTCCTCGGCGACCGCGCCGGCGCGGCCGCGGCCGACCGTCCAGCCGAGCGCGACGCCGGCCGCCACCAAAGCGGCGATGATGAGCAGGCTCAGCGGGTCCATGCGCCTCAGTCCAGTCCGGAACGAAGCGCGAACCTAGAGCAGGCGGACCTTGGGCTCAAGCGGCGCGGAACGGAAGCTGTGGAAAAGCCGTTCGCGCAGCGATGACGCGCGCCATGGTCCTGCTCCCGATTTCGATCGCGCTGACGCTGGCCGCGTGCCGGCCCGCGTCGGAGCAGGCCGCGCCCGCGAACGGGATCGAGCCGCAGGCGCAGGGCAAGGATCGGGGGCCTCCGCCGGACATCAACGCCTCCGTCGCGTTCGACCAGCTCGCGTGCATCGACAATCACCTGCCGCCGCCGCTCGCGCCGGGGCCGCCGCGCTTCGTCGGCCGCTGGGCGGCGGACGAGGCGCGCTGCGCCCGCTCGGCCTGGCGGTTCGGCGAGCGGGAGCTGCGCACGCCGGCTGGCTCGGTCTGCCGGTTCGAACGGATCGAGGACGTGCCGGGCGGTTATTCGATCGCGGCGCGCTGCACCGCCGAGGGTCCGGAGCAGGCGGACCGGCTCGAGATCCGCTTCGCCGAATCGGCCGACGCGATGCTGTTCGATTCGCAAAGCGTCGCCGCGGCCGGGCTGGTGCGCTGCCCGTAACTCCCTCCCGTCAAGGGGGAGGGCGCTAGGCCTGCGCGGGGTCCTCAGGCCGCTTTCTTGCCTTGGTCGCGGCGGGCCTTGGCGATCTTCCTGAGGATCATCTCGCGCTTCAGGCGGGAGAGGTGGTCGATGAACAGGATGCCTTCGAGATGGTCCATCTCGTGCTGCAGGCAGACCGCGAGCAGGCCGTCGATATCCTCCTCGTGGGCCGTCGCCCTGCTCGTCGAGCCAGCGGGCGCGGATGCGGTCCGGGCGGTCGACCTCGGCATATTGGTCGGGCACCGAGAGGCAGCCTTCGGTATAGGGCACTTCGTGGTCGGAATGGCTGAGGATCTCGGGATTGATGAAGACGCGCGGGTCGCGGACCGGCTCGCCGCCTTCCTCCTCGGGCTCCTGCAGGTCGATCACCAGCAGCCGCTTGGGCACGCCGACCTGGATCGCGGCGAGGCCGATGCCTGGCGCCGCGTACATCGTCTCGAACATGTCGGCGATGAGCTGGCGCAGCGCGTCGTCCACCGCCTCGACGGGCGTGGAAATCTGCCGCAGGCGCGGGTCGGGAACTTCGATGATCGGAAGCAGGGCCATGGCTGCGAAAATAGGAGGAAAACGGCGAGTTCTTCAAGCAACCGGGCGCCGCGCCCGCAGGGCCTGGGCGAGCGTGCCTTCGTCGAGATAGTCGAGCTCGCCGCCGACCGGCAGGCCATGGGCGAGCTGGGTGATCCGGACCGGGAAGCGCTCGAGCCGCTCGGCGAGATAATGGGCGGTGGTCTGGCCCTCGAGCGTCGCGTTCATCGCCAGCACCACCTCGTCGATGCCGCCGGCGGCGACGCGGCGAGACCAGGCGCGTCGATGGCGAGATCCTCGGGGCGCACGCCCTCCAGCGCCGACAGCCGCCCGCCGAGCACGTGGAAGCGGCCCGGGAAACAGCCGCGAGCGGTCGAGCGCCCACAGGTCCGACACCTCCTCGACCACGCAGAGCAGCCGCGCGTCGCGGCGCGGATCGGCGCAGATGGTGCAGGGATCGATCGTGTCGACATTGCCGCAGAGGCGCGCAGACCGACAGCCTCTCGCTCACCGTCTCCAGCGCGCGCAGCAGCGGCGCCAGCGCGGTCTCGCGCTTCTTCATCAGGTGCAGCACGGCGCGGCGCGCCGAGCGCGGGCCGAGCCCCGGAAGCCGCGCCAGCGCCTGGGTGAGCGCCTCGATTTCGGACGATGCCATGAGAGCCGAGATAAGGGGTTTGGAGAGACGGGCAAGCATCAGTTAGAGCAGATCTATGCGCATCGCCTTCATGGGAACGCCCGAATTCGCCGTGCCGACGCTCGACGCGCTGCTCGCGGCCGGGCATCGAGGTCGTCGCCGTCTATACCCAGCCGCCGCGGCCGGCGGGGCGCGGCAAGGCGCCCTCCCCTTCCCCGGTGCAGCAGCGGGCCGAGGCGGCCGGGATCGAGGTCCGGACGCCGGTCTCGCTCAAGGACGAGGCGGAGCAGGCCGCCTTCGCGGCGCTCGAGCCTCGATGCCGCGGTGGTCGCCGCCTACGGGCTGATCCTGCCCGAGCCGATCCTCGACGCGCCGCGGCTCGGCTGCCTCAACGTCCATGCCTCGCTGCTGCCGCGCTGGCGCGGCGCGGCGCCGATCCAGCGGGCGATCCTGGCCGGCGACCGGCTGACCGGCGTCACCATCATGCAGATGGAGAAGGGGCTCGACACCGGCCCGATGCTCGGCGCGATGCCGGCGGAGATCGGCCGCAAGACCGCCGGCGAGCTGAGCGTCGAGCTGGCGGCGATCGGCGCGGCGCTGATGGTGCAGGTGCTCGATCAGATCTACCGGATCGGCCCGCGCCCGCAGAATGACGAGCGCGCCACCTATGCGCCCAAGATCGACAAGGCGGAGGCCAAGCTCGATTTCTCGCTCGGCGCGGAGCAGGTCGAGCGGCAGGTCCGCGCGTTCAACCCATGGCCCGGCGCCTTCTTCGAATATGAAGATGAGCGAATCAAGGTGCTTGCGGCGGAGATTTCGGAGCTGAACGGAGAGCCGGGCACGGTCCTCGACGACGGCCTGACCGATCGCCTGCGGCGAGGGCGCGATCGTGCCGAGCCTGGTGCAGCGCGCCGGGCGGGCGGCGATGACCCCGGCCGAGCTGCTGCGCGGCTTTGCCATCCCCGCCGGCGCGCGGCTGGCATGACCCGCTTCCGGCTCACCATCGAATATGACGGCCGCCCGTTCATGGGCTGGCAGCGCCAGGCGCACGGCCCCTCGGTGCAGCAGGCGATCGAGGAGGCGATCGGCGCGATCACCCATGAGGAGGTGACGCTCCACGCCGCCGGGCGCACCGATGCCGGCGTGCACGCGCTGGCGATGACCGCCCATGTCGACATCGCCAAAGCGGATCACCGCCGCACCGGCTCGCCGACGGCACCAACGCCAAATTGCGGCCCGCTGCCCGTCGCGATCCTCGGCGGCCGAGGAGGTGGACGAGGATTTCCACGCCCGCTTCTCCTGCATCGGCCGGCGCTACGTCTATCGCATCGTCAACCGGCGGGCGCCGCTCGCGCTCGACGCCGGCCGGGCCTGGCGGGTGCCGGTCGTGCTCTATGCGGACGATATGAACAAGGCCGCGCAAGTACTTGTCGGCAAGCATGATTTCACGACGTTCCGCTCGGCGCAATGCCAGTCCGACAGCCCGGTCAAGACGCTCGACCGGCTGACCGTGCGGCGGCTCGGCGAGGTGATCGAGATCGAGGCGGCGGCCCGCTCCTTCCTCCACCACCAGGTGCGCTCGATGGTCGGCTGCCTCGAGCTGGTCGGCCGCGGCAAATGGAGCAAGGCCGATCTGAAGGCGGCGCTGGAGGCGCGGGACCGCGCCGCGCTGGGCTTCAACGCGCCGCCCGACGGGCTCTATTTCGCCGGGGCGCACTATCGGGGCGGGCGCTAGCCGCCCCGCCGAGGCCGAACAGCCGCTGCAGCGATTTCTCGAGCATCAGCAATTGCCAGAGCAGCCGGCCATGGTCGGCGCGGCCGCTCTTGTGGGCGTCGGCGAGGCGGCGGATCGCGGCGGCGTCGAACCAGCCGGTCTCGGCCAGCGCCGAGCCCTGGGCGATCGCCGCCGCCTCCCCGGCGAGCGGACCGCGGAACCAGGCCGAGACCGGGGTGACGAAGCCCATCTTGCGGCGGTGCAGGATCTCGTCCGGCAGCCGCGAGGCCAGCGCCCGCTTCATCAGCCATTTGCCCTGGCCGCCGCGCAGCCGCATCGATCGGCGGCAGCCGCGCGGCGAACTCGACCAGGCGGTGGTCGAGCAAAGGCTCGCGCGCCTCCAGGCTGACCGCCATCGAGGTGCGGTCGACCTTGGTCAGGATGTCGCCGGGCAGCCAGATCTTGAGATCGGCATATTGGGCGCGGGAGAGCGGGTCGCGCGCCGGCGCGTCGCGCATCGCGCGGACGTAGCGCTCCTCGGCGATCGTGGCCGTGGAGCGGCGCGGTGAAGATGCGGCGGCGCAGCGCGGCCGGGGTGACGCCGACCGCATTGGCATAGGCAGCCCGCTCCCCTGCCCCAGCGCCTGCAGCGTGGTCTTGGCGCGCAGCGGCTGCGGCGCCCAGTCGAGCTTCGGATAGAGCGCGCCGAGCGCGCCGGCGGCGCGGCCCAGCGGCCCCGGCAGCAGCGCGCGGGCGCGCTCCTCGGCGGCGAACAGGCGGTAGCGGCGATAGCCGGCGAAGATCTCGTCGGCGCCGTCGCCGGAGAGCGAGACCTTGACCTTCTCGCGCGCCAGCTCGGAGACCCGGTAGGTGGCGATGCGCGGAGGCGTCGGCGAACGGCTCGTCGAAGGCGTCGGCGAGCGGTGTCGATCAGGCCGAAATCCTCCGATGCGACGATCCGGCTGCGATGGTCGGTGGCGAACAGCTCGGCGACCTCGCGCGGCCCAGCGCGTCTCGTCATGATCGGCCTCGTCGAAGCCGATCGAGCAGGTCTCGACCGCGCCGCGGCTCGCCTCGGCCATGAAGGCGACCACCGCCGAGCTGTCGACGCCGCCGGAGAGGAAGGCGCCCAGCGGCACGTCGGCGACCATCCGCGAGCGCACCGCGGCGCCGAGCCGCTCGACCATCTCCTCCTCCAGCGCCTTGCACCGGGCGTGCGGACGGGGTTGGAGAAATCCACGTCCCAATATTGCACCGGCGCCGGCACCGGGCGGCCGCGGCGGACGTGGAGATAATGGCCGGCGGGCAGCTTGCCGACGCCCTCGACGATCGAGGCGTCGTCGGGGACGTAGCCGTAGGCGAGGAAATCCTCGATCGCCTGCGCGCTGGGCGTGCGGCGCAGCAGCGGATGGGCGAGCAGGCCCTTCAGCTCGGAGGCGAAGATCAGGGCGCCGTCGGAAAGCTCGGCGTATGAAGAGCGGCTTCACGCCCAGCCGGTCGCGGGCGAGGAACAGGCAGTCCTCGGCGGCGTCGTAGAGCGCGATCGCGAACATGCCGTTGAGGCGGCTCAGGCACGTCGGGGCCCCATTCGCCGCCAGGCGGCGAGGATGACCTCGGTGTCGCTCTCGGTGCGGAAGCGGTGGCCCTTGGCGATCAGCTCCTCGCGCACCTCGCGGAAATTGTAGATCTCGCCGTTGAACATCACCGCCTGGCGGCGGTCCGCGGCGAGCATCGGCTGCGCGGCGGCCTCGCTAAGGTCGATGATCGCGAGCCGGCGGTGGCCGAGGCCGACGCCCGGCGCGGTCCAGATGCCGCTGCCGTCCGGGCCGCGATGGGCGAGCATGTCGGTCATCGCCTCGACCCGCGCCGGATCGACCGGCTTCGGAACGTCGGGATGGAAGATGCCGGCGATGCCGCACATGCTATTCGAGCCCGGCGGCGCGGTCGGCGAGCGGCGCGATCGGCCCGAGCGCGCGCGAGGAAAGCGTCGATCGCCGGCCGCGATTCGCTGGAGGCCAGCACCGCGACCGCGCGCTGCGGGCCGCCGAGCAGCCGCACCTTCATCGTCTCCAGCTTCACCCCCACGCCGCTCCCCGTCACGATATCGCCGACACGGTAGAAGCTGACGACCTGGCGTTCCACCCCGTGCGAGGCGATCCGTTCCGCCCGTCCGTCCGGCGGCGCCGGCGCGTCGGCGGTCCAGGCCCAGGCGCCGTCCGGCCCGGCCGCGCCCTGGCCGAAGCCGACCAGCTCGCGGCCCTCCTGCTGGCGGGCGAAGAGGGCGATGGCGAGGGTTACGACCCTGCCCTGCCGGTCGCGATAATGCGCGATGCGGAAACGGTCGGCGCCGGCGAAATGCGGCCGCCAGGCCCGGCCCGGCGCCGCCGCCACGCGCTGCCAGCCGGCGACCTCGGGCATGGCGATCTCGGCCGGGAGCGTGCGAGTGCCGGCCGCGCCCGCCATGGCCGACCACAGCAGCGGCAGCGCGGCCAGGGCCAGCACTGCGGCGGCGATCGGCAGCAGCGGCGCGGCCGCGGCCCTCGGCAGGCGGTCGGGATCGAACCAGGGGTCGTCGACGCCACGGTCGAAGAAGCGCCAGCCCAGCGCGAGGATCAGCGGCGATCACGATCGCGAAGAAGACGCCGCCGTAGACGACATGGTCGAAGCTCTCGGCGAAGGCGGTGCTGCCGCTGCGGTGGGCGATCCAGATCGTCCCCCAGGCGCGCACGCCGTTGGCGAGGATCGGGACCAGCACCGAGACGGCGAGGAAGGCGATCCGGCGCGGCCAGGCGCGGAAGCAGAGGTTGGCGACGAGCGCGCCGAACGCCAGCATGGCGATCAGGAACTTGACCCCAGCGCAGGCCTCGGCGACCTCGAAATAGCCGGTCGGCGTGGTGATGAAGACGCCCTCGAGATGGGCGGGCACGCCGCTGAGCGCGAGCAAGGCCGCGGCGATCTCGGCGGTGACGGTCTGCATCGCCGGGACGATCTCCTCGCCGACCGGGACCATGAACAGGGCATAGCCGAGCGGAAAGAGCGAGGCCGCGCGCCACCGCCTTGCCGAGGCAGGCGACGACCGCGCCCTGCAGCATGACGACGAGGCCGAGATGGCGGGCGAAGCCGATCCCGCCCGCCTCGCCGAGCAGCCAGGCGAGCGCGCCGCCGGCGACGAGGGCGAGGCCGGGCGCCCAGGCGGCGGGCGTCAGCCGGCCGAGCTGCGGCAGCCGCTGCCAGACCAGCCAGGCGACGATCGGCGGGATCAGCAGGCAATGGTTGAAGGTCGAGCTCGGCCACCAGATCGAGGCCATGCCGGCCGCGTCGCGGTGGAACAGGGCAAGGATCGCCGCGCAGACCGCGCCGAGCGCGGCGAGGTGCGTCCGCCAGGGCGAGGCCCGATCGAGCCGGAGGGCGAGCGCGGCAGTCATGCCGCGGCCTTGCGCCCGTCCGGGTCGACGATGGCGGCAAGCGGCGCCAGCCGGGCCTCCCAGCGATAGCCCTCCTGCATCCGGCGCCGGGCGGCGGCGCCGAGCGCGGCGGCGCGTTCCGGAGCGGCGAGCAGGCCCTCGATCGCTTCGGCCATGGCAGCCGCGCTCGTCGGCGACCAGCAGGTCGCGGCCCGGCAGCGCGTCGATTCCCTCGAACGCGGCCGGCGAGGCGACCACCGGCTTCGCCATCGCCATCGCCTCCAGCACCTTGTTCTGGATGCCGCGGGCGAGCCTGAGTGGCGCCGCGACCAGCTCGGCCGCGGCCAGCCAGGAGCGCATGTCGGCGACGCCGCCGGTCACCGTCACCCGTTCGCCGGCCAGCGCCTGCACCGACGGCAAGGGATTGCGGCCGGCGATGGCGAAATGCGCGTCGGGGATAAGCGGCAGCACGTCACGCGCGAACCAGACCACGGCGTCGGCATTGGGCGGATAATCCATCTGGCCGGTGAACAGGAGCAGCGGACGCTCGGCCGGAGCCAGCCGGGGGAATTCGGCGGCGGGATCGAAATATGCGGTGTCGATGCCGTTGGAGAGCGCGCGCACGTTGCCGAGGCCGGTGCGGCTGCGGAACAGGGCGGCCTCGGCCTCGCTGACGAACAGGCAGAGATCGGCGCGCTCCGCGGTGGCGCGCTCGAAGGCGGCGAGCTTCTCGCCTTCGCGCCGGTTGACCCAGCGCATCGGGCCGGCGCCGTCGTCGGCATATTGGGCGAACTTGGCCGAATCGACGTCGCCGAAGTCCATCACGAAGCGCTGGCCTAGCCCGGCAGGGACGAACTGCGCCATCTGCCCCGAAAAGGCGAACACCGTGCCGATGCGGCCGCCGTCGAGCATGCGGCGGACGAAGCCGCGCAGCCGCTCGCTGTCGAACAGCGCCAGCGAGACCGGCCTGCCCTCGATCAGCGCGCGGGCGCCCGCCGCCGCCTTGGAGCGGGAGCGCACCTCGACATGCGCTTCGCCGAGCCGCCCGCCGAGCGCTTCCCGCAAGGCGCTCGAGATGCGCGGCGTCGGCCTCGTCGTCGGCGAAGCAGGCGAGATGGACGCGGGCCAGCCCGGCCAGATGCTCGATGAGGTGCCAGGAGCGGATCTTGTCGCCCCGGTCCGGCGGGTAAGGGATGCGGTGGGCGAGGAACAGGATGTCGCGCATCAGCCGAGCCCCCGCGCGATTGCCGGTCCGATCCGGTTGGCGACGCAACAGGGGCAGCTTCTGCCAGGCGGCGATCTTGAGCCTGTATTTGGGGTCGAGCGGATTGGTCTCGCGCGCCTCGCCGCGGACGGCGTAGGTGAGCGGCGTCTCCTCGAAGCCCCAGATCTTCTTGCGCGCCCAGGGGCCGGTGCCGACCTTGGAGCGGCCGAAATCGGCGCGGGTGCAGCCGCGCGCGATCGCGCGGCGCATCACCTCGTAATAGACGAGGTCGTTGGCGCGCGCACTTGCGGGCCTCGCGCGTGCCGCCGCCCCAGAAGGGCTGGCAGGTGCCGCCCGGGTAGAAATTGAGCAGGGCGGCGAGCGGACGGCCCTCGCTTCCAGACGACGACGATATCGGCCTCGTCGCCAAATTCGTCGAGCGCGGCCTCGAACAGGGCGCGCGGGAAGACCGGCGTGCCGAGGTTGCGCACGCTTTCGGCATAGACGCGATAATGGGCGTCGCGGTGACGTCGGTCGCTCCCGGCCGAGGTTTCGAGGCGGGAGCCAAGCGCGCGGCGGACCTCGGCGCGCTGGCGGCGCGGGATCGAGAGCAGCAGCGCGTCGGCGTCGGCGGGAAGGTCGCGGGCGAAATTGGCGTAGGTGCCGGCGCTCGCCTGCCAGCCTGCGGGCACGGTGCCGCCGCGCAGCTCGACGCTCGCGCAGCCGAGCGTGCCGGCGAGGTCCCAGGCCGCGGCCGCCAGCGCCTCAGCGGCGGCATTGTCCTCGGCGAGGATGCCGCCGCCGGTGCCGAAGCCCGCCGAGACCAGGGCGTTGCCGAACAGGCGCGAGCGGACATGGGTGAGCGGCAGCACGCCCCGCACCGCGCCGCCCTGCTCGGCGAGCAGATAGTGCGCGCGCTGGCCGGTGCCGCGCTCGACCGCGCGGCTCCATTGCGGCAGGTGGAAGATCGAGGCGGGCGCGCGGGCGCGGACGAACGGCTCGATCCGCGGGTCGGCGAGGTCGGTCGCCCGCACGGCGAGCGGAAGCGGGCTGTGCGCGTTCATTGCAGCCGGGCCCGCTCCGCGGCGGCGACTTCGTCGGTCCGGCCCCAGCGATGGTCGCGAAGCAATTTGAGGAGCTTGCCCTCCATCGCTTCGAGATTGGTATAATGGCGCAGCTTGGAGCGGACCGGCGCGTCAGGGACGCGCGGCTGCTCCGGATCGACCTCCCAGGGATGGAAATAGAAGACCGCCGGGCGCGCCTCGGCTTCGTTGACACGGCCGATCGCCCAGCTCGAGAAGGCATAAGGCAGCAGCCGGAAGAAGCCGCCGCCGCCCGCGGCGAAGCGGCGCCCGGCGAGCGCGACGGTGGTGACCGGGAGCTCGATCAGCGCCGCACCCGCCAGCGGCCGCCAGGCGAAGCGCGGCGACTCGCGCCAGCCATAATGATCGTGCGCGATCGGCGCGACGCTCGACGAATAGGCATAGCCGAGCTCGGCGAGCACCGGCGTGCGCCCAGGGCGTGCGCGCGTCGATCGAGAAGCTCGGCGCGCGATAGCCGGCGGGCGTGACGCCGCAGGCGTCCTCGATCGCCCGGCGGGCGCGCTCGAGGTCGGCGCGGAACTCGTCCCGGCTCAGCGTGAACACGCGCTTATGGTCCCAGCCGTGGCTGGCGATCTCGTGGCCGGCCTCGGCGATGCGGCGGATCAGGGCCGGATGGCGCGCGGCGACCCAGCCCAGAGTGAAGAAGGTCGCCTTGACCCCGGCCGCTCCGAACAGAGCGAGCACTCGGTCGGTGTTGCGCTCGACCCGCGCGGGAATCGCCTCCCACGCGTCGCGGGCGATCACTTTCTCGAAGGCGCCGACCTGGAACCAGTCCTCGACATCGACGGAAAGGGCATTCTGCATCGGCCCTCCCCGCTCAGGCCACGCGCGAGCGATAGGCCGGTTCCTGGCTGTTCTCGACCCAGTCGACGAGCAGGATCAGGACGCGCCGCAGCATCGCTTCCTGCTCCTCGGCGCGCGCCTCCAGCGCGGCGACGCGGCGCTCGAGCGCCGGGATCGGCGACGGCAGCGGAGACCGGCGGCGGCGCCGGCGCGGGCTCGTTGGCGGCCACCGGCGAGAGCCGGGCGGCGCGCAGCGGCAGCACCTTTTCCTCGCGGGCGGGCGCCGGAGCGGCCGGCGCCGCATCGGCGCCCATGTCGGCGGCGACCGCCCGGACGGCGCCCGCCCCGATCGTCTCCGCGCCTTCCAGCGCGGCCTGCAGCAGCAGCCGGTGGGCGAGCTGGTTGACCCGGCGCGGAATGCCGCCGGACAGTCGGTGGATCTCGGCGACCGCGTCGGCTTCCGAACTCGGGATTGCCCTGCCAGTCGACCCGCGTCAGCCGGTGCCGCAGATAGGCATCGACCTCGTCGGCGCCCATCGCGTCGAGATGATGGCTGGCGATGACCCGCTGGCGCAGCTGCTCGAGGCCGGGGCCGGCCAGCTTGTCGCGGAATTCGGGCTGGCCGAGCAGCACGGTCTGGAGCAGCGCGCGGCCGCCGATCTGGAAGTTGGAGAGCATCCGCAGCTCCTCCAGCGCCGAGACCGGCAGGTTCTGCGCCTCGTCGACGATCAGCAGAGTGCGCTTGCCGGCGCGCACCTCCTCCTCGAGCCGCTGCTCGATCGCGTCGAGCAGCCGCGCCTTCTCGACCGCGCGGGTGTCGACGCCGAGCCCCTGGGCGACGAGGCGGAGCATGTCGTCGCCCTCGACCTGGGTCGAGACCAGGCTGATCGCGTTCAGCCGCGCGCGGTCGATATTGGCCATCAGGTGCGCGACCAGGGTCGACTTGCCGGCGCCGATCTCGCCGGTGACGGTGATGAACCCCTCGCCCTGGGCAAGCCCGTAGCCGAGATAGGCCATCGCCTTCTTGTGGGTCCGGCTGTCGAACCAGAAGCGCGCGTCCGGGGTCAGCTGGAACGGCTGTCCGCTAAGGCCGAAATGCTCCATGTACATCGGTATTATCTCCGTGCGCGCACAAGCCCTTAGAAGGTGTACCTCAGACCGCCCATCGCCGAAGCGTTGGTGCTGTCCTCGACCCCGTCGTCGCTATGGTAGAGGCCGAGCGCGGCCATCAGCTGCAGCCGCTCGAGCAGCATCGAGCGCTGATAGCTGACCGTGGCGCCGAGGGTGCTCACCGTGTTGACGTTGGCGTCGCTGTCGTACCAGCTGGCGAAGGCGTCGAAATTGACCTCCGAGGTGCGGCTCAGCTGGCGGCCGACGGTGCCGTAGATGCTGTAGACTTCGTCCTCGCCGGCGAAGGCCGGCGCCGCCGATGCCCGCGGGCCGGTGGTAGCGGCGATGGGCATAGCCGGCGCCGACACCGTAGCTCCACAGCCGCCGCTCGCCCGAGAAGACCAGGTTGCCGCCGCGCATGCGGAAGCTGTTGCCGTTGATCGCGGAGAGCGAGCGGTCGAAGCAGCGGCCGCCGCCCTGCCCGCCGAACACGCAGCCGGAAAGGCCGCCGGTCAGCGGGTCGCGATTGGCGTCGAAATTGTCCGGCAGGCCGGCAATGTCGCCGCTGACCAGGTTGCTGAACGTGTCGACCGTGTCGAACACCTCGGCGTGGATGCCGCTGTGCTGGCCGATGCGGTGGTCGAGCGAGCCGGCGACGGTGGTGCCGCCATAGCGCCGGCCGGCGCGGAGCCTGCAGCTCGGTGCGCGGGCTCGGCCGCCAGATCACCCCGGCATCGTACATCGTACCGTCGAGATCGTAGGTGAGCAGCCGGGGCCTGGCCGGATCCGGGCTCGGGCCGTCCGGGCCGATCACCGGGGCGCCGTTCACGTCGCGGACGAAGTCGCGCTGGTCGGCCTCGAAGCTCTCATAGCCGATGCCGGCGGTCACCGCGAGCGTCGGGCTGACCGGGAAGACGACGTCGCCGCGCACGTACATGCCCTCGAAGCGCTGGTCCCAGCGGCCGCCGGAATCGGTGCGGGCATAGCCGGCTCCGACCGTCCAGCCGAACGGCAGCCCGGCCCCGCCCGGCGCCATGCCGATGCTGGCGGTGGCGCTGTGCGCGGTGGCGCTGTCGAAATCGCTGTCGAGCCTGCCGCCGGCGCGATGGTCGTCGACCTTGACGTAGCCGAGCCGGTAGGAGGCGTTGACCGCGAGCGGGCCGACATGGGTCGACAGGGTCGGGCCGACATAGCCGCTGTAGACGTCGACCGAGGCGTCGCGGTTGGTGATCCCGAACACCCGCCCGTCGCCGCCGGTGCGGGTGGCGAGCAGGCCGGCGTCGAAATTGAGCACGCCCGGGACGACCTGCGCGTTGACCGCGGCGATGCCCGAGATGACGTCGCTGTCGACGCCCCCGTTGTTCCATTCGATGTTGCGCTGGTAGCGGATGCTCATCTGCGCGGTGACCCGGCGGGTCTGCACGCTGCCGTCCGCCCCGGCCGCGAGCGAGGTGTAGGTGAGCGTGTCGCCGCCGCTGCCGAGGTCGGCGCTGAGGACCTGGGCGACCTCGAGATAGGCGCTGATCTCGCTGCGCTGGCGGCGGGAGCGGCGCGATTCGCGACGGCCTTGCCGCGCCTCCTCCTGCGCTTCCGCGCTCGGCGCGGAAGCGTCCGCGGGGGGCGGCGCGTCCTGCGCCTGGGCCGCGGCGGCGGCCAGCGACAGCGTGAGCGCCAGGCTCAGCCGGTAAACGGCACGCGGGAGTGCAAGCTCAGTGGTCATGGCCATATCCATCATATGCGCCGTACTTGCGCCCGGTGACGGCGAGGCCCGCTCCGTTGAGGATCAGGCTGATGTCGCAGCCCTGGAGCAGGCCGATCGTCTCGCGCAGGTCGGCTTCGGTTGTCTGGTCGGCGCGCACGACGACCAGCGCGCGGCCGACAAGGCCGGCGAGCACGGTCGCGTGGGACGCCATCAACGCGGGCGGCGAATCGAACAGGATGATCCTCCGCCTGTCGCCGGCGATGAGCTTCGCCAGCACCTCCCTGCTTCTGTCCGAAGCGAGCAGCTCCGGCACGTTATTGGCTTTGGCGCCGGCGGGCAGGACCGAAAGGCCCGGGACGTCGGTGCGGATAACGAAGGTTTCGGGATCGGCGCCCGGATCGGCGAGCGCGTCGACGAAGCCCGCCCCGCCGGCGATGCCGAGCATGGCCAGCGCGTCGGGCTTGATGAAATCGCCCTCGACCAGCAGCACCTCGACCTCCCTCTCGCCGGAAAGGCTGAGAGCGAGGTTGACCGCGCAGAAGGTCTTGCCCGATTTGGGCTGGGCCGAGCAGACCAGCACCGCGCGGCGGCGCTCTTCGGGCTGCTTCGCGCTTTCGATGGCGGCGAGCAGCTGGTGCTTGATCAGCCGGAACTCCTCGGCGAGGCCGGTGACCGGGGCCTCGGGCACGATGAAGCCCGCCTGGGCCAGCGCGGCGCGGTCGATCTCGGCGACGCCGCCGGCGGGTCGTGGACGGGCCGGGGCCAGGACCGGCAGCGGTCGCTCTGCCGCCTGGGCGGGCACGGGCGGCTCGGCCGCCTCGACAGGCGTCGGCGCCGGGAGGGGGGCCGGCGCGGCCGCGGGGCCGCGCAGCGCGGCGCCGAAATCATAGGCTTCGGCGGCGCGCTCGAGCAGCGAGCGCGAGCTGTCGTGGGCCATGTCGCTCATGCCACTCCGCTCCGCTGCCAGAATTCGATCAGGATCAGCACCGCATAGCTGGCGCAGAGCGCGCCGCCGCTGCCCGCCAGCCAGACGAGGCGCTGGCGCCGGCGCGCGCGCTCGGCCGCGGTCACCACCTCGCTCACCGTGCCGAGCACCTGGAGGCCGGTGACCTTCACCAGGTGCTGCGGCGTCGGGAAGGTGGTCTGCAGCTGGCCGGCGAGGAAGGCGGCGCCGATGCCCGCCCCGCAGGCGACGATCAGCACCAACGTGAGGAAGACCGGCCGGTTGGGCGCGGCCGGGACCCGCGGCACGCTCGGCGGCTCGACCACCTGGATGTTGAGCGGGCTGGTGCGGCGCTGGACGTCGCTCCTCAGGCGCACCTGCTCGCGATTGGCGAGCAGCTGGTCATATTGCTGCTTCAGCACCTCATAGTCGCGGGTCAGCCGCGCCTGCTCGGCGGCGAGGCCGGGCTCGGTCGACTGGCGGGTGCTGAGCTGGGCGAGGTCCGATTGCAGCTGGTTGCGGCGCGAGGTGGCGGCGGCGAGCTGGGCCTCGCGCTCGGCCATCATCGCGCGCAGCGAAACGTAGCTCGGATTGGGCATGCCGCCGGTGTTGCCGCTACGCCGCTCGGCGGCGGCATAGGGGCGAAGGCGCGCGATCTGGGCGCGCGCGGCGACGATGTCGGGGTGGGTCTGGGTCCAACCGCGGGCGAGGTTCTGGTTGACCTGCCCCTCCAGCATCGCGATCTGGCCGCTGGCGGTGCTGCCGCTGTCGCCGGCGCCCGGGATCGACTGGGGAGTGGCGGAAAGCTGGGCGCGCATCGAGGTCAGCGCGCCCTGGCCGGCGGCGATCTGCTGTTCGAGATTGGCGAGCTCGACCCGCGCCGCCGACATCCGGTCGGCGATCGTGCCGACGCCGGGAAGCACGCCCATGAAGCGCTGCTCGAACTCCATGCGGCGCTGCTCGGCCTCCTGCAGCGCGACCTCGCGGCGGCGCAGCTCCTCGTCGAGGAACTGCAGCGACTGGCCGGTCTCGCGGCGGTCGCCGGACAGGTTCTGCTCGACGAACAGGTCGATCAGGCCCTGCACCGTGGCGGCTGCGGTGCGCGCGTTCTGGCCGTTGGAAAAGCCGGAAATGTCTGACGTCGCCTTGATCTCGAGCGCGCCGTCGGGCTGGGCGGTGATGGCGATGCGGGTGCGCAGCGCGGAGACGACGCCGGAAAGGTCGCGCTCGCTGGCGACCAGCGAGTTGAGGTCGGAGCGGCGGACGACGCGAACCAGATTCTCGTTCGAGGTCAGCGTCTGCTTGAGGCGCAGCAGCTGGTTGTTGCGCTCGTCCGGGGTGATGCCGATCTGCGTCGGCAGGATCGACTGCATCTGCACGAACAGCCGCGCCTTGGCCTCGTAGCTGTTCGGAATGAGCGCGATCACCAGCCAGCCGAGCACGGCGACGCCCCACGCCACGGCCATCGCCAGCCAGCGGCGCCGCCAGACCTGGTGCAGGGCGATCCGGAACTGGTCGTAGAGTCCGTCCATCGGGCGTTTCGCGTCCTTCAGCTGGCCAAAGCGGGGATCAGAACATGCTCTCGGGGATGATGATCACGTCGCCCGGCTCGAGCCGGACGTTGGCGCGCACGTCGCCGCGGCGCAGCAGGCTGGCGATGCGAAGGTCGTACTGGCGCTGCTGGCCGGTGGAGCGGTCGGTCCGCACCAGCCGGGCGCGGTCGCCGGCGGCGAATTCGGACAGGCCGCCGACCGCGATCATCGCGTCGAGCAGGGTCATGTTGGCGCGGTAGGGGATCGCCGCCGGGCGCTCGGTGGCGCCGACGATGCGGACCTGCTGCGAAAAGGTGCCCTGGGGCCGGTTGACCATCACCGAGACCAGCGGCTCCTGGATGTACTGGATCAGCGCCTGGCGGATGTCGTCGGCGAGCTGGGCGGGGGTCTTGCCGACCGCGATCATGTCGGTGACGAGCGGCGTGGTGATGCGGCCGTCCGGGCGGACCTGGACGTTGGCGGAGAGCTCGGGGTTGCGCCACACGAAGATGGTGATCTCGTCGAGCGGGCCGATGATGTAGCTTTCGGGCGCCTCGCCATTGCCCTCGCCGACGAAGCTTGCGGGCGGGAGCGAGTTGCCGCTGCGCGCGCCGGCGGTGGAGCAGGCGGTGAGCGCGAGCGCGCTGACGGTCGCGGCAAGCATGGCCCAGGACTTGGCGGATACGCGCATATTCATGTCCTCTCGCTCGGGGCCTGCGCCAGGCGTCCCGAAAGGGGATCGCAGGGTGCGGGCCTTTGGGGTGGCTATGAGGGCAAGAGGTAAAATTAGCGTTAGGAACAAGCGGCTTTCAGAGCGCGTCCCAGAACGGGACCGCCCCCCGCCGAGCGGTTAATCGCCGCCGTTCACGGCCGTTTCGCGGGCCGGCGCCTGGGCGAGGAAGGCCTGCGGGCTGGCGGTGAGGCCGTAGGCGCCGGCGAGGAACACCGCGACCAGATCGCCCACTTGCGCCTTTGGCATCATGGCGTCATCGGCGAGCCGGTCGAGCGGGGTGCAGAGGCAGCCGACGATCGACACCTCCTCTTGCGGCGCGGCGCCGAAGCGGCTGGCGATCGCCGCCGGATAGTTGCGGCGGACCACCTGGCCGAAATTGCCCGAGGCGGCGAGCTGATGCTGCATGCCGCCGTCGGTGACCAGGAAGGTCTTGCCGTGGCTCTCCTTCCTGTCGACGATCCGGGTCAGATAGACGCCGGCCTCGCCGACCAGCCAGCGGCCGAGCTCGATCGCGAAGCGTGTGCCCTTGAGGATGGCGGGACGGGCCGCCAATGCTGGCGAAAGTGCCGCGGACACGGCCTCGATGTCGAGCGCGCGCTCTCCGTGGAAATGGGGGATGCCGAAGCCGCCGCCGAGGTTCACGAGGGGCGGAGCATGGCCGATGGCGGCGGAAAGCTCGGCGGCGAGCGCGATCGTGGCGGCCTGCGCGTCGATGATGGCCTGCGCGTCGAGCGCCTGCGAGCCGGCGAAGATGTGGAAACCGCGCCAGTCGGCGCCGGCCTCGAGGATGCGGCGGACCAGCGCCGGAACTCGCGCCGCGTCGATCCCGAACGGCTTGGCGCCGCCGGCCATGCGCATGCCCGAGCCCTTGATCTCGAAATCCGGGTTGACCCGCACCGCAAGCCGGGCGCGGCCGTCGATCGCCAGCGCCCGCTCGACCTCGCCCTCGGATTCGCAATTGAGGGTGACGCCGGCCCCGATCGCGGCCGCGAGCTCGGCGTCGCGCTTGCCCGGGCCGGCGAAGCTCATCGTCGCCGGGTCTGTCCCAGCGTCGAGCGCGATCCGAAGCTCGCCGCCCGAGGCCAGGTCGAGGCCGTCGACCCGCCGGCCGATATGCTGCAAGAGCGGGGGATAAGGATTTGCTTTCATGGCATAATGCAGGTCGACGCCGGGGAAGGCGGCGCGAAAGCGCGCGACCTTCGCGTCGACCAGGGCCAGATCGTAGACGAACAGGGGCGTGTCGCCCGCCTCGGCGACGAGCACGTCGGCGCGGCGGCCGCCGATCAGCAGCATGCCGTCGTCGTCGGCCGCATAGCCGGCCGGGATCGGGCCCATCGGCTTCACCATGACATCAGCTCGTTCTTCAGCCCCACCCGGTCGAGCTTGCCGTTGGGGGAACGCGGCAGCTCGTCGCGCCAGACGATAGGCCCGGGCTGCATAAAATTGGGTAAGCAGCGCTTCAGGAAGGCGCGCAAGGCCTCCTCCTCGCCGCGGCGGTCGGGGCGGACGATGAGCGCGATGCCCTCGCCCAGCCGCGCGTCGGGATAGCCGAGCGCCACCGCCTCGTGGACCAGGCCCGAGGCGATCGCCGCCTCCTCGATCTCGGTCGGGCTCACCCGGTTGCCCGAGGATTTGATCATCCCGTCCTCGCGGCCGACGAAATAGAGCAGCCCCTCCCCGTCCCGGCGCACGCGGTCGCCCGACCAGACCGCCATGCCGCCATAAGCCGAGGAGGCCGGGGCGGGCTTGAACCGCTCGGCGCTGCGCTCGGGGTCGCGCCAATAGCCCTTGGCGACCAGCGGCCCGGCATGGACCAGCTCGCCCTCCTCCGCCTCGCGGCCGTCGGCGTCGACCACCATGATCTCGGCGAACGGAATCGCCATGCCCATCGAATCCGGATGGGCGTCGAGCAGCGCTGGCTCGAGATAGGTCGAGCGGAACGCCTCGGTGAGCCCGTACATCGAATAGATGTCGGCCGCGGGGAAGACCTCGCGCATCCGCCGTACCACCGAGGGCGCTAGCTTGCCGCCGCTGTTGGTCAGCCGCCGCAGCGACAGCGCGGCCGCGGCCGGCCAGGGCGCCTCGACCAGTTGCACCCAGAGCGGAGGAACGCCGGCCAAGGTGCTGATCTTGTGGCGTTCGACGGCGCGGATCACGTCGCGCGCGGTGAGATAGTCGAGCGGCACCACGGCGGCGCCCGCGGCCCAGGTCGAGAAGAGCTGGTTCTGTCCGTAGTCGAAGGCGAAGGGCAGCACGGCGAGCACGCGGTCGGCGGCGGTGAGGCGCAGATAATGCGCGACGCTGACCGCGCCGAGCCACATATTGGCGTGGCTCAGCATCACCCCCTTGGGGCGCCCGGTCGAGCCGGAGGTGTAGAGCAGGGCCGCGAGATCCTCGGGGTCGTTGTCCGAGGGTGGCAATGGATTGGCAGTCGACCACAGGGCGCTGCCCGCTTCCTCGCCGATCGCGGTGCAATCCGGCGGCAGATCGCCGGGCTCGAGGGTCGCCAGCCTCGCTTCCGCGGTGAGCAGCAGGCTGGCGCCGCTGTCGGCGAGGATGTGGGCGACCTGGAGGCGCTTCAGCAGCGGGTTGACCGGCACGTGGATCAGGCCGGCGCGTGCGCAGGCGAGCGGCAGCAGGCTGGTGAGGCGGGTCTTGGGAAGCCAGCTCGCCACCCGCTCGCCGGGGGCGAGCCCCCTCGCCTTCAGGCCCGCCGCCAGCGCGCCCACCGCCGCTTCCAGCCCCGCGAAGTCGAGCGCGCCCTCGCGGGTCAGCAGCGCGGGCGCGGGCGCCTCGCCGCGCAGGGCGAGATGGTCGAGCGGGCGCGGTCCAGCATCAGGCGGGGGGGATCGGGCGTTTGCAACTTCATTCCCTGTTCGGTCGGCGGCATGATAGGGCGGGCGCGAGGGGGCATAAAGCGTGACGGTTAACATCGCTTTGTTCGACGATCTCGACGCCGTCGCGGCCGACGCCGGGGACGCGCTCGACCGCGCCGCGCAGCCGGGCCTGTTCGCCCGCCTCGCCTGGTTCCGCCTCATCCACGACCATTGCCCGCCCGAGGGGCGGCTCGCCGCCTGGCGGGCGCGGGACGGCGCGCGTCAGGCCTGGCTGTTCCTCGCCGTCGAGGGGGGGACGGCCAAGGCCTATGCCACCTGGTACTCGCTGCGCTTCGATGCGCTGGGCGACCGCGACGCCGGCGTCATGACGCCGCTCGCCCGGGCCCTGCGCGAGCGCGGCATCGCCCGGCTCGAGCTGGCGCCGCTCGCCGATCCCGAGCCGCTCCGCTCCGCGCTGGAGGCCGCGGGCTGGCGCGTCCGGGTGACCGAGAAGACGGGCAGCTGGCGGATCGCCACCGCCGGCATGGACTTCGAGGCCTATTGGGCGACGCGCCCCACGCAGCTGCGCAACACGGCGAAGCGCAAGGCCAAGGCGGCGGGGCTGGAGATCGCGATCTACGACCGCTTCGACGCCAGCGCCTGGGCCGATTACGAGGCGGTCTACCGGGCGAGCTGGAAGCCCGAGGAGGGCTCCTTCCCGTTCCTGCGCGCGCTGGCGGAGCAGGAGGGCGCGGCGGGGGCGCTCCGGCTCGGCGTGGCGCGGAAGGACGGGCGACCGGTTGCGGTGCAGCTGTGGCTGGTCGAGAATGGGAAGGCCTGGATCCACAAGCTCGCTTATGCCGAGGACGCCAAGCCCTTGTCGCCGGGCACCGTCCTGTCCGAGGCGATGTTCCGCCGCGCGCTCGACACCGACCGGGTGCGCGCGATCGACTACGGCACCGGCGACGAGCCCTACAAGAAGGACTGGATGGCCGAGCGCCGCCCGCTGTGGCGGATCGAGGCGTTCAACCCGCGCACCGCGCGCGGCCTCGCCGGGGCGGTGCGCGCCGCTTTGTCGGCGCTTGTCCGCCGGGCGCGGAGCCGTTAGGCCCCGGCAAGCCGCAGCCGAGTGAGGGGAAGCCATGGCGACCGCGCCCGACGATGCCCACGAGGTCGAGAACACGCTGCGCGCGGTGCTCGCCGACGTGCTTGGGCTCGATCCGGCCCGGGTCGCCGCGTTCGGCGCGGAAACCCCCTTGTTCGGCGCGCTGCCCGAATTCGATTCGATGGCGGTCGCGGGGCTGCTGACCGAGCTGGAGGAGCGGCTCGGCATCCTGATCGAGGACCATGAGGTCGACGCCGACATGATGGAGACGTTCGGCGCTTTGCTGGCCTTCGCCAGGGACAAGACGCTGCGGTGAAAGCAGACACACTCGCCTTCGAGCAGTTTCGGGGCTCGGGCGGGCAGGAATGGCTGATGCGGATCGGCCGGTCGAGCGCGCCGGCGATCCTGATCGTGCCGCCCTTGTTCGAGGAGATGAACCGCACCCGGGCGCTGATTGCCGCGATGATGCGCTGGCTGGCGAAGCGCGGGCACGGCTGCTGGCTGGTCGACCTCGGCGGCACCGGCGAAAGCGGGCGCGCGCTCGGCGAGGTCGGCTGGGACGACTGGCGTCATGACGTTGCCTTAGCCGCCGCCTACATCGCCGAGAAAGCGCGTCGGCCGCTGGTCGCGAGCCTGCGCGGCGGGGCGCTGGTCGACGACGAGGCGGCGGCGCGGGGCTGGTGGCGATTCGCCCCGGCGGAAGGGGCGGCGCTGGCCCGCGACCTCGCCCGCTCGGGGCTGGCCGGCGGCGTCGAATGGGCCGGTTACGCCCCGGCCGACGCGCTCAGGGCAAGGCTCGAGACGGCCGCGCCCGCCGCGGTGCTGCCGCTGCGCACGGTGCGGCTCGCCAGCGACCGCGCCGCCGCCGGCGCCGACGCCCGGGCGGAGGGGCCCGCTTTGTGGCGCCGCTCGGAGCCCGGCATGTCGGCGCCGCTGGCCGAGGCGCTGGCCGCCGACCTCCACCGCTGGAGCCGCGATTGCGTCGGCTGATCGCCTTTCCCTGCCAGGGCGCCGAGCTGGCGGCGAGCCTCGACGATGCGTCGGGGGCGACCGGGCTGGTCATGGTCACCGGCGGCAGCCAGACCCGGATCGGCTCGCACCGGATGTACGAACGTCTTTCCAACGCATTGTCAAATAAAGGTTATCCATGCCTGCGCTTCGACCGGCGCGGGGTCGGCGACAGCGCCGGCGAGGATCCCGGCTTTCGCGGCAGCGGGCCGGACCTCGCCGCCGCCGCCGCAGCGCTGCGCAGCGAATGCCCCGCTCTTTCCCGCCTGATCGGCTTCGGCCTCTGCGACGGCGCCACCGCGATCGCCTTGTTCGGGCGCGCGGCCGGGCTGGACGGGCTCATCCTGGTCAATCCCTGGCTGGTCGAGGCGGAGGCGGGGGAGCCCGCCCCAGCCGCCGTCCGCGCGCATTACAGGGAGCGCCTGACCAGCCGCGAAGGCTGGAAGAAAATCCTTTCCGGGAAAGTGGATTACAGGAAGTTCATTCGAGGGCTTGGCAAGGCCTCGGCCCGCCATCAGGCGTCGTCGCTGGCGCGCGAGACGGCGGCGGCGCTGACCGCGGGCGCTCGCCGGAGCTGGCTGATCCTGGCCGAGGGCGACGCCACCGCGATCGCCGCCGCCGCCGAGCTGAAGGCGCCGGCCTTCGCCGGCCTGATCGAGGCGCAGGAGCGGATCCCGACCGATTCCCACACCTTCGCCCGCCCCGGCGACGAGGCGGCCCTGTTCGCGGCGGTGACGCGGGCGCTGGGGGCGCTGGGGGATTAGCGACACCCCTGGGAACATCCGTCACCCGGCGAAGGCCGCGGTCTCGTGGAGCAGGACCGTGGCTTTCCGTCCCGGGATCCCGGCCTTCGCCGGGATGACGCCTAGGCGGTCTGCATCACCTTGGCCGGTGCCGCTTCGAAATCGGCTTCGGCGAGGAACTTCTCGGCGTCCAATGCGGCCATGCAGCCGGTGCCGGCGGCGGTGACCGCCTGGCGGTAGACCTTGTCGACGACGTCGCCGCAGGCGAACACGCCCGGCACGCTGGCCCTGGTGGTGCCGGTCTCGACCTGGATATAGCCCTCCGCGTCGAGCTCGAGGTGGCCGCGGAACAGCTCGGTCGCGGGGGTGTGGCCGATGGCAACGAACGCGCCCTCGGTGTCGAGCCGCTCGAGCGCGCCCGTCTTCGTGTCCCGAAGCTCGACCGCGACCAGCCCCTCGGGCTCGCCGCCGGCGACGAACTGGGCGACCTCGCGGTTCCACATCACCTTGATGCCGGGATGGGCGAACAGCCGGTCCTGCAGGATCTTCTCGGCGCGCAGCGAATCGCGGCGGTGGATCAGGGTGACGTCATGGCTGTGGTTGGTCATGTAGAGCGCTTCCTCGACCGCGGTGTTGCCGCCGCCGATCACGATCACCTTGCGGCCGCGGTAGAAGAAGCCGTCGCAGGTCGCGCAGGCCGAGACGCCCCTGCCCTTCAGATGCTCCTCGCTCGGCAGGTTCAGCCAGCGCGCCTGCGCGCCGGTGGCGATCACCAGGGTGTCGCCGAGATACAGCGCGCCGCTGAATCGCCCTTCATCCGGAACGGCCGCTCGGAGAGGTCGACCTCGCTGATATGGTCCCATTCCATCTTCGTGCCGACATGCTCGGCCTGCTTCTGCATCTGCTCCATCAGCCAGGGGCCCTGGATGACGTCGGCGAAGCCGGGATAATTTTCGACGTCGGTGGTGATGGTGAGCTGGCCGCCGGGCTGGATGCCCTGGACGACGATCGGCGCGAGGCCGGCGCGGGCGGCGTAGATGGCGGCGGTGAGCCCGGCCGGACCGGAGCCGAGGATCAGCATGCGGGAGGAGTGGGTCGCGGTCATGCTGGGGACGTAAGGGTCCGCCCAGGCCCGCGCAATGCCGCTTTTGCTTCTATCCACAGCCGCTGATAGAAGCCGCGCCGATTCCCGCCCCGACGAGAGAGCAGCACCCATGACCGCACGCGAAAATCCGATCGGCCTCGACGGCTTCGAGTTCGTCGAGTTCACCAGCCCCGATCCGGACGCGATGGCGGGCCTGTTCGCGCAGCTCGGCTTCACCCATGTCGGCAGCCACCGCACCAAGGCGATCCGCCATTATTGCCAGGGCGACATCCATTTCCTCCTGAACATGGAGCCCGAGGGGCATGCCAGGGAGTTTCGCGACGCGCACGGGCCCTCGGCGAGCGCGATGGCGTTCCGCGTCGCCGACGCCGAGGCGGCGCTGAAGCTGGCGGTCGGGCGCGGCGCCACCGCGACCACCGGCGACCTCGACCTGCCGGCGCTGGAAGGGATCGGCGGCTCCTACCTCTATCTGGTCGACCGGCCGGCGGCGGCGGCGCTCTACGCGCGCGATTTCGAGCCCGTGGCCGACTGCGGCCCGGGCGCCGGCCTGCACACGCTCGACCACCTCACCCACAATGTGAATCGCGGCCGCATGGACCATTGGGCCGAATTTTACGAGAAGGTCTTCAACTTCCGCCAGATCCGCTATTTCGACATCGAGGGCCAGCAGACCGGCCTCCTCTCGCGGGCGATGACCGCGCCCGACGACAAGATCCGCATCCCGCTCAACGAGAGCCAGGACGATTACAGCCAGATCGCCGAATATCTGAAGGAATATAAGGGCGAAGGCATCCAGCACCTCGCCTTCGCCACCGACGACATCTTCGCGGACGGTCGACACGCTGCGCGCCAACGGCGTCCGCTTCCAGGATAGCCCCGACACCTATTACGACATGATCGACCAGCGCCTGCCCGGCCACGGCCACGACGTCCGTGCGATGCGCGAGCGCCGCATCCTGATCGACGGCTCGCCCGAGACCGGCGAGGGCCTGCTGCTGCAGATCTTCACCGAGAACATGGTCGGGCCGATCTTCTTCGAGATCATCCAGCGCAAGGGCAATGAGGGCTTCGGCGAGGGCAATTTCAAGGCGCTGTTCGAATCGATCGAGCTCGACCAGATCAAGCGCGGCGTGATCCCGGCGAAGAGCGACGCCTAGCGCGCGCGGCGGCTGTCGGCGCGATAATCGAGCCGCCGGCTGTGCAGCGTCGCGGCGTGCGGCCGCGCGAACTGGTCGCGCAGCGAGCGGGCGAGGTTGCCGAGCGCTTCCTGCATCTCCGGCGGCAATGACAGGTAGGCGGTGAGCAAATCGCTGGCGTCCGCGCCTAGCCAGTCGCCCTGGCCGCGCTGCCCGGTCAGGATGTAGACTACATCCACCTTGGCGGCCGCCAGCCTGGCAAGATAATCCGCGCGCAGCTCGCGGCGGTTATTTTCGTAGAGGCTCTGCTTTGGAACGTCGGTGCCGACCAGATCGGCAAACTCGGCCTGTTTCAGGCCGAGCCTCTTGCGTTCATCAGCCAGTCGTGCGCCGAAACTCATGTATTTCGAAAAGTCCTGCTTGACAGTTCACTGGAAAGCGTTGAACAAGGCCGCCCGAATCCTGCTGCGGAACGCATCGCATATGATGAGCCCCTTTGTCGCGTCCAAATATGGCAAGCATGGCCCGCGCCCCGGAAACCCCTGACAGCGTCCTCTGCGCCCGGCCGGCGCAGCCCGGGCTCCCGCCCTGTCCACGAGAGGCCGGGCGGTGACCGGGAGCCGCGGCGACCTGGCGCGCTTCGCGCCCCGCGAAATCCTGCTGGCGGCGGCGGCGCGGGCGGTGCTGGCCGCCTTTCGCGAGCCGCTCGAGAAGCGGCGGCTGTCGCGGCCGACGACGGCGACCTTGCGGCTGCTGGAGACCGCGCTCGAGCCTTATGGCGTCGAGCCGCCGCCGCCCGACGGCGAGGGCGAGGGCGAGCCCGCCAATTAACCGCTTCCTGCGCCGCGCCCCGCCCGGTAGGATCGTCAATTCCCAAGGGCGGAGGTGAGGCATGGCGAAGGCGGGGCTGCAGGCGGTCGGGGCGGAGGCGTCGCCGCGCTGGGAGGAGGATGCGCTCGGCTTCCTGATCGCGCCGGTCGGCCGCGAGGACTTCCTCGAGCGGGTCTACGAGCGCGAAGCGCTGATCAACATCCGGGGCGAGCCGGAGCGCTACGCCGACCTGCTGACGCTCGAGGCGCTCGACCATTTCATCGCCAGCGCCGACCTGCGCGAAGGGATGGTCGACCTCACCAACCACCGCAACCGGATCGAGCGCGAATCCTATGTCGACGAGCAGGGCCGGGTCAGCCGCTCGGTGCTCGCCGAGGAATATCTGCGCGGCGCCACCATCATCCTGCCCCAGTTCCACGAATCGATGTTCAACCTGGGCGAGTTCTGCCGGGCGCTGGAGGAGGTCTTCTCCTGCCACATGCAGACCAACATCTACCTGACCCCGCAGGCCAGCGACGACGGCACCGGCAACCAGGGCTTCCCGCCGCATTACGACAATCACGACGTGTTCGTGCTGCAGATTTCCGGGCAGAAGGCGTGGCGGATCTACGGCACCCCGGTCGAGACCCCCTATCGCGGCGAGCAGTTCGAGCTCGGCCGGCACGAGGCGGGTCCGGTCACGCGGGAGTTCACCTTGGGCCCCGGCGACTGCCTCTATCTGCCGCGCGGGCTGATGCACGACGCCGAGAATGTCGGCGCGGAGCCGTCGCTGCACATCACCGCCGGGCTGATCACCAAGACCTGGGCCGATCTCCTGCTCGAATCGATCTCCGAGCTGGCGCTGACCAGCCCCGATTTCCGCCGCTCGCTGCCCGCCGGCTTCGCCAATCGCGACTTCGACCGGGAAGCGGCGCGCAAGCAGTTCGACGCGCTTACCAAGCTGATCGCCGCCGAGGCGGGGATGGACAGCGCCTTCGACCTGCTCGCCGACAATTTCCTGCGCGGCCGGCGGCCGAACGTGTCGGGGGTGCTCACCGCCGCGTCCGCGCCCGCCTCGGCCGGCGACCGCTACCGGCGGCGGCGCTTCGTGCCGTGGAACGTCGCCGACGACGAGGGCAAGCTGGTGCTGATCGGCCCGGGCGGCGACCTCGACTTCAACCCCGAGCGACGGCGACGCGCTCGACATCGCCTTGTCGGGCCAGCCCTTCGCCCCCGCCGACCTGCCCTGCAAGGATGCCGACGAGCTGGTCCGCATCCTCTGGGCCAACGGCTATCTGGAGCGGATCTAGCTTCTGGTCCGGCAATAATCGCGGACGGCGCGGAGCAGCGGGAAATCGCCCGCCTCGCGCGCCATCCGCTCACCCTCGGGGCAGTCGCCGCGGCGCACCGCCTCGGCCACCCGCTCGCCGAGCGCCACCGCCTCGCTGTGGCCGCGTACCGCGAGCGGCGAGCCGGCGGGCACGACCGCGGCCGACGGCGGCGCCGGCCGGCGGGTCTCGGTCTCGGCGCGCAGCGAATCGCGGTTGGCGCCGCTCCACGAGGTGAACAGGCCGGAGAAATTGGGCGCGCCAGCGGGCTGCTGCGCGACCGCGGGCAGCGGCGCCAGCAGCGTCGCGGCGAGCGGCAGGAGGGCGAATGTCAGTCGCATCGCGAAGCAAGATGGGGAGCGATGGCCGGGTTTAAAGGGTTGGTAGCGGAGGAGGGACTTGAACCCCCGACACGCGGATTATGATTCCGCTGCTCTAACCAGCTGAGCTACTCCGCCCCATCCGGGCCGCGCGGCGCTATAGGAAGCGGCGCGTGAGCGGTCAACTGGCGCGGGGCGCCGGCCTTTTCAAGGCCGGAACCGGTGGGGCGCCCTGTCGTTTCGGATCGTGAACGCCCAGGAGGCATCGCATGGAACTCCTCACTCCCCTCGACGCCCTGTGCCGGCTGATCCTGCGAACCAAGGAGCTCGAGGCGCAGGTGCCGGCGCAGGACCCGGACGAGGATCCGGACAATGTCGACGATCTCGACGACGGCGGCGGCGAGGCGCTGTCGGTGCTCGAGGACGAGCTCAACGACGGCGTCGAGGAGGAGGTGCAGGCGCAGCTCGACGACCTCGCCGACGACCAGCTCGCCGAGGTGCTGGCGCTGGCCTGGGTCGGCCGCGGCACCTACGATCCGACCGAATGGGACGAGGCCTATGCCGAGGCCGGCGACCTCGGGACCGAGGAGCGGATCGACGAGCTGATGGACATGCCGCTGCTCGGCGGCCTTCTCGAGGCCGGGCTGGCCGCGTTCGACTATAGTTGCGACGGCGTCGGCCAGCAGGACTGACGCGCCGGGACACCTATTTGCGGAAGCTGTACGTCCGGATCGGCTCCCACGGGCCGCCGCGATAGCGCCAGCTGGCGAGCGCGCGGATCGCGAGCGGCGCGCGGCTCGAAGGTCGCGCGGAGCTGCCGCTGCAGCGCCTTCGCCGCCTTCGGCGCGACCTTGTTCTGGATGGTGACGTGCGGCCGCCAGGGCGCCTGGTCCTGCGGGATCAGCAGGCCGTGCAGCGCCTCGGCGAGGCCGGCGCGGATCGCTTCGAGCGCCGCGCTCTCGATGCGGAACGCCGTCCCCTCCCCCAGATCGAGGATGCCGGCGAGCGCCGCCCGCGGCGGCGCGGCCGCCACGGCCCGGGCGAGCCGCGCCGAAAGCTCGGCCTCGGCGCTCGGCGGCAGCTGGCGGAACAGGGTGAGGTGGGCCGGCACCAGGTTGCGCGCGGGCGGATAATGGTCGCGGCGGAGCTGCTGGAGCCAGCCGTCGTCGCCCGGGCCGAACAAAGCGGTGACGACGATCGGCGCAGCGCTCAATGCGGGCTCAGATCTCGACCTGGCTGCCCAGCTCGACGACCCGGTTGGGCGGCAGCTTGAAGAAGCCCATCGCGCTTTCGGCGTTGCGCAGCATCCAGGCGAACAGCTTCTCGCGCCACAGCGCCATGCCGGGCCGCGACGGCGAAACCACCAGGGTCTGGCGGGCGAGGAAGAAGCTGGTGTCCATCATCTTGAACTGCGGGCCGCAGCTGTCGACCCGCGCCAGCGCGGCGGGCACGTCGGTCTCCTGCATGAAGCCGTAGCGGACGATCAGCCGGTAGAAGCCCTGGCCGAGCTCGTCGAGATGGAAGGTCTTCTCCTCCTCGACATAGGGCACGTCCTCGATCTTGACGGTGAGCAGCAGCACCCGCTCGTGCAGCACCTTGTTGTGCTTGAGGTTGTGGAGCAGCGCGTGCGGGATGCCGTCGGCGGCGGTGGTCATGAACACCGCCGTGCCGGGGACGCGGGTGGCGCTCGAGGCGGCCGACTTGATGAAGATCGTCGCCGGCATCGCCGCCTCGTTCATCCGCTTGATCATCAGCGAGCGGCCGCGCGCCCAGGTGGTGAGCAGGGTGAAGGCGACCAGACCGATCAGCAGCGGGAACCAGCCGCCGTCGGGCACCTTGGTGAGGTTGGCGGCGAAATAGGCGATGTCGACCAGGAAGAAGACGGCCAGGACCGGAAGCGCCAGCCACGGCTTCCACTTCCACAGCGAGAGCAGCACCACGGTCAGGAGGCAGGTGTCGATGAACATCGCGCCGGTGACGGCGATGCCGTAGGCGGCGGCGAGGTTCGAGCTATTCTGGAAGAACAGGACGAGCAGGATCACCATCACCATCAGCGCCCAGTTGACCACCGGGATGTAGATCTGGCCCATCGCCCGCTCGCTGGTGTGGCGGATCGAGAGGCGCGGGATGAAGCCGAGGTGCATCGCCTGCTGGGTCACCGAGAAGGCGCCCGAGATCACCGCCTGGCTGGCGATGATGGTGGCGAAGGTGGCGAGGATGACCAGCGGCAGGCGGAGCGAGTCGGGGGCGAGGAAGAAGAACGGGTTGCGCAGCGTCGCCTCGGCCGTGGCCGGGTCCATCGACAGCACCATCGCGCCCTGGCCCATATAGTTGAGCATCAGGGCCGGCATCACGAAGACGAGCCACGACACGCCGATCGGCCGCCGCCCGAAATGGCCCATGTCGGCATAGAGCGCCTCGGCGCCGGTCACCGCGAGCACCACCGAGCCCAGCGCGAGGAAGGCCTTGAGCCCGTCCGTCACGAAGAAGTCGATCGCGTTCAGGGGATTGATCGTTTCCCAGATGATCCAGGGCGAGCCGGCGATGTGGATCAGGCCGAGCACCGAGATGGTGATGAAATAGAAGACCATGACCGGCCCGAACAGCGCCCCGACGCGGGCGGTGCCGTGCGCCTGGATGGTGAACAGGGCAACGAGGATGCCGATCGCGATCGGCACCACCCACGGCGCGAACGAGGATTCGACCGTGGTCAGACCCTCGACCGCGGAGAGCACCGAAATCGCCGGGGTGATCATCGAATCGCCGTAGAAGAGCGCGCAGGCGAACACGCCCAGGAGGACAATGCCGGCGGTCCATCGGCGCTGCTTGCCGGTCTCGCGGTTGATCAAGGCGAGCAGCGCCAGGCTGCCGCCCTCGCCCTTGTTGTCGGCGCGCATGATGATGGTGACATATTTCAGCGTCACCACGATCATCATCGACCAGAAGATCAGGCTGAGCACGCCCAAAATCTCGGCTTCGCCGTGCGGCAGCAGATGATGGCCGGAGAAGGTCTCGCGGAAGGCGTAGATCGGGCTGGTGCCGATGTCGCCGAAGACGATGCCGATCGCGCCGATGGCGAGCCTGGCGAGGCCGGATGGAGGATGGTGCCCCGCCGGTCGCTCGGCAGGCTGGTTGGGGGCTGCGCTGTCGCTCATCGGTCAGGAACGGGCGTCCCAACTCCTTCTCTCGCGCCCCGGCTCCGGGGCGGCGCGCGGCTTAGCACCGGCCCTCACCCTGTGCAACGGCGACAAAGCCGCTCCGCCCCGCTATAGACCCCCGGCTTCTTGACGACAGAGGATATGAGCTATGCGCGTCGGCGTGCCCAAGGAGATCAAGGTCCATGAATATCGGGTCGGGCTGACGCCGGCCTCGGTCGCGGAGCTGACCGCCGTCGGCCACGAGGTGATCGTCGAGACCAAGGCGGGGCTCGGCATCGACTTTTCGGACCGGGACTATGTCGATGCCGGCGCGGCGATCGGCGCCGACGCCGCCGAGGTGTTCGCGAGCTCCGACATGATCGTCAAGGTGAAGGAGCCGCAGGCGCAGGAAATCGCCTTGCTGGAGCCGCGCCACCTGCTCTTCACCTATCTCCACCTGGCGCCGGATCCCGAGCAGACCAAAGGGCTGATGGCCTCCGGCGCGACCTGCATCGCCTATGAGACGGTGACCGCCAACGACGGCTCGCTGCCGCTGCTGAAGCCGATGAGCGAGGTGGCCGGCAGGATGTCGGTGCAGGTCGGCGCGCACTATCTCGAGAAGGAGCAGGGCGGCCGCGGCGTGCTGCTGGGCGGGGTGCCGGGCGTCGCGCCGGCCCGGGTGATGATCCTCGGCGGCGGCATCGCCGGGGTCAATGCGGCGCAGATGGCGGTCGGCATGCGCGCCGACGTCACCATTTACGACATCTCCAACGCCCGCCTCGCCGAGCTCGACATGTTCTTCGGCAGCCAGATCAAGACCGCTTATGCCTCCCGCGCGGCGATCGCCCATGCCGTCACCAAAGCGGAGGTGGTGATCGGCGCGGTGCTGATCCCGGGCGCGGCGGCGCCCAAGCTGGTCACTCGCGAGATGCTGAAGACGATGAAGCGCGGCTCGGTGCTGGTCGACATCTCGATCGACCAGGGCGGCTGCTTCGAGACCTCGCGTCGTGGCGTTCGTGCCGCTGATGTTCGCGGCCCGCTACCTGCCCTGGACGGTCTCGTCCGTGCGCGCGCTGACCAGACCGGTCCCGCGCGGCCTGGTGCCGTTCTGGGCGGGGGTCGTGCTCGACACCCTGGACCAACGGCCGGCCTCGGTGGCCGCGGTCATCCACGGCATCATCTTCGGCCGGGTCGCGCCCCAGTCGAAGCAGCGCCGGGCCATCACCGCACCGGCCTTGATCGTGGGCCACCCGACGGACCCCCTCCACCCCTTTGCCGACGCGGCGATGCTGGCCGAGGAGATGCCGCACGCCCGGTTCGAGAAGGCGCGCAGCATCCTGGAGTGGCGCTCCCGCCCCGAGCGCCTCGACGGCATCGCCGCGGAGTTCGCGCTGTCCTGCTGGGGACGACGGCGACCGGTCGCCGTACGGCGCGTCCCCGGCTGAGCGACCGTCCAACCGGCACAATGGAGCCGATGCCCCTCTACCGCGACGAGGCGATCGTGCTGCGCACCCACAAGCTGGGTGAGGCCGACCGGATCATCACGCTGCTGACCCGCCAGCACGGCCGGGTCCGCGCGGTGGCGAAGGGCGTGCGCCGTACGACCTCGCGGTGGGGGTCGCGGCTCGAGCCGTTCACCCACGTCGACCTCCAGCTGGCCGTGGGCCGCTCCCTCGACATGGTGACCCAGGCCGAGACCCTCGAGCCGTTCGGCGCCGGACTCGGCAACGACTACGACCGCTACACCGCCGGCACCGTGATGCTCGAGACCGCCGAACGGCTGGTCACCGAGGAGAAGCAGCCGGCGGTCCAGCAGTTCCTGCTGCTGGTCGGGGGGCTGCGCGCGATGGCCGCGGGAGACAAGGGCGCCAACCAGGTCCTCGACTCCTACCTGCTGCGTTCGCTGGCGGTGGCCGGCTACGCGCCGTCGTTCGAGCCATTGCGCCCGCTGTGGGGACGAGGGCCCGCACCGGGCGTTCAGCCCGTCGGCCGGCGGTGCGCTCTGCGCCGACTGCCGGGTGCCCGGGTCGGCGCACCCTCGACCGGCACCTCGACTGCTCGGCGCGCTGCTGGCCGGCGACTGGACGGTCGTCGCGGCAGCCGATCCGCGCTCGCTTCGCGAAGCCACCGGGTTGGTCGTCGGCCTACGTGCACTGGCACCTCGAGCGCGGCCTGCGGTCCCTGGAGTACGTCGAGCGGTGAGACCGTCCTACCCGCACTGCACGAGGTCGTCGGCGGCGACGTACCAGTAGTCGCCCAAGGACGAGGTCGGCAGGCTCACCAGCCATGCCCCCACCTGCGAGCCGACCATGGCGGTGCCGGTGAGCCGGTAGGTCGAGTCGTAGAACTGCACCATCAGCACGGGCGTGTACGCGACGCCGTCGCGCGGCAGGAAGACGCCGACCGCGGGCAGGGTCGCGGCCCCGTCGTCGTACGCCGTGTAGTACGGCGAGGACTCGCCGGTCCGGGTCCGCCTTCGGCGTCGACGGCGCCGGCGACCACCCGCACGTACCGCCAATCGTTGTGCATGCCCGGTGTCTCGTCGGGCGCCCAGGCGAGCGCCGCGGCGAACACCGCACGCCGGCCACGTGCGGTGGCGTCGCACTCGACGGAGGCCTGGGTCGCGTCGGTCCGCGTGGTCGGCGGGACCTCGCTGTCCCCCGCGAAGTTGAGCAGCGACACCGGACCGGGCGTGCCCACCGACAGCATCTCGACCTGGGCCTCGGCGGGCGAGGTGACCGTCAACGCGAGCATCAGCCCCGACGCGGCCGCGACGGCAGCACGAACGGGACCCGACATGGCTCTCTCTCCAGGGGTGGGGGAGGGATCCGCCCGAGTCGGAGCCACCGTCGAGAATAGGGAGAGCCGGGCCCTACGCGCCAGTAAAATTTCAACGAATCCGGCGGCTCTACGCTGACGGCGGACGCCCCGTCCTCCGACTCCGCACCCGTCCGGGGCGCGACCACCGGCGATCCCTAAGGAGCTGGTACCCGCCACGTCGCGATCGTGATGGACGGCAACGGTCGCTGGGCCAAGCAGCGCGGGCTGCCGCGCACCCCGGGCACGAGACGGGCGAGCACTCGCTCTTCGACGTGGTCGAGGGGCGATCGAGATCGGCGTCAAGGCGATCTCGGCGTACGCCTTCTCGACCGAGAACTGGACCCGCTCGCCCGACGAGGTGCAGTTCCTGATGGGCTTCAACCGCGACGTGATCCGGCGGCGCCGCGACGAGATGCACGAGCTCGGCGTTCGGGTGCGGTGGGCCGGCCGCGCGCCGCGGCTGTGGCACTCGGTGATCCGGGAGCTGCAGGTGGCCGAGGAGCTCACCCGCGACAACAAGGTGCTGACCCTGACGATGTGCGTCAACTACGGCGGCCGCGCCGAGCTCGCCGACACCGCCCGGTCGATCGCCCGCGAGGTCGCCGCCGGCCGGCTCGACCCCGACCGCGTCGACGAGCGGGTGTTCGCCCGGCACCTGTACGTCCCCGAGGTCGCCGACGCCGACATGATCTGGCGTACGTCGGGGGAGCAGCGGCTCTCGAACTTCATGCTCTGGCAGGCGGCGTACGCCGAGCTCGTCTTCACCGACGTGCTGTGGCCCGACTGGACCGACTCGAGCTGTGGAAGGCGATCGAGCTGTACGCCCAGCGCGACCGCAGGTACGGGAAGGCGTGATTTCGGGTGCTCCCGTGCAGTTCCGCGGTGTCGGGCCCCGATTTACCCGGAACTGACGGGAGCACCCCGCCACGGGCTAGGAACAGGCCGCGCAGGTGCCGAAGATCTCCAGGGTGTGGCAGACGTCGGTGAAGCCGTGCTCGGCGGCGATGCGGTGGCCCAGCGCTCGACGGCGGGGCCCTCGACCTCGACGGTGGCGCCGCAGGAGCGGCAGACCAGGTGGTGGTGGTGGGTCTCCGAGCACCGGCGGTAGATCGCCTCGCCGTCCTCGCGTGCGGAGCATGTCGACCTCGCCCTGGTCGGCGACGTCTGCAGGGTGCGGTAGACCGTGGCCAGTCCGACGGTGCCGCCCGATGGTCGCCAGGACTCGTGGATTTCCTGGGCCGACCGGAAGTCGTCGACGGAGCCGAGCGCCTCGAGCGACGGCCAGTCGCTGCCGGGTGGGGCGGGGCGCCGCCGGACGACTCAGTGCTCGTCATAGTGCTCTCCGTGGGGGGCGTGGCGGTGGCCGTCGTGCACGTAGTCGACGTGGTCGCCGTGCCGCACCGCCAGGTGTCCGCAGTCCTCGCCGTGCACGTGGTCGTGCGTGCCCGTGGCCGCTCGTGTTCCGCGACGTCGTGGCCGGTGGGCTCGCTCGGGCGCGAACGGCGCCCGCAGCCGCTGCCGCGACCGCAGCCAGACCCCGAGCGGCCAGGCCGCCGCGAACCCGGCCAGCGAGAGCAGCACGATCGTCGCGCCCGGTGCGACGTTGGCCGAGAACGACGCGTACGCCGCGACCAGCAGCCCGCCGACGGAGGCGCCGATGCCCAGCAGCATCGCCGCGACCAGCGTGGCCCGGAACGACCGGGCCAGCTGTTGCGCCGTCGCGACGGGGACCACCATCAGGGCGCTGACCAGCAGCAGGCCGACGGTGCGCATGGCCACGGTCACCGATGACCGCGGCGAGTACGGCGACGGCCACGTTGTAGAGCCGGACGCGCAGCCCGGCTACGCGGGCGAACTCGTGGTCGTGGGCGACCGCGAACAGCTGGGGCGACAGCCCGACGCACCATGGTGACCACCAGCGCGGCGAGCCCGACGGTGACCCAGACGTCGGTCGGCGAGATCGTGGTGATCGAGCCGAACAGGTAGGTCTGCAACAGGGCCGCGCTCTGGCCGCCGAGGCCGGTGATCAGCACGCCGCCGGCGATGCCGCCGTAGAACATCAGCGCCAGCGCGACGTCGCCGCTGGTGTGCCCACGATCGCGGATCAGCTCGATGACGACCGCACCCACGGCCGCGACGCCACGGCCGTCCAGGTGGGGGAGGTGCCGGTGATCAGGCCGAGCGCGACGCCGGTGACGGCGACGTGGCCGATGCCGTCGCCCATCAGTGAGAGCCGGCGCTGGACGAGGTAGGTACCGACGGCCGGGGCGGCGAGCCCGGTGAACAGCGCCGCCAACAGGGCACGCTGCATGAAGTCGAGGGTGACAGCAGGTCGAGGAGGTTCACCGGCGGTCCACGGGAGAGTCGAGGTGCGGGGTGTGGTCGTCGGACGACCCGCGGGCTGGTGGTGGTGATGGGTGTGCGGTTCGCCGTACGACGGGTGGTGAACCTCGTCGTCGGCCAGCGGCGGCCCGTCGTAGCCCACCCGACCGTCGCGCATCACCACGGCACGGTCCAGAGCGCCGACATCGGACCGAGCTCGTGGGCGACCAGGACGATGGTCGCGCCGTCCGCCTTGAGCCTGCCGATGGCCGCGGCCAGCGCTTGTTGGCCCGGCAGGTCGACGCCTGCGGTCGGCTCGTCGAGTACGAAGAGGTCGGGCCCTCCGGCCAGCGCGCGGGCGATCAGCACCCGTTGCTGCTGGCCGCCCGAGAGCGAGGTGACGCCGTCGTGGCGGCGGGCTGACAGCCCGACGTGCCGTAGGACTGGGGATGGTGGA
>CAWGYE010000003.1:0-629598 GCA_963826805.1 uncultured Alphaproteobacteria bacterium
GAACCGATCCCGCCCGAGGCGCCGGTGACGAGGGCGGTCATTCCTGTGAGATCGAACATTAGATTATTCCTGCTGAAGGAAGGTTCACGCGGAGACGCGGAGACGCGGAGGGCTTGTAGTCATTGACTATCCGACGAAAGCCCTCTTTGAGCGTCGCCCCGGCGAAGTTGATGAGAAGCCCGACGGGCTGACCGGTAAGGCGCAGATAGGTGAGCAGTTGCTTTGCATGCGCGGCATGCAACCTATCGACGCATTTGACCTCGACGAGCAGTCGCTGATCGATCAGCAGATCGATCCGGAACGCAGCTTCGAAGCGAAGCCCCTCAAACTCGATGCCAATAGGTTGCTGACGCGCTACCTCGTAGCCCATCTCGGCGAGCTTGGCGGCCAGGATCGTCTCGTACACTGACTTCAAGGAGCCCGGGCTCAAGCTGACGATGCAGCCTCAGCGACACGTCGAGCACATCTCCGCTGATTTCTTCGAGGTCTCTCAACCGCACCCCTCCGCGTCTCCGCGTCTCCGCGCGAACAACTCTTAGATGCCCTTCACCAAAGCGTCGATGTCGTCCATCGAGATCACGCTGGCCACGTTCGCATCGGGGGCGATGCGCTTGACCATCGGCCCGAGCACCTTGCCGCCGAACTCGACGAAATGGGTGACGCCCGCCGCCGCCATCGCCGCGACGCTCTCGCGCCAGCGGACCATGCCGGTCACCTGCCGGACGAGCAGCTCGCTTATGTCGTCGGGATTGTCGATCGGCTGGGCGGTGACGTTGGCGTAGAGCGAGACCGCCGGCGGCTCCATCGCCGCGCCGGCCAGCGCCTCGGCCATCGCGTCGGCTGCGGGCTGCATCAGCGGGCAGTGGAACGGCGCCGAGACCGGCAGCAGGATCGCCCGCTTGGCGCCCTTCTCCTTGGCGATCTCCAGCGCCCGCTCGACCGCGCCGCGGTGGCCCGAGATCACCACCTGCGAGGGATCGTTGTCATTGGCGACGGTGCAGACCTCGCCCTGCGCGGCGGCGTCGCAGACCGCCTGCGCCAGAGCGAGGTCGGCGCCGAGCAGGGCGGCCATCGCCCCCTCCCCCACCGGCACTGCCGCCTGCATCGCCTGCCCGCGCCGCTTCAGCAGCCTCGCCGTCGTCGCGAGGTCGAACGTGCCCGCCGCGCACAGCGCCGAATATTCCCCGAGGCTGTGACCGGCGACGAAATCGGCCTTGGCTTCGAGGTCGATGCCCGAGGCGCGCAGCGTCGCGATCGCATTGGCCATGATCGCCGGCTGCGCATTCTCGGTCAGCGTCAGCTCCTCCGCCGGCCCCTCCGCCATCAGCCGCGACAGCGTCTGGCCGAGCGCCTCGTCCACCTCCTCGAAGACGGCCCGCGCCTCCTTGCTCGCCCCGGCCAGCGCCGCGCCCATGCCGACCGACTGGCTCCCCTGCCCCGGGAAGATGAATGCGCGCATGCTCGAAGCCTCCTGTCGGCGGGCTGGTAGGCCAAGCGCGGCGCAAGGTGCAAGCGGGGTTGATTTTTCCGCGCTTCTCAGCCAAATGCGCAGCCGTCCGGGGCGGAGGCCATGCCTTTAGCCCCGGTCAGCATTTAAGACGACAGCCGGAGGGGCGTCCGCAACGGGCGGCGTCAGCGATCGGCCAAGAGAAGGAACAGCGCCACATGCCGCTCTACGAGCATGTCTTTTTGGCGCGTCAGGACCTGGCCCAGGCCCAGGTGGACGCGCTGGCGGAGACCGCCACCAAGATCATCGAGGACAATGGCGGCAAGGTCGTCAGGACCGAGACCTGGGGCCTCCGCAACATCGCCTACCGGATCGCCAAGAACCGCAAGGCCCATTATGTCGCGCTCGATTTCGAGGCGCCCGCCCCGGTGGTCGCCGAGCTGGAGCGCCAGACCCAGATCAACGAGGACGTGATCCGCTACATGACCATCAAGGTCGACGAGCACGAGCAGGGTCCGTCGGCGATGATGCGGCGCGGCGAGCGCGACAAGCGCCGCGACGACGAGCGCGGGGATCGCGGCGATCGCGGCGATCGCGGCGATCGCGGGGACCGCAACGGCCGCGGCCGCGGCCGCGACGAATTCGACGACTAAGCGAAGGGATAGACACGATGGCACGCCCATTTTTCCGCCGCCGCAAGTCCTGCCCCTTCTCCGGCAAGGATGCGCCCAAGATCGACTATAAGGACGTCCGCCTGCTGCAGGGCTTCGTCTCCGAGCGGGGCAAGATCGTCCCCAGCCGCATCACCGCGGTCTCCACCAAGAAGCAGCGCGAGCTGGCCAAGGCGATCAAGCGCGCCCGCCATCTCGGCCTGCTGCCCTACGTCGTGAAATAAGGAGCAAGGGACATGGAAGTCATCCTGCTCGAGAGGATCGAGAAGCTCGGCACCATCGGCGACGTGGTCAAGGTGAAGAACGGCTATGCCCGCAACTTCCTCCTGCCGCGCGGCAAGGCGCTCCGCGCCAACGAATTCCAACCGCAAGGTGTTCGAGGCCAATCGCGAGAAGATCGAGGCGCAGAATGCCGAGCGCCGCGGCCATGCCGAGAAGGACGCGGCCAAGGTCGACGGCGCCAAGATCCAGCTGATCCGCCAGGCCTCCAACGTCGGCCATCTCTACGGCTCCGTTTCCGCCCGCGACCTCGCCGAGGCGCTGGAGGCGCAGGGCCACAAGGTCGCCAAGAACCAGATCGTGCTCGACCGGCCGATCAAGTCGATCGGCGTCCAGGAGGTGAAGATCGCGCTCCACCCGAGGTCTCGGTGACGATCAGCGTCAACATCGCCCGCTCGCCCGAGGAGGCCGAGCTGCAGGCCGCCGGCAAGGACGTGATGGCCGAGATGTTCGAGAAGGACGTCGCCGGCTTCATCGAGGAGCGCGACGAGACGCTCGAGCCGGGCGAGATCGCGGCCGAGCCGGTGGCCGAGGAAGCCGCGCCCGCCGACGAGGAGGCGCCGGCTGAAGAGGCCGCTGCTGCCGAGGAAGCGCCGGCCGAGGAGGCCGCCGCCGACGAGGCTCCGGCCGAGGAAGCTGCCACCGAGGAAGCCGCGCCGAGTCCGAGGAAGCGGCCGCGGCGCCCGAGGCCGACAGCGATGACGGGGAAGGCGAGCAGGCCGACAAGGCCTGAGTCGCCGCAATGCGGGAAGGACGAGGCCGTCGGTTTCCATGCCGGCGGCCTTTTTCTTTGCTAATCGCGGGGGCGCGATGATCGAGACTCCCGAATGGTTGCCCTTCGAGCTCGACCCGGCGACCGACCGCGTCGCCTGGCTGCGCATGAGCGAGGCGGACTATCGCGCGGCAAGCTTCCTCGACCAGCGCATGCTCTCCCCGCAGTCCGAGCTCCGTCAGTCCGATTGGCCCGCCATGCCGGCCGGGGCCCGCCGCGACGCCCATTACATCTTCCACATCGGCAATGTCGGCTCGACGCTGATCTCGCGCCTGCTCGGCGAGCTGCCCGAGGTGCTCGCCCTCAGGGAACCGCTGCTGCTGCGCACCTTCGCCGCCGCGCCGCCCCCGGACGAGCGCTTCGACACGCTCGCCGCCCTGCTGTCGCGTAGCTTCCGGCCGGAGCAGCGCGCCAATGTGAAGGCGACCAGCTTCACCAGCGAGATCGCCGACCGGCTGCTCCGCCCGGGCGCGCGCGCCCTGCTCCTCCATGCGGCGCCCGCGCCCTATCTCGAGAACATCCTCGCCGGCCAGAACAGCTGGCAGACGCTGCAGGCGCTGAGCCCGACCCGCCTCGCGCGGCTGCAGCGCCGCTGCCCCGGGCTCACCGCCGACCTCGATCGCATGCACGACGGCCTCCGGGCCGCTCTGGGCTGGGCCTGCGAGATGACCTCGCTCGAGCAGGCGGCGGCGCGGCTGCCGGCGGAAAGCGTGCTCTGGCTGGATTTCGACCTCTTCCTGGCCGATCCGGTGCGCCACTTCATCGCCGTCGCCGGCCATTTCGGCGCGGAGGTCGCGGGGCCCGCGGCGCGCGCGATCTGCGAGGGACCGCTGATGCGCCGCTATTCCAAGGCGCTCGACTACGAATACAGCCCCGAGCTGCGGCGCGAGATCCTCGCCGACGCCCGCCGTCGCCACGCGCCCGCGCTGCGCGACGCGCTGAACTGGCTTGCCGGGCTGGAAAGCCGCTATCCTGCCGCAGCGCAGGCGATTCGGCGGGCGGAGGGCAAAGGCTGATGTTCAAGGAGCTCGACATCCTGGGCGCGGCGCAGGTCGAGGAGCTGCGCACCATCGCCGCCGCCGCCAACTTCGTCGACGGCCGGATCAGCAACCCCCATTCGAGCGTGAAGCAGAACCTGCAGCTGCACGACGAGGCCGCCTACAACCGCTCCTCGCAGATCATCATGCAGGCGATGCTGGGGCACGAGGACTTCCGCAACTTCGCCTTTCCGGTGGCGATGCTGCCGCCGATGATGACCCGCTACACCCCGGACATGCGCTACGGCGCCCATGCCGACGCCGCCTTCCTCCAGCTCGGGGACCTGCCGCTGCGCTCCGACCTCAGCGCCACCGTCTTCCTCAACGATCCGGGAAGCTACGAGGGCGGCGCGCTCCGCATCGGGCTCGGCACGCGCGACCTGCGCTTCAAGGCCGCGGCCGGCAGCGCGATCGTCTATCCCTCCGACATGCTGCACGAGGTCGAGCCGGTGACCGAGGGCGAGCGGCTGGTCGCGATCACCTTCATCCAGAGCCGCATCGCCGACAAGTTCCGCCGCGAGCTGCTCTACGAGCTCAACGAGGTCGCCGCGCTCGAAGGGCTGCGCATGGCTCCGGAAAACTACACCCGCCTCCAGCTCGTCCAGTCCAACCTGCTGCGCTACTGGGGCGACAGGCCCTAGCGGATCTCCGACAGCTCCACCCCCTTCGTCTCTCGGGCGAGCAGGGCGGAGAGGCCGCTGATCGCGCAGGCGGTGCCGACGTAGATGGCGACCGGCAGCGCCGAATCATATGCCTTGTAGAGCCAGAGCGCGATGATCGGCGCCAGCGAGCCGCCGACGATCGCGGTCAGCTGATAGGCGATCGACGCGCCCGAATAGCGGATCCGCGTCGGGAAGAGCTCGGCGATCATCGCCGCCTGCGGACCGTACATCGCGCCGTGGAGGACGAGGCCGACGACGAGCGCGAGGACGATCTCCACCTGGCTGCCGCTCTCGAGCAGCGGGAACAAGGCGAAGCTCCACGCGGCGAGGCCGAGCCCGCCGAACGCGTAGACCCGGCGCCGGCCGATCCGGTCGGAGAGCAAGGCGAACAAGGGGATGGCGAAGAACTGCACGGCCGCGCCGATCAGCAGCGCGTTGAGCGCGAGGCTGCGGCTCTCCGCCGCGACATCGACGAGGAAGGTCAGGGAGAAGACGGTGAGGATGTAGTAGGAGATGTTCTCGCCGATCCTGAGGCCGGCGCCGAGCACGACCGCCTTCGGGCGTTCGCGGAAGACGTCGAGCGCCGGCAGCTTCGGCGGCGCGCCCTCCTCCGCGATCGCATTCTCATAGGTCGCGCTCTCCGAGACCTTGTTGCGGATGTACCAGCCGACGACGACGAGCAGGACCGAGATCAGGAACGGAATCCGCCAGCCCCAGGCTAGGAAATCCGCCTCGTCCTGGAGACCGGCGAGAAGCGCGAGCACGCCGGCCGAGAGCAGGCTGCCGGCGGCGACGCCCGCCTGCGGCCAGCTCGCCCAGAAGCCGCGGCGGGCGGCGTCGCCATGCTCGGCCGCCATCAGCACCGCCCCGCCCCATTCGCCGCCGACCGCAAAGCCCTGGACGAGGCGCAGCAGGACAAGCAGCGATCGGCGCCCAGATGCCGATCTGCGCGTAGGTCGGCAACAGGCCGATCAGCACCGTCGCCACGCCCATCATCACCAGGCTCAGCATCAGCAGCCGCTTGCGGCCGATGCGGTCGCCGAAATGGCCGAACACGATCCCCCCGATCGGCCGGGCGACGAAGCCGAGCGCATAGGTGCCGAAAGCGAGGAAGGTGCCGGTCAACGGATCGCTGGACGGGAAGAACAGCCGGTTGAAGACGAGGGCGGCGGCGGAGCCGTAGAGGAAGAAATCGTACCATTCGATGGTGGTGCCGATCATGCTCGCCATCACCACCCGCCGGAGCGGCGTCCTGGCTTCCCTCGCCCCACTCTCGCTCACGCTCATTCTCCCGATGACGCCGCCGCCTCTTGCGCGATCAGGCGGGGCAGCGCCAGACCCCGCTCAATTCGGCCCGCGCCTCCGTGCGCCGGTTGGTGACCGTGATCCGCGCCGGCCAGCCGTCCTGGCCGACCAGCGGCGCCTCGCCGACCCGGCCGATGCTGACGCTGATCTGCCGGTCCTCGAAGAAGCCGCCGGTCGGCCCCATCGGGCTGGAATGGGTGAAGTGAAGCAGCCGTCCCTCGATCCGCGCGACCGCGTCGCTCGGGGTCGCGGCGAACAGCACCCGCCCGCCGCCGGTGCTGAAGTCGCAGGCGGGTTCGGGCATGCCGGCGCCGTCCAGCTCGGGCAGGCCGAGCGGCTCGAGCCGCACCGAGAGCTCGGGGTCGATGCTCTCGTCCTTCGGCGTCGACAGCCGCTCGATCTGGTTGGCGCTGGCGCCGACATTCTCGCCGACGATGGCGGGCTCGCCGCAGCCGGCGAGCAGCAGCGCGAGCAGGGCGGCGCCGCGCATCAATAGCCCATCAGCGCCAGCACCTCGCGGCGGCTGCGCTCGTCCTCGCGGAACACGCCCATGATCCGGCTGGTGGTCATCATCACGCCGGGCGTGGCGACCCCGCGCGCGCTCATGCAGGCGTGGCTCGCCTCGATCACCACCGCCACGCCGAGCGGCTGCAGATGCTCGCAAATGCAGTCGGCGACCTGCGCGGTCAGCCTTTCCTGCACCTGCAGCCGCCGCGCATAGCCGTGCAGCACCCGGGCGAGCTTGGAGATGCCGACCACCCGGTTGCGCGGCAGATAGGCGATCGCCGCCTTGCCGATGATCGGCGCGAGATGATGCTCGCAATGCGACTGGAAGGGGATGTCCCTCAGCAGCACGATCTCGTCATAGCCGCCGACCTCCTCGAAGGTCTTCGAGAGATGCTGCGCCGGGTCCTCCTCGTAGCCGCGCGCATATTCCTTCCACGCCCGCGCCACCCGCGCCGGCGTGTCGAGCAGGCCTTCGCGGTCGGGATCGTCGCCCGCCCAGCGGATCAGGGTCCTGACCGCCTCGCGCACGTCGTCGGGCACCGCGACCTCGCGCGGCTCGCTCACCAGGTCGCCGTCGTCGGGAGTGTCGGTCATTCGCAGCCTCCTAGCCGCCGGGGCGAATACACCGCCCCCGTCCGGAGCGAAACTCCCCGCGCGGACATTCCTGGCGGCGCCGGAAGTTCACGAAGTTCAGCGAAAATAAAATTCCTTTCGATCAGTGCGGCCGCATTGATCGATCGGATCGATCAGTCGGCGGCGGGACGGGCGAGTCGCGTGCATCACCCCCTCGCGTTGGCAGACGAAATCCAACATGTATCCAACAAAATCGGGCGGGCTGGAGCGTGGTGACCCCGACAGGATTCGAACCTGTGACCTACTGATTAGGAATCAGTCGCTCTATCCTGCTGAGCTACGGGGCCGTGCCAAAAATGTGTCGGGCGCCGCGCGATGTGACGCATGCGCCGCCCGGGGTCAATTCTCCTCCTTGGGGTCGGGCACCGGGAACGGCAGGGGCGCGATCGGCACGCCCTCGTCGCGCAGCGAATCGGCGTCGGCCGGGCTGGCGCGGCCGTGGATCGCGCGCGCCTCGGCCTCGCCGAGATGGATGGCGCGGGCCTCGTCCGGGAAGCGGTCGCCGACATGCTCGCTCTTCTCGAGCAGCTGCTTCTGCGCCGCCGCCATCTCCGACATCATCGCCTTGACCGCCTCGGGCGCCGGGCCCCCCTGGCGGCCGCCCTTGGCCCCGACCTTGGGCGCCATCGGCGCCTTGTCGACCTCCGACGCGCCGCAGACCGGGCAGGCGACGAGGCCGCGGCGCTGCTGCTCGTCATAATCCTCGGTCGAACCGAACCAGGCTTCGAAAACATGGCCTTGCGGGACGCATTTGAGGTCGAAAATGATCATTAGAGCACATGCTCCGGCGCCGGAATCGGCCGGCGGTGGCGGATCGCCGGCAGCCGGCGCCGGACCTCCTCGACCGCGCCCGGATCGATCTCGGCAAAGCCCAGGCCGGGCGCCTCGCCGCCCATGTCGAGCAGCACCTCGCCCCAGGGATCGACGACCAGCGAATGGCCGTAGGTCGTGCGCCCGTCCTCGTGCGCGCCGACCTGCGCCGCGGCGACGACGAAGGCGCCGGCCTCGATCGCCCGCGCCCGCATCAGCACGTGCCAGTGCGCCTCGCCGGTCGGCACGGTGAACGCGGCCGGGATCGACAATATGGTCGCGCCGGCGTCGGTCAGCGCGGCATAGAGGCCGGCGAAGCGCAGGTCGTAGCAGATGGAAAGGCCGAGCGGCCCCAACGGCGTCTCGACCACGACGGTCCGCTCGCCACCGCGATAGGCGGCCGATTCGCGCCAGCTCTCGCCGGTCGCGAGGTCGACGTCGAACAGATGCAGCTTGTCGTAGCGGGCGCGCACCTCGCCCCGGTCGTCGATCACGAAGCCGCGGTTGACCAGCTTGCCGCCCTGCTCCGCGAGCAAGGCGAGCGAGCCGAGGTGGACCCAGAGGCCTGCCGCCGCCGCCGCCTCGCGCACCGCCGCCAGCACCGGATCGTCGCTCTCGCGGCGAAGATTGGGGGAGGCCCGGTCGCGGTCGCGGTCGAGCAGGCCGCTCATCTCGGGCGTGAACAGCATCGCCGCGCCGGCGGCCGCCGCCTCGTGCACCCGCGTCGCGAGCCCGGCGCCGTTCGCGGCCGGGTCGATTCCGGTCTGCGCCTGGAACAAAGCGATCTTCATGCGCCGAGCATCGGATCGAGCCGGCCGTCGCGATCGAGCGCGTGGAGGTCGTCGCAGCCGCCGACATGATGATCGTCGATGAAGATCTGCGGCACGGTGGTGCGGCCATTGGCGCGCTGGATCATCTCGGCCCGCTTCGGGCCGCCCATGGTGATGTCATATTCCTCATATTGGACGCCCTTGCCGTCGAGCAGCCGCTTGGCGCTGTAGCAGAAGCCGCAGAACATCTTGCTGTAGATCTCGACCCGCGCCATCACGCCTCCTCGGCCGGCAGGTGGAAGCGCCGTGCCGGCTTTGTCAATGATCGCTGCCGCGAACAACGCGCGCCCAGCAGAGGATGTCCACCCGCGCGGCGCCGGCCCGTTTCAGCATGCGGGCGCAGCCATTGGCGGTGGCGCCGCTGGTATAGACGTCGTCGACGAGGACGACGCTGCGGCCCTTCAGCGCGGCCTTGTGCCTCGCGCGCACCCGGAACGCGCCGCGCACCGCGTCGCTGCGCTGGCGCGGCCCCATGCCGCGCAACGGCGGCGTCGCCTTCACCCGCTCGAGCAAGTCCTGCCGCGCCTCGAGCCCGGCCAGGCGGGCGAGCGCGGCGGCGATCAGCGCCGACTGGTTGTAGCCGCGCCGCCAGATCCGCCAGCGGTGCAGCGGCACCGGCGCCAGCCATGCATCGGGCCCGGCGTCGAGGTGGCGGGCGAGGAGCCGGGCCATGGTCGCCGCCACGCCCGGCCGGCCGCCATATTTGAGCTTCAGCGCCACCCGCCTCGAAATCTCGCCATAGGCGACCGCGGCGCGCAGCCGGTCGTAGGCGGGCGGCGCGGCGATGCAGCGGCCGCACTCGACGCCCGCGCCCGCCTCGTAGTCGAACGGCAGCGCACAGCGGGCGCAGCAGGGCTCGCCGAGGAAGGTGAGCGCGGACCAGCAGTCGAGGCAGAAGCGGTGCGGCTCGTCGATCACCGTGCCGCACCCCGGACAGCGCGGCGGCAGCGCGAAATCGAGGGCCGGCCGGAAGACGGCGCGCGCCAGGGTCGCCGCGGCGTGCATGGCGCGAGCCTAGCCTCTCCCCGGTTGACAGCCAAGCCGAACCCGCCCATCTCGCCCGCGGCGGCCCGATGGCGGAGTGGTTACGCAGAGGACTGCAAATCCTTGCACGCCGGTTCGATTCCGGCTCGGGCCTCCACCAGCGCCGGACTTTGTGAGCGTTCGCAGGACCTTGTCCGCGGCTCACCGTCTTTTCGGGCTCCGCACGCCTCGTCGCAAATTTTCCCTAAACTCGTCCGCCCCCCTTTCGATCAATCGGATTAGCCGTCTGCTTATTCAGCTGATCTCGAGGGGGTGGGGGAATGGTCGCGATCGTCACCGGTCAGGGCTTCGGCCTGGAGCGCAGCTCGGCACTGGTCCTGGGGTCGCGGGGCCAGGTGGGCCGGGCGGCGCTCGGGCGGGACAATGAAAGCGTCTACGTCAACGCCGCCAACGGCAATCTCGTCATCACCCGTCAGGACGAGTTCCTGATCGGGCGCGGTCCGGATGCCGCGATCGGCAGGACCTACAACAGCCAGACGACCGGCGACGGCGACAATGCCGACGGCTGGCGGGCGAGCATCTATCGCAGGATTTCGGGGCTGCCCGCCACCTACGGCGCCGCCGGCTCCACCGTGAAGCGCTTCGACTGGGACGGGTCGGACACGATCTACACCTGGAACGCGGCCGAGAACGCCTATGTCGCCACCGACGGCGCCGGCGCCCATGACAAATTGACCGGCTCCGGCGGCATCTGGACGTGGACGGACGGCAACAGCCGGGTCACCGAGCTTTACGACGAGAGCAAGTTCGGGCTGATCACCAGCACCTCGGACACCGACGGCAACACCCTCACCTACACGTTCAACGCCGCCACCGGGCAGCTCAACCAGGTCGTCGTCCTGAACGGCGGCGGCGTCGAGACCGAGCGGGTCGACCTCGTCTACGACGGCACCAGGCTCACCCGGCTGCTCACCACCAAGAGCGACGGCACGCTGACCCGGGTCCATTACGGCTATGAGACCTACGGCGCCGGCGCGACCCGACTCACCAGCGTCGAGGTCGATCTGACCCCCGAAAACGGCTCCATCGGCGACGGCGTCAGATATCTCACCACCTACACCTATGCCAGCAACGACAGCACCCGCGTCGCCTCGATTTCCCAGCAGGACGGGTCGCTGCTGCAGATCGACTATATGCTGATCGGCTCCGAATATCGCGTCACCAGGCTCACCGAGACCGTGTCGAGCGGCGTCACCCGGGTGACCGGCCTGTTCTACGACATTGACAATCGGGTCACCACGATCACCGACCCGCTCGGCGGCCAGACGGTGATGACCTACGACGTCAAGGGCAACCTCACCCAGCTCGTCCTCCCCGTCCCGGCGCCGGGCGCGACGGCGCCGACCACCAGCTTCGTTTACAACGCCAATGGCGACGTCGAGTTGATGACCGAGAACGGCCGCACCACCGCCTACAGCTACGATGCCAGCGGCAACATGACCCTGAGCCGGGATGCGGCGGGCAACACGGTGCGGCGGACCTACGGCCTCAGGAACGAGCTGCTGACCGACACCCACTATCTGGCGCCCGACCCGGACGGCGCAGGCGCCGGAGCGGCGGCCGTGCCGGTCACCACCCGCTACGCCTACGATCCCGAGAACCACCTGCGTTTCGCGGTCAGCGCCGAGGGCGAGGTGATGGAATATCGCTACGACGCGCCCGGCAAGCTGGTCAGCACCATCGCCTATCCCGGCAATGCCTACAATGTCGGCAGCCTGGCCTGGAACGAGAGCATCGGCGAGGGGACGCTGGAGGCCTGGGTGAACGGCATTGCCGACAAGAGCAACGTCCGCCGCACCGACACCAGCTACGACCATCGCGGCAACGTCTCGACCGTGACCCGCTATAGCGCGGCGAACAGCGCCGGCGACGGGCTGCTCACCGATTACAGCCGCGACACCTATGTCTACGACCAGGCCGGGCAGCTGATCGACCGGTTCAACAACGCCTCGGCGGCGATCGAGCATTTCGTCTATGACGGGCTCGGCCGGCTGGTCAGCGCGACCGACCTCGCGGGGGGCGTCACCACCTTCGCCTTCAACGACGCGCAATCGACCACCACGGTGGTGCTCGCCAACGGGCTGACCCGGGTGGCGGTCCACAACAAGGCCGGCGAGCGGATCAGCCTCACCGAAAGCGGCATCGACATCGCCACCGCCGTGATCAGCGAATTTTACGACGGGCTCGGACGGCTGCGCAAGGTGACCGATCCGACCGGGCGTTCCACCTATTTCCTCTACGACCATGCCAGCCGCAAGATCGCCGACATCACCGCCGACGGCGCGGTCACCGAATATGGCTATGACGCCAGCCACCGGCTGGTGACGGCCATCGCCTATGTCAACAGGCTGGACGCCAACCAGGTCGCCTCGCTGTCCGCGTTCACCGCCGGCGGCACCGGCGGCGCCAATGCCGGCGGCGGCAGCGGCAGCGGCCCGGTCGGCTCCAACCTGATCCTCAACGGCAGCTTCGACACGCCGGGCACGGGCGGTTCGACGCTGGCGCACGGCCTCTCCAGCACCAGCCTGGCCGGCTGGGCCAAGGCAAACGGCCAGAATTTCGAGCAGGTCCTGGCGGGCCAGTTCAGCGTGACCGGGACGGACGGCGCCTATTGGCTCGACATGGATTCGGTGCCCGGCAGCGGCGCCTGGCTGCCGACCGGCTCCAACCTTTTGATCAACGGCAGCTTCGACACGCCGGGGACCGGCGGCTCGTCGCTGCCGCACGGCCTCTCCAGCACCGCCCTGACCGGCTGGAGCAAGGTCAATGCCGAGATGTTCGAGCAGGTCACTTCCGGCCAGTTCGGCATCACCGGCACCGACGGCGGCTACTGGCTCGACATGGATTCGATCCCGGTCTCCGGCTACACGACCATCGGCTCCAACCTGCTGGTCAACGGAAGCTTTGACCAGTCCGGCAGCTATACGACGCTGCCGCACGGGCGGCTGAACACCGACCTGACGGGCTGGAGCAGGGCGAACAGCGAGAAGTTCGAGCAGGTCGCCGCGGGCCAGCTCGGCATCATCGGCACCCATGGCGCCTATTGGCTCGACCTCGATTCCTATTTCGACACGGGCCTCAGGGCCGCGGTCGGCCCGAACCTGCTCACCAACGGCAGCTTCGAAAACGCCAATGGCGGCATCAAGGTCGACGGCGGCTGGAGCAGCAATAGCATTCCCGGCTGGATCAAGGTCGGCCAGGCGCGCTTCGAGCGCCTGGGGTCGGTGGCGGGGGTGCAGCCGTCCGACGGCAGCTTCTGGCTGGACCTCGATGGCACTTATTCGACCTGGTACGGCGGTCCCCCTCCCGAAATTCAAAGCCCGTACACTCCGGTGAACTGGATCGAGAACGGGAGCTTCGAATATTACGCGTCCGCGCATACCAATCAGGGCTACGGAGTTTCGAGCTCAAGCCTCCCCGCCTGGACGGTCCATGGGGGCGCTCCGCTCGATCATGTGTTTTCGGGGCAATTCGGAGTCGCAGCGACCGATGGAGATTTCTGGCTCGACCTCGATGGCCCGGCCGGCGCGGCAGCCAATCTCGAGATCAGCCAGACAATAGCGGGCATGACCGCAGGGCAGGCCTTTCTCCTGCAGTTTGACCATGCCAACCGCACCACGAGCGAGAGCGGCAGTTTCGAAGTCTACTGGAACGACGTGCTGGTCGCGACGATCAGCGATTCCAGCAGCGTCATGCAGACCGAAACGATCCAAGTCATTACGGCCGCGGGAAATAATGTTCTCCGGTTTCGCGCGACCGGAACGGAGGACCAAGCCGGCGCGTCGCTGGACAACGTAACGCTGATGTGGGCCCCGCCACCCAGCAGCGGCGGCGGCGGCGGAAAGGGCGGCGGCGGGGGAGGATATTCCGTCTGGACGCACCAGAATATGGATGTGAGCCAGACCGTGTCCGGCCTGACCGCCGGCCAGATCGTGGAAGTCCGCTTCGACCACGCCAACCGGACGACCGCGGCAAGCGGCAGCTTCGAGGTCTGGTGGAACGATCAATTGGTCGCCTCGATCGACCAGACCAATACGACGATGCAGACCAAGTCCTATCAGGTCGCTGCCGTCGCCGGGGACAACGTGCTGCGCTTCGCGGGCACCGGCACCGAAGACAATGTCGGCGCCTCGATCGACAAGGTCGGCGTCTATGCGACCGAGCCGGTGATCACCGGCGGCAACATGGACATCAGCCAGACCATCGGCGGCCGCACCGCCGGCGAGCTGCTCGAGCTCAAGTTCGACCACGCCAACCGCACCACGGCGGCGAGCGGCAGCTTCGAGGTCTATTGGAACAACGTCCTGATCGAGACGATCACCAGCACCAGCGCGACGATGCAGACCAGGACTTTGACGGTCGTCGCCGTCGCCGGCAGCAACAGCTTGCGCTTCAAGGGCATCGGCACGGCCGACGTCGCCGGTGCGTCGATCGACAATGTCCGCTTGCTCGCAACCCAGCCGCTTCCGACCGGCGGCAACATGGACGTCAACCAGGTCATTCCCAGCCTTTCCGCCGGGAAGGTGCAGCTCCAGTTCAACCATGCCAACCGCACCAGCTCGGCGAGCGGCAGCTTCGAAGTGTGGTGGAACGGCAATCTGGTCGAGACGATCACCTCGACCGGCACGGCGATGCAGACCAAGACCTATCTGCTCGACGCGGTCGCCGGCAGCAACACGCTGCGCTTCAAGGGCACCGGCACCGCCGACGCGGCCGGCGCCTCGATCGACAATGTCCGGCTCTACGCCACCTATCTCGACGTCGGCGGCGGCAACATGGACATCGACCAGATCGTGCCGGGCCTCGCCGCCGGGCAGGTCATGCAGCTCCAGTTCAACCACGCCAACCGCACGAGCGCGGCCAGCGGCAGCTTCGAGGTGTGGTGGAACGGCACGCTGCTCGACACCGTCACCTCGACCGGCACGGCGATGCAGACCAAGACCTACAGCATCCCCGCGATCGCCGGCAGCAACACGCTCCGCTTCAAGGGCACCGGCACGGTCGACGCGGTCGGCGCCTCGATCGACAATGTCCGCCTGTTCGCGACGCAGACCACGTCGTCGCCGCCTCCCGGCGCGCCCCCGGTCGATGCGCTGGCCGGCCTGCGGCCGACCGCCGCGCCGGCGCAGGACGCCTGGACCTGGCGCGTCTACGACGCGGCGAGCCGGCTGATCGAGACGATCGACGCGACCGGCGCGGCCACGGTCTACAGCTATGACGGCGATTCCCGGCTGGTCTCGTCCAGATCCTATGCCAACCCGATCGGCGCGGCGACGATCGCCGGCTTCAAGACCACCCCCCCGACCGCTCTGGTCCTGCCCGGCGCCAACGCCACCGACCGGCTGACCCGCAATTTCTACGACAATGACGGGCGGGTGATCGCGACCCTGGACGGGGCCGGCGGCCTCACCCGGTTCGTCTATGACGAGGCCGGCCGCAAGATCCGCGAGCTCGGCGCGGCGAGGGCGGCGGATTCGGGCCTTTGGGAGACCGGCACGCTGGCCGCGCTGGAGGCGAGCGTCGGCACCAGCGCGTCGGACCGGCGGACCGACTTCGTCTATGACGGGCGCGGCCTGCTGCGCTTCGCGATCGACGCGACCGCCAAGCCGGTCGAATATGTCTACGACGCGAACGGCAGCGTCATCCGCACCGTCGACTATGCCGGCTCGATCGCCCCGACCGCGAGCTATTCGCTCGGCTATGTGACGGCGCAGATCGCCGGCGGCCTCGGCGCCAACGCGGCCAACCGGATCGGCCGCACCGTCTATGACGCCGCCGGCCGCGCCGCCTTCTCCATCGACCCCTCGGGTGCGGTTTCGGCCTTCGCCTATGACAATGTCGGCAGGCTGATCAAGCAGACCGCCTATGCCGCCACCTATGGGGTCGCGGGCGACCAGAGCCTGGCGACGATGCTGGGCTGGGCGGCGGGCGAGGCCGGCAACGCCGGCAACCGCATCTCGCGCATCGTCTACGACGCCGCCGGGCGCATCGCCTACCAGGTCGATGCCGAAGGCTATGTCACCGAGCATCAGCATGACACGGCCGGCCGGGTCACCAAGGACATACGCTACGCCGCCCAATATTCGGTCGCCGACGGTGTCACCAAGACCAGCCTGGCCGCCCAGATCGGCCCGCCGCCCGGCACCGAGGTCACCGTCCTTTACGGCCACGACGCGGCCGGCCGGCTGACCGACGTCACCGACGGGGCCGGCGCCACCACCCATTATGTCCTGAACGGCCTCGGCCAGGCGATCGACACCATCGTCGCCTATAATTCGCCCGACGCCTCGACCACGCGGCGCACGTTCGACGCCGACGGCCGGGTGATCAGCGAGACCCGCGGCTTCGGCACCGCCAGCGCCGCGACCACCGGCTTCGCCTATGACCGCCTCGGCAATGTGCTGACCGTCACCGACGCCCGCGGCCATCCCGAGGTGCGGACCTACGATTCGCTCGGGCGGGTGCTGACCACGCGGGTGCAGGTCGACGGCGACGCCGGCAACGACCTCGTCACGACCAACGAATATGACGCGTTCGGCAATCTGGTGCGGGCCAACGATGCGCGGCTCAACGACAGCTTCGTCTATTACGACATGCTCGGTCGGGCCTGGCTGCGGATCGACGCCGAGGGCTATGCCACCAGGACGGTCTACAGCGCGTTCGGCGAGGCCGCGTCGGTCACCCGTTACTATCTGCGGCCGAGCGGCACGCCGATGGTCGCCGCGCCGCCCACCATCCAGACCCACGCCAGGGACGCGACCACCGCATTCGGCTACGACAAGAACGGCCGGCTGGTCTCGGTCACCGACGCGGAGGCGAAGGACGAGGCCTATGTCTTCAACAGCTTCGGCGATCGCACCAAGGTGCGCAACAAGCTCGGCGCCGGACTGCTGCCCACCCACCCGAACTTTGACAGCTTCGCGGTCACCTACACGTTCGACAAGCTCGGCCGCGTGCTCAGCGAAACCAGCCCCGTGCCGGCGCAGACCGAAGGCGGCGCTGTCCAGGCGGCGAGCATCACCACCAGCTTCGAATATGATTCGCGCGGCAACCGCACCAAGCTGACGGAAGCCTCCGGCCTCGCCGAGCAGCGCGTCACCCTCTTTTCCTACGACAAGGCGAACCGGCTGACCCAGACGACCTATGCCGCGATTCCCTGGGTGGCGGACAACCTCGCCACGGTCACCACCGAGGCGCCCAGCGACTATTTCACCTACGACCTGCGCGGCAATCTCATCCGCACGATCACCGGCAAGACCGCGACGGTCGGCGGCAGCGTGACGCATTGCTACTATGACGCGCTCGGCCGCAAGACGGACGAAGTCGGCGCGACCGGCGCGCTCAGCCAATGGACCTATGACGGCAACGGCAACCTGCTCACCGCCAAGATGTTCGGCGACGCGGTCGCGATCCCCGGCGCGGCCGGGGGCACGCCTCCCGCGCCGGTCAACGCGTCCAATTACCGCCTGACCTCCCACAGCTACGACCGCGCCAACCGGCTGACCGGGTCGACCGTCGCCAGCCTCCGGCTCGGCGGCTTCAACGGCACCAGCTACGTCACCTATGTCGATACGGTCGCGACCTCGCGCCAGTATGACAAGGGCGGCAACCTCGTCCTCGACCATGACGGCGTCGGCCATGCCGAGCGCTGGTTCTACGACAAGCTCGGGCGCACCGTGGCGAAGGTCGACCGCGAGGACTTCCTCACCGTCTGGGTGCTGGATTCCGAAGGCAATAGCGAGACCGAGACGCGCTATGCCAGCCGGGTGTCCAGCCCGCCCGCCGTCGGCGCCCCGGTCGCGACCCTGATCGGGCTGGCCGGCGGCGGCAATCCGAGCGCCGACCGCACCACCGCCTTCACCTACGACCGCAACGGCCGGCGGCTCACCGAGACCCGGCTCAACGTCGCGATCGGCAACGTGTCCGGCAGCGGGGTCGCCAGCGCCACCGCGGACGCGCCGGTCATCTACACCTATAACGGGCTCGGCCTGGTCACCAGCAAGACCGAGGCGAATGGCGACGTCACCCATTACGAATATGACAATGCCGGGCGGCTGACCCGGGTGAAGGACCCGGCCATCACGGACCATGCCGGCCTCGTCGTCCGGCGGGCCACCGAGACCTTCTACGACGGGCTCGGCAATGTCGTCCGCAGCGAGGTCAACAAGGAGGGCGGCGCCGCGGCCGAGGACCGCGTCACCCAATATCAATACGGCGCCGGCGGGCGGCTGCTCAGGACCACCGACGCGATGGGCTCCGAGCGGCATTTCGAATATGACGCCGCCGGCCGGGTGGTGAAGGAGCGCTTTCTGCGTGCCAGGTCCGACGGCACCAGCGTCGAGGAGGCGATCGCCTACCGCTACGATCCCGCCGGCCGGGTGGTCACCCAGGCCATGGCGACCAAGAGCGGCGCGACCTGGCTGTTCGGCGACGCCGCCCGGATCCGCTACAACACGTTCGGCGAGGTGACGGGCCGCGGCATCACCGGCGGCCCCGACGATGCGCCGGTCTATCAGGAGACGTTCGACTACGATGCGGCGGGCCGGCTGTGGCGCTCGACCGGGGGCGACGGCACCGCCAAGCTCCACGTCCACGACCGCAACGGCGCGGTGACGCTGACCATCGCCTCGAGCGGGACCGATCTTGCCGGCGACACGATCGATGCCGCGCTCGATCGCCTGACCAACAGCGGCGCCAACGCGGTCGGCGCGGTCGCCGTCGCCGGCGTCACCGCCACCATCTTCGTGCAGAACCGGCGCGGCGAGGTGGCCGAGACCCGCGAACCGTTCCGCGAGCTGAGCGCGGGCAACATGGCGACGATCGTCGCCGGCCGCACCTATAACGCGTTCGGCGAGGTCGCGAGCGAGACCGACGCGCGCGGCTACGTCACCGACTACAGCTACAACAGCATGGGCCGCCTGATCCAGCGGCAGGCCCCGACCGTCAGCTGGACCGGCGAGAACGGCGTGGTGGCGAGCGCGCGGCCGACCGAGACCTATTTCTACGACATTTGCGGCCGGCTGGTCGGCATGCGCGACGCCAACAAGCACGGCACTGCGATCAACAGCTTCACCCGCGTCCTCCTCGCCGGCACCGGCCATGGCGGCACGGAAGCGCTGGTCACCGCCGAATATCATCCCGACGACGGCGTCGCCCGCACCTTCTACGACGTGTTCGGCGAGGCGCGCATCGTCCGCAACGAGCTCCACAACAGCGCCAGCGTTACCTACAATGCGGCGAGCGACGAGCTGCGCACCTATGACAAGCTCGGCCGGGTCACCCAGGTCACCCAGCGCGGCGGGCTGCTCGTCGACAATTATAGCTATGACAGCCTCGGCCGGCGGACCGGCCACTGGAACAGCTGGCTCGGCGCCGGCAATGTCGAGCGCACCGACTACGACGCGCAGGGCCGGGTCGTTTCCCAGGTCGCGTTCGGCGGGGACGTCACGACCACCAGCTACGCCTGGTCCGGGACGATGCTCACCGCCGGCCTCGGCACGTTCGGCGGCTGGACGGTGACCACCACCTACGCCAATGCCCGGGCCTCGGTCGAGGAGTCCGACATATTCGGGCACCTCGTCTCGAAGCGGGATCTGGGCTGGCACACCCTCGCCTACACCTACGACAAGGCCGGCCGGATGGTGAGCCAGGCCACCGACGGCGAGACGCTGACCTATGGCTATTACAACACCGGCCAGACCGCCTCGATCTCCAACGGGGCCGGACACAATGCCGCCTACGGCTATGACATAGCCGGCAACCGGACCTCGGACTGGACCCAGAAGGGCTATGTCGTCGTCCAGAACGCGACCGCCCAATATGACGCGCTCAACCGCATCACCCTGTGGACCGAGGCGGGCAACGGCACGCTGACCAGCGGCTCGCCGCCGGCCTCGATCGCCTACGAATACGACCTCAACGGCAACATCCGCCGCCAGAACGCCAGCTACCGTTCGCTCGACATGAACGGTGTCGCCAATGGCGCCGCCTTCAGCCAGGACCATTGGTTCAGCTTCGACAGCATGAACCGGGTGGTCGTCGACCAGGGCTTTCGGTCGGGCAGCACGATCGCGCCGGGAGCTGCCGGAACGCTCTACAGCTACGACGTGGCGGGCCGGCGGGCGACCGCGACGACGATCAGGCAGCAGCAATATTGGATCCTGATCAACGAGAGCACCGGCCAGGGCCATTGGGTCACCAAGAACCTCAACAACACGGAGACCTTCGTCTATCGCTCGGACGGCGCGCTCAGCGAGGTTTGGATCGCGCTCGACACCTACGATCCGGAAGTGGGCGGCGGCCCCCAGCCGGGCGTCCCCCAGCTGCGCGCCAGCTACGGCTATGACAACATGCAGCGCGTCACCAGCCAGACCGACTGGATCGGCAACGGCACCAATGCCGGCTACCAGCGCACCGTCAGCTACAACGCCAAGGGCCAGATCGGCAGCGAGTACAGCTACACCAAGCGGGTCAACGACATCTACACCGCGAACACGACCAACAATTACGGCGTCGACTATGCCTATGCGCTCGGCTCGGTGACCTCATCGACGACCACCAATCACAAGAACAGCAGCCTGCAATCGACGGTGACGACGACCAACGCCTACACCTGGTGGGACGGGGCGGTGCAGGCGCTGACCCAGATCTACACCGACTATCCGGGAACCAGCTCGGGCGACACCAACTACACCACCACCTACAACCTCACCGCGACCGGCCAGCTCGCCTCGGCCTATATCGGCGACGGGCGGCCGCGCACCGTCACCTTCACCACCGACATGTCCGGGCAGATCATCCGCCGCGACGAGGCGGACGGCAACACCAGCGGGACCAACAGCGGCGACCCGCACGAGATCTTCTACCGCTTTGGCGGCAAGCAGGTCGGCTACACCGGCAACAACGGCACGCTCGACACCGACTATCTGACCTCGATCGAAAATCGCACGGTCGCGCTGGGAACGGGCAACGGCGCCTTCCGCAACAACAGCTACAGCCCGGTCCAGCATGCCGATTTCGCCCAGAGCATGGATCCGATCAACAGCTACGACCAGGGCTCGCCGGGGGGCGGCTATACGGTGCGCGCCGGCGACAGCCTGCAATCGATCGCGCAGCAGATGTGGGGCGACGCCTCGCTCTGGTACACGATCGCGGAGGCGAACGGCCTCGGCGCCGGCGCCGCGCTGGTCGAGGGGCAGAGCCTGATCCTGCCGGCAGGCGCGTTCTCCAACCGCCACGCCGCCGACACCTTCCAGCCCTACGATTCCGCCAAGGCGATCGGCGACCTCAGCCCGACCGCGCCCAAGCCCTACAAGAAGCCCGGCGGCTGCGGCGTCGTCGGCCAGATCATCGCCACGGTTATCGCGGTGGCGGTGAGCCGCCTGATCCCGATCCCGATCGTCGGCCCGGTGCTCGGCAACCTGGCCAGCCAGGCGTTCCTGATCGGGATCGGCCAACAGAGCAAGTTCAACTGGAAGAGCGTCGGAATCGCCGCGCTCACCGCCGGGCTCACCCACGGCCTCGAACAGGTCGGTGGGCCGGTAGGATCGTTCATGAGCAGCCCCTCGATCGCCGGCAGCCAGTTCGTCGGGCAGGTCGCCCAGGCCTCGGCGGTCAACCTCGCCGTCCAGGGCATCTCGGTCGCCACCGGGCTCCAGAAGAAGTTCGACTGGACCGGCGTGGCGGCAGCGGGGGTGGGCGCCGGCATCGGCCATCTCGTCGGCGGGGCCCTGGGCGCGAGGCCGCTCAGCGAGAACGGCTCGCTATCCAATGTAGCCGCCAATATCGGCGTCTCCGCCGCCAAGGCCGTTGCCCATGCCAGCCTGCACAGCCTCGTCGACGGCACCAGCTTCGGCGACAATCTCATCGCTTCCCTCCCCGACGTGATCGGCAACACGGTCGGGGAATTGTTCGCCAACGGGATCACGGGCACGTCCGGGCCGGGCGGCAGCATCGACTATGACGGCGACGGCATCATCTCAGGCGCGGAGCAGGGCGACAGCCACCTGGACTCGATCGCCGAGGCCAAGGATTTCCACGCTGCCGCATTACTTGCCGCGAAAGAAGAGCTGGCGGCCAGCATCGTCACGGCAAAGGATGGGCTCGCGGCGATGGACGCGGCCGAGGCCTCCGACGCAGCGACCGCCGCTTCGGCCCCCGCGGGTTGGTATCTAGGCGGCGGCGTGCAGCTGGCCGCGTTCTCCTGGCCGGAGCCCGCCTTCGGAGGCGGGATCGCGGGAGTTGTGACGATGGGCGCCTCTGCCGCGGCGCAAACTCCCCTGACCCGCGAGGAAGTCTTGTTGCGAGCTGAAGTCGCGAGAGACTGGGCGGCGCTCACGCCGGAGGAACGCGCCTATTTCAGCAGGACCCGGCAAGCCGATGAGCACAGGGCGGTTCATGACCTGCTTTACCGGACCCGGCGCCTGCCCGGCGCAATTTATCCGGATGAGCTGATGGCTCTGGGCGCGAGGCGCAACATCGCCGAGCAATGGGCGAGGCCGCTGAGCGACGCCTTCGCCCGCTATGGGGTCATCTCGCGCGAACAGCGCGCTGCGTTCGTCGGCCAAATGTATCCGGAAACGTGGAGCCTGACCCGGCTGGACGAGAATCTCAATTACCCCGATCCCAATCGGATATTGAGGGTGTTCGGCAGGAATCAGGTTGCCAACCTGGCGGTTGCCCAACGCCTCGCCGGCCACCCTCAGGCTCTGGCGAATCACGCCTATCGCGCCAGCAACGGCAATCGCGGCGAGGCCAGCGGAGACGGCTGGAATTATCGGGGCCGCGGCTTCATCCAGGTTACCGGAAGGGACAATTATTTCGACGTCGGCTATGGAAATAACCCGAACCTCTTGATGCGCCCGGACCATGCCGCCTGGGCGTCCCTGAAATGGTGGGACAACGCCAATCTGACGTCACGGACCACCACCGTCCTCAATCCATCCCGTTACGAATCGGTCGTGACGAGAACGGTGAATGCGCGCCGGCATGCCGCAGATGTACGCGAACGAATTTATCGGAGGGCGCTCAACGTGCTGCACCGCTAGCGCCGGGCCCTTTAACTGGCTCCGGACCAGGGCCGACGTTATGCAAAAGAGCGCGTGGCAAGGGAGGCATCGGTGAACATGAGGCTGGCCGCCTGCTGCCTGGCTCTGACCGGCTGCGGTGGGCTCGGTCCGGCCGCCGAGGATCGACAGCAGGGGAATGGGAACTCCGCGGGGAATGTCGCCCAGGCAAGGGCGGCCGCGGACGCCGAGATCACCGCCACCCCCGGAAACAATACCCTTTGCCGGGCCGGCGAGCTGTTCGTCTTCGCGTGCCGACTTGAGGGGGGAGCGATGGTCGCGGTCTGCGCCGGACGGTCGCGGGCGGGCGGAAGCTATGCCCAATATCGTCACGGCAGACCCGACAACGTCGATCTGTCCTATCCGGCGCAGATCGATTCAGGCCCGGCCACGCTCGCTTATGCGTTCCGCGGCTATTCCGGTGGCGGGGAGAGTCAGATTCGCTTCAGGAATCGGGGCGTCGAGTACCTGCTCTACAGCGCGATGGAGCGAACCGGGTTCGGATCCGACGGGCACAACGATCCGGCATTCGAAGGCGGGTTGCTGGTAAGGCAGGGAAATCGAACGATATCGAGGAGAAGCTGCCTGGATTCCGATCAAGGTCGAACTCGACATGAATCAGGCGGTCGAGGCGCAGGTCAATCTGGATGCGGCACGCCGGTTCATGCCGCGCGGAGATTTCGTCGAGCGCGACTGATCAGGCGGCGGCCGCCTCGTCGGGGTCGCGGACCAGCTGCCGCCGTGCCTGGGGCAGGGTGAAGCAGACGCGGGCACCCTGCCCTTCCCTGTCCTCGGTCCAGATCCGCCCGCCGTGCGATTCGATGATCGTGCGCGAGATGGAGAGGCCGAGGCCAAGGCCCGAGCCCTTGGTCGAGGCGAAGGGCGAGAAGCGCTCGACGTCGGGCTGGCTGAAGCCGGCGCCGTTGTCGGAGACCGAGATCACGACCAGGCCCTGGTCCTCGCGCCGGCTCGACACGGCGATCTCGGGGTCCGGCTGGCCCTCGGTCGCGTCGACGGCGTTGCGGATCAGGTTGATCATCACCTGCTGGAGCTGGATGCGGTCGCCCTTGACGCTCCGCGCCTCCGCGGCGATCCGCTTCTTGACGCTGAGCTTGGCGCCGGCGCTCGCCATCGCGATCAGCGCCACGGCGTCGTCGACGATCCGCGCCAGCGACACCGTGGCCACGGTCTTGGGCCGGTTCGAGACCATCTCCCGCACCCGGCGGATGATGTCGGCGGCGAGGTGGACCTGCTGCTCGGCCGCCTGCATGCCCTCGGCGACCTCGGCGAGCGCGGCACGGCCCTCGGCCTTCAGCCGCCGCCGGCTGCCGACGAGATAGTTGGAGGCGGAGGTGAGCGGCTGGTTGAGCTCGTGCGCCAGCGTCGCCGCCATCGCGTTCATCGCCTCGACGCGCGAGAGATGGGCGACGTGGGTCTGCAGCAGGTCGAGCAGCTTGCGGGCGCTGACATTCTGGTCGACGCCGTGCAGGGTCACCACCCGGCCGCTCGCATCCATGGTCGGGATCACCGCGCTCTGATGATAGGATTCCGCGCCGCTCGGCAGCCGCACCGCATATTCCACCTCCTGCGCCTCGCCGGTGCGGATCGCCTCGGCATGGGCGCGGTCGATGCCCGCCCGCCCCTCCTCGTCGAGATAGGACTTGAACTCCTCGAAGGTCGGGTTGCCGAGCTGGTCGCGCTCGTACATCGCCAGCAGCTGCGGCGACCAGGTGGTCTCGTTGCTGCGAAGGTCGTAATGCCAATCGCCGATCTGGGCGATGCGCTGCGCCTCCTGCAGGCGCAGATTGGCCTGCGCCATCTCCGCCTCGCGCCGCTCGCGCCGGCCGAGCACCCCGGTCAGCAGCACCGCGAAGGCGAACAGCACCAGGCTGAGCAGGATGGCGCCGGGGAAGAAGATGCCGGCGCGGCGCTGCGCCGTCGCCACCGCTTCGGACCGCGGCACGCCATAAGTGACGAACAGCGGATAGTCGTGCAGCCGCCGGTGGCTGACGATACGGACCATCCCGTCGCGCGGGCTGGGGGCGATGAAGGTGCCGCTGGCCTCGCGCCGCTGCATCGCCATGGCGGGGCCGGTGCCGACGTCCTCGCCTGACGTCGCCTCGTTCCCCCGCCGCCGCGCCCGCACGATGCCGTCGAGCCCGATCACCGCCATCACGTCCATCGGATTGACCTGCGCGTCGCGGTAGAAGGCGGTGAACTGGGCGGGCAGGATGTTGATCGCGATCACCCCGGCGAACGAGCCGTCCGGATGGTTGAGCCGCCGGCTCAGCCAGATCAGGTTCTGGTGCAGGATCCGCGAGGGCAGCGGCCGGCTGACATGGAGCTGGCCGGTGTCGCGGGCGACATGGATTCGAAAGGCCGGGTGGTTGGCGACGTTGGCGCGGGCCAGCGGCGCCGGCGCCGAGCTGGCGACGATGTCGCCGTTGGGATCGACGATGCTGACGCCGACGAAGGTGCCGCCCTGGGCGACGTTGCCGGAGATCCGCGCCGGATTGGCGGCGGTGCCGGCGAACTCGGTGCCGACGTCGCCGCGCGCGAAGCGGCCGCCGACATAGCGGCTGACGAGGTCGGCCGCCTCGAGCGTGCGGCGGACATATTGCTCGAAGGCGATCGTCCGGTTGACGTTCTGGCGGATGGCGTCGTCGATCGCGACCTGGCGCTCGAACGCGACCTGCGCGACGACGAACCACCAGATGCCGGCGACCAGCAGCAGGCAGAACCCCCAGATCAGCCTCTTCAGCAGGGGAGCGCGGCTGGAGCGGGCCGCGTCGACGGCGGGCTGGGCGATTGCGGACGACATTGCTCCCGCTTATGGCTGGGCGTCGTATGGGGTTCAATCTAGATCAGGCGGGAGAGGGATGAGCGCTGCATCGCCCGCGGCAATGCCCGGCTTCGGCGGCCATTTCGCGACCGAGGCGGTGGCGGGAGCGCTGCCGCAGGGCCGCAATTCGCCGCAGCGGCCGGCCTTCGGGCTCTATGCCGAGCAGCTCTCCGGCACCGCCTTCACCGCCCCGCGCGCCGAGAACCGGCGGTCGTGGCTCTACCGGATGCGGCCGAGCGCCGCGCATCCGCCCTACCGGCCTTATGCGGGCGCCCCGCTGTTCGCGCCGGGCACGCCGGACGCGCCGCCGGCGCCCAACCGGCTGCGCTGGGATCCGCTCGCCCTGCCGGACGCGCCGACCGACTTCGTCGACGGCCTCGTCACGATGATGGCCAATCGCGATCCGGCCGAGCTCGAGGGCGTCGCCGTCCATATCTATCGGGCCAATGCCGACATGGCCGAGCGCTACTTCTTCGATGCGGACGGGGAGTTGCTGATCGTTCCGGAGCAGGGCCGGCTCGACCTTCGCACCGAGATGGGGACGATGCCGATCGCGCCCGGCGAGGTCGCGCTGATCCCGCGCGGCGTGCGCTTCCGGGTGCTGCTGCCCGACGGCCGCGCCCGCGGCTATGTCGCCGAGAATCACGGCGCGCTGTTCCGCCTCCCCGAGCTCGGGCCGATCGGCGCCAACGGCCTCGCCAACCCGCGCGACTTCCTGACCCCGGCCGCCGCCTATGAGGATCGCGACGGCCGCTTCGAGCTCATCCAGAAGCATCTCGGCGCGCTCTGGGTCGCCGAGCTCGGCCACAGCCCGCTCGACGTCGTCGCCTGGCACGGCAACCTCGCGCCCTGCCGCTACGACCTCAGGCGCTTCAACGCGATGGGCACGGTCTCCTACGACCATCCCGACCCGTCGATCTTCACCGTGCTGACCTCGCCCAGCGACGTTCCCGGCCGCGCCAACGCCGATTTCGTGATCTTCCCGCCGCGCTGGCAGGTCGCCGAGGACACCTTCCGCCCGCCCTGGTTCCACCGCAACGTGATGAGCGAGTGCATGGGCCTGATCTACGGCGACTATGACGCCAAGGCCGAAGGCTTCGCGCCGGGCGGGATGAGCCTGCACAACCTGATGGCCGGCCACGGCCCCGATCTGGGCAGCTGGAAGGGCGCGAGCGAGGCCGAGCTGAAGCCGCACAGGATCGAGGGCACGATGGCCTTCATGGTGGAGAGCTGCTGGCCCTACCGGCCGACCCGCTTCGCGCTCGACCACGCCCAGCCCGATTATGACGAGGCCTGGGCGGGCTTCCCGAAGGCCAACCTCCCCTAAGCCCTCCCCCTTGATGGGGGAGGGTTGGGTGGGGGTGGACTCTCCGCCAACACCGAGCGCGTCTCGGAGTCCACCCCACCCCCGGCCCCTCCCCATCAAGGGGAGGGGAGCTAGGCCGTCGCCAGCATCGCCTTCACCCCGCGCGCGGCCTGGCGGAGGCGGTGCTCGTTCTCGACCAGGGCGATGCGGACGAAGCCCTCGCCTTCCTCGCCGAAGCCGACGCCGGGCGCGACCGCGACCCGCGCCTCGGCCAGCAGGCGCTTGGCGAACTCCATCGAGCCCAGATGGCGGAACGGCTCCGGGATCGGCGACCAGGCGAACATCGAGGCCGGCGGCGGCGGGACCTCCCAGCCGGCCCGGCCGAAGCAGTCGACCAGGCAGTCGCGGCGCCCCTTGTAGAGCCTGCGGTTGGCCTCGACGATGTCCTGCGGACCGTTCAGCGCGGCGACCGCGGCGGCCTGGATCGGCGTGAAGGCGCCGTAATCGAGATAGGACTTCACCCGCGCCAGCGCGCCGACCAGCGCCGGATTGCCGACCGCGAAGCCGATCCGCCAGCCGGGCATGGTGTAGGTCTTCGACATGCTCGTGAACTCGACCGCCACCTCCTTCGCGCCCGGCACCTCGAGGATCGAGGGGGTCGGCGTCTCCCCGAAGTAGATCTCCGCATAAGCGAGGTCCGAGATCACCCAGAGGCCGTGCTCCCGCGCGAAGGCGACCACCTGCTCGTAGAAGGCGATGTCCGCGACATAGGCGGTCGGGTTGGAGGGATAGCCGATCACCAGCACCTTGGGCCGCGGCACGGTGTAGCGGACGGCGCGGTCGAGGATGTCGAAGAAGCCCGGCCCCGGCGCCGCCGGGATCGAGCGGATCGCGGCGCCGGCGATGATGAAGCCGAACTGGTGGATCGGATAGGAAGGGTTGGGCGCCAGCACCACGTCGCCGGGCGCGGTGATCGCCTGGGCGAGGTTGGCGAGGCCCTCCTTCGAGCCCAGGGTGACGATCACCTCGCTGTCGGGATCGAGCTCGACCCCGAAGCGGCGGGCATAATAGGCCGCCTGGGCGCGCCTCAGGCCGGCAATCCCCTTCGACGCCGAATAGCGGTGCGCCCGCGGGTCGCGCGCGACCTCGGCGAGCTTGTCGATGACATGCTTCGGCGGCGCCCCGTCGGGATTGCCCATGCCGAGGTCGACGATGTCCTCGCCCCGGGCCCGTGCCGCCGCCTTCATCGCGTTGACTTCGGCGAAGACGTAGGGCGGCAGGCGGCGGATGCGGTAGAAATCGGCGCTGGTCATGCGCCGAGCCTGTGGCCGGGGCCGGAGCGGGTGGCAAGGCCCGGCGCGCCGCGGAAGTTCACCAAGTTCAGCGAAAATAAAAATCCTTTCGATCATTGCGGCCGCATTGATCGACCGGGTCGATCAATCGGCGGCGGGACAGGCGAGTCGCGTGCGTCACCATCCTGCGGTGGCAGACGAAATCCAACATGTATCCAACAATCGACGGCCGGCGGTCGAACGGCCGAATGGCCGACACAATTGACACAAATGACACCGCGCTGTGACCAAGATTGTGGTGCTTCGGCCCGCTTTGGGGTGTAAGTGAATTGGCCTTCGAGAACGCAAGCGCGCGGCACGAGACGCAAGCCGCGGGAGGCCGACGATGAAACTGGGTAAGGCGCTGCAGAATCCGTTCGCCCTGGGGCTCCAGGGCTTCCTGGTCGGAACCATCCTGGTGTTCGCGCCCTCGCCCTTCGCGCCCGCCGACGCCGTCACCGCCGCGGGCGGCGCGCCGCCCGCCGCCAGCTCGACGAGCTGAGGCCGCCATGCTCGGGCATCCGATCGCGATGGGCCTGTTCCAGCCGGAGCCGCGCCGCGACCGGATCGCCCTCGAGACCGAGCCGCGCGCGGTGAGAGCGCGCTACGACGCCTTCGCCGACCGCATCGCCATCGAGCTCGCCAACGGCGCCACCTTCGCCTTTCCGCCCCGCCTCGCCGAGCGACTGGCGGGCGCCCGCGCCGACGCCCTCGCCGAGGTCGAGATCACCGACCGGGGCCACCGCCTGCACTGGGAGCGGCTCGACGCGGATTATTCCGTGGGCGGCCTGGTCGCGGGCATTTTCGGCACCCCCTGATCGCGGCGCGCAGCGACGCCCGGCTCGGCCGTCCTGCAACCTGCAATCATGTTTCCGTCCCCGGGGATCATAGCCGCAGGTGTTTTAGCATGGTAATACGCCTCCACCCCCCGGGAGCGAGGAGGCGGCATGAATCCCCTGACCCTGGTCCACATCGCCGGCGGCAGCGTGGCCTTGCTCGCCGGCGCGGCGGCGCTGTCGCTGCGCAAGGGCTCGCGTACGCACGCGCTTGCCGGCAACTGGTTCTTCGCCGGGATGCTGGTGCTGACCGGGACCGGCAGCCTGATCGCCGCCTTCGGGTCGGAGCGGGGCACGGCGGTGATCGGCATCCTGACTTTCTACCTGGTCGCCACCGCCTGGATGACGGCCCGGCACCGCGACGGCCGGGCCGGGCGGTTCGAGCTCGCCGGCCTCTTCGTCGCTTTGGGCTGCGCGGGCGCGATGCTGAGCTTCGGGCTGATGGCGTCGGCAAGCCCGACCGGCCGGCTCGATTCGTTGCCGGCGACGGCGCATTACCCGTTCGCCGCCCTGATGGGGATCGCGGCCGCGCTCGACCTCAACTTCCTGCTGCGGCGCGAGCTTTCCGGCCGGCAGCGCATCGCCCGCCACTTGTGGCGGATGTGCGCCGCCTTGTGGATCGCCGCTTCCTCCTTCTTCCTCGGCCAGCAGGACGAGTTCCCCGAGGCCTGGCGCGGCGCCTTCATCTGGTTCCTGCCGCCGCTGGCGACGTTCGCGGCGATGCTGTTCTGGATCGTCCGCGTCCGCTTCGCCAAGGCGTTCGGCCACTACCTCCCGAGGCGCCGGGTGCCGGCAGGCGCCGCGGTGGAAACCGCCTGAGCCTCACCCCTGCAGTTCGTGCCTACGCATGGCGTGGCGGAGCTGGTCGTAGGTCAGCGACAGCGCCGTCGCCGCGGCGCGCTGGTTCCAGCGGCAGCGTTCGAGGGCGGCGGCGAGGATCGCCTTCTCATATTCGGCCGTGGCCAGGCGGAAGTCGGCGCAGTCGCTGGGGTCGAAGCCGAGCTGGCGCTGGACGATGAGGCCGTCCTCCTGCGCGGCGGGGGCAGCCGCCGGGGGAGCAAGCGCCAGGGAGGCCCCCTTGACCGGCAGCGGCCGCCACGGGCTTTCGAACGGGTCGAAGGTGATGTCCTCGATCGGCCCCTCGAGGCCGTCCCAGCGGTAGACGGCGCGCTCGACCACGTTGCGCAGCTCGCGCACGTTGCCGGGCCAGGGATAGGCCAGCATCTTCGCCATCGCCTCTTCCGAGAAGCCGGGCCAGCTCTCCCATTCGATGGTCAGCGCCATCTTGCGCCCGAAATGGTCGGCGAGGATCGGGATGTCGCTTTCGCGGTTCCTGAGCGGCGGCAGCGTCACCACCTCGAAGCTGAGGCGGTCGAGCAGGTCGGCGCGGAAGCGGCACTCCTCGACCAATTTGGGAAGATGCTCGTTGGTGGCGGCGACGATGCGCACGTCGACCTGGACCGGGCGGCTGGCGCCGATCCGCGTCACCTCGCCATATTCGATCGCGCGCAACAGCCGGTCCTGGGCGGGGCTGGAGAGGGTGGCGAGCTCGTCGAGGAACAGGGTGCCGCCATTGGCCTCCTCGAAACGGCCGGGCCGCGCCTTGACCGCGCCGGTGAACGAGCCGGCCTCGTGGCCGAACAGCTCCGCCTCGATCAGGGTCTCGGGCAAGGCGGCGCAGTTCATCACGATCAACGGCCCGTCCCAGCGCGCGGAAAGGTGGTGCAGGCGCTCGGCGATCAGCTCCTTGCCGGTGCCGCGCTCGCCGATCACCAGCACCGGCCGGTCGAGCGGCGCGGCGCGGCTGGCGCGCTCGACCGCGTCGAGGAAGGAGGTGGACTGGCCGACCAATTGGGTATTGCGTTCCATTCCCACGATTTGGCGCATTCTGCCACCTGTTGGCAAGAACAAAGCGTTCGTCGCGGCGCCGGAATGGGTGGTTTTTCCCGGATTTGCGCCATTTCCGGCATCTGGCACGCACGATGCTTAGAATGTGGGCGTCATCGCCGAATGGTCGGCGGGACGAACGCAAGACCAAGGTTCAGGAGACCCTCAATGTTCAATTTCGAGCGCTTCGCCAAGGTCGCCACCGCCTCGGTCGGCGCCCTCGTCCTGTCCACGCTTTCGGTCACCGCCGCCGTCGGGCCGGTTCGCGCCGCCGACGTCGAGCGGGTGATGACCGCCGCGGCCCTCTCGGACACGCAGGCGAATGGCTGACCTCAAGAAGGTCCGGATCAAGGTCGGGCCCGGGGAGCTGATGCGCATCACCGCTCCCCGTGCTAATTGCGATTCCGGACCGGGCCGGCCTTATATTGCAGCGAAGGAGATCTTCCCCATGGGCATTTTTTCGCGGACGCGCGATATCATTGCCGCCAACGTCACCGACCTTTTGGACAAGGCCGAAGACCCCGCCAAGATGATCCGGATGATCATCATGGAGATGGAGGAGACTTTGGTCGAGGTCCGTGCCTCCGCGGCGCGCACCATCGCCGACCAGAAGGAGATGCGGCGCCAGATCACCAAGCTCGAGCGGCTGCAGGAGAGCTGGGTCGAGAAGGCCGAGCTCGCCCTTTCCAAGGACCGCGACGACCTCGCCAAGGCGGCGCTGTTCGAGAAGCAGAAGGCGGCCGACATGGCCGAGCAGCTGAAGGCCGAGATCGAGATCCTCGACGATGCCCTGCGCGCCTCGGAGACCGACATCGCCAAGCTGCAGAACAAATTGCGCGAGGCCCGCGCCCGCCAGAACGCGGTGATGACGCGGATGGAGAGCGCCCACAACCGCTCGCGGCTGCGCGAGCTCTATTCGGGGCCCAAGGTCGACGACGCCTTCTCGCGCTTCGACGTGCTCGAGCGCCACGCCGACCTTGCCGAGGGCCATGCCGACGCGCTCAGCCTCGGCGGCCCGCCCAAGACGCTGGACGAGGAAATCTCAGAGCTCCGCAACGCCGACAAGGTCGATGCCGAGCTGGAGGCGCTGAAGGCGTCGCTCGCCCGCCGCACCAATGGCGGCGAAGCCAAGAAGCAGGAGGGCTGATCCGATGGAAGACGCCTTCTTCGTCATGGTGATTCTGGGCATCCTTTTCATCGGCTTCCCCTGGGTGCTGTTCCACTACATCACCAAGTGGAAGACCGCCGCCTCGATCACCACCGAGGACGAGAATTTGCTCGACGAGCTGCACGACCTCGCCCGCCGCCTCGACGACCGCATGACCACGATCGAGCGGATCGTCCAGGCCGAGAATCCGAACTGGCGCTCGCTTGGCGCCGATCCGGTCGAATCGCTGCTCGAGGACCGCTCGGAGCGCGGCGAGCGGATCGCCCAGCTCGGGCGCAGCAACCATCCCACCAGGAGGACTTGATGACCTCGCCCCGCACCCGTTTCTACCTCGACAAGCAGAACGCCAAATGGTCGGGGGTCTGCGCCGGCATCGCCGACTATACCGGCATGGACGTGACCCTGGTCCGGATCGGGCTGGTCTTCCTCACCATCCTCGGCGGCTTCCCGTGGACGCTGATCGCCTATTGGATCGCCGCGGCGATGGCGCCGCGCAAGCCGATCGAGCTGTACGAGCAGGACGCCGAGCAGAAGAAGTTCTGGCAGGGCGTGCGCCGCAGCCCGCACCGCACCACCCGCGACGTGCGCTCGCGCTTCCGCGACCTCGACCGCCGGCTCGCCGACGTCGAGACCTACGTGACCAGCTCCAACAGCCGGCTCGCCCAGGAAATCGAGCAGCTGCGCTGAGGCGGCAAACAGGGGGAAAGGAACAGGGAAATGGATTGGGGCTCACCGGAATTCGTGCTCGCCATCATCTTCATCTCGACGGTCGGCTGGCTCGCGTCGAGCTGGATCCGGGCCAAGCACGGCTACCCGCTCGAGAATGAGTGGTTCGGGACCACCGACAAGCAGGACGGGCCCGACGCGGCCCGCAAGATCGAGCTGCTGACCAACGAGAACGACCGGCTGACCGGCCAGGTGAGCCGGCTCGAGGAGCGGATCGCAGTGCTCGAGCGGATCGCCACGGACCCCGCCGAGCGGACCGCGCGCGAGATCGAGCAGCTGCGCTAGAAGGAGGGTGATCGACATGGGCGAGCTCATTCCAATCGTCGCGATCGTCTCGACCGCGATCGTGATGGTCAGCGTCCTGCGCTTCTGGCGCGAGCGGCTCCGGGTCGAGGACGAGCGCAACGCAGGCGAGACGCCCGGCACCGCCAGGGCCGAGGAGAATGCCCGGCTGGCGCACGAGAACGAGGCGCTGCGGCTGACGGTGCGGCGGCTGGAGGAACGGATGAGCGTGCTCGAGCGGATCGCCACCGACCCGGCCGAGCGGACGGCGCGCGAGATCGAGCAGCTTCGCTAGGAAAGGACGAACAGGTGGACAGGATATTTGAGGGTTACGGGCCGCTGGTCGCGGTGATGGCGATGGGGATCGGCCTGATCGCGACGGTCGGCTGGGTGTTCACGACCTGGCTCAGGATCAAGCACGGCTACCCGCTCGAAAGCTCCTGGGGCAAGGCGATCTATCCGCAGCGGAACGACGAGACGATCGAGCGGGTGAAGCTGCTGAGCCAGGAGAATGCGCAGCTCAAGGCCGAGCTGGGCGCGGTCAAGGACAGGCTCGCCAATGTCGAGCGGATCGTCACCGACGACAGCCACCGCATCACGCAGGAGATCGAAGCCCTGCGCATCCCGAGGAATTGAGCCATGGGCTTTCCCGAAGCCGCGATCGCCTTCATCGTCATCGGCCTGCCGACCATGGCCATCTTCGCGCTGATCAGCCGGCTGCTCAGGCACCGCGAGAAGCGGATGGAGCTCGAGGCGCAGATCGCCGCGGCCAAGGCGGCGGCGACCAATCCGCGCCCCGATTTGCTCGAGCAACGGGTGCGGGTGCTGGAACGGATCGTCACCGACAAGGGAATGAACGTGGCCGAGGAGATCGAGCGGCTGCGCGACGAACGGCCGGTGAACTGAACAAGGGCTCTGCAAGAGGAGAATGATGTGATCCGCGATCCTTTCACCATGGTGGTCCTGATCGTGCTGATCGTCACGATCGCCGGCATCGTCCGCGCCAAGCTCGGCATCCGGCGCGACCGCAAGGGCAATGAATATTATCACGACGACGCCGAGACCCAGCGGCTGCGCGAGGAGGTCAAGGCGCTGAAGGAGCGGCTGCACGTGCTCGAGCGGATCACGGTGGAAAAAGAGAACAGCCTCGAGCGCGAGATCGAGCGGCTGCGGGACCATTAGGGACAGGCGATGAGCGATCCCGAGAGCCTGGTGGCGATCCTCGCGGCGGCGGTGGTGGCGCTCGCCATGCTGAGCCTGGCGGCGCTCAAGGGCTGGGACGGCTGGCTGCAATTGCGCCGGCTCGAGCTCAGCCAGTCGCAGGGCGCGCGCGCCCCGACCCCCGCCCAGGCCCGGATCGAGCTCGCCGACCTCAGGGAGCGCATCAAGCGGCTGGAGGCGATCGCCAACGGCGTCGAGAACTAGGCACCCCCCGTCATCCCGGCGAAGGCCGGGATGACGCGGGGAAGCGAACGGACTATGGGCGCCCCATGTCCCTCCATTCGATCGACGACGTCTACGCCGATTACGAGCTGCTCGACGCGGACGACCGCTACCGGCTGCTGATCGACCTCGGCCGCGCGCTCGAGCCGATGCCCGACGCGCTGAAGACCGACGCCACGCTGGTGCGCGGCTGCTCGGCCGCGGTCTGGGTCTACCCGGTCGACCGCGACGGCCGCCTGCATTTCCTCGCCGACAGCAATGCCGCGATCACCAAGGGCATCGTCGCCCTGATCCTGCTCGCGGTGCAGGACAGGAGCCCGGCCGAGATCCTCGGCCTCGACATCGAGGACGCGCTCGCCCGCTTCGACCTCGGGAACCAGCTCTCCTCCAACCGCACCCAGGGCATCCCGAACATGATCGCGCTGGTCCGCGAGACCGCCGCCCGGCTGGCCGCGTGACCGCCGCCGACCCGCGTCGCGAGGACGCCGCCTTCGATCCGGAGCGGTTCATGTCCTACGTCCGCCAGGTCGGCCATGGCGGGGCGATCGGCATCGCCTATCACGCCCATGGCGAGGATTGGGTGGAGCTGTCGCTGCCCTATGACGAACGCCTCGTCGGCATGGCCGAGACCGGGATCATCGCCTCGGGCCCGATCATCAGCCTGATGGACATGGCGACCAGCCTCGCCATCTGGATCCGGCTCGGCCGCTTCCGCCACCAGGCGACGCTCGACCTCCGGGTCGATTATCTGCGGCCGGCGAGGCCCGGCAACACCATCATCGGCCGCGGCATCTGCTACGGCACGACGAAGAGCGTCGGCTTCGTCCGCGGCCTCGCCCATGACGGCGACCTCGACGATCCGGTCGCCAACGTCACCGGCACCTTCATGTTCACGGAGTGACGGCCGGGACCTAGAGCCCGGTCCGTCTCTCTTCCGCCCGCCTCAGCACGTCGTAGCTCGCCTGGATCATCTGGAAGCGCTGGGCGGCCTCCTTGTCGCCGGGCTTGACGTCGGGATGATTGGCCTTGGCGAGGCGGCGCCAGGCGGCCTTGACGGCCTCGAAATCGGCGTCGCTCTCCAGCTCGAGCACGTCCAATGCGCGCATCTCGTCGCGGCTGCGGCTGCCGTCGCCGGGCCCGCTCCAGCCATAATGGCCGGCGCTGGCGAAGGCGTCGGCGCCCTGCCGGTCGCGGGCCTCGCGCGCCGTCGCCTCCTCGGCGGTCAGCCCCTCGAAATAGTTCCAGTTGCGATTGTACTCGGCGGCGTGGCGCTCGCAGAAATACCAGCGCTCGGGGCTGTTCGGCGATTTGGGCGCGGGCCGGTCGCCGGGCTCGTCGCAGCCGTGACGGTCGCAAGGCCGCACCGGCTGCGCGTCGCGCGCCGCGCCATAGGCGCGCCAGCGCGGGAATCCCCAGTCGTTCGATCGTTTCGGTCTGGCCATAGATACGGCCAATTTAGCCGCCCGCGCGGCCAAGCGCACGTCCCCGCGCAAAAAAATTCGTGGACGACTCATCCAAATGGGCGCGCAGCGGCGTCAAGGCATCGTAACTCAAAGCGGAAGGGACTTTTCCATGCGGGATCTCGACGTCGTTCTCATTTTCGCGGCGCTGACGACAGGCGCCGTGCTCATCATCATCCAGCTCGGCCGGCTCTGGCGGGCGGGCATGCTGCACAAGACGATTCGCGAGGCGATCAGCCGCGACAGTCCCGCGGCGGCCGAGCTGGTCGCAGGGGTCGGCGAGGAACAGAAGCCGGTCGGCGCCAATGACGACCGCACGGCGCTGGTGCTGATCGCCCTCGGGCTCGCCCTGCTGCTTTTCTCGGCGCTGCAGGGCAGCGAAGACACGCTCCGGCAGATGGGCGGCGCCTCCGTCTTCCCGATCTTCGTCGGGATCGCGCTGCTGATCCGCCACTATCTGGCGAGGAAGCGCGGCGGCCAGGCCTGACGGCACCGGCACGGGGGCTGGCAGATGGATCAGGACAGCGAACTGGCCCGGCGGGCGGCGGCAGGCGATGCCGCCGCCTTCACCGCGCTCGTTCGCGCGCACGAGGCCGCGATTCGCCGCTTCCTGCGGCGGCTTGCCGGCGATGCGGCCGACGACCTCGCGCAGGAGACCTTCCTCAAGGCGTGGCGGACGGGCGGCCAGTATCGCGGCGACGGCCGCTACCGCGCCTGGCTGATGCGGATCGCCTGGACCGCATTCCTCGGCGCCCACCGCGCCGGCGCCCGGCGCGACGCCCGCGAAGCCGCCGCCACGGTCCGCGAGGGCGGGTACGATCCCGAGGCGGCGATCGACCTCGAACGGGCGCTGGCGAAGCTCGGCGAGCGCGAGCGCGCCGCCGCCTTGCTCTGCTTCGGCGAAGGGTGCAGCCACGCCGAGGCGGCCAGCATCATGGGGCTGCCGCTCGGCACCCTGAAGTCGGTGGTTGCGCGGGCCCGCGCCGCCCTCGTCGAGACATTGGAGGCATGAGATGACCGAAGACGAAAGGATCGCCGCTCTGTTCGCGTCGCCCGAGCGGGCGCCGGACGAGGCGTTCGTCGCCCGGATCGAACGTGCGGTCCACGCCGAGCAACGGATCGGGGCAGCGCGGCGGGCGGCCTGGCGGCGCTTTGCGGTCGAATGCACCGCGAGCGCCGCGATCATCACCGCCTTCGACCTGGTCTGGCGGCTCGGGCCGGCCGACCTGCCTTTGGCCCAGCTGCCCGCCGCGCCCGCCGCCGCCGCGGCGACGCTCGTCCTGGCGCTGTGGTTCGCGGTCGAGCTGCGTCCCTCCGCGACCGGAAGATAAAAGCCAGAGGGTCTGTAAGCCGGGTTCTGTCCTCCCACCTGGGCCAAGGCTTCGGCGGAATGTGCGGCCATTCCTCTAGGAGGCGGATCGCTCCGCCCCTCAAGCAACCAACCCGGGCGACAAGCGGGAACACGCCTGTGTGCCGCCCCTATTCGGTCTTGCTCCCGGTGGGGTTTGCCGTGCCGCCGCCGTTACCGGAAGCGCGGTGGGCTCTTACCCCACCCTTTCACTGTTGCAGGGCCGAAGCCCGGGCAACCTGCTTTCTGTGGCACTTTCCCTGGGGTCGCCCCCGCCGGGCATTACCCGGCACCGTCGTTCCATGGAGCCCGGACTTTCCTCCCCTCGCTTGCGCGAGCGGTGGCCGCCCGACCCTCTGGCCCGGCCTATATAGTCCGGCCGCGCTCGCGGTCCAAGAGCAGCGACAGGAGGATCGCCCGACTCTCGCCGTCGATCGTGCCGTCGATCAGCTCGGGACGGAAGCGCCGCTGGAAAGCGACGGTGGCGGCCAGCCCGTCGCGGATGTCGTAGCCCCAGCGCTCGAGCGCGAGCAGGAAGCCGCCGTCGGTCCAGTGCGGGTCGGCGAGGCCGCGGGTCGGGCGGGGAATGGCGAGGCCCACGCGCGCCAGCCGCGCCCAATCGAACAATTCGCCCGGGTCCTGCTTGCGCGCCGGGGCGACGTCGGAATGGCCGACGACATTGGCCGGCGGCACGCGGTGCCGCTCGACGATGCCGGCGAGCAGGGGCAGCAGCGCCTCCATCTGCTGCTCGGTAAACGGGCGGTAGCCGAATTCGTGGCCGGGATTGACGATCTCGATGCCGACGCTGCAGGCGTTCACGCCGCTCACCCCGCGCCAGTAGGACTGGCCGGCATGCCAGGCGCGCTTGTCCTCCGCGACCATGCGCAGGACCTGGCCGTCCTCGGCGATCAGATAATGGGCGGAAACCCGTGCCTCGGGGTCGCGCAGCCGGGCGATCGCCGAGGCGGCGTCCGCCATGCCGGTATAATGGAGCACGACCATCGAGACGGCCTGGTCGCGCTCGTCGAAATTGGGCGAGGGGGCGTCGATGATCTCGTCTTCCACGCCGCCCAGCATAATCATTGACGGGAATGGGGACAGTCACTTTTCCGCAAGCCCTCGACCATTCTGCACTGCCGTGCGGAAAAGTGACTGTCCCCTGAGGACTAGGCGACGCGGCTCTGTTGCGCGCCGCGGGCCGGAGCGGGAAGATAGAGGCCGCGGCAATCGGAGTCGGAGACGAAGCGCTCGGTCTGGCCGATCACGGTCTCGCCGGCGCCGAGCATCAGCGCACCGTCGGGCTGACAGGCCTCGGCGAGCCGGTTGAAGGCGAGCCGGCGCATGTCGGGCGCGAAATAAAGCAGGAGGTTGCGGCACAGGATGATGTCGAACCGGCCCGGCTGGGGCGGCGGCTCGATGATGTTGCGCGCCTCGAAGCGGACCTGCTCCCTCAGCTGCGGCGCGATCGCCCAGTCGCCGCCGCCCAGCTCCGAGAACCAGCGGATCATCTGCATGACCGGCAGGCCGCGCTGCACCTCGAACTGGGAGTAGACGCCGGCCCTGGCGCGCTCGATCGCAGTCCTCGACAGGTCGGTGCCGACGATCTCGATCACCCAGCCGCGCCAGCGCGCAGGCTCGTCGGCGAAGCTCATCGCCAGCGAATAGGCCTCCTGGCCGGTCGAGCAGCCGGCGCACCAGATCGACAATTTCTTCTCGCGCGCCCGCGTCCGTTCGAGCCGCTTCACCGGGCCGCCGAGCAGCAGGTCGAACGGCAGCCGGTCGCGGAAGAAATAGGTCTCGTTGTTGAGCAGCGCCTCGATCACCTCGTCGCCGAGGCCGGGGTCGGCGCGCGAGACCAGCCGCGCGACCAGCTGATCGATGGTCGAATAGCCGCGCGCGCGCATGATCGCGGCCAAGGCGGTGTCGATCCGCCAGCGGCGGTTCATGGCCAGCTGCTGCCCGGTGCGCGCCTCGAGCAGGCTCGCCAGGATGCGACGGGAGGCTTCGCTTATCTCCACGGGAATGCCTCGGTGCGCTGGGCGATGCGCCGCGCCAGCTCGGCCGGCGGCAGCACGGCCGAGGCGAGCCCCGCCTCGGCGACGCCGCGGGGCATGCCCCAGATGGCGGCGCTGTGGCGGTCCTGGGCGAGCATCGCGCCGCCGCATTCGACCAGCCGCTTGGCGCCGGCGAGGCCGTCGCGGCCCATGCCGGAGAGCATCACCCCGATCCCGCCCGGCCCATAAGCCGAGGCGATCGAGGCGAGCATCGGATCGACCGAGGGCAGGCAGCCCGAGGCGGCGCGCTTGCGGTCGAGCCTGACGCGGACGGCGCCCTCGGCGCGCACCACGCCCAGATGGGCATCGCCCGGGGCGACGTGGATCTGGTCGGGGCGCAGCGCGTCGCCATCGGCCGCGACCCGGGCGACCCGGCCCGAGGCGCTTTCCAGCTGGCGGGCGAAATAGGGCATGAACAGGGCCGGCAGATGCTGGGTGACGAGGATCGGCGCCTCCAGCCGCCCGGGCAGCGCGCGCAGGAACTCGAACAAGGCGTGCAGCCCCCCGGTCGACGCACCCAGCGCGACGCAGCCGAGCGCGCCGCCCGGCATGTCGCGCAGCCGGATCTCGGCTTGCGGCGCGGCGACGGGGCGCGGCGCCTCGTCGCGATCGACGCGGCCGATCCGGCGCAGCCGGTCGGCGAGGACCTGGCTGAAGCGGCCGGCGAAATTGCCGATGCCGGGCTTGGGCAGGGTGTCGGCGGCGCCGAGCGCGAGCGCGCGGACCGTGGTCTCGGCCCCGGCGTCGGCCATCGAGGAGATGATTAGCACGCGCGCGCCCTCGCCCGCGCGGATGATGTCGGGCAGCGCCTCGAGGCCGCTCGCGCCGGGCATCTCGACATCGAGCAAGATGGCGTCGACGCGGACCGTCTTCAGCGCGTCGAGCGCTTCCGCGGCGGTTCCCGCAAGCGCGACGACCTCGAAATCGGCATGCGCCTCGATCATCCGCGAGAGCACCGCCCTCGCCACCTGCGAATCGTCGACGATCATCAGGCGAAGCGGCGGGTCGGCGGGCCTTTCAAGCCGCCGCCGCGTGATGGCAGGAAGGGCACTCACGCGACGCCGACGATCTGCAGCTTGCTGTGCAGCGTATCCCGGTCGAACGGCTTCATCACATATTCGTCGGCGCCGGCGTCGATCGCCGCGCGGATATGGGCGATGTCGTTCTCGGTGGTGCAGAACACCACCTTGGGCTGGGCGTCGAACTGGGCCTGGCGGAGCGCGCGCAGGAACTCCATCCCGCTCATCACCGGCATGTTCCAGTCGAGCAGAATGACGTCGGGCATGCTCGCCTCGCAGCGCGACAGCGCCTCGCGGCCGTCCTCCGCCTCGTCGACTGAAAAGTCGAGCGTTTCCAGGATGTGCCGGGCGACCTTGCGGATCACCTTGCTATCGTCGACGATCAGACAGCTGCGCATTTTCGTCCGCTCCGTTCGGCCTCAGCGACGCTTGCTAAAGGCAAGAGGTAAAATAAGTTTGATTCCGTCATGCCGCTCTCGCCACAGGCCCGGCGATCAAGGCGTGCGGATCGACCAGCAGGAACAGGCCGGCCTCGGTCTCGACCATGCCCAGCGCCACCCGGTCCCAACCGGCGCCCAGCGGCGCACCGACCGGGGCGGGCGGCCCCGAGGCCTCGATCACGTCCTCGACGTCGTCGACCAGCAAGGCATAGGTGTGGCCGCTCGACGGGACGACGATCGCCTCGTTGAGGCCGCTCCCCTCCGAACGGCCGAATTCCAGCGAGGCGAGGCCGTCGATCACGGTGAGCACGCGACTGCGCAACGCCGACAGGCCGGCGACATGGGGGGCGGCGCGGGGCGCCGGCGTCAGCCCGTCGAGCTCGACCACCGCCTCGACCTCCGAGGCGGGAAAAGCGATGCGGCGGCCGGCGAGGCTCGCGATCAGCAGCAGCTCAGCCATGCGCCCCTCCCTTCGCCGCGGAGAGCGCGCCGATCAGGGCGGCGCGGTCGTAGCGGTAGATGCTGCCGTCATTGCCGTCGGGCGTCGCGCGCAGCCGCACCACCCGTGCCTGCGTGCCCGCCACCTCGTCGCTGTCGAGGGCGATGCGCACGTCGGCCTCGGTGCCGGCCGGAACGATGCGGTAGCCGAGGCTCTCGATCAGCGGCCGCAGCATGTGATCGACCCAGGGATCGCCCTCGGGCAAGGCGCAGGCCGGCGCCTCGCCGGCACTCGCCGCGGCATCGCCATAAGCGGCGAACAGCCAATAGGGGTCGATCAGCTCGACCTGCGCGCCGTCGACCAGGAAGGCGCCGGCCACCTCGCCCGGCGCGGGCGCGGGCTTGAGGTCGAGCGCAAGCGCGCGGATGTCGATCACCTCGGCGAAGCCGTAGGCGACCTCGCACAGGCCGTCGGTGAGCCGCAGGATGCGCAGCTTGCCCGAGTCCGGCGCGGCCTCGCAGCCGGCGAGCGGCAGGATCTGGCCGCCGAGCGCGACGCGCAGCCGGCCGGCGCTGAAGCCGATGGCCTCGGCGGGGACGTCCTCGATCCGCTCGACCAGGGTCACCGGCACGGCGCGACGGCCGCCGCTGAGGGTGCGGAACAGCAGGTAGGTGGTCTCGCTTCGCGCCGCCTCGGCCTTGTCGGCACCGGCGAGCAGGGCACGGTCGATTTCGTTGTCCTCGAAGCTGATGCCGGCCTGCTTGGCCAGGCCGGAGGGATCGAGCAGCAGGATCGGGCGGCCGTCGTCGGCCAGGGTGGTGCCGGCATAGAGGCCGGCGGCCATCACGGCCGGCGCGGCCGGCTTCACCACCAGCTCCTCATGGTCGTGCACCGCATCGACGATGAGCGCGTAGACGTCGCCGCCGGCGGGCCGCAGCAGGATCAGCTTCTGCTCCTCGCGCGCAGCGCGCGCCTGGACGCCGAGCAAGGGCGCGAGCCCGACCGCCGGCACCCGCCGGCCGCGGACCATGGCCATCTCGGCCTCGCCGACCCGATCGAAGTGCACCGTGCCGCCGGCGACGCGCAGGATTTCGTCGATCGCCGACCGCGGAATGGCGAAGCACTGGCCGTTCACGCTGACGGTGAGCGCGGGAATGATGGTGAGGGTGAGCGGCACGCGGATGGCGAGCCGGACGCCCTGGCTGGGCCTGCTCTCGACGTCGACGACGCCGCCGATCCGCTCGATATTGGCGCGGACCACGTCCATGCCGACGCCGCGCCCGGAAATGGCGGTGACCTCGCCGGCGGTGGAGAGGCCGGGGGCGAACACCAGAGCCATCTTCTGCGCGGCCGAGAGCGTGCCGGCCTGCCGGGCGGAAATCAGCCCGGCCGAGCGGGCCTTGCGGACCAGGGCCTCGCCGTCGATGCCGCGGCCGTCGTCGACCGCCTCGATCAGGATCTGGTTGCCGGCCTGGCGCGCCGACACCTTGAGCGTGCCGGCCCTGGGCTTGCCGGCCTCGGCGCGTTCCTCGGGCGGCTCGATGCCATGGTCGATCGCGTTGCGGACGATGTGGGTCAGCGGATCGCGGATCATCTCGATCATCTCGCGGTCCAGCTCGACGTCGCCGCCGTCGACCTGCAGGCTGACCTGCTTGCCGAGCTCCGCGGAAAGGTCGCGGACGAGGCGCGGCAGGCCGGCGAACAGGCTGTCGATGCGCTGCATGCGGGTGCGGGTGATGCCGTCGCGGATCTCGGCGATGCAGGCCGAGACCCGCTCGAACGCCGCCTCGATGGCGACGTCGCGGGGCGCGTCGCGCAAGCGGCGGGCGAGCTCGTTGCGCGCCAGCACCGCGTCGGAGACGCCGTTCATCATCCGGTCGAGCAGGTCGACCGAGAGGCGGATGCTGCGCACCGATTTCTTCGCTTCGGGCTCGGGCGCCGTCAGGGGCTCGGCCGCGGCCGCCGGCGCCGTCTCCTCGCGGGCGAGCGCGGCGATCAATTGCTCGTCATCCTCGCTGGCCAGCGATTCCCCCGATTCCAGCGCCTGGACGAGCTCGCCGATCCGGTCGATCACCGCCAGCACCGCGTTGACCAGCCGGGTGTCGGCGGCGCGCGTGCCGTTGCGCACCTCGGCGAGCGCGCCCTCGGCAGCGTGGCTCAACTGCTCGAGCCGCGGCAGCTCGAAGAAGCCGCAATTGCCCTTCACGGTATGGACGAAGCGGAAAATCTCGTCGAGCCGGCTGCGGTCCTGCGGCGCCGCCTCCCAGGCGACGATCGCCCCCGACAAGGCCTGCAGCATGTCGCGGGTTTCGGCGATGAAATCGTTGAGCAGCTCGTCCATGGCAGGAGGGCTTATGGAAGGGCTTGGTAAACAAGCCGTTTACCCGGGCCCGCCACATTTCGCGGGCGCGTCGGAAAGTCACTAAAGTCACGCATATCGGCGGAGAAAACCCTTTGTTTCCAGTCGCTGAAGGGATTGGTTTCACGCGAAGGCGCGAAGAACGCGAAGGGCATGAAGGACGCGGTGGAAACTAACGATGTGGACTCGTTCGCAAGGGCAATCGCGTCAGCTTTGTCAGCTTCGGAAACATTCGCGCCCGCGCAGGCGTGGGTTGGTGGCAAACAATACAAAGAGCCGGCGATCTCCGGGGCCGGGGGCCCCGCGTCGCAGCGAGCCCATGCGACTCGCGCAGCTAGGCTGGCAGAGGAAATCCAACATGTATCCAACAATCGAAGCGTGCCGCCGATACGCCTGGCTCGCCAGTCGAAGCGGCGCGATGTTATTTCGCTTTAAGCAAACTTTCAGCGCCGTTTTCACTGAAAACAATAATTTCTGCTGGCTTGTTGGCCAGAACTCATATAACCTTATTATTGAGTTTGGCGACTCAAGCGGAAGCGTCGCGGTAAAGTATCGAGGGGGGAAGCCGGAATGAACATCTCCACCCTGCGCAACACCCTCATCGCCAGTTGCTGTCTCCTAGGCTGGGCGTCGCCCGCGGACGCCCGCTTCCTGCAGGCCGACCCGGTCGGCTATGACGATCAGTTCAACCTCTACGCCTATGTCCGGAACGATCCGGTGAACTTGCTCGACCCTTCGGGAGAGCGCATCGTGGTCGCGACGCATGAAGTCAGGGGCGGCGGGGTCCGCTCAGGGAATTTCCATCTCAAGCTCATCATCATCCCCAACAACCAGCGCGCTTATCAGGATGACCAGCGATTCTTTACGAATGAGGCCGGTGCCCGAGTGGCCACGTTGGGAGCGGGCCCTGAAAATGGCACGCCGCTAAGGTGGCTCGGTGATCTGGTAAGCAATGTGAATCGGGAAAACGACGTGCAGGAGCGGACGTTTTACATCGGTGACCTGGTCCCAGGGCAAGGTGATACAGAAGATGCCCTTATCGGGCGTATATTCGACGCCGACGCAAACTACCGGGACAATCTCGACTACGATCTGTTTCCCGAGAGCCAAGACGGCTACAATTCCAACAGCTATATCATGGGACTGCTTGGCTCGCTGGGGGTCGAGGGCGTTCCGCTTCCCAATCAGGAAAACCATCCAATGCCGGGCACCCAGACGCCGGTGCCCCGCGGCTGCTTTACTCGTGAGCAGGAAGGATGTCGCTAGGATCTTCTCCATTCGATCGCAATTTTGCATTCGCTCTCGCTATCAACTTAGTCGCGATGGCGCTGGTCATTGTACTTGTGCTCAATGCGATCTTGCCGGATAATTGGATACTGTCTCCTGTATACATACTGTTATGCTCTCTCATGCACAGGATATTTTTTCGTACTGAGTTTCGCGCTTTTATATTGTTGCAAGTCATTACATTCGTATCATTTCCAATTTTTGGATGGCTTCTGACTAAACTAATCTTGAGCATGCTGACCATATGAACATGCGTTGGGTCGGCAGAGCTTTGTGCGTCTTTTCTTGCCTTTTGCTGCTTGTCGCGGTCCCCCATAGCAGCGTCTCCGCACAAACTCCCGCCTCGCAAGTTCAATCCATACTCTCGCTCCCGGAAGACCAGCTCGATTACGGCCGCGCCAAGCTGGCCTTCGACCGTATCATCGATCCTTCGATCGATGCCGAAGCCGTCTCGGTCGAGATCGACCGGCTGGCGCGCAGCGCGACGGCGCTTGCGGGTGACAATCTCGCGCCGGCGGCGAGGCTCTCCGCGTTGCGCAGGGTGATCTACGAGCGCGGCGCGTGGAACGGCGGCCGGCCATTTGCCTACGATCATGCCGATCCGCAGGGCCGGAACATCCGCAACAAGCTGCTCTCCACCTATCTGGCGACGCGGCGCGGCAATTGCGTTTCGATGCCGCTGCTGATGCTGATCGTCGGCGAGCGCATGGGTCTCGAGTTCGCGCTTTCGACCGCGCCGCTGCACATCTTCCTCCGTTATGCCGACGAAAGCGGGCGCGAGATCAACATCGAGGCGACCAGCGGCGGGCATCCCGCGCGAAGCTTATGGTATCGCCAGAACCTGCCGATGACGGATCGGGCGATCGAGAGCGGCCTCTACATGCGCACGCTGAGCCGGCGGGAAGCGGTCGCGCACATGGCGACCACGGTGGTCGAGTTCCTGCTCGCCGAAGGCCGCTTTCAGGAAGCGGTCGAAGTCGCCCAGCTCATCCTGCGGCACCATCCGCGCGACGGCTATGCAATGGTCAGGCTCGGCACCGCCTACGGCGAGCTCATGCGCGTCGAGTTTGTCGAGAGGTTCCCGACCACGGCCATGATCCCGCCGGCCCTGCGTCCGCGTTACGCATGGCTCGCCGAGGGGAACCGGCGCGGCTTCCAGGCCGCCGAGGCGCTGGGATGGGAGCCTGCCCGCTAGGCCTGTGGACTCCGCCTCCGCACCGCTGTAAATGACTGACTGGTCATTTATTAGCGAGTCGCAATGCCGCCTTCCCCCAAATGGCGCAGACGCAAGGGCGAGCGGCCGAGCGACATCGTCGCCGCCGCGCTCGACGTGTTCGGCGAGAAGGGCTTCGCCGGGGCGCGGATCGAGGAGATCGCCAGCCGCGCCGGCGTGTCCAAGGGCACGCTCTATCTCTATTTCGAGACCAAGGCCGACATCTTCCGCGCCGTCGTCGAGGAGACGGTGAAGCCCAATATCGAGGCGCTCGAACGCACCATCCTGGCGATGGACCTGCCGTTCGCGACGCTGGTGCGGACGCTGCTGCCCCGCTTCGCCGAGCTGGCGACGGCGATCCCGGTGGGCACGGTCGTCAAGATGGTGGTCGGGGAATCGCGCAACTTTCCCGAGCTCGCCAAGGTCTGGCACGACGAGGTGGTGCTGAAGGCGATCACCCTGCTCGCCGGGCTGATCGGCCGCGCGCAGGAACGCGGCGAGCTTCGCGCCGGCGATCCGCGCCTGCACGCTTTCTCGATCATGGGGCCGATGCTGATGGGCGTGCTGTGGCGCGAGACCTTCACGCCGGTCGGCGGCGCCGCGATCGACCTTCCCGCCCTCGCCCGCCAGCACGCCGAGACCGTGCTCGCCGGGCTGCTTACGAAAGGCCGGCCATGAAGCCGCAGCGCATCGTCATCCTCGTCCTTGCCGGGCTCGCCTTGCTGTTCCTCGGCTGGCGGCTGCTGGCGCCGCAGTTCCGCGAGGCGCCGACCCTTTCCGGCTATATCGAGGGCGAGCCGCTCTATTTGTCCGCCGCCATATCGGGACGGGTGCAGGGGTTGGCGGTGCGGCGCGGGCAGCGCGTCCCGGCGGGCATGCGCCTGTTCCTGATCGAGCCCGACCAGCAGGTCGCGCAGGGGCAGCAGGCGGCGGCCGAGCTCGCCGCCGCCCGCGCCCAGGCCGAGGACGCGCGCAAGGGCCAGCGCCCGGCCGAGCTCGGCATCCTCGAGGCCGACCGCGACGCGGCCGAGGCGACGGCGCGCGAGGCCCGCATCCAGCTCGAGCGCGCCCAGGCACTGGTCCGGCGGGGCATCTACGCCCGGGTCCGGCTCGACGAGGCGCGCGCCGCCCACGACACCGCCGCGGCGCGGCTCGAGGCGGCGCGGCAGCGGGTCGAGGCGGCGACCTTGGGCGCGCGCAGCGACCAGGTCCGCGCCGCCGACGCGCGCGTCGCGCAGGCCGCCGCGCGGCTCAGCGAAACCGGGGCGCGGCTCGGCACGCTGTCGCCGGTGGCGCCGGCCGCGGGGCGGATCGAGGAGGTGTTCTTCCAGCGCGGCGAATGGGCAGCGGCGAACCAGCCGATCGTCGCTTTGATCCCGGACGACCGCGTCTACGTCCGCTTCTTCGTGCCCGAGCGGGCGGTCGCCGCCTACCGGCCCGGCCGCCGGGTGCGGTTCCGCTGCGACGGCTGCGCCGACGGCCTTTCCGCCACCATCTCCTATGTCAGCCCGCGACCCGAATTCACTCCGCCGATCATCTACAGCCGCGAGGCGCGCGACCGGCTGGTGTTCATGGTCGAGGCGCGGCCGGCGAACGGCGCCGCGCTCGTCCCCGGCCTTCCGGTCGACGTGGTGCCGCTGCCATGACCGTCGCGATCGACGCCCGCGCCCTCAACAAGTCGTTCGGCGGCCGCCGCGTGGTCAAGGACTTCTCGATCGAGGTCGAGGAGGGGCGGATCACCGGCTTCCTCGGCCCGAACGGATCGGGCAAGACCACCACGCTGCGCATGCTCTGCGGCCTGCTGACGCCGGACAGCGGCACCGGCACCGCGCTCGGCTTCGACATCATCACCGAGAGCTGGGAGATCAAGCGGCGCACCGGCTACATGACCCAGCGCTTCTCGCTCTACGAGGACCTCACCGTCGAGGAGAACCTCCAGTTCAGCGCCCGCATCCGCAGCCTCGACCGCGCCCGGCAGCGGGTCGACGACGCGCTCGAGCAGCTCGGCCTCGCCGAGCGCCGGCGGCAGCTGTCCGGGACCCTCTCCGGCGGCTGGAAGCAAAGGCTGGCGCTGGCCGTGGCGACGCTGCACGAGCCGCGACTGCTGCTGCTCGACGAGCCCACCGCCGGCGTCGACCCGCAGGCCCGCCGCGACTTCTGGGACGAGATCCACGCGCTCGCCGCCAAAGGCCTCACCGTGCTGGTCTCCACCCATTATATGGACGAGGCCGAGCGCTGCCACGACATCGCCTATATCGCCTATGGCGAATTGCTGGCCCGCGGCACCGCCGAGGAGGTGATCGCGGCTGCGAAGCTCGCCACCTGGCGCGGCGAAGGGCCCGGCATCGACCGGCTGGCGCCGGAGCTGGTCAGGAACCCGGCGGTGGAGATGGCGGCGCCGTTCGGGCTGGCGCTGCATGTCAGCGGCGGCGACGCCAAGGCGCTCGAGCGCGCGCTCGAGCCTTATAGGCGGCCACCGTTCAAATGGACGAGGACCGCGCCGACGCTGGAGGACGTGTTCATCCACCTGATGGGCGGCGTCGAGGACAATTTCCAGTGAAGGCGGTGGGACAAGCCTTCTCGCTCGACCGCATGCTCGCGGTGCTGATCAAGGAGTTCATCCAGCTCACCCGCGACCGGATCACCTATGCGATGATCCTCGCCGTGCCGGTCATCCAGATGCTGCTCTTCGGCTATGCGATCAACACCGATCCCCGCCATCTGCCGACCGCGATGCTGGTGCAGGAAAACAGCGTCTTCGCGCGCTCGGTGGTGTCGGGGATCGCCAACAGCTCCTATTTCCGCATCACCCGCCAGGCGCGCTCGCCGGCCGAGCTCGACGCGCTGGTGCGCACCGGCGAGGTCCAGTTCGCGATCACCATCCCCGGCGACTTCACCCGCCGCGTGGTGCGCGGCGACCGCGCGCAGATCCTGGTCGATGCCGACGCCACCGACCCGACCGCGACGGGGAGCGCGCTCGCCGCGCTCGCCCGGCTGCCGCAGGAGGCGCTGCGCCACGACCTCGCCGGCGCCGCGGCGCGGCCCGCCGGCGCCGCGGCGCGGCCCGCCGGCGCGGCGGCGCCGTTCGAGGTGGTGATCCACCGCCGCTACAATCCGGAGAACATCACCGCCTACAACATCGTGCCGGGGCTGCTCGGCATCGTGCTGACGCTGACGCTGGTGATGATGACCGCGATCGGCGTGACCCGCGAGCAGGAGCGCGGCACGATGGAGAGCCTGCTGGCGACGCCGGTGCAGCCGCTCGAGGTGATGATCGGCAAGCTCGCCCCGTTCGTGATCGTCGGCATGATCCAGACCGCGCTGATCCTCGGCGTCGCCCGCCTGCTGTTCGGCGTGCCGATGGCGGGCGGCTGGGGCGGGCTGATCCTCGGCACCAGCCTGTTCATCATCGGCTCGCTGGGGCTCGGCTTCCTGATCTCCACGCTGACCCGCACCCAGCTGCAGGCGATGCAGCTCTCGGTCTTCTACCTCTTGCCCTCGATCCTGCTGTCGGGCTTCATGTTCCCGTTCCGCGGCATGCCCGAATGGGCGCAGTGGCTCGGCACGATCATCCCGGTCACCCATTTCCTGAGGATCGTGCGCGGCGCGCTGCTCAAGGGCCAGGATTTCGCCGACATGGCGCCGAGCCTGCTCGCCCTCGCCATCTTCGTCTTCGCCGTCGCCGCGCTGGCGCTGGCCCGCTACCGGACCACGCTTGACTGAAAGTGTTATTCACCGCCGGAGATACGTCATCAGTGAATGCCGATTGTCTCGATATTCTTCGGAATCGTGATCAGAATGTATCACGACGAGCACCCGCCGCCGTACTTTCATGCAAGCTATCAGGGCTTCGAAGCTTTTGTTGAGATCGAGTCGGGAACCGTGGTGGCCGGCAAGCTCCCAAGAAAGGCAGCACGCATCGTGCGGCGATGGGCGCTGGACCATCGGGCCGAGTTGATGGCAAACTGGGGGCGCGGCAAAGCGCTGCTGCCAATGGAAATGATCACCGGAGCGGATGTCGATGATTAGGCTGACGAGCATCGCGGTCGCGGGTGAGGCCGAGCTCGACCTCGGCTTCAGCGACGGCTCGCGGGGACGGTGGTCGGCGGTCGATTTGGTTGCGCGCGACACCGAGCTGACGAGGTCGCTGACTGATCCTGCCTACTTTGCACGGGCATTCATCGAGGCCGGCGCCCTGGCCTGGCCGAACGGGCTGGAACTGTCCGCGCCAAGCCTCCATCGCCGGGTCGATGAAGCCGGGAGGCTCATTCACCGGGCAGCCTAGCGGCCCGGCCTCAGGCCGGCAGCGAGGCGCCGATGATGAGCAGCCCTTCCTCAGTGTCGGCGACCTGGATCCTGCCGCCGCCTTCGTCGACCAGGGCGTGGGCGAGCCAGGCGGCGGCGGCGCGCGGGGCGACCTCGTCCTCGGACATCTCGCCGGTCAGCACCTGCTTCAGCTCCGGATCGAGGACGATCCGGCTGCCCTCGGCGCGCACCACGATGTCGAGCCCGGCATCGTGCTTCTCGGCGCCGACGTCGAGCCGGCCGCCGCGGACCAGCGAATCGCCGGCGATCAGCACCAGGTTGAGCAGCACCTTCAGCGCCGCCTTGCTCATGTTCGGCTCGTCGACCATCCAGCCCAGCTGGATGCGGCCGTCGCCGCCGAACAGGCCCTCGATCGCCGCCCGCGCCTCGCGCGTGTCGACCACGTCGGCGAAGCCGCCGGCGGCGCCGAAGGCGAGGCGGAAGAATTTGAGCTTGTTGGCCGAGGCCCGCGCGCTCTCGGCGAGCAGGTCGAGGCAGCGCGCGCGCATCTCCGGATCGTGCTCGTCGGCGAGCAATTCGATGCCGTTGTTGAGCGCGCCGACGGGGCTGAGCAGGTCGTGGCACAGGCGCGAGCAGAGCAGGCTAGCGAATTCGTGGGATTTCATGCGTGCGAGCCCCTGTGCGACATGGCCCCTATTGGCGCTTCGGATTCAAGGTTGCAAGGGCGGGCGCGCCTTGAAATTCGACGATTCCTCCCCATCTTCCGCTCAGTGTCAGGGGGACATTCCATCATTCATGCCCGGATCGCCGCGGATGCCGCCGGCTGGCGGCTGGACCGCGCGCTCGCGGCGGCCGTGCCGGCGCTGTCGCGCGAGCGGCTGAAGGCGCTGATCTCCAGCGGGGCCGTCGTCGGGCCGGCCGGCGCTCCGGTGCGCGATCCGGCGGTCAAGGCGGTCTCGGGCAGCTACGAAGTCACCGTTCCCGAGCCGAAGCCGGCGCACAACGAGGCGCAGGACATCGCGCTCGAGATCGTCCATCGAGGACGAGCATCTGCTCGTCGTCGACAAGCCGGCCGGCATGGTCGTCCACCCGGCCGCCGGCAATTTCGACGGCACCCTGGTCAACGCCCTGCTCCACCATTGCGCGGGGCGGCTTTCCGGCATCGGCGGGGTGGCGCGGCCGGGGATCGTGCACCGAATCGACAAGGGCACGTCCGGCCTGCTGGTCGTCGCCAAGACCGATGTCGCCCATGAGGGGCTGGCCGCGCAGTTCGCCAGGCACAGCATCCAGCGGCGCTATCTGGCGATCGTCGCGGGGCTGCCGGTGCCGACGGCGGGCAAGGTCGACGCGCCGCTCGCCCGCTCGGCGGCGAACCGCAAGAAGATGGCGGTCGTCGAGGGCGCGCGCGGCAAGCGGGCGGTGACGCACTACCGAATCATCGAGCCGCTCAGCGACGCCGCTTTGGTCGAATGCCGGCTCGAGACCGGGCGCACCCACCAGGTTCGCGTCCACATGGCCTCGATCGGCCATGCCCTGCTCGGCGATCCGGTCTATGGGCGGGAGCGTCCGGGCCACCGGGAAATATTGAAAAGGCTTGGCTTTCATCGCCAGGCCCTGCACGCCGCCGGGCTCGGCTTCGTGCACCCGGTTTCGAAACAAAACCTATCCTTTGAAAGCGCCCTTCCGTCTGATATTCAGGAACTGTTGGGGACGCTTTCCGTATAGAGATTGAGTGCCGGCAAAGTGTATTATATAAATATGGCACTTAGGGAGTGTGTAAGAGCTGATGGCTAGTGGCAGAAACGTCCCGGCGACGATCCCGGCGACCGGCGGCGAGGCCGGCCTCAACCGCTATCTCGCCGAGATCAAGAAATTCCCGATCCTCTCGCCGGAGGAGGAATATATGCTGGCCAAGCGCTGGACCGAGCATCAGGACACCGATGCCGCGGCCAAGCTGGTCAACTCGCACCTGCGCCTCGTCGCCAAGATCGCGATGGGCTATCGCGGCTACGGGCTGCCGCTCTCCGAGCTGATCTCCGAGGGCAATATCGGCCTGATGCAGGGCGTGAAGAAGTTCGAGCCCGAGCGCGGCTTCCGCCTCGCCACCTATGCGATGTGGTGGATCCGCGCCTCGATCCAGGAATTCATCCTGCGCAGCTGGAGCCTCGTCAAGATGGGGACGACGGCGGCGCAGAAGAAGTTGTTCTTCAACCTGCGGCGGATGAAGAACCGCATCGAGGCGTTCGAGGAGGGCGATCTCAAGCCCGAGGACGTCAAGAAGATCGCCACCGACCTCGGCGTCACCGAGGAGGACGTGGTCTCGATGAACCGCCGCATGGCGATGGGCGGCGACACCTCGCTGAACGTTCCGCTGCGCGACGATTCGGAAGGCAGCTGGCAGGATTTCCTGGTCGACAGCGAGCCGCTGCAGGACGAGCGCGTCGCCGACGCCGAGGAGGCGCGCATCCGCCACGATCTGCTGGTCGAGGCGATGGAGAGCCTGAACGACCGCGAGCGCCACATACTGACCGAGCGGCGCCTCACCGACGAGCCCAAGACGCTGGAGGAGCTCTCCCAGGTCTACGACGTCAGCCGCGAGCGCATCCGCCAGATCGAGGTGCGCGCGTTCGAGAAATTGCAGAAGGCGCTGATGAACCTCGCCGGCGAGCGGCGGCTTTTGTCGGCGGCCTGACCGAAAAAGAGGGGAAAGAGGGACAGTCCCCAGCAAGTATTGGTGCCCGGCTACCGCCTCCGATTCCCGAGAGGCGACCAGAGATGGAGCAAGACGATGGCAGCCCATCCGCCAAAGCCTCCCCGCGTGGATTGCGCCGGGTGCGGCGTCAACTATCGGGGCAGGGAGCCCGCATGTCCGGTGTGCGGTCTGCCCAACCCGCACCATCCGGACAATCAGCAGCAAGGTTAGAGATCAACTTCCGGCGAGCGGATGCTCAGCGCGTCGCGGTCTCCGACGAGCTGCCGCCGCCGCTGGTCGGCGCGGGAGGCGCGACCGGGGCGGGCGCGGCCGCGGCCGGTCCGGGATCCCAGCGGTAGCGCACGCCCTGCAGCTCGCGCGGCTGCTCGGGGGCGTTGTTGCGGCCGAGCTGGCGCTGCGGCGGCCCGGAGCCGCCCTGGCCGGTCAGCGCCCAGCGCTGGCTGGTCGAAAGCGTCGTGTCGGCGCCGGCGCGCTCGGCGATCTGGGCGTTGGCGGTGTCGCGGCGGAACGGCTCGTAGCGGCGCAGCACGGCGCGCTGGAAGCTGTCGACGCTGACGCTGCCGCCCGCCTCGGCCGCGGCCGCCGCCTCGGCGGCGAGCCGGTCGCGCAGGGTGAGCGCGGCGGTCTGCGTCTCCGAGGGCAGCGGCTGGCCGAAGCCGCCGCGCCAGGCGATCGCCGGCTCGACCCCGGCATAGCGGGTGCCGAACGCGCCCGGCCGGCCCCAGCCGCCGCGCCAGCGATAGAAGATGTGCATGCCGACATTGGCCGACTTGACCAGGCTCGAGGCCCAATAGGGCACCACGTAATTGGCGTGGTAATGGGTCGCCCAGCCGACCGGCGCGTAGACATAGCCATTGAGCGCCGCCGCCGCGACCTCGCGCGCGCGCTCCCAATAGTCGGCCATCGGCCCCCGCCGCAGCGAGCCGTCGCAGGTGAAGCTGAACTGGCAGCCGGTGGAGCGGCGCGCGCCCTCGAACACCACGCCGCAGACCGACTTTGGATAGGCCGGGTGGCGGACCCGGTTCAGCACCACCTGGGCGACCGCGCGCTGGCCGTTCAGCGGCTCGCGCGCCGCCTCGTAATAGATGGCGGCGGTGAGGCAATCGAGCGAGCGCAGCCGGTCGGCGGCGCTGGCGCCGGCGAGGCTGAACGGGCGGGCCGACGGATTGGCCAGATTCTCGACCGGGATCGCGGCGTTGATCGCCAGCGCGCTGTTCGCCGAGACCGCCTTCAGCTGGGTGGCCGAGGTGGCGGCGGCCGCGGCGCGCAGCCTTTGCTCGACGGTGACGGCGCCGCCCGGCAGCTCGGGCTCGGGGCCGAAGCTCTGCATGGCGACGCTGAGCCCGGCCACCAGCCAGAGGGCGGCCATGGTGCCGAGCACGGCGATCGCGCGCCAATGCTCGCGAATCGCCGCGGGCAGGCGCAGGGCAGTCAGTCTCAGGGCCAAAGCCGTCATCTCATCCCACTTGTCACGCTTAAAGGTGCCTTATACATATAATACACCGGGACCGCAACATGCGGGCCTCCCAAAGCACCGGTTCCTCAACGCTTGCAAGTCGAAACGTGTCCGTCACAAGCCAGGGAATCAGGCTTTCCTAAGCCGCGCAGCATGTTATCCTTCACTCCTCAGATGGGGGCCTTCATGACGAAAACAAGTTTGCTTACCGGAATCGCCACGCTCGCCTTCGCCGGCGCCGCCACCTTCGCCGTCACCGCCGCCGCGCAGCCGCGAGCCGCGGGCGGCACCGTCACCTACTGGATGTCCGCCGAAACGACCAGCGGGCTCATGGCCAACAGTGCGAATCCTGCGGCGCGCCCCTCCGTCATGGGCATGCTCGGCGGCCGCGGCGCGCCACGCGGCGACGCCTTTGTCCGGAACCTGCGGCTCGACCTCGGCAGCCCGCGCCGCGCCGCCGGACCCCCGAGCGCGGACCATTTCGTGCCCGCCGGGCTCAACGCCGGTCCCTCCCTGCCCCTGGTCTCGCCGGCGCCCGCGGCGCCCGTGCAGCGCCCGGACGCGATGCCGCAATACGATCCCGGCCAGGTGCAGGGCCGGATCCTGATCTACTGGGGCTGCGGCGAGCGGGCGCGGCCGGGCCAGCCGGTCGAGATCGACCTCGCCCGGCTCGGCCGCGGCCAGATGCCGCCCGCTTTCGCCAACATCCCCTACCGGCCGATGGTGCCTCCGAGCGCGGCGACCTCGACCACCTATGGCGAGTGGCCGAACCAGCGCGCACGGACGACGATTCCCGCCAACGGCTCGCTGGTCGGCGCGCACCGCGTCGCCGGCAATTACAGCCCGGAGATCAATTTCGCCTTGGCGCCCGGCCAGGACTTCCTGCCGCCGCTGACGCTCACCTCGAACACCCGCGGGCCCGCCGGCGCGGTGCCGCTCGCCTGGCGGCCGGTGACCGGGGCGACCGGCTATTTCATCATGGCGATGGGCGCGCGCGAGGACCGCACCATGGTGATGTGGAGCTCGAGCGAGGTGCAGTTCAGCCAGATGGGGCTGATGGACTATCTGCCCCCGGCCGAGGCGGCGCGCCTCGTCCAGCAGCGCGTGCTGCTGCCGCCGGGCGCGACCCAGTGCACGGTGCCGGCGGAGGTGGCGGGCGCGGTCCAGGCCGCCTCGCTGATGATGAACGCCTTCGGCCCGGAGGCCAATTTCAGCCACCCGGCGCCGCCGGCCCGTCCCCCGCGCGGCTGGGCGCCGGAATGGACGGTGAAGCTCAGGACCCGCGCCTCCTACATGGGCATGCTCGGCATGGACATGGGCGCGATGATGCGCGGCGAGAGCCAGCCCGAGCAGGAGGAGCAGCCGCGCCGCCGCCGCCGCGGCGGCCTGCTCGACCGCGTGCTGGGGCAGTAGCGCAGGGACAGTCACCTGACTGTCCCTCCTCGGGGACAGTCAGGTGACTGTCCCCTTCTCACGCTGGTAACTGTCCCCTTCCCTAGCTAGGAGGCGGCATGGCCGAGCTCATCCCGCCTCCCGCGGCCGCGGTCCGCGACAGCCATTGCACCGCCGAACAATATGAGGCGCTCTATCGCGCGCTCGCTCGACGATCCCGACGGCTTCTGGGCCGAGCAGGCGAAGCGGATCGACTGGGTGACGGCGCCGACGCGGATCGCCGACTGGTGCTACGATCCGGTCGAGATCAAATGGTTCGAGGACGGCGTTCTCAACCTCTGCCACAATTGCGTCGACCGCCACCTGGCGGCGCGCTCGGCCGACACGGCGATCGTCTGGGAGGGCGACGAGCCCGGCGTCACCCGCACGCTGACCTTCGGCGAGCTCCATGCCGAGGTCGTGCGGATGGCGAACAGCCTCAGGGCGCTCGGCGCGGGCAAGGGCGACCGGGTGACGATCTACATGCCGATGATCCCGGAGGCGGCGGTGGCGATGCTCGCCTGCGCGCGGATCGGGGCGATCCATTCGGTGGTGTTCGGCGGCTTCTCGCCGGAGGCGCTGCACGGCCGCATCGAGGATTGCGCCAGCCGCTTCGTGGTCACCGCCGACGGCGGCGGCGCGGCGGCAAGCTGGTGCCGCTGAAAGCCAATGTCGACGCGGCGCTGGAGCGGGGCGCGGAGGTGGCCGGCGTGATCGTGGTGCGCCATCTCGGCAACGACATCGCGATGCGCGAAGGCCGCGACCATTGGTACGACGAGATCGCGGCAACCGTCCCCGACCAGTGCCCGTGCGAGCCGATGGGCGCGGAGGACCCGCTCTTCATCCTCTACACCTCGGGCTCGACCGGCAAGCCCAAGGGCGTGCTGCACACCAGCGGCGGCTATGCGGTCTGGACGGCGACCACCTTCCATTATGTGTTCGACTACCGGCCCGGCGAATTGTTCTGGTGCACCGCCGACATCGGCTGGGTCACCGGCCACAGCTACGTCGTCTACGGGCCGCTCGCCAACGGCGCCACGGTGCTGATGTTCGAGGGCGTGCCCAACCATCCGGATTTCTCGCGCTTCTGGGACGTCGTCGAGCGACACAAGGTCGACATCTTCTATACCGCGCCGACCGCGATCCGCGCGCTGATGCGCGAGGGCGAGGCGCCGGTGAGGAAGCACGACCGCTCCTCGATTCGCCTGCTCGGCACGGTCGGCGAGCCGATCAACCCCGAGGCCTGGCTCTGGTACTGGCGCGTCGTCGGCGACGAGCGCTGCCCGATCGTCGACACCTGGTGGCAGACCGAGACCGGCGGGATCATGATCACCACCCTTCCCGGCGCGCATGCGATGAAGCCGGGCTCGGCCGGGCGGCCCTTCTTCGGCATCGTCCCCGAGCTGGTCGACTCCGACGGCAAGGTGCTGGAGGGCGCCGCCTCGGGCAATCTCTGCATCGTGCGCTCCTGGCCGGGCCAGATGCGCAGCGTCTACGGCGACCACGAGCGCTTCGTGCAGACCTATTTCAGCGCCTATAAAGGCAAATATTTCACCGGCGACGGCTGCCGCCGCGACGAGGACGGCTATTACTGGATCACCGGCCGGGTCGACGACGTGCTCAACGTCTCCGGCCACCGCCTCGGCACCGCCGAGATCGAGAGCGCCCTGGTCAGCCACGCTCTGGTCGCCGAGGCCGCGGTGGTCGGCTACCCGCACGACATCAAGGGCCAGGGCATCTATTGCTACGTCACCCTGAACGCCGGCGAGGAGGGCTCCGACGCGCTCGAGACGGAGCTCAAGCGCCACGTCCGCGCCGAGATCGGCCCGATCGCCACCCCCGACCTGATCCACTTCACCCCCGCACTGCCCAAGACACGCTCGGGCAAGATCATGCGGCGGATTCTCAGGAAGATCGCCGAGAACGATTATGGCGCGCTCGGCGACACCTCGACCCTGGCCGAACCGGCGCTGGTTGATAGTCTAATTGAAGGAAGAAGGAATAGGTGAGCGAAGGCCTACCGAGATTCTTCACCGGCGCTGAGCCGCCTAATCATGTCCGCGACGTAAGCCCAACTTTTGGCACGGAAGTACTCGCCCTTCTGGAAGAAGTCCGATTGGACACCGACAATCGCGAGGCAACGCTCAGGTAACCAGAATTCGTTTCCGGGAGGCTCGCGGTATTCCCATACCGACGCACCACTGCAGCCACCCAGATGGGGCGCCGTCACCGATTGATTCTGGAGATCAAGAAGTTCTTTCTCATAGCTAAAGAAGAGATCGAGATCGCCGTGCACCGGCTCTTTGGCGCCGGCGGGCACTTCCTCGAGTCGTTCCGTGTAGACGGATAGCAAGGATCCTCCGAGCAGGCCTCCTTTGCGCGTGACCCGTTCACTCGGGTAGCCGGTCAGTACAAACAAGCCCTGCCGCGAAGCCGTGCCTGAATTGGCGAGCCTCAGAACCCGCCAGCTAGCGCGGACGCGAGCGATGGTTGGCTGGTGTCTAAGGTGCAGCACGGCGACATCGATGTCGTTCGGCCTCGCCCTAAAAAGGCCGTAGGATCCGATTCCGTGCAATTCCGTTGTGCCGGTGCTCGGGATCACCAGTAGTTCAGCCCTGAAATCGTCAAAGAGATGCTGGGCAGTTACGAGGAGGAGTTTACCTTCATGGTCGAAGAGTGTGCCGGTTCCCACCTGATCCACCTCGCAGCTGTCGGGCCTCTCGAATAGCAAAGGCACCGTAACGGTTGCAGCAAAGCGCTCGATGGCGAGCCGCATCTGGCGATCCTCCTCGGTGCTGATCATCTCTGCCCGTCCCTCTTCGCTCGTCTCCGCTCGATTCTGGGCCTGTCGACGAGCCGCAGAATGCCGCGCCGCATCTGCGCCACGATCCGCTCGCGCACCGCCTTCGCCAGGGCGGGTGGGAGGAAGCCGTAGGCCCATTTGCCGGGAGCGACCGGAACGATGCCCGGATCGTCCCAGTCGACCAGGTTGACCTCGCTGGTGATGATCCACAATTCCTCGGCGTCGAGGCCCAAATGAGCCTTGACCGCCGGCGGGATCCTGATCCCTTCGTCGTCCGTCGGGCGCGCATGAGTGATGCCGCAGACGACGGTGCGCAACGGATCGGCAGCCACTCTCTGGACGGCGACCACGATCGCGCAGGGACGGGCCTTGGCGCCCTCTTCCCGCCCTGCGCGCTCCTCGTCCAGCCACAGATAGTCGTACCGAATGACGAGGCCGCCCTGCGGCGCTGGCTTGGCCACCGCCCTATTCCGTCAGCGTGTCGAGTTCCGGGTCGATATGGTCGTAATCGGCTCCCTCGACGGCTCGCGCGATATCGTCGGGCAGCGCCGCGGCGCTGAATGCCCTCCGGGTTGGACGCGCTTTGGCGAGCGCCTGCAGTCGCTCATATTCCTCGAAGGCCATGAGCACCCGCGCGGGACGCCGGTACTTGGTGATGACCACCGGCTGGCTCGCCGCCTGGTCGAGATACCGGCCAGCGCTGTTCTGGAAATCGGTCGATGACACCGTCGTTGCTGCCGCGCGCTTCATCGCAATCGCCTCCTGGTTTATCGCTATCTTAGCTAAGTTTTTGCGGCGTGTCGACAGCAGGCAACCAGCTCGCCACTATCGCAATACCCCGCGCCGCCGCATCTCGCGGGCGTAGACGAAGAGGCCGATGCAGACGATCCAGATGGCGGCGTTCATCGCGATCATCCCCGGGCTGCTCATTTCGGCGGGCGGCGACGACAGCACATATTGGTAGACCGTGCCGCCCGCGAGGCCCGCCAGCGACAGGCCGAAGGCGAGCATCGCCCAGCGGCTGCGCGCGAGCAGCAGCAGCGAGCCGGCGAGCCCACCCCAGACGCCGAACGCCCAGGCCGCCTCCATCGAGGCGGGGAAGCTCTCGAACCAGGCGCGCTGCGCCTCGGTGAACATGGCGAGATAATCGGCATTGCGGGTCTGCGTCATCAGATAGTCGAAGCAGCCGAATGCGTTCCACAGCGCCGACAGGACGCCCACGATCCACAGATGCATGGGCGTCCGCGCAGAACCGTTCATGATCCCCTCCCCTGGTCCGCGCGCAGGCTCGCACCGTTCGCGCGGGCATGCAAGCGGCGGCGAACGCCCTTTCCCCCCGCGGCCGTCCCGATTAGGGGATCGGGAATGCAGATCGTCGCGGCCGATATCGGCGGCACCCACGCCCGCTTCGCGCTGGCCGAGCTGGTCCCGGGCGAACGCCCGCGGCTCGGCGAGATGCGCAAATACCGGACGCGGGAATGCGCCGGGCTCGGCGAGGCCTGGGCGCGGTTCGCGCGCGACAGCGGCGGACGCGCTGCCCCGCGCCGCCGCGATCGCCGTCGCCGCGCCGATCGAGGGCGACACCCTCGCCTTCATGAACTCCGACTGGCGGATCGACCGCCACGGGCTCGCCGCCGAACTCGGCCTCGACCGGCTCACCCTGCTCAACGATTTCGGCGCGGTCGCGCACGCGGTGTCGGTGATGGGCGCGGGCGAGCTCGCCGCGCTCTGCGGCCCCGGCGACCTGCCCGCCGACGGCATCGCCAGCGTGATCGGCCCGGGCACCGGCCTCGGCGTCGCCATCCTCGACCGGCGCCGGGGCCAGGTCTCGGTGATCGAGACCGAGGCGGCGCATATCGGCTTCTGCCCGCTCGATCCGGAGGAGGAGGATTTGTCCGACGCGCTCGCCGCCCGCTACGGCCGCGCCTCGGTCGAGCGGGTGGTGTCGGGGCCGGGCCTCGTCGACATCTACCGCTTCCTCGGCGGCGGCGACTGGGAGGTGGACAGGGCCGGCCTGCTCTGGGACGCCGCGGTCGCGGGCAGCGACCCGCTCGCCGAAAAGGCGCTGTCGATCCTGGTGCGCTGCTTCGGCGCCGCGGCCGGCGACATCGCGCTGGCCCATGGCGCGATGGGCGTCGCCCTCACCGGCGCGCTCGCCAACCGGATCGCCGGCCTGCTGAAGGGCCCGGCCTTCGAGGCCCGCTTCACCGCCAAGGGCCGCTACCGCGCCCGCATGCAGCGCACCCCGGTCAGGCTGCTGACCTATGCCGAGCCCGGCCTGCTCGGCGCCGCGATCGCGTTCGAGCGGGCGCTCAGCTGAGCGGACCGCCGCGCCAGACCGGCATCGCCCGTTCCGCGAGCGCGACCTCGACCGCGGCGCGGGCGAGGAGTCGGGTGGAATCGAGCACCGGCAAAGGCGAGACGTCGGGCGTCACCAGCAGGGGGATCTCGGTGCAGACCAGGGCGGCGGCGTCGCAGCCGCGCGCGGCGAGCCGCTCGATGATAGCGAGATAGGTGTCGCGCGAGGCATCCCTCACCTCGCCGAGGCAGAGCTCGTCGAAGATGATGCGGTGGATCTCGGCGCGCTCGGCGTCGTCCGGCATCTCCCAGTCGAGCCCCCAGCGCGAGAAGGCGCCGGGATAGACCGGCCCGGTCATCGTCCATTCGGTGCCGAGGATCGCGATCCGCTTATGGCCGGCGTGCGCCGCCTCCTCGGCGACAACCTCGGCGATGTGCAGGCACGGAATCGGAAAATCCTCGCCGGGCGCCTCGAGCGCGATATGCGCGGTGTTGTCGGGCAGCACGAAGAAATCGGCGCCGGCCGCGGCGAGCTTCTCCGCGTCGGCGAAGAAGAGGGCGCGCAGCGCGGCAAGGTCGCCTGTCTCCCATGCCTCCAGCGCATGGTGCATGGCGATCCCGGTGAGCGTGATCTCCGGATGGTTGTGCGGCCCCATCCGGGCGATCCCCTCGAGCCAGGCGGTCCGGTAGCAGAGCGTCGCCCCCTCCGCGCTGTGCGCGAGTATGCCGATATGCAGGGTCATTCGGCGAAAGCGAGGCACAGATAGGGCGCCATGCCCCGCTCGAGCCTTCCCCAATTCACGAAACCGCAACTCCGAACGAGCCCGTCGAATATCTCGGGCGCACGCTCGCGCATGAGCGACGCATGCTCGATCCTGATCGTCACGGTCTCTCCCGGTTCGACGAAGAAAGCCGTCGTCTCGCGATCGTCGTCGAGAAAACGGAGGAGATCGTTCAGGGCGTCCCAATTGCGACCGTACCAATCGGGAAAGCCGAATGTCTGGGTCACCGCGTCATGAAAGCCCTCCAAATCCTCGATGAGGCTGCCATCGATTATTGCTATGCGGCCCTTCGGCATGGTCCTAGCGCGGCGCCATCCGGATCGCTCCGTCGAGCCTTACATATTCGCCGTTCAGATAGACGTTCTCGGCCATGAACACCGCCAGCCTGGCATATTCTTCGGCCTGTCCCAACCGCTTGGGGAAGGGCACCTGCGCGGCGAGCGCATCCTTCACGTTCTGCGGCATCATCGCCACCATCGGCGTCTCGAACACGCCCGGCAGGATGGTGTTGACCCTGATCCCCTCCCCCATCAGGTCGCGGGCGATCGGCAACGCCATGCCGAGCACGCCGGCCTTCGACGCGGTGTAGGCGGCCTGGCCGATCTGGCCGTCCTGCGCGGCCACCGAGGCGGTGTTGACGATGCAACCCTTCTCGCCATCCTCCATCGGTTCCGCCGTCGCCATGCCGGCGGCCGAGGCCGCCAGCACGCGGAAGGTGCCGATCAGGTTGATCTGGATGGCGAGCTCGAACTGGTGGACCGGATAGCGCTTGACCGCCCCCGTCTCCTTGTCGCGGCCGACCGTCTTCACCGCATTGGCGACGCCGGCGCAATTGACGCAGATCCGTTCCTGCCCGTGCGCTTCCCGCGCCTTGGCGAAGCCGGCGTCGACCGCTTCGTCGGAGGTGACATCCACCTGGCAGAAGACGCCGCCGATCTCGCCCGCGACCTTCTCGCCACGCTCGGCGTCGCGGTCGAAGATCGCGACCTTCACGCCCCTGGCCGCAAGCGCCCGCGCCGTCGCCTCGCCAAGGCCCGAGGCGCCGCCGGTCACCACCGCGGCGATGTTGCTGTCGAGTTTCATGCCTTGCTCCCTTTTCCCGTTGCGGGCTCCCTAGAGGCAAGCACCGCGCCCCGTCTAGGCCGCCGGACCGAAACGGGTTATGACCGGCCCATGGCGGGGCGGCAGACGTTCGATTTCTACATGATCAAGCCGTCGCATTATGACGACGACGGCTATCCGATCGTGTGGTGGCGGACGATCCTGCCCTCCAACTCGCTGGCCGCGCTGAACGGGCTGGCGCGCGACGGGGCGCAGCGCGGGATGCTCGGGCCCGACGTCGACTTCAACCTGGTGCCGATCGACGAGTGCAACCAGCATGTCGTGCCGGCCAGGATCATTAGGGACATCGGCAAGCGCGGCTCGAAGGCGCTGATCGGCCTGGTCGGCGTGCAATCGAACCAGTTCCACCACGCGCTCGACCTCGCCCGCGAGTTCCGCGCCGCCGGCCTTCCCGTGGTGATCGGCGGCTTCCACGTCTCCGGCTGCCTGTCGATGCTGAAGGAGATCCCGCCGGAGATCCAGGAGGCGCTCGACCTCGGCTGCTCCCTGTTCGCCGGCGAGGCCGAGGGGGGCCGGCTCGACCAGGTGCTCGCGGACGCCTGGAACGGCGAGCTCAAGCCGATCTACAATCACCTCAAGGACCTGCCGAACATCGCCGGCGTCCCCGTTCCGTGGATGCCGAAGGAGTCCCTCGAGAGGAATTCGGGCAAATGGTCGAGCTTCGACCTCGGCCGCGGCTGCCCGTTCCAGTGCAGCTTCTGCACGATCATCAACGTGCAGGGGAGGAAGAGCCGCTTCCGCACGGCCGACGACCTGGAAGGCATCATTCGCGAGAATCTGGCGCAGGGGATCAAGGCCTTCTTCATCACCGACGACAATCTGGCGCGGAACAAGGATTGGGAGGCCTTCTTCGACCGCCTCATCAAGCTCAACGAGGAGGAAGGGCTCAAGGCCAATTTCACCATCCAGGTCGACACGCTCTGCCACCGCATCCCGAACTTCATCGACAAGGCGAAGCGCGCCGGGGTGATGCGCGCCTTCGTCGGCCTCGAGAACATCAACCCGGACAATCTCCTCGCCGCCAACAAGCGCCAGAACAAGATCACCGAATATCGCCACCTCTTCCAGCAATGGCACGAGCGCGGCGTGTTCACCGTCGCGGGCTATATCCTCGGCTTCCCCGGCGACACCAGGGAGTCGATCCTCCGCGACATCGAGATCATCAAGCGCGAGCTGCCGATCGACATCCTCGAATTCTTCTTCCTGACGCCGCTGCCGGGCTCGGAGGACCATCTGAAGCTGCACAAGGCGGGGGCCTGGATGGACCCCGACCTCAACAAATACGATCTCCACCACCGCGTCTCGCACCACGACACCATGTCCGACGCGGAATGGGAGGAGGCCTACAAGGCCGCCTGGGACGCCTATTTCACCTGGGAGCATATGGAGACGGTGACCCGGCGCCATGCGCGCCTCGAGGGCGGGCGGCCCAACAAGGCGTTGCAATATATGGTCGAGTTCCGCCTGCTCTACGCGAATGAGGGCGTGCACACGCTGGAGGGCGGAGTGATCCGCCGCAAGCGGCGCAAGTCCCGCCGCCCCAGCCTGAAGCGCGAGCCGGCTTTGCTGTTCTATCCGAAGTTCGCTGTCGAGAGCCTGCGCAAGGCATGGAGCTACTGGCGCGGCTTCCGCCGGGCGAAGGGGCTGCTGACGCGGATCGTCTCCGACCCGGCGCGCTGGGACTATGAGGATCTCGCGACCCGGCCGCTCGACGACAACGAGATGAAGGCGCTCGATCTTTTCCACGAGACGCGCGGCGGCGAGGAAGCGGTCGAGAAGCAGGCGCGCCAGGATGCGCTCATCGAGCAGGTGAAGGCGACTCACGCGGTGGCGGCCGGTTAGAAATCGAGCGATCGAGAGAGACTGGAGCCTCGGCCGGCTGCACCCAGAAGCCGTGATGCAGCCGTCGGGCATATAGATCAGTGCGGGCGCTTTCCCCGTCCCCGGGGTGGCTTAGGCGGCGGCGGGCCGCCATGGTTGCCGAGCGAATCCTCGTCGCCGTCCCTGCGAATGGCGCTGAGGTCGCCGAAGCTCAACCGGCGCAGCACTTCAAGCCCAGGCTCCGTGTCGAACCAATAGCCTTCGCCCAGCAGGAAGCGCACCCTGAGCCCGTCCGTGGCAGTCATTCCGGCGGTGATCCATTCGCGCAGTTTGCCGGCCCAATCAGGCACCGGTCCGTCACCAAGCTCCAGATGGAGGACCGGCCGGGTGGTGGAGGACTCTGCATGGGCACGCCGAAACTCACATGGAACGACCTGCCGCATGCCAAGTCTCTCCAGGAGGCGTTTGGCCTTCAGCGAGTCTTCGTAGAGTTCGCTGACGCAGATCGAACCGGGATCGACGAGCATGGCCTGCAGGGCGCTAAGGTAAACCATGAAATCCGCAATCCCGCGACCGCGATAGTCCGGAAGCAGGACGAGCGTTCCGATTTCGTTGAGCTGCTGGTCACCGGCGAGATAAGGGTAGATCGAAACGCAGCCGATCATTTTGCCGGTCGCGTCGTCTATGAGCGTATGCAGGCGGCCTTCCTGCGTCGCCGCGATCAGGCTGTAGGTTGGGCGAAAGTCGACCTTGTTCTCGCCTGCCTCACGGCACAGCTCAAAGATCTGGAACAGCTGTTCCATGAACGCCAGCTCGGCCCGCAGGGTTAGGGTCTTTTCCTCCTGGCGGGCCCGGCGCTTGCCATGTCTGTCCTCCCCGCCCTCATGATCATGTCGACCTTTACGATGATGGTTCCCTTGACGATCCGCGTCATGATCATGGCCGGCGTGGTCCTGGTGCTGGTGCCGATGGCTCTGGCGCTGCCGGTGGTGGCTGCCCCGATGCCCGTGCCCGGCCTCATGTTCGGCACCGTCATGGTCTGACTGGTGGCTGTGGCCGTGATCCGACTGGTGGCCGTGGCCGTTGTGGCCGTCTTGACCATGGTGGCTCCCGTGCCCGTCTTGACTGGCCTGCCCCTTGTGGCCCTGGTGGCCTTGGTGGCCTTGGTGGCCTTGGTGGCCTTGGTGGCCATGGCCATGCTGCTGGCGGGCGGCAGTCGCGCTGTGAGCCTGATGGTCCCGGTGGCTGGTCTGACTGCGATTGATCCTTTCCATGACGGTTTCTCCGAGTCGAAGCGAAGGAAACCTCGGCATAGCAAGCTGCGAGTCAATTAGCAAGATGCAACGTATTCGCACCTGTGTCGTTTTTGCGCATCAGTCCACGAAAAATCAGGATGCGAATGACTTGCATATTTGTAAACCCTCGCGATATAGGAGCCGCGTCGAGCGACACGCCGCACGATGCGAAGACTTCGCATCATTCGGCTGCCAAAGGGGGGCAGTCGCTCGGAAGTTAATAGGAGATTGGGTTATGGCCGAAGCTGATGTGTTCAAACGAGCCGGGACCGACGCGGAACTCGCGACCGCCCTCAACAGCCTCGAAGCGTTGGCGCCAACGCTGGCGGGCCATGAAAATCGGAGTGTTCGAGAACGCCTCGACACGGTCCAGCGCATACTGGTGACCCGTGCCGTCGAGTCCTATGAGCCTGACGACAAGGCCGGCTTTGCGGACGTAGTCGGGGAGTTGGCTACGCAGGTCCCGGATTTGGCGACCTTGTCCGGGATTTTCGGGGTGTCCGTGAGCACGCTCTATCGTTGGAAATCGGGCGACTCCGTGCCCCACAAATTAGTGCGCAGCGCCATCAAGGACCACGTTCTTCGTGTGCTTAACGGCCCCGCCGGCCACGGCGGGCTCGGCCATATGTCCGGGCAAGTCGCGAACTGATTTGTCACGCGCGTCCTGCTGGCTTATCTCCTGACAAGCATTGTCACTGAACCGTCCGTTGGCCAAGCGACCCAGAGACGCACAAGCGTCAAGGTCACCTGACCGGCGGACGGTCGGGCAGGCACGCAATGAGGCAGGACATGACCGAGAAGCAGAATCGCCGGGACGCGCCGACCGCGGCCGCCGAGGCTGCGGGCCGGACCACCGCCTGAGCCGGCCGGGCGCGGCGATCATGTCCTCTCTGTCGAACCGGAGGGCGCTGGTCCTCGTGCTGGTCTTCGCGGCCGCACTCGCGCTCTTTCTGATCGTCCCGCCGCTGCTCGATCGCTCGCAGACGCCCGACGGCATCGCCGCGGCGCTCGACGGCAATCCCGACATCCGGCAGACCATCGCCGCGCTCAGAACCCACTATCCACGCGAGCACCGCGCCCTGATCGAGCGGCTCGCGGCGCGCGCGCGGGACGGCGCCGACCAGCCGGCGCTCGACCGGGAGGCCGCGCTTTTCATGGACGCGTTCATGGCGGCCAGGGCCGGGGCGATCGCGCGCGCCCCCGATGCCTCGCTCCGCGCCATCGCGCTCGCTTATGCCGCGCTGATCCAGAGCCTCGGCGCGCGCGATCCCGCCTTGTGCGCCCGCTTCGTCGCCAATCGCCTGCCCGAGGGCGTGGAGCCGCCGCGCGCGGTGACGGTCCGGCTGGACCGGATCTCCGCGCTCAGGATCGGCGCCGCGCGGGAGGGGGAGCGCGGCGCCGGGCCGCCGCGCGCCGCGCCGGACGCGGAGGAGCGCAGCGCCTGGTTCGCGCGGATCGCGCGCATCGACGCCGAATCGGCCCGCCTCCTGACCGGCGGGGCGTTCGAACGGGCGCCGGCGGCGGCGCAATGCCGGGCCGGGCTGGTGCTCTACCAAGCGGCCGCCGAGCTGCCGCCGGCGCAGGCCGGCAAGGTGATCGCCGGCCTCGCGCCGGGCGCGAGCCCGGCCGCCCGGCGCTAGCCCGGCCGGGCCGGACGCGCTATGGCCGGGGGAGAGCAAGGCAGGACGGGCAGGACATGGCAGGCAACCCTTTCACCAAACATCCCAGGGAAGTCGGCGAAAGCTATGGCGCGCACTTCCTCAACGCCTCGGCCTTCGGCCTGCGGATGCTGGCGGGCGGAGTCGCGGCGTTGGTCCACGCCGTCTTCCCCTTCCTGTTCGTCAACACCGGCAGCCGCACGATGGACAAGCTGCACCGCCGGATGACCGGCCGCGCCGGCAAAGCCGACTGGGAGCGGCACCCGATCATCTAGCTTCAGAAGCGGAGGCTGAAGCCCACCGCGGCCATGCCGCGATCGCGACGGCGGATGTCGGCCGGGCGCGAATCGTGCTCCATATGCGTGCGCGGCCGCGCCACCTCCGGGATCATGAAACGGCCGACCGCGACCTGCAGGCTGCGGCTGAGCGGCATCGCACCGAGCAGGCCGTTCCGGACCGGCCCTGGCGGCTGGCGATAGTCGCCGCGCGGCACCCTGAAATCGGGGAGGCTGGGCCGGGACGCGGTCGAATGCAGGGTCGGATCGGTTGGCCCCACCAGCGCGGCCGTGGCGGATTGCGCCATTGCGGCCGCCGGCCAGCTCAGCGTCAGGAGCAGAAAGGCGAAGCGGCACGCACTCGGACGCATCACAAACCCCTGTTCGACGCCCCACGGCAAGAGCGCCGGAGGGCGGTCACAAGTTCCATTTGTTACGGCCCGGCAATGCGATTAGGCATGGCTCCGTGGGCATGGGAGAACGCATGAAACCGAGCCTGTTGCTGGCCGCGGCGCTGGCCGCCATTCCGCTGACCGCCGCCTGGGCGCAGACGCCGCCGGCTTCGCCCGGCCTCGCCCCCGAGCAGATCGTGGCCGCGCGCCAGGCGAGCTATATGCTGTCCGCCGGCAGCTTCGCCTCGATGAAGTTCGCGGCGGAGGCGGGCACCGACCTTCGCCAGCTGGTCTTGCCGGCGCGTGCGCTGGGGCGCTGGGCGCGGACGCTGCCGAGCCTGTTCCCCGCCGGCACCCAGCTGCCGGCCAGCAAGGCACTGCCCGAGGTGTGGAGCGACCGCGCCGGCTTCGAGGCGCGCGCCCAGGCCTATGCCGAGGCCGCCGGCCGGCTCGCCGAGGCGGCGCAATCGGGCGACCGCGACGCCTTCCTCGCCCGCTGGACCGAGACCCGCGCCACCTGCTCCGCCTGCCACGACAGCTACCGGCGGTCCGACTAGAGCTTCAGCTTCCTCCGGTCGGCGAGCACCGCCTTGGCGGCATTGTGGCCGGGCGCGCCGGTGACGCCGCCGCCGGGATGGGCGCCGGCGCCGCACAGATAGAGGCCCTTGAGCGGCATCCGGTAATCGGCATGGCCGAGCATCGGCCGGTTCGAGAAGAGCTGGTCGAGGCCCATCTTGCCGTGGAAGATGTCGCCGCCGATCAGCCCGAAACGGCGCTCGAGGTCGAGCGGCGACAGCGCCAGCCGGCCGATGACGAGATCCCTGAAGCCCGGCGCGAAGCGGTCGACATGGGCGATGACATGGTCCGCCGCCTCGTCGCGCCGCGCGTCCCAGCCGCCCTCCACCTCATAGGGGAAATGCTGGCAGAACAGGCTGGCGACATGCCGGCCGGCGGGCGCCAGGCTGTCGTCGAGGGTCGAGGGGATCAGCATCTCGACGACCGGCTCGCTCGACCAGCCCTCCGTCCGCGCGCTGAGCCAGGCGCGGTCCATATAGGCGAGCGAGGGCGCCATGATGATGCCGGCGGTGAGCTGGTCGCCGGGGTCGGGCAGGCTGGTGAAGCGCGGCAGCGCGGACAGAGCGACGTTCATCCGGAAGGTCGCCGATTCGCTCGCCCAGTGCGCCATCCTGCGGGCGGGCTCCGCCTCGACCGCGCCTTCCGGGAGCAGCCGGGTGAACAGCAATTTGGGGTGGACGCCCGCGACCACCGCCTTGGCGCGCCAGGTCGCGCCGCCGGCCACGACGCCCACCGCCCTTCCCTTTTCGACGATGATCTCCTCGACCGGCGTGTCGAGGCGGATCGCCACGCCTTTCTCGCGCGCGGCTTTCGCCATCGCCTGGGTGATCGCGCCCATGCCGCCGATCGCATGGCCCCAGGCGCCCTCCACGCCCGCCGCCTCGCCGAAGACGTGGTGGAGCAGGACGTAGGCCGAGCCGGGCGCGTAGGGGCTGGCATAATGGCCGACCACCGCGTCGAAGCCGAACAGCGCCTGCACCAGCTCGTGGCTGAAATAGCGGCCGAGGATGTCGGCGGCCGACTTGGTGAAGAAATCGACCAGGTGGCGCTGGTCCTCCAGCCCGAGGCGGCCGACGCCGCCCCCGAGCTTAAGCAATGCGATGAGATCGCCGAGCCCGCCGCCGGCATTGGGCGGCGCGCGCAGCAGCCATTGCCGCAGCACCGCGACCACCTTGGTGAGCGCGGCGGAATAGTCGTCGTAATTCTCCGCGTCCGCGGGCGAATGGCGCGCGATCTCGCGCTTGGTCAGCCCGTCCCGGCCCGAGAGCAGATAGTCTGCGCCGAGGGTCGGCAGGAAATTGTCGATCCTGCGCAGCACCACCTTGAGGCCGTGCTCGTAGAGCCGCATGTCGCGGATAATCGTCGGGTTGAGCAGGCTCACCGTGTAGCTCGCGGTGGAATTACGGAAGCCGGGATGGAACTCCTCGGTCACCGCCGCCCCGCCGACCACCGAGCGCGCCTCCAGCATGGTCACCGAAAGCCCGCGCGCCGCGAGATAATAAGCGCAGGTGAGCGCGTTGTGCCCCGCGCCGATGATCAGGATGTCGCTTGTCACGGCCGCGCTGTGGCGGCTGAGCGGCAGCGCCGTCAAGTCAGGCGACGTCGCGCTGCGGATTGGCGGCGGCGAGGGCGTCGAGGACGGCGGCGGCGTCGACCGGCTTCGAGAACAGGTAGCCCTGCACCGACGAGCAGCCCTGCAGGCGCAGCTCGGCGAGCTGCTCGCTATTCTCGACGCCCTCCGCGGTCGTCTCCATACCGAGCGCGCGGGCAAGGTCGGTGATCGCGCGGACGATCGCGGTCGAGCCCGAGCGGCTCAGCAATTGCTGGATGAACGAGCGGTCGATCTTGATCTTGTCGAACGGGAAGCTCTGCAGATAGCTGAGGCTCGAATAGCCGGTGCCGAAATCGTCCAATGCGATGCGGATGCCGAGGTTGCGCAGCGAGTGCAGCACCGAGATCAGCGTCTCCGAGCTTTCGAGGAACACCGATTCGGTGATCTCGATCTCCAGCCGGTGCGGATCGAGCGCGCTCGCCGCCAGCGCCTGGATGATGACGTTGGCGAGGCCCGGCTTGCGGAACTGCACCGAGGAGACGTTGACCGCGACGCGCACGTCCTCGGGCCATTTCATCGCCTGCCGGCACGCTTCCTGGATCACCCAGGCGCCGATCGGCACGATCAGCCCGGTTTCCTCGGCGAGCGGGATGAACTGGTCCGGCGGGACCATGCCGCGCGCCGGATGATGCCAGCGGATCAGCGCCTCGAATGACCCGATGCGGTTGGTCTCGAGGTCGAACAAAGGCTGGTAATAGAGCTCGAACTCGCCGGCACCGATCGCGCGCCTGAGGTCCGCCTCGAGCCGGTGGCGGGCCTGCGCGCGCGCGTTCATCTCGGATTCGAAGAAGCGGTAGGTGCCGCCGCCCTCGCTCTTAGCCTGGTAGAGAGCGAGGTCGGCATGCTTCAGGAGGCTGTCGGCGTCGGCGGCGTCGCCCGGCGCGATGGCGATGCCGACGCTGGCGCCGATGGCGAGGTCGTGGCCGGCGATGTCGAACGGCTCGGCGAGCGCGGTGATCAGCCGCCCGGCGACCTGCCCCGCGGCCTCGTGGCCGTCGCGGTGCGAGAGGATGATGGTGAACTCGTCGCCGCCGAGGCGGGCGACCAGCGCGTCGCCGACATTGGCGCCGAGCCGCTGGGCCACCGCGCGCAGCAGCTCGTCGCCGACCGGGTGGCCGAGCGTGTCGTTGACCGCCTTGAAATTGTCGAGGTCGACGCAGAGCAAGGCGAGCGCGCCACCGCGCCGCTCGATCTGCTTGAGCTCGAGGTCGAGGTGCTGGCGGAAGAAGGCGCGGTTGGGCAGGCCGGTCAGGCTGTCGTTGAACGCCAATTGGGTGATCCGCCGCTCGCGCTCGGCAATCCCTGCCGCCATCCGGTTGAAGCTCTGCGCCAGCCGGCCGATCTCGTCGCGCGTTTCCACCTTGACCTCGACCGTCTCGCCCTGCTCCATCCGCTGCGCGGCCTGGTCGAGCAGCGAGATCGGCCGGGTCAGGGTCAGCGACAGCCGCCACGAGCCGAACACCACCAGCACGAGCCCGAGCAGGCCGGCCAGCGCCATCGCCGCCTGCAGCGGCTGATAGGGCGCCATGGCGAGCGCAAGCGGATAGCGCAGCAGCAAGGCGGCGGATTCGCCCTCGCCCATGCTGTGCAGGGGCTTGGCCAGCGCGATGGCGGTGCCGCGACTCTCGTCGAGCCGGGCCGGCGCGCCGTCGCCGATGCGCGCCTCGACGAAGCCGGCGATCGCGGCATGGTCGGCATCGGCGTCGCCGCCGGCCCAGCCGTCGCTGCGGCTGCGCAGCAGCACGCGGGCGTTGATCGGAATCGCCGAGAGCTGCTCGAGCCGGCGCATCTGGGGCGGGCCGAGCTCGTTGGCGAACACCACCCAGCCGGCCAGGCTCGGCGCCATGATCGGCGCGGCGACGACATGGTGGGGCACGCCGCCCAGCGGGGCGATGCCGCTGGTCTGGCCGGCGTCGAGCGCGGTCCACAGCGCGCGCGCGTCGTCCGCGAGGCGCGGGTCGGCGAGGCCGGAGACGCTGCCGTCCATGCCGACGATGAAGGCGGTGCGCAGGCCGAGCCGCGCCTTCAGATTGTCGAGCGCGGACTGGGCGGTGCGCGGGTCGCCGGTGGCGACCGCGGCGCGGAAGCCGAAATCGCGCGCCAGGAGGCCCGCCGCGTTGCCCAGCTCGCGGGTGCGCATCTCGAGCAGGCGGTCGAAGACGGTGCTGGCGGCGATCAGCTCGCCGCGCACCTGGCGCTCGGCGGTGGTCGCGACGACCGCGTAGAGGGTGGCGGCGACGAGGCTCAGCGCTAGCGTGAACAGGCCGGCATAGAGGAGCGCCAGTCGGGTTCTTATGCGACCGAACACTGTGAGCGTCCTCAATAATTGCGGCCGGGCCGCGGCGGCGGGCGCAGGTTGACCGGCACCGCCTGGAGCTGCCGCCCGGTCGCCGCCACCGTCCAGTTCAACTGGAGCTGGTTGCCCGGCGCGCGCAGATAGGGATGCCAGATCCGCGCCACCGCCGGCCCGGCCGGCACGCCGGCGAAGACGGCCCGCCCCGCGCCATCGGTGCGGGCGGCGAAGGCGGTGTCGGTGACGTTGATAAAGGCGATCATGCCGTCGTGGATGTTGCAGCCCAGCGGCACGATGCCCGGCCGGTCGAAGCGCACGCTGCGCGCCTGCTCGCGGGCGTAGAGCCGAAGCTCGAACCGGCGCACCGGCGAGAAGGAATAGACGTGGTGGCGGACATTGTCGAAATTGGGAAAGGAGACCTGCGAGCCGACCGGCACGACCAGCACGAACGGCGAGAATTGCAGGTCGCGCTGGGCGATCTGGAAGCTGCGCCGCTCCGCGCCCAGCGCGGCCGGGCGGCCGCCGGGATAGAGCGACACCACCGCGTTCGCCACGGCGGCGCCGTTCGCCGTGCGGACCTGCACGACGACGTCGCCCGCCGCGGCCGGGGAGGCCGCCAAAGCAAGGGCTCCGGCAAACAGGATACGCGCGCGCATGAGTCGCTGATGCCCGAACAATGTGAAAAAGCGGTAAGCGCCTCAGCTCAGAGCGTAATCCGCATCGAGGCCTGGACGACGTTCTGGTCCTGCTCCGGCACGAGGCCGAGCCGCGCGCGGGCGCCGCGCTCGCTCTCGACGTGCAGCCCCTCGACGATCAATTCGGCCTGGTCGGTCAGCCGCCAGTCGAGCGCGACGGTCGCCGCCCAGCCCTCCTCGCCGTCCTCCCCGAACACCTGCGACCCGGTCTGGCGGGTGTCGAACAGGTCGATCCGGCCGGAGAGCGCGACCGGTCCGATCTCGTGGGTGAGCCTCAGATAGGCGGCGCGGAAGCGGGTCTCGACCCATTCGTTGCCGTTCTCGACCGGCCCCATCTCGGTGGTGCCGGTCAGCGCCTGGGCGAGGATGCGGGTATTCTCGCCGAGATCGACGCGGGCGCCGAGGTTGAGGAAGCTGGTGTCCCAGCCCCATTGCAGGTCGGGCGTGATCGCCTCCGGATCGCCGCGATTGGCGTAATAGAAGGCCTCCAGCGTGACCGGCGCCGCCATCTGCCAGGAGAGGCGGCCGTAAAAGCCCGGCCGGCTGTCCGCTTCGAGCGTCGGCGTCGTCCAGGGCGGCTGCGAGAAGGTCATGAAGGCGTTCAAGGGCGGCAGCGCCTGCCGGCTGAACGCGCCCGTGGTCTGGTCGTGCAGCGCCCAGCCGCGGAAGGCGAGCAAGGTGCCGGCGGTGTCGTTGAAGCCGAACAGGCCGAGCGTCGCCGAGATGCGGCCGCCGCCGAGCGGGTGCTGGGCGGTGCCCTCCAGCCCGAGCACCTTCACCTCCTCGCCGATCCAGCTGTTGATTGCCGAGGGCGTGATCATGTCGGCGACCTGCCAGGCCGGCCCCTCATGCTCGAGCGAGACCGAGGGCCAGAACAGCCCGGCGCGGGCCGAGAAGCGGGTCGCGCCGCGCGGCACCGGCCGCCAGGTGAGGTAGGCCTCGATCAGGTCGACCGGCTGGTCCTGCTCGTCCTGATGGGCGATCGCGACCGTGCCTTCGAGGTTCCAGGCGATCGGCCCGTGCCACGCGACGGTGAAATTGGCCGGCACCGCATCGACGTCGACATCGTCGCCGCCGCCTCCGAAACGCGAGCGGCCGAAGCCGCCGTCGGTCCAGCTCTCCTCGCCGTCGGTCAGCACGATGCGGAAGTCGATCACGGCGGTGAGGTCGGCGGGCAGATCGAGTCGCGGCGGATCGGCAAGGGCGGGCGCGCTCCAGCCAAGCGCCGCCAGCGCCGCGACGAAGGCGGCCGCAACCCTGCCCCGAAAGCGGCCTACGAACATAAGGCGGCTATGCGGCGGCCATGGTTAACATCGCGTTCTTGCTTGCTCCCGGCGAATTACGCATTGAGCCTCATGACGTGGCGACACGCGCCGATCCTCCTGCTGCTCGCGCTTCCCGCTTTGGCGCACGCGCGCCCGCCGATCATCGACATGCACATCCACGCGCGGCGGCTCGACTATGACGGCGCGAACGCCCCGCCCTTGTGCGCGCCGCCGGCGGCGATGCCCCGCTGGGACAATGCGCGGCCGCTCGACGAAGGGCTAAGCCCCGATGACCTGTCCTGCGCCGATCCGCTGGCGCCGGCGCGGTCCGGCGAGGCGGTGATGCAGGGCACGCTTGCCGTCATGCAGCGGCGCAACGTCATCGCCATGGCGAGCGGCGAGCCCGAGGACATCGCCCGCTGGCGGAGGGCGGCGCCGGAGCGCATCATCGCCGGGCTCGACCTCAGGATCGTCCCGCGCCCGCCCACTGCCCGCTTCCAGGCGCGCCCGCCGGAGGAAGTGCGCGCGCTGTTCGCGGCCGGCGCGTTCCAGCTGCTCGGCGAGGTGATGGCGCAATATGAAGGGGTGGCGCCCGCCGACCCGCGGCTCGAGCCCTATTGGGCGCTGGCCGAAGAGCTCGACATCCCGGTCGGCATCCATCTCGGCCCGGGCAGCGCCGGCGGCCCCTATCAGGGCGGCGGCTACCGGGCGCGGAACAGCAGCGCGCTGGGGCTGGAGGAGGTGCTGGTCCGCCATCCGAGGCTGCGCCTCTACATCATGCACGCCGGCTATCCTTTGATCGACGACCTCTTGGCGCTGCTCCACGCCCATCCCCAGGTCTATGTGGACGTGGCGGCGATCGTCGGCACCGAGCCGCGCCCCGCTTTCTACCGCTATCTCGAGCGGATCGTCGAGGCGGGCTTCGCCCACCGGGTCATGTTCGGCACCGACCAGGGCGTCTGGCCGGAGCTGGTCGAGCGCTCGATCCGCTCGATCGAAGAGGCGCCGTTCCTCAGCGCCGCGCAGAAGCGCGACATCCTCTACAACAACGCCGCCCGCTTCCTGAGGCTGACGCCGGAGCAGATCGCCCGCCACCACGCGATGTGAGGCCGGCTAATCCCCCAGCGGCACGGCGAGGCTGGCCTTGACGCGCCGCTTGACGAAGCTGGTTTCGAAGCGCCGCACGGGCGGCCCTTCCAGGATGTCGGCGGCGAAGCGGTTGAAGGCGTCCATGTCGGCGGCGACGACGAGCAGGAGGATGTCGAACGCGCCGGAGATGTCGAGGCACAGCTGCACGTTCGGGCTCGCAGTCAGCCGGCGGCGGAGCCTGTCGCCCTCCTGGGGCGCGTGCCGTTCGAGCTGGACCTGGACGACCGCCGACAAGGGGAAGCCGGCCGCTTCCTCCGAGACCAGGGCGATGTCGGCGGCGACCGCCCCGCTCGAGCGCAATCGCCGCAGCCGCCGCGCCACCGCCGAGGGAGAGCGCCCGACCTGGTCGGCCAGCCGCTCGGCGGTCTGCAGATTGTCCCGCTGCAGGCAGGCCAGCAGCCTCAGATCCAGCCCATCCAGTCTCCGCGCCATCGCCTCGCGCTCCGAATTTGCCAGAATCTGGCATAGCCCGCGCCGTCTTTGCCCGAAAGTGCAGCCCGTCCCAAGGGATAAGGCGGCAGGGACCCGGGTGAATGGGAGTGCGTGATGCGGCGAATGAAATGGATCCTGTGCGCAGCCTTGTTGGCGGCGCCCCCGGGCCTCGCGAGCGCGAGTCTCGCGCAGCAAGCGGCGCCGGCCGCCGCGGCCACGGCCCTCGACAGCCGGGCGGTCGTCGCCGAGGTCCGGCGGATCATCGCCGAACGCTATGTCCTTCCCGAACGGCGGCCCGCGCTCGACGCCATCCTCGCCCAAGGGCTCGCGGCCGGCCGTTACGACGTGACCGAGCCGGGCGCGCTCGCCGAGCGGATCAACGCCGATCTCGCCACCGCCGGCCGCGACCGGCACCTCAATTTCAACCACAATCCGCGCCAGGCGGCGATGCTGGCCGCCGGCAACCGGCCGCAGCCGGACAATAGCGGCTATGAACGCCAGGTGCGCCTCGCCAATCACGGCGTCGCCGAGCTGCGGGTGCTGCCCGGCAACGTCCGCTACATGGCCTATGAGGGCTTCATGTGGATCGGCCCGGAAAGCGCCGCGGCGCTGGAGACCGCGATGCGCTTCCTCGCCGGCGGCGACGCAGTGATCATCGATCTGAGGCGCAACGGCGGCGGCAGCCCGGAGGCGGTCCAGTATCTGGTCAGCCATTTCCTTGCCGCGGGCCGGCCCCTGGTCACCTTCTATATGAACGGCCGCGCCGACCCCGATCGGCTGGAGACCCTGGCCGAGCTGCCCGCCGGGCGAATGGTCGGCAAGCCGCTCTACGTGCTGATCAGCAACGGCACGGCCTCGGCGGCGGAGGAGTTCGCCGGCCATGTCGCCGGCTACCGCATCGGCGAGCTGATCGGCGAGACCAGCGCGGGCGCGGGCTTCCGCAACGACCTGGTCCCGGTCGCGGGCGATTTCGTGCTGAGCGTCTCGGTCGGCCGCGCGGTGCTCGCCTCCACCGGCCGCGACTGGGAAGCGGTCGGCCATGCGCCGACCGTCGCCACCCCGATCGCCGGGGCGCTCGACGTCGGCCATGCGCTCGCCCTGCGCCGGCTCGCCGCGTCGGCGCCCGCCGGGCCCGAGCGGGTGCGGCTCGAGGCCGCCGCCGAGGGCATCGCGGCGCGGGGCGAGCGGCGGACGCCCGCGCTGCCGCTTGCCGCTTATGCCGGCAGCTATGGCGACCGCGCGATCCTCGCCGAGGAGGGCAGGCTCTATTACCGCCGCGGCCAGCGTTCGCCGGTGGCCCTGATCGCGCTCGGCGGCAATCGCTTCACCTTCGACAACGACCCGGCCGCCCGCCTCGACTTCCAGATTGCCGGAGACCGGGCCGGCGCCTTCCAGGTCGCGGCGCCCGGCGGACCCGGCCAAGGACCTTTCGCCCGCACGCAATAGTCATCGCATCAGCACCAGCTCCTCCGACATGGTCGGGTGCAGGGCGACGGTGTCGTCGAACTGGGCCTTGGTGAGGCCCGCCTTGACCGCCACGGCGGCGGCCTGGAGGATTTCGGGGGCGTCGGGGCCGATCATGTGGATGCCGAGCACCTTCTCGGTCTCCTCCTCGACGATCATCTTGTAGAGCGCGCGCTCGTTGCGCCCGGCGAGCACGCTCTTCATCGGCCGGAAATCGGAGACATAGGCCTTGTAGGCGCCGACCTTGTTGCGCGCCTCGCTCTCGGTCATGCCGACCCCGGCGATCGGCGGATGGCTGAACACCGCGGAGGGGATATTCTCATAGTCGACCCGGGTCGGGGTGCCGCCGAACACCGTCTCGGCGAAGGCGTGGCCCTCGCGGATCGCGACCGGGGTCAGCTGGACGCGGTCGGTGACGTCGCCGATCGCGTAGATCGAGGGCACCGAGCTCTGATTGTCCTCGTCGACCAGGACGGCGCCGTTCTTGCCGAGCTTGACGCCGGCCGTTTCGAGCCCGAGCCCCTGCGTCCGCGGCGCCCGGCCGACCGCCCAGAGCAGCATATCCGCTTCGATCGGGCTGTGACCCTCGACGTGGAGTATCAGCGAGCCGTCCCGCTTCTTCACGATCTTCTTGAAGGGCGCGTTGAACTTGAAGTCGATCCCCTTCATCAGCGAGATGGTGAGCAGGCGGTCGCGGATCTGCTCGTCATAGTGGCGCAGGATGCGGTCGCCGCGGTTGATCAAGGTCACCTCGCAGCTGAACTGGTGGAAGATGCCGGCGAACTCGTTGGCGATATAGCCGCCGCCCGCGATCACCGCGCGGCGCGGCAGCGTGTCGAGGTGGAAGACCTCGTTCGAGGTGATGCCGTGCTGCGCGCCGGGCAGGTCCGGGACGACCGGCCAGGAGCCGGTCGAGATCAGGATGGTGCCGGCGCTGATCTCGCTGCCGTCGGCGAGCGCGACCCGGTTCGGGCCGGTCAGCGTCGCGCGCTGGGCGAGGATCTCGACCTCGTGGCGGTCGAGGATGTCGGTGTAGATGCCTTCCAGCCGCTCGACCTCGGCGAGCACGTTGTCGCGCAGGGTGGGCCAGTCGAACCTGCAGCGGCCGACCTTCCAACCGTAGCGGCGGGCGTCCTGCAGGTCCTCCGCGAAATGGGCGCCGTAGACGAGCAGCTTCTTGGGCACGCAGCCGCGGATCACGCAGGTGCCGCCGACCCTGTGCTCCTCGCAGATGGCGACGCGGGCGCCGTGCGCGGCGGCGACGCGGGCGGCGCGCACCCCGCCCGAGCCGGCGCCGATCACGATCAGGTCGTAGTCGTAGCTCTTGGTCATTGGCGTGACTCCAGCCAGATCGCCCGCCGCGGAAAATCGGCGGTGATCCGGAAATGGCGCAGGATCGACATGCCGATGTTTAGATCAGACGCCGTTTCGCCGGGATCGATCGCGGCGCGGACGCCGCGGAAGCTGCGGCCGGCGATGGTGAGCGTGCGCAGCACGACGATGTCGAAGCCCTGGGCGCCGCCGAGGCCGCCGCCGCTGCGCCGCTCGACGATCCGCTCCGGCGCGGCGAGGCCGATCCGCTGCGCATAGGCGCGGCCGATCAGCACGTCGCTGCCGTTGCCGGTGTCGAACACGGTCGCGACCGGCGGGTGGCCCTCGACCGATGCGGGCACGGTCGGGATCCCGCGATGCTCGCCCAATGGCAGGCGCACGCCGCGCGGGCGGGCGGCATCGACCTCGATCGTGCCGGCGGCGGGGTCGATGCGAAGCCGGGCGCGGTCGAACAGGTCGCGGCCGAGCAGCATGTCGACATCGCGGCCGAGGATGCGCCGCGAGACGTCGCCGAGATCGAGGATGCCGACGCGCGCCTCCATCGATACGCCGCTCGAATGGATCAGCACATGCTCGGCGAAGCGGGCCTGCATGGTGTCGGCCCCGGAGCCGTGGGCGGTGGCGCTGCCGGCCTGCAGCAGGCCGAGCCGGGCCGCGAAATCGTCGTCGAAGATGGTCATCTCGGCGGCGCTGTCGAGCAAGGCGGTGGCGCGGTGGCCGTTGACCAGGACGGGGACGAACAGCCGGTTGTTGAACGTCTCGAGCGGCGCCGCCGCGGCGGCGGAGAGCGGCAGCAGAGCGGCCGCGAGGAGCAGGGTCGGCTTCATTCGAAAGCCTTTGCGATCAAGGCCTTGGTCGAAGGGTCGAAGCCGGTGTCGGAAACGTCGTCGAGCGCCCGCGCCATCTCCTTGCCGAGCTCGACCCCGAACTGGTCGAACGGATTGATGCCGAGCAGCGCGGCATTGGCGAAGGTGCGGTGCTCGTAAAAGGCGAGCAGCGCGCCGAGCGTCGCCGGATCGAGCCGGTCCAGCAGGATCGTGGTCGAGGGGCGGTCGCCGGGATAGGCGCGATGCGGGTCGCCGGACGCCCGCCCGGCCATCAGCGCCGCCCCCTGGGCGAAGCAATTGGCGAGCAGCTGGTGATGATGGTCGGGGTCGAGGCCGTCGCCGGCCTCGAGCGCGGCGACGAACTCGACCGGGACCAGCTGGGTCCCCTGGTGGAGCAGCTGGAACACGGCATGCTGGGCGTCGGTGCCGACCCCGCCCCAGACCACCGGCGCGGTGGCGCGGCCGGCGGGCGTGCCGTCGAGGCGGACCGACTTGCCGTTCGATTCCATCTCCAGCTGCTGCAGATAGGCCGGGAGCAGCCGCAGCCGCTCGTCATAGGCGAAGACGGCGCGGCTCCCGGTGCCGCGGACATTGGCGTAATAGCGGTCGACGAAGGCGGCGAGCACCGGCGCATTGGCCGCGAGCGGCGCGAAGCGGAAATGACGGTCCATCGCCGCCCCGCCTTCGAGCAGGCTCTCGAACGCGTCCCAGCCCAAAGCGAGCGCGGCCGGAAAGCCGATCGACGACCACAAGGAGAAACGGCCGCCGACGCTCTCCGCGAAGGGCAGGATGCGGGTCTCGTCGATGCCGAACGCGATCGCCGCTTCCGGGTCGGCGGTGAGCGCGATCGCCCGGCCATAGGGATCGGCGACTCCCGCCGCCTCGAGCCAGGCCAGCGCCGAGCGGGCGTTGAGCATGGTCTCGGTGGTGGTGAAGGTCTTCGATGCGATCGCGATCAGGGTCGCGCCGGGGTCGAAGCGCTGGAGCGCCCGTTCGAGCGCGACGCCGTCGACGTTGGACACGATCGCGACGTCGTAGCGGCCATCCCCGCCGAGCGCGTCGACCAGCAAGGCGGGGCCGAGCGCCGAGCCGCCGATGCCGATGTGGACGAGGTGGCGGACCGGGCCGAACGCCTCGGCCTCGATCGCATCGATCAGCGCGCGCATGCGGGCGTGGAAACCGGCCGCCCGGGCGACGCTGGCGGGCGCGCCCTGCCCGCGCTCGGCGCTGTGCTCGGCGGCGCGGCCCTCGGTGGCGTTGACCGGCTCGCCGGCGAACAGCGCGTCGCGCCGCGCGGCGAGCCCGGTTTCGCCGGCGAGGCGCAGGAAGGCCGCGACCAGATCGCGGCTCAAATGGGTCTTGGAGAAGTCGAAGCGGATTCCCGCTTCCTCGATCGCCAGCCGATCCAGCCGGTCGGTCTCGGCGGCGAACAGGTCGGCGAGCGGCGCGGTGGCCGCCTCCCCTACCCCGGTCCAGGCATCTTCGCTCATCGCGCGCCTCTTAGGGCGGGCGCCGCCTCATGCCTAGCGTGACGTGCGACGCCATGCTTGACCGGGCGCGGGCCGCACGCGAAAGCGGCGCTGATGGAAGAGGTCGAGCCGAGCCCGGCGGCCGCGCAGGCGGCCGCGCCCGCCAAGCCCAGGGAGAGCTGGTGGGAGACGGTCCGCTTCCTCCTCTACATCTTCGCCGGCACGCTGATCCTCAGGACCTTCGTGATTGCGCCGTTCAGCATTCCCTCGGGGTCGATGCTGCCCAATCTGATGATCGGCGACTATCTGTTCATCGCCAAATGGCCCTACGGCTATTCGCGTTATTCGCTGCCGTTCGGCATCGGCGGCTTTTCGGGGCGGGTGCCGGCCGGCCTTCCCGAGCGCGGCGACATCGTGGTGTTCCGCTATCCGGGGCCGCAGAACGAGGATTATGTCAAACGGGTGATCGGCCTGCCCGGCGACAGGGTCGCGGTGGCGGGCGGGCTCGTCATCCTCAACGGCACGCCGCTCGAGCGCCGGCGGATCGCCGATTACGCCATGCCGATCACCCTCAACAGCCCCTGCCGCGGCGCGCCCGAGGCGCTGCGCCGCGTGCCGGCGGAGGGCGGCGGCCAGCTCTGCCTCTATCCGCGCTATCGCGAGACGCTGCCGGACGGGCGCGGCTACGACATCATCGACCAGATCCCGGACGCGGAGGCCGACAATTTCGGGCCGGTCAGGGTTCCGCAAGGCCATGTCTTCGTGATGGGCGACAATCGCGACGACAGCCAGGACAGCCGCTTCCCGGTGGAGCGCGAGGGGGTCGGCCTGCTGCCGGTCGAGAATCTGCTCGGCGAGGCGCTGGTCGGCTTCTGGTCGACCGACGGCTCGGCGGAGTGGGTGAAGCCCTGGACCTGGTTCAGCGCCGCCCGCTGGGAGCGGATCGGCGGGACCTGGTGATGGACGCCGGGCTCGACGACTGGCTGGAAGAGAAGCTCGGGCACAGGCCGACCGACCCCGCCCTGTTCGAGCGGGCGCTCACCCATCCCAGCCATGGCGAGCGCAACTACCAGCGCCTCGAATATCTCGGCGACCGCGTCCTTGCCCTGGTAATCGCCGCCTGGCTGATCGAGACCTATCCCGACGAGCCGGAAGGCAAATTGTCGCACCGCCTGAACGTGCTGGTGTCGCGCGAGGCCTGCGCCGCGGTCGCGCGCGCGCTGGGGGTCGGCCCCCGGGTCAGGCTCGGCCGGCAGGCGATCGACGACGGCGCGTTCCAGAGCGCCAACGTGCTCGGCGACGTCACCGAGGCGCTGATCGGCGCGCTCTACCTCGACGGCGGGCTGGAGGCGGCGGAGCGGTTCGTGCGCCGGCTGTGGGCCGAGCGGCTCGGCCGGCTCGCCACGCCGCCGCGCCACCCCAAGGCGCTGCTCCAGGAATGGACCGCCGCGAACAAGCGGCGGCCGCCCGACTATCGGGTGGTCGAGACGAGCGGCCCGGACCATGCCCGCCGCTTCACCGTCGCGGTCAGCGTCAAAGGCGTCGGCGAGGCGATCGGCACCGGCCCCAGCAAGCAGGAGGCCGAGACCGCGGCCGCGCGGGCGCTGCTGGAGCAATTGGGATGAGCAGGGACCTCCGCTTTCTATCCCCCCTCCCCTTGATGGGGAGGGGTCAGGGGTGGGGTGAACCTATGAGCCCCCCTCAGCGCAGGCGACGAGTCCACCCCCACCCTGCCCTCCCCCATCAAGGGGGAGGGTTCCCGCGCGTGGGGAGGGGAGGATGAGATTCGGCACCGTCGCGGTGGTCGGCGCGCCCAATGCCGGCAAGTCGACCCTGGTCAACGCCCTGGTCGGGCAGAAGGTCGCGATCGTCACCCCCAAGGCGCAGACCACCCGCGCCCGGCTGATGGGCATCGCGATCGAGGGCGAGGCGCAGCTGCTGCTGATCGACACGCCCGGCATCTTCGAGCCGCGGCGCCGGCTCGACCGGGCGATGGTCGCCGCCGCCTGGGGCAGCGCGCAGGACGCGGATCTGATCGCGCTCGTCGTCGATGCCGCCGCCGGCATCACCCGCGGCGTCGGCGCGATGGCCGACCGGCTGAAGGAGCGGCGCGAGGCCAAGCTCCTGGTGCTCAACAAGGTCGATCTGGTGGCGAAGGAGACGCTGCTGACGCTCGCCGCGCAGCTCGGCGAGCGGGCGGCGTTCGAGGCGATCTTCATGATCTCCGCCGCGACCGGCGACGGCGTCGGCGATCTGAGGACGGCGCTCGCCGCGCGCATGCCGGAAGGGCCGTGGCACTTCCCCGAAGACCAGGTCTCCGACGCCACCGACCGGATGATGGCCGCCGAGATCACCCGCGAGCAGCTCACCCTTCAGCTCCACGCCGAGCTGCCTTATGCGAGCGCGGTCGAGACCGAGAAATATGAGGAGCGCAAGGACGGCTCGGTCGCCATCCACCAGCAGATCCTGGTCGCCCGCGACAGCCAGAAGGCGATCGTGCTCGGCAAGGGCGGCACCCGCATCCGCGCCCTCGGCGAGGCGGCGCGAAAGGAGATCGCGGCCGCGCTCGGCCGCAAGGTCCACCTCTTCCTGCACGTCAAGGTCAGCCCGAAATGGGAGGAGGACCGGGGCCTCTACCGCGAGATCGGGCTGGACTGGGTCGAGTGAGCCCTACCAGCTCGCGCCGTCGATGAGCCGGCGGGGCAGAGGGTCCCAGATCGCAGGGTCGAACAGGCGCAGATTGACGCCCATCCGCTCCATTGCGGGATCGCGCGGCGACCAATGGGTCGTGCAGCCGCATCGCGCGCAATGCCAGGAGGTCAATGTCGCGTCGCCCTGCACATAGCCGGCGAGCCGCCCGTCCGGATCCTGGACGACGACCTGGTCCGGGCGATAATAGCCCCAAAGCCCGCCGATGCGGCGGCACATGGAGCAGTTGCAGCTGCCGAGGTCAGCCGGCGCCTCCGGCAGGGTGAGGCGAACCGCGCCGCAATGGCAGCTACCCTCGATCATTCATCATCTCCTCCTCCACCCATGAAGGAACCAAATCCCCCGCTTTCCCCGTCCGGCTGTCGTGGAAAAGATAGGAACCAAGGCTCGGGTCGAGGTTCATCTCCAGCGTCCGGGCTCCGCAATAGCGCGCGGTCTGGACGAAGCCGGCGGCGGGGTAGACGTTGCCCGAGGTGCCGATCGAGACGAACAGATCGGCGTCCATCAGCGCGCGGTCGATCCGCTCCATTTCATAGGGCATCTCGCCGAACCAGACGATGTCGGGCCGCAGCCGCCCCGTGGCGCCGCAGGCCGGGCAGTCCGGGCCGTGGCCGAGATCGTCCAGCCAGCGCATCCGCGCGTCGCAGGCGCGGCACCAGGCCGAGGTCAGCTCGCCGTGCATGTGCAGCACCCGCTTCGCCCCGGCCCGCTCGTGCAGGTCGTCGACATTCTGGGTGACGATCAGCAATTCGCCCGGCCACGCCGCGTCGAGCCGGGCCAGCGCCCGATGCGCGGCATTGGGCTCGACCTCCCCCAGCCGGGCCCGGCGGGCGTCGTAGAAAGCGTGCACCAGGGCCGGATCGCGGGCGAAGGCCTCGGGCGTCGCCACGTCCTCGACCCGGTGCCCCTCCCACAGCCCGTCCGGCCCGCGGAAGGTGGCGAGGCCGCTCTCCGCCGAGATGCCGGCGCCGGTGAGCACGACGATGTTGCGGACGTCGCGCATCAGGCCTCGCAGAACTCGGCGTCGGGGAAATAGGCGACGCGCCAGCGCAACGCCTCGTCGCGGCTCAGATAGGCGCAGTCCGAGGCGATCGGAGCGCGGCCGCCGTCGGCGCGGACGACGTGGCCGGCATAATGGCATAAAACGACGCCCTCGAAATCGCCCTCGCCGGCGGGAACGCAGCGCAGGCGGGTGAAGACCGCGCGGCGGAACGGCGGCGGGCAGGTGACGGCATCGGGGCAGACCATGGCTGCGAGCAGCGCTCCGCCGACGTCGCCCCGGTTCGGCATCGGGTCCGCGGTCGATACGGTCGTGGCGCAGGCAGCCTGGACGAGACAGAGCGGGAGCAGGGCGGCGCGCATGCAGCGTTCTTAGCGGACCTCAACGACCGGCCGGAAGCCTCGAAAATTCTTCGCGTGCTTTCGCCCTCGATGATCGGCTAGCCTAAATGCCGGACAGCAAAGGGGGATTCGGGGCATGCCGGCAGTTCGTGCGCTTGTAGCTTTCATGGTCTTGCTGTGCGGCGGCTTGCCCGCCGCAGCCTGGGCGCAGCCGGAGCGGCCGCAGCCCGGCCTCACCGCCTTTTCCACCGACACGACGTTGCGCGCCTTCCTGCGCGAGATCATCGCCCGGGAGCGGGCCGAGAACATGGCGCGATATGGCAGCGAATCTCCGCCGCCGCCGCCCCCTCCCCCGCCTCCTCCGCCGCCGCCCCCGCCCGCGCCAGGTGGGCCGCCCGCCGCGCTCAGTATCACCAACACCCAGGTCGCCGGCGTCGACGAGGGCGGCATCGTCAAGCTGCGCGGCGACACGATGGTGATCCTGCGCCGGGGCCGGCTGTTCACCGTGTCGCTGGCCGGCGGCGGCATGCGGACGATCTCTTCGATCGACGCCTTCCCGCCCGGCGTCGACGGGCGCGGCGACTGGTATGACGAGATGCTGATCGCCGGCGACCGGGTGGTCGTGATCGGCTATTCCTACCGGCGGCGCGGAAGCCAAGTGAACCGCTTCCGGCTCGACGCCGAGGGCCGCCTTTCGTTCGAGGACAGCCATCAGCTGCGCTCGGACGATTATTATTCGTCGCGCAACTATGCGAGCCGGCTGATCGGCAACCGGCTGATCCTCTATTCGCCGCTCAGCCTCAAGCATCACGGCGACCCGATGGACTCGCTGCCGGGCATGGCGCGGTGGCAGCCGGGCGCAACGACCGCCGCGTTCCGGCGGATCGCGGCGGCGCGGCGGGTCTATGTGCCCAACGCGCTGCGCGACGTCCGCGTCGCGCAGATCGACACCCTGCACAGCGTCACCAGCTGCGATCTCGCCGCGCCGGTGCTGAACTGCGAGTCCACGGTGGTGCTTGGCAGCTTCTCGCGCACCTTCTTCGTCTCCGGCAATGCCGTCTATCTCTGGATCGATCAGGGCTGGAAGGCGCGGCGAGGACGTGCCGCCAATGCCTTCCTCTACCGAATCCCGTTCGACGGCGGCCGGCCTTCGGCGGTGCAGGCGCGCGGCTCGCCGGTCGATCAATTCTCCTTCTATCCGGACGCGCCGCGAAGCGCGCTGCAGGTGGTGGTGCGCGCCAATGGCGGCGGCGATTCGATGTGGCGGCCGGAAGTGACCAACGGCAACGTCGCGTTGGTGAGCGTGCCGATGGCGTCGTTCGGCAGCGGTGGCGACGAGGTGCCGCTCGACCGCTACCAGCCCCTGCCAACGCCCGAAGGCGACAGCTGGCGGTTCCACAACCGCTTCGTCGGCGACCATCTGCTCTACGGCGCCGGTCGCTTCGAGCCGGGCGGCGCGGTGACCGCGGTATCGCTGGCCGACCGCGGCGTCCACACGCTTGCAACCGAGCACGGCATCGACCGTATCGACGCGACCGGTCCCGACGCGATCCTGATCGGCAGTGGGCGGGGCGGACTCAGCTTCACCTCGGTCCGGCTACGCGGGGCGGCGCCCGAAATCGGTGAGACGTTCATGCTGCCCGACGCCCGCGAGGGCGAGACCCGAAGCCACGCTTTCTTCTTCCGCCCCGACCGGGATTCGGCGGACGGCGCCTCGGGCCTGCTCGGCCTGCCGGCGGCGCGCTTCATCACCATCGACCGGATGCAGCGCAACTCGGCGGCGATGCTGTTCCTGAGCCGCCGCGACGGCCGGCTCGCGCTGGTCGGCGAGCTGGCCGCGGCCGGCGCCGCCGGACATGCGAACGACGACGCCTGCCAGGCGTCGTGCGTGGACTGGTACGGCAATGCCCGGCCGATCTTCATCGGCGATCGCATCTTCGCGCTGCTCGGCTACGAGCTGGTCGAGGGCGCCGCCCGGGCCAACCGGATAAGCGAGGTCGGCCGGACCAATTTCACGCCGCCGGCGCCGCGGCGGGAGTGAGGCCAAAGCGGACAACCGCATCTTAAGCTCTCGCCGCTAGGAGCGGCGGCCTATGTCGGCCGAGCTTGCCGCCTTGCCGCAGCGCCCTGCGCTGCGCCTGTCCTGGACGGGCGCGGCGCGGCTGGTGCTGCCCGCAGTGATCCTGGCCACCCTCGGCGCCGAGCTGGCGCTGGCGGAGCGCAAATATGCGATCTTCGGCGGCGGCTTCGGCCAGTCGCGCACGCTCGACGCGCCGCTCGAGATCGGCGCCTTCCTCGCCGCCTTGCTGCTCTGCCACTGCCTGCTCTTCTACGGGCTCTACCGGCTGGTCCGCCGGCTGCACGGCAAGAAGGGGGACAGCCCCTATTTTCCGCTGAACTTCGCCTCTCTCGTCGGCGGCGGGGCGCTGGCGGTGCTCGCCGCCAAATATCAGGCGCTCGCTTATTTCAGCGACGCGATGAGCTTCCAGATCGTCCGCAACCTCGGCGGCGGCAGCCTGGTCGACGCGCTCAAATACAGCCTCAGCGAGGCCGGGCTGATGCTGCTCGGCGGCGGCGGCGCCCTCCTCTTCTACGCGGGCGCGCTGCTGCTCCTGCGCCGGCGCTGGCGCCAGGCCGCGCCGCTCGCCGACTGGCGGCTGCCGAACCGGGCGCTGCTCGCGGCGCTGGCGGCGGCGCCGTTGCTGCTGTTCGCCGCCAACCGCATCGACGACGCCCGCTCGGCGCTCGGCCGGTTCAACAGCGTGATCGCGATCGGCACCTTGCTCGAGCAGGCGACCGACGTCGACCGCGACGGCTACAGCCTCTTCTCCTTCCCGCTCGACCGCCAGCCGTTCGACGCCGCCCGCCATCCCTATGCGCTCGACATCCCCGGCAACGGCGTCGACGAGGACGGCTATGGCGGCGATTTCGCCTTCGCGGAGGACGCGCCGCAGCCGCCCGCGCCGGCGATCGCCGGCCGCCGGCCGCACGTCATCCTGATCGTGCTGGAAAGCACCCGTGCCGATGCGATCGGGCGCCGCCTCGGGGGCCGGACGGTGACCCCGGCGCTCGACGCGCTCGCCGCCCGCGGCAGCGCGGCGCGGCGCGCCTACAGCCATGTCGGCTTCACCACCAATTCGCTGCAGAGCCTGTTCACAGGCGCGCTGGCCCCGCTCGACGACCGTCGCTCCCTGGTCCGCGACTTCCTCGCCAACGGCTATCGGGTCGGCACCTTCTCCGGCCAGGCCGAGGATTTCGGCGACACCGCCAATCTGGTCGGCATGCGCCGCGGGCAGGTGTTCGTCGACGGCACCATGCTGAAGGAGGAGCGCGCGTTCAGCTTCGCCGCGCAGGGCTCGGTCAATGTCGACGGCAGGATCCTGCTGCGCGAGTTCGACCGCCGCTACGGCCGGCCCGAAGCCTGGGCCCGCCCGAACTTCCTCTACTTCAACTTCCAATCCGCCCACTTCCCCTATTTCAATCCCGGCATGGAGCGGGTGCTGCCCGGCGAGCCGATCCCGCGCGGCGAGATCGGCGCCGGCAATCGCGACTGGGTGGCGCGGACCTACTGGAACGCGATCGCCTATAACGACCGGCTAATCGCCGCCCTGCTGGCGCGGCTGGAGCGGCTCGGCGTGCTCGAGGACAGCCTCATCGTCGTCACCGCCGACCATGGCGAATCGCTGTTCGACGACGGCTTCCTCGGCCACGGCCACATGCTCAACGACCAGCAGACGCGGATTCCGTTCATCCTGAGCGCGCCGGGCGTCGCCATCCCCGATGCGATCGGGCTCGACGACATGCGCGCCTTGATCCTGCGCGCCGCCGGGGCCGAGGTGCCGGCGCCGGCGCCCGGGCCGGTCTTCCAGTATCTGGGCAGCCTCGAGCGGCCCGGCGCGATCGCGCTGGTCGACGGCGCCGGCCGCCGCACCGTCTTCAACCTGCACGAGGAGACGGTGTGGACCAGCGAGTCGAACCGCTGGCAGCCTTATGCCGCCCTCGCCGCCGGCAGCGCCGCGCGGCGCGCGGCCGACGCGCTGATCCAGCACTGGGCCCGCCAGCGCTGGCTGCGCCATCTCGAAAGCCGCGCCTGAGCCCCTCTCGCGTGGGAGAGGGGCCCAGTCGATGGCGGCTAGTTCTTCGCCGGCGTGTCGACCTTGATATCGGCCTTGATGTCGGTGCCGTCGTCGCCGCTCATCAGGCCGCGCCCGAACAGCAGGAACAGGACCACGACAACCGCGATCAGCAGCACCACGGCGATGATCGCGCCGCCGCCGCCGCCGCCATCGCTGGTGACGATCACTTCTTTCTCACGGTCGGCCATTTGGGACACTCCTCAACTCGTTGCGGGCGGGAAACGCGGCGGCGCCTCCGCCTGTTCCGCCGCACCGGCTTGCGGTGCGCCGCCGCCTCGCCCATGAAGCGGCGGGAGGAGCTTCGGCCACGATGACAGCGATCGGGATCCTGGGCGCCAAGGGCCGGATGGGCCGCGCGGTCGCGGCGGCGATCGAAAGCGAGCCGCGCGCCAGCCTTGCCGGCGGCGCCGACCTTGGCGACGACGTCGCGGCGCTGGCCGCGAAGAGCGAGGTGCTGATCGACTTTTCCTCGCCCGCCGCGCTGGCGGCGACGCTCGACGCCGCCACCGGCGCCGGCATCCCGATCGTGATCGGCACCACCGGGCTCGACGCCGGCCACCACGCGGTGCTCGACCGAGCGGCGGAGCGGGTGCCCGTGCTGCAGGCTGCGAACATGTCCTTGGGCGTCAACCTGCTCGCCCACCTGGTCCGCGACGCGGCCGCCCGCCTGGGCCCCGACTGGGACGTCGAGATCGTCGAGATGCACCACCGCCACAAGGTCGACGCGCCTTCGGGCACCGCCCTGCTGCTCGGCACCGCCGCGGCGCAGGGGCGCGGCATCGACCTCGACGCGGCGAGCGAGCGCGGCCGCGACGGCATCACCGGCGCGCGCGCCGCCGGCCATATCGGCTTCGCCTCACTGCGCGGCGGCTCGGTCGCCGGCGACCACCAGGTGATCCTCGCCGCCGAGGGCGAGCGGCTCGAGCTCGGCCACCGCGCCGAGAGCCGCGACATCTTCGCCCGCGGCGCCGTCCAGGCCGCCCTCTGGCTCGCCGGCAAGCCCGCGGGCCGCTACACGATGGCGGACGTGCTCGGGCTGTGAGCCCGGAACCGCAGCCCGCCCTCGCCCGCCGCCTCGGCCGGTTCGATGCGACCATGCTGGTGATGGGCGGGATCGTCGGGGCTGGGATCTTCGTCAATCCGGCCGAGGTGGCGCGGCATCTGCCGACCCCGGCGCTGATCGTCGGGGCCTGGCTGATCGGCGGCGTCATCGCCATCGCCGGCGCCTTCGTCTATGCCGAGCTGGCGGCGCGGCGGCCGGAGGTCGGCGGCCAATATGCCTATCTGCGCGACGCCTGGGGGCCGATGCCGGCCTTCCTCTACGGCTGGTCGCTGCTGCTGGTGATCCAGTCGGGCGGAATGGCGGCGGTGGCGATCATGTTCGCCCGCCATGCCGTCGAGCTGACCGGCCTGCCGCTCGCCGAAGGCGCCGTCGCCGCGGCGGTGCTGGCGCTGCTGACCGCGATCAACTGCCTCGGCGTCCGCGCCGGCAGCAACGTGCAGAGCGGCCTGATGCTGCTCAAGATCGGGGCGATCCTCGCTTTGGTCGCCTGCGGGCTGCTGCTCGCGGGGCCCGCCGCACGGCCCGCGCCCTCCCCGCCCCTCGAGATCGGCCTGATCGCCGCGATCGGCGCGGCGCTGACTCCGGTGATGTTCGCTTACGGCGGCTGGCAGACGTCGAGCTTCGTCGCCGGCGAGATGCGCGATCCGCGACGCGACCTTGCCGCGGGCCTCCTCTACGGCGTCGCCGGCGTGGTCGCGCTCTACGCCGCGGTCGCCTTCACCTGCGTCGTCGTGCTCGGGCCGGCCGGGCTGGCGGAGACCCGCACGCCGGCGACGGCGGTGATGCGGCTCGCCCTCGGTGAGACCGGCGCCAAGCTGATCGCCCTCGGCATCGCCATCTCAGCGCTCGGCTTCCTCAGCCAGGGCATGCTGACCACGCCGCGCGTCTATTTCGCCATGGCCGAGGACCGCCTGTTCTTCCGCGCCTTCGCCACGGTCAGCGAGACCACCCGCGTGCCGGTCGCCGCCATCGCCCTGCAGGGCGCCGCGGCGACGGCGATCGCGCTTACCGGCACCTTCGCCCAGATCCTGAGCTACGTCGTCTCGGTCGACTTCATCTGGTTCGGGCTGACCGGCGCCGCCTTGTTCGTGTTCCGGCGGCGCGACGCGGGCGGCGCGGGCGGCGGCTTCCGCGCGCCCGGTCATCCGTTCACCACCGGCCTCTTCGTGATCGCCTGCGCGGCGATCGTCGCGGCGACCGTCTACAACGCGCCCGTCAACAGCGCGGTCGGCTTCCTCATCCTGCTCGCCGGCGTGCCGGCCTTCCTTTACTGGCAGCGCCGCCGATGAGCGAGCGGGCGATGCGCTCCGGCTACATGCACTGGGCCAAGACCCGCGCGCCGGTGCGCTACAACCTCGGCTCGAGCGAGGTCCCGTATTTCCGCCTCGACCGCTTCCCGATCGACATCGCCGCGCTCGAGCTCGACGGCGCCAGCCGCTACCGCGACCCGGCGCTGCGCGAGGCGATCGCCGCCAAATGCGGCGTCGCACCCGAGCGGGTGGTGATGGCCGACGGCACCTCGATGGCCAACATGCTCGCCATGGCGGCGCTGATCGCGCCCGGCGACGAGGTGCTCGCCGAGCATCCCGCCTACGAGCCGATGCTGGCGGCGGCGCATTTCCTTGGCGGCCGGCTCACCCGCTTCACCCGCGAGGGGCCGGATTTCGCGCTCGATCCGGACGCGGTCGCTGCGGCGATGACGCCCGCGACGCGCCTCATCCTGCTCACCAACCTGCACAATCCCTCGGGCGCTCTCGCCGACCGCGACGCGCTGGCGGCGATCGGCGGGCTCGGCGCGACGGTGCTGGTCGACGAGGTCTATCTCGACGCCGCCGGCGAACCGAGCGCGCACCTCCTCGGCGACGCCTTCGTCACCACCTCCAGCCTCACCAAATGCTACGGCCTCTCCGGCCTCAGGTGCGGCTGGATTCTCGCCGCGCCCGAGCTGGCCGAGAAGATGTGGCGGCTCAACGAATTGTTCGGCGTCGCCCAGGCCCATCCCGCCGAGCGCCTTTCCTGCCTCGCGCTGGCGCGGCTGGACGAGATTCGCGCGGCGGCGCTGGAGCAGCTCCCCCGCAACCGCGCGCTCGCCAACGCCTTCTTCGCAAGTCGCGCCGAGATCGAGGCGGCGCCGATGCTGCACGGCGTCACCGCCTTCCCGCGGCTGCTGCGCGGCGACCCCGACGCGCTCGATGCGCTGCTGCGCGCGCGCCACGACGCGGCGATCGTGCCCGGCCGCTTTTTCGGGCTCGCCGACCATTTCCGGATCGGCGTCGGCGGGCCGACCGAGCTGGTCGAGGCCGGGCTCGAGCGGCTCGGCGCCGCGCTGGACGCGCTCGCATGAGGAAGGCGGAGATCGCCGAATTTTACCGCCGGCTGGCGGATCGCACCCCGGCGCCCGAGACCGAGCTCGACTCGGTCAACGACTATACCTTGCTGGTCGCGGTCGTCCTCTCCGCGCAGGCGACCGACGCGGGCGTCAATCGCGCGACCGAGGCGTTGTTCAAAGAGGTGACCAGGCCCGAGCAGATGCTGGCGCTCGGCGAGGAAGGGCTGAAGCGCCACATCAGGACGATCGGCCTCTTCAACATGAAGGCGAAGAACGTGATCGCCCTCTCCCGCGCTTTGGTCGAGCAGCATGGTGGCAAGATCCCGGCCGACCGCGACGCGCTGCAAAAGCTGCCCGGCGTTGGCCGCAAGACCGCCAATGTGGTGATGAACGTCGGCTTCGGCGCCGAGACCTTCGCGGTCGACACTCACGTCTTCCGCGTCGCCAACCGCACCGGCCTCGCGAAGGGCAGGACGGTCGATGCCGTGGAAGCGATCCTCGACCGCCAGACCCCCCAGCCCTGGCGGCGCATCGCCCACCATCTGCTGATCCTGCACGGCCGCTACGTCTGCAAGGCGCGCAGGCCCGAATGCTGGCGCTGCGTCGTCCGCGATCTCTGCGCCTACACGCCGAAGACGCCGCCGCCCGCGGAGGACAGGAAATGAGGAAGTGGCGCACCCCGTAGGAGCGCCTTCAAACTCGATATTCAGCATTTTGGAAGAATGGAATGCCGTTCTCCAACATACCAGCCTCGGTAAGAGCCACATAATAGGCGCAAGCGAAGGCAAGGACGAAAGCGCGTCACGCGTCGCCCGCCGGTCTGTCGCGCCTAAGCCCTAAGCCCATGCCGACGCTCCATCTCACAGACCTGTTTCAGCAGGTCCATCGCGGGTGGGACCCATGCGTGCGCGCTGGCGAGTGCGTGGACGGTGAGAGTCCCCCATGAACTACAACTACGCGAGACCCGACGGGAGGCGCGCTCCACCATTTTCGCTGCGGCTGACCTTCGAGGAACGAACGGCGCTGGAGCGAGCGGCGGGCGATCTGCCGGTTGCCACATATATAAAGACGGTCCTGTTCGGCGTGTCGCCGCCGCGCCCGGCGCGGACACGCTCACCGATCAAGGATCACAAGGCATTAGCCGAAGTGCTGGCCTGTCTCGGTGCCAGCCGGATCGCCAACAACCTCAATCAGCTCGCCAAGCACGCAAACTCGGGAAGCCTGTATTTCGATCGCGAGACGAAGGCGCAGCTCTGCTCCGCCTGTGAGGACGTCCGGGCCATGCGCCAGCTCCTTATGGCGGCGCTGGGCATGAAACAGGGCGGCGAGCCGCCCGCCAGTGAGTCCACTTCCCAGGGTTTCGCGCGCGCTAGCAGCCGCAAGAGATTCGCGCTGTGATCCTCAAGGGCTCGCAACGCGCCGGGGCCAGGCAGCTCGCGGCGCACCTGCTCAACGAGCGCGACAATGAACACGTCCGCGTGCACGAGCTGCGCGGCTTCGCGGCGGACGATCTGCGCGGCGCGCTCACGGAAGCGCAGGCCGTGTCGAAGGGCACGAAGTGCAGGCAATTCCTGTTCTCGCTGAGCATGAACCCGCCGAAGGGAGCGAGCGTCGGGGAAGAGGCATTCGAGCGCGCGGCGGATGATGCCGAACGCGCGCTCGGTTTGGCAGGCCAGCCGCGCGCCATCGTGTTCCACGAGAAGGAAGGCCGTCTCCACGCGCATGTCGTATGGTCGCGCATCGATCATGCTTCCATGCGCGCGATCAACCTGCCGCATTTCAAGAGGAAGCTGACGCGCCTGTCGCGCGAACTGTTTCTCGAACATGGCTGGACGCTGCCGGATGGGCTGCGGGTCGGCGGTGGCAAATCGCCGCTCAATTTCAGTCTCGCGGAGTGGCAACAGGCCAAGCGCCTCGGCCGCGATCCGCGCGAGGTCAAAGATGTGTTCCGCGATGCGTGGGCGCGCTCGGATTCACTCAAAGCGCTCAGCGGCGCGCTCGCCGAACGTGGGTATTTCCTCGCTCAAGGGGATCGTCGCGGCCTCGTCGCTATCGATGTGGAAGGCGAAGTGTTCGGCCTCGCCAAATGGGCCGGAGTCAAGGTGCGCGAAGCGCGCGCCAAGCCCGGCGAAGCCGCCCTGCCGAGCCTGGATGCGGTGCAGGCCGAGATCGCCGGACTCGTCACGGATAAGCTCAAGACGTTCGTCGCGGGCGCACGCGCCAAGCAAGACGCCGAGATCAACACGCTGCGCTCCGAAGTCGAAGAGCTGCGCACGCGCCATGCCAGCGAACGTGCGCTGCTCGCCAAGAAGCAAGAAGAGCGCTGGACTCGGGAAGCGCAAGGACGCGCCGCGCGCTTCCGCGCCGGGCTGCGCGGCCTGTGGGACAACCTCACCGGCCGGGCGCGTGGCATCCGCATTCTCAATGAGGGTGAGGCGCTGCGCTGCCTGCGCCGCGACACCAAAGAGCGGGACGCTTTGGTGCTCGATCAGATTGAAGCGCGCCAGCCATTGCAGGCGCGCCTCACGAATTGCCGACGCCGCCACGTGCAGGAGCGGCGGCTTCTGACGCGCGAGCTCGTGCAGGCGATGCGCCGCCGCCTCCAGCCCAAATCCCGCGAAGCGCCGGCGCCCAGGCGCCGCCGCGAACGCGGCCCGTCCCTCCAACGCTGAACAGGAGAACACCCATGCTCAGGCAAACTCTCGCATCGGCGCCTGCTTCCATAAGGCTGAGCGCCAAAAACGTCGCGCTCCTTGCTGCCGTCTCCTTCGCCATCGCTCTCGCTTTGCGCCTGACGCTGGGAGACGAACTTTTCACCAGCGCGGCCGCCGTGTCGCTCACCGGGCCTTGCTTATTCTGGTACTGGCAAGGGCCGACGCCGGAATGGCGGCGCTTTTTCACCATCGCCCCCATCGGAGCGAGCTGTCTCGCCGTCTATTTGCTGTTCGGCGACTCCGTTTTCTGGTGGGGCTATTACCTCTTCCTCTTCGGCTTGGGCCTGTACTTCACGACGCCTGATAGGATTGACCCGCCTTACACCTTCGGCTCCGCCGCATGGGCCAGCCTAGAATACCTAAACGCGCATCGCCTGCTCGGCGGAAAGGGGTTGCGGCTTGGGGCGGTGGTCGGTCCGGGACGCATCGAGCGTCTGAGCTATGACGGCGAGCGCCATCTGTTGACCGTGGCCCCGAACCGCGCGGGCAAAGGAACCACCGCAATCATTCCGAACCTGCTGACCTATAAAGGCTCGGTCCTCGTCATCGATCCCAAAGGCGAGAACGCAATGATTACGGCGCATGCGCGCGCCGCGACGGGCCAAGCGATTCACGTCGTGGACCCGTGGGGCATCGCCTCTTGTGAACATCCCGCGCAATTCAACCCGCTCGATTGGCTGGTGCCGGGCGACGTCGACATGACGGAGAACGCGATGCTGCTGGCGGATGCGCTGGTCGTGCCGCAAACGGCGGGCGACCAATTCTGGCGCGAGGAAGCCAAGGCGCTGCTGCAAGGCTTCATCCACTACGTTGCCACCGACGCGCGCGAACAGGGCGAGCGGCATTTGGGCCGCGTCCGCGACCTGCTGCTGCTCGATGGCGAAGAGATGGACGCGCTCTTCCAGCGCATGGCGGAGTCCCCGCATCACGTGGTCGCCAGCACCGGCACAAGGTGCCTTCAAAAAGAAGAGCGCCTGCTCGCCAACGTGCTCGCCTCGGCCCAGGCCGAGACGCATTTCTTGGACAGCTTGCGGATGCGCGAAAGCCTGTCCGCTTCGGATTTCTCCTTCGCCGATCTGAAAACGCGGCGCGTCACCATCTACCTCGTGCTGCCGGCCGATCGCCTCAATGCCTTCGGACGCTGGCTGCGCCTGCTCATCCAACAGGCGATCACGGTCAACGCGCGCAGCATCACGGCCAAGCCCGACAAGCCGGTGCTCTTCCTGCTCGACGAGATGCCCGCCCTCGGGCGGCTCGCCATGGTCGAGCAAGCGTTCGGCCTGATGGCCGGATTCGGGATGCAGCTATGGGGCATCGCTCAGGACCTCTCGCAGCTCAAGCGCCTCTACGGCGATGGTTGGGAGACGTTCGTCAGCAACGCGGGCGCGGTGCAGTATTTTGGCAGCCGGGACCGCATGACGGCGGAGTATTTTTCCGCGCTGTGCGGCGTTGCGACGATTGAGACGGTGAGCAGAGCGGTCAGCCGCGGCGCGCGGTCAAAATCGAGGACGGAAACAACCGCATCGGCGCAGCGCAAGCTTGCCTTCGCCGACGAGTTGATGCGGCTGCCATCCAGCGCGCAGCTCGTCCTGATCGAGAACCATTCGCCGATCTTGGCGACCAAGATCCCTTGGTTCGATGATCCGGAGCTGGCGATGCTCGGCGAGGCAAGTTTCCGCTCCACGAATGAGGAAACGGTGCCGGTGGGGGCGCGCTAAGCGCGCGCCCTTTCCTCGGCCTCGTTGCGCGGCGCGCGGAGAACGATGCGGCCATCGATCGGGAAGGTTTCGAGCAAGAGCGACATGCCGTTGCCGTCGTGGTGAAGCCAGCTCGCGCCGACGCGGTTCCAGAAGGTTTTCTCGCCCTTCGTCTGCACGTGATAGGCGATGAAGTCGGGGGTTTTCGGCGCTGCGGCCTGAGTGGTTTGCGTGCGTGCCATGGTCAAATCTCCTTTGGTTCAGGTTGGCTCGTAACGCCTGCCCAAAAGGCCGAGCGAAGAAGGCCGCCGGTCAATGGCGCGCAGCGCGAACCCTACACGGGTGCGCAGCACTGGCGCGGGCCGGGCATTGACGGGCGGCCGCGTTCGGCCAGGCATTGGCGTTGACTGCGAGCCGACCCTTTCCAAAGGACGACCATTCCTGCACCGCCGACTCAGGCCGCAGCGCCGAAAGCCGGATCTTCTCCGTCAGCGGGTGAACCGCTCGTTCGGATACCAAGGCTCAGCCCCGCCATTGGGCGGGCAGCGCTTCAGCCGATCACCGCCGAAAGTCATCTCGTCGGGGCCAATCCGCACGAGGCGCCCAGAATAGCGTCTCTCCGGCCCGAACGGTCCATCCACCAAATCCGCTTCGCGGAAGCGCAGGCCGAGCGTGTTGCCGGACAGCGACCACCGGCCTTCCACGCCGCTGCCGCGATAAACGCCATCCGCATTGAAGACGAGCGGGGCGTGGCTGGCGCAAGAGTCTCCGCGAGCCACCCATGCGCCGACGATCCAAGACGCTGGGCGTGGCGACGAGGTCGCTGTCCTGACGGGCGCGCGCTGACCCTGTCGCGTCACGCTACCGGTAAACTCGCAGGACCGGCCGTGATAATAGGTGCAACTATCCTCCTGGACTGCAAACCCTGAGCCCTGCCGCGTCATGACGATGCGGCATTGCCCGCTTTCTTGCGGCGGCATTGTCAAAGTGAGGCGATTGCCCTGCACCGCGCCGCGGCCCGAGGCGCTGCCACCGCAGCCGTGGTCGCTGAACATGCTGACCTCGACGGTGAGTCCGCTTCCGGCTCTGGCTATGCTGACATGGCCCGTCGCGCCGTCGAACGGCCCTTCATACTCGCCAATCCATGAATCCGCGCCAGCCGGGGATGCGGCCGGTGCATCGCCGCAAGGGCGACCACCCGCGCGCTCGGCGGCTTGACGGGCATAGCCCGAAAGCTTCGGATCGAAGCACCCGGCCATGCCGCCCTGCTCGAAATTCTCAAAGCCGATGGATGGTCTTTGCTTCTGCTTGCCGCCGCGCGCTTGCGCGTCCGCCATGTCGTTCGAGCTGGTCGCGGCAACTCCGCAGGCGGCGAGAAGGACGGCGACACTGATTGGAAGGCTGGTCTGCATCTTCACACCCTCTTGGTTGGGAACACTCAGCGCGGCGGACGCGGCGGCTCCGTTTGGCCCCGGAGCCGCCGCTGCCGGAAGCGCTCTTGATGCCAACGATAGTTGTGTTTTCAAAAAAAGGAATCCCAAAAATCACAACGATCGTTGGTGGAGGATTTACGCCCCTGCGGCGACAACTCCGGTCGTGGAGAACAACCCCGATCTCGTCGCACTCGGTCAGACGATCCGCCGCCTGCGGCGCGAGGCGAAGCTGACCCAGGAAGAGCTGGCCGCCCGCGCCGGCCTCAGCGCCAACTACGTCGGCGAGATTGAGCGCGGAAAGCGCAATCCCAGCGCGTTGGCGCTGTTCTCGTTGGGGCGGGGGCTCAACATAACTGCCGCGGAGTTGCTCACAGGAACGAGTTAGCGTTGGCGATTAACAACGTCTTGTCGTTACACCTTGAGATCGTTCCATTTTTGTTCTAAGCTGCCGCATGGCCAATTCAACTCAGATCGAATGGACGGACTCGACTTGGAATCCTGTCACGGGATGCACCAAGGTCACGGCCGGGTGCGATTTTTGTTACGCTGAGCGTTTTTCGGAACGCTTTCGCGGCGTGAAGGGTCACCCATTCGAGAATGGCTTTGATTTGACACTGCGCCCTGCACGGCTAACTCAGCCTCTCCAGTGGCGCCAGCCGCGAAGGATCTTCGTCAATTCCATGAGCGACCTCTTTCACAAGGAAGTCCCACGAGATTTCATTGACGCGGTATTCGACACGATGGAGCAGGCTGATTGGCACACATTTCAGGTGCTCACGAAGCGCAGCTCTTTAATGGTCCGCTACCTCAAGAAGCGATACGGAGAGGGGTTGGCCCCGCCGCATATTTGGCTGGGCGTCTCGGTTGAGAATGCCCAGAACGCTGTTCGGCTTACCCATCTCAAGGCTGCGCAAGCGACAATCAAGTTTGTCTCATTCGAGCCTCTGATCGGGCCGGTTGGGCCGGTCGATCTTTCGGGAATTGATTGGGCGATCGTCGGCGGCGAGAGTGGCCCGCGCGCTAGGCCTATGGAAGAGGCGTGGGTGCTCGAAATCCGTGAGCGGTGCCACATAGATAAGGTCGCGTTCTTCTTCAAGCAGTGGGGCGGCTTCCGCCCCAAGGCTGGCGGCCGCACACTTCGTGGCCGCGAATGGAATCAGTATCCGCGAGTTTCAAAGGGAGCGGCGAGAGCTCTGCAACAGGTTGAGGCCGTCTAACCGTGAATGCTTACGTCAACCGCGAGCAAACCGAGGCTAAGCACTTCATTCTCAGGGGCTACCTCCAGGAATTGGCCTTCAAGGTCATGCGTGCCTGGGACTGCATAGCCTACATTGATGGATTTTCCGGGCCGTGGGAATCCACAAGAGACGACCATTCAGATACGTCATTCATGATCGCCATCGAAGTCCTGAAGGATGCGCAAAAGCGGATAGTGGAACAGACCGGTCGTCGATGCACGGTGAAGTGCTTCTTCGCGGAGAACGACCCTAAAGTGTATCCGCAATTGGAACGTGCGGTGTCCCCTCACCATAAACCGAACGAGGGTTTCGAGGTTAAGCCCTTCTTCGGCGACTTCGAAAATGCAGTTTCCGAGATTCAAGCGTTTGCGGGAAGCAACGCCTTCCGCTTGGTTTTCATCGATCCGACCGGATGGAAGGGGTACTCCTTCAGCAAGATCAAGCCCCTTTTCGCGCCTACAAAGTGTGAGGTGCTGATCAATTTCATGTACGAGTTCATCATCCGTGCCGCTGGGATGAAGGTTCCGGAAACTGTCGCGTCTCTTGATCCGATATTGGGCGGCCCAAGGTGGTCGGACAGATTGGATCCGTCTCTTTCTCGCGGCGCCGGGGTCGAGAAGCTGTTTCGCGAGACGTTGAAAGCCGAGGGCGGCTTCAATTACGTAGTGTCCACCAAAATCGAAAAGAGCACAGCGGATCGGCCGTTCTTCTTTCTGGCCTACGGCACAAAAAATCGCGCGGGCCTCAAGGCGTTCCGCGAGATCGAATATGCAGCGCTCAAGCGGCATGCCAAGAGTCGAGCTACTGCCAAAGAGCGAAAGCGGGAGGAGCGTACTCGCACCCAGGATATGTTTGCGGGCGAACACGTGCAGGCGCAGGAGGAAACCATCGACGAAATCGTCGATGCCCAAAAGGAGCTAGCCGCTAGAGCTGTCATGCAGATGCTCGAGGAGCATGGACCGCAGCCGTTTACGAGCGTGGTAGATAAACTTCTCCAGGAATTCATGCTGCGGGAAACCAACGTCAAAGTCGTTTGCGCTGAGCTTGCCCGAAAAGGCCTCATCAAGAACACTTGGGGGAGCGGGAACCGTAGGCCTTCGGATCAATCAATCATTCAGAAGGCTATCTCGGCGACTAGACTCGACGGGTCTTAGGCGCGCGTCGCTTTTTTATCTGAGCGACCGGCGCAAGTGGTGCAGCCGCCTTCTCATACAGCTCGAACAAATGTTCTACGCGTTCGCGCTCAAACGCGAAGGGCGCACGGCGATACAGTCGGTCGACCGCCTTATCCAACGCGAGGTGAGCCTTTCGCAGTGCAGGGGGCATGGCGTCGGGATCATAGAGAGTTTCTAGCGTGGCTTCGGGAAATGCGGCGCGAGCGTCCAATACATCTTGAGCCAGCCCTTCGATCCTTGTCTGCTGCGTCGCGCTCATCTCCGGCCAAGGAAACGAATTATAGATTGCCGGCGCATAGCTGTAGCGACTCTCCAAGCGCCCCCCGACCGTTCGCATCCACCCCATGTGCATAGCGGATGTGAGTATGGCAAAATAGACAATCCCAGCTCCTGGAATGATCTGAAGCTTATTAGAGGCGATCACCTTTGCTGGCAGCATCGCCATAGGGATGTATTCTCGCGTCTCCGAGGACACCTCGGGAATAGCCAAATACTCTGTGTCAGGCTGTCGATCTTGCGTGAAGAGCGTCGGGAAGTTGGCAAAGGCCTGCACGCTAGGCGTGGGACTCTGAAGGCGCCCGCTACGCACACGCTCTAGGCGTTCGGTTATTGCCTTGCAGGCGCGAAGTTCCGTCGGGTCAGCGCCCTTCAACCACAGGCACCATCGCCACTGACCAGAAATCAACTCATCACCGCCTACATACGGCTTGAGCCACTTCTTGGCAGCAGGTTCCGCTTCCAGCAGCTCCTTTCGGTCCTCATCTTCCAAGATGAGATTGCTGTAAGTGATGTAGCCCCCACCAGGCTTTTTCAGACGCGCGCCATCGGTGGGCTGGCTGCCCTTATGCATCTTGAGCATTCCCGACTGCGGCTGGCTTCGCGCCGGCACGGCATACTGCGGCCCGTCAATGAGATAACCGTTGATGCGAGTCACCTCGGCTTCGTGCGGCTCCCCTCGTACGTGACCGTATTCAAAGATTCGGCGCTTCACCTCTGTCTGGAAGGTCAGGCCAACAATCACGCAATGAACCGCGGCCTTTCCTCGAGCCTCGCTGTTCCATTGGAATGTCCGGTGTGCGAACCGAATGCTGAGCCCACCCGTCAACATGAAGGGCCAGAGAATGCCGCATTGCTCGCCCTGAGTGATCGAGTTTGTAGCAACGAAGGCGATCTCAATCTTCTGATTGGTGGCTGCGTAGTCCTTCGCCTTCCTGAACCAACAGGTCACGTAATCGAGCCGATTGAATTGGCCCCTCGTACCCCAGATGCGAGCCATGTCGGCCTGCTGTTCCTTGCTTCGCCACTGATGTCCGACAAAGGGTGGGTTGCCAAACAGGAATGAGCAGCGAGCGGCCGGGAGCACTTTGTGCCAGTCCAGCTCCAAGGCATTGCCGGGAATTATGTTGGGAGACTTCCGAAGCGGGATGCGCACGTAAGAAGGGCCGAATTCGAGACTTCAGGCGATTGTTCATAATGTGGTCGATCATCCACAGTGCCGTCTCGGCGATGCGAGCCGGAAACTCGGCGATCTCAATTCCGTAGAATTGATCGACGTCTAGGAGGGACAGGCCCGCCGCGTCGAGCTCCTGCTGTTCGTCGGACGTGCGGTAAGCCCGAAGCTCTCTGATCACTTCGATTTCAAGGAGGCGAAGTTCGCGGTAGGCGATGATAAGGAAGTTCCCGCAACCGCAGGCGGGATCAAAGAATGTCATCTCCGACAATCGCTTGTGAAAGGCGGTCAGCTCCGTGCGCCGACGGCTATCTTTGCGAGCCTTGAGCCGGCCAAACTCTGCGCGCAGCTCCTCCATGAAGAGAGGCTCGATGACCTTCAGAATGTTCCTCTCACTCGTGTAGTGAGCGCCCTGCTCGCGCCTTTCCTCCTTGTCCATCACAGACTGGAACAGTGATCCAAAGATCGCCGGTGAAATCGCGGACCAGTCAAATTGACAGGCATCAATCAGGCGCTTGCGCATCTTGGAATCGAAAGAGGGGATCAGGAGCGGATCACGGAAGAGGTCCCCATTCACGTACGGAAAGCGTTCAAGGTCGGTATCGAGGTTCTTAGGCCGCTTGTCCTCCGGCGTGTTTAGCACCTGAAAGAGTTGGGCCAGCCATCCGCCTAGATCGGACCCGTCCTCCCGAGTCCGATTTTCAAGCAGGTCGAGGAAGATGTCGCGCGGCTCGAATATGCCCGTGTCGTCCGCAAAAAGGCAGTAAACTATTCTGACGAGGAACTGCTCCAAGTCGTGGCCGGTATAGCCGGACTCTTCGAGGGCATCGTGCAGTTTACCGACGAGTTCCGACGCTTGGATATTGACTGGATCTTGATCCTTGAACGACCTCTTCTCCACACCGATAACGAAGCCAAACTTTTCAACGTGCTTCGGCAGATCGGTAAGGGGGAAGGCGATCTCATCGCCCTCCTCCAGATCGTACAGCTCGAATGTCTGAAAATCGCTCAGGAGGATAAACCGGGGGAGTTCACCGTCCTTCAGTCCAGGGAAATAGTTTAGCGCTTGGGTTTTGGCCTTTTTCAGATCGCGGCCGAGACTCTTCTGTTCGACGAGAAGCACGCCCTTCCAGAAGAGGTCGATAAAGCCGCGCTTGTCGCCGAGGTTTTTGACCGGCTCCTCGAAACTGGCCACCCGGCGAACTGGCACGCCAAACACGTCGAGGAAGTCCCGATAGAAGAGCTGGGTTTGCCCCTTCTCATATCCTTCGCCTTGCCAGTCACGGGCGAAGGCGGCGGCCCGAGATCGAATTTCATTCCACGAAAGTCGCATGCCGGAAGGCTATCGAATTATCGCGATCAGGGCGAGCAGATGATTGGACGTGTGCCAAAGCACCCACATTTCGATTCGGCCTTGGGGTTCGCAGGGGAGCAGGGACGCTCCCTTGCGCGCGATCGAACGGCGGACGTTCGTCATGGTTCGGTGCAGGTGGAGAGCGAAGTCTCCAAGCCCTGCGAGTGATTCAACGGCTCCACGTTGGCATGATGCTGGAGTGACCGGACGCGCCTTCGCATCGGTTCATGAACCGCGTCATGATAGCCGGGGTATCCAACAGGGGGGCTGCGCTGAGCCCCCCTTTGGCAAGATGTGTGGTATTACCGCACACATCTTGCGTTCTAAAATTGGTTCGGCTAGAGGCCCGCTCCCCCCAGGTGCACCTCCACATGTGCCTGTCGACGAAACGAGCGTTCCAGCTCCACGGTGTCAGGGGTCCCAACGAAGCCACTCCGCAATGGTGCGGAGCTATGTCTGGGGACACCGGCATGACCAAATTTCTTCTGCTCCTCGACCGCCTCAAGGGCGACAAGATCACAATCTCGCCCGTGAAGGTTTCGGTCGAGGGCGGGTTCGCCATCTCGATCTTTTTCATCTTGGCGCTCATCGTCCTGATTGGATGATGAGCGCCCTCGCTATTCAGGCGCCTCTCGTTGCGCCTTCGCCTCAGGCGTTCGGCGTGTCCCGCCCGATCGCTTCCGCCACGCTCGCCGCGGACGCGGATTGCGGCCCTGTCCTTTTTTGAATGACGGAGGTCTGAGTTCTACCTAATTACGGCCCCAAAACAATCGCGGAATTCTGCGGAAAATGGATTCTTAGTGAGCCCAACCGGATACAGTAAATCGCTATCAAACCTGATTTGGCGGCAAAGCCATTGACAGCGAATCGGAAATGGGTGTCCACAGTCCGAAGGACTAATCCCCTCAACCAAGGCCACCAGCTTCGAATTTGGTTTCGAATAGCGAGGTGTGTCCAAATGAGATGGCAATCAGTTTCCGAGATCGTCAGAGCCTTCGTGGACAAGGACAAGCCCAACCACGCGCTCGTGGCGTTGGGCCTCATCCTTCTGACAATGGCGATCCTCGTGATCGCCCCGTTCCTGTTGCTGAGCTAGCTGCGCGGCGCGAAGCCAGATTGACAAGGTGCTGCATCCTGAGCGGAAAGCGACTAGACACTCCGCATGGTGCAAGGATCGCAGTCAGCGCGGCGCACGGAGGACCAGCCTGAGAAACTGGCCTTGAAAGCTCATTTGGAGAGCGACAGGCGCTCCCCTGACCATACGAAGAGCATCGCACGCCGGGTCAAAGAACTCCGTGAATCAACAACGCCAGAAGATAAGGCGTCAGCCGCTACGTCTTTGATCATGGCTCTCCTTCTCCCCGAACGCCAATTTCGTACGATAAAATATCGAGGTCTAGGGCCAATCGAAGCCACTGTTTCCCGTTGGATTCACCTCGCCACAACTCCTTTTTATGCCACCTATACACCTCAAGAGGATTGGTTCTTGAAGGAGAACGACTTTATTGCGAAATGTGTTTCATTATTTAGAGTACAGATAGATTTATTACTTACTATTTTTGAGAAAACAGTTGCTCTGTCAAATCAGGTTCTGATACAATATGAAACATTGAGCTCGATTGTAACTAAGGAACTTGAACGCTGGTTGCGAGATGAGGGCCTGAGCAGGGCTGACTCATCGAACATAGCGCGCGCTGCTTTGGATAATTTTAGAGGGCGCGCAGGAGATCGAGAGGTTTACGAATATTTCGCTGTTGAGCTCGCCGTGGCCACACTTGCCGCGGTGCGAAAAGTCCGGCCTGACTTCTTTACGGCAGCAAGGGACCGCAGCGCGGCGCGTTCGGACGCGCCTCAGTGGGTCGATCGTGTTCCACAGGAATTCCCAACGGCCGAGAGCTTCCTAAAGCATCATTACGGCGCCCGGCTCGGGATCGATGGCGATCTCACGCTGTCAGACCTTGGGCGTCTGGACCCGCCATTGCTCAACGCGCTCAACCGAGAGTTCAGCGGAACGAAACGTCGTGGAGAACTGCACGACCTGCTTCCCACTCTGAAGAAGCGGAACGATGCGAAACTGCTGCGAGCGTACGGGCATGTGCCCCAAGGACTGGAGAGGAAGCATAAGCTCAGCGTGCTTGCTCGGGGCGAGGGCCCTAAACCGACGGCATAGAATTCCATTTTAAGATTTGGCGTGGAATTCCACGTGTGGTATACGCCGCTCATGGTCATTTGACCGCTGGAGCCGGCCCTATGTGCCAAGTATCCAAACAGAGAGTGCAGGCCATCAAGGCCGCAGCCCGCATCTACGCCGCCGACCACGATCATCACCCTTGCATCGGAGCATTGATGGGGCGCTACGACTGGTGCTTCGAGCTGGCGCTGACCTTCATCGAAGAGTGCCGCGCCGAGATGCGCCCCCTCGGTCGCGAGAGCCGGTGCGCATGCACGGATCCGGGAGCGTTCCGATCATGATCGGCGGGCAACAACAGGCACGCAGCGCTCTGCATACACTCGTGTTCCACAAATACGCCCGTAATGTGATAGGAATATAGTCATGTCCTTTCACTTTAATTCAATGAGAACCACCGAATACCGCGATAAATACCGGGAGTGCGTCACTGGCCTAGATATGCCTGTCGAGGAAATGGATGCGGTAATCGACATCGTGTACTCGATCATGTCCTATTTCGTGGATCGAGCATTCAATGTTCAAACCGACCAGATAACCTTGCGATCTGCCGGGAACAGCTTCAATGAACCGCTCGGTCATGCTACGATTTAGGATCATCCTGAAAACCCAACCGCAAACGTCCAGTGCAAGGGCGTTGAAAGGGATTGCAACCCGCTAGGACCGACCGAGCCATGACACGCGACGCCAGACCGACAGCGATCCTCTATCTACGCGTGAGCGATGCTAAGCAGACGACTCGTGGCGACGGGCTCGGCAGCCAAGAGACTACGTGCCGCGCCTACGCTGACCGTATGGGTTACGAGGTCGTGAAAGTGTTCCGCGACGACTTCACCGGCAAGTCGGCGGATCGCGCCGGGATCAAGGCGCTGCTGGCGTTCTTGAAGGGCCAGAGAGGAGAAACCAGAGTCATCGTGGATGACCTGAACCGTCTCGCCCGGTCGCTACGCACGCACTACGCCTTGCGGGACGCTATCGCCAAAGCGGGCGGCAAGCTAGAATCTCCCAAGCGCGTTTTCGCGGACGATCCCGACGACGATATTCTTGAGATCATCGAGGCGGCCTTTGCGGGCGAGCATCGCCGCAAGAACGCCGAGCAGACCATGACCCGCATGCGCGCTCGCGTCATGAACGGCTATTGGGTTTTTCAGGCTCCTTGGGGCTATCGCTATGAGAAAGCGTTAGGCGGCGGCAAGCATCTGGTCCGCGATGAACCCTTGGCCTCGATCATTCAGGAAGGCTTAGAAGGCTTCGCTTGGGGGCGCTTCGGCTCGCAGGCGGAGGTTAAGCGCTTTTTTGAAGCCAACGCTCTTTTCCCGAAAGATCGGCAGGGGATGGTGTCCAATGAGCGCGTCAATCAGATCCTGACTCAACCGCTATACGCGGGTTATCTCGAGGTGCCGCGCTGGAATTTGTCACTGCGCCAGGGGCAGCATGACGGGTTGATCTCTCTTCAGACGTTCGATCTCATTCAGCAGCGCCTAGCCGGCAAGGCTCGGGCACCGTCGCGTAAGGACATCAACGCGGATTTCCCGATGCGCGGCTTCATCGCCTGCGGCGATTGCCGTCATCCGATGACCGCCACGTGGGCCACGGGTAAGGGTGGTCGCTATCCCTATTACATGTGCCGCCAACACGGATGCGCCAGCAATGGCCGGTCCTTGGCACGGGCGAAAGTGGAAGGTGCACTGGAGGAACTTGTTCGCTCGCTCACCCCCGCGCACGAACTTGTCCAACTCGCGTCAGCTATGTTTCGCGATCTGTGGGACCGCCGCACCGACGAAGCGAAAGAGCGTCGCACGGCGCTCAAGCTGGAAAAGGCCGAAGTGGAAAAGAAGATCAGTCAGTTTCTCGACCGCATCGTGGACGCAGACAGTCCAACCGTCATTAGTGCGTATGAGCGCAAGATCGGCGAACTGGAACGCGACAAGCTGGTCCTGATGGAGAACATCGCCAAATGCGGCACGCCCGCGCGAGACTATGACGAGGTTTTTCAAACTGCGATGACGTTTCTCGCAAACCCCTGGAATCTTTGGGAAACGGGCGCACTAGAGGACCGACGAGCTATGCTGAAACTAGTCTTTGCGGGCAACCTAATCTTCGCGCGGGAAACGGGCTTTCAAACCCCTGAAATCTCCCTGCCTTTCAAGGCATTGGAGGACGTCTCCAGCCAAAAAAAGGTGATGGCGCACCCAAGAGGATTCGAACCTCTGACCTCTGCCTTCGGAGGGCAGCGCTCTATCCAGCTGAGCTATGGGTGCTTCGCCCTGGGAGGCGCGCCTTAGCAAAGGGCGGCGGACGGGGCCAGAGCCTATTCGCTCTCGCGCCCGCGCGGTTGCATCGCCTCGTGCATCGCGCCGGCCATGATGCCGGCCGGCAGGGCGATCAGGCCGATGCCGGCGATCGCCAGCAGCGACGCGACGATCTTGCCCGCGGCGGTGATCGGGTAGACGTCGCCATAGCCGATCGTCGTCAAGGTAACGACCGCCCACCACAAGGCGCGCGGGATGCTGCCGAACTTGTCGGGCTGAAGGCCGCCTTCGAGCCAGTGGAGCGCGCTGGCGCCGATGATGAGGATGACCGAGGCGAGCGCCAGGGTGAAGCCGAGCTCGAAGCGGCGAAGCCAGATCGCCCGGGAGACGTTGGCCAGCGCCGCCGACATCCGCCCCAGCTTGGCGAGCCGCGCGATCCGAATGAGCCGCACCAGCCGAAGCGCCGCCGCGTTGAGCCCGACCATCGGGACCAGGCTCGAGACGACCACCGCAAGGTCCAGGAGCGCCGCCGGAGAAAATACGAACCGCATGCGCCGCGCCAGCGCCGAGGCCTTCCCGCGATCCTCCGCGACGGACCAGAGACGCGCCAGATATTCGATCAGGAAGACGATCCCGAGGGTCACCTCTGCCGCCGCGAAGATCGCGCCGTAGGGGACGGCGACCGCCGGCTCGGTTTCCAGGATGGCGGAGGCCGTGGCCACCAGGATGAGCAGGACGAGGATCTTGTTCACTGGCGACAGTCCGGCCCGCGGCCAAGCGCGCGGGTCCAGCTGGCGATGGACGTTGGCGCGGGCTGCTGCGAGCGGCTGGCGCACGTGTCCCCCTCCCCACCCTAGGTTGGCACGCAAGTCTAGCAGGCTGGGCGGCCGGGTGAACCCCCGCTCAGGGCAGCGGCAGGCAGAGCACCGGCTGTGCCGCTGGACGCGGCGCGAGCATCGCCTTCAGCCAGTCGCGAAGCCGGTCGGCGAGCGCCCAGGCGAAGCCGCGCGCGCCGATCGCGACCGCCTCCGCCGCCGCGGCCACCCGGCGCCGGCGCGGCGCCGGCCGCGGCATCGCGATCAGCGAGCGGCCCGACGCCGGCAGGTCGAGCAGCAGCTGCGCCCCGCTCGCGGCCTCGACGGCCGGCGGCCCCTGCCGCCACACCACGCGGAACCCCCTCGGCACGGTCCGCCAGGCGCCGCGCGAGCGGACCAGGTCGCGGCCGCAGCCGCGGCAGCAGCCGAACTCCAGGCCCTGGTTCCTGACGCCCGGCGTGGCGGGCACATGCTTTCCGGCGGCACAATCGAGACGCATCGTCATTACTCCTACGCGGCGATTCTGGTTTCGAGATGGAAGGCGGCGAGCTCGGCAAGGTCCGGGTCGCTGCCCTCGCGCGCGGCCTGCGGGTTCCAGATCTCGAACGCGCCGCCGGCGCCGACCAGCAGCGCGCTTCCGGAGATCCGCGCGCGCCGCATCAGGAGCGGCGGCAGCGCCACCTTGCCGCGCGGGTCGAGCTCGACCTGCTCGACGAAGCCGAAGGTGCGGCGCACGCGGGCGTGCCAGTCATTGGCCGGCGCCGGCGCCGCCTCGCGCAGCCGCAGCCGGTGGCAGTCCATCGCCAGGGTGCGCGCGAACGAGCGGTCGTAGGCGACCAGGCACGGATCGCTTTCGTGGCAGCCCACGAAGATCAGCCGCGCGTCGGAGCGGCGCGACAGGGTGGCGCGCACGAACGGCGGCAAGGCCAGCTTGCCGCGCTCGTCGACAGCGCACAATGCATGTCCGATGAAAGGATGATCCGTCACCAACGCTATTCCCACCCGCGGCCTATTCCGCCCATTAACCATGATCTTAGCGGCCGATCGGAAAGAGTTTCGACGGAGTAAAATTACCAGACCGTGATCTTACGTGGTCCGCTCTAGACGGATTCGGATTCTCCCGCAGTATTTCCACGAAATGGCGAGCCGCGATGCTCTATCCATATGGTTAACGACTGGGCAAGGGGCTCGGCTTGTCTGGCCGGGCGGGAGGAGAAGAGACATGATCGAAGTCGAAAGCGGGCTCAACGAGCTGCGGCCCCGGATCAGCGTGATCGGGGTGGGCGGCGCCGGCGGCAATGCGGTTGCGAACATGGTGGCGAGCGGGGTGCAGGGGGTGAGCTTCATCGCCGCCAACACCGATGCGCAGGCGCTGCAGGCCTCGCCCGCCGAGCGGATCGTGCAGCTCGGCCGCAGCACCACCCAAGGGCTGGGCGCCGGCTCGCGCGCCGAGCTGGGCAAGGCCGCCGCCGAGGAATCGCTCGCCGACATCGAGAAGGTGCTGGACGGCGCCCATATGGTGTTCATCGCCGCCGGCCTGGGCGGCGGCACCGGCACCGGCGCGGCGCCGGTGATCGCCAAGGCGGCGCGCGACAAGGGCATCCTCACCGTCGGCGTGGTCACCAAGCCGTTCGCCTTCGAGGGCCGGCGCCGCGCCGAGGCCGCCGAGCGCGGGCTCGAGGAGCTGCAGAGCCATGTCGACACCCTGATCGTCATCCCCAACCAGAACCTGTTCCGGATCGCCAGCCCGGCGACCACCTTCAAGGCGGCGTTCGACCTCGCCGACGAGGTGCTGCAGCAGGGCGTGCGCGGGATCACCGACCTGATGGTGATGCCCGGCCTGATCAACCTCGACTTCGCCGACATCCGCACGATCATGGCCAATATGGGCAAGGCGATGATGGGCACCGGCGAGGCGACCGGCGAGGACCGCGCCATCCGCGCCGCCGAGAAGGCGATCGCCAACCCGCTGCTCGACGAGGCGCTGAAGGGCGCGCGCGGGCTGATCATCTCGATCACCGGCGGCGAGGACATGCGGCTGATGGAGGTCGACGAGGTCGCCAGCCACGTCAAGGAGCTGGTCGATCCCGACGCCGACATCATCTGGGGCTCGGCCTTCGATCCGGCGCTGGAGGGACGGATCCGGGTGTCGGTGGTCGCCACCGGCATCGCCGCCGAGGCGGCGCCGGCCATGCACTTCGCCGCCGAGCCCGCGGCCGCGCCGGCGCCGGCCGGGGCCGAGCCCGCGGCGGTGCGCGCGCCGCTGTTCGGGCCGGCGCCGCCGCCGCTGTTCGCGCCGGTTCCGGCGCCGGTCGCCAGGGCGCCGGTGCAGGTGCCGCTGCCGCTCGAGGCGCCGGCCGCGCCCGCGGCTGCAATCGCCGAGGATGACGGCGAGGAGCTGCTGCTGACCATCGACCGCGCGCTGCTGCTGACTCCGCCCGAGGGGGCCGAGGAGATCGAGGCGGTCGAGCCGTTCGGCGCCGAGGCCGCCGTCGACCTCGCCGCGCCGAACGTGATCGCGCTGGCCGAGGTCCGCGAGCGCGGCCCCAGCCTGTTCGAGCGGATGGCGATGCTCGCCCGCGGCGCCGCCCGCGAGGTGCGCGAGGCCGAGGACTATCCGCCGATGCCGCACCTCTACCGGGGCCGCGACTTCCGCTCCGAGCAGCAGATCGCCCGCGCGGCGTAATTGCGCGGGCCGCGGCGCGGCATCCGGAGGGGACCGCCGCGCCGCTTACCCTCTTCCCCTACCCTGAGGCTTACTTCCCGCCGCAGGGCCCTGCCGCTCCGGCCCGTCGGCCGGGGCGGTCTTTTTCGTGCCTGCAATGCGGGGGTCAGTCGCAGCCGTCGCCGCCGAGCGTCCAGCCGTTGCCGAGGTCGATGCCGCGGTCGGGCGATGCGTAGCCGTCGCCGGCCTCGCGGGAGTCGCCCTCGCCATACGCGCCGTCCGCCTCGACGCGGCGCATGGCGGCGAGGATCAGCATCGTCGCCGCGAACAGCAAAGTGCAGATCCAGAGCAGGGCGTCGGCACTCATATCGGCTCCGTAATGGCAGCATTTGGTTAATATTTCCGATCAGGCCCGATCGGTGCGATGATGCCTCTTCTGTCGGAAGGAGAGGCGAGTATGATCAGAATCAGCGCGTTCAAGTCGGTGCCGCCCTTCGCCCAAGGCCTGGTGCGCGACCTCCGCGTGCGCTGGGCGCTGGAGGAAGCGGGCCTCGCCTACGAGCAGCATCTGCTCGCCGACGGCGAGAAGGACACGCGCGGCTACCGCGACTGGCAGCCCTTCGGCCAGGTCCCCGCCTACGAGGAGGACGGCCTCAGCCTGTTCGAATCGGGCGCGATCATCCTCCACATCGCCGGCAAGAGCGAGGCCGGCGACACCCTCCTCCCGGCTGACCCGGCGGCACGGGCGCGCGCCATCGAGTGGATGTTCGCCGCGCTCAATTCGGTGGAGCCCTCCATCCAGAACCTCGCCGCCATCGACCTGTTCTACGCGGACCAGGACTGGGCCAGGCAGCGCCGTCCCGGCGCCGAGGAGATGGTCCGCGCCCGCCTCGCCGCGCTGGCCGCGCGGCTCGGTGGCAAGGACTGGCTCGACGACGGCCGCTTCACCGCCGGCGACCTCCTGATGGCGACGGTGCTTCGCATCCTCCGCCACACCGAGCTGGTCGCCGAAGCGGGGCTCGGCCCCTATCTCGCCCGCTGCGAGGCGCGCCCCGCCTTCCAGCGCGCGCTCGACGCGCAGATGGCGGCGTTCGAGGCCCCCTGACCGTGCTCGGGCCGCTCGCCCTGCTGCTCGCCGCGCAGGCCGCGCCCGCGCTGCCCGACCGGCTGCCGCGGCAGGTGATCTTCGCCCGTACGCGGCTCGACGGCTGGAAGCTCGAGGCGCGGACCGACGTCGACGAGGTCGGCGGCTATCCGATGATCGAGCGGTCGCTGTGCGAGATGACGCGCAGCGGGCTGAAGCTCACCACCTGGCCCGACGGCGGCCTCTGGATCGAGCTGGCCGACACGTCGGAGGAGCCCGAGCTCGACCTCGAGCGCGAGGACATCCGCCGGATCGCGCTCGACGGGGAGGTCTGGGAGTATCGCTGGCAGCGGCTCGACGAACGCTTCAACCAATTCTCGAACGTCACCTATCCGCCGCCGCGCAATCCCTGCGCCGGCATGAGCAGCCACACCATCATTCTCTACGGCTGCGGCATCCCCGTCATCCACTCGTCGGAGCGGCTGCGGCGGCGCGGCGGGCCGTGGATTTCGGCCGGGATGCTCGCCAACCACTTCCTGCGCGCGCGGACGTTGCGCATCGGCTTTCACGTCCGCGATCGGAACGAGGACCCGGTGGCGGGCCCGCTGCTTTGGGCCGAGATCCCTCTCGCCGGGCTCGGCGCAGCGATCGACTGGTGCCGCGTGGCGTTCGGCTCCGAGGCCGCCCGGCGCTTCCATGGCGGGCTGGAACGGGAATGATCGCGCCGCTCCTGATCGCCCTCGCCGCCGCCCAGGCGCAGGCGAGCGAAGCCCCGCCACCGCCGCCGGTCGAGTTCGTCGCCGGCCGTGCGAAGCTCGGCCGCTGGCGGATGGAGGCGGTGACCGTCGTCGAATATGAATATCCGCCGCCGTGGATCGGCAACGGCCGCTGCACGATCGCCGGGCCCGGCCTGCGCCTGGTCCGGCCGCGCGACTATGGCGGCAGCTTCGAGCTCGGCGGCGTCGGCGCCCCCTTCGCCATGACCGACATCGCCGCGATCGAGATCGGGGGCACCGTCTACGAGGCGCGGACCGTGCCGGGCTGGATTCCGCGCGGGCGCTACAGCGACGTCGACTATCCTGCCGGTCATGTCGATCCCGAGCTGCCCGGGCCGGCAACGCCCACGCTCGCCGTGCGGCAGGCGCCGGCCGATCCGTGGCTCCACATCGTCACCCTGCTCGACGACATCGCCGAGGTGCGCAGCATCGGCATCAGCTACCGGACGGGCGGCGGCGAGGCCCGCACCCGGCTGGTCACCGCCGGCCTCGGCGCGGCGATGCACTGGTGCGACCGGGCCCTCCACGCGCCCCCCGCCCGCCGCCTGCCGGAGCTCCTGCGCGCCCGCGTCCGCGGCTAGCGCTCCCCGCCGCACGGCTCGTCGTCCGAGCGACGGCTTGCTGCCCGTCCGGGACGAGCGAATACTGTCTCGAATTGGGACTTGCTGTAAGTCAGCAAATGACATGAAATAAAATTATCCCAAGTTTATGCAAGACGCCAACTATGACTCTGGCGTTGACTCTATTCCGACTCGAATATAACCTCCTGATCCGACTCGTGATTCGTCGCGTCTGATGACGATTCTGTCGTTACTATGGCTCGCTGCCCGTTCTGCGAGGATGGGAAAGTATTGCTTGATGAAATAGAGACTTTTACTTGGAAGAAAATAACACAAGAGGAGAAGTAAAAATGCAATACATTCATCCCGCCCTGGCGGCGCAGTTCGCAACCCCGCAGGGCTTCCTGGGGGACCTGGTGGGCCAGCTCGGCGGCACGGTCGGCGGCCTGGTCGGCGGCCTCGCCGGCAATGCGGCGCTTGGCCAGCAGCTCGGCGGCATCGCCGGCCAGCTCGGCCAGCAGTATATTCCGTTTAGCGCCGGGCCAAGCTTCGCCCCGCAGGGCTTCTTCGGCGATCTCGCCGGCTCGCTCGCCCCGACGCTCGGCGGCGCCCTCGGCGGCATGCTCGGCCAGGCCGGGCTCGGCCAGCAGCTCGGCGGCATTGCCGGCCAGCTCGGCAAGCAGTTCATTCCGTTCAGCGCCGGCCCCAGCTTCGCCCCGCAGGGCTTCTTCGGCGACCTCGCGGGGTCGCTCGCTCCGGCGCTCGGCGGAGCGGTCGGAGGCATGCTCGGCCAGCCCGGCCTCGGCCAGCAGCTCGGCGGCATTGCCGGGCAGCTCGGCAAACAGTTCATCCCGTTCAGCGCCGGGCCGCAATTCGCCCCGCAGGGCTTCTTCGGCGACCTCGTCGGGACGCTCGCGCCGATCGCCGGCACGGTGTTCGGCGGCCCGGTCGGCACCGCGATCGGCGGCGTCGGCGGCCAGCTTGCCAAGCAGTATATCCCGTTCAGCGCCGGCCCCAGCTTCGCTCCGCAGGGCTTCTTCGGCGATCTCGCCGGCTCGCTGGCGCCGGCGCTCGGCGGCGCGGTCGGCGGCATGCTCGGCCAGCCCGGCCTCGGGCAGCAGCTCGGCGGCATCGCGGGCCAGCTCGGCAAGCAGTTCATCCCGTTCAGCGCGGGGCCGCAATTCGCTCCGCAGGGCTTCTTCGGGGACCTCGCCGGCTCGCTGGCGCCCGCGCTCGGCGGCGCGGTCGGCGGCATGCTCGGCCAGCCCGGCCTCGGGCAGCAGCTCGGCGGCATCGCGGGGCAGCTCGGCAAGCAATTCATCCCGTTCAACGCCGGCCCGCAATTCGCTCCGCAGGGCTTCTTCGGCGATCTCATCGGCACCGTCGCGCCGATCGCCGGCACGATGTTCGGCGGCCCTGTCGGCACCGCCATCGGCGGCGTCGGCGGCCAGCTTGCCAAGCAGTTCATTCCGTTCAGCGCGGCGCCGCAATTCGCTCCGCAGGGCTTCTTCGGGGACCTCGCCGGCTCGCTCGCCCCCGCGCTCGGCGGCGCGCTCGGCGGCATGCTCGGCCAGGCCGGCCTCGGCCAGCAGCTCGGCGGCATCGCGGGGCAGCTCGGCAAGCAGTTCATCCCGTTCAGCGCGGCGCCGCAACTCGGTGCCCTCCCACCGCAGATGGGGATGGGCTGCTGGGCACCAATCAGCCCCGGTACCGGCACCCTGCATCCGTGGGGCAGCGCCTGACCGTGCCGAGCCGGGATCGGGCGTCTGATGCTTGCGTTTTGCCCGCGCGTCCCTGAACAGGGCCCGCTCAGGCAAAGGAGGCCCAGATGCCCGATCCCAGGAAGCAATATCTCGTCGGCGTGCGCGCACCCGCCGGCACACGGGGATCCCCGGCCGATCCCGCCCCGCTCAAGGATTTCCTGGCGGAGATGGACGGCCTGGAGGGGGCCATGCCGAGGCCCATGCGGGATCCCAATTACGCCGTGGTGCAGCTGACCGACGCCGAAGCGGAGAGCCTCCGCGAGAAATATCGGGACTCGTTGCTCATCGAGCCGGACGCACCGCTCCAATATTGAGCGACGCCAGGGTCCCGAACCGAAAATCGCCGCGCGGCCTGCTGCCGCCGGCAATTCGAAGAGAGGGACCGAGATGGCGAAGGACAAGGACAATGCGAGCGCGCCGGCCGCTTCGGGCACGGCGGCCAGGAAGCCGGCGCAGGTCGCCTCGCGCCCCAGGCGCTATCTGGTCGCGCCGCGCACTCTGCCCGGCATGTTCCAGACCATGTCGGCGGATTCGCTCCATTCGACCCTGGAGAATATGGGCCTGCCGATCATCAAGCGGGTGAAATCGCGCGGCTTCGGCCTGATGAGCGCGGGCCAGGGCGGGAACGACATCCTGGTCACCGAAATGTCGGTCGAGAAGGGCGAGGCGATGAAGGCGACGGCGCCCCCCGACATCATCGTCGAGCACGATCAGCCGCTGGTCCACCATGGCGAGCTCCGGACGCTGCGCGCCGATGCCGATTTCGTCGCCGCCTCGGCGCCGGCCACCGGGCTGGCGGCGACGCCGGTGCGGGTCAAGGTGGTCGGCAAGGACGGCAAGCCGGCCGCGGGCGCCACCGTCACCATCTACGGCCAGGGCTTTCCGGCCCATGCCGATACCGACGACAGCGGGGTCGTCGAGATCCCGGTGACCGGCCCGCTCGAGGAGGTCCAGGTGATGTACGTGAAGCCGCGGGCCGACTTCTGGGACAAGGTGACGATGCGGCCGCACCTCGAGGCCGGCGGCCCGAACGTCGTCCAGCTCGAGCGCTTCAGCGAGACCTTCGCCGACTTCCCGGGCAAGAAGATGCTCGGCTGGGGCCAGCGGCTGATGGGCCTCGACCAGATCGACCCCCGCTTCGACGGCGCCGGCATCAAGATCGGGATCATGGATTCGGGTTGCGACAACGGCCACCCGCAGCTCCGCCACGTCACCAACGGCGTCGACATGGTCGCCGGCGACGGCGGCAACGGCTGGACCAACGACACCATGGCGCACGGCACCCATTGCGCCGGCATCATCGGCGGCCGCAGCGGCGACCGGCAAGGCGGCATCTGGGGCTTCGCGCCGGCCGCCGAGATCCACGCTTTGAAGGTGTTCCCGAGCGGCCGGATCAGCGACCTCATCGAGGCGCTCGACATCGCCGTCGAGCGCCAGCTCGACGTGATGAACATGAGCTTGGGCAGCGCCGATGCGTCCGAGCTGGTGCAGCAGAAGCTGGAAGCGGCGGTCGCCGCCGGCGTTGCCTGCATCGTCGCCGCCGGCAATTCCTCCGGGCCGGTCCAGTTTCCGGGCATGCTGCCCCAATCGATCACCGTCTCGGCGGTCGGCCAGATGGACCAGTTCCCGGCAAGCAGCTACCATGCCATGACCGTCGGCGAGGGCGGGCCCGGCGCCGACGGCATCTTCTCCGCCAAGTTCAGCTGCTTCGGCCCGCAGGTCCGCCTCTCCGGGCCGGGCGTGGCGATCCTCTCCACCGTGCCCAAGGGGGGCTATGCGGCCTGGGACGGCACCTCGATGGCGACCCCGCACATCACCGGCCTCGCCGCGCTGGTCCTCGCCCACCATCCCGACCTGCGCCGCACCACCGGCCGGGACGCGGGCCGGGTGACGGCCTTGTTCGATATCCTGCGCGCGTCGGCGCGGCCGGTCGTGGTGGACCCGCTGCGCGGCGGCTTCGGCCTTCCCCACGCGCCCGCGGCGCTGGCGTCGGCAGCCCCCGCGCCCCCCACGCCGGCGCCCTCCGCTCCGGCCGCGGGAGGCGGAGCCACCGCCGCGCCGCCGTCGGCACCGCCCGTGCAGGGCGGCGGCGTCCCCCAGGTCACCCTGCAGCAGCTCTACCAGCTGGCGATGATGGGCAATCCGATGGCGCTGCAGATCCTGCGGATGAACGGCCTGATCTGACGCCCGGCAGAGGCATTTCGGGAGAGGAGGACCTGATATGAGAGCAAAAGCGGTCGTCGATGCCCTGACCAACCTCATCCAGGAGGATTTGGCACGCGGCGGAGCCTCGCGGATCGGCTTCTGCCTGGGCGGCAACATCAAGGGCGGCTGGGAGGGCTGGCTCCAAGTCGAAGGCGCGCTTGCCGTCGCCGCCCAGGCGAAATCGTCGACCGACGAGCAATGCTCGTCCGAGCGGGAGGTCGCCTATCAGGGCCTCACCCAGAAATGCGACCTCTTGTTCACGCCCGCGCGCGGAGCGCCGATCTGGGTCGAGTTCAAGACCCAGCGCAACGCCAATTACAAGTCGGCGGTCGCCGACTTCCTCAAGGACGTCGGGAAGATGGACGCCGCCGATCAGCTGAATCAGAAAATGTCCGAGGGGAAGCAGGATGTGTTCATCGCGATCGCGATCCTCGGCGTCGACGATAAGGCTCTCAGCCTGCTGGGCGGTGCCAGCCCGCCGGTCCGGCACGGCACCTCGTTCCGGGGGTGGCGCTATGCGGGGGGCAAGTGGATGCAGATCAAGGATTCGTCCGACCAGATCGCCCAGAACGACATCATCCTGCTGGTCTGGCGGAACTTCCCCTGACTGGCTGACTCAGTCGCCGCCCCCGCCGCCGTCGCCGCCGCCCCCGTCGCCGCCGCCACCCGAATCGCCGCCGGAATCGCCGCCCGAATCGCCCGAATCGAACGAGCCGGCATCGTCCCAGCCCCCGGAGGCACCGCCGCCGCCCAAATCGCCGCCGCCGCCCGCAAAGCCGCCGTCGCTGCTGCCGCTCGCGCCGGACTCGGAGGCACTCCACAGCGTCGGGCCGCCGTCGCTGCCGCCCGCATCGCCGTAATAGCCATCATCCCGCCCATCCCGCCGATCGCGGCGGCCCTGGGTCGAGCGGAAGGCGACAAGCGCGAAGCCGCCGATCACGGCGACGAGCATGGCGATCAGGATCCACTCGGGCATTGCTTCACTCCACCGTGACGCTCTTGGCGAGGTTGCGCGGCTGGTCGACGTCGGTGCCCTTCGCCACCGCCACATGATAGGCGAGCAGCTGCACCGGGATCGCGTAGACCAAAGGCGCGATCAAGGGATGGACCCGGGGCATCTCGATCGTTGCGATGGTGTTCTCGCCGGCGGCGGCGATGCCTTCGGCGTCGGAGATCAGGACGACCTTGCCGCCGCGCGCCTGCACCTCCTGCATGTTGCTGACCGTCTTCTCGAACAAAGGCCCCGAGGGCGCCAGCACGATGATCGGGACAGCGTCGTCGATGAGGGCGATCGGGCCGTGCTTCATCTCCCCCGCCGCATAGCCTTCGGCGTGGATGTAGCTGATCTCCTTCAGCTTCAGCGCGCCCTCCAGCGCGAGCGGATAGTCCTGGCCGCGGCCGAGATAGAGCACGTCGCGGGCAGCGGCGATGACCGGGGCCATTGCCGCGATGTCCTCGTCATGGCCGAGCGCGGCGTTCATCGCGGCGGGCGCCTCGGTCAAATGCAGCACGATCTCGCGCTCCTCCGCCTCGCTCATCGCACCCTTGTCGCGCGCGACCTTGGCGGCGAGCGCGGCGAGCACGGCGAGCTGGCAGGTGAAGGCCTTGGTCGAGGCGACGCCGATTTCGGGGCCGGCATGGGTGGGCAGCAGCAGGTCCGCCTCGCGCGCCATCGAGCTGGTCGGCACGTTGACCACCACCGCGATCTTCTGCCCCCGGGCGCGGGCGTGGCGCAGCGCGGCGAGCGTGTCGGCGGTCTCGCCCGACTGGCTGATGAACAAGGCGAGGCCGCCCTCCTCCAGCACCGGGTCGCGGTAGCGGAACTCCGAGGCGATATCGAGCTCGCACGGCACCCGGGCGAAGCGCTCCAGCCAGTATTTGGCGACCATGCCGGCATAATAAGAGGTGCCGCAGGCGATGATCGAAACCCGCGGCACGCCCGCGAAGGAGAAGTCCATGTCGGGCAGCGCCACCCTCTGCTCGAGCGGGCGCAGGTAGGAGCCCAGCGTCTGGGCGACGACCATCGGCTGCTCGAAAATCTCCTTCTGCATGAAATGGGCGTGATTGCCCTTTTCGATGCGCGCCGCGCTGGCCCGCGATTCGACGGCCTCGCGCTCGACCGGCCGGTTGTCCCTGTCGAAGATCCGGACCTCGTCGTGGGTGACCACCGCCCAGTCGCCCTCGTCGAGATAGGCGATCTTCTGGGTGAGCAGGGCCAGCGCGAGCGCGTCGGAGCCGAGATAATTCTCGCCCGCCCCATAGCCGACGGTGAGCGGCGCGCCCTGGCGGGCGCCGACGATCATGCCGGGATGGTCGCGGAACAATATGGCGAGCGCGAAGGCGCCGTGCAGGCGCGGCAGCACGGCGGCGACCGCCGCTTGCGGGTCCTGCCCTTGGGCCAGCTGGTCGGCGACGAGATGGGCGACGCATTCGCTGTCGGTCTCGCTCTGGAAGACGCGGCCCTTGGCCTGCATCTCCTCGCGCAGCGCCTTGAAATTCTCGATGATGCCGTTGTGGACGACGGCGACCCCGTCGACCACGTGCGGGTGGGCATTGCCCTCGGTCGGGGCGCCGTGGGTCGCCCAGCGGGTGTGGGCGATGCCGACCGTGCCGGGCAGCGGCGCCGCGTCGAGCCGGGCGGCGAGATTGTCGAGCTTGCCCTCGGCCCGCCGGCGCTCGAGTCGCCCGTCGACGACCGTGCAGATGCCGGCCGAGTCATAGCCGCGATATTCGAGCCTTCTGAGGCCGTCCATCAGCCGCGGCGCGGCCTCGGTCGTCCCGACGATGCCGATGATCCCGCACATGGGCTACATCGCCTGCTTCTTGGCGGCGAGGCGCGCGCGGAGGGCGGCGGCGCGCCCGGGCTTCTCGACCTGCTCGCCGCGGGCGAGCGCGACCGCATCGGCGGCGACGTCGCGGGTGATCACGGAGCCGGCGGCGACGAGTGCGCCCGCGCCGATGCTGACCGGCGCGACCAAAGCCGTGTTGGAGCCGATGAACGCGCCCTCGCCGATCCAGGTCTTGTACTTGAAGAAGCCGTCATAATTGCAGGTGATCGTGCCCGCGCCGATATTGGCGCCGGCGCCGATCTCGGCGTCGCCCAGATAGGCGAGATGGTTGGCCTTGGCGCCCTTGCCGAGGCTCGCCTGCTTGACCTCGACGAAATTGCCGACCCGCGCGCCCTCCCCGATCTCGGCGCCGGGGCGCAGCCGCGCGAACGGGCCGATCTGCGCGCCCGGCGCGATCGTCGCCCCCTCGATGTGCGAGAAACCGCGGATCCGGGCGCCCTCGCCGATGCTGACGCCCGGGCCGAAGACGACGTTGGGCTCGATCACCGTGTCGCGGCCGACCTTCGTGTCATGGGCGAACCAGACCGTCTCCGGCGCGATCAGCGAGACGCCGCCCTCCATCGCCTCGGCGCGGCGGCGCGCCTGCCAGGCGGCCTCGGCCGCGGCCAGCTCGGCGCGGCTGTTGATCCCCTCGACCTCGGCCGCCTCGGCCTCGATCACCGCCGACTTGCGCCCGTCCGCGGCGGCGAGCATGACGATGTCGGGAAGATAATATTCGCCCGCCGCATTGTCGTTGCCGACCCGCGCGAGCAGCGGCCAGAGATCGGCCGAGCGGACCGCCATCAGCCCGCTGTTGCACAGATCGAGCGCCCGCTCCGCCGGCGAAGCATCCTTATATTCGACCATCTTCTCGATCGTGCCGTCGGCCGCGGCGAGGATGCGGCCATAATGTCTGGGATCGGCGGGGCGCGAGGCGACGACGACCGCGCCCTCGGTGCCGGCGAGCCGCGCCAGCATCGCCCGCATCGTCGCCGCCGTGACGAACGGGGTATCGCCGTAGAGGATCAGGACGTCGCCGTCGAAATCGGCCAGCGCCGCCTCGGCCTGGCGTACGGCATGGGCGGTGCCGAGCTGTGGTTCCTGCACGACCACGGTCGCGCCCGTCGCGCCGAACACCGCTTCGATCTGCGCCCTGCCCTCGCCGATCACGATCACGGTCCGGTGCGGGCCGAGCGCGTCGACCTCGGCGAGCAGGTGGGCGAGCAGAGGGCGGCCGGCGATCGGATGCAGCACTTTGTGCACATCCGATTTCATCCGCGTGCCCTTCCCCGCGGCAAGGATCACGGCTGCAAAGTCTCGTTCGATGGTCATGCCCGCCCGCGCAAATGGCACGGAAAGCTTGCCATTTCCAGAGCGGCGCCGGATGGCCGGCCGGCATGGCCGATTTCCCCTTCGACACGGTCGTCTTCGATCTCGACGGCACCCTCGCCGACACCGCGCCCGACCTGGCGGCGGCGCTCAACCATGCGCTCGGCGCGCTCGACCGCCCGACGGTCGATCCCGAGGGGGTGCGCCACCTGGTCGGGCACGGCGCCAAGGCGCTGCTGCGCCGGGGGCTGGCGGCGAGCGGGGATGCCGGCGAGAGCCTGGTCGAGCAGGGCTTCCCGCACTTCCTCGATTTCTACCGGGCCAATATCTGCGTCGGCACCCGCGCCTATCCGCACCTCGGGGAGGCGATGGACGGGCTGGCGGCGCGCGGCGTCAGGCTCGCCGTCTGCACCAACAAGCGCGAGCGGCTGACCCATGCCCTGCTCGACGCGCTCGGCTGGCGGGGGCGCTTCGCGGCGATCGTCTGCGGCGACACGCTCGGGGTGATGAAGCCCGATCCCCGCCCGCTCCGCGAGGCGATCGCCCGGGCCGGCGGCGGGCGGGCCGCGTTCGTCGGCGATTCGATCACCGACGCCGACACCGCCAAGGCCGCGGGTGTGCCCTTCGTGGCGGTCGGCTTCGGCTATTCCGACCGTCCGGCCGCGGAATTGGGCGCCGATGCGGTGATCGACAGTTATGCCGGACTGGCCTCCGCCCTCCTGCGGCTCGGCAGCTAGGCGGTGGCGGGCTCCGCCTTGCCCTCCTCGTGCTGGGTCGCCGCCGCGGAGCCCTGCGGCATGATGCATTGCTCGATCCAGGCCGTGCCCGAAACCCGCTCGCCTTCCAGAGTCCCCTCGACGGTGGCGACGCCCTCGTAGATGGGATCGGATTCGGTGACGAACTCCTGGTCGCGCAGCGCGCTCTTGAAGATCAGCAGGGTGTCGTTCAGCTGCGGGATCCTCACCTCCTGGGTGAGGCAGTAGACGATCTTGGTGACGCCCTCGAAGGTCGGGTCGCGCGGCGTGGTCGTGCAGCCCTTGTAATAGGTGCTGGTGCCGTCCGGCCGCAGCATCGTCACCACCGAGTCGAGTTCCTTGCCGACCTTCGGATAGGCGTTCTCGTCGGTCGTATAGGTCGAAAAGCAAACTCCGTTGGTGAGCTGGGCGTCGCCCAGCGTCCAATGGTCGCTGGAGCCGAAAGCGCCATATTCATGATCCATCCAGGTCACCCCCTCGACCTGGTGGACGTCGGAGCCGATGGTGATCGTCCCTTTCGCCCGGATGTTGGTGTAGGAATAATAATAATTATACTGCTCGATCGGGGTCTTGCCCTCCTTGTTCCACATCTCCTCGCTGATCCCGGTGCCCCAGATGAGCATCGGCGGCCCCTCCTGGCGCAGCGTCAGGCTGATCGTGACCCTTTTGCCCAATTCGAGGTCGTCGAAGGTTGCATAAGCGGTCATCAGATAGGGGTCGCCGGCCGGCCCGTTCATCAGGATCGCCCCGCTGCAATTCTCATCGCCCGGCAGCTGCACATACCAGGCACGATCCGGATCGCTTTCCGCCCAGTCTGGGTCGGGGAGCTGCAGGGTCGTCCGGTGATAATGCTTCTCGCCGGCGACGTCGGTGACCATGATCTGGCTGAACGCGAACGGCGCCTGGGCGTCATTGCTGTTTCGGGTCGCGTTGATCTCGAAACCGAACACCCGCTCGCCAGCGCGCAGCGTCCCGATGTGCCACCACCATTCCGTCGGAGCGTCGGGATGTGCGTAATGATCGCGCGGAAGCACGATGTTCTCTGAAGTGAACATGGCGAAGGTCCTCCCCGGCCGCGAGTCGGCCGGCGGGAGTTTACTCTCATTCTCTCCTGTCCACGAGACGAGACCGAAGCCTTCGCGCTTCGCTTGGCCATTGCGCCGGCGAGAAATCGCAGGCAGACGTGCGGCACAGGGGTAACGCGAAAGGCACTGCATGCGCGGCCCCTTGTTCCTGCTTATCGCCCTGCTCGCTCCATTGCCCGCCGCCGCGCAGCCGCCCGAGCGCGAAACGAACCTTGTCGTCTACGGCGACGACCCCTGCCCCGAGGTCTCGGGCGAGGTGGTGGTCTGCGCGCGCCGGCCGGAGGAGGAGCGCTACCGCATCCCCCGCCCGATCCGCGAGCGCCAGCAGACCGAGACCTCCTGGGCCTCGCGGGTCGAAGGGCTCGAGGAGGAGAGCCGGACGATGCGTCCGGGCAGCTGCTCGACGGTCGGCTCGGGCGGCTTCACCGGCTGCGCGGCGGCTCTGATCCGGCAATGGTATGCGGAGCGCCGCGCGCGCCGCCAGGCCGAGGAGAACGTGCCGTGATCGGCAATGCCGAACCCGCCCCTACCCACCGCCCCGGCACGAGCGATTCGCTTTGTTCCAACCTGCGGTGACGGACTCCACCCGGCCGTCCTCGACCGGCCCGAACGGCCAATCCGGCCGTGTCCGGGCGAGGTGGCGCGCATGGGACAGGTAACCGATCGCGTCAACCAAAGGCGCTCCCAGCCGGCCCAGGGCGAAGCCCGCGAAATGGTCCGCTTCGAGTTCTTTGGCGGCCTGCCTCCCCGACGCGGTCGGGCAGAGGGAAACATGTCCGCACAGGTGGTGGCCGATCTCATGGGCGAGGAGGTAGGCGAACGGCCAGTCGCCCATTCCCGCGCCGGCGGCCGCTTTTATGAGATTCGGGTCCAGAAGGATGATGCGATGGCCGCCCTGGAGTCCCGTGCTCGCACCCGCGGAAGCGTTCCAGTAGCGTACGACATCGAAATTGCGGGGCAGGCCGACGGCGTCGCAAATCTCGTCGGCGATTCTCTTTTGCCGCGATGACGGGATAGCGAACCGGAGCAGGGGCACCTTCGGATCGCAGCGACGAAGGAGCGATGCGGCCTCACCATCCTGGGTACGGGTCGCGGCTCCGACCGCGATTTCGGGCCCGAATGCGGCACCCACCATTCCGAGCACCGCTCTGCGATCGAGCCACGCGCAGCGATCTCGAACCTGCGACCGGTGACGAGGCGGTTCCTGGGGGGCGCTCATATCGGCCTCCTTCATCCAACGGATGGATCCGGGGACGTGCCGATGCCTAATCGAGAGCTCGTCGAATCGCCACCGGGCCGCCGCGCCAGGCACGGACGTGGCTCGGAGCGCAACGCGGCTGACCGCGACCCTAGCGGGTCGCCTTGATCCACAAATGCCGCGCCAGCATCGGCGGCGGCATCCTCAGCCAGTGCGAGCGCAGGTAGAAGGCGACGCGCAGCAGCTTGCGCTTCTCCTGGCCCCAGCCGTTGCGGGCGACGAGCCTTGCCTCGAACATCCGGTCCGCCAACGAAAAACGGGGACAGTTTACATTTTCCCAATTCGCAGACAGCGAAAATGTAAACTGTCCCCATTTTACGGGCGTGGCGTAGAGGCGGTGGCTGAGGCGCAGCGCGCGGGCGACCGGGCCGGCGAGCTGGTGGCGGCGGGCGCGCCCGGCGAGCTTGCCCCAGAAGTCCGGGTCCGCCGCGGCGAACTCGCGCAGCAGGCGGTCGATGTCCCAGAGGTTCCTGAGCCCACCGGCGAGGTCGCCGTCGGCGATGAGGTGGGCGGCGGCGTGAACGATCATGTCGGGCGGCGAAAGCGTGCGCAGGCCGTTGTCGAGCGCGACGCTGTCGGCGAGCAGCGCCTCCGCGTCGGGCGTGGGCCGGGCGGTCAGCGGCAATATGGTGTGATGGACGTCGATCATCCGGTCGCGGGTGCGGTGGATGAGCGGCGGCAGCTCGTGCATCCAGCGCCGGTAATAGGCGTCGTCATAGCCCTCCGCCTCCTTGACGCGCTCCCAGCCGGCGTCGAGCAAGGCCGCCTCGACCGCGGCGAGCGCCGCGCGCGGGACCATGATGTCGAGATCGCCGACCGAGCGGCCGAGGCTCGCCTCGAGACCGGCGGCGTGGAAGGCGGTGCCCTTCAGCAGGATCACCGGGACGCCGAGCGGCGCCAGCGCGCGGCGGGCCATTTCCGCTTCCCAGAGCGCCTGGGTGCGCGCCTGCGCGGCGTCGCGCCGCGCCGCCGCGAAGATCGCATCGACGCGGGTCGGGACGCTGCGGCCCTCCATCCTGAAGGCGAGGCTGCCGATCAGCTGCTCGGCGCGGGCCGCGCTGATCAGACCGTTCCAGTCGCATGTCGTCACCGAAGCGGGGTCGCGCAGCGCCCGGACGAGGAGCTTCGCGTTCCTCACGCCGCCAGCTCCTGCCGGAAATCCTCGACCAGGCCGATGGCGGTGGCGGTGTCGGGATAGTCGATCGCCAGTGCCGGGCAGGCGACGATCAGCCGGTTCAGCGCATCGAAGCCGCGGCGGCCGAGCGCGACATAATTGGTCGAGGCCTGGGTCAGCCGCATGAACAGCTCGGCGCGCCCGACGGCGCGCACCGCCGCGGCCTCGCCGAAGCGCGGGAACAGGATCAGCGCCGGCCTCGCCCCCTCCCCCATCCGCGCCAGCGCGTCGGCATTGGGGATGAGGTGGCGGATGTCGCCCTTGGGCGTACCGGCGAGCAGCGGACCGAAACGGCTTGCCTCGACCTCGGCCTCCATGACCCGGATGGCGCCGTTCTTAAGGCTGATCGCACGCGGGAACGGCAGCAGCGCGCCGCTCTCCATGTCGAGCAGAGCGAACTCGTCGCCCATCAGCCGCCAGCCGCGCTCGCCTAGCAGGGCGGCCAGCGTGGACTTGCCCGCGCCCGATTCGCCGGTCATCAGCAGCGCGCGGCCGTCCTTCTCGACGGTGGCGGCGTGGAGCAGCAGATAGCGCTTCTGGCCGAGCGCCATTTGCAGGTTCATGCCCATCTCGGCGGCGAGCAGGCCGTGGGCGAGCGGCAGCGGCGCGGCGTCGGGCAGGATGTAGTCGCCGCGGATCGCCACCGACGGGCGCAGGTGGCGCCGCCACGGCTTGTCGGGCTCGAGCCGGACGGTGAAGTCGGTGAGGCCGTCGGCAGGCGCGGGATAGGCGGCGTAGAGCCGGGCGAGCGCGTCGAGCGGCCCCCGCCAGGCCGAGCCGATGCGGAACGCCACCGGGCCGATCTGGAGGGCGAGGCTGTGCCTCATGCGCGGCGCACCAGCCCGGCCGCCTCGAGCTCGGCGAGGCGGGCGTCGAGGGCCTCGAGTGAACCTCCCCTCCCCTCGATGGGGAGGGGTTGGGGGTGGGGTGGACTCCGGGAATCGTGCGGGGCTGGCGAGTCCACCCCCACCCTACCCTCCCCCATCAAGGGGGAGGGTTGAAACTCGAAATCGAACCGCGTCCGCAGCCGGCGCAGCAGCTCGGCCGCGTCGGCCGGCCCTTCGCGCAGCGCATCGAGGATCTCCGGCGCCGGCGCGGCGACGATGTGGGTCATGCCCGAGGGCTCGTGGAACAGTACCGACAGGCCGTCGAGCGCGACGCTGCTGAGGGCGGCGGGAGAGTCGGCGATGTAGACCGGGCCGGCCATGGCCGCGGCTCGGGTCAGCGCGGCATCTGCAGCGAGGCGTAGCAGGTGAAACCGCTCATCCCCGCCTGCAGGCGCCTGATGTAATTGGCATAGGCCTGAGCGGAGCTGGGATTGACGCCGGCCGGGATGCCGCCGCCGCGAAGCAGGGTGCGCACCTCCTCGCCGCGCAGCGGGCGCGCCAGCGGCGGCGCCGCGCCGGGCGTGCCGGGCGCGACCAGGCTGCCGTCGGGCGCGATGAAATTGCCGCCGGCATGGGGCCCGGGCACCGGAATCTCGCAGTTCAGGACCGAGCCGGCGGTCTGGGCGAGCGCCGGCCGGACGGTGACCACGGTCGAAGCCGCCGCGACGCCGAGCACGAGCACGGTGCGCCGGCTCGGCACGAAGGCCGCTGCGCCAGCCGCATTGTCGCCGATCGACTGCTTATCTGTGCCGCTCATGGAAATTCCGATACACGCCCGCTCTTTAATAAGCGTAAAGCGCACCCGAAGCGAGCGGGCGGCAACGGCTGTCCCGCGACGGGACGGAGCGGGCATGGCGGATTACCTGATCATCGCGGTCGCGGCCGCCCTGATCGCGTCGATCGCGACGCTCGCTCTCGCCCGCAGGGGGGAGCGGAGGCGCCCGGCGTCCGCCGACGCGGCCGACGAAGCGGCCGATGAGGACAATGGCGCGGCTTTGCTCGCCGCCTTCGACGACCCCTTGCTGGTGGTGCGCGACCGCAAGGTGACGATCGCCAACCCCGCCGCCATGGCGCTCCTCGGCGCGCATATCGAGGGGGCGGACGTGCGCCTCGCCATCCGCCATCCGGCGGCGGCCGAGCTGCTCGCCGGCGACGAGGCCGCCGCCGCGCGGACCGAGCTGGTCGGCCTCGGCGACCTCGGCCGGCCGTGGGAGCTGATCGTCGCGCCGCTTCCCGACGGCAGCCGGCTGGTCCGGCTCGCCGACCAGAGCCAGGCCCGCGCCGCCGAGCAGATGCGGGTCGATTTCGTCGCCAATGCCAGCCACGAGCTGCGCACCCCGCTCGCCACCCTGATCGGCTTCCTCGAGACGCTGCAGGAGGATGTCGATGCCGAGACGCGCGAGCGCTTCGTGGCGATCATGTCGGGCGAGGCGGTGCGGATGCGGGACCTGCTCGACGACCTGATGTCGCTGTCGCGGATCGAGGCCGACCGCTTCACCCTGCCCCGCGACACGGTCGCGCTGGCGGCGGTGGCCGAGACGGTGAAGGCGGCGGTGAAGCCGCTCGCCAAGGGGCGCCGGATCCTGATCGAGAACGAGGCCGGCGAGGCGCGGGTCGCCGGCGATCCGGGCCAGCTGCAGCAGATGCTGACCAACCTCGTCGTCAACGCGCTCAAATATGGGCGGGAAGGCACCGCCGTGCGGGTGCGCCTGGAGGAGGCGGGCCCGGAGCTGGTCCGCATCGCGGTGAGCGACAAGGGCGAGGGCATCGCCGCCGAGCATATCCCGCGCCTCACCGAGCGCTTCTACCGGGTCGATCCCGGCCGCAGCCGCCAGGTCGGCGGCACCGGGCTCGGGCTCGCCATCGTCAAGCATATCGTGCTCAGGCACCGCGGCCGGCTCGAGATCGACAGCGTGCCCGGCGAAGGTACCACGGTCGCGGTCACGCTGCCGGCTGCAACATCCCTGTCACAAAGCTGACGCCGGCCCGTCATTTCCCGCTCATATCCGCGTCATCATCGGCTAGGGAGGCTGTGATGACGAGGCGCGCTGCTTTGATCCTGCTGCTGGCGGCGAGCGCCGCCCCGGCCCTCGCCCAGGAGATGCAGCCGCGCAGCGTCCGCTTCGAGGGCGCGCCGCGATTCGGGTCGGCCGAGGGCTGGTCGCTGAAGCCGCGCGGGCGGCTGCAATACGATCTCGGCCATATCGAGCGGCCAGACGGCGTAACGGTCGCGGGCCTCGGCTCGGTCGACGAGCTGCGGCGCGCGCGGATCGGCGTCGAGGGGACCGCGCCGGGCGGATTCGGCTATGTGTTCGAGATCGACGTCGCCCCCGAGGTGGTCGAGATCGTCGACGCCTATCTGACCTGGAAGGCCTCGCCGCGCCTCACCCTGACCGCCGGCCAGCACAACAATTTCCAGTCGCTGGAGGAGCTGACCAGCTCGCGCTTCACCTCGTTCATCGAGCGGGCGGCGTTCACCGACGCGTTCAACTTCGAGCGACGGCTGGGCTTTTCCGGCACCTATGCCGACGGCCCGGTGACGGCGCAGCTCGGGGTCTTCCACGAGAATTTCCTCGACATCGACGAAACCGACGACGCGCTCAGCGTCGACGGGCGCCTCGTCTACGCGCCCCGGCTCGGCAGCACGCAGCTTCACTTCGCCGGCTCCGCGCACTGGCGCGACAACGGCCCCGCCGCCGCGACCCGCTACCGCCAGCGGCCGCTGCTCCACGCCACCGACGTCCGCTTCGTCGGCACGCCTTCGCTGGCGGTGACGAACGAGAGCCATTTCGGGCTGGAGGGGGCGATGATCCGCGGCCCGCTCCACCTCGCCGCCGAGGCCCACTGGCTCGATGCCGGCAGGGCGGCCGGGGCGGCGAGCCCGACCCTGTTCGGCGCCTATGTCGAGGCCGGCTGGTTCCTCACCGGCGAGACGCGCGGCTATCGCGGCGCGCGCTGGGACCGCACCCGGGTACGCCGGTCGATCGAGGAAGGCGGTTTCGGGGCGGTGCAGGTGAGCCTGCGCTGGGACCATCTCGACCTCAACTCCGGGCCGGTCCGCGGCGGCACCCAGAACGGCCTGCAGGCCTCGCTGATCTGGATCCCCACCGACCATGTCCGCTTCATGGCGAACGTCGCCCGCCTCTCCTACGACGATGCCGCGATCGCGGGCGCGGGCGGCGACCGCGACTATTCGGTCGACGTGGTCGGGGTCCGCGCCCAGCTCGACTGGTGACTGTCACAAGACTGTCATCGACCTGTCACACAAGACTCGCCGTACCATCCTAGTCCGGCCGCTATCATCCACCAGAACTCCCGGAGGGGCATGTGAACAAGATCCTTTGGCCGCTGATGGCGGCGCTGGCGCTGGCCGGCTGCGGACAGAGCGCGACCGGCGGCGGAGGCGGCGAGGCCGGCGCCCGCCAGGAGATCCGGATCGTCGGCTCGTCGACCGTCTATCCCTTCACCCAGTCGGTGGCCGAGCGCTTCGCCCAGGGCAACAGCCAGTTCCGCCCGCCCGTCGTCGAATCGACCGGCACCGGCGCCGGGCTCAACCTGTTCTGCGGCGGCGTCGGCGCCCAGCATCCCGACGTCGCCAACGCCTCGCGCCGGATCAAGGCGAGCGAGATCGAGCAGTGCAGCCGCAACGGCGTCACCAACATCATCGAGGTGCCGATCGGCATCGACGGGCTGGCCCTGATCGAATCGTCGGGGCGGCCGACCGGCTTCCAGCTCACCCCGCGCGACATCTACATGGCGCTCGCCGCCAACCCGTTCGGCCGGCCGCAGACCGCGCGCACCTGGCGCGACGTCAATCCGGCGCTGCCCGCGGTGCCGATCCGGGTCTACGGCCCGCCGCCCACCTCCGGCACCCGCGACAGCTTCGCCGAGCTGATCCTCACCAAGGGCTGCGAGACCGACCCGGCGATGGTCGCGCTCAAGGAAAGCGATTCGGACCGCCACAAGCAGGTCTGCACCCAGATCCGCGAGGACAGCGTCGACGGCAACCGGGTGTTCACCGAGGCCGGCGAGAACGACAACCTGCTGATGCAGCGCGTCGCCGAGAATCAGGGTGCGATCGGCGTGCTCGGCTATTCCTTCCTCGAGGAGAATACCGACCGCGTGCGCGGCATCCCGATCAGTGGCGTGGCGCCGACCGCGGCGACCATCCAGGACTTCTCCTATCCCGGCGCTCGCAAGCTCTACATCTACGTCAAGGGCGAGCATTTCGGCGCGATCCCGGGGCTGAGGGAGTTCCTGACCTTCTATGCGCAGGCGTGGAATCCGGGCGGCTATCTCGAGCAGCGCGGGCTGATCCCGCTGCCCGAGGCGGACCGCACGGCCGCGCTCGCCGCCGTCCAGAATCCCCGTGCCGTGACCGCCGCGGACCTTCGCTAGGTGACCGTCACGACCATCGCCCTGGTGCTCGTCGGGCTGGGCCTGATCGCCTGGGTCGCGGCGCGCGCCAAGGCGATGGCGCTTACCGGCGCGGACAAGCCGCGCCTCCATTCGCTGCCCAATTATCACGGCTGGTACGTCGCCTTGTGGGCGGTGGTGCCCGCCTTGCTCTTCCTGGCGGTGTGGAGCAACCTCACCGGCGGGCTCATCTTCCAGGCGGTGATGGCGAGCCCGGAGGCGGCCGCCCTTCCCGCCTTCGACATGCAGCGCCAGGCGATCCTCGGCGAGGCCTATGCGCTGGCGACCGGCGCCGCGGAGACCGCGTTCAATCCGCAGGCGCGGGCGCTGGCGCCGGTCTATGCCAGCGCGATCTCCTTCTACGCGTGGCTCGGCCTCGGCGCGACGCTGCTGATCGCCTTCGCCGGCGGCGCGTTCGCGTTCAGCCGGGTATCGCCGCATTTCCGCGCGCGCACCCGCGTCGAGCGGACGGTGATGGCGGTGCTGCTGCTCGCCTCGCTTGATCGCGGTGCTGACCACCTTGGGCATCCTCGTCTCGCTGCTGTTCGAGAGCCTGCGCTTCTTCTCGATGGTCTCGCCCGGCGAGTTCCTGCTCGGCCTCAACTGGAGCCCGCAAATGGCGATCCGCGCCGACCAGGCCGGCTCGTCGGGCGCGTTCGGCGCCATTCCCCTGTTCTGGGGAACGATCTTCATCGGCGCGATCATCGCCATGATCGTCGCCATCCCGCTCGGCCTGATGAGCGCCATCTACCTCACCCAATATGCGCGGCCGCGGGTGCGGGCGTGGATGAAGCCCTTGCTCGAGATCCTCGCCGGCGTACCGACCGTGGTCTACGGCTATTTCGCCGCGCTGACCGTAGCGCCGGCGGTGCGCGACCTCGGGCTCTGGCTCGGCATCCCCTCGTCGAGCGAATCGGCGCTGGCCGCGGGCCTCGTCATGGGGATCATGATCATCCCGTTCGTCTCCTCGATGGCCGACGATTCGATCGCCGCGGTGCCGCAGGCGATGCGCGACGGCAGCCTCGCCATGGGCGCGACCAAGAGCGAGACGATCAGGAAGGTGCTGGTCCCGGCCGCTTTGCCCGGCGTGGTCGGCGGCGTGCTGCTCGCGGTCAGCCGGGCGATCGGCGAGACGATGATCGTGGTGATGGCCGCCGGGCTCGCCGCCAACCTCACCGCCAACCCGTTCGAGAGCGTGACCACGGTGACCACCCAGATCGTGCAATTGCTGACCGGCGACCAGGAGTTCGACAGCCCCAAGACGCTCGCCGCCTTCGCGCTCGGGCTGGTGCTGTTCATGGTGACGCTGGCGCTCAACATCGTCGCGCTGAGGGTCGTGAAGAAGTATCGGGAAGCCTATGAGTGAGGCGCTCGACACGGTCGACCCGACCCCGACCGACTGGGCGTCGGCGGAGATGCAGCGCCGCATCCGCAAGCGCTACGCGGCCGAGCGGCGCTTCCGGCTGACCGGGCTCGGCGCGGTGCTGCTTTCGGCCGGCTTCCTCGCCTTCCTCTTGATCACGATGATGGCGAACGGCCTCAGGGGCTTCACCGAAACCCAGATCCGGCTCGATCTCCCGGCCGAGCAGGTCGCCATCCTCGACACCGGCGATTATCAGGAGGCGGTGCGCCTCGGCGGGGGCGACGCCTTGTTCTCCAGCGCGGCCTGGCTGAGGCTGCGCGATCGGGGGCCCGGCAGCGGCGGCGAGGTCTGGCTCCCCGCCGCGGACGTCATCGACGTCGCCGCCAAGGGCAATGGCAGCGCCGAGGCCGAGCGGGCCTATGCGGCGCTGGCCGCGCAGGACCGGGTGCGGACCGGGATCAACTGGACCTTCCTCACCGGCGCCGACGCGACCGACCCGACCGTGGTCGGCATCTGGGGGGCGTTCAAGGGCTCGCTCCTCACCATGATCGTCACCCTCGCCCTCGCCTTCCCGATCGGCGTGCTCTCGGCGGTCTATCTGGAGGAATATGCGCCGCGGAACCGCTGGACCGACACGATCGAGGTCTCGATCAACAACCTCGCCGCCGTGCCCTCGATCATCTTCGGCCTGCTCGGCCTCGCCATCTTCCTCAATTTCATGCACCTGCCGCGCTCGGCGCCTTTGGTCGGCGGGCTGACGCTGGCGCTGATGACCATGCCGGTGATCGTGATCGCCGGACGCAACGCGATCAAGTCGGTGCCGCCCTCGATCCGCGACGCCGCCCTGGGGATAGGCGCCAGCCGCATCCAGGTGGTCTTCCACCATGTGCTGCCGCTGGCGCTGCCCGGCATCCTCACCGGCACCATCATCGGCATGGCCCGCGCGCTCGGCGAGACCGCGCCGCTCCTGATGATCGGCATGCGCGCGTTCATCGCCGCGCCGCCGGCGGGCCTGTCCGAGCCGGCCACCGTGCTGCCGGTGCAGATCTTCCTCTGGTCCGACGAGGTCAGCCGCGGCTTCGTCGAGAAGACCTCGGCGGCGATCATCGTGCTGCTCGCCTTCCTGCTCGCGATGAACGGGCTGGCGATCTACCTGCGCAACCGATTCGAGAAGAGCTGGTGATGGACATCGAAACCGCCAATCCGAAGATGACCGCGCGCGGGGTCTCCGTCTTCTACGGCGACAAGAAGGCGATCGACGAGGTCACCATCGACGTCGGCCGCGAGCATGTCACCGCCTTCATCGGCCCGTCCGGCTGCGGCAAGTCGACCTTCCTGCGCTGCCTCAACCGGATGAACGACACCATCCCCTCCGCGCGGGTCACCGGCGCGATCGCGCTCGACGGCGAGGACATCTACGCCGCCTCGATGGACGTGGTGCAGCTGCGCGCCCGGGTCGGCATGGTCTTCCAGAAGCCCAACCCCTTCCCCAAGTCGATCTACGAGAACGTCGCCTACGGGCCGCGCATCCACGGCCTCGCCGCGAGCAAGGCGGAGATGGACACGATCGTCGAGCGCTCGCTGAAGCGCGCCGGCCTCTGGGACGAGGTCAAGGACCGCCTCGCCGAGAGCGGCACCGCCTTGTCGGGCGGCCAGCAGCAGCGCCTCTGCATCGCCCGCGCCATCGCCGTCGATCCCGAGGTGATCCTGATGGACGAGCCCTGCTCGGCGCTCGACCCGATCGCCACCGCGCGGATCGAGGAGCTGATCCACGAGCTCAGGGGCCGCTACGCGATCGTGATCGTCACCCACAACATGCAGCAGGCCGCGCGGGTCTCGCAGCGCACCGCCTTCTTCCACCTCGGCGTGCTGGTCGAATATGGCGAGACCACCGAGATCTTCACCAACCCGCGCCAGACGCGGACCAAGGACTACATCACCGGCCGCTACGGCTGAGGAGAACGACCATGGCAAGCACAGGCCATACGATCAAAGCCTTCGACGCCGAGCTCGACACGCTCCGCGGCACGATCGCGGAAATGGGCGGGCTCGCCGAGCAGGCGATCGGCGACGCCATGGACGCCCTCGTCCGGCGCGACGCCGACGCGGCGGCGCTGCTGGTCGAGCGCGACAAGAAGATCGACGCCCTCGAGGCCGAGGTCGAGCGCCAGGCGGTGCAGATCATCGCCCTGCGCGCGCCGATGGCGGACGATCTCAGGGAGGTGGTCGCGGCGCTCAAGATCGCCGGCGTGGTCGAGCGGATCGGCGATTATGCCAAGAACATCGCCAAGCGCGTGCCGAGCGTCGAGGACAGCAAGATCCGCCCGCTCTCCCTGCTCCCCGAAATGGCGCGGATCGCCGGCGAGATGGTCCACAACGTGCTCGACGCCTTCGCCCAGCGCGACGCCGCGAAAGCGGAGGCGGTGGTGGCGCGCGACGCCGCGGTCGACGACTTCTACAACTCGATCTTCCGCTCGCTGCTCACCCACATGATGGAGAATCCGCACAACATCACCCCGGCGACCCACCTGCTGTTCGTCGCCAAGAACCTGGAGCGGATCGGCGATCATGCCACCAACGTCGCCGAGATGGTCTATTTCGCCGCCACCGGCGCGCATCTCGGCGACCGCGTCAAGGGCGCCGACGCGACCGCGATCGCCGGCGGCGATCTCGAGGCGGGTAGTGACGGCTAAGCCCAACATCCTGCTCGTCGAGGACGACCGGCCGCTGGTCGAGCTGCTCACCTACCATTTCGAGCGGGAGGAGTTCGCGGTGCGGGCGACCGGGGACGGCGAGGAGGCGCTGCTGATGGCGCGCGAGGAGGCGCCCGACGTCGTCATCCTCGACTGGATGCTCGAAGGCGTGTCCGGGATCGAGGTCTGCCGGCGCCTCCGCCGGCTTCCCGACACCGCCAACGTGCCGATCGTCATGCTGACCGCGCGCGGCGAGGAGAGCGACCGCATCCGCGGCCTCGAGACCGGCGCCGACGATTATGTCACCAAGCCGTTCAGCCCGCGCGAGCTGGTGGCGCGGGTGCAGGCGGTGCTGCGGCGGGTGCGCCCGGCGCTCGCCGGCGAGCAGCTCAGCTATGCCGACATCGAGATGGACGTCGCCCGCCACAAGGTCCGCCGCGGCGGCGCGCCGGTGGCGCTGGGGCCGACCGAGTTCCGGCTGCTGCGCCACTTCCTCGAGCATCCCGGCCGGGTGTTCTCGCGCGAGCGATTGCTCGATTCGGTCTGGGGCCGGGACAGCGACATCGAGCCCCGCACCGTCGACGTCCACATCCGCCGGCTGCGCAAGGCGATCAACGTCGGCCAGCGCAGCGACCTCATCCGCACCGTCCGCTCGGCCGGCTACGCGCTCGACGAGGACGCGCACGCCTGACGCTCACGGACATATTCGCCCGCCGCCACGTTTAAGCCTCTCACGAACAATCCGTTCGAGGGAGACGATCATGAAGACCCTGCTTTTCGCCGCCGCCCTGCTCGCCGGCAATGCCGCGCTGGCGCAGACCACCTCCGCCCCCGGCAACACCGCGCCCGAGCGCGACGCGCGCGGCATCCCGGTGATCTCCGACCCGGCCGAGGTGCCCGCGGGCTTCAACCCGGCGCCGGGCACCAATGCCGGCGTGCCCTCGACCGAGCGGCCGGCGCCGCAGCCGGCGACCGAGGATTATCCGGCCTGCAGCCGCACCGTCACCGACAATTGCGTGCAGACCTACGAGCGCGGGCGCCGGCCGCGGCGCTGACGCCGCGCGGGCGGACGGGCGCGCGGCGCCAACGTTTCGTCTCCGAAGCGGAGAAAAGCGGCCGCTCGGTCGTTTCACCGGCACGACCGCGGCATGCGCCGCGGCCATATGTCGTCGGCGCTGCGTCTTGGCGCCGAAACAAGGGAGAAGGCCCATGAAGTCCGCACTGTTCGCAGTCGCGCTCCTGGCTGGCGGCGCTGCGCTCGCCCAGGATTATCCGACCGACACCACCAGCACCGTCCCGCCGGTCGAAACCGCCATGCCTGCCGCCGCTCCGGTGGCGACGGGCACGCAGGTCTCGATGCCCGGCAACACCAATCCGGAGCTCGACGCGCGCGGCATCCCGGTGATCTCCGATCCGGCCAACGTGCCGGCCGGGTTCAACATGACCCCGGGCATCGGCGGTCCGCTGGTCGACGCCTCCTCGCCGCCGCCGACCGAGCCGGCGACCGAGAGCTATCCGGCCTGCACGCGCGAGATCACCGACAATTGCCTGCAGACCTACGAGCGCGGCCGCAGCCCGACCCACTAGGCTGAGCACGTGATTCCCCGGCGACAGTGCCTAGTGACTGTCGCCGCTTGATCCCCTAACCGGCCCAGTAATCGGCCGGTTGGGGGATTTTCGCTTATGACGATCAGCTTCGAGCGGCGCGTCGCCATCGTAACCGGCGCGGGCGGCGGGCTCGGGCGGGCCTATGCGCTGGAGCTGGCGCGGCGCGGCGCCAGGGTCGTGGTCAACGATCTCGGCGCGGCCCGCGACGGCACCGGCCACAGCGACGCCGCTTTGGCCGTCGTCGCGGAGATCGAGGCGGCCGGCGGCGAGGCGATGGCCGACGGCGGCAGCGTCACCGACGTCGAGCAGATGGCGGCGATGGTCGAGCGGGCGCGGGCCGAATGGGGCGGCGTCCACATCCTCATCAACAATGCCGGCATCCTGCGCGACAAGAGCTTCGCCAAGATGGAGATGGCGGATTTCCGCGCCGTCCTCGACGTCCACCTCCTCGGCTCCGCCGTCTGCACCAAAGCGGTGTGGGAGACGATGCGCGAGCAGGGCTACGGCCGCGTGCTGATGACCAGCTCGTCCACCGGCCTCTACGGCAATTTCGGCCAGGCCAATTACGGCGCCGCGAAGATGGGGCTGGTCGGCCTGATGAAGACGCTGGCGATCGAGGGCGCGCGCGACAACATCCGCGTCAACACCATCGCGCCGACCGCGGCGACGCGGATGACCGAGGCGCTGTTCCCGGCGGACCTGCTGGCGCGGTTCCGGCCCGAGCTGGTCGCCCCCGCCGCGCTCTATCTGGTCTCCGAGGACGCCCCCACCGGCGCGATCCTCGGCGCCGGCGCCGGAGTCGTTCAGGCCGCCTATGTGACGCTGACCAGGGGTGTCGCGCTCGCCGAAGCGACGCCCGAGGCGGTGGCGGCAAGCTGGACCGCCATCACCGACCGCGCCGGCGAGACCGTGCCGCAAGCCGGCGCCGAGCAGGCGATGGCGATCGTGCAACGGCTACAGGGCAATTAGAGCGGCCGGGAACGGGCTCGAGCCGCGGAAGTTCACGAAGTTCACCGAAAATAAAAATCCCTTCGATCAATGCAGCCTTATTGATCGAGCGAGGCGATCAATGCGGATTGACGGTTCAAAGAGCCGGCGAGGCGGGGCCGAGGCCCCGAGTTCGCGGCGATGCTGACAGACGAAATCCAACATGTATCCAACAAACTGCACGGACTCGGAATGCGCCTCCGAGCTTGCTATTCGTCGGCGATGCTGCTGGCTCCGTCCAATGTGGATTGGTCCGGATGGGCCGACATCGCCCAGGTCTTTGGACTCATCGCGCTGGCTGTCGGAGTCGCGCAGATACTCTGGAGCGCCCGGCTTGCCCGTGAAACCGGGGCAAGAGAAGCGCATCGCGGCTATCTTCAGATGTGTTTCGAGCATGCCGAGTTCTCCTCGACAGAGCAGTTCTTGAGGAATCACCCGGACGAGCTCCTGCCCGAGCTTCTGAACGAACGTACTCTGCCGGCTGTCCAGTATCTCTGGTTTCTCTCCGTCATGCTGAACTCATTGGAGCAGATAACGGACTTCGTGTCGGCGCGAGGGGAATGGCGCGCGCTGGCCGTGGATCAGGTGCGCTATCACCATGGCGCCATCGCGGAGGTCTGGTTGGAGTGGCGGGGACATTACGGGCGCTCCCTGGTCGGTATCGTTGAGGAAGCCCTCGTGGCAGGCCCCTTCCCGACCCCGAAGGACGTTCAAAGCGAGCAGAAGGAGATCTCCGTGCAGGCCCGAAGCTTGATCCTCGAGCTCGAGGATTGGCGCGCATGCTCGCCACTGGAACGGGCGCTGCGGCGCCTGCGGGGCTCGACCGTCGAGCGCCGGGTCGAGGAGCGGATCGAGGAGGCCCAAAGAAGCGGCCACGCTCCCCTGGCCGATGGTGCCGCGACGGAACCGGCCTGATAAGGCCGCGAAAAGCCGCCTTCGCGCGGTTCCCGGCTTCATTCCCGGGATGAGTCACAGACTTGGTGTATTGCAACACCAATACACCTATGCTACGCCGCGCCATCCACAGGAGGGGACGACCCATGTACAGCGAGAGCGATCTCGAATCCGCGGTGGCCGGCGGGGCGCTCAGCGCCGAGCAGGCGGCCGCGTTCAGGAATTTCGTCGCGGCGAGCCATCAGATGCCGGCGGTCGACGAGGAGCATTTCCGGCTGCTGACCGGCTTCAACGACATCTTCGTCGGCATCGCGGCGGCGATCCTGCTCGCCGCGGTCGGCATGATCGGCTATTACGTGCCGCCCAATATCGAGGGCGACGGGCCCTCGCCCTTCATGGGCCTGTTCGTCGCGGTCACCGCCTGGGGGCTTGCCGAGTTCTTCACCCGGAAGCGGCGCATGGCGCTGCCCAGCATCATCCTCTTGCTCGCCTTCGTCGGCGGCGTGTTCGGCACCGCGATGTTCGGGCTGGTGGCCGGGATCGGCGAGCAGCGGCTCGACACCGGCCAGGAGGCGGCGCTGGTCGTCTCCGCCGCCGCCGCGATCGCGGCGGTCGCGGCCTGGCTGCACTGGCGGCGCTTCCGCGTGCCGATCACGGTCGCGGTGGGAGTCGCCGCCGCGGTCGCCCTGGTGCTCGGCCTGATCGCCTCGACGCTGGTCGGCGGCGACCCCGACACGATGACCGAGGCGCAATGGTGGCAGATCAAGAGCATCCTCGAGGGCGTCTCGCTGGTGCTCGGCATCGGCACCTTCCTGCTCGCCATGTGGTGGGACGGCTCGGACCCGCGCCGCGAGACGCGGCGCTCGGACGTCGCCTTCTGGCTGCACCTGCTGGCGGCGCCCTTGATCGTCCACCCGGTCTTCTCGCTGCTCGGCCTCACCGAGGGCGCGGCCTCGCCGCTCGACGGGGTCGCGGTGATCCTGCTCTACGTCGTGCTCGGGCTGGTGGCGCTGGCGATCGACCGGCGCGCCTTGCTGGTCTCGGCGCTCGCCTACGTGCTCTACGCGCTGAACAGCCTGTTCGAGACCTATGGCGTGGTCGAGCTCAACGTGGCGCTGACCGCGCTCATCATCGGCTCGGCGCTGCTGCTGCTGTCGGCCTTCTGGACCAACGCGCGGCGCGCGGTGGTGAAGCCGCTGCCGGACTCGCTGCAGGGCCGCCTGCCGGTGCTCGACCGCCCGGCCCGCGCCGCCGCCGCGGCCTGAGCCTAAAATGGGGACAGCCACCTATTTCGCGGAAAATAGGTGGCTGTCCCCATTTTCTATGGCGTGGTCGAGCTCAACGTGGCGCTGACCGCGCTCATCATCGGCTCGGCGCTGCTGCTGCTGTCGGCCTTCTGGACCAACGCGCGGCGCGCGGTGGTGAAGCCGCTGCCGGACTCGCTGCAGGGCCGCCTGCCGGTGCTCGACCGCCCGGCCCGCGCCACCGCCGCGGCCTGAGCCTAAAATGGGGACAGCCACCTATTTCAGCCTAAAATGGGGACAGCCACCTATTTCGCGGAAAATAGGTGGCTGTCCCCATTTTCTGTGGCGTGGTCGAGCTCAACGTGGCGCTGACCGCGCTCATCATCGGCTCGGCGCTGCTGCTGCTGTCGGCCTTCTGGACCAACGCGCGGCGCGCGGTGGTGAAGCCGCTGCCGGACTCGCTGCAGGGCCGCCTGCCGGTGCTCGACCGCCCGGCCCGCGCCGCCGCCGCGGCCTGAGCCTAAAATGGGGACAGCCACCTATTTCGCGGAAAATAGGTGGCTGTCCCCATTTTCGTCTTGAGCTGCGCGTGAGGGGGACAGTTACTGTAACTGTCCCCTTTTCGTCAGCTCGCGACGACTTTCAGCAGGCGGCGCTCGAGCGGGGCGAGGATCGAGCCCAGCTCGCCGCCGCGGCGCAGCACCTGGCCCGATTCGCCGATCAGCGCCCAGGCGCCGGCGCGCGCGCCGGGGCGCTTCTCGATCCTATATTCGGGCCGCTCGGCGGTGCGGCGGAACGCCCAGAAGGCGGCGGCGCCCGGCTCGAAGGCGATCGCATAATCCTTCCACAGCCCGGCCGCGACCATGCGTCCGTAAAGGTCGACGATGCGATTGAGCTCGAACCGCGAGAAGCCGATCCGTCCTCCTGTGTCCCTGGCGGGAAACGGGAGGACCACGCCCATCAGGCCCGGTCCCCGTTGCTCACCCGGCGGGGCTTGACCGGCCCTCCCTTGGCCTGGCCCTGCTCCTCGACCAGCTCGGCGAGGCGGGCGCGCAGCTGGTCGACCTCGCACTGCAGCACCTCCAGCCGCTGCGCGGCGGGATCGGCATTCTCGGTGCAGGGCGTGCCGTAGGGGAGGAAGCTCTGCGAGCTCTCCTGCGCCTCGACCAGGGTCGAGCGGGCGGGGATGCCGACCATGGTCGCGCCGGCCGGCACGTCCCTGGTCACCACCGAATTGGCGCCGATCCGCGCGCGCGGGCCGACCGTGATCGGCCCCAGAACCTGCGCGCCCGAGCCGATGATGACGCCATCCTCCAGCGTCGGGTGGCGCTTGCCGCCGATGCCGTCGGTCGGATTGGTGCCGCCCAGCGTGACCTGCTGGTAGATGGTGACGTCGTCGCCGATCTCGGCGGTCTCGCCGATCACCACGAAGCCGTGATCGATGAAGAAGTTGCGCCCGATCCTCGCCCCCGGGTGTATGTCGATCGCGGTCACCATCCGCGACCAGTGGTTGACCAGCCGGGCGAGGAAGTAAAGCTCGCCGTGGAACAGCCAGTGCGCGATGCGGTGGTAGAACAAGGCCCAGACGCCGGGATAGAGCAGGATCTCCCAGCGCGAGCGCGGCGCCGGATCGCGCGCCTTCACCGAATCGAGATAGGCCAGGAGGCCGGACGCCATGGACGCAATGCTCTCGTTGTTACGGGAGAGAGATAATCGGGTTGCGGCCGGATTACCAGATGGAACGGACCTGGGGTGCATCGGGACGGGGCGCCGAAGCCCTCCCCTTGATGGGGGAGGGTTGGGTGGGGGTGGACTCGCGGCCGCGCGGGCCTCCGAGGTTCACCCCACCCCAAACCCCTCCCCATCAAGGGGAGGGGCTTTATCGCGGGCGATAGCCGCCAGGGCCTAGCCTTCGCCGTCGAGCACGGCGCGGACGGCCTTGCCGAGGTCGCGCTTGCGGTAGGGCTTGCTGAGCAGCGGGCCCGGCCGCCCGGCATGGCCGCTCATCGCGGCGAGCTCGGTATAGCCCGAGGTGAACAGGATGCCGAGCCCGGGGCGCAGCGCGCGCGCCCGATCGGCGAGCTCGTAGCCGGTCATCCCGCCGGGCATGACGACGTCGGTCAGCAGCAGGTCGAACGCAGTGCCGCCGCGGACCAGGTCGAGCGCGGATTCGCCGCCCTCGGCCTGCAGCGTGGCGTAGCCGAGATCGGCGAGCTGGCGCAGCACGGTCGCCCGCACCCGGGGATTGTCCTCGACCACCAGCACGGTCTCGTGGCCGGGCCTCGCCGCCGCGCCCTCCTCGGCCGGCGCCGGCTCGCCCTCGCGGAGCGCGTCGGCGCGCGGCAGATAGAGCTTGACGGTGGTGCCGTGGCCGAGCTCGGAATAGATCTTGATGTGGCCGCCGGACTGCTTGACCCAGCCATAGACCTGGCTGAGGCCGAGGCCGGTGCCCCGCCCCTCGCTCTTGGTGGTGAAGAAGGGCTCGAAGGCGCGGGCGACGACGCCCGGCGCCATGCCGGTGCCGCTGTCGCTGACCGCGAGCATGACATAATCGCCCGGCGCGACCTCGTCGTGATGAGCCGCATAATCCTCGTCGAGCACCACGTTGCCGGTCTCGACGATCAGCGAGCCGCCGTCCGGCATGGCGTCGCGGGCGTTGATCGCGAGGTTGACCAGGGCGTCGTCGACCTGGCTCGGGTCGACCAGCGCCCGCCACAGGCCCTCGCCAGGCTTGACCTGGATGCGGATCGCCTCGCCGATCGTGCGCCTCAGCATCGCGGTGATCGCCGGCAGCCGGACGTTGAGGTCGACCGCGCTCGGATCGAGATGCTGCATGCGGGCGAAGGCGAGCAGGCGGCGGACCAGCTCGGCGCCGTGGGTCGCCGCCGCCAGCGCCTCGTCGGCCATTTCGGCGGGCTCGCTGCCGTCGGCGAGCTGCTCGCGCAGGAGATCGATATTGCCGAGGATGATCGCCAGGATGTTGTTGAAATCGTGGGCGATGCCGCCGGTCAGCCGGCCGACCGCGTGCATCCGCTGGCTCTGCCGCAACTGGGTCTCGAGCATCTTCTTCTCGGTGACGTCGCGGACGATGCCGAGCAGCAGGTCGTGGCCGCCATTGCCGTTCGGGATCGGGATCTTGTGGGTGTCGATCAGGCGGACGCCGCCGAGGGTGGCGAGCGGCCGCTCGGCGAAGTAGCGCGCCTCGCCCGCCGCGACCACGTCGCGATCCTCCTCGAGGAACAGGGCGGCCTCTTCGGCGGGAAACAGCTCGGCGTCGACGCGGCCGACGATCTCGTCGCGGCCGCGGCCCATCAGCCGCTCGCCGGCGCGATTGACGAGCAGGTAGCGGAAGCTGTCGCCGACGTCCTTGAGGACGAGCGCGTCCGGCATGTTCTCGATCACCGCGTCGAGCATGGCGCGCGAGCGCGCCACTTCGGCGCTGCGCTCGGTCACCCGCTGCTCGAGTTCGGCGTTGAGCACCTTGAGTTCGGCCTCGGCGCAGCGGCGCCGGTCGACCTCGCGACCGCTCATCGCAAACACCCACAGCACCACGGCAAGGCTCAGCCCGACACCGGCCGCCATCGCCAGACCGGCCAGCGCCGGCAGCCGGCCGGCGGCGTAGAAGGAAGAGGCGCCGGCCGCGACGATCAGCAGCAGCGCCGCCCAAAGGTAGAATTTCTGGCGTGAGAGCGACGGCGCGCCAGCGGCCACTAGCGCGCCGCCGTCCCGCGACGGCTGTATCCCGAGCAATCGAGGTTGGCCGCCAACGCCATGCGCACCGCCCCGGCCGTGCTGCGCACACCGAGCTTCTGCAGAAGCTGCGCGCGATAGGCCTCGACGGTGCGAATGCTGAGATCGAGCTGGAAGGCGATGATCTTGTTCGGGTCGCCCCGCAGGATGCCGCACAGGACCTGGCGCTGGCGCAGCGACAGCGACTCGACGGCGAGCGCCGCCTCGTCGTTCGCCGCCGTGCCGACCTCCGCGCGGGCGGCCATGGCGCGCCCGATCGAGGCGACCAGATCCTTGGCCGCATAGGGCTTTTCGAGAAAATCCACGGCGCCGAGACGCATCGCCTCGACCGCCTGCGGGATGCCGCCATGGCCGGTGAGGACGAGCACCGGCGGCGGATTGGGGCGCTCGCGCAGTGCGCGCAAGACCGACAGCCCGTCGGCGCCGGGCATGCGCAAGTCGAGCAGCACGCTGGCGAAGCGGCCGGGCGCCGGCTCCGCGAGGAACAGGTCGCCCGAAGCAAAGGCGGCGACGCCCCAGCCCTCTCGCTTCAGAATTCTGGCAGTCAATAGCCGCATCGACTCATTGTCGTCGACGATCGCTACTGTGGGCACTTGGGTCATTTTATAATCCGAAAAGGACGAATAGCATAGACACATGGCAAAGGTCCACCGATTCTTGCTTTGGATCAATCGAGTGGGCCGTTTGCACAAAGCATCTGAACGAGGGCTGCAATCCCCGTTGCAACTTGTTCAGATTCTATTGCAAATTTGGAGCTCGCAGCCTGCGCTATAGAGCGAATAGTAGAATTACCGTAGTAGTTTTACTACAGGGCACCGGCGCGCAGCGCGGCGATCGCCTCGAGGGTGACGGCGTTGTTGTTCGGCAGGGTCGCGAGGCCGAGCGCGGTGCGGGCATGGCTGCCCCGCGCGGCGCCGAGCCGGGAAATCAGCAGCTCGGAGGCGGCGTCGACGACCTTGTGGACCTCGGCGAAGCCCTCGGCGGCGTTGACGTAGCCGCGCACGATCAGGATCCGCTCGACATTGGCGGCCTCGCCGCCGGCCGCCTCGAGCAGCACCGACAGCAGATTCTCCGCGGCCCGGCGCGCGGCCGCCCTCCCCGCCTCGAGGTCGAGGTCGCGGCCGACCTTGCCGGTGACCAGCGCGCCGTCCCGCGCCGAGCTGATCGCGGACAAGGCGACGAGGTCGCCGACCCGGACCCAGGGCTCGTAGAGGCCGACCGGCTCGGGATGGGTCATGGCTTCGCGCTCTTCGCACGCTTCGCGCTCTTCGCCTTCTTCGGCCTGCCCTCGGGCGCGTAGATCTTGAGGAAGGCGTCGGCGGCGAGCTCGGCCGCCAGCCTGATCTGCTTCGGATCGCCCTTGGCGATCGCGCCGAGCAGGCGCTGGTCGAACATGTCCCATTCGCACAGCCCCTTCCAGTGCATCGCCGCGATCCAGGGATCGGCCTGCCGCAACTCGCCCTCGACCATCAGCCGCGCGAAGCGGTCGGCCAGCCGGCGCCAGGCGGGATAGAGGACGGTGTCGTAGAAGCGCTTGCCGATCCCCGAATCCTCGGGCTGGGAGGAGACCATGCGGACATTGGCGATCGGCCGGGGCGCCAGCCGGCGCTGCATATAGGCATCGCCCAGCCACACCAGCCCCTCGCGCAGATTGGACGCGGACAGGAACTCGTTGAGCAGGCGGTCCGCCTCCTCGCCGACGTCATAGTCGAGCACCGCGAGCAGCAGTTCCTCCTTCGACTTGAAATAGCCGTAGAGGGTCGCCTTCGAACCTCCGACCCGCTCCGAGATCAGCGACATCGAGGTGCGGTCGTAGCCGAGCTTCTCGAACGACTGGGCGGCGATCTCGACGATCTCGCGCCGTTTTTCCTCGGTCCTGACACGCATGAACGCTTACTCCGTTGGTCGATACAATACCGTACATGCCAGTACGGTTATCAATAAGCAACCCCCTTTCGCGCCCTCGCCGGTGCGAATCAGAATTCAGCGATTCGCGATTCGCGGCCTGATTCGCGGGCCACTATTCCCTCCGTAGAGAATCGTTCGCGCGGGATTTTTCAAAAAATCCAATAGCGTACAACATCGTACAGTTTTGAGTTGACGCCGCGGCGAATCTGAACTAAACCGTACCGTACAGTTTAAGCGTAAAAACGTTCGCTGTCTCATCAGGGAGAATCACCATGGCTCCGAACCGGGCCACGCGGCTTTGCCGCGCGTCCATGCTTGTGCCCGCGCTGCTCGCCAGCTCGGCCTGTCTGTCCGTCCCAGATCTCCGCGAGCGGCCGATGCCGCGCGCGATCGAGACGCTCGACACCGCCATCGCCGCGCCGGTCGCCGCGCCCGCGGAGGGCTGGCCCGACGCGAGCTGGTGGCGGAATTATCGCGACCCGCAGCTCACCGCCCTGATCGAGGCGGCGCTGGCCGGCTCGCCGACCATGGACGAGGCGGCGGCGCGGGTGCGCCGGGCCGAGGCCATCGCCCAGCAGGCCGGCGCCAGCCGCTATCCCGAGATCAGCGCCAATGCCTCGGCGGGCCTCGCGCAGCAGAGCACCGGCAGCATCGACCTGCCGGGCGGCGTCACCCTGCCGCACAATTGGAACGACAATGCCAGCGCGTCGCTGAGCCTGACCTTCGACCTCGATTTGTGGGGGCGCAACCGCGCCACCCTGCGCGCCGCCTTGTCCGACGCCGAGGCCGCGCGCGCCGACGCCGCTTATGCCCGGCTCGCTCTGTCGACCGCGATCGCCGCTTCCTATGCGGACCTCGCCCGGCTCGCCGCGGTGCGCGCCACCTCGGAAACCTATTTGCGCATCCGCGGCGACACGCTGCGGATGATGCAGGCCCGCGAAGCGCAGGGCCTCGAAAACCGCGCCGCCGTGATGCGGGCGGAATCGGGCCGCGCCGCCGCGGCAGCGGAGCTCGCCGCCATCGACGAGCAGATCGACCTCACCCGCAACGCGATCGCTGCCTTGATTGGCGAGGGACCGGGGCGGGGCCAGGCGATCACGCTGCCCGCGGCGGCGCGGCTCGATGCCTTCGGCCTGCCGGCCGACCTCGGCATCGGCATCGTCGGGAGGCGGCCGGACATCGCCGCCGCCCGGTTGCGCGCCGAGGCGCAGGGCGAGCGGATCCAGGCCGCGCGCGCCGAATTCTTCCCCAACATCCGCATCTCGGCGCTGATCGGGCTGCAGGCGCTCGGCATCGGCAATCTGCTCGACGCCGGCGCGAGCTACGGCTCGGTCGGCCCGGCGATCAGCCTGCCGATCTTCTCCGGCGGCCGCATCGAGGGTAATTATCGCGGCACCCGCGCCGATTACGATGCGGCGGTCGCGGCCTACAACCGGACGCTGATCGACGCGCTCAAGGAGGTCGCCGACGTGGCGGCGCGGCAGCGCGCGCTCGACCTGCGGCTGCGCGAGAGCCGGGCCGCGCTCGCCGCCTCCGACGCCGCCTTCCGCATGCTCGACGCCCGCTATCGCGGCGGCCTCGCCACCTATCTCGACGTGCTCACCGCCGAGGATTCGCTCAACCAGTCGCGCCGCGCCGTCGCCGAGCTGGAGGCCAGCGCCTTCAGCCTCGACGTCGCGCTCGTCCGCGCCCTCGGCGGCGGCTTCAGCACCCCCACCCCTCCCCGCGCATAAGGAATCCCCGTCATGTACAAGCCCGAAACCAAGGACCAGTTCGACATTGCCGACATCAACGCCGCGCTCCAGGGCGAGCAGGCGGAGGACAAGGCCAAGGCCAAGAAGAAGCGCAAGAAGCTCTTCCTCATCCTCGGCCTCGCCGTGCTCAAGCTCGCCGCCGGCTATTACGGCTACAGCTGGCTGCACAGCGGCGTGATCGAGACCGACAACGCCTATGTCGGCGCCGACACCGCCTCGATCGCCCCGCTCGTCACCGGCCATGTCGCCCGCGTGCTGGTCAGCGACGCCCAGAGCGTCCGCGCCGGCCAGCCGCTGGTCGTCCTCGACCAGACCGACGCGCGGCTGGCGCTCGCCGAGGCCGAGGCGGCCTACGACCAGGCCCGCCGCCGCGTGGTCGGCTATCAGGCGACCAGCCGGCAGCTCTCCGCTCAGATCGCGATGCGCGGCGCCGACGCCAGCCGTGCGTCCGCGGAGATCGCGTCCGCGGCGGCGGCGGTCGAGCGCACCCGGCTCGAGTTCAACCGGCGCAGCACGCTGGCCGAGACCGGCGCGGTCTCGGGCGAGGAGCTTTCGGGCGCCCGCTCGGCCTACGACCAGGCCCGCGCCAGCCTCGCCGCGGCGCAGGCCTCGCGCAGCCAGGCCTCGGCCTCGCAGGCCGCCGCCGCCGGCCAGCGCGACGCCAACGAGGCGATGATCGCCGGCGCCGGCATCGACGGCAATCCCGAGGTCGAGGCCGCCCGCGCGCGGCTCGAGCGGGCCCGGCTCGACCTTGCGCGCACCGTGATCCGCGCCCCGGTCGCCGGCATCGTCGCCCGCCGCCAGGTGCAGGTCGGCCAGCGCGTCTCGCCCGGCGCGGCGCTGATGAGCGTGGTGCCGATCCAGAACGCCTATGTGGACGCCAATTTCAAGGAAGGCGAGCTGACCAGGGTCCGTCCCGGCCAGCGCGTCGAGCTCCACGCCGACCTCTATGGCGAGGACGTGACCTTCCACGGCACCGTCATGGGCCTCGGCGGCGGCACCGGCTCCGCCTTCGCCCTGATCCCCGCCCAGAACGCCACCGGCAACTGGATCAAGGTGGTGCAGCGCGTGCCCGTGCGCATCCGCCTCGATCCCGCCGAGCTCGCCCGCCACCCGCTTCGCGTCGGCCTGTCGATGACTGCGCGCATCGACACCGGCGCGTGAAGCCCGGGGACACGTACTCGTACGTGTCCCCATTCACCTCCGTACGTGTCCCCATTCACCTCATTCACCTCAGCCAGACGAAAGATACGGCCATGACGACCGCCGCTGCCAATGGGGACACGTACTTTTCGTCCCGAAAAGAACATGTCCCCGCCGGCCTGTCGCTTTGGGGAATCGGTATTCTCCTCGCCATGGCCAACTTCCTGGCGGTGTTGGACGTCACCATCGCCAACGTCTCGGTGCCGACCATCGCCGGCAATCTCGGCGCCTCGCCGAGCCAGGGCACCTGGGTGATCACCTCCTACGCCGTCGCCGAGGCGATCATGGTGCCGCTGACCGGCTGGCTCGCCGGCCGCTTCGGGGCGGTTCGGGTGTTCGTCAGCGCGATGATCGGCTTCGCCTTCTGCTCGGCGATGTGCGGCCTCTCCTCGAGCCTCAACATGCTCGTCTTCTTCCGCGTGCTGCAGGGCCTGTGCGGCGGGCCGATGCTGCCGCTGTCGCAGACCCTTTTGATGCGCATCTTCCCCAAGGAGAAGCAGGGCGCGGCGATGGGCCTGTGGGCGATGACGACGCTGACTGCGCCGATCTTCGGCCCGGTGCTCGGCGGCGTCCTCTGCGACAATTTCGGCTGGCCCTCGATCTTCTGGGTCAACGTGCCGATCGCGATCCTCTGCGTGCCGGTGCTGATCGCCGCGCTGCGCAAGCACGAGACCGAGACCGTCCGCACCCGCGTCGACAGCGTCGGCCTCGCCTTGCTCGTCCTCTGGGTCGGCGCGCTGCAGCTGATGCTCGACCTCGGCAAGGAGCACGACTGGTTCGAATCCTCGCTGATCGGCGGCCTCGCCGTCACCGCAATCGTCGGCTTCGCCGCCTTCATGATCTGGGAGCTGACCGAGCGCGCGCCGATCGTCGACCTCAAGGTCTTCCGCCACCGCGGCTTCGCCGCCGCCTGCCTGACGCTGCCGCTCGCCTTCGCCGCGTTCCAGGCGGTCAACGTGCTGGTGCCGCAATGGCTGCAGGCGAACATGGGCTACACCGCCACCTGGGCCGGCTACGTTGCCGGGCTCACCGGCATCCTCGCCGTCGTCGGCGCGCCGATCGCCGCCAAGCTGTCGGGCCGGTTCGATCCCCGCGTCCTGGTCTTTTCCGGGGTGATGTGGCTCGCCGTCGTCACCTTCATGCGCGCCGGCGCGACCAGCCAGATGGATTTCTGGCAGATCGGCTTCTGGGCGCTGATCATCGGCTTCGGCGTGCCGATGTTCTTCCTGCCGCTCAACATGGTCGGCATCGGCAGCGTCGATCCGGAGGAGACCGCGTCCGCGGCGGGCCTCCTCAACTTCATCCGCACCATGGCCGGCGCGGTCGCGACCAGCCTGGTCAACACCATCTGGGAGAACAACGCCAGCCGCAACCAGGCCGAGCTCGCCGGCGCGCTCAACCATGCCGACGCGACGCTCGCGATGCTGCAGCAGAGCGGGCTCAGCCACGACCAGGCCGTGCAGATGCTGACCAGCCAGGTCCAGGGCCAGGCCGTGATCATGGGCACCAACCAGCTGATGATGCTGTGCGCGCTCGGCTTCGTGATCGCCGCCTTCACCATCTGGCTCGCGCCGCGCCCCCGCGCCGGCGTCGACGTCAGCGCCGCCCACTGAGCCTTCGAGATGCTCGCCCCCGCCCCCGCCACCAGGAGAAGCACCATGACCATCCTCGCCGCCGCCGCCCTCGCCGCGGCCCTCGCCGCCGCGCCGCAGGCCCGGGCGGAGATCCCCTCCCCGCCCGCGCCGCCAGCGGCCGCGTCCGGGGCGATGGGCGGCCCGCTCGAGCCGCTGCCGCTCGACCCGGCGCCGATCGTCGTCGAGGGCCAGCGCACGGAGCCTGTGAGCATCGTCACAGACCCCCGCCTCGAGCGCCGCTACGCCCCTCGCGAGCGGCAGCCGCTCAACCGCATCATTATGAGGTTCTGACCATGAAGCCGATCCACGCCTTCCTCCTGTCGTTCGCCGCGACCGGCTTCCTGCTGGTCGGCGGGCCCGGCGCCACCGTCGACCTGCTCGCCGCGACCTCCGGCCTCGCGCCCGGCCCGATCAGCCTGCCGACCATTTGAGGAGCAAGGACGATGCCCGCGCCCCGCCGCCGCCCCGCGCCCCGCCTCGCGAGGGTCACCCCGCTCAGGCTGTTCGCCATGTCCTGCGGCGCCGCCCTCGTCATCCTGTTCAGCGGCTACACCGCCTTGCTGCTGATCCTCACCGAGCCGGTCGAGACCCGCACGGGGCCGCTCAACGAGGCGATGCTGACGGCATGACCATGCTGCACCGCAATAACATCGCCCCTATCGATCACACTTACCGCTTTTAATCGTTTCCTTCGCTGACACGGCGGGCGTAGGCGTGCGCGCGCACCCCGCACGGATCGGAGACGAAGACATGGACGCGAAGACGACTGGCCCCCTGCACGACCCGGCGAAGGAACCGGCCGCACTCAGGTCCCTGCTCGGACGGACCAACCGCGACTGGTGGCCGAACCAGCTGTCGCTCGAGATCCTCCACCAGCACGGCCGCCACGGCAATCCGATGGGCGAGGATTTCGACTATGCCAGCGAGTTCGAGTCGATCGACTATGCGGCGCTGAAGCGCGACCTCACCGCAATTGATGACCGACAGCCAGCCCTGGTGGCCGGCCGACTACGGCCATTACGGCCCCTTCTTCATCCGCATGGCCTGGCACAGCGCCGGCACCTATCGCACCGGCGACGGCCGCGGCGGCGCCTCGTCGGGCACGCAGCGCTTCGCCCCGCTCAACTCCTGGCCGGACAACGCCAATCTCGACAAGGCGCGCCGCCTGCTCTGGCCGATCAAGCAGAAATACGGCCGCAAGTTGAGCTGGGCGGACCTGATGATCCTGGCCGGCAACGTCGCCATCGAATCGATGGGCGGCCCGACCTTCGGCTTCGGCGGCGGCCGCGAGGACGTCTGGGAGCCCGGAGAAGGACATCTATTGGGGCACCGAGGAGGAATGGGTCGGCGTCACCCGGCACGACGAGGAATCGGGCCGCGCCCTCGAAAACCCGCTCGCCGCGATCCAGATGGGCCTCATCTACGTCAATCCCCAGGGCCCGGGCGGCAACCCCGATCCGCTGAAATCGGCCCGCGACATCCGCGAGACCTTCGCGCGGATGGCGATGAACGACGAGGAGACCGTCGCGCTCACCGCCGGCGGCCACACCTTCGGCAAGTGCCACGGCGCGGGAGATGCCTCCAAGGTCGGCGCGGAGCCCGAAGGGGCGGACATCGCCCAGCAGGGCCTCGGCTGGCAGAGCGGCCATGAGAGCGGCATGGGCGACCACACCATCACCAGCGGCCTCGAAGGCGCCTGGACGCCGACGCCGATCCAATGGTCGATGAACTATTTCCGGATGCTGCTCGACTATGAGTACGAGCTGGTGAAGAGCCCCGCCGGCGCGCTGCAGTGGCAGCCGGTCGAGCAGAAGCCCGAGGACATGGCGCCGGGCGCGCACAGCCCCGACCGCCGCCTGCCGACGATGATGACCACCGCCGACATGGCGTTCAAGATGGACCCGGACTATCGGCGGATATCGGAGCGCTTCCGCGCCAATCCCGACCAGTTCGCCGACGCCTTCGCGCGGGCCTGGTTCAAGCTCACCCATCGCGACATGGGGCCGAAGGTCCGCTATCTCGGCCCGGAGGTGCCGGCCGAGGATTTGATCTGGCAGGATCCCATCCCGGCGGGCTCGCCGCTCAGCGATGCGGACGTCGCGACCCTGAAGCAGAAGATCGCCGCCTCGGGCCTCGGCGTCGGCCAGTTGGTCAAGACCGCCTGGGCCTCGGCCTCGACCTACCGCGACTCCGACAAGCGCGGCGGCGCCAACGGCGCGCGCATCCGGCTGGCGCCGCAGAAGGACTGGGAGGTCAACGAGCCCGCCGAGCTCGACACCGTGCTCCGGGTCTATGAGGGCATAAAGGCCGATTTCGGCGGCAGGGTCAGCATCGCCGATCTGATCGTGCTCGGCGGCTCGGTCGGCGTCGAGAAGGCGGCGAGGGATGCCGGCCACGACGTCACCGTGCCCTTCACCTCGGGCCGCGGCGACGCGACCGAGGCGCAGACCGACGCCCACAGCTTCGAGCCGCTCGAGCCCAGGGCGGAAGGCTTCCGCAACTACCTCGCGGTCCGCTTCAGCGTGCCGACCGAGGAGCTGCTGGTCGACCGCGCCCAGCTGCTCGGCCTCAGCGCGCCGGAGATGACCGTGCTGGTCGGCGGCCTGCGCGTGCTCGGCGCCAACCATGGCGGCTCCGCCCACGGCGTCCTCACCGACCGGCCGGGCCGGCTCAGCAACGACTTCTTCGTCAACCTGCTCGACATGGGCACGGCCTGGAAGGAGGTCGACCCGAGCGGCGACGAGGTCTTCGTCGGCACCTGCCGCAGGACCGACGAGAAGAAATGGACGGCGACGCGGACCGACCTCGTCTTCGGCTCGAACGCCCAGCTCCGCGCGCTGTCGGAGGTCTATGCCGCCGCCGACGCGGGCGGGAAGTTCGTGGCCGACTTCGTCCGGGCCTGGACCAAGGTGATGAACGCCGACCGCTTCGACCTCGCCCGCTCGTAGCGGACAGGCCGGCGCCGCCGCCGCAGCTAGGGCCGCGGCGGCGGCGTCAGCGCGATGTTGATGCGCTGGACCTCGACGATTCGTCCGCTTTGGATCCGGCCTTCGATCAGCTCGGTCCCCGACAGCCCGTAGATGCGCCCGTCGGTGAAGATTGGGCGTGAATTACCGTACCAGTCGATGCACGACACTTCGCATTGATAGCCGGGGACGCCGTCCTCGTCCTCCCCGAAGTCGACAAAGTCGTCGACATAGTCGAACCGCCGCTCGAGCTCGCCGACCGGACGCAGCCGGCGGCGGGCGTCGAGGGCGAGGAAGCTCAGGTCCGAGGCACGGCTGCGCCAGCGCTCGCGGTCGCTGTCCGTAATCTGACGCACCGTCGGCAGGCCCATCACGCCGCTGCCGTCGCTCTCGATCAGGCTGTTGAAAGCGTGGCTGCGGCCCTCGCTCTCGTAGCGCCCGGCGAGGAAGGCCGTCGAGGCGATGCGGGGGCGCCCGTCGAGCCCGATCAGGGTCAGGCTGAGCCCGCGCCCGTCGCGATAGCCGGTCATCAATATGTCGTCCGCCACTCGTTCGGCCCGGATCACTGTGTGGCCGATGGTGAGCGGCCGGAACGCTTCGGGACGCCCGATCGGCACCACATAAGCTGGACGCGGACGCAGCTGCTCGATCACCCGGCGGCGATAATCGCCCGAATAACGCTCATGGTCGGCGAGGTTCGGATAGCGGCGATAGCCGCTGAGCCCGCCATAGACGAGATAGCGGTCGGTGAAGCGGCTGGCGACCGAATAGGTCGGCGTGCCGGGCATCTCGGTGAACGCGGAAAGCGGCGCCTCGGCGAGCGTCGGGCCGAACCGGGCGAGCGGCAGCGAGAAAAAGGCGAGCTGGGTTGGCTCGTCATAGCGCTGGGCGCAGCCCGGCCCTACCAGCCGGACGAGCGCGTAGAGCCTGCGGGCATCGGCCTGGATCGCGAACTGGTCGGGCGGCATGCCGTGCGCGGCGATGACGTCGGGCCGGGCGCCGGAGTGAGGCACCCGATAGACCAGGGCCGAGGCGGAATCGGCGACCGAGAGCTGGCCGTCGCAATCCCGGCCATAGTCCCTGGTGGTCGTCCAGAGATAGACGTGAGTCTCGGTCACATACCATTCCGGCCATTCCGGCGCGACAAAGGACGTTGTCCGGCAGCGCAGATCGCGGCCGCCGTCGGACGAGGCGAGCGGGCAGACCGAGACGCTGTGCACCACCGGCTCCTCGATCCGGCGCACCGGCCGGTAGATCCCGGCGGCGTCGATCAGCGGTGGCAGGCCCGCCGGCTGGGGATCGCGCCGCAACCGCCAATTCTGTCGCCGGCGCGTCTGGTAGGCGCGCTCGCGCGCATCGTCCTCGGGCAGCCAGCGCCGGACGACCGGCCATCTGAAATTCTCGCCCGCGATGTCGCTCACCTGGAGCGGCGAATAGGTCACGAGATTGCCGTCGATCAGCCGCGTCGCATAATTGCCGCCGCTGTAATAGTCGCCTGACGCGATGCGGAACACGCCCTCGCGGATGAGCCGGCCGGTCTCGCCGAGCCGGAAAACGGCGAGCTCGCTCGCCGCCTCGTCATAGGAATAGCCGGTGATCAGCACGCGGTCGCCGAACACCAGCATCTCGTCGTACCACATGTCCGATTGCGGATCGCGATAGACGTCGGCGCGGTCGGCCAGCGCCAGGTCGCGGCCGCCACCGGCCCGCGTGTCGACGACGAAGATGCGTCCGTCCTGAAGGACCAGCAGAAACTGACCGATCTGCTTGACGATGTCGCCTTCCTCGACGCTGCGCAGCTGATTGTTGGTGATCGAGGGATTGCTGGGCGGCGGGACGCGGCTGCCGGTGACGATGACCTGTTCGTCGCCCTCGTCCTCGAGGCATTCGGGCTGGTCCGGCGGGCAAAGCGGCGCGTCAGCGTCCGATTGCGCCGCCCCGCCCGGCATCGCGGCCTGGGCAAAGCGGGGAACGGATCGCGCGGAGTAACGATAACGGCCGCGGGTCCGCTGAAATTGCCGGACCGCCTCGACATAATTGCGCAGCTCCGCCTCGCTGCCGAAACGGGTCAGGGTCGGCGCGGTGAAGGCGTCGAGCGCCGCGTTCGCCTGCTGCCGCTCCTCCTCGGTGACGAGGCGCCGCTGCCGCTGCTGGGCCTCCGCGCCGGCGGCAAGGGCCAGCAAGGCCGCTGCGATCGTCAATCCGCGCGTGAAGCCCATCGCGCCCTCCCCCGTCGCCTTCGCAGAGGCTATTGGAATGGCCGGCGAACGCAAGCGCGTCTTGCCTTCGCCTCCCTCCGCGCTACCCTCCGGGCATGACCGATCTCGACGCCTTCATCGCCGGGCTGCCAAAGGCCGAGCTGCACATGCATATCGAGGGCAGCCTCGAGCCCGAGCTGATGTTCGCGCTGGCCGGGCGCAACGGCGTCGACATCCCGTTCGCCAGCGTCGAGGCGGTGCGCGCGGCCTACCAATTCTCCAACCTGCAGGACTTCCTCGACATCTACTATCGCGGCGCCGACGTGCTGCGCACCGAGGCGGACTTCCGCGACCTCGCCCTCGCCTATTTCGAGCGCGCGGCGGCGGACAATGTGGTCCATGCCGAGATCTTCTTCGATCCGCAGACCCACACCGACCGCGGCATCCCGTTCGATGCGGTGATGCGCGGCCTGCTCGCCGGGATGGAAGAGGCCGAGGCGAGGCACGGCATCAGCTCGAAGCTGATCCTCTGCTTCCTGCGCCACCTTTCCGAGGAAGCGGCGTTCGCGACGCTGGCGATGGCGAAGCCCTGGCTCGACCGGATCGCCGCGGTCGGGCTCGATTCCTCCGAGCTCGGCCATCCGCCCTCGAAGTTCGCGCGGGTGTTCGCGGCGGCGGCCGAGCGAGGCCTCAAGCGCGTCGCCCATGCCGGCGAGGAAGGCCCGCCCGATTATGTCCGCGAGGCGCTGGACCTGCTCCAGATCGACCGGCTCGATCACGGCAACCGGTCGCTCGAAGACCCCGCTTTGGTCGAACGGCTGGCGCGCGAGCGGATGACGCTGACCGTCTGCCCGCTGTCGAACCTCAAGCTCTGCGTCGTCCCCGACATGGCCGCGCACCCGATCGACGCGATGCTGCGCGCCGGCCTGCGCGCCACCATCAACTCCGACGACCCCGCTTATTTCGGCGGCTATGTGAACGCCAATTACCGCGCGGCGGCGCACGGCCGCGGCCTCACCCGCAACGACCTCGCCACGCTGGCGCGCAACTCCTTCCTCGGCTCGTTCCTGGGCGAGGAGGAGAAAGCGGGCCACCTCGCCCGCCTCGACGCCTACCTCGCGACGGCCTGAAGCCCTCCCCCTCGATGGGGGAGATGAGCAGGTCGCCATGTCCCCCGGACATGGCTTCGGATCGCGGGGCGATCCGAACCTGCTCATGGGTGGGGGTGAACTCTCCGTCCGCGCGGCGTGGGTCGCGTAGGTTCACCCCACCCCAAACCCCTCCCCATCAAGGGGAGGGGCTTTGTCGGTGCTGAACGCCGACACAGCTAGTTCACGCCGCTCGCCGCCAGCTGCGGCGCCGGGCGCGCGAGGTTGAGCCGCCGCACCTCGCGGACCCGGCCCTCCTCGATACGGCCCTCGATCAGCTCGGTGCCGGTCAGCCCGAACAGGCGGCCATCGGTGAAGATCGGGCGCGAATTGCCGTACCAGTCGATGCACGAGACTTCGCAGCTATAGCCGGCCGTGCCGTGCAGCGCGGCATTGCCGTCGGCATATTTGAGCTCGCCCACCGCACGCAGCCGGCCGCGCCGGTCGACCTCGAGGAAGCTGAGGTCCGAGGCGCCGCTGCGCCAGACGGCGCGGCTGCTCCCGCTCTCGCGCCCGATCGTCGGCAGGCCCATCACGCCGCTGCCGTCTTCCTCGATCAGGCTGTTGAAGGCGTGGCTGCGGCCCTCGCTCTCGAAGCGCCGCGCGAGCTGCACCGACGAGGCAATGTTCGGCCGGGCGTCGAGATCGATCAGGGTAACGACCAGGCCCTCCGTGTCGCGATAGCCGGTCACCACGATGTCGTTGCCGGCCTGCTCGGCGCGGATCATCGTGTGGCCCACCTCGATCCGTCGCACCGCCGCCGGGTCATCGACCGGGACCGCATAAGCGGGCGGCATCGAGTCTTCGGAAAGGCCGCGGCGGTGCTGGCCGAGGCTGCCATAGACCAGGTATCGGTCGGTGAAGCGATTGGCGATGTAATGCGATTTGACGCCCGGCATCGCGGTGTAGCGCGCCGACGCCACCTCGCGGACCGTATCGCCGAAGCCCGACAGCGGAATGTCGAGGAAGGCCAGCCGGGCCTCGTCGTCGCGCTCGCCCCGGCAATTGCGCGGCCGCCCCCGCAGCAAGGCGCGGAAGCGCCCCTCGCTCGCATGAAGCGAGAATTGGTCGGGCGGGACGCCGCGGGCGCCGACGAGGCCGGGCGCCGCGCCGTCGACCGGGACGCGATAGAGCAGCGCCGGCTCGAACCCCGCCTCGGGCCCGCGGGGAAGGTCGCAGGATTGCGGGTCGAAGCTCTGATAGGTGCGCGACGTCATCCACAGGAAGGCGTCGGTCTCGGTGACGTACCATTGCGCCGTGTTGGGGCCGACGAAGGCGGTGGTGCGGCATTGCAGCGCCCCGCCGTCGGCGCCGGCCGGCCCGAGCGGGCAGACCGAGACCGTGTGCACGCTGGCGTCGCCGGCGTCGCGCGCCGGCCGGTAGATCTGGGCGGCGTCGAACAGCGGCCGGTCCTCGCCGCCGTCGCCCTCGCGCGGCTCGGCCATCCAGCGGCGCACCGTCGGCCAGCGGAAGGCGGGCTGCGCCATATCCGACACCCGGAACGGGGTGTAGATGACCAGATTGTCGCCGATCAGGCGGGTCGCGTAATTGCTCGTGTTGTAATAATCGTTCGACGAAATGTAGAACACGCCCTCGCGGGAGAGGCGCCCCGCCTCGTCCAGGTTGAACACCGACAATTCGGTCGCGCGGTGGCGATAGGAATAGCCGGTGATCAGCACGCGGCTGCCGAACACCAGCATCTCGTCGTACCACATGGATTCGCGAGGATCGCGATAGACGTCGACCCGGTCGGCGAGCGCGAGCCGCTCGCCGCCGCCGGCGCGGGTGTCGACGACGAAGATGCGGCCGTCCTGCAGCACCAGCAGGAAGTCGCCGATCTGCTTGACGATGTCGCCTTCCTCGACGCCGCGCATCTGGTTGTTGGTGATCGAGGGGTTGCTCGTCACCGGCGCCCGCGCCGCCGAAGCGCGGCCCCGCGACGGCGAACCGACGCGGCTGCCGGTGACGACGATGTTGCTGTCCGCCTCGAACGGCGCGCCGCACATCGGATCGGCCTCCGGGCAGATCGGCTCGACGGTGTCGGACTGGACGTCCTGGGACGCCAGCGCCGCGAACTGGATCCGGCCCGAATAGGCATAGCGGCCGCTCCGCGCGCGATTGAGCGCGAGCACCGCTCCCAGATAGCGGCGGAATTCCTCCTCGTCGGCGAAGCGGGTGAGGGTCGGGCTGGTATAGCGGGCGACCTCGGCCTCCGCCGCGCGGAGCTGCTCGGGGGTCGGCGGGTGCCACCGTCGCTGCTGCGCCGTCGCCGATCCTGTAAGAGCCGCAAGGGAAATCGCGATGATCGCGCCGCGCCAGAAGCCCATGGCCGTCCTCCCGCAGAGTCGCGGCGAGGATAGTCGAATCGCGGCTTAATCCTAGCTGACTGCCGCGTGCACCGCGGCGACCGCGCTCATCACCGCGGCGATGCGCGCGGCGGCCTGGATGGTCTCGGCCTTGACGCCGTGCTGGGTGAGCGTGCGCTCGTGGCTGTCGATGCACATGCCGCAGCCGTTCTGGGCGCTGACCGCGAGGCTGAACAGCTCGAAATCGGCCTTGTCGATGCCCGGCGCGCCGATGCAGCCCATCCTGAGCTTGGCCGGCAGCGTCTGGTAGACCGGGTTGGAGGCGAGGTGGACGAAGCGGTAATAGACGTTGTTCATCGCCATGATCGCGGCGGCCGCGCGGGCGGCGCCGGCATGGGCCTCGTCGAGCCTGCCGGCCACTTCGGCTTCGGCGGCGTCGACCAGCGGCTTGTGGCCGCTGCCGTGCGCGCAGGCGAGGATCAGCCCGTATTTGCGCGCATCGCCGAGCGTCTGGTCGGCAAGCACCGCGGCGAGGTTGAGCTTGAGGTCCCGGGCATGGTCGGGAAGCGTCTCGGCGAGGTCGGTGAGGGACATGGCGGATCCCTCTATCAAATCCTCCCCGTCCCGGGGAGGGCGAAAAACGGGCGCGGCGACCTTGCGATCGCCGCGCCCGCTTCGAGGTCCCGCCCGGTTCGGGAGGGTGGGGGGAACCCTTGCGCCGTGGCGCGGGACCTCTTCGCCGGCCGACCGGTTGCGGGGGGCACAACGGGCGGCGGTCCGGCAGCTGCCGACATAGGAGGGTGGCATTGATCGTTCAAATAGATTAAATCGCTCGCATTGATCGAGTGAGACGATGAGCACCTATCTGCCCACCCTCAAGCAGCTCCAGTATCTCGTCGCGCTGCGCACCCACGGCCATTTCGGCCGCGCCGCCGAGGCCTGCTTCGTCACCCAGTCGACCCTCTCCGCCGCGATCAAGGAGCTGGAGAGCCTGGTCGGGGTGACGCTGGTCGAGCGCACCCGCCGGGTGGTGCGCTTCACGCCGCTCGGGGTGCGGGTGGCGGAGAAGGCGCGGCGCATCCTGCGCGAGGCCGAGGACCTCGCCGACATGGTGCGGGCCTCGGGCAAGCCGCTCGCCGGCGAGCTGCGCATGGGAGTGATCCCGACCATCGCCCCGTTCCTGCTGCCGGCGCTGCTGCCGCGGCTGCGCGAGCAGTGGCCCGACCTCAGGCTCTACCTGCGCGAGGAGACCAGCCAGGCCGCCTGCGACGCGCTGCAGCGCGGCCAGCTCGATTGCGTGCTGCTCGCTCTGCCCTTCGCCTGCGGCGAGGTCGAGAAGGCCGAATTGTTCGAGGACGATTTCATGATCGCCTTCCCGCCCGGCGCCGCCGACGCGCTGCCGGAAAGGGTGAAGCCCGAGGCGATCGACGAGACCAAGCTGCTGCTGCTCGAGGACGGCCATTGCCTCAAGGACCACGCGCTCAGCGCCTGCAACCGGCCCGAGCTGCGCGCCGAGGCGGCGATCCTCGGCACCTCGCTGCACACTTTGGTGCAGATGGTCGACAACGGCCTCGGCACCACTCTGGTCCCGGAAATGGCGGTCGACGCCGGCATCCTCGAAGGCACCCGGGTCGTCGCCCGCCGCCTCGACGCCGACCATCCCTCGCGCCGCATCGCTCTGGTCTGGCGCAAGGGCAGCCCCCGCGAAAAGGAGTTCCGCCTGCTCGCCGACGCCCTCAAGGCCGCCGCCTAGAAAATGGGGACAGCCACCTATTTCGCCCGGACAGAAAACGGGGACAGCCACCTATTTCAAACCTCGGCCTGGCCCCGTGACGCGGCAGGAGGAGAAATAGGTGGCTGTCCCCATTTTCAGTCCATGTGCTTGAGGCCGACGCGGAGATAGTCCCAGCCGGTCACCAGGGTGAGCGCGGCGGCGGCCCAGAGGCTGGCCAGGCCGACCAGGTGCACCCACGCCCAGTGCGGCAGCGCGCCGGCGAGGATCAGCGCGCCGAGCGCCACCAGCTGCAGCGTCGTCTTCCACTTGGCGAGCGCGCTGACCGGGACCGAGACGCGCAGCCCCGCGAGGAACTCGCGCAGGCCCGAGACGATGATCTCGCGCAGCAGGATGACGAGCGCTGGAATGAGGTGCCAGTCGGCGATGATCGGCCCGTCGAAGCCGGCCAAGGCGGCCGCGCCACCAGCATCACGATCACGCCCGCGACCATGATCTTGTCGGCGATCGGATCGAGGAACTGGCCGAGCCGCGACACCGTCCCCTGCGCCCGCGCCAGATAGCCGTCGAAATAATCGGTGATCCCGACCAGGCAGTAGAGCACGAAGGTCACCATATAATCGACCGGCCCGGGCTCCCACAGCAGGAACACCAGGATCGGCACCGCCAGGATGCGCGACAGCGTGAGCAGATTGGGCAGGGTCAGCATTGCGCGCGCTGTAACGCCTAACGAGCGCAAAAGGGAGCCTCGCCGCGCCTTCCGGGGAGAGCCTGGGGACAGTCACTGGTGACTGTCCCCATTCTGGCTTGTGCCGCTCCACGCGCGGGGACTATGAGCGTCGGCGCCGGCCGGCCGGCCACGAACCATAAGAGGATGCCGACATCTTGATCACTGGCCGGGCATCCGCCGCCTCCATCGGGCCTCGCCGCGGCTGATGTACGGCGCCACCCACCTGCTCGGCGTCCGTCGCTTCCTGCCCCTGTTCGTCACGCAGCTGCTCGGCGCGTTCAACGACAATCTGTTCAAGAACGCGATGGTGCTGTTCGTCGTCTACCAGGTCTATAGCGACCCGGCCTCGGAGTTCTGGTTCAGCGCGGTCACCACCGGCATCTTCATCCTGCCCTTCTTCCTGCTCTCGGCCCTGTCGGGGCAGCTCGCCGACGCGCGCGACAAGGCGCGGATCATCCGCATCGTCAAGGCCTGCGAGATCGCGATCATGCTGGTCGGCGCCGGCGGCCTGCTGATGGCCTGGCGGGGGATCATGGTCCATTCGCTCGCCATCCCGCTGCTGCTGCTCGCCTTGTTCGCGATGGGCGTCCACTCGACCTTCTTCGGCCCGATCAAATATGCGATCCTGCCCCAGCATCTCGAGAAGGACGAGGTGCTGGGCGGCACCGGCCTGGTCGAGGCGGGCACCTATGTCGCGATCCTCGGCGGCACCCTGCTCGCCGGCGTCATCTCCGTGCAGGCCTCGGCGGTCGCGGTGATCCTGATCGCGCTGGTCGGCTATGCGAGCGGCCGCCGGGTCCCGAGCGCGCCCGCGCTCGAGGGCGGCCACGTCATCGACTTCAACATCTTCCGCTCGTCCTGGCGGCTGATCAGCGCGACCCTGCACATCCGCCGGCTGTTCCTCGCCATCGTCTCGATCAGCTTCTTCTGGACGATCGGCGCGGTGCTGTTCATCCAGTTCCCGCCGCTGGTGAAGAACGTGCTCACCGCCGACAAGGCGGTCGCCAGCCTGTTCCTCGCCATCTTCTCGGTCGGCGTCGCGATCGGCTCGGTCGCGGTCAACCGGCTGCTGAAGGGCGAGGTTTCGGCGCGCTATTCGACCCCGGCGGTGCTCGCCATGGGGGCCTGCGTGGTCGCCTTTCACCTCGTCTGCGCGGGCTGGGCCGGGCTTCCCGAGGGCCGGCTCTACGACATCGCGGCCTTCATGGACCATCCCGGCAACTGGCCGCTGCTCGGCTCGCTGCTCGGCATCGCGGTGTTCGGCGGGATGTTCGTGGTGCCGCTCTACGCCTTCCTCACCACCACCGTGCCCAAGGCGCAGGCGGCGCGCACGGTGGCGGCGAACAACATCGTCAATTCGGGCGCGATGGTGGTGGGCTCGATCATCGCGGGCGCGCTCGCCTTCCTCGGGGTCGAGGGCGAGGACCAGCTGCTGCTCGCCGCCGCGATGTGCCTGATCTCCGCCTGGCTCGCCTGGAAGCTGCACAAGGCCTGCGACGACGTCGCCGAGCCCGACACCGAAGGCCTGCCGCCGACGGTCTAGCGGGACACCTTACATTTTTCGCGTCGTGCGACGTGAAAAATGCAAGGTGTCCCCGTTTTAGCTCAGCAGCGTGCCGAAGAAGACGAGGCCGCCGATCCAGCCGGTGGCGAACAGCCGCACGTCGTCGAGCCAGACGGCGGCGTCGGTGCCGGCGAAGGGCGCTTCCCGCTCGATCGGCAGCGCCGCGGCCTTGGGGCCGACGCGGCGGACGATCAGGGGCGACAGGCGGCTCATCGCCGCCATTAACAATCGATTCACCATGTCGGGCAAGCCGCCGATCGCGGTTAATTTTCGCCACGCCGTCCCGTCGCGGGACGCACGATTCAAAAGGGGACAGTTACCGTAACTGTCCCCATTCCCGTCAGGTGATCATCGCCCGCGGGTGCGAGAACATCCGGGTCACCTCGGGCTCGAAGCTCTCCAGCGGGTCGACGTCGAAATCGGGGTCGAAGGCCGGCGCGTCCCATTCGTCGACCAGCTTCTCGGCGAAGGCGTACCAGCTCTCGTTCCTGAACCGCTCGCGCCCTTCCGGGTCGCGCCCGAGATGCTCGAAATAATAGCGGCCCTGGAATTCCTGGTGCCAGTAGACGGCGTGGTAGATGTCCTCGCTGACATAGGGCTTCAGCATCTCGGCGGCGATCGGGCCGTGATTGGGGATCGAGAAGATCTTGCCGAGATCGTGGCAGAGCGCCGCGACCACCTCCTCGTCGCTCGCCCCGGCGCGCCGCGCCAGGGTCCCCGCCATCAGGCAATGGGTGAGCTGCGAGGCGGCGAAGCCGACCTCGATCGCATCGAGCCGCTGCAGGCTCTCCATGATCTGCTTCGGCGCGGCCGAGAGCTGGTGCTTGCCATGCTCGGCGGCGATATGGGCCCACTCGGCGGCGGTGCCCTCTTTCATGTCGGTGAACATGGGGAGCCTGTACCACAAGCCGAAGACGCGGCATAGATTCGCGCCATGGACGGGGTGGCGAATGTCGCGGAGGCGCTGAGGCACGGCGTCCGGCTGCTGCGGGACGACGCCCGCTCGGCGGCCGAGCAGGCGCGCGAGATCCTCGCCGCCTCGCCCGGCAATGCCGACGCCTACCGGCTGCTCGGCGCGGCGCTGCGGCGGAGCGGCGACGACGAGGCGGCCGAGCGCGCCGAGCTCGATGCGATCTCCGCCTCGATCCACGATCCCGAGCTGATCCGCGCCGCCGAGGCGCTGGTCGACAACGATCTGCCGGTCGCCGAGCGCATCCTGCGCCCGCACCTCAACGCGAAGCCGACCGACGTCGCCGCGATCCGGATGATGGCCGAGCTGGCGGCGCGGCTCGGCCGGCTCGCCGACGCCGAGAATCTGCTGCGCCGCGCGCTCGAGCTGGCGCCCGCCTTCGCCCCCGCGCGCAGCCAACCTCGCCACCGTGCTCTACAAGCAGAACCGCCCCGCCGAGGCGATCGCCGAGCTCGACCGGCTGCCCGCCGCCGACGACGTCCCAGCAGAGCCTGCAGGGCCGCCGCGCTCGGCCGGATCGGCAGCTACGAGGAGGCGATCCTGGTCTACGAGGCGGTGCTGGCGCGCTTCCCGGGCCAGGCCAAGGTGTGGATGAGCTACGGCCATGTCCTGAAGACGGTCGGGCGGCAGGCCGACAGCATCGCCGCCTATCGCCGCGCGCTCGCCGCCGCGCCGGGGCTGGGCGAGGTCTGGTGGAGCCTCGCCAACCTCAAGACGGTGCGCTTCGCCGAGGAGGACATCGCCGCGATGGAAGCCGCGCTCGCCGGCGAGAGCCTCGGCGGCGAGGACCGCTTCCACCTCCATTTCGCGCTCGGCAAGGCGCTCGAGGACCGCGGCGCAGGCCGAGGCCGCGTTCGGCCATTATGCCGAGGGCAATCGGCTGCGCCGCGCCGCGCATCGACTACGATGCCGAGCGAGATTATCGGACCACGTCCGCCGCAGCATCGCCCTGTTCACCGCCGGCTTCTTCGCCGCGCGCGACGGCCAGGGCTGCCCCGCGCCCGACCCGATCTTCATCCTCGGCATGCCGCGCGCCGGCTCGACCCTGGTCGAGCAGATCCTCGCCAGCCACCCCCAGGTCGAGGGCACGATGGAGCTGCCCGACATCCCCGCGCTGGCCAAGCGGCTCGGCGGGCGCAGGCTGCGCGCGGACGCCTCCGCCTATCCCGAGTGCCTCGCCGGAGCTCGGCGCCCGACGCGCTTGCGCGCGCTCGGCGAGGAGTATCTCGAAAGCGACCCGCATCCAGCGCAAGACCGACCGCCCCTTCTTCATCGACAAGATGCCCAACAACTGGGTGCATGTCGGCCTGATCCGGCTGATCCTGCCCAACGCCAGGATCATCGACGCGCGCCGCCACCCGCTCGCCTGCTGCTTCTCCAACTTCAAGCAGCATTTCGCGCGCGGCCAGGGCTTCAGCTACGACCTCGCCGAGCTCGGCCGCTACTATCGCCGACTATGTCGCTGCTGATGGCGCATTTCGACGCGGTGCAGCCGGGCCGCGTCCACCGCGTCATCCACGAGGCGCTGGTCGACGATCCGGAAGGCGAGATCCGCGCGCCTGCTCGACTTTCTCGGCCTGCCCTTCGATCCGGCCTGCCTCGCCTTCCACGAGAACGAGCGCGCGGTGCGCACCGCCAGCTCCGAGCAGGTCCGCCGCCCGATCAACCGCGAGGGCCTCGACGCCTGGCGCGCCTACGAGCCCTGGCTCGGCCCGCTCAAGGACGCGCTCGACTAACGGGACAGCTTGCATTTCCGCTTTTCGATCTGCGGAAATGCAGCTGTCCGTTTCAGGCGTGGCAAAACCGTCACAGCGGCGGCCCGCTTTCGTTCCGCTTCCAAAACCAGTTTGACCTCGATCAAAAAGCGGAGGAGGCTGCGGGGAGCGACACGCACCCGGGGAGGGGAAGATGCGCCTGCCGACCGCGACCAGGCTCGCCGGCCTTGGCCTGCTCACCACCACCATGCTCTGCACCACCGGCACCGCCTTCGCGCAGGACCCGCCGGCCGACCCGAACGCGCCGCCGCCGGTGCGCACCGCCCCGGTCCAGGACGACACCGACATCGTCGTCACCGCGACGCGGCGCGCCGAGAATCTGCAGGACGTGCCGATCGCGATCACCGCGATGGGCACCGAGACGCTCGACGAGCTGCAGGTCGACGAGTTCAACGATTATGCCCGGCTCGTGCCGAGCCTCTCCTTCCGCTCGCTGGGCCCGGGCTCGGCCAACGTCTATTTCCGCGGCGTCGCCTCGGGCGAGAACGCCAACCACTCGGCCTCGCTGCCGAGCGTCGGCACCTATCTCGACGAGCAGCCGATCACCACCATCACCGGCGCGCTCGACCTGCACATCTTCGACATCGCCCGGGTCGAGGCGCTGGCCGGCCCGCAGGGCACGCTCTACGGCGCCTCCAGCCAGGCCGGCACGGTCCGCATCATCACCAACCAGCCCGACACGAGCGAGCTCTACGGCGAGGTCGGCGCTCGAGCTGAACACACGTCGCCCATGGCGATTTCGGCGGCACCGTCGAGGGCTTCGTCAACGCGCCCCTCTCCAGCAATGCCGCGCTGCGCGTGGTCGCCTGGTACCGGCGCGACGCCGGCTATATCGACAACGTCCCGGGCACGCTCACCTTCCCCACCTCCGGCATCACCTTCACCAACGCGGCTCTGGTCGAGGAGGATTATAACGACGTCGAGACCTACGGCGCCCGCGCGGCGCTGCGCATCGAGCTCAACGACAATTGGACGGTGACCCCGTCGATCATGGGCCAGCGCCAGGTCAGCCACGGCTCGTTCACCGAGGAGCGCGGCCTCGGCCCGCTGCAGGTCCAGCAGTTCAACCCCGAGCGCGCCAACGACCGCTGGTACCAGGCGGCGCTGACCATCGAGGGCCGGATCGGCAATTTCGACCTGACCTATGCCGGCGCCTACATGCAGCGCCAGATCGACGGCCGCTTCGACTATGTCGACTATGCCTATTTCTACGACGCGCTCGCCGGCTACGGCGCCTATTTCTACGACAATGACGGCAATCTGGTGAACCCGAACCAGTATATCGTCTCGGACGACAGCTTCCGCCGGATGAGCCACGAGCTGCGCGTCACCTCGCCCGCCGACCGGCCGGTGCGGCTCGTCGCCGGCCTCTTCTACCAGCGCCAGACGCATTCGATCGAGCAGAACTACATCATCGACAACATCGCCGACGCGATCACCGTGCCCGGCACCGAGTGCAACATCTGGCTGACCCAGCAGCTGCGCGTCGACCGCGACTATGCCGTGTTCGGCGAGCTCGCCTGGGACATCATCGCCGCAGCTGACGCTGACCGGCGGCGTCCGCGCTCTACCAGTTACGACAACACGCTGCGCGGCTTCTTCGGCTTCTCCGCCGGCTACAGCAGCGGGACCGGCGTCGCCGCCTGCTTCGGCCCGGCCTCGGTGCCGCAATCGCCCTGCACCAACCTCGACAAGGACGACCTCGGACACCGACTTCATCCACCGCCTCAACCTGACCTACCGGATCACCGACGACCATCTGGTCTACGCCACCTGGTCGCGCGGCTTCCGGCCCGGCGGCATCAACCGGCGCGGCACGCTGCCGCCCTACGGCGCCGACTTCATCAGCAATTACGAGCTCGGCTTCAAGACCAGCTGGGCGGACAACCGGCTGCGCTTCAACGTCGCGCTCTACCAGCTCGACTGGGACAACATCCAACTCTCCTTCCTCGGCGCCAACGGCCTCACCGAGATCCGGAACGCCGGCAATGCCCGCATCCGCGGCATCGAGTTCGACCTGTTCGCGCGGCCGACGCCCGGCCTCACGCTCAGCCTCGGCGGCGCCTATAACGACGCCGAGATCACCGAGGATTTCTGCCTGATCGCCAACGCGGAGTTCGATTGCACGCTCGGCGTCGACCTCGACGGCGACGGCATCCCCGAGCCCAACGCCCTGCTCGCCCCGTCCGGAACGCGGCTGCCGATCACCGCCCGCTTCAAGGGCAATGCCCGCATCCGCTACGAGTTCGACGCCGGCAACGAGTGGGAGGGCCACGTCCAGCTGACCGCCAGCCACGAGGGCAGCCGCACCCGCGATTTGAGGCTGCTGCAGCGCGCCATCTACGGCAATCTGCGCGCGACCAACATCGTCGATTTCAGCACCGGCCTGCGCCGGGGCGACTGGAACGCCGAGCTCTTCGTGCGCAACGTCTTCGACGCCCGCGGCGCGCTCGGCAGCGCGCATCCAGTGCAACGAGATCGGTCTGCGGCGACCCGCTCGGCCTCACCGCGATCGGGCCCAAAATCTACACCTTCGTCAACACCCCGCGCACGATCGGGATCAGGGTCGGCCGGCGGTTCTAGCCGGCGTGCTTCGATACGGCATTTCGCCAAGCTCAGTGCCTACTCGGCATGAGCGGATTTGAACTGTCCGCTCATCCTGAGTAGCGGCTGAGCCTGGCGAAGCCGCGTATCGAAGGACATGCCCCGCTCCGACACCCTCTCCCTCGCCGCCGCCCGCCGCATCGCGCTCGCCGCGCAGGGCTTCGGCGCGCCCCGCCCGCCGGCGGTGACCTGGCGCCACCTCGCCCGCAATCTCGACCGCCTCGCCCTCCACCAGATCGACAGCGTCAACGTCCTCGCCCGCGCCCATTATCTCCCCGCCTTCTCCCGCCTCGGCCCCTATGACCGCGGCCTCCTCGACCGCGCCGCCTGGGGCCGCAGGAGCGAGCGCCGGCTGTTCGAATATTGGGCGCACGAGGCCTCGCTGCTGCCGCTCGCGCTCCACCCCCTGCTGCGCTGGCGGATGGCGCGCGCCGACCGCGGCGAGGCGGGCTGGGGCCGGCTGCGCGCCTTCGCCACCGAGCGCCGCGCCGAGGCCGAGGCGATGCTCGAGCGCATCCGCGGCCAGGGGCCGATGGCGGCCTCCGATTTCGAGCATGGCCGGAGCCGCTCGGGCTGGTGGGAATGGGGCGACACCAAGCATGCGCTCGAATATCTGTTCTGGGCCGGGCGGATCGCCACCGCCACCCGGCGCGGCAGCTTCGAGCGCGTCTACGACCTCGCCGAGCGCGTCATCCCCAAGCCGGTCCTCGCCTTGCCCACGCCGGACGAGGCCGACGCCCAGCGCCGGCTCGTCGCCCTCTCCGCCCGCGCGCTCGGCATCGCCACCGCCGCCGACCTGCGCGACTATTTCCGGCTCAAGCCCGACGAGGCGAAGGCCGCGATCGGAGCTCTGGTCGAGGACGGCACCCTGCTTCCCGTCGCCGTCGAGGGCTGGCGCCAGCCCGCCTTCCTCCACGCCGAGGCCCGCCGCCCGCGCCGCATCCATGGCCAGGCCCTGCTCGCCCCGTTCGACCCCCTGGTCTGGGAGCGCGCCCGCGCCGAGCGCCTGTTCGGCTTCCGCTACCGGATCGAGATCTACACGCCCGCGGCAAAGCGCGTGCACGGCTATTACGTCCTCCCCTTCCTGATCGACGAGGCGCTCGCCGCGCGCGTCGACCTCAAGGCCGACCGCCAGCGCGGCCGCCTCGTCGCCCGCAACATCCACCTCGAGCCCGGCGCGCCGCCGGAGACGCGCGCGCGGCTCGCCGCGGAGCTGGCGCTGATGGCCGGGTGGCTGGGGCTGGAGCCGCCGCGATGACGTGCGTTGCCGGGGCGCGCCCGAAACGCTAGCGTCGCGCAGGTGGGCAAAAGGAGGCATTCGATGCCAACGAAGCTGCTCGCCCTGGCCGCGGCCCTGCTCCCGCCCGGCGCGGTCGCCGCGGCGGCCCTCGCTCAGCAGACCCCGCCCGCCCCCGCGGCGGCCCCCGACCCCGACGTCGGCGCCTGCCAGGCCTGCCACGGCGCCGGCGGCATCAGCCGCAGCCCGCGCGTGCCCAATCTCGCCGGCCAGCAGCCCGACTATCTCGCCGCGCAGCTGCGCGCCTTCCGCGCCGGCACCCGCGACAACGACCTCATGGAGGCGATCGCCGCCCAGCTCGGCGACGCCGAGATCGATGCCCTCGCCCGCTACTGGCACGCCCGCCCGGCCGCGCCGCCCGATCCGCACGGCGCCGCCGCCGCGGGCCCGGCCGTCCCCTCGCGGATGACCTTCCCGGCCGGCTTCCCGGCCGGCTTCACCCGCTACCAGAGCCTGACCGCCAACGGCGCCGTCACCGAGCGCTACGCCAACGAGGTCGCCCTCGCCGCCGCGCGCGCCGGCCGGCCGCTGCCGGACGGTTCGATGATCGTGGGCGTCAGCCGCGCCGCGCCGGGCGGCCCCGCCACCTCCTATGCCGCGATGGAAGCGCGCGCCGGCTGGGGCGAGGCCGTCCCGGCTCTGCTTCGGAACGGCAATTGGGGCTATGCCCTGTTCGACGCGAACCGCGTCCGCAACGACGGGCTCAACCAGGCGCCTTGCCTCGCCTGCCACAAGCCGCAGGCCGCCAACAGCTTCGTGTTTTCCCTTCCCGCGCTGCGCGAGCGCGCGGCCCGGCCCGGAGACTGAGCACGTCCACGCCGGGCGGCGGTTCCCCGCCGGCGTGCGAGCCCTGGACGGCGGAGACGCAGGCTCAGACGGGCTGGTCCGGGTCGACGGGCCCATCCGGCGGCATGGTTTCCTCCGGCGGTGGGGGCTCGGCCGGCTCGTCGGGCGGCGGGGGCGGGGGCGGGGTTTCGACCGGTCCGCATTTGCCGAAGCCCATGTCGCACGGATCGATGACGGGGCAATTCGGATCGCATGTAATTGGCCCGGGCGGATCCGCCAACGCGCTCGCCGAAAAGGGAGCGGCGGCAAGAAGGATTGCAAGACGGAGCTGTATATTCACATAATATCTCCACGAGAATAATGTTAAAAAATACACCGAATATAAAATACAGTTATTTTTCAGTTTGTGCAAATTAACTCTCGAAGGTCTGACAATTCTTCGCGGGGGCTAGTATTCGTTCTGGCCGCGACGTGCCCACGGCCGCCTCCCCGCGCGCGGAGGCGCAACCCAACGCCCCTTGAGGCGGCGCGAATTGCGGCTAGTCTCGGGGCCGCGCCGCGATACGGAGGATGGGATGGCGAAAAAGACCTGCCCGAAATGCGGGGGCTCGATGACCGAGGGCTTCCTGCTCGACCAGGGCCATGGCAGCCGCAGCGTTGCCGCCTGGGTCGACGGCGCCCCGGTCAAGAGCATCTGGACCGGCGTCAAGCTGAAGGGCAAGACCCCGATCGACGTCGCCTCCTGGCGCTGCACGAGCTGCGGCTATCTGGAGAGCTACGCCAAGCCCTGAGCGGCGCGGTCGGGAGCGCGGCCGCCGGGCGATCCCACCTTGCGCTGGCGAGCCCGTCAGCTGCCGCTTCGCCGGCACCCGCGCCTAGTCGAAGCACAGGCCGGGCTCGCGCCTCTCGGACCGGCTGTGCGACGGCATGGAGGCGCTTTCCTGGCAGTCCCTGGGTTGCATGCAGAGCGCGAGGGCGACCATGGCGGCCAGGAACGACATTCGACGGCGCCGGCAGCGCAGCCCGAACAGCTCGACCACGGTGGCGATCGCCGCGATCAGCAGGGCGAGCGCGGCGGTCGCGCGAAACCAGCTGAGCTCGTGCACCGTCCGCACCACCCAAAGCCATTCGCCCGACGCGCCGATCCAGCCGATCGTCAAATTGCAGCTGTGGGCGGCGGCGATTATCCGGTCGAAAAGCGCCCGCTCGAGGGCCAGGTGCAGGAGCAGCGCCAAGGTGGCTGCGCAGAGCATCGCGGGCTCGAGCCTGTGGAGCGCGTCGGCATGCGAAAGCGGGGGAAGCTCCTTGGCGATGTCGACGAGAACATGAGTCGCCGAAACGAAGATGCAGCCGCGGCCTGCAATGCCTTTTCCTGGTCCAAACATGGTGAATCTCCGGACTGGTTGACAGTCCCGAGACTCCCACTATATCGCGCAAACATCGCCGGGGTCCGCGAGAAGTATTCCGGCTATCTCATTGCGTTAGAAGCCTTTACTTATAGCAGGCGACAAGTAGTCTGCCGGGTCGCCGACTGCCGCTGGCGCGGTGTTTTCCGGTGCGGTCGAGGCTGTTTTCCGGCAGCGTTGCTGTGCTTGATTTGCAGCGCGTATGTAGCGTCCTTGTAACATCTGGGAGGCGCCGCTAGGGTCCGTCGCCACGGGCGCGGGGGACGGCGGTGGCATTTTCGCACGGAGAGCTGCTCAAGTTCCTGCGCCGCGAAATGGGCATGACGCAGATGCAGGCGGCCCAGCTGCTCGACAAATACCTCACCGGCCGGAATCCCTTGGGGGGAGAGGACGCGTCGGTCCGCACCGCGATCGCGCAGTTCGAGAGCGGGCGTCGCGGGATCCCGCACCTCTATCGCGTCGCCATTTCCGAGGGCTTCAAGATCCCGCTCGACTGGTTCACGATGCCCTGGGCGTCGGAGAAGGCGTTTGCGGCCGCGCTCAGGCGTCACCGTGCCGCGAAGGGGAAGGCAAGCGCCCCGACGCTGAGCCAGATCGCGGCTTCGTTCGCCGGCGCGACCCTGGTCGAGGCGCTCCCGCAGGCCGATACCGATCATCATTCGTCGAGCAGGAAGGCGCTCTTCGAACGGTTCCGGGACGAATTGCAGGCCCCCGGCCCCTCCGTCCTCGTCGTGGAGGGGGTCTCGGGCTACGGCAAGTCCTCCTTCGTGAGCCTGGCGATCAGGCGGATCGACCGGCTCCGCATCCCGCAGCTCGTCCTCGCCGTGCAATGCATGGACCGCACGGGAGAGCAGATCGTCCGCAATATCACGGAGCTCGTCCACAGCGCCGACGACCGCATCAAGTCCGAGAGCCCGCAGCTGATCTTCGAGCATCTGCCGACCATCGTCATCCTCGACGATGCCGACAAGATCGCAGGGGCGAGCGAGCGGGGCGGCGCCCCGATCACCGGCGCCCTGCTCGCGGACCTGTTCGCGGCTCCGATCCAGCGGCGCTGCCGTCTCAAGGTCGTCCTCACCATGCGGTCGTCGAGCGGACCGGCGGCCACCCTGTTCGAGGAGCTCTCGCTGCTCACCGGCCGGCCGTCGATCCAGCCCCTCCGTCTCGACCCTCTCACGACCGAGGACGTCGCCGCGGTGATCCGGAAGAAGCTGAAGTACGAGAATGAGCGGTCGAGGCATTTCGCCCAGCTTATCGGAGGCGACCCGATCGTTGTCTCGACCTTCGTCGCCATCGGCGCCGACCAGCGCCGGGGACGGACCATGCCGTCGCTCGAGGTCGTCGCCAGCAACCTCGCCGACGGGCAGCTGCCCGAGTTCGAGGAGCGCACGTCCGAGATGCGGCCGCTTCTCGACATTGTCGAAGGGCGCGGCCGCGTGGGGCTGCTGACCGCCGCGCTGCTGACCTTCTCGCCGGGAATGCTCGACCTCAACCGATGCCAGCGCGTCGTCGACATGCTGGTCGCCGACGGCATCCTGCCGGAGCGCCCCAAGGCGATTGCCGACAATTCCGTGCGCGCGGTTCTGCGCGAGGTCCTCGACGACTTCACGATGACGAACGGAGCGCAGGCCGAGCTGCATTCCAGGGTCAAGGCGACCTTTCGCGCCCTGATCGGCGAGCGCATCGGCAAGGCCGCGCTTCGCCAGATCCACCGCCGCATGGCGCAGTCCGCGGTCGAGCCGGCGGTGCTCGTCGACGGCAAGGGGCCCACGCCGCTCAACTTCAGCAGCTATTACGCCATTCTCCACCACCTGATCGCGCTGTACTGGCTGGCGCCGGCGGCGAAGCGCGACCAGTTCGTCATCCAGCGCAAGCGAACGACGGCGCTGCCCTCGGCCAACGATTTCCGCGCGCTGGAAGCCCTGCTCGAGTCGGACGAGCGGCTGCAGGATCGTGCCGACATCGTCAACGTGACCTATGCGGCGCTGATGCTGAGCAGCGTCGATCCCGACCATGGCACCCGCGTCGCCAGCCGCCAGTTCGGCGACTACGAGCGCAAGCTCAAGATGCTGACCATGTTCACCAGGGAGGGCCTGCGGGAAAAGTCGGCCCTCTCCCCCCTCCCCGAGCTCGCCAAGCCCTATACGGTCAAGCTGCTCCTCGACATCGCGGTCTGCGCGCACCAGTCGGGCCTGCTCGAGATCGCGCGGGAGGCGATCCGCGCCCGGCCGCGATTCCAGCAGGAATGCGCGACGACGCTGCTGCTGCAGATCCGCGAGCGCCTCGAAGCGGGCGTGGAGGACGAGGATCCCGAGCTCGGCAGGCTCATCCAGGCCTTCGAGGCCGATTCGGAATATCTCAATGTCCATGCGACGGTGCTCATCCGCGAGGGCCGCTTCTCCGAAGCCATCGACCTCCTGCACGGGCACGCGGTGGATTCGCGGGCGATGGTCCATGTCGTCCGCAGCCGCCGCGAGAGCGTCGCGCGCCTGCGCAGGAAGAGCCGGCTGCCGCTCGCCACGCTCCTCGTCGCCTGCCGGCGGCTGCTGTCGAAACGGGCCCATCTCCTGGTGCTGGAAGGGCGGAGCAACGATGCGGTCGAATGGTTCGGCCTGGCGCTGCAGATCGACGCGCTGCGTCACAAGATCGCCGCGAACCCCGAGCAGGCGCCACTGGCCCTTTTCCCGGAGCACGCGACCAAGCTGTCGGGTGAAGCGGGCCGCGCCTATTGCTGCATGCTGATGCACGGGCGCTGCGCCGACGAGCTGGGCGAGGTCGCGCGCCACATCGACGACAATATCCAAAGGGCGGAGACGTTTCAGCGCCACTACGAGCAGATCCCCTGGCTGGTGCTGAGGGCGTCGCTCGAGCGCCTGCGCGGCCAGGGCGCCGCCGCCGCCAAGTCGCTGAAGGAAGCGGAGAAGCTGCGCATCCGGCATGGCGTGACGATCTCGTTTCCGTCGTCGGTCATCATGTCGCTCGAGCGGGAGCGGCAGCGCATCAGGGCCAGGGACTGGCGAGGCTCGTCGCCCAAGCTCGCGTCGATGTACAAGATCGCGTCCGGGTCAGACCATGCCATTCTGGCGTGCGACGTGGCGCTCATGCTGGCGGAGAGCGCGCCCAGCCGCGAAGCCCGCCACCAATGGCTGACGGAGGCGATCAGGATCGTGAACCAGGGCTACGGCTTCAGGCGGCTCGATCTGCGGCGCATCGAGGCGGACGGACCCTTCGCCGACCTGCTCTAGCGCGGCGCAATCATTGCCAATTCCGGGCTGGCTTGCCAACCGAAGCTCCGTCAGGAGCGAAGGCTGGTGGAGCCGAGGGGGATCGAACCCCTGACCTCCGCAATGCCATTGCGGCGCTCTCCCAGCTGAGCTACGGCCCCGAACCTTTTTCCGGCCGCCGGTTTCCCGAGGGCCGGGCTGGTAATGGCGCCGCATGTAAGTGAGCGGACGGCGCTCCGCAAGGCAGATTAGACCTCTTCCTCGTCCCCGCCCGCGCCCGGCACGCCGATGTCGTCGTCGCCGCCGAGATCGACCTCGTCGTCCGGATTCTCCTCGGCGTCCTCGTCGACCTCGAGGTCGAGATCGGGGGCGGCGAGATCGGCGTCCTCCTTCTCCACCTCGACCTCGACCTTGGCCGCCTCGAACGGCATCGGCTGCTTCGATTTCAGCACCGGCTCGGGATGCCAGTTGATCCCGCAGGCGATGCAGGTCACCGGGTCTTCCTTGCCGAGGTCGTAGAAGCGGGTCGCGCATTTGGGGCAGGTCCGCTTGGTGCCCCATTCCGGTTTCACCATGGGTGAAAAGTCTCCAATCGAATAAGCGAAAAAGCGGGCGCGGCCGCGAGGGCCGGCCGGGAAAGCGCGCGCCTTGCCACACGGGCAGGGCGCTGTCAAAGGCCCCGGCGTGGACCCCGACAGGCTCAGCGGAACCGCCCGCGTCCCCGGCGACAAGTCGATCTCGCACCGCGCCCTGATCCTGGCCGCGCTGGCGGTGGGCGGGAGCCGGATCGAGGGGCTGAACGAAGGCGCCGACGTCGCCGCCACCGCCGCCGCGCTCAGCGCGATGGGGGCGCGGATCGGGCGCGGGGCGGACGGCGCCTGGACCGTCGAGGGGGTCGGCGTCGGCGGCCTGCTGCAGCCGGCGGCGGCCTTCGACTGCGGCAATTCGGGGACCGCGGCGCGGCTCCTGATCGGGCTCGCCGCGAGCCATCCGCTCCGCGCCCGCTTCACCGGCGACGCCTCGCTCGCCCGCCGGCCGATGGCGCGGGTGGCGGCGCCGCTGCGCCGGATCGGGGCGCGGATCGAGGGCGACAGGCTGCCGCTCGCGGTCGAGGGCCATTATCCGCTCGTCCCCGCGACCCACCGCCTCGACCTCCCCTCCGCGCAGGTCAAGTCGGCGCTGCTGCTCGCCGGCCTCAACGCGCCCGGGGTCACGGCGGTGATCGAGCCGGCGCCGACCCGCGACCATCTCGAGCGCATGCTTCCCTTGTTCGGCGCCGAGATCGCGGTCGAGGGCGAGCGGATCGCGCTGCGCGGCGAGGCGGAGCTGCGGCCGCGACGCCTGCGCATTCCCGGCGATCCCTCCGCCGCCGCCTTCCTCGCCGTCGCCGCCCTGATCGTGCCGGGGTCGGAGCTCCGCATCGCGGGGGTCGGCGTCAACCCGGGGCGGACCGGCCTCTTCGAGGTGCTGCGCGAGATGGGCGCCGACCTCGCCTTCGAGGACGCGCGCTCATGCTCCGGCGAGCCGGTGGCGGACCTGGTCGTGCGCCACAGCGCGCTCCGCGGCGTCGACGTCCCGCCCGAGCTCGCCCCCCGGATGATCGACGAATATCCGATCTTCGCGGTCGCCGCCGCCTTCGCGCGCGGGCGCAGCCGCGCGCGCGGCCTCGCCGAGCTCCGGCTCAAGGAATCGGACCGGATCGCGGCCCTGGCCCCCCTCGGCGCCCGCGCCGACGGCGATTCCTTCGAGATCGACGGCAGCGGCGGCGCCCCGCTCGCCGGCGGCTTCGCCGTCGACGCCGCCGGCGACCATCGCGTCGCCATGGCCTACCGGGTGGCTGGCCTGATGAGCCGCGAGCCGATAGGGATCGCCGGCATGGCGAGCGCCGAGACCAGCTTCCCCGGCTTCCTTTCCGCGCTGGACGCGTTGCAGCGGTCATGATCATTGCCGTCGACGGGCCGGCCGCGAGCGGCAAGGGCACCATCGCCCGCGCGCTGGCGGCGCATTTCGGCCTGCCGCACATGGACACCGGCCTGCTCTACCGCGCCGCGGCGCTCAACCTGCTGCTGCTCGGGCTCGACCCCGAGAGCGAGTTCCAGGCGGCGCGCGCCTGCGACCTTTCCCAGATCGACTTCGCCGATCCCGAGCTCAAGAGCGAGACGGTGGGCGGGGTCGCCTCGCGCATCTCGGCTTATCCTTTGGTCCGCGAGGCCCTGCTCGAGCGGCAGCGGCGCTTCGCCGCGCGGCCCGGCGGCGCCGTCCTCGACGGCCGCGACATCGGCACGGTGATCGCGCCCGGGGCCGAGGTGAAGCTGTTCGTCACCGCCGCCCCCGAGGTGCGCGCGGCGCGGCGGCTGGCGGAGCTGAGGGCGACCGGCCTCGACGTCCATTATGCCGACGTGCTCGCCGACATCCGCGCCCGCGACGCCCGCGACACCGGCCGCGATGCGGCGCCGCTCCTCGTCGCCGAGGGCGCGGTCGTGCTCGACACCAGCGCGATGACCCCCGACGAGGCGGTCGCCGCCGCGGTCGACGCGGTGCGAAGCCGCGCCTAGCCGCCGCCCTGGCGGATCAGGAGGCGATCGGGCGCAGCGCGCGGCGCTTCAGCCGCGCCTTCAGCTCGGTGAGGGTGATGCGCTCGACCGCCAGCGCCTTGTCGCGCGCGCCGACCACGCGGCCGAGATGGCCGAGCACCTGCTGCATCAGGTCGAGCGACTGCAGCGTCTGGGCGTGGCGGCGCAGCAGGATCGGATCGCCGACGAGGATGTCGCCGAGCTGCTCGAGGTGGCGGATGACCAGCTCCAGCTCCTCGGCGACGCGCTGGTCGAGCAGGTCCTCCGACTGGCCGGGATTGGCCGGCGGCGGCCGGAACAGGCTGCGCCGCCCCGCCTCGAGGTCGGCGCGGATCGCCGCTTGCGCGGCATCGACCGCCGCCTGATGGGCGGGCGCCTTGTGGGTCGCGTGGAGTGCCCGGTTTACCATAAGCATACTCGTTTCGGACCAGTTACCATTGCAAGAAACGCCTCGCCGCCCCGTTTGATCCCGGGGCCCGCAGCAGGCTTAGCGCAAATCGCGCTAAACAGGGTTAACCCGCGCCTGCCGTCCTTACCGTGCAAATACGTATGGCCGCGGCCGCTGGAGCATCCTCGCCCCGCACCGAAGCAGTGAAAAGCAAGTCCGGACCATGGTCATGTCGTAACGGGCTTTGCGAGGTGGCAATCAATTCAAATCAGATGCAAATACAGTCCCGTTCTGGAGTCGGCAGCGCGTCGGCTGGACTTGCTCTTCGAGCCCCGAAGCGGCGCGCTCATTCTCGAAGGAGCCACGCAATGGCATCGCAGCCGCCGGTAAAGGTCACGCCAGCGCCGTCCCCGTCCCCGCCCCCGCCGGTCGACGATTTCGATCGCGCCTGCGGAAAATATCTCCCCGAGATCACCGCGCAAATCCGCCTCGAGGCCCAGCGCCGGGCGGGCCGCGGCAAGCATATTTCCGAGCCGGACGCGTTTCGCGCGCTCGACGCCTATTTCCGCAGCATCCCTCCGCTGAAGCGAAGCTGGGCCGACGTCTTCCACGAGAACCTCTTCGTCATCATCGCGGTGCTGATGATGCTGGCCTTCGGCTCGCTGGCGTTCGGCAGCGGCGGTGCGGCCGGCGAGAACCGGGCGTTCCTCGACATCGCCGAGATCTTCGCCGGCGCCGTCGTCGGCTCGGTCGCCGGCAGCGGCGTCGCGCGCCGGCGGGCACGCACCGGATGAGGCGCCGCGGTGATCCCGGCCCGCCTCGGTGACAGGTACGTGACAGGTACGTACCTGTCACCGATCGCTTCAGGATGAGGCGCTGCGGTGATCCCGGCCCGCGTCGGTGACAGGTACGTGACAGGTACGTACCTGTCACCGATCGCTTCCGGATGAGGCGCCGCGGTGATCCCGGCCCGCCTCGGTGACAGGTACGTGACAGGTACGTACCTGTCACCCCGATCGCTTCTGTCACCCTGTCACCGATCGCTTCTGTCACCGATCGCTTCATCCGCGCCTCAAAGCAACCGCACGCGCGGCTCGCGCTGCGGCCGGGTGAGCTCGGTCATCGCCCACACCATCGCGTCGGCGCGATCGGGGCTGCGGCCGGGGCCTTCATAGCCCTCCGTGGTCAGCCCGGCGAGCTCGTCCTCCAGCTCCGGGAAGCGCCCGGCGAGCTTCGCCCGGCCGGTCTCGAACCGGGCCGCGATCGGCTCGGCCCGCGCCGCCTTGCCCCGGCTGGCGCTGACCAGCCTCACCGGCAGCCCCGCATCGACGCTCCGCAGCACGCTCTCGACCATGTCGCCGCCCTGGTTCTTCTCGGCGATCACCCGGTCCGCGCCCCACGCCTCGGCCGCCCGCGCCACCGCCCGCGCCCAGCCCTCGGGCCTCAGCCCGGCGACGCTCAAATCGGCCAGCACATAGGCCGTTCCGTCTTCCCCGAGCCCGCACACCGCGATCCCGCACGCATCCCCCTCCGCGCTCGCCGGCGGATCGACGCCGACGACGATGCGGCGCAGCGAGGCGGGAGCCGCGGCCCGCGCTTTCTCCAGCACCTCGCGCGGCCACAGCGCCCCGGCCGGCTCGTCGAACAGCATTCCGTCCAGCTCCTGCCGCCCCAGCCGCGTCCCGCCATAGGTCTCGATCGCCCACGCCCTCACCGCCTCCGCGAGGTGGGCATTGTCCGCCATCCGCCCGGTCGTCGTCACCGTGCTCCGCAGGGCAAGCACCCGCCGCAGCAGCGCCACCGGCCGCGGTGTCGTCGTCACGATAAGTCGAGGCCGCTCGCCGCGCCTCAGCCCCATCTGCAGATTGTCCCAGGCGGCGTCGGCCTGCCTCGGTCCCGAGCGGGCCGAGGCCGGCCATTTGGCGAGCTCGTCGCACCAGGCGAAGTCGTGCTCCGGCCCGCGCAACCCCTCCGGCGCCGCCGCCGAATAGACGAACCCCTCGGCGCCCGAGGCGAAGGCGACGATCCCCCGCGTCGGCATCCACACCATATCCTCGTCGCTGCGCGCCACCGCCAGCAGCCCGGCGGGGCCCTCGATCATCACCTTGACGACCTCGTCGAGCGTGCCGCCGACCAAAGCGAGCTTCGCCCCCGGATGCTCGCGCGCCTGGCGGCTGATCCATTGCGCCCCGGCCAGGGTCTTGCCGAGGCCGCGCGCCCCCATCAGCAGCCAGGTCCGCCACTCGCCGGGCGGCTCGGCTTGCCCTTCGTGCGTCTGCCAAAGAAAGAACTCCTCCAGCATCCGCCGCCGCACCGGCGGCGAGAGCCTCCCGACGAACCATTCCCACTCCGCCTCGTCCCCGATCGCCAGCGCGGCCTCGGCCATCAAATCCTCGAAATCGGCGAGGTCGACATAGGTCATAGCTCCTCCTGATCCTCCCCTTCCCCCACCGTCCCCGCCTCGTCGGACGCCCTTCCCGCCCGCACCCGCTCCCGATAAACCTTGAGCCGCCTGGCCAACTCCTCCCTGACCTCCGCATTGGACGCCACCGTCGGCCGCCGCCCCTGCCGGCGCACCTGCTCGGGATGCTTGGCGTCCATGCGCCGCTCGCGCAGGATGCGGTCCATCCGCTCGGGCTCCATCTCGTCCATCTCGGGCGCGTCCCGATCGCCCTCGATGCCGATCGGCGTCTCCTTCCTCCTGGTCTCCAGCCGCTTCGCCTCGAGCCGCGCATAGCCCTGCTCGACCGCGCGCTCGCAGCCCTCGCGGAAGCGCGCGTCGTTCATCCGGTGCCGCATCACGGTCCTGTAGTTGAACCCGGCCATCTCGGCCGACCAGGCGAAGTTGCAGGTCGCCGCGAACCATTCGAGAAACTCGGCCTGCGCCGCCTCGTCGAACAGCCTGCGCCCACCCGCCCGCGTCACCTGCAGGCGCCGGTGCCTGTTCGCCTGCATCCTCCCCGTCCCCGGGAGAGCCGGGTCGGACGGCCCCCGGCCGTCCGAGATCGCTCCGGGGGAGCGATCGGCCCGGCTCTGGACCGCGCCGCAAAGCGGCATGGTGGAGGGGGGCCCGCGTCCGCTCTGGCCCCCTTCTTCCGGGAATTGTCCCTCCACGGACTGTCCCCGTTCGCCCTCGCCTTCCCCCTCGTCACCCAATCCGCCCTCATCCATCATCGCTGCCATCCCCACCGCGACCGCGCGCCGCCGGCCGCACGGCCGAGACGCCAGAAAGCCCGCTTCCCGGACCGGGAAGCGAGCGGCAAATACAGGAGCTTTACCCCTGCTGCATGAACCACCGGCCGACTCGCACGGGCCGCTGTTCCCCTTTTGTACCGCCGGAGTCGACGATCGTCAACAAAAATCACCTGTTGGGTTCTAAATCCAACAAAACTTCGTCCAACTCGGTGACTGAATTGGACTATTCCGGATTGTTGTTGGATTTGCCGGGGGACAGTCACTCGCTGACTGTCCCCATTCCTGCTCTCTGGCTTGCAATCGCGATTTATCGTATATACATGAATTGTGGACTATGAATTCGACCCGGCGAAGGATGAGGCGAATTTCGCACGGCACGGTCTCAAGCTGAGCGAGTTCGCCGGCTTCGATGACCTGCCGGTCGTCGTCGAGGATCGGCGGAAGGACTATGGTGAACGCCGACTTCGCGCCTTCGGTCGGATCGAGGGCAAGGGCTATTGCCTGGCGTTCACCGTCCGCGAGCCCGTGTTGCGGCTGATCAGCTTCCGCCGCTGCCACGAGAAGGAGATGCGTCGTTATGAGTGACAAGCCCGATCCCGCTCCCCCCGACTTGCCGGACGATTGGGACGACAACCCGGAATGGACCGAAGAGGATTTCGCCAACGCCCGCCCGGCGAGCGAGGTGATGGGCCCGGAAATGGCCGCCAAGCTGGTCCGCAAGCGCGGCCGCCCACCCAAGGCGGAGGGCGAGAAGAAGGAAGCGGTCTCGATCCGCCTGTCGCCCGAGGTCCTCGCTCACTTCCGCGCCACCGGCGAGGGCTGGCAGACGCGGATCGACGAGGCGTTGCGGAAGGTGGTGGCCTCCAAGGGGACAGTCACTCGCTGACTGTCCCCATTCCTTTCGCTATTCTTCGACGAACAGCGCGGCCCAATCGCGCGAGCCGTGAACAATACGCGCGATCTCGACCCGGTCGGGCAGGGTGACATAGAAAATCAAATATCCGCGCCAGGCCAGCTTGCGCAATCCGCCCGCGCGCGGCACCGCCGGAAAGCGCCGCGGGTGCCGGCCGAGCGAAAGGGCACGGTCGACGAGCTCGGCGACGAAGCTGGCGGCGCGAACGGGATTCTCGGCGGCGATCCAGTCGCCGATCTCTTCCAGATCGGCCTGCGCCCGCTCGGCGATCCTGACCTTCACGCCCGGCGCTTCGCGGCCATCGCCCGATATTTCCGCTGCAGCCTATCGGCCACGACCTCCAGATCCTCCGACCGCCCGGCCTCGATGTCGTCGATCCCCTTCTGGATCTCAGCCATCGCCCGCGCCATCAGCGCCTCGCGCTCCTGCACCAGCCGCACGCCTTCGCGCAGCACCTCGCTCCGCGACCCGTAGCGCCCGCCCTTCACCGCCTCGCTGATGAACGCCTCGAGCTTCTCCCCGAGATTGACGCTGCTGGGCATGGCGGGTTCCTTGGTTGTGAGCGTGGGCTGATAATAGTTATCGGGCGCGCGATTGGGAAGCCCGGGACAGTCACTCGGTGCCTGTCCCCATTCCTGCCCTGCCCTCGGCATTCCGGACTTGATCCGGAATCGAGCTTCTTGGCGCCTTTGCGTCTTCGCGCAGGCCATGATCCTACCGCACCGGGACTGGCGTACGCACTCTACGGACCAGTGACAGGTACGTACCTGTCACCGATTTAACCAGTGACAGGTACGTACCTGTCACCGATTTAGGAGCCACGGGGACACACAGCTATGTGTCCCCTTCCGCCCTCCACTGCTGGATGCCCTCAACAATCGGCGGCCATCGACCGTGGCCGCATATGATGCCCACTTCCAGGTCCCCGGATTGGGGCGAACTGCGGTACGTACCAGTGACAGGTACGTACCTGTCACCGCTTTACGCTCTGTCACCGCTTTACGCTCTGTCAGCCTCTCCGGCCCTTTCACGTACCAGTGACAGGTACGTACCTGTCACCGATTTACGCTGTCACCGCTTTACGAAACAAGCTTGTGCGGATTCGTGCTTTTCGTTTAGTGCAGGGCCATGCCTCGCGCGCCCCGCCTGGTCCTGCCCGGGATTCCGCACCACGTCACCCAGCGCGGCAGCCGCCGCCAGCCGACCTTCTTCTCGGACGCCGACTACGCGCGCTATCTCGCGCTGCTGCGCCACTGGTGCAGAAAAAGCGGAACCGCGGTTTGGGCCTGGTGCCTGATGCCTAACCACGTTCATCTCATCCTCGTTCCTTCCCGCGAGGACGGCCTCGGGGCCGCGCTCGCACCGCTGCACCGCCGCTACAGCTGGGAGGTGAACCAGCGAGAGGGCTGGTGCGGCCACCTCTGGCAGAGCCGCTTCGCCTCGTTCCCGCTCGACGAGGCGCACCTGTATGCCTGCCTGCGTTATGTCGAGCTCAATCCGGTCCGTGCGCGCTTGGTAGACCGGCCGGAGGCGTGGCGCTGGTCGAGCGCGCGCGGCCACCTCGGCCTCGCCGACGACCCGCTCGTCGATCCGGCGCCGGCACGGGCGCGGATCGACGACTGGCGCGCCTTCCTCGACGCCGGCCTTGAGCCGGCGGCCCACGCCGCCCTCCGCGCCGCCGAACGCAGCGGCCGGCTACTTTAGCTCTCTCGAATCGGTGACAGGTACGTACCTGCCACCGGGACGATCTTCGTGACAGGTACGTACCTGCCACCGGGACGATCTTCGCTCCGCGACCCGTAGCGCCCGCCCTTTAGGTCGGTGACAGGTACGTACCGGTCACCGGTTTCCGCGGTGACAGGACAGGTACGTACCGGTCACCGGTTTCCGCGACGCCGTCCTTCGCGCCGGCCGAGCGCAGCGGTCGGCTGCTCTAGGCCTTCCGATTGGTGACAGGTACGTACCTGTCACCAATCCTCTCCTTCACCTCCAGCCGGTCTGGTAATTGTGCATGCGGTCGCTGCGCGGTTTGTAATTGACGTCGTTGCGGAAGGCGGCGACTTCGTCCGGCGCGAGCGGCTGCCAGACGTACGTGTCGTCGCAATAATCCCCGGAGGGCCCCCAGTCGTTCAGCTCGAAATGATGGAAACGGTAGAGCTGGCCGCAGGTCCGGCAGCGATGGACGGCCAGCTCCGACGGCCCCGCGTGACGCACGCGCTCCACCTCCTCGACATCCGCGACGTGCGCGGGCCCCGGGCCCAGGCAGGCCCATTCGGGCACCTCCGAATACATATCCTCAGCCTCCTCGCTACCAGGTCGGTGACAGGTACGTACCTGTCACCGATTTCCCTGTCCCGCGGGATTAGATATCGCCTCCCGGAATTCCTTGGGGGAATGGGGACACCTACTTTTTCGCGAAAGTGCGTATTCCCTCGTAGCCTCGGCCTAGGTTCGTGCCGAACAAGGGAGATGCCAGCTCTCACTGCATGGGTCGGTGACAGGTACGTACCTGTCACCGTTTTCCGGGCCCAGGCAGGCCCATTCGGGCACCTCCGAATACATATCCTCAGCCTCCTCGCTACCAGGTCGGTGACAGGTACGTACCTGTCACCGATTTCCCTGTCCCGCGGGATTAGATATCGCCTCCCGGAATTCCTTGGGGGAATGGGGACACCTACTTTTTCGCGAAAGTACGTATTCCCTCGTAGCCTCGGCCTAGGTTCGTGCCGAACAAGGGAGATGCCAGCTCTCACTGCATGGGTCGGTGACAGGTACGTACCTGTCACCGTTTTCCCCTGTCACCGTTTTCCCCAAAACAACGCGCGTATTGAAGCTGAAGTGCGCGATCGCTTGCGCCCAGGCTGACGTTGCGGTTTGGACAAAACGTCAACTCGCGGCTCTGTCCCGGCGTCAGGCCTCTCTTGCCCCTCCCTCCCCCTTCCCCTATATGCGCCCCGTCCGGCGGGCGGTGCGCTCGCGGAAAGCATGGACAAGAAGAGCGCGTTCAAGGCGGGAGACCGTCCTCGCGGTTCCCGTTTCGGCTTCCCGCGTTCCCGCCCACAGGACGCCTCCCCGGCATTCGGCCGGGGCGGCAAATCCCTCTGGCCCGGCCCGCGCGCTCCGCATGAGTCCGCGGTGCGGACCGGTAAGTTTGTAAGGACTCCAATATCATGGCCACAACGGCAAATCCGACGCGCGACGATTTCGCCGCGCTTCTCAATGAATCGCTCGGCGGCGAGGACCAGGGCTTCGAAGGCCGGGTCGTCAAGGGCATCGTCGTCGGCATCGAGAACGACCTCGCGGTCATCGACGTCGGCCTGAAGAGCGAGGGCCGCGTGCCGCTGCGCGAGTTCGCCGCGCCCGGCCAGAAGGCCGACATCTCGATCGGCGACGAGGTCGAGGTCTTCGTCGACCGCATCGAGAACATGAACGGCGAGGCGATGCTGTCGCGCGACCGCGCCCGCCGCGAGGCCGCCTGGGACAAGCTCGAGGCCGAGCACAATCAGGGCAACCGCGTCGAGGGCGTGATCTTCGGCCGCGTCAAGGGCGGCTTCACCGTCGATTTGGGCGGCGCCGTTGCCTTCCTTCCGGGCTCGCAGGTCGACATCCGCCCGGTCCGCGACGTCGGCCCGCTGATGGACCTGCCGCAGCCCTTCCAGATCCTCAAGATGGACCGCCGGCGGGGCAATATCGTCGTCTCCAGGCGGGCGATCCTCGAGGAGACCCGCGCCGAGCAGCGCTCCGGCCTCATCCAGTCGCTGGCCGAGGGCCAGATCGTCGACGGCGTGGTCAAGAACATCACCGATTACGGCGCCTTCGTCGATTTGGGCGGCATCGACGGCCTGCTCCACGTCACCGACATCAGCTACAAGCGCGTCGGCCATCCGAGCGAGGTGATCAACATCGGCGACACGGTGAAGGTGCAGATCATCCGCATCAACCGCGACACGCAACGTATCTCGCTGGGCATGAAGCAGCTGGAGAGCGACCCCTGGGACGGCGCCGGCGCCAAATATCCGGTCGGCGGCGTGTTCAAGGGCCGCGTCACCAACATCACCGAATATGGCGCCTTCGTCGAGCTCGAGCCGGGCATCGAGGGGCTGGTCCACGTCTCCGAGATGAGCTGGACCAAGAAGAACGTGCATCCGGGCAAGATCGTCTCGACCTCGCAGGAGGTCGACGTCGCGGTGATCGAGGTCGATGAGGAGAAGCGCCGCATCTCGCTCGGCCTCAAGCAGGCGCAGGCCAATCCCTGGGCCGATTTCGCCGAGAAGCATCCGGTCGGCACCGAGGTCGAGGGCGAGGTCAAGAACGCGACCGAGTTCGGCCTGTTCGTCGGGTTGGACGGCGACGTCGACGGCATGGTCCACATGTCCGACATCGCCTGGGGCGTGTCGGGCGAGGAGGCGCTGAACCTGCACCGCAAGGGCGAGACCGTCAAAGCCGTGGTGCTCGACGTCGACGTCGAGAAGGAGCGGATCTCCTTGGGCATGAAGCAGCTCGAGCGCGGCGGCGTCGCCAAGGGCGGCGCGGGCGCGGGCGGCGGCGTCAACAAGGGCGAGATCGTCACCGTCACCGTGCTCGAGGTGCGCGACGGCGGCCTCGACGTGCAGGTCGGCGACGACGGCGCGACCGGCTTCATCAAGCGCACCGATCTCGGCCGCGACCGCGACGAGCAGCGCCCCGAGCGCTTCCAGGTCGGCCAGAAGTTCGACGCGATGGTGACCGGCTTCGACCGCTCGAAGAAGCCGAACTTCTCGGTGAAGGCGCTGCAGATCGCCGAGGAGAAGCAGGCCGTCGCCCAATATGGCTCCTCCGATTCCGGCGCGTCGCTGGGCGACATCCTCGGCGAAGCCCTCAAGCAAAAGAAAGGCTGACCCCGGCTTGGCGGGCGCCCCTGCGGGGCGCCTGCCGCTACGGCCGCCTTGCTTCACCTACCTTATTGAAACATTCGGATTTTTGCCTTCGGCTCGGGTTGATTTTTGTCAAGTTCGGTGCGACTGTCCTGCGGGTCACGCCGCTCGGGGGCCTGCGGCTGCGACAGAATTCCGGGCGTCCGGAGACTAGACTTTTGGAAGGGGGGAAAGCCCGTGATCCGATCCGAACTGGTCCAGAAACTGTGCGACGACCATCCGGACCTCACCCTGAAGGAGGTCGAGCGGGTGGTTTCCGCTTTCTTCGATTCGATCATCGAGCAGCTGCAAAATGGCGGCCGGGTGGAGCTTCGCGGCTTCGGCGCCTTTTCCAGCCGCGCCCGCGACGCCCGCAAGGGCCGCAACCCGCGCACCGGGGAGCCGGTCGACGTCTCGGCCAAGCACGTCCCCTATTTCAAGCCCGGCAAGGAAATGCGCGAGCGCCTCAACGTTTGAGGCGCGGGCATTGCGTTTGATCGAAGCCCGCACGCTTCGCGCGCGCCTGAGCCAGGTTCCAAAGCGGACCAGATGCGGCTTGGCGCCGGAACTCCCGTGAACTAGGCTTGCAAGCGAGGGTGGACGCGCGGCGACGCCCGCTCCGCGCTCCTGTCCAGTCCTGCTGCAACAAGGCCGCATCGGTGGCCGGACGCGCATTGCCCGGCGGGCGGCCCCGAGGGGAGACCGGCAATGACCGTCGCACAGCGCCCGGACGAGGCCCTTGAGGTCGGGATCGAGCCGTTTGGACCGACCAGGGACGAGATGGACAGGATCGCGGCAACCGTGCTTGCCAGCGCCGGGCTGCGCGAGGCGCTCGGCGATGCGCCGCACCGGTTCCTGTCGATCGCGGCGATCGATCCCGATGCGGAACGGGAAAAGGCAGACCGGCCGACGCCGCCCGAGCGCTTCAGGGCCACGATCTACGATTATGCCCGCTCGCGCGCGCTGATCGCCGAAGGGGAGCTGCGTTCGCCGGAGCAGCTGCAGCTTCGCGAGAGCGAGGAGCAGCCGCCGGTCACCAGCGACGAATTCGGCGCCGCAGTCGAGCGGTTGCGGGCGGATGCGAGCCTTGCCCCCGAGCTCGACCGATCGGACCTCATCTTCTATCGGCCGATGCCGCCGGTCATCGCCATTCATCCGGAGCCGAAGGTGCACGCGCGGCGGCTGATCGGCGTCGGCCTGTTCTCGAGACGATCGCGGCGCCCGGTCGAGATCCTCGGCGTCGACCTCGCCGGCGGCGCCCTGCACCGCTTCCACGAGGGCGCGCCGCCCGAAACGCATCCGCACAACGACACGATCTGCGGCGCACCGGTCAATGCGGGCCAGCCGACGGCCTATCAGGGCATGGCCGGGCAGGTCTGGGTGACGGTCAGTCAGGGCGGCCAGACGCTGTGGCGCTTCCTCGCAGTCCGTCCCGCCGCTTCCTCGGGCCTCAGAGGGTCGGGCGTGGAGCTCAGATATGTCGATTACCGGGGCAAGCGCGTCCTCTTCCGGGCGCATGTTCCCATCCTCAACGTCAAATATGACGGCGATGCCTGCGGCCCCTATCGCGACTGGCAATATGAGGAAGGGCAGATCCAGGCGACCGGCAGCGATGTCGCGCCCGGCTTCCGCTTATGCCCGTCGCCGGCCAAGACGATCATGGACACCGGATCGGACACCGGCAACTTCCTCGGCGTCGGCATCTATGTCGACGGACCCGAGGTGGTGCTGGTGAGCGAAATGGAGGCGGGCTGGTATCGCTATGTCAGCGAGTGGCGGCTGCACGCCAACGGCACCATCCGGCCGCGTTTCGGATTCGCCGCGACGGAGAGCCCGTGCGTCTGCAACGTCCACCATCACCATGCCTATTGGCGGCTCGATTTCGACATCCTCAGCGCCGGCAACAACCGCGTTCGCGAGTTCAACCGCTTGCTCTGCTTCCGCCGCTGGCACGAGCTGGCCAGCGAAACCGCCCGGCCGCGCAGCACGGCACGAAGGCGGAAGTGGCGGGTCGAGCACGTCCCCAGCGGCGCCGGCTACGAGATCCGGCCGGGGTCCGATGACGGCATCGCCTCCCAGGAGCCCGACGCCCCTTATGGCCGCGGCGACCTCTGGTTCCTGCGTTATCGGGGCTCGGAGATCGATGACGGCGTCAATCATACGTCGGGGCCGGGTACCGAGGCCAATATCGGCAAATGGGTCAACGGAGAGTCGCTCGGCGGTCGGGATGTGGTCGTCTGGTACGGCGCCCATTTCTCGCACGACGTTTCGCACCAGCACTCCGCGACGCACGGCCACATCCTCGGGCCGAACCTGGTGCCGCTGAACTGGCCGGGCTGAGAAACGCGCTTCCGCCGCGCCACGCGACAGGGCATTGTCGGGCGTGCGGACGTGGCGGAACGGTAGACGCTGGAGACTTAAAATCTTCTGCCCCACGGGGCGTGCGGGTTCGACTCCCGCCGTCCGCACCAGGCCTCAGGCCGCGCCGTGGCTAGGTCAGGCGTAGCCGCGTGCCGCTTCCCTCCGCGACCGCGTTGCGTGCCTCCACGATCCTCTCCAGCGAAGGGCGCGAGAGGTTTTCAAGCATTCGCCGGTGGAATTCCGACGCGACCGCATGCTGTCCTGCGGCGATCAACATGTTGATCGACTCGAAGGTGAGCCCGATCAACGCTTCATTCTGCCTGACGTTGGCGAGCAGCTCGTTCTCGACCTGCTCGAAGGCGAGGCGGATTCGCGAGCTCTCGATTTCGTAGTGGGAGTCGATTGCCTTCAGGTCGCGCTTCTCGGAGGCGATGAGCTGGGCCAGCTCGATCGACCTGCTGATCAAGCCGATATAGGTTGTGAACGACCTAATTCCTTGGCCGAGCGTAGCGCCCGTCGCAAGCGCTTGGCCGCGTTCTCGCGCGGCGTCCAACAGGTCCTCAAGCTCGACGGGCATTCCGGTCATTCAGTTTCCAGCCGTGGTTTCCAATAGCATCTTCGCCTCGGCCACGGCAAAGCTCAACCGAAGGGCGCGTTCGCGCGCGGCTTCTTCCGGCACGGATCCGCCAGACGCCGCGGTCAACGCGCCGCCTTCGGCCTCGATCTGATCGATAAGACGGATCATCCAGTCGACCTGAGGAACGAGGCGCGTCTCGATCATAATGGTCAACGGCCCGACGTCGGCCGCCATGGCGGCGGCCATGGTCTTGATCTCTCCCTCCATCTCGGCGAACTGGCGAAGATATTTGCTCTCGTTGATCGCGGTCATCACGACGCTCGCGATCCCCGCCACGAGCGCCACCTGCCAATTGCCGCTCGCAGCCGCCCTGCCGGCAATTTGCCCGCCGCCGCCGATATAGTTGATCTTCTGGGTCCAATGCGCCTTCAACGAGATGATTTTGGCGTCGCCGGCGAGCAGGTTGCTTGGAGCGATCTTATGGCCCCGATAGTCGATGCCGTGCCGAGCCAGCAGCGGCTCGACTCGCTTCAGCGCCCGCGCCAGAAGGTCCCGCCCCAGGTCGACCGTCGCCACGGCCTCATTGAAGCTTTCGCCGGCCCGCGCCCAGCTGGTTCGGTTCAGCTGGTCCCCCGCGACGAGCAGCTCCTCGATGCGGGTCAGATCCTTGCGCTGCCAGGCACCCTTGAGGTCGGGATCGTTGGAGTTGAAGAAGCGAAGCGCCTTGATCTCGCCCGGCAGCAGGCCGAGACGTCGGCGTCGTTCCCGCAGATGCCCAATCGGGTTGATGGAGGCTGCGGCCGTCCGCAATCCGCCGGCAACGCTGCCACCGCCGCCATGTCCGCCCAGGCGATAAGCGACATACCGATGGCAATGATAATCAGTATTGCTTCCCAACTCATGAGACGACCTCGCCCCATTGCCGTAGAACTGAAGATCAGGACTCGGCGTGAATACCTTGTGCAAGGCTAGCATCAGGCTGGGACTAGAAACAAGACCGCGCTTGATAAGAAAAACTGTGGCGATCGGCGAAGCATCGCTTTGGGACCTGAAGTGGTACTCGCGGGATCGGCGACAGGCGTGCGCGCCTTGCCAATCAGGCCGCCTCGGCCTTCTCCGCGGTCCATTCGCAGCGGGCCAGGCTGATCGGATCGAGGAACATCCCGCCCATCCGCATCCCGATCTGCCAGCGCACCTGGGCGTGGACCGGGCCGAGGCCGGGGATGTCGAGCGTTACGTAGGAGCCGATCCGCACCGGCTCGGCGCATTCGGCCATGAAGCCGGCGGCCGAGAGATCGCGCACCTTGACCTCGACATTGTAGAGATTCTGCGGAGTGAGGCTCGCCCTGCCCTCGATGGCAAGGCGCGTCGTGCGGCGCGCCGTGAAGCCGGGGACCTGCTCCTGCTCGGGGCCGCCGGGGGCGGATTTCCTGGTCATGGCGCGAGCTTAACTCACATCAATGAAAGAGGGGTAAAAGCCGAGGCCCGTTTGGGCGCGAAAATCGCCCGGCTGGCGGCCGCGGCGAACATGGCTGAAACCCGGCGGCAAGCTGGGCTAATGGTGCAGGCCTGATGGCGATTCGACCGGCAACCGGCGCGGCCCTGGCCGCCGCGCTCCTGGCCCTCGCGGCGTGCGGCGGCCCGGAAAGCGGGCCGATCGACGTCACCGCGATCGGCGCGGCCCCGCGCCTCGCCAACCCCAATCTGCAGCCGCTCGACCCGCCCTCGGCCTTCCTCACCGAGGCGCTCGCCCAGGGGCTGGTCCGGTTCGACGCGGCCGGCGAGATCGAGCCGGCGCTGGCGCAGAGCTGGATCGTCTCCGACGACGGGCTGCGCTACACCTTCCGGCTGCGGCGGGTGCACTGGTCCGGCGGCGCGCGGGTCACCGCCGAGGAGGTGGCCGCGCGGCTGCGGGCGGCGGTCAGCCGGGCGAGCCGCAACCGCCTGAAGCCGGTGCTGGGCGCGATCGACGACGTCGTCGCGATGACCGACGAGGTGCTCGAGATCAGCCTGCGCGGGCCGCGCCCGAACTTCCTGCAGCTGCTCGCCCAGCCGGAGCTCGCCATCCTGCAGGGCGGCCAGGGCACCGGGCCCTACCGGCTGGTCGAGGCCGAGGTGCCGGTGCTCGGGCTTGCCTTGCCCCGCGCCGAGGAAGCGGAGGAGGACGGCGGCGCCGAGGCCGGGGACGAGGAGCCGGACATTCTGCTGCGCGGCGAGCGGGCTGCGCGGGCCGTCGCCCGCTTCGCGGCAGAACGCACCGCGCTGGTCGTCGGCGGGACCGCCGGCGACCTGCCGGTGGCGCAGGCCGCGGGGCTGCCGGCGCGCGCCTTGGTGCTCGATCCGGTCAACGGGCTCTTCGGCCTCGCCTTCGCCGCGCGCGAGGGGCCGCTCGCCGACCCGGCGGCGCGCCGCGCGCTGGCCATGGCGGTCGACCGCGACGGGATCGCCGCCGCGCTCGCGGTGCCGCGGCTCGGCGTTCGCACCAGCCTGGTCCCGCCCGGAATCGGCGACCTGCCCAGCATCGCCCAGCCCGACTGGGCGGCGGCGCCGCTGCCGATGCGGCGCGAGGCCGCGCAGCGGGCGATCGCCGCGCTCGGCCTCGAGGCGCCGCTCCGGGTGCGGGTGGCGACGCCCGACGGGCCGGGCTACCGGCTGGTCTTCGCCCACCTCCGCCGCGACTGGCGGCTGATCGGGGTCGATGCCGAGCGGGTGGGGCCCGGCGCGCCGGCCGAGCTGAGGCTGATCGACGAGGTCGCGCCGGCCAACCTCGCCAGCTGGTACCTGCGCCATTTCACCTGTGAGGCGAGCGCGGTCTGCGACGCCGCCGCCGACCAGGCGCTGGCGCGGGCCCGCCTCGCCGCGCGGACGCGGGACCGGTCCGCGGAATTCGCCATCGCCGACCGGATACTTACCGACCTTGCGCCGTTCATACCGCTCACGGCCCCGGTCCGATGGTCGCTGGTCTCGCCGCGACTGACGGGCTTCAGGCCGAATCCGTTCGCCCGCCACCCCGCGGCGAACCTGATCGCGGAGCGCCCCTGACATGCGGATCGACCGGGCAGAGATGGAGCGGGTGGCGGGCCGGATGGCGCTGGGCCGCGACCCAGCCTCGGTCCGCCAGCGCATCGAGGCGATGGAGCTGCTGCTCGAGCGCGCCGTCGGCGTGCCCGGCACCAGGCTCAGGGTCGGCCTCGATTCGATCCTCGGCCTGATCCCGGTGGTCGGCGACGTGATCACCGCGGCGATGGGCGCCTGGCTAATCTGGGAGGCGCGCAACCTCGGCATGTCGAAATTCCAGCTGGTGCGGATGGCCGGCAATGTCGGCTTCGACACCGCGATCGGCGCGATCCCGCTGGCCGGCGACCTGTTCGACTTCGCCTTCAAGTCGAACACGCGCAACTTGCGCATCGTCAAGCGCTGGCTCGACAAGCATCATCCGGAGACCAAGCTGATCGAGGGCGAGGTTCTCGCTCGGCGGGAGCTCTAGCGGAAGATCTCGGGGTCGATCGGCTTCCCCTGATGGAACCAGCGGCGCGCGTCCGCCCGGAACATGAGCCAGAGCAGGACCACCGAGAAGGGGAACTGGATAATCGCGATTACCGCCGAGACGCCGCCATAGTCCGGGATGGCGCGCAGGTTGGACAGGCCAAGCAGGTGGACGCCGAGCAGGACGACCAAGATCCAGCGCGCGACATTGCTTGCGCGATGGGCGGCAAGGCGGATCAGCGGGAGGTAGACCGCCAGGATCACGATCATCAGCACCAGGACGGCGCCCCGCCGCCCGTCCGGAAGGTCCGGCGATGCCTGGCGCATCGTCGAATGGACGATCATGAAGTTGGCGACGCTGAGCACCAGCGACAAATAGGCGAGACGCTCGAACCAGCGAATCGAAACGGGGCGCTCGACCGTCATGGCCGCGCCGCGAAATCGAGCCCGATATCCGCCGCCGGCGCGGACTGGGTGATGCGGCCGACCGAGACGTAGCTGACGCCGGTCTCGGCCTTGGCGCGGATCGTCTCCAGGGTGACGCCCCCGCTCGCCTCGGTGGGGACGCGGCCGCCGACCAGCGCGACCGCTTCGCGCAAGGCGGGGACATCCATATTGTCGAGCAGCAGCTGGGTCGCGCCGGCGGCGAGGGCGGGCTCGATCTGGTCGAGCCGGTCGACTTCGACGATGATGCGCGCGATGCCGGCCGCCGCCGCGCGGCGGACCGCCTCGCCGACCGAGCCGGCGAGCGCGACATGATTGTCCTTGATCATCGCCGCGTCCCACAGCCCCATGCGGTGGTTCTGCGCGCCGCCCATCCGGGTCGCGTATTTTTCGAGCGCGCGCAGGCCCGGGACGGTCTTGCGCGTATCGAGCAGGACCGCGCCGGTGCCGGCGATGGCCTCGACATAGCGACGGGTGAGCGTCGCGATCCCGGAAAGGTGCTGGACGATGTTGAGCGCCGAGCGCTCGGCGGCGAGCATCGCCCGCGCCTTGCCCGACAGGCGCAGCAGACCGGCGCCCGCGGCGACCCGCTCGCCCTCTCCGGCCAGAAGCTCGATCTCGACCTCGGGGTCGAGCGCTCGGAAGAAGGCCTCGGCGACCGGCAGGCCTGCCACCACGATCGGCTCGCGGCTGTCCATCGCGCCGGCGAAGCGGGCGTCTTCGGGGATCACCGCCGCCGAGGTGATGTCGCCCGCCTCGCCCAGATCCTCGGCGAGGGTGGTGGCGACGAAGGCGTCCAGATCGAAACGGTCGAGGCGGAAGGCCATGGCGGGCATTTAGGCGAAGGTCCCTCTCCCTGTCACCCGCCCGGGGCACCCTGCCCCGATCAAGGCCCGACTTGTTCTATGTTGTGGCAGGGGCCGGAATGCGCGCCTACGGACCCGCCATGCCTCGCTATCATTTCCATATCTTCAACACTGAGATCACCAGGGATGACGAGGGGCTGGAGCTGGCGGACGACGAGGCCGCCCGACGCGAGGCGACGCGCTCGGCGCGCGAGCTGATCTGCCAGGACATTCGCAACGGCTACATGACGTTGAGCCACCGGATCGAGGTCGAGGACGCGCAAGGTGAGCCCGTCCTGATGATCCATTATCGCGAGGTATTCGATCTCAGGCCCTGAGTGGGTCGCGACTGTGCCAGCTTATCATGGGTTAAGTCTGCTCGTTTAGCTGTGTTATATATTGTCGCCGCCAGCGGGATTCGGGGGCTGGCGGCAGTGATTCGACATGCTCCCAGCCCGCGCTGCGACGGGAGAGCTCGATTCCGGACGCCAGTTCCTCGCCTCTCGGCCTGCTGGTCCGAACGCTCGAGCGCCATACGCCGCTCGACGACCGGGACCGGCGCGAGCTGCTCGCGCTGCCCTACACACGGCGCACGCTGGAAGCTTCCGCCCATCTGGTGCGCGAGGGCGATCCGCCGCACCAGTGCGGCATCCTGCTGGGGGGCTTCGCCTATCGCCAGAAGCTGACCGGCGACGGCGCGCGCCAGATCGTCTCGCTGCACATTCCCGGCGAGCCGCTCGATTTCCAGAACCTGTTCCTCGACGAGGCCGATCACAGCGTCCAGACCCTGACCCGCGCCGACATCGCCTTCGTCGCGCGCAGCCAGTTCCAGGACCTGATCTGGAGCCGCCCCGCCATCGCCAACGCGATCCTGATGTACATACTGGTCGAGGCGTCGATCTTTCGCGAATGGGTGCTCAACGTGACCCGCCGCGACGCCAGGGCGCGGCTCGCCCATATCTTGTGCGAGGTCGGGATCCGGCTCGACGCCGTCGGCCTCGCCGAGCAGTTCGGCTATGAGCTGCCGATGACGCAGGAGCAGCTCGCCGACGCGCTCGGCCTGACGCCGGTCCACGTCAACCGGACGCTGAAGGCGCTCGAGAGCGAGGGACTGATCGAGCGCCGCAAGCGCCATCTGAGCTTCCCCGACTGGCGGCGGCTGCGCGAGGTCGCCGACTTCAACCCGCGCTATCTGCATCTCGCCCAGTCGGTCCGGATCGCGGTCGCCGGCTGAGCGAACGGCAACTAGGGCCAGATCAACAATCTGCTATAATTCGCGTTGCTCGCAGCGATGTTATGGTGGCGCCGACTCAATGGGGGATCGGGCCATGGGCTCCTACCGGCTCTACTATCTGGAAGCCTCCCGGTTCGCAGGCTCGGATGAGATCGAGGCCGCGGACGATCGTGAGACCGCCCGTCTCGCCAGGCCCCGCGCCGATCATCAGACCGTCGAGATCTGGCAAGGCCCGCGCCGCGTGCGGACGCTGGGGCCGAGGGACCGCGCGATCCACTGACCGCGCAACCGGCGCCGCACCGGCACGTTTTCCCGGCGAAACGGCACACGGGAGACGGTCATGAGAAAGCACGCCTACCTCTGGATCACCCTCGCCTTCTTCCTGGTCTCGCTCGCTTTGCATTGGGGGCTCGGCTGGTTCGCGTTCGTCGACGAGGCCGCCGAGCACGGCCAGCAGGCCCAGCTGTCGGGCTATCTGATGGAGATGGGCCGCGACACGTTCGAGAACTGGCAGTCGGAGTTCCTGCAGCTGATCTGGCAGGTCGTCGGCCTTGCTTTCTTCCTCTACGTCGGCTCGCCCTCGTCGAAGGAGAATGACGACCGGCTCGAGGCCAAGATCGACGCGCTGCTCCGCATCAACGCCGGCGAGGAGGTCGAGCCTCTGCTCAAGGAGCTCGACCGCACCTACATGCGCGATGAGGGCCACGCCCAGCCGCACGGTCATGAGGAGGAGATCGCCAAGACCGCCGGCCGCGGCATCCGCCACGTCGCGCTCCGCGAAGCGCGGGCCTGACGGGAACCGAGAGCGCCCGCGAATGTTTGGACGAGTCGCAGCAGGGGAACGTGCATGGACGCCTTCGAGAAAGACTATTTCCTGGAACGGGCCGAGGCCGAGCTCGACCTCGCCAATGCCGCGACCCATGAAAAGGCCGCGCACGTGCATTATCATCTGGCCGGCTTCTATCTCGACCGCGCCCATAGCGGCGTCGCCAACGAGAATTAGTCTCCCATGAAGATGGGGCGGCCGACGTCGCCCTTGCCGACGGTGCCCCCGGCCATTTCGAGCATGCGGTCGAGCGACCTCTTGGCGCGCAGCCGGAGCCCTTCCTCGATCTCGATGCGGGGCTCGAGGTCGCGGAGCGCGATGTAGAGCTTCTCCATCGTGTTGAGCGCCATATAGGGGCACATGTTGCAGTTGCAGTTGCCGTCGGCGCCGGGCGCGCCGATGAAGGTCGTGCCCGGCGCCGCTTTCTCCATCTGGTGGATGATGTGCGGCTCGGTGGCGACGATCATCACCTCGGACGGCGATTCCAGCGCATATTTGAGGATCGCCGAGGTCGAGCCGACCATGTCGGCATGATCGATGATCGCGGGCGGGCATTCGGGGTGGGCGAGGACCGGTGCGCCGGGATGTTTCGCCTTCAGCTTCAGCAGCTCGGTCTCCGAGAAGGCCTCGTGAACGATGCACACGCCCGGCCAGAGCAGCATGTCGCGCCCGGTCTTGCGGGCGAGCCAGCCGCCGAGATGCTTGTCGGGGCCGAAGATGATCTTCTGCTCGGGCGGGATCTGGCTGAGGATGATCTCCGCCGACGAGGAGGTGACGATGATGTCGCTGAGCGCCTTCACCTCGGCCGAGCTGTTGATGTAGGTGAGCGCGATATGGTCCGGATGGGCCTCGCGGAAGGCCTTGAACTTGTCCGGCGGGCAGCTGTCCTCGAGGCTGCAGCCGGCGTCCATGTCCGGCAGCACGACGATCTTGTCGGGCGAGAGGATCTTGGCCGTCTCGGCCATGAAGCGGACGCCGCAAAAGGCGATCACCCCGGCGTCGGTCGCCTGCGCCTTGCGGGAGAGGTCGAGGCTGTCGCCGACGAAGTCGGCAAGGTCCTGGATTTCCGGGGTCTGGTAATAATGGGCGAGCAGCACGGCGTTGCGCTCCTCGCGCAGCCGGTCGATCTCGGCACGAAGGTCGAGGCCCCGGAGGCTTGCATTGGGTGCGTTCATCTCACTTCCCCATGGGCGGCGCGGCCGGGCCGGCCTGCCTGTCGCCGACGGCATCCTCGATTCGCCGAGGCCGGTCGAGGAACACCGCCTCTTCCCGTCCCGCCGGATCCACGAACCGCACCGACACGCTGGCGTCAATCCCTGCCGTGCGAAGCGGCATGGCGAAGCTTCTCGCCACCGCACGCATCGCCGCGTTGCGCGCGAGGCTCGTCGGGGTCCTGGCACGGGCCTGGCGCATCAGCTCATCCTGGGCGCTCCGGCGATTGGCCTGATCGAGCGTCCGTTCGGCATCGGTGAGGGCCATGACGAGGCCGCCCTCCGAATATTCCTGAACCTCGTTAAAATCGATCTGCGGGCCGGAAATTTCAAGGGGCGGCAGGGTGACGCTGAGGGTGCGCGTCGCCACCTCCCAGGCGAGATGCTCGCGCCGCAGCCGGCCAAGGTCGATCCCGTAGCGGACCGAGCCCGGCATGATCAGGGTCTTGCGCGCGGAAAGGCCGAAGCGGGTCTCGCGCGCGGTCACCACCGCCACGAAGCGGCCGGTGAAGACGACCATCCGCCCCTCCTCGCGCACCGAGAGCAGCGCCCGGTCGGCGATCGCCCAGGGTTGGGCGGCCGGAGGGCGGGCGCCGCCGCGCAGCAGCGCCCCGAGCAGCGCCCCGATCAGCAAAGCGAGGAGCGGCGGCAGGCCGATGAAGGCGAGCCGCTTCAGCCGCTGAGCGTCCATCTCTCCCCCTCCTCCAGGACGAGGCCGCGGCGTTCCAGGTCGCGCAGGTGGGCGAGCACCGACCGGCCCGCCGCGCCGTGCAGCCGCGGATCGACGTCGCGATAGATGGTCTCGACCATGCGCCCGATCCCCCCCTCGCCTTCGCGCAGCCGCTCGAGGATCTGCGCCTCGCGCATGCGCCGGTGGTCGATCAGCGCGCGGACGTGGGCGTGCGGCGCCTCCACCGCCGGCCCGTGCGCGGGATAATAGACCCTGTCGTCGCGTCCGAGCAGCGCATCGAGGCTTTGCATGTAGAGCGTCATGTCGCCGTCCGGCGGCGACACCACGGTGGTCGACCAGCCCATCACATGATCGCCGGTGAACAGTGCGCCGGTCCCCTCGAGCGCGAAGCAGAGGTGGTTCGAAGTATGGCCGGGCGTCGCCACCGCGGCCAGCGCCCAGCCCTCCCCCTCGACCCGCTCGCCGTCCGCCAGCACCCGGTCGGGGGCATAGTCGAAGTCGAAGGCGGCGTCGGCGCGGGGGCCGTCATCCTCGATCGCCAGCGGCCCGCAGCCGACGATCGGCGCGCCGCTGGCGGCGGCGAGCGGCCGGCTCGCCGGGCTGTGGTCGCGGTGGGTGTGGGTGCACAGGATCGCGGCGATCCGCTCGCCCGCGGTCGCGGCGAGGATCGCCTCGACATGCTCGGCGAGGTCCGGGCCGGGATCGATCACCGCCACCGCGCCAGCGCCGACGATATAAGTCTGCGTGCCGCTATAGGTGAAGGCCGACGGATTGCCCGCCAGCAGCCGCCGCACGGCGGGCGCGACCTGCTCGACCTTGCCGGTGGGCCAATCCTCCATGGCGAGGCATGTGGCACTCCCGGGGGAGAAGGAAAAGCCCTCCCCCTTGATGGGGGAGGGTTGGGTAGGGGTGGATTCGGAGCTGAAACAGTGGGTTTCGAAGGTTCACCCCACCCCTAACCCCTCCCCATCAAGGGGAGGGGGAATTGTTCGGAGGGGAGGGGGATGCGGTCGTGGCGGGCACCAGCCAGGTGCGGCGTTCGGCGGGGTCGAAGACGACGGTGGCGCCGCGCAGCGCCAGCATGCCGACATTGACCCGACCCAGCCCCTCCATGAAGCGCACCTCGGGATTCTCCAGCACCAGGCTCCCCACCCGCACCGTGCCGCGGATCCGCCCGATCCTGACCGCGCGGGGAACGCCGTCGGCGAGCCGCGCCGGCGGGCCGTCGACGAGGGCGCCGTCGAGCGGCACGTCGCCGGACATCGTCATCGGCATCATCAGCATGCCGGGCTGGCCGGTGTCGATATGGGCGTGGTAGCTGCGGCCGCCGATCTCCACGCCGATGCCGGGCAGGCTGCGCATGCCCATGTCGCTATAGGGATGGGGCTGGCCGGCGGGGATGGTCCGAGGGGTCTTGGCCGTCACCCTGATCTCGCCGCGGGCGAGGTCGAGGAAGACCAGCCGTCCGAAAAAGGTGCCCGGGCCGAACACGCCTCTGACGTTCAGCCGCTGCATCCCCGGCATGGGCAACGCCACCGCCCGCACGCCGGCGAGCGGCGCATTGCCGAGCCGGCCATTGTCGATGCGGGTGCGGAAGCCGATCATCGGCGGACCGCCGGCCGGCGTGCCGACCTGGGCGGGGCCTTCGTCCGGCAACGCCGCCGCGCGGGCATAATCGGCATCGAGCACGTTGCCGGAGGCGCCGGTGTCGAAGATCACCGGCACCGTCTCGCCGGCGCCGATCGTCAGCATCGCGATCGGGCGCGGCCCGCTGAGGTCGAGCGGCACCGTCTCGACCGGCGGCGGCACCGGCGCCTGGAGGAAGGCGGCGGCGGCCAGGACGGCCGCCGCCAGCACTTTGGCGATCATTGCGCCCGCAGCCGGGCGATCTCGCGGTCGAGCGCCGCGCCGACCCGGGCGCGATGCTCGGCGCTGAGCTCGCCCTCCTGGGCGAGCCGGTCGCGGACGCGCTGCAGTCGCTCGGCACGCTGAGCCGGCGTCGCTTGGTCGCCGCGCGTGCACAGGATGACGCGGGTCTGCTCGTTGCCCTCGCCCTCGCTCACCTCGCTGCGCTCGCCGTCGCCGCAATCGGCCATGGCCAGGTGGCCGGCATGGCCGCCATGACCGCCATGACCGGGGCCACGGTGCAGGTTGAACATGCGGACGCCATGGTCGCGATGGCTCTGGTGCGCGCCGGCTCCACCCTGCCCGTCGCGGCGATGGGTCCTGATCACCACATGCCGGTCGTGATCCCGATGCTCGGAATGCGCGGCAGAGCCGGACGATCGCTGGCGCCGGCGATGCTCGGCATGGTCGCGATGCTCACCCTCGCCGGCGCGGTGGGTATGGATGATCACCCGTTCCTCCCGCCGCTCGTCCCGCGGCTCGCCGCTCTCCTGCTTGGCCTCGGGCGCGCTGTCCTGGGCGGCGAAGCTCGGGCTGCCGAGCGCCAGGCCGGCGAGGCCGAGCATGGTCACGGCGGCGGCGCCGCCGAGCAGCCGCAGCCGGCTCACCTTGTGCTGCTTCATCATTCGAAGTCTCCGTTTCAGTTGGTCGGCATGGTTGAGCGGGCAGGTGGCGATCAGGCCAGGCCGGCTCGCGGACTTGATCAGCGCCCGGGCGTAATCGTGGCGCGCCTGGGGGCAGGCGGCGCCGGCGACGGCGGCGTCGCAGGCGAGCTCCTGGTCGGCGCGGAAGGCGCGAAACGCGATCCAGGCCAGCGGATTGAACCAGTTGAGCGCGAGGATGACGAGCCCGAGATGGTTCCACCACAGATCGCCGCGGCGATGGTGGACGGCCTCGTGATCGAGCGCGAGCCGCTGCTCCCCGGGCGTGTAGCGGGTGGAGAAATCGGCCGGCACGACGATGCGCCGGTCGAGCAGGCCCAGCGCCACCGGCCCCTGCACTGCGGCGCTTTCGATCAGCGGCAGGCCGCGATGGGCGCCGATGCTGCGCGAGGACAGGCTGAGCTCGGTGAGGAACCTGCGGTAGGAGACGAATTGCCAGGCGAGGACCAGCAGCGCGCCGGCCGCCCAGACCGAGAGCAGCACGGTCACCCACTGGCCGGGCCCGGCGTCCTGCGGCAGCGGCCCCGCGGCCTCGCTCACCATCACCACCAGGGTTTCCGGCGCGGCGGGCAGGTCGGGCGCGAAGCTCGGCAGCGGGGGCATGACGAGGCGCAGGGCCGGCACCAGCCACAAGGCGTAGGCGGCTCCGGCGCCGAACAGGACGGCGACCGGACGGCGCAGCGCCAGCACCAGCAGCATGGCGAGGCTCGCCCAGCCGAGATTGGCGAAGAACCAGCCGGTCATTGCTTGAGCGCCTTCAGCAGCGCCTCGATCTCGGCGATGTCGGCGGGGCTCAGCCGGTCGCGCTCGGCGAGTTGGGCGACCAGCGGCGTCACCCGGCCGCCGAACATCCGGTCGATCAGGCGGCCCGATTCCTGCGCGACATAATCGGCGCGGGCGACGGCGGGGCGATAGAGATAGCGCCGCCCCTCTTCCTCATGGGCGAGCACGCCCTTGGCGAGCAGGCGGGCGAGCATGGTCTTGACGGTGCGGATGCTCCAGCCGCGCTCGGCCGGCGCCCGCTCGGCGACCTCGGCGGCGGTCAGCGGCGACTCCCGCCAGAGCACCTCCATCACCGCATATTCGGCTTCCCCGATCCGCTCCATCCGCGTCCCTCCCCTTTCGACTACACTGGTAGTCATTCTCACCGTGAACAGCGGCTGAACGGCGGCTATGCGATCAATCCGGAAAGCCAGTGCATGAGATTGAGCGCGAACTGGCGGTTGTCGAGACCGGCCCGGTTCATCCCGATCGGCGCGCCTCCGGCCATGCGCTGCGCCGAAAGCATCGCCGCCTCGCCCAGGACGACGACGCGGCCGCGGCCGAAGCGCAGGGCGATCCCCTGCGCCCGGCCGGCCGCCGGGGTGCCCGCGCCCGGGCTCCGCAGCGCCACCGCGCCGGGCGCCGGACGGCCCTCGCGTCTCGCCTGCTCCTGCGCCGCGGCGACGGCGGCCCTGATCTCCGCCGGGTTCGCGGAGGGGCGGTCGATCGCGCGCTCGCCGAGCACGAGCAGGGCGCTGCTCCCGTCGGGGCCCCGCAGCGATTGGCCGCTGAAGCTCATCACCCGGCCGATCCGCTCGGAGCGGTCGCGCCCCTCGAGGATCGGATGATCGCCAAGGCCGCCGCCGTCGCGGTCGAAGAGGATGAAGGTCCGATTCCCGCTCTCGGGGTCGGCACGGCCGGGATCGGCGGTGACACCCTTGCTCATCTCGACGCCGAAGGTCCGCGCCAGCGGCTCGGCGGCGACGCCGAACGGCGCGTGGTCCGCGATCAGCAGCAGCGCGCCGCCGCCGCGCACCCAATCGGCGACGGCGCGGCATTCCTCGTCGGTGAAAGCGGACGCCGCATAGGCCTCCGCGCCTTCGGCGCCGAGCGCGTTGACGATGACGAGGATGTCATGCCCGGCCAGCGCCGCGGCGGTGAACGGCCGCGTGTTCGAATCGATCCGGTAGCCGTCGTTGCGGATGAGGTCGGCGAAGGGCCCGTAGCGGGTCGCCGGCGTGTGGAAATTGCGATGCGCCTCGTCGAACAGCACGCGCGGAGGGTCAGCCGCATAAGCCGGGCGGGCCACCGCGGTATCGTATCGGCTGTCCGTCTCCAGCGGAGCCGCCTGCGCCACGGCCCGGTCGATCGCGCGCTGGACCTCCTCGCTTGGCCGATCCGGCGCGGGTTGGGCGAGCATGGAGGCCGCGGCGGCGGCCAGGAGAAACGGCTTCATCGGCGGCCCCCGGCTGAGACTACATGTGTAGTCTATGGTGCCATGAACGGCGGATGAACAGCCGGATACCCTGTCGGCCGGCTTTACAACGTCCGGGAAGGGTTAATTTCCGCTAACCTTGAAAACCCCGGATTTCTGCGCTTTTCGGCGCCTGGCACGGGGCGTGTATCATAGAACGCGTCCACATGGTTCCACTACAGGGGGCGGGCCCTGGCGCACTTTCCGGTCGCGCCGCCCGCCCCTAGCTTTTTGGACGCAAGCGTCTGCTACGGGCTGCCCGGCAGGCTGTTATCGTCTCCCAGCTCGATGATCACGAACACCAGGATGCCGAGGGCGACCGCGGCGAGGATCCAGCCCATATAGCCGCGGCGACTGCCGAGATCGGCCGGGTCGTCCATGCCGGCGCCGGCGCGCTCGACGGCGGGGACTCCCGCCAGGCTGAGCGGACTGGCGGCCGAGGCGGCGACCGGCGAGGCGAGCAGCGACAAGGCTGCGGCGGCGGCGGCGATCTTGTTGCGACGCATAAGTCCTCCTCTCGAACCGGCCGAGTCTATTGGCTTCCGCCCGAACCGGCAACCGCCCGGCCGCCGAGCAAGGCCGCGGTCTCCGCGTCGGCCGGCAGGAAGGCCTCGATCGCCAGCTCCGACAAGGTGATGTCGATCGGCGTGCCGAACATGGTGGTGGTGCTGAGGAAGGACAGGGTGGCGCCGCCGGCGCGGATCACCAGCGGCACGGCGACGCCGCCATGGCTGTCGGCCGGACGCGCGGCGCCGCCCGGATAGGCGCGAAGCTCCGCGAGCAGCGCGGCGAGGACCTGGTCGCCGCTTGCCTCGACCTGCGCCTCGAGCCGGTGCAGGATGTGCGCGCGCCATTCGGCGAGGTTGACGATGCTCGGCGCGACGCCTTCGGGATGGAGGCTGAGCCGCAGCACGTTGACCGGCGGCTCGAGGAGGTGCGGCGCGGCGGCGGCGATCAGCGGCGCGACGCCGGCATTGGCGGCGAGCATCTGCCAGTGCCGGTCGACGGCGAGCGCGGGATAGGGCTCGTGCGCCTTCAGCACCAGCTCGACCGCGCGGCGGGCGTCGGCCAGCGCCGGGTCGTCGAGCGGGCGTTCGGGCAAAGCGGGGGCGAAGCCGGCGGCGACGAGCAGCAGGTTGCGGTCGCGCGCCGGAATCGCGAGCCGCTCGGCGAGGCGCAGCAGCATCGCCCGGCTCGGCCGCGAGCGGCCGGTTTCGAGGAAGCTCAGGTGGCGCGCCGAAATGTCGGCGTCGAGCGCGAGGTCGAGCTGGGACAGGCGGCGGCGGCCGCGCCAGGCGCGCAGCTGGGCGCCCACGGGAAGAGTCTGGGTCTGCATGGCCGCCAGACTAGCCCGGCCCGACGCACAATCCCATTACCTGCGAGGTAATCGACACCATGACCTTGGCCGGCGATGATCCGGGGCACCAACCATGAAAGGACATGCCATGTCGCAGACCCTGTTCCTCCGCCGCGTCCTCGCCCTCGATTCGCTGAGCTGCCTTGCCATGGGGCTGGCAATGGGCCTGGGCGCCGCCGCGCTGGCGCCGTTGTTCGGGCTGCCCGAGCCGCTGATCCGCCTCGCCGGCGTCGCCTTGCTGCCGCTGGCGGCGTTCATCGGCTGGCTGGCCCGCGGCCGGCGCCGCCGCGCGCTTTGGTCTGGCTGGTCGTCATCGGCAATCTCGGCTGGACCGCCGAGAGCTTCGCGGTGATCGCCCAGCAGCAGCCGACGGCGCTCGGTTCTGCCTTCGTCGCCGCCCAGGCGCTCGCCGTGCTCGGCCTCGCCGCCCTCGAATATCTGGGCCTCAGGAAAATGCGCGCAACCGTCTAGTTCGGCATGGGGACAGTCACTAGTGACTGTCCCCTAAGCGCGGGCGACCTGCTTGTCCTCGAGCAGCTGCTGCAGCTCGCCGGCCTCGAACATCTCCATCATGATGTCGGAGCCGCCGACGAACTCGCCCTTGACGTAGAGCTGCGGCACGGTCGGCCAGTCCGAATAATCCTTGATCCCCTGGCGGAGCTCGGGGTCCTGCAGCACGTCGACGGTCTCGAACTTCACCCCGAGATGGTCGAGGATCGCGACCGCGCGCTGCGAGAAGCCGCATTGCGGGAACAGCGCCGTCCCCTTCATGAACAGCACGATGTCGCTGCTCCTTACGATCCCGTCGATGCGGCCCTGGACGTCGGTCATGATGGTTTCCTTTACTCGGGCACGCCGGTGCTGAGCTTGAGCGCGTGCAGCTCGGTGCCCATGCGCCCGCCGAGCGCCTGCATATACGCGCTGATGCTGCCGGACGCGAGGCTGGCCGCGGAAGCTCTCGGCGACGACGCGCGCTTCATAATGGTCGCCGTCGCCGGCCAGGTCGACGATCTCGACCCGGGCGTCGGGAATGCCCTCGCGGATCAGGCTCTCGATCTGGTCGGCCGCCATCGCCATCGGCCCTAGCCCTGCGCCTCGATGAACTGGCGGCGCGCCTCGACCGTCTTGTGCTCGAGCGCCTGGCGGATGGCGGCGTCGTCGATCTCGATCCCGGCCGAGGTGAGGTCGCCGAGCAGCTTGCGGATCACGTCCTCGTCGCCCGCTTCCTCGAAGTCGGCGCGGATCACGTCCTTGGCATAGGCCTCGGCCTCGGCCTCGTTGAGGCCCATCTTCTTCGCCGCCCAATGGCCGAGCAGCCGGTTGCGGCGGGCGACGATCTTGAACTGCATCTCCTGGTCGCGCGCATACATGGACTCGAAGGCTTTCTCGCGGTCGTCGAACTGGGTCATGGCGGTCCTTGCTGCTTTGATCTCGTCACCCAGATAGGCCGCGGCGCGCATGGGCGCAATGTCAGTCCATGGTGACGACGAGCTTGCCGACCGCCTGCCGCGCCGCCATGTGGGCGATCGCCTCGCCGCCCTGGTCGAGCGGCCAGGTGCGGCTGACCCTGGGCGCGATCCTCCCCTCGTCCCAGAGCCGGAACAGGGTCGCGACATGGGCGGCATTGGCCGGCGGGATCGCGCGCCGCGAAGGCGCCCCAGAAGACGCCGCGCACGTCGCAGCTCTTCAGCAGGGTGAGATTGAGCGGCAGCCGCGGGATGCCGGCCGGAAAGCCGATCACGAGCAGCCGCCCCTCCCAGCCGAGCGCGCGCACCGCCGCCTCGGTATAGTCGCCGCCGACCGGATCGTAGACCAGGTCCGCGCCGCCCGGCCCGACCGCCTCCTTGAACTGCTGCGCCAGCGCCTTCGCGCCGTCCTTGTCGAACGGCCCGCGCGGATAGATCAGCACCTGGTCGGCGCCGGCCGCCCGCGCCGCCTCGGCCTTCTCCTCCGAGGAGACGGCGGCGACGACGCGCGCGCCATAGGCCTTGCCGAGCTCGACCGCCGCCAGCCCGACGCCGCCGGCCGCGCCGAGCACCAGCAGGGTCTCGCCCTCCTTCAGCCGGCCCCGGTCCAGCAAGGCGTGGATCGTGGTCGCATAGGTCAGGATCAGCGCCGAGCCTTCCTCGAAGCCGCGCCCCTCGGGCAGCGGCAGCGCGGTCGCCGCGCCGACCAGCACCTTCTCGGCCAGCCCGCCATGGCCGAGCATCGCGATCACCCGGTCGCCCACAGCCCAGCCGCCCACGCCTTCGCCGACCGCCTCGACGATCCCGGCGATCTCGCCGCCCGGCGCGAACGGCCGCTCGGGCCGGAACTGATATTTGTCCTCGATGATCAGCACGTCGGGATAGTTGATCGCGCAGGCCCTGACCCGGACCAGCAGCTGGCCCGGCCCGGGCACGGGATCGGGGAGCTCGGCGAGCTCGAGCGTCTCGGGGCCGCCGGGGGCGCGGGAGAGCAGCGCCTTCACCGCGCCGACGCCGGAAAAGCGGGGAGCTTGGCGACGTCGGCCGGCTCGTGCTGGATGATGACGCGGGCGCGCAAATTGCGGCCGAGCCGGTCGAAACGGTCCATCGAGGCCAAGGTCTCGGCCCGGCTGGTGTTGAACGGCGGCACGCCGCGGCGCGCCACTTGCTCGGTGAAATGATAGATGTCGCCGGAGAGCAGGACCGGGCCCGGAGGCGAGCCGGACCAAGCAGGCCGCGATGGCCGGGCGTGTGGCCGGGCAGGTTCAGCACCGTCACGCTGACCGTCGCCGAACACGTCATGGTCGCCGCGCGCCTCGGTGACCTGGCCGCCGCCGGTGAGCCAGGGGGCGAGCGGCGCGCGTTCGACCCCCGGATCGGTGCCGCGCAGCGCCGCGATGTCGCCGGCGCCCATGATCAGCCGCGCGTGCGGGAAGGATGCGGCCTGGCCGGTATGATCGAAATGATAATGGCTGATGCCGATGATCGTGACCTGCTCGGGCCGGACGTTGATGCGGGCAAGCTGGTCGACGATGGTCGGCGCGCAGCGTCGCCCGGATCGCCGGCGTGGCGATCGGCTGGCCGACCGTGGCGGCGGGAATGCCGGTGTCCCACAGCATGTAGGCGTCGCCGTGGCGGATCAGGTAGCAGCTGCCGACCAGATTCCTTCGGGCCCGGCCGGATATTCGGACGTGTCGGAGAAGAAGGCGTTGAAATCGGTGAAGGTGAATTGGCCGCAATCGAGCCGCCACATCTCCACCTGCGGCCGGCGCGGCCGGCGCCTGCATCGCCGTCAGCGCCGCCCAGCCGAACGCCGACGGCCAGAGCCCGTTTCAGCATCCTTCCTCTCCTCGTCTTTCCTTGGGCGAGACATAGGAGGGATCGTGGGCGAAGGGCAATTGCCCGCCGGCGCGGAGCGCATCGAGGATCGCGGCGAAATCGGTTCGGCAGCGAAAGCCCATCAGCCGCTCGGCCCGGCGACGGATCGTAGACGCGCTCGATCCGCGCCGGCAGCGTCCAGCCGGCATCGGCGTAAAGCCCCGCCGCGTCCGGGAAATGGCGGGCGATCACCGCCGGCGCGTCGCGGAGCATCTCCTCCGCCTCGCCCGGGTCGAACGGGGTCGGCGCGGCGAGGATGAAGGTCTCGAAGCCGAGCGCCGGCGCCTGGTCGAGCGCGGCGACATGCGCCTCGGCGGCGTCCTCGACGGTGAGCCGGCGGCCGAGGAACTCGTTGGCCTTGCGGTTTGGCTCCGCCAAGGTCGCGATGGGTGTCGTCCTCCTCGGGGAAGAAGCGGCCGGTGCGCAGCACCGCGACGGCGAGGCCGTGCTCGTCGTGGAAGCGCCGGCACAGCCGCTCGGCCTCGAGCTTGGTGACGCCGTAGATGTTGCGCGGCGCCGGCGGCGAGGCTTCGGTCAGCCACGCCGCGCGATCGCGCGGCCCGGACCGGATCGCCTCGGAGATCATCAGCGAGGTGGTCGAGGTGAACAGGAAGCGGTCGTGGCCCGCCGCGACCGCCGCCTCGAGCAGGTTGCGCGTGCCCTCGACATTGACCTCCCAGAAGGCCTGCTCCGGATAGCGGGCGATGTCGGGCTTGTGCAGCGCGCCGGCGTGGATGACGGCCTCGATGCCATGCTCGGCGAAGGCGCGATCGACCAGCGCCTTGTCCGCGACCGAGCCGACGATCGCGGTGTCCACGCCCGGCGCGACGTCGAGGCCGAGCACCGCGTGCCCCTGCTCGCGCAGGCGCGGGGCGAGGAACCGGCCGAGCCAGCCGGAGGAGCCGGTCAGCAGAACGCGCATCGGCTCAGGAGACGTAGGCGGCCGTCGTCTTGGCCGCGACCTCCTCGGCGGTCACCTCGGGCGCGAGCTCGATCAGCCTGAACGGGCTGTTGTGATCGGGCCGGTGGAACACGCACAGATCGGTGACGATCATGTCGACCACGTTCTTGCCGGTGAGCGGCAGCGTGCACTGCGGGATGAACTTGGGGTCGCCGTTCTTGGAGCTGTGCTCCATCACCACGATGATCTTCTTGACCCCGGCGACCAGGTCCATGGCGCCGCCCATGCCCTTGATCATCTTGCCGGGGATCATCCAGTTGGCGATGTCGCCATTCTCGGCGACCTCCATCGCGCCCAGCACGGTGAGGTCGATATGGCCGCCGCGGATCATCGCGAAGCTGTCCGACGAGCTGAAATAGGAGGATGACGTGCAGCTCGCTGATCGTCTGCTTGCCGGCGTTGATCAGATCGGCGTCGACCTCGTCCTCATAGGGGAAGGGCCCGATGCCGAGCATCCCGTTCTCGGACTGCAGCGTCACCTCCATGCCCTCCGGGATGTTGTTGGCGACGAGCGTCGGGATGCCGATGCCGAGATTGACGTAATAGCCGTCACGCAGCTCCTTGGCGGCGCGCGCGGCCATCTGGTTGCGGTCCCAGGGCATCAGTCATTTCCTCCTTGCGGGTCGGACCAGCGGCGGTCCGCCGGGAACACCTCGTCGAACGTGCCGCGCAGCCCCGGCCCGTAGACGGGGTTGGAGAGCATGAACCAGCCCTGGCCCCACAGCGCCGAGAAAGGCGGCGTGGCGGCGTGGCGGCGGCGCTCGGGCACCGAGAGGGCGCGGGCGTTGAACAGGTCGGAAAAGTCGCCGAGCTGGTCGCCGGCCATGGCGATCACGCAGTAACGCTGCGAGATGGCGACGCGGCGCGGGTCCTTGGCGGAACCGGTGCCGTGATCGCCCTTCAGGAACAGCGTCTCGCGGTGGACGGCCGGGCCGAGGCCCGCGCCCTCGATCGCCGCCCGGGTCTGCGCGGCATGGGCGGCGATCCGGTTGGAATTGAAGATCACGGTCACGCCATGGTTGCGGATCGACTGCAGCGCTGCCGCCGCGCCCGGCACCGGCAGCACCGCCTGGGCGCCGGTCGCCTCGAACCGGTTCCAGCGCGCCTGATCGTAGGACAGGCCGCGCGAGGCCTCGTCATATTCGTAGCCGAGATTGAGCAAAGCGGTCTCGTCGACGTCGAGCACGACCGCGAGCGGCCGCTCGCCGCAGGGAATCATGCGCGGATTTTCGAGGCTGGCGTCGGGCGCGAGCACCACCGATTCCTCGGGCCGCCGCTCGGCCCTCGCGATCACGAAGTCGCGGAACGCCTGATAGGCCTGCAGGCTCGCCGCCGCGCCCTCGCCCGAGCCGTAGAGCCATTGCATGGCGGGCGGAACGGAGGGCTGAGCCGTTGCGGGAGCGGACGCAGGCGGCGGCGTCTGCGCGTTGGCGCAGGCGGCCAGCGCGGCGGCGGCAAGCAAGGCGTAACGAAGCGTCATGCCGCCTCCCTCTGCCGGGTCAGCCGGAACTCGATCTTCTTGTCGTAGGGGGCGCCGAGGATCATCCGCTTCACGTAGATCGAGGGCAGATGGATGCAGTCGGGGTCGAGGCTGCCGACGGGGAACGATCTCCTCGACCTCGGCGACGCAGATCCTGCCCGCCGTCGCCATCGGCGCGTTGAAGTTGCGCGCGGTTTTGCGGAAGACGAGGTTGCCGCTCTCGTCGGCCTTCCAGCCCTTGACGATCGAAAGGTCGGCGCGGATGCCGCGCTCGAGGATATAGGTCTCGCCGTCGAACTCCTTATGCTCCTTGCCCTCGGCGACGACGGTGCCGACGCCGGTCTTGGTATAGAAGCCGGGAATGCCCGCGCCGCCCGCGCGGCAGCGTTCGGCCAAGCGTCCCCTGCGGGCAGAACTCGACCTCGAGCTCGCCGGCCAGATATTGCCGCTCGAACTCCTTGTTCTCGCCGACATAGGAGGAAATCATCTTCCTGACCTGGCGCGAGCGGAGCAGCTTGCCGAGCCCCTCATTGTCGATGCCGGCATTGTTGGAGGCGATGGTGAGGTCCTTGACGCCCGCCGCCTGGATCGCGTCGATCAGCCGCTCGGGGATGCCGCACAGGCCGAAGCCGCCGGCGCAGATGGTCATGCCGTCGAACTGAGCAGACCGTCGAGCGCGGCCGCCGCATCGGGATAGATTTTCTTCATCACCGGCTCCCTTGTCCCGCGGCCCCGATAGTCATGCCGCGCGCATGCGGTCAACCGGTTCAGCCGGCGCGGCGCGACCTGCAGCCCGGCCGCGGCGATGCCCGCTTCCGCGCAGGCCGCATCGTCGGCGGGCGCCTCGCCCGAGACGCCGACCGCGCCGATCCGCTCGCGGCCGTCGGCCGAGAAGACCGGGATGCCGCCGGCGACGGTGACGACGTGCGGCGCGGCGGCGAAGCCGGGCACCTCGCGCGCGCCCTCGGCCAGCCCGGCGGTGGCGCCGCCCCAGGCCGCGCTCGCGCGTGCCTTGGCCAGCGCGAAATCCATGATGCCGTAGCCGTTGCCGTCCATCCTGAGGGCCGCGACCAGCTGTCCGCCGGCGTCGACCACGGCGATGGCGTGGCTCTGGCCGCGCCCGCCGCGAATGGGCGACGCAGCCCGCGACGATCGCCTGCGCCGCGCGCGCGTCGAGCCGGGGCGCGGGCGCCTGCGCCGCCGCCGCGCCGCCCGCGAGGACCAGAAAAGCCGCCGTCATCGTCCGCAAAGCCATGGCTCGAATCCTCCGCGCCAGGCCCACCGCGCCCAGCGATAGGCCGGGCGCTTGACAGCGGCAACCGGCGCTCTGTACTTTGTTTTTCAAAGTTATTTGGAGAGAGCCCAATGACGCAGGCTTCGCAACCCTCCCCCGACGACATCGCCTATGTCCGCCGGCTCGCCGAAAGCGGGGCGATGGCGCCGCTGAACGGCGGCCGCTTCATGGCCTGGTGGGGCCTGCTGGTCGCGTCGGCTGGACCGCGCAGCATCTCGCGCTGAACGGCACGATCGGCGACGGCAACACGATCTTCGGAATCATCTGGGGCGCGTTCGCGGTCGTCGGCCTGCACGGCCAGCTGCTGCTCGCCCGCGCGATGCCCGGCAAGCCCGGCGAGGGCTCGGCCGGCAACCGCGCCTCGCGCGTCGTCTGGAGCGCCGGCGCGATGGCGATCGTCTCGATGGTGGTCGGCGTCGCGATTCTCGCACAGCAGGCCGGCTATGCCGTGTTCGACTGGACCGTGCCGGTCGCCTTCGCCGTCTATGCCTGCGCGCTGATTGTCACCGGCGCGCTGGCCTGCGAAAGGATCGCGATGATCGCTGGTTATGGCGCGGTGCTGATGGTGGGGCTGTTCGCCGCCTTCATCCTCGATCCGAACCGCTATCTGATCGCCGCCGCCGGCGCCGCCGCGACCGTGCTGCTGCCCGGCGTGCTGCTGTGGCTGCGCGAGCCGCGGGCGCAGGGCTGAGCGGCGTGGCCGAGGACAGCCCCTTCGATCACAATGCGATCGACGAGGTCATCCACGGCCGCATCCGGCTCGGCGTCGTCGCCTATCTGTCGGCGGTCGAATTCGGCTTTGTTCTCCGAGCTGCGCGACAAGGTCGGCGCCACCGACGGCAATCTCTCGGCGCATCTGCGCAAGCTCGAGGATGCCGGCTACGTCCGCGTCGAGAAGAGCTTCGTCAACCGCAAGCCGCAGACCCGCCTCGCCCTGACCGCCGCCGGCCGCAAGGCGTGGAGCGCCTGGCTGACGCAGATGGAGACGCTGCGGAAGGCGGCCGGGACCTAGCTCCGAAGCTTCGCCAGCACGCCCTGCAGCTGCATGGCATTGCCCATGTCGCCCTCGACGCGGAGCTTGCCCTGCATGAAGGCGGTCATGCCGTCGAGCTTGCCGGCGGCCATGTCCTCCCAGTCGGACCAGGCGACCTTGATCGTGGTGTCGGCGTCGCCCTCCTCCTCGGTCACGCTCTGCGCGATGCCGTCGAGCATGACCACGCCCTCGTCGCCGAAATCGAGCTTGACCCTCTTGCCGGCCACGAAGGCCTTGGCTTCGTTGAGGCGGGCGGCCATTTCGCTCTTGGTCATGTTCGGGTCTCCTTTCCCGCCTCCCTACTTTTCGCCTGCGCGACGTCAAGCCTACATCGCTGTCAGTAAGACCGGCTTCCCATCGAGCGCGAACATGGGTTAGGCGCGCGCCATGGACGCAGCCGAGGCCATTCACGAGAAGTTCGTCGCGAAAGTCGGGGAGGGGAAGCTCCCGCGGCGCCTCGTCGCGGTGCGGCCGGACGAGGTCGGCCTCGCCCGCGAGGCCATGGCTCGAATTGTTCTACAGCCAGTGCGTCAGCCGGCAGATGGACCGCCTCTCGCGCCGGCTGCAGGCGCGCGGCGAGGGCTTCTACACGATCGGCAGCTCGGGCCACGAGAACAACGCCGCGGTCGCCGCGGCCTTGCGGATCGACGACATCGCCTTCCTCCACTACCGGTCGAACGCCTTCCAGATCCACCGTTCGAAGCTGCTGCCGGGGCAGACGCCGTGCTGGGACATGCTGCTCTCCTTCGCCGCGTCGGCCGAGGACCCGATCTCCGGCGGCCGCCACAAGGTGATCGGCTCCAGACCGCTCAACATCCCGCCGCAAACCAGCACCATCGCCTCGCATTTGCCCAAGGCGGTGGGCGCGGCGTTCAGCATCGGCATCGCCAGGATGCTGAAGCTCGAGGGCACGCCGCTGCCGCGCGATGCGATCGTGCTCGCCAGCTTCGGCGACGCCTCGGCCAATCATTCGACCGCCCAGGGCGCCTTCAACGCCGCCGCCTGGGCCGCCTATCAGGGCACGCCGATGCCGCTCATCTTCCTCTGCGAGGACAATGGCATCGGCATCTCGACCCGCACCCCGCGGGGCTGGATCGAGGCCGCGTTCCAGGACAGGGCGGCGCTGCGCTATGTGCATTGCAGCGGGCTCGACATGGTCGATGCCTATCGCGGCGCGCTCGAGGCTAGCCGTTATGCCCGGCATGAGCGGAGGCCGGTCTTCCTGCACATGGACTGCGTCCGGCTCTACGGCCATGCCGGCTCCGACGTGCAGGGCACCTATCTCAGCAAGGCGCAGATCGAGGAGGACGAGGAGCGCGATCCGCTGCTCTACAGCGCCGCGCTGCTGATCGAGCAGGGCATCCTCTCGGCCAGCGACATTCTCGACATCTATGGCGAGACGGAGGCGACGCTGGCCCGGATCGGCGAGCAGGCGATCCTCCGGCCCAGGCTGACCAGCAGCGAAGCGGTGATGGCGAGCCTGGTGCCACCCCGGCGCGCCCAGGCCCGCGCGAACAGCCCGGCGCCGGAGGACCGGCAGGCGCTGTTCGCCCGCGACCTCGCCACGATGGACAAGCCGCAGCATATGGCGCGGCTGCTCTCCTGGACGCTGGCCGACCTGATGCTGGCGCACCCCAACATCGTCGTCGCCGGGGAGGATGTCGGACCCAAGGGCGGCGTCTACAACGTCACCGCCCGACTGCACGAGCGCTTCGGCCCGGCGCGGGTGATCAACACCCTGCTCGACGAGCAGAGCATCCTTGGCCTCGGTATCGGCGCGGCCCATAACGACCTGCTCGCGATCACCGAGATCCAGTTCCTCGCCTACGTCCACAATGCCGAGGACCAGATCCGCGGCGAGGCGGCGACACTCAGCTTCTTCTCCAGCGGCCAGTACACCAACCCGATGGTCATCCGCATTCCGGGCCTCGGCTACCAGAAGGGGTTCGGCGGGCATTTCCACAACGACAACAGCCTCGCCGTCTTCCGCGACATTCCCGGCCTCGTCCTCGCCTGCCCCAGCAACGGCGCCGACGCGGTGGGGATGCTGCGCGAATGCGTGCGCCTCGCACTGGAGGAGCAGCGCGTCGTCGTCTTCCTGGAGCCGATCGCGCTCTACATGACCCGCGACCTGCACGCGGAGGGCGACGGCCTGTGGACCGCGCCCTATGCCGCGCCCGGCGAGGCCAGGCCGATCGAGCTCGGCGAGGTCGGCGTCCACGGCGACGGCAGCGACCTCGCCATCGTCAGCTATGCCAACGGCTATTATCTCTCCCGCCAAGCCGAAAAGGTCCTGCGCGAGCAACATGGCCTGAACGCGAGGGTGATCGACCTGCGCTGGCTGGCGCCGCTCAACGAGGACGGCATCATCGAGGCCACCCGCGGCTGCAGCCGGGTGCTGATCGTCGACGAGTGCCGCCGGACGGGATCGCAGAGCGAGGCACTGATGGCGCTGTTCGCCGAACGCGCGCCCCAAATCGCCTGCCGCCGGATCGCGGCCGAGGACAGCTTCATCCCGCTCGGCAAGGCGGCGACGCTCACGCTGCCGAGCCGGGATTCGATCGTCGAGGCCGCGCTGGAGCTGGCGCGTGGCTGACAAGCTCGCCGCGCTCGTCATCTGCCCGGGCCGGGGCACCTACGGCAAGGCGGAACTCGGCTATCTGAAGCGGCTGCACGCGGACAAGAGCAAGCTGATCGGCGCGTTCGACCGGATTCGTGCCGCGCGCGGCCAGCCGACCATTTCCGAGCTCGACGGCGCCGAGCGCTTCAGCCCCGCGCTGCACACGCGGGGCGACATCGCCTCGCCGCTCATCTTCACCGCTTCCTATGCCGATTTCCTCGCCATCGACCGCTCGCGCTACGATGTCGCCGCGGTCACCGGCAATTCGATGGGCTGGTACACCTCGCTCGCCGTCGCCGGCGCGGCGAGCGCGGAGCACGGCTTCGAGATCGTCGATGCGATGGGCCAGCACAGCCAGGCCGGCGCGCCCGGCGGACAGGTGCTGCTCACCCTCGTCGACGAGGATTGGCGGGAGGTACCGGGCCTCCGCGCGGCCTTCACGGCCTTGCTCGAGGCGATCGACGATCGCCCCGATTGCGACCTCTATCCGTCGATCGACCTTGGCGGGATGCTGGTGGTCGCCGGCAACGAGGCCGGGCTCGCCGCCTTGCTCGCCGAGGCGCCGCCGACCCCGTCGCGCGAGCCGCTTCGCCTCGTCAATCACGGGCCGTTCCACAGCCCGCTCATGCAGGGCTCTTCGGACCTCGCCATGGCGCTTCCGGCGGAGTGGCTCGCCGGGCCGAGCCTGCCGATGATCGACGGACGGGGCCATGTCTGGCGTCCGTTCGCCAGCAACGCCGAAACGCTGCGGCGCTACACCTTCGCCACCCAGATCCTCGCGCCCTACCACTTCACCCGCGCCGTCCAGGTCGCGGTCAAGGAATATGCGCCCGACCGGATCATCCTGCTCGGCCCCGGCGACACGCTGGGCGGCGCCATCGCCCAGGCGCTGATCGCGATCGAGTGGCGCGGGCTCGGCTCGAAGGCCGACTTCATGGCGATGCAAGCCTCGGCCGAGCCCGTGCTGCTGTCGATGGGCCGCGAGGATCAGCGCGCGCTGGTGACGGGCCCGTCAGGACCGCCACCCCCGGAAGTTCACGAAGTTCAGTGAAAATAAAAATCTCTCCGATGAGTTGGGCCGGATTGATCAATTCCTTCGATCAGACCGCGGAAAGGCCTCAAGATATGCCACAAGCGGAACATAACAAGAACAGCCAAGGATGGCAAGGGCCTGAGGATACCAGCTGGCCGGAGCCGGCTGACGCGGAAGCCGCTCCAGGCTAAGCTGGGAGGATGAACCGGCTGCTCGTCCTGCTGGCGGCGATCCTGGCTCTTGCCGTGCCGGCGTCCGCTTCGGCGTCCGATCTCACCGATCGGTTGGAAGCGCTCGCCCAGCGAAACAATGGCGAGGCGCTCTACCATCTCGGCATGATCCACCATCTCGGCCTTGAAGGCACGCCCCGCGACCCGCGGCGCGCGTTCGACTATTTCCGGCGCGGGACGGAAGCCGGCGATCCGCTTGCCGCCTACAAGCTTGGCTGCTTCTACGCCGGCCAGGGCCAAGGCGTGGTCGCCGACGATGAGGCGCTCGCGCTGCGCTACAAGCTCATTGCCGCCGAGTCCGGCTACGACCTCGCCCAAGTCGAGGTGGCGCGAATCTACCATCTTCGTGGCGAGACCGGCCCCGCTCTCCGCTGGCTCGAAGCCGCCGCGCGCCAGGGCGATGTGCAGGCTGCCGCCGGGGCGATGACCTATCGCTCCGAGCACGGCCCCCGGCCGGACGCGGCACTGGCCCTGCTCTACTACGAGCTCGTACGGCGCGATCTGGCCGAGATGTTCGTGGGCGTTCCAGCCGACATGCGGCCAACCAATCCGGAAGAGGCGATCGAGCCGCTGCGCCTGCTGGCGGAGGGCGAGGCGAGCGCGGCGGACCGGGCGCGGGCGGCCCGGCTGATTGCCGGCTGGCGCGAGGAGCGCAGCCCGCTGTCGCAGAAGGCCGATCTGGGACTCAACGCCGGCCGGCGCCTCGTTGGACTCCCCGACGCCGCTTAGACCTTGTCGCCGAGCGCGCCCTTGATGGCGCCCTTGACCTGCTGGGCCTGGCCCTTCAGTTCCTGGCCCTCGCCTTCGGCCCGCGTGTCAGCGTCGCCGCTCTGCTGCTTGGCCTCGCCGATCGCTTCATTGGCCACGCCTTTGACCTTGTCCTTGAGCTCGCCCACGTGAAATCTCCTTGAGAATCAAGCCGTGGGAACAACGAAGGTCGGGCGAGGCCGGTTCCGCTCAGCCGCGCTCGCCGGCCATGCGGATGCGCCGGGCGAGCGCGCGCTGCTGCCGGCACTCGTCCTTGCGGGCGGCGGTGCAGGGCGGATAGTGTCGCCCGCCACCGGCTGCGTGACGATCCGCCGCGCCATGGCGATCGGCCGAGCCATGATGGTCCTCCGCCGCTTCCCTGGGTTGGTTGCGAGCGAGGTTGGCGGGAGCACGGACGCCTCGCTCGTAGAGCTGGATGCACTCATCGGTGACCCTGGCCGAGCAGGGCGGATAGTGATCGCGCGCTTCGACCCTGTGGTCCCCTTCGGGCGGGCTCGCGCTGACCAGCCCCAAACCGGCGACGGCGGCAAACAGGACGAGCTTCTTCATGGCGAGGCCTCCTTCCGCACGGGATCATAACCGATTCGCGCTAGAGGTCCCAGCCCTGCTCGCCGATCAGCGGCACGAAGCGGACGGCGCCCAGATCCTCCTGCCTGAAGTCGTCCTCGCCGGCGCGGGTGACCTTGACCAGCTGCTGGATCGCGCCGGGCCCGCCGATCGGCATGACCAGCACGCCGCCGACCGACAATTGCCGGGTCAGCGCCTCGGGGACGTGGCTGCCGCTCGCCGCCGCCAGGATCGCCGCGAACGGCGCCTCGTCCGGCATCCCCGCCGAGCCGTCGCCGTGGACGATCCTGACATTGGCATAGCCGAGCCGCTGCATCCGCCGCTCCGCCAGCGCGGCCAGCTCGGCGTGGCGCTCGATCGCGATCACCTCCGCCGCGATCCGGCCCATCACCGCGGCCGCGTAGCCCGAGCCGGCGCCGATCTCGAGCGCCTTGTCGCCGGGTGCGACCTCGGCCGCCTCGATCATCAGCGCGACGATATAGGGCTGCGAGATGGTCTGGCCCGCCTCGATCGGCAGCGGCGAATCATCATAAGCGTAGGCAGCCAGGTGGTCGGCCACGAAGGCCTCGCGCGGCACTTCGCGCATCGCCTCCAGCAACCGCTCGTCGGCGATCCCGCGCGCCGCGAGCTGACGGCGGACCATGTCCACGCGCTGCGCCGCGAAGTCTGCCATGCCCGGACAATGAACGAAGCGAGACGCGCGTTCCAGCGCGGCTTCGCGATCAGGTCTTGAGCGCGGCCCGCGTCTCCCGGAGCGAGACCAGTTCCCAGACGGCGACGAGCAGCATCGTCCCGGTCGCGGTAAGCGACAGGATGAGCGGCGACAGCAGCCCGCCGAACGGCACGACCAGGCCGAGCAGGCCGAGCCCGACCAGATGCGAGAGCGGGAAATAGGGCGCATTGGTGCGCTTGAAGATGAGGTTGCCGAACAAATAGAGCGCCGGCCCACCGATCAGCGCCGCGACCTCGGCCGGGCCGGCATGGCCGCCGGGATGGGCGAGCGCCATCTCGTCGGAGGCGGCGGTGACGATGATGCCGGCGACGATCGGGATGTGGAAATAGGTGTAGGCGAGCCGCGCCATCCGGCCGGGATCCTTGTCCTGGGCGAGCTGGTGCGCCGCCCGCTCGGCACCGACGTCGAAATAGAGCCACCACATCGCCACCGTGCCGACGAAGGCGCTGGCGAAGGCGGCGATCGTCGCCCCCGTCCATGGCGGTCTCGCCGAACGAGGCGCCGGTCACCAGGATCGATTCGCCGAGCGCGATGATGATGAACAGGCCGGAGCGTTCGGAGAAATGATGGCCCTCGACATTCCAGGTGCGGGTGTCGCTCCGCCCCAGGACGGGCACCCAGAAGGCGGCGATGGGCCCGAGCGAGACGATGACGATGGCGATCGCCCATAACGCCATCCGCGTCGGCACGTCCTCGCTGAGCCCGCCGGCGATCCAGAACGGCGCCTCGGCGAGCGACCAGATCAGGATGCGGATGAAGTTGACGTAATTGTCACGGGCGTGGAGCCGGAGCGCGGCGATCATGAACGCATGCCGGCCGAGCTGGATGCCGACATAGGCGAGCGCGAAGATGAGGCCGCGCTCGCCGAACGCCTCGGGCAGGCTGATCGTCATCACCAGCGCCGCGCCCATCAGCACGAACAGGAGCGTGCGCACCGGCCCGTGGCGGACGTCGAGCCAGTTGGTCACCCAGGCGGTGTCGACCCATACCCACCAGATGGCGAGGAACAGCATGGCGGCCTGGGCGAAGCCGAGCGGATCGGGGTGGAGGATGATCGCATGGCTGACCTGGGTGACCGCGAACACGAACACCAGGTCGAAGAACAGTTCGATGAAGCCGACCCGTTCCTCGCGGGCGGCGTCGCGGCTCCTCAACAGGTTGCGCTTCATCGGAAGGAGGATTGCCCGGCCGCATGCAAAAAGAAAAGGCCGCGCCCGAACCTGCCGGGCGCGGCCTTCCTCGCGTCGCTGGAGGTCAGCGGTCCTGGGTGCCCTGGTCCTTCTCCTGGGCGGTGCCGGCGAGCTCGTCCTGCCCGGTCTCGGCCTGCTCCTGCTGGCCCTCGTCGAGCTGCTCGCCCTTCTGGCCGAATTCCGGCTGGCCTTCCTCGATCGGCTCGCCCTTCTGGCCGAACTCCTGCTGGCCCTGCTGGCCCTGCTGGCCCTGCTCCTTGTCGAGCTGGCCGAAAGCCGGCTTGTCGCCCTGCTGCTGGGTTTGCGTGCCCTTGTCCTGGTTTTTCTCGAACTCGTTCATGGCGACATCCTTCGCAACTGGCGCCGGCGGCACCGTGCCGCCGATCCTGCGAAGTAAAACTCTGACCGGGAACTTCCGGTTCCTTCGTTGCGGCGCTCAAATCAGTCCGGCGAGCGGACTGGAGGGGTCGGCGTAGCGGCGCTGGCCCATGCGGCCGGCGAGGTAGGCGAGCCGGCCGCTCTCCACCGCAAGCTTCATCGCGCGGGCCATCATGACCGGGTCCTTCGCTTCGGCGATGGCGGTGTTCATCAGCACGCCGTCGCAGCCAAGCTCCATCGCCACGCTCGCGTCCGACGCGGTGCCGACGCCGGCATCGACCAGCACCGGCACGCTTGCGCCCTCGACGATCAGGCGGATCGTCACCCGGTTCTGGATGCCGAGCCCGGAGCCGATCGGCGCGCCCAGCGGCATGATCGCGACCGCGCCCGCCTCCTCCAGCTGCTTCGCCGCGATCGGATCGTCGACGCAATAGACCATCGGCTTGAAGCCCTCCCCGACCAGGATCTCGGTCGCCCGCAGCGTCTCGCGCATGTCGGGATAGAGGGTCTTGGCCTCGCCCAGCACCTCCAGCTTGACCAGCTCCCAGCCGCCGGCCTCGCGCGCCAGCCTCAGCGTGCGGATCGCCTCCTCGGCGGTGAAGCAGCCGGCGGTGTTGGGCAGATAGGTGATCCTGGCCGGGTCGATGAAATCGGTGAGCAGCGGCTGGCCCGGATCGGAGATGTTCACCCGGCGCACCGCGACCGTGACGATTTCCGCGCCGGACGCCTCCACGGCCGCCGCATTCTGCTCGAAGCTCTTATATTTGCCGGTGCCGACGATGAGGCGCGAGGTGAAGGTCCTGCCGGCGACGGTCCAGGTGTCGGCCATGCTCAGCCGCCGCCCACGAAGGTGACGATCTCATAATCGTCGCCGTCCTCGACCGCGACCTCGGCCAGCGTCGAACGCGGCACGATCTCGAGGTTGCGCTCGACCGCGACCCGGCTCGGCTCCAGGCCCAGCTCGAGCGCGAGGTCGGCGACGCTGATCCCCGCCGACACGCGGCGGTGGGCGCCGTTGACCCGGATCGAAAGGGTGCCGTTGCTGGCCATGGACTTCCTTTGCGCTCGACCTTCCGGCGTCATATAGGGCGCTCGCATGGCGGCGCCACCGATGATCTACGTCCTGAACGGCCCCAACCTCAACCTGCTGGGCCTGCGCGAGCCGGAAATCTACGGCACCGACACGCTCGACGACATCGCCGCGCGGCTCGAGGACAAGGCGCGGGCGCTGGGCGTCGCGATCGACATGCGCCAGTCGAACCACGAAGGCCATCTGATCGACTGGCTGCACGAGGCGCAGGCGGCCGGGGCGAAGGCCGTGCTGCTCAACGCCGGCGGCCTCAGCCACAGCTCGGTCGCGCTGCACGATGCCGTGAAGGCGATTTCGGTGCCGGTCATCGAGGTTCATTTGAGCAATCCGCAGGCTCGCGAATCCTTCCGGCGGCGCTCGCTGGTCGCGGCGGCGGCGTGGGCGACGATCGCCGGCTTCGGCGCGCTCGGCTATGAGCTGGCTCTGGACGCGGCGGCCCGTCTCTGACAGGGAACCACGCTTCAACAGGGGTACGGGTTCGATGAGCGAAGAAAACCATTCGGACGAGCCGATGCGGGTCGATACCGAGCTGGTGAAGAAGCTGGCCGAGATGCTCGACGAGAACGAGCTTTCCGAGATCGAGGTCGAGGACAATGGCCGCCGCATCGTCGTCAAGCGCAAGCTCGGCTTCGCGCCCGCGCCCGCCGCCGCGCCCGTCCAGGCCGCCGCTCCGGTGCCGGCGCCGGCCCCCGCCGCGGCGGCCGCCGAACGCAGCCCGGCCGACCATCCGGGCGCGGTCAAGTCGCCGATGGTCGGCACCGTCTTCCTGTCGCCCGAGCCCGGCGCGGCGCCCTTCGTCGCCGCCGGCACCACGGTGAGCGAAGGCGATACGCTGCTGATCATCGAGGCGATGAAGGTGATGAACCCGATCGCCGCGCCAAGGAGCGGGACGGTCAGGCAGGTCCTGGTCCAGGACGGCCAGCCGGTTGAGTTCGAGCAGCCGCTGGCGGTCATCGAATAGATGGCGATCGAAAAGGTCCTGATTGCCAATCGCGGCGAGATCGCGCTCCGGATCCACCGCGCCTGCCACGAGATGGGCATCAAGACGGTCGCGGTCCATTCGACCGCCGACACCGAGGCGATGCACGTCCGCCTCGCCGACGAGGCGATCTGCATCGGCCCGCCGCCGGCCGCCGATTCCTACCTGAACGTCCCCGCGATCATCTCGGCCGCGGAGATCAGTCATGCCGACGCGATCCACCCCGGCTACGGCTTCCTCAGCGAGAATGCCCGCTTCGCCGAGATCGTCGAATCGCACAACATCGCCTGGATCGGGCCGAAGCCCGAGCATATCCGGGTGATGGGCGACAAAGTCGAGGCGAAGCGCACCGCCGCCGGGCTCGGCCTGCCGCTGGTGCCGGGCTCCGACGGCCCGGTCGAGGGGATCGAGGAGGCGCGGGCGGTCGCGGCGGCAACCGGCTACCCGCTGATCGTCAAGGCCGCGGCGGGCGGCGGCGGCCGCGGCATGAAGGTGGTGCAGTCGGCCGGCCAGCTCGAGACCCAGATGATGCAGGCGCGCAGCGAGGCCAAGGCCGCGTTCGGCGACGACACCGTCTATATCGAGAAATATCTCGGCGATCCCCGCCACATCGAATTCCAGGTGTTCGGCGACGGCAAGGGCAGCGCGATCCACCTCGGCGAGCGCGACTGCTCGCTGCAGCGCCGTCACCAGAAGGTGCTGGAGGAGGCCCCCTCCCCCGCGGTCACGCCGGAGGAGCGCGAGCGGATGGGCGCCATCGTCGCCAGGGCGATGGCCGACATGGGCTATCGCGGCGCCGGCACGATCGAGTTCCTGTGGGAGGAGGGCAAGTTCTACTTCATCGAGATGAACACCCGCCTGCAGGTCGAGCACCCGGTGACCGAGGCGATCACCGGCCTCGACCTGGTCCGCGAGCAGATCCGCATCGCCGAGGGCCATCCGCTGACGCTCCGCCAGCAGGACGTCCACTTCCGCGGACACGCCATCGAATGCCGGATCAACGCCGAGGATCCCCGGACCTTCGCGCCCTCGCCAGGCCTGGTGCGGCATTATCACGCGCCGGGCGGCATGAACGTGCGCGTCGATAGCGGGCTCTATTCGGGCTACCGCGTGCCGCCTTATTACGATTCGATGATCGCCAAGCTGATCGTCTACGGGACGACGCGGGCGGGCGCGATGCGCCGGCTGCGGCGCGCGCTGGAGGAGTTCGTCGTCGAGGGCGTGAAGACGACGATCCCGCTGCACCAGAAGCTGATCGAGGACCCGGAGTTCCAGGCGGGGGACTATACGATCAAGTGGCTGGAGGAATGGCTGGCGCGAGGCGAATGACCGGCATGTCCGATTGCGCGGGAGCGGACCCAGGAATCCGTTGAGCGGCGCCCGCCGGCGTGGTAATTTGCAAATGTTGAGGAGCGGGGGCGCTCTTCGGCTTGCCGATTCCATTGTGGCGCGGCCATTTTGAGTTCCCGCGCCGACAGACAAGCCGCGAGGCGCCTCCCTATTCGGGGGACCGCCATGCGCACTATTCTCGGCCGCTATTTCGGCAAGCTCGCTCTGGGGACGGCGCTGGGAGCTTCGATCGCCGGGGTCTCGCTGGCGGCGGCCAACCCGGTCTATGTCAAGCAGGGCAAGGCCTGGACGCAAGCCGAGCGGGTCGATTTCTACAGCCGCGACCAGGGCTCGCGGATCATCCCGATGGCCTGGCTGAGGGCGCTGAAGACCCCGGAGGGACAGCCCTTCCTCCACGACGGCCTCGCCCGCTACGGCTATCTCCCCAACCCCAACGGCCGCTTCAACCTGCCGATCGGCTTCATGCCGGCGGGCCGGGCCGGGCGCCAGGACGCGGCGATGAACTGCTCGGCGTGCCACACCCGCCAGATCGCGGTCAACGGCACCGAATATCGGATCGACGGCGGGCCGGCGCTGACCGACTTCCAGGCCTTCCTGACCGACCTCGTCGATGCCGTCGGGCGGGTGCTGGCAAGCAATGCGGCTTTCGCCGCCTTCGCCGCCGAGGTGCCCGGCGCGGGGCCGGATCTCAGGCAGCAGGTGGCCGCCTGGTACGAGCGCGAGAATGCGCTGGTCCGCGGCGCCCTGCCGACGGAGAATCCGTGGGGCCTCGGCCGGCTCGACGCGGTCAGCATGATCTACAATCGCCTGGCCGCGATGGACCTCGGTCCCCCGCCCTCCTACATGATCCCCGAGAATATCCAGCTGGCAAGGGCGCCGGTCCGCTATCCCTTCCTCTGGAACGCGCCGCGACAGGACCGGACGCAGTGGCCGGGCTTCGCCCAGAACGGCAACGACCTGCTCGGGCTCGCCCGCAACCTCGGCCAGGTCTATGGCGTGTTCGGCATCTACCGTCCGCGCCGGCAGGGCAACCACGTCGATTTCCTGAACGACAACTCGACCCAATGGTCGGGGCTGGACCGGCTCGAGACGCTGGTGAAGAGGATCGGCCCGCCGCAATGGCCCTGGCCCGTCGACCAGGCGCTGGCCGCGCGCGGCAGGGCGATTTACGACCGCCCGGACTGGCGGGACGGCGGCTGCGTCGGCTGTCACGGCATAAGGTCGGGCGTCTTCCGTCCCATCTTCAACCCGACCTGGGCGACGCCGCTCTGCGACGTCGGCACCAACTCGGCCCAATATTCCATTCTCAACCGGACCGCGCAGACCGGGGTGCTGCAGGGCTCGCGCTATCCGACGGGCGAGCCTCTGGGCGCCGAGGCCAAGGCTTTCGACCTGCTCGGCATGTCGGTGATCGGTTCGATCGTGCAGCATTATTTCGGCCTGTCGCCCTATTTCTACGCGGGCTCGGCGCCTTCGCTTCCGTCCCGCGCGCAGGAAGCACTCAGCACCTTCGCGCCGCCGAGCGACGCGCTATGCGACGCCGCGCCCGGGCCGCTCAGGTACGAATCGCGCGTGATGCAGGGCATATGGGCGACCGCTCCCTATCTGCACAACGGCTCGGTGCCGACCCTGGCCGACCTGCTCGAGCGGCCGCGGGACCGGCCCGACTCGTTCCGCCTGGGCCGGAATTACGACACAGCGCGGATCGGCCTCGCCCGCGACCAGGGCGCGTCGGCTCCCCGGCGGGAGACGACCGGATGCAGCCGCAGGGATTCCGGCAACAGCAATTGCGGGCACGATTTCGGGACCAACCTCAGCGACGAGGAGAAGCGCGCGCTGCTCGAATATCTGAAGACCCTTTGAGGCGGGTTGGCGGCTTGCGCCGCCTTCTCTAGGCTCGCCCTCCCAACAGCAGGAGGCACCATGAGCGGCACCTTCAAGTTCGCGCTCGCCCCGGACCAATTGTGGCAGGCGATCAATCCCTGGTCCTTCTACAACCAGGGCGCGCAATTGGGCTTCGTCAACATCAACCTGGGGCAGACGCAGCATCCGGAGCTGGAGCAGAAGCTGCTCGACGAGGTCGGCAGCTACGGCCGCCAGCTGGGGCGGATCGGCGACGCGCTCGAAGTGCTGATCGACCATGCCAGGCTCAAGGACCTGAGCCCGGCCGAGGCGGACGCGATCGCCATCCTGAAGGGCCAGCTCGCCGAGGTGCGCAAGGTGAAGCAGCGCGAGCGGAGCGGCTGAGCGGCGCCGCGGGTTCCGGAGGGCAGGCCGGTGAAAACGGCCGCCGTAACGCGCTTGACCGGGCAAGACCCGCATGAGACCTTCCCTAGATAACGACTCGACGATTTCTTTGGGAGGAAAAGATGGCAAAAGCTCCGAGCAAGAAGGCCTCTCTTATTTCCGTTCGCGAATTGCCCAAAGTGGTCGAGTCGGCCGTGAAAGCGGCGCATGCGCGTCTTGGTCAGCCCGTTCCGGGCGAGTTCGGAAGGAAGTGGGAAATTTACGGCTACAGGCTGAGGGACCGCCTGAAAGCGGAAGAATTGTCGTCCGCGGTCGCGGCCGAAGTCTCCCGGGCCGGCGTCAAGGTCAATCCGGCCGTGCTGATCGTCGACAAGATCATCTGGTGCGGCTTCATCGAGCCGCCCAACATCCCGATGGAACGCAATTTCTGATCGACTGCGCGGCTCATGGCTCGCGGCAAGACACATTTGCTGTGCCCGAGCGCGCAGCCGGACATGGCGGATGCGCGCGTGTTCGCGGTCGTGGCGGGCACCCCCGAGGAGCCGCGCGTCGCCTATCTCAAGCAGAATGCGGTCGTCACCGATGAGATGATCGAGCAGCTGGACGGCCTCCAGCCGACCCAGGTCTTCCGCTATTCGGCGCGCTGCGAAGAGTCCCGCTGCGCGCAATATTGCGAAGGCCGCTGCAGCCTCGGCCAGCGCATCGCCGATCGGCTTGCGCCGGTCACCGAGGACCTCCCCTCCTGCCAGATCCGCCCGTCCTGCCGCTGGTATGCGGAGCAGGGCGGCGCCGCCTGCCGGCGCTGCCCCCAGATCGTCACCCTGGTCCCCGCCGACCAGGCCCAGCTCCGGAACGTCGCGCTGCCCGACGGCTGAGCGCGAGCGCGCGGCGGCGCGCGAGGCCTGCCGCGATTATCGACTCCCACCCCTGCCCGCCCTATGAAGGCGCGACGAGCGGGGAGGAGCGCTATGGGCCTGATGGGTTGGATCTTCGTGGGCGTGCTGGTGCTGCTCGCGATCTGGGGCGTTGCCATCTACAACCGGCTGGTGCGCTTGCGGGCGCTGGTCAAGGAAGGGTTCAGCGGGATCACGGTGCAGCTGCGCCGGCGCGCCGACCTCATCCCCAATCTGGTCAGCACGGTCGAGGGCTATGCCACCCACGAGCGCGAGGTGCTGACCGAGGTGACCGCGCACCGGGCCGATGCGACCTCGGCCAAGGGCGTCGCCGCGACCGCGCAGGCCGACAACGCTTTCTCGGCGATGCTGGGCCGGCTGATGGCGGTTGCCGAGGCCTATCCGGATTTGAAGGCGGACGACAATTTCCGCCAGCTGCAGGACGAGCTCTCCGAGATCGAGGAGCATCTGCAGAGCGCGCGGCGCTATTACAACGCCACGGTGCGCGACCTCAACACCAGCATCCAGTCCTTCCCGAACGTGCTGTTCGCCCGCCCGCTCGGCTTCGGCGAGGAGGAATTCTACGCCGACGACGACGCCTCGATCCAGAGCGCGCCGCAGGTCAGGTTCGGCGCAGCGAAGGCCTGAGGCGATGATCGCCGTGCGCTCGTCCCTGGCGCTGCTGTTCGCCGCGCTGTTCCTGCTCGCGCCCGGCCTCGCCCAGAAGCCCGAGGCTCCCGCGATGGACGAGAGCGCCGCCTGGGACCCGCCGGCGGCGGCCTATGGCGAGCGCATCCTGAGCTTCAGCAGCGACATCCAGATCGGCGCCGATTCGGCGCTGACGGTGACCGAGACGATCCGGGTGCGCTCGGAGGGCGACCGCATCCAGCGCGGCATCTACCGCGACTTCCCGACCCGCTACCGGCGCGCCAGCGGAGAGATCGCGCGGGTCGGCTTCGAGGTCGAAAGCGTCGAGCGCGACGGCCGCGCCGAGCCCTGGTCGCGCGAGCGGATCGACAACGGCGTCCGCGTCCGGATCGGCGATGCCGACGTGCTCCTCGAAAATGGCGAGCACACTTATGTGATCCGCTATCGCACGACGCGGCAGCTCGGCTTCTTCGAGAGCTATGACGAGCTCTACTGGAACGTGACCGGCAACGGTTGGGCGTTCCCGATCGACCGCGCCGAGGTACGCGTCCGGCTGCCCCAGGCGGTGCGCTTCGGCCAGCGGGATTTCTTCACGGGACCGCAGGGCTCGATCGCGCGCGACGCATTGGTCGTCTCCGAGGGGCCGGGCGAGATCGTGCTGCGCACCACCCGCCCGCTCGGTGCCAATGAGGGCTTCACCATCGGCGTCGCCTGGCCGAAAGGGGTGGTGACCCCCCCTCCTCCGCCCTCGGCCGCGGCCGAGTGGCTCCAGCGCAACGGCGCGATCGGCGCCGCCCTCCTGGCCCTGATCGGCCTCGGCGGCTTCTATTATTACGCCTGGAAACGGGCCGGGCGCGGCCCGGTGGCGGGGACCGTCGTGCCGTTGTTCGAGCCGCCCGAGGGCATGAGCGCCGCCGGCCTCCGCTACGTCCGCAGGATGGGCTATGACAACCGCGCCTTCGCCGCCGCGATCGTGGAAGGCGGGGTTAGGGGCAAGCTCAGGCTCCAGGAAGGCGAAGGCGGCTGGTTCTCGAAAGGCAAGACGACGATCCACAAGACCGGCGACCCCGCCGACTTGCCGGCGCCGGAACGGACCATGCTGCAATCCCTGTTCGGCGGCAGGTCGCACATCCAGATGGACAAATCGGAGCACACCCATTTCCGCGCGGCCCAGGCCGCGTTGGAGAACGGCCTCAGCGACGCCTATAGGGGCAAGCTGTTCCTCACCAACAAGGGCTGGGCCTGGGTCGGGCTGGTGCTGCTGCTCGCGGCGATGCTGTTCGCCGGCACGGTCGCGGTCGCGGTCGATCCCTATGCCGAGCGCGGCACCGCCGCGGTGCCGGCGATCGGCTTCCTCCTGATGATCGGGTCGATCTGGGCCTGCAAGGGCTCGGCGCTCGCGGTCACCGGCGGCAGCAAGTTGCTTGCGGCCTTGTCCATAGCGCTCGGGGTTGGCGGCGGGCTGTTCGTCGTGATGGCGTTCGCGCTGATCGTCAACTCCGGCGAAACGGCGGCGATCCTGGCGATGCTGGCGCCGCTGCTGGCGCTGCCGCTGGTGATCTCGGCTTTCTGGTGGATGGCGGCGCCGACCAGGGAAGGCCGCGTCGTGATGGACAGGATCGCCGGCTTCGAGCGCTATTTGTCGATCACCGAGGAGAGCCGGCTGGAGACCCTGCATCCGCCCGAAAAGACGCCCGAGCTGTTCGAGCGCTATCTGCCCCACGCGATCGCGCTCGGAGTCGAGAATCGCTGGGCCGGCAAGTTCGCCGCGGTGCTCGCCGCCGCCTCGGCCGATCCCAGCCGGCAGGGCGGGCGCTATGGCTGGTATTCGGGCAGCCACAACGTCTGGTCCAATCCCGGCATGTTCGCCACCGCGGTCGGCGCCACCTTGGTCAGCAGCACCGCGGCCGCCTCGACCGCGCCGGGCTCGAGCAGCGGCTCGGGCGGCGGCGGCTTCTCGGGCGGCGGCGGCGGCGGCGGCGGCGGCGGCGGCTGGTAGCATGAGGCCGGCGCTCGCTTTGTTCGCGGCCGGCGCCCTGCTCGGGGCGGCGGTGCCGCCTTCGGCCCACGACCTCGCCGGGCGCTACACGCACAGCTTCAGGAACGGCGACGTCTCGGGGGCGCGCTTCACCAGCACCGACACGGTGACGATCGTCGCCACTGGCCGGGCCAACGCCTATGTCGACCTGCAGCTCAATTTCTTCAACGGCCACGAATGCAGCATCGGCGGCATGGCGGCGCTGGAGGGGGGCCGGCTGGTCTATCGCGATCCGGAGATGCGGGGCTATGACGGCACGCCCTGCCGGCTCAGCCTCTGGCGCGACGGCGCCCGGCTGCGCTGGGACGACGGCCCGGGCAGCTGCCACGGCTATTGCGGCGCGCGCGGCGGCCTGTCCGACGGCGCGATGCGCTGGACGAGCAGGCGGCCGATCCCGCGGGCCGAGCAGGCGCGCATCCTCGCCGACTATGAAAGGGACCGGCAGCTGCCATGAAAGCCACCATCTATCACAACCCGCTGTGCGGAACCTCGCGCAAGACGCTGGAAATACTGAGGGAGGAAGGCGCCGACGTCACCGTGATCGAATATCTGAAGACGCCGCCTTCGGCGGACGAGCTGCAGCGGCTCTACGCCCGCGCCGGGATCAGCCCGCGCGAGGGATTGCGGGCGAAGGAACAGCTGGCGAGCGACCTCGACCTGGTCGAGGGCGCGGTCAGCGATGGAGCGATCCTCGAGGCGATGGTGGAAAATCCGATCCTGATCGAGCGGCCGCTCGTCGAGACCGAAAAGGGCGTCCGCCTGTGTCGCCCGCAGGACAAGGTCCGCGAGATCCTTTGAGGGGACTGGGAAGGTTCATCTTCTGGCCCTAGGATGCGGCCGATGAAGACGCTCGACCCCGATCTCCTGCTCAGGGCCTATTCGATCGGCGTCTTCCCGATGTCGGACGGCCGCGACGCCAAGGACCTCTACTGGGTCGAGCCGCGCAAGCGCGCGATCATTCCGCTGTCCGGATTTCACGTCTCAAAATCGCTCCGCAAGATACTGAAGTCCGATGAATTCCAGGTCACACGCGACCAGGCGTTCGCGGCCATCGTGCAGCTTTGCGCCGAGCGCGAGGACACCTGGATCAACGCCGAGATCGAGGCGAGCTACGTCCGTCTGCACCAGGCCGGGCGCGCCCATTCGATCGAGGTGTGGAAGGACGGGCGCCTCGCCGGCGGCCTCTACGGGGTCCGCCTCGGCGCCGCCTTCTTCGGCGAATCGATGGTCTCGCTCGCCCGCGACGCTTCCAAGGTCGCGCTGGCCTGGCTGGTGGCGCGGCTGATCGTCGGCAATTTCACCCTGCTCGACTGCCAGTTCATGACGCCGCACCTCAAGAGCCTGGGCGCGACCGAGATCGACCAGAAGGCCTATCTGGCGCTGTTGGCGTCGGCGCTCGGCGAGGGCTCCTCGGCCGCGGGCGGAGCCGGCGCGGCGGTCTCGGCCGGCCCGGTCGAGTTCGAGGCGCTCGACCGGCTGCTCGCCGCCCGCCCCGAAGGCGCCGGCGTGCCGCCGCCGGGATGGGTCATCGCGCAGCTCTTGGGCCAGACGTCGTAGATCGGGTGCTCGACGACGTTCAGCGACGGCGTCTCCCTGTACAGCCAGCCCGAGAAGACCCGCCGCACCTGCCCGTCCGGACCGCGCACGTCGACCTGGACGAAGGCGCCGGTCAGCCGCTGGATCTCCCAGGGCGCGGTGGTCTCGCAGGCGCGCAGCCGCACGATCACGTCGCCGACCCGGACCGCCTGGCCGGGCCGCAGCGTGAGGTCGCGGGAAATGCCGTTGCGCTTGTTGAGGAGACCCAGCACCGCGACCCGCTGCGCCATCGGCGTCGTCCCGGGCGCCAGCGCGGTCACGGTCTGCGGGATGTCGACCGTCTCATTCTCATATTCGGCGTTGGTCTGCTGGTTCTGCTCGCCCGCGCCCCGCGGGCCGCAGGCGGCGAGCGCCGCCAGGCCGAGAAGGAGGGCGGCGCGGCGCATCGCTCAGTCGGGAGTCCAGGCCTGATAGTCGCCCGACGCGGCCTGGCGGCGGCCGCCGCGCTCGAGCGCGCCCGACGGACGGTAGGCGGCGGCGGTGCCGGTGAGATTGGGGGTCGCGGCCTTGAGGAACGGGGGCGGCGGCGGCAGCGCCTCGTCGGGCAACGCGTCGATCTGCCGGGTCAGCCAGGCATACCATTCGGGCGGCACCCGGCTGACGTCGTTCGAGCCAGAATACATCACCCAGCGCCGGCCCTTGCCCTCGAAATAGGCGTTGCCCGCCGCATCCGAGCCGACCTTGGAGCCGTGGCGCCAGCTGAACAGGGCGGTGCCGGTCGTCGCGCCCTCCCACCAGGTGAACAGATTCTTGAAGAAGCCCATGGCCCGACGCGCCTAGCGCCGATGCGGCGATGGGCGCAAGCGTCTAGTCCGTCCAGGAGACTCGGTCGCCGGCGGCGATGCCGAGCTGCGCGGCGCGGCCGCCGGGGATTTCGAGCACCGCGGTCAGCGGCTCGGCGACCTCGATCGGCTCCTCGGAGAGCGGCACGCCGGTGGCGATGCGCGCGATCCTGCCGTCGGGGCGGATGAAGATGAGGTCGAGCGGGATCAGGGTGTTGCGCATCCAGAAGCTGGCCGCGCGCGGCGGATCGAACGGGAACAGCATGCCGGCGTCCGGCGCCAGCGCGCGGCGGTTCATCAGCCCCTGCGCCTGCTCGCGGCTCGGTGCGCGCCATTTCGACGGTGAAGACATGGCGGCGGCCGCCGCTCTCGACGGTGAGCGCGGCGAGGTCGAGGCCCGACGGCGCCTTCGAGGGCGCCTCGACGGCGGCGGCATTGGCAACGGGCTGCGCCTCGCAGGCGGCCAGCGTCAGCAGCAGGACGGCGACGATCCCCTTCAGGGTCAAGCGGCCTCGACCTCCACCGCGAGCGGGCCCTTGCGGCCGCTGGCGATCCGCGCCCGCAGCAGCTGATCGGGGATCAGGTCGCTGAGGCCGCCGCGGCGGACCGTCTCCATGTGGACGAAGATGTCCTGGTCGCAATCGTCGTCGCGGACCAGGAAGCCGTAGCCGCGCAGCCGGTTGAACCATTTGACCCGCACCGGCTCGAACGAGCCGGCCTCGCCGAGCAGGCTGGAGGGGTCGATCCGGTCGTTCTGCGTCCCCTGCCCGCGCCCGAATTCGGGCACCACCGCCTGGCTGAGATCGATCCCGAGCACCTTGCGCGCCTGCAGCCCGCGCTCCTGCTCGGCGACCAGGCACTCGACCAGCGCGCCCTCCGGCAGGCTGCGCCGGTCATGCTCCTTCAGCACGCTGAAATGGATCAGGATGTCGCCGTCGGCCTCCTCGCTGACGAGGAAGCCGAAGCCGCGGGTGGCGTCGAACCATTTGACGGCGCCGGTGAGGTGCAGCAGCGCCTCCTCGGCCGGCTCGGGGCGCGCGACCGCATCGCTCTCGGCGATCGAGGCGACTTCCCCCTCAACACGCGCTTCCCGACGCGACGTCATTTACGCCTGACCCCCCTAGATCAGGCGGTAAAACTACCATGATTCCGCGATTTGTGAACCATATCTGTTCAAGCGCCGTCCGCGTCCGGGATTTCACCCGGCGCGGCCGCGACCAGCCGCCTCGCCAGGGCCTGCGGATGGCCCGCCCTCAGCATCGCCGCGAGCGCCTTCTCGCGCCCGGCGCGGTCGGGCTGGGCGGCGGCGAACGGCCCGATCCGGCGGCGCTCGGCGAAGCGCAGGGCGGCGTCCCAGGCGCCCTCCCGGGCGGCGGCGCGGGCGACGGCGGCGTCCTCCTCGGCAATGCCGGCGGCGCGCAGCGCGGCCGCGACGTGGCGCTCGCCATAGCCGCGCCGGCCGAGCGCGGCGGCGCGGGCCGAAGCGAAGGCGCCGTCGTCGACATAGCCCGAGCGCGGCCATCCGCTCGACCAGGCCGTCGACCGGCGGCGCGCCGGCCTCCGCCCAGCCGCGCTCGCGCAGCTTGCGCAGCAGATAGGCGCGCAGCCGGGCGCGGGTGGTCGCATAGCGCGCGGCATAAGCGAGCGCGGCGGATTCGAGCGTCCCGGCGTCGTAGGGCGGGCGCCCGCTGTTGTTCCGGCTGTGCCTCACCGCCATGATTGTGCCACAGTCCCGCCGGATTATGAACGCGCCTCGTCTCATTGAGCGGAGGCTGAACTTGAGATTCGGGGACCGTAAGAGCCCCTAGACAAGAGGATTCAGCCCGACGTGCGTGACCAGGACGGCAAGGACGCGGCGCCCGACGCGCTCATCCCCACTCCCACCGACGACGTGCTGCCGCGGCGCTTCGCCGATTTCGGCACCATGGCGGAGGCGCTCGATTATGCGGCGCGGAGCAGGCGCGGGCTCAATTTCCACGATCATCGCGCCCGGCTGGTGCGCGTCTATCCCTTCACCGAGCTGCGCGACGACGCGCTGGCCGATGCGCACCGGCTGGTCGCGCGCGGGGTCAGGCCGGGGGACCGGATCGCCCTGGTCGCCGAGACCGCGCCCGAATTCGTCGCCTTGTTCTTCGGAGCGCTCTATGCCGGCGCCTGGCCGGTGCCGCTGCCGCTGCCGACCTCGTTCGGCGGCCGCGATTCCTATGTCGAGCAGCTCGCGGTGCAGCTCGACAGCTCCGACCCTTCGATCCTGTTCTTCCCGCCCGAGCTGGCGGCGATGGCCGGCGAGGCCGCCAGCGCGGCGGGCGTCGAGGGGATCGACTGGGCGGCCTTCCAGGCCTCGCCCTCGGCCGCGACGCCGCTCCCCGCAGCGCGGCCGGACGACATCGCCTATCTGCAATATTCCAGCGGCTCGACGCGCTTCCCGCACGGCGTCGCGGTCACCCACAAGGCGCTGCTCGCCAATCTCGCCGCGCATGCCGACAGCATGAAGATCGGCGACGGCGACCGCGGCATCTCCTGGCTGCCTTTCTATCACGACATGGGCCTGGTCGGCTGCCTGCTGTCGATCGTCGCCAACCAGATGTCGGCCGACTATCTGAAGACCGAGGACTTCGCCCGCCGCCCGCTCGCCTGGCTCGATCTGATCAGCCGCGCCGAAGGCACCGCGATGAGCTATTCGCCGACCTTCGGCTACGACATTTGCGCCCGCCGCGTGTCGAGCCAGATGGACGTCGCCGAGCGCTTCGACCTGTCGCGCTGGCGGGTGGCCGGCAACGGCGCCGACATGATCCGGCCCGACGTCATGCAGGCGTTCGTCGACGCCTTCGCGCCGGCCGGGTTCGACGCCCGCTGCTTCCTGCCCAGCTACGGCCTCGCCGAGGCGACGCTCGCGGTCACCGTGATGCCGCCCGGCGAGGGCATCGTCGTCGAGCTGGTCGAGGAGACCCTGCTCGCCGGCGGCGGCGAGAACGAGCGCGACCGGCCGCAGCGCTACCGTTCGGTGGTCAATTGCGGCCGTCCGGTGCGCGGCATGGAGGTTGCGATCCGCGGCGACGTCGGCGACATTCTCGGCGAGCGCGAGATCGGCAGGGTGTTCTGCCGCGGCAGCTCGGTCATGGCCGGCTATTTCCGCGACGAGGAAGCGACCGCGGCCTGCCTCGATCCCGACGGCTGGCTCGACACCGGCGACATGGGCTATCTCTCGGACGGCTATCTCTACATCGTCGGCCGCGCTAAGGACATGATCATCATCAACGGCAAGAACCACTGGCCGCAGGACATCGAATGGGCGGTGGAGCAACTGCCGGGCTTCAAGGCCGGCGACATCGCCGCCTTCTCGATCACCACCCCGGGCGGCGAGGAGACGCCGGCGGTGCTGGTCCAGTGCCGGACCTCCGACGACGGCGAGCGCGGGCGGTTGCGCGACGTGATCCGAGAGCGGGTTCGCGCGATCACCGGCATCAACTGCGTGATCGAGCTGGTCCCGCCGCGCTCGCTGCCCCGCACCAGCTCCGGCAAATTGTCGCGGGCGAAGGCGCGAAACCTCTATCTTTCCGGGGAAATTCCGACCTACGACATCGCCGCCTGAGCGCCGCCGCGCTGCGGCAATCGCCGTGGTTCTGACGCAGGTAAAGATAACCGTTCCCTAACGCTTTTCCGGCTATGGCCGCCCTCTGGGAGTGCCATGACCGAGAAATCGCTGCCCAAGCTCGACTGGCGTGTCGTCTTCAACCTGGCGACGCCTCACGGCGTCAGGGGTTGGGGCCGGGTGCGCGCCGCGCAGCTGCAGGAGATGGGCCGGGCGCTCCAGATCGCGGCCTGGGGCCAGACCATCAACGCCCTGCTCATCGTCTACATGCTGGGCGACAACCTGCTCCCGCTCGAGACCTCGGCCTGGCTGATCAGCATGGCGCTGCTCACCTCCTACCTGGTCCGGCACAAGGCCAAGCTGCGCGGCCGCGAAATCCAGTCGGTGCCGCGCCCGTCGATCACCCGGGTCGCCTATCACAGCCTGTTCTTCGGCCTGGTCTGGTGCTTCCCTGCGCGCGTCTTCTTCGAGAATGCCTCGCACGGCCAGCAGCTGGCGCTGTGCGTGATCACCGCCACGATGATGGCCGGCGCCGCCTTCATCTGCTCGCCCATCCCGGCCGCGGCGGCCGCCTATGTGGTGGTGATGGGCGTCGCGGCGACCAAGATGCTGTCGAGCACCGATTCCTTCGTGATCACCATGATCGGCCCGATCTACACGTCGGCGATGCTGATGATGGTCGCGCTCAACGGCCGCGCCTTCATGCAGCGCAAGTGCCTCGATCTCGCGCTGGCCGAGCGCGAGGCGACGGTCAGCCTGCTGCTGCGCGAATATGAAAGCTCCGACGCCGACTGGCTGTGGCAGACCAACGCCAAGCTGGGCTTCGAGAACGTCTCGGCGCGCTTCGCCCGGGCGATCGGACGCACGATGGACGAGCTCGAGGGGATGTCGATCGTCGACCTGATCAAGCAGATCCCCCGCGCCGACCAGGGCGCGCGTCGCGCCCTCGCCGTCGCCCAGGCGACGGTGACGCGCCGGGAGGCGTTCACCGAGCTCGTGGTCGGCATTCCGGTCGGCGACGAGATCCGCTCGATCGAGCTTTCGGCGCAGCCCACCTTCAACAAGCAGGGCCGCTTCACCGGCTATCACGGCGTCGGCTCGGACGTGACCGGCGCCCGCCAGGCCGCCGACCGCATCGCCCACATGGCCCGCCACGACGCCCTCACCGGGCTTCCCAACCGGCTCCAGCTGATCGAGAATCTCGGCATAGCGCTCAAGTCGGCGCAAGCGCGCGGCGCCCAGTGCGCCGTCCTGCTGGTCGACCTCGACCGCTTCAAGACGATCAACGACAGCCTCGGCCACGTCGCCGGCGACCATCTGCTGCAGCAGGTCTCGCGCAGCCTGGAGACGGTGATCTCCGACGAGATGACGGCGGGCCGGCTCGGCGGCGACGAGTTCGCCATCGTCGTGCCCCAGGTCGAGAGCCGCGAGGAGCTCGAGCAGCTCTGCCTGGCGATGGTGAGCGCGCTGCAGGGGCCGTTCCTCTACCGCGAGCAGCGGCTGTTCGTCGGCGCCAGCGTCGGCGTCGCCATCGGCCCTGCGGACGGCGACAGCGTCGAGGAGATGATCCGCAACGCCGACCTCGCGCTCTACCGGGCCAAGGACGGGTCGGGCAACGACATCCGCTTCTACGAGCCGGCGCTGCACGCCCGCGCCGAGGAGCGCCGCAAGATCGAGCTGGCGCTGCACGGGGCGATGGATTCGGGCGAGTTCAGCCTCGCCTTCCAGCCGGTCGTCGAGGCGCAGAGCGGCGAGATCAGGAGCTTCGAGGCGCTGCTGCGCTGGCACAATCCCGAGCTCGGCCAGATCCCGCCGACCAAGTTCATCCCGATCGCCGAGGAGACCGGCATGCTCGGGCGGATCGGCGAATGGGTGCTGCGGACCGCCTGCCGCGAGGCCGCGACCTGGCCCGACGACATCTCGATCGCGGTCAACGTGTCGCCGCGGCAGCTGCGCGACCCGGGCTTCATCGTCACCCTGGTCTCGGCCCTGACCCAGGCCAATCTCGAGCCGCAGCGGCTCGAGCTCGAGGTCACCGAGACGGTGTTCCTCGAGCTGACCAACACCACCCAGAAGATCCTCCACCAGATCCAGAGCCTGGGCGTGAAGCTCGCCATGGACGATTTCGGCACCGGCTATTCCTCGCTCGGCTATCTGCGCCGCGCCGAATTCGACACGCTCAAGATCGACCGCAGCTTCGTCCAGTCGATCTCCGCGCAGGACCCGGAGAGCCAGGCGATCATCCGCGCCGTGGTCGCGCTCGCCGGCAGCCTCGGCATGAAGACGGTCGCCGAGGGCGTCTCGACCGAGGAGCAGCTGCAGCTGGTCCGCGCGCTCGGCTGCGACAAGATCCAGGGCTATATCTTCTCCCGCCCGGTCAGCGGCACCACGGTGAAGGCGATGCTCGGCCAGAACCGCATCCTCGCCGCGGCTTGACGGCCGCCGCCCAAGCACCCACTTGCGCCAGCGGGGGCGCACCGCTAAGGACCGCGCACTCCGGCTCTAGGAGTGTAGCTCAGCGGTAGAGCATCGGTCTCCAAAACCGAGGGCCGGGGGTTCGAATCCCTCCACTCCTGCCAAGCCCGCCAGCGGCGGAGGCGGCGCCGCGGGGTGAGCGACACGATTTTCTTTCAACGGACGAGGCGAGGCGAAGCGAAGTGGCGAGAGTCAATCCCGGCGAGTTCCTGCGGCAGGTCCGCGCCGAATCGGCCAAGATCGTCTGGCCGAGCCGCAGGGAGACGATGATGACCGCTTTGATGGTGGTGATCATGACCGCCTTGCTCGCGATCTTCTTCTTCGGCGTCGATTGGGCGTTCAGCGCGATCGTCCAGGCCCTGCTCGGCCTGCTGAGCTAGGCGGGACGGAAGACGCGATGAGCGACACCCACGAACTTCCAGGGCAAGAACGTCCCAGGCAAGAGCTTCCAAGGCAAGAGCTGCAAAGGCAGGCCCGATCCATGTCCCGCTGGTACATCATCCACGCTTATTCCGGCTTCGAGAACAAGGTCCGCGACGCGATCCTGGCCGAGGCCACGCGGCTCGGGCTGACCCCGATGGTCGAGGCGGTCGAGGTGCCGACCGAGAAGGTGACCGAGGTCCGCCGCGGCAAGAAGGTGACGAGCGACCGCAAGTTCTTCCCCGGCTACGTGCTCGCCAAGCTCACCATGTCCGACGACGTCTACCACCTCGTCAAGAACACCCCCAAGGTGACCGGCTTCCTCGGCTCGAGCGGCAAGCCGCAGCCGATCTCGGATGCCGAGGCCGCCCGCATCCTCAACACCAAGGACGAGGCCGCCAAGGCCGAGCCCAAGGCCCGGATCAGCGTCGACTATGAGATCGGCGACAATGTGAAGGTGCTGGACGGGCCGTTCGCGAGCTTCAACGGGATTGTGGAGGAGCTCGACTTCGAGAAGAGCCGGGTCAAGGTCAGCGTCTCCATCTTCGGCCGCGCGACGCCCGTGGAGCTCGAGTTCGAGCAGGTGGAACGCGTCAAATAGGACGCGTTCCATCCCGGACCCGATCCGGGATCCAGTCAGGTATAGATCCCAAAAGGCCGGGGCGTCCGCTCCGGCCTTTTTCGTTTCACGCGAAGACGCGAAGGCGCAAAGGGAAGTACGCCGGTCATCATAAGTAACCGCGAAGGATTGCCGCCTGCGCGCTTTCGCCGGCAGGATATGCTAATGGGTTAGCAGTCAGAGCTTGACGGGCATGGCTGGGGGCGCGGCGTGCCGACGGCGTTGCGCGCGCGGAGGACCTCGATTTCGAGACGAGCCGCGACGAGCGGACGCGAAGCGCGCGACGCTTCGCGGCCGCCTGAAGGCCGGCACTCCGCCCATGGTCAGCGCCTCGATCCTCGGACGCGCGACGCTTACCGATCATGAACCTCAGCAAGCAGGCTTAACTAAACAACCTTTTCTTTAGATAGTACTCCAAAATCTCACTTTGAGATTCCTGGCTCGCTATTCGTACTCCTCTTGGAAAATCCAAGCTTGTCATACTAAACATCTTATGCTCTTTTGCATATGTTGAAGAATCGACTCGCGGGAGGAGTCGAAGAAAGAACATGAGGGCAGGAGGCAAAGTCCTGCGTTGTCGGCGCTGGCGATCGCGGCCGCCGCGAGACCATCATCCACAGACACGATTCGTGCGCCGGCTGGCGAGGGTCGTGCACACGGACAGTCTCAACAACAACGGCCGGGCCAAATATAAATACGACAAGGCCGACGGCCGCACCAGCGTCAACGTACCTCATCCAATTTCCTGCCTTGAGCGCCGCCCGGCCCGAAGCAGCTTTTCTTGAAGGCCAGAAGATGACGACAACTTCAAGGACGCTGCGGACAGGGGCATGGGGGGCGCTGCTGCTCGCCGGCAGCGCGCTGCCCGCTCCGGTGCTTGCCCAATCGGCGGCGCCTCCACTGTTCAACCAGGCCGACGCGAACGGAGTCGACCTGTTCACCGGCCACTTCTCCTTCTCGATGGTCGAAGGCAGCATCGGCGCCGGCGAAGGCGAGCTTTCGCTGGTGCGCAACTGGGCCGGCGCCGCCGGATGGACGGACAATTGGACCGGGGGCCTTTACAGCGTTTCCACTGCCGGCAATGCCGACGTGATCGTCGAGTTCGGCAATTATTCCGACCGGTTCACCCGTTCCGGCGCCACCTACACCTCGACCAAGGCCGACGGCGCGACCCTGACGGGAACCCTGGAGGGCTATCTCTACACCGCTCGGGACGGCACCCAGATCACCTTCCGTAGCGCGGGCTCGAGCACCGTTTATCTCATCGCCGGGCCGGCATGCCAGCGCTCGCCCACCGGGGCTTGCGCCGTCCCCCAGTCCGTCCGACGGCCGAACGGCATGACCTATACGCTGAATTGGGACCTCGCCGAGCACTGCACCAGCTTCTTGGAGGGCTTTTGCGTAGCCGGGTTCGCCTTTGCGCGTTTCCGGGGCGTTTCGAACAGCGCCAATTATTCCCTGACGATCAACTATGCGACCGACATGCCGGGAGGCGGCGAGCCGGTCGCGCATTGGTTCGTGCGCACCAATGCGCAATTCACCAATCTCGATGATGCGCCGCCCTCCCCTCCGACCGCGACCTACACGGCGGTTTCATCCACCGTCACCGACGTCACCGGTACCGGCGGCCAGGTCTGGCGGTTCACCAACGGGTCGAGCGGCCGGCTGACTGGAATCAGGCGGCCGGGCGCCGGATCGGATACCATCACGATCGGCTATGACGGCAACGGCGCGGTCAGCTCGGTCACCCACGCCGGGGTGACCACCAGCTATTCACGCGTCATCAGCGGGACAAGCGGCTCGATGACGGTCACCGACGCCGCGAGCGACCAGACGATCTACAGCATCGACCTCACCCAAGGTCGAATCACCAGCCTCTTTAACGAGACTTCGGGCACGACCACCCTCGGCGCCGACGATCATGGGCGGCGGACGTTCATCCAGCAGCCCGAAGGAAACAGCATCAGCATTGTCTACGACGCCCGCGGCAACATCACCCAGACCAGGCTGCGCGGAAAGGGCGGCATCGGCGACGACATCGTCACCTCGGCGACCTACCCGGCGACCTGTACCAACCCCGTCTCCTGCAACCTGCCGACCAGCGTCACCGACGCGCGCGGCAACGTCACCGACTTCACCTATGACAGCACCCATGGCGGCGTGCTCACCGTGACCGCACCGGCGCCTTCAGGCAGTGCCGACCGGCCCCAGACGCGCTATTCCTACACCCAGGTCACCGCGGTCACCGGGCAGCCGGTCACCATGCAGACCGAGGTCTCGAACTGCGCCACCGGTACGGCGCCGTCCTGCGTCGGCACCGCGGCCGAGAGCCGCATCGTCACCACCTACGATAGCGACAACCTCCGCCCGACCGCGATCGAGGCGAGAAGCGGCAATGCGAGCGGCAGCGGCGCGCTGAGCGCGACGACGAGCTTCACCCATAACGCCGCCGGCGACGTCACCGCCATCGACGGGCCGCTGGCGGGAACCGATGACACCGTGATCCTGCGCTACGACACCGCGAGGCGGCGGATCGGCACCGTCTCGCCCGATCCGGACGGGACGGGGAGCGGCGGAGTCAACCTCAAGCGCCGCGCCCAGCGGGTGACCTATCGCAACGACGGCCAGGTGAGCGCCGTTGAGACCGGCACGGTAGAGGGGACCAGCGACAGCCAGTGGTCGGCCATGACAGTTCTCGAGAGTGTCCAGACCGAATATGACGGCAACCATCGGCCGGTCGTTCGGAGAATGGTCACCGGCACCGCCACCCGCCGGCTCACCCAGACCAGCTACGACGCGCTCGGGCGGGCGCAATGCGTCGCGGTGCGGATGAACCCGACGCAATTCGCCACCGTGGCCCTGCCCGCCGACGCCTGCACGCTCGACACGGAAGGGACTTACGGGCCCGATCGGATCACCCGCATCAGCTATGACGCGCTCGGCAGGCCGATCCTGGTCGAGACGGGCGTCGGGACGAGCAGCGAGGCCGATGAGGCCGCGACCGCCTATACGAGCAACGGCCAGGTCCTTTACGTCGCCGACGCGGAAGGGAACCGCACCAGCTATGAATATGACGCCTTCGACCGGCTCTACCGGACCTACATGCCGCATCCGGACAGCGACAATACGAGCTCGACCACCGATTACGAGCAGCTCACCTACGACGCCGCCGGCAACGTCACCGCGCGCCGCCTGCGCGACAACACCAGCATCGCCTTCAGCTATGACGCGCTGAACCGCATGATCGAGAGCGACCCGCCAATAGAGGGCTACGACCAGTTCGAAGTCGCTTATGCTTATGATAATCTGGGGAACATGACCCAGGCGGCGAGCAGCTGGAACAGCGTGTCCTTCGCTTACGACTCGCTCGGGCGCAACGTCTCGGAGACCTCGGCCTTCGGCACCAAGACGATGAGCTACGATCTCGCCGGCCGGATGACGCGGCTCGCCTGGCCCGACGGTCTCTACGTCGACTACGACTATCTGCTGACCGGCGAGGTGAGCCGGATCCGCGAGAATGGCGCGACCTCCGGCGTCGGCGTGCTGGCCAGCTATTATTATGACGATCTCGGCCGCCGCACCGCGCTAGTGCGCGGCAACGGCACGACCACGGGCTATTCCTATTACGACGCCGGCGACGCCGTGCCCCTCTACGGCCTCGAGACGATAGGCCACGACTTGAACGGCACCGGTTACGACGTCAATCTTGGCTACGACGCCAACCCGGCCGGGCAGATCGTGTCGCACACGCGGAGCAACGCCGTCTATTCGTGGACCGGCCACTATCAGGTGAGCCGCAGCTATTCAGCGAACGGGCGCAACCAGTATAGCGCGGTGGGCAGCCTCAGCCCCAGCTACGACACGCGCGGCAACCTCACCGCCGACGGCACCGGCAACGCCTATTATTACACCGCTGAGAACCGGCTCTCCGTGGCCTGGCTGTCGGATTATCGCGCCCTCGCCTATGACGCGCTCGGCCGGCCGCACCAGACCGCCACCGCCTCGACCCTGACCCGCTTCGACCATCTCGGCGGAACCATCCTTTCCGAATATGACGGCTCGAACGCGCTGCAGCGGCGCTACATCCCCGGCCCCGGCATCGACGAGCCCGTCCTCTGGTACGAAGGCTCCGGGAACGGCAACCGCCGCTGGCTCCACGCCGACGAGCGCGGCTCGATCATCGCCGTGTCGGACAGCTCGGGCAACCTTGTCGGCACCCCCAACCGCTACGACGAATACGGCATCCCGCAGGGCACGCTGACCGGGCGGTTCGGCTTTACCGGCCAGGCCTGGCTGCCCGAGTTCGGCCTCTATCACTATCGCAACCGCACCTACTCGCCGACGCTCGGGAGGTTCCTGCAGACCGATCCGATCGGGTTCGGCGGCGGGATGAATATCTATGCCTATGTGTTCAACGACCCCGTCAATCTGGTCGATCCGTCGGGGTTACAGGACGAGAACCCAGATATATGGGTCTTCGGCCCGGATGACAGCTGCGATGGAGGGCGACTGTTCGATGCCGATGCGCGGGCATGCGCGAATTGGGGAGCTGCGGGTGTCATACTTATCGACGCGCCGGGTATTGGGGGAGGCAGCGGCACCGGTGATCCCATCAACGTTTTTCGCCTCGCGAACGTCAAGATGTGTCGCGGCGTGGCTGAGTTCACTGCGGTAGGAGGAAGGCAGGCTCAGAGCCGAGGTGCACTGGCCGGGCACGGAATCTATCCAGTTAACGGGACTGTGGCTGTGGACCCCAACCAGTTTGGGACCAGGTATGGAGGGAGTGCGGAATTCAACATTGCACAGCGTGCCGAGTTCGCGCCAATTGCTCGAGGCATTAGAATTTACTCCTCAGAAGCGGGCGCCTTGTCGCGGCAATTTGGAGGCCCCCCGAGAAACTCGTTCGGTATAGGAGATGTCGGGGATCATAACGTGAGGAGCGGGGACATTTTGCGTCTCGATATCTATCGATTCCCGACTGAGGAGCTGGCTAACCAATTTGGCCGGCCCACTCTCCCTGTACTGGTCACCGGCGTGCCGGCGAATCGACCTTGCCCCCCTGGAACAACGGAGCTGTAGAGGGTGAAATGCGAGTCTGGATAGGTTTGCTTGTTGCCGCCAGTATTGGCTTTCCGGCGTGCGGAAGCGCCGGCACGTCCGTTGCCGCCATGGATGAGGCCGGTAATCAGGCAGACGCAAATACTGCCGGTGAGCAGCGCATTCGGCATATGCGGCTGGAAATTGAAGATGCCAGCGACGGGTCCTGCTCGGGTGTTTCCATGGCAAATGGAAATGGTCGAAGGACGATGATCGATTCATGTCATGGATGGATCATCGCGAGCTGCAATCATCTTCTCTTTTTCCATACGCGCGGGGTGAGAGCAGATGAGGGGCTGATTCTGTTGCCCAGGAGGTCCGAGGGTGATGATCCAGATCAACTGAGCGCTACCGCGCTGATCGCTAGCGCTCTGACGGAACGACTCGGATCGGCAAATGAATATTTGCATCTGAGATTTGATCAGCCGCAATGCACGCAATCGGGCTTCGCGTTGCCATTCCACGGTTCACTCATCGCGAGGGGCGCGTCCGGGCCAGCCAGGGCAATGCGCGGCGAACTCGTGGTCAATGCAGATGGCAGCCATTCCGTGCGCATTGGATCGCCCTGATCACCTGGAGAATCCTGCAGTCGGGCGATGCGCCTGGGCAGCGACAACGGTCTTGGCGTAGACAGGGATCGGCTCCAGATACGGAGTGGATCGCCGGAGCACAGGGCCTCGTCATTCAACGCGGCCAGGCGCATATCGTCGTGATGATGGTCGAGCGGGCTCGAATTGGCTCGTTCGTGGATCAGCTGGAGGAAGGACGGCTCCGCGACGAAGAGATGCTCTGGTCGAACCCTGTGTTACCGTGTCTGCGAGAAACGACGTGCCACGCTCCCGCGGAGGTAAAAAGCAGAAGCGAGGAAGGGCCTGAGGCCTTCATCATAAACACGCGATTTCTGTGCCGAGTGGAGGGCTACCGCCTTCTTACGCACCTGCGCTATTGGGAAGGCGACCCTCGTGCAGCCGAATTTCACGCGGTCGCATTGTCGGTGGCGCGCAGCCTGAGATTGACCGGCTCCTCTCTGGACTCACATTGAGAAAAGCATGAGCCCGGCGCCGCCCCGAAAATTGGCATACCAATGTCCGGCACAAGGGACGGCTCTGCCCATAATCGGTATACCAATGCTCGGCACGGAATTCCGAGGACAGAATACCTAACATTCGCCGAAATTCCGGGGACAGTGCACTAATTCAAGGAGTCGCCGCTTTCCTCGCTCTGCACGCGCCTGAGGAGCCACAACTCGCCGCGGGCACGAGCTACGACGTCGGCTTCGGCTACCAATCGAACCCGGCCGGGCAGATGGAGGTGAATGGGGACACGTACTTTTGCACGCAAAAGAACATGTCCCCCAGTCAGCCGCCCGAGGCCTTGCGCTTCTTCCAATCGGCTAGTCTCCACCCGCCGAACAGCGCCATGTCCGGGTTGTAGGTCGCCTTCACCCGGTCGGGGTTCGCTTTCGACCAGCCGGTGACCAGCTCCAGCGGGGGCAGCGGGGGCGGGCGTTCCTCGCCTTCCTCCTCCAGCGTCCAGTCGCCCGCCGTCTCCCATTGCGCCGCCCGGCGCAGCGCGCGGTCTTCCGCCTCGCGGCTCTTCTCGCAGACCCACATCGCGCGGAGGCGCTCGGTGTAGGTCTCCCAGGGCTCGCCGCGGCGCTTGCGGCGGTGGGGGGCGTCCCAGCTCATGCGGATCGATTTCTGGTGCAGGGCGAAGAGCTGGATCGCCTGGCCGGCGGTCATCGGCGGGATGGGCGGGGGATCGTTGTGACGCCAGCCGTCGTCCTCGTGGCTTTCGGGCAGGCTCGAGGCGATCAGCGCCATCTCGACCCGGTCGTAGCCCATCGTGTGCGCCAGGCGCATCTCGCGGCGGAAGGCGGGGCGGGTGCGCCGCTTGGCGTAGAAGCTGGCATGGGAAAAGCCGGCGGCGGCGGCGGAGAGGCGGACGTTGGCGGTGGCGGAAAGGGCGCGAAAGAAGGCCTGCTCGCCCGCCTTGCTGATCCAGCCCGCGGCCGCGCGGCGCAGCTGCAGGCGGCCGCCCTGGGTGCGGCAGACGAAGAGCTCCCCGCCTTCGGTGCGGAAATGGGCCCCTCCACCATGCTTCGCATGGTCCCCCTCCCCTGCAAATGCAGGGGAGGATTTCTTCCCCTCCGGAGGGCGCGGGCCGCCGGCGAGGTGGAAGGCGGCGTGGGCGGCGGCGAGCGCGGCGTCCCAGGCCTGGGCGAAGGCGGCCGATCTGGCGCGGCGCTTGGTGTAGGTGGCGCGGTGGACGCCGAGCAGGCGCGCCGCGAGGCGCGCATTGCCGGTCCGGCGCAGCGCGTCGAGGAAGGCTGCGTTCTGCAGCGCCTGGCGGCGGGTGAAAGGACGCCGGGCCATGATGTTCCCTATATGTTCCCATTCGGCCGCGATTGCAAGCAAAAAATGGGCTTCGGCGTCGCCCAGAACGAGGCGGGTTTTCCCAACATTTGGCGGAGCTCGGCGGTGCTCCGGCGCGCGTGGCGGCGCCACCTTCCACTAAAAGGCTGAAAACCCTCGACCTTCTTCTTTTGGCACGGCTCGTGCTGAGGAATTGGCGTCCAGGCGGGTCCGGTGGCCCGCTTCCGAAGGAGCCAATGAGATGCAGACCGCCCGGCAGAATTTGTTCATGCGCGACGACACCTTCTTCGGCGTCTGCGAGGCGCTCGGCGAGGATTTCGGGTTCAACGCCGATTATCTGCGCGTCGCGATCGGCGTGTCGCTGCTGGTCAGCCCGATCGTGATGATCGGCGCCTATGCGGGCTGCGCGGTGGTGGTGGCGATCTCCCGCCTGCTGGCGCCCAATCCGCGCCCCGCCTTCGCCGGGGCTTCGGCGGGCGAGCCCGCCATCGGGCAGGCCTCGCCGCTGGGCGACAACGACGGCGAGGCGCTCGCCGCCGCGGCCTGACCGATTATCGGCTTCCCCCCTTCCCTCTCGCGCCGGTTTGCGCTAAGGGCCGCGCCTTCCAGCGCGACAGCCTTGGAATTTTGCGGGAGACGCTCTCGGCGTCGTCTGGACCGCTAAGCTTGAAACAGGCCGGCATCGCGTGCCGATCCGGCCCGACTATAGAGTGAGAGAAAATGGCGAAGAAGATAACGGGCTATATCAAGCTCCAGGTGCCCGCGGGCACCGCCAATCCGTCGCCGCCGATCGGCCCGGCTCTGGGCCAGCGCGGCGTCAACATCATGGATTTCTGCAAGGCCTTCAACGCGGCCACGGGCGAGCTCGAGAAGGGCATGCCCATCCCCACCGTGATCACCGTCTATGCCGACCGCAGCTTCTCGTTCGAGACCAAGACCCCGCCCGCTTCCTACTTCCTGAAGAAGGCGGCGCGGATCTCGAAGGGCGGCACCGAGCCCGGCAAGCAGGTGGCGGGCCGGGTCAGCCGCGCCCAGCTGCGCGAGATCGCGAGCATGAAGATGAAGGACCTCAACGCCAACGACATCGAATCGGCGGCGAAGATCATCGAAGGCAGCGCCCGCGCGATGGGCCTCGAAGTGACGGGGAGCTAGAGCGATGGCGAAGCAGACCAAGAGGCAGAAGAAGCTCGCCGAGACGCTCGACCGGCAGAAGCATTACGGCGTCGACGAGGCGATCAGCACGGTCAAGGCCAACGCCACCGCGAAGTTCGACGAGACCATCGAGATCGCGCTCAACCTCGGCGTCGACCCCAGGCATGCCGACCAGATGGTGCGCGGCGTGGTGACGCTGCCGGCCGGCACCGGCAAGACGGTGCGGGTCGCGGTGTTCGCCAAGGGCGACAAGGCCGACGAAGCGCGCGAAGCCGGCGCCGACGTGGTCGGCGCGGAGGATCTGATGGAGACCGTGCAGGGCGGCACGATCGACTTCGACCGGGTGATCGCGACGCCCGACATGATGGGCGTGGTCGGCCGGCTCGGCAAGGTGCTCGGCCCCAAGGGGCTGATGCCCAACCCCAAGCTCGGCACGGTGACCCCCAATGTCGCCGAGGCGGTCAAGGCGGCCAAGGGCGGCCAGGTCGAGTTCCGCGTCGAGAAGGCCGGGATCATCCATTCGGGGATCGGCAAGGCCAGCTTCTCGGAGGCGGACCTGCGCCGCAACTTCGACGCCTTCGTCGATGCGATCGTCAAGGCCAAGCCGTCGGGCGCCAAGGGCAAGTACGTCAAGAAGGCCGCGCTCAGCTCCTCCATGGGGCCGGGGCTGAAGCTCGACGTCGCCGAGGTGGCGTCGGTCTAGCGCGGGGCGCGCCGCGGGAACAGCGAGGGCCGGGGCGGCGACGCTCCGGCCCTTTTGCCTTGCCGGCCGATCGGGGGCGGAACCGGCCTAGAGGTCGGCGAGGACCGCCGCCCTGACAATCAGATAAAGCAGGCCGAGCACGACCACGACGATCAGCGCCGGCTTCCACCAGGGCCAGGCCGTCCCGGACTCGCCCTCCTTATCGTCGGGCGGCCGGACATAAGGCTGCGGATCGAAGCCGAACACATCCAGGGTCTTCATGCCCGGCTCGGCGGCGCTGTACAGGAGCGCATCGCCCTTGCGGCGCAACTCGCCGTCCGGCGCGACCAGCTTCACCCAGGCATTGCCGGCCAGGTCCACGTCCAGAGGAAGTTCCTCGCCCCGCTTCCCGGCGTCGAGCGTGACCGCGCCATGCCTCGCCGGCGGGAGGAATTTGGCGGCGCCGGTCGCGGCCAGCATGCGGTCGACCAGGAGGGCGAAGCGCGAAACGTCGACGATCGCCGATCCGGCGCTGTTGATCGCGACCGCGACATTGCCCCGCGCGAACAGGGTCGCCGCCGCCATGTCCGATTCCGGCGCCCGCCCGACGAAGGTCACGTCGCCGAGATCCGCCAACGCCCCGGCCCCGCGCGGCAAGGCGCCCCGCATGCTGTGATCGAGCATCGCCAGCAGGTGCCGCTGCGCCTGCGGCCAGCCGGCGAGCTCGGCGACGTTGACGCTGACCAGCTCGCGCTCCGGCGCCGCGTCGTTGCGCCAGAGATGGGTGGTTTCGAGGAGCTCGGCGTCGCGATGCATGACCACCGACTTGACCAGCGACCAGCCGGCGAGCTCCGATCCGGACATCCAAAAGCCGTGGTTGAAGATGCGCCGGCCGAGCGTGGTCTCGACCGCCCATGCCTCGACGTCGTAATGCGGCTCCATCGCTTCGTCCTTCCTTCCGCGGCGGCCGGGCCGCTAGACCAGTGCTCGCCGCTGCCGCGTGCCGGGCTGCGGCACGCATAGCGGACATCCGTCCGCATTGGGCGTGCACAAGCGCAGGCGATAGTTCATCGTCGTGCAATCGCCGAACAGCATGTTGACCGGCAGCAGCGGGCTGTGCGGCGCCACCCTCGGATTGGCGTCGCCGTCGACCTTGAGGCAGCCGTCGAACAGCGAATCGGCCTGGGTACAGCCGCCCTTCCACGCCACCTCGTGATAGCCGAACCCGCCCCAGAAGGGCGGCGCCCAGACATTGTAGCCGATCGCCTGGATCGGATTCATGTAGAAGCCGGCCTCCATCCGCGACTCCCACAGGTCGCAACCGAGCAGGTTCGCCAGGGTCGCGACGGTGTCGGCGCTATCCGTGCAATTGACCTTCTCGCCGAGCCCCATGCCGCCGGTCAGCCGCTCGAGCATTTCGGTGAGGTTGAAGCTCATCCAGCCGTAGAAGGTATTGCCGTTGACCGTGTCGTAGCTGACCCGGCCGCTGCCATTGTAGCGCTCGGCGATCAGGCCGGCGGCGCGGTCGGCGTCGCCCGCCCCGGCCGCCCAGCCGCAGGCAAGGTCCAGCGCCGCGGCCCACGGGATCTGGCGGTCGCTCCACGGCGCCGTCGGCCGCGCCAGAATGACGTAGAGCCGGTGCGTCGCAGACCCGACCGACGCGACCGCCGACGGCCCCGGCACGCGCCGGGCGAACCATTCGAGCGAGACGTCGGCGCGGGCGACCTGGTCCGGGAGCGGCCACATCAGCTCGAAATCGATCGGGCTGCTGAGGTCGCCGACGCCGAAGCTCGGCGTGACGTCCTGATAGCGCACGCCGCCGAGGCTCCCGTTGGCGCCGATCGTGTAGGTCCCCGCGACGAAGCCGGGCAGCCGCCGCAGGACCACCCGGATCCGCGGCGTCGTCCGGCGCAAATAGCAGGCCGGCTCATTGCGCAGGCCGAGCTGATATTCGGGCACCGGAATCGGCGCGCGGGTCAGGTGGTTCTGGATCGCAATTCCCTGCTGCGCGAAGTTGAACGCGACGCTGTGGATCTCGAACGGCGGCGGCGGACGCGGAATCTCGCGCACCGGCGCGGTCGAGATCACCTCGAGCTTGCGGTCCGAGCAGATGTAGATCAGCGAGCCGTCATGGTTCGGGGCCACGCCGGACGGGCGCCAGCCGAGCCCGGTCGCGACCGTGGTCAGCGCCAGCGGCGGCCCGAGCGCGAGCCGGACGAGGCTGTTCGCCGGGTCGCGCTGGATGCAGTAGAGCGCCGGGGCGGTGCGGTCCCAGGCCAGGAAGAAGGGCGCGGTCAGCCCCGACTGGATGGGGGCGCGGCTGCCGTCGGCGATGGTGACCCTGGTGATCGCGCCGCGATCCTGTTCGGTGACATAGGCGAACTGGCTGGCGTCATCGATGGCGAGGCCGATCGGATGGCCAAGCCCGCTGCAGACTTCGTGGATCGCGCCGCCGCGATTGAGATCGATCCGCAGCAGCCGCCCGGAATCGAAGCAGACCGTGTAGAGGAAGCGCTCCCCGGGCGGCTTGGTCAGCGCCAGCTGGTGCGGAGCGCCGCCGGGCTCTGCGATCACCCGCCCGTCCTGGCCCGGGATCACCTGCAGGATCGCGCCGCTGCGCTGCGACACGAAGATCTCCCCCGTGTCCCAATCGACCAGCACGTCCTGCGGAAAGGTCAGCCGCTCCTGGACGGTGGTGACCAGTCCGGTCGCCACCTCGACCCGCGACAATCGGCCGATCGACCACTCGACGTAATAAGCCGTGGTGCCGTCCGGCGACAGGCGAACGCCAACGCCGGCCGCGAGCCCGAGAACGACATCCGAGATCATCGACGCGCTCCATGAGAGGAGGAACGCGCGTCATAGTTCCATAGCGGCGGAGTGAAGTCGAGTCATAGTTGACCGCAGGCCGGGGACTGTAATTCTTGCCCGCTCTTCTTTCGCCGGACTGGCGGCGGGCGGACGGCGCGGGCGGGAGCTTCTGTCGCCAAAAAGGTAAACCCCGCCGGTTTGACCCGGCGGGGTTCCCTGAAAGCCCGTGCCCGAGGGCCGTGGCCTCCATTCCATCGAATCCGAAAATCCAATGGACGCCGAACAGAACGTGGGACCGGGGAGTCGCGTTCCGCGCCCAAAGTCGAAATCTGTGGACATTTCAGTGGATAAGCCGGGTATATTTCGCATCCCCGGCGCAAGCGGGCGGCGGCGGCGCAGGCAGCGCCCTCGCCCTCGTCAAAAACAGTGACTGTCACTCTTTTCCGAAAGCTGGCACCAAGGGCCGGCGATCGAGGGACGAGCGATGAACGAGACCGACGCCGAACCGACGCCGGACCGCCGGGAACGGGAACCGCCGCTGCGCGAGCTGATCGATCTCGCGTCGCGCAGGATCGTCACCGGGCTGGTGCTCGCCGGCGCCGCGATCGGGCTCGCCATCTACGCGCAGCCCGGGCCGCCCCGCTACGAGGCGATCGCCGCCCCCGACGGGCGGATCATCCGCATCGACACGAAGAGCGGCACCGTGCTCGCGTGCGAGGGCCGGACCTGCATGACCGTGGTCCGCCGCGGCCAACGCCTCGTGCGCGAGCTGCCTGCGAAAGCGCTGCCGGCCCCCGTCCAGGCACCGGCGGCCGCTCCGCCGCGAGCCCTGCCCGCCCCGGCGCCGGCACCACGCTGAGGGACGGCGGAACAGGCCGAACGGGGATCGCCGCCGCCAGGCCCGGCCCGGCAGCGGCGCCCGACATCGACCGGGCAGACGGTCCCTAGCCCGCGACCGAGATGTTGAGGAACGGGTCGAAGCTCATCGGCTTGCCGTCTATCTCCAGGATCGCGGAATATTGCAGGTGCGAATTGGCGACACCCTTCGCCTCCACGCGGCCCTGATAGATGGTGCCCTCGGGGCCGAGCGAAGGCTTCGGCGTGCAAACCCCGGAGTTGACCATGTCTCCGGTGAAGCCGGTGAGGGCGACGTTGGAGTTCGGATCGACCGGCACCACGCTCCAGTTGATGACCTGGCCGTCCTTGCAGGCCGTCGAAAGCTCGGCCTGGCCTTCGGCGCCCGAGCCGAAATGCTTGTTCGTGTCGACGAGATAGATGTTGGACTGCAGGTTTCCGCTGGCAACTGCGTTCAGGCAGTCCGCCACCATCAAAACACTGATACTATTCATGTCAGTCTCCATAGTTTTCGAGGAAAAAGCAGTACGCGATCCAAGATCAAGGCCCGTAAAGTGTCGGGACCCCCGCCGGCGGAATCAAAGCCGTCGTGATGCAGTATCGAATCGCAGGCGGCCAGATCATTCCGGACCGAGGCCGCCTTCACCCAAATTGGAGACACCTGGGCGAACCGCGAACGAGCAAGACGCTCCATTCCGGCGGTAAACTTAACTTAAATTACTTTGTGCCCTGAAACCTTGCTTCAGAACTGTTCAGATGAGTATTTTTGAACTTCGTACGCCGCGTAGCAATAGGGTTTTAATAAAGCAAGGAGTATTTTGCAGTTATTATCGCATGTTGTGCCCGACTCGGTTGCGGCCGGGCAGCCGACCGCTTCGGCGGGGCATTGACTTTCGGGGGAAGGCCGCTAGATGCCCGCCTTCGCCCGGCGGCGCTTGCGTCGCCCGGGCTCCGTCCGAGACAGCGGGTGGGCTTCGGCCCTTAATCTCCCGCCTAGACGGGGAAGAGATTTGTAACCGCGCGGCGTGCGATGCCCGATGCGGCTGTGCCGAAGTCTTCGGCTGCGAACCCCTCCCCTTCGGACTTCTGGACGTGCGCCCGCGCGCGTTCGCGAATGCGCCTGCCGGATGGTCCGGCGGGCGAAGCGAAGGAAGTGAGAAGCATGGATCGCGCTCAGAAAAGAGAGACGGTCGCGGCGCTTAAAGCAACGTTCGACGAGACAGAAGTGGTGGTGGTCACCCGCAATCTCGGCCTCACCGTGGCCCAGTCCACGGACCTGAGGAACCGGATGCGCGACGCCGGGGCGGCCTACCGGGTCACCAAGAACCGGCTGGCCCTGATCGCGCTCGAGGGCACCCGCTACGCGCCCTTGAGCGAATTGCTGACCGGGCCGACGGCGCTCGCCACCTCGTCCGATCCGGTCGCCGCCGCCAAGGCCGCGGTCGATTTCGCCAAGACCAACGACCGGCTCGAGATCGTCGGCGGGGCGATGGGCGAGACGGTGCTCGACGCGGCCGGCGTCAAGGCGCTCGCCGCCTTGCCGTCGCTCGACGAGCTGCGGGCGAAGATCATCGGCCTCGTCCAGGCGCCGGCGACCAAGATCGCGCGCACGATCAGCGAGCCGGGCGCCAGCCTCGCCCGCGTCATCGGCGCCTATGCGGCCAAAGAAGCGGCCTGACCCTTTGTGCTCCTGCGAAAGCAGGAGCCCAGAACCGGGTCCCTGCTTTCGCAGGGACACAAGCTAGAGAAAACGGAGACTTACAATGGCAGACATCAATACCCTGGTTGACCAGCTCTCCGAGCTGACCGTCCTCGAAGCCGCCGACCTCGCCAAGGCGCTGGAAGAGAAATGGGGCGTCTCGGCCGCCGCCGCGGTCGCGGCCGCGCCGGCCGCCGGCGGCGGCGCCGCCACTCCGGCCGCCGAGGAGCAGACCGAGTTCGACGTCATCCTGACCGGCGACGGCGGCAAGAAGATCAACGTGATCAAGGAAGTGCGCGCGATCACCCAGCTCGGCCTCGGCGAGGCCAAGGCGCTGGTCGAGGGCGCGCCCAAGGCGATCAAGGAAGGCGTCTCCAAGGCCGAGGCCGAGGAGATCAAGAAGAAGATCGAGGAAGCCGGCGGCACCGTCGAGCTCAAATAAGCATCTTTACCTGCGGAAACATGAGGGGCGGTCTGGTCGCAGGCCGCCCCTATTCTTGACGTACACCTCCGCCTTTAGCCAAGGTGGTCGCCGCTGCGCAAATTTGACTCTCCTAGAAGTCAAGCATACCCTGCCGCATAGTAATTCCGAGTCAGAATTATTTAGTGGCTGACCATGCTAACGGGAGAGAGATCATGCCCACCAAAGTCGAAGTTACCGCGGCCGATAACGAGCTCTATATTCTCGCGTCACAGTGGAATGGCAGCTCGGAGCTTCTTCATATCAAGTCCGGCCATGGCGACCCGGTTTCCACCAGCTTCAACCTCAGTCCGTGCTTCCAAAGGGGACCTGGGTCCTCACCCTCATCGGGATCAACTGGGGCGGCCCATGGGCCTTCAAGGTCAAGGTCGGCAGCGCCACCTATAACGGCTCGGGGACCGGCCCGGTCGGCGACGTCTGGCGGCAGAACACGCCGGCGGTCACGATCTAGCGGTCCGCGCGCGGCAGCGGCGCGGGGACCAATGGGGACGCGTGCTTTTCGCGAAAGGTACGCGTCCCCTTCCCCCACGAAAAAAGGGCGCCGCCGAAGCGACGCCCTTCCCTCGCAGGCTGTAAATGGGGACAGTCACGAGTGACTGTCCCCAAAGGTCAGACCCGGGTCGGCTCGCCGTGCAGGCGGGCCTCGACGCTCTCGATCAGGCCGGTGGCGCGGTCGAGCTGGAACGGGGAGAGCTCCTCGCCCTCGCCGCCGGGCAGGCCGACCGCGAACGAGGCCGAGGTGCGGCCCTCGCTGCCGTCGGGCAGCCGGTAGCGGGCGTCGGCGACCACCACCGGCAGCACCGTCTGCTCGTGCAGGCCCGCCTTGGGCAAGGCGATCTCGGCGTCCACCCGGGTGCCGTCGCCGGCGCCGATGTCGACCTCCGAGACGGTTGCGTCGGCGGGCGGCTCGATCAGCATCCGCTCCATGTCGGTGCCCTCGCCGGCGGCGAACATCCAGGTCGAGATCTTGACGTCCTTCGCGGCCACCGTACCGGTGTTGCCGACGGTGAGCTCGAACTGGACGATGGCGTCGTCCTGGCTGGTGCCGGCGCGGACCGGGCGGAGCAGGAATTCGAGCCACGGCCGGCCGGCGACCGGCGCGGAACTCGGCGGCGAGCGCCTCGACGTCGGCAGGCGCGGCCTCGTCGACCGACACCTCCTCGGCCGAAGCAGGCTCGGCCGCGGCAATCGCAGCGCTGCCGAACGCCGCCGCGGCGGGCACGGCGAGATCCGGAGCGGGCGCCATTGCGGGCGCGGCCTCGACCGGCCGCTCGAAGCGCGGCTCGGCCGCGACCGGCGGCTCGTCATAGGTTTCCTCATAGACCTCGTCCTCGACACGGCGGCGGCGACGCAGGCCGAAAAAGGCCAGGGCGGCGAGCAGCAGCGCGCCGGCGCCGATCAGGATCGCGATCAGGGTCGAGTTGGCGCCTTCGTCCGTGGTCTCGACCGGCACCGGAGTGACCTCGGGCGCGATCGGCGGCAGCGTCTCGGCCGGCGGCGCGGCGGCGACCGGCGGCGGCGCCGGCTCTGCCAGGGGAGCCGGAGCCTCGGCGACCGGAGCGGGCGCCGGGGCAGCCCGGCGGACCGGGGCGGCGGCGCGCGGCCTGGCCGGGGCGGCGCGGGCGGTGCGCGGCGCCGGGCGCTCGTCGACCGCGGGCGGCGGCGCGGCGCGGGTCACCGGCGGGGTCTGCGGAACGATGTTGATCCTGGGCGCGGGCACGGCCGGCTGGGCGGCGACCGGCGGCGGCGGCGCGGCCGTCGGCGGCGGCGCCGTGATCGTCGGCGGCGGCGCGTTGATCACCGGCGGCGAGTCTTGCCCGAGCACAGGGGCGATGGGCAGGACGACCGACGCGGACAGCGCGACGATCGCAATGCGGATGTTGTTGCGGTTGTGTTTCATAGCGGCTGGGTAACGATTGAAGCGGCGCCTCGGGTGCACGGCTCGTCGCTTAATCTGCGTCAGTCTGTGGCATGCAGGCGGCGGGGCGCGGCGGGCGGGCGCGAGGCCCGGCGAGGCGGGCGGGCGACATTGACTCGCCAGTCGGCGGAGTTCATCCCGGAAAGGAAGGCTGCGATCGCACGTCGGCGTGACGCGCAGGCGCACGGTTTCTCGTCGCGTCGGACGGTCGCGGGCGCGCCCCGCGCTTTTGGGGGAGACCGACCATGCAGCTCAAGCCCGGCTTTGCCTTCGTGCCGCTGCCGCCGATCCCGGAAGCGAAGGCGGCCGCGGCATCGGCTTTTTCGGACTCGCCCTACGGGCCGCTCGCCCAGCTCCCGGGCCACTGGGCCGGCACCGGCTTCAACATGATCTGGCGCCCCTTTCACGACCCGACGGGCCACACCGACCATTTCCTCGAGCTCAATCTCACCAACGAGACCATCGACTTCGCGCTGATCGAGGGCCCCATCCCCAATCGCGGCCTGCTCCAGCCCGACATCGCCATGTACGGGGTCACCTATCTCCAGCAGATCAGCGACGCCACGCTGAGCACGCCCGGCAACATCGTCGGCCTCCATGCCGAGCCCGGTATCTGGGCGACCGTGCCGGCGACCAGCGACCCGGTCGAGCCGCCGACGGTGGTCCGCATGGCCTCGATCCCGCACGGCACCACCATCCTCGCGCAGGGCCTCGCGACCGAGCAGCAGGGGGTCCCCGATTTCGCCGAGCCGGGCAACGACTATCCGCGGGCCTTCGCTCCGCATGGCAGCTCCACCCCGTTCCTGCCCTCGGGGGCGGACCTGTCGGCACCGGCGGCCAACCGCACGCCCGACAAGGACCTGAAGAACATCACCCAGGCCATGCTGGACAAGCCGGTCGAGACGGTGCTGCGGTCGGTGCTGCAGGAGCAGACCATCCTTTCGACCATCACCCTCGCCGTCTCGACCAGCCCGGGCGACAAGGCCCATCCGACGGTGCCCGCGGGGGGCGGCGGCGTCGCCAACACCGCGTTCCTGCAGGGCAATCCCGGGCGGTCCAATGCCGAGACGATGGAGGTCGATTCGACCTTCTGGATCGAGACGGTGCAGGGCAAGGACGGCGCGCCGGATTTCCTGCAGCTGCAATATCGCCAGACGGTCTATCTCCAGTTCGAAAGCTTCTTCTGGCCGCACGTGACGGTGGCGACTTTGCGCAGGCAAAGCTGAGGCTTGGGCGTCCTTCCCGTCCTGTCCGCGCTCGCCGCCGCCGCGCAGGCGGCCCCGGCCGACGCGCCGGAAACGGTCTTCGCCTGCTCGTTCGGGGCACGGCAGGTCGAGGTCGTGCGCGAGGGAGGGCGGCTGACCTACCGGTTCGGCCGGCCGGGCCGGCCCGAGCTGGTGCTGAGCGCCGACGCCGGCAGCGGCACCCTTTTCTATCACCGCACCCTCTACGCGCGCGGCGAGGACCAGACCCTGCGCTTCACCAGCGGCGACTTTTCCTACGTGATCTTCAACGGCTGGTCGGCTCCCAACTACTATCAAGAGGGCGCGCGCGACTATTCGGGGCTGCTGGTGCTACGCGGCGGCCAAGTGATCCGCCGGATGAACTGCCGCGAGGGCGGCGATTTCCTCGAGCACCCGCTGTTCTTCACGCTCCCGCAGGACGTGGAGAACAGGGTCCCCGAGGCATAGGCGTCGCGCCATGCCCCGAAAACAGTTGGCCACCGGACGCCACAGGCAAAGTCAGCCGCGGAAGAAGGTCCTGATCGACGCAGCGATCATCAACAGCAAGCCGACCAGGAATCCGACGAGAATTCCCACCTGATAATAAGGTTGCCAAGCTTGGTTTATCCGATCTGCCCAGAGCGCGAAGATAAAGCAAACAAGACCAAGCAACGCCCCGCTCAAGAAGGACGCGCTCGCCTGTCTAATTGCCTTCGTCCATAGCGTGCCGAGTTTCGGCTCGACAGCCATCAGCCCAACTCGTCGCGATCGGGTTCAGCCAGGAGGACCGTCCCGCTCAGCAGACCCGTCGCGACGAGAAGCAGCGAAACTGTTCCCCAGAACCGGGCGAGCGAATCACTGACCGGAATATCGAAGCCAGGCAGTGAAATGTAGGTCAAAACTCCGTAAATCAGGGTAAGAAAAATCCCCAACAGAAATGAAGCGACTGGAAAGATCGGGATAGAGGATTTTGTCTTATTAACAAGCGACTTAGCATCATCAATTGCAGCAGAAACTTCAGCTTCAATTGCCCTAGAGACAATTTCGCTTACTTCGTTTTTTAGCTCCTTGATCGTCTGGTGTCTCATCCAATTAAATTCATGCGCCACAAGCGAATTGGCACCAGACGTAAGGCCGAATCTCGTAACCAAGAGCAGCAGAGCCGGATCATGTTTTTCGATGATTGCGTTGTATTCTTGCAAAATCTCAGCAAGCTGGTTTCGGCCAAGAGCGGTCTTATGGTCCTTGACTTCGAGGAATATATGGATCTTCTCGCCGAACCGGTTTTCAACGAAGTACGGGCCGAGCTCCTTCCCGCCAGCCTGACGTTGATGAAGCGGGTGGCCGAAGAGCAGACGAAGTAGCTTGGCCGCCTCATCGCGAAAGGCAGCGTCCGGTCCCGTGGATGCTGTCCCGTAATCCAAGCTCATGCCGAGAAGATAACCATTGCGAAGTCGGTTGCAACGCTTTTGCTTCAGAGGCGCTCGCCTGCTGGCATGACCTGGCCAGCCTCCCCCCTTTACATCCCCCCTCCCCGCCCCTATATCGCGCCCCTCACCACAGCCTTTCGGAACAGGTCTCGCCGTCGCGCAGCGGGGTCAACGCATTGATCGGCTGGGGTTTCATAGGACGCTGAAGCTGCGATTCCCGGGACGGGAATCCGCGGCTTTTTGCGTTTGTGCGCTCCATTAGCTGCTTCCCGGCGAAGGCCGGGATCCAGTCCGGAGGCAGTCTGGACCCCGGCCTTCGCCGGGGAAACGAAGAAATTTCTGGGCCCCGGCTTTCGCCGGGGAACATGGCGAAGAGGCACACGACCCACATGGCGAAAACCACCGCTCCGGCCGCCGAGACCCGGCCCACCGCATCGAAGCGCATCCGCAAGATCTTCGGCAACATCCACGAAGTCTCGGAAATGCCGAACCTGATCGAGGTGCAGCGCGAGAGCTATGAGCAGTTCCTCCGCTCGCGGCCGCAGGACGGCTATGTCTCCGGCCTCGAGAAGACCCTGCGCAGCGTCTTCCCGATCCGCGACTTCGCCGGCACCGCCGAGCTGGATTTCGTCCATTACGAGCTGGAAGACCCCAAATACGACACCGACGAGTGCCGCCAGCGCGGCATGACCTATGCGGCGCCGATGCGGGTGACGCTCCGCCTCATCGTCTTCGAGGTCGACCCGGACACCGAGACCCGCTCCGTGCTCGATATCAAGGAGCAGGACGTCTACATGGGCGACATGCCGCTGATGACGAAGAACGGCACGTTCATCGTCAACGGCACCGAGCGGGTGATCGTCAGCCAGATGCACCGCTCGCCGGGCGTGCTCTTCGACCACGACCGCGGCAAGACCCACGCCTCGGGCAAGTACCTGTTCGCCGCCCGGGTCATCCCCTATCGCGGCTCGTGGCTCGACTTCGAGTTCGACGCCAAGGACATCGTCAACGTCCGCATCGACCGCAAGCGCAAGCTGCCGGTCACCGCCCTGCTGCACGCGCTCGGCCTGTCGAGCGAGGAGATCCTCAACACCTTCTACGAGCGCGTCGTCTTCGTGCGCGGCGAGGGCGGCTGGATGATCCCCTACGTGCCCGAGCAGTGGCGCGGCCAGAAGCCGCGCCTTCGACATCGCCGACGGCAAGTCCGGCGAGGTGATGTTCCCGGCCGGCCAGAAGATCAGCCCGCGCGCCGCCAACAAGGCGCAGAAGGACGGGCTGAAGCAGCTGCTCATCCCGACCGAGGAGATTTTCGGACGCTACAGCGCCTACGACCTGATCAACGAGAAGACCGGCGAGATCTACATCGAGGCTGGCGACGAGCTGACCCCGGAGAATCTGGAGAAGCTCGACGCCGCCGGGATCAACAAGATCGAGCTGCTCGACATCGACCATGTCAACACCGGCGCCTGGATCCGCAACACGCTGAAGGCCGACAAGGCCGAGGACCGCGACCAGGCGCTTTCCGACATCTACCGGGTGATGCGCCCCGGCGAGCCGCCGACGCGCGAGACCGCCGAGGCCCTGTTCGCCGGCCTGTTCTTCGACCCCGAGCGCTACGACCTCTCCGCGGTCGGCCGGGTGAAACTGAACATGCGCCTCGAGCTCGACGCCGAGGACACGGTGACGACGCTGCAGCAGCGAGGACATCGTCGCGGTGGTGAAGACCCTGGTCGACCTCAAGGACGGCAAGGGCGAGATCGACGACATCGACAATCTCGGCAACCGCCGGGTCCGCTCGGTCGGCGAGCTGCTCGAGAACCAGTATCGCGTCGGCCTGCTCCGCATGGAGCGCGCCGTGAAGGAGCGCATGTCGAGCGGTCGACGTGTCGACGGTGATGCCGAACGACCTGATCAACGCCAAGCCCGCGGTGGCCGCGGTGCGCGAGTTCTTCGGCTCCTCGCAGCTCTCGCAGTTCATGGACCAGACCAACCCGCTCTCCGAGGTGACCCACAAGCGCCGCGTCTCGGCGCTCGGGCCGGGCGGCCTCACCCGCGAGCGCGCGGGCTTCGAGGTGCGCGACGTCCACCCGACCCATTACGGCCGGATCTGCCCGATCGAGACCCCGGAAGGCCCGAACATCGGCCTGATCAACAGCCTCGCCTCGTTCAGCCGGGTCAACAAATACGGCTTCATCGAGACCCCCTACCGCACGCGTCGTCGACCACAAGGTGACCAAGGAGGTCGTCTATCTCTCGGCGATGGAGGAGGCCAAGCACACCATCGCGCAGGCCAATGCCGAACTGAACAAGGACGGCAGCTTCGCCGAGGAGATCGTCTCGTCGCGCCGCGCCGGCGAGTTCCTGATGGCGCCGCGCGACCAGGTCACCCTGATGGACGTCAGCCCCAAGCAGCTGGTCTCGGTCGCCGCCTCGCTGATCCCGTTCCTCGAGAATGACGACGCCAACCGCGCCCTGATGGGCTCGAACATGCAGCGCCAGGCGGTGCCTCTGGTCCGCGCCGAGGCGCCGTTCGTCGGCACCGGCATGGAGGAGACGGTGGCCCGCGATTCCGGCGCCGCCATCGCCGCCCGGCGCACCGGCGTCGTCGACCAGGTCGACGCCGCCCGCATCGTCGTGCGCGCCACCGACGAGGTCGAGGCCGGCAAGTCGGGCGTCGACATCTACACGCTGATGAAGTTCCAGCGCTCCAACCAGAACACCTGCATCAACCAGCGGCCGCTGGTGAAGAAGGGCGACCTGGTCCGCGCCGGCGACGTCATCGCCGACGGCCCCTCGACCGACCTCGGCGAGCTCGCCCTCGGCCGCAACGTGCTGGTCGCGTTCATGCCCTGGAACGGCTACAATTTCGAGGATTCGATCCTGATCTCCGAGCGGATCGTCAAGGACGACGTCTTCACCTCGATCCACATCGAGGAGTTCGAGGTGATGGCCCGCGACACCAAGCTCGGGCCGGAGGACATCACCCGCGACATCCCCAATGTCGGCGAGGAGGCGCTGCGCAACCTCGACGAGGCGGGCATCGTCTATATCGGCGCCGAGGTGGAGCCGGGCGACATCCTGTGCGGCAAGATCACGCCCAAGGGCGAGAGCCCGATGACGCCGGAGGAGAAACTGCTCCGCGCCATCTTCGGCGAGAAGGCGTCGGACGTGCGCGACACCTCGCTCCGGCTGCCGCCGGGCGTGCAGGGCACGGTGGTCGAGGTCCGGGTGTTCAACCGCCACGGCATCGACATCGACGACCGCACCCGGGCGATCCAGACCGAGGAGAAGGACCGGCTCCGGAAGGACGCCGAGGACGAGCGCGCGATCCTGAAGCGCTCCTCCTACGCGCGGCTTCGCGAGATGCTGCTCCGCCAGACCGCCACCGCGGCGCCCAAGGGCGTCAAGAAGGGCGCGGCGATCGACGCCGAGGCGCTCGACAGCGTCGAGCCGCACGAATGGTGGAAGTTCGCGGTCAAGGACGACAAGCGCCAGGCCGACCTGGAAGCGGTCCGCGCCCAATATGAGGAGGCCGAGGCCGCGATCCGCCGCCGGCTCGAGGACCGCATCGAGAAGCTCGAGCGCGGCGACGAGCTGCCGCCCGGCGTGCTCAAGATGGTCAAGGTGTTCGTCGCGGTGAAGCGCAAGCTGCAGCCGGGCGACAAGATGGCCGGCCGCCACGGCAACAAGGGCGTGATCAGCCGCATCCTGCCCGAGGAGGACATGCCCTTCCTCGAGGACGGCACCGCGGCCGACATCGTGCTCAATCCGCTCGGCGTGCCGAGCCGGATGAACGTCGGCCAGATCTTCGAGACCCATCTCGGCTGGGCCGCGCGCGGCCTCGGCAGCCAGGTCGCCGAGATGCTCGACGCGATCCACGCCAAGGGCAAGGAGTTCGACGCCTCCGACGCCAAGCAGGTGCGGACCAAGCTCAAGGACATCTACGGCAAGAATTACCATGCCGAGATCGACGGCCGCGAGGACGACGAGGTGTTCGAGCTCGCCTCCAACCTCACCGGCGGCATCCCGATGGGCACGCCGGTGTTCGACGGCGCCAAGGAAGCCGACGTCACCGACATGCTGGCCAAGGCGGGGCTCGACCTGTCCGGCCAGGTGACGCTGTTCGACGGCCGCACCGGCGAGGCGTTCGACCGCAAGGTGACGGTGGGCTACATCTACATGCTGAAGCTCCACCACCTCGTCGACGACAAGATCCACGCCCGCTCGATCGGTCCCTACAGCCTCGTCACCCAGCAGCCGCTGGGCGGCAAGGCGCAGTTCGGCGGCCAGCGCTTCGGCGAGATGGAGGTGTGGGCGCTGCAGGCCTACGGCGCCGCCTACACGCTGCAGGAGATGCTGACGGTGAAGTCGGACGACGTGATCGGCCGCACCAAGGTCTACGAGGCGATCGTCAAGGGCGACGACACCTTCGAGGCCGGCATTCCGGAGAGCTTCAACGTGCTGGTCAAGGAGATGCGGTCGCTCGGCCTCAACGTCGAGCTGAACTCGATCATCGACGACAGCGACGACGAGTTCGCCGAGGCGGCGGAGTAAGAAAGCTTCCCCTCCCCTTCAGGGGAGGGGATCGAGGGGTGGGGCATGTCGCTCCGCTCCGCAGACGAGACAGGCCCCACCCCAACCCCTCCCCTGAAGGGGAGGGGCTATCGAGGGAAACGACATGAACGAACTGACCAACTTCGCGAACCCGGTGGCCAAGCCGGAGACGTTCGACCAGATCAAGATCGGCATCGCCTCGCCGGAGCGCATCCGTTCCTGGTCGTTCGGCGAGATCAAGAAGCCCGAGACGATCAACTACCGCACGTTCAAGCCCGAGCGCGACGGCCTGTTCTGCGCGCGCATCTTCGGCCCGATCAAGGATTATGAGTGCCTGTGCGGCAAGTACAAGCGCATGAAGTACAAGGGCATCGTCTGCGAGAAGTGCGGCGTCGAGGTCACCGTCTCCAAGGTCCGCCGCGAGCGGATGGGCCATATCGAGCTGGCCGCGCCGGTCGCCCATATCTGGTTCCTGAAGTCGCTGCCGAGCCGCATCGGCCTGCTGCTCGACATGCAGCTGAAGCAGCTCGAGCGGGTGCTCTATTTCGAGAGCTACATCGTCACCGAGCCGGGCCTCACCCCGCTCGAGAAGTTCACCCTCCTCACCGAGGACGAGCTGCTCGACGCCCAGGACGAATATGGCGAGGACGCCTTCACCGCCGGCATCGGCGCCGAGGCGGTCAAGCAGATGCTGATCGACCTCGACCTCGAGGGCGAGCGCGAGGCGCTGCTGAAGGAGCTGGCCGAGACCAAGTCGGAGCTCAAGCCCAAGAAGATCATCAAGCGCCTCAAGGTCGTCGAGATCCTTCCTCGAATCCGGCAACCGGCCGGAATGGATGATCCTCGACGTCGTGCCGGTGATCCCGCCCGAGCTGCGCCCGCTGGTGCCGCTCGACGGCGGCCGCTTCGCGACCTCCGACCTCAACGACCTCTACCGCCGCGTCATCAACCGCAACAACCGGCTGAAGCGGCTGATGGAGCTGCGCGCGCCCGACATCATCGTGCGCAACGAGAAGCGCATGCTGCAGGAGGCGGTCGACGCCCTGTTCGACAACGGCCGCCGCGGCCGCACCATCACCGGCGCCAACAAGCGGCCGCTGAAGTCGCTGTCCGACATGCTGAAGGGCAAGCAGGGCCGCTTCCGCCAGAATCTGCTCGGCAAGCGCGTCGACTATTCGGGCCGCTCGGTGATCGTCACCGGTCCGGAGCTGAAGCTGCACCAGTGCGGCCTGCCCAAGAAGATGGCGCTCGAGCTGTTCAAGCCGTTCATCTACTCGCGGCTCGACGCCAAGGGCCTCAGCATGACGCTGAAGCAGGCCAAGAAGTGGGTCGAGAAGGAGCGCAAGGAAGTCTGGGACATCCTCGACGAGGTGATCCGCGAGCATCCGGTGCTGCTCAACCGCGCGCCGACGCTCCACCGGCTCGGCATCCAGGCGTTCGAGCCGGTGCTGATCGAGGGCAAGGCGATCCAGCTCCATCCTTTGGTCTGCGCCGCCTTCAACGCCGACTTCGACGGCGACCAGATGGCCGTCCACGTGCCGCTGAGCCTCGAGGCGCAGCTGGAAGCGCGCGTGCTGATGATGTCGACCAACAACATCCTCTCGCCCGCCAACGGCAAGCCGATCATCGTGCCCTCGCAGGACATGGTGCTCGGCCTCTATTATCTGTCGATGGAGCGCGAGGGCGAGCCCGGCGAGGGCGCGATGATCTCCGACATGTTCGAGGTCCACCAGGCGCTCGAGGTCGGCGCGGTGACGCTGCACACCAAGATCGTCAGCCGCGTCCCGCAGACCGACGAGGACGGCAAGGTGTACATGAAGCGGGTCGAGACCACGCCGGGCCGGATGCTGCTCGGCGAGACCCTGCCGAAGAGCCACAAGGTGCCGTTCGAGACGGTCAACCGCCTCCTCACCAAGAAGGAGATCGCCGACGTCATCGACATCGTCTACCGCCACACCGGCCAGAAGGAGACGGTGCTGTTCGCCGACGCGATCATGGGGCTCGGCTTCCGCCACGCCTTCAAGGCCGGCATCAGCTTCGGCAAGGACGACATGATCATCCCGGTCGAGAAGGTGAAGCTGGTCGACGAGGCGCGCGACCAGGTGAAGGATTACGAGCAGCAGTACCAGGACGGGCTGATCACCCAGCAGGAGAAGTACAACAAGGTGATCGACGCCTGGAGCCGCTGCGGCGACCAGGTCGCCAACGCGATGATGGACAAGATCAAGGCCCAGCCCAAGGACGACACGGGCCGGATGGCGCCGATCAACTCGATCTACATGATGGCCCATTCCGGCGCCCGCGGCAGCCAGGCGCAGATGAAGCAGCTCGCCGGCATGCGCGGTCTGATGGCGAAACCGTCGGGCGAGATCATCGAGACCCCGATCATCTCCAACTTCAAGGAGGGCCTCACCGTCCTTGAATATTTCAACTCGACCCACGGCGCCCGCAAGGGCCTTGCCGACACCGCGCTCAAGACGGCGAACTCGGGCTATCTGACCCGCCGCCTCGTCGACGTGTCGCAGGACTGCGTCGTCGTCGAGGAGGATTGCGGCACCGAGAACAGCCTCGACATGCGCGCCATCGTCCAGGGCGGCGCGATGATCGCCTCGCTGGGCGAGCGCATCCTCGGCCGCACCCCGGCCGAGGACGTGGTCGATTCCAAGTCCGGCGACACGATCGTCAAGGAAGGCGAGCTGATCGACGAGGCCGCGGCCCTGAAGATCGACGAAATCGGCATCCAGTCGGTGCACATCCGCTCGCCCCTGGTCTGCGAGAGCGAGCATGGCGTCTGCGGCAAATGCTACGGGCGCGATCTCGCCCGCGGCACCCCGGTCAACATCGGCGAGGCGGTCGGCGTGATCGCCGCCCAGTCGATCGGCGAGCCGGGCACCCAGCTCACCATGCGGACCTTCCACATCGGCGGCGCCGCCCAGCTCAACGAGACCTCGAGCCTCGACGCGGTCGCCGACGGCACCGTGGAGCTGCGGGACCTGCCGACCATCATGGACCCGCGCGGCCGGCGCATCGCCATGTCGCGCAGCGGCGAGCTGGCGATCGTCGACATGGACGGCCGCGAGCGCTCGACCCACCGCATCCCCTATGGCGCGCACCTGATGGCCGACGACGGCCATATCGTGACCAAGGGCGACCGCATCGCCGAATGGGATCCGTTCATGATGCCGGTGATCACCGAAAAGGGCGGCACGGTGAAGTTCCAGGATCTGGTCGAGGGCAAGACGCTGACCGAGCAGACCGACGAGGCCACGGGCATCGCCCAGCGCGTCGTCACCGAGTTCCGCGGCACCGCAAGGGCCAAGGAGGACCTTCGCCCGCGCATCACCCTGCTCGACGCGAAGTCGGGCGAGGCGGCGCGCTACATGCTCTCGTCCGGAGCGATGCTCTCGGTCGAGGACGGTCAGACGGTCGAGGCCGGCGAGGTGCTCGCCCGCGTCACCCGCGAGGCCGCCAAGACCCGCGACATCACCGGCGGCCTGCCGCGCGTCGCCGAGCTGTTCGAGGCGCGCAAGCCCAAGGAGAATGCGATCATCGCCAAAGTCTCCGGCCGGATCGCCTTCGGCAAGGACTATAAGGCCAAGCGCAAGATCGCGATCATCCCCGACGAGGGCGGCGAGCCGGTCGAGTATCTGGTGCCCAAGTCCAAGGTGATCGACGTGCAGGAGGGCGATTTCGTCAAGCGCGGCGACAATCTGATCGGCGGCTCGCCCGATCCGCACGACATCCTCGAGGTGCTGGGCGTCAAGGCGCTGGCCGAATATCTCGTCAGCGAGATCCAGGAGGTCTACCGGCTGCAGGGCGTGAAGATCAACGACAAGCATATCGAGGTGATCGTCCGCCAGATGCTGCAGAAGGTGGAGATCATCGAGAGCGGCGACAGCACGTTCCTGGTGGGCGAGCAGGTCGACCGGCAGGAGATGAACGAGGTCAACGCCAGGCTGAAGGCCTCGGGCAAGAAGAAGTTCGCGGAAGGCAAGCCGGTGCTGCTCGGCATCACCAAGGCGAGCCTGCAGACCCGCTCCTTCATCTCGGCCGCCTCCTTCCAGGAGACCACCCGCGTGCTCACCGAGGCCTCGGTGCAGGGCAAGATCGACGATCTGGAGGGGCTCAAGGAGAACGTCATCGTCGGCCGGCTGATCCCGGCCGGCACCGGCGCCGGCATGAAGCGGATGCGGATCGCGGCGAGCTCGCGCGACGCGGCGCTGCGCGCCCAGCACCGGGCGATCCAGGAATCGCTGATCGCCGCCAATTCGGCCGCCGAGGAGCATGAGGCCGAGCTGGCGCAGGGGCCGGAAGCCGCGATCGACGCCGACCCGCTCGCCGAAGTGACGGTGAGCGGCCACGGCACGGACGAGGATGCCGGCGAATATCTGCAGGAGGCCGCAGCGCCGGCCGAGGGCAGCGACGAGGCCTGAGCCTCGGCAACAGACAGGGGGCGCGCCGCCGGCTCCGGCCGGCCGGCGATGGGGCGGCGCGACTCCTGTCTTCATGTTTTCGCCCCGTCTTCCGCTTGTGCGCGACGGCCGCATCCCATAGCTTCGCGGCGGGGAGCTGCAACTCATGCCACAGTGGCGGGAACTATTCGTCGGGCGACAGAATGAACTGAATTGTCTGCAGGCTGCATGGCTAAAGGCCAAGCTTGGTAATCCCAAACTCATCGCGATCGTCGCAGAGTCCGGTTTCGGCAAGACGCGTGTCGTTCAGCAATTCTACAATTGGCTTTCCATCGCCGAGGACGGGATCGGCGGGGCGGGTTACTGGCCCGATGTCCTGCTCGCTCACCAGGATAATCTCATGGTGTCGCCGAATGCGGCAGAATGCCAGACCGAGGTGGCGATGCCCTTTCTCTGGCTCGGCATTCGCGCCAACAATCCAGGTGGCCGAAATCAAAGCCTCGTATCGGCAATCTGGCAACTGGAGGACAATCTCAAACCGCATCTGATCAGCTATACCCGCGCAGCGCAGATCGCCGCGCTCCGTCGCCAGCAGGTTGCGGCACGCAGCTGGGATGCAACCGACCTTGGCCTTGCCGCAGCTGGCTTGATCCCCGGGCTGGACAGCATCTTCTCCCTGATCGGCACGGCCAAGACGCTCGTCGCCGGGGCAGCGGACGCCGCGCGCATCGAAGGCGAAATCGCAGATATTCGCGAGCGTCCGCTCGATCCCGGGACCGCCCTCGCGGAGCGCCGGCGCAGCATCGTCGACCTGGCGCATGACGACCTGCGAATTATCATGCATGCGCCGCCCGAGGGCATGCATCCACTCCCGCTGGTGCTGTTCATCGACGATGCCCAGTGGCTGGGCTCCGATCCAAACCTGCCGGCGTTTCTCGCGAGGATCATGGAAAGCGCTCGCCGGGAGGGCTGGCCATTGCTGACCATCGTCACGAGCTGGGAACGGGAATGGCATGCGCCGTCGCCAGCCGGCATCCGAGATGTCTTTGCAAGCTTCGATGTAGAGGAGCTTTCGCTGAACCGGATCGACGACCTGCGTCCCCTCGTACAGGCGGCGTTTCCCGGCCTCGCGGCCGCCCAAGTCGACGCTCTGCTCGCAAGAGCGGACGGCAACGCGCAGTTTCTCGTCGAAATGCTACGGCATCTTGAGAGCAATCCCGGCTATTTCGTGGATCGAAATTGTAGAAATCCGCTGACCGACGACGGACTCGAGCAGGTGCGGGGCCTCCCGTTCGAGGGGCTGGTTGCAAACCGGCTGCGGTCGACCCCGAAGCATGTCCAGACCGCCCTAGGCCTTGCCAGCCTACAGGGGATGAGATTCGCGCCCTCGATCGTCGTCGACAGCGCCGCACGCTTGGCGGTGGCTTCTGTGGACCAAGGAATTGCGCAAGCGGAAAACCCGCATGCGTTCGTCAGCCGGGTCGACATCGACGGCGGCGAATTTCGGGCGACCTACTATCACAGCTGCGCCCGCGAAAATCTGGTCAATCTGATCGACCTTGCGTCGGCGGAGGCCGCGCTCCGAGAGGCGCTGGAAGCGCGTCAGGTCGGGCCCGGCGAGGCCGCTGCGACCTCGATATCCTCGCTCGAAAGCCAAGTCACGCTGCTCGAAAGCTCGGTCCGGTCGCAACGGCTCGTCGGGTTCGCGGCATTGTCGCAGCTGGTCCGGGACGCCAGTGCTCGCGCCGACTATGCGACGGCTCTGACGCTGGCGGAAAGGTGGGCCGAAGCATGGGAGGAAGAAACCGCAGCCGAACCTGCCGACTTCGCGACGGCCGATCTTTGGGCCATCGTCGATGCACTTCTACTCTGGCGACGCTATAACGCCGCCGAGGCGGTCGCACGCTTTTGGGCCGCCCTTGCCGAGCGTCACGCGGCGTCGTCACCGACGGTGGATGCCCTGCGGGATCACAGCGTCTCGCTTATTAAGGTCGGCGACGCGCTGAGGGATCGAGGCAAGAGCGATGAGGCCCTGCGGGTCCACCGCCAGTCGCTCGACATCGCCGAGAAGCTCGCCGCGCAGCTCGGCACGCCAGAGGCGCTGCGCGATCACAGCATATCGCTCAACAGAGTCGGCGATGTCCTGAAGGATCAGGGCGAGCGCAGAGAGGCCTTGCGGCTCTATCGCCAGTCGCTCGACATCGCCGAGGATCTGGCCGCGCAGCTCGGCACTCCCGAGGCGTTGCGTGATCACACCATGTCGCTTGAGCGCGTCGGCGATGTGCTGAGGGACCAAGGCGAGCACGGCGAGGCCCTGCGGCTCCACCGCCAGTCGCTTGGAATTCGCGAAAGGCTGGCCGCGCAACTCGGCACGCCCGAGGCGCTGCGCGACCAAGGCGCCTCGCTCAACAAGGTCGGAGATGCGCTGAGGGACGAAGGCGAGCGAGGCGAAGCCCTACGGCTCTATCGCCAGTCGCTCGACATCGCCGAGAAGCTCGCCGCGCAGCTCGGCATGCCTGACACGCTGCGTGATCACAGCATCTCGCTCAATAAGGTCGGCGATGCGCTGAGGGACCAAGGCGAGCGCGGCGAGGCCCTGCGGCTCTATCGCCAGTCGCTCGACATCGCCGAGAAGCTCGCCGCACAGCTCGGCACGCCAGAGGCGCTGCGCGATCACAGCATCTCCCTCGAGCGCATCGGCGATATATTGAAAGACCAAGGCGAGCGCAGCGAGGCCCTGCGGCTCTATCGCCAGTCGCTCGGAATTCGCGAGAAGCTCGCCGCGCAGCTCGGCACGCCCGAGGCGCTGCGCGATCACAGCGTCTCCCTCGAGCGCGTCGGCGACGTGCTGAGGGACCAAGGCGAGCGCGGCGAGGCCCTGCGGCTCCACCGCCAGTCGCTCGGAATTCGCGAGAAGCTCGCCGCGCAGCTCGACACGCCCAAGGCGCTGCGCGATCACACCATCTCTCTTGAGCGTGTCGGCGACGTGCTGAGGGATCAGGGCGAGCGCGACGAGGCCCTGCGGCTCTATCGCCAGTCGCTCGGAATTCGCGAAAGGCTGACCGCGCAACTCGGCACGCCCGAGGCGCTGCGCGACCACAGCATATCGCTCCACAGAGTCGGAGATGCGCTGAGGGACGAAGGCGAGCGCGGCGAGGCCCTAAGGCTCCACCGCCAGTCGCTCGGAATTCGCGAGAGGCTCGCCGCGCAGCTCGGCACGCCCGAGGCGCTGCGCGACCAGAGTACCTCGCTCAATAAGGTCGGCGATGCGCTGAGGGAGCAAGGCAAGCGCGGCGAGGCCCTGCGGCTCTATCGCCAGTCGCTCGACATCGCCGAGAAGCTCGCCGCGCGGCTCGGCACGCCCGAGGCGCTGCGCGATCACAGCATCTCCCTCGAGCGCGTCGGCGATATATTGAAAGACCAAGGCGAGCGCAGCGAGGCCCTGCGGCTCTATCGCCAGTCGCTGAGGATTTGCGAAATGCGTGCCAATAGAGAGCAAACCGTGCGCGCGTTGGCGGATGCGGCGGCAGCAGCATCTCGAATTTTTCGAATCTCCTTAAGGCAGTTCAGGCTTCTGTCCGCCTATCGGGCGCTCACCACGTCCTTGAGCTACTCGAACAAGGCTTCGAGCGCACTCGTAGATCGGGGCTGGACCTTAAGAGATATTCTTCGCGCGATGAAAACAGGCACAACTCCGGATGTGCCTCTCGCGGCCGTTGACGAGCAATCAGCCGGTGAAACTTTGAGCGCATCGACAGGCGCCGCCGCCGCGGAGCCAATGGCATCTCAGCCCAAGGGCCCCGCGATCATCACCGCGCCGGACAGCCGCAATGCCGCCTGCCCCTGTGGATCGGGCAAGCGTTACAAGCATTGCCATGGCGCGCTCGCCTGACCGGACGGGCTCCGGGCGCGAACAACGAGCTGCCAGTCGGATGACCGCGCTGGCCGCGCCCCGGCGGGACTGGTCCAGCAGCGGCCGGGGCTGTAGGAACGGCAAGAACGAGGGATACCGACACCGCGAGGGAACGCGGCGCCAAAGAGGATGCCGGCGAATATCTGCAGGAGGCCGCGGCGCCGGCCGAGGGCAGCGACGAGGCCTGAGCCTCGCCTCATCGACCATCGAAGCGCCCCGCCGCACACCGCGGCGGGGCGCTTTTTTTCGGCGTGACGGAGATCACGCGCAGCACTCTTCCGGACCAGCGAGAGTCCGCTCTTCCCAATCGCACCGCCGGAGCCGTTCACCTGCTCCGCGGCGCCGATCAAAGGAGGAGACCATGCCCTTCGATACGGATCTGCTGGCAAGGACCACGCTCGGCGACCTCACCATCTTCCTGCCGCCCCGGTGCCGCCCGCGCGTGCTGATCGTCACCGACGGCAACCTCAACTATCTGAGCGGCGCCGGCTTCGGCCTGACCCGGTTCGTCGACGCGCTCAGCAAGGCGTCGCCCAAGCCCTTCATCACCCTCGCCCATCGCAACGCGCACGCCAGCCCGGTGCAAATTCCGGTCGCCGGGGGAACCAGCTATCCGGTGCTCGCCGGTTTCAACTTCGCCACCGCCGCTACCGCGGTCACCACCGCCAATTACGACCAGATCTGGATGTTCGGCTTCAACACCAGCATGATAGCCAGCGCCGAGATCAAGAAGATCGCCGAGTTCATGAACGCTGGCGGCGGCGTCTTCTCGACCGGCGACCATGGCACGCTCGGCCAGGCGATGGGCGGCCTGCTGCCCCGCGTCCGTTACATGCGCGAATGGGCGCAGATTCCGATGGGCGGCGAGGGCGGCCCGGTCGCGCGCAACCGGATCGACACCGTCGTCAACCCGGGCCAGCCCAACGCGCTGTTCGAGTTCGACGACCAGGGCGACAGGATCCCGCAGCGCATCTACCCCAACTACAACGTGACCTGGGCCGGGTCCGCGTGGACGGCGACAATCCATGCGTTGCTGCGCCTGCCGGGCTCGCCGCAATTCCGCACCGAAGCAAGCGGCTTCACCAAAGACATGGATGTGATGCCCGATCACCCGCACGAAAGCGTCTGCTACGAAGTGTCGCCGACATCGAATCCGACCGCGCTGAACGGCAATTACACTGTGGCCGGGCTGAACTTCCAGGAGTTCCCAAATGCCTCGGCGGGGGGCGGGCGGATCGGCAGCGAGATCGTCGCCTATGCCGTTTCCGGCGGCCGTGCGGTGCTCAACGGCGTCTGGAAGCCGCCGGTCAATCCGCGCATGTTCGGCATCATCTCGGCCTTCGACGGCCATGCGGCGGTGCCCTATAGCGGCGCACCGACCAGCCCCGGCCGGATCGTCTGCGATTCGACCTGGCACCATTTCGTCAACGTCAACCTCGACGGCACCAGCATCGTCCCGCAGCGGACCGGGCTCGGCACCGGAACGGGCGCCGGCTTCGTGCCTTCGACCGATCTCCAGAAGATCTTCACATATTATCAGAACATCCTGAGCTGGCTGCAGCCCGCCAACCGCATCTATTGCTGGCTGATCTACGATCTCGTGGGCGTCCGCTTCGGCGAGCTGCTGTTCGAGGAGCTGATCGATGCGCCGAAGTTCGACAATCCGATCCAGTTCGAGGGCCTCGGCATGGAAGCGATGCGGCAGATCGACGCCGCGCGCGGCCCCGGCGCCGCCGCCGACGCAATCGAAGCGGCGATCCGCGCGGAGGGCTCGGCGGCGGCGATCGTCCATGCCGACCGCGCGGTCGACGCTGAAACCGACCCGTGCGACTGCGGCCGCGACCGGCGCCTCGCCTACGCGCTCGGCAAGGGCCTCGCTTTTGTCGCCGCCAACGTCCGTGCGGAGCAGCCGCAGGAGCTGGAGAAGCAGCTCTGCTCGGAGAAGCAGCACGACAAGCTCGAAAAGGGCCTGGCCCAGACGCTTGCCAGGGCGGCCCAGGAAGCGGTCGCGATCGAGCATGACCGCGCGACGCGCAAGCTCAGGAAGCTGGCGGCGCTGCAGCAGCAATACAAGTAGGGCCGTACCCAGGCGAGGAGGGCCGCGATTTTGCCATCGCGGCCCAAATTGCCTATCCGCTCCCCAAATGGACGTCTCCGAGCTTCGCGTCGCCATCTTCAGCGGCAATTACAACTATGTCCGCGACGGCGCGAACCAGGCGCTGAACCGGCTCGCCGACTATCTGCTGCGCAAGGGCGCCGCGGTGCGCGTCTACTCGCCGACGGTGAAGGAGCCGGCCTTCGAGGCCAAGGGCGATCTCGTCCACATCCCGGCGCTGCCGATCCCGGGCCGGCCGGAATATAAGCTGGGGCTGGCGATCCCGCCCTGGGTGAGGCGCGACATCAAGGCCTTCCGCCCCAACATCCTGCACGTCGCCAGCCCCGACGTGCCCGGCCATCGCGCGGTGAGCCTGGCGCGCAAGTGGGAGCTGCCGGTGATCGCCTCGGTCCACACCCGGTTCGAGACCTATCCGCGCTATTACAACATGGCGTTCCTGGAGCCGGTGCTGCTCGCGGCGCTGCGCCGCTTCTACCGCCGCTGCGACGCCATCTTCGCGCCGTCCGATTCGATGGCGCAGCTGCTGCGCGACCAGCGGATGAACTACGACGTCGGCATCTGGTCGCGCGGCATCGACCGCGAGATCTTCAACCCCGAGCGGCGCGACCTCGCCTGGCGCCGGGGCCTCGGCATCGAGGACGACATGCCCGCGATCGGCTTCGTCGGCCGGCTGGTGATGGAAAAGGGCCTCGACGTCTTCGCCGACACGATCGACCGGCTCGCCCGCCGCCAGGTCCGCCACAAGGTGCTGGTGATCGGCGACGGCCCGGCCCGCGACTGGTTCGAGAAAAGGCTGCCCGAGGCGATCTTCGCCGGCTTCCAGGCCGGGCCCGACCTCGGCCATGCCGTCGCCTCGATGGACATGCTGTTCAACCCGTCGGTCACCGAGACGTTCGGCAACGTCACGCTGGAGGCGATGGCGGCCGGCCTGCCGGTGGTCGCGGCGCGGGCGACGGGGAGCGAGAGCCTGGTCGCCGACGGCGTCACCGGCCGCCTGGTCCGCCCCGGCGCCCGCGACCGCTTCGGCGACGCGCTGGCGCATTATTGCACCGACGCCGAGGCGCGCCGCGCGGCCGGCAGAGCGGGCTTCGAGATGAGCCAGCGCTACGGCTGGGACGAGGTCAACCAGGAGCTGGTCGACGCCTATCTGCGGATCATCCGTCAGCACCGCGCCGGCGGCCGGCAGCGCTCCAGCCCGGTGCCCTAGAAAAATGGGGACAGTATATATTTATCGAGCGCAGGCTCCGAAGCGCACCGCAGCAGGCGATAAATATATGCTGTCCCCATTTCCTACAGCCGCTCGATCTTCTGCGCCGCCTCGTCGAGGATGGCGGCGATCTCGTGCAGCCGTGCCTCGTCCATGTCGTCGCGGGTGGCACGGTGCCAGAGCGCGGAGAGGAGGTTGCCGATCGCGCGCTTGATCGGGGCGCCGCCGGCCTTGCGCTGGTCGCTGCCGACGCCCTCGAGCCGCTCGAGCAGCGCGGCGACCTCATCGGCCTTCTCGGCGAGATGGGCCTCGCCCTCGGCGGTGGCGGCGAACACCTTGCGCGCGCTCTTGCCCTTCCTCTCCTCGATGAGGCCCATGTCCTCGAGCATGGTGAGGGTCGGATAGACCACGCCCGGGCTCGGCGCGTAGCTGCCGTGGGTCATCTCCTCGATCGCGCGAATGAGGTCGTAGCCGTGGCGCGGCTGGTCCGCGATCAGCTTGAGGAGCACGAGGCGCAGCTCGCCCGAATCGAACATCCGCCGGCGCCCGCGGCGGCCCCAGCCGCCTCCGCCCCAGTCGCCCCAGTCGGCGCCCCAGCCATGGCCCCAGCCGCGGCCGCCCCGGCCCATGGCGAACAGGCCCATCGGGAAATCGAAGCCGCGCGGGCCGCAATCGCCGCCCATCCTGAACCGCATGCCCATCGTCATCTCCTGTAAGACTGACTGAGATATATCTTTTGGCGAAGAGCAATCAAGATATATCTTGCTGCGCCCGCACGAAAAAAGGCGGCCGCCGAAGCGACCGCCTCTTTCACCCTGATGAGGAGGGCCTCAGCCCTCGGCGGTCTCGGTCTCCGGAGCAGCAGCAGCAGCCGCCGCGGCCGCCGCGGCGGCCTTGTCCGGGCGCTGGTCGCGGCGCTCGGCGATGCGGGCCGACTTGCCGGTGCGGCCGCGCAGATAATAGAGCTTGGCCCGGCGGACGGCACCGCGGCGGACCACCTCGATCGAATCGACGTTGGGCGAGTAGAGCGGGAAGACGCGCTCGACGCCCTCGCCGAAGCTGATCTTGCGCACGGTGAAGCTGGAGCCCAGCCCCTTGTTGGCGCGGGCGATGCAGACGCCCTCGAAATTCTGGATGCGGGTGCGCTCGCCCTCGACCACCTTGACGCCTACGCGAAGGGTGTCGCCGGGGCGGAAATCGGGAATGGCCTTGCCCGAGCGGAAATGCTCGATCGCCTCGGCCTCGAGCTGCTGGATGAGGTTCATCTCATTCGTCCTTGTTCTTCACTCGCTGCGCGCCAGAGGGCGGTGGCCTTCGCGCGTCCCCGTGACGCTCGATCAGGTCCGGCCGCCTTAGCCGTGTCTCGTCTTCCGCCCTTGCCTTGCGCCAGGCGGAGATCTTCGCATGATCCCCCGATCGCAGCACTTCGGGGATCCTGCGCCCTTCCCATTCAACAGGCCGGGTGTAATGAGGGTATTCGAGAAGGCCGCTCTCAAAGCTTTCCTCCTCACCGCTCAGAGGGGCGCCCATTACCCCGGGAATGAGCCGAACGCAAGCGTCGAGCAGGACGAAAGCGGCGGTTTCGCCCCCCGACAGCACATAGTCGCCGACCGAGACCGGAACGACCGGGCGCGCCTCGAACAGGCGCTCGTCGATTCCTTCGAAACGGCCGCACAGGATGGTGACGCCGGGGCCGTCGGCGAGCTCGCGGACCAGCGCCTGGTCGAGCGGGCGCCCGCGCGGCGACATCGCCAGCTTCGGCCGCTCGTCGGCGACGCTGTCGAGCGCCGCCGCCAGCACGTCGGCGCGCATCACCATCCCCGCCCCGCCGCCCGCCGGCGTGTCGTCCACGGAGCGATGCTTGTCGGCCGCGAAGTCGCGGATCTGTATGGCGTCGAGCGACCAGAGCCGCTCGGCCAGCGCCCGGCCCGCGAGGCTGTGGCCGAGCGGCCCGGGGAACATCTCCGGGTAGAGGGTGAGAACGGTGGCCGCCCAGCTCATTGCGCCGGCGCGACGCTGAAGCGCAGCGCCTGGATGGTCGGCGGGTCGGTCGGGGCGAGCAGCAGCTGGCCCTCGAGCCGCGCGCGCTCGCAGGTCCAGGTGAAGCGGCCCGAAAGCGCTCCGGTCGCGACCAGCGGCCCGTCATCGTTGCACGGCCCGGTCTGCGCCCGGAGCCGCGCGAACTCCGCGGCCCAATTCTCCGCCGAGCGGTCCATCAGGAAGTTCATCGCCAGGAGGCTGCGGCCGGGCTCGAGCCTGCCTTCGGCCCACATCCGCCGCGCGCCCCGATAGGCGCGGGCCAGCGCCTCGCCGACCGGGAGAGGGCGCGGCGCCAGCAGCCCGGCGCGGTGCAGCGCCGTCGCCGCCGCCCAGACCGGCGGCGACGGCCCGGCATAGGTGCGGTTGGCGAAGGCGAAGATGCCGATCCCGCGCTCGGGCAGCAGCAGCAGGTAGGAGCCGTAGCCCGGATAGCCGCCGCCATGGGCGAGGGTGAGCCCGAGGTCGCAATCCTGCGCGACGCGGAAGCCCATGCCGTAGGCGGCGGCCTGCGGACAGCTTTCCGGATCGCCGGGTCGCCGCGCGACGGCGACGAAGTTCAGCCCCTGCGCGAGCTCGCGCACGGTCGAGCGGCGCACCGGCCCGGTCTCCGGCCCGTCGCGCGCCGGCCAGGCGGAGAGCAGGAACGCGACCCAGCGGGCATAGTCGCGCGCGCTGGTCTGCACCCCGCCCATCGCGCCGAAGGCGCCATGGCGCATGTCGGGCTCGCGGACGAAGGCGTCGTTCTCCCAGCGCCAGCCGAGCGCGCGCCGGTCCTGCGGCGAGGCAAAGACGTCGTAGCCGCTCGCTTCCATGCCGAGCGGGCGCATGATCTCCCGTTCGATATAGTCCGCATAGGGCCGGCCGGAGACGTTCGAGACGATCCGGCCGAGCAGGGCATAGCCGAAATTGGAATATTCGTACTGCATCTGCGGCGGGCGGGTGAACGGGACGCCGCGGGCGAGCATGGCGGTGAACTCCGCCTCGCCCAGCACCTGCTGGCGGTCGCCCCAGGGATCGTCGGTGACGAAGCCGCCGAGATGGGAGAGCAGGTCGCGGACCCGGATCTTGGGGGAATCGGCGCTCGGGTAGCGCCAGCCGCGCAGCTCCGCGACATAGGTCTCGGCGGGCTCGTCGAGCCTCAGGCGGCCTTCGTCGCGCAGCTTGAGGATCGCGAGCGCGGTGAACGCCTTCGACATCGAGGCGATCCGGAACAGGCTGTCGGGCGTGACGATCGCATAGCGATCGAGCGTGCGGCTGCCGAAGGTCTGCACGTAGGCGAGGCGGCCGTCGGCGACCACCCCGAAGGCCAGGCCGGGCACGTGCGCCTCGGCCATGTAGCGCTCGAAATATTGGTCGAGCTCGGGGCCGATCCGCTCGACGGCGTCGCCGGGCGCGCGCGGCTGCGCGTGCGCCGGCGCGGCCGCGGCGGCGAGGCAGAGGGCGGCGAGGCACAGGATCTTGCGCATCGGCGTGGGATAGGCGCTCCCCCGCGCCGGAACAATCGCCAAGGCGGGACGCTGGGAACCGGATGAGCGAACCCGACCTCGATTGCCTGATCGTCGGCGGCGGCCCCGCCGGGCTGACCGCCGCCATCTACCTGGCGCGCTTCCACCTCGGCTTGCGGGTGGTCGACGCCGGCGCCAGCCGCGCCGCCTGGATTCCCTGCACCCGCAACCATGCCGGCTTTCCCGAGGGCATTTCCGGCGCCGAGCTGATCGCGAGGATGAAGGCGCAGGCGCAGCAATACGGCGCCGCGGTCGAGGACGGCCGGGTGACCCGGCTCGACAGGGTGGAAGGCGGCTTTTGCGCCGAATGGGGATCGGGGCCGGTGACGGCGCGGAGCGTGCTGCTCGCCACCGGCGTCGCCAACCGCCGGCCGCCGATGGACGAGGAGCTGCACGACGAGGCGCTCGCCCGCGGCCTGATCCGCTATTGCCCGATCTGCGACGCCTATGAGGTCACCGACCGCAAGGTCGGCGTGATCGGCAGCGGCAGTAACGGCGTCGCCGAAGCCGTTTTCCTGCGCGGCTACACCGCCGACATCACCCTGATCGCCCCGGCGGGCGCGCACGAGCTGGCGGCGGGGGATCGCGCGCGGCTGGAGGAATACGGCATCCGCACGGTGGACGGGCCCTGCCACGCGGTGGCGGCGCTCAGCGATGCGATCGTGGTGGACACGCCGCACGGCCATCACACCTTCGACACGCTCTATCCCGCGCTGGGCTCGGACGTGCATTGCGAGCTCGCCGGCCAGATCGGTGCCGCGCTCAGCGAGGAGACCGGCTGCATCGTCGTCGACAGTCACCAGCGCACCAGCGTGCCGGGGGCCTATGCGGCGGGCGACGTCGTGCTCGGCCTCGACCAGATCAGCCACGCCATGGGCGAAGGCGGCGTGGCGGCGACCACGATCAGGAACGACCTGGCGAAGGAGCGGCCTCTGCTGCGCTGATCTCCTCCCCTGCATTTGCAGGGGAGGGGGACCGCACGAAGTGCGGTGGAGGGGTGTTCTTTTCCGTGAAAGGAAGCCCCTCCACCATGCTTCGCATGGTCCCCCTCCCCTCGAAATCGAGGGGAGGATTTTCAGGCCAGGAAAGCCGGATCGGCGACCACCCTGCCCTGTTCGAGGTCGGCGATGCCGGGGCGAAACGGGATCAGCGCGCGCTTGCCGTCCGCCTGCTCGATCTCGAGTAGGTCGCCGGCGCCGAAATTCTCGACGGCGACCACGGTGCCGAGCGCGGCGCCCTCGGCGCTCTCGCAGGGCAGGCCGATCAGGTCGGCATGATAATATTCGCCCTCGCCGAGCGGCGGCAGCGCGGCGCGCGGGACGGTGAGCAGCACGCCGCGCAGCGCTTCGGCCGCGCCGCGGTCGGCGATCTCGGCGAAGCGGGCGATCGCGCCCTTGCCGCCGGGCCTCACCGAGGTCAGGGTCAGCGCGCGCTCGCCGGCGTGGAAGACCTTGTGCCGCTTCAGGCTGTCCAGCCCCTCGGCGAACAGCTTGAGGCGCACCTCGCCGCCGACGCCGTGCGCGCCGGCGACGGCAGCGAGCGTGACCTCGGGTTCAGGGTGCACCTAGCCCCTCCCCTCGATGGGGAGGGGTTGGGGTGGGGTGAACCTGCGAGACCCGCCGATGCGGATGGAGACGTTCACCCCCACCCAACCCTCCCCCATCAAGGGGGAGGGCTTTGTGGACGTAGCGGCCAATTATTCGGCCTTCTCGGCCTTCTCGGCGCCTTCCTCGGGGGCGGCCTCGTCGCTGCCCTCGGCCGGCGCCTCGGCGGCTTCGCCCTCGTTCGAGGCCTCGTCGGCCGGAGCGGGCTCCTCGGCCGCGGCCTCCTCGGCCGGAGCCTCGTCCGCGGCCGGCTCCTCGGCGGGAACCTCTTCGGCAGCCGCTTCCTCGGCGGGCGCTTCCTCAGCGGGGGCTTCCTCGGTAGCGGCCTCCGCGGCGGGCGCTTCCTCGGCAGCTGCCTCCTCGGCGGGCACCTCTTCGACAGCGGCCTCCTCGGCGGGGGCCTCCTCAGCAGGGGCCTCCGCGGCAGGCGCCTCTTCGACAGCGGCCTCCTCGGCGGGGGCCTCCTCAGCAGGGGCCTCCGCGGCAGGCGCCTCTTCGACAGCGGCCTCCTCGGCGGGGGCCTCCTCAGCAGGGGCCTCCGCGGCAGGCGCCTCTTCGACAGCGGCCTCCTCGGCGGGGGCCTCCTCGGCGGGCGCCTCTTCGACAGCGGCCTCCTCGGCGGGGGCCTCCTCGGCAGCGCTCTCCTCGGCGGGGGCTTCCTCAGCAGCGGCCTCCGCGGCGGGAGCTTCTTCAGCCGCGGTTTCCTCGGCCGGCGCCTCTTCGGCCACGGCCTCTGCCGTCTCTTCGGTCGGGGCCTCTTCCGCGACCGCCTCGACCGTCTCGGCGGCCTCCTCGACCGGCTCCTCGGCCGGCGCGGCGGCGGCTTCGGCTTCCTTCTTGGCGCGCTCCTCGACGCGCTCCTTGGCCTTCTCGCCGGGCTCGCCCTTCTTCGGGTTCGAGCGCGCCGGCCGCTCCTTGATGCCGGCGGCGTCGAGGAAGCGCAGCACGCGGTCCGACGGCTGCGCGCCGACCGACAGCCAGTGGCGGACGCGGTCGGCGTCGAGCTTCACCCGCTCCTCGCTGTCCTTGGGGAGCAGCGGATTGTAGCTGCCGACCCGCTCGATGAACTTGCCGTCGCGCGCGTTGCGGGTGTCGGCGACCACGATCCTGTAATAAGGGCGCTTCTTCGCGCCGGCCCGGCTGAGCCTGATTGCAACTGCCATTTAACTCATTCCTTTCTGAGGGATATCGTCACTTCTTGAAATTCTTCGGAAGACCGGGCGGCAACCCGCCGGCACCGCCGGGAAGGCCGGGAAAAGCTCCGGGGGGAAGGCCCTTGGAGAGATCGGGCATGCCGCCGGCGCCGCCCATGCCGCCGCCGAACATCGCGCCGAGCTTGGCGAGGCCGCCCATCTTTTTGATCTTCTTCATCGCGCCCGCCATTTCCTGGTGCATCTTCAGCAGCCGGTTGACATCCTGCACCGTCGTGCCCGAGCCCTTGGCGACGCGGATCTTGCGCTTGGCGTTCATCACCTCGGGCTTCAGCCGCTCCTTCGGCGTCATCGAGCCGATGATCGCATCGAGCCGGGCGAGCACGTTCGATTCGAGCACGCCCGACGCGTTGATCTGGTTCTTGAGCTTGCCCATGCCGGGCATCATCCCCGCGAGCGCGCCGAGGCCGCCCATCCGCTGCATCTGGCGCAGCTGGGAGCGCAGGTCGTTGAGGTCGAACTGGCCCTTGGCCATCTTCATGGCGAGCGCCTCGGCCTCCTCGGCCTGGATCGTCTCCTGCGCCCGCTCGACCAGGCCGACCACGTCGCCCATGCCGAGGATCCGCCCCGCCACCCGCTCCGGGTGGAAGGCCTCGAGCTTGTCGATCGCCTCGCCGGTGCCGGCGAACTTGATCGGCCGGCCGGTGACCGCGCGCATCGAGAGCGCCGCGCCGCCGCGGGCATCGCCATCCATCCGGGTCAGGATCACGCCGGTGAGCTCGATCCGGTCGGAGAAGCTCTTGGCGACGTTCACCGCGTCCTGCCCGGTCATCGAATCGGCGACCAGCAGAATCTCCTGCGGAGCGGAGGCGTCGGCGACGGACTTCATCTCGTCCATCAGCCCCTGGTCGACATGCAGCCGGCCTGCCGTGTCGAGCATCAGCACGTCATAGCCCTGCAGCCGGGCGGCGTTGAGCGCGCGCCGGGCGATCTCGACCGGGCCCTGGCCGGGGACGATCGGCAGCGTCGCCACCTCCGCCTGGCGGCCGAGCACGGCGAGCTGCTCCTGCGCCGCCGGGCGGGCGACGTCGAGCGACGCCATCATCACCTTCTTGCGGTCCTTCTCGGTCAGCCGCTTGGCGAGCTTGGCGGTCGTGGTGGTCTTGCCCGAGCCCTGCAGGCCGACCATCATGATCACGGCGGGCGGGGTGACGCCGATGTCGAGCTCGGACTGCTCGGCGCCCAGCATCTCGACCAGGGCGTCGTGGACGATCTTGACCACCTGCTGGCCGGGCGTGACCGAGCGCAGCACCTGCTGGCCGACCGCCTGCTCGGTCGCCCTGTCGACGAACTCGCGCACCACGGGCAGCGCGACGTCGGCCTCGAGCAGGGCGATCCGCACCTCGCGCATCGCCGAGCGCACGTCCGCCTCGTTCAATGCGCCGCGGCCGCGCAGGCGGTCGAACACCCCTCCCAGGCGGTCGCTCAGGCTTTCGAACATTCCACTCTCCACACGCGCCAAGCAAAAAACGCCGGCGGGCGAAACCTCGCCGGCCAGCGTGCGTCCCCGGACGCGCTCATGCTCACCCCAATCGGGATGGCGGGCACATAGGGGGAAAGCGCCGGGAAGGCAAGTAGACGGCCTGCCGATGCGGCCGCGACTGGCCAGCCGAGGGCTTCGGGAAGGCGTACCAAGGCGGTGCGGCCGGCCTTTTCATCAACTCTGATGCGGACTAGCGTTCGTCGTCCCGGGCCGGAGAGGCGAATGATCAAGCCGACGCGCAGGAAGCCGGCCTTCAAGGCCAAGCGCATCTTTACTGACCGGGACGATGCCAAATCTCTTTTCGAGGAGGCGCTGACCAGGGATCAGCCACCGGACAGCTATCGAATACTGGCCTGGCACGGCGTCGGAGGCCAGGGCAAGACGGCATTATTGCGTGAGCTGGAGCGGCGGCTCAAGGACAAGGCGGAGACCGCGATCAACCTGCCGAGCCGGCGCCGGATCGGATGGGCCCTGATCGATTTCGGCGATGCGAACATGCGCCGGATCGACGGCGCCCTGCTCTCCCTCCGCCTGCAGCTTGCAAGCCGGGCAGGAATGTCGTTCCCGGCCTTCGACACCGCCTTCGCCCGGCATGTGGCGCTGCGCAACCCCGGGGTCGACCTGCGTCAACGCCATCCGGAGCTCTTCCGGAGGGAAAGCGAGCTGCTCGCCGATATCCTCAACGTCGGCGCCGAGGCGGCCGAATTCGCGAGGGACGGCCTCGGCATCCCCGGGGTGGGGCTGCTCTACAAATATGCGAGCCGACTGAGGGGCAAGTGGCAGCGCTGGTGGGAGACTCGCGGGCAGGAGATCCTGGCCGATCTGGACGAGCTGAGCGCCGAGCAGATCCTGATGCAATTGCCATTCTATTTCGGGTCGGACATCCACCAGAGGCTCCTCGAAGCGAAGCCGCCCCGCATCATCCTCCTGTTCGACACGCACGAGGCGCTGTGGCGCGAAAGCGGGCTCAAGGGCAGCGGCATGGGGTTCCGGGCCGACGACTGGCTGCGGCTGCTCGTCCAGGAAGCCTGCGGCGCGCTGGTCACGATCTGCGGCCGCGACAAGCTGGGCTGGGCGCAGGCCGACGACGATTGGTCCCGCTATATCGACGAGCGGCCATTGGGCGCGCTCAGCGATGAGGACGCCGACCAGTTCCTCGCCGAGGTTCCCATCGCCGACGCCGACATAAGGAAGCGCATCGTCGCGGGCGCCAAGGGCCTGCCCTTCTATCTCGACCTGCAGGTCGATCTCTTCGAGGACCTGTGCCAGGCGGGCCAGACGCCGGACAAGGCGCGGTTCGGCGGCTCCCATCCCCAGATCGTCGGCCGCTTCCTCGATCATCTCTCGCCGGAGGATGAGGCGATGTTGAGGCTCGCTTCCTATCCCCGCATGCTCGACGAAGGCCTGCTGAATGACATGGCGGAGCATTTCCATCGCGGCCTGGCCAGCGTCAACTGGAAGCGCTTTTCCCACTGGAGCTTCATCACCGCGAGCGGCGCGGCGCGCGTGTCGATGCACGGCCTCATGCGAGAAGAATTGCAGAAGCGCGAGCGCGAGGAGCGACCGGATTTTTTCAAGCGCCTGCACAGATGGCTGTTCGATCGCTATTTCGCGGAAGGAGACCCCCGCTCGGCCCGCGAGGTCACGGCGTCCAACGAAGCGGCGTTTCACTCGGCGTACATCCATCTCAACGCGATCGAGCCGGATCTTTCGATCTTTCTCGTGCTGGAGAAGGCAAACATCTTTTACGACGCGATGCGCTGGCAGACGATGACGGAGATCCTCACGGACGCCACCGCCGTCGCCGAACGCCTCTGGGGAGCCTCCGATCCGCAGACGGTCCACGTGCGCAGGGAGCTCGGCTGCATCCATCGCCAGGCGGGCCGCCTGGATCTCGCCAGATCCATCTTCGAGGAGCTCCTCCGCACGGAGGAGAAGCTTCGGCCGTACGGATATCAGGCGGAATCCGTGACCCTCCACGAATTGGGGAGCACCTATTTCGAGATGGAGGAATATGGGCGCGCCGAAGACTGTTTCCTCCGCTCGCTCGCCATGGACAGGGCGAAGCCGTCGGTGGAGCAGGCCAACATCGCGTTCGCCCTCTATGAACTGGGGGCGGTCTATCGGGCGACGGAACGGTTCGCGCTTGCAGAGAAGAGCTTTGCCGAGGCGCTCGACATCACCGAGAAGACGCACGGCAAGGAGCACCACGTCTACGGCACCGCGCTCCTCGAGCTGGGGAGGGTGTATTTTGAGCAGGAGCTGCTCGACAAGGCCAAGGACAAGTTCGATGACGCGCTCGCCATTTACCGGAAGGACCTCGGCGCCGCTCACCCTTATTGCGGCCGCGCGCTGCACTGGCTCGCCATGGTCGAGATAGAGCGGGGCAACGGCAAGGCCGCGCGGACGATGCTCGAGCAGGCGCTCGACGGCTGGAAGGACCATCTCCCGACCGACCATCCCTGGCCGGTGCAGTCGCGTGAGGCCCTGCGCAAGCTCGGCCCGCCAGGCTAAATTCGAACCGCCCGGCACCCGCATCGCTCTCGCGATGACCCGCTTCCGCAAGATGCACGGCCTCGGCAACGACCTTGTCGTCACCGACCAGGTAACGAAAATAGGGATAGCCCCCTTTCCGCGGGCGCGAAATGGGCGCCCGGCAATGAAGCCGGACGCCCTTCCTTACGCTCACTCGAGCCCGGCGAAAACCGGCTGGGCTCAACCTTCGATGCTGAACATCGCCAGGATCAGGCCGGTGGCCCGATCGATCTGGTAGATGCGGTCGTCGTCATAGCGGTAATAGGAGGCGTTGCTGTCGCGATAGCGCTCGCGATAGCGGGCCGGCATCGCGACCATCCGGTCCGACAAACGCTGGCCGACGCGAACGTCGCCGGCGAAGCGGTCGCCGCGCATGTCGCGGCGATCGTCCTGGCCGAAGCGATCGGGCCGGCCGAGGCGTCCCTTGCCCATCCGCTCGGCGGCCGTGAGATCGACGTTCAACGTGCGGCTGCGCTCGCGCAGGGTTCTGCGCTCCCAGTCGTTGAAGCCGGCGCGGCTGAACTGCCGTTCCAGCTGGGCGAGCTGGCGCAGCTGGGTGCGCAGCGGCGGCGCCTCGATGCGCGAAATGGCGCCGCTCCGCACGCCGGCGTCGAACCGCGCCTGCAGCTGGTTGGCGTTCTCCCGCTCGCCATGCCAGGACTGGGGCGCCGATCGATCGTTATGCGCGGGCTGGGCGGCGACCGGCGCCGCGACGGCGAGGGCCGAAACGGCTGCCATGGTCATGTAAATCATCTTCATCGTGATACTCCTTGATCCCCCGGCGCCTTGGGGAATGCTTGCGCCTGGCTTGTATATAGCCCTTAAATACTTCAAGCGTCATCGAGAGCGGCTCGATGACGTTAAGAAACCTACTAAATAAGATAGGATCTATATTTGGGAGTTATTTTAATATTTTCAAGACATGTCGCCGGCTTTATTTTATCTCGACTTAGACGGGTGATCGGCCGACGGTGAGCCGCGTGCGGGAGCGAGGCCGTGCTGGAGGCGTCGCACGGTGGACTTGGGCGGCCCCACCTCCTAGATCGCGCCTCGAGATGACCCGCTTCCACAAGATGCACGGCCTCGGCAACGACTTCGTCATCCTCGACGCGCGCGAGGGCGCGGTGGCGATGGACGCGGCGCGGGCGCGCAGCATCGCCGACCGGCGCACCGGCGTCGGTTGCGACCAGGTGATCCTGCTCGAGCCCTCCGACGTCGCCGACGTCCGCATGCGGATCTGGAACGCCGACGGCGGCGAGGTCGAGGCCTGCGGCAATGCCAGCCGTTGCGTGGTGCTGCTCGAAGGCCGGCCGACGACGATCGAGACCAAAGGCGGCATCCTGAACGGCGACGCGAACGGTATCGACATGGGCGAGCCCCGCTTCGGCTGGGACGAGATCCCGCTCGCCTACGCCATGGACACCGCCGCAATGCCGGTCGGCTGGGAGGAGCTGCAGGAGCCCTTCGCGGTCAATGTCGGCAATCCGCATGTGGTGTTCTTCGTCCGCGACGCCGACGCGATCGAGCTGGCGCGGCTCGGACCGCTGATCGAGCACGATCCGCTCTTCCCCGAGCGCGTCAACGTCAACGTCGCCTCGTTCGAGGGCGATGCGATCAAGCTGCGCGTCTGGGAGCGCGGCGCGGGCCTCACCGCCGCGTGCGGCACGGGCGCCTGCGCGACGGCGGTCGCCGCGATCCGAAGCCGGCAGGCGGAGGGCCCGGTCGAGGTGCGGCTGCCCGGCGGCGCGCTGACCATCGCCTGGGCCCCCGGCGAGGCGATCCGGATGAGCGGACCCGCCGCGCACGTCTTTTCGGGCGAGCTTCCGGGATGAGCGTCGAAATGATCACCCTCGGCTGCCGGCTCAACGCCGCCGAGAGCGAGGCGATGCGCGCGCTCGCGGCGGGCGAGGACGACCTCGTCATCGTCAACAGCTGCGCGGTGACCAACGAGGCGGTGCGCCAGACCCGCCAGGCGATCCGCAAGGCCAAAAGGGCGCGTCCCGAAGCGCGGGTGATCGTCACCGGCTGCGCGGCGCAGGTGGAGCCGGAGACGTTCGCGGCGATGCCCGAAGTGGCCCGCGTGCTCGGCAACCGCGAGAAATTCGACGCCGCCGCGCTGCTCGGCAGCGAGCGGGTCCGCGTCTCCGACATCATGGCGGTGCGCGAGACCGCGCCGCACCTCGTCGCCGGCTTTGCCGAGCGCAGCCGCGCCTTCGTCGAGGTCCAGAACGGCTGCGACCATCGCTGCACCTTCTGCATCATCCCTTATGGCCGCGGGAACAGCCGCTCGGTGCCGGCCGGGCTGGTGGTCGAGCGGATCAGGGCGCTGGTCGGCGAGGGCTTTCGCGAGGTGGTGCTGACCGGGGTCGACGTCACCAGCTACGGTCCCGATCTGCCCGGCGCGCCGACGCTCGGCCAGCTGATCGAGCGCATCCTGAGGCACGTCCCGGACCTGCCGCGGCTCAGGCTCTCCTCGCTCGACTGCATCGAGCTGGACGAACGGCTGTTCGACCTCGCTTGCCACGAGCCCCGCTTCATGCCGCACCTGCACATGAGCTTCCAGGCCGGCGACGACATGGTGCTGAAGCGGATGAAGCGGCGGCACCGCCGCGCCGACGCGGTCGCCACGGTGGCGCGGCTGAAGGCGGAGCGGCCGGAGATCGCGATCGGCGCGGACCTGATCGCCGGCTTCCCGACCGAAAGCGATGCGATGCACGAAAATTCGCTGCGGCTCGTCGAGGAATGCGACGTGGTGATGGGCCACATCTTCCCCTTTTCGCCGAAGCGTGGCACGCCCGCGGCGCTCATGCCCCAGCTTGCTCCCGCCATCGTCAAGCAACGCGCCCGCCGCCTGCGCGAGGCCTGCGCCGCGCGCAAGGCGGCCTGGCTCGAGGGCCTGGTCGGGACGCGGCAGCGGGTGCTGGTGGAAAGCGACGGCCTCGGCCACGCCGAGAATTTCGCGCCCGTTCAAATCCGTCATTCCAGCGCAAGCTGGAATCCCACTTCCTTAAGGCAAAGAGATTCCAGCTTGCGCTGGAATGACGGAGAAGTGGTGGACGTCCGCATCGCCGCCGTCGAATCCGGCACCCTGATCGGAGTTCCCGTGTGACCGAGCTTTCCTGGTTCGAGCGCATGCGCCTCGGCTTCCGCAAGACCTCCGACCGGCTCGGCGACAATCTTAGCGGATTGCTGAGCAAGGCCGCGCTCGACGAGGCGAGCCTCGATGAGATCGAGGAGGCGCTGATCGCCTCCGACCTCGGCCCGGCCACCGCCGCCAGGGTGCGGGCGCGGCTCGCCGAGGAAAAGTTCGAGCTCGGCGTCTCCGAGGCGGCGGTGCGCGCGGTGGTCGCCGAGGAGCTCGAGGCGATGCTCGCCCCGGTCGCCGAGCCGCTCGAGATCGACGCCTTCCCGCGCCCGCAGGTGATCCTGGTGGTCGGGGTCAACGGCTCGGGCAAGACGACGACCATCGCCAAGCTCGCCCACCTGTTCATGGAGCAGGACTATTCGGTGCTGCTCGCCGCCGGCGACACTTTCCGCGCCGCCGCCATCGAGCAATTGCAGATCTGGGCGGACCGCGCCGGCGTGCCGGTGATCGCCGGGCCGGAAGGGTCGGACAGCTCGGCGATCGTCTATGACGGGGTCAAGAAGGCGACCGCGGAGGGGATCGACGTGCTGATCGTCGACACCGCCGGCCGCCTGCAGAACAAGAAGGATTTGATGGACGAGCTCGCCAAGATCCGCCGCGTGCTCGGCCGCCTGAACCCGGCGGCGCCGCACGACGTCGTGCTGGTGCTCGACGCCACCACCGGCCAGAACGCGCTCTCCCAGATCGAGGTGTTCCGCGAGGTGGCCGGCGTCACCGGCCTCGTCATGACCAAGCTCGACGGCACCGCGCGCGGCGGCGTGCTGGTCGCCGCCGCCCAGGCCTACGGCCTGCCGATCCACGCGATCGGCGTCGGCGAGGGGATGGACGACCTCCGGCCGTTCGATGCCGGCCAGGCGGCGCGGGCGATCGCGGGAGCGGCGGCATGAGCGCGGCCGCCCCGCCGGCGCCGCGCCCGGGCGTGGGGGCCACGCTGGCGCTCGATTACGGGCCGCTGATCCTCTTCTTCCTGACCAATTTCCTGGCGCCGGTCCCCTCGCTGCTGCGGATTTTCTACGCGACCGGCGTGTTCATGGTGGCGATGATCGTCTCGATGCTGATCTCGCAGCTGCGCTACCGCTATATCTCGCCGATGCTGTGGTTCTCCGGGATCATGGTGGTGATCTTCGGCGGGCTGACGATCTGGCTGCACAACGAGACCTTCATCAAGATCAAGCCGACCATCTATTACAGCGTGGTCGCGGCCTTGCTGCTGTTCGGCCTGCTCACCGGCCGCAACCTCTTGAAGGTGGTGCTCGGCACCGCCTATCCGGGCCTCAGGGAGCGCGGCTGGCACCTCTTGACCCGCAACTGGATCGGCTTCTTCGCGGTCATGGCGGTGCTGAACGAGCTGGTCTGGCGGACCACCAGCACCGACACCTGGGTCGCGTTCAAATTGTGGGGATTCATCCCCGCCACCTTCATCTTCGCCGCCGCCAACGTGCCGATGCTGCTGCGCCACGGCCTCGGCGACGAGACGCCGGTCGAATTGCCGCAGGTGCCGCCGGAATGAGCACGGACAGCGTCATTGCGATCGACGGGCTGAGCAAGACCTACGCCACCGGCGTCGAGGCGCTGAAGCCGCTCGACCTCTCGATCCGCAAGGGCGAGATCTTCGCCCTGCTCGGCCCCAACGGCGCCGGCAAGACCACGCTCATCTCGATCATCTGCGGCATCGTCACGCCGAGCTCGGGCACGGTCAGCGTCGCCGGCAACGACATCGTCCGCGACTATAGGGCGGCCCGCCGGATGATCGGGCTGGTGCCGCAGGAGCTGCACACCGACGCCTTCGAGACGGTCTGGGCGACGGTCAATTTCAGCCGCGGCCTGTTCGGCTGCCCGCCGAACCACGGCTTCGTCGAGAAGGTGCTGAGGGACCTCTCGCTGTGGGACAAGCGCAAGGCCAGGATCATGGAGCTGTCGGGCGGGATGAAGCGCCGGGTGATGATCGCCAAGGCGCTCAGCCACGAGCCCGACATCCTGTTCCTCGACGAGCCGACCGCGGGCGTCGACGTCGAATTGCGGCGCGACATGTGGGAGCTGGTCCGCCAGCTGCGCGCCGGCGGCGTCACCATCATCCTCACCACCCATTATATCGAGGAGGCCGAGGAGATGGCGGACCGGGTCGGGGTGATCTCGAGGGGCGAGCTGATCCTGGTCGAGGACAAGCACGTGCTGATGAAGAAGCTCGGCAAGAAGGAGCTGGTGCTGAACCTCAGCGAGGTGATGGACGCCGTTCCCCCCGAGCTCGCCGAGTGGAACGTCGCGCTCCAGGCCGACGGCCACGAATTGCTCTACGTGTTCGACGCCAATGCCGAGCGGACCGGCGTCCCCTCGCTGCTGAGGCGGATGAGCGACCTCGGCATCGGCTTCAAGGACCTCAACACCAGCCAGAGCTCGCTCGAGGACATCTTCGTCAGCCTTGTCCACAGGAAAGACGCGGCATGAGCTTCAACCTCTACGGCGTCTGGGCGATCTACCGCTTCGAGATGGCGCGGGCGCTGCGCACGCTCTGGCAGAGCCTGGTGACGCCGGTGATCACCACCTCGCTCTATTTCGTCGTGTTCGGCGCGGCGATCGGCGGCAACATCCAGGCGAGCGCGACCGGCGGCGTGCCCTATGGCGCGTTCATCGTGCCCGGCCTCATCATGCTCTCGCTGTTCACCCAGAGCATCTTCAACGCCAGCTTCGGCATCTTCTTCCCCAAGTTCACCGGCACCATCTACGAATTGCTCTCGGCGCCGATCTCGCCGTTCGAGACCGTCCTCGGCTATGTCGGCGCGGCGGCGACCAAGTCGGTCGTGCTCGGCCTCGTCATCCTTTTGACCGCCGCCTTCTTCGTGCCGATCCGGATCGACCATCCGGTCTGGATGGTGGCCTTCCTGATCCTGATCGCGGTAACCTTCTGCCTGTTCGGCTTCATCATCGGCGTGTGGGGGCAGAATTTCGAGCAGATCCAGTTCATTCCGATGCTGATCGTCACTCCCCTCACCTTCCTCGGCGGCGCCTTCTACTCGGTCTCGATGCTCGGCGAGCCGTGGCGCACGATCACCCATTTCAACCCGGTCGTCTATCTGATCGAGGGCTTCCGCTGGAGCTTCTACAGCACCACCGACATCGGCGTCGGCCTCAGCCTGGCGGCGACGCTCGGCTTCTTCTTCCTCTGCCTCGCCATCGTCTGGTGGATGTTCAGGACCGGTTATAGATTGAAGACATAGCCACGCGGCACGAGGGGGAGGCGCACCATGAGATCCGTCCACCTTTTGCTTTCGGCTTTCTGCGCGCTGGCTCTGTCGGGCCCCCTTGCGGCACAGCCGCAGCCGGAACCCCAGTCCGAGGCGAGCGCCCAGCCGATCACCGTGGTCGGCGAGCGGGAGGACAGCGAGGCCGAGCGCCGCCGCGAGGCCGCCCGCTTCTTCGACAGCCACGCCGTCCGCACCCGGATCGGGCAATTGGCGCGCTGGCACGAACCGGTCTGCGTGCGGGCCTGGGGGCTGCCGGGCGAGATGAACGCGCGCATCGCCAGCCGCGTCATGGACATTGCCGAAAGCCTCGGCATCCCCACCAATCGCGCCGAGCTCTGCCGGCCCCACGTGCGTATCGGCTTCACCACCGAGCCGCAGGCGATGATCGAGCGGGCGGTGCGGCGCAATCGGATGGTCATCGGCTTTCATTATGCCGCCCGGCGCAACGATCTCATGGAGGTGCGGCAGCCGGTCCAGGCCTGGTACGTCACCAGGACCCAGACCGCCGGCACCGACAGCGGGACGATCGACGAGGCCGGCGTCCGCGTGCCCGGCGGCAATGCCGGCAGCCGGCTCGGCGGCGGGCTGAGCAGCGGCCTCGCCCATGTGCTGATCTTCGCCGACTCCCGGACCGTCGCGGGCGAGGAGGTCGATTCGATCGCCGAGCTGCTGGCCTTCCTCGCGCTCGCCCAGACGCCGGTCGCGGAGGCGTGCGACACGTCCGACACCATCCTCAACCTGATGAATCCCGCCTGCCCGCCCGCGCGCCGCCCGGCCGCGCTCACCCGGCACGACACGGCCTATCTGCGCGCGCTCTACAGCGTGGATCCGACCTGGGCGCCGCAGATGCAGCGCGGCTCGGTCGTGCTGCGCATGAGTGACGTGCTGGGAAGCGAGCGCTAGGAGACGGCTTCCTTCGCCGCCTGCTGGTCCGCCCGCGCCGCGCCCTCGCCGTCGAGATTCTTCGCGACGAACTCCCAGTTGACGATATTGCCGAGCACGCTCTCGGCGAATTTGGGCCGCTCGTTGCGATAGTCGATATAATAAGCATGCTCCCAGACATCGAGGGTGAGCAGCGGCTTCAGCTCGGGATAGACGACGGGCGTGTCGGCGTCGTGCAGCGAGGTCACCTTGAGCTTGTTGTTGTCGAGCACGAGCCAGGCCCAGCCGCTGGCGAAATGCTGGGCCGCCTCCTCCTTCAGCTTCGCGAGCAGGACGTCGGTGGTCCCGAACGCCTCCTCGATCAGCTCGGCGAGCTGGCCCATCGGCTGCTGCCCTTGCGGCGGAGCGAGGCATTGCCAGAAGAAGCTGTGGTTCCACAGCTGGGCGGCGTTGTTGAACAGCTTCTTGTCGCCCTTGTCCCGGGCGCTCCGGATGACCTCGATCAGCGAGCCGCCGGCGAGGTCGCTGTCGCCGAGCAGTTCGTTGGTCTTGTCGACATAGGCCTGGTGATGCTTGCCATGGTGGAAATCGAGCGTCTCGGCCGACATGTGCGGGCCGAGCGCGTCCCTGGCGAACGGAAGGGCGGGGAGCGTGAACGGCATGGGGAACCTCCTGTGCGGGCCCGGAGCCCGCACAGGTTCAACCGACCGAAGGCTCCGGCGTTCCCTCTATTCCCCGACCACCCGGAAGCGCTGCAGCTCGGTGCGCGGGTCGGCCCAGCCCGGGTCGAGCTCGCTCGCCCGGCGATAGTCGCGATAGGCCGCGGCGACGTTGCCAAGCGCCTCGTTGGCGACCGCGCGCCCGTAATGGGCGACCGCCGGCCGGGTGGTGTTGCGCTCCAGCGCGACCGTGAACAATTGCAGCGCCTCCTGCGGATTCTGCCGCCGGATCAGCGCCGCGCCCTTGTTGAGATAGGATTCGGGCTGCTCGGGATCGAGCGCGATCGCGCGGTCGAAATCGGCGATCGCCTCCTCGACGAAGCCCCGGCGCAGCCTGAGGATGCCGCGATTGACGTGGGTCGCGACGATCTCATAGCCGGAGAGGTTCTCGCGCAGCAGCGCGTCGTCGCAGCGCCTGACGTCGCGAACGCCCGGCATCAGCGACGAATCCGCCGCCTCGTAGCACATCCGCGCGTCGCTGTTGCCCACCACGAAGACGCCCGCCGCAGCCGGCGCCGCCGAAGCCGCCAGCAGGGCGGCGATGATCAGTCTTGCTCTCATCTCAGTCGACTCCCTCAACGAGGCCCACCTCTTCCCTCACCGCTCGCCCGCCCGCCCCGGGGCGCACGGCGGTCATTGCTGTCCGGTCACCCGGAAGCGCCGCAATTCGGTGCGCGGCTCGGCCCAGTCCGGATCGAGCTCGCTCGCCCGCTGATAGTCGCGATAGGCGGCGGCGACGTTGCCCAGCGTCTCGTTGGCGATGGCGCGGCCGAAATGCGCGATCGCCGGGCGGTTGGTGCGCCGCTCCAGCGCCACCGTGAACAACGGCAGCGCGCCCTGCATGTCGTTGCGCGCGATCAGCGCCGCGCCCTTGTTCAGATAGGCCTCGGGCTGGCCCGGATCGAGCGCCATCGCCCGGTCGAAATCGACGATCGACTCCTCGACCAGGCCGCGCCGCAGCCTGAGGATGCCGCGATTGACGAAGGTCGCGACATAATCGTGATGGCTGATGCCCGCCTCGTCCAGCGCCTCGTCGCACAGGGCAAGATCGCGCGGGGTCGGCCGCACCGGCGCCTCGGCCGCCTCGTAGCAGAGGCGCGCGGACGAGGATCCGATCACGATCACGCCGGCAAAAGCAGGAAATGAGGTTGCCGCGAGCAGCGCGGCGAGCAGATATCGGCAGCGTGCCATTTTGCCGTCCTTTCAAAAAGAACAGCCCACTGCGGCCCTTATAGCAGCAAAGCCGGCGGCGCGCTAGGCGGCGCCCTGCGCCTTCGGCGGGGCGCCGTCGAGCCAGGCGCGGCCGGCCTCGAGCTTCGCCGCCTCGCGCCTCGCCATCGCGCTCACCAGCCGCGAGTCGCTGCGCGTGCCCTCCTCGAGCACCGCGATCCGCTCGTCGAGCGTCGGCAGCGCCGAGGCGCGGGCGCGCAGCGCGCACCAGCGCACCCGGTCGCTTGGGTGCGAGCCGGCGAAATCGGCGATCAGGTCGAGCCCGTTGTCGCCGCCATAATGGGCGGCGAGCGCCAGCATCGGCTCCAGCCCCAGGCGCGGCACGCTGCCGGCGATCTTCCGGTTCTCGATGTCGAAGCGATACTGATCGCGGAACGGCGTGCTGTAGGAGATTTCGACGATGTTGAGCGAGACCGACATCGAATCGGCGGGCAGCTGCAGGTGGATATCCTTGTGGGCCCGGTAGAGCATCACCTTGCCCTCATCGAGCCGGGTCTTCTCGACGAACCTCAAATTCACGTCCTCGCCCGGATAGCCGACCACCTCGCCATAATCATATTCGTAATAGTCGCTCCAATAGCCCGGGCCGAGATAGCCGACGGTGAGGAACGAGAAATTGTGGTCGTGCGGGATGTTGTAGAAGAACGGGTCGGTGCCGCTGTGGCGCACCGCGCTGTCCTCCATCGCCGGCCACAGATTGGCGCGGATCATGAACCTTTGCGAGCCGGCGTGCAGCATCACCACCTGCGCGCTGTACTGGTCGCCGACCGGCCCGCTGCAGCGATTCTTGAGCTCGGCGATCATCATGTCGGCGAGGAAATTGCGGTCGTTGGCGAGCTTCTTGAGCTGGACGCCCCAGGCGGCGAAATTGTCCTCGTCCTCGGCGTCGAAATCGCCCGTCTCGAGCAGCTCGACCAGCTCGGCGAGCTCGATCCTGTCCTCGGTCGGGCAATCGATCACGCGCGGCACTGGACGTCTCCCTGCGCCGGCTCGGCGCCGACCTCGCCCTCGAAAAACATGTGCAGCGTCTTGCCGGCAGTGGCGCGAACCTCGGGATGCGGATCCTCGGCCGCCATCCGCCGCAGCGCCGGCAGCGCCGCCTGGGCGTCCAGCGCCAGCAGCTCGCGCATGATGTGCCAGCGCGCGTAAAAATGCGCGCCGGCGATCGATTCCTCGATCAGCGGCAGCGCGTCCTCGCGGCCCATCGCGCGCAGCAGCGAGACCATCATCTGCACCCGCGAGCTGCCTTCGTCGGCGCTGCTGGCGCCGACGAAGCCCAGCGTCTTGCTGTCATATTCCACGACCAGGGGGGCGGGATCGGTGAGCACCTCGGCGTGCAGATAGACCATGTCGCGGGCGACATGCTCGATCACGAAGCTCTGATGACGGCCGTCGAGCTCGAACTGCTCGCCGTCCTCGATGCGGCGGCGGTCGACCAGGCGGCACTCGCCCGCCTCGGCGCCGACGAAGCCGTCGGTGATCGGCGGGCACTCCCAGAAGGACATGATCGCCTCGCCCGCCTTCACGAACCGGTAGATGTCGGTGGTGCCGGTGAAGGCGATCGAGGTGGCGCCGCGCGACCTGGTCTTGGTCGCGGCGATCGTGTCGGCGCCGGTCACGCCGAGCGCGACCATCAGGTCCGGATGGTCGAACAGCACCAGGCCGTTGTAATTTTCCTTGATGATCGGCAGCAAAGGCGGCCGGAAGAACGGGTCGCGCCGGCTGGCGGCGAGCAGTTCCTCGAGCAGGCGGTCGATGTCGCCGGTGCGATCGAGGAAGCCGCGCGCCACGTCGCGCACGGCGGAGGGGGTGCGTTCGGGCAATTGGGCGAGCGCGCGCGAGGTTTCCCTCGTCAGCGGGTCGAGCCGCCAGCGCATGCTGAAGGCCTCGACCGAAACCCGTGACCGCAGCTGGCTGTCGCCATCGGCGAGCCACGCCGCGAGGGCCGCACTAGCGATCATCCGGCGTCCTCGGCGTCACGGGCAGGAAAAAGGAAAAGAGAAAAAAGGCCGTAAAAAAGGGCGGAGGCATGCCTGCCTCCGCCCGACCGACCCATCAGATTCCAATGATGACGCCCACGAGGACCGCGGCGACCAGCGGATTGACGACCGCCGCCTGCTTCATGGACCCATGCATGCCGACACTGGTGCCGAGCTCTGGAATGGCTGCGATGTCGATCTTCTTCGTCATTGTATTTCCCCTCTGGTTGCCGGATCCCGACAATGGAGGAAGGGTTTGGGCATCTTCGGCTCGGCCAAAAGCCGCCAGCGGATTTTTTGCCACCTTCCGATCCGAGCCAGAAATAAGCTCTGGAACCTCTCGGGTGGCCCGTCCGGGACGATGCCCACACCTTTCCGGTCATAATAGTCTCGCCCCGATCGTAAACATGTCGCTAACCCTAATAAAAAATTTACGTCTATGGAAAAATGGCGGTTTTCCGCCGTTTTTTTGCGGCATTTTTTCCCGTGCTTGAGCGGCGGCGCGCGCTGGTGCACGATAAAAAGATGGACAGAAGCGCGCAAAACAGCGGCACCGGCACGGTCCGCGACGCCCATCGTTTCGAGACCGGCCGGCTCGAGGCCTGGATGGCGCGCGAGGTGGAGGGCTATGCCGGCCCGCTCGCGGTCGAGCAATTCCGCGGCGGCCAGTCCAACCCCACCTACAAGCTGGTCACGCCCGGCCGGAACTATGTGCTGCGCCGCAAGCCGCCGGGGCAGCTGCTGCCGGGCGCGCACGCGGTCGACCGCGAATATCGGGTGATCACCGCGCTCGGCGGCCAGGGCTTTCCCGTCGCCCGCACCTACGGCCTGTGCCTCGACGAAACGGTGATCGGCACTCCCTTCTACGTGATGGAGATGGTCGAGGGCCGGATCTTCTGGGATGCCGCCCTGCCCGAGGTCGGCAGCGACGCGCGCCCCGCCTATTTCGACGCGATGAACGCGACGCTCGCCGCGCTCCACCTGGTCGATCCCGAAACGGCGGGCCTCTCCGACTACGGCAAGCCCGGCAATTATTTCGCGCGCCAGATCGGGCGCTGGTCGAAGCAATATTTCGAGGACGTGGAGGCCGGCCGGCTCGCGGCGATGGACCGGCTGGCCGAATGGCTGCCCGCCAACCTGCCCGCCGACGAGCCCTGCCCGCGCGTCATCCACGGCGACTTCCGCTGCGACAACATGATCTTCCATGCCAGCGAGCCCCGCGTGCTCGCCGTGCTCGACTGGGAATTGTCGACGCTCGGCCATCCGCTCGCCGATTTCTCCTATCATCTGATGATGTACCGGATGCCCGACGCGCTCGCCGGTCGCGACCTCGCCAAGCTCAACATCCCGAGCGAGGCCGATTATGTCGCCGCTTATTGCCGGCGCACCGGCCGCGACGGCATTGCCGACCTCGATTTCTACATGGCGTTCAACCTGTTCCGGCTCGCCGGCATCGTCCACGGCATCAAGGGCCGGCTGGTCCGCGGCACCGCCGCCTCCGCCCACGCCGCCGAGATGGCGAAACGGCTGGAGCCGCTCGCCGAGCTCGCCTGGGCCCAAGCGGTGAAGGCGGGCGCGCGATAAAGCCCTCCCCCATGATGGGCGCGGGTTGGGTGGGGGTGGCATCACCACCTGCTCCGAACTCTACGATCGAGCCCACCCCACCCCAACCCCTCCCCATCAAGGGGAGGGGCTTTCGCGGGCCTGCCTTTCCCCCTATCCCTGCGGGCATGGCGGAGGCGGAGGGCAGAGGCGGCTGGGCGGCGCGGCTGCGGCGGTCGATCCGGCAGATCGGCCCGGCCCGGCTGCTCGCCGTGCTGCTGTTCCTCGCCGCCGGGCTCTACGTCGCCCGCTTCAACGCCTCGATCCCGCTCTCCAGCGATGCCGAGCGCGCGCTCTACGACCTGCGCTTCTACCGCACCGGCGAGCGCATGCTCGAACAGGATCAGCGGATCGTGCTGATCACCTATAACGACGAGACGCTGCGGCAGCTCGGCAAGCGCTCGCCGCTCGACCGCCGCATGCTCGCCGAGGCGCTGCGCGCGATCGACGCGATGAACCCGCGCGCGATCGGCATCGACATCCTGATCGACCAGGCGCAGCCCGAGGACGAGCAGCTGCTCGCCACCTTCCGCGGCATGCGCACCCCGACCTTCCTCGCCTTCGCGACCAACGCCGCCAATCCCGACCAGATCGAATATTGGCAGGAGCAGTTCCTGCGCGGCTTCCTGCGCCGGGCCCGGCCGGTGCGGCCGATCAGCATCAAGATGGAGCCGGACCCGGCGGACGGCGTGATCCGCCGCTGGCCGCGCCCGGGCGCGGGCGGGCCGCCTTTGCTGTCGCACGCCCTCTCGGCCGTCCATCCCGAGTTCCGCCGCTACGAGCGCAGCATCGAGTTCCGGCTGCCGGGTACCGGCGAGGCCGACGAGATCCCCATCTTCACCAACCTGCCGATCCAGCTGGTCGCGCAGATGGGCGAGGCGCTGCGCCCGGCGATCGAGGGCCGCTACGTGCTGATCGGCGGCGATATCCGCGACGCCGACGATTACGAGACGCCGATGTCGCGCTTCACCGGGCGCTGGATGAAGGGGCTGGAGGTGCACGCCCACATGCTCGCCCAGCAGCTCGACGGCCGCATGCCGGCGCCGATCCCCGGCTGGCTGCTCTGGGCCGCTGCCTTGCTGGCGGTGGCGGCCGGCGCGCTGACCGGCGCGCTCGAGCTTCGCGGCTGGCGGCTCGCGCTCGCGCTCATTCTCCAGGTCGCGGCGATCGCCTGGCTGCCCTTCCAGCTGCAGGCGCTGCAGGTCGACACGCTCGATCTGCCCGCCTTCGGCTGGGGCGCGGGCTGGCTGCTCGCCTTCATCGGCGCCGGCGCGGCGGCGCGCGCGGTCGGCTCGGAGGAGCGGCGCTTCGCCCAGTCGGCGCTCGGCAAATATCTTCCTCGGGACGTCGCCGAGGAGATCATGCGCGACCCCGACCAACTCGCCTTGCACGGCGAGCAGACCGAGATCTACGCCCTGTTCACCGATCTCGAGGGCTTCACGAAGCTTTCCCACGCGATCACGCCGGAAACGCTGTCCAGGCTGCTCAACCGCTATCTCGACCTGATGAGCGACATCGTGCTGAGGCACGGCGGCACCCTCGACAAGTTCGTCGGCGACGCCGTGGTCACCTTCTGGGGAGCGCCGATCGCGCGGCCCGACGATGGCGACCGCGCCATCCTCGCCGGGCTCGCCATGTACAAATGCGGCGAGGAGTTCCGGCGCGGCGCCGGCGACGAGGTGCCGGCGATCGGCGTCACCCGGGTCGGCCTGCACCGCGGCGAGGCGGTGGTCGGCAATTTCGGCGGCGAGGGCCGCATCCAGTACACCGCCCTGGGCGACGCGATGAACTGCGCCGCCCGCCTCGAATCGGCCAACAAGGCGCTGAAATCGACGATGCTGGTCAGCGACGAGGCGAAGCGCGCCTCGACGCTGGACGTGTTCCGGCCGCTCGGCCGGATCGTGCTGTCGGGGCGGGCGACCCCGGTCATGGTGTGGGAGCCGGTGCCGGACATGGACGCGGCGCTCCGGGCGCGGCTGAACGCCTTGTGGGAGGCTTATGACGGGGGCGACGCCGGGGCGCTCGTTCAGCTCGAAGCCATCGCCGAATCCCACAAGGAGGATGCGGCCCTGCAGGATTTCGTCTATAGGATCCGTGAAGTCGGTCCGGGAGGTCACTTTGTCTTGGGTTCCAAATAAAGCGCCCCTGCGGCGCGCGTTGCTCGCCCTCGTCCTCGTCGCGGTCGCCGCGCCGGCCTCCGCCGCCGTGCTCGTCGTGCGCTCGTCGGGGCCGTCCGCGGCCAGCTATCCCGCCGGCCGCGCGCTGCCGGACAATGCGCGGATCGCGCTCCGGGCCGGCGACACCGTGGTCGTGCTGGTCGGCGCCGGCACCCGTACCTTCCGCGGCCCGGGCACCTTCTCGCCCACCGCCGCCGTGCGGGCGGGGCGGCAGACGATCGCCTCGAGCGACGGCCGCCGCGCCCGGATCGGGGCGGTGCGCAGCGCCGGGCTGGTGCCGCAGAGCCCGACCATCTGGCATGTCGACGTGACCCAGGGCGGCACCTTCTGCCTCGCCGATCCCGGCAACGTCATGCTGTGGCGGCCGGACGCGAGCGCGTCGGAGAGCCTCACCATCAACGGCCCGGGGATGGCGCGCACGCTCGCCTGGCCCGCCGGCCAGCCGACCCTCGCCTGGCCGGGCGGCGCCCGAGTCGCCAGCGGCGGCGCCTACAGCTTCGCCAGGCGCGGCGTCGCCGTGCCGACGCGGATCACCTTCCGCACGCTGGCCGAGCGCCCGGCCGACCTGCAGGCCGTCGCCGCCGCCCTGATCGCCAACGGCTGCCAGGAGCAGCTCGACCTCCTGGTCGAGACCGCGCCCGACCAGACCGCGGGCGGCAACCCCTAGCGCGCCCCGGTCGGGAAGCCCCGCCGCCTCAGCAGCGCGTCGACGTCCGGGTCGCGGCCGCGGAAGGCGCGATAGGCCTCGGCGCGGTCGGTCTCGTTGCCGGTCGACAGCAGGGTGCGAGCGAAGCGGGCCGCGGTCGCCGGGTCCCAGACGTTGCCGGTCTCCTCGAACGCCGCCCAGGTGTCGGCGTCCATCGTCTCCGACCAGAGGTAGGAATAATAGCCGGCCGAATAAGCGTCGGAGGAGAACAGGTGGTTGAACTGCGGCAGCCGGTGCCGCATCGCGATCTCGCGCGGCATGCCGAGCCGCGCCAGCGTCTCGCGCTCGAACGCGTCCGGATCGACGGCGCCCTCGGGCCTCAGGTGCAGCGCCATGTCGACCAGGGCGGAGGAGAGATATTCGACCGTGGCGAAGCCCTGGTTGAACTGCTGCGCCGCCCGCACCCGCTCGACCAGCGCCTGCGGCATCGGCTGGCGGGTCCGGTGGTGCAGCGCGAAGCGGTTCAGGATCTGCGGCGTCAGCACCCAATTCTCATGCACCTGGCTCGGATATTCGACGAAGTCGCGCGGCGTGCCGAGCAGGCTCGGATAGCGCACGTTGGCGAGGAAATAATGGATGGCGTGGCCGAATTCGTGGAACAGCGTCTCGGCGTCGTCGAGGCTGATCAGCACCGGCTCGTTCGGGCCGGGCTTGGTGAAATTGTTGTTGTTCGAGCCGAGCACGATGCGGTCGCCGAGCAGCCCCGAGCGGCTGCGATAGGTGGTCGCCCAGGCGCCCGAGCGCTTGCCGGTGCGGGCGAACATGTCGCCGTAGAAGACGCCGACGTCCCTCCCTTGCGCGTCGGTGACGTGCCAGGTGCGGATGTCGGGATGCCAGACCGGTACCCGCCCGCTATTCTCGGTGAAGCGCAGCCCGTAGAGCTGCCCCGCCATGTGGAACATGCCCTCGATCATGTTGGAGAGCTCGAAATAGGGCTTCAGCTCCTCCTGGGAGAGGTTGAAGCGGTCCTGGCGGACCTTCTCCATATAATAGCGATAGTCCCACGGCTCGACGGTGATGGCGTGGCCGAGGCGGCGGGCCATCGCCTGCTGCTCGGCGACCTCTTCGCGTACCCTTGCCACCGCGGCCGGCCACACCCGCATCATCAGCGCCTGCGCGCGTTCCGGCGTGCCGGCCATCGTGTCCTGCATCCGCCAGTGGGCGTGGCTGGGAAAGCCGAGCAGCCGCGCCCGCTCGGCGCGGACGCGGACGATCTGGGCGATGGTGGCGTTGGTGTCGTTGGCGTTTGCATTGTCGCCGCGGTTGACGAAGGCGCGCCACACCCGCTCGCGCAAGCTCCGGTTGTCGGCGAAAGTCAGGATCGGATCGACCGCCGAGCGGGTGTTGACGATCGCGAACTGGCCGGCCGGAAGGTTGCGCTCGCGCGCCGCCGCCGCGGCCGCGCCGCGGACGTCGGCGGGGACGCCGGCCAGCTCCGCCTCGCCGACCGCGATATGGGTCTCCTCGTCGTGCAGCACCTTCTCGCTGAATTCGGCGAAGAGGCGGGCGAGCTGCTGGTTCAGCGCCGACAGCTGCTGCTTCTGCTCGGGCGAGAGATTGGCGCCGCGGCGCACGAATGCTTCGTAGCGCCGGGTCGCGACCCGCTGCTGCTGGGCGTCGAGGCCCGAGCTCGCCCGCGCCTCGTAGACCGCGCGGATGCGCTGGAACAAGGCCGGGTTGAGCACGATCTCGTCGGAGGCGGCGGCGAGCCGCGGCCCCCATTCGCGCTGCAGCGCCTGATATTGCGGGTTCGACATGTTCGAGGTCATCACGCCGAACAGCGCGCCGACCCGTTCGAGCCGCCGGCCGGCGCGGTCGAGCGCCTCGATCGTGTTGGCGAAGGTCGCGGGCTCGCGATTGTCGGCGATCGCCTCGACCTCGCGGCGCTGCTCGTCGATCGCGGCCTGGAAGGCCGCGGGGAACAGCTCGGGCCGGACCTGGTCCCAGGGCGGCACTCCGTCATAGGGGCCGGCCCAGTCGGCGAGCAGGACGTTGTCGGCCGCCGGGATGGAGGCCGGCGCGGGCGCGGGGCTCGTCTGCGCCAGCGAGATGGTGCCGATGCCGAGCGCGGCGAGCGCCGCGCCTGCCAGGAAAGATGCCTTCACGGTGCGTGTCTCCAGCTCAGGGGTCGGCCGGCGGCGAGCCCCGGGCGCCGGACCGCGGGAGCCGTTCCATAGACCGGGGACGCCGCCCCGCGCAACGCGCCAGGCACCTTGCGGAATCGGCGCTTTGGCGCATGATGCACGCGGAAAGGGGGATTCCATGCTGACGCCGCAAGCCTGGTTGCTCCAGCTCGGCTTCGCGCTGCTGGTCGCGGCGGTGCTGGCGCCGGGGCTGCGTCAGGTCCAGCTGCTCGTCGGCGCCGCCGCCCTGGTCTGGCTCGGCCGCGCCTTGTGGATCGGCGACGCCGTCGCGGCGGGCTGGAGCGGCGCGCTTGCCGGCCTCTGTCTGATCCTCGCCGGGCGGCATCTGCTGGCCAACAAGGTGGTCCGCTTCAACGCCGACGAGAAGGCCATGGTCGAGACCCTGTTCGACACGCTGCCGAGGAGCCGCGCCCGCCATCTGATCGACCAGGGAGTCTGGCTCAGCGGCAGGAGCGGCGACGTGCTGACCCGCGAGGGCGAGCCGGTCGACCATCTCTATTACCTGGCCGAGGGGGAGGCGCGGGTGATCAGCATGGGGATCGAGGTCGGCACCTGCCGGCGCGGCGACCTGATCGGCGAGCTCACCGTGCTCTCCGGCGAGACCGCGACGGCGACGGTGATTCTGGAGACGCCGGCCCGCTTCTGGTGCGCGCCGGCCGACGACCTCCGCCCCTATGTCGAGGCGCACGAGGACATCCGCCGGGCGATCGAGCACGGCTTCGCCACGGTGCTCAAGGCCAAGCTGCGCGCCTCCAACCGCGCCATCGCCGAAGCCGCCGGCGCCGGCCCCGCCTAGGGGACAGTCACTAGTGACTGTCCCCATTGATCGGGGGTAACTGTCCCCATGTCTTGATCGGGCTTGCGAATCTGTAAGCTTTGTCTTTCAACGGGATAGCGAGAGGATTATCAGGCGCTCCTCTGGTGGGGAGAAGGTCGATGCGTGCCGTGCTGTTGCTTGCCTTGTTGTCCGCGGCATCGCCCGCGCTCGCTCAGCGGCAGCCGGCGGAGCAGGCGCCGATCACCGTCACCGGCGTGCGCATCCAGGACTATCGCGACGCGCTGCGCCGCTGCCTCGAGCGCCGCTGCCCGACCAACGAGGATGCCGACGCCACTCTTGCGCTGGCCGAGGCCCTGTTCCTCAACGGCGGCTATCACGAGGCGCGGGGCGAGCTGCAGGCCTCGCTGCGCCGCAACCGCGACCAGGCGCGCGCCTATCCCGAGCCGGTCTCCGACCTCTACCGCGCCCACGCCCGCCTCTCGCGCCACCTCGGCCAGGACACCGACGCCCGCCGCTCGACCTACGGCATATTGAGCGCGCTGCGCGAAGGCATCCCGCAGGAGGACCACCGCCATTTCACCGCCCGCCTCGAGATCAGCGAGCTGCAGATGCTGCAGGGCGACCTCAACGGCGCCCGCCGCGAGCTCGCCCAGCTCGCCCGGTCCGCGCGCGCCGCAGGGCGCGAGGACGTGGCGACGATCGCGGACCTGCGCACCTCATGGTTCGAGCTGGTCGCCAATCCGCAGGGCGCGGCCCGCCAGCGCCTGATCCAGATGTCGCGCCTCGACCGGCCCGCCGACCGGATGCGGATGACCGGGGCCAAGATCCTGCTCGCGCGCCTCTACCGCAGCGAAGGCGAAAATGGGCGGGCCGACGCGCTGATCGCCGAGGTCGGCCGGGCCGCGCAGGGCGGCACGCGCCGGCGGCTGCTCCACGCCCCGGCCTTCGTGCTGCAGGTGCAGGATCCCAACAATGTCGCCAACACCATGGGGGAGAGCCTCAACGTCTCCAACACCCTCTCGCGGATGTCCGACAATTTCGAGGACAAGTGGATCGACGTCGGTTTCTGGGTGATGCCCGACGGCCGCGTCGCCGGCCTCGAGATCATGCGCCAGAGCCACAATCCGGACTGGGCGAGGCCGCTGCTCACCTCGATCCGCGGCCGCAGCTATTCGACCGGCCCGGAGCCCACCTACCGGCTCGAACGCTACAGCTACACCGCACCCTACGAGCGGGTCACCGGCAGCAACATCCCCCGCCGCAGCCGCGCCGCCCGGGTCGAATATCTCGACCTCACCGCCGGCGAGCAGGCGCCGGGGCCGCCGCCCGCCGCGGAATCGCCGTCCGGCTGAAGGCCGGATGGATAAGCCATTGATCTCGGGTCGGCTTCCGCTAGTCTTTTGAAGACCTTGGGGGGAGCCGACGCCATGCATCATGCTTTGTTTCTCGCTTTGCTCGCCGTCGCGCCCGCCGCGCCGCAGGAGCCCGCCCAACCGACCATCATCGTCACCGGCCAGCGCCTCCAGGATTTTCGCGACCGGCTCGCCCGGTGCCTCGCCCGTCATTGCCCGACCAACGAGGATGCCGACGCCAGCCTGGCGCTGGCCGAGGCGCTGTTCCTCGCCGGCGACTATCATGAGGGGCGCGACGTCCTGCAGGCCGCGCTGCGCCGCAACCGCCGCAACGCCGGCGCTTTCCCCGAGCCGGTCTCCGACCTCTATCGCGGCCATGCCCGCATCTCGCGGCATCTGGGGATGGACGACGATGCCCGCCGCTCCACCTACGGCATCCTGAGCGCGCTCAGGCAGGGCATCGCGCAAGAGGATCACCGCCATTTCACCGCCCGCTTCGAGATCAGCGAGATGCAGATGGAGGTGGGCGACATGGTGATGGCGCGGCGCGAGCTCACCCGGCTCGCCGACGCGGCGCGCGAGGCCGGGCGCGAGGACGTGGCGACGATCGCGGAGCTCAGGCTGCTCTGGCTGTCGCTGCGCGAGGACACGCACGGGCCGGCGCGCCAGGAGCTGCTGCGCCTCGCCCGGCTGGCCGCCCCCGCGGACCGGATGCGCGCGACCGGCGCCAAGCTGCTGCTCTCCCGCCTGCTGCGCCTCGAGGGCCATGCGGCGCGCGCCGACGCGCTGCTCGCCGAGATCGCCAGCGCGCCGACCGCCGGATCGCGGCGCCGGCTGCTCAACGCGTCCGAATATCAGCTCGCAGTCCAGCAGGTCATCCAGCCGCTCTACGAAGTGCCGGAGGGCAGGGACCCCTTCTCCACCTTCGCCAACAGCCTGCGCCGGCTGTCCGACAATTTCGAGGACAAGTGGATCGACGTCGGCTTCTGGATCCTGCCCAACGGCCGCGTCTCCGGGCTCGAAATCCTGCGCGAAAGCACCGATCCGGACTGGGCCGAACCCGCTGATCGCCTCGATCCGCGACCGCCTCTATTCGGCCGGCACCGAGCCCACCTACCGGCTGGAGCGCTACACCTATACGGCGGGCTACGAGCGGCGCACCGGGTCCAATATCCCGCAGCGCCTCCGCCAGGCGCGCATCGAATATCTGGACCTCAGCACCGGCGAGGCGCCGTCGGCCCCGGCACCGCAGACTCCGTCGGACGGCTGAGCGGGGTCAGCTTCCGGTCTGCTTCTTCGGCGGCCCCTCGTCGCGGCGGCGGATGACGAGATTCCTGATCTCGGTCATGTCCTCCATCGCGAAGCGGATGCCCTCGCGGCCGAGGCCCTGAATCCTTGACCCCGCCATAGGGCATGTTGTCGACGCGGTAGGAGGGCACGTCGTTGATCACGACGCCGCCGACCTCGAGCCGGTCCCAGGCGTCGAACATCTGGAAGAGGTCGCGGGTGAAGATGCCGGCCTGGAGGCCGAACTTGCTGTCGTTGACGATGTCGAGCGCTTCGTCGAAGTCGTCGAACTTGATCAGGAAGGCGACCGGGCCGAACGCCTCCTCGACGTTGAGCTTGGTCGCGCGGATCGACATTCTCCAGCAGGGTCGCCTCGAGCATCGCGCCGTCGCGCTTGCCGCCGCAGAGCAGGGTCGCGCCCTTCTCGACCGCCTCCTGGATCCAGTAGTCGAGCCGCTGGGCTTCCTTGACGTCGATCATCGGGCCGATGAAGACGTCGCGGTCCTTGGGGTCGCCGGCGACGAGGCGTCTTGGTCTTCGCGACCAGCATCTCGCGGAATTCGTCATAGACGTCGGCGTGGATCAGGATGCGCTGGACGCCGATGCAGGACTGGCCCGACTGGTAGAAGGCGCCGAAGATCACCCGCTCCAGCGCGTCGGCGAGGTCGGCGTCCTTGTCGACGATCACCGCCGCATTGCCGCCCAGCTCCAGCACCACCTTCTTCTTGCCGGCCTTGGCCTTCAGGTCCCAGCCGACCGCGGGCGAGCCGGTGAAGCTCAGCAATTTCAGCCGCTCGTCCTCGGTGAACAGGTCGGCGCCCTCGCGGTGGGCGGGGAGGATCGAGAAGGCGCCCTTGGGCAGGTCGGTCTCGGCCAGCACCTCGCCCATGATGATCGCGCCCAGCGGCGTGCGGCTCGCCGGCTTCATCACGAACGGGCAGCCGACCGCGAGCGCCGGCGCGATCTTGTGCGCGGCGAGGTTGAGCGGGAAGTTGAACGGCGAGATGAAGCTGCACGGCCCGATCGGCACCCGCTTCCAGATGCCCTGATAGCCCTTGGCGCGCGGCGAGATGTCGAGCGGCTGCACCTCGCCGGTCATCCGCACGCTCTCCTCGGCGGCGATGCGGAAGGTGTCGATCAGCCGGGTGACCTCGCCCTCCTGAATCCTTGATCGGCTTGCCCGCCTCGACGCAGAGCGCATAAGCAAGCTCGTCGAACCGCTCCTTGAACCGGTCGACGCAATGCTGGAGCACCGCCTGGCGCTCGTAGCTCGCCATCCGCGCCATCGGCTCCGCCGCCTCGACCGCGCCCTGGATGCCCGCGTCGATCGTCTTCGCGTCCGCCTGCGCGCAGCGGAAGGCGACCTTGCCGGTATATTTGTCGGTGACCTCGAGGTCGGCGTTGGGCTGCTGCGCCTCGTTGTTGAGGTAGAGCGGATAGACGTCCTTGAGCTTCACCATCACTCGGCTCCCTTGGCCGCATAGTCGTCCGCGCCCATGAAATGAAGCGACACATAGGGCTCGTCGCCCACCACCCAGCTGTCGTGGCCCGGCGGGATGTAGAAGAGGTCGCCGGCCCGCATCTCGTGGACGGTGCCGTCGTCCATCGCCGCCGTCGCGCAGCCCGAGACGACGAGGCCGACATGCTCGACATGGCAGCGAGGCCGCGCCCAGCTCCGCGCCGACGTCGGCCGACCATTTCCAGCCGGGCTGGTAGGTCGCCCGGCCGATCGTCATGCCGCCGATCCGGACGAGCTCGAACCTGCCCTTGGGAAAGACGCGAACCTCGTCCGGCGTGTCGAAGCGGCGGAGGATCGGGGCAAGGGCGGCGTCGGTCATGGCTTCCTTCCTCATCACCCCGGGGACAGCCCCGTGCGGGGACAGTCGCTTCGCATTGGAGCCCTCCCCCTTGATGAGGGAGGGTTGGGTGGGGGTGAGCGCCACCGCCGCTATGGCCTCGGAGGTTCACCTTACCCCTAACCCCTGCCCATCAAGGGGAGGGGATTGGCCTCACAGCGCCGCGCTCAGCTCCTTGATGTCCTTGTTCAAGATGCGGTCGTTCTCCGAATAGTCGACCGGGCAGTCGATCAGGTGGACGCCGGGCGTGTCGAGGCAATGGCGGAGCAGATCGCGGCAGCCCCTCGGCGCTCTCCACGCGGTGGCCGTGGGCGCCGTAGCTCTCGGCATATTTGACGAAATCGGGATTGCCGTAGGTGAGGCCGAAATCGGCGAAGCCCATATTGGCCTGCTTCCAGCGGATCATGCCATAGGCGTCGTCGCGCAGGATCAGCACGGTGATGTCGAGGCCGAGGCGGACCGCGGTCTCCATCTCCTGGCTGTTCATCATGAAGCCGCCGTCGCCGCAGATCGCCATCACCTTGCTGTCGGGATGGACCATCTTCGAGGCCATGGCCGACGGCAGGCCGGCGCCCATCGTCGCCAGCGCATTGTCGAGCAGCACCGTATTGGGGCCGCGCGCCGGATAGTTGCGCGCGAACCAGATCTTGTAGACGCCGTTGTCGAGGCAGATGATGCCGTCCGCCGGCATCGCCTCGCGGACCCGCTCGACCAGGCAGGGCGGGAAGATCGGGAAGCGCTCGTCGCCGCACATCGATCTCGTGTGCTCGAGCTCGGCGGCGCGGGCCTTCAGCATCTGGTCGCAATTCCACGTCCCCTGCGGGACGATGTCCTCCTTGATCTGCCAGATCGCGTTGGCGATGTCGCCGATCACCTCGATCTGCGGGAAATAGACCGGATCGACCGAGGCGGTGTTGGTCGAGACGTGGATCACCTCGGTGCCGCCCTGCTGCATGAAGAAGGGCGGCTTCTCGATCACGTCGTGGCCGATATTGACGATGAGGTCGGCGGACTTCGAGCGCCTTGTGGACGAAGTCGCCGGCCGACAGCGCCGCGCAGCCGAGGAACTTGGGATGCGCCTCGTCGATCACGCCCTTGCCGAGCTGGGTGGTGATGAAGGGGATGCCGGTCTTCTCGATCAGCTGGAGCAGCATCCGGCTGGTCATCTTGCGGTTGGCGCCGGCGCCGATGACGAGGACCGGCGATTTCGCCGCCTCGAGCCGCTCCACCGCGGCGCGGACCGATTTCTCGTCGGCGTGCGGGCGGCGGACGAGGCTGCGCTTCAGCGGCACCGATTCCGTCTTCTCCTCGGCGATATCCTCGGGGAATTCGATATGGGTGGCGCCCGGCTTCTCCTCCTCGGCGAGGCGGAAGGCCTCGCGCACCCGGCTCGGGATGTTGTCGGCGCTGGCGAGCTGGTGGGTGTACTTGGTGATCGGCCCCATCATGTCGACGACGTCGAGGATCTGGAAGCGGCCCTGCTTCGATTTCTTGATCGGCTTCTGGCCGGTGATCATCAGCATCGGCATGCCGCCCAATTGCGCATAAGCGGCGGCGGTGACGAAGTTGGTCGCGCCCGGCCCCAGCGTGGCGAGGCAGACGCCGGTACTTGCCGGTATGGCGGCCGTAGGTCGCCGCCATGAAGCCCGCGCCCTGCTCGTGCCGCGTCAGGATCAGCTTGACCGTCTTCGAGCGCGACAGGCTGTCGAGGAAGTCCAGATTCTCCTCGCCGGGCACGCCGAACACATATTCGACGCCCTCCTCCTCCAGGCACTGGATGAACAGGTCGGAGGCTTTGGTCATCGTGCGCGCCCCTCTTCGAAAAAGGCGGTCTACCGGGCTTTGTCGGGCCTGTCACCCGCGCCCTGCCGGGCTTGCATGGCCATAACGTTCGGACCATAGTCTCGGCACGTTTGCCGCGGCGAGGCGGCACGGAGGCGTGATGGGGGGCAGGCGCAACATCGCGATCGGGCTGGGCGCCGCCGGCTTCCTCGCCACCCTCCTCATCCTGCTGATCCTCCGACCGGTCCACGCCCAGGGCGTCGCCCAGCCCGGCTCCAGCGGCACCTATGTCGGCGTCGCCACCTGCGGCGGCACCACCTGCCACGGCCGCGGCGAGGCGGACGGCGAGGTCGTCCGCCAGGACGAATTGATGCTCTGGCAGGACCCGGCGACCGCGGCCGGCGCCCACAGCCGCGCCTGGGCGGTGCTGCGCGAGCCGCGCAGCCAGGCGATCGCCCGGCGGCTCGGCATCGGCGAGGCGGCCAGCGCCCCGATGTGCCTCGGCTGCCACGCCACTCCGGCCGGGCGGCGCGGGCATCCGCTTCCAGACCTCCGACGGGGTCGGCTGCGAGAGCTGCCACGGCCCCGCCTCGGGCTGGCTGACCAGCCATTATGCGGTCGGCGGCACCCACGCCGCCAACGTCGCGCGCGGGCTGGTGCCGCTCGAAAATCCGCGCGCCCGCGCCGCCCAGTGCCTCGATTGCCATTTCGGCAGCGCCGATCCCGGCCAGTTCGTCACCCACCGGATCATGGCCGCCGGCCACCCCCGGATCAGCTTCGAGCTCGACCTGTTCTCGACCCTGCAGCAGCACCACAATGCCGATCGCGACTATGCCCGGCGCAAGGGCAGCGGCGGACGGTACGCGGATGTGGGCGATCGGCCAGGCGATGGCGCTGGAGCGGTCGCTGACGCTGTTCGCGAGCCCGCTCGGCAGCGAGGGGATCTTCCCCGAATTCTACTTCTTCGATTGCCACTCCTGCCACCGGCGGATCTCCGACGATCCCCGCTTCCGCCCGGGCGCGGAGGCCAATCCGGGCCGGCCGATCCCGTCGGGCATGCCGCCCTACAATGACGAGAACATGATCATGCTGGCGGCGGCGGCGAGGGTGGCGGCGCCCGGCCTCGCCCAGCGCTTCGAGCGCGACAGCCGCGCCTTCCACGCGGCGATGGCCGAGGGCCGCCCGGCGGCGCTGGCGGCGGCGGCCACCCTGCAGGGCGAGCGCGCGCGCGCTGGCCGACGCCTTCGCCGCCGCGCCGATGGGGCGCGAGACCACCTTCGCGATCATCGCCGCGATCACCGGCGAGGCGATCCGCCAGCGCTTCACCGATTATGCCGGCAGCGTGCAGGCGGTGATGGCGACCGACACCTTGCTCTCGGCGCTGGTCGCCCAGGGCCATGTCCCGGAGGGCGCCGCCAACGCGATCCGCGCCGACATCAACAGCGCCTATCGCGCGGTCAACGATCCCAATGCTTACGATCCGGGGGGATTCCGGGCCAGCCTCGGCCGCGCCGCGGCGGCGATCAGAAGGTTGAGATGAAGCGTTCAGCGTCCGCCATCGCCATTGCCGCCCTGCTGCTCGCGTCCTGCGGCGGCGGCGGCGGTGGCGGCGGCGGCGGAACCGCCGTCCCCGATCCGGGCCCGCCCACGCCGGGCCAGACCCCGCTCTACACCCCGCCCGCGCAGCTCGCCTTGACCACCGCCGAGGTCGAGCGGATCATCGCCCAGGGCGTCGCCGAGGCGCAGGCGCGCGGCCTGCCCGGCACCTTCGCGGTGGTCGACCGGGTCGGCAACGTGCTCGCCGTGTTCAGGATGACCGGCGCCAATCTGAACCTCAGCGTTCCCGCCAGCCCGAGCGGGGTCAACCACGATCTGCAGGGCATGACCGTGGTCGGCGGCGCCGTCGCCGGGGCGATCGCCAAGGCGATCACCGGCGCCTACCTCTCCTCGAGCGGCAACGCCTTTTCGACCCGCACCGCGAGCCAGATCGTGCAGCAGCATTTCCCGCCCTCGGCCGCCGCGCGCGGGCCTCGAGAGCGGGCCGCTGTTCGGCGTGCAGTTCAGCCAGCTGCCCTGCTCGGACCTCGCCGCCCGCTTCGGCGCGGCGCCGCCGGCCCAGTTCGTCGGCCCGAAGCGCTCGCCGCTCGGCCTGTCGGCCGATCCCGGCGGCTTCCCGCTCTACAAGAACGGCGTGGTGGTCGGCGGCATCGGCTTCATGGGCGACGGCGTCTACGGCTTCGATCCCGAGATCCAGGATGTCGATGCGGACCCGGAGGAGGCGATCGCGCTGGCCGCAACCGTCGGCTTCGACGCGCCGGAGGACATCCGCGCCAACCGGGTCACCGTCGACGGCACCGCGTTGCGCTACAGCGACGCGACCGCCGCCAACCTGCAGACCAACCCGGCCAGCGCGCCGCCGTTCGTCACCCTGGTGCCCGGCGCCGGCACGCTGACCGCGGTGACCGGCTATTTCGCCGGCGCGACCATCCCCGGCACGCCCTACGGCAGCGAGGCCTCGGGCATCCGCGCCGCGACCGCCGCCGAGTTCGCCAATCCCGACGCCTTCGTGCTCACCAACGGCGCCGGCGCCAACCGCTATCCGATCGTCGCCAGCACGGTCCCGCGCCGGCCTCACCGGCGCCGAGGTGCGCGCGATCCTCGAGGAGGCGTTCAAGATCATGAGCGCCGCGCGCGCCCAGATCCGCCGCCCGCTCGACAGCCGCGCCCAGGTCACCATCTCGGTGGTCGACACCAACGGCAGCGTGCTCGGCATCGTCCGCTCGCCCGACGCGCCGATCTTCGGCACCGACGTGTCGCTGCAGAAGGCGCGCACCGCCGCCTTCTTCTCGGCCGCCTTCGCTGCCGCCGAGCTGCTCGCCAATACCAGCCCCGACGTGCAGGCCAACATCCCCCGCGCCCGCGCCTTCTTCGGCGATTCCACCGCCTTCACCGGCGCCTTCGCTTTCTCCGACCGCGCGATCGGCAACATCTCGCGGCCCTATTTCCCGGACGGCGAGCTCGGCCGCCCGCCCGGGCCCTTCTCGCGGCCTGTCGCCGAGTTCAATCCCTTCTCGACCGGCCTGCAATCGGCGCTGATCCTCGGCAATGTCGACCAGCACGTCCGCTTCGTCCTCGGCCTCACGCTCATCGACACGCCGGCGCAATGCACCTCGAACCCCAATCCCGGCCGGATCGCCAACGGCATCCAGATCTTCCCCGGCTCGGTGCCGATCTATCGCGGCAACACCCTGATCGGCGGCATCGGCGTCTCCGGCGACGGCATCGACCAGGACGACATGATCAGCTTCCTCGGCCTGCACAACGGCGCCGTCAGGCTCGGCGGCATCAACAACGCCAATGCCGCGATCCGCTCCGACCAGATCGTGGTGCCGGTCAGCGGCTCGAGCGGCGTGCGGCTGCGCTGGGTCGGCTGTCCGTTCAATCCCGTTCCTCGGCACCAACCAGCAGAACGTCTGCCAGGGGCTATGAGCGTCGCCGCCGGCCCTGCTGTCGCTGCTGGCGTCGGCGAGCTTCGCTGCAGGGAGAGCCGGCGTCCGAGACCGCTCCGGTCGAGCAGCCCGCCGCCGATCCGAACGCGCCGCCGGTGCCGCCGTCGGAGGAGGCGCTGATCGAGGGGCGGCGCCGGCCCGACATCCGCCACGACCTCCCCGATCCGGTCAACCAGGTCAATCCGGGCGCGGTCCGCGCGCCGCCGCCCGAGGCCTTCCCGGCCGAGCATGTCGCCATCCCCGACCGCTGGCGGCTGGCGACCTCGCTCGGCCTCGCCAATCCGCGCTGGTGGGACCCCTACAACCAGAATCTGCTGAAGGGCGACATCCCGATCTGCCTGCCCACCGAGGAGGAGCAGGCGCGGCGCCGCGCCGCCGGCATCGCGCCGCTGCGCCACGCCGCGCTTCCTCGGCCTTCGCGAGCACGACTGGTTCCTCGCTTCGTCAGCGCCATCTCCGACACGGTGATCGAGCCGCGCACCTTCCCGATCCCGGTCGGCGTGCAGACCACCCAGCGGCCCGGCAGCAACGACGTGTTCGGCCGCAACCACAGCCTGGTCCTCTCCCAGACCTTCATCGCCAGCGTCGCCCTGATCAAGGGCAACACCGCCTTCCTGCCGCCGCATGTCGAATATCGCCTCACCCTCGCCTTCAACGCCAATTATGTCGACGTCGGCGAGCGCCGGGTGCTGTTCGTCGAGCCGTCGCGCGGCACCGACCGGTTCGATTATGCGCTCGGCGTCCAGGAAGCCTTCATCGACTATCATATCCGCAATGTCGGCCACCGCTTCGATTTCGACAGCGTGCGCGTCGGCATCCAGCCGTTCAACTTCGATTTCCGCGGCTTCCTGTTCCAGGACCAGCAGCTCGGCATCCGCCTGTTCGGCAATCGCGACAACAACCGCTTCCAATACAATATCGCGGCGATCTGGCGGCTCGAGAAGGACACCAATTCCGGCCTCAACGACCTCTTCCAGACGCCCGCGCGACGACTGGATCCTGCACGCCAACCTGTTCCGCCAGGACTTCCCGTTCGTCGGCCTGACCAGCCAGGCCAGCATCACCTGGAACATCAACCGCGAGCGCGGCGAGATCGAGGTCGATTCGAACGGCTTCCCGGTCCGCCCGGCCTTGTTCGGCAATCTGCGCGCGCGCAATTACGACGCCGTCTATCTCGGCTATTCGACCGACGGGCGGATCGGGCGGATCAACCTCACCACCTCGGCCTACGTCCTGCTGGGCTCGGACCGGCGCAACGTCTTCACCGACCGCAGCGCGCGGCTGCAGAGCTTCTTCCTCGCCGCCGAGCCGAGCTACGACATCGACTGGGTCCGGCTGCGCGGCGCCGCCTTGTTCGCGAGCGGCGACGGCGACCCCTATGACGATGTCGAGCGCGGCTTCGACCATCTCTTCGAGAACCCGATCTTCGCCGGCGCCGACACCAGCTACTGGATCCGCCAGACCATCCCGTTCGCCGGCGGCGCCCGCGCGGTCTCGATGGACGGCCGCAACGGCCTCCTCGTCAACCTGCGCTCGTCCAAGGAGCAGGGCCAGTCCAACTTCGCCAATCCCGGCACCATGCTGCTCGGCGCCGGCGCCGACTTCGACCTCACCCCGCGCTTCCGTCTGTCGGCCAACGTCAACCATCTCTGGTTCCACCGCACCCGCATCCTCGAGGAATTGCGGATGCAGGGCACGATCCGCCGCGACATCGGCTGGGACCTGAGCGCGGCGGCGATCTGGCGGCCGCAAATGACCCAGAACCTCGTCTTCCGCCTCTCCGCGGCGACCTTGCGCGCCGGCACCGGCTTTCGCGACCTGTTCGAGAATACCGACCGCGACCGTTACTATTATTCCGTCCTGTTCAACGCGATCCTGACCTATTGAGATGGTTCGCCTCGCCCGCCTTTCCCTGATCGCAGCCGCGCTGGTCGCAGCGGCGGGGATCGGCGCCTCGCAGCTGGGCGCGGCGGAGAAGGAAAAGCCGGCGGTGCGCGACTACAGCCTGGTCCGCGCGGCGCCGGCGCCGCGCACCCAGGAATGGGCCGACGCCGAGCCGAAGAGCCAGGGCTGCGTCTCCTGCCACAGCGCCAGCGACGCCCACACCATGCACCGCTCGCCCGCCGTCGTGCTCGGCTGCACCGATTGCCATGGCGGCAATCCGGCGGTGGCGCGGCCGGCGGGCGCCGAGCCGGGCGGCTCGGCCTACCTGGTCGCGCAGAACCGGGCGCACGTGCTGCCGCGCTTCCCCGGCGCCTGGCATTTCCCCGCCTCGGCCAATCCGGCGCGCAGCTATGCCCTGCTCAACCGCGAGGCGCCCGAGTTCATCCGCTTCACCAACCCCTCCGACTATCGCGTCGCGCGCGACGCCTGCGGCGCCTGCCACATCGAGATCATCGAGGCGGCCGAGCGCTCGCTGATGGCCTCGGGCGCGATGCTGTGGGGCGGCGCCGCCTATAATAACGGCATCCTGCCCTTCAAGAACTACCTGGTCGGCGAGGCCTATACGCGGCTGGGCGAGCCGGCGCTGGTCCGCTCGCCGCTCGGCCCGGACGGGCTCACCCCCGAGCAGCGCGCCCGCGGCGTGCTCGCCGAGCTCTATCCGCTGCCGACCTGGCACGTGATCCCGCCCGGCGACGTCTTCCGGGTGTTCGAGCGCGGCGGCCGCAACATCGGCACCCAGTTTCCCGAGATCGGCCTGCCCAACCCGACCGGCTCGATCCAGCGGCTCGAGGAGCCGGGACGGCCCGGACCTGCGCCAGTCCAACCGCGGCCCCGGCACCGGCATCCGCGTCGCCATCCCGATCCTCAACATCCACAAGACCCGCCTCAACGACCCCTACATGTGGTTCATGGGCACCAACGACCAGCCCGGCGACTATCGCCATTCGGGCTGCGCGGGCTGCCACGTCGTCTACGCCAACGACCGCGAGCCGCGGCACAGCCTCACCTACGCCCAGCACGGCCGCGACGGCCAGACCGCGACAGTGGACCCGACGATCGCGAGCCTGCGCCAGGGCAGGCATCGCGCCGGCGAGGGGCATGAGGCGCCGGTCGATTCCAACCATGCCGCGGTCGGCGAGAGCGGCCACCCGATCCGCCACGTCTTCACCCGCGCGATCCCGACCGCCCAGTGCATGACCTGCCACATGCACCAGCCCAACATCTTCCTGAACTCCTATCTCGGCTACACGATGTGGGACTATGAATCCGACGCCGACCTGATGTGGCCGGGGCCGGAGAACCGCCTGCCCGCGCGAAACCCGGACGAAGAGGCGCGCTTCCGTACCCAGCGCTACCCGACCGCGACCGAGACCTTCGACGTGCTCGACCGCAACCCCGAAGGCGCCGCGCCGCGCGGCCTGTGGGCCGATGTCGGCTTCCTGCGCGAGGTCTACGACCGGGTGAACCCGCTCGCCCGCCACACCCAGTTCGCCGACTATCACGGCCACGGCTGGAACTTCCGCGGCATCTTCCGCCGCGACCGCGAGGGCAATCTGCTCGACGCCGAGGGCAACGTCATCCCGCCCGGCGACCCCGACACCTTCCGCACCGAGGGCGAGGGCCTGTTCGTCCCCGTCGGCGCCAATCCCGGCCGCTCGGTGCACATGATGGACATCCACGCCGAGCGCGGGCTGCAATGCGCCGACTGCCATTTCGCCCAGGACGCGCACGGCAACGGCTTCATCTACGGCGAGGTCGCCAATGCGATCGAGATCGGCTGCCGCGACTGCCACGGCTCGGCGCGCGACTATGCCAACCTCCGCACCTCCGGCCCGGCCGCCCCGCCGCGGGGCACCAATCTGGAGCTGCTCCGCAACGAGGACGGCCGCCGCCGCTTCGAATGGCTCGACTGCGCCACCGCGCAGGAGGAGGTCGCCGGCCTCGCCTGCGCGCCCGCCCAGCGCGTCTTGGTGCAGCGCTCGATCGTCGATCCCAGCCTCTCCTGGGCGGTGAGCCAGGTCCGCGACAGCGTCGATCCGGCCAATCCCGGCTTCAACCTGCGCTCCGCCCGCGCCAAATTGATGTCGCGGACGGGCGCCGAGACCGGCCGCTTCGTCTTCGGCGCCGGCGTGCCCGACAACGAGCTCGCCCATCCCGACAGCGAGATGGCCTGCTTCACCTGCCACCTCTCCTGGACGACGAGCTGCGGCGGCTGCCACCTGCCGATCGAGGCCAACTGGCGCACCACCACCCATCATTACGAGGAAGAGGAGACCCGCAACTTCGCGACCTACAACCCGCAGGTCGCGCGGGAGGACATGTTCCAGCTGGGCCGCCACCAGACCAGCAAGGGCAACATCATCGCGCCGATCCGCTCGACCTCGGCCCTGATCCTCTCCTCGACCAACATCAACCGCGAGCGGATCTACGTCCAGCAGCCGCCGATCTCGGCCGCGGGCTTCTCCAGCCAGGCCTTCGCGCCGCATTTCCCGCACACCGTGCGCACCACCGAGACCAAGCAGTGCACCGACTGCCACCTCAGCCAGGCGAACGACAACAATGCGATCATGGCCCAGCTGCTGCTGCAGGGCACCAACTTCGTCAATTTCCTGGGCCTGCACGCCTGGGTCGGGCTGGAGGGCGGCTTCGAGGCGGTCCGGGTCACCGAATGGGACGAGCCGCAGGCGGTGATCGGCTCCTATCTGCAGCGTTTCGCCTATCCCGATTTCTACCGGGCGCATGTCGAGCGCAACAATCGCGAGCTGATCAACTGGACCCGCGGCGAGACCTTCGATGCCAATCTCTCCGGCGAGACCCGCCAGCGCGAGCAATTCTACAATATCGTCCAGGGCACGCGGGGGAGGGTCGGCTGCCTGCAGAACCGCGGCGAATATATCTTCGTCGCCGAGGGGTCGGGCGGTTTCCAGGCCTATGACATCGCCTCGATCGCCAACAAGGGCTTCTCCGAGCGCATCGTCAGCGCCCCCTTCTCGCCGCTCGGCCACGACGCCCGCGTCGATACGCGCAACGCCACCTGCGTCGCGCTGCCGACCAACCAGCCGATCGCGCCGCAGCGCAACGAGGCGATGGCGGCGACGCAGCGGCCCGGCCCGAACGGCACCACGATCAGCCTGCTCGAGGAGAATCAGGAGCAGCGCTTCCACCCCATCTATAATTATGCAGTGGTGACCGACGCCGAAGAGGGGCTGATACTCATCAACGTGAATACGCTTGCGGACGGCGACCCGCGCAACAACCGGTTGCGGCGCGCGCTGACCTGGAACGAGGGCGGCGTGCTCGCCGGGGCGCGGCACATCACCTTGGCCGGTCATTACGCCTATATCGCCGCCGCCGCGGGGCTGGTGGTGATCGACCTCAACGAGCCGCTGCGGCCGCGCCACCTCGCCACCCTGCCGCTCGCCGACGTCCGCGCCTCCGCGCTGCAGTTCCGCTACCTCTGGGTGACCGATGCCGAGGGGCTGAAGCTGTTCGACGTGACCGAGCTCGGCCAGCCGGTGGCGGTGCCCGCGGCGACGGTGCGCCTCGACGACGCCCGCCGTATCTACCTCGCCCGCACCTATGCCTATGTCGCCGCCAAGGCGCAGGGCCTCGCCATCGTCAACATCACCAATCCCGAGCGGCCGCAGCCGCCTCAATTCGTCACCTTCGACGGGCGGATGAACGACGTCGAGGACGTGGTGGTGGCGTCCACCAACGCCTCCCTGTTCGCCTATGTCGCCGACGGCCGCAACGGGATGAAGGTGATCCAGCTGACCTCGCCCCAGAGCCAGCCCAATTTCTACGGCTTCTCGCCGCGCCCCGTGCCCGAGCTGATCGCCTGGGCGCGCACCCCCGACCCCGCCGTCGCCCTCGCCAAGGGCCTCGACCGCGACCGCGCCGTCGACGAGACCGGCGGCCAGATGGCGGTGTTCGGCCGCCTCGGCTCCCGCCCCTTCACCCGCGCCGAGATGGAGCGCCTGTTTCTGAACGGCCGCCGCCTCCCCTGGCGGGTCAGCGACACCGGGACGATGCAGGACTGGGTTAGGGCGCGATAATCCTCCCCTGCTTTTGCAGGGGAGGGGGACCATGCGAAGCATGGTGGAGGGGCGCCCCTCCACCGCCCTTCGGGCGGTCCCCCCCCCGCGAAATCGCGGGGAGGATTTAGAGCTGCCCCCGCTCCTTCATCAGCATGCGAATGAGCGGGACGCGCTTGTCGCTGAAGCGGGCGAGCACCTCATGGTCCTCGACCGTCTCGAAATGGGTGATCAGCTCGCGGCCGTTCCAGTAATGCAGCGCGAACCAGGGCTGGTCGGCGACGATCATCGCCCGGTCGTCGGGATTGTCCGGGTCCATCGGCTCCATGTCGAGCGCGACCAGGGGCGCGGTCGACGGGCAGACGGCGAGCGTGGTGCCCGCCCAGCGGGTGACGATCGGCCGGTGCAGGTGGCCGGTGACCATCGCCACGATGTTGGGGTGCCGTTCCACGATCGGGCGCAGCCGGACCACCCAGTCGGCCTCGGGATTCTCGGTCATCCAGCTGAGCCCGGTTTCGATCGGCGGGTGATGCAGGACGAGCAGCACCGGCCGCTCCGGCGTCTCGGCGAGCCGCGCCTCCAGCCAGGCCGCGCGCGTTTCGCAGAGGCCGCCGCCGTGCCGCCCGACCTCGAGCGTGTCGAGGACGAGGATGCGCACCGGGAAATCGTCGATCGCATATTGGATGAAGCCGTCCACGACCGGCGTGCCCGGGAAGGCCTTAAGGAAGGGCGCGCGGCTGTCGTGATTGCCCATCGCCGGCCAGACCGGGAAAGGCAGGTCCCGGATCGCCTCGCCGAAGCGCCGGTAGGAGACGGCATCGTCGCCATTGTCGGCGATGTCGCCGGTGGCGAGCAGCAGGTCGGGCCGCGGCGTCATCTCGCGGAGCACGGCGAGGGTGCGGTCGAGCCGCTGCCGGTTGAACTCGTCCGGATTGCCCGGATCGAAGCCCAGATGCAGGTCGGTGATCTGCGCGACGAGCATCGCTAGCGCCTCCTCGCCGCGGGCTGGGCCTGCACCGGGATCACCGTCGTCTCCCAGCGCCGCCCGCGCACGCGCTGGCGCAGCAGCTCGGAGGGGGTGCCTTCGTCCATATGGTAATCGTGGCACATCGCGCAGGTCGACGGAACCGGCAGGCGCGTGGACTCGCCGCCATGGCAGACGCGGCAGGAGGCGAGATCGGGGAGCAGCAGGTCGCTCGCATTGGACGAAGCGTCGGCGCGGTGGCAGCTGAGGCAGGCCGCGGAGCCCTCGAGCCGGGGCCGCCCGGGCCGCTGCACGATCTGGTGCGCGCGGTGATCGAACCACCCGTGCAGCATGTAGCGGACCGGGAAGGCGACCGGGCGGATCCGGTAATCGAGCGTACCGGGCGGCGACGGCTGCACGACGTGGCAGTCGAAACAGGCCCCGCCTTCCGAGAAGACGGCGCGGATGGCGCGCTCGCCGCGCCCGCCGACGCCGGATTGGGCGCGGGCGAACTGCAGCGCGGCGCGGGTCTGCATGACCTCGCCCGGCCGGCTGCGCGCGGTCGCCAGCGCCGCCGGCCGCTGCGGCCCGCCGGCGCGGTAGAGCGAGCGGATGTCGCCGATCACCTGCTCGGGCGAGCCGTGGCGCAGGGTGCGGATGGTGCCGCCGAGCTGGTCGAAGGCGAGGCTGTGGCACATGCCGCAATCGTCTTCCATGTCGGGCGGCTGGAAGCGGGTGCCGTCCGGCGTCGGCACGTGGCAGTCGGCGCATTCGAGCCGCTCGCCGAAGCCGTGGCGCGCGGCGAGGCGCCGGCCCATCTGCGCCGCCCCGCCGCGCGGGTCGAGGTGCAGCGCGTGCGGGAATTTGAGGTTGCTCATCTCGAGCGGGCGGCGGCCCAGAGCGACGCGCTGCACCTGCGGCGCGTCGCCGCGCCACTGGATCAGCATCGCCGGCTGGAATTCGGGATGGCCGTCCAAGAAATCGGACGCGCTGGCGAGGTGGGTGTCGCGCAGCCGCTCCTGGATCCCGGTGTGGCAGTCGGCGCAGAATTGCTGCGGCGTCGGCGGGATGCGCGAGGGCCCCTCATGCTCGGTATGGCACTCGACGCAGCGGCCCGGGTCCTGGCCGAACAGCGCGCCGAGCGACTGCTGCAAGCGGCGGAAGCCGGTGAGGTTGGGGTTGGCGCGCTGCATCCGCGCGAGATCGGCATGGTCGTGGATCGCGGTGTGGCAGGAGGTGCAGGCCTGGTCGCGGACCGCGACGAACGGCTCGACGTGGCAGGCCTGGCAATTCTGGGCGAGGCCGGCATGGCCCTGCGAGAGGCTGCCCGGATTCCAGAGCTGGTCGGCATGATAGCCCTGGGCGTAGCGGGCGGCCTCGCTCCGGTTCTGGTAGAAGGACCAGATCGGCCAGGCCAGGAACAGGATCAGCACGATTCCGACCAGGCTCCAGGCGGTCGCCCGCTTGCCGGGCATCACCGTCTGCAGCGCGAAGCGGCGGGTGTCGAAGCGGTCGTCATGCGCCTCCGCGTCGGCGCGCTGGATGTCGATCGCGACGTCCTCCGAGCCCATCTCCTTGGCGAGGATGCGCAGCAGGAACGGGCCGATCTTGACGGTGCCGCCGGTGGCAAGGTCGATCTGGCCGTCGCGGGCGGTGTGGCCGTCTATCTCCACCGTCATCCCCATCTCGGCGGAGATGCCGACCCGGCTCGCCGAGACCAGCTCGAGCGTGGCATGGTGGAGCGCGACGGCGAGGTCGTTGAGGCGGATGTCGCAATCGGGGTCGCGGCCGGCCTTCAGGAGGTCGTCGTCGATCTTCGTGGTGCGGACGATCTCGCGGCCTTCGGCGCTGTGCGAGATGGTGCGGAGGAGGAATGCCATCGCCGCCCCTGCCCTACCAGTAGAAGAACACGCTGACGATGTGCGCGGCGAGCGCGGCGAGCAGCACGAAGGTCAGCGGCACGTGGACGAACAGCCAGACCTCGAGCAGCGCGCGGCGCCGCATGTAGCCGCGCAGGCGCTGCAGCGCCGCCGCCTTCTTCTCGAGCAGCTGGACGACCTGGTCGAGCGCGTCCTGCTCCTTGCCGCTGCTCGCCTCCAGCCGGTCGCGCAGCCGGCCGAGCGCGGCCTGATTGCGGCAGTGAGGGTAGCGGCCCGACAGCCGGCGCAGGGCGCCGCCGCCGAACGGGTCGTCGTCGAGCGAGGCGCGCACCACCTCGCCGTCCTCGTCGGACAGCGCCTGGGCCGAGATGCCGAGCTGCTTGTCGAGGCTGCTCAGCGCCTCGACCATTTGCGGGCCGGTCATCTCCGAGCGGCTGTCGGAGAGGCCCTGCGGCAGCAGCATGTAGACCGAGATGCCGTACACCCCCGAAAGGATCACCAGCAGCATCAGCAGCCAGGCGAGCGTGTGCACGTTGACGCCGAACTGGAAGCCGGTGTGCAGCGTGGCGACGACGATCAGGGCGAGTCCGAGATAGACGTGCGCGGAGGTCCAGGCCTTGAGCGACCAGCGGCCGCGCGTCATCGCCCGCTTGCGTATTCCGAGCAGCGCCAGCCAGACGATCAGCCCGGCGCCGATCGTGCCGAGCAGATAGCCGAGCCAGGAGCCGCCATTGTGGCGCGGCTCGACGTCGACGATCAGGTAGACGAGGAGAAAGAAGGCGGAAACCGCGGCGGCGATCTTGAGCCAGCGGTAGCGATGGTAGCGCAGGAAGCTCTCATGCGCCCCCGCATCCCCCAGCCGCGTCCGCTCGATCCCCCTCGTCGCCACCTTCCGATCAGCCCCCCTGTCCCATCCTCGCTACGGTGAGGAACTCTTCCGGCGACACCCGGATCGCGGCACCGGTCGGGCATGCGCGGACGCATGCCGGCCCGCCCTCGATACCAGAACACATGTCACATTTGATCGCTTTTTTCGGAATCTCCGAGCCGACCCTCTTGTCGGTCCATGCCTGGTCGGGCTCGCCCGGCCCCGGGCCGCTGCCGAAGAACAGCCATTTGAGGAGGCTGGGCTTCTTAGGCGGCGGCTTCGCCATGCGGATCACGCCATAGGGGCAGTTCCTCTGGCAATTGCCGCAGCCGATGCAGGTCTCGTTGATATAGACCTCCCCGTCGAGCCCGCGGTTGATCGCATTGGGCGGGCAATCGGCCATGCAATGGGGATGCTCGCAATGCCGGCAGGAGGTCGGCACGTGCAAATGGGCGAAGGTCCGCCCGGCCTCGCGGTCGAGCCGCGACAGGCCTTCGTGGCTGTCGGCGCAGGCTTTCTCGCAATTGTCGCAGCCGACGCAGAGCTTCTCGTCGATCAGGAGCACGTCGGTCGCCTCGCCGATCCCCTCGGAGACCAGGAAGTCGGCGACCGAGCTGTACATGTCGACGATGCCGCCGAAGCCGTCCTTGCGCGCCTCGATGTAGCTGTTCAGCTTGTGGCGCTCGGCCATTTGCTCCTTGAAGCTGGCGAGCAGGTCCGGCTTGGCCCTGAGCAGGCGCCGCATCGCCTCGCCGTTCAGCTTGATCACCTCGGACTTGATCGCCGCGCGCACCGTCGCGGTGCGCCGGCCGCCGTCGATCAGCGCCATCTCGCCGACATATTTGCCGGCCGGCAGATAGGAGAGGAAGACCGGCTTGCCGCCGATCGACTTCTCGACCGTCATCGAGCCCTGGCGGATGACGAAGACGTCGAACCCCTCGCCGCCCTCCTCGATGATCGCCTGGCCGGCGCGGATCTCCTGGATCTCGGCCGATTCGATCAGGTCCTTCAAATCCTCGGTCGAGGCGCCCGAGAACATCTGCAGCAGCATCCGCTCGGTGGCGATGCGGGTGATCTCGCGCTTGGCCGCCGAATTGGTCGCCATCAGCTTCAGCGCCGCGTTGCGCGGGATCTCGATCACGATCGAGCCCTCGGCGGTGCGCACGGTGGCGCTGCGCTTGCGCCCCGAGATGAGGCCGACCTCGCCGACGATCGAGCCCTTGGGAATGGGGACGGTCTTGTCCGGGCCGATCTCGACGGCGAGCGAACCGTCGGCGACCGCGAAGATCGAAGCGCCCGGATCGTTGCGCTCGAACACGATCTCCCCGGGCCCGCAGGCGCGCACCTCGGAATCGAGCATGAACTCGCGCATCTGCAGCATCGACAGCTCGCCCAGCATCGTCACCCGGCGGCGCAGGAAGGCGAGCCATTCGGTGACCGAGCGCGACCCCGGCAAGGCGGCGAACTTCTTTTCCAGGATCGGCTCGTCGGCCGGCTTCAGCTCGGTGTTGCCGTTGATGAACTCGACCGCGTCATAGCCCTGGTTCATGCAATGCTTGATCAGCGGATAGCCGGCCAGCGCCCCGATCACGTAGATGCCGGGGACGCTGCTCTCGAACTGCGGCGACAGCGCCGGATAGGCGTCCTTGTCCTCGCTGGTGAACTGGATGCCGCAGGCTTCCACGAACTTGCGCGGCGGCGAGGAACCCATGCGGGCGATGATCCGGTCGCACCTGACCTTCTGCTCGCCGTCGCGCGTCTCCATCAGCAGGAAGCCGGGCATCACCCTCACCGGCGTCGTCTCGGTGAGCAGGTTGACCCGGCCGAGGTCCTTGGCCTCCATCAACAGGTCGACATTGGCGGCCTTGGCGCGGGCGAATTCGGCGCTGCGGTTCATGATCGAGACGACATTGCCCTGCTCGGGGTCGGCGGCGAGGCCGAGCGCGTTCTCGATGCCGGCGTCGCCCGAGCCGATCACCATGATATGCTCGTCGACATATTCGCCGGGATCGTCGAGCTGGTACTGGATGTGCGGCAGGTCGCCGCCCTCGCAGCGCATCTTGTTGGGGTTGCCCTGCGTGCCGATGGCGAGGATGACGTTCTCGGCCGTCACCGTCCCGCCATCGGCGAGCGCGAGCGTGAAATCGCCCTTCTGGCCGGTGATCGCCTTGACCTCGGCGTTCCTGCGCACGTTGATCTTGTGATCCTGCGCCTCCGCGTCCCAGGTGCCGAGCACCTTCTCGCGCTTGCCGGCGTCGAAGGCGAAATCCGAGCGCAGCAGCAGCTGGCTCGGAGTCGCCATGACGTGCTTGCCCTTCTGATATTTGTAGATGGTGTCGGAGAGATGGTCGGTCTTCTCCAGCAGCACATGGGAGAGGCCGAGCTCCGCCGCGCGCCCGGCCGCGCTCAGTCCGGCCGGCCCCGACCCGACTATGGCAATCTTGAACGCCGCCGACACCGATCCACTTCCCTACGCAGCTGCTGTGGGAACCTAACAGAACTCTCTCGGGGACGCCAGACTTGACGGCGGCTTTTTTGCCGTGATGATCCCGAGGCTTATGGCATCCCCCGCCACGCCCGGCCGGCGGCCCTCGCCGGCCACCGTCGCCCTCGTGCTCGCGGCCCTGATCGCGGCGGCGGCGGTCGCCTACGCCCTGCTCGGCTCCGGCGGGGACGGAGAAGCGCAGGCCACCACCGCCAATGCCGCCGCCGGCGAAGCCCGCAGCGCCGACGAGATGATCGCCGGGCTGGCCGAGCGGCTGCGCCAGGATCCCGACAATCACGAGGGCTGGTTCATGCTCGGCCTGGCGCTGCGCGGCTCGGAGCGCTTCGCCGAGGCCGGCCAGGCCTTCCGCCGCGCGATGGAGCTGGCGCCGCAAAATGCCGACTACGCCGCCTATCTCGGCGAGACGCTGATCCTGGCGAGCGACGGCCCGCCGCCGCCGGAGGCGGAGCGGCTGTTCCGCCGCGCGCTCGAGCTCCAGCCCGGCAACCCGCAGGCCCGCTACTATCTCGCCACCTTGCGGGACATGCGCGGCGACCATCGCGGCGCCGTCGACGCGCTGCTCGCGCTGCTGCGCGAGGCGCCGGCCGGCGCGACCTGGGAGCCGCAGGTGCGCGGCGCGGTGACCGCGATCGCGCGTCAGCACGATATCGACCTTGCCGGGCGCCTCCCGGCGGCGCCGGCAGCGCCCGCCCGGTCCCCCGCCACCGCCGCCATTCCCGGCCCGACGGCGGAGCAGATGGCCGCGGCCCGCGCGATCCCGCCGAGCGAGCAGGACGCGATGGTCCGCGACATGGTCGACCGGCTCGCCGCGCGGCTGCGGCAAAATCCGCGCGACGAGGCCCGCTGGATCATGCTGATGCGCTCGCGCATGGTCCTGCGCGATCCCGCCGCCGCGCGCGAGGCGCTCCGCGCCGGCCTCGCCGCTCATGCGGACGATCCGGCGGCCCGGGGCCGGCTGCGGCAGGCGGCGCGCGAGCTCGCGGTGCCGGCGGGCTGATGGACTGGCGTCCGGACAGCTGGCGCCGGTACGAGGCGCGGCAGCAGCCCGATTATCCCGATCCGGCCGCGCTCGCCGCCGCGACGCGCGAGCTCGAGGCCTATCCGGCGCTGGTGCGGCTCGCCGATGTCGAGGCGCTGAAAGGGGCGCTCGCCGAGGCGCAGGCTGGCCGCGCCTTCCTGCTCCAGGGGGGCGACTGCGCGGAGAGCTTCGCTGAATTCTCGCCTGAGACCATCGCCGGCAATGTCGCCCTGATCGAGACGATGGCGGAGCAAATGGCGGACGCCTCGGGCCTGGAGGTGGTGCGGATCGGGCGAATGGCCGGGCAGTTCGCCAAGCCGCGCTCCGCCGCCCTGGAGGGGGGCCTTCCCGCCTATCGCGGCGACATCGTCAACGGCATCGCCTTCGACGCCGAGGCGCGCCGGCCCAATCCCGAGCGGATGTTCCGCGCCTATGCGCAGGCGGCGGCGACGCTCGCCCATCTCGGGCCGGGCGCGTTCACCAGCCACGAAGCCTTGCTCCTCCCCTTCGAGCAGGCGCTGGTCCGGCGCGAGGGCCGCTTCTATGCCGGCTCCGCCCATTTCCTCTGGGTCGGCCAGCGCACCGCTTTCGAAGGCTCGGCGCATGTCGAGTTCGTCCGCGGCCTCGCCAATCCGCTCGGCGTCAAATGCGGGCCGGACCTCGCCCCCGGCGCGCTGCTGCGGCTGCTCGATGCGATCGATCCGGAGCATGAGCCCGGCCGCGTCACCCTGATCGCGCGGATGGGCGCCGGGCGGATCGCCGCGGCGCTGCCGCCGCTGCTCGATGCGGTGGCGGCCTCGGGCCGGCCGGCGCTCTGGGCCTGCGACCCGATGCACGGCAACACGCTCAGGACCCCCGCCGGCACCAAGACCCGCCCGCTCGAGCTGGTCTTCGCCGAGCTCAGCGCCTTTTTCGCGCTGGCCGGCGCGCGCGCGGGCGGCGTCCATGTCGAGATGACCGGCTGCAACGTCACCGAATGCACCGGCGGCGAGGCCCGCCTCACCGAGGCCGATCTCGCCGACCGCTATCGCACCCATTGCGACCCGCGCCTCAACCCCGCCCAGGCGATGGAGCTTGCCGAGCTGGTCGCGCGGGAGCTGGCCGGCCGGATCCCGGTGCTCGCCTGACCCGTCAGCCGGCGAAAGCCCCGCCGGATCGCAAATCAGCGCCGCCTTCCCCCTTCCACCCGACAAGGCAATGGGCCCATAAGGCAGCCTCGCCAAACTCCCTTATAAGGGAGATACCTTATAAGGGAGATCATTTTAACATTTTGGAATCAGCTTGTTATGCTCAACTTGTTGCTGAAATGGTCTCGGCAAAATACGCGAAAATTACACCATGGGGTCGGGGCTCCGGGGTCTGGAATTTTCTCCACCACGGGGTCACGACACCCGGACCGCCTCCACCCGCCTGTTCTCGCCGGCGCTGGCGCGGGTGCCGGGGAGCGGGCGGTCGGGGCCGTAGCCGGTCACCTCGAGCCGGTCGCGGGCGACGCCCAGCGCGACCAGGAAGTCGGCGACGCTCTGCGCCCGGCGCTGCGACAGGCCGAGGTTCATCGCCCGCCCGCCGATGCTGTCGGTATGGCCCTCGATCCGGAAGCGCATGTTGACCAGCTGCGGCAGCAGCAGCGACTGGGCGAACACCCGCGCCTCCGCCTCCGCCCCCGCGGTCAGCTTGGCGGAGCCGCTCTCGAAATTGAGCCGCAGGTTGACGCGCTGCCCCTGCGCGGCGGCCGGCCGGCGCGGCGCTCCCTGGGGCAGCGTGCGCCGCTGGCTGCGGGCGCGCGGCGCGGGCCGGCGCGGCTGCGCGCTGTCCGGCGTGGAGAGCGAGAAGCCGCGGGTGGCGCTGACCCGCGGGCCGCCCGGCGCCGCAAGCGTCTCGCCGGCTTCCTCGGCGGCCTCGTCGGGGCATTCGCCGGCGAAGGCGCAAAGATAGTCCTCGACCGTGCGGGGCTCGCTGTCCTGCCCGGCGGCCGCGGCCGGAAGCGCGGCGGCGGCGCAGAGCAGCAGGGAAAGTCGCAAGCTGCGCATGATATCTCCTCACGCCCCCGGGAAGGTCGCGAAGTTTACTCCATGTCCCCGGGAGCGGCAATCATTGTCGGACCATGGGGAGCTTGCTACCCTGCGCCTTGCGATGCAGCTTTCGGGGACACTCTCGGCCGCATGATCCTGATCCTCACCATCCGCAACGCCGCGGCGCTCCAGGAGGGGATGGCGGCGCAGTTTGTCGTGGACGGGCCGGCGGCGGTGCTCGGCGCGATGGAGCTGGCGGAGCTGGTCGCGAACGAGCTTGCGGGGCGGATCCCGGTGCTGGCCTAGGAGACCCGGACCGCCTCCACCCGCCGGTTCTCGCCGGCGCTGGCGCGGGTGCCGGGGAGCGGCCGGTCGGGGCCGTAGCCGGTCACGTCGAGCCGGTCGCGGGCGACGCCCATCGCGACCAGGAAGTCGGCGACGCTCTGCGCCCGGCGCTGCGACAGAGCGAGGTTCATCGCGCGCCCGCCGATGCTGTCGGTATGGCCCTCGATCCGGAAGCGCATGTTGACCAGCTGCGGCAGCAGCAGCGACTGGCCGAACACCCGCGCCTCGGCCTCCGCCGCCGCGGTGAGCTTGGCCGAGCCGCTCTCGAAGCTGAGCCGCAGATTGACGCGCTGCCCCTGCGCGGCGGCCGGCCGGCGCGGCGCGGCGGCCTGGGGCTCGGGCGCCGCTGGCTGCGCGCGCGCGGCGCGGGCCGGCGCGGCTGCGCGCTGCCGGCGTGCGACAGCGAGAAGCCGCGGGTGGCGCTGACCCGCGGGCCGCCCGGCGCCGCAGGCGTCTCGCCGGCTTCCTCGGCCGCCTCGTCGGGGCATTCGCCGGCGAAGGCGCAGACATAGTCCTCGACCGTGCGGGGCTCGCTGTCCTGCCCGGCGGCCGCGGCCGGAAGCGCGGCGGCGGCGCAGATCAGCAGGGAAAGTCGCAAGCTGCGCATGACATCTCCTCACGCCCCCGGGAAGGTCGCGAAGTTTACTCCATGTCCCCGGGAGCGGCAATCATTGTCGGACCATGGGGAGCTTGCTACCCTGCGCCTTGCGATGCAGCTTTCGGGGACATTCTCGGCCGCATGATCCTGATCCTCACCATCCGCAACGCCGACGGCGCTCCAGGAGGGGATGGCGGCGCAGTTTGTCGTGGACGGGCCGGCGGCGGTGCTCGGCCGCTCCAGGAACTGCGACTGGAACCTGCCCGACCCGCAAAACGCCATCTCCTCGCGCCACGCCGAGATCCGCCGCGACGGCGATGCCTATTGGCTCAAGGACATCAGCACCAACGGCACCTTTTTGAACGCCGGCGCCGAGCGCCTCAAGGAGGAGCGCCGGATCGAGCCGGGCGACCTGATCCGCATCGGCAGATATGAGATTCTCGCCGCGTTCGAGCCCGAGCAGGGGGCCGAGCCGGCGCCAGCCGCCGAGGCGACGACCCCGCCCGACCCGGCGGCGCCGCCCGAACCGGTGCCGGACAACGTCACCGTGATGTGGGACTCGCTCGCCGACGTCAACAAGGTCGATTGGGCGCGCGGCGGCTTCGGGGCCGGGGGCGAGACGACGCCGGTCGACCGGCGCGGACGCCGACGCGCTGGTCGCGGCGCTGATCGAAGCGGCGGGGCTGACCGCCACCGAGGTGCGGCGCTCGCCCGAGCTGGTGCAGAAAGCGGGCGGCCTGCTGAAACGGCTGGTCTCGGGCCTGCTGGTCATGGTCGAGGCGCGGGCCCGGGCCAAGTCGCAGATGGGCGCCGAGATGACCGGCCTGCAGCTCGAGGGCAACAACCCGCTGAAGTTCGCGCGCACGCCCGAGCAGGCGCTGGCGCAGCTGCTGATGGAGCCCGAGGCGGGCTTCATGGCCGCCGACAAGGCGGTCGAGGACGCCTTCATCGACCTGCAGTCGCACCAGGTGGCGACGCTGAAGGCGATTCCGGGATCGCTGCGCGCGACGCTGGACCGCTTCTCGCCCGGCTCGATCCGCCGGCGCGCCGAGAATGTCGGCATATTGGGCCGGATCCTCCCCGGCATGCGCGACGCCGCCCTGTGGCGCAATTACGAGCGCGAGTTCGTCGCGGTGAAGAAGGAATCCGACGAGGCGTTCATGGCGGTCTTCGCCAAGGAGTTCCGCAAGGCCTACGAACGCCAGCTCCGCGAGGAGAGCGAGGGCAGCCAACCCCCGCCCCTCTGAGGGCCAGGGGACAGTTACTTTTTTCGCGTCACCGGCCGATGCGAGCGGCGAGGCCGACGGCGAAAAAAGTAACTGTCCCCATTCAGGCGTCCGGCTTGTCCTCGTCCGCCACGGCCGGCACCGCCTCGGGCGCCGCGTCCGGCTCCTCGTTCACCGACTGGAACCAGACCATCTCGGTGCGCCAGCCGAGATTGCCGGCCACCTCGGCGAAGCGCTCGCGCCAGTCCGGGCCGCGCGCGCCGAGCTCGGGCGCGACCAGCGCGTGCGGGAACGGGCCGCGGCCGCTGATCAGCAGCAGCCCTGACCAGCCGTCATGGTCGAGGTCGACGTGCAGGCGGTAGCGGCCATTGCCCTCGTCGCTGATCGGCCGCCCGCCCTCGGACCGCTCGAGCCACTGCCGGAAGTCGCCGCGATTGGCGATGACCTGGGTGATCGCGCCCGACGGCTGGATGCCGAGCAGGGTGAAGTCGCCGCCGGGATCGTCGGTCAGCTCGACGACGGCATTGGCGGCGGGACGCCCGGCATATTCGCCGCCCGCCTGGGTCACCATCTCGTAGCGTGGCCGGGTCGTGGCGAGGCGCGGCGCGCCGCCGGCGCGGAACTGCCGGAACATGTCGAGCGCCGAGCAGCCGCCGGCGGCGATGGTGGCGACGTCGCGAAATTCGGGCCCGCGCATCGTCGAGCCCGGCCGCGGCCAGCGCCCGGCCGAGCTCGGCCCGGGCCGCGCCGATATTGCCGGCGACGCCGCGCATCGACACGGCGACCGGCGCCGCGTCGCCGACCGCGCCGATGTCGAGCCAGGTGCAGGGCACCGAGGGGATCGCCGCATCGATCGCCGCGCGCGCCGTCTCGGCGGGGGAGCGGTTCGCGGCCGCCGGCGCGGCCCTATCGGCACCGGCCTCGTTGGCCGCGGCGCCGCCCAGGGAGAAATCGCCGCCGGTGGCGTACCAGGCGAGCGCGGCCAGCGCCGCGAGAGCCGCCAGCACCGCCAGCACGATGAGCAGCGGCTTCGCACCGCCGCGCGCCCGCGGCGGCTCGCCCGCCGCCGCGGCCCCGGCCTCCTCGGCCACCTCCTCGCGGACCGTGGTCGCCGAGGGGATGCGGGCGCCGTCGAGCATCTCCAGCACGTCGCCCATCGAGCGCGGCCGCTCCTTGGGGTCGGGCCGCAGCATCGCCCCGACGAGCGGTCGCAGGCTTTCCGGCACGGCGGAGATGTCGGGGCCGCGGCGGCGCTTGTCGATCGCGTCGACCAGCGAGCCCGACATGTCGACATTCTTGCCGCTCGCCACCGCGAGGATGACCAGGCCGAGGCTGTAGACGTCGGTCCACGGCCCGATCTCGCGGCCGAAATCGCCGAGCTGCTCGGGGGCGACATAGTTCAATTTGCCGGCGAAGCCGTCGCCGACGATGGTCGCCGAGCTCGCGTCCAGGTCCTTGGCGATGCCGAAATCGATGATCTTGGCGTCGTGGATGTCGTCGCCCTCGAGGAGGACGTTGTCGGGCGACATGTCGCGATGCACCGCGCCCAGCTCGTGCGCCGACTGCAGCCCCGAGGCGAGCCGTCGCAGCAGCCCCGCCAGCTGCTCGGGCGTGGGCTTCAGCGTGCCGAGCGCGGCGCCGAGGTTGGTGCCCTCGATATAGTCGGTGACGATGTAGAGCACGTGCAGCTGCGGCTCCTGGGCGAGCACCCGATACTGGACCAGCGCCTGGTGGTGCAGCTTGGTCAGCGTGCGCGCCTCCTTGCGGAACATGGCGATGACCTTCTCGTCGTTCGCCAGCGCCGGCAGCATCACCTTGATCGCCACCTTCTCGTCGGTGTTGACGTTGCAGCCGACGAACACCTCGCCCATGCCGCCGCGGCCGAGGAAGCGCTCGACCCGGAAGATGTGGTTGAGCACGTCGCCGACCTTGATCGTCGCCGCGTCCTGGCGCGGCGCGAAGGTCGGGGCGGCCGGCGCGGCGGGCGGCTCCGCGGCCGGCGCCGGCCCCGCGGGCGGCTCGGCCGGCGCGGCGGGCTCCGCCGCCGCGGGCTGGGTCGGCGCCTCCTCCCCGGCCGGCGGCGCCGGCGCGCCGCCGCCGCCCGGCATGAACACGGTACGCTCCTCGCCTTCCTCCGGCGGCTTCCTGTCCTTGTCGTCGCTCATCGCGGCGGGTCCGCGAAGGAGAGCAGGGTCGGCTCGCTCGCCCAGACGGCGATGCCGGTGACGTTGTCGGGCGCGCCGCGCTCCAGCGCCAGCTCGACCAGTCGGTCGAGCGCCCGGTCGGGCGCCTCGCGGCCGAGCTGGCGCTCGATGTCGGCGTCGCCGGCGACGCCGTGCAGCCCGTCGCTGCAGAGCAGGAAGACGTCGCCCGGCTGGACCTCTCCCTCGCTGCGGTCGACCTCGACCTCCGCCTGCACGCCGACCGCGCGCGACAGGATGTGGCCCATCGGGTGGCCGACCGCCTGCTCGGCGGTCATCAGCCCGCGCGCGACCATCTCCTGGACCTGGCTGTGGTCGCGGGAGAGCGGGGCGAGCCGGCCGCCGCGCATCAGATAGGCGCGGCTGTCGCCGACCCAGAGTACGGCGTAGCGGGCGCCCCGCACGACCAGCACCACCGCGGTCGAGCCCATCTGCCGGCCGCGGCTGCGGGCCTCGGCGAGGATCTCGCCATTGGCGGCGCCGATCGCCTCGGCCGCGGCCGCGCAGGCGCTCTCGAGATCGTCGCCCAGGTCGGCCTCTTCCAACGCCCGCACGATCCGCCCCGAGGCCCATTCGCCGCCTTCGTGGCCGCCCATGCCGTCGGCGACCGCCCACAGCCCCGCGCCGTCGCGGGCGAGGTGGCTGTCCTCGTTATGCGGGCGGACGCGGCCGACGTCGGTCCGCGCCCGGCTCTCGATCCTGAGCGGCGCTTCGCTCATGCCGGCGCCGTGCGGCCCCGGGGCCGCGGCGGGGGGCGGCTGCGACTGGCGGAAGCTCGGCAGCCATCGAACCATGCCGGCATTCGTCCCCTTTCGTGCGAAGCCGCCATCTAAGCACAGCTTCCCGCGGCGATAAAGCGGCAAGCCCTTCCTTCGTGCGGCGGGCTCGGCTAAGAAGCCCGGTCTTTTCAGTCATCGAAGGAAGAATGATGAAGGTTCCCGCCACCACCCTCGCCGCGGCCGCCCTGCTCGCGCTCGCGGGCTGCAACCGGGCCGCCGACGGCAACGCCGCCGACGCGGTCAACGCCGCCGCCAACGCGACCGAGAACGCCGCCGCTGCCACCGACAATGCCGCCAAGGCGACCGAGAATGCCGCCGGGGCGGTCGAGAACGTCGCCGCGGGCGCCGACGCCGGCGCCGGCGCGGGCGACAAGCCGGCCGACGGCGCTGCCGAAGCCGCGGCCGAAGCGCCGGCCGAGGCGCCCGCCGAAGGCGACAAGGAATAAGCCGATCCCGGGGCGGCCCGCCGCGGCCGCCCCGCCGTTCAGGCGCGGCTTGACAGCGGGGCGCCCCGCCCCATATGCGCCGTCTCCGCTGCGCCAGCGGCCCCTTCGTCTAGCGGTCCAGGACGTCGCCCTCTCACGGCGAAAACACGGGTTCGAGTCCCGTAGGGGTCACCAAACCGCAGAAAACTGCGAAAAACTGACCATTTTGCGGGAAGCGATTTAATACTTTCTGCAGACGTATTTTAATACTCGCCGCTCTCACGCACCCCGTCACCGACCATTGCGCGTGCAGCCTGTTCTCTGCCAACGGCGTGCCGATCAAATATGGCGAGGAGTTCGGTCGGAGAGACAATCCAGAGGCCGGGAAGGACCGCTTCAATGTCGGCGGATTTCTTGCTGATGCGTCGGTCCAACGTGACAAAAAAGGATCCCCACTTCGCAGCCTCGACCAAGTGAAACGCGTCCATCGCATGCTTTCCTGGCTTTGCGTTGCCCTGCAGAACCAGACGTGCCGCACGATGTAGTCTGGCTTCATCGGGAGTTAGATCAAGCTTCAGGCTATAAATTAGGTCCAACGCGCGGCGTTTCACATACTCGGGCGTCTCAGGCCGATCGATCTCATGTTTCACTGAGCAGGGCAGCAAGATCATCAATTGCATCGATCGAGCGAGTGCCAAGATGCGGTCAACGGCCGCGACATTCGCCTCGCCGATGCTGCGATCCAGAATATGAGCATCGATCAGTGCGGAATGATAGTGCGGATCAGGCGGACACGGGCTCCTACGCCGACGCGGCTCCACCAACTGCTCAGGCCTCTCCATCGTCCGATACTACACGGGCTGTGAACCATCGGCCACAACCACAGCTCAGTCCGTAAGGTCGCATCTGATGGCGCACGTTCAAAAGAGACGCGCGACTAGCCCGTCGGCGTCCGGTGGATGCTAGAATTTCATCGAAAGTCAGCTCGGCGCGCGCGACCAAGAGCCGTAGCAGATCCTCCATCTGCCTTTCGGAATAGCGGCCAAATGGAACCTTGGCGCTCCATAGCACTGAATGCGCGCTGTCCCGGCCTTCAACAACCCACATGCGTTTCACAGGCGGGCCAGTCGCGTCGATCGAGGTGCGGTCGGCGCCCACTAGACCTTCTGCAAATCTATGTGGATGCCTTTGGCGTTGATCTCTTTCGCTAGCGCCAGGGCGGCTTCCTTAACGTCATCCTTGAAGGGGATGTAGATTAGTCCTTGGATATCCGATGGCTTTTCCATCGCCTGTTGATCCTTAAGGAGGATAGCGACACGATCCCTTCCGAGCACGGTCAGCATCATGCCGAGCTCGAGGACTACATTCTGCCGTGCCCGGTGCGCTTTCTCTTCCGGATGGTCAGCCCGGTGACCCTCGTCATCTGGCGTCGCCAGCACTACAGCGAAGTTGGCATCTCCACGCACTCGCTCCAGCTTTTCAATGATCGTTTGACCGCCAGAGGTTAGTTGATCGAGAATCAAGGGATTGAGCCCCCACCTGCGGAGCATGGCCTCCAACTCGGTTCGAGCCCCGGCATCGTGGCCGTAGACTACGAATACCTGTCGATTTCCGGGGCCAGATGCTGCCATGGGGGCTGCAGTAGCCGCGGCAACTTCAGGAGCTTGGCCAAAGAGCGCCTTGGTGGACGCTTGGTTCTTACCTTGAAGCACGAGCTTACCCGAGTCGTAGATGCAGATTATCTCGCCGCCTGCGCATCGGAATTGTGAACCAAGATCGTTGCCAAGCCGGCTTTCGCTTTCGATCTGTAAGCCATTCTGCTGCAAGGTATCTCTGACAGCATCGGCAGTCCATTTGCTCATCCCAGACCTCCTGGCTGGCCCTTACTCAACCGGCAGCGCTGCGTCGAGACACCGCCATGTGTGTGTTGCTACATACTGGCCGACGCGCCGGCCCCAATCGAGGGGCAAATTTAAAACTCTGGCTGGACGCTATGAGACCCCATCAGACGATCCCAATGCCAAAAAGTATTAAAACTCACGGTTTTCTGGGCTTTCGCACGATCACGGCGAAAACACGGGTTCGAGTCCCGTAGGGGTCACCAGCGGAATCGATCATATCGCAGTCGCGCCAAATCCGGCGGGCGCCGCGCTCAGCCGCCCCATCTTCGCGCCACCACTCGCGACGGCTGCAGCCGCGCGTCGACCAGGGCCGCCTCCTCGAACAGCAACTCGCCGACCGCCACCCGCACGTCGAGGGCGAACCATTGCGTCCTGAGCTGCGGCTGCAGCTGAACGTCGAGCGGGATGACGAGGTCGCGCATCGTCTCGATCCGCCAGAATTCGATCGTGTTCGTCCAGCCGCCCGCCGGCCGGGCGGCCAGCACCCGGCGGGCGCGCTCCACGTCGAGCTGGCCCGGCGCCAGCATCGCCAGCAGCGGCGCCTGCGCCGGCGACAATGTGTTGAGGTTGATCGGCGACAAATCGGTCATCGGCAGCGCGCACAGCCAAGGGCCGAGGCGGGCGTGGATCTCCGCGGTCATGCCGGCGAGGAGCCGTGCCTCGCCGGGATCGGCGAACAGGGTGTTGCCGGTGCGGTAGGGCGCCTCGCCCGCCATGTAGGTCTCGTCCTCGGCGCCGCCGGGGCCCGGGGCGCGGTCGCTGTCGACCCAGTCCGCCGCCGCCTCGGCGATCCGCCGCGCGTCCGCCTCGGGCACCTGCAGCGCGATCATCAGCCCGGCCAGCTGGGCCACGCCCGAGGGGCGCCGCGCGAGCTCGGTCGCAAGCCTGCCTTCGGCGACGCTGTTGAGGTTGAAGCAATTGCCGCCGTCGCGCAGGCCGAGCTCCGCCGTTGCGCCGCCGGGCAGGGCGATGGTCCGCACCGCGCCGTTCCAGCCGCCGTCGAGGGTCGTGCGTCCGGCATTGCTTGCCGCGAGGTCGTCGATGGTGAGGATGGCGAGCTGCTCGACCCCGTCGGCGAAGGCGCGGCCCTGGTCGAGCGCCGCCGCATTGGCCGCGGTGGCGCGCGACAAAGCGAGCCCCTCCATCGCCGCCGCCGCGATCGCCCCGGTCACCGCGACCAGCAGCAGCACGGCGAGCAGCGCCGCGCCGCGCTCCTCGGGCGCCGGGCGGCTCACCGGCGGCTCCCGACCAGGAAGAGCTGGCGCAGCACTCCGTGGCGCTCGCCGTCGGTGACCAGCTCGACCGCGGCCGGCAGCCGCGCGGCGTCGCTCGGGTCCCAGCGCGCCCGCCACGCGCCCTCCTCGTCGCGATAGCGCAGCCGCGCCCGGCGCAGGCCGTCCAGCAGCGGCGCCGCCACCCAGGCGCCGCCGCCGTCGATCGCGGCGTAGCGGCGGCGCTCGATCCGGCCGCCGGCCAGCCGATATTCGATCCGCTGCGGCGGCTCGTCGGCGCCGCCATGGCGGACCAAAGCGAGCAGCAATTCCTCGCCGCCGTCGCCGCCGGTGAAGGCGGGCCGCGGCCGGCCGTCGCCGTCGCGGTGGCGGCGGGGCGCCGCCAGCGCGAGGTCGGCGGCGAGCAGCGCGCCGGTCCGCCGCACCGCGCCCTGCTCGTCGAGCAGCCGCTCCGAGGTCGCCTGGGTGCGCACCGTCAGGCCGAGCAGCGCGACCCCGGCCGCGGTGAGCATGCCGAAAATGGTCAGCGCGATCAGCATCTCGATCAGGGTGAAGCCCCGGGGACAGTCACCTTTTTTCGCACCTGCGAGACGGCAAGTCGGCACCGCCGGCACATGCGAAAAAAGGTGACTGTCCCCATTCCGGCCGCGGCGAAAATAGGTGGCTGTCCCCATTTTCATGCCGGCCCGCGCCGGAACAGGGTGAGCCGCGCCCGGCCGGGGCCGCCGGCCTCGGGCTCCACCGCGATCTCGATCTGCTGGATGCGCGCCTCGGGCGAGCGCGTCACGCGCCGCGTCCAGCGCCAGCGCCGGCCGGCATTGACCGCCTCGCCTTGCGCCGTGCCGAAGGCGGGCGGCTCGGGGTCGGTCAGCACCTCCACCGCCAGGTTGCGCGCCACGATCTGCGCCAGCGCCTGCTCGCCGAGCCGCGCGCTGTTCGCCGCCGTCGCCCCGCCGAGCCGGAGCAGCGCCAGCGCCGCCAGGCTGAAGATGGCGAGCGCCACCAGCATCTCTATGAGGGTGAAGCCGGACTCCCTACTCGACACGGACGCCCCCATCGACGCCGACCGCGACGGTGGCGCGGCGCTCGCCGCGGCTGAGGACGATGCGGCCGGGCTCGGCCATCCCGGTCGCATCGAAGCGGATCGCGGCCGGGCCTTCCGCCCGCGTGCCCACGGCCCAGTCGTGGCGCGCCGCGATCCGCCATTCGCCGCGCTCGCGCCGCGCCACTTCATAGCCGGCCGGCCCGATCCGCACCTCCGCCGGCCGCGCCTCGAGGATGGCGTCGTCGCGCGCCGCCTTGGCCCGCGCCGCGAGCACCACCGCCTCGCCGCGCAGGCTGCCGCCCGGCCCGGGCAGCGCCAGCACCACCGCGGTCGCCGCGAGGCCGATGATCACGATCACCACCATCAGCTCGACCAGGGTGAAGCCGTCCGTGCGGGCGCCCGACTCAGCCATGCCCGCTTCTTACCAGAGCGCGGGCGCGCCGGAACGCCGCGTACAGCCCGTCCGCCTTCGCCTCGGCCTCGGCGGCGTCGAGGTCCTGCATCTGCAGCGGCCGCATCGCCGAGGCGCCGGCGGTGTCGGCGATCAGCGTGGCGAGGCGCAGCCGCCGCTGGATCGGGCCGCGCGAGACGGACAGCGTCTGCAGCTTCTCGTGCGGCATCACCCACAGCCGCCGCTTCAGCAGGCCGCGGACGACGTAGAAGGCGCGCGCATCCTCCGCCCAGCCGTGGCGACGCCAGCGCAGCGCCGCGGCGAGCGCCAGCACCGCCATCGCGGCGGCGCCGATGCCGGCGCGCGGGTCGAACAGGAAGGCGGCCGCGCTCAGCGCCGCGCCGAACAGCAGCCAGGGCGCGAGCTTGCCGACCAGCGCCCGCTTCGGCGTCCCGCGGAAGGTGGCGCGCGGCGGCGGCGCGGCAAAGCCCGCCTCGGCGAGGATCGGCAGCAGCTCGTCCATCCGCGCGAACGGCGCCGCGACCTGTACGCCGCCCTCCTTCCGGTCGGCGCCGAGGGTCTGGAAGGACAGCCGGTGCCAGCCGAGCGCGCCGGAAATGAGCCCGCTCTCGATCAGCGCGACCTGCGTCCGGCGGATCGGGATCACCACCTCCGAGAGGGTGAACAGGCCGCGCCGGCGCCGCAATCCGGCCTCGCTTCGGGTCAGCATGAAGCCGTAGTCGCGCAGCACCGTGCGCGCGATCCCGGCGAAGACGCCGAGCAGGACCACCAGGGCGGCCAGGCTCGAGACGACCCGCAGCGTGGCGAGGCCGGCGGCGGCCTCGGCCCGCTCCTCGGTGAACCAGGCCTCCCACTCGACCAGCCCGAACTGGTCGAGCTGCTGGACCGCCGCCGAGATCGCCGCGAGGAAGATCAGCGAGAAGCCGAACAGGCCGGAGACGAGCAGCCGCTTCATGTCCATCGCGAACAGCACCGGCTCCTCGGCCGGGGCGGGCGGCGCCGTCGCTTCGGGGCCCGCCGCGCGGGCGCCGTGGCGGATATGGTCGCGCAGCGCGTGCGCGTCGGCGAGCCCGATCACGTCGAGGTCGCCCTCGTCCTTGGCCGCGCCGCCGGTCTCGATCCTGACCTTGGCGGTGCCGGTCAGCCGCGCCAGCAGGCGCTGCTCGATGGCGATGTCCTGGACCCGGTCGAACGGGATCACCCGGCGCTGGCGATTGAGGAGCCCTTTCTCGATCACGATCTCGCCGGGCCCGACCGTGTAGCGGAACCGCCACCAGTAGAGGAAGGCGAAGGCCCCGCCGAGCAGGGCGAACAGCCCCGCGAACAGCAGGAAGCGCGCGACGCCGCCCTCCCGCGCCGCCGCGCCGACGCCGACCCCGGCGAAAAGCATTTGCGGCACCACCTTCAGCCAGCGGACGATCAGCGTCGCCGGGTGCAGCCGCCGCGGTTCGGCCGCGGTCCCGGTCACGCCAGCTCCTGGCGGATCTTGGCGCGGATGCGGTCGCGCATCGCCTCGGCATCGCCCTGCGCGAGGCCCGGCAGCTGCACCGAGGCGCCGTGGGTGCCGGCGGTGTGCAGAACCAGGGTGGCGAGGCCGAACGGGCGCTGCACCGGGCCCTGCGCGACGTCGATATGCTGGACCCGCCCGAACGGCACGATGGTGCGCACCCTGACGATGCTGCCGCGGCGGATCTGCAGCTCGTCCTCGCCCTCGGCATAGCCCCAGCTGCGATAGCGCCGCGCGGGGACGACAAGGATCGCCGCCAGCCCGAGCAGCAGCACCAGCGAGGGGACGAGGAGCGCCGGCAGCATCGTCTCGCGCAGCGGGCCGAGGTCCAGCGCCCAGGCGCCCAGCGTCAGCGCGGCCGCCGCCACCGCCGTCCTGATCCGGAGCACGTGCCGCTGGCTGGGATGGAGTGGCGTCATCGTGCCGGGCTCGACTCGCAATTCGTCCTGCATTTCGTCCGGCTGCACGCCTCGCCTCCCGATTTCCTGTTTCGGGTGGTGACATTCCTTGGCGAAGAGGGAAAGAGGGGTTCGGGCAGACAGGGGATGAGGTGATGGCGTCACGGGCATGGGTGCGCGCGCTGCTGTGGGGCGCGGGCCTGGCGCTGATCGCGGTGCTCGCTTATGCCTTGCTGCTCCGCCGCGGCGAGGCGCCGGCGCCGCCAAGGAACTTCAATCCCGATTCCTTCGTCGGCGAGCGGCCGAAGCTCGACGCCCCCTATGTCGCCACCGACCTCGAGGTGGTCGATGCGATGCTCGGCCTCGCCGAGGCCAGGCCCGACGATTATGTCGTCGATCTGGGCTCGGGCGACGGCCGCATCCTGATCGCCGCGGCGCGCAGCTTCGGGGCGCGCGGGCTTGGCGTCGACATCGATCCGGCCCGAATCGCCGAGGCCGAAGCCAATGCCCGCACCGCCGGCGTGGCCGGGCGGGTCAGCTTCCGCCGCGAGGATTTGTTCGAGACCCCGCTCGGCGAGGCGGACGTTCTGACCCTCTATCTGACCCAGGAGGTCAATCTCAGGCTGCGGCCGCGAATCGTCGCGCAGATGCGCCCCGGCACGCGCGTCGTCAGCCACGATTTCGACATGGGCGACTGGCGCTGGGACCAGCGCCGCCGGGTCGGCACGGCGACCGTCTTCCTGTGGGTGGTGCCCGCCCGCGTCGAGGGCGCCTGGGTGCTGACCGCCGGCGGGCGGACGGTCCCGCTGGTCATCGACCAGAGCTACCAGAATTTCGCCGGTACCGCCGGTGAGGCCCGCATCGAGCAGGGCCGCCTCGCCGGCGACCGCATCCGCTTCCGCGCCGACCTCGGCGACGGGCGCCGGACCTTCGAGGGCCGGGTCGCCGGCGCCACGATCGCCCCCATAGACCCCGACGCCGGCTGGCGCGCCGCCCGCGCCGGCTGAGGAAACAGTCCCCTCAAATCCCCTCCCCCTCGATGGGGAGGGTTAGGGTGGGGGTGGCCTCGCCGCCGGCACGGCGGGTCTCATGGTCCACCCCACCCCCAACCCCTCCCCATCATGGGGAGGGGAGCTGGAGCTTGCGCAGCACCGCCGACAGATTGTTGGCCGGCATCGCCACCACCCTGTCGAGGGCGAGGCCGTGCTTCTCCGCCTCGGCGACGACATCCTCCAGCCTGCGCACGCCCCATTCGGGATCGCGGGCGCGAAGGCTCGCATCGAACGCCTCGTTGCTCGGCGCCGTCTCGACCTCGTCCTGCCGGTAGGCGCCGTAGAGATAGAGCGGCGCCCCCGCCGCAAGCAGCCGCCCGGCGCCGCGCAGCAGCCCCGTCGTCGCCGCCCAGGGGCTGATATGGACCATGTTGATGCACAGGATCGCGTCCGCCGCCTCGACCGGCCACTCCGCCGCGCGCGCGTCGAGCGCGACCGCCGGCAGCAGGTTGAACAGCCCGGCCTCGGCGCGCCACGCCTCGATCGAGCGCAAGGCCGCCGGCTCGGGGTCGCTCGGCTGCCAGAGCAGCTTCGGAAAGGCCTGCGCGAAATGGAGGATATGCTCGCCGGTCCCGCTCGCCACCTCGAGCACCAGCCCGCGCTCGGGCAGCACGTCGTCGAGCACCTCCGCGATCGGCGCCGCGTTACGCGCCACGTGCGGTGCGGAGCGGCGATGGTCACTCATTCGGCGGGGGCCTTTTCCCCCTCCCAGTCGTAGCGCCACACGAACAGTCCGATCGTGAACGGCAAGGTCGCATAGAGCGAGCGGCGCGAAATCTTCGCTGGCTTCGAAACGGGTGAGGACGATCGAGACCAGGCCGGTCACGGTCAGGATCAGCCAGATCATCGCCTCGCCGCGCACCACGCCGCGCAAGGTCGCGTCGAGCTCCTGGTGGCGGCGGGCCTCGAGGAACAGGGCCGCCATCGTCGCGGCCATGGCGACGAAGCCGGCGCCGTAGATGAAGAACAGGTCGCCGACATCGCCGGCGAACGGCGTGCCCGCCCCGCCCAGGAAGGTGCTCAGCGAGCGCGCCATCGCCTGCAGCGGCTGCACGTAGATCAGCACCAGGAAGATCAGCAGGACGGTGAGCAGCGACGACAGCCAGTCGCCCTCGCCGCGATAGCGGCGCCAGCGGACATGGGCGAACCAGAACATCGATATGGTGGCGAAGCCGATCGCGAACGCCGGCAGCTCCGCCACCGCGCTCTCCAGCATGGCGTAGGAGGTCGGAGCCGCGCTGCCGCCGATCACCAGCAGGGTCACCGCGAAGGCGAACGCCGCGTCGGTGAAATTGTCCAGCCGGCTGGTCATCGCCTCCCCCTCAAAAGCCCTCCCCATCGAGGGGAGGGGAGATTCATTCCGCCGCCTCGTCCAGCTCCGGCTCCTTATAGACCAGAACCGGCTTGCGCGCCGCCAGCGTCTCGTCGAGCCGGCGCCTCGGCGCGTGGACCGGAGCGGCCTTGAGGCTCTCATCACCGGCTTTGGCCCGCTCCGCCACCGAGCGCAGCGCGCCGATGAACTCGTCGAGGGAGGCCTTGCTCTCGGTCTCGGTCGGCTCGACCAGCATCGCCCCGTGCACGACCAGCGGGAAATACATGGTCATCGGGTGATAGCCCTCGTCGATCAGCGCCTTGGCGAGATCGAGCGTGGAGAGGCCGGCGGCGAAGCCCTTGTCGCTGAACAGCGCCTCGTGCATGCACGGCCCGCTCCTGCCGAACGGCGCGTCGAGCACATCGTCGAGGCTGCGCAGCACATAATTCGCGTTGAGCACTGCATCCTCGGCCACCTGCCTGAGGCCGTCGGCGCCGTGGCTCATCATGTAGGTCAGCGCCCGGGTGAACATCCCCATCTGACCGTGGAAGGCGACCATCCGGCCGAAGCTCGACCCGTGATGCTCCTCGGCCAGCACGGGGTCGCCGTGTCCTCCGGACACGGCTGGACCGCGCGGGGCGCGGTCCACCACATGCTCCTCCTCAACCAGGACATACTGCTCGCCCTGCTTCTCGACGAAGGGCAGCGGCGCGTAGGGCGCCAGCGCCGCCGAGAACACCACCGGCCCCGAGCCCGGTCCGCCGCCGCCATGCGGGGTGGAGAAGGTCTTGTGCAGGTTGATGTGCATCGCGTCGATGCCGAGGTCGCCCGGCCGCACCTTGCCGACGATGGCGTTGAAATTGGCGCCGTCGCAATAGACCAGCCCGCCCGCCTCGTGCACGGCGCGCGAGATTTCGGTCATGTCCGGCTCGAACAGGCCGCAAGTGTTGGGATTGGTGATCATCACGCCGGCGACGTCGGGCCCGAGCCGCGCCTTCAGCGCCGCGAGGTCGACCCGCCCGGCCGCGGTCGCCGGGATGTTCTCGACCCGGTAGCCGGCGAAGGCGGCGGTCGCCGGGTTGGTGCCGTGCGCGCTCTCCGGCACCAGGATCACCTCGCGGGCGTCGCCGCGCGCCTCCAGCGCCGAGCGGATCGCGAGCAGCCCGCAAAGCTCGCCATGCGCCCCCGCCTTGGGGCTCATCGCCACCGCGGGCATGCCGGTCAGCTTCAGCAGCCATTCGGCGAGCCGGTGGATCAGCGCCAGCGCCCCCTGCACCGTATCGACCGGCTGCAGCGGGTGGATGTCGGCGAAGCCCGGCATCCGCGCCACCTTCTCGTTGAGCCGGGGATTGTGCTTCATCGTGCACGAACCGAGCGGGAACAGCCCGAGGTCGATCGCATAATTCTGCCGGCTGAGCCGGGTATAATGCCGCACCATCTCCGGCTCGGAGAGCCCGGCCAGCCCGATCGGCCGCGAGCGTTCGAGCCCCGCGAGCCTGGAAAGCCCCTCCCCTTCAGGGGAGGGGTTGGGGGTGGGGCCGGCCTCGAAATCCACGCCGGTCGTATCGGTGCCGCCGATCTCGAACAGCAAGGGCTCCTCGAGCATCAGCGCCCGATTGCCCGTCCACGTCCCGGCCTCGCCCTCGGCGGACTCGGGCCGCCCCGGCCGCCAGCCGCTCGCGTTGATCGTCATGCCAGCACTCCTTCGAGCGCCTCGGCCAGCGCCTCCACATCGCCCTCGGTCGCCGTCTCGGTCACCGCCAGCACCAGCGCGCCCGCAAGGCTCTCCTCGCCCGGATAGAGCCGGCCGAGCGAGACGCCGCCGAGCACGCCCCGCTCCGCCATCGCCCGCACCGCCGTCCGCGCATCGCTGGGCAGGCGCAGGGTGAATTCGTTGAAGAAGGTCTCGTTGACCAGGCTCACCCCCGGCACCCGCGCCAGCCGCTCCGCCGCCGCGGCCGCCTTGTCGTGATTGACCGCCGCCAGCCGCCGCAGCCCCGCCTCGCCGAGCAGGGTCATGTGCATCGTCCAGGCGAGCGCGCAGAGCACCGAGCTGGTGCAGATGTTCGAGGTCGCCTTCTCCCGCCTGATATGCTGCTCGCGGGTCGAGAGGGTGAGCACGAAGCCGCGCTTGCCCTCGGCGTCCTGGGTCATGCCGGCGAGGCGGCCGGGCATCTGCCGGACATGTTTCTCGGCGCAGGCGAAGAGGCCCACATAAGGCCCGCCGAACTGCAGCCCGACGCCGAGCGACTGGCCCTCGCCGACGACGATGTCGGCGCCCATCTCGCCCGGGCTCCTCAGGAGGCCGAGCGCGACCGGCTCGGTGACCACCGCGACCAGCAGCGCGCCCTTTTCATGCGCGCGCGCGGCGAGCTCGCTCATGTCGGAGATCCGCCCCAATATGTCGGGATATTGGAAGACGACGCAGCTGGTGTCGCCGTCGATCGCCTCGAGCAGGCCGGCGGCGTCGGTCTCCGCGCCGAGGGTCGGCAGCGCGACGTCCAGCCGGTCGCCGGTGAACCGCGCCATCGTCTTCGCCACCGAGATGTAGTGCGGGTGCAGGCCGGAGGAGAGGATCGCCTTGCCGCGCCGGGTGATCCGCCGCGCCATCGCGATCGCCTCCCAGCAGGCGGTCGAGCCGTCGTACATCGAGGCGTTGGCGACCTCGCAGCCGTAGAGCCGCGCCACCTGGGTCTGGAACTCGAACAGGACCTGCAGCGTGCCCTGCGCGATCTCGGGCTGATAGGGCGTGTAGCTGGTCAGATACTCGCCCCGCTGGATCAGGTGGTCGACGCTGGCCGGGATATGGTGGCGATAGGCGCCGCAGCCGAGGAAGAAGGGCACCTCGCCCGCGGCCACGTTCCGCCGCGCCAGCGCGCCGAGCGCGCGCTCGACCGCCAGCTCGGACTGATGGTCGGGCAGGCCCTCGATCTTGCCCGCGAGCCGCGCCGCTTCGGGCACGTCGGCGAACAATTGGTCGACCGAGGAAGCGCCCGTCACTGCGAGCATCTCCAGCCTGTCGGCGTCGGAAAGGGGTAGGTAACGCATTGTGTCTCCGCTCAAACCGGCTTGCGCATCGAGAAGCGCAGCCGGACATAGTCCGCGCACCAAATGCCGCCCTTGAGCAGCGCCGGCGCGAGCCGGGCCTCGACCGCCGCGGCGACGTGGTCGCGCTCCCATTCGGGCACCATCGCGAGGTCCATGAGGCCGGCGCGGAAGGTCTTCACCCACTCGGCGACGCCGCCCGGCAGCGGCGTCGGCCGCTCGATCAGCTCGGCGCGGACCGCTTCGAAGCCGGTCACGTGATAAAGCCGGGTGAACTCCTCGACCCCGGCATACCAGGCCGGGTCCCGCTCGGGCATTCGATAGCCGCGCGCGGTGAGCTCGTCGCGCAGGCCCCGGCGCAGGATGGCGAGATTGCCCTCGCCGCCCATCTCGCCGACGAACCGCCCGCCCGCCTTCAGCGCCGCGAAGATGCCGGTCGCGACCGCGTCCGGATCGAGCATCCAGTGCAGCGCTGCGTTCGAGAACACCGCGTCGAACTGCCCGAACCGCGCCAGGTCCATCCCCTCCGCATCGGCCACGAACGCGTCGAGCCCGCGGGCGCGCGCTGCCTCGACCATCTCGGGCGAGCTGTCGAGGCCGATCACGCTCGCGCCCGCCGCCGCGATTCGCGCGGTCAGCGCGCCGTCGCCGCAGCCGACGTCGAGGATCAGCTCGCCGGGCCGGGGGTCGAGCAGTTGCAGCACCGCGTCGCCGAGCGCCGGCACGAACGCGGCGTTCTTCGCATAATCGGTCGCGGACCAGCGCGACGCGCTGTTCACCATGGCCGCATCCCCCTGCCAAGCCTTGGCCCCTCAAAGCCCTCCCCCTCGATGGGGAGGGGTTGGGTCGGGGTGGCCTCGATGCCGGCCGGTGCGTTTCCGCATAGTCCACCCCACCCCAACCCCTCCCCATCGAGGGGAGGGGCCAGAGCGGCCGAACAGCCCGCCGAAGACGCCCCAAGCCTCACAGCCCCTCGCAATAGCTCTTATACTGCTCCGCGCTCATCAGCTCGCTGAGCTCGTGATTGTCGCTGATCGTCAGCTTGAAGAACCAGCCCTCGCCCTCGGGGTCGGTGTTGACCAGCGACGGCTCGTCGACCACCGCCTGGTTGCCCTCGGTGACGGTGCCGCCGACCGGCGAATAGACGTCCGAGGCCGCCTTCACCGATTCGACCACCGCGGCCTCGCCGCCCTTGCCGACCACGCGGCCCGCCTCGGGCACCTCGACGAAGACGACGTCGCCCAGCTGGCTTTGCGCGAAATCGGTGATGCCGACGGTCGCGGTGTCGCCCTCGACGCGGACCCATTCATGCTCCCTGGTGTAATAGACGCTCATTTGGGCCCTCCCTTGCGGTGGTAGCGATGCGGAACGAACGGCATCGCCGTCACGGTCCCTGTGAACAGCTTGCCGCGCGACGCCAGCGAGATCGACGTGCCGAGCGCGGAATAAGCGAGCGGCACATAGGCCATGGCGATCGGCGCCTCGAGGCTCGGCGAGAAGCCGCCCGAGGTGACCTTGCCGACCTCATTGCCCTCCGCGTCGACCATCATCGCGCCCTCGCGGACCGGCTGGCGGCCCTCGATGCTGAGGCCGACGCGCTTGCGGATCGGCCCCTCGGCCAGCTCCTTGACGATCCGGTGCCAGCCGGCGAAGCCGCCTTCCTGGCGGCGGCGCTTCGACAGCGCGAAGACGAGGTCCGCCTCGACCGGCGTCGTGTGCTGGTCGAGGTCGTGGCCGTAGAGCGGCAGGCCCGCCTCCAGCCGCAGCGAATCGCGCGCGCCGAGCCCGATCGGCTTCACCTCCGGCTGCGCCGTCAGCAGTTCGGCGACCGCCTCGGCCGCCGCGGCGGGAACCGAGATCTCGAAGCCGTCCTCGCCGGTATAGCCGGAACGGCTGATCCAGCTCCTCACGCCGGCGAGCTCGTAGAGACCGGCGGTCATGAAGGTGAGCTCGGCGACCTCGGGGACGAGCCGGGCGAGCGCGTCGACCGCCTTCGGCCCCTGCAGCGCCAGCAGCGCCTGCTCCTTCATATGGTCGATGACCGCGCCGCGCGGCAGCCGCGCCTCGAGATGGGCGATGTCGCCCTCCTTGGTGGCGCCGTTGACGACCAGGTAGAAATGGTCGCCGCGGCGGGTCACCATCAAATCGTCGACGATGCCGCCCTCCTCGTTGAGCAGCAGCGAATATTTGGGCCGCGCCTCCTTCAATATGGCAAGGTCGGCGGGGAGCACGCTCTCCAGGCCCTTCTCGGCCGCCTCGCCGGCGATGATCAGCTGGCCCATATGGCTGACGTCGAACAGCCCCGCGGAGGCGCGGGTCCATTTGTGCTCGGCGATGATGCCCTCATATTGGATCGGCATCCGATAGCCGGCGAACTCGACCATCCGCGCGCCGCGCGCGCAATGCCAGCTGTCGAGGGGAAGCTTGCGTGTCGTCTCGCTCATGGCCGGCTCCGGTGCGTCTCCTCGTGCAACCGCCGATGCGGCCGAACGATCCAGACCCCCTCTGTCGCCGGTACCTGAGAGCTTTCCCCGCCGTCGCCAAGGCTAAGGCGGGTTACCCCTTCGGTGGCCCACCGTCGCCAAGGCTATGGCGGGCGCTTTCCAGAGTGTCCTGTCCGCGCGGTCCTTGTGCCTGAGAGATTCCGGGGCGGTTGCTCCTTCGGCGGCGACGGTCTCCCGCCACGCTCTCCCGCGCGTCCATTGGGACGCAGCGGCCATGACGCAGGGGGGAGCGGGTGTCAATCGGGCGCGGATTGTTGCGGTCCCGCGCCATGACACCCCCTCGCCGCGACCGCGGTCATGAACGCGACGTTCGACGTTTTGGTTGGAGCGCTTTTGACTAGGCGCCCCAGCCGGGCCTCGTTTCTATCTACCGGCTTGGTACCATTGGCTTCCGCCTGTGCTATGAACTCCGATAATCGGCCTGATTCCACGGCTTCGCATAGGGTAGGCATGCAGCCCCATTTTTAGTCGACTAGAATTTCTCTATATAAGCCACTGAGTTTAAACGCATTTCTCAACCTGCCAGATTTTAGTCGACAAAGCCAAGGTGCCAATGAGCGACGACCAATTCAGCCTCGACCTTCAGCCTCCGCGCCGGAGTCTACCACACCTGTGGACGCCCGACGACATCTACCGCGCAACGGACGAAGAGGTGATCCGGGATTTCGCGGAAGACAACCGAGTCGAGCGCAAGCGGGTCCAGGTTAGCAAGCGCGATCTGGCGGAATATCTGTCCATGTGGGCCAACACGCAGCCCCACGGCGGTATCATGTTTATCGGCGTCTCCAACCACGGAAGAATTCTCGGCTGCCGACATTCCGAAACCTCGCATTTGAACGACCTCGAAACGGCTCGGCGGCTCTGCCCGGATGCCCAAGCTGAGTCAAAACGGGTCGCCGTTACCAATGAAGATGGCGACGAGGACTTCGTGATCGTGATGCGAGTTTTCTACCGTCACGATCGGCTAGTAGAGACCGAGTGGGGAGAGGCCTTCATCCGGGAAGGTGACACCAAACGGCGGCTGACCGAAGCGGAGAAGCGTGAGATACGGATCAATCGTGGAGAGATCGATTTTGAGCTAGAGCGAGTTAATCTGAAGTACCCGGCGGACTTTGATCTGGTCCTCATTCAGGAATACTATCGCCAATATGTTTCTAAGCGACGCATCAGCCACGATAAGAATACAGAAGACGTTCTCCAGCTAAGTAAGCTTGGCATAAAAACCCGAGATACATTCAAGCCAAACATGGCCTGCACGATACTTTTTGCAAAGGACCCGCGCTCAATAATCCCCGGAGCGTTTATTCGCGTGCGGCGCTATGCTGGAATTGAGGAAAAATTCGGGGAGGAAATGAACTCAATAGCCGATGACAAATTTGAAGGGCCGTTGCCCTATCAAATAAGCCAAGCCGAGAAATTCATTGAATCTCAAATGCGAAACTTCACTCGCCTTGGCCGCGACGGTAAATTCTTCACTAGCCCAGAATACCCAAAGGACGTGTGGTTAGAAGCGCTGGTCAATGCGGCAGTCCACAGGTCATACAATCTGCGGCACATGAACATCTTCGTCAAGATTTTCGAAGATAAGATGGTCATCGAGAGCCCCGGCACGTTCATGCCGCCAACTACTGCTGAGACGGTCTACGACTCTCATAACCCACGAAACCCAAATTTGATGTGGGGCATGTATTATTTTGAGCGCGTTCAATGCGCCTTTGAGGGAACCCGTCGCATGCGCGCCACCATGCGACAGGCCAACCTTCCTGATCCCATATTCACGTCAAAGGAGCTCGGAGCGTCCCAAGTGTCCGTGGTGCTAGAAAACGCGATCGAGCACCGCAAATCCTACATCCGCGCAGAGGCCGCGCCGGGCATTGATGCCTCACTTTATGCGAGTCTCACGCAGGAGGAAAAGATGCTGGTCAATGCGCTTGCCGATGGGAGTGGAGTGAACGTCAATGACGCCGTGCTGATCATTGGTAAGGATTGGCGGGCCACGAAGGGGGTTTTCGATAGCCTGGAAGAAAAGGGGCTCATTGGCCGAACCCCCGGCAAAGCCAGGAATCGTCACCGCCGGTATTTCCTCCGCCTGACCCGGAACGGCGGCTGACGTCCCAAAATAGGGACTATCCCCTTTCTCTAAGTGCTTGTTCCCCCTTAGCGAAATGGCGCGGACGTCGCTTTTCCTAAAAAACACTTTCCTACAACCCAACCTTTATGATCTATCCTGTTAGATGGAACATAACAGGAACATTCCTCGTCCCGAGGCGGCGACCGATGAGCCCGCTTCTTCCCTTGAATCTCAACGGGATGGCGGCTCCGCCATGCCCGACTCGGCCCCGGGGGAAACCGCGACTCGGCCCGCCGACGGCCCGCCGGCGAAGCCGCCCGATCCGCCCGATTTCGCCGAGCCGCCCCTCCTCTCCGACTGCCTCGAAGAGGCGCTCGCCGAGACCCTCGCCGAGACCTTCCCGCCGGACGGGCGCAAGCCGCGTCACGACGGCTGGACTCCGGAGGTGGTCGCCGGCTTCCTTCGCAGTCTCGCCGCCGCCGGCGTGGTCGAGCATGCGGCGCGGGCGGTCGGCCGCTCCGCCGCCTCGGCCTATGCGCTGCGCAACCGGCGCGAGGGCCGCGCCTTCGCGAAGATGTGGGACGCGGTGCTGATCCATCGCTCCCGCGCCCGCCTCGCCTCCGAGCTGCAGGGGCGCGCCATCGCCGGCTGCGTCTCGGTGCGCAGGCGCGACGGCGAGGTCGTCTCCGAATATCATTATTACGACAACCGCCTCGCAATGGCCCTGCTCACCCGCCTCGACCGGCTCGCCGAGCGCGAGGCGGCGAGCGAGGCGCAGCTGCGCGCGCTCTCGGAGGACCTCGACGACTATATCGATTGCGTCGCCGCCGGCGGGGATGCCGACGCCTTCGTCGAGGCACGCAAGCCCGCGGAGCCGGCGCCCGGGCCCGCGCCGGCGCCGCGCAAGCCCGACGAGGATCCCGAGCTGACCCGTTTCGCCCTGCTGGCGGGTTGCCCCGATTATCGCGACGTCGACTTGCGCGACATCGAGGTGCGCGATCTCGATCCCACCGCCCGACGCCAATGGACGCCGGATCAGTGGGTGCGCGCCTTTCGCAGCCAGTTCATGACCTGGCTCCAATTGGCCCGGCAGGAGCCGAATTGGGCGGAAGGGCCAGGTACGCCATTCTACTTCATGGTGAGCCGCGAGGCGGCGCGCATGGCAGCGGAAGCCTCAGGCGGCCCGCTCGAGCCATCCGAAAGTCCGATCCCGATCGACACCGCCGACCTCGATCCGGATCGTATCTGGGACTGGAGCGACGACCAGCTCGCCCGCGCCTGGGACAGCGGATTCTTGCAGGAGTTGCCGCCCGAATTTTGGGACGACCTAGCGGCGGAAGAAGCGCGGGACGGAGAGGAAGAATGACCGCCTCTTGGCAAGTCTCAACTTCCTCAACTTATTTGGCGGCGCCCCGTTCAGCGGGTGGCGTTGTAGCGCAGCTGGTCCTGGGTCAGCTCGAAGCCGATCAGCAGCTCGAAGCGCGCCCGCTCGACCGCGGCGCGGACGGCGGGATCGGCCATCGGGTCGATTGCCGCGTCGGGGTCGCCGGGGCGCCGCTCGCGGGTGATCTGGCGGCGGATGTCCTCGGGCAAGGTCGCCGCCGAGCGCAGCACCTGCGAGGTGGCCGCGCCGGTGGTGGTGGCGCGATACGAGCCGTCGTCGAAATGCAGGCCGACCTGGCGCACGCGCTTGGCGACGACGTTGCCGTTGCCCTGCACGACCGTGGCGAAATAGGGGACGGCGACGTCGCGGGCGCCGCGATTGTCGCGCCTCAGCGCCTGCACCTCGAAGGTCGCCTGCGTCACGATATGCTCGCCGCTCTCGTTGCAGCTGCTGCGCAAATTGGTGATGTGCGCGACCACGTCGATCGCGCTGGAGTCGCGGCTGGCCGGCGGGTTGAACAGGGTGACGTCGCCCGTCGGCGCGACCACCGCCACCGGCGGGCAGGCCGTGTAGCTGGTCAGGATTCCGGTCTGCTGGATGTCGCCCTCGCGGGCGCAGGCGGCGAGGGCAAGAGTGAGAAAAACGGCTCCGGCCGCTTTGAACTTGAACAGGCGCAAGGCGAAATCCCCGATAGATTGGTGACGCTTCCTAGCGTCCAAACTGGCAATGTACTAGAGCGCGCCCCAAGTGAATAGACGATGACCGCCAAGCCGCCCCTCACCCTCCTGATCGCCGCCCCGCGCGGCTTCTGCGCCGGCGTCGACCGCGCCATCCGCATCGTCGAGCTGGCGCTGGAGCGCTACGGCGCGCCGGTCTACGTCCGCCACGAGATCGTCCACAACAAGTTCGTCGTCGACGCGCTGAAGGCGAAGGGCGCGATCTTCGTGCCCGAGCTCGACAAGGTGCCGGACGGGGCGCCGGTCGTCTTCTCGGCGCACGGCGTGCCCAAATCGGTGCCGGCCACGGCCGAGATGCGGGGCCTCAACTATCTCGACGCCACCTGCCCGCTCGTCTCCAAGGTGCATCGCCAGGCCGAGCGGCTGATCGAGCGCGGCCGCCACATCATGTTCGTCGGCCATGCCGGCCACCCCGAGGTGATCGGCACCTTCGGCCAGGTGCCCGAGGGGATGATGACGCTGATCGAGACCGCCGCCGACGCCGAGACGGTCGAGCCCGCGGCGCCGGACGCCCTCGCCTTCCTGACCCAGACCACGCTCTCGGTCGACGACACCGCCGAGATCGTCGCGATATTGAAGCGCCGCTTCCCCTCGATCCAGGGGCCGCGCAGCGAGGACATCTGCTACGCCACCTCGAACCGGCAGGCGGCGGTGAAGGCGATCGCCGGCCGCTGCGACGCCTTGCTGGTGATCGGATCGCCCAACAGCTCGAACTCGCTGCGGCTGGTCGAGGTCGCCGAGCGCGAGGGGGCCAAGGCCCGCCTGGTCGGCCGCGGCGCCGATATCGACTTTGCCTGGCTGGCGGGCGCGCGCACGCTCGGCATCACCGCCGGCGCCTCGGCGCCGGAGGTGCTGGTCCGCGAGGTGGTCGACACGCTCGCCGGCCGCTTCGAGGTGACCGAGGAGCCGGTCGAGGGAGTCGAGGAGCGGATGGTGTTCAAGCTCCCGGCGGGTCTCGAGGCGGCGTGACGCCCGAGCTCACCGAGGTCGAGATGTTCACCGACGGGGCCTGCAAGGGCAATCCCGGCCCGGGCGGCTGGGGCGCGGTGATCCGCGCGGGCGCGCGCGAGAAGGAATTGTCCGGCGGCGAGCCCGATACCACCAACAACCGGATGGAGCTGATGGCCGCGATCCGCGGGCTGGAGGCGCTGACCCGCCCCTGCCGCGTCCGGCTCTACACCGACAGCAACTATGTCCGCGACGGCATCACCCGTTGGGTCCACGGCTGGCTGAGGAACGGCTGGCGGACCGCGGACAGGAAGCCGGTCAAGAATGCCGAGCTGTGGCAGGCGCTGATCGACGCCGCCGCGCCGCACCGCGTCGAATGGCACTGGGTGAAAGGCCATAGCGGCCATCCCGAAAACGAGCGCGCCGACGCGCTCGCCTGCGCCGCCGCCGAGGCGATGCGTGCCTGAGCGGGAGCGCTGGCGGGCCTAGAAGCGGGTCGCGAGATAGGGCGCGGGATCGACCGCGCCGGGTGCCCGGCCGAGCAGGAGGTCGGCGGCGAGCCGGGCCGCGGCGGGCGCGGTCTGGATGCCGAAGCCGCCCTGGCCGGCGCACCAGAAGAAGCCGCGGCGGCTGGCCGAGAAGCCGTAGACCGGCAGCCGGTCGGGCGCGAAGCTCCTGAGGCCCGCCCAGGCGTGCTCGACCCGCTCGACCCGCCAGTCGACCACCCGCTGCAGCCGGTCGATCGCCAGCGCGACGTCGATCTCCTCGGGCGCGCAGTCGCCGGGCCCGCACGGCGTCTCGTCGTGCGGGCTGAGCCACAGCCGGCCGCCGGCCTCCGGCTTGAAGTAGAAGCGCGCGGCCGCGTCGACGATCAGCGGCAGGCCGGAGGGCGCCGGCGGGTCGATGCGCAGCTGCGCGATCGTGCGCCGGTAGGGCCGGATCCCGAGCGGCCGCTCTCCGGCCAGCGCCGCCACCTCGTCCGCCCAGGCTCCGGCGGCGTTGACCAGGACGTCCGCTCGATAGGGCCCGATCCGCCAGCGCCCGCCGGCCCGCTCGATCGTCTCGACCCGAAAATCGGTGACCAGCTCCGCCCCGCCGCGGCGCGCCCGCTTGAGGCAGGCGGCGTGGAGCCCGGCGACGTCGATATCGGCGCAGCTCGGCTCGGCGAGGCCATGGCCCCAGCCAGGCCTCAGGCCCGGTATCGCGGCCTCGAGGGCGGTCCGCTCCAGCGGATGGAGCAGGCCGGGAAACTGCGCCGCCAGCGCCGCCAGCGCCGGCTCCCCCTCCGCGTCGGCGATGTGAATGGCGCCGCGCGGGCTCAGGAAGCCCGCCAGCAAGGGCCCCGAGGCGCTGGTCAGCGGCTGGATCAGCGGCCCGCCATAGCTTTCCGACCAGAAGGCCGCCGAGCGCCCGGTCGCATGATAGCCGGGCCGGCTCTCCGCCTCGAGGATCGTCACCGAGGCCGCGCCGGCGAGCTCGGCGGCGAGGCTCGCCCCGGCCATGCCCGCGCCGACGATGACGATGTCGGTCACCTCGCGTGCCCGGCGAGGAAGGCGTCGATCCGCGCGAGCGCCTCGCGGCGGACCGGATCGGCCTCGCGCAGCAGCTCGTGCGCCGCGCGCGGGAACATGACGAGCTCGGCACGGGGCAGCTGCCGGGCGACCCGCCGGATCGCCGCCGGGCTCACCAGCCGGTCCCGGTCGGTGCCGAGGATCAGGATCGGCAGCTTCACCTCGGCCAGCCGCTCGCGGGTGAAGGCCGCCGCCGCGGAGCGGAACGCGGCGCGCAGCCAGCCCCAGCTCGGCGCGCCGAGGTTGAAGCCCGGCTCCTCCCTCCACCACCAGAGCTCGTCCTCGTAGCGCACCCGCGAGCGGCCGGTCAGGAAGTGCTGGCGCTGCGAGCCCGGCCGGCTCAGCACGCGCGGCGTCCTGAACATCGCGCTGCGCCGAATAGCCGAGCCGGCACATCGTGTCGGCGAAGCCGGGCGCGAGCCAGGAGCGGGATCGGGCCGCTGTTCACCCCGATCATCGGCGCGACCAGCACCGCCGCGTCGAGCGCGGGCCGGCGCTCGACCAGGGTGCGCAGCAGGAGGTGCCCGCCCATCGAGTGGCCGATCGCCGCGCAGGGGCCGGTGCCGCCGCCCCGCCAGTCCGCGATCAGCGCGTCGAGATCGTCGATCAGGATGTCGAAGCTTTCGAGATTGCCGCCGACGATGCTGCCGCGCGAGCGGCCCTGGCCGCGCCAGTCGAACGCGGTGACGTCCCAGCCCTGGGCGCGCCAATGCGCATAGGCCTCGAGATATTTTTCGATGAAGTCGCCGCGGCCGCCGGCGAACAGCAGCCTGCCGCGCCTCGCCGCGCCCGCTGCGGCCGGCCACTCCATGCGGCGCAGCCGGGCGCCGTCGGGCGCCGCCCATTCCGCGAACGAGGCGTCCTTCGGGTGCGATCGCCAGGCGGCGCGTTCATCTGCCATCGCCCACGGTTACGGTTTGGAAAGCTGTGGCGTCTAGACCTCGCCGCGATGGACACGGCCTTTGCCTTGATTTTGCTCGGTGCTCTCGCGGCGATGCTGCTCGTGGCGAGCTGGTGCGACCTCAAGTCGCGCACCATTCCCAACGGCCTCAATCTCGCCATCGCGCTCGCCGCGATCCCCTTCTGGTGGGCCGTCGGCCTGCCTTTCTGGCCCGACGCGGCGATCCAGATCGGCGTCGCGGCGCTGGTGTTCGCCCTCTTCGCCGGCGCCTTCGCGATGGGCGCGATGGGCGGCGGCGACGTCAAGCTGATCGGTGCGCTGGCGCTGTGGCTGCCGTTCAAGGCGGTGATCGTGCTCCTCTTCGTGATGTCGCTCGCGGGCGGCGTGCTGACGCTGGCGCTGTACCTGCGCCACCGGCTCGCCCGGCGCGGCGGGCAGCTCGAAATTCCCTACGGCGTGGCGATCGCGTTCGGCGGTTTGTGGCTGATTAGCGAACGGTTTCTTAACCAGTTTGGATGAATGAGTAGGGCCTGATCTCTCTCAGTCCCGGAAGGGGGGCGACAGTCGCCATGGACGTCAAGAAAATCGTGCTGCTCGTGGGCGCACTTCTCATTGCCGGCGTCACCGCCGTCATGGCCAAGAACATGTTCACCGGCGCCTCCGCGCCGCAGGCTCAGGCCAAGGCGGTTCCCGCGGGGCCCGAGGTGCTGGTCGCGACCCGCTCCTTGCCGGTCGGCACGATCATCGACGCCGAGGCCTTCCGCTACCAGCCCTGGCCGCAAGGCCTGGTCCAGGACGCCTATTTCATCCGCGGCGAGGACGGCGCGGGCGCCGATCCGCAAAGCCTGATCGGCACCGTCGTCCGCTCCGAGATCACCGCCGGCCAGCCGGTCACCCAGGGTTCGCTCGTCCGTCCCGGCGAGCGCGGCTTCCTCGCCGCCGCCTTGGGCCCGGGCATGCGCGCGGTGACCGTCGGCGTGTCCGCGACGAGCGGCGTCGCCGGCTTCGTCTTCCCGGGCGACCGGGTCGACCTCGTCCTCACCCAGGAGGTCGAGGGCGGCGGCGACGGCCCGCCGCTGCGCGCCTCCGAGACGATCGTCCGCAACATCCGCGTGCTCGCCGTCGACCAGCGCCTCAACGCGCGCGACGAAGCCGGCAACCAGGTCGCCCAGACCGTCTCGACGGTGACCTTCGAGGCGACCCCCAAGATCGCCGAGAAGATCGCCGTCGCGCAGACCATCGGCCAGCTGTCGCTGTCGCTGCGGTCGCTCGCCGACAACAATGCCGAGCTGGAGCGCGCGATCGCCTCCGGCGAGGTCCAGGTGCCCGAAAACGCCGATCCGCGTGCCGAGCGCCAGATGCTGCTCGCCATCGCCACCCGGCCGATCGACAGCAACCCGACCTATACGGTGGGATCCGACGTCTCGCGTTTCCAGCGCAGCACCGTTCCCGGCAGGGAGCGCAATGAGGGCGACAACGCCCGTTCCGCTGGCTCGTCCGCCTCGAGCGGCATCCCGGGCGACCGGCCTATCGGCCCGGTCGTCCGCGTCGCCCGCGGCACCAATGTCACGCTCGTTCCGGTGGGAGCCAGGTAACATGACCAAAGCACAGACCATGAAGCGGGCCACGCTCGGCACTGCCCTCGCGGCCGCGCTGGCGGCAGGCTTCGCGGCCAGCGCGCCGACCCGGGCGCTCGCCCAGCCCGGCGGCGCGGTCGCTCCCGCCAACGACGTCACGCTTTCGGTCGGCGCCGGCCGGCTGGTGCGGATGTCGGCGCCGATCACCGACCTGGTGGTCGCCAATGACGAGATCGCCGACGTCTACGTCCGCTCGCCCAACCAGATCTACATCTTCGGCAAGACGGCCGGCAACACGACCGTCTACGCGACCGGTCCCAGCGGCCGGGTGATCTATTCGGCCAACGTGCGCGTCGGCCAGAATCTCGGTTCGGTCGACCAGTTGCTGCAGCACGCAATGCCCGAAGCCGACATCACCGCGACCCCGCTCAACGGCACCGTGCTCCTGACCGGCACCGTCGCCCAGCCGGCCGACGCGGCCGAGGCCGAGCAGCTCGTCCAGTCCTTCGTCGGCGAGAATGTGCGGGTGGTGAGCCGCCTGCGCACGGCGACGCCGCAGCAGGTGATGCTGCAGGTCAGGATCGCCGAGGTGAACCGCTCGCTGGTGCGCGAGATCGGCACCAACCTGCTCTCCCGCGACAATTCGGGAGGCTTCCTGTTCGGCATCGGCCGCGGCAATGCGGGCACGATCACCGACCGCGTCTCGGGAACCCTGGTCGACCCGCTGACGGGCAATCCGCAGGTCCTGGGAACCAATTATCAGTTCAACCTGCCCGGCAACACCACGACGCTGGGCGCGGCCGGCCGGCTGCTCGGCCTGGACATCCTCTCGACGCTCAACCTTGGCGAGACGACCGGCCAGGTCACCACCCTGGCGGAGCCGACCCTGGTCTCGCTCTCGGGCGAGACCGCGAGCTTCCTCGCCGGCGGCGAGTTCCCGATCCCGGTCTCGCAGTCGCTCGGCACGGTGACGATCGAATATAAGCAATATGGCGTCGGCCTCGCCTTCACGCCGACCGTGCTCGAGGACGGCCGGATCTCGATCCGCGTCCGCCCGGAAGTGTCGGAGCTGTCCACCGTTGGCAGCATCCGGCTCAACAATTTCGAGGTCCCGGCGCTGGTCACCCGGCGGGCGGAGACCACCGTCGAGCTCGGCTCCGGCCAGAGCTTCATGATCGGCGGCCTGCTCCGGAACCACAACACCAACTTCATCGACCGGGCGCCGTTCCTCGGCAACATCCCGGTGCTCGGCGCGCTGTTCCGCTCGACCCGCTACCGGCGGGAAGAGACCGAGCTGGTGATCGTCGTCACGCCCTATCTGGTGCGGCCGGTCTCGGCGAACCAGATCGCGCTGCCGACCGACGGCTACCGCAACGCCGACGAGGTGCAGCGCCTGCTGATCGGCCAGGGCAATGGCAGCGTCAGCGGCGAGCAGCGCCCGGTCCCGACCGCGACCGAGCCCCGCACCGTCGCGCCCGGCGTCGGCCCGGTCACCGGCCAGGCGGCCCCGGCCGTGCCGAACCCGGCGCCCCCGGTCCGCGAGGCGCGGCGCCGGGCCGCGCTGCCGCGGCAAGCATCGGGTCGCGCGCCGGCGCAGCCCGGGTTCAACTTCTGATGCCCGCCCGAGATCGAAAGGACGCCTTGACCATGTCGCGCTTCATCACTTTCGCCGCGATTTCCGCGCTGGGCCTCGCCGTCGGCGGCTGCTCGATGCAGCCGCGCCAAATGACGCCGCAGAACAATTGGGGCCTCTACTCGCTCCATCAGCCGGTGGTCGAGCACAACAATTACGTGTTCGACGTGACCACCAGCGGCGACGGCGTCTCCGCCGCCGAGCTCGACCGGCTCGGCGCCTGGTTCTCGACGATCGACCTCGGCTATGGCGACCGCGTCACGATCGACGAGCCGCGCGGCTACGAATCCGCCGAGGCGCGCCGCGACGTCGCCCGGGTCGCGGCCCAATATGGCGTGCTGCTTTCCGATGGCGCCCCGGTGACCGAGAGCGCGATCCAGCCGGGGACGATCCGCGTCGTCGCCAGCCGGGCCAGCGCCCGCGTGCCGGATTGCCCGACCCATGGCGACCCCGAGATCGAATCGCCGACGCGGACCTCGAACAATTACGGCTGCGCGCTCAATTCGAACCTGGCCGCGATGATCGCCAATCCGGACGATCTGGTCCGCGGCCAGGATGCTTCGGGCCAGGGCACAGCCGCCACGGCGGGACGGGCGATCCGGACCTTCCGCGAGCGGCCGCAGACCGGCAGCCAGCCCTTGCCCTCAGCCACCACCAGGAGCGGACAATGAACGCGCCCTTCCACGCCCGCGGCGGCGGGCTTCGCGATCCGTTCACCGCCTTCGTCGCCGACGAGGCCACGGCCGAGCTCCTGCGCCCGATCGCGGTCGAGCATGGCTGGTCGCCGGAGAAGGTCAACAAGGGCGGGCTTCGAAACGCGGTGCAGACCCTGTCGGTCGCGGCGAGCCCGAGCATCCTCTTCGTCGACCTGTCGGAGAGCGGCGACCCGCTCAACGACATCAACGCGCTCGCCGAGGTGTGCGAGCCCGGCACGGTGGTGATCGCCGCCGGCCAGGTCAACGACGTTCGCCTCTATCGCGACCTCGTCGCCAGCGGCATCCAGGACTATCTGCTGAAGCCGTTCTCGGCCGATCAGCTGCGCGACGCCTTCGCCAATGCGCAGATGACCATCTCCGGGCCGCGGATGATCGAGACCGGCAACGAGAAGCCCAACGTCATGGCCGCCGTGATCGGCGTGCGCGGCGGCGTCGGCGCCTCGACGGTCGCGACCTCGCTCGCCTGGCTGATGGGCGACAAGGCCGGCCGCTCGACCGCTTTGCTCGACCTCGACGTGCATTTCGGCACCGGCGCGCTGGCGCTCGACCTCGAGCCCGGCCGCGGCCTCACCGACGCGATCGAGAATCCGAGCCGCATCGACGGCCTGTTCATCGAGCGGGCGATGGTGCGCGCCAACGACAAGCTCTGCGTGCTCTCCGCCGAGGCGCCGATCAACCAGACCATGCTGACCGACGGCTCCGCCTTCTACCAGCTGCAGGAGGAGATCCGCCACGCCTTCGAAGGCACGGTGATCGACCTGCCGCGCAACATGATGGTGCAGTTCCCGCATCTGCTGGGCGACGTCCACGTCATCGTGGTGGTGGTCGAGTTCACCCTCGCCGGCACCCGCGACGCGATCCGCATCCTTTCCTGGCTCAAGGCCAACGCGCCGCAGGCCCGGGTGATCGTCGTCGCCAACCAGGTACAGGCCGCGATCCAGGAGGTCAGCCGCAAGGATTTCGAGCATTCGATCGAGCGCAAGGTGGACATCGTCCTGCCGCTCGACGCGAAGGCCGCCTCGCAGGCCGCCAAGCTCGGCCAGCCGCTCGCCAAGGTCACCAAGTCGGCGAAGCTGACCCAGCCGCTCCACCAGCTGCTCGGCCAGACCGTCGAGGCGGGTGGCGAGGCGCCGCGGGAAGCCGCGCCGAAGGCCGGCGGCTCGCTGCTCGGCAAGCTCGGCAATTTCAAGTCGCTGGTCGGAAAGAAGCCGAAGGAGGCGACGTCCCAGGCGGCCTAAGGGCGGCCGCGGGGACACGAGCGGGGCGAGGGAGGCGAAATGCCGTCTTTTGAACTGATCCTGCTGATGGCCGGCTTGCTGGCCACGCTGCTGCTGCTCGCTTTGGCCTTTTCCGGCCCGTCGGCGGGGAAGCTGGTGGCGCGCCGGCTCGAATCGCTGCGCGAACGGCACAGCCGCTCCTCCGACGCGGTCGCCCAGGCGCAGCTCAAGCGAATCTTCGCGCAGCGCCAGAATCGCGGGGACGGCTTCGCCAAGAGGTTCATCCCCAACCCCGCTCTGCTGCAGCTGCGGCTGAACCAGACCGGCCGCAGCTGGACGCTGGCGCAATATGTGGTCGCCTCGATGGGCCTCGCGGTGGCGGTGGTCGCCGGCTCTGTGGTTCAAGAACGTCACCCTGCTGCTGGCGCTGCCGGTCGGCCTCCTGGTCGGCCTCGGCCTGCCGCATCTGGTGATCAGCCAGCTGATCAAGCGGCGGGTCAACAAGTTCACTTCCAAGTTCCCCGACGCGATCGAGCTGATGGTGCGCGGCCTGCGCTCGGGCCTGCCGATCTCCGAGACGATCGGCGTGGTCGCCGACGAGCTGCCCGAGCCGGTCAGCACCGAGTTCCGCGCGGTCGCCGACAAGATGAAGATCGGCCGCACCATGGACGCGGCGCTGCAGGAGACGGCGAACCGGCTCGGCACTCCCGAATTCCAGTTCTTCGTGATCAGCCTCGCCATCCAGCGCGAGACCGGCGGCAACCTCGCCGAGACGCTGTCGAACCTCGCCGACGTGCTTGAGGAAGCGCGCCGCGATGAAGCTCAAGATCCGCGCCATGTCGTCCGAATCCAAGGCCTCGGCCTACATCATCGGCGCGCTGCCGTTCATCGTGTTCGGGCTGATCTGGTTCATCAACGGCAAGTACATGCAGAATTTCTTCATCGACGAGCGGCTGATGATCGCCGGCGGCATCGGCCTGGTGTGGATGAGCATCGGCGCGTTCATCATGGCCAAGATGATCAATTTCGAGATCTGACGGAGGGATTGAGGCAAGATGGCACCGGCAAGCGGCCCGACGGTCCTGGGGATCGACGTGATCATGGTGGCGAGCGCGCTTGCCGCCATGGCGACGTTCGCCGTGCTGGTCGCCATCTACGCCGCCGCCACCGTCCGCGACCCGATGGGCAAGCGCGTCAAGGCGCTGAACGAGCGCCGCGAGCAATTGAAGGCCGGCATCGTCGCCTCGACCACCAAGCGCCGCAAGAAGATCACCAACAAGAACGAGATGGCGGACAAGTTCCGCGAAGTCCTCGCATCCATGAAGATGCTGCAGGAAGAGCAGGTGGTCAAAGCCCAGGGCAAGCTGATGCAGGCCGGCATCCGCTCCAAGGACCTCGCCTTCGTCGTCATCTTCGCCCGCTTGCTGCTGCCGGTGGTGGTCGGCGGCCTCGCCATCGTCATGGTCTATGTGGTCGATTATTTCCCGACCTGGGGCGCGTTCAAGAAATACGGCCTGGTCGCGGGCATCCTGATCCTCGCCTACAAGGCGCCCGATCTCTATCTGAAGAATCGCATCGACAAGCGCGTCAAGGCGATCCGCAAGGGCCTGCCCGACGCGCTCGACCTCCTGGTGATCTGCGCCGAGGCCGGCCTCACCGTCGACGCCGCCTTCGGCCGCGTCGCCCGCGAGCTCGGCAAGGCCTATCCCGAGCTCGGCGACGAGTTCGCTTTGACCTCGATCGAGCTCGGCTTCCTCACCGACCGCCGGTTCGCGTTCGAGAACCTCGCCCGTCGCATCGACCTCGATTCGGTGCGCGGCGTGGTCACCACCATGATCCAGACCGAGAAATACGGCACCCCGCTGGCCAGCGCGCTGCGCGTCCTCTCCGCCGAATTCCGCAACGAGCGGATGATGCGCGCCGAGGAGAAGGCGGCGCGGCTGCCGGCGATCATGACCATCCCGCTGATCCTGTTCATCCTGCCGGTGCTGTTCATCGTCATCCTCGGCCCGGCCTCCTGCTCGATCAACGACGCGCTGCTGAGCTAGCGGCCGCGGAACCATCGCCCGCCGCGCGCGGTTGTCCCGGCGTAACGATCGAGGGAGATGGGCATGGTTGCCTTCACGCCCGACCAATGGCTGATCCTGCTGCTCGCCTTCCTGCTGGGCCTGATCCTGGGCATGGCTTTCCTCGCCAGCCCGAAATGGAAGAAGCGCTACCGCGACGAAGTGCAGCGGCGCGAGGCGGCCGAGGCCGAAACTGCGCAGCTGCGCAGGGACGGCGCCGAGATGGACAGCCTTCGCCAGGCCGCCGCCCGCGACGAGGCCCGCCGCCGCGACGACGGGCCCGGGCCGCTCTGACCCGTCTCCCTCCCTCATCAAGGGGGAGGGCTCTCACCTCCGCAGCGCCGCCTGCGCCGCCGCGAGCCTTGCGATCGGGACGCGGTAGGGAGAGGCGCTGACATAATCGAGGCCGGCCGCTTCGCAGAAGGCGATGCTGGCGGGATCGCCGCCATGCTCGCCGCAAATGCCGAGCTTGAGCCCCGGCTTCGCCGCCCTGCCCCGCTCCACGGCGAGCGCGATCAGCTCGCCGACGCCCTCGATGTCCAAGACTGACGAACGGGTCGCGCGGGAAGATGCCGCTGCTCGACGTAGAGGGGCAGGAACTTGCCGGCGTCGTCGCGGCTGAGGCCCAAAGCGGTCTGGGTGAGGTCGTTGGTGCCGAAGCTGAAGAACTCCGCCTCGCCGGCGATCGCGCCCGCCTGCAGCGCCGCCCGCGGCAGCTCGATCATCGTGCCGACCGAATAGTCGACCTTCTTCTTCCGCTCCTCGAACACCAGGCGGGCGGTGCGCTCGATCAGCGCCCGGACGATCTTCAGTTCCTCGCGCGTCGCGACCAGCGGCACCATGATCTCCGGGATCGGCGCCTCGCCTTCCGTCGCCACCTCGAGCGCCGCCTCGAAGATGGCGCGGGCCTGCATCTCGTAGATTTCGGGCCAGGTGATGCCGAGCCGGCAGCCGCGATGGCCGAGCATCGGATTGGATTCGGCAAGCTCGGCGGCGCGGCGGCGCAGCGCCTCGACCGGCACGCCCGAGGCCTCGGCAACCTCGGCGAACTCGGCCTGCTCGTGCGGCAGGAACTCGTGCAGCGGCGGATCGAGCAGGCGGATGGTGACCGGCAGGCCGGCCATGATCCGGAAGATCTCGGCGAAGTCGCCGCGCTGGGCGGGCAGCAGCTTGTCGAGCGCGCGGCGGCGGCCGGCCTCGTCCTCGGCGAGGATCATCTGGCGCACGGCGGCGATCCGCGCGGCGTCGAAGAACATATGCTCGGTGCGGCAGAGCCCGATCCCTTCGGCGCCGAACTCGCGGGCGATGCGGCAATCGAGCGGCGTCTCGGCATTGGCGCGCACCTTGAGCCGGCGCTTGCGGTCGGCCCAGGCCATCAGCGTGCCGAAATCGCCGGCCAGCTCGGGCTGCACGGTCGGCACCTCGCCCAGCATCACCTCGCCGGTCGAGCCGTCGAGGGTGATCACCTCGCCCTTCCCTCACCTCGCGCAAAGAACTCCCGGCGCCGACCCGCAGCAGCCGCGCCTTATAGTCGATCGCGATCGCGCCGGCGCCGGAGACGCAGGGGCGGCCCATGCCGCGCGCCACCACCGCGGCGTGGCTGGTCATGCCGCCGCGCGCGGTGAGGATGCCCTTCGCCGCGTGCATGCCGTGAATGTCCTCGGGCGAGGTCTCGATGCGGACCAGGATCACCCTCTCGCCGGCCGCCGCCCATTTCTCGGCGGTGTCGGCGTCGAACACCGCCTTGCCGCAGGCGGCGCCGGGCGAGGCGGGCAGGCCCTTGGCGATCACCTCGCGCGGCGCTTTGGGGTCGAGCGTGGGGTGGAGCAACTGGTCGAGCTGCGCCGGATCGACCCGGCAGCACCGCTTCCTCCTCGCCGATCAGGCCCTCGTTCGCCATGTCGACCGCGATCCGGAGCGCCGCCTTGGCGGTGCGCTTGCCGGTGCGGGTCTGCAGCATCCACAAGCTGCCGCGCTCGACGGTGAACTCGATGTCCTGCATCTCGCGATAGTGGCGCTCGAGCAGGTCGAACACGCCGGCCAGCTCGGCGAACACCGCCGGCATCGTCTCCTCCATCGACGGCGCCTTCGCCCCCGCCCTGTCGCGCGCGGCGCGGGTCAGATATTGCGGAGTGCGGATGCCGGCGACGACGTCCTCGCCCTGGGCGTTGATCAGATATTCGCCATAATAAGCCCGCTCGCCGGTGGAGGGGTCGCGGGTGAAGGCGACGCCGGTCGCCGAGGTCTCGCCCATATTGCCGAACACCATCGCCTGGACGTTGACCGCGGTGCCCCAGTCGTGGGGGATGTGGTTGAGCCGGCGATAGGTCCTGGCGCGCTCGCCCTGCCAGGAGCCGAAGACGGCGCCGATCGCGCCCCAGAGCTGCTCCTCCGGATCCTCGGGGAAGGGCCGGCCGAGCTGCTCGGCGACCAGTGCCTTGAAGCGCGCGGTGAGCCGCTGCCAGTCCGCCGCCTCCAACTCGGTGTCGAGCTGGACGCCCTTGTCCTCCTTGGCGATCTCGAGCGCTTCCTCGAACAGGTCGTGGCCGAGGCCGAGCACGACATTGGCGTACATCTGGATGAAGCGGCGATAGCTGTCCCAGGCGAAGCGCGGATCGCCCGAGGTGGCCGCGAGGCCGGCGACGGTGGCGTCGTTGAGCCCGAGGTTGAGCACCGTGTCCATCATCCCCGGCATCGACACCCGCGCGCCGGAGCGGACCGAGACCAGCAAAGGATCGGCCGGGTCGCCGAAGCGCCGGCCGGTGACCCGCTCGACATGGGCGATGCCCTCGGCGACCTCCGCGGCGAGCGCGTCGCGGAAGCGCTCGCCCTGCTCGTAATAGAGCGCGCAGGCCGGGGTGGCGATGGTGAAGCCGGGCGGCACCGGCAGGCCGATCGAGGCCATTTCGGCAAGGTTGGCGCCCTTGCCGCCGAGCAGCGCCTTGTTGCCCGCCTCGCCGTCGGAAACGCCGCCGCCGAAGCGGTAGACGGCGCGGCTCATTGCGGCCTCCGAAGGTCCGAAACGTCCGGAAGGTCTGGCTTCCCTATGACTAGAATCTTTCGGACCTTTCAGCCTTCGATCCGCGAGAAATCAGCGACGCGATGGACGGCGTCGCGCATCCGGGCGAGCAGGTTGAGACGGGCGGCGCGCTTGTTCTCATCGGGATCATTCACGGTCACTTTGTCAAAGAACGCGTCGACGGGCGGACGCAGCGAGGCCAGCGCCGCCATGGCGCGCTCGAAATCCTCCTCCGCGAGCGCGGCGGCGACTCGGGGCTCGGCCGAATCGAGCGCCTCGTCGAGCTCAGTTTCCTCGATCTCGGGCGTGTAGGAAAGGGTTTTGTTCCTGACCTGTTCCGGCGTCCATTCCTCGCGCTTGAGGATGTTGGCGGCGCGCTTGTAGCCGGCGAGCAGATCCGTCCCCTCGGGCGTTTCGACGAAGCTCTGCAGCGCCTTCACCCGGGCGAGCAGCCGGACGAGATCGTCCTCGCCGCCGAGCGCGAACACCGCGTCGATCAGGTCGTGGCGGACGCCGGCCTCGCGCTGCTGGACCTTCAGGCGGTCCTCGAGGAAGTCGAGCACCGCTTCGGCGAGGCCGTTCACCTCCTCGATGATCGCCCCGCGCTCGATCCTGGGGGTGAGCTCGGCCTTCCAGCGCGTCGCGATGCGGTCGCCGTGACGGTAGGTGAACGAGCCGACCTCGGCGGTGATCTCGTGCTCGTCGGGCGTCCGTGTCGAGCAGGTCCGGGAAGCTGACCGAGCCGAGCGCGCCGAGCCGCGAGACGATCAGCAGCACCGCCGCCTGCACCAGCACGTCGGAGAGCGGCAGGCGCAGCCCCGTTTTGGTCAGGATCTGCAGGAAGCCGAGCGCGGCGCGGCGCAGGGCGAACGGGTCGCGCGAGCCGGTCGGCTTCTCGCCGATCGAGAAGAAGGCGACCAGCGTGTCGAGCCGGTCGGCGATGTTGACCGCGACGGTGACCTTGTCGGTGGGCACGTCGTCGCTCTGCCCGGCCGGCTTGTAATGATCGCGGATCGCGTCGGCGACCGCCTCGGGCTGGCCCTGGGCGCGGGCATAATAGGCGCCGATCACGCCCTGCAGCTCGGGGAACTCGCCGACCAGCTCGGTGACCAGATCGGCCTTGGCGAGGCGCGCGGCGGCGCTCACCTCCTCGACGTCGGTGCGGACCAGGCGCTCGTTCACCAGCCATTCGGCGAGCCTCGCGACGCGCTCGGCCTTGTCGGCGACGGTGCCGAGCTTCTCGTGGAAGACGATCTCGGTCGAGCTTCTTCGCCTGTTCGGCGAGCGGCACCTTCAAATCCTGCTCCCAGAAGAACTTGGCGTCGGCGAGGCGCGCGGCGAGCACCTTCTCGTTGCCGGCGACGACGGCGGCGGGATCGGAGGAGTCGATGTTGGCGACGAACACGAAGCGCGGCGCCAGCTTGCCGTCTCCGCCGGTGCAGGCGAAATATTTCTGGTTGACCCGCATGGTCAGCCGGATGAGCTCGGGCGGCAGCACGAGGAAGGCGGGGTCGAAATTGCCCTTGAGCGGCACCGGCCATTCGGTGAGCCCGGCATTCTCCGCCACCAGCGCCTCGTCCGGGACGACTTTCGTCTTGCGCTGCAGCTTTGCGGAGTCCTTGCGGATGATGCGCCTTGCGCTCCTCCTGGTCGACGATGACGTGGCAGGCGCGCAGCTTCTCGGCATAATCGTTGGCGCCGCCGATCGTGATCGCGCCCGGATGGTGGAAGCGGTGGCCGACCGTCGCGGCGCCGGATTTCACCCCGGCGATCTCGAATTCGACGCACCTTGTCGCCGAGCAGGGCGACGATGCCCTGCAGCGGGCGCACCCAGCGCGGGCTCTCGGTCGACGACCGAGGCTTCGCCCCAGCGCATCGACTTGGGCCAGGGAAAGGCGCGGACGATCGCCGGAATCGCCTCGGCGAGGACATCGGCGGTGGCGCGGCCGGGCTTCTCGACGGTGGCGAAGAGGACGCCGTCGCGCTCGACCAGCTGGTCCTGCGCCGAGGCCGGTCTTGCGCAGGAAGCCTTCGAGCGCCTGCGGCGGGGCGCCGACGCGCGGGCCCTTGATCTCCTCGCGAGACGGCCTCGGTCTGCTCGGGCAAGTCCGCGGGCGATCAGCGCGAGCCGGCGCGGCGTGGCATAGGTCTCGATCGCCTCGGCCTTGAGGCCCGCTTCGGCGAGCTGCTCCTCGAACAGGCGCGCGAGATCGGCGCGCGCCTTGTCCTGCATCCGCGCGGGGATTTCCTCGGAGAGCAGTTCGAGCAGGAAGTCAGCCATCATTCCTCCCCGCCTGCGGGGAGGGTGGCGCGCGGTGGAGGGGGTGTCGGGCCAGGTTCAGCCCCCCCTCCACCAGGCTTCGCCTGGTCCCCCTCCCCGTTCCGGGGAGGCGACGCCCACCCGTTCTTCTCCATCCAGGCCTGGCAGGCGCCCTTGGCGAGGTCGCGGACGCGGCCGATATAGGCCTGGCGCTCGGCGACCGAGATCACGCCGCGGGCCTGCAGGGTGTTGAAGATGTGGCTCGCCTTGATCGCCTGGTCGTAGGCGGGGAGCGGCAGCTTCGCCTCGATGCAGCGGCGGCATTCCTCGGCGGCGTGGGTGAAGCGCAGCAGCAGGCTGTCGGTGTCGGCGACCTCGAAATTATAGGCGCTGAACTCGACCTCGTTCTCGTGGAAGACCTCGCCGTAGGTGACGCCGTCGTCGTTGAAGGCGAGGTCGTAGACGCTGTCCACGCCCTGGATGTACATGGCGAGCCGCTCGAGCCCGTAGGTGAGCTCGCCCGAGACCGGCTTGCAATCGTAGCCGCCGACCTGCTGGAAATAGGTGAATTGCGTCACCTCCATGCCGTCGCACCAGACCTCCCAGCCGAGGCCCCAGGCGCCGAGCGTCGGCGATTCCCAATCGTCCTCGACGAAGCGGATGTCGTGCTTCAGCGGATCGATGCCGATCGCGGCGAGGCTGCCGAGATAGAGCGACCTGCAGGTCCGCGCGGGCTCGGCTTCAGGATCACCTGATATTGGTAATAATGCTGGAGCCGGTTCGGATTCTCGCCGTAGCGGCCGTCGGTCGGGCGGCGCGAGGGCTGGACATAGGCCGCCTTCCACGGCTCCGGCCCGAGCGCGCGCAACGCGGTCGCGGGATGGAAGGTGCCGGCGCCCATTTCGAGGTCGTAGGGCTGGAGGATCACGCAGCCCTGCCCGCTCCAATAATCGTGGAGCGTCAGGATCAGCTGCTGGAAGGAGAGCGGCGCGCCCATACCCCGCTTTGGCCGATGGGGCGGAGTGGGTCAAGAAAGCGAAACCGTGCGGCGCTGCGACGCAGTTTCGTCAGGTCTACATTTCTTTTTGTCAGGTAGTGTTGACACGCCGACGCGAATCGGATAGTCAGGCAAACATGACACATGGTCAGCAAGGGCTGACAATGGAGCATGGATGAAGAATCGATTGCGGGTGCTCAGGGCGGAACGGGGCTGGAGCCAGGCGGAGCTTGGCGGCCGGATCGGCGTGTCGCGCCAGGCGGTGAACGCGATCGAGACGGGAAAGCACGATCCCTCGCTGCCGCTCGCCTTCCGGCTGGGGCGGCTGTTCGGGATGAGCATCGAGGAGATTTTCGACGATGGCGAACCTCAGGAGAGCTGGCGTGTCTGAGCCGCTGAGCGAAGGCGAAGCGCTCGAGCGCGCCCGGCGGCGGCGCAAGCTCGCGATCTTCGCGCTGATTTTCGTGCTGGCTTTCCCGGCCGGCTTCGCGGTCGGCTTCACCGAGGCGGAGGAGCTGCTCGTCCCGGGCGACCGCTGGCCGCCGGCGCTCGCGCTGGGCCTGTCGCTCGCCTATCTCGGCCTCGTCCTCGGCGGCGCGATCGCGCTCCATCGCCAGGTCGACGAATATGAGCGGATGGCCAAGTACAAGGCGGTCACCGCCGCGGCCGGCGCCTATGCGATCGTCTATCCGGTCTGGTTCCTGTGGTGGAAGGGCGGCTTCGTCCCCGAGCCGATGCACGCCGCGCTCTACCTCGGCTTCATGATCGTCTTCCTGCTCGCTTCCCTTTTCTATCGTTTCCGCTAACCACTTCTATCGACAAGGAGAATTTGAGATGAACAAGCTGCTTCTGGCGGCGGCCCTGGCGTTCGCGTCGGCACAGGAGGCACCCGCGCCGAACGCGCCGGCCGCCGCTCCCGCCGCGCCGTCCCCGGCCCCGCTGCCCGACGCCGACCCGGCTTTGTGGGTGGTGCGCGACGCCGACACCACCATCTATTTGTTCGGCACCTTCCACCTGCTCGACGGCCGGCCCTGGTTCAACGACGAGGTCAAGGCCGCGTTCGACGCGTCGGGCGAGCTGGTGATGGAGGCGCTCATTCCCGCGGACATCGCCTCGCTGACCCCGATGGTGATGCGCTACGCCCGCTCGGACGGCCGCAAGCTCTCGCAGCGGCTCAACCCAGCGCAGAATGCGGCGCTGACGCGCGTGCTCGGCGCGACCGGGGTGCCGCCGGCCGCGTTCGACGATTTCGACCCCTGGTTCGTGTCGACGACGCTCGGCCTGCTCGCCGCCCAGCGGCTCGGCATCCAGAGCGCCAACGGGCCGGAAACGGCGCTGATGGGCGCGGCGCGGGCGCGGCGCATCCCGATCGGCCAGCTCGAGGGCTTCGAATGGCAGTTCCGGATGCTCGACGCGGCCCCGGAAGCGCAGCAGATCGAGCAATTGATGGACACGCTCGAGCAGAATGACGAGCTCGACGAGGAGCTGGCGCCGATGCTCGCGGCCTGGTCGGCCGGCGACGTCGAGCGGCTGGCCGCGCTGATGGAGGAGGGCAGCGACGACGACGTGCGCCGGATGCTGTTCACCGACCGCAACGCGGCCTGGGCGAGCTGGGTGCAGGTGCGCCTGAGGCGGCCCGGCACGGTGTTCGTCGCGGTCGGCGCCGGCCATCTCGCCGGCCGCGACAGCGTGCAGGCGGCGCTCGCCGCGCGCGGCATCCGCGCCGAGCGCGTCCCGCACGTCGAGGCGAATTGAATCCTCCCCCGGTTTTCCGGGGGAGGGGGACCAGCCGGAATGGGCAGGTCGCCATGTCCCCCGGACATGGCTGGACAGTGCGGGGCACTGTCCACCTGCCCATGGTGGAGGGGCGCCCCTCCACCGTCCTGCGGACGGTCCCCCTCCCCTGCAAATGCAGGGGAGGATCAAACTTGCGTCTCCCTCTCCTCTCCCCTATAGGCGCGCCTCCCCCGTTCATGGTCATCCCTGGAGGCGTGAGCGGGACTATAGTGAACCCGCATTTTGGAGACATGCAATGAGCGAACAGCTTACGCTGTCGGCCGAGACGCGCGAACGGGCTGGCAAGGGAGCCTCCCGCGTGCTGCGTCGCGAAGGCCGCGTCCCCGCCGTCGTCTACGGCAACAATGAAGAGCCGCTTTCCATCCACCTCGAGGAAAAGGCGCTCATGAAGATGCTGCACACCGGCCACTTCATGAACTCGGTGGTGATGATCGAGGCCGGCGGCGGAGCGCCCGTGCGCACGCTTCCCAAGGACGTCCAGTTCCATCCGGTCACCGACCGGCCGCTGCATGTCGATTTCCTGCGCATTTCCGAGCACGCCAAGGTCACCGTCGCGGTGCCGATCCGCTTCACCGACGAGGAGAGGTCGCCGGGCATCAAGCGCGGCGGCGTTCTGAACGCGGTCCGCCACGATCTCGAGCTGGTCTGCGACGCGGCCGAGATCCCCGAGGATGTCGAGATCAGCCTCGCCGGCATGGACATCGGCAATTCGCTGCACATCAGCCAGGTGACGTTGCCCGAGGGCACCGCCTCGGCGATCACCGACCGCGACTTCACCGTCGCCACCATCGTCGCCCCGTCCGGCGTCAAGTCCGAGGCCGCCGAAGCCGCGGCCGCGGCGGAAGGCGCCGAGGAGCCCGGCGCGGACGAAGTGCCGGTCGTCGGCGAGGACGAGGCTGCATCCGAAGGCGGCGAGGAATAGCCCCCATGTCGTCATTCCAGCGAAAGCTGGAATCTCTTTTCGACTTCTTTAAGCGAAGAGAGATTCCGGCTTCCGCCGGAATGACGGAAGAGGGGGAGCTGGAACCTCCGGTGCAGATCTGGGTCGGCCTCGGCAATCCCGGCGCGAAATATGCGATGCAGCGGCACAATGTCGGCTTCATGGCGGTCGACGCGATCGCCGAGCTGCACGGCTTCGAGCCCGCGAAGAAGGCCTTTTCGGGCTGGGCCCGGCAGGGACGGATCGGGGGCACACGCATCCTGCTCCTGAAGCCCGCCACCTTCATGAACGACAGCGGCCGCGCCGCGCGCGCGGCGATGGACTTCTTCAAGAAGCAGCCCGGCGACGTCACCGCCTTCCACGACGAGCTCGACCTCGCCCCGATGAAGGTCAAGGCGAAGCTTGGCGGCGGCACCGCCGGCCATAACGGCCTGCGCTCGCTCGAGGCCCATCTCGGCAACGAATTCCGCCGCGTCAGGATCGGCATCGGCCATCCCGGCCACAAGGACAAGGTCACCGGCCACGTGCTCGGCAATTACGCCAAGGCGGAGCTGGACCCGCTCAGCGACCTGCTCGCGGCGATCGCCGCCGAGGCCGAATGGCTCGCCAAAGGCGACGACGCCCGCTTCATGAGCGACGTGGCGCTGCGGCTCCGGCAGGACTAGTCTTCCGAGCCCAAGCCGCCACGTCGGGAGCCGGACGATGACAGAGCTCGATTGGCCGATCATCCGCGAGCTTCTCTATTCGACGCGGGCACGCCTCGACAATTGGCGGGAGGTGAAGGCGGTGATGGCGCGCCGCCACGCCCCGGACTTCACCCTGTTCGATTTCGTCAGATCGAAGGAAGTCGGCCTTTCCGCACTCCTCCGCTGGATGCTCGACCCGCGCGGGTCGCATGGCCAGGGCGCCGATTTTCTGCGCGCCTTCGCCGTCCGCTTCGCGACTGACGACCGGATTTCCTGGCTGGACCGTCTCTGCACGCCGGAGGCGAATTCAATGACCGAGGCCTTCACCCGCTCGATCGCCAACAAGGCCCGGCGTATGGACGTGTTGGTCGAGGCCAGCGGCCATGCGGTCGCCATCGAAAACAAGCCTTGGGCGGGCTGGCAAGCCAATCAACTCCGTGACTATCTGGAGGATCTGGGGGGACGGGCGCCATCGGGCCATTGTCTCGTCGTCTTCTCGGGCCGGAGCGAGGAAGAGCCGCCGGCGGACGCGATCGCGCCGGAGCTGCGCGAGCGGGCCGTCGCGGCCGGGCTGCTGCGCCTGTTCTGCTATTCCGACCTCGTGGAATGGGTGCGGGACTGCGCCGGAGCTTGCCAAGCGGTCCGCCCCCGGCTTCTGCTCGAGGATTTCGCGGACTTCATTGACCGGCGGTTCTGCGGCAAGAGCGATGTGGAGGACAACAGGATGATCATCGAACCCCTGCTCGACAATTCACGGCTTCTCGAGCCGGCGCTGCGCCTGATCGACGCCGGCGACGCCCTCTATGACGGATTGTGGGACCGGTTGGAGAAGCAACTGGCGAGCGAGATGGAGACCTTCGGCTGGAAGGTCAGCGGCGGGGACCAATCGGCGCTGTTCTCCAAGAACGATTACAAGCTCCTGATAGAGGCCGGCTTGCCGGAGGACCTGCTCATCGGCCTCGGTTATAGCGCTTCCGAGGAAGGGCCCTTTATTGGCGTCTGCCGCATGGAGCCTGGACGCAGGCGCGGAGACGATGGTGTGGTCGCTCTATTGAACGCGGCTTGCGCCGAATCGGTCGACTCCGACGAATATTGGCCGTGGTGGTACTGGTTCGAAGCCACTGAGTTCGAGGCCCGGGACGAGGACATCACGCCGTTCTGGGTCGGAATCGGAACGGGTGGACGAACCGCGCGGCCGATCCTCAACGCGGCGAGAAAGATCGCCGACGCCCTTGCGCCGCGAAAGGCCGTGAGAAAGGATAAGTGATGTTCCCCTGGCTGGTCACCTTTGCCTTTGCCTTCGCCGCCGCCGCACCCGCCGCGCAATCCACGCCCGCGCGGCGCTGCGGCTGGCTGCAGAATCCGACGCCGGCCAATTACCGGCTGATCGACCGGGACGGCTAATGGACGATCTCCCCGCAGGGAGGCTAGCACCCCGAGGGCTGGGACGAGATGCCGGACATGTCGTCGCGCGGCTGGGTCGGGGTCAACCGCCCTTACGGCTATGGCTGCGCCTGCATGACCGTCACCGTCGATCGGCATTCGCGGCGGGTGACGCGGATCGTCTCAGCGACGCCGGTGCCGCTCGCCCAATGCCGCAACGACCGCCGGCTGCCGCAGAACAATTAGCCCCTACTCCCCGTCCCCGCCGCCGATCGGCATGCCGGGCGGGATTTGCGGGGTGCGGCGCGGCTCGGCGAGCGCGGCGGCGAGCGCCTCGCGGTCGCCGAGCAGGCGGCCGAGGCCCCGGCTCCAGGCCGATTGCGCGCCGCCGCCGCCGGTTCCCGCGAGCTGCGCGGCGAGCCGGCTGAGCCGGTCGGACAGGGCCAGCGCGACCGCCGGCGACAGCGCCGGATCGCGCTGGACGCGGGCGAGCGCGAGGACGATGGTCGTGCCGATCCGCTGCTGCAGCGCCGAGCCCGATTCCGCCGCGGCCGGCCGCAGCGCCCGCTCGATCAGCCGCTCGAAGACGTCCGGAGGAGTCATCGGGTCGGAATCGCCGCCGCTCTGGATCTCCAGCCGGTTGAGCCGCTCGGGCACGAGCAGATTGCCCAGGGTCAGCTGGGCGGCGACGTCCGAGGCGGCCAGCGGGTCGAAGATCGGACCGCCGGCGGTGCGGAAGATCTCGATCGTCTCCTGCCGGTCGGGGTTGCCGGACCAGCCGGCCGAGAGATAGGGCAGCAGGGCATCAGGCACGGCCAGCGCCTCGGGCGACAGCGTCGCCATCAGCGCGTCGAGCGCCCGCCGCTGCTCGGCCAGCGCGACCGCGCGCGACCGCTCCTGGCCGTCGCCGCTCAGCGAATAGGCGAACTCGACGCCGCCGACCAGCTTGGCCGCCGCCTCGAGCTGGTAGCGGTGGAGCAGCCAGATCGGCACGAACTTGCGCCGCAAATTGGCGACCGGCTCGCCGGGATAGAGCGCGGCGGGGCCGAACCGGGCGACCGCGGCGCGGCGCACCGCCATCATCCGCTCGAGCTCCGCCACCGGATCGGCGGCATCGTCCCACAGGCTGCCCTGCGGCTGCGCCGAGAAAGGCGGGCGGGCGTCGTCGTCGCCGACGAAGCGCAGCCCCTCGGCCAGCGCGGCGGCCATGCGCGGCGCCGCTTCCTCGTCGGTGCGCGCGCCGTAGAGCCAGTCGACCGCGAACCGGTCCCAGCGGCCGACGCCGACGCCATAAGCGTCGCCGAGGTCCGGCGCGCCGTCGACCAGGCCGATGCGCGGCGCCGGATAGTCCATCACCGAATAGCGGCCCTGCGTGCTCGCCGCGAAATTGTGGCCGATGCCGAGCGCGTGGCCGACCTCGTGCGCGGCGAGCTGGCGGATGCGGGCGAGCGCGGCGCGCACCGGATCGTTGCGGCTGCCGCCATTGGTCGCGCCGGCGCCGACCAGGCCCTCGAAGATCAGCATGTCCTGGCGGACGCGGAGCGAGCCCAGCAGCACCTGGCCGCGGACGATCTCGCCGGTGCGCGGATCCTCGACCACCTGGCCGTAGGACCAGCCGCGGGTGGCGCGGTTGACCCAGCGCACGACATTGTAGCGGGCGTCCAGCGGGATCGACCCCCTCGGGCAGCAGCTCGACGCGGAAGGCGTCGATCAGGCCCGCCGCCTCGAATGCCTCGCGCCACCAGCCGGCGCCCTCCAGCAAGGCGGTGCGGATCGGCTCGGGCGCGGCGCGGTCGATGTAGAAGACGATCGGCCGGCGCACCCGCGAGCGCGGCGCATCGGGGTCCAGCCGCTCCAGCCGGAAGCGGTTGGCGAGCTCGTAGACGATCGGCCGGCCGAGCGGCTGGGCGAAGTCGACCACCTGGCTGCCGAAGGTGCCGGCGCGCGGATCGAAGCGGCGCGGCTGGTAGCCGGGCGCGGGCAGGCGGATCAGCGAGTGGCGGACGACGAAGCTCAAATTGCCGGTCGCCGGCGCGATGTTGGCGATCTCGGCGGTCGGCGCGGCGGAGGTGAAGGTGAGCCGCGCCTCGAGCTCGATATTGTCCGGGAAGACGCGCACCGACTGCGGATCGGCGACGCTGAGTTCGGGGACCAGCCGGAACTCGCCGCCGCTCGCCGCGCCGGATCGCCTGGGCGATGTTGAGCTCGTCGCGGGTGAGGAAGCCGGCCATGTCGACCAGCACGCCGCCGCCCTCGGTCTCGGCGGCGACGTCGCCCATCCAGAGGGTCGAATAAGCGAAGCTGTCGCGCACCCCCGCCGCTCGGCGCGCCGGCGCCGCCGGCGGCGCGGAAGCGGACATTCTCGATCTCGGCGAGGATCTTGCGGCCCACCCGGCGGAAGACCAGGATCTTCGAGCCGCCGGCGAGGCCGCGGTCGAGCCCGACCGGCGCCGAGCCCAAGCCCGGTCTCCAGCGAGGCGACGTAGAGGAAGCGTCCGGAAATGCCGTCCGCGTCGGGCGCCGGCAGCGGCGAGCAGGATGCGGCCCTGGCGGCGGTCGACATGGACCGGCAGCAGGCCCTGCTGGGCCGCGGTGCCGGCGAGCACCTGGGCGGGCGGGTCGATGGCGAAAGCGGGGCTGGAGGCGCGCGAGGAGCAGCGGCGAGGGCGAGGTGTTTCATGGCGGCAGACACTAAGCTGGCAATCGCCGAGCGCAACGGCTAACGGAGCGGCGTCAATCCTCCCCTGCATTTGCAGGGGAGGGGGACCGTCCGAAGGACGGTGGAGGGGCCCCTCCACCAGGCTTCGCCTGGTCCCCCTCCCCCGGAAATCCGGGGGAGGATTTTTGGAGTCACATATGGGCTTTCGTTGCGGAATCGTCGGGCTGCCGAATGTCGGCAAGTCGACCCTGTTCAACGCGCTGACCGAGACGGCGGCGGCGCAGGCGGCCAATTATCCGTTCTGCACGATCGAGCCCAATGTCGGCCGCGTCGCCGTGCCCGATCCGCGGCTCGACCGGATCCGCGAGATCGCCAAATCGGCGCAGGAGATCGAGACCCAGCTCGAGTTCGTCGACATTGCCGGGCTGGTCCGCGGCGCCTCGAAGGGCGAGGGGCTCGGCAACCAGTTCCTCGGCAACATCCGCGAGGTCGACGCGATCGTCCACGTGCTGCGCTGCTTCGAGGGCGGCGACGTCACCCATGTCGAGGGCCGGGTCGATCCGGTCGCGGACGCCGAGACGGTCGAGACCGAGCTGATGCTCGCCGACCTCGAAAGCCTCGAGAAGCGCGTCCCCAACCTCGTCAAGAAGGCGCAGCAGGGCGACAAGGAGGCCAAGGTCCAGGCGAGCGTGCTCGGCCAGGCGCTCGACCTGCTGCGCGACTGCAAGCCGGCCCGACTGACCCAGCCGAAGGACGCCGAGGAGAAGCTGGCGCTCGAGCGGGCGCAGCTGCTGACCGCCAAGCCGGTCCTCTACGTCTGCAACGTCGACGAGGGCGACGCCGCGTCGGGCAATGCGCATCAGCGCGCGGGTGTTCGAGAAGGCGGCGGCCGAGGGGGCCGGGCGCGGTGGTCATCTCGGCCGCGATCGAGGCCGAGATCGCGACCATGGACGCGGCCGACCGCCCGGAATTCCTCGCCGACCTCGGCCTCACCGAGACCGGCCTCGCCCAGGTGATCCGCGCCGGCTACGACCTCCTCCACCTGATCACCTTCTTCACCGCCGGGCCCAAGGAGGCGCGCGCCTGGACGGTCGAGAAAGGCGCGAAGGCGCCGCAGGCGGCGGGCGTGATCCACACCGACTTCGAGCGCGGCTTCATCCGCGCCGAGACCATCGCCTATGAGGATTTCGTCGCCTGCGGCGGCGAGGCGGGGGCGAAGGAGGCGGGCAAGATGCGCGCCGAAGGCAAGGATTATGTCGTCCAGGACGGCGACGTGCTGCTGTTCCGCTTCAACGTGTGAGCCGAATTGCCTTCCCCCTCCCCTTGATGGGGAGGGGTTAGGGGCGGGGTGGATTCTCCACCCGCTCGGAATCCGTCCCGGCGGTCACCCCCACCCAACCCTCCCCCATCAAGGGGGAGGGCTTTCGGTCACCGCGGCGAGAGCCGCGTGATCCGGTTCGCTTCGGGCGGCGTCAGCGGGTTGGCGGCGGCGATGTAGCGTTCCAGCGCCTCGACATCGAGCGGGCCGCCCAGCGGATCGGTGCCGTCGCGGAACACGGTGAAATTGTCGCCGCCGGTGGCAAGGAAGCTGTTCATCGTCACCCGGTAGACGGCCTCGTCGCGGATCGGCTCCCCCGCCAGCCTGAGCTCGAGGATCCGCTGCCCCGGCGGGCGGGTCAAATCGTAGCTGTAGGTGAGCCCGCGCGAGGGGAGCAGCATGATCGGCCGCGTCACATTGTTGGTGCCGCTGTCGAACTGCTGCTCGAGCACCGCGCGCAGCTGCCGCCCGGTCATGCTCTTGACGATCAGGTTGTTGCCGAAGGGCTGGGCGGTGAACAGCTGGCCGAAGGTCACCGCGCCGTCGGCCGCCGGCACGATGTCGGCGCGCACGCTGGTCTGGTTGGTGAAGGCGATGCGGGCGCCGCCATTGGCGGGCTCGCTTGTGGCGGCGAGATGGGCGTCGGCGATCAGGTTGCCGAGCACCGATTCGCCCGACGCCGCCGTCTCCCGCAGCGCCGGCGCGCTCAGCCGGCCGACCACGCGGTTGGCGAGCGGCGCCGCGGCGGCGGCGTAGCGCTCGACCAGCGCCGCCACCGCCGGATCGCGCTCGAAACGGGGATAGAGAGGGCTGACCGGAACCGGCCCGGCGGACCCGGTAAAGCCCTCCCCCTGCACGATCAGATTGTCGGCCCGCCGTTCGAGCACGCGGCCGCGCGCCGGATCGATGGTGAGCGTGATGTCGGTGAGGAGGGTGCCGCTGCGCCCCGCGCTGGTGACCAGGAACGGGCGCGCCGGATCGATCCGGCCATAGTCGCAGACATAGGCATTGTGGGTGTGGCCGGAGACGACCAGATCGACCGCCGGATCGAGCCGGGCGAGGATCGGCATCAGCTCGCCGTCCATGCCGCGGCAGCTGTGGTCGTTATAGCCGACCTCGGTGGAGACGCCCTGGTGGATCACCACCACAATCGCGTCCGCACCCTCGGCGCGCAGCCTGGGGATCAGGGCGTTGATCGCGTCCGCCTCGTCGCCGAAGCGCAGCCCCGCGACCCCGGCCGGCGTGACCAGGGTCGCCGCCTCCGCGAGCGGCAGGCCGATGACGGCGACCCGCACCTCGTTCGCGCCGCTGCCGAAGCGGCGGATGCCATAAGCCGGGAACAGGGTGGCGCCGCTCTCGATGACGACGTTGGCGGCGAGGAAGCGGAAGCGCGCACCGGGGAAATCGGCATCGACGCGGCAGGGCGTGCGCTGCGTGTGCTGCGCGCAGCCGCCATTCTGCATGCGCAGCAGCTCGGCCCGGCCGCGGTCGAACTCGTGATTGCCGAGCGCGTTGAAATCGAGCCCGATCAGGTTCATCGCGAGGATCGTCGGCTCGTCGAGAAACTGGGCGGAGACCAGAGGCGAGGCGCTGATCAGGTCGCCCGCCGAGACCACCGCATGGTTGGGATTCTGCTCCCGCAGCCTGCGCACCGCCGAGGCGAAATAGGCCGCGCCGCCCGCGGGCACGCGAACCGCGCTGCCGTCCGGCGCGGTGGCGGGGACCGCCAGGCGCGGCGGCTCGAGCGCGCCGTGGAAATCGTTGAAGGCGATGATCTTGATCTCGACCGGCCCCGCGCCGCCGCCCGCCGCGCGCGGCGCCGCGCACCCGGCGAGCGCAAGCAGGATCGCGATCGCCAGCTTCAATCGCATTCGTTCCCCCATGGCCGACACTGTGGAAACGCTGCTTGGCATGCGCCGCGGGGGCTGTCACTAGCGCCCCGACAGCTGGAGGATGCGCGTGATCTATTTCGAGGATCTGGAGGTCGGCAGGGAGACCTATTTCGGCAGCGTCGAGGTGACCCGCGAGGAGGTGCTCGAATTCGCCCGCAAATACGACCCGCAGCCCTTCCATCTCTCCGACGAGGCGGCGGCCAGGACCTATTTCGGGCGGCTCTCGGCGAGCGGCTGGCACACCTGCGCGATGGTGATGGGGGTGATCGCCCGCAAGGTGGTCGCCGAGGAGCAGGCCGGGCTCGGCGCGCCGGGGATCGACGAGTTGCGGTGGCTGAAGCCGGTCTATCCCGGCGACACGCTGCACGTGCGCGGGCGGATCGTCGACAAGACGCCGTCGCGCAGCAAGCCCGAGATCGGCTCGTTCCGCACCAGGACGACGGTGACCAACCAGGACGACGTGCCGGTGCTCACCTTCACCTCGATCGTGCTGATGCGGCGGCGGCCTCAAAAATAGGGACAGTATATATTTTTCAGCCGGTCGGCGCGCCGAGCGGGCATGGGCAGGAGTGAAAAATATATACTGTCCCTGTTTTTTTCAGGCATCCTCGCCCGCCAGCAGCCGGTCGTAGCGGCGCTGCAGCTCCTCCGGGCCTACCTCCTCGGTCTGCTGCGAGATCATCCATTTATGTCCGAACGGGTCGGCGATCATGCCCGCGCGGTTGCCGTGGAACTGGTCCTCGACCGGCCGCAGCAGGGTGGCGCCGGCCTCGACGGCGCGCGCGGCCGAGGCATCGGCGTCGGCGACCGAAAGGTGCAGCGACACCGCCGTGCCGCCGAGCGCGACCGGGCCCAGCGCGCCCCATTCGGGATGCTCGTCGGCGAGCATGAACGCGGCATCGCCGATCGTCATATGGGCGTGGCCGATCCGGCCGGCCGGGTCGGTCAGCCGGAACGCCTCCTCGGCGCCGAAAGCGCGCGCGTAGAAATCGAGCGCCGCCGGGGCGTTCCTGACGATGAGATAGGGGGTGAGGGTCATCGCGTCCTCCCTGCGACTCGGCTATTTACATTACGTATCGTTACGTAAATAATAGCGGCGGTCAAGATGGATGTTGCGCCCCCTCCTGCCCGCCGCGGCCGCCCCCCGAGCGAAGCCGCGCGCCGCGCGATCCTCAAGGCGGCGCGCGAGCTGCTCGACGAGGGCGGCCTGCTCTCGGTGACCATGGAGGGGATCGCGGCGCGCGCCGGCGTCGGCAAGCCGACCGTCTATCGGCATTGGAGCAATCGCTACGAGGTGGCGATGGCGGCGCTGATCGACGCCACCAGCGGCGCCGAGGCGCCCCGCCTCCCCGGCGCCCCGCTGGTGGCGCTGCGCCGGCAGCTGCACGGCCTCGCCGACCTGTTCACCTCGCCGACCGGACGCAACGTCGCCGTCATGCTCGCCTCGGGCTATGGCGAGACCGCCCTCTCCAAGGCCTTCCGCCTGTTCTTCGTGCAGGCGCGGCGCGACGAGGGGCGCGCGCTGCTCGAGGAGGCGGTCGCGCTCGGCGCGATCCGCGCCGACGTCGATCCCGAGCTCGCCTTGGATCTGATCTACGGGCCGGTCTTCTACCGCCTGACCATGGCCCACGCCCCGATCGATGCCGGCTTCGTCGAGGCGCTGCTGAAGGAGGTGCTCGCCGGAATCGCGGCGCCCTAGTCTCCCTCGAATTCGACCAGGCTGTGGACCGGAAAGCCCTGTTCGGCGAGCCGCGCGGCGCCGCCGAGGTCGGGCAGGTCGACGATGAAGCTGGCGCCGGTGACCCGCCCGCCGGCGCGCCGGATCAGGCGGGCGGCGGCGAGCGCCGAGCCGCCGGTCGCGATCAGGTCGTCGGCGAGGTGGACCGCGGCACCGGGGGCGCAGGCGTCGATGTGCATGTGCAGCCGGTCGGTGCCATATTCGAGCGCATAATCCTCGGCGATGGTCGCGCCGGGCAGCTTGCCGTCCTTGCGGATCAGCAGCAGGCCGGCGCCGAGCCGCTGCGCCAGCGCCGCGGCGACGACGAAGCCGCGCGCCTCGATCCCGGCGATCAGGTCCGGCTTGTCCTCGATCCGGAAGGCCAGCCGCTCGACCGCCGCGGCGAAGCCGGCCGGGTCGAGCAGCAAGGTGGTGATGTCGCGAAACTGGATGCCCGGCTTGGGGAAGTCCGGGATGGTGCGGATCAGCGCCTTGAGGTCGTCATGCTCGCCGATCATGGTTTTCCTCTTGCACCCCTCCCCTCGATGGGGAGGGGTTGGGGGTGGGGTGGATTATGAGGTCCCGCCGCGCGGGCGGAGAGTCCACCCCCACCCTGCCCTCTCCCATCGAGGGGGAGGGTATCTAGGATCAGTGCTTCGTGCCGCGCCAGACGTTCTGATAGGCCATGTAGGCGAGCATCGTCCCGATCAGCAGGAAGACCAGGGTCCAGATGCCGGTCTTGTGGCGCGCCTCGAGATTGGGCTCGGACGCCCAGGCCAGGAAGGCGGCGACGTCGTGCGCCATATTCTGCCGCGTGGCCGGCGGATTGCCGGGCGCGTAGGTCACCTGGCCGTCCGCGGTGAGCGGCGGCGGCATGGCGATGTTGAGGTTCGCGAAATAGGGATTGTAATGCAGCCCGGTGCCCGGCCGGTTCTCGGCGGGAAGCTCGGCGGGCGGGTTCCGATAGCCGGTGAGCAGGGATTCGACATAGGGCGCCCCGCCCTCGCGTGCCTTGACGATCAGCGACAGGTCCGGCGGCAGCGCATTGTTGTTCGCCGCCCGGGCCGCGGTCTCGTTCGCATAGGGGCTGGGGAAGCGGTCGGCGGGGATCGCCTTGCGGGTCGCCGGCTCGCCCGTCTCCGGATTGACCGAGGGCACCTGGATCGGCCACTGGTCGGCGATCGCGCGCACCTCGGCCTCGCTGTAGCCGAGCTGGTGGAGGTCGCGGAAGGCGACCAGGCTGAGGCTGTGGCAACCGGCGCAGACGTCGCGATAGACCTGGAAGCCGCGCTGCAGCTGCTGCCGGTCGTAGCGGCCGAAGGGGCCGTCGAACGAAAAGGAGACGTCGCGCGGATGCTCGTGGAAGCGATGCTCGACCGTCTCCTCGGGCGGGTCCTGCACATAGAGGATCACGCCCTTGGTCAGCGACCATCCGGCGGCGATCACGAAGCCGAGGCCGACGAAGAACCCCAAGATGCGAACCATGAGCTGGTCGTCCCCTTAAGCTTGCGCCGGCGCCGCGCCGGTCAGATCCGCGGGCGCGGCTTCGGCCGCCTCGCCGTGCAGCACCGATTCCGAGATCGAATTGGGCAAAGGCAGGGTTTTTTCGACGATGGAGAGGATCGGCAGGATGATCAGGAAATGGGCGAAATAATAGATCGTCGCGACCTGGCTGATCATCACATAGGGCTCCTCCGCCGGCATGCCGCCGCAATAGCCGAGCACGGCGATGTCGAGCAGCAGGATCCAGAAGAACTGCCGGAAGCGCGGCCGGTAGCTGCCCGAGCGCACCGGCGAGCGGTCGAGCCAGGGCAGGAAGAAGAGCAGCAGGATCGAGGCGAACATCGCCATCACGCCCCACAGCTTCGCCGGGACGAAGAGGACGTCCGCGGTGAACGCCCGGAGGATCGCGTAATAGGGCCAGAAATACCATTCCGGCACGATGTGCGCGGGCGTCGAGAGCGGGTTGGCCGGCACGTAATTGACCGGATGGCCGAGATAATTGGGCAGGAAGAAGACGAGGACGGCGAGCGCGATCAGGAACAGGCCGGCGCCGAACCCGTCCTTGGCGGTGTAATAGGGATGGAAGGGCACGGTGTCCTGCGGGCTCTTGACGTCGACCCCGGTCGGGTTGCCGGAGCCGGGAATGTGCAGCGCCCAGATGTGCAGGATGACGACGCCGGCGATCACGAACGGCAGCAGATAATGGAGCGAGAAGAAGCGGGTCAGGGTCGGCTGGTCGGGCGCGAAGCCGCCGAGCAGCCAGTGCTGGATCGGCTCGCCGACGATCGGGATCGCGCCGAACAGGCCGGTGATCACCTTCGCCGCCCAGAAGCTCATCTGCCCCCAGGGCAGCACATAGCCCATGAAGGCGGTCGCCATCATCAACAGGAAGATGACGAGGCCGAGCATCCACACCATCTCGCGCGGCGGCTTGTAGGAGCCGTAATAGAGGCCGCGGAAGATGTGGATGTAGACGACGACGAAGAACATGCTGGCGCCGTTGGCGTGGAGGTAGCGCAGGAACCAGCCCTGGTTGACGTCGCGCATGATATGCTCGGTCGAGTTGAACGCGCCGGCGGCCGAGGGCTCGAAATGCATGGCGAGCACGATGCCGGTGACGATCTGCAGCACCAGAGCGAGCCCGGCGAGCACGCCGAAATTCCAGAAATGGTTGAGGTTGCGCGGAACCGGATAGCCCTTGCCGACCGCATTGTAGGCGAGCCGCGGCAGCGGCAGCCGCTCGTCCAGCCAGCGCATGAACGGATGGCTCGGCCTATATTGTTCAGCCCAGGGGAAGCTCATTCTCTATTATCCTCAGCCGATCTGCACGACGGTGGCGGATTTGAAGCTGTATTCCGGCACTTCGAGGTTGAGCGGCGCCGGGCCTTTGCGGATCCGCCCCGCCGTGTCGTAGTGCGAGCCGTGGCAGGGGCAGAAATAGCCGCCGAACTCGCCGCGGCTCTCGCCCTCGGCCGCGCCCAGCGGCACGCAGCCAAGGTGGGTGCAGACGCCCAGCGTGATCAGCCAGTTGCGATGGCCCTCGAGGGTGCGCTCGGCGAGCGTCTGGGGATCGCGCAGCGTGCCGACGTCGACCGCGTTCGCGGCCGCCTGCTCGGCGGGGGTCAGGTTGCGGATGAAGATCGGCTGCTTGCGCCAGATCGTCTTGATCGCCTGGCCCGACTCGATCGCGCCGATGTCGACCTCGATCGAGGCCAGCGCCAGCACGTCCGCCGAGGGGTTCATCTGGTTGACCAGCGGATAGAGCAAGGCGGCGCCGCCCACTCCGGCGAAGCTCACCGCGGCGATGTTGATGAAGTCGCGGCGGCGGACGCCGTCACCCTCGGCCGCGCCGGCCCCGCTGGCCGCGCCGGCCGCCCCCTCGCTTAGTTCAACCGCAGCCATAACGTCCTTTTCAGGTTTGCCGGGACCCGGACACGCACCCCGCCGCCCAAAGGCCAGGGGCGGCTTGGCCGGCCTGATAGCCGCGCCGGGCGGGCTTTGCCAACAGCGATTTTGAGCCTCCTATTCCTCCCCACGATTTCGTGGGGAGGGGGGACCGCCCGCAGGGTGGTGGAGGGGCGCCCCTCCACCGCGTTGCACGCGGTCCCCCTCCCCCGCAAATGCAGGGCAGGATAAGGGAGTTCCATGCAAGCGCTCGAAAGCCTGCTCGGGACATTGGGCCGCCGACGGTCCGCGCGCTGGTGGATCGGCGAGACGCCGGAGGGCCGCCGGGGCCAGCTCCCCCGCCTGATCGCGGCCAAGGTCGGCTACCCCACCGCTCCGGAGGACCCATTTCAGGCGAACGGGTTGATCGGGCTGGACGACAGGCAGGCGGCCCATGTGCTGGCCGTGGCGGCGACCGTCGGCCTCGCCCACCCCTTCCGCGCGCCGCGAGAGAGCGTGCGCAAGGAGGCCAGGCAGGCCTTGCGCGAGCTCGGCGAAGACCGCTCGTTCTTCGGCAACGGGCTGTGGGAGGCCGGCGGGACAGGCGGCTTCACGCCCATGACGTCCGCGACATTCGATTGCGGCCTGATCGGCTTCGACGCCCGCTGCGCCTTCATCTTCTGGGTCGAGGACGAAGATTGAGGCCGGCGCGCCGCAGGGAATGACGGACGGCGGAGGCGATTAGGCGGACGGCTTAGCGGGCGGGCTCCTCCGCCAGACCCCCTTGGTGCCATAACTGGCACCGAAGGGGACAGTCACGTGACTGTCCCCTTTTGCCCCCATTTTGGCGCTGGCCTCTCGTACTCGGGACAGGATGCCCCTCCACCAAGCTGCGCAATGCGCAGGTGCGCGGTGCCCCGCACTGCGCAGCCGCGTCCGGGGGACGCGGCGACCTGCTCATCCCCCTCCCCTGCAAAGGCAGGGGAGGATATGGGAGGGCATGCGCCGTCGCTCGCCCGATCCGGATGCGATCCGTCTCCCCGGCGCGTGGGAGGCGATCGGCACGACCAAGGCGCTGGTCGGCAGGTCGGTGCGGTCGCTGAGCGCCGAGGATGCCGGCTATTTCGGGCCGGGCAGCGTCAGCTGGCGCATCTTCAGCCACGCCAGCTACGGCGTCTCCGGCATCGCGGCGGTGCTGATGCAGGCGCTGCATCCGGTCGCCATGGCCATCGTCGACCGGCACAGCGCGTTCCGGACCGACGCCTGGCGCCGCGCGCACATGACCGCCGACCATGTCTTCACGATCACCTTCAGCAGCCGGCCCGTCGCGGACGCGGCGGCGGAGCGGGTGCGCCGGATCCATCGCGGCATCGGCGGTGCCGATCCGGCGACCGGCCGCATCCGCCGTGCCGACGAGCCGGAGCTGCTGCTCTGGATCCACGCCGTCCACACCGAATATGCGCTGCGCGGCTTCGAACGGTTCGGGGGAAGGCTCGGCGCCGGCGATGCCGACAGATTCGTCTCGGAACAGGCGATCGCCGCCGGGCTGGTGGGGCTGGCGCCCGAAGCGGTTCCGGCAACAAGGAGCGAGCTTGGCGACTACATCGCCTCCGTCGACGCGCTCGAAATGACCGGGCCCGCGCGCGATTTCGCCCGGATGCTGCTGAACGCCCGGATGCCGCTCACCATGCGGCCGTTCTGGGCGCTGCATGTCGCCGCCGCCGCCGCGCTGCTGCCCGAGCAGGTCCGCCGCGGCTATGCGCTGCCGCGGTGGCTGCCGCGCGGGCGGCTCGCCCTGGGGCTGATGCGGGCCGCCTTCTTCTCGATCAACTACGGCTATTTGCTGTTCCGGCCGGTGCGCGAGGCGCGGGGGCGCATGCGTCAGGTCGAGCGGGCCCGGCGCCCGCAGGCGGGGCCCGGCTGATGCGGCTCGCGCTCCACCAGCCCGACCAGGCCGGCAATGTCGGCGCGATCATCCGGCTCGCCGCCTGCCTCGGCGTGCCGCTCGACCTGATCGAGCCGCTCGGCTTTCCCTGGGGCGACAGGGCGCTGAAGCGGGCGGGGATGGACTATGCCGAGCGCGCCAACGTCACCCGCCACGCCGACTGGGCGGCGTTCGAGGCGCGGCTCGAGGGCCGGCTGGTGCTGTTCACCACCGCCGCCGCCCTCCCCCTGCCCGAGGCGCGCTTCGAGGCGGGCGACACCCTCCTGTTCGGCTCCGAGAGCCGCGGCGCGCCGGAGGCGGTGCACAAGCGGGCGGAGATGCGGGTGCGCATCCCGCAGGTCAGGGGAACGCGGTCGCTCAACATTGCGGTGGCGGCGGGGATCGGGGTTGCGGAGGCGCTGCGGCAGACGGGGTTGTGGGTGGATTGATTTCCTGAGCGAAGAAGCGGCCATGCAGACAACCGCTTGGAGCTAATACCATACTCTATACGTCCTAAGGACGTATAGAGTATGGTATATGATATGTCAAGCAGGCCGAATCGGTCGGGGGGAACGGCGGTTGGCCGGGTTTCCGCTTGACAAGACATATGATGAAGCCCATACGTCCTTAGGACGTATGGGCTTCATCATTGCATGACACTCTATCTCAGCCAAGCCCTGGTTCAGCTGCTCGGGGACAGCGGGCTACCGCTCGTCACCGAGTACGACCTCTATCAGCGCGCCCGCCCGATCGTGGCAAGCGGACAATATCAAGGCCGGAAGATCACCCGCCTCCCCGCCATTTGGCAGCAAAATCAGCTTCGCGCCATGATCCGCAATCTGGTCAAGCGTCGCGTCCTGGCGGCCGACGACGACTTCAAGGCAGGGGTGTGGCGTGTCGTGCAGGCGATCACCGCGGCCACGGCGGAGGAGGCGATCTGCCTCGTCGATCCCTTCGCCTATATCTCACATCTCTCAGCGATGCAGCGCTACGGGATTACCGACCGGGCGCCCGAAGCGCTGCACCTCACCACCCCGGCGCGCGCGCTATGGACGCGCTTGCGCAACGAGCGCATGGCACGCGACTATGACGGCGAAAGCCCTGATGCCGACCTGCCGCAACTCATCCGCATCGGTTTCCACGACGCGGTTCGTCGACGGCCAGTCGTCCTGCACGAGACCGGACATCCAGCCGATCCGGCGCCGATCGCCGGAAACGCCAGCCGGATCGTGGGCATCGGCCGCGTGTTCGTTGACATGCTCGACCAACCCGAGCTCTGCGGTGGCATCCACCACGTGCTCGATTGTTTCGAACGTCATGCCGACACCTGGTTCGATGACATTGTCGCGGCGGTCGATGCGTTCGACAGCCCGATCGTCAAGGTCCGCGCCGGCCATATCCTCGATGAACGGCTCGACATCGCGTCGCCCGCGGTCATGCGCTGGCTTGGCTGTGCCCAGCGCGGCGGCTCGCGAAAGCTCGATCCCTACACGCCCTACGGCAGCCGATATTCGGAAAAGTGGATGATCGCGCTCAATGTCTGACGCCGACGAGACGCCGATCGACACGGTCAATGTCGATGTCAGAGCCTGGGTCGAAAGTGCGCGGGCCGACCCACAGCTCTATCGCGACCGCCAAGTTACCGAGATCGTGCTGGCGGCGATAGGCCTGTCGCCCTCACTGCACGAAAGCCTTGTCCTCAAGGGTGGCACGCTCATGGCGATCGCCTTTGGCTCCAGCCGGGTCACCGGGGACGTGGATTTTTCAGCCCGAAGGCCTCCGGACGGATTTGAGGAGATGTTGCGCGGAGAGCTCGACGAAAAACTCGGCCCCGCCGCGATCAAGCTTGGCTATCTCGACCTTGTCTGCCGCGTCCAAGGCATCAAACGCCGGCCACGTCCCGACCTGTTCGAGGGCGCGGACTTCCCCGCGCTTGAACTGCGCATCGGCTCGGCGATGCGCGGCAGCCAGCAGGAAGCGCTCCTTGCCGTGGGCAAGGCCGCTCGCACCCTGTTCGTTGAGATCAGCTTCTGCGATCAAGTCTATGCTTTTCAAGAGCTTCACTTGGGCCGCGCCAATGTCGCGATCCAGGCATTCACGCTTGAGGAACTGATCGCCGAGAAATTGCGGGCGCTGCTGCAACAGCCAGGTCGCAACCGCAATCGCCGGCAGGATGTCTATGACATCGCGTTCCTGCTCGAGACGAATGAGGTCGACGAGGCGATGCGCGAGCGCATTCACGCAACGCTCGTCGAGAAATGCCGGTCGCGGAAAATCACTCCGTCACGCAACTCGATCGACAATCCGGAGGTCCGGGATCGAGCCGAAAAGGAATGGGAAACGCTGCGCCTCGAACTGGCCGACCTGCCACCCTTCGACGACCGGTTCGAGCGCATCGCGGCGCTGTATCGAAGCCTGCCCTGGAATTAGCCCCCTGGGCGGCCGCGTCGATCCGACGCTCCGGTCTCATGCGAGGGATGAGAACATGGGCCGCATTGCCGGATCGCCGCTCGATCGCGGGAGCGCGGCTTGCAAATCCGCCCCGACGGCGTCATCGGCGCGCTGACAGGCGGTGATGCGATGATCGAGCTCGACGACCAGCAGCAGGCGGCGCGCGACTGGTTCGAAGCGCTGCGCGACCGGATCTGCGCCGCATTCGAGGCGATCGAGGCGGAGGCCGGCAGCGGCGCGCGCTTCGCGCTGATGCCCTGGGAGCGCGAGGATGCGGATGGCTCGGCCGGCGGCGGCGGCGTGCGCGGGCTGATGAAGGGGACGGTGTTCGAGAAGGTCGGGGTCAACGTCTCGACCGTCGGCGGACGCTTCAGCCCGGACTTCGCCGCCAGCGTCCACGGCGCGGCCGAGGATCCGCGCTTCTTCGCCACCGGCATCAGCCTGGTCGCCCACATGGCCAATCCGCACGTGCCGGCGGTGCACATGAACACCCGCTTCCTCTGCACCACCCGGCGCTGGTTCGGCGGCGGCGCCGACCTGAACCCGGCCATCCCCTACGAGCAGGACACCGCCGAGTTCCACGCACGGCTGCGCGCCGCCTGCGCCGCCCACGACCAGACCTATTACGGGCGCTTCTCGAAATGGGCGGAGGAATATTTCTTCATCCCGCATCGCGGCGTCCACCGCGGCGTCGGCGGCATCTTCTACGATCACCTCAAAGGCCATTTCGAGGAGAATTTCGCCTTCACCCGCGACGTCGGCGAGGCGCTGCTCGACGTCTTCCCGAAGCTGGTGCGGCGGCGGATGGCGACCGCGTTCGGCGACGAGGACCGCGCCCGCCAGCTGGAATGGCGCGGCCGCTATGCGGAGTTCAACCTCATCTACGACCGCGGCACCCTGTTCGGCCTCAAGACGGGCGGCAATGTCGACGCGATCCTGATGAGCCTTCCGCCGCTGGCGACCTGGTCGTGAGCCTGCTAAATCCTCCCCTGCATTTGCAGGGGAGGGGGACCATGCGAAGCATGGTGGAGGGGCGTCCCTAAGAAGCGATATGCGAACAAGCTGGAAAGCCATTGTTCACCGATTAAGAGCGCTTCGTCGGGCTATGACGCGTCCTGAAATTCTGCTCTGGCGCGCGCTCCGGACTCGCCCCGGCGGTCACAAAATCAGGCGCCAGCATGCATTGGGGGGTTATGTACTCGACTTCTACTGCCCCGCTTCTGCATTGTGCATCGAAGTGGACGGCAAGGGGCACGAAATGGGAGCGAATCCTCGACGCGATGCGCGGCGTGACACCTGGCTCGCCGAACAGGGTATCGAAACGCTGCGAATCCCTGCCGCGGAAGTTCTCGCTGGCATCGAGCCGGTTGTCGCGTTGATTGAGGAAAAGTGCGCTTCGCGCCGCCCCTCCACCGTCCTGCAGACGGTCCCCCTCCCCTCGAAATCGAGGGGAGGATCCAGGTGAGCCACGGCCTGATCGAGGTGCCGCGGGGCCATGTCGGGGCGGTGGTGACCTATCTGGAGATGACGGCGCGGCCGGAGCCGGCGCCGGTCCCCGCCTCGCCGCTGCGGCTCGAGCGCTGGGAGGCGGTGGAGCCGGCCCGCTACCGGGAGCTGTTCGCCGGCGTGGGCGCGCGCTGGCTGTGGTTCTCGCGGCTGGCGATGGGCGATGCGGAGCTGCGCGCGCAGCTCGGGGAGGTGCACAGGGTGGTCGCGCCGGACGGCGGCGACGGCGGCTTCATCGAGCTCGACTTCCGCACCCCCGGCCTGTGCCAGATCCGCTTCCTCGGGCTCGTCCCCGCGCTGGCCGGGCAGGGCCACGGCCGCTGGCTGTTCGCCGAGACGCTGGCGCGGGCCTGGGCGCCGGGGGTCGAGCGGGTCGCCGTCCATACCTGCTCGCTCGACCATCCGGCCGCCTTGCCCGCCTATCTGCGCGCCGGCTTCACCGCTTATGCGCGCGCGTTCGAGAGCTTCCGCGACCCGCGCCTCGCCGGCCTGCTGCCGCGCGACGCCGCGCCGCAGCTGCCGCTGCTCGATTAGGGTCAGGCGAAGACGTCGCCCGCCGCCGGGCGCGCCAGCTGCACGTAGATGCGCGAGATCATCGTGGCGAACACGCTGGTCATGACCGCCTGCAGCACCGCGGTCAGCAGCAGCGCGACGAAGGCGGCGCCGCTGCCGGGCACGGGCGCGCCGCCGGCGGCCAGCGCGACGATGAGGCCGAGGAAGATCGAGATCACGAACAGCAGCACGAGCGCCGCGATCCAGAACAGGATCACGAAGCCGAGCAGCTTCCAGAAATGCCCCTCGGTGAGCTGCCAGCTGCGCCTCAGGATCTCGACCGGGCCGGCGGCTTCGGCGGTGGCGACCGGGGTGATCAGCAGCAGCCGCATCCAGCCGGCGAGGAACAGGATCAGATAGACCAGCATCATCAGCAGGAGCAGGCCCGGATTGACCGGGGCCGGGGCGCTCAGCCAGATCAGCAGGATCATCGGCAGCAGCGCCACCAGCATCGCCAGCCCGACCATCAGGCTGGCGGCGAACAGGAAGATGAAGCGGCGGGCGCCGACCTGCAGCGCCTCCCCGACCGAGGCGCCGGCGCGAATGGCGAGATGGGTGATCGCGATCGTCCCGATCAGGCTGAGCAGGACGACGACCGGAAGCATCAGCAGCACCATGCGGATCCCCCGCGTGAAGCCCTCCATGTCGAACGGCACGCCGGGCTCGGCGACCGGCATCGCATATTGCATGATCGCGCCGGGCAGCGAGATCAGCAGGAAGGCGATCGGCAGCACGAGGCCGGCTTCGCGCCGCAGGAACTCGGTGGTCTCGTTCCAGGCCCTGGTGATCGACAGACTCGCCATTTGCTTTCCCTCCGCTCGCCGCTGCGGTTAATGCACATACGCATGACCGGTGCAACGCAGGGGCTGGCCGAAGGGGCCGCGGCGAGGATCGAATGGCGGGTGTCGCCGGGCCTGACCCCCTATCCCGAGGCGCTGGCGGCGATGGAGGCCCGCGCCGCCGCGATCCGCGCCGGCGAGGCGGGCGAGCTCGTCTGGCTGCTCGAGCATCCGCCGCTCTTTACCGCCGGCACCAGCGCCGACCCGGCCGAGCTCACCAACCCCCAGGGCTTCCCGGTCTATGCCGCCGGCCGCGGCGGCCGCTACACCTATCACGGCCCCGGCCAGCGCGTCGGCTATGTGCTGATCGACCTCGAGCGCCGCGGCCGCGACGTCCGCCGCTTCGTCCACGCGCTCGAGGCCTGGCTGATCGCCACGCTCGGCGACCTCGGCGTCGCAGCGCACCGCTCCCCGGGCCGAATCGGCATCTGGGTCGATCGCGGCGGCGCCGAGGCCAAGATCGGCGCGCTCGGCCTCAGGGTCCGCCGCTGGGTGACCATGCACGGCTTCTCGGTCAACCTCGCCCCCGAACTTTCGCACTTTTCAGGCATCGTCCCCTGCGGTATTGCCGATGCACCGGTGACCAGCCTCGACGAGATGGGAGTGCGTGACGTGAGCGCCCGTTTCGACCTGGCACTGAGGCTGAGGCTCGATCAGTTTCTATTCTCGCTCGAGGGGGGAATAGGCGAGGCTTGAGGCCCGTTTCCAATCCGTATAGAGTGCAACACTGATTTGGCGAAAAAGGGGCCGACCCGGCCAAATCATCAAACTAGGGAGACCTTTTAATGCGTAAGATTCTCACTTTGTCGATGGTGGCCGGCGCGGCTCTCATGGTCGCGGCGTGCGGCGGCAGCGAAACCGCGGCGAACAACACTGCCGACACCAACCTGACCGAAGATCCCATGATGACCGACAATCTCGGCGACATGGGCAATGAGGGCGCCGCGACCGACAACGCGATGCCGTCGGACAACACCGTGTCGAACGACGCCGACGCCTCGTCGAACGAGGTGAACCAGCAGTAAGCTAGCGCGATTCGAACGAGAGGTAAGGCCGCCGGGCGACCGGCGGCCTTTCTTTTGCGGGAGGCCGCCGGCGGCAGGCGCCGCAACCGCTTGCGCGCCCGCCGCTTCGGAGAGATAAGCCACCGACAACCCGACGAAGGAGTTTTCCATGCGTGACCCGATCTTTCCGGCCAGGGCGGCGCTCGCCGCGGCGGCGGTGCTGGCGCTTGCCGCGTGCGGCGGCGAGACGACCGTCAACAACACGGCCGGCAACGAGCTCGACGCCAATGTGATGCTCGAGGAGCCCGCCAACGACGCGAGCGCGCTTGAGGCCGCCGGCAACGCCGTCGAGGCGCCGCCGCCCGCCGACAATGCCACCAACGAGGCCGAGGGCGAGACCGAGGGCGGCGACACCGGCGGCAACAACGTCGAATCCAACACGGTCGGCATGTAGCGCGCGCCGGGCCGCCCGCAGGCTCCGGGCGGCCCCACCCGGGAGATTCACGATGATCGACGCGACCTGGACCGGCCTCAGGGCCGCCGCCGGCGGGCTCGCCGGGCTGGCGCTGGCGGCGCCCGCGGCGGCGCCGGCGCAGCTGCTGCTCACCGATCCCGCCTTCGCCAGCGGGCCGCTCGAGGGCAGCGATCCGCTGGCCGGCCTGCCGATGCCGCGCGCGACGCCGGCCGAATATCGCGCCCACCTCATCTGGAACCTGCGCTCGGGCCTCAACGTCGCCGCGCTGCAATGCCAGTTCTCGCCCTGGCTGCGGACGGTCGACACCTACAACACCATCCTCGCCCACCACGCTCGCGAGCTGGCCGGGGCCTATACCACGCTGGAAGGCTATTTCCGCCGCGTCGGCGGGCGCAACGGGCCGCGCCAGTTCGACCAATATTCCACCCAGACCTACAACAATTTCTCGACGCTGCAGGCGCAATATGCCTTCTGCCAGACGGCGGGGCGGATCGCGCGGGAGGCGCTGGCGACGCCGCGGGGCCAGTTCGGCCAGCTCGCGACGGCGCGGATGCGCGAGCTCAGGAACAGCCTGGTGCCGGCCGGCGACCCCTATGCGTTCAGCCGCACCCCGATCCAGCTCACCCCGATCGTGCTCGGCCGGCGCGACTGCTCCGGCCTGCCGCGCCGCGAACGGCGCGAATGCGAGGCCGAGCGCTAGGCGGGAAAATAGGGACAGCCACCTATTTTATCGAGCGACAGCGCCTCCTCCCCGCCGCCCGGGACGATAAATAGGTGGCTGTCCCTATTTCAGGGCAGGCCGAGCAATTTGTGGGTCTGCAGGCCGAGCCGCCAGCGCGGATGGGCGAGCACATAGTCGATCGCCGCGGCGCGGGCCGCATCGCGGTCGGCGCAGTCCATCGGCTGGATCAGGAAATGGCGGAAATCCCAGCCGAGCAACGCCTCGGGGTCGATCCCCGGCTGCGGCCAGACCAGCTTCAGCTCGTCGCCCGCGCGCTGCACCACCTCGGTGCCCGCCTTGGGGCTGACGCAGATCCAGTCGAGCCCGGGCGGCGCCGGCAGCGTGCCGTTGGTCTCGACCGCGATCTCGAAGCCGCGCGCGTGCAGCGCCGCGATCAGCGCCTCGTCCAGCTGCAGCATCGGCTCGCCGCCGGTGATCACCACCAGCGGCTGAGTGCCGGGTCGATCGCCGTCCCACGGCGATCTGGGATTGCCGGGGGCAATCCCACCCGGCACTCCGCCGGCCCAGAGCTCGGCCGCCTTGTCGGCAAGCGCCCCGGCCTCGTAGCGGCCGCCATTCTCGCCATCCGTGCCGACGAAGTCGGTGTCGCAGAAATTGCACTGCGCCTCCGCCCGGTCGGCCTCGCGCCCGCTCCACAAATTGCAGCCGGCAAAGCGCAGGAAGACGGCGCGGCGGCCGACCTGCATGCCCTCGCCCTGCAGGGTCAGGAAGACCTCCTTGACCGCGTAGCTCACGGCCGCACCGCATAATCGGTGGGATCGGGAAGGCCGGCCTCGGCGAAGCCGCGGGCGCGCAGGCGGCAGGAATCGCAGAGGCCGCAATGCTTGAGGTCGGCGGTCGGGTCGTAGCAGGACCAGCTCATCGCCGCGTCGAGCCCGAGCCGGTCGGCCTCGCGGACGATGTCGGCCTTGGTCATCGCGATCAGGGGGGTGTGGATCCTGAAGCCGTCCCCCTCGACGCCCGCCTTGGTGGCGAAATTGGCCATGGTCGCGAACGCCGCGACGAATTCGGGGCGGCAGTCCGGATAGCCCGAATAATCGAGCGCGTTGACGCCGATGAACAGGTCGCGCGCGCCCGCCGCCTCGGCCCAGCCCAGGCAGAGCGAGAGGAAGATGGTGTTGCGCGCGGGCACGTAGGTGACCGGGATTTCGTTGCCGAGGCCGGTCTTGGGCACGGCGATGTCGTCGGTCAGCGCCGAGCCGCCGAAGCGGCTGAGGTCGAGCGGCAGCACGATGTGGCGCTCGGCGCCGAGCCGGGCGGCGATGTTGGCGGCGGCCTGCAGCTCGATGCGGTGGCGCTGGCTGTAGTCGACGGTGAGCGCGAGCAGCCGATAGCCCGTCTCGCGCGCCAGGCCGGCGGCGACCATCGAATCGAGGCCTCCGGAGAGGAGTATGACGGCGGCAGCGCTCATCGCGGCGCATATAGCGAGGGTCGCTTCGAAAAAGAACGGGCCGCCCCGAGGGGCGGCCCAGTTCAGGCGTCGAAGCCTGTTAGGGAGGAAAGCGTGCCGCTCGCGGCACAGCGCTCCACTAGCGCGATAATGGTAAACAGCCCGTTAACGCTAAATCCCTTCGCGAACGGGGACAGTTGCCAGCAACCGTCCCTTTCTTGCGGAGGGGTCAGCCGCAGCCGCCGGTGCGGCGGGCCTCGGCGCGCAGCGCGAAGGGGGCGCCGCGATCGAGGCCCTGGCTGTCGATCTGGACGAGGCGCGGGGTCTCGAAGCGCAAGGTGGTGCGGCCGCGGCCGACGCCGGGGCAGCTGTAGCTCACCGTCATGCTGTCCGCGTCGGCGGCGACCACGTCGCGGCTGCAATTGGCGCCGCGATGCTGCGGCTGGGTCAGCTGGATCGGATTGCCGAGGCAGATGGCGCCGATCCGGCCCGCCGGCCCGCGCAGCTCCCACTGGCCGGCCTCCAGCCGGGCGAGCATCGACGGGGCGGCGGCGCGCTCCTGGGACGCGCCGGGCCCGGCGAGCAAGAGACAGGGGCAGAGCAGGGCCGCGGCCCGCGCGGCGAATCCGATACGCGTCACCCAAGGCACTCCCGAAGACGGCGCCACGCGCGCCGCCAACCTCCGCCCCTCGCGGGCGATTATAGCATAATTGGGGCGCCGGAACGACCGCCGTGTGTCAGCCGTCCAAGTCGCTGAGCTTGACCGGAAAAATCCGCGAGCAGAAGGCGCAGTCGACGCTGATGAAGCCGTCGCCGTCGACCATCTCGGCGCGCTCGTCGGCGCCGAATCGGGCGAGCACGGCGCGGACATGGTCGTAGGTGCAGCGGCAGCCGCGGCTGAGTGGGGTGGTGGCGAGGACGCGGATCTCGCCCTCGTCGTGGAACAGCCGCCACAGCAGCTCCTCGAGCGGCAGCGCCGGATCGGTGAGCTCCTCGGCGCGGATCGTCTCGGCGAGGATGCGGACATGCGTCCCACTCGGCATGGTCGTCGCGGGCGTGCAGCCGCTCGCGGCCCTCCTCGCCCTCGGGCAGATGCTGGAGCAGGATGCCGCCGGCGACATGGCCGGCGGCGCCCGATCGCGAACCGCACCAGGCTCGGGATCTGCTCGGACTGGGCGAAGAAATGCTCGACCGCCTCGGCGAGGTTGCCGCCCTCGAGCGGCACGATCCCCTGATAGCGCTCGTCCGCCACCGCCTGGTCGAAGGTGATCGCGAGATAGCCCTTGCCGAACAGGCCGAACAGCGACGGCTGGCTGGGCTGCTCGGCGAGCCGTTCGGCGTCGAAGCTGACATAGCCGCGCAGCTCGCCGCCGCGATAGTCGGCGACCAAGAGGTCGATGACGCCGCTCTCGGTGCGCGCCTGCAGCGTCAGCTGCCCGCCCACGTCCTTCAGCATCGCGCCGAGCAAGGCGGTCAGCACCAGGGCCTCGGCGAGGGTGCGCGCGATCGAGGCCGGATAATCGTGCGCGGAGAGGATCTCGTCGAGCACCGGCCCGAGCCGCACCAGCCGCCCGCGCGCGTGCCGCTCCCGCAGCGCGAAGCCGATCGCGGCATCGAGCGCGGCGGCCGCCGCCGGCCTCTCTGGTTCGGGCGCCATCGCTGCCATGTGGCGACCTCGCCGGAGCGGGTCAATGCCGGTTGATCGGGCTTGCGTATTTGCCTTGCCCCGCTTTACATGGCTAACACACTGCGCCACAAGCCACGGCGCTAAAATGGTTTTCCGGACTGGGGAGGGAATTTTGGGGTACAAGGGCTCGTTGACTCTGGCCATGCTGATGGCCGCCGCCGCATGTCCGGGGGCGGCGGCGCTGGCTCAGGCCTCGCCGGCGGCCGCGCGGGCCCAGGCGGTGCCGCCGCTCGCCTTCACCACCCGCACGCTCGCCAACGGCCTCACCGTCTATGCGATCCGCGACACGCGCACCGCCAACGTCTCGGTGCAGATGTGGTACGACGTCGGCTCCAAGGACGACCCCGCCGGCCGCTCGGGCTTCGCCCATCTGTTCGAGCACATCTTGAGCCGGGTCACCCGCAACATCCCGCACGGCGAGCTCTCCCGCATCGTCGAGGAGCAGGCGGGCGGCACGCGCAACGCCTCCACCGGCCCCGACACCACCAATTATTACGAGACGGTGCCCGCCAACCAGCTCGAGGCGATGCTCTGGGCGCATGCCGAGCGGATGGGCCGCTCGGTGCTCGACCGCGAGGTGTTCGAGGCCGAGCGCAGCATCGTCAAGGAGGAGATGCGCCAGCGCGTGCTCTCCCAGCCCTACGGCCGGCTGCAGCGTTATTATGCCTTCGACACCGGCTTCACGGCGCATCCCTATCGCCGCTCGGGCATCGGCACGATGGCCGATCTCGACGCCGCCACGCTCGAGGACGCGCGCGCCTTCCACGAGAATTTCTACCGGCCCGACAATGCGACCCTGATCGTCTCCGGCAATTTCGATCCGGCCCAGCTCGACCGCTGGATCGACCGGCATCTGGGCGCGATCCCGCGGCCCGGCCGGCCGATCCTCCGCCACCGGATGAGCGAGCCGCCGCGGCGCGAGGCGCGCTCGATGACCGTCTACGGCCCCAACGTTCCGCTGCCCGCGGTGGTCTTCTCCTGGCAGCGGCCGCGGCTGAACCACCCCGATTCCGCCGCCATTTCCGTGCTCGAGATGATCCTTTCCGGCGGCCAGTCGTCGCGGCTGTTCCGCAGCCTCGTCTACGAGCGGCAGCTCGCCCAGAATGCCGGGGCGCTCGATTTCGGGCTGGAGGATGCCGGCATCTTCGCGGTGCAGGCGATCGTCGCCAGCGGCAAGCGACATCGGCGAGACCGAGGCGGCGCTCGCCGCCGAGATCGCGCGCCTGCGCGACCAGCCGGTCAGCGCGGCGGAAATCGAGGAGGCGCGCAACGAGATCGTCTCCTTCATGCTGTTCGCGCGCGAGACGCCGACCGGACGGGCGTACGAGATCGGCCGTTCGATCACCAGCGCCAACGACCCGCGCTGGGGCGACCGCCTGCTGGCGGCGGTGCAGCGCGTCACTCCGGCCGACGTGCAGCGCGTCGCGCGCCGCTACCTCGCCGATTCGACCCGGGTCTCGATCCGCTATCTCGATCAGGCGCAGCGCACCGGCGAGGCGGCGCCCGACCCGTCGGCGCAGCCGACCGACCCGGCGCTCGGTCGCAGCTTCCCGGCCGCGACCGGCACCCCCAACATGCTCGCGCCCGAGGGCGAGCGCGTCGCGCCGCCCGGCTCCGGGGCCGCGCACAGCCGTTCAGCGCGCCCGTCCTTCGCCGAGCGGCGGCTCGGCAACGGCATGCGCGTCGTGGTCGCGCGCTCGACCAACGTGCCGATCGCCTCGGCCACTTTGGTGTTCGGCGGCGGCGCCTCGGCCGACCCCGCCGGGCGGCCCGGCGTCGCCAGCATGATGACCACCTTGATCGACAACGGCGCCGCCGGCATGACCGCGCCGCAGATCGCCGCGCGGATCGAATCGCTGGGCGCGGCGATCGGCGGCTCCGCCAATGCCGACAGCAGCCAGATCTTCGTCGCCGCGCCGACCGCGACGATCGGCGAGGCCGGCGCGCTGCTGCGCCAGATCGTGCGCGAGCCGGCCTTCGCCCAGGACGAGCTGGAGCGCGAGCGCCGCCGCGCGCTCGACCGGCTGCGCGTCAGCATGCGCGACCCCACCTTCGTCAACCAGCGCGTCGCCTATCGCGCCGTCTACGGCGACGCGCCTTATGGCGCGCCGACCGGCGGCTCGCCGGGCTCGCTGGCGGCGATGACCCGCGACGATTTGGTCGGCTATCATCGCGACTGGTGGCGGCCCGACAACGCCACCTTGATCGTCACCGGCGGGATGGAGCCGGATGCCGCCTTCGCCCTCGCCGAGCGTCTGTTCGGCGACTGGACCGCGCCCGACCGGCCGATGCCGCAAGTGCCCGCCAACCGGGCCGGCGCGCCGCTGCCGCCGCGCGTGATCGTGATCGACAATCCCGATTCCGACCAGGCCTCGGTCTCGATCGTGACCCGCGGCATCGCCCGCAGCGATGCCGATTATTATCCGCTCCAGGTCGCCAATTCGGCGCTTGGCGGCTCCTCGACCGCGCGCTTGTTCCAGGAGGTGCGGGTGCGCCGCGCGCTCAGCTACGGCGCCCAGAGCGGCCTCGTCGCGCTGCGCGACGAGGGCCTGCTGGTGGCGCTGGCGCAGACCCGCAACAATGCCGCGCCCGAGGTCGCCCAAGTGATGCTCGGCGAGCTCCGCCGGCTGCGCCAGGAGCCGCTCACCGAGGACGTGCTGCAGAAGCGGCGGACGCTGCTCGCGGGCATGTTCGGCCGCCAGGTCGAGACCACCCAGGGCCTCGGCGACTTCCTCGCGGGCCTTGCCGTGCAGGGCCTGCCGATGAGCGAATATGGCCGGGTCCTGCCCGCCCTCGAAGCGGTGACGCTGCCGCAGATCGCCGCCTCGCTCGCCGCGGAGATCGATCCGGCGCAGGCGAGCATCGTCATCGTCGGCCGCGCCAGCGAGTTCCTCGAGCCGCTGCGCGCCCAGCATCCGAACGTCGAGGTGATCCCGATCGGCGAGCTCGACTTCGGCTCGGCGACGCTCAGAGCCACACGCTAGCCAGCCCCTCTCCCGGCGCGGAGAGGGGGTTGGGGCCTCCGAGAACAGCCCCGGCCGGCCGACGCCCTTCTCCCTCCAGGGAGAAGGGATTCGGCAAAAGGGCCGGCGTCGAAGCCCCGCTCAGACGATGGCGATGATCCGCCCGAGCACGCCGACCAGGGCGCTGATGCCGTCGATGATCGGCTTCACCGCCTGAAATTGCTGGAGCGCCTTGTTGAGGTCGTTGGTCGCCTTGCGGAGCGCGTCGGCATCGGCTTCGAGCTGGTCGGCGATCGCGTCGATCTGCGCCTGGCGCAGCGCCTGGATGGCGAGGCCGGTATCGACCATCGCCTGGCCGGCGGCGGCCTTGTCCGCGGCGCTGGCATTCTGGATCAGCAGCAGGCCCTGCGCCGAATTGAGCTTCATGTCGGCCTTGACGAGCGCGGCTTCGGCGTCGCTGACGAGGCCGGCGGCGGTCGGCGGCGTCGCGGGTGCGTCGGTCATTGCTGCTCTCCTGCCGGGTTCTCGCCGGTCGGGGGCGGCGGACGGATCTGCTCGATCAGGCCGACCAGCCGGGAGAGGTCGGCCGCGTAGCTGGCGAGGTCGCCCGGCTCCATCCGCCCTTCCGCGAGCGCCTGGAACGCGATCCGCAGCCGCCGCGACAATATCACCGCCTGCTCGGCCGGCGCCGCCGCCACCGAGGCCTGCAGCAGCAACGTGCGCCGCTGCCCCGCCCAATTGCCGGGGAGCGAGCCGCTGCCCGCATAAGGGGCGACCACCTGATCGAGCATCGTGCGCTCGCTCAGCACCTGCTGATCCTGGCGGATCTGCCGGGCGAGCAGCTCGAGCACGGCGCTCTGCAGGGCGAGCTGGCGGTCGATCACCGCGCCGTTGCGGCGCAATTCCTCCGACAGCCGCCGCGAGCGAATCCCGGAGACGACGAGGCTCGCGGCGCCGCCGATCAGCGAGGAGGGCGTGGCCTGGCCGATCGTCAGATTCTCGAGGCTGGGTGAGAGCGACTGCAGCGAGGAGACGAGGTTGCCGGCCGAGGTGCCGATCGCGCTGTCGCCGTCGAAGCTCGCCAGCGCGCCCAGCGCGATGAAATAGTCGCTGAGCAGGTTCGCCTGCACCTTCAGTCGGTTATAGGCCCGCGTCGTCTCCAGCACGGCCTGGTCGGCATTGAGGATGTTGGTCTGGCGCTGCGCGGTGTTGGGGAGCAGCTCGCGCGAATTGATCAGCCGCTGCGAATCGGCGTCGATATTGGCCTGCGCGGCCTGGTCGATGACCTTCAGCACGGCGCTCTCATAGTCGCGGCCGAGATCGGAAAAGGCCTTGAAGCGGTTGATGTTGGCGGTGGTGGCGCAGCCCGCGGCCGCCAGCGCGGCCAACACCAGAACCAGCAATCGCGGCGCCATATCCGTCTCCCCCGGCCGGCGAGGCTAAAGGAGATTCCCGTGCGCTGCCAGCGAAGAAAACGCCGGTGGCGATCAGGCCGCCTGCGGCACCTCGTAGCGGCGCGCCGCTTCGGAGAGCTTCTCGACGAACTCGGCAACGTGCGCGTCCTCGATCACCAGCGGCGGCAGCACGCGCATCACATTGTCGCCCGCCGCGACGGTGAGCAGGCCCTGCTCGCGCAGATAGGCGACGAAGGCGCGGCTGTCGGTCTTCATCCTGACGCCGAGCATCAGCCCCATGCCGCGCACGCTCTCGAACAGATGGTCGTGATTGGGGATCATCTGCTCGAGCGCGCCCCTGAGGCGCTCGCCCATCCGGGTGACGTGCTCCAGGAACTCGTCGTTGGCGACGACGTCGAGCACCGCCTGGCCGGCGGCGATGGCGAGCGGGTTGCCGCCGTAGGTGGAGCCGTGGGTGCCGAGCACCATCCCCGCCGCCGCTTTCTCGCTGGCGAGGCAGGCGCCGAGCGGGAAGCCGCCGCCGATCCCCTTCGCCACCGCCATGATGTCGGGCTCGATCCCGTAATGCTCGTAGGCGAACATCTTCCCCGTCCGCCCGTAGCCGCACTGCACCTCGTCGTGGACCAGCATCAGATCGTGCGCGTCGGCGAGCGCGCGCAGGCCCTGCATGAAGGATTGGCTCGCCGGGCGGATGCCGCCCTCGCCCTGGATCGGCTCGATCAGGAAGCCGGCGGTGTGATCGCCCATCGCCGCCTTGACCGCGTCGAGATCGTCGAACTCGACGACGGTGAAGCCGGGGAGCAAAGGCGCGAAGCCGTCGCGCATCTTGGGCTGGTTGGTGGCGCTGATCGCGCCGAGCGTGCGGCCGTGGAAGGCGTTGGAGAAGGCGATCAGCTCGTGCTTCTCGGGCCGGCCGTGATGATGATGGTAGCGGCGCGCGGTCTTGATCGCGCACTCGATCGCCTCGACGCCCGAATTGGTGAAGAAGACGGTGTCGGCGAAGGTGAGATCGCAGAGCCTCTGCGCGAACGCCTCGCCCTGCGGGCTGCCGTAGAGGTTGGAGACGTGGATCAGGGTGGCGGCCTGCTCCTGGATCGCCTTGGTGAGGACGGGATGGCCGTGGCCGAGCAGGTTGACCGCGATGCCGCTGGCGAAATCGAGATATTTCTCGCCGCCCTCGCCATAGAGATAGACGCCCTCGCCGCGCACCGGACGGACCGGCGAGCGCGGATAGACGGGCATGAGCGGGGTGATGGCCATTGCGGGCTCCGGCATGTCGACTGAATGAGTGAAAAAGGCGGCCTAGCTAGGCCGCCTTCCACTCCCCGCTATAGGGATTTCGGGGGCGCCGCGTCAATCGCGACGCCCCCGGATCGATCGCCTAGTAGCGGCGATTGTCGTTGTCGCGGCGCTCGAAGCGCACGCGCGCCTCGAGGCGGTTGACGCGCGCCCTCAGCTCGCCGAACTCGCGGCCGCTGATGCCGTTGCGGGCGGCGACGTTGAGCCGGATGCGGATCTGGTTCGCCTCGCGGCGCAGGCTGATCGCCTCGCGGGGCGAGATGCCGTCGCGCCGCTGCCGGGCGGCCCGGTCGATCCGATTCTCGGCCCGGTTGAGATCCCTGAGGAGCTCGTTGACCTGGGCGCGGGTCGGGCCGCCGCGGTGCCAGCCGCCGCGGTGATCGCCGCGCTGGGCGAACTGGAGGTTGCCGCCGTGAACCTGGGCCGCAGCCGGAACAGCGGCCAGCGTGGCGGTCGCGATGGCGACGGAAAAGATGAACTTACGCATGTGAACTACTCCTTGGCTGCACAATTGCAGGGACCCTTCTAGGGTTCCGCCGATGGGGCTGCGCTGAACGGCTTCGACAGAATCCGTTCATAATTGTCGCAAGTTGTATGAACGAAACGGCGTTCAACTCGTCCTCCTTAAGCCCCTCCCCTTGATGGGGAGGGGTCGGGGTGGGGGTGGAGTATTCGGAGTCGCAGCCCTGCATCGACGTTCACCCCACCCCGACCCTCGCCATCGAGGGGAGGGAGAAAGAGGGGGGAATGAGGTCGATTCAGCCTCACCGCGCTCGGGGCGGCCGCGACGGGCGCACCGTGCTGCCGGCAACGAACAGGCGGTTCTGCAGCTCCGCTGCCTCGGAATCGGAGATGCCGTCGCCCTCATAAGCGGAATGGAAGAGGGCGATGCGCGCCGCCTCGCGGCGCATCGCCCGCGCCTCGGCGCGGCTGATCTGTCCCGTCTCGCGCAGATCGTGGATGCGCCGCCGCAGCTGCCCGATCTGGCCGGCCAGCTCGGCGCTGCGATGGCGATCGTGCACGCGCTCGGGCCGGTCGTCGTGGCGGGCCAGCCAGCGCCTGATCTGCGCCGCCTCCGCCCCGCCCGCCTCGCCGACCCCGGAAATCGGCATCTGCGCCGCGGCTGGCGTCGCGGCGAGCAGGGCGAGGAACAAGACGAACTGGCGCGGGCGCATCGGCGTGTCTCTCTGACGGTAGGGACCGTCGGACTGGCTAACGCGGCAAAGCTGTTACGGGGATGAACGGAGCGTCAGGATTTGATCTTCCAGCCGCTTTTCAGAAGAGCGTAGCAGAGCAGGCCGAGCGCGACGTTGAGGCCGAGCAGCAGCAGCGCACCGAGCAGGATCGGCGAATCGGCCTGCCCGAGGAAGCCGTAGCGGAAGCCCGAGATGATGTAGAAGAAGGGGTTGGCGTGGCTGATCGCGGCGAAGGCTGGCGACAGCGAATCGACCGAATAGAAGGTGCCCGAGAGCAGCGACAGCGGCGCCACCACGAAGTTGCTGACCGCGGCGGCATGGTCGAACTTTTCCGCCCAGATCGAGGTGATGAGGCCGAGGAAGGCGAGCATCGTGCTGCCCATCAGCCCGAACCAGGCGATCGCCCAGAGGTGGCGCGGCGCCAGCTCGACGCCCGGCCAGGCCAGCATCGCCAGCCAGACCGCAAGCCCGACCAGCAGGGCGCGGGTGATCGAGGCGCCGATCAGCCCCGCGATCAGCTCGGCGACCGACAAGGGCGGCATCAGATAGTCGACGATCGTGCCCTGGATCTTGCCGACCAGCAGCGAGAAGGAGGAATTGGCGAACGCGTTCTGGATCATCCCCATCACGATCAGGCCGGGGGCGAGGAAGTCGGCGAACGGAACGCCCATCACGGTCCGCCCCGAACGGCCCAAGGCGACGGTGAAGATCACCAGGAACAGCAGGGTGGTGACCGCGGGCGCCCAGATCGTCTGCAGCTGGACCTTGAAGAAGCGCCGCACCTCCTTGACGTAGAGGGTCGAAAGGCCGCCCCAATTGACGTTCCTGATCACCGGCACGCCCGGATCGGCCTGAACCCAGTTGGAAGGCTGGTCGCTCACGATGCGCCTCGCTAGTCCCTGCGGGGAGCGCGGGCAAGCCGCCGGAGCGGGCGCTTGGGACGCCCGCCGCCGGGACGGATCGGCCGCCCTTGAAGATCGGGGGAACATTGTTCACATAGGGAGGGCGTTGCCGCCACCCGCGGCGCCTCCCTTTGACCCAACGGAAATGCGCACATGTCCCTGTCCTGGACCGACGAACGAATCGACCGCCTCAAGGAGCTGTGGAGCCAGGGCAAGACCGCCAGCCACATCGCCGACGAGCTCGGCGGGGTCTCGCGCAACGCGGTGATCGGCAAGGCCCACCGGCTCGGCCTGCAGTCGCGCCCCTCGCCGGTGAAGCCGAACGAGCCCGCCCCCAAGGCCAGGAGCAAGCCCAGGGAGAAGGCCGAGCCCGCCGCCGCGCCGCAGCCGGCGCCGGCCGCCGCACCGCCGGAGCCGCCGTTCGCGACCGACGAGGCCGACGACGCCGCTCCCACCGCCGCCGCGCCGCCCGCCGAGGCGGCCGCGCCGCCCGCCGCGCCCGAGCCGATCGTGCGCTCGATCGGCCCCGGCGGCTTCGTCCGCCAGGGCCCCAGCGACCAGCAGGCGCCGATCCCGCCGGCGCCGCCGCGCCGCCTGGTCCCGGCCAAGCCGAGCCCCGAGGTGGCCGACAAGACCGGCCTGCTCGACCTCAACGAGCGCATCTGCAAATGGCCGATCGGGCACCCGGGGGAGCCCGATTTCCACTTCTGCGGGCGCAACGCCAATCCGGGCTTTCCCTATTGCGTCGAGCATTGCGGCGTCGCCTATCAGGCGCAGCTCCCCCGCCGCGACCGCAAGCCCCCGCCCCCGCTGCCCTTCGGCGGGCCGAGGGTCCGCTAAGGCGGGTACGCCGAGCCGGGGACGGTTGCTCGCAACTGTGCATTCCGAATTCGGACGCGGTTCGACTCGACTCCCCGCGTCCCCGGGCGCAGCCTCGGTCCTTCACCCAAGGGGAGGACCGGACCATGGCATGGAGAATGATCGCCGCCGCCGCGACCGCGACGCTGGCCGCGGGCTGCTCGACCGAACCGGCCGCCCCCGCCGGCAACGCGCACAACGAAAGCGCGGCAGCCACCCCTGCCGACGCGCCGGCGCCCGCGGACCCGGTCCAGACCCGCTACGACCGGACGATGAGCGGCCAGCCTTTGACCCGCCCGCCGACGCCCTTCCAGCTGCTCGTGACCCAGGCGACGTTCGCGTCCGGGCATGTCATCGCCTGCCACAAGCACAGCTGGCCGCGTTACGTCTATCTGCAGTCGGGCAATCTGCGCGTCACCAACTACGCCACCCGCGCCGTCTACAATTTCTCCGCAGGCCAGATCCTGGTCGAGTTGATCGACCAGTGGCACGAGGGCCGGGTGATGGGCTCCGACCCCGTGACCTTGGTTGCCATCGAGCAGGTCCCCCCGGGCGGAACCAACTCGACCCCTTGGCCCCCACCCCCGCCGCAGGAGAATCCCTGCCAGCCGTGGGCGGAATAGGCCTTGGCGGGAATAGGCCTTGGGGACAGTTACTGTAACTGTCCCCATTCCTGCCTGAACCCAGTGTGATTCAGGGCGCGGAGGGCATCGGTGACAGGTACGTACCTGTCACCCGCTCAAGCGGCGGTGACCGGCGGGAGGTAGGGGCTGAGCGTGATGGCGAGATTGAACGCCGCGTGGAGAGCCAGCGGCGGGTAGATCGAGCCGCTCTTCCAGCGGATGATCGCCAGCACCACGAAGGAGCCGGCGATGGAGGCGGCGTACCACCATTCATATTGGACGTGGGTGAGGCCCGAAAGCAGGCTCGGAACGATCGCGGCGGCCCAAATCCCCCAGCGGCGCAGCAGCGCGGAAAACATGGCGCCCCGGAACAGGAGCTCCTCCCACAGCGGTCCGAGCACGACTCCCAGCACGAGCTCCTCGGCTAACGACAGGCGCCGCATCTCTTCCAGCCACGCCGCATCCACGTCGACCGGGAGAAAGGCGGCGACGGCCTGCTCGGCCCCGCACCAGAGCACGAAGAGGCCGATCCACGGCCACACACCCTTGAGGGCCGGAGGACGCAGCCCCAGGTCCAGCTTCGACCATCGCGCCCACGCCAGCGTCGCCGCCGTGATGATTGCAACCGATATGAGCTCCCCCGCGAACGCCATCAGGGCGAAGTAGGCAACAGGCTGGAGGGAAGCAAACCGGAGCCCGTCCGCCGGCCGGGGATGTGGATCGCCTAGCGGCCCAGCACCACGTCGATCCCGGCGAGCACGCGCTCGAGCGTCCGCCGCGGGACCTGTCCTGCCCGCTCGTCGAGCTGCGCCTTGTCCACCGCGACCAGCAGCGAGACGTTAGCCACCGAGTCCCGGTCCAGCCCCGTCTGCAATGCCTGCAGCAGTACGTTGCCCGGAGCGTCAGCCCACTTGATATTGCTGGTGAGCGGCACGCACAGAGCGGTCGCGATCCGGCTGGCATTCAGCGCATCGCTCTGCACGACCAGCACCGGCCTGCGATAGCCTGGCGATGAGCCGATCGGTTCGGCCAGGTCGGCCCACCAGATCTCGCCCTGCGCGATCACCATTCGACGCGTTCGAGCACCCGGCGCGCGGCGGCCCGGCTGAACGGGCTAGGCGAGGCGCCGACCGCATCCACGACTGCGTTCATCTTCTCGGTCACTCGGTCCTGCGCATGGTTACCGAGGAAAGCGGCAAGCGCCCGCGCATAGAATTTGCTGCGCGAGATCCTGAGGTCCAGGGCGAGCCGCTCGGCTTCCTCAAAGACGCGATCCGGGATCGAGACGGTAATCTTCATACCAAAGGTCATACCCGCGCTTCCCCGACAAGTCAAGGCGTGGCCGCATTCATCCGCCTGTGGATAGAACAGGCCAAGAACCTTGCCCCCCGGATTCCCGCGGGCCTATACCTCCGCCATGTCCGACGACCTGTTCGCTTCCGCCTCCCGCACGAGCGCCGATTACGATGCCCACAGCATCGAGGTGCTCGAAGGGCTGGAGCCCGTCCGGCGCCGCCCCGGCATGTATATCGGCGGGACCGACGAGCGGGCGCTGCATCATCTTGCCGCCGAGGTGCTCGACAATGCCATGGACGAGGCGGTGGCGGGGCATGCGACGCGGATCGAGGTGACGCTCGAGGCAGTCCGGACGCCTCACCATCGCCGACAACGGCCGCGGCATTCCGGTCGACGAGCATCCCAAATATCCGGGCAAGTCGGCGCTCGAGGTGATCCTGACCACGCTGCATTCGGGCGGGAAATTCTCGGACAAGGTCTATGCGACCTCGGGCGGGCTGCACGGGGTCGGCGTCTCGGTGGTCAACGCGCTGTCGAGCGACACCGTCGTCGAGGTGGCGCGGAACAGGCAGCTCTACCGGCAGCGCTTCGCGCGCGGCCTGCCCGCCTCGCCGCTCGAGCCGCTCGGGGCGACCCCGAACCGGCGCGGCACCACCCTTGCCTTCACCCCCGACCCGGAGATTTTCGGGCCCGAGGCGCGCTTCAAGCCGGCGCGGCTCTACCGGCTGGCGCGCTCCAAGGCCTATCTCTTCGCCGGGGTCGAGATACGCTGGCGCTGCGATCCCGCGCTCGCCGACGAGGAGGTGCCCGCCGAGGCGGTGTTCCAGTTCAACGGCGGCCTCGCCGATCATCTTGCGCGAGCAGATCGGCGAGCGCGAGACCGCGACCGGCACGCCCTTCACCGGCCGCCACGATTTCCCGAACGGCCAGGGCTCGGTCGAATGGGCGGTGGCCTGGCCGGTCTGGGGCGACGGCGAGGCCTCTTATTATTGCAACACCATCCCGACCCCGGACGGCGGCACCCACGAGGCCGGGCTGCGCATGGCGCTGACCCGCGGCGCGCGCGCGTTCGGCGAGCTGACCGGGCAGAAGAAGGCCAAGGACATCCAGGCCGAGGACGTCACCCACGGGCGCCGAGATCATGCTCTCGGTGTTCATCCGCGACCCCCAGTTCCAGAGCCAGACCAAGGACCGGCTGACCTCGCCCGACGCGGCGCGGCTGGTCGAGACCGCGCTACGCGACCATTTCGACCATTATCTCGCCGACCATATGGAGCGCGGCCGCGCCCTGCTCGGCTTCGTGCTCGACCGGATGGACGAGCGGCTGAAGCGCCGCGCCGAGCGCGAGATCAAGCGCAAGACCGCGACCTCGGCACGCAAGCTGCGCCTGCCCGGCAAGCTCACCGACTGCGCCAATGACGATCCCCGGGGCACCGAATTGTTCATCGTCGAGGGCGACAGCGCGGGCGGCTCGGCCAAGCAGGCGCGCGACCGCAAGACCCAGGCGATCCTCCCCATCCGCGGCAAGATATTGAACGTCGCCTCGGCGAGCGCCGACAAGATCCGCGCCAATCAGGAGATCGCCGACCTCATCCAGGCGCTGGGCTGCGGCACCCACGAGCGCTGCATGGTCGAGGATTTGCGCTACGAGCGGATCGTGATCATGACCGACGCCGACGTCGACGGCGCCCATATCGCGACCCTGCTGATGACCTTCTTCTTCCAGGAAATGCCGGAACTCGTGAGAAGGGGCCATCTGTTCCTCGCCCAGCCGCCGCTCTACCGCCTCGCCGCCGGCGGCACCGTCGCCTATGCCCGCGACGACGCCCATCGCGCCGAGCTTGAGGCGAGCCTGTTCAAGGGCAAGAAGGTCGAGGTGTCGCGCTTCAAGGGCCTGGGCGAGATGAACCCCGCCCAGCTCAAGGAGACCACCATGGACCCGAAGACGCGGGGCATGATCCGGATCACCCTGCCCAAGGACCCCGAGGAGCGCTTCGCGGTGCGCGACCTGGTCGACCGGCTGATGGGGCGCAATCCCGAGCACCGCTTCCAGTTCATCCAGCACCACGCCGCCGAGCTCGACGAGGAAGCGATTGACGCGTAGGCGCCGCCCGCTGCCGCCGCCTCCGCCGGGCCCGCTCGGCGGCTGGACGATCCAGCGCGCCACCGTCGCCGGGATCGCGCTCGGCCTCGCCGCCCTGCTGCTCTCCGCCGCGCTCGGCAGCTGGCCCGGCCCGTTGCTCTATGCCTATGCGGCGCTGCTCGCGCTCACCATCGCCTGCGGCCTGTCGATCCTGCTGATCACCGTCCAGGACATCCGCACCCGCGGCCGCGGCGGGCGGATGCGGCCGATCCGGGCGTTCGACATCGCCATGGGGCTTGTCCTCGTCCTGCCCGCCGCCTACGGCCTGCGGCTGATCTGGCCCGAGCTCGGCCTATGACGCCTCGGCCTGGGCGAGCGCGGCCTCGACCATCCGCTCCCAGACGCCGACATCGCCCGCTTCGGCCATCGCCGGGTCGGGCTCGCGCAGCGTGCGCAGGATCGACAGCGCATCCTCGCGATAGTCGCGCCAGGTCGCATCGACGCGGTCGCCGGCCGAGGGGTCGTCGCCCTCGGCGTTGCTGCTGACCATGCGGGCGGCGATGACCCGCGCGATCCGCTCGACGACGTCCATGTGCGATACCGGCATGATCTGTCTCCGAACGATGGTTCGGTCCTGTAACGGTGGAGCGGCGCGGAGGTTTCGCCTAGGCTGGCGGAAGGAGGCGGGCATGACGAAACGATGGTTCCTGGCGTTGCTGCTGCTGATCGGGCTGGCGGCGCCCGCGGCGGCGCAGCCGCAGCCGAGCGCGGAGCTGCGCGGCGGCGCCGAGCGCGTGGTGGCGCTGCTGCGCGGCCAGGCGGAGCCCGCGCAGGTCTTCGCTCCGGCCTTCCTGGCGCAGGTGCCCGAGGCGCAGATCCGCACGATCGCGCAGCAGCTCGGCGCCCAATATGGCGCGGTGCGCGGGCTCGGCACGGTGACCGCGCGGTCGGCGCAATTGGGGACGATGGACGTCGAGTTCGAGCGGGCGACGGTGCACATGAACCTCACCGTCGAGCCGCAGCCGCCGCACCGGGTCAGCGGCCTCCTGATCACCGGCGCCGACGTGCGCGGCGACAGCCTCGAGGCGCTGATCGCCGAGCTGCGCGCGCTGCCCGGCCAGGCCAGCGTCGCGGTCGCGCGGCTCGGCGACGGCGCGCCGGCATCGCTGGCGAGCATCGAGCCCGACCGGCCGCTGGCGATCGGCTCGACCTTCAAATTGTGGATCCTCGCGGAATTGAGCCGCCAGGTCGCGGCCGGCCAGCGGCGCTGGAGCGACGTCGTCACGCTCGACCGCCGCTCGATGCCCGGCGGCACCGTCCACAACTGGCCGCGAGGCGCCCCGGTCACCCTGCACACGCTGGCCGCGCTGATGATCTCGCAGAGCGACAACAGCGCCACCGACATCCTCCTCCAGCTCGCCGGCCGCGACAATGTCGAGCGGATGACGGCGACGATCGGCGTCCGCCCCGACCCGCGCAACCGGCCGCTGCTCTCGACGCTGGAGCTGGCGGCGCTCAAGACCGGCCCCACCGCCGCGCTCAACGCCTGGCAGCAGGGCGACGAGGGCAGCCGGCGGCAGATGCTCGCGACCCGCTACGCCAATGTCGACGCGGCCGCGGTCGACGTCGCCCGCTTCTCCGGCAATCCGATGGCCATCGACAGCATCGAATGGTTCGCCTCGGCGGCCGATCTGGTGCGCACGATGGACTGGCTGCGCCGCCACGGCGACGAGACCGCGCGGGGGATCATGGCGATCAACCCGGCGCTCGGCGCCCAGCTGCGCGGCGAGTTTGCTTATGTCGGCTACAAGGGCGGCTCCGAGCCCGGCGTGCTCAACCTGACCTGGCTGGTCGCGCAACCGCGCCGGCGCCTGGCACGTGGTCACCGGCAGCTGGAACAATCCGGCGGCGCCGCTGGACGAGCAGCGCTTCGCCGGGCTGATGACGCGGCTGGTGCAGCTGGTGCGCTGAGGGCTGCCAGTTAACCCTATTTTTGCCGTCGGCGGCCTAGTCAGGCGGGATGACGGCACGAACATTCGGTCGGAAGGGCATGGCGGATGCGGCGCCGGCGGCGCGGCGCGGCGGGTTCGTCGCGCGCGACCCGGATCATTTCGAGCCGCTCGAGATCGACGAGGCGGCGCTGAGGCGCGCGGCCTTCGCCGCCGAGGAGCACGCCCGGGGCGCACCGCCGGCCGAGGCGGAGACGCTGGCGCTCGCGCTGAAGCCGGTCGTCCCGACCGACAAATCGCTGCGGACGGCGTGGCTGCTCTGGCTCGTCGCCGGGCTTGCCGGCGGCCACCGCTTCTACCTGCGCCGACCGATCAGCGGCGCGATCCAGGCGGCCCTGTTCCTGGGCTGCTGGGGCGCCGCGCTGGCGGGGCGGTTCGAGGCATTCGCGGGGATCGGCCTCAGCTGCCTGTGGATGTCCGCCGACGCGCTGCTGATGGCGCGGCTGCATCGCAGCTCGGGGCGCGAATGAGCTTCGGGCGCAAAGGCATGGCCGGCGAGCAGGCGATGGCCGAGCGGCGCGCCGCCTTCATCGCCGCCGAGCGCGCCCGCCAGTCGCACGCGGCGCAGGACCAGCCGGCCCAGGCCGAGCCGGTCTTCGTCCGCGAGAAGTCGATGGGCACGGCCTATCTGCTGTGGTTCTTCCTCGGCGGCTTTTCGGCGCACCGCTTCTATCTCGGCTTTCCCGTCTCCGGCGCGATCCAGGCGGCCTTGCTGCCGATCAGCTGGGCGCTCATCATGTCCGGCTCGCTCGCCGCCTTTCTCACGATGACGGGGGGCGGGCTGTGGATCCTCGCCGACGTCTTCGTCATCCCGTCGCTGGCGCGCACCGCCAATGAACGGATCCGGCGCCACGCGCTCGGCCCGGTTTTCGCCTAGCTGGTCACCGCCGGCGCGATCAGCGGGAAGCGGGGGATGTCGACCGGAAAGCTCGACCCGTCCGCCGCGATCATGAAATAGCGCCCCTCCATCGCCCCGGTCGGCGTGGTCAGCGGGCAGCCCGAGACATAGTCGAACGAAGCGCCGGGCTCGAGCACCGGCTGCTCGCCGACCACGCCCTCGCCGCGCACCTCGTGCCGTGTGCCGCGGCCGTCGCTGATCAGCCATTCGCGGCTGACCAGCTGCACCGCCTGCGCGCCGCCATTCTCGATGCGGACATGATAGGCCCAGAACCAGCGGCCCTTGCCGGGCTCCGATTGCTCCGGGAGGAAGGAGACCGAGACGCGCACGGTGATGTCGCCGGTGGTCGCGGCGTGGGGGAACAGCTCTTTCACGCCCGCTTCCTCCTACGTGCGCGCCCGCCGGTCAACCGGCCATGCGCTTGAGCCGCTCGACCAGCCGCTCGCGCGCGGCCAGCACCTCGGCCTGGCGGTCGGTGAGCAGGTCGCGGGCGAGGCAGCGGCCGGTGAGCTTCAGGCGGCCGAGGATGGTATCCGGCAGGGCATCCATCTCCGTCGCGTCGAGCCCGAAGCCGAGCTGGGCGAGCACCAGCAGCTCGTAGCGGACCAAAGCGGCGGCCCAGCCGCGCGCGCTCGGCGCCGCCTCGATCGCGCTGAGGACCCCGTCCAGCCCCTCGTAGACGCGCGGATAGGGCTGGCCCTCGGGCAAGGCGGCGGCGGTCAGCGCGGTCGCCCATTCGATGCCCGCGGCGGCGAGCGGCTCGGAGAGCAGGAAGGCGCGGCTGTGGACCAGCTCGACGGTGAGATGGGCGAGCTGCTCCTCGGTGCGGGCGCGAAACTCCGCCTGGACGAGGTTGCCCGGAACGAGCACGGGCCGGAGCCGCCGCGACCGGCCGCCGCGCACATAGCCGGCCTGCAGCCCGTCGGCGGGGGTCAGCGCCCGCACGATCGCGCCATGCTCGCCATGCGCGCGGACGGCGACGACGATGGCGAGCGAATTCGATCCTCACGCTCAGCCGCCCGGGTGGAAATAATCGTAGACCTTGCGCGCCACGGCGGCGGAGATGCCTGGCGCCTGCTCCAGGTCCTGCAGCGCCGCGTTGCGGACGGCGCGGGCGGTGCCGAAATGCATCAGCAAGGCGCGCTTGCGGCCCGGGCCGATGCCGGGGACCTCGTCGAGCGGGCTGGCGGTGAAGCTCTTCGCGCGCTTCGCGCGGTGGGCGCCGATCGCGAAGCGGTGGGCCTCGTCGCGCAGCCGCTGCAGGTAGAAGAGCAGAGGCGAATTGGGCGGAAAGGTGATCTCGCGCCCGCCGGGCAGGTGGAAGACCTCGCGGCCGGCATTGCGGTCCGGGCCCTTGGAGACGGCGACCACGGGCACGTCGTGGACGCCGGCATCCTCGAGCACCTCGCAGACCGCGGAGAGCTGGCCCTTGCCGCCGTCGATCAGCAGCAGGTCCGGCCACTCGCCGCGGCTGCGGTCCGGATCCTCCTTCTCGAGCCGGGCGAAGCGGCGGGAGAGCACTTCGCGCATCATCGCGAAATCGTCGCCCGGCACGGTCTCCGGCCGCTTGATGTTGAACTTGCGATAGGCGTTCTTGCGGAAGCCCTCCGGTCCGGCGACGATCATCGCGCCGACCGCATTGGTGCCCATGACGTGGCTGTTGTCGTAGACCTCGATCCGCCCCGGCGGCTCGGCCAGCTCGAACGTCTCGGCGAGCTCGCGCAGGTTCCTCGCCTGGGTCGAGGTCTCGGCGAGGCGGCGGTCGAGCTCCTCCTCGGCGTTGCGCTTCGCCTGGCGGATCATCCGCGCCTGGCCGCCGCGCTGCGGCACCCTGAGGGTGACCTTTCGTTCGGCGCGCTCGGACAGCGCCTCGCCGATCAGCGCGGCCTCGGGCAGCTCCCGGTCGGTCAGGATCAGCCGCGGCGGCGGCACTTCCTCGTAGAACTGGACGAGGAAGCTCTGCAGCACCTCCGCCTCGGGCACGTCGTTGGTATGCGCCGGGAAGAAGCTGCGATGGCCCCAATTCTGGCCGCCGCGGATGAAGAAGGCCTGGATGCACATCGTCCCGCCCTTGCAGGCCAAGGCGAACAGGTCGGCATCGCCCAGCTTCTCGGCGTGGATCGCCTGGCTGCCCTGGACATAGGTGAGCGCGCGCAGCCGATCGCGATAGACCGCGGCCAACTCGAAGTTCATCGCCTCCGACGCCTCGCCCATCAGCGCTTGCAGCTTCTGCTGGATCTTGGTCGAGCGGCCGCCGAGGAACTCCTTGGCGTCGCGGACCAGCTCGGCATAGCCGGCCTCGTCGATCCGGCCGACGCAGGGGGCCGAGCAGCGGCGGATCTGGTAGAGCAGGCAGGGCCGCGTGCGATTGGCGAAGAAGCTGTCCGAGCAGCTCCGCAGCAGGAACAGCTTCTGCAGCGAATTGAGCGTGTTGCGCACCGAGCCGGCGCTGGCGAACGGGCCGTAATATTGGCCCTTGAGCCGGCGCGCGCCGCGATGCAGCTGGACGCGCGGGAACAGCGTGATCCTCGCGCAGCAGGATGAAGGGGAAGCTTTTGTCGTCGCGCAGCAGCACGTTGTAGGGCGGCCGGTAGCGCTTGATCAGCTGCGCCTCGAGCAGCAGCGCCTCGGCCTCCGAATGTGGTGGTGACGATCTGCATCGCGCGGGTCTGCGCGACCATCCGCAGCAGCCTTTTCGTCTGCCGCGCCACCTGGGTGTAGGCGTTGACCCGGTTCTTCAGCGCCCGCGCCTTGCCGACGTAGAGCACGTCGCCGCGCGCATCGAGCATCCGGTAGACGCCGGGCCGCACCGGCAGCGTCTTCGCCACCGCCCGGATCGCCGCCACCCCGGCCTCGAGGTCGGGCTGGTCGGAGCCGCGCAGCGTATAGGAGGCCTTCTCCTCGTTGAAGCGGTCGGGGGCGTCGGGCTTGTCGGTCACCGGCTCGATTTAGGGAATTGGCCGCCGAACCGCCACCGTGATAGCCTGCGCGCATGGCCAGCGCGGACGATTTCCGGCGGATCGCCCTCTCCTTCCCCGGCGCGGAGGAGAAGGCGCACATGGGCCACCCGGATTTCCGCGTCGGCGGCAAGATCTTCGCGACGCTCGGCTCTCCCGACGCCGGCCACGGCGCGGTGATGCTGCTTCCCGAGCAGCAGGAGCTGGCGATCGAGGCCGAGCCCGAGGCGTTCAGCCTCGCCGCCGGCGCCTGGGGCCGCGGCGGATCGACGGTGGTGGTGCTGGCAACCGTGTCCGACGAATGGCTGGAGCGGGCGCTGGAATGGGCGTGGCCCAAGCGGGCGCCTAAAAAGTAGCCGTCATTGCGAGGAGCCTAGCGACGCGGCAATCGAGCACGGACTGGACTGGTTCGCTTCGCTCGCAATGACGAAGTGCGGTTCCTTAGCGCTTGCCCAGCCCGGCGATCGTGGCGTCGACCATCGCCTTGTCGGCGGCGGCGTCGAGCTTGTCGCGGATCAGGGTCTCGGCGGCGGCGGTGGCGGCGCGGGCCGCCTTGGCGCGGACCTCGTCGACCGCGGCGCGCTCGGCGGCGGCGATCTTGTCCTCGGCCATGCGGGTGCGGCGCTCGACCAGGGCGGCGGCGTCGGTTTCGGCCTGGCGGACGATGCCGTCGGCCTCGGCGCGGGCGCGCTCGATCATCGTCGCCGCCTCGGCGTCGGCCTGCGCGGCCTTGGCCTCATATTCGGCCTTCAGCGCCTCGGCCTCGGCGCGCAGCTGCGCGGCCTCGTCGAGCTGCTCGCGGATGCCGGCGATCTTGCGGTCGAGCGCGGCGCCGATCAGCGCCGGCACCCGCTTCCAGATCAGGATGCGCGAGCACCACGACCATCGCCAGCGCGATCCAGGCCGGCGCGTCGAGGCCGAGCGCGCTCGGCGCCTCGTGATGGGCGGGCGCGCCGTGCGCCTCGGTCGCGGCGTGGGTCTCGGCGGGCGCCGCCTTGGCGCGGCCGTGGCCGCCTCGGCGCGCGGGGCGTGGCGCTGTGCTCAGCCATGGGCCATCGCCGCCTTCACCGCCGCGCCGCCTCGGCCTCGCTGACCGACACGCCGGCCAGCCGCTGCGACCATGTCGCGCGCCGCCTCGGCGGCGACGCGTCTCGATCTCGGCCATGGCCTTGTCGGCGGCCTTGCGGATCCGCGCCTCGGCCTGCCTCGATCCGTGGCCTGGTTCTCGGCATTGGCGGCGAGCATCCGCTCCTCGGTCGCCTTGGCGCTCGACGCCTTGGCGGCGGCCGCGACCTTCAGCGCCTCGGCGCGGCTCTCGTCGATCCGCGCCGATAGGCGGCCTCGGTCTCGTCGGCCGCCGCCCGCGCCGCCTGCGCGGCGGCGAGGTCGTCGGCGATGCGCTTGTCGCGCGCGTCGACGGTCGACTGGATCTTCGGCAGCATCATCCTGCCGATGCCGAAATAGATCAGGCCGAGCACCAGCAGCAGCCAGAAGAACTGCGAATAGGCGGCGTCGGCGAGCTGATTGAGCTGAGGCATTGGCGACCCTCTGGAGGGGACAGTTGCTAGCAACCGTCCCCATTGCGCATCTTAGACGGCGTAGAGGATGATCATCGCGACGGCGAAGGCGATCAGGCCGAGCAGCTCGGCGGCGGCGAAGCCGATGAACAGCCGGCCCTGCTGGCCGTCGGCCGCGGCCGGATTGCGGATCGCGCTCTCGAGGAACGAGCCGAACACGTTGCCGACGCCGATGGCGGCGGCGCCGACGCCGATCGCGGCGAGGCCGGCGCCGATCACTTTTGCTGATGCGAGGTCCATGATTAACTCCTTTGTGAAACGCGTTGAGAAGACTAGTGAAGGTTGACCGCGTCGTTGATGTAGAGCGAGGTCAGCAGGGCGAAGACATAGGCCTGGATCGCGCAGACCAGCAGCTCCAGCGCCATCACGCCGACGATGAACACGAACGAGAGCAGGCTGATCGCCGGGCCGGTGACGCCGCCGGCATTGATGCCGTTGACGACGAAGCTGCCGAACACCTCGACCAGGATGTGGCCGGCGATCATCGCCACGAACAGCCGCAGCGCGAGGCTGAACGGGCGCACCATGAACGACAGCAACTCGATCAGGAAGATGAGCGGCAGCAGCACCTTGGGCGTGCCGTGCGGGACGAACAGGGAGAAGAAGTGGAAGCCGTGCCTCCAGAAGCCGACGATCAGCACGATCGAGAAGCTGATGATCGCCATCACCCCGGTGACGGTGAACTGGCTGGTGACGGTGAACGGGTGGACGCCCGGGACGAGCGCGAACGGCATCATCCCGAGCAGGTTGGCGAACAGGATGAACATGAAGACGGTGAACACCCAGGGCACATATTTGCGCCCCTCCGGGCCGACGTTGGTCAGCAGCATCGAATTGACGAAGCCGGTGACGCCCTCGACCGCCATCTGCCAGCGGCCGGGGACGAGCTGGCGCTTCATGCCGCCGAGCATGAACAGCCAGATCAGCGCCAGCACGATCAGCATCCACAGCGCGCTGTTGGTGAAGACGAACGGGCTCGCCGTCCAGCTCGCCCGAAGAGCGGGCTGATCTGGAACTGGTGCATCGGATCGATTCTGGATCTCGGCCGCCACTCTCGCTCTTCCCTCGCGCCCTTTATTGCGGGCTCTGCTTCGAAATCTTCCAAACTTCCCACATGGCGATGCCGAACCCGACGAACAGCATCGCCACCCAGACCCCGTTCGTCCCGGCGAAGCGATCGATCGCGAAGCCGATCAGCGCGCTGCCGAGCGGATAGCCGACCAGGACGGAGAGGACCCGCCAGCCCGGGGCCCTGGCGAATGTGCTCGCGCCCCATTCCTTACGGCCGGTCCGCGCCGCCTCGTCCGCCTGCGCCCGCCGGAGCCGCTCGTCGAGCGAGGCCAGCCGCGCATCCTGGGGAGACTTCGGGTCCTGCCAGGGCTCGTTTTCCGCCATGCCGTCCTTCCATGTGCGGCCGCGCGTTGGAAAAGCGCGGCGCGGCAAGGGCGTGGGACATGCCGGCGAACGAACCCGCCAAGGCGCGGTTCCTTTAGGAAGCGGCCGGGGGCAAGTCAACAGCGCTTTGCTGCACTGCGGCATAACGCCGGAGACGCTGGTGCGGCGCGGCCGGACGCGATAGCTAGGCAGGATGTTCAAGTGCCTGCTTTCCACTCGCCGCCTTCGCCCTCGCCGCGCCGCTCGCCGCCCAGCCGCCGGCCGAGCGGCCGCTCGACCCCGCCTGCCCGCAGGGCGACCTCAACGCGCCGCGCGGCCCCGGCATCGTCTGCCTCGGCAAGCTCGACGAGGCGATCGCCTTCTCGGTCGTCTATCCGCGCGCGATGGAGGCGATCCCGGCGCTGGCCGAGGTGCTGCGCGGCGAATGGGGGACGGCGCTGGCCTGGATCGAGGCGCAGGCGCGCGCGCATCGCGCCGAGCGCGAAGCCGCCGGCGAGGCGCCGCAGCGGCTGAGCTACGAGGCGGGCTGGCGGATCGACGCCGACACTCCCGAGGTCGTCGCCGCCTCCGGCACGATCGGCCACTATACCGGCGGCGCCCATGGCGGGATCGAATATAAGACGGTGCTGATCGACCGCCGCAGCGGCCGGCGGATCGGCCTTGGCGACCTGTTTTCGACCGGCTTCTTCGGCACCACGCTGGCGGGCCAGCGGCTGTGGGGCGTGCGGGCGGTGCAGGCGGCCTTCTGCAGCGCGCTGACCGCCGAGGTCCGCGCCCGGCGCGACGATCCGGCGGCGGCGGTGGAATGCCCGGCCGTCGAAACCCAGCCGGTGACGCTGCTGTGCGGCGCGAGCGGCCGGATCGAGGCGATGCGCGCCTTGCTCAATCCCTATGTGGTCGGCTCCTGGGCGGAGGGGCCCTATGAGGTCGATTTCCCGGTCGACGCGGCGATCATGTCGGTGATCAAGCGGCGGCTGCGCCCGGCCTTCGGCCTCGCCCGGGAGGTCCGCCCGCGCACCCCGGCCCGCCCCTGCCGGTGAGCCTGCCGCTCGCGCTGCTGCTGGCGGCCGCGCAACCGGCCGATTTCGCGGTGGAGGAGCGCAGCGAGCTGCTCGAATTCAGCTATGCCTGGCCCGCCCGGGCCGAGGCGATCGCGCCGCTGCGCGCGCAGCTGGCGCGGGAGATGGCGCGGGCGCGCGCCGCCGCCGCCCGCTATGCGCGCACCGACCGGGCGGAGTCCGCCGCCGACGGCCGGCCGTTCGAGCCGCATTTGTACGGGGCGGGCTGGCGGGTCGACGGCAGCACCGCCGTCCTGCTCGGCCTGTCGGCGGAAATCTCGAGCTTCACCGGCGGGGTGCACGGCAATCACGATTTCGCCGCGATCCTCTGGGACCTGGCCGCCAACCGGCGCGCCGATATCGCCGCGTTGCTCGGCCGCCCGGCGCTGGGCACGCTGCAGCCGCGCTTCTGCGCCGCGCTCGACGCGATGCGGGCGGAGCGCCGCAACGAGCCTCTGTCCCCTTCCCCGGACGACCCGTTCACCGCCTGCCCGCCGCTCGCCCGCCAGGTGATGGCGCCGGCCGACGCGGACGGCAACGGCCGCTTCGAGACGCTGCGCATCCTGCTGCCGCCTTATGCGGCCGGGCCCTATGCCGAGGGCGAATATGTGGTCGAGCTGGCCTTCGATCCCGGCGACCTTGCCGCCATTCCCGCGGGCTTCCGGCCCGCCTTCGAGGCGCCGGGCGAGCGAATCGACCCGCTGCCTGACGAATAGCCTCAGCCGCAGTGGCTGGGGCGGGGCACCGGCTCGTTCTCGTTGCGGGTGCGCACGATGTTGTCGGGCATCACATATTTGCCGTTCCGCGGGATGCGGCTGGCGAAGATTTGGCAGGCGGTGGCGGCGGCGACCTCCTCGATCGTGGCGCCGCGCTGCGAGGCCAATTGGGTGTAGGCGGCGCGGCGCTGGATGTTGATCGCCTCCATCCGCGAGCGGACGTCGGCCGGCGCGCTGCCGGCAAGGGCGAGATAGCCGTCATACCGCTCAGCGACCAGGCCGGTCGCGCGCAGCTGGGCGGCTTCGTCGCCCTGCATCGCATAAGCCGACGTCCCGGCGACGACGGCGATGCCGACGGCGGCGGCGAGCAGCAATGTCATTCGGCGGGTCATCTTAGAAGACTCCTGGGTTGTTCTGGATCAGCTCCTGCGCGTCGCGCTGGAGCCGGACCACCACCTCCTGGCGGATGGTGATGTTGAGGTTGATCTCGATCGGCCGCTCCGGCGCCGCGACGTTGACGCAGCCGGCGCTTCCGGCGACGGCCGCGGCAGCGAGCAGGAAGGCTCCGATCCTCTCCATTCCTTTCCGGCTCGCATCGCGAACCTCGTTCGTCAAGTCGGGCAGGGTCATCGCACGGGCTCGCTTTCCTGGGGCTGAACGGTCGGTTCAGGCGGCGTGTTGGGGAAAGGCCCTGGATTGGGGACCGTCCCCCTGTCCAGCAGGCCCGGCAGCGCGGCGCGGATCAGCTCGCTCGGGTCCTGGAAGGAGCGCGTGGTCGCGACCAGCGCGCGGAACGGCCCCTGCACGCGGATGTTGAAATGGAAGGGGATGCGCGAGACCTGGCTCAGCACCCGGCCGACCACCATTCCCGCGATGCCGCCCGAGGGCTGGCGGGTGCCCTCGAGGTCGCGGGCGATGCCGTCCATGTCGATCCGGGTCAGGAACTCGCCGTCGAGCGCGCCATCGAGGGTGAGCTCGAGCCGGCTGTAGCGCATCGATTTCAGCGCATCGAAGGCGAGCGCGCCATAGGCGCCGAGATTCTCCCGGCTGAGCTCGCCGAGATAGGAGAGCGTGCCGCCGCCCGGCCGCGCCGTCAGCCGCCCGCCGACGATGCGGCCGCCGCGCTCGGTGAACTGCATCGGGATGGTGCCGTCATAGGTGCCGGTGGCGGCGATGTTGGAGAATTCCATCAGCTGAACGAAGCGTGCCGCGTCGAGGGCCTCGACCCGGAAGGTCAGATATTTGGTCGATTCGCGGCTGAAATCGAGCACCGTCGGAGCGAGCGACAGCGTGCCGCCGGCGAGCGGCCAGCGCGCGCTTTCGATCGCGACGTGATAGTTCGGCCGCAGCTGGTAGCTCACCTCGCCGTCATAGACGTCGATGCCCGCGCGGATCAGCCGCACCCGCGCCTGCTGCCCCGGCGCGCTGGTCAGGCCGAGCAGGTCGGTGAAGTCGATCGTGGTGGCGAGCCCCTCGACCGGCCCGAACGGCGCGGCAAGGTCCATGTCGGCGGTGCCGAAGCTGCCGCTGCTGCGCGTGCCGCGCGCGTCCCATTCGATCCGGCCCTGCCCGCTGACCTCGCCGTCGACCAGGGCAACCACGCCGACCGTCAGCGGCGTCAGCGCCTCGGGCTGGAGCCCGTGCCGGGCGAAGCGCAGCCGCTCCACGTCGAGCAGCGCCGCGCCGGCGCCGGTGCCGAGATCGTGGTCGATGCGCGCCGAGGTGACGGCCGTGCCGGTCGCCGGCTGGGCGAGGGTGCCGGTGGCGCGGATGCGGTTGTCGATCAGGGTCAGCCGGAAATCCTCGCTGACCAGCGGATGGAAGCGCACCGGCGCCTGCCTGTCGGCAACCGCGAGGCGGCCCGCGACGGTCAGGCGGCCCGATTCGAAGCGCCAGTCGCCGCGGCCGTCGCTCACCAGCAGCGGCACGTTGGCGAGCTCGCCCGACAATCCCTCGAAGCGCCCGGCCACGCCCCGCAGGAAGCGGCCGCTGAGGCCGGCCATGTCGAGCCGGTTGACGCCGCTCGCGCCGCGCAGCCGGATCGCGAGCCGCGATGCGGCGAAGCCGGCAAGATCGACGCGGAGCCGGTCCGCGGCCAGGGCGATCGGCGAGGAGCCGAGCCGGCCGGCGAAGCGCGGCGCGCGCAGCTCGGCATCGAGCTCAAGCCCGCGCCGTCCGCTGCGCAGCATCGCGCGCCCGACCGGGCAGAGCGGCAGCCGCGCGGCGTCGAGCCGCAGAGTCTGGAATTGCAGCGCACGCCAGCCCGCGGTCACGCAGCCCTCCCCCAGCGCGAAGCCGCCGCGCCCGAAGCGGCCGCTGACCGGCAGCGTCAGACCGCTCACCCGGCCGCCCTCGAACGGCCCGTCGATGCGCGCGGCGGTCCGGAAGCTGGTGCGGCCGTCGGCCGTCGCGGTGAAGGCGATCTCGTCCAGCGCTAGCCGGGCCTGGCCCGCCCGCATCGGCGCGATCCGGCCGACGCCGTGGATCGGCCCGCCGATGCGCGGCTGATTGAGCACGAAGCGCGCATCCGGAAAGCCCCCGCCCTGCAAGGCGAAGCCGCCGTTCACCCCGACCGTTCCGGCCGGCCAGGCATAGTCGATTCCCTCGCCGCCGGTGGCGAGCAGCCGCGCGCCGCTCCGTGTCTCGACTCGAAGCCCGGCAAGGCCGAGCTGGCCGCCGGCCGGCCGGATCGACAGCAGCAGACGGGAGGAAGCCGACGCGCCGCCGCGACCGGCCCGGACCAGCGCGGCGGCGAGCGATTCGGCGATCGGGCCGACCGGCGTCCCCCGCGCGCCGCGCAGCGGTTCGGCCAGGGCAGCGAGGCTGTCATTGCCGATTGTGAGGCCGTGCGTTTCGATCTCGCCCTCGAACGACAGCCCCTGCGGCGAGGCCAGCACATAGCGCCCGGCCAGCAGGGTGCGGGCCGCGCGGAAGGCGCCCGCGACGGCCTCGCCGGAGGCCAGCCGGATATCGCCCCTGGTTTCCTCGGCATTGCCGTTGAAGGTCAGGCGGCCCTGAAAGGCGGACAGGCTTGGCCGGCCCGTGCGGAGCTGCGTGACCCGCATCGCGGTCGACCCCCGCCACGCGTCGAGCCCCGGCTCGAGCAGGGCTCTCAGCGCCAGCAGCGGCCGCTCGACGACGACCTCCTCGCCGCAGGCGAGCCGCGCCATCGCCGCCGGCCCGCGCACCCGCAGCCGGCGGTCGATCACCCGCACGAAGAAGCGCGCGCCCGGCCGTTCCAGCGTGCATTCGCCCAGCCGCAACCGGTGCGAGGCCAGGGCGAGGCCTCCGCGGAAGCCGTCGGCGAGGTTGCCGCGCCCGGAGAGCGCCGCCGCGACCTCGCCGGCCGGCGTTTCCAGCGCGATCGCCGCGTCCTTGAGGTCGATGCGCTGGTCGGGCAGCCGGAACGGCTCGCCCGAGGGCGGCGGCAGCAGCCGGTCGATCTGCCCGAGCGTGAGCCGCCCGCCCACGACGCGCCCCCGCATCCGCACGCCGCGCGCGGTGATCAGCCCGACCCGCGGCCCGGTGAGGCCCAGCCGGAGCCTCACCGCGACCCGCCGGGCGGTGAGATCCGGCCGGCGCGGGTCGCCGATCACCAGATTCTCGAACACCTGGGTGCCGAAGCCGATGCGGGTGACGTCGTAGCGGGCGGTGACGCCGCGCCGCGCCAGCTCGCCGTCGATATAGCCGGTCGCCAGCTGCACCCGCAGCGTCCAGAGAATCGCGAAGGCGACGAGCAGCAGCGCCAGCAGCGCCAGCAGCGCGATCCGCAGCCACCGCGGCAGCCAGCGCCGCCTCGCTTTGATCACCTCGCCGTCCACCCTTTTTGCGTAACGGCATGTCGAGGCTTAGGCCACACAAGCCGGCGCGGTTCGACAATTCCGACCAAAATACTTTCCTCACTGGCCGATTTGCGAAACCTTGGCCGCTTGCCTAAGTCAGGCCGATGGCGGATTCCTCGTCAGACGGCAGCGGCCATCGCGCCCGCCTGCGCCAGCGCCTGTTCGAGGGCGGGCCCGACGCGTTGCACGACCACGAGCTGGTCGAGTATCTGCTCGGCCTCGCCATCCCGCGCCGCGACACCAAGCCGCTGGCGAAGAAGCTGCTGCGCGAGTTCGGCGGCTTCGGCGCGCTGCTCGCCGCGGACGCGGCGACGGTGGCGCGGGCGGGCGGGATCGGCGCGGGCGCCGCCGCCGCGCTCAAGATCGCCCAGGCCTCGGCGCTGCGGCTGCTCGAGAAGGAGATCAGGGACCGGCCGGTGCTCGGCTCCTGGCAGGCCCTGCTCGACTATCTTCGCGCCGACATGGCGCATCTGGCGATCGAGCGCGTCCGCGTCCTCTTCCTCAACGCCAGGAACGTGCTGATCGCCAACGAGGCGATGTGGGAGGGCTCGGTCGACGAATCGGCGGTCTATATCCGCGAGATCATGCGCCGCGCGCTCGACCTGCACGCCACCGCGATCATCGTCGTCCACAACCACCCGTCCGGCGACCCCTCGCCCAGCCAGCAGGACATCCGTGTGACCCGCGACCTCGCCGAGGCTGGCAGGCATTTGAAGGTCAGCCTGCACGACCACGTCATCGTCGGCGCGAGCGGCCATGCCAGCCTGCGCGCGCTGGGGCTGATCTAGAAAATGGGGACAGCCACCTATTTTTGCGGTTCGCTCGGCGCTTCGGTCCTTCCGTGAGAAAATAGGTGGCTGTCCCCATTTTCTACCGCGGCGCGGTGGCGGGGCCGACGCGGATGAAGCGCATCGTCCACATTTCGCGCCAGCTCTCGCCCTGGCGCATCGAGCTGGTGCCGGTGAATGCGTCGTCGCCGTCGCGGACCAGGCGGTTGCGCAGGGTCATCCGCTGGCCGTCGGCGCCGAGATAGGCTTCTTCCGGAAAGTCGAGGCCGGTCGCGGTCGGCTCGGCGGTGCCGCCGCTATAGCCGCCGTCCGAGGCGTAATAATCGTAGCGAATGCGCCGCGTCGCCGGGTCCCAGCGGTAGATGGTCTCGCCCGCATAAGGCGCCGGCGCGCCCTCGACCACGTGCAGGTCGCGCACGTAGCGGCCGCCGAGCATCGCCGTGTAGCAATGGGTGTCGGTCTGGGTCGAATTGGGGAAGCTGGCGCGCCAGCACGAGCCGACCAGGAAGGCGAGCGGCTGCAGCTCGGGCGCGAGCGTCGCCCCCTGCAAAGCCACGGCAATCAGCATCGAACCGGCCGGCATCGGCACCTCCCTCGCACACAGCGGGGAGTTGAACGATCAATCAAGTCGCTGTCAAGGGCAATTATATACTTGACGTAGGAGGCCGCTTTGGCTGACGATTCGCCGCGACAGGCCGGCACTCTGGAAGAGGTTGAAATCACGCCCGAGATGATCGCGGCGGGCCATGCCGTGCTGTCGGAAAGCGGCGCGGTCGAACACCCTATGGAGGGGGCGGATCGGGAACTGGTTCAGGACATATATCGAGCGATGGCCCGTGCTTCTCAAACGCCTCCAGCATCCCGGTGATCAATTCGCCCAAATCAAGAACCACGGCATTAATAGAATACATAAACTCTCCTATCTGGTCCACGTTAAGTGGTTGATATTTTTTCGACTTCTGTCGTGCGTCTAGGACCGCCGGTCTCAGGGTTAGGTTTGCCACAATAGACGATGCGGCCTTCTCGTCGTAGGTCGTGTGGTGAGCGATCCTGTCACGCATTTCTTTCAGAGTTCGTAGCCTCTTGCTTATTTTATTCCATCTAGGCGTCAAATGAGAATACTTACTATCCATAGCAAGCAGATCGTCAATGACCTGCAGCCAAACGTTGAAGTTTAGTATTGAGTACATCACCACACCAGCCCTAACACGCGACGTTTGTAGGAGGATGCCCGCCATCATAACCAAGAGGCCTTCAAGAACAGCCCACAGCGAGATAGCCCTACCTACGGAAGCGTGTAAATGTTCTGTTTGGATTTTACTAATATCCTCGACGGCATCCAGCGCGTCCGCCTCTATCTTCTCAACGAAGTCCTTATCTTTCGTCATGCGAACGCCGAATCTCATCAGGGCCAGCCGCATGTCTTGAACACGGATAGCGGCGCGATTTAGTCGGATCGAAAGGCGACGACGAAAATTGGGGAACATGCTAAGCATGGCGCTCCAGCTCTGAGCCAAGGTTTTGAGGCATGGCGGACAACGATCAAATCAACGAGGACGAGACTTACTCCGAAGCGGAGACGGAGGCCCGCGCCAAGGCCACGCTGAAACGGATGCTCGCGACCCCTCACAGGCCGCACAAGGATAGCAAGGTGGGAGGTCGGGAGTCTCAGCCGAAATAGCGTCTGATCTAGGAGTAACGAGCCGGGGAGCTAGGCCCCCCGGCCCGGCCACCGTAGGAACCTAATCTTCGGTGACAATCTGAGCGCCCGCGCGGGCCTGATTAGATGGCGAATGGTGAGGTAGCGAACGCGCTTGGCGCGCGCGGCAAGGGCGGGAGTGAGAGGATCGCGGGACAGGCGGCGGCGCAGCGTTTTGGGCACGGGCTCCCCTTCCTCCCGGCCCTGGTGCCGGGTGGTTACTACGTGAGAGCCCGAGGGATCACGCCCCGCGTATTCCCCCGAAGGGTATTTTATTCCGCGAGCCGCCCGACATAGGCGGACTCGGGCTCTGCGCCCCGAAGGGCGCACCTCGCGGGTGTAGTAAGACCCGGGTGGCGGCGCGGATTTACCCTGCTTTGCTGTGGCGGTCTAGCGTAGGGCGGGGCGACATGGCAGAATCCTAGCAGGGAGGACGCCAATGGCTACGTTCATTTACACAGAAGTTGAGGGCGAGGGCGGTGTCGCGCTGGATGCTGAGGACGGCGAAGAACTGAGCCCAGAGCAAGCGAGCGCATGGGCCGCGCTGCGAATCCAACGCAAGCTAGATTACATTGGGACCGTGCTAAGCGACCTCGTAAACGCGACCCAACGCTAGGAGCGCGTCCAGCGCTTTCGCGGCGTGCCGATCAGGCGGGGCAACTCGTACAGCTTAGGCGGCGATCGCACTAGGTCCCCGGTAGATGAGGCGCTTGCCAACGATGCCAGCAAGGGCGGCGTCGGCACGCTCGCCATCCGTCATGGTGCGGGTGTTATAGCGGAAGTCGAACTCGCGGCAGTAGCGATGCAAATGGGCTTCGCTCATGTGGTGATAGGTGCCGATCACGCCCCGTTTGAAGATGCTGAAAAAGTTCTCGGCGGTGTTGGAATTCCACTTGGCGGTTAGCTTCGTCCAGAGCCGCGTCGTCTCGCTCGTGCGGGCATATTCGCCCTTCGAGTGATTGACCGTCGAGTGAAGCTTGAGCTCCAAACCGACCCGCGAATAGCCGGGCTGATCGTCGGTCGAGAGGATGCTGTCGCGGTCGATATGCTGCACGAGGATTGAGCGCATCGTGCCAGCGTTGACGTTGGCGACATGGAACGAGCGGGCGCGGCCGTCGCGCTCGACAAGGGTCAGGACCGCCTTCTTCGGAGCGGGCTTGCGGAATTTGCGGTTCTTGGCCTTGCCGCCGACGAAGGTTTCATCGGCCTCAACGATCTGGCCGGGGCCGCCAAGGGGCAAGCCATCATCGCTCATCGCTTCGCGGATGCGGTGGCACATGAACCAAGCCGTCTTGTAGGTGACGCCTAGCATGCGGTGGATCTGATGGGCGCTCATGCCCTTCTTGCTGGACGATAGGAGATAGGTGGCGAGCATCCATTTGTTGAGCGCAATCTTGGAGCGCTCGAACACCGTGCCGACGGTGACGGTGAAGTTTTTGAGGCACGAATTGCATTGGATCAGACCGGCGCGGGTGCTCTTGCCCTGCAAGCGATGGAGGTTTTCACATTCGCCGCAATGGGGGCAGAACGGACCTTCCGGCCAGTTGACCAATTCGAGATGCTCTCGGGCCTTGTCGGCGTCGGTGAAAATGGGATTTGTGAGGTCAAACATGGGAGCTTCCTATCGTTGCTCCCACCTTAGGCCACCCTGTTTCTACGTCAAGTATATAATTGCCGCTGTCAAGCCCATTTGATCGATCGTTCAAGTCGGTGGTGGCAGCGTTGCGCCGGGCTCGCGCCGTTGCTAGGCGGCGCCATGATCGCCCGCTACGCCCGCGCCCCCATGACCGCGCTCTGGGAGCCGGAGAACAGATATCGGATCTGGCTGGAAATCGAGGCGCACGCGCTCGACGCCATGGCCGGGCTCGGCATCGTCCCGCCCGAAGCGGCCGCGACGGTACGGGAGTGGGCGGCGTCCGGCCCGGCGATCGACGTCGCCGCGATCGATGCGATCGAGGCCGAGGTGAAGCACGACGTGATCGCCTTCCTCACCTGGGTCGCCGGCGAGGTCGGGCCGGAGGCGCGCTTCCTCCACCAGGGGATGACCAGCTCGGACGTGCTCGACACCTGCCTCGCGGTGCAGCTGAAGCAGGCCGCCAATCTCCTGATCGAGGATCTCGACGAACTGCTCGCCGTGCTGAAGCGCCGCGCCTTCGAGCACAAATTGACCCCGACGATCGGTCGCAGCCACGGCATCCACGCCGAGCCGGTCACCTTCGGGCTGAAGCTCGCTTATGCCCATGCCGAGTTCGACCGCGCCCGGGCCCGCCTCGCCGCCGCGCGCGACGAGGTCGCCACCTGCGCCATCTCGGGCGCGGTCGGCACCTTCGCCAATGTCGACCCCCGGGTCGAAGCCTATGTGGCGCAAAAGCTGGGGCTCGAGGTGGAGCCGGTCTCCACGCAGGTGATCCCGCGCGACCGCCACGCCATGTTCTTCGCCACCCTGGGCGTGATCGCCTCGTCGGTCGAGCGGCTGGCGACCGAGGTCCGCCACCTGCAGCGCACCGAGGTGCTCGAGGCCGAGGAGTTTTTCGCGCCGGGCCAGAAGGGCAGCTCGGCGATGCCGCACAAGCGCAACCCGGTGCTCAGCGAGAATCTGACCGGCCTCGCGCGCATGGTCCGCGCCGCCGTCATCCCGGCGCTCGAGAATGTGACGCTCTGGCACGAGCGCGATATCTCGCATTCGTCGGTCGAGCGCTTCATCGGCCCGGATGCGACGATCACGCTCGACTTCGCCCTCGCCCGACTGACCGGGCTGGTCGACAAATTGCTCGTCTATCCCGACCGCATGCAGAAGAATCTCGACCGCATGGGCGGCCTCGTCCACTCGCAGCGCGTCCTCCTCGCCCTCACCCAGGCCGGCGCCAGCCGCGAGCAGGCCTATGCGATCGTCCAACGCAACGCGATGAAGGTCTGGGACTCGGACGGCGCGCTGTCGCTGGCGGAGCTGCTCAAGGCCGACGCGGAGGTGACCGCGCTCCTCCCGCCGGCCGAGATCGAGGCGCAATTCGATCTCGAGCACCATCTCAAGCATGTCGACACGATCTTCGAACGGGTGTTCGGCGCGGCCTAGGCTGTCTCGACATCAGCGGATTTCGGGCTGCCCTGCCAGAAGCTCTCCCCCTTGATGGGGGAGGGTCGGGTGGGGGTGGACTTGCCGGAAAGGCATTGCCCCTCGTCGACGTCCACCCCACTCCAAACCCTTCCCCATCAAGGGGAGGAGCTTTGTCGGCGCTGAATGTCGATTCGGCCTAATTCTCCAGCCGGCCGACGTCGCGCATCAGGCTGCGATAGACCGCCTCGGTGAAGGCGGTCGGGCGAGATGAAGTCGGTGTCGCGCCCATAAGCGTTGGCATGGCCTTCGGCCTTCAGCTCGTCGAGCGTGCGGCCCGCCGCGATGCCCTGGCCGATGCGGTTGCGCAGGTTGATCAGCATGTCGCGATAGCGTTCCAGGTCCGCCTCCCGCGCCAGCGGGCCGTGGCCGGGGACGATCACGGTGCGCTCGTCTGCGATGTCGAGGGCGACCGTGACAGCCGCGATCAGCCCGTCGATCGAGCCGCCCGAATCGAGGTCGATGAAGGGGAGCATGCCGTTGAAATAGATGTCGCCCATGTGGAGCATGTTGGCGCGCGTCCAATGGATGAGCGCGTCGCCGTCGGTATGGGCGTGCTCGACATGGACGGCGCGGATGTCGTCGCCGTTGAGGTGGAAGGTCAGGCTCTCGCTGAACGTCACCACGGGCAGCGCGCCCGGCGGCGAGGGCGGCACGACCTCGGTGCGGACCAGCTGCTCCATCGACATCCGGCGGCGGACATTGTCGTGGGCGACGATCACCGTGCCGCCGCGGCCGAGATTCTCGTTCCCGCCGGTATGGTCGCCATGCCAGTGGGTGTTCACGACGAAGCGGACCGGATCGGAGTCGACCGAGCGGACCGCGGCGAGGATGCGTTCCGTCAGCGGCGCATATTGGTCGTCGATCAGGACGTTGCCGTCGGCGCCGTAGCTGAGCCCGACATTGCCGCCCCGTCCGAACAGCACCGCAACGCCGGGGGCGACCCGCTCGACGCGGATCTGCACGGCGTCCATGCTGGGTTGCCGGGCTGCCGCCGGCGCGGCGAGGGCGAGCAGCAAAATCGCAACGCTGCGTTTCATGAACGACCCCTTCCGGGGCCGGGATTAGGCCCTATCTAGGCCGCCTGTCGAGGGAGGCTTTGCCATGACGGACCTGTCCCAATTCCCGATCGCCCGGCGCTGGCCGGCGGCGCATCCCGAGCGGCTGCAGCTCTATTCGGTGCCGACTCCCAATGGCGTGAAGGTCTCGATCATGCTGGAGGAGACCGGCCTTCCCTACGAGCCGCATTTCATTCCCCTCGGCGAAGACGGGACGCAGACCCCCGAGTTCCTCTCGCTTAACCCCAACGGCAAGATCCCCGCGATCATCGACCCGGATGGACCCGGCGGCCGGCCCCTCGGCCTGTTCGAATCGGGCGCGATCCTGATCTATCTCGCGGAGAAGACCGGCATGCTGCTGCCGAGCGATGCGGCGGATCGCTACCGCACGATCCAGTGGGTGATGTTCCAGATGGGCGGCATCGGCCCGATGTTCGGCCAGCTCGGCTTCTTCAACAAGTTCGCGGGGAAGGAGTGGGAGGACAAGCGCCCGCTCCAGCGCTACGTCGCCGAGGCGAAGCGCCTGCTCGGCGTGCTCGACGGCCGGCTCGAAGGCCGCGACTGGCTGATGGACGAGTACAGCATCGCCGACGTCGCGACGCTCGGCTGGGTCCGCAACCTGATCACCTTCTACGAGGCGCGCGAGCTGGTCGGGTTCGACTCGCTGACGCACGTCCCTGCCTGGCTGGAGCGCGGCCTGGCGCGGCCGGCGGTGCAGAGGGGCCTGGAGATTCCGGCGCGGCCCTAGCCGCCGATCGCGGTCTTCAGCTTCTGGAAGAAGCCTTTCGTCGCCGGGCATTCGTCGCCGGTCTCGGTGGCGCGGAATTGCTCGAGCAGCTCGCGCTGCTTGGCCGAGAGCCTGGTCGGCGTCTCGACCTCGATCTGGATCACCATGTCGCCGAAGTTGCGGCCGCCGACCGCGGGCATGCCGGCGCCGCGGTGCCTGAGCTGCTTGCCGGACTGGATGCCGGCGGGAATGCGGATCTCGTGCGTCTGCTTGTCGAGGCCGGGGACCTCGATGGCGCCGCCCAATGCGGCGGTGGTGAAGCTGACCGGGCAGCGCGCGAACAGGGTGGTGCCCTTGCGCTGGAAGATCGGGTGCCGGGCAAGGTGGACGAAGATGTAGAGGTCGCCGGCCGGGGCGCCGCGCACGCCGGCCTCGCCCTCGCCGGCGAGGCGGATGCGGGTGCCCTCGTCGACGCCCGCGGGCACATTGACCGACAGCGACTTGCGCTTCTCGACCCGGCCGTCGCCGCGGCAGGTCGGGCAGGGATCGGCGATCGTCTCGCCGGCGCCGCGGCAGGTCGGGCAGGTCTGCTCGACCACGAAGAAGCCCTGGCGGGCGCGAACCTGGCCGCGGCCGCCGCACATCTGGCAGGCCCCGGCCGAGGTGCCCGCCTTGGCGCCGCTGCCTTCGCAGGGCTGGCAGGGGGCGGTGGTGTCGACGTTGAGCTCGACCTGGCGGCCGTGAAAGGCGTCCTCGAGGCTGATCTCGAGGTCGTAGCGAAGGTCGGCGCCTCGACGCACGTTGGCGCGCCGGCCGCCGGGCTGGGCGGCGCCCATGAACTCGCCGAAGATGTTGTCGAAAATGTCGGCGAACGAGCCGAAGTCCTGCCCCGGGCCGCCGCCATTGCCGCCCATGCCGCCATTCCTGACGGCGGCATGGCCGAAACGGTCGTAGGCGGCGCGCTTCTGCGGGTCCTTCAGGCAGTGATAGGCTTCGGCGAGCGCCTTGAACTTCGCTTCCGAATCCCGGCAGCCGCCGTTGCGGTCCGGATGGCATTCCATGGCGAGCTTGCGATAGGCGGCCCTGATCGCCGCCGGATCGGCGGTGCGCGGCACCTGCAGCAGCTCGTAATAGTCGGTCTCAACCATGACGGTCCCAACGGGCCATCACCCCGGCGAAAGCCGGGGTCTCATTGAGAAGGTCCGTGTCCTTCCGACCTGAGATTCCGGCTTGCGCCGGAATGACGGCTAAATGGATGCGCCCCCACATCCTGAATTAGCCCTTGTTGTTCTCGTCGACCTCGGAGAATTCGGCGTCGACGACCTCCTCGTCGCCACCGCCGCCGGCCGCTTCGCCCTCCGCCGCGCCGCCCTCGGGCGAGGCCGCGGCCTGGGCGGCCTGGTCCTTCTCGTAGATCGCCTGGCCCATTTTCATCGCCACCTGGGCGAGCGCCTCGGACTTTTGCTTGATCGCCTCGGTCTCGCCGCCCTCGACGGCCACCTTGGCCTCCGCGACCGCGGCCTCGATCTCCGCTTTCAGCGCCTCGTCGACCTTGTCTCCATGCTCCTTCAGCTGCTGCTCGGTCGAGTGGATCAGGCTCTCGGCGCTGTTCTTGGCTTCGGCCGCCTCGCGACGCGTCTTGTCCTCTTCGGCGAACTGCTCCGCCTCCTGGACCATCTTCTCGATGTCGGAATCGGAAAGGCCGCCGGAGGCCTGGATGCGGATCTGCTGCTCCTTGCCGGTGCCCTTGTCCTTGGCGTGGACGTTGACGATGCCGTTGGCGTCGATGTCGAAGGTAACCTCGATCTGGGGCACGCCGCGCGGCGCCGGCGGGATGCCGACCAGGTCGAACTGGCCGAGCAGCTTGTTGTCGCTCGCCATTTCGCGCTCGCCCTGGAAGACGCGGATGGTGACCGCGTTCTGATTGTCCTCGGCGGTCGAATAGGTCTGCGTCTTCTTGGTCGGGATGGTGGTGTTGCGGTCGATCATCCGGGTGAACACGCCGCCCAAAGTCTCGATGCCGAGCGAGAGCGGGGTGACGTCGAGCAGGAGGACGTCCTTGACCTCGCCCTGCAGCACGCCGGCCTGGATCGCCGCGCCCATGGCGACGACCTCGTCCGGGTTGACGCCGGTGTGCGGCTCTTTCTTGAAGAAGTCCTTCACCGTGTCGCGCACCTTGGGCATGCGGGTCATGCCGCCGACCAGGACGACCTCGTCGATGTCCTCGGCCTTCACCCCGGCATCGGACAGCGCCTTCTTGCAGGGGTCGAGCGTGCGCTTGATCAGGCTCTCGACCAGCTTCTCGAGGTCGGACCGGCTGATCGACTTGACCAGATGCTTGGGCCCGTTGGCGTCCGCGGTGATGAAAGGCAGATTGACCTCGGTGGTCTGCGCGGAGCTCAATTCGATCTTGGCGCGCTCGGCGCCTTCCTTGAGCCGCTGCAGCGCCAGCCGGTCGCTGCGAAGGTCGATCCCCTCCTGCTTCTTGAACTCGTCAGCGAGGTAATCGACGATCTTGGCGTCGAAGTCCTCACCGCCCAGGAACGTGTCGCCATTGGTCGATTTGACCTCGAACACGCCGTCGCCGATCTCGAGGATCGAGATGTCGAACGTGCCGCCGCCGAGATCGTAGACGGCGATCGTCTTGCCGTCCTGCTTCTCCATCCCGTAGGCGAGCGCCGCCGCGGTCGGCTCGTTGATGATGCGCAGCACCTCAAGGCCGGCGATCTGGCCGGCGTCCTTGGTCGCCTGGCGCTGGGCGTCGTTGAAATAGGCCGGAACGGTGATCACCGCCTGGGTGACGGTCTCGCCGAGATACTGCTCGGCGGTCTCCTTCATCTTCTGCAGGATGAAGGCCGAAATCTGGGAAGGCGAATAATCCTTGCCGCCCGCCTTCACCCAGGCGTCGCCGTTCGCGCCCTTGACGATCTGATAGGGGACGAGCTCGGTGTCCTTCTTGGTCACCGGGTCGTCGAAGCGGCGGCCGATCAGGCGCTTGACCGCGAACACGGTGTTGTCCGGATTGGTGACCGCCTGGCGCTTGGCCGGCTGGCCGATCAGCCGCTCGCCGTCCTTGGTGAAGGCGACGATCGACGGGGTCGTGCGCGCGCCCTCCGCATTCTCGATGACCTTGGGCTTTCCGCCCTCCATCACGGCGACCGCGCTGTTGGTGGTGCCGAGGTCGATCCCGATCACTCTTGCCATGTCTTTGCCTCTGTGCCCCTCAAAACAAGTTGCTGCCCGCGCACCGTTTTCAGTGCGGCGCGAAGGCGTGTCGCAAGGCGATATAGGAGGCGAATCGATTGCGACAAGAAGGCGCGCCGCCTAAGGGCGGGCCATGTTAAGGCTTGTCCCGTTGCTGGCCGCTTTGCTCGCCTTGTCCGGATGCGGCGGCGGCGGCGATTCGGAAGTCCGATCCGCCGTCCAGGCGACGGTCCGCCTCGCGCCCGTGCCGGGGCGGCCGGCGGCGGGCTATTTCACGCTCGAGATCGACGGCGATCGGGGCGCCCTGCTCTCGGTGACCTCGCCCCGGGCCGGCCGGATCGAGATGCACGAGACAATGTCTCGGGGCAACATGAGCGAGATGCGGCCGCTCCGCCGTATCCCAGTGCGGGGAGGGGAAGTGCTCAGCTTGCGGCCGGGGGGCCGGCATCTGATGTTGTTCGACCTCGACCGACGCGTCGCCGCCGGCGGCCGGATCGACCTCGTCCTCCATTTCGAGCGCGGCGCGCCAGTGATACTTTCGGCCATGCTCGTGCCGACCGGCGGTGACATTTAGGTGCGATGGAAGAATTTGAGGGATGCGATAGCACTTTATAAGGACTGGGCGTCCTTAGCTGGCATCCTAATGAGCAGCCTTTCCCTGGCATCCATAGTCAGATCCCTGATGTCGCTAAATATCCCCTTATTCCAAATAATTGTTGATGCATACGTCTCTGGCATAAGAGCGCCGTTTATAAAAGCGCTTGCGTTCGCTCGAATAGAGATTAGCCCCATGATGAGCGATGTAATAATATTATATATTATTTTTGGAAGTACTACAATTAAAGCACTATTCAAGATTTACAGATCTAAGCGTACCCAGGTTGTTAAGGGCATCTGGGGTCGCATGACGCTTGTGTTCCCGATAACCAGTTCTGGACCTCTCGGGACCGTCTACAGAGCTCTATATTTTATTGCTGGGATCATATTCTGGCCAATAATTTTCGCTGAATATTCCCTTAGATATCGTAATATTTGGGTAAGATATATGGATCGGCTTCATACGCCGGATTTTGATCACGAAATTGAAGTCTTTACGTCCAACGCAAGAACGGCAAGAGAATTTTTGCCCGGCGAAAAATTGTGCGGATATAATGACCAAATAGACTACGATATTTCCACGGATACTTGGTTTGCGCGGCGAGGTTCGTTTCCACTTATCTTTGCGACCGGTCTTATCCTCGTTGTCACAGCCCTTTTAGCTTCAATGACCTTGACCTATCTGGCTGGGCTTTAGGACAGGCGCGACGCGCGCCAACCAGCGCAAAGACGCTTCCTTTCCGCTCCGCGCGTGATAGCCTTGTGCCGCAACCGGGGAGGCGGGAATGGACGAGCGGCTCGACACGTTTCGGTCATCGACCCTGGGCTGGCTGATCGGCACGGCGGCGGGCCTCGGCACGATCCTGCTCGGCCTCGCCGGCATCGTGCTGCTGGCGCTCGAGACCGCCGGGATCGCGACCTGGTGGCTGGGCCTCACCGTGCTCGCGCTCGTCATCCTGCTGGTCAAATGGGTGCAGAATCTGGCCGCCACCTTCGCGATCACCGAGGAACGGCTGATCATCCGGCGCGGGATCATCTTCAAGAGCGTCGACGAGATCGAGCTCTACCGGATCAAGGACGTGCGGATCGATTTCTCGCTGCTCAACCAGATGGCGGGGATCGGCCGGATCACGATCTCGTCCAGCGACGAGACCACCCGCGACAGCGACCTGGTCATGCCCGAGATCAACAAGGCTCAGGAGCGGCGCGAGCATCTCCGGCGCCTCGTCGACACCGCCCGCCAGAAGCGCCGCGTGCGCGAGATCGACATGGTGCACGAGGACATCTGACCTCCAGCACGGCTTTATGATATAATGTAACAAAAGACTTGGCTGGCCGAGCCGGTTGGCCTAGGCTAGCGGCATGGCCGGTAGCGAGGGGCGTTCGATGCGTATTTTCCTGTTGTTTCTGTTTCTCGGCGCCCTGCTCTCGCCGGCCGCGGCCGCCGCGCAGGAGGCCAGCCCGGCGCTCACCGCGCGCATCGCCGGGATCCGGAGCGAAGCGACGGAGAGCCGCAAGCTGCGCATCGAGTCGCTCGACCTGCGCGTCAGGATCCACGGCACGATCGCCGAGACCACCATCACCGCGCAATTCGCCAATGCCGGCCAGCAGATTCTGGAAGGCGATTTCACGCTGCTGATGCCCGCGGGCTCGGTGGTGACCGGCTACGCGCTCGACGTGAGCGGGCGGATGGTGGACGGCGTGCTGGTCGATCAGCGCCAGGGCCGGATCGCCTACGAGGCGCGGGTCCGGCAGCGGATCGATCCGGGCCTCGCCGAGGTCGGCCGCGACAATTTGTTCCGCACCCGCGTCTTCCCGATCGCCCCGGGCTCCGGGCGCACGATCCGCGTGCAATTCACCACCCCGCTCGATCCCCGTACGGGTTATGTCCTGCCGGTCCGCAATACCGACGAGATCGGCGCCTTCTCGCTCGAGATCGAGGCCACGGGCATGGCCCGGCCGCCGACCTTGCGGCTGCCCGGGGAAGGCCGGCCGCGCTGGACCAGCGACGGCGAAGGCGCGCACCGCTTCTCGCTGACCCGCCGCGACTCGCGGCTCGACGGCGACGTCGAGATCGAGGCGCCGCAGCCCGCCGGGCCGATGCTGGTCAGCCGCCATCCCAATGGCGAGCGGTTCTTCCAGATCGTCGACGCGGCCCCGGCCGGCGGCGGCGAGGCCGCGCCGGTGCGCAGCGTCGCCGTGCTCTGGGACCGGTCGCTGTCGCGGGCGGACGACGGCCTCGACGAGGAGATCGCCCTGCTCGAGCGATATCTGGAGCGGATGCGGCCGCAGGCGATCGAGCTGATCCTGTTCGACAGCAGCGGCGCCGAGCGGGCCCGCGTCGAGAGCGCGGACGACCTCATCGGCCGGCTGCGCGCCGTTCGCTATCGCGGCGCGACCAGCCTGGCGGTGCTCGCCGGCCAGCGGCTCACCGGCACCGACGCTTGCCTGCTGTTCAGCGACGGCCTGGTGACGATCGACCGCCGCGAGGGCTTCCGGCCGGATTGCCCTTTGTTCCCGCTGTCGAGCGCGCGCGACGCCGACCGGGCCTGGCTCGCCTCGCTCGCCCGGGGCGCGGGGGGCGAGGCCTACGATCTCACCGTTCGCGACGCCGGCGAGGTGCTGGCGCGGCTGACCCGCCGGCTGCCCCGGGTGACCGACGTGCGCGCCGCCGGCGGCGCCCGCATCGACTATACTTTGCTCGACGGCGGCGAGCATGGCTGGCGAATCGTCGGGCCGATGCCGGCGAGCGGCGACGTGCTCGTGCGCCTCTCCGGGCTGCCGTCCGGAGCGGGCGAGCGGATCTATGCTCCGGCGGCGGGCCAGGCCGAGATGAACGGCGCCGCCGCCTTGTGGGCCGCGGACCGCGTCGCGCTCCTCGCCGCCAGCGACGAGCGGAACCGCGACGCCCTGGTCGCCTTCTCGCGCAGCTACTCGGTCGCCAGCCCCGACGTTTCCTTCATCGTGCTGGAGACCGGACGCGATTATGCGATGGCGCGGTTCGACCCGCCCGCCTCGCTGCCGCCCGAACTACTCGACCAATATCGTGTCGTGCGCGATCAGATGAAGGCGGAGGAGACCGGCCAGCGCAGCCGCCGGCTGGCGACCGTCGTGGAGCAGTGGCAGGAAATGCGTCGCTGGTGGTCGACCCGCTTCGCTCCGGCGCGGCCACCAAGGGCCGGAGAGCCGCAGCGTCCGCGGGTCATTGTGCCGCCGGTGGTCGATACCCCGATGCCCTTGCCGGCCCCGCCCCCGCCCCCGCCGCCCCCTCCGCCGCCGCCTCCGCCCGGCGAGGCGCTCGCCGTCGCCGAGGAATCGGCTGACAGCGCGATCATCATCACCGGCACACGCGTGCCGGGCCACGCCGCGCAGAGCGCCGCCCCGGTGGACACCGTCAACGATCTGCCGGCCGCCCGCGACCGCAACGCCGGCGACGCCCGCCGCGGCAGCATCGCGATCGAGCTATGGGCGCCGAACCGGCCCTATCTCGCCGCGCTCGAGGCCGCGCCGCCCGCCGAATTCGAGGCGGTACTCGCCGAGCAGCAGCGCCAGCACGGCGCCCTGCCCGCCTTCTGGCTCGACGTCGCCGACTGGGCGTACCGCAACGGCCGCCGCGCCGAGGCCGTCCGGCTGCTGCTCTCCGCGCTCGAGCTTCCCACCCGCAACAACCAGACGCTGTCGATCGTCGCCGACCGGCTGATGCGCTACGGCGAGATCGATCGCGCGATCTGGCTGTACGAGCGCCTGCTCGCGGCGGAGGACGACCGGCCGCAGCCGCGCCGCACGCTCGCGCTGGCGCTGGCCGGCCGCGCCGCGGCGGCGCCGGGCGACCGGGCCCGCGCCGACCTCGCCCGCGCGCTTTCGCTGCTGACCGAGGTGGTGATGACCCCGTGGGACGGCGCCTATGACGGGATCGAGATGGTCTCGCTCGTCGAGGCGAACCGGCTGATCCCCCGCTACCGTGCGCTCGGCGGCGACGGATTGACGCTCGACCCGCGGCTGATCGCCTTGCTCGATTTCGACCTCAGGGTGGTGATCGAATGGAACAGCGAGGCGACCGACATCGACCTGTGGGTGGACGAGCCGACCGGCGAACGGGCCATCTTCCACAATCCGCGCACCGCGGTCGGCGGCCGCCTGTCGAACGACATGACCCAGGGATACGGCCCCGAGGAATATCTCCTCCGCCGCGCCCCGGCGGGTGCCTATCAGGTGCGCGCCAACGTGTTCGCCGCCGACCGGATCAATCCCAATGGCGCGCAGCGGGTGACCGCGCGGATCATCCGCGACTTCGCCCGGCCGACCGAGCGCGAGGAGGTGGTCGACATCGAGCTGCTTCCCACCGACCAGACGCGCGAGCGCCGGGTCGGCACGGTGACCTTCTCTAGCCGGCCGGATCGAGGTCCGGCTCGCCCTCGAGCTCGCAATAGAGCCCGGCAAGGTTCGCGTCGCTGAGCAGGCGCAGCAGGTCGGCGCAGCTGGGAATCACGAAATAGGCCTGCTGGAAGGCGTCCGGGCGGTAGCGCGTGCGAAGTACCTGCCTAAGGTCGAACGGCGACCGGCGCGGCTTGGGGTCGTCGAGCGCGAAGCGGCTCTCGCCGAAGCTGGAGAGCAGGCCGGCGCCGTAGATGCGCGTCTCGCCCTCCTCCAGCGCCAGGCCGAACTCGACGCTGTACCAGTAGAGCCGAGCCAGCCGGTGCAGCGCACCCGCCTCGAGCGCAGCCAGCCCCTCGGCGCCCATCGCCTGCATGAAGTCGGCGACCGCCGGCAAGGCGAGCAGCGGCACATGGCCGAACACGTCGTGGAAGACGTCGGGCTGCTCGATATAATCGAGGCTGTCGGCGGCGCGGATGAAATTGCCGGCCGGGAACCGGCGCCTGGCGAGATGGGCGAAGAAGACGTCGTCGGGCACCAGCCCGGGCACCGAGACCACGGTCCAGCCGGTGCGCGCGAACAGCCGCTCGTTCAATTCGTCGAAGTCGGGGATGCCGGGCCGCGACAGGTTGAGCACGTCGAGGCCGCGGAAGAAGTCCGCGACCGCCCGTCCCCGCAGCGCCCGCTGCTGGCGGGCGAAGAGCAGGTCCCAGACCGCGTGCTCGGCAGGCGTGAACCGCTCCCAATTCTGGGGAATGGTCCAGTCTGCTTTCTTGGCTTCGATGATGGTCTCGGTCAGCATGGGTGTCTCCACAAAGAAAAACCCCGCCCGGAGGTCCGGACGGGGTGCGATTCTGAAGGCTTGTCTTATGCGCGCGTCAGATCGGTCCCGCCCGGGCGAGCCGATAATAATAGGTCGAGGCGTTGACGCTGCGCATTGATCCGACAATCGCCCTAGCAGCCCTGCCTGTCAATGGCCTGAACGCGAAAGCTGGGCCGCCAGCCGCTCCTCGATCGCGCGATAGGCCGAGCGGCCGCGCGGCGGATCCTCGCCATTGCCGGTGGCGAAATAGGCGATGCCGACACCGCGCGCGGGGTCGACCCAGAGGCCCGAGCGCAGGCCATAGGCGTCGCCGGCATGGCCGAGCATCGCCCGCCCGCCGCCGAACAGGTCGTCGCGGCAGCCCTCGACGGCGACCGGAAGGCTCTGCACCGCGAGGCCGTAACCGCAATAAAAGCCGCTGTCGGTCTCGCCATTGGCGCCGTCGAAGGTCCAGGCCGACTCGGTCAGCGTCCGCATGCTCGCTTCGGAGAGGAATCGCCGATCGCCGTGGCGGCCGCGGTTCAGCAGCAGCCGGCCGACCACGGCGAGGTCCCGGACCGAGATTCGAAGCCCGCCCTGCGGCGAGAATAGAGCGCCGTTGCTGCCGAGCTCATAGGCCGCGAGGTCGCAGGCGTCGTCTTCGGGCGCGAGCACCGGACAGGCCGGCGGATTGCCGCCGAGGTCGTCGCGGATCGCACGGCCTTGCGCATCGTAGAGCACCACCGCGCGGCGCAGGTCGGTGTGGCTGCAGGTCGTCCAGTTGAAGCAGGCGTCGAGCCCGAGCGGCTGCAGCACCAGCCGCTCCATCAGCCGGTCGAAGCGCTCGCCCGATGCCCGCTCCATCGCCGCGGCGATCACCGGAAAGCCGAGATTGGCATAGCGGAAATGGCTGCCGGGCGCATGCGCAGGGTCGAACGCGGCCGGATCGGCGAGCGCGTCCCGCAGCGTCGTGCCGAGCGGGATCGCATAGTCGATCTCATCGCGCAGCGACGAACGATGCGAGAGCAGCAGCCTGAGCGTGATCGGCCGATCCGGCAAAGGCGGGGTTGCGCAATGGCCAGCCGAGATAGTCGGACACGTCCCGGTCGAGCTCGAGCCGCCCCTCCTCGACCATCCGCATCACCCCGAGCGCCACCACCAGCTTGGTGATCGAGGCGATCCGCACCGGATCGTCGATGGTGAGGAGCCGTCCCCGGGCGCGGTCGGCGAGGCCCGAGGTGCCCTGCGCGGTGATCGCCGCGCGGTCGAACGTCGCCCAGGCGAAGGCGGGTCCTGGCGTAGAAGAGGGCGCCTGGACGGTCGCGCAACCGGCAAGCGGCAAGAGAAGGAAAGAGAGCCACCGCATCTTTCCATCGTCATTCCCGCGGCAGCGGGAATCCAGCTTTTTCTTCGCTGCAGCGGACCAGGCAGCTGGATTCCCGCATTCGCGGGAATGACGGGTAGGTCAGCCCTTCTTCGCCACCCCGACGAGCGCCGGCCGCAGCAGCCGGTCCTTGATCGTGTAGCCCGGCTGCATCTCCTGCACGATCGTGCCGGGCTCGGCCTCGTTGGTGGGCACTTCGAGCATCGCCTGGTGGACGTGCGGGTCGAGCGCCTTGCCGAGCGCCTCGACGCGAGCGATGCCGTGGCGCTGGAAGGCGCTGTCGAGCTCGCGCCCGGTCGCCTCGATGCCGGCGACCAGCCCCTTCATCCGCTCGTCGCCGCGCAGCTCCTCGGGAATGGCGGCGAGCGCGCGCTCGAGATTGTCCTTCACCGACAGCATGTCGCGGGCGAAGGCGGTGGCGGCATATTGGGCCGCGTTGGTCTTCTCCTGCTCCAGGCGGCGGCGCACGTTCTGCGTCTCCGCCTGAGCGTAGAGGACGTGCTGGCGGACCTCCTCCAGCTCCTTCTCGAGCTCGCCGAGCCGGTCGAGGTTCATCTCGCCGGAGAGGTCGATCTCGCCTTCGCCCGTCGCCGTGTCGGTCTCTTCTTCGTTCATCCCAGCAGTCTCGATAAAGTTTTTGCCGTGAAGTCCACCATGGGAACCACGCGGGCATAGTTCAACCGGGTCGGCCCGATCACCCCGACCACCCCGACCAGCTTGCCGTCATGGCCGCGATAGGGCGCGGCAATAACCGACGAGCCCGACAATGCGAACAGCTCGTTTTCCGAGCCGATGAAGATTTTCATCGCCGCGCCGGCGCGCGCCCGGTCGAGCAGCCGCGCGATCTCCTCCTTGCCCTCGAGCTCGTCGAGCAGCTGGCGGACCCGGTCGAGATGGCTGGCGGCATCGTCGTCGAGCAAATTGGCCTGGCCGCGCACGATCAGCACCGGCCGCCGCGAGCCGTCCTCGGACCACAAGGCGAGGCCGCGCGCGATCAGCTGCTGCGCCGCCTTGTCGAGCGCCGCCTTGCCGGCCTTGATCTCCTCGGCGAGCCGCGCCTGCGCGTCCCTGAGGGTGAGCCCGGACAGCCGCGCGCTGACATAATTGCCGGCCTCGGCCAGGGTCGAGGGGGTGACGCCCGCCGGCAGGTCGACCACCCTGTTCTCGACGCTGCCGTCGCTCCCGACCACCACCGCCACCGCCTGGCGCGGCGACAAAGAGAGGAAGGCGAGCTGCTTCAGCGCCGGCTCCTCCTTGGGCACCAGCACGATGCCGGCGCAGGCGGAGAGGCCGGAAAGCGCCGCGGTGGCGTTCGAGATCGCCTCCTCGATCGGCCCGCCGCGGTCGATCAGCTTCTCGATCGCGGCGCGGTCCTCCGGCCGCGGCTCGGCGACCTGCATGATCGCGTCGACGAACAGGCGGAGCCCACTCTCGGTCGGGATCCGCCCCGCCGAGGTGTGCGGCGCCGCCAGCAGGCCCGATTCCTCCAGATCCTGCATGACGTTTCGGATCGAGGCCGGGGAGAGGTTGAGGCTGGAGGTGCGCGAGATGGTCCGCGAGCCGACCGGATGGCCGCTCTCCAGATAGGCCTCGACCACCATCCGGAACACGTCGCGCGCGCGGTCGCTCATCTCGCCGATGCTGGTCGCCATGGCCGATGATGTAGTCAGCGCGAGGGCCGGATGAAATCCCCGATCGGCAACAGCCCCGGCGCCGCGTCGAGCCGCTCGGCGATCGCCCGGTTCCGCTCCATGTCGCAGCCATAATAGAAATAGAGGCTCTGCGTGCCGCGCCGCGAGCGCCAGGTCACCTCCGCCGAGGGCAAATCGGTCGCCATGCTGCGGCAGGCCTCGCCCGAATAGCGCACCGCGCCCGCCGCCGGGCGCAGCGGCGCGAGCTGGCGGGCGAAGGCGCGAAATTGCGCCGGGGTCGCGCGAAACGGGCGGCTGCCGGCGACGGCGGTGAAGCGCCGCCCCTCGAACGTGCCGTCGCCGCCGCTGTTCACCGTCACCCGATAGACCGGGCAGGCGCCGAAGCAGGGGCCCGTTTCGAAGACGATGGTCTCGGCCGGCGTCGCCGGCGCCGTTGCTGCGCAGGCGGACAAGGCGAGGATCGCCGCCGGCACGAGCGGCCTCACGGCCGCCGCCTCGCATACCAGATCATCAGCACCCCGCCGACGGCGAGCACCGCGCCGCGAATCGCCCAGTCCGACACGTCGATCATGAAGCTCGAGGCCGGCCAGCGCACCAGCCCGGTCCCCTGGCCGATCCAGAGCAGGCCGACCAGCACCGCCAGCGTGCCGATCACGAGCATGAGCAAGCGGATGATCGCCATTTCCTTCTCCTCACCCCCGGGCTAAAGCCCGCGCCTATCGCAGGAGTGATTATGCGTCCTTCAGGCCGCGCGCCAGACCAGATGCGCGCCATCACCATGGAGCCGGGCTTCACCCGCCACGCGGAGGGCAGCTGCCTTGTCTCGTTCGGCGACACCCGCGTGCTGTGCACCGCCTCGGTCGAGACCAACCTCCCTTCCTGGCTGCGCGGCAAGGGGCGGGGCTGGGTCACCGGCGAATATGGCATGCTGCCGCGCGCGACCCACACCCGCGGGCGCCGCGAGGCGACGGGCGGCAAGCAATCGGGCCGCACCCAGGAGATCCAGCGGCTGATCGGCCGCTCGCTACGCGCGGTGGTCGATCTCGAAGCGCTGGGCGAGCGCCAGATCACGCTCGATTGCGATGTGATCCAGGCCGACGGCGGCACCCGCACCGCCGCCATTTCGGGCGCCTGGGTGGCGCTCCGGCTCGCGGTCGACGGCCTCATCGAGAGGAAGCTGATCGAGGCCGATCCGATTCGCCAGAGGGTCGCCGCGGTCAGCTGCGGCCTCCATGGCGGAACCGCATTGCTCGACCTCGATTATGCCGAGGACAGCGCCGCCGGCTGCGACGGCAATTTCGTGCTGACGGACGACGGCAAGCTGATCGAGACGCAGATCACGGCGGAGGGCGAATGCTTCGACGAGGAAGGGCTGCTGAGGCTGCTGAGGCTGGCGCGGATCGGCTGCGCGGAGATCTTCGCGGCGCAGGACAAGGCGACCGGGAGGTGAGGAAGCTCGGCTCCGGCAAGCTGGTCATCGCCAGCCACAACGAGGGGAAGGTGCGCGAGATTCGCGAGCTGCTCGGCCCCTACGGCATCGAGCCGGTCTCGGCGGCCGAGCTCGACCTGCCCGAGCCCGACGAGATCGGCACCACCTTCATCGACAATGCCGACCTCAAGGCGCGCGCCGCCGCCGACCTCTCCGGACTTCCCGCGCTCGCCGACGACAGCGGCCTCTGCGTCGAGGCGCTGGGCGACCGACCCGGCATCTTCTCGGCGCGCTGGGCGATGGCCGAGCCGCATGTCGACCCGGCGGCCGGGCCCGGCGAGATCGCCGGCGCCCGCGATTTCGGGGTCGCCATGGAGCGGGTCCAGGACGAGCTCGAAGCGCTCGGCCCGGAGGTCAGCCGCAACGCCCATTTCATCTGCGCGCTCGCCTTGTGCTGGCCCGACGGCCACAGCGAATGGTTCGAAGGGCGGGTCGACGGCACGCTCGCCTGGCCGCCGCGCGGCGACAAGGGCTTCGGCTACGACCCGATGTTCGTCCCCGCCGGCCGCGAGCAGACCTTCGGCGAGATGGACCCGGCCGACAAGCACGCGATCAGCCACCGCGCCAACGCCTTCAGGAAGCTGGTCGCGGCGCTGCTCTAGCGCGCGAGCGGGTCCTCGCCCAAATAATTGCCGGCGGGCGAATAGCGGCAGACCAGATATTCGCTCTGCCGGTTGGCGGCGAGCGCGCAGCCGACCCGCGCGGTGCGCGACCAGATGATCTGGGTGTAGTGGCCGACGTCGCCGGTGCGACCCGTCCGGCTGACGTCCGGGAAGCGGCCGCGGCGGAAATATCGGCGCTCGCCGACCCAGCCGCCCACCATCTCGGCGAAGGAAAAGGCGCCCCGCGTGCCCATCCACAGATTCTCGCCCTGCGGCGCGGCGCCGGGCACGCGCGGCGCATGCTCGAAGCGGCCGCTGCGCGCGAGCCGATCGGCCCAGCCGGCCGCGTGGCGCGCCAGCGTCGCGTCCCAGGCGAGCGGGGCGACGCCCACCGCCCGGCGCGCCGCATTGTGCGCCGCGATCATCACCGTCCGCAGCGCCTCGGCGCTCCGCTCCGGCGGCGGTCCGGGCCGCCAGCGCTCGACGATCACCGGCGGGCGCGCGGCATCGGCGCCCGCGGCAAAAGTTGCCGCCAGCACCGCGCACAGGATAGGGGAGCGGCTCATGGCCACGATCCTTGCTCCCGCGCGCGTGAATGACAGCCTAACCGGCGCGCTGGCGCTCTATGTCCACTGGCCGTTCTGCGTCTCCAAATGCCCCTATTGCGACTTCAACAGCCATGTCCGCGATGGGGTCGACCAGGCGCTGTGGCGCGAGGCGTTGCTCGCCGATCTCGCGCACGAGGCACGCGAGACCCCGGGCAGCCGGCTGACCTCGATCTTCTTCGGCGGCGGCACCCCTTCGCTGATGCCGCCCGCGACCGTCGCGGCGGTGATCGCGGCGGCGCAGGCGCACTGGGGCTTCGCCGAGGACATCGAGATCACGCTCGAGGCCAACCCGTCCTCGGTCGAGACGGCGCGCTTCGCCGCGCTCGCCGCCGCCGGCGTCAACCGCGTCTCGCTCGGCCTGCAGTCGCTCGACGACCGGGCGCTGCGCTTCCTCGGCCGCGCCCATGACGTCGCCGAGGGCCTGGCCGCGCTCGACGCCGCGCAGGCCGCGTTCGGCCGGGTCAGCTTCGATCTCATCTACGCGCTGCCGGGCCAGGGTGCCGAGGCCTGGGGGGCGGAGCTTGCCCGCGCGCTCTCCTTCGGCACCGGCCACCTCTCGCTCTACCAGTTGACCATCGAGCCCGGCACCCGCTTCGCCGCGATGGCGGCGAAGGGAGAGCTCATCCCGGCCGATCCGGACCACGGCGCGGCGCTCTACGAGCTCACCCAGGCGATGACCGCGGCCGCCGGCCTTCCCGCCTACGAAATCTCCAACCATGCCCGGCCCGGCGAGGAAAGCCGCCACAACCTCGCTTACTGGCGCTACCGGCCCTATGCGGGCGTCGGCCCCGGCGCGCACGGCCGGCGCGGCGGCCGCGCGACGCAGCGGCACAAAAAGCCGGAGAACTGGCTGGCCGCGCTCGCCCGCAACGGCCACGGCATCGCCGAGGAGAAGGACGTCGCCCCCGCCGATCGGGCCGTCGAGGCTTTGCTGATGGGGCTCCGGCTGTCCGAGGGCGTGACCTTCGCGCCCGACTCGCTCGAAATGGCGGCGGTCGAGCGCCTCTCCGCCCACGGCCTGCTGTCGCGCGACGGCGCGCGGCTGCGCGTCACCCAACCGGGCATGCTCGTCCTCGACGCCATTCTGGGCGAGATCGTCCGGGTCAGTTGAACCCGCGCGGCGCGGGCGAGACGACGGTCGCGCCGGCCGCCGTCACCTCGCGCACCTCGAGCGCGCGCTCGGCGACGCCGTCGTGGCCGAAGCGGAACGCCCCGTCGACGCCGGTGAAGCCCTCCGAGTCGCGCAGCGCCCTCAGCGGAAACGCCCGGCCGACCGGCCAGTCGGCCGCGGCCCGCACCGCCAGCAGCACCGCGTCATAGCCGAGGCTCGCCAGCCGGAACGGGTTGGAATTGTAGCGGGCGCGGTAGCGGGTCCTGAGCTGGTTGAAGTTCCCGTCCGACGGCGCCGCGAACCAGGCGCCGCGCAAGGCCACATTGGCGCCGATATTGCTCTCCGTCGCCCAGCGCTCGGTGGCGAGCAGCCGCGCCTGCGGCGAGGCCTGGCGGAGCACCGGCACGGCCGGCAGCACGACCCGCGGCACGTCGGCGAGCAGCACGGCGTCGGTCTGGCCCTGGCCGTTGAGGCGGGCGGCCGCCGCGCGCGGCCCGGCCGGGCTCGGATCGAAGGTCTGGACGCCGACCAGGCGCCCGCCGGCGCCCTCGACCGCCTCGGTCATCGCGCGGGCCGAGCGCTCGCCATAGACATTGGCCGGGACCAGCGCGCCGAAGCGGGCCGCCCCGCGCGATCGCGCGAACGCCACCAGCCGCTGGATCGACTGGCCGGGGGTGAAGCCGAGCAGATAGACGCCGTCGCCGGCCACGCTGGCGTCGTTGGAGAAAGCGATCACCGGCACTCCGTTCTGCCGTGCCACCGGCGCCGCCGCGCGGACATCCTCGGCGAGCAGCGGCCCGAGGATCAGGCCGCTCCCCTCCGCGATCGCCAGGTCGACCGCGGCCACGGCGCCGGCGGCGGTGTCGTAGGCGGTGATCCGGATGTGCTGGCCGCCGGTGTCGAGCAAAGCGAGGTTGGCGGCGTTGAGGATCGACTGGCCGAGCGCGGCGTCGCGGCCGGAGAGCGGCACCAGCACCGCCACCCGATTGCGGGTCTCGTCGGCGGGCAGGCGCGGGTTGACCGTCGGCCGCTCGGGCTGCAGCACCGGCTCGGTCGGCAGCTGGGTGACCGGGGGCCGCCGCGGCGCGCAGCCGGCGACCGCCGCCGCCAGCATCGCCAGCACCCCGATCCGGAGCCAGGCGCCGCCGGACCCTCGACCGCGCTCGGGACGCGCTTGCGGGCGAAGGGCTGCTGATGCCATGACGATGCTCCCGATGGACGAACGCCTAGAACCCGGCCTCTATATCGTCGCGACCCCGATCGGCAATCTCTCCGATCTTTCGCCGCGCGCTGCCTCCGTGCTCGCCCGCGCCGACCTGATCGCGGTCGAGGACAGCCGGGTGACCGCCAGGCTGCTCCGGCATGTCGGCGCCAAGCGGCCGATGCTGCCCTATCACGACCACAATGCCGACCGCGTCCGCCCGGGCCTGATCGAGCGGATGCGCGGCGAGGCCGTCGCCCTGGTCTCCGACGCCGGCACGCCGCTCATCTCCGACCCCGGCTACAAGCTGGTCCGCGACGCCCGCGCGGCGGGGATCGGCATCGTCACGATCCCCGGGCCGAGCGCCGTCATCGCCGCGCTGACCCTGGCGGGGCTGCCCACGGATCGCTTCGCCTTCTTCGGCTTCCTGCCGGCCAAGGCCTCCGCCAGGGCATCGGCGATCGGCGAGGCCGCCTCCTTCGGGGGCAGCCTGGTCTTTTACGAAAGCGGCCCCCGGCTCGCCGCAACGCCTCGCTGCGCTCCGCGACGGCCTGGGCGACCGCGAGGCGGCTGTCGCGCGGGAGATCAGCAAGCGATTCGAGGAGACCGTCACCGGGCCCCTCTCGGCGCTGGCGGCGCGCTATGCCGAAGCGCCGCCCAGGGGCGAGATCGTGATCGTCGTCGGCCCGCCCGGGCGAGGCGCGGGCGGCCAGCGAGGACGAGGTCGATGCCGCGCTTCGCGAAGCGATGGCGCGCCTCTCCCCGTCCCGCGCCGCCGCCGAGGTCGCCGCCCGGCTCGGCCTGCCGAGGCGCGCCGTCTACGAGCGCGCCCAGCGGCTCAAGTGACGCGCCAGCGGGCCGAGCGCGGCGGGCGGCGGGCGGAGCGGCTCGCCGCCTGGTGGCTGCGGCTCAAGGGCTGGCGCATCCTCGCCGTGCGCGCCCGCACCCCGGTCGGCGAGGTCGACCTTGTCGCGCGGCGCGGCCGCACGCTCGCTTTCGTCGAGGTCAAGGCCCGCGCCACCGAAGCCGACGCCGCTCTCGCGCTCGACGACTGGCGGCTGCGCCGGGTCGCACGCGCCGCCGAGGCGCTGGCGCCGCGCTACGCGCGCGGCGGCGACACCATCCGCATCGATGCCCTGTTCATCGTTCCGCGCCGCTGGCCGCGCCACCTGGCCGACGTCTGGCGCGGGTGACAGGCCCGTCTTGCGCGACTAAGGCAGCGCGCATGAGCACTCAACGTCGCCGTCCAGATGGATCCGCTGGAGTCCATCAACATCGAAGGCGATTCGACCTTCGCGATCATGCTCGGCGCGCAGGCGCGGGGCCACCGGCTCTGGCATTACGCCGCCGACGCTCTGAGCTGGGCCGACGGGCGGCTCTGGACGATGGGCTATCCGGTGACGGTCCAGCGCGTGGCGGGCGATCACTACCGTTTCGGCGAGCCCGGGATCCTCGATCTCGGCCGCGACGTCGACGTGGTGCTGATGCGGCAGGATCCGCCCTTCGACCTCGGCTACATCACCGCCACCCATCTGCTCGAGCGCATCCAGGGCGAGACGTTGGTGGTCAACGATCCCGCGGCGGTGCGCAACGCGCCCGAGAAGGTGTGGGTGCTCGATTATGAGCGCTTCATGCCGCCCACCGTCATCACCCGCTCGCTCGGCGTCGCCCGCAAGTTCCTCGCCGAGCAGGGCGAGATCGTGGTCAAGCCGCTGCACGGCAATGGCGGCAAGGCGGTGTTCAAGGTCGGGCGCGACGGCGCCAACCTCGCCTCGCTGATCGAGCTGTTCAACACCGCCTATCGCGAGCCGCACATGCTGCAGGCCTTCCTCCCCGGCGTCGCCGAGGGCGACAAGCGCATCGTGCTGGTCGACGGCGAGGTGGTCGGCGCGGTCAACCGCATCCCCGGCGAAGGCGAGATCCGCTCCAACCTCGCGGTCGGCGGCAAGGCGGCGAAGACCGAGCTGACCGCCGCGCGAGCGGGAGATCTGCGCCGCGCTCGGCCCCGAATTGAAGACGCGCGGGCTGATCTTCGTCGGCATCGACGTGATCGGCGGCGAATGGCTGACCGAGATCAACGTCACCTCCCCCACCGGCATCGTCGCCATCGACCAGTTCAACGGCACCGACACGCCGGCCCGCATCTGGGACGCGATCGAGGCGAGGCTCGACTAGTGACGCACCGCAGCCGTCATTCCAGCGAAAGCTGGAATCCCATTTTCCTGAAACTCTCGCCGCAAGGCCAGGGAGCTTCCAGCTTTCGCTGGAATGACGCGGGCTAGATGTACGACTGGGCCTATGACCTGGTGATCCGCGTGATCGATTGGGGCGGCTATGGGGGCGTCTTCCTGCTGCTGCTGTTCGAGACGATGTTCCCGCCGATGCCGTCGGAGATCATCCTGCCGATCGCCGGCATGCGCGCGGCGACGGGCCCGCTCGGCCTGCCCGGCGTCGTCTTCGCCGGAACCGCGGGCGCGATGACCGGCAATTATCTCTGGTACCGGATCGCCCGCGCCATCGGCATGGAGCGCCTGCACCGCTTCGTCCTCCGCCACGGCCGCTGGCTCGGATCGACTGGCCGACCTCGAGAAGGTGCAGCGCCTGTTCGACCGGCACGGCGCAGGCACGGTCTTCACCGCCCGCATGCTGCCGGCGGTGCGCACCTTCATCTCCATCCCCGCCGGCATCGTCAGCATGCCGCTCACCCGCTTCATGCTCTGGTCGACCGCCGGCACATTTGGCTGGAGCGCTTTGCTCGCCGGCGCCGGCTTCGCGCTCGGCGCGCAATATCGCGACATCGAGCTGATCGCCGGACCGCTGACCACCGCGGTCGTGGCGGTGTGCCTCGCCTGGTACGTCTGGCGCCAGCTCACCTGGCGCCGCCGCCATCCTAGGCCCGCGGATGGGCGTGCCGATACACATCCATGAGGTGGGCGGCGTCGACCGCGGTGTAGATCTGGGTCGAGCTCAGGCTGGCATGGCCGAGCAGCTCCTGCAGCGCCCGCAAATCGGCGCCGCGGCCGAGCAGATGGGTGGCGAAGCTGTGCCGCAGCGCATGCGGCGTGGTCCGCTCGGAGAGGCCCAAAGCGCGCCGCGCCTTGCGCACCGCGCGGCGCACGATCTCGCCGCGCAGCGGGCCGCCGCGGGCGCCGCGGAACAGCGGCTCGTCCCTTGCCGCCGGCCAGGGGCAGAGCGCCAGATAGGCCTCGATCGCCTCCCTGACCGTGGCGAGCAGCGGCACGATCCGGACCTTGCCGCGCTTGCCGGTGACGGTCAGCGCCTCGCCGAGCGGCAGCGCCGCGCCGGTCAGGGCAAGCGCCTCGGCGACTCGCAGGCCGGAGCCGTAGAGCAGGGTCAGCACCGCGAGGTCGCGCGCCGCGAGCCACGGCTGCCTGGCCGATTCGGCGGCTTCCTCGGCGAGCGACACCGCCTCGTCGGGCGAGATCGGCCGCGGCACGTTGCGCGGCGTCTTGGGTCCCTTCAGCCGCGGCGCCCCTCCTTCGCGCCCCGCCTCGGCCGCGGCGAAGGCGAGGAAGCCGCGCACCGCCGACAGCTCCCGCGCCGCCGAGGCGTTGCCGAGCCCCGCCGCGCGCCGCACCGTCAGGAAGGCGCGCAGGTCCGCCGGGCTGAGCGCCGCCAGCGCGGCCGAATCGACTCGCGGCGCCGAGATGGCCGGCGAGAAAGCCGATCAGGCGATGGGCGGTCGCGACATAGGCGCGCACGGTATGCTCGGACCGGCGCCGTTCCCGGGCAAGATGATCGTGCCAGCGGTGGGCGACCAGGGTCGCGCCGTGGCTTTCTAGGGGATCAGCCACCGGCCCATGCAGCGGGTCAGCACCCGGCCGAGGAAGATCAGCAGCTCCGAGCCGTGGCGGGTGTCGAAGCTCTGCGGGTTGCGCTGCCCCAGCGCGAGCAGCCCGCTCGGCAGCGGCGGCTCGCTGGTCAGGCTGATCAGCGCCTCGGCGCGAATCAGCTCGCAGGCCGGGCCGAACAAGGGATGGCCGCGCTCGACTCCGCGCAGCAGCACGCCGTCGAACTCGCCGATGGAGCGCTCGATCAGCCGCGCGTCGACGAACTGCAGGCCGGAGGCGTCGGCGCGCACCCCGGTCTCGCCGGCGAACAGGGCGACGGCGACCGCGTCCAGGCCCAGCATTTGCGGCCATTCCTGGGTGACGACGTGGAGCAGATGGTCGAGTCCCTCGGTCTCGACCGCGGCGAGCACCGCGGCGTGGATCGAGGCGACCGCGCCCGAATGGCCGCGCGCGAAGGCGATGAGGTCCTGATTGGCCTCCTCCGCCGCGGCGACCCGCGCCCGCAGATTTGCGAGCGCATGATTCTCGAAGCTGATCACCCGTCCCATGGCTTTGAAGGTAATACGGATATGGTTAAGAAGCGATGGCGAAAAAGGAATTGGGCCGGCGGGCGAGATTCATCCAATTCGGTTTTGTAATCGCTCCGATCCGGTTTTAAGATGGCAACATGGATGTCGAGCGCCTCGCCCGCCTGACCGAGCAGCAGCGCGCCTGCCTGCGCCTCGTCTATGCCCGCATGACCTCGAAGGAGATCGCCCGCGTGCTCTGCATCGAGCCCGGCTCGGTCGACCAGCACATCAAGGCCGCGATGCGCATTCTCGGCGTCGGCGACCGCCGCACCGCCGCCCGGATGCTCGCCGCCCATGAGGAGGATGGCGAGATCTCTGCCGCCTGGGGCCTCAGGATGCAGGACGAGCAGATGGCCTTCAAGGTCATGCGGCCCCGCCTCGAGCCGCTGCTGCCCTTGCCCTGGGAAGGGCTCCGGCCCTCTCAGGTGGGGTGGCGCAAGCGGCTCGTCTGGATCGCCGCCCTCGCCATCGGCTGCGCGGTCGCCTTCGGCGCGCTGATCGCCGCCGCGGAAGCGGTGTCGCGGCTGTTGCGGCGCTAGCCGGCCGTGAAGACCTTCCTCGACCTCTACACCCAGACGCGGATCGGCGGGATGGCGCCCAACGTGCTGACCTATATGAGCCTGCTGCTCCTCTGCTGGGCCTATGCGCTGTGGCGCGGCGGAGCGCCCGAGCGGATCGGCGCCACGACCCTCGCGGTCGCCTCGTTCCTGACCGCCGCCGCGATCGACGACGGGCGGGGACGCTTCAGCGGCGTGGAGATGGGGGTCGTCCTGATCGACATTCTCTGCTCGCTGGCGTTTGTGGCGCTGGCGCTGCGCGCGGACCGGTTCTGGCCCCTGTGGCTCGCGGCACTGCAGGTCGGGGGCACCGCGGGCCATGCGGTGAAATTCATCGACCCCCACATAATTCCGCGCGCCTATGCCTTCATGCTGGCGGCCTGGGCCTATCCGATGCTCGTGCTCCTGGTCGCGGGGACCTGGCGGCATCAGCGACGACTTGCGCGTTTCGGATTCGACAAGTCCTGGTCGCCCGCGACGGCCGCGACCTAGTCCAACCGTTGGTATACCAATTGCCGGGCCTTGCCACGGCGTTCGAACCGGCGACAGTCGCGCATCGACTGAAGGCGGTCGGCGGCAAGGATCGGCCAAGCTTGCAACACGCCGGCCCGGTTCCGAAGGTCTTGGACTCACCCCGAAGAGCGCCGCCTTAGCGCCGGCGCTGGGAGGATGTTGGTGCCCAGGGCAGGCCGAGCGGCGGGCAGCGTCGGGAGCAAAGCGCAAATCGCGGCTTCGCGCGACGGCGAGCCGGGGCTCGAACGGCAGCCGCTCAGCTATTCCGCGCATCGCCTCGCCGAGGTCAGCCGCGAGATCGGCGACTGGGTCCCCGTCCTGCGCCGCCTCGCCGAGACCGAGGTGCTGCGCGACCTCGCGCTCGGCCATTGCACCGAGATCAGCGGCGCCGCGGTCCGTTCGATCATCGCCGCCCGGCGGCTGCGCGACGAATATTTCTGGCCGGCGATGGCGGAGGCGGCCTGGGCGCTGCTGCTGCAATTGTTCGCGACCCGCCTCGAGGGCCGCTACCTCGACGTCGCCGAGCTCAGCGAGGCGGCCGGCATCCCGCTCGCCAGCGGCCGCCACTGGATCGACTGGCTCGCCGGGCGCGGGCTGGTCCGCCGCGGCGGCGACGGCGACGACGAATCGGCGGCGATCGACCTCACCGAGGCCGGCGCCGACGAGATGCGCGCCTATTTGCTGGCCTCGCTGCGGCTCTCCCCCTGGATACAGTAGCCGTCACGATCCCATTGCAAACGCGAGGTGGAACCCTGATCGGAGCTGATTTCCCAATTGAGCCATTGTGGCGAAGTCACCGACTTGACTAAAATATGAAAACCGATAACGTTCTTTCAACGTTTTCGCCGAATCGAACTGTGTGGGAACTTCGCCCGCGACGGTCCAGGCAATCCCGATTATCTCCTATATCCGTCACAAACGTACACGGCGGCCAACGGCCAGCTGATAGGGGATTGGTTGACGTGGGATGCGCTGGTAGCGAACATCTTGCATGATGGCGGGAACGTTTCCGGCTTCCGCCAGTACGTCGCTGGTTTCAACGGAACCGGTCTCGTGCTGAGGGAGTATAACGCGGCCGACTACGGAACCGGCACCTCAGCCAGCGGAGAGACCGTGGATCCGAACACGCAGCCATGCACCTGCTAAGTATTTGGATAGCGGCGTCAGCATTGGCGCCAATGCAAGAGGGCGGCGGACGGGGACCACCGCCTCCGCCCCCAACCTTGTACGACCATCGCCCTGCTTATTTTGTTCGCCCCGACTCCTCCACATTAATCTCGGAATGGCAATGCGAAGGATCCGCTCAGCCTTCGATGGCCAGGATCGCCATCAGCGCCTATCGAGACAGCCAACGAAGAAAGTTGTTCAGAGTGGACTTGATTGCTCTTCGGGTTCGCGGAGAGCCAGCGGGCTCGCGGTTATTCCGCTCGGTTGCCAGTGCGTTGGCAACCCTTGAATGGGTGGGTGTGTTCGAGGGTGCATGTCGGGGCGAGGAGCAGATTTTGCAAGTCAACGGCTCAGTCTTCGACGGAGCGCGACATACCCCGCGTCGGCTGCGGCTCAGTCTGACGCCAAACGAATAACCGAGCTTGCCGCAGCGGACCGAGTCGCAGGCCGGCGCCGACCAGATGCGCGCCTATCTGCTGGCTTCGCTGCGGCTATAGAGTTGACAATTCTGCAAAGTGTGTATAGATACTCACTGAAGAGAAGAGGCCCCTGTACATGGCTACCGTGATTTATCCCGCTATCGTTGAGCGTGCGGGGGAAGGCTTTAGCGTCTTTTTTCCCGACCTTCCGGGTTGCACTTCGGCGGGGCGTACCCTGACCGAGGCCGCTCTGAATGCGGAAGAAGCTTTATTTGGCCACCTGCTGGTCACCGCTCAGCATGGCGAGGACATTCCCGAACCCTCCGCTCTGGAGGATATAGAACGCGATCCAGAGGTCGAGGAGGCGGCTCGTCTTCTGGTACGCGCCGAGAAGCCGGGTCGCGCTGTACGGGTCAACGTGACGCTCGATGAAGGGCTATTGGCTGCGATCGACAGAGTGGCAGGAAATCGTTCTGGATTCCTTGCCGAGGCTGCACGTGCCAAGCTGGCGTCGGAAAGAATTGCCCACTAGCCACGCAATTCCGCCGGCCTCGCTGAGGCTCTCTCCCCGGATACAGTAGTGGCCGCGAAAAACCGGAATTTCCCCATTCCTTTGATGCGCTTCCGGGAGTATCTTCCGTGCCGATGGAGCGGGACCGGGTCGCCAGATTGACCGAAGGCCAGCGCGAGTGCCTGCGCATGGTCTATCGTCACATGGAAACCAAGGAGATCGCCCGCATCCTCGGCATCAGCCCGGACGGCGTCACCCAGCGAATCAAAGCAGCGATGCGCACCCTCGACGTCAACCGCCGCAAGGACGCCGCCCGCATCCTCGCCGAGGCCGAAGGCACCGAGTCCTACCCGCCATTGGCAACCCTGCCGACGATGGCTTCGTCCAGTGAAGACGGGCGGCAGCAATACGGCGCAGTTTCGGTCGGGGCGATGCGGGAGGACCAGTCTGCTTTTGTGGCGGCATCGCCACTCCCGACCAAAGGTTTCCGGTTGCCGCTCCCAATGTGGGGAGGCAGGCCAAGTGATCTAACTTCGCTACAACGGCTCGGATGGGTATTCGCCGTCATGTTGGTGATCGCCTTTATGTTCGGTGTGTTTCTTGCCGGTCTTGAAGCCCTGTCACGGCTCGGTCGACTGATCGCTTCCTAAGCATGCCTCACCCTTCCGCCTTCTTTCGCTGCCATCGGCCGGACGACCATGCCAGCCATGGTGAGGTATAAACGCTGGCGTTATAGCTCAGAATCCGGCATTGTCATGAGTTATAAAGGGGCGCTTTATAACTCATGGCCTGGAACTGGCAGCACCCGGACTGGCCCCGCTTCGTCTGGGATCAGGCGGTGCTCGCGCCTTTCGAGGCACGTTTTCTTCAGAATGTCGGCGAGCAGCTCGGCTCGATCCGGCATGTCGGCGATGACGGCAAGCGCGCGATCCTGATCGACCTCTTGACCGGCGAAGCCGTCAAGACCTCGGAGATCGAAGGCGAATTCCTCGACCGCGACAGCGTTCAGTTCTCCCTGCGCCGCCTGTTCGGTCTGGAGACGGATCGTCGCCGAGTGCCCCCAGCCGAGGCTGGCATCGCCGAGATGATGGTCGATCTCTATCGCGCTTTCGCCGAGCCTCTCTCCCATAAGAGCCTGAACCGCTGGCACCGGATGATTGTCAACGGTCGCCGCGATCTCGGGCGCGTTGGGGCCTACCGCGGCCATGGTACTCCGATGCAGGTCGTCTCCGGCTATCTGCATAAACCGAAAGTGCATTTCGAGGCGCCGCCATCCAAGGACGTCAAGCGTGAGATGAACGAGTTCATCGCCTGGTTCGAGAACAGCGCGCCCGGGGGCGCGAGTCCTTTGCCCGCTCTGACGCGCGCCGGACTCGCGCATCTGTATTTCGTGAGCATCCATCCTTATGAGGACGGCAACGGGCGGATCGCGCGGGCTCTGGCCGAGAAAGCCTTGGCGCAGGCCGCCGGCCAGCCCAGCCTGCTCGCCCTTTCGCCGGTCATTCAGCACAAACGTCGCGCCTATTACGACGCGCTCGAAGCCAACAACAAGGATATGGAGGCGGGACCCTGGCTCGAATATTTCGCCGAAACGGTGCTCGACGCTCAGATCCACACGCAGCGTCTCATCGATTTTCTCATCGCCAAGACCAGGCTCTACGACCGCGTGCGCGATCAGCTCAATGAGCGGCAGGCGCGCGTCATCGCCCGCATGTTCCGCGAGGGGCCGGACGGCTTCAAAGGCGGCCTGAGCGCCGCCAACTATATCAGCATCACAGGGGCATCGCGCGCGACCGCAACCCGCGACCTCGCCGATCTCGTCGAGAAAGGCCTCCTCAGCGTCAGCGGCGCGCTCAAATCCACCCGCTACGCGCTCAATCTGGATGACGTCTCTGGAATCGGCGCCTGATCGTGGAGGCGTGCATCGGCCGCGCGGTTGCCCCCGCTTGGCCTCTCCCTTCGCGTCCCTGCCCGCCTTCAGCACGGACACTCAGCGTCGGTGGCCGGAGCGACGCCGTAGGCATGTTGAATGAAGGCGGGCGCGCTGAGTCCTACCCGCCGTTGGTATACCCGCTGCGGGACATTGCCAGCGCTCGCGAACCGATGACAATGGCGGCATCGACTGAGAGTGCGCGGCAGAAACGCCCAGCTTCGGTCGACTGATCGCTTCTTAAGTTTCGAATTCAACCGAAGGATAGCGTCGCCGACTGCTTCGGCGCGGGGGAGAAAGTCTATGCCAAGAATTCGCCAAGCCGTTGCCCAGCATGTGGCCGACCGGCTGTTCGCCGTGGAAAGTGCCATCGACGTCGCGCTGACCCGCGCCGCCGAGCTCAACGCCGCCATGCCGGCCGCACGGACCGAGGCGCGACTCCCGGCCATGATCGGCCAGGATGCGTTCGACCGCGCCGCAAGCGCCTTCGTAGCGCTGGTCGAGGCGCGTCGCCGGATCGTCGAGACGCACGCATCGCTGGATGAGGCGCGCATGCAGATCGGGCTACGGGAGGTTAATTCCGGTGATCTTGCACCAAAGGTTCCGCCGGGCTTCACGGAAGGCTCTGCGCCCAGCCACTTGCGGGTGGTGGCCTAGAATCGGAGCGGCTTGACCGGACCACCTAACCATGGTGCGGTCAAGTCATGAACTACTTCTTTCTCGTCCTCCTGCTCGGATGTTCGGCCTACGCATTCATCGCCGGTGGAACACCAGAGCGCATTGGGGCAGCGGTTTATGCACTTTCCTGTTTCCTCAGCCTTATCGTGCTGTCGGCACCGCCGATCCGATGGCTGCAAATCGAGTTTGGAGTGTTCATCGTCGATGTTGTCACGTTCCTCATCTTTTGTGCGCTTGCTCTGCGCAGCGACCGATTCTGGCCGATATGGGTAAGTGGGCTACTGGGGCTCGGCGTGCTCGGGCATCTAGGTCGGTTAGTCGGCCCGGACGCGTTTTGGTGGGCGTATGCCGTAGTTCTTTCGATCTGGAGCTACCCAATCCTAGCGATCATCGCGATCGGAACTTGGAACCATCAGCGGCGGCCGCGCTAGCTTCCGGCCATCGCACCGCCGCACAAGATCGTGCTCTCCATCATCATCGAATCGCCGCGTCGGAGGTAGCGAAGAGCCTCCTGACCGCGATCGCCGGCCTGCCTTGCAGGAAGGCGGGCTTGACCGGGACGCGGCCACGTTGCCCGGTCAAGCCGTCCCATTCCCATAAGGACATCCGTCATGGCTAGTCGTGCAGTCAGCATGTGGCGCCGCGCGCGCGGCGAGGCGCGGCCCCGGCCCGAGCCGCGGGGCGCGCGGCTCCGGCCCGCGCTGCCGGCGCCGGCGCCGCCGCCGCCCTCGCAGGAAGCATTCGGGCCGCTCAAGTGCCGCTCGATCCTGGTCGAGCTGCTGCGCCCGTTCGGCCCGGCCGCGGCGCGCTGGGCCGACAGCCTGGTCGACGAGTTCGGCTCGGTCGCGGCGGTGCTCGCCGCCGGCCCGACCGCGCTGGGGCGCATCCTCGGGGCCGACAATCCGGCGATCGCCCATCTCCACATGGTCCGCTCGGTGATGCTGCACGTGCTGCGCAAGGAGGCGGTCAACACCCCCCTGCTCGCCAGCTCCGAGGCCCTGCTCGACTATCTCTATGCCGACATGGCCCACCTGCCGGCCGAGCGCCTGAGGGTGCTGTTCCTCAACAGCAAGAACCGGCTGCTGCGCGACGAGGTGATGGGCGAGGGCTCGGTCAGCGAGACCCCGGTCTATCCGCGCGAGATCATGCGCCGCGCGCTGGAGCTCGGCGCCACCGCGCTGATCCTGGTCCACAACCACCCCTCGGGCGACCCCGAGCCGAGCCGCGGCGACATCGAGGCGACCCGGCGCATCGTCGAGGCCGGCCGGCCGTTCGAGATCCGCATCCACGACCATGTGATCATCGCCCGGTCGGGCTGGTCGAGCTTCCGCGCGCTCGGGCTGATCTGAGGAGCCGAGAAGATGACCAAGGCACCCGCCCCTCGCAAACGCCCCACCCGCCGCAAGGCCCCGACCCGACGCTTCGCCGGCCGGCCCGCCCGCGAGGCCGCGCCGCACGCCAGCGACACCGCCGCGCTCGTCGCCGGCCCGTTCGGCCCGGGCCTCGCCGAGGCGGCCGCCGACGCCCGCGAGAGCCGGGCGCACCCGGCGCGCGAGACCGAGCGCTGCCGCTCCCTGCTCTACGCCCTGCTCAGCCCGGCCTGGCCCGCCCAGGCCGCGCAATGGGCCGAGGCGCTGATCGCCGAGTTCGGCTCGCTGCCGGCGGCGCTCGGGGTCGGCACCAGCGACCGCGCGCGGATCGTCGGCAAGGCGCCGGCCCGCTTCCTCGCCAAGGTCCAGGCCGGGCTGCTGCATTGCCTGCGCCTCCCGCTCGCCACCCGCCCGGTCATCTCCACCTCGAAGCAGCTGCACGATTATCTCAGGACCGACATGGCGAACCTCATCACCGAGCGGTTCCGGGTGCTGTTCCTGACCTCGCAGAACGAGCTGATCGCCGACGACCTCGTCTGGGAAGGCACGGTCGGCGAGGCGCCGGCTTACCCGCGCGAGGTGGTGAAGCGCGCGCTCGAGGTCGGCGCCACCGGCATCATCCTGGTCCACAACCATCCCTCCGGCAGCCACGAGCCGAGCCAGGGCGACATCGACGCCACCCGCAGGATCGCCGAGGCCGCCTCGCTGCTCGGCATCTGCCTGCACGATCATATCGTCATCTCGCGCGCCGGCTGGGCGAGCTTCCGCGTGCTCGGCCATTTGGAGGCGCTGGGACAGCCGGGGGCGGCGTAAAAACGGGGACACCTTACATTTTCCGCGTCGCAGAACGCGGAAAATGTAAGGTGTCCCCGTTATCCGATGCTCTGGCCGGTCTTTTCCCAGTCCGCCAAAAAGGCCTTGATGCCGTTGTCGGTGAGCGGGTGCTTGAACAATTGCCGGATCACGGCGGGCGGGGCGGTCATCACGTCGGCGCCGAGCTTGGCGGCGTCGTGGACGTGGATCGGGCTGCGCACGCTGGCGACCAGGATCTGGGTCGCGAAATCGTAATTGTCGTAGATCAGGCGGATGTCGGCGATCAGCTCCATGCCGGGATAGCCGACATCGTCGTGGCGGCCGACGAAGGGCGAGACGAAGGTGGCGCCGGCCTTGGCCGCGAGCAAGGCCTGGTTGGCCGAGAAGCACAGGGTGACGTTGACCATGGTGCCGTCGCCGGTGAGCTTCCTGCAGGTCTTGAGGCCGTCGATGGTGAGCGGCACCTTGACCGCGATATTGTCGGCGATCTTCCGCAATATCTCGGCCTCGCGCAGCATCCCCTCGTGGTCCAGTGCCACCACCTCGGCCGAGACCGGCCCGGAGACGATGCCGCAAATCTCCTTCACCACCTCGAGGAAGTCGCGGCCCGATTTGTGGACCAGGCTGGGATTGGTGGTGACGCCGTCGAGGAGCCCGGTCGCGGCCAGCTCCTCGATCTCGGCGGTGTCGGCGGTGTCGACGAAGAACTTCATGTCCTGGCGGTTCCCGATGCGCGGATTGACCCTTCGGGCTTAGCGTGGGAGCAAGCCCTTCGGCAATCGGCCAGAGGGAAGAAAGATGCGCCTCATCGCATTCCTGCTGCTCGCACTGGCGGCGCCGGCGGCCGCGGCCCCGCGCGACTGGGTGGCGGCGAACCGCCCCGCCATCCTCGCCGAATATCTGGCCCTGCTGCGCATTCCCAATATCGCCTCGAACCGCGCCGACATCCGCCACAACGCCGAGCATATCATCGGCATGATGCGCCGCCGCGGCCTCGCGCCGCGGCTGCTCGAGGAAGGGGATGCGCCGCCGCTCATCTACGGCGAATGGCCGGTCCCCGGCGCGACGCGGACCTTGATCCTCTACGCCCATTACGATGGCCAGCCGGTGACGCCCGCGGACTGGACCGTGACCCAGCCCTTCGCCCCGCGGCTGGTCGGCGCGGGCGACGAGGCCCGGGTCTATGCGCGCAGCGCCTCCGACGACAAGGCCGGGGTGATGGCGATCCTCGCCGCGGTCGACGCGCTGCGGGCGGAGGGGCGCCGGCCGGCGTTCAACCTCAAGATCGTGTTCGAGGGCGAGGAGGAGGCGGGATCGCCGCACCTCGCCGCCCTGCTCCGCCGCCACCGCGACATCCTGCGCTCCGACGGCTGGATCATCATCGACGGCCCCGCCCACCAGTCCGGCCCGCCGCAGCTCAGCCTCGGCGTGCGCGGCGACGTCAATATCGACGTCGCCGTCCACGGCCCGGCGCGCCCGCTGCACAGCGGCCATTACGGCAATTGGGCGCCCAATCCGGCGATGATGCTCGCCGAGCTGCTCGCCTCGATGAAGGACGAGACCGGGCGGGTGACGATCGCCGGCTTCTACGACGACGTCGTCCCGCTGAGCGGGGCGGAGCGGGCCGCGATCGCCGCCGTGCCGCCGCCCGACGAAGCGCTGCGGCGGGAGCTCGGGCTCGGCTGGACCGAAGGCGGCGGCGCGACGCTGACCGAGCTGATCAACCTGCCCTCGCTCAACGTCAACGGCGTCCGCAGCGCCGATGTCGGCGAGGCCGCCCGCAATGTCATCCCGACCGTCGCCACGGCGACGCTCGACCTCAGGCTGGTGCTCGGCAACACGCCCGACCGCCAGATCGACCGGGTGATCCGCCACATCCGCGCCCAGGGCTATGAAGTGCTCGATCGCGCCCCGACGATGGCGGAGCGCCGCCGCTTCCGCCGCATCGCCACGGTGACCCGCGGGCAAGGCTATCCGGCCGAGCGCACCCCGCTCGACCATCCGCTGGCCGGCGGGGCGCGGCGAGCGCTCGAGGGCCGCGGGCCGCTCGTCGTCCTGCCCAGCCTCGGCGGCAGCCTGCCGCTCTACCTGATCCGCCGGGAGCTCGGCGCGCCGACGATCACGCTCGGCCTGTGGAACCACGACAACAACCAGCATGCCGAGGACGAGAATCTGCGGCTCGCCAATCTCTGGCGCGGCATCGAGCGGATCGCCGCGATCCTGACCGCCGGCTGAAAATGGGGACAGCCACCATTTTTCGCCGCGTCGCTCCTGCAAAATGCCCGCTGACCCCAGCCTGAAATTGGTGGCTGTCCCCATTTTCCGCGTCCCAGGCGGACGACGTTCGCGGTGGCCGAAAGGTGACAAAGGTCGCCTAGCCAGGGAAAAATAATCGGCCCGAGCCGCTCCACGCTTTCCGAGGAGCCAGCCTAGCAGGGCAAGGGCGAGTCGCGCGACCATCGGCCCCGGCGTAGCGGGCGAAATCCAACAAATATCCAACAATCGCGCTAGCGCCGCGGCCGCTGCTTCGCCGACACCGAGCGGATGACGAGGCGCTGCGCCGCACCGGGATCGAAGGGCGGCTCGGAGCGGGCCACCGCCTCGCCGATCAGCGCGTCGACTCGGGGATCGTCGAGCACCTCGACGCTCGGCAGCGGCACGAAGCGGACCTGGTTGCCGCCGCCCTCGAGCAGGCCGTGCGGATCGGGCAGGTCCCTGCCCCAGACGAAGCAGAGGCTCGGCCGTTTGGGGAAGACGGCGAGCGAGAGCACCGCCTGCTTCGGCTTCTCGGCGGCGCCGAAGCCGATCGCGAGCGCGTTGTAATTGTCGTAGACCATGATCACCGCGCCCGGCAGCCGCGCCTTCAGCCGCGCGTAGAGCGCCCGGGTCAGCGCCGCGACCGCGGGATCGAACTTGTCGACGAAGGCTTCGAGCTGCGCCGCGGCGTCCATCGGGCCCTTCTACACCATATGCGCCGGCATCGCCTCCCGCCCGGTCGCGTGCCGACGGCCGAGGCCGACGCTCAGGAGCACCCAGCCGGCCATGGTCAGCAGCACGCCGACGACGTCGTTGGTGTCCTGGCCCGAGCCGGCCGAGAGCAGCCAATATTGCACCGGCAGCAGCAGGGCGAAGATCGCCAGCAGCACGATGTTGAGCCGGCCGAGCGGCGGCACCTTTATCGCCGGCGCCTGCATGAACCACCAGAAGGCCGCGAGCAGCATCGCCGCGTCGAGCGCCGGCGCGACCAGCGCCAGCGAGACGTCGACGCCGAGCGTGTCGCCCTGGAAGCGGAAATCCTCGGGCGCGAGGATCGCCGCGTGCACCGTATCGGCGAGGCGCAGCGCCAGCCACAGCAGCAGCGCCATCCGGAACGGCCCGTTCGGCCGCCGCCAGCCCGCCCACAGCAGCAGCACGGCGAGCGCGGCCTTGGCGGCGGCGAACCAATAGTCGCCGCCGGTGCCCGCGCCGCCGAAATCCCAGCCGAAATGGCTCGCCCCCCATTGGTAGGAGGGCCCGTCCATCGCGCCGCGCAGGAACGGCAGCCAGGCGATGACGAAGGTCAGCGTCAGCCAGGCCATCAGCAGGATGTGCAGCCGCCGCGCGCCCCGGTCGCTCATCTTTGTCCTCCCTAGTGTGTTATATGTATAATACACCAAGGGCGCCCGTGCAAGGGCGGGAATGGGGACAGTCACTTTCACGCACGGCGGGGCGAGCTCTCGGCACCGCGCGCGTGAAAGTGACTGTCCCCTTTAGCCCTCGATCACTGCGAAGTGCCGCACGCCCGGCTCCAGCTCGACGAGGTAATCGGGATCGAAATCGTAGTAGCGGGCACGGCCGATCTCGTCGCCCGCGAAGCGGCGGATCGCCGCCTCGTCTTCCCACAGCGTCAGCATCTCGACATGGACGACCTCGCTCTCGGCGCGGTGCAGGCACCAGGCGCGCAGATTGCCCGGCGTCGCCCGATATTCGGGCAGGGCGATCTCGACCATCAGCCTGAGATAGTCGGCGGCCTTCGCGGCCGGCACCCGCCCGTGCCAGTGACGTGCGATCATCTTTTGTTCCCTTCGGCCCTTCCAGATTAGCCGCCGATGACGATATGGGCGAGCAAGATGTCCTCCCGCGCCCGCCTCGTCCTGCTCAACGCCGCGCTCGGTCCGCTCGATTATCGGGTGTCGGACGGCATGAAGGTCGAGCCGGGCTCGATCGTGGTCGCGCCTTTGGGGCCGCGGCAGCTGGTCGGGGTGGTCTGGGACGAGGGACGGCTGGCGGCCGAGGAAGTGGGCGACAACCGCCTCAGGCCGCTCGTCCACGCCTACGATTTGCCGCCGCTCTCCGCCCCCTTGCGCCGGCTGATCGAATGGACGGCGGATTATTATCTCTCGCCTTTGGGGGCGGTGCTGCGCATGGCGCTGCCCTCGTCGGGGGCGCTGGATGGGGCGCGCTCGGTCACCGAATATCGTGCCACCGGCCATCTCCCCGAGCGGCTGACCCCGCAGCGCGCGCAGGCGCTGGAGCGGATCGGCGACCGGCTGGGGCTGATCCGCGAGCTGGCGATCGTCGGCGGCGTCTCCGACGGGGTGATCCGGGGGCTGGTCAAGGCCGGCGCGATCGAGGCGGTCGAGGTCGCGCTCGACGACCCCTTTCCCATGCCCGATCCGGACCATGCTCCCCCGCTGCTGGAGCCGGCGCAGGCCGAGGCGGCGGCGGCGCTGCAGGCGGCGGTCGGCGCGGGCGACTTCGCGCCTTTCCTGCTCGACGGCGTCACCGGCTCGGGCAAGACCGAGGTCTATTTCGAGGCGATCGCCGCGGCGGTCCGCGCGGGCAGGCAGGCTTTGGTCCTGCTCCCCGAGATCGCGCTCACCGAGCCGTTCCTGAAGCGCTTCGCCGCCCGCTTCGGCTGCGATCCCGTCGCCTGGCATTCGGGCCTGCGCCAGTCGCAGCGCCGCCGCGCCTGGCGGGCGATCGCCTCGGGCGAGGCCAAGGTCACGGTCGGCGCCCGCTCGGCCTTGTTCCTGCCTTATCCCAAGCTCGGCCTGATCGTCGTCGACGAGGCGCACGAGGCGAGCTTCAAGCAGGAGGAGGGCGTGCAATATCACGCCCGCGACGTCGCCGTGATGCGCGCGCATTTCGAGCAGGTGCCGGCGGTCCTCGCCTCGGCCACCCCGGCGATCGAGACCCGGCACATGGTCGAGACCGGCACCTACCGGGAATTGAAGCTGCCCGACCGCTATGGCGGCGCCCGCCTGCCCGACATGGCGGCGCTCGACCTGATCGCCGACCCGCCGCCGCGCGGGCGCTGGCTGGCGCCGGAGCTGGTCTCCGCGCTCGAGGCGAACCTGGCGGCGGGCGAGCAGTCGCTGCTGTTCCTCAACCGCCGCGGCTACGCCCCGCTCACCCTGTGCCGGCATTGCGGCTACCGCTTCCAATGCCCCAATTGCACCGCCTGGATGGTCGAGCACCGCTTCACCAGGCGGCTCGCCTGCCACCATTGCGGCCATGTCATGCCCGCCCCGCACGCCTGCCCCGAGTGCAAGGAGGAGGACAGCCTGGTCGCCTGCGGCCCGGGAGTGGAGCGGATCGCGGACGAGGTGAAGGAGCTGCTGCCCGAGGCGCGGACGATCATCGTCACCTCCGACACGATCTGGTCGCCGGCCAAGGCGGCCGAGTTCGTCGCGCGGATGGAGGCGGGCGAGATCGACGTGGTGATCGGCACGCAGCTCGTGACCAAGGGCTATCATTTCCCCAATCTCACCCTGGTCGGGGTGGTCGACGCCGACCTCGGCCTCGCGGGCGGCGACCTGCGCGCCGCCGAGCGCAGCTTCCAGCAGATCCGCCAGGTCTCCGGGCGCGCGGGGCGCGGCGGCAGGCCGGGGCGGGTGCTGGTGCAGACCCACGATCCCAGGGCGCGGGTGATCGAGGCCTTGGTCGGCGGCGACGCCGAGGGCTTCTACGCCGCCGAGACCGACGCGCGGCGCGAGGCCGGCATGCCGCCCTTCGGCCGCCTCGCCGCGATCGTCGTCTCCTCCGAGAAGGAGGCCGAGGCCCAGGCGACCGCCCGCGCCATCGGCCGCGCCGCGCCCGCGCGCGACAATATGGCGGTGTTCGGCCCCGCCCCCGCCCCGCTCGCCATGCTGCGCGGCCGCCACCGCTTCCGCCTCCTGGTCCACGCCGCCCGCAACGTGCCGGTGCAGGAGATCATCCGGGAATGGCTGGGCGGCCTCAGCTGGAAGAACAGCGTCCGGGTCAGCGTCGACGTCGATCCCTATTCCTTCCTCTAGACCCGCCCTTTCCGCGCCCATAGAAATGGCGCCGTGAGCCGAATCCTCCTGTTCCTGCTGGCGCTCGCCGCAATCGCCGCGCCGGCGCGGGCCGACGACATCACCGTCGCCGGCCGCTCGGTGGTGCGCGTGGTCGTGGTCGCGTTCGGCGAGGACGGCGAGGTGATCGGCTTCGGCCACGGCTCGGGCTTCGCGGTCGCGCCCAACCGGATCGTCACCAACGCCCATGTCATCGCCCCGGCGCAGGAGGGCAAGAGCGTCGCGATCGGCGTGGTCCCCTCGGAAGGCGCCGAGGCCACCCGCGCCCGCATCGTCGCGGCCGACCCGGCGCGCGACCTCGCTTTGCTCGAGATCGAGCAGGGCGCGTTCGCGCCGATCCCTTTGTTCGTCGGGCCGCTCGAGGACGGCATCCCGGTCGCCGCGCTCGGCTATCCCGGCAATGTCGACCTCGCCACCGCCCGCTCGGCGCAGGACTATATCACGCCGCTGCCCGCGACCCGCTCGGTCGGCATCTTCTCCAACGTGCGCCCGATCAACGGCATCATGACGCTGCTGCACACCGCCAACATCGCGCGCGGCCATTCGGGCGGGCCCTTGCTCGACCAATGCGGCCGGGTGCTTGGCGTCAACACCCTGATCACTCGCAACGAATCCGGCGACGCGCCGTTCGCCTTCGCGGTCGGCAATCGCGAGCTGACGGCGTTCCTGCGGCAGGCGCGCCAGCCCTTCCAGACCGTCGCCGCCGAATGCGTCTCGATGTCCGACCGGCTGCGCCAGGACCGCGAGCGCGCCGACGCCGAGGAGCGCGCCCGCGCCGCCGCCGCCGCCGCCGAGGCCGCCAAGGCCCGCGATGCGCGCGACCGCGGCCTCGCCCGCGTCCAGGAGGTCCGCGAGACCCGGCTCGCGCTCGCCGTGCTGCTGCTGGTGTTCGCGCTCGTGGCCCTGGGCGGAGGCGGCATCATGCTGCAGAAGGACCGGATGAAGCCGGCGAAGATCCTCGGCGGCGCCGGCGCGGCCTTCCTGCTGCTCGCCGTCATCGTCTTCCTGTCGCGGCCGCGGCTGGTCGAGGCCGAGACGCCGGCGGACGGCCCGGCCGCCAAGGCGGCAGCCGCCGACCCGGCCCGCTTCGCCGGCCGCAACCTCTGCCGGCTGGTGCCCGAGCGCAGCCGCGTCACGGTGAGCTCGGCGACCGAGGTGCCATTCGACTGGGCGGCGAACGGCTGCGTCAACGGGCGCACCCAATATGCCCGCAACGGCGACGTCTGGACCCGCTTCCTCGTCCCCAATGACGAGCCGGCGGTGTCGGTCGCCGAGTTCCGGCCCGGCAGCGGCGAATATGTCGTCACCCGCTATCTGCTCGACGGGGCGACGATGGCGCGGGCGCGGGCGCTGCGCCGCGGCGTCGAGCTCAAGACCTGCACCGGCGACGCCGAGGCGCGCACCGTCCTCGCCGACCAGCAGCGCGAGATCGGCGCGATCCTGCCCGATCTGCCCAACGAGCGGCTGGTCTATGCCTGCGAGAATCGGGGGCCGGCGCCCGCCGCGCCGACGCGGGCGCCATGAGCGCAAGGTTGCGGAACGCCGCGGTTTCTTCTATGGGCGCGGCCAATTGGTGGGGAAATTAATCCATGATTCGCAATCTCTTGGCTGCGTTCGCCTTGTTCTTCGCGACGGCCGCCCACGCCGAATGGCGGGAAGCCACGTCGGCCAATTTCATCGTCTATACCGAAGGCTCGGAGCAGGAGGCGCGCGATTTCGCGGCGAAGCTCGAAAAGTTCAACTACGTGCTGCGCCGCTACCACAATGTCCGCGAGCCCGCGCAGGTGCCCCGCTTCCGCGTCTTCCTGCTGGACAGCATCAATGCCGTGCAGCGGATGATCGGCTCGGCGGGCGTCGGCGGCTATTACATCCCCGACGCGCGGGCGCTGATGTTCGTCGGCACCCAGAATGCCGCATCGCACCGCGACCTGCAGCCGGAGCAGATCCTGTTCCACGAATATGTCCACCATTTCATGTTCCAGTATTTCCCGGCCACCTATCCGGTCTGGTATTCGGAAGGCTATGCCGAGCTGTGGGGCACCATCCAGTTCCTCGACGACAATGTCGTCGAGATCGGGGGCTATCAGGAAGGCCGCTTCCGCTCCTTCTTCCAGGGGCGCTGGGTGCCGCTCAGCCGGCTGCTGACCGCGCGGACCTATGGCGAGATCCCCGACACCGACCTGATCTACGCCCAGGGCTGGCTGCTCAACCGCTACATGTTCGAGAATGCCGAGCGCCGGGCGCAGCTGCAGCAATATCTGCGCGCGATCAACGCCGGCACCCCCTACGACCAGGCCGCCCAGCAGGCGTTCGGCAATGTCGGCACGCTCAATTCGGAGCTGTTCGATTATGCCGGCCGCGCCCGCTATGACGTGGTGCGGCTGCCGTTCCGCACGCTCGACGTCGGCCAGATCAACGTCCGCGTGCTCCGTCCGGCCGAGCAGGCGCTGATCGAGGAGGAAATCCGGCTCAGCCAGGGCGTGCGCCACACCGAGATGGCCGAGCGCGCGGCCTCGATCCGCAGCATCGCGAGCCGCTTCCCCGACGATCCGTTCGCGCTCGCGCTGGTCGCCGAGGCGGAGGAGCTGGCCGGCAACATCCCCGCCGCCACCGCCGCCGCCGACCGCCTGCTGCGGGTCGCGCCCAACGACGCCCGCGCGCTGATGCGCAAGGGCCGGCTCGAAGTGGCGGCGCTCGCCGCCAACCGCTCGACCGACGCCGCGGCCTGGGCGGCGGCGCGGCGCTATCTGACCCGCGCGATGGCCGCCGCGCCCAATGACCCGCTGCCGCATGAGGCCTATTATGACAGCTTCACCACGCAGGGGGTGACGACGCCGCCCGACGACGCCCAGAACGCGCTCTACAACGCCCACGAGCTCGCCCCGAGCGATTCCGAGCTGAGCTACAAGCTGGCGCTCGATTTCGAGCGGCGCGACATGATCCGCGAGGCGATCGCGATCATCCGGCCCGACGCCTTCCAGACCCGGATCCGCCGCGGCGAGAGCGCCGGCGAGCGGCGCGAGCGCGAGCGGCGCGAGGACCGCTATCGCCAGGCCGGCCGGCAGCGGCACGAGACCGCGCTCGAAATGCTGACCCGCCTCGAGGCGCGGCTCGCCCAGCGGCCGGCGCCGGCGGCGGCGCCGGCGCGGAACTAGCCGCCGAGCTTGGCGCCCTCGCGCGCGAGCAGCCGGGCCTTGCGCTCGAGCCCATAGGCATAGCCGCCCGGCGAGCCGTCGGTGCGGATCACCCGGTGGCAGGGGATCAAGACGGCGACGTTGTTGGCGCCGTTGGCCGAGCCGGCGGCGCGCACCGCGGCCGGCCGGCCGACCGCCGCCGCGATCTGGGCGTAGGTGCGGGTCTCCCCGGGCGGGATGCGGGTCAGCTCGCGCCAGACCGCCTCCTGGAAGGCGGTGCCGTGGACGTCGAGCGGCAGATCGTGCGGCTTCTCGGGCGCGTTCACCGCCGCCACGGTGCGCCGGACGAGGTCCGCCATCTCGTCGCCGCCATGGGCGATCGCCGCATTGGGGAAGCGCCGCCTGAGGTCCGCCTCGTCCTCGTCGAAGGACAGCCGGCAAATGCCCTTGCCGGTCGCGGCGACCAGCATGGTGCCGAGGTCGGTCCTCGCGGTCGCCCAGCGGATCGTCTCGCCGCGGCCGCCGTCGCGCCAGGCCGAGGGGGTCATGCCGAGCCGCCCCTTTGCGTCCGCGTAGAAGCGCGCCGGGCCGGAATAGCCGGCGTCGTAGATCGCGTCGGTAATCCGCGCATTGTCGGCGAGCGCCGCCTCCGCCCGCCGCGCCCGCAGGCTGCGGGCATAGGCGGCCGGGGTCACCCCGGTGGCGCGCTTGAACAGGCGGTGGAAATGGTGCGGCGAATAGCCGACCGCGGCGGCGAGGTCGTCGAGCGAGGGCGCTTCCTCGGCCGCCGCCAGCAGCCGGAACGCCTTGTCGAGCGCCGCCTCCTCGCGGTTGACGTCGTCGGGCTCGCAGCGCAGGCACGCGCGGTAGCCGGCGGCGCGGGCGGCGGCGCCGCCCGGGAAGAATTCGACATTCTCCCGCTTCGGCCGGCGCGCCGGGCAGCTCGGGCGGCAATAGATGCCGGTCGTCCTGACGCCGCCGACCAGCCGGCCGTCCCAGCCGCGGTCGCGCCGCTCGAACGCAGCCCAGGCCTCGTCGTCGGTGATGGTGACGCGGTCGTTCACGGGGACCGATCTATTGCCTCGCGGCAGGGTTGCAAGGGTCGCCATGGTCAGTTCCTTTCGATGCGCGCGAGGAAGCAGCCATAGGTGGCCGCGTGCGCGTGGATGGTGTCGATCTCGGGGCGCTCGAACAGCGCGCGGATCCTCGCGTCGGCCTCGCCGGGCATGGCCAAGAGACCGTGCTTCAGCAGGCCGTCCGCGCCGAAGCCGCGCAGCGAGAGCGTGCGGCTCTCGAGATAAGGCGGCGCCTCGTCGGTGTAGGAGGCGGCGGCGTCCGCGTCCTTGCGGACATAGATGGCGTAGGCGGTGCGGAACGGCCCGTCGACGTCGTGCGAGACGTGGTTGAGCAGCACCAGCTCCTCGCCCGGCGCGGCGTCGCGCAGGCTGACCCGGCAGGGGTAGCCGGTCGGCGAGTCCGCCACCACGCGCATCGCTCCGCGCGCCGCGAGCTCGCCCTCCATCATCCCGAACAGGCTCTCGAACGCTTCCGGAGCCAGTCCCTCGATCCTGTAGGCCATGTTGCTTCCTTCCTCGAAGATTTCGGCCCTTTTGTCGGATCGCGCGTGACCTTGCGTCCCGATGCTTGCTGTCAAAGTGACGGCGATGACGATCGGGGGCGCGCCGTCCGCCGCGCCGGCGGCCGCCGGGAGATGATTGCAGGCGCCGCAACCCCGGTCGCGGAGAGCGCACGCGAGCCCATCTTGCATCGCAGCAAAGCCCCTGCTAGGGCGCCCGCGACCCATCGAGAGCGCCTCGCGCTCGTTCGCGCATGGGGCGAAAATCCGATCCAGGAGTTACGACGCGCGTGGATATTTCCGGCGGCATTCAGGCAAGCTTGGCGGGGCGCTATGCGCTCGCCTTGTTCGGGCTCGCCGAAGAGCAGAAGCAGCTCGACGCGGTCGCCGCCAGCCTCGCCGCGGTGAAGCAGGCGTTGGCCGAATCGGCCGAATTCGCCGCGCTCACCACCAGCCCGCTGGTCGGCCGCGACGAGGCGGTCCGCGCGGTCGCCGCCGCGGCCGGGGCGATGGGGCTCGACCCGATCACCTCCAACTTCCTCGGCGTGCTGGCGAAGAACCGCCGGCTCGCCAAGCTGCCTGCCATCATCCGCGCCTTCACCCTGCTCGCCGCCCGCCACCGCGGCGAGATCACCGCCGAGGTCACCTCCGCCCACCCGCTCGACGCCGGCCAGGTGGACGCGATCCGGCAGAATCTCCGCACCCGCATGGGCACCGACATCGCCGTCGACCTCGCCGTCGACCCCGCCATCCTCGGCGGCCTGGTCGTGAAGATCGGCAGCAAGATGATCGACGGCTCCATCCGCACCAAACTCAATAGTCTCGCGCAGGCGATGAAAGGCTGAACATGGACATCCGCGCCGCTGAAATTTCCAAGGTCATCAAGGAACAGATCGCCAGCTTCGGCACCGAGGCGCAGGTCAGCGAGGTCGGCACCGTGCTTTCGGTCGGCGACGGCATCGCCCGCATCCACGGCCTCGACAACGTCCAGGCCGGCGAGATGGTCGAGTTCGACGGCGGCATCAAGGGCATGGCGCTGAACCTCGAGGCCGACAATGTCGGCGTCGTCATCTTCGGCTCGGATTCGACGATCAGCGAGGGCGACACCGTCCGCCGCACCGAGACCATCGTCGACGTGCCGGTCGGCAAGGGCCTGCTCGGGCGCGTCGTCGACGGCCTCGGCAACCCGATCGACGGCAAGGGCCCGATCGAGGGCGCCGAGCGCCGCCGGGTCGAGGTCAAGGCGCCGGGCATCATCCCGAGGAAGTCGGTGCACGAGCCGGTGCAGACGGGCCTCAAGGCGCTCGACGCGCTGGTCCCGATCGGCCGCGGCCAGCGCGAGCTGATCATCGGCGACCGCCAGACCGGCAAGACCGCGGTGGCATTGGACACCTTCATCAACCAGCGCGAGATCAACAAGTCGGACGACGAGAGCCAGAAGCTCTACTGCATCTACGTCGCGGTCGGGCAGAAGCGCTCGACCGTCGCGCAGATCGTCCGCGCGCTCGAAGAGAATGGCGCGATGGACTATACCATCGTCGTCGCCGCCACCGCCTCCGAGCCGGCGCCGCTGCAGTTCCTCGCGCCCTATACCGGCTGCACGATGGGCGAATATTTCCGCGACAACGGCATGCACGCCGTCATCGTCTATGACGACCTGAGCAAGCAGGCGGTCGCCTATCGGCAGATGTCGCTGCTGCTGCGCCGCCCGCCGGGGCGCGAGGCCTATCCGGGCGACGTCTTCTACCTGCACAGCCGCCTCCTGGAGCGCGCCGCCAAGATGAACGAGGACAATGGCGCGGGCTCCTTGACCGCACTGCCGGTGATCGAGACCCAGGCCGGCGACGTCTCGGCCTATATCCCGACCAACGTGATCTCGATCACCGACGGCCAGATCTTCCTCGAGACCGAGCTCTTCTTCCAGGGCATCCGCCCGGCGATCAACGTCGGCCTCTCGGTCAGCCGGGTCGGCTCGGCCGCGCAGACCAAGGCGATGAAGAAGGTCGCCGGCTCGATCAAGCTGGAGCTGGCCCAATATCGCGAGATGGCCGCCTTCGCCCAGTTCGGCTCGGACCTCGACGCCTCGACCCAGCGCCTCTTGAACCGCGGCGCGCGGCTGACCGAGCTCCTGAAGCAGCCGCAGTTCAGCCCGATGCCGATGGAGGAGCAGGTCGTCTCGATCTTCGCCGGCGTCAACGGCTTCCTCGACGGCGTGCCGACCGACGCGGTCACCCGCTTCGAGAGCGGCCTCTTGAGCCACATGCGCGCCGACCATGAAGGCGTGCTCGGCAAGATCCGCGACAGCAAGGCGCTCGACGACGACACCGCCGGCGAGCTGAAGTCGATCGTCGGCGATTTCGCGAAGACGTTTGCGTAGCTGAATTGCGCTCCTGCGAAAGCAGGAGCCCAGGCTGGGTTCCTGCTTTCGCAGGAACACAAAAGGGAACCTAAATGGCCTCTCTCAAGGCGCTCAAGACCCGGATCACCTCGGTCAAGTCGACCCAGAAGATCACCAAGGCGATGAAGATGGTCGCCGCGGCCAAGCTGCGCCGGGCGCAGCAGGCGGCCGAGGCCGCGCGCCCCTATGCCGAGCGGATGGAGAGCGTGGTCGGCAGCGTCGTTTCCAAGGTGACGATCGGCCCGGAGAGCCCGAAGCTGCTCGCCGGCACCGGCTCGGACCGGGCGCATCTGCTGATCGTCTGCACCTCCGACCGCGGCCTCGCCGGCGGCTTCAACTCGAACATCGTCCGCGCCGCGCGCCGCAAGGCCGAGGAGCTGATCGGGGCGGGCAAGACCGTCTATTTCTACCTGGTCGGCCGCAAGGGCCGCGCGGTGATCGGCCGGCTCTATCCGAAGCAGATCATCCACCAGCACGACACCAGCCAGATCAAGCAGGTGAGCTTCGCCGACGCGCGCGAGATCGCCGCCGACGTGATCGACCGCTACAACACCGACGGCATCGACGTCGTCCACCTGTTCTACGCCCGCTTCCGCTCGGCGCTGGTGCAGGAGCCGGTCGGCCAGCAGATCATCCCGGTGCCGCCGGTCGAGGCCCCGGACGCGGCCACGAACGTCTCGCTCGCCGCGATCGAATATGAGCCCGACCAGGACGAGATCCTGGCCGCGCTGCTGCCGCGCAACATCGCCGTCCAGATCTTCCGCGCCTTGCTCGAGAATGCGGCGTCCGAGCAGGGCAGCCGGATGACTGCGATGGACAATGCGACGCGCAACGCCGGGGACATGATCAACCGCCTGACCATCCAGTACAACCGGACCAGGCAGGCGGCGATCACGAAGGAACTGATCGAGATTATTTCGGGCGCCGAGGCGCTGTAATTTTGTTGTGCACCTGCGAAAGCAGGAGCCCAGAAAACGAAGAACTGGACCCCGGCCTTCGCCGGGGAACAAGAAGGAAGAAGCAGAAATGGCCACCGCCACCACCAACAATGTCGGCCGCATCAGCCAGGTGATCGGCGCCGTCGTCGACGTGACGTTCGACAGCGAGCTGCCGGCGATCCTCTCCGCGCTCGAGACCGACAATGGCGGCAACCGCCTCGTGCTCGAGGTCGCCCAGCATCTCGGCGAGTCGACCGTGCGCACGATCGCGATGGACGCGACCGAGGGGCTGACCCGCGGTCAGGAGGTGACCGACACCGGCTCGCAGATCCGTATGCCGGTCGGCCCGATGACGCTCGGGCGGATCATGAACGTGATCGGCGAGCCGATCGACGAGCAGGGCCCGATCGGCCACAGCGACACCGCGCCGATCCACGCCGACGCGCCGCTCTTCACCGACCAGTCGACCGAGACCTCGATCCTGGTCACCGGCATCAAGGTGATCGACCTGCTCGCGCCCTACGCCAAGGGCGGCAAGATCGGGCTGTTCGGCGGTGCGGGCGTCGGCAAGACGGTGCTGATCCAGGAGCTGATCAACAACATCGCCAAGGGCCATGGCGGCACCAGCGTGTTCGCCGGCGTCGGCGAGCGCACCCGCGAGGGCAACGACCTCTATCACGAATTCCTCGACGCGGGCGTCATCGCCAAGGACGCCGACGGCAAGCCGACGCCCGAAGGCTCCAAGGTGGCGCTCGTCTTCGGCCAGATGAACGAGCCGCCGGGGGCGCGCGCCCGCGTCGCCCTCTCCGGCCTCACCATCGCCGAATATTTCCGCGACCAGGAGGGCCAGGACGTGCTCTTCTTCGTCGACAACATCTTCCGCTTCACCCAGGCGGGCTCGGAAGTGTCGGCGCTGCTCGGCCGCATCCCCTCGGCGGTCGGCTACCAGCCGACGCTCGCCACCGACATGGGCACGCTGCAGGAGCGGATCACCTCGACCAACAAGGGCTCGATCACGTCCGTTCAAGCCATCTACGTGCCCGCGGACGACCTCACCGACCCGGCGCCGGCGACCAGCTTCGCCCACCTCGACGCCACCACCGTGCTGTCGCGCGCGATCTCGGAGCTCGGCATCTATCCGGCGGTCGACCCGCTCGATTCGACCTCGCGCGTGCTGACCGCGCGCACCGTCGGCCAGGAGCATTACGACACCGCGCGGCGCGTCCAGGAGATCCTCCAGCGCTACAAGTCGCTGCAGGACATCATCGCCATCCTCGGCATGGACGAGCTTTCGGAGGAGGACAAGCTCACCGTCGCCCGCGCGCGCAAGCTGCAGCGCTTCCTCTCCCAGCCCTTCCACGTCGCCGAGGTGTTCACCGGCATCCCCGGCAAGTTCGTGCAGATCGAGGACACCGTCCGCTCGTTCAAGGCGGTGGTCGACGGCGAATACGACCATCTCCCCGAGAGCGCCTTCTACATGGTCGGCGGCATCGAGGAAGCGGTCGCCAAGGGCCAGAAGCTGGCCGAGGAGGCGTAGTCAATCCTCCCCTCCCCCATCAAGGGGGAGGGCCTTTGAGAGAAGAGAACATGGCGGATTTGCATTTCGAGCTGGTCACCCCGGAAAAGCTGCTCCGCTCCGAGGAGGTCCACATGGTGGTCGTGCCCGGGACCGAGGGCGATTTCGGCGTGATGGCGGGCCACGCGCCCTATATGGCGACGATGCGCGACGGCGAGCTGGCGATCTACCGGAGCGCCGGCGCCGAGCCCGAGCGGATCAGGATCGAAAGCGGCTTCGCCGAGGTCAATGAAAAGGGCCTGACGGTGCTCGCCGAGGGCGCCGACGCCTGAAGGCCGCTATTGCGGGCCTCTCATCCCGCCCATGCAGCCCGTCGAAATCTTCTCCCCGATCAGCTCGAGCGTGTCGGCCGCCTCGGCGAGCACCTCGTCCTGGCTGCGGCCGCCCCGCGCCTCCTCCCACTCGCGCACCGTACGGCAGACCCGGCCCGTGCGCATCCGCGTCGAGGTGCGCACCTGCGCCCGGCAGACGATCCGCTCGGGCGCCCGCACCGTGACGTCGGGCGACGGCGCGGGCGCGCCGCCGCTTTGGCCGGCGCCCGCCGACTGGGCGGCGGCCTGCATCGGCGCGGTGGCGATTGCAAGCAAGGCAACGAACTTGTGCATCTATCCCTCCGATTGGTCCAGTTCGGTCCGCCTGACCCGCTGCGGCTACTCACAGCCGCAATCGGCTCCGATCACCTCCAGCTTGGCCTGCGCATCGTCGATCGTCGAATATTGACCCGGCCGGGCCTGCGCCCATTGCTCCCGCGTGCGGCAGACGGCGCTGACGCCGATGCGCGTGCCGGTCCGGGTCACCGGCCGGCAGATCAGCTCGGGCGCGCGGACGATGACGTCGGGCGAGCGAGCGGGGGCCTGCTGCGGCGCCGCCGCGGCGGACAGGGAAGCGAGCAGCAGGACTGCCGAGAGCTCCGGCATTGTCACCTCCGTCGGGCTATCCCGCTAGCGCGGGCCGAGCGATGTGCGGCCGTTGGTATGGGGGTTCTCCAGGTCGGCGCCGACGCAACCGGTCGTGCTCGCCTCGCCCAGCGCGTCGAGCGTCTGCGCCGCATCGGAAAGCTCGTCATCCGGGGTTCGGCCCGCCTGGGCTCCTTCCCACTGGGTCACCGTGCGGCACACCCGGCTCGACCGCATCCGCGTGCCGGTTCGGCGGACCAGGCGGCAGACCAGCCGCTCGGGCCCCCGCACGGTGACGCCGGACTGGGCCGCGGGCGCGCCGCCGACGCTGGTGCCGCTGGTCGATTGGGCGTGCGCCGCGCCGCCCGCCAGCAATGGCGCGGCTGCAGTGGCCAGCATGACGATGAGCTTGCGCATGGCTTTTCCCCTTCGTTCGGCTCAGCGCGGGCCGAGCGGCGTGCGGCCATTCTCCCGAGTCAATTCACCGCCGATGCAGTTGGTCGAGACCTTCTCGCCGAACGTCTCGAGCGTGTCGGCGGCTTCGGCGAGCACCTCGTCCTGGCTGCGGCCGGCATGGGCTTCGTCCCATTGCGTCACCGTCCGGCAGATCCGGCTCGAGCGCATCCGCGTGCCGGTGCGCCGCACCACCCGGCAGACCATCCGTTCCGGCCCCTGGACGGTGACGCCGGGCTCGGTCGCGGGCGCGCCGCCGACGCTGGTCCCGCTGGTCGATTGGGCGTTCGCCGCGCCGCCCGCCAGCACAGGAGCGGCAGCAACGGCGGCCAGCATGACGATGAGCTTGCGCATTGTCCTTCCCCCTTCCCGTCCGGGCCTAGCGCGGGCCGAGCGAGGTATCGTCGGCCCGGCTCAGCCCGCCGATGCAATTGGTCGAGATCTTTTCGCCGAACATTTCGAGCGTGTCGGCGGCCTCGGCGAGCACCTCGTCCTGGCTGCGGCCGGCGCGCGCCTCCTCCCATTCCCGCACGGTGCGGCAGACCCGGCCGGCGCGCATCCGCGTGCCGGTGCGCCTGACGGTCTGGCAGACCATCCGCTCCGGACCCTGCACGGTGACGTCGGGCGAGCGCGCGGAGTTTTCCTCCTGGGCGGCCCTGCTCTGCGCGCCCGCCGCTCCAGCGGCGAGCAGCGGCGCGGCCACGGCTGCCAGCAGATATCCAGCCTTGCGCATCTCCCCCTCCCCGATCCTAGCGCGGGCCGAGCGGCGTCTCGTGGCCGCCGCCCATGCCGCCCGTGCAGTTGGTCGAAACCTTCTCTCCGAGCATCTCCAGCGTGTCGGCGGCCTCGGCGAGCACCTCGTCCTGGCTGCGGCCGGCGCGGGCCTCCTCCCATTGGCGCACCGTGCGGCAGACCCGGCTGGAGCGCATCCTTGTCGAGGTGCGCTGCACCGAGCGGCAGACCATCCGCTCCGGGCCCTGGACGGTGACGTCGGGAGTGGCGGCGGGGCGCTGGCCGGACGGCTGGGCGGCCGCCGGCGCCGCCGTGAGCGCGGCGGCCAGGGCAATCAGCGCGAGCGGCATCTTCGGCATGGAAGGCTCCCCGAACCGTTTCGCCTGTGTGCCATGATTATCGCGCCGGCACAACGACCTGCATCAGTCCGGAGTCTCCGCCACGAGCGCCGGTTTCTGCGAACGCCACAGCCACAGCCCGCCGGCGATGATCAGGGCGGCGCCGCCGAGCATGGCGAGATCGGGCGGGTTGCCGAACCAGGCCCAGCCGAGCGCCATCGCGACGACAAGCTGGACGTAGGTCATCGGCGCCACCAGCGCCGCCGAGGCGCGCACCGTCGCCGAATAGATCAGCAGATGGCCGAAGGTCGCGAACCCGGCCACGGCCAGGCATTTCAGCGCCACGGTCGCGTCGGGCGCGGGGATCCTGAACTGCGCCGCGCCGGTGGCGTGCAGCGCGGCCGCGGCCGCGACCAGCAACGGCGCCGCCACCATCGCCAGCAGCAGCTGCATCGCCAGCGCCGGCGCCGAGCCCGCCGCCTTGCGGTTGAAGATCATCAGCCAGGCCATGCCGAACGCCGCTCCCAGCGGCCAGAAGGCCGCCGGCCCCAGCGCCAGCAGGTTCGGCCTGAGCACGATCAGCACGCCGGCGAAGGCCAAGGCGGTCGCCCCCCACACCGCTTTCGGCGCGCGCTCGCCGAGCACGAGCGCCGAGAGGATGCCGGTCAGCATCGGGCTGGTGAACTGGATCGCGGTCGCGTCCGCGAGCGGCATCGCCATCACCGCCATGAAGAAGCAGATCGTGGCCAAGGCGACCGCCGCGCCGCGGCCGAATTGCAGCCCCGGCCGCGGCACGCGGAAGCCGGCGCGCCCGTGCACCGCCGCGACGATCGCGATCAGGCCGACCGCCCCGAAGCTGTAGCGCAGCGCCGCCACCGCCGTGCCCGGCCAGGCGCCCGCCATCGATTTCACCACCGCGTCCCCGAAGGCGAGCGAGGTGAAGCCACACAGCGCCAGAATCAGCGCCGATCTGGTCGATCCGCCCATGCCGCCCCATGCGGGCCGCGTTAGCTACTTGTCAAAGTTTCCAGCCTATTCACCACCGCGTCCGGGAGACCCGGCGATCGAGGCCAGACGGGGTTGGCGAAGCGATGAGTGCATTTGGACGACGCAGCGGCGGCAACGGAGGCGGCGGCCGGCCGAGCTTCGGCACGGCGCAGCCGATGAAGGGGCCCGTCACGCCCAAGCCGCTCGAGGGCGGCAGCCAGTTCCCGCCGCTCGAGCCGGCAGCGCTCGACGCCGAGGAGGCCGCCGCGCCGGTCTCCCCCGCGCTGCACGGCGACGCCATGGCCCGCCTCGCCGACCGGCAGTCGCAGTCCGGCGAGCAGGGCAACAGCAAGGTCGAGGGCTTCGAGGCCGCGATCCACCGGATCAAGGAGCAGGTGCTTCCCCGCCTGCTCGAGCGCGTCGACCCCGAGGCCGCCGCCACGCTCTCCAAGGACGAGCTGGCCGAGGAGTTCCGGCCGATCATCGGCGAGGTGCTCGCCGAGCTGAAGATCAACCTCAACCGGCGCGAGCAGTTCGCGCTCGAAAAGGTGCTGGTCGACGAGCTGCTCGGCCTCGGCCCGCTCGAGGAGCTGCTCAGCGACCCCGAGGTCAGCGACATCATGGTCAACGGCCCGGAGCAGACCTACATCGAGCGCAAGGGCAAGCTCGAGCTCGCCCAGATCCAGTTCCGCGACGAGGAGCATTTGCTCCAGATCGCCCAGCGCATCGTCAACAAGGTCGGCCGCCGCGTCGACCAGACCACCCCGCTCGCCGACGCCCGCCTGCAGGACGGCAGCCGCGTCAACGTGATCATCCCGCCGCTCTCCCTGCGCGGCACCGCCATCTCGATCCGCAAATTCTCCGAAAAGCCGATCACCGTCGACATGATGCGCGGCTGGGGCTCGCTCAGCGAGAAGATGGCGACCGTGCTCAAGATCGCCGGCGCCAGCCGGATGAACATCATCATCTCGGGCGGCACCGGCTCGGGCAAGACGACGATGCTCAACGCCCTCTCCAAGCTGATCGACCCGGGCGAGCGCGTGCTCACCATCGAGGACGCCGCCGAGCTCCGCCTGCAGCAGCCGCACTGGCTGCCGCTCGAGACCCGCCCGCCCAACCTCGAGGGCCAGGGCGCGATCTCGATCCGCGACCTCGTCATCAACGCGCTGCGCATGCGCCCCGACCGCATCATCCTCGGCGAGATCCGCGGCGCGGAGTGCTTCGACCTCCTCGCCGCGATGAACACCGGCCACGACGGCTCGATGGCGACGCTCCACTCCAACTCCCCGCGCGAGTGCCTGGCGCGCATGGAGAACATGGTGATGATGTCGGACATCAAGGTGCCCAAGGAAGCGATCTCGCGCCAGATCGCCGACTCGGTCGACCTCATCGTCCAGGTCAAGCGCCTGCGCGACGGCTCGCGCCGCTGCACCAACATCACCGAGGTGATCGGCATGGAGGGCGACGTCATCGTCACCCAGGAGCTGTTCAAGTTCGAATATCTGGACGAGACTCCCGACGGCAAGATCATCGGCGAGTATCGCTCCATGGGCCTGCGCCCCTACACGCTCGAGAAAGCGAAGATGTTCGGCTTCGACCAGCCTTATCTGGAAGCCTGCCTGTAGGCGGTCCCGAGGCTTCGGCCAGCCGCACCCCCGTTCGCCGCGGCTGGCTTCCGCACCGTTTATTCGTGCCAGGTGAAGGGCCAGGGGTTGGCGCGCATGAAAGCATTGCGATAAGCGAGTGAACGGAACTTGAGCCCGAAGCCGGGGCTCGCCGTCGCGTTGGCGCTGTGCACGCGATCGAACATCACGCCGTCCTTGTGCGCGTCGCAATAGGGAACGCCCTTCGCGGCGACCGTGATTCCGGTGTCCCTGCCCCAGCCCGTGCCCCTGCCCGGCAGGATGATCTTGCGCGCCATCTCGTCGAAGCGAGTCGGCGGCGAGCCGCAGACCACGCAGCTTCGCGGCCAGCTCGCCTCCATCATGCGGACGCCGCCCTTCTTGGTGGTCAGCATGTCGCGGATCGCATCGTCGGCGGAGAAGGCGATCGTCGGAAACAGGACGCCGGTGATATCCGCCCACGGCCCGGGAGCGCAAAATTGCGGCTCGGCCTCGACGCGATTGGGGTCGCTCGGCCTGAGCTTCCCCTGGCCGGCGTCGAGATAGAGGCCGCAGCCGCGGCACATCAGATTCCAGTCCTTTCCGGCCATCGTCTCGATCGTGCCGCCGCATTGCGGGCATGGCCCCCGGCCGGGCAGGCCCATGAACAGCGGCATCAGCAGCAGGAACGGCGCGGCGAGCAGCATGCATCCGCCGAGGATGACGATGACGATCTGGCTGGTCTGCACCATGTAATAGCCACCGACGCCGCAGATCGTCCCGCCCGCGAGGTTGCGCAGCAGCAGAAGCACCGAAGGCTTCAGCGGGGTTTCGGCCTGGCTCATGAGACGAACCCGAGCGTCACCGGACCTGCTCCGGGCGGCGAGGACTTCATAGCAGAATGCCGCCGCTTCCTCAAAAATATCAGGTTGGCGGGACCGTGGCCTCTGCTTGACTTGCCGACCAGGCCGCCTCACCTTCGCAGGCGGACTCGGAGAGGCGCATATGACCGGAAAACCCGTCATCCTCGTCGCCATGGCGCTCGCTTTGTCGGCCGCCGGCGCGTTCGCCGCCGATCCCGCGCCGGCGCCGCCCGAGGAGCCGCTGATCTGCCGCGGCTCGACCAAGCAGCTCGGCAGCCGCATCCGCCGGCCGCGGCGGTGCAAGACCGCCGAGCAATGGCGGCAGGAGGAGCAGGAGAAAGCCCGCGTGCCGATCTCGGCGCTGGTCACCGAGGGCCAGAATGACGGGCGAACGACCGCCACGCCCCGCTAGCGGCTTTGCCTCTTCACGGAAAACGCATGGCGCGCTGGCATAATTTGCGCTAATCGATGAGTCGCGCCTCCGCTTCCACCGTCGAGGGGCGGGAGGGTCGCGATGGGCGCAAGAAACGGGACCGGCCAGGCGGCGAGCCTCGAGGACATCAGCCGGGAGCTGCAGCGGGTGAACCGGGCGCTGCGGCGGCTCGCGCGGCGCGGCGGGGGGCGGCGGGCGCCGCGGCCGCCCGAGATCAGCGGCGCCTCGGTGCGCGCGATCCTCGCCGCCCGGCGCCTGCGCGACGAGTGTTTCGGGCCGGCGGTCGGCGATCTCGCCTGGGCGGTGCTGCTCGAGGCCTATGCCGCGCGTCTCGAGGGCCGCCTCAGCCCGATGACCAGCCTCGGCGCCTCCGCGGGGATCGCGCGCAGCACCGCCCACCGCTGGGTCGCCTGGCTGCTCGACCACGGCCTCCTGGTCCGCCACCCGCAGCCGACCAACCGGCGCACCGCCCTGGTCGGCCCCAGCGACGCCGCCGCCGCCCGCATCGCCGACTATCTCGCCGCCGCGGCTCGGCTGTCGCCGCTGCTGGGGTGAGCGCGCCTAGCCGGCCCGCAGCGCCAGCATCGTGAACAGCAGGATCGCGAAGAAGCCCGCGACCTGCAGCCCGCGCCAGGGCACCCAGCCGGCGCGGTCGAGGTCGCGGCGGCGGCCGCGGCGGGAGTCGGCGAGGCCGGCCAGCACGACCAGCGCCAGCGCCGCCGCGTCGGCGCTCCACATCCATCCTTGAATCGTCATCGCCGCTCCGCCATGGCCTCCTCACCTCTATCTAGGGAGAGCAGGATGATCCGCCAGACCCTCGCCGCGCTGGGCGCCGCCGGTCTCGCCGCCGGCGCCGTCGCCGCCATCGCCGTGATGCAAAGCGGGAGCAGCCCGCCCGCCCCCGCGCCGGAGCGCGGCAAGGCCGATGCGGCGCAGCTGCGCGCGGCGATCGGCGCGGCCAGCCGGACGCCCGCCAATGTCGGCCGCGACCGCTACCGCAACCCGCTCGAGACGCTGACCTTCTTCGGGGTCGAGCCCGACGATACCGTGGTCGAGATCTGGCCCGGCGGCGGCTGGTACACCGAGATCCTGGCGCCCTACGTCATCCAGGGCGGCGGCACCTATTATGCGGCGGCGATGGGCGCCGGCCAGAGCGCAGGCGTGCGCCGGCTGATGGAGGCCAATCCGCGCCTCTACGGCCGGATCAACCTCGCCGCCTTCCCCGCCTTCCTCCCCGAGGAGACCCGGGTGCCCGACGGCAGCGCCGATGTCGTGCTCACCTTCCGCAACGTGCACAATTGGCAGATGGGCTATCAGCGCGACGGCCGGCCCTATGCCGAGGAGGCGTTCCGGCAGATGTTCGCGATGCTGCGGCCCGGCGGCACGCTCGGCGTGGTCGACCACCGCCTGCCCGAGAGCGCCGACGCCGAGCGCGAGCGCAGCAGCGGCTACATCAAGGTCTCGACCGTCCGCCGCCTCGCCGAGGCGGCCGGCTTCCGCTTCGTGCGCGCCTCCGAGATCAACGCCAATCCGCGCGACACCGCCGACTGGCCGCGCGGGGTGTGGACGCTGCCGCCCACCTTCCGGCTCGGCGACCAGGACCGCGCCCGCTACGCCGCGATCGGCGAAAGCGACCGGATGACGCTGCGCTTCGTGAAGCCTCGTTAAATGGGGACAGCCACCATTTTTTGAGCACCGCGCACATCGGCCGAACACGGCAGCGCCGAAAAAATGGTGGCTGTCCCCATTTTTATTCGCTGAGGCGGTCGAGCTGCTTCTGCAGCTCGGCGAGCTGGGCCTTGAGGCCTGCCAGCTCCGCCCTGGTGTCCTCGGACGCGGCGGGCTTCGCGGTCTCCTCGGCCTTGTTGGCGCCGGCGGCGGCGGTGAACATCTCCATGTTGCGCCGGGCGATCTCGGCGAACGGGTTGGCGGCGAAGGCGCCGGCCATGGCGTCGCGCAGCTGGCTCTGGTTGCGCTGCAGCGCGTCGAGCGAGGCTTCGAGATATTGCGGCACCACCGCCTGCATCTGGTCGCCGTACATGGCGATCAGCTGCCTGAGGAAGTTGACCGGCAGCATGGTCGCGCCGCGCGCCTCCTCGTCCATGATGATCTGGGTCAGCACCGAGCGGGTGATGTCCTCGCCCGATTTGGCGTCGACCACTTTGAAGTCGCGCTTCTGCCGCACCATCTCGGCGAGCCGCTCCAGCGTGATATAGGACGAGCTTTCGGTATCGTAGAGCCGCCGGTTGGCATATTTCTTGATGATGACCACATCGTCCCCGGACCGCGACGCCGCCATGTCAGACTCCCTACGCGCTGCTGACACAGCCCTAGCACCAAGGATTGCGGCACCGCAACATCGGCCGCGCCCGCTCCCTCTGTTCCTCGATTTGCTGCGCAGCACGACCGCAGCAAATCCCGCCCGGATGCAGGCCGCGCTGGCGGGCCTGCGCAAATATCAGGAGGCGGAGCGGCCGCCGCCGCCGGCGCCGATGCCGGTGCTGGCGACGGCGCACGGCGCGGCGCTGCGCGACTATGGCGGGGAGGGCGCGCCGGTGCTGTTCGTGCCCTCTTTGATCAACCCGCCCAACGTGCTCGACATGGGCGAGCGCTCGCTGCTGCGCTGGCTCGCCGGCCGCGGACATCGCGTGCTGCTGCTCGATTGGGGCTGGCCGGGGGCGGAGCGGCGCGCCCTGTCGGTGGCGGGCCATGTCGAGCATATCCTGCTGCCGCTGATGGGGGCGGCCGGCGAGCCGGTCCACCTCGTCGGCTATTGCCTTGGCGGCACGATGGCGCTCGCCGCCGCGCAGCTCGGCCCGGCGCGCAGCGTCGCCACGCTCGCCGCGCCCTGGCATTTCGACGGCTTTCCCGACGAGGCGCGCGCCAATCTCGCGCGGCTGTGGGCCGAGTCGCAGCCCGCCGTCCGGGCGCTGGGCGTGCTGCCGATGGAGGTGCTGCAATGCGCCTTCTGGGGGCTCGACCCCGAGCGCACGGTGGGCAAGTTCGAGGCGTTCGCGGGCCTCGAGGGCGAGGAGGCGCGGACCTTCGTCATGCTCGAGGACTGGGCCAATGACGGCCCGCCCGTCTCCGAGGCCGCGGCGCGCGAGATGTTCGAGGCGCTGTTCGCCGCCGACGCGACCGGCACGGGCGCGTGGACGGTGGGCGGGACGGTCATCGACCCCGCGGCGCTCGCCATCCCCTTGCTCAGCATCGTCTCGACCACCGACCGGATCGTGCCGCACGCCACCGCCCTGCGCTCCGGCGAGCGACTCGACCTCGCCCTCGGCCATGTCGGCATGGTGGTCGGCCGCAAGGCGCGCGCGGCGCTGTGGGAGCCGCTCGAGGCCTGGCTTTCCCGCACTGCAGCAAAGTGCTAGAGGCCGCCCCCGAATCCTGAAATCGGAGACCAGCCCCATGACCGACGTCGTCATCACCGCCGCCAAGCGCACCCCGGTCGGCTCGTTCCTCGGCGCCTTCGCCGCCACCCCGGCCCACGAGCTCGGCCGCGTCGCGATCGAGGCCGCGCTCGAACAGTCCGGCGTCGCGCCGGGCGAGGTCTCCGAGGTGATCCTGGGCCAGGTGCTGACCGCCGGCCAGGGCCAGAACCCGGCCCGCCAGGCCTCGATGGCCGCCGGCATCCCCAAGGAGGTGCCCGCCTGGGGCGTCAACCAGGTCTGCGGCTCGGGCCTGCGCGCGGTCGCGCTCGCCAGCCAGGCGATCCAGACCGGCGACGCCACCGTCGTCGTCGCCGGCGGCCAGGAGAGCATGAGTCTCGCCAACCATGCCCAGAATCTGCGCGGCGGCGCCAAGATGGGCGACGTCAGCCTCATCGACACGATGATCAAGGACGGCCTCACCGACGTCTTCAACGGCTATCATATGGGCATCACCGCCGAGAATCTGGCCGAGCAGTACCAGGTGACGCGGGGCGAGCAGGATATGTTCGCGGTGGCCAGCCAGAACAAGGCCGAGGCCGCCCGCGCCGAGGGCCGCTTCAAGGACGAGATCGCCGCCGTCACCGTCAAGACCCGCAAGGGCGAGACGGTGGTCGACCAGGACGAATATATCCGCGCCGGCGCCACCCTGGACGGCGTCTCCGGCCTCCGCCCCGCCTTCAAGAAGGACGGCACCGTGACCGCGGCCAACGCCTCGGGGCTCAACGACGGCGCGGCCGCGCTCGTGCTGATGAGCCGCGCGGAGGCCGAGCGCCGCGGCACCCCGATCCTCGCCACCGTGAAGAGCTGGGCCTCGGCCGGCGTCGACCCCTCGGTGATGGGCATCGGCCCGGTCCCGGCCTCGAAGAAGGCGCTCGAAAAGGCCGGCTGGACGGTCCAGGACCTCGACCTGATCGAGGCCAACGAGGCCTTCGCCGCGCAGGCCCTCGCCGTCGGCAAGGAGCTCGGCTGGGACGCCGGCAAGGTCAACGTCAATGGCGGCGCGATCGCCATCGGCCACCCGATCGGCGCCTCGGGCGCGCGCGTGCTCACCACCCTCCTCTACGAGATGCAGCGCCGCGACGCCAAGAAGGGCCTCGCCACGCTCTGCATCGGCGGCGGCATGGGAATCGCGCTCTGCGTCGAGCGGGATTGAGCCGGTGATCGCGCTGGTCGCCGCGATGAGCCTGGCCATCGCCGTCCAGGCCGAAGGAGACCCGGCCGATCCATTGACGCAATGGATGGATTGCAACGTGGTGCAGGTGATGGACCGCGTTGACGCCGGCGGGGATTCGCGCGAGGCGATCGCCGACGTCGCCGCGGCCGCCTGCGTTGAGGAGGAGCGGCGCTTCGAGGCGCAAATCGCCGCTGAATCCGGCGCCGGGAGCGCCGCCAGGGAGATTCGGCGGCTGCGCCAGCGCGTGCGCAGGCTTAACCTCGATCTGATCGACGAATGGCGCGACCGGCGGTTGGCGATGATCGCAATGAGCGCCCGCTTCGGCCGCTGCGTCGCCGACCAGGCGTTGGTAAGGGCGGGTCAAGCGGACCCGGCCGAAACGCTCGTCGATCGCGCGATGGCCGCGTGCGCGGAAGAGGAAGCGGCCGCGCTGGCGACCGCCGTGCCCGACCGCGACCCCGCGGCCACCGAAGACGTCCGGCAGGCGATGCGCGGGCCGCTCCGGGCTGAGTTGTTGCGCCAGATCGCCGAAGCCCGCGCCGCGCGCTGAGGGACCGGGCCCGCGGCTGTGCCATCTCGGAACAGGCCGCCGCGCGCCTTTGCGCGGGAGCCCTCCGGCGCGTTATTCAAGCCGGACAGGGGCATGGAATGATCGCTTTGATCTGGCGTTACGAGGTTCTGGAGGAGGCGCGGGAGGCGTTCGAGGCGACCTATGCGCCGACCGGCGCCTGGGCGCAGCTGTTCGCCCGCGCCGAGGGCTTTCGCGGCACCGAATTGTTCAAGGCCGAGGACGGCTCCTATTTGACGCTCGACATCTGGCGGTCGCGCGCCGATTTCGAAGCCTTCCTCGCCGCCCATCGCGAGGATTATGAGGCGCTCGACCGCTCGACCGAAAGCTGGACCAGCGCCGAGCACCGGATCGGCGAATATGAGGTGATGGACTAGGTCTGCGGCCCTCCGGGCGCCGACCCGCCGCTTGCATTGTTGGATTTGTTCTGCTTATGTTTCGGAATGGTTCCTCGTGTCCCTAGGGCGATTGATCGGCAAAAACGATCAGTGAGCCACGATTTGATCGAGGGAATTTTATTTTTCGGTGAGCTTTGTGAACTTCCGCGCCGATCCGGCCTAGGACCAGCGCCGCTCGAAGCGGGCGCCGAGGCCGGTGAGCAACTCGTACTGGCTGAGCCCGGACTGGGCCGCGGCGGCGGGGAGGTCATAATCGAGCTCGACCCAGTCGCCCTCGGCGAGGTCCGGCGCCTCGTCGACGCGGATCGCAGTGAGATCCATCGACACCCGGCCGACCACCGGCAGGAGCCTGTCGCCGAGCCGCGCCCGGCCGGTGCCGGAAAAGCCGCGCAGATAGCCGTCGGCATAGCCGAGGTTGAGGATGGCGAGCTCGCACGGGCGCTCGGCGGTGAAGGTGCCGCCATAGCCGACCCGCCCGCCCGCCTCGACGCGGCGGCGCTGCACCACCTGCGCCTCGACATGGGCGACCTGGCGGATATGCCCCTCCGCCTCGCGCCGCGGCACGCCGCCGTAAAGGGCGAGGCCCGGCCGGGTCAGGTCGAAGGCGAAATCGGGGCCGAGGCAGATGCCGGCGCTGTTGGCGAGGCTGTAGCGCCGCGCGGGCGCCTTGCCGGCGATCGCCTGGAACGCCGCCAGCTGCGCCGCATTGGCCGGCGAATCCTCGTCGGCGCAGGCGAGATGGCTCATCAGCGTCTCGATCGCCAGGCCGTCGAGCAGGCCGGCGCCGGCGTCCGCGGGGCTGAGGCCGAGCCGGTTGATGCCGGTGTCGATCATCACGTCGCAGGGCCGGGCCGTCTCCCGCCAGCGCGCGATCTGCTCCGGGCTGTTGAGCACCGGCCGCGCCGGCGACTTCAGAGCCGCCGCCATGTCCCGCGCGCCGACGCCGTGCAGCACCGACAAAGCGAGGTCGCCGGGCCAGGGCATCAGCGCCTCGGCCTCGGCCCAGGTGGCGACGAAGAAGTCGCGGCAGCCGGCCTGCTGCAGCCGCTTCACCGCCTCGCGCGCGCCAAGCCCGTAGCCGTCGGCCTTGACCGCCGCGCCGCAGGCCGCGCCGCCGCCCTTGTGCGCCAGCCAGTGCCAGTTGGCGACGAGCGCGTCGGAATCGAGCCTGAGGCGCAGCGGGACGTGGACCATGGAGCGCGCCTAGCGCGCGTCCGGCGCTACTCCAACCTCTTTCCGGAAGTCTCGGTCAGCCCGAACAGGGTGACGACCAGCGCCATCGCCACCACCGCGATCGTGTACCAGAGGCCGGCGAACGGATCGCCGGTGCGGGCCACGATATACTGGCTGATGAACGGCAGGAATCCGCCGAAATAGCCGGTGCCGATATGATAGGGCACCGACAGCGAGGTGTAGCGCACCCGCGCCGGGAACATCTCCACCAGCAAGGCCGCGACCGGCCCGTAGGTCATGCCGGAGAGGAAGCCGATGACGATGATCGCCAGCACCACCTGCACCATCTGCCCGAAGGCCGGCGTCTGCTTCTCCAGCCGGTAGCCGGCGCCGGCCAGCGCCGGCTCGAGCGCGGCCGGGTCCTCGGCGTCGACCACCGCATCGCCGATCCGCACCTGATAGGCGTCGCCGCTCCAGCCCGGGGCCGGCACCAAGGTGTAGGCGATGCCGCGCCGGGTCAGCGTGTCGAGGGCGCGGGCGCAGGGCGTCGCCTGGGTCTGCGCGAACGGGTTGTAGTCGCAATTGGTGCCCTGCACGGTCACCGGGCTGCGCTCCATCGCGCGGGCGAGCTCGGGGTTGGCGGCCGAGGCCATCCAGTGGAACAGCGGGAACATCAGGAGGAGGGTCAGGATATAGCCGGTGACGATCGGCGGCTTGCGGCCGATCTTGTCGGAGAGCCAGCCGAACAGCACGAACCAGAACATGCTGAAGAAGGCGGCGACGCCGATCATCGCCCGCGCCGCCGTGTCCTCGATCCTGAGCGAGTTCTGCAGGAAGAACAGCGCCTGGAACTGGGCGGTGTACCAGATCACGGTGAGCCCGGCGGCGATGCCGAACAGGGCGACCAGGATGCTCTTGGTCCGCTGCCAGCCGCGGAAGCTCTCGCGCAAGGGGTTGCGCGCGGTCTTGCCCGATTCCTTCATCGCCTGGAAGACCGGGCTTTCCTTCAGCTTCAGCCGCACCCAGAGCGAGACCGCGAGCAGCACCACCGAGACAAGGAACGGGATCCGCCAGCCCCATTCCTCCCAGGCCTCGCGATCGACGAACCATTCGGAGATCAGCACGACGGCCACGGAAAGCAGGAAGCCGCCGATCACTCCGGCCTGGATGGCGCTGGTGTAGAGGCCGCGCTTGCCCCGCGGCGCATGCTCGGCGACGTAGATCGCCGCGCCGCCATATTCGCCGCCCAGCGCCAGCCCCTGCATCACCCGCAGGCTGACCAGGATGACCGGCGCCGCCATGCCGATCGCGGCATAGCTCGGCACCAGCCCGACGGCGGCGGTGGCGAAGCCCATCAGCGTGATGGTGACGAGGAAGGTGTATTTGCGGCCGAGCTTGTCGCCGAGGATGCCGAACAGGATCGCGCCCAATGGCCGCACGCCGAAGCCGACGCCGAACGAGGCCAGCGCGAGCAGGAACTGGGCGGTCTCGCTGCCGGCCGGGAAGAATTGCCGGCCGATGACCGCGGCGAGCGTGCCGTAGATGAAGAAATCGTACCACTCGAAGACCGTGCCGAGCGTCGAGGCGAAAATGACCAGCCGGTCGCGCTTCGCGTCGACCACATAGCCTTCGTCCATCGGCTCAGCCGGCTCCGCCGCCTCGGCCATGCTCCCCTCCCCTTTTAGCAGGGTTCTAAGCCGTCCGGCGGGGGACGGGCAAGCAGCTAGGGCGTCTCGACGTTCTGGAGCCCCTCCCCTTGATGGGAGGGGTTGGGTTGGGGTGGGGTGAGCCTGCGAGACCCACGGTTCCATCGTTCACCCCCACCCATGGGCAGGTTCGGATCGCCCCGCAATCCGAAGCCATGCCGGGGGGCATGGCGACCTGCCCATCTCCCCCATCAAGGGGGAGGGCTTCGGAGCAACGCGGCGATTGCCTCCAGACGCCAAGCGCCGCTCCGAACTCAGTCGAGCTTCGCGGCGGACTGCTCCCAGTTGCGGCCGTCGAAGGCGGAGGCGCGAATGTCGAGCGCCGTGAGATCGTCGAGCGCGTTCAAATTCACGCTCCACGCCTCGTGGTGCGAGCGCGGCTGGTAGAAGCCCTTCACGCCGCAGGTCGCGCAGAACAAATGCTCGGCCGCGCCGGTGCCGAAGCGGTAGCGGGTCAGCGCCTGCTTCCCCGCGAGCAGCAGGAAATCCTCGTGCGGCACGATGAGATGGCGAAAGCCGGTCTTGGCGCAGATCGAGCAATTGCAGTCGAGTATCTCGACCGCGGCCGGCACTTCGGCCTCGAAGCGCACCGCGCCGCAATGACAACCGCCCCGGACTTTCATAAGCCCGCTCCTATGCACCACTGCTTCGATCCCGTCACCCGCCCCGACACCCGCCTGATCGTGCTGGGCAGCCTGCCGGGCGCCGCCTCGCTGGCCGCCGGGCGCTATTACGCCAATCCGCGCAACCAGTTCTGGCGGCTGATCGGCGAGGCGATCGGGCGCGATCTGGTGCCGCTCGCTTATGACGAGCGGCTGGCGGCGTTGCTCGACGCGGGGGTCGGCCTGTGGGACACGGTCGCCGCCGCGACGCGTCCGGGCAGCCTCGACGCCGACATCAGGCTGCACGAGGCGAGCGACCTCGCGGCGCTTGCGGCGACGCATCCCGAGCTTCGGGCGCTGGCGTTCAACGGCGGCACGGCGGCGAAGGTCGGCCGCCGGCAGCTCGCCGGCGTTACGGGCATCGACCTCGTCGACCTGCCATCGAGCAGCCCGGCCTACACCCTCGCCTTCGCGAAGAAGCGGGAGGCCTGGCTCGCCCTGCGCGACTATCTGTGAAGGCGACGCCACTCCTGGATCTGCGCCTGGGTCACGTCGGCGGGATAGCAGATCGGCGCATAGCCGCCCGGCCGGCTATAGGCGCTGCGCCGCCCGCAGCTGCGCCCGGCCCGGTCGACATTATAGGGGCACGGGCACGGCCCCGGATAAGCGGCGATCGAGTCGCGGATGATGCTCTGCTTCACCTGGGCGTCGGTCTGGGCATGCGCGGCCGAGGAGGCGATGCCGATCGCGGCCAGAGCGGCGAGCAGCGCTGATGCTTTCATGGATCCCCCTTCGAGGGCCGCGGTTGGAGCGGCCCCCGGAGGAGGCTAGGTCAGCGGGAGACGCGGACGCTCAGGATCGAGTCCGATCCGGACCGGCTGCGCGCGTTTCCGGGATGGGCCGATCCGGACCGGACCGAAAGTCAGCGCGGCGCGCAGAAACGCAGGATCGGCGCCGCCAGCTCCCGCCGGGCGATGACGAGGTCGGGGACCCAGGCGTCCGGCCGGTTGTAGACGAGCGGCGAGCCGTCCAGGCGGCTGGCGTGCAGCCCGGCCGCCAGCGCGATCGCGGCGGGGGCGCAATTGTCCCATTCGTGCTGGCCACCGGCATGATAATAAAGGTCGGCCTCGCCGGCGACCACCGCCATCGCCTTGGCCCCGGCCGAGCCCAGCGGCACCAGCTCGGCCCCAAGCAAGGCCGCGATCTCCTCCGCCTCGGCCGGCGGCCGGGTGCGGCTGACCAGCATGATCGGGCGCTCCCGCGCGGCCGGGGGCGCCTGCACCCGGTCGGAGCGGAACAGCTGCCCGCGGGCCGGCACCGCGACCGCGCCGAGCCTGGGCTCCCCGCCGACCGCCAGAGCGACGTGCACCGCCCAGTCGTCCCGCCCTTCCGAATATTCGCGGGTGCCGTCGAGCGGGTCGATGATCCACACCCGCTCCCGCGCCAGCCGGGCCGGGTCGTCGGGGCTCTCCTCGGAGAGGATCGCGTCCCCGGGCCGCCATTCGGCAAGCCCGGTCAGGATGAAGGCATTGGCGACCTTGTCGGCGACATGGCCGAGCGCCGCGCCCTTAAGCAGCGCGCTCCGCCGCTGCTCGAGCAGCAGGCGGCCCGCTTCCTGCGCCAAATGCGCGGCCAGCTCCTCGTCGGTCAAACCGCCCTCCCTCGCCCAGCCGTTAAACAGGGTTAACGGCTTCTTTACCATATCCCGGATAACTACCGCCCCGCGGGAGATTTTCCCGGGGGGACTGAACATGGTCATCATCCTGACCGCACTTCTGGCAGGCAAAGCGGTCCTGCCCCAGATCGACCGGAACGCGCTCGAGCTCCAGGCCCGGGCCGAGGCGCTGCAGCCGCGCGCGACGCCGGTGCGGCCGGTCCGCCGGCCGGCGCCGCGCCGCGCCAGCGGCGGCGCCCCGCTCGACCTCGCCTCGATCACCACGATCTGCCGCGCCGCCGGCGGCCAGGCCGATCCGGCAGGCTTCATCGCCCGGCTCAGCGTCGCCTACTCGCTCTCGAGCGACGACAGCGACTCGCTGCGGGCCAGCTGCGCCGCCTATCTGGCCGGCCGGGCCGACGCCCGCCGCTCGATGAACTAGGGGCTGTACGCACCAGAAAGCCCGTGCTTAACTGCGCGTAAAGCGCAGGGGGCGGGGCATGGCATTTCTTGTGGCGTTCGGGACGCGCCCCGAGGCCGTCAAGTTGGCCCCCGTCATCAAGGCCTTGAATGCCGAACGCGGCGTAGAAACGCTGGTCTGCTTGACTGGTCAGCACCGCGAATTGGTTGAATCCGTGCTGGATTTTTTCGAAATCCGTGTTGATTTCGACCTTGACGCGATGACCTCGTGAGCAGGCGCTGAGCCCGCTGCTCGCGCGCCTCGTCGAACGGCTCGATGGGCTGCTCGCAAAGGTCGCGCCGAGCCGGGTGATCGTCCAGGGCGACACCAGCTCGGCCTTCGCCGCCGCGCTCGCCGCCTTTCACCGCGCCATCCCGGTCGCCCATGTCGAGGCCGGGCTGCGCACCTACAGCGCCGCCGAGCCCTTCCCGGAGGAATATAACCGCCGTGCGATCGCGCTGATCGCGGACCTGCATTTCGCGCCGACCCGCGCCGCCCGCGACAATCTGCGCGGCGAGCGGCTGCGCGGCGAGGTGTTCGTCACCGGCAACAGCGGCATCGACGCGCTCCACCGGGTGCTGGCCGCGCTCGACGCCGGGGCCGACGCCGGCCTTCCCGAGCTGCCGCAGGGACGCAGGCTGGTGCTCGTCACCGCCCATCGCCGCGAGAGCTTCGGCGCGCCGTTCGCGGCGATCTGCGCCGCCCTGGCGCGCCTCGCCGAGCGCGAGGATGTCGAGATCCTGTTTCCCCTCCACCCCAATCCAGCGCTTCGCGGGCTTGCCGAGACGGCGCTAGGCGGCCTGGCGCGCCTGCACCTGCTGGCGCCGCTCGACCTCGTCTGCTTCGTCGCGCTGCTGCGCCGCGCCGACCTCGTCCTCACCGATTCGGGCGGGGTGCAGGAGGAGGCGGTCGCGCTCGGCAGGCCGGTGCTGGTGCTGCGCGCCGCCACCGAGCGGCCCGAGGCGGTCGCCGCCGGCGCCGCGCTCCGCGTCGGCACCGATCCCGAGCGCATCCTCCACGCCGCGGCGGCGCAGCTCGCCGCGCCCGCGCCGCGGCGCCGCTCCACCCTCTACGGCGACGGCCGCGCCAGCCAGCGGATCGTCGACGGCCTGCTCGGCCGGCCGGTTGCCGAATTCGCGCGCGGCGGCTAGCGCCCGCTCTCGATGGAGAGCGCGGATTTCCTGGTGATCGGCGGCGGCATTGCCGGCCTGTCGGCGGCGGCGCGGCTGGCCCGGCACGGCCGCGTGCTGGTGATCGAGGCGGAGCAGGCGCTCGGCTATCACAGCTCGGGCCGCAGCGTCTCGTTCAGCCATTACGGGATCGGCAACGCCGCGGTGCGCGGCCTCACCGCCTACAGCCGCGCCTTCTTCGAGGCGCCGCCCGAAGGGTTCAGCGAGGCCCCGCTCGCCCGCCGCTTCGCCACGCTCTACTTCGCCGAGGAGGAGGCGTTGCCGGCTCTCGCCGCGCTGCGCGCCGACATGGCGCCTGTTCACCGATGCAGTCCGGATCGTCGGCGAGGCGGAGATGGCCGCCCTCTGCCCGGTGCTGAAGTCCGCCCCGCCAGGGCCTCCTCGATCCCACCGGGCTCAAGCTCGACGCCGACGCCCTGCTGCAGGGCTTCGCCCGTCGCCTGCGCGCCGCGGGCGGCGAGATCCGCACCGGCCTGCGCATCGCAGCGATCGAGCGGCGCGGCGGGCTCTGGGCGGTCGACGATGCGCTGGCGGCGCCGGTGCTGGTCAACGCCGCCGGCGCCTGGGCGGACGCGGTCGCGGCGCTGGCCGGAGTCGCGCCGCTCGGCCTGCAGCCGAAGCGCCGCACGATCATCGCGGTCGACCCGCCGCCCGGGCTCGACCCCTCCGCCTGGCCGTTCGCGCATAGCGTCGCCGGCGATTTCTACATGCTGCCCGAGGCCGGCCGAATCCTGGTCTCGCCGGCCGACGAGGTGCCGGACGATCCCTGCGACGCCCGGCCGGAGGAATATGACCTCGCGCTCGCCGCCGACCGGCTGGAGCATTACACCACCATCGCGGTCCACCGCATCGCCCACCGTTGGGCGGGCCTCAGGACCTTCACCGCCGACCGCACCCCCACGGCCGGCTTCGCGCCGGACGCGCCCGGCTTCTTCTGGCTGGCCGGCCAGGGCGGCTACGGCCTGCAGACCGCGCCCGCCATGGCCGAGATCGTCGAGGCCCTGGTCACCGGCGGCGACTGGCCCGCCGGCCTCGCCGCGCTCGGCGTCGCACCCGGGCAAATCCGCCCCGAGCGCTTGTTCGCTTGAAAAACGCCGCGGAAACATGCTGACACAGGCCGCGATGACCGCACAGGCGCCAGTCGAAGCCCAGGATCCGCCACAGCCCCCGCTGTCGCGGGTCAGGATGGTAAAGCGGGCGATCAAGCTCGCCCTCCTCATCTTCCTGTTGATCCTGATCTGGCTGATGGTGACCGCGCCCCTGTCGCGCTCGCTGGGGCCGATCGCCGCGCCGAGCCTCACCATCCTTTCGGCCGAGGGCGAGCCGATCGCACGGCGCGGCTCGATCATCGGCGAGCCGGTCGACGTCTCGCAGCTGCCGCCCCATGTCGCGCAGGCGTTCATCGCGATCGAGGACCGGCGCTTCTACATGCACAGCGGCCTCGACCCCTGGGGGATGGGCCGGGCGATGTGGCGCAATTTCAGGGCCCGCCGCTGGCGCGAGGGCGGCAGCACGATCACCCAGCAGCTCGCCAAGACCAGCTTCCTTTCGCCCGGATCGCACCTTCACACGCAAGGCGCAGGAGGCGTTGATCGCGCTCTGGCTGGAGGCGCGGCTCTCAAAGACCGAGATCCTGAGCCGCTATCTGTCCAACATCTTCTTCGGCGACAATGTCTACGGCCTGCGCGCCGCCGCCCGCCATTATTTCAGCGTCGATCCGGAGGACCTCACCCTCGCCCAGGCGGCGATGCTCGCCGGCGTGGTCAACGCGCCGACCCGGCTCGCCCCGACCCGCGACCTCGACGCGGCGCGGTCGCGCGCGCGTTTGGTGCTCGCCGAGATGGTCGAGGCCGGCTTCATCACCGAGGAGGAGGCGGAAGAGGTCCGCCCCGCCCGCGTCCGCCGCGGCCCGCGCGACGACGTCCCGACCGGCACCTATTTCGCCGACTGGGTGCTGCCGGCCGCCAGCGACCTCGCCGACGAGGGCTATGGCCAGCGCCGCATCCGCACCACGCTCGAGGGCGACATGCAGCGCGCCGCCGTCCGCGCCGTGCGCCGCGCCGGCCTCGGCCGCTCGCAGGCCGCCCTGGTCGCGATGCGGCTCGACGGCCGCGTCGTCGCCATGGTCGGCGGCAAGGACTATGCGGTGAGCCCGTTCAACCGCGCCACCCAGGCCCGCCGCCAGCCCGGCTCGGCGTTCAAGCTGTTCGTCTATCTCGCCGCCTTCCGCGCCGGCCTCGACCCCAACACCCCGGTCGACGACGTCCCGATCCGCCTCGGCGACTGGACGCCGCGCAATTACGGCGACAGCTATCGCGGCCGGATGACGCTGCGCGACGCGGTCGCCCACTCGTCCAACTCGGTGGCGGTGCAGGTCTCCGAGCGGGTCGGCCGTGACAACGTCATCCGCGCCGCCCGCGACCTCGGCGTCACCACCGAGCTGCGCCCCGCCCCCAGCCTGCCGCTCGGGGTCAACAACATGACCCTGCTGGAGCTGACCCAGGCCTATGCCGCGGTCGCCTCGGGCCGCTACCCGATCCGCGCCCACGGCCTGCCGGTCGAGCCCGGCTGGTTCGGCGGCCGCGACTATGGCAACAATCGCGATCCCGCCTTCGTGATGCTGCGTGACGTGCTCTACGCGGTGGTCCAGCGCGGCACCGGCCGGGCCGCCAACCTCTCCGTGCCGACCTTCGGCAAGACCGGGACGACCTCGGACTATCGCGACGCGCTGTTCGTCGGCTTCGCCGGTGACCTCGTCGTCGGGGTGTGGATCGGCAATGACGACAACAGCCCGCTTCCCGGCACCGCCGGCGGCGGCCTGCCGGCGCGGATCTGGCGCGCCTTCATGGCCGACGCGCTCGACACCGGCGCCGCGCCGCCGGCGGCGGCGCCGGTGCCGCTGTCGCGGGCCGACCAGGCGGAGGGCGCGGGCAACGCCGTCGACGCCAATCTGGCGGCGCCTGTGGAGCCGGGCGCGCCGCCGCCCGTTCCGGACGACATTCCTGAGGTGGCGGCGCCGCCGCCCGCCCCGCCGAAGGAAGAATCGCCGCCGGAATTCCAATAGGAGCACGCGATGCGCCGCGAGACGATCAGCCACCGCATCTTCATCGAACGGCTGGTGATCGCGCTGATCGTGATCGGCATCGCGCTGCTGCTGTGGAACCTGCGCGGCCTCTTCATCCTCGCCTTCGGCGCGGTGCTGATCTCGGTGATCCTGCGCCTGATCGCCCGCCCGCTCTGCGAGCGCACCGGCCTGCCGGCGCCCTTCTCCCTGCTCTGCGCGGTGCTGCTCGTCGTCCTGCTGCTCGGCACCGCCGCCTGGACCTTCGGCGCCGAGGTGACGCGGCAGGCCGAAGCGCTGCGTGCGATGATCCCCGCGGCCTGGGCGGCGGTGATGGTCCGGCTCGACGGCTTCGGGCTCGGCGAGCCGATGCGGCAATGGACGGCGAGCCTCGGCGCCGGCGACGGCGTCATCGGCCATATCGGCACGATCGCCCGCTCGATCGGCAGCGGCATCGCCGACACCCTGCTGGTGATCGTCGGCGGCATCTATCTCGCCGCCCAGCCCGATCTCTACCGCATCGGCCTCTTGAAGCTGGTCCCGAGCCGCGGCCGCGAGCTCGCCGCCGAGGCGCTCGACGCCAGCGGCCGGGCGCTGCATCTTTGGCTGCTCGGCCGGCTGGTCTCGATGGTCGCGGTCGGCGTGCTCACCTGGCTCGGCCTCACCCTGATCGGCGTGCCCTCGGCGCTGACCCTGGCCTTGCTCGCCGCTCTGCTCGAGTTCGTGCCCTTCATCGGGCCGATCGTCGCGGCGCTGCCGGCGGTGCTGCTCGCCTTCGCCGCCGGGCCGGACAAGGCGCTGTGGACCGCCCTCCTCTTCGTCGCCATCCAGCAGCTCGAGGGCAATGTCATCGAGCCTTTGGTGCAGCAACGCGCGGTCGACCTGCCGCCCGCTTTGCTGCTGTTCGCGGTGGTCGCCGGCGGCCTCGTCTTCGGCGTCGTCGGCATCCTCTTCGCCGCGCCCTTGACCGTCGTGCTCTACGTCCTCGTCAAGCGCCTCTACGTCCGCGAGGCGCTGCACACCAGGACCCCGCTGCCGGGCGAGAAATGATCTTCTCCACGCCGAAAAGTCGCATGTAGACAAGGCTTTAGTTTTGAGGGATAGGGCCCGGGCGGATTTTGGGGGCAATATTTACCAGATGGCGATCGCGCGCAAATTCGCGGTGACTCGGGCCGGGGACGATCCCGTCCCCTCGGGCGCGGCGGCGGACGCGTTCAACCGCGGCCTGCTGGACGCGCGCGCCGCGGGGCCGCTGGCGCTGGGGCAGCCAGGCAATCTCTACACCTTCGCCCTGGTCGATTCGCAGAACCTCATCTCCGCCTCGGTCGAAGCGCAGATCACGGCCTGCGCCAATTATGTGATCGGGCTGGTCTCGCACTATCTCAGCTGGCAGGGCACGCTGGATTTCGTCGTCGACATCCGGCCCGACTCGCAATCGCCCTATCCCGACGCCGACGGCATCCTGCCGAGCGTCGCGCAGATCGCCTGGAATGGCAGCGCCTGGATCAACCAGACGCTGGAGGAATGCCTCACCGGCGTCGACAGCAATGCGTCCGCGCCCGACGCCGGCTGCACCATCTATCTCGCCGCCGACGGCACGATCCGCAATTACGGCGCCCCGGTCTGGTTCGATCCGAACCCGCAACTCGGGGTCGATCCGGACGTCCCCGCCGGCACCCACGATTTCATCGGCATCTACACCCACGAAATCTTCCACGCGCTCGGTTTCTACCAGGTCACCCAGCAATGGCGGGACCAACTCGAAGTCGAGGGCGGAATGTCCTATTTCACCGGCGAGAACGCGGTCGCGCTCTATGGCGAGCCGGTCCCTTTCATCGCCAACACCGACCATTACGGCAACACCGCGATCCCGGAGATCGGGATCAGCCGGGGGCTGATGTTCCAATGGGGCAATTACGAGGGCAATAGGCTCGACATCGGCCGCATCGACCTCGCCATCCTCGCCGATCTCGGCCACGACATCAAAAGCTATGACGGGCTGGCGCTGTTCGAGCTGATCGACGGCCAGCCCGACCTCGCGGGCAGCGCGGCGGGCGAACGGCTCTACGGCGATTATCACGCCAACCGGCTGACCGGCCTCGGCGGCGGCGACTTCATCGCCGGCGGCGGCGGCGGCGACATCTTCGCTTATGCCGGTCCGGGGGACAGCAAGGCCTGGCTCCGCTCCGACGGAAAGAAGCAGCTTCCCGACACCCTGCTCGATTTCGTGCAGGGCGAGGACCGGATCGACCTCTCGGCGATCGACGCGATCCCCGGGACCGCGGGAAACGACGCCTTCACCTTCATCGGCGGCGGCGCCTTCAGCGGACAGGGAGCCGAGGTCCGATTCGAGACGGGCGACGGGCTGACCATGATCGACGCCAGCAACGGGCTCCAAATCTGCGTCAGCGGACCGGTCGCGTTCGTCGCCGGCGACTTCATCCTCTAGCGCATCGCCAGCAGCTTCAGCGGGCTTTCGATCAGGCCCTTCAGGTCCTGCATGAAATTGGCGGCGTCCCAGCCGTCGACGACGCGGTGGTCGCACGACAGGCTGAGGTTCATCATCTTCCTCACCTCGAGCTCGCCGTCGACCACGACCGGCGTCTCGCGCACCTTGTTGACTGCGACGATGCCGACCTCCGGCCGGTTGATCACCGGGGTCGAGGTGATGCCGCCCATCGGGCCGAGGCTGGAGATGGTGAAGGTGGAGCCCGACAATTCCTCGCGCGTCGCCTTGCCGCTGCGCGCGGCGTCGGCGAGGCGGCTGATCTCGGCGGCGAGGGTCCACAGGTCCCGGCTCTCGGCGTTGCGGATCACCGCCACCATCAGCCCGTTGGGCGTCTGCGTCGCCATGCCCATGTGCACGGCGCCGTGGCGGGTGATCAGCTGCGCCTCGTCGTCATAGGTGGCGTTGAGCTGCGGATAAGCGGGGAACAGCCGCGCGAAGGCCGCGATCAGGAAGGGCAGCATGGTGAGCTTGGGATTGTCGCCGCGGTCGGCGTTCATCATCGCGCGGGTCGCCTCCAGCGCGGTGACGTCATATTCCTCGACCAGGGTGAAATGCGGGATGCGGCGCTTCGCCTCCTGCATGTTCTCGGCGATCTTGCGGCGGAGCCCGACGACCTTGATCTCCTCGTCCTGCCGCCTCGGCGCGGCCCCGCGCGACGGCGCCGCGCCGCTGTAGAGGAGATAGGCGTCGAGATCGGCGTGGCGCACGCGGTCGCCCGAAAACTTCACCTGCGCAAGATCGATGCCGAGATCGCGCGCGCGGGCGCGGACGGCGGGCGAGGCGAGCACCGGGCGCTTGTCCGTTACCGGCGGGTCGGGTTGCGGGTTGAAGGCGACGTCGTCGCCAAGGGCCGGGGACGGCCGGCCGCCGGCGCGCCATTCGCCCTGCCGGCGATCGGGCTCGCCGCGATCCTCCTCGCGCCGGTCCTCGCCCGAGCGGCGCTCCGGCGTGCCGCGCCGTTCGTCGGGCGCGACGTCGGTGGTGGGCACCACTTCCTCGAGCGCCTCGGGCACCTCGGCCATGCCGTCGGCGATCGGCTCCTCCGTCTCGGCGGAGCCCTCGCCTTCGGTCTCGATCACGACCAGCACCGAGCCGATCGGGATCATGTCGCCCACCTCTCCGGCGACTTCCAGCACCTTCCCCGCCACCGGGGATTCCATCTCGACCGTCGCCTTGTCGGTCATCATGTCGGCGAGCTGCTGATCCTCCGCGACACTTTCGCCGACTTTGACGTGCCAGGCGACGATCTCGGCCTCGGCAATGCCTTCGCCGATGTCGGGCAGCTTGAATTCGTAACGGGCCATCGCCTCTCAATCCTTCAATGCAATCCTGAGCGCGGGCGACATCCTCGCCCGAGCCCGCTCGAACACGGCCATCACCTCGCCGATGGCGCGTCGCTCGCCCACCTTTGTCTTCAGGGCCACGACCCTGCCCGCGCAGGGGGCCGCGAGGGAGAAGGTCCACTCGCCGCTCCGCATGTCGGCCACGTCCTGATCCTCGGTGACGCGGTCGCCGACCGCAACGCACCAGGCGACGAGCTCGGCGTCCGCGATGCCATGGCCGAGGTCGGGGAATTCCAGATCGTAGCGGGCCATCGTGAGGTCAGTCCTCCAAAGCAGCCTTGAGCGCCGGGCCAAGCCGCGCCGGGCCCGGGAAATAGGTCCATTCCATCGAATGCGGATAGGGCGTGTCGTAGCCGGTGACGCGAATGACCGGCGCCTCCAGATGATAGAAGCAGCGCTCCTGCACCAAGGCGGCGAGCTCGGCGCCGAAGCCGGCGGTCCGCGTCGCCTCGTGCAGCACCACGCAGCGGCCGGTCTTCTTCACCGATGCCTCGATCGCGGCGATGTCGACCGGCACGATGGTGCGAAGGTCGATCACCTCGGCGTCGATCTTCTCCGCCTCGGCGGTCGCCAGCGCGACATGGACCATGGTGCCGTAGGCGAGGACGGTGACCGCCTCCCCTTCCCGCGCCACCGCCGCCTTGCCGAGCGGCACCGTATAATGGCCCTCGGGCACCTCGGCCGCAGGATGCTTCGCCCAGGGTGTCACCGGGCGGTCGTAAAAGCCGTCGAACGGGCCGTTGTAGATGCGCTTGGGCTCGAACATCACCACCGGGTCGGGGTCCTCGATCGCCGCGATCAGCAGGCCCTTGGCGTCATAGGGGTTGGACGGGATAACGGTCTTGATCCCCGGCATGTGCGCGAAGAAGGCCTCGGGCGACTGGCTGTGGGTCTGGCCGCCGAAAATGCCTCCGCCGTATGGAGAGCGGATCACCATCGGCACCGACCATTCGCCGGCGGTGCGGTAGCGGATGCGGCCGGCCTCGGAGAAGATCTGGTCGAAGCCGGGGAAGATGTAATCGGCGAACTGGATTTCGGCGACGGGCTTCAGCCCGTACAGCCCCATGCCGATCGCGGCGGCGACGATGCCGCCCTCGGCGATCGGCGCGTCGAACACCCGGCTCTTGCCATATTTCCTCTGCAGGCCCGCTGTGACCCGGAAGACGCCGCCGAAATAGCCGACATCCTCGCCGAACACGACGACGTCCTCGTCGCGCTCCATCATCACGTCGTGGGCGCTGTTCAGCGCCTCGATCATGTTCATCACCGCCATCAGCGTTTCGCCTCCGCCTTGGCGGCGTCGCGCTGCTCGGCGAGGTGCCAGGGCGGTTCGGCGAAGACGTCGGCGAACATCGAATCGACGTCCTCATAATGGCCGTTGCCGAGCGTGCCCTGCTTCTCGGCCTCCTTCTGGGCGGCGCGGACCTCGGCGGAGAGCTGCTCCTCCATCGCCTTGTGCCGCTCCTCGTCCCATTCGCCGAGACCGATCAGATGCGCCTTCAGCCGCGCGATCGGGTCGCCGAGCGGCCATTTCTCGCCCGCCCCCTGCGGGCGGTAGGCGGTGGGGTCGTCGGAGGTGCTATGGCCCTCGACCCGGTAGGTGAACAATTCGATCAGCGTCGGGCCCATGTTCGAGCGCGCCCGGTCCGCCGCCCAGCGGGTGGCCGCATAGACGGCGAGCGCGTCGTTGCCGTCGACGCGCAGGCCGGCGATGCCGTAGCCGACCGCGCGCGCCGCGAAGGTGGTGAGGTCGCCGCCGGCGATGCCGCAGAAGGTCGAGATCGCCCACTGGTTGTTGACCACGTTGAGGATCACCGGCGCCCGGTAGACCCCGGCGAAGGTCACCGCATTGTGGAAATCGCCCTCGGCGGTGGCGCCGTCGCCGATCCAGCCCGCCGCGATCCGGCTGTCGCCCTTGATCGCCGAGGCCATCGCCCAGCCGACCGCCTGGGGCAATTGGGTGGCGAGGTTGCCCGAGATGGAGAAGAAGCCCTTCTCGCGGTCCGAGTACATGATCGGCAGCTGGCGGCCTTTGAGCTTGTCGCCCTTGTTCGAGTAGATCTGGCACATCATCTCGGTGAGCGGATAATCGCGCGCGACGAGCAGGCCCTGCTGGCGGTAGGTGGGGAAGCACATATCCTCGCGGTCGAGCGCGTGCGCGGCCGCCACCGCCACCGCCTCCTCGCCCAGCGACTTCATGTAGAAGCTGGTCTTGCCCTGGCGCTGGGCGCGGAACATGCGCTCGTCGAAGATGCGCACCAGCGCCATGTCGCGCAGCATCCGCCGCATCGTGTCGGGATCGAGCCGCGGGTCCCAGGGGCCGACCGCTCCGGCCTCGTCGTCGAGCACGCGCACCAGGGTGTAGCAGAGCGGATGGGTCTCGGCGGGAGCGACGGCGATGTCGGGCCGCGCGGCGCTGCCGGCGGCGGGAATGGCGATAGCGCTGAAATCGACCGCGTCCCCGGGGCGGGCCTCGGGTTCCGGAACGTGAAGGCTGAGCGCCGGCCGGTTGCGGCGCTCGGGTTTCCTGGTCATCCTAAGGCCTGCTTCCTTGCCGTCCGCGTTGCCGTTAGTAGATTTTTTGCGCGCGTGCACCCCTTGTGAAAGATCGAAACCATGCGGCTGATCGCCCTCCTCGCCCTCGCCCTTTCCGCCCTCTCGGCCTGCGCGACCTCGCCCGGCCCGGCGACGCCGCCTGCCGCTTATTATGTCGTGCGCCATCTCAACACCCCGGCGGGCGAACGGGATCCCGACCTGACCCCGGAGGGGCAGCGCGCGGCGGCGGCCCTCGCCTCCTGGTTCCGGGCCGACCGGCCGCGGGCGATCTACGTCAGCGATTTCCGCCGCAGCCGCCAGACCGCGGCGCCGCTGGCGGCGCGGCTGGGCCTCACCCCGCTCGTCTACGACCCCGCCGACACGCCGGGCCTGGTCGCCCGGGTCCGGGCCGGGCCGTTGCCGGCGCTGATCGTCGGCCACAGCAACACCGTGCCCGACATCGTCGAGCAATTGGGCGGCACCCGGCCGGGGCCGCTGGTGCACGAGGATTTCGGCGACATCTGGCGGATCGGGCCGGACGGCGCGACCGCGCGGCTGCGGATCGAGCCATGACCGAGATCCTGACCGAGCGGCTGCGGCTGCGGCGCGCGACGATCGAGGATCTCGACGCGATCCACGCCATCCTCGGCAATGCCCAGGCGACCCGCTTCTGGTCGACGCCGCCCCATTCCAGCGTCGAGGAGAGCCGCGAATGGCTGCAGTCGATGATCGACGCGCCGCCCGACCTCAGCGACGATTATGTGGTGGAATATGAGGGGCGGGTGATCGGCAAGGCGGGCTGCTGGCGGCTGCCCGAGATCGGCTTCGTCCTGCACCCGGATTATTGGGGCCGCGGCCTCGCGCGCGAGGCGGTCGAGGCCGCCATTGCCAGCGCCTTTGCCCGCTTTCCGGTGGAGGCGCTGGTCGCGGACGTCGACCCGCGCAACCGCGCCTCGCTCGCCTTGCTGGAGCGCCTCGGCTTCGTCGAGACGGGCCGGGAGGAGGGGACCTACGAGCTGGGGGAGGAGCGCTGCGACAGCGTCTATCTCGCCCTGCGGCGGCCCGGCTAAAATAGGGACAGCCACCTTTTTTTCGAGCGCCGGGCGCGCGGCTCCTCCCGTCCCGCTGAAAAAAGGTGGCTGTCCCTATTTTACAGATCGATGCAGGAGGCGATCGATTCGAGCTTGCGGACGCGCTCCCTCAAATCCGCCATCTCGATCATGTCGCCGGCGGGGCTGCGCCCCTCGCGGCGGCTGCTCCCGGCCAGCTCGAGCCGCTTGACCTCGAGCCAGCCCTGCCAGCCGCGCAGCCCGGCGAAGGTGGCGATGGACAGGCCGGCGAGGCTGGCGCTGGCCACGGTGATCATGGTCATCGGGTCGCTCATTTCTTCCTCCCTGAACCGATGAAGTCGTTGAAATTCCTACCGGAGATCCTCGATCTCGCGGGCGAGTCGGCTGTTCGAGCTGCTCACGTAGGTCTCGATCGCCTGCATCCTCAGCTCCGTCGCGCGGAGCCGCTCCCGCGACTCCTCCCGCGAGGGGGCGAGCGCGTAGCGCGCCTGCGGCCGCGGCTTGCCGACCATCCAGGCGATGCCATAGGCGACCAGGGTCCACGGAAAGGCGCCCATCAGCGTCACCACCACCAGGCCGATCCGGACGATGGTCGCGTCGACCCCGATGTGGTTGGCGATCCCGGCGCAGACGCCGAGCAGCTTGCCGTTCGCCCGGTCGACCTCGAACCTCTTGCCGCGCGCGTTCATCTCGTTCCTCCCATTTCCCGGCCGTCCTCGACCGGAGCCAAATTCCGTTGTTCCTGGCGGCGGCCGAGCGCCGGCCGCTCGACCTGATCGGCGAGCGCACGCTCGAGCACCTCCAGCCGGCTCTCCATCCGCTCCACGATCCGCCACAATTCCTCGGCCTCGAGCGGGTCCAGCTCGCTGTGGATCTCGCCGTTTTTCTCGGCCCTGCGCCGCTCGCGCACGTGGCGGGGCGGGCGCACCATCAGATAGACCAGCAGGCCGACGACCAGCATCGTCACGATGCTGCCGACCAGCGAGGCGACCTCGATGATCTCGCCGATCTGGGTGCCGTCGATCGAAACCGTCATGCCGCGATCCTCCGCGCCTTCATCGCCTCGAGCTCGGCGTCGACCCGCTCGGCGACCTTGAGCTCGGCCAGCTCCTCCTCGAGCGTCCGCGGGGCGGCCAGCATCAGCGCCTCGGCCTGCCCTTCGGCATAATCGGCCTCACGCTCGAGCAGCTCGAAATGGCCGAAGGCCTGCTCGGTCCGGCTGCCGGCATAGAGCTCGCGCAGCCGCACCCTGTTCTCGGCGCTCTCGATCCTCGTCGCGATCGCATTCTGCCGGGCGCGGGCCTCGCGCAGCTTCGCCTGGAGCTTGGCGATGTCGCCCTCGAAGGCGCGCAGGCCCTGCTCGATGCCGGCCACCTCGTCCCCCAGCTCGTCGGCGAGGTCGGTGAGCTTTTCCTTCTCGATCAGCGCCAGCCTGGCGAGATCGTCGCGGCCCCGGGACAAAGCGAGCTCGGCCCGCTCGGTCCACTTGTCGCACATCTCCTCGAGCTGCGCGATCTGGCGCCTTTTTTCCTTCTGGTCGGCGATGCCGCGCGCCGCCGACGCCCGCACCTCGACCAGCGTCTCTTCCATTTCGAGGATGATGACGCGGATCGTCTTCGCCGGATCGTCCGACCGGTCGGTGAGGTCGATCACGTTGGCGGCGATGATGTCGCGGGTGCGGGAGAAGATGCTCATGGCGGGGCTGCGTCCGATGGGGCTGGCGGGGAGGGGTAAGGCGGCGGCCGGAGAGAAAGCCAAGGGGGAGGGCTGCTCGTCCGGCCGCGCGCCGCGGGTCAGGCGTGGGCCTGAGCCGAAGTGGAGACCTGGGCGCTCGCCGGGGTGGTGGCGGGGCCGACGGCGGCGGCGATGAAGGTGGTCGAAACCAGGATTGCGCCGATCGCGGCGGTCAGGCTGTGCGGGAAGTTGGTCATTGTCTTGCTCCTTGAACCTTGTGTGAAACTGATGCCCACAAGGTTAGCAGGAGCCGTGCCAACTCGAATTTTCGGCGGAAATCCGCCATTTTCTGGCGAACGGGAGCAGGATCGGCGCGCCGGCGCGATGCCGCTAGTTGGGAATTTCCCCCAATTGTTGGGAGGGGGGCGCGAAGTCCGTTTTCCGTCGGCGCTCGTAATTGTCCTTGCGCGTGATCTCGAGCAGTCGGGCTCCGGCCATGAACACCGCCGCGGTGCAGGCGGCGAACATGATCCAGCCGGGAATGCCGGGATAGGATTCGAGGTAGCTCATGCCCCGGTCGACGGCGCCCAATCCGAGCCCGTAGATGACCGCGAGCGCTTCCCAGCGCTTCCGAATGACGAACAGCCTGCCGATCCGCTTCAACATGCCGCAAAGGAGAGCAAGGACCGGGCCAATCGCGGATTTGCGCGGGTGCCGAGGGTTAACGGGTAAGGATTTGTAAACCATCCCGACAGAATGCCGGGCGGGCGGGCCGGCGGCCTCAACCGGGGGCGCTGCGCTTGGTCACCTTGGCTGCGAACTTGACCGTGCCGTCGTCGGCGACGGTGAAGCGATAGGCCTCGTTGGTGCCCTTCTTGCCGGAATGGGTGAAGGCGAGCACGCGCTCGCCGTCGGTGCGGACATGGGCGATGCCGAAATTGGTCCGCTCGAACGCGTAGAAGCGGCGGCCGGCCCGCTCGGGATCCGGATCGTCGACATAGTCGCGCGCCTTGAAGAAGGCGGCGAGCTCGGTGCAGAAAATCACTGCCGGCACCGTCCGCGAGGCCTTGCCGATCGCCGCCATGAAGGTCGCGCGCGGGTGCATATATTCCTTGGCCTCGCTTTCGTCGCCCGAGGAGATGAGCGACACGACCGGCTTCACCTCGGTCAGGAAGTCGTAGTTGAAGTCGGCCGAGCCGTGGTGCGGCGCCTTCAATATCTCGGCGGTGAGCGAGGCGCCGGGGATCGCCTGGTGGAGGCGGTGCATCGATTCCTCGTTCATGTCGCCGGTGAACAGGAAGCGGACGTTGCCGTAGATGAGGCGGAAGGAGATGGAATGGCCGTTGACGGTGTGCGAGGCCGACCAGCTGGTCGAGCCCTCGCCCGGCTTCTCGCCGAGCATCAGCTCGGCATCCTCGGGCGGCGCGGCGAAGAAGGCGAGGCCGGGCTTGCCGGCGACCGTCTCGGTGACCGGGCCGAGCAACTCGACCGTGATCTTGTCGTCCTTGAGGAAATCGAACGCATCCTGGCTGGTGTGGTCGAGGCGCCGGATCTCGAGCGCCTCGCCGGTCGTCGCGGTGAGCCGCGCCGCCCAGGATTTCAGCGTCTTCTTCCAGTCCTTGAAGGGCTTGTTGAGCTCGCTGTCGGGAAGCGCGCCGGGATCGTCGACCAGCTCGATGCAATAGGGCCTGGCGCCCACCATCGCGGTTTCGCCGAACATCTCCTCTTCCTCGCGGTCCCCCGGCCGCTTGGCGAGGCCGTTATGATAGACGCGCCGCGCCGCCACGAAGATGCGCTTGTACGGCTTTTCGTGGCTCTCCGACTTTTCGAGCTGGCACAGGCCCTTGAAATGGTCGGCGTCGCCATGGGTGATGACGACGGCATCGACGATCAGCGGATCGGCGGCGCTGGTGCCGCGGTAGCGCGCGGCGGCGTGGCGCGCGAACAGCTCGTTGTCGCCGCCGTCCATGAAGATCACCTTGCCGCTGGGCGTGTCGAGGATCAGGCCGTCGCCCTGCTGCACGTCGACCATCGAGATGCGCAGGATCGGGTCCGCCCGCAGCTTGGCCTTGGCCGAGATCATGCCTTCGTCGACAATGCCCTTGAGGCCGTGGACCCGAACCCTTCGGCCCTCGGCGGTTTCCGAAAGCACCTCGACCGCGTCGCCCCAATAAAACTGCCAGGTTTTTCCATTGTCGTGGCGAAGATCAACGACGTCGTCGTCCAGATACTGGATCATGAGTGCCTCCCGAGTCCCGCAAACCTCCCATAGCAGTTGCGCGGCCGCGGCTCCATTGTTCGCCAATGAGAAAAAGCTGAGGCGCTTTCAGTTCTCGAGCGCCAGCAGCGCGAAGGTCGCCAGCCAGTGCTCGCCCATATAGTCGCCGGCGACGTGGGGGAGGCTGGCGTCGAGATGCTCGTCGGCGGTGCGGCGGGCGAGGTCGGCGAGCTCGGGGTCGAGCGCATCGGCGAGGCCGCGCCAGCACCAGGCGCGGCTGAGGTTGACGCCGTCCAGATGCGCGATCTTGCCGTCCGAGCGGTCGGAGACGAAGGCGGGGGTGAACAGGCTCCTGGGCGTGCCGGCGGCGAGATCGGGCAGGAAGGCGTCGAACCAGCCGCGGAAGGCGGCCGGCTCGAGCACGCGGCGCATCAGCAGCGCCTCGGTGAGCGCGGAGGAGAGGAAGTCGTCGCCGGCCGGCTCCCAGCCCGGGCAGGCGCGGTCGCCGCCATAATAATAAGCGGCGCGCTCGCCGATCAGCGCCGCCAGCGCCGGATCGTTGGCCTCGGCCCAGCCGAGCGCCAGGATCAGGGCGAAGGCGCTGTTGTAATGCGCGCCGGTGCGAATCGGATAGGTGAGCCGCGGCAGATAGGCCTTGAAGCGCTCGGCGAACGCCTCCGCCAGCGGCGCCAGCGCGTCCGCCCAGGGCGCGGCGTGGCGCCGCGCCTCGGCGTGCAGCATCAGCAGCCAGGCCCAGCCATAGGGCCGCTCGAAGCCGCCCGTATAGGCGCGGTCGAGATAGGCGAGCTCGCCGCCGACCTTCTCCGCCGTCAGCATCTCGTCGAGCAGGCTGCGGGCGCGGGCGGCGGCGGGCATCCTGGGATGGAGCCGCAGCGTGCGCGCCAGCAGCCAGTAGCCGTGCACGCAGCTGTGCCAGTCGAAGCTGCCGAAGAAGATCGGGTGCAGCGCCCGCGGCCCGAGCACGTCCTCCGGCCCCTCCATGACATGGTCGAGCTTGTGCGGATATTCGCGCGTGACGTGCGACAGCGCGATCTCGGCGAAGCGCCCGGCGATCTCGGCGGTGAGGCGGTGCTTCATCGGAAGGCCAGGAAGTAGATCAGCAGGATGTTGACGAGGAGCAGCGGCAGCGCCGTCGGAATCTGCACCTTGACCACCGCATTCTGGTCGTCGAGCTCGAGCAGGCGCACCGGGACGATGTTGAAATTGGCCGCCATCGGCGTCATCAGCGTCCCGCAAAAGCCGGCCAGCATGCCGATCGCGCCGATCACCGCCGCGTCGCCGCCATAGGCCACGATCAGGATCGGCACGCCGATCGCCGTCGCCATCACCGGGAAGGCGGCAAACGCGTTGCCGGTGAGGATGGTGAGGAGGGCCATGCCGAGGCCGAAGGCGAAGACCGCCGGCAGCACGCTGTTTTCGGGGATCACCGCCAGGATGAGGGCGCCGATCGTGGCGCCGACGCCGGTGTCGCGCAGCACCAGGCCGAGCGCCGCCAGCATCAGCGGCAGCACCGCCGCCCAGCCGACCGCGTCGATCAGCCGCCTGCCCTCCTCGAGCGGCGCCAGCGGCGGCGGCCTCAGCCAGGCGAAGATCAGCGCCAGCGCCGCGAGCACGCCGAGGCAGAGCAGCACGAAGGTCTCGCGGTTGGCCGCGAACAGGCCCGAGCCGTAGAGCGCCGGCACGTAGAGGTAGAGCAGGGTGCCGGCCACCGCGGTGAGCAGCACGACGAGGATCGGCAGGAACAGGGCGTTGCCGTAGCGCTCGCCCGCCACCTCCCGCTCGAGCTCGCTGATGGCGGGCTGGCCGCGGCCGAGCAGGTTGAACCCGCCGAGGCCGGCGAGGCCGAGCACCAGCCAGCCATTGGCGGTGTCGCCGAGCCGGTCCCCCGCGAGCAGGCTGAGCGCGACCAGGCCCCAGAAGGCGGCATTGCCCAGGCGCTTCCTGTTGGTGCGGTCGGTGAGGCTGAGCAAGGCATAGGCCGCGAACATCGCCCCCATCAGGTAGAAGACGTGCTGGAGGGTGATCATGGTCAGTCCTCCCCTCGATTTCGAGGGGAGGGGGACCGCGCGGAGCGCGGTGGAGGGGCCCCTCCACCATGCTTCGCATGGTCCCCCTCCCCTGCAAATGCAGGGGAGGATTTGGCAAGCTTGCGGTCGAGGAGCAGCAGCCGCGAGGCGTGGATCAGGAAGGCGGCGATCGCGGTCGGGATCGCCCAGAGCGCGAGATCGAGCGGCCGCAGCATGATCTGATAGGCTTCGAGCGTCTGCTGGATCAGCACGATCGAGCCGATCGCGATGAAGATGTCCTCGCCGAAGAACAGGCCGACATTGTCGGTCGCCGCCGCATGCGCCTTGATCCGCTGGCGCATGGCGTCGTCGAGCGTGGCCTGCCGCTCGGCGGCGGCGACCGCCATCGGCGCGACCAGCGGCCGCACGGTCTGCGGATGGCCGGCGGTCGAATGCAGGCCGATCGCGGAGATGAGCTGGCGATAGAAGAGATAGAGGATCAGCAGCCGCCCCACCGTCGCCGCGCGGAAATTGGTGATCACGGCGCGCGCCCGCTGCTGCAGGCCGTAGCGCTCGAGCAGGCCGATCACCGGCAGCACCACCCAGGGGATGATGATCGCGCGGGAATCGTTGAACGCCTTGCCGAGCTTGGCGATCACCACCTCGAGGTCGAGCCCGGCGAGCAGGCCGGTGGTCAGCGCCGCCACGGGGACGACCAGCATCGGATTGAAGCGGAGCGCGAAGCCCAGGACGAGGACCAGGATGCCGAGCAGGGGGAGATATTGCACTTAATCCTCCCCTCGATTTCGAGGGGAGGGGGACCGCGCGGAGCGCGGTGGAGGGGCGGCCCCTCCACCATGCTTCGCATGGTTCCGCTCCCCTGCAAATGCAGGGGAGGAACCATAACCCCCTCCCCCCGGCGTGCTTATCTCGAACGCGTCGCCGGCCGCCATCTCGGCCGAGGCGGTGGCGCCCAGCATCTCCTCGCGCCCATCGGCGCGCACCACCTTGTTGACCCCGGCCTCGGCATCGCCGCCGCCCTCGATCCCCTTGGGCGCCACCCGGCGGCGGTTGGAGAGGATGCCGGCCTGCATCGGTTCGCAAAAGCGGATCCGGCGGACGGTGCCGTCGCCGCCCCGGTGCGCGCCCGCGCCGCCCGAACCCCGTCGGATGGCGAAGCGCTCGAGGATCACCGGGAAGCGCGTCTCCAATATCTCCGGGTCGGTCAGCCGGCTGTTGGTCATATGGGTCTGCACCGCGCTCGCTCCGTCGAACTCGGGGCCGGCCCCGGCGCCGCCCGCGATCGTCTCATAATATTGATGAGACGCGTTGCCGAACGTGAAATTGTTCATCGTGCCCTGGCTCGGCGCCAGCGCGCGGCAGGCGGCGAACAGGCAATCGGTGATCACCTGGCTGGTCTCGACATTGCCGGCGACGACCGCCGCCGGATAGCGCGGGTTGAGCATCGAGCCCTCGGGAACCTTCAGCGTGATCGGCCGCATGCAGCCGTCGTTCAGCGGAATGGCGTCGTCGACCAGGGTGCGGAAGACGTAGAGCGTGGCCGCCCGGCAGATCGAATAAGGCGCGTTGAAATTGTCGCCCTGCTGCCCGCTCGAGCCGGTGAAATCGACCACCGCCGACCGGCCGGCGCGGTCGACGGTCACGATCACGGACACCTGCGCGCCATTGTCCATCTCGTAGTTGAAGGCGCCGTCGTGAAGGCGACCGATCAGCCGCCGCACCGCCTCCTCGGCATAGGCCATGACATGGCCCATATAGGCGTCGATCGCGGCGCGGCCATATTCGCCGGCGACCCGCCTCAGCTCGCCCGCGCCGCGCGCGCAGGCGGCGACCTGCGCCTTGAGGTCGGCGACATTGCGGTCCGGGTTGCGCGCCGGCCACTCGCCCGCGCCGAGCAGGGCGCGCAGCTCCGCCTCGAGGAAGCGGCCCTCGTCGACCAGCAGCATGTTGTCGATCAGCACGCCTTCCTCGTGCACGTCGCGGCTGTCGGGCGGCATCGATCCCGGCGCGATCCCGCCGATATCGGCATGGTGGCCGCGCGCGGCGACGAACCAGGCCGGCGCCGCCGCATCGCCGGGCGCGAAGACCGGCATGATCACGGTGATGTCGGGGAGATGGGTGCCGCCGCGATAGGGGGCGTTGAGGACATAGACGTCGCCCTCCTTCATACCGCGGCCGTCGCGCGCCTCGCCTCTCGCCGCGATGATCGTTCGGATCGAATCGCCCATCGAGCCGAGATGCACCGGGATGTGCGGCGCGTTGGCGATCAGGCTGCCCTCGCGGTCGAAGACGGCGCAGGAGAAATCGAGCCTTTCCTTGATGTTGACCGAGGAAGCGGTGCTCTGCAGCGCCACCCCCATCTCCTCGGCGATCGCCATGAACAGGTTCGCCATCACCTCGAGCATCACCGGATCGGCCTCGGCGCCCGCCGCGGCCGCGGCGCGCGCGTGGGCGCGGGTGAGGATCAGATTGCCGTGGGCGTCGACCTCGGCCCGCCAGCCGGGCTCGACGACGGTGGTCGCGGCGGGGTCGATGACGAGGGCCGGGCCTGCGATGATATCGCCGGGGGAAAGATCGGCGCGATCATAGGGGTGCTCCTGCGAAAGCAGGAGCCCAGGTCCGGCGCTCGACTGGGCTCGTGCTTTCGCAGGAGCACTCTCCGATTTCCCAACCGCCTCGACGATGGCGGTCTCGACCACCACTTCGGTCTCCGGCGCGGTGAAGCCGAAACGCGCTTTGTGCGCCGCCTCGAAATCCTCGCGCATATGGTCCGAGACCGCCACTTCGAGGCTGGAATCGCTGCCGTCGTAGCGCAGCGCCGCCCGCTGGAGAATGTCCGGTGCCTCTATCCCCTGCGCCGCCAGCGCCGAGCGGGCTTCTGCTTCCAGCTCTGCGAGGATCGCTTCGAGATCGCCCCCGGCCACCGTCCGCTGCCTGAGCTCCACCATGTCGGCCAGCCCCATGCCGTAGGCGCTGAGCACGCCGGCGAGCGGGTGGATCATCACCCGCTCGATGCCGAGCGCGTCGGCGACCAGGCAGGCGTGCTGGCCGCCGGCGCCGCCGAAGCATTGCAGCGCGTAACGGGTGACGTCGTGGCCGCGGGCGATCGAGATCTGCTTGATCGCGTTGGCCATATTGTCGACCGCGATCCGCACGAACCCCTCGGCCGCCTCGCGCGCGCTCATGCCGGCGCGCTTCGCGACCTCCTCGCAGAGCGAAAGCGAGGCCGCCGCGTCGATCGGCTGGTCGCCGCCCGGTCCGAACACCTTCGGGAAATGCTCGGGCCGGATCTTGCCGAGCACGACGTTGCAGTCGGTGATGGTGAGCGGGCCGCCGCGCCGGTAGCAGGCGGGGCCCGGCATCGCGCCGGCGCTGTCCGGCCCGACGCGGAAGCGCTGCCCGTCATAGCCGCAGATCGAGCCGCCCCCGGCGGCGACGGTGTGGATCTCGAGCATCGGCGCGCGCACCCGGACCCCGGCGATGGTCCGCTCGCTGGTCCGCTCATAGGCGCCGGCGAAATGCGAGACGTCGGTCGAGGTGCCGCCCATGTCGAAGCCGATGACCTGGCCGAAGCCGGCCTCCGCCGCGGTCCGCGCCATGCCGACGATGCCACCGGCCGGGCCGGAGAGGATCGCGTCCTTGCCCCTGAAGGCGGCGGCGTCGGTGAGCCCGCCGTTCGACTGCATGAAGAAGAGCCGCCCCTGCCCGCCGAGCCCCGCCACCACCTTGTCGACGTAAAGCCGCAGCACCGGCGACAGATAGGCGTCGACCACTGCGGTGTCGCCGCGGCCGATCAGCTTGATCAGCGGCTCGACCTCGTGGCTCGCCGAGATCTGGGGGAAGCCGATCTCGCGGGCCATCGCGGCCAGCGCCGCCTCGTGCGCGGTCCAGCGCCAGCCGTGCATCAGCACGATGGCGAGCGCGCGATAGCCCGCATCGTAGGCGGCCCGGAGCCCGGGCTCGGCCGCCGCGCGATCGAGCGGGCGCAGCACCGCGCCGCCGGCGCTCATCCGCTCGCCGATCTCGATGACGGTGCCGTAGAGCGGCTCGGGCAGCACGATCTCGCGCGCGAAGATTTTCGGCCGCGCCTGGTAGCCGATGCGGAGCGCGTCGCCGAGGCCGGCGGTGATCGCCAGCGCGACCGGCACGCCCTTGCGCTCGAGCAGGGCGTTGGTGGCGACCGTCGTCCCCATCTTGACCGCGCCGACCCGGCCGCCGCCGGCATCCGCCAGGATCGCCCCGATGCCCGCGACCGCGGCGTCCTCGTAGCGCTCGGGATTGTCGGAGAGCAATTTGCGCACGACCAGCCGCCCGTCGGGGCCGCGTGCCACGATGTCGGTGAAGGTGCCGCCCCGGTCGATCGAGAAGGTCCAGTCGGCACCCATGGCCGAGCCACTAGCAAAGGCCGCTTGACCCGGCCAGCCGCTTGGGACAGCGCAGGGCGATGGACGAGCCAGACGCAAAACCGGATGCCGAACCGGACGAGGCGAACGAGGCGGACGCGCCGGTCAAGCCGGAGCCCGGCGACGAGGGCCCGCTGACCACCGCCGATTTCCACACCATCGCGCAGAAGCAGATCCTGAACGCGGTGTTCGCGGTGCTGGCCGAGGCGAAGATGGACTGGGCGCTGATCCGGCCCTTCCTCGACGCGGCGCGCGAGCTCTGCCTCGCCGATTTCGAGGCGACCGGCCGGGTGCGGCTGCACACGATGCGCGCCGAGGGCGAGGGCTGGGTCGAGGCCGAGGAGGCCTTTCTCGGCATCTCGGTCGGCGACCGCGACACCGGCGAGGAATGGCTGTCGGAGACCTGGTGGCTCTCCGACGTCGCGCTGGCCGAAGACAATCCCGAGGAGGCGCGCCGGATCGTGCGCGCGCTCGAGAAGAGCATCGCGCGGATCAACGCCCGGCTGGAGGAGGGGGGACAGCTACGGTAACCGTCCCCGGGGAAAAAGGGGACAGTTACTAGTAACTGTCCCCCTTCACGCGCTAGTTGCCGGCGCCGGTGACGCCCGGCTCGTAGAGCTGGATGCAGCGGTCGTCGCCCGGCCCAGGGCTGCACGGCGGGTAGCCGGTCTCGGCGAGCGGGCCGCCCACGCCGGTGAACCGGGCGCCGTCGGCCGAGGCCAGCTCGATCTCGGCGGTCTCGCCCGCGGCGGCGTCGACGCTGCCGTCGCCGGCCATCGCCGTCTCCGAGCCCTCGACCGGCTCATAGGGGCCGCCCACCGCGGCGGTCGCCGGCTCGTGGATCGTCTCGGCCGACGCCATCGCCTCGCCGGACCCGGCGAGCCCGCCGGTCGGCTGGTTCCAGCTGGCCAAAGCGGTGCGCACGCCCGGCTCGTAGAGCTGGATGCAATTGTCGTCGCCCGGGCCCGGGTTGCAGGGCGGGTAATTGTGCGTCGCGGGGCGCGGGGTGAGGTCGGCCGCGCTGGTCGTGACCACCTCTTCCGGCCCGCCGACGCCGGCGGTGCTGACGTCGGTCATGCCGCTGTCGGTCGCTTCGACGTCCGGCTCGGCGATCGGATCGGCGGTGACGGGATCCTCCGCGAGATCGAGGTCGGTCGACTCCGCTTCGGGATCGTCGCTCCAGGTCTCCAGCGAGGCCGGCTGCAACGCTGCCTCCGCCTCCTTGGCCGCGACCACCTCGGCGACGGTCGGCTTGACGATCTCCACCGCCATCGGGTCCTTGGCGTCCTGGGCGACCGGGTCGCTCGACGGCGCCCAGGCGAAGGCGGACGTGCCCAGCAGCAGGGCCGCCGCCGCGATATAAGTGCGCTTCATGTTGATCTCCGTACTTTCGGCCCGCGACATAGCGGCCGTTGAGGCGCCCCACCGCTCGCACCACTGGGTGCCGTACGCCGCAAGAACGGTGCAGCCCGGCTTTTTCTCCGCAGATGTTCCTCAGCCGGTCAGAAGGAGCCTTCGACCCGCCGCACTTGCCCGCCCAGCGCGGCGTCGATCCGCCAGCGGCCGTCGCCGCGGATGCGCAAGTCGACCCGCTCGGCGCCGCTCTGGCCGGCGAGCGGCAGCAGCAGCGCCCCTTCCGCGCAGCGCGCGGTGCCGGCGAGGCTCGATCCCGTCATGTCGCCGGCGAGGCCGGCGCGGACCTGGCCCTCGGCGCTCTCGCACAGCCCGCCCTCGAAGCGGGCGCTGAGGTCGGCGAGGTCGAGCGTCGCCAGCGGCGCCGGGGCGAACAGGGCGCCGAGCCGGACCTCTCCGGTCACATCGTCGATGCCGACGCCGTGACGCGAGACCGTGACCGCGCCGTCGAGCCGGCCCTGGGCCTCGTCGCGGCTCAGCCTGAGCCGCGCCCGGCCGAGCAGCAGCGGCAGCATTTCGAGGCGGGCGCGCACGTCGCCAAGCGGTACCGGGCCGAACCGCGCCTCCTTTAGCGCGCCGGACCAGAGGCTGCCGCTCGCCTCGCGCGCCGAAAGCCCGCGGCCGTCGAGCGCGAACCAGCCGGCGGCGAGGCTGAGCGGCAGCAGCGCGACCAGCGCGAACGCGACCGCCGCCAGGAACAGCACCGAGCGGCCGAGCGGCAGCCTGAGCCGCATCAGCGGCCCCGCGCCTGCAGCGTCGCCTCGACGGCGAGCGTGCGGTCGCTATTGGCCCGGGCGCGCAGCCGCTCGACGACGAGGCCGCCTTGCTCCAGCCGGGCCAGCCAGCCGAACAGGGCCTGCGGGCGGGCGGCGTCGATCGCCACCGTCGCCCGGGCCGGGCCCTGCGCGGCGATCCGCGCGCCGGCGAAGCCCGCCTCGGCCGCGGTCCGGCCGACCAGCGCATCGACCGGGAGCGCGGGCGCGGGCGCGGGAGCGCCGTCCGTCCCGGCGCGGGCCCGCGCCTCGCCGAGCGCGATCACGGCGGCGCCGTGCCGCGCCTTGGCGGCGTCGAGCGCGTCGGAGAGGGGCCGCACCACCAGCAGCCAGCCAAGCACGAACGCCATCAGCGCGACCATGACCAGCAGCAGTCCCCGCTCGCGCGGGGACCGGTCCCGCCACCACAAGGCGAGCGTGGCGCTCATGCCGGCCGCAAGACCAGCTCGATGCCGGGCCGGGTGCCGCCGCCCTGCGGGCCGCCGGCCTCGACCGCGAGGCCGCCGGCCTCGATCCGGCTGCGCAGCGTGGCGAGCGTCGCCGGGCTGTCGTAGAGCACGATCGCGGAAAGGCTGCCGTCGGGCCGGTAGTCGAGCCGGCTCAATTCGACATTGGGAACGGCGCGGACCGCCTCGAACAGGATCGCGGCCAGCGGCGCGAAGCCGGGCCGGCCGTCGGCGCCGGCCGGGGCGGACGCCGAGAGCGCGGCGGCCTCCGCCTCGAGCCGGTCGGCCGCGAAGGCGTAGCGCATGATCGTCGCCACCTGCAGCAGCAGGGTCGCCGCGACCAGCGCCAGCGCGAGCAAGGCGACGCGGCGGGCCGCGCCCTTCTCCATCCGCCAGCTCCGCCGCCTGGCGAAGCGGCCCTGCCGCAGGTTGATCGCGGGCTCGGCGAGGGCTTCGGCGAGGCCGGCCGCATAGGCCTCCTCGTCGATCGGGGCGATCGGGGCATCGCCAGCGAGCAGGGCGGCGAGCTCGGGCTCTACGCTGAACGCGGCCGCCTCGCCCCGATAGTCGGGCACGGCCCCGCCCGCATCGCGGCAGACCAGCCCTTCGGCCGGGGGCCGCAGCAGGAAAGGCGAGGGCAGCACGACGTCGGGGTCGGAGGCGACCCATTCGGCCATGCGGGCATTGCGCGCCAGCGCCACCGGCGTCAGGCCGCGCTCGGGCCGGCCGACCGCGACGTGCATCTCCTCGAGCGGCTCGGCGCTCGCGTCGGCGAGCAGCAGCCGCGCCGCCGCGGCGGCCTGGGCCGGCGTCAGCCCCTCGGCCAGCTCCAGCCAGTGGATGGCGACCTCGTCCCCGGGCACCACGCGCACGCGCCGCGCGCCGGGCTGCGGAGCCGCGCCGTCGCCACGGTCGAGGACGAAGGCGGCGGGCGGGTCAGTTGCTGATGTCGGCATTTTCCCCGGATCCGCCCTCACGGCCGTCGGCGCCCAGGCTCGAAATCGTGAACGGGTGCCCATCCGCGCCCGGCGCGCTGTAGCGATAGGGATTGCGCCACGGGTCCTCGGGCAGGCGCCGCACATAATCGCCGGCGACCAGCGCCTGCAGCCCCTCCTCGCTGGTCGGGTAGCGCTGGTTGTCGAGCCGGTACATCTCGACGCCCTGCTCGAGCATGGCGATGTCGGCGCGCGCCTTGGTGGCGGCGGCGCGGTCGGCGGCCGGCATGACGTTGATGATGACGATGGTGGCGAGCAGCCCGATGATGACGATCACGACCATCAGCTCGACGAGGGTGAAGCCGTCTTCTTTCCTCCCCTGCAATTGCAGGGGAGGGGGACCATGCGAAGCATGGTGGAGGGGCCCCTCCACCGCACTTCGTGCGGTCCCCCTCCCCTCGAAATCGAGGGGAGGAAATTGGTGCGCGAGCCTCTTCATCAATATCCTCCGGCCAAAGTGTCGAGCTGCAGGATCGGCAGCAGGATCGACAGCACGATCAGCGCCACGATCGCGCCCATCGCGATGATGATCGCCGGCTCGAGCAGAGACAAGGCGGTCGTGGTGAAGGCGTCGAACTCGCGCTCCAGATAGTCGGCGGCGCGCTCGAGCATCAGGTCGAGCCGGCCCGAGGCCTCGCCCGAGGCGGCGAGATAGACGAGCAGAGGCGGAAACAGGCCGGCCTTGCGCAGCGCGCCCGACAGGCTGCCGCCGGTGCGCACCTGCTCGGCGATCTCGGCCGAGGCGGCGCGCAGCACGCGGTTGTGCACGGTGTCGGTGGTGAGCCGCAGCCCTTCGAGCAAAGGCAGGCGGCTGGCCACCATGGTCGAGAGCGTGCGCGCCATCCGCGCCGCGTGCAGGTCGCGGATCAGCCGGCCGATCAGCGGCAGCCGCAGCAGCGCCCGGTCGAACTTCATCCTGATCCCCTCCTCCTTCAGCGCCCGGCCCGCGACGAGCACGGCCGCCGCGATCAGGAGGAGCAGCGCCCACCACCAGGCGGCGAGGAAGTTGGAGAGGCCGATCACCAGCCGGGTCAGCAGCGGCAGCGACTGGCCGACATCCTCGAACTGTTCGACCACCTTGGGCACCACGAAGATCATCAGCGCGAACACCACGAACGCCGCGACGATCGCCAGGATCACCGGATAGGCCAGCGTCGAGAGCACCTTGGAGCGCACCTGCGCCTGCCGCTCGAGCAGGGCCGCGAGCCGCTCCAGGATCGCCGGCAGCGTCCCCGAGGCCTCGCCCGCGGCGACCATCGCCCGGTAGAGCGCCGGGAAGCTCGTCGGCTCGCGGCCCATCGCGTCGGCGAGCCGGCGGCCTTCGACCACGCCGGCATGGACGTTGCCGAGGATTCGCCGCACCTCCTCGCGCTCGGACTGCAGCGAGACGGTGCGCAAGGCTTCCTCGAGCGGGCTCACCGTGACCAGGGTCGCGAGCTGGCGGGTGAACAGGGTGAGCTGCTTGGCGCTCAATTTCCGGCGCGCGAACAGGCCGCGCGACAGCAGGGGCGGCGCCGCGCTTGTCGCCGCCGGCTCGATCCGGACCACGTAGAGCTTGCGCGCCTCGAGCTGGCCCCGCGCCGCCTCGCTGGTCTCGGCCCGCACCGAGCCGCGCCGCTCGCGTCCCGCCGTGTCCAGCCCGACATAGGCATAATCAGGCATCGGCCGCCTCGCGGCGCGACACCCGCACCGCCTCCTCCGGACTGGTCACGCCGTCGAGCACCAGCGCCCGGGCCGCCGCGGCGAGGGTGTCGCTCGCGCGAAAGGCGTGCGCCGCGATCGCACTCTCGTCGGCCCCGGCGTTGATCAGCCGGCGGGTCTCGTCATCGACCCGCGCCGCCTCGAACAGGCCGATCCGGCCTTTGTAGCCGCTCTGGCCGCAGGCGGCGCAGCCGCCGGGCTCGTAGACGGTGACGCCGGCCGCAAGGCCGAGCGAGGCGGCGAGGCTGCCGGTCGCCTCGATGGGCCGGCGGCACGCGGCGCAGAGCCGGCGCACCAGCCGCTGCGCGAGCACGGCCCGGAGCGTCGAGGCGATCAGGAAGGGCTCGACCTTCATGTCGCGCAGGCGGGTGATCGCGCCGATCGCGTCGTTGGTGTGGACGGTCGAGAGGACGAGATGGCCGGTCAGCGCCGCCTGGACGGCGATGTCGGCGGTCTCGCGGTCGCGGATCTCGCCGACCATCACCACGTCGGGATCCTGGCGCAGGATCGCGCGCAACCCGGCGGCGAAGCTGAGGCCCACCTGCGGGTTGATCTGGGTCTGGCCGACCCCTTCGATCGCATATTCGACCGGGTCCTCGACGGTGAGGATATTGCGGCTGCCGTCGTTGAGCAGTTTGAGCCCGGCATAGAGCGTCGTGGTCTTGCCCGATCCGGTGGGGCCGGTGACCAGCACGATGCCGTTGGGCTCGGCGAGGGCGCCGCGGAACAGGGCGTTCACCGCCTCGGCCATGCCGAGCCGCTCGAGGTCGATGCCGGCGCTCTCCTTGTCGAGGATGCGCAGCACCACCCGTTCGCCCGCCCGGCTCGGCAGGGTGGAGACGCGCACGTCGATCAGCTTGCCGCCGAGCGTCAGCCCGATGCGGCCGTCCTGCGGCAGCCGCCGCTCGGCGATGTCGAGCCGCGCCATCACCTTGACCCGGCTGACCACCACCGGCGCGACATGCGCCGGCATGCGCAGCGTCTCGCGGAGCACGCCGTCGATCCGCATGCGGACCACCAGCCCGGTCTCGTAAGGCTCGATATGGATGTCGGAGACGCCCTGGCGGGCGGCATCGGCGATCAGGCCGTTGATCAGCCGGATGGTGGGCGCGTCGTCGGAGGTGTCGAGCAGGTCCTCGGCGCTGGGCAAGGCCGCGGCGAGATGGCCGAGATCGTCGCCGAAGCCGAGCGAGCCCGCGGCGTCGGCCGCCGCCTCGGTGCCCGACGGGTAGAGGTCGGAGAGCAGGCGGTCGAAGGCCGGCGCGTCGACCTGGTGCACCGCGAACGGGCGGGCGAGGAAGCGCCGGAGTTCGATCAGCGCCTTCGGGTCGGCGCCCTTGCGCATCGCCACGTCGAGCCCGCCGTCCTCGCTTTCCGCGGTGGGGAGGAAGCCGTGCCGCCTCGCAAAGGCGTAGGGAATCTTCATTGCGGCGCCACCACCTGGTCGTTCGGCTGCGGCCCCTCGGGCGCGGCGGGCGGCACCGTGCCGAGATAGTCGCGGACCAGCTCGTCGAGCGTCGGCTCGCGATTCGGGTTGGCGAGCAGCTGATGGCCGCGAATGTAATCGTAGCGCCGCGCGGCGACCGCCTGGGCGTCGTCGGCGGTGCGCAGGATGGTCGGGCGGATGAACACCATCAGATTGGTCCGCGCCCGCGCGCGGCCGCGCGAGCGGAACAGGTTGCCGAGGATGGGAATGTCGCCGAGCAGCGGGATGCGGTCGAAGGTGCGCCGGTCGTTGTCGTCGAGCAGGCCGCCAATGCCGACGATGTCGCCGTCGTCGACGGTGATCGTGGTCTCGATCTCGCGCTTGTTGAGGATGAGGTCCTGGAAGTTGGAGGAGACCGGGCCGGCGATCGAGCTCACCTCCTGCCTGAGGTCGAGCTTGATCGTGCCGCCGGCGTTGATCTGCGGGCGGACCTCGAGCGTGATGCCGACATTCTGCCGCTGCACGGTGCGGAAGGCGTTGTCGAAATTGGGCGAGAGCGCCTCGCCGGTGGTGATCGGGATCTCCTGCCCGACCAGGATGCGCGCCTCCTGATTGTCGAGCGTCATGATCGAGGGCGTCGAGAGGATGTTCGAGCTGTTGTCCGAGCGCACCGCGTTGACGATGGCGCCGAAGATCGCGTTGGAGTTGCGGATGGCGAGGCCGGCGAGCCCGCCCTCGATGCCCGCGAGCTGCGCCGCCGCGGCGTCGATCAGCTCGCTGCCGGTGCCGGTGGTCGTGGTCGTCGTGCTGCCCGTGCCGGTGGTGACGGTGGTGGTGGTGCCGCCCAGCTCGCGCGCCGCGATCGCCCCGGCGATGGTGCCGATATTGGGAGTGATGTTCGAATAATTGGTGATCGCGAACGGGATGTTGGAGCCCTGCAGCCCGGAGAGGAACAATTGCACGCCGAGCCGTTGCGCGGCGACGTCGGAAATCTCGACGATGATCGCCTCGACCAGCACCTGCTGGCGGCGCACGTCGAGCTGGCGGATCACCTCGCCCAAGGTGCGCTGGATGTCCGGCGTCGCCGAGATGACGATCGCATTGGCGCCCTCGAAGCGGGTGACCACCGCGTTGCGGGCGGCGAGCGGCGCGTTGCCCGGCGCCGCCCGCCGCCGGCGCCGCGGCCGGAGCGGTGGAGGCGGTGGTCGGCAGCCCGTTCGCGCCGGTCTCGCCGCGCTCCGGCGGGTGCGCTGCGGCGTGCGCGGCTGGGTCGCCGGCTGGCCGAGCAGCTGCTGCAGCACCGGCAGCAATTGCTCGGCGTCGGCATGCTGGAGGAAGACGACGCGGATCTCGCTGCCGCTGGCGGCGCGGCGGTCGAGCTCCTGGGCGATGGCGACCAGCCGGGCGACGGTGGCGCCGTCGCCGCGAAAGGCGATCGCGTTCGAGCTGTCGACCGGCACCACCGAGACGCCCTCCGGCGCCAGCTCGGCGAGCGCAGCGGCGATCTCCCGCGCGCCGGCATTGTCGAGGCCGACGATCCGCGTGGCGCTGGCGTCGACGTCGATCCGCGCCAGCACCTGGCGGATGCGGGCGATATTGTCGGCGAAGTCCGACACCACGATCGACCCCCGGCCGGCGGTGATCGCCCCGTTCTGGCTGACCAGCGGCCGCAGCGTCTCGACCGCGGCGGACGCCTCGACGTGGCGGACCCGGAAGATCTCGGTGACGAAGCCGCTCGGGCTGCCCCGCCGCGCGCCGACCGGCGCGGTCGAGGCCGCGCCCGCCACCGGCTGGATCCTCAGCGCCCCGCCCGCGATCGGCACCGCGACGAAGCCGTTGGCGCGCATCGTCGAGAGGAACAGCTCGAAATATTCGCTGCGCGACAGCGGCCGCTGGGTCACCACCGAGACCCGGCCCTGCACCGCCGGATCGATGATGAAGGTGCGCCCGGTCACCCGCGCCGCGTCCTGGATGAAGGCGCGGATGTCGGCGTCGCGCAGGTTCAGCACATGCTGGGCGTGGAGCGCGGAGAGCGGGGCGCAGAGGAGGGCGAGGGCAAGCAACACTCGTTTCACGGGTTCATCCTCACGCGCAGCGGGACCGCGCGGCCCCCGCGATCGACCATCACATTGACCTCGCGGCCCCCGGCCGCGGCGGCGCGCAGCTGCTCCAGCGAGCCGACGCGCTGGCCGTTCACCGAGACGATCACGTCGCCGGCGACGAAGCCGGCGGCGCGGAAGGCCTGGCCGCCGTCGCCGCCGGGGCCGACGATGACGCCGTCGACGCGGCCGCGGGAGAGGCGCGGCTGCAGATTGATCGCCTGGCTGACCGGCGCGGGGGTCCGCGCCGGGGCCGGGGGGGACGCCGCCGGAACCGCGGGGGACACCGTCGCGGGAGCCGCGGGGGCATCGGCCGCGGCCGGAGCGGGCGTCGACTGATCGAGGAAGATCTGCTCGGGCACGCCGGCGCGGCTGATCGTGACATTGTCGAAGCCGACCGCGGTCAGCGCCACGCCGGGCATGATCTCCTCGCCGACCGCGAAGCTCATCTGCCTCCCGTCGGGGAGCGCGATGATCGCCGAGCCGCGGCCCGTCGCCCGGTCCTCGCGCACGCCGTAGAGCTTGAGGTCGAGCGAGGTGACCGTCGCCGGGCCGGCGCCGGCGGAAAGCCGGAAGAAGGGGTCGAAGCCGGTCAGCGCCGAGCCCTCGCCGGGCATGGCGAGGGGGCTCGAGGCCTTCCAGCCGCCGACCGGGCCGAGCGGGGCGGCGACCAGCCAGATCAGCCGCGCGACCTGGACGGCGATCAGCACGATCAGCAGCAGCTCGGCGGCCGAATAGACGGTGACGCGCTGCAACCGCGCGCGGAGCCGCCGGCTGGGCTGGGTCAAGGCCAGGCGCGTCGCGATGCTCACTTCCTCCCTCGAACGGCCATCCCGCCCAGCTATGACCGCGCCGTGACTCAAATAAGACAGCGGCCCGGCAGATACTGACGGCTCATCGTCTTGAATTGGATGGCGAAAACGCCCCCCCTTCCCCGGAAAATTCGTAGCGCCAGGAAGGTTCACAGCTTTTCGGGCGCCGCGCAAGCCGATTCGGGGCGCGGAAAAGGTCGGGCTGGAGGCTGAAAAAGCGGCGGGCGACGCCCCTAGGGAAAGGCGCCGCCCTTAAGCCTTTTCCCTAGCACAAGGATTCTGGACCGAAGCTGAATGACTTAGGCGGCCACAATCAGCCAGACCGGCCAGGCGGCGAGCGCCAGCAGGGTGCCGAGCGGCAGGCGGCTGGTCGCCGCGACCGGCGCGCCCTTGAGGCGCATCGCCAGCACCGCCGCCAGCCCGGTGAGGCCGGCGCCGAGCAGCAGCACCGGCAGCTGCCACGCGCCCACCCAGGCGCCCAGCGCCGCCATCAGCTTGGGGTCGCCGCCGCCCATCCCCTCACGGCCGCGCCAGCGTCGGTAGAGGAAGGCGATCGCCGCCAGGGCCGCCCAGCCGATCGCCGCCCCCGCCGCGCGCTCGGCGAGCGGCGGCCCGAGCCCGGCCCAGGCCGCGGCGAGCCCCGCCGGGACCAGCGGCAGGGTCAGTGCGTCCGGCAGCCAGTGATGCTCGAGGTCGAGGGCGGCGATGATGCAGCAGCCACCAGCCGAGCAGAGCGGTGGCGGCGGCGAGCGGCAGCGGGTGGGCGATCGCCGCGACCAGGCCGATCGCGGCGGCGGCCAGCTCCATTGCCGGATGGCGCGGGTCGATCCGCGCGCCGCAGCGGCGGCAGCGGCCGCGCAGCGCCGCATAGGAGACGACCGGCACCAGCTCGAGCACGCCGAGCCGCGCGTCGCAGGCGTCGCAGCGCGAGCGGTCCGACAGGATCGAGCGGCCCTGCGGCCAGCGGATCAGGATGGTGGCGATGAAGCTGCCGGCAATGGCGCCGAGCGCCAGCCCGCCCGCTGCGCTCAGCCAGCCTGTCCCGGAAAGATCGAACGGCCCCGTCACCGCGCCCCAGTAGAGGGCGGCGGGGAACGGGGACAGTCACTTTCACGCGGGGCGGCTCGGAATGGGGACAGTCACTTTCACGCGCGGCGGCGCGAGCTCCCGGCACCGAAAGCGTGAAAGTGACTGTCCCCTGAAGTCGCCTAGTCGGCGCCGGCGGCGGACGCGCTGGCGGTGCGGGCGAGCGCCTCGCGGGCGAGCTGGTCGGTGGTCACCCAGCGGCCGCCCGCGGTCTCGACCTCGGCAGCGTCGGCGGCCAAGGCGCGCCGCCACAGCGCCAGCGCCTCGCCGCGCCGGCCGGTCTGCCAATAGACCTCGCCCAAATTGATCAGCCGGGCCGGATCGTCGGCATCGCCGCGGCCGGCGTCGGTCAGCAGCCGCTCGGCGCGCGCCCAGTCGCCGCGCTCGATCGCGGCCACGGCGAGGGTGCCGGGCGCGTAGCCGGTCTCGGCGATCGGCGCCGTCCGGTTGGCCGCGCAGGCGCCGAGCGCGATGGCGGAAGAAGCAAGCAATGCAATCGTCTTCATCGGCCACCTCCCGCCGGATGACCGGTTCCTTACGCTTCTGTTACGGTTCGTGCAAGCTTCGATGATGGTTATGTTACTGTTTTATTACAGTTTTGTGACAGCGTCTGGGACGTTACTGCGTGAATGGGGACAGTCACTTTCACGCGCGGCGGTGCGAGTTCTCGGCACGGAGCGTCTGAAAGTGACTGTCCCCTTTCCGTCCCCCTTTCCCCACCCTATTCCCCCATCGCCAGGATGCGCTGCGCCTGGATCAAATGCGGCCGGTCGATCATCCGCCCCTCCAGCGACAGCGCCCCGGCCTCCGGCTGGGCGGCGAAGGCGGCGACCACCGCGCGGGCATGGGCCAGCTCGGCTTCGCTCGGGGTGAAGGCGGCGTTGATCACGGCCACCTGGTCCGGATGGATCGCCATCATGCCGGTGAAGCCGTCGCGGCGGGCGCGGCCCGCATAAGCCGCTAGCCCCTCCAGGTCCCGGAACGCCGGATAGACGGTCTCGATCGGCGCCACGCCCGCCGCCGCGGCGCCGAACAGGCAGAGCGAGCGGGCGAGCTCGTAAGGCGGGGTGAAGCGCCCGTCCTCCTCGCGCGACGTCGCCGCGCCGATCGCGGCGGGCAGATCCTCGGCGCCCCAGGTGAGGCCGGCGAGCCTCTTGGCGCCGCCATAGCTGCCCAGCGCGAAGATCGCCGCCGGGGTCTCGGTGGCGATGGCGAGGATGAGGGTGGTGGCATTGCCGCGCTCGGAGAGCCGCCGCGCCAGCTCGGCCACCGAGGCGCCGCCCTCCGCCTTGGGCAGGACGATGCCGTCGGGACGGCCGGGCAGGACCGCGGCCAGGTCCCTCTCCTGCTCCGGGCTGTCGAGCGGGTTGACCCGCACCCAGAGCCGGGCCTGGCTGTTGGCGGCGAGGAAGCCGGCCACGGCGCGGCGCGCCTCCCCCTTGGCGGCCGGCGCGACCGCATCCTCGAGATCGAGGATCAGCGCATCGGCGCCCGAGCCCAGCGCCTTTTCCATCCGGTCCGGCCGATCGCCGGGGACGAAGAGGAGCGAGCGCAGCTTCATGGGGGCGGCCCGGCGAAAAAGCCCCTCCCCTCGATGGGGAGGGGTCGGGGTGGGGTGGACTCGACGAAAGAAGCTCGAGCCGCGGAGAGGCCACCCCCACCCCGACCCTCCCCCATCAAGGGGGAGAGAGCAGGCAGGACGAGCTTCACCCGCCCCGCCTCTGCATCAGGGCGGTGCGCTCCATCACGCAGACCAGCTCGTCCTTCTGGTTGAACATGCGGTGCTCGAAGGTGACGATGCCGGCCTCGGGGCGCGACTGGCTGTCCTTGAGGCCGACCACCTCGGTCTCGGCCCGGAGCGTGTCGCCGATGAACACCGGCTTGGGCATCCGCACCTTGTCGTAGCCGAGATTGGCGACCAGCGTGCCGAGCGTGGTGTCGCCGACCGACAGCCCAACCAGTAGCGCGAAGGTGAAGGTGCCGTTGACGACGATCCGGCCGAACTCGGTTCCTTCCGCATAGGTCTCGTCGAGGTGGAGCGGCTGCGGATTGTGGGTGAGCGCCGAGATCAGCAGGTTGTCGGTCTCGGTCACCGTCCGGTGCGGCTGGTGCCGGATCCGGTCGCCGAGGGTCCACTGCTCGTAATAGCGGCCGGGCACGGTCAGGCTCCTAAAATGGGGACAGCATACATTTTTCCGTCCCGCAGGAGCGGGGCGCCGCAGGCCGCGCACGAAAAATGTATACTGTCCCCATTTTTCATCCCTCCCGCTTCTCGATCCGCGCCAGCAGCGCGCCTTCGCTCACCTGCGCCCCCTCGCTCGCGTTCAGCTCCGCCACGATACCGTCGAACGGGGCAGCAAGGCTATGCTCCATCTTCATCGCCTCGAGGGTGAGCAATTTCTGGCCCTTCTTCACGCTGTCGCCGTGGCGGACCTCGAGCGCGATGATCTTGCCCGGCATGGGGGAGAGAATGGCACCGTCGGAAGCGGCGCCGCCGTCACCGCCGCCCGGCCGTTCCAGCGAGAAGCGCCGATATTCGCCCTCATGCTGAACGATATCGTCCATGCCGCCGAACGCCCGGCCCGGCTTTTTCGACAGGTCGACGACATAATGTCCGCCGCGGTCGTCGACGAGGCGGGCCTCGCCGAACGGCTCGGCATTCAGCCGAAGGCCGCTCCGGCTTCCCCAGGGATCGGTGCCCGGCCGCGGGAGCAGCTCCGGGGCAGCCCACGCCGCCATCTCCTCCAGAGGCAGCTCGACATTGACCAGGGCGTCGAGGTGGCGGTCGATAAAGCCGGTGTCGATATCGCCCGAAAGGAATTCGCCGTGGCGCAACGCCCGCGCGGCGAAGCCGAGATTGGTCCGCACCGGCCAGATCTGCGCGCCGGCGCACGCCGCCGCCAGCGCTTCGGCGGCCTGCTCGCGGGTCTCCGCATGCTCGATCAGCTTGCCGAGCATGGGATCGTAATAAGGCCCGACCGCGTCGCCCCAGTCGTAGCCGAGATCGAGACGGGTGTTGAACAGCTCCTCATCGGGTTTGAGGAAGCCGAACCATTCGAGCGTCCCGATGCTCGGCAGGAAGCCGTTCGCCGGATCCTCGGCATAGAGCCGCGCCTCGATCGCCCAGCCGTCGATCGAGAGCTCGTCCTGCGCCCTGGGCAGCTTTTCGCCGCTCGCCACCCGGAGCTGCCATTCGACCAGGTCCTGCCCGGTAATCTCCTCGGTCACCGGGTGCTCGACCTGCAGCCGCGTGTTCATCTCCATGAACCAGATGCGGTCGGCGCTGAGGCCCGCGCTCGCGTCGGCGATGAACTCGATCGTGCCCGCGCCGACATAGTCGACCGCTTTGGCCGCCTTCACCGCCGCCTCGCACACTGCCGCGCGGGTGGCCTCGTCCATGCCCGGCGCCGGCGCTTCCTCGATCACCTTCTGGTGGCGGCGCTGCAGCGAGCAGTCGCGCTCGAACAGATGGACGATGTTGCCGTGGGCATCGCCGACCACCTGCACCTCGATATGGCGCGGGCGCTCGATATATTTCTCGATCAGCACGCGCTCGTCGCCGAACGAGGACGCCGCCTCGCGCTTGCACGATTGCAGCATGTCCTGGAATTCGGCCGTGTCATTGACCCGCCGCATCCCCTTGCCGCCGCCGCCCGCCACAGCCTTGATCAGCACCGGATAGCCGATCGCATCCGCTTCCTTCTGCAGCCGCTGCGGATCCTGATCCTCGCCGAGATAGCCGGGCGTCACCGGCACGCCGGCTTCGTCCATCAGCTTCTTGGCCGCGTCCTTGAGGCCCATCGCGGTGATGCTGGCGGGGTTCGGCCCCACCCAGATCAGCCCAGCGTCGAGCACCGCCTGCGCGAATTCGGCATTTTCGGACAGGAAACCATAGCCCGGATGGATCGCCTCCGCACCCGTTGCCTTCGCCGCCGCGATGATCTTCTCCCCGACCAGATAGCTCTCCCGCGCCGGCGAAGGCCCGATATGCACCGCCTCGTCGGCCTCGCGCACATGCAGCGCCTTCGCGTCCGCGTCCGAATAGACCGCGACCGTCCGAATCCCCATCCTCCGCGCGGTGCGGATGATCCGGCAGGCGATCTCCCCGCGATTGGCGATGAGGAGGGACTGGATCATATTCGAGAGGTCCACTTTCCAACCAGTGGCGCAAAATTCACGAACATGAATCCGATCCAAACTAGAAAACCCTGACGCCAACCCAGGCACACGATCGAAAATACGATCGCCAGAAATGCCAGCACGGACGAGAATGCCATCAGGATCGGCCGCTTCCGCGTGAGCTGCAAGGAATTCTCGGTGGCGCTGCTCCCATCGTCACGAAACACAATTGAATTGGTCCGATATGAAATTGCGAGCGAGCTTCCGATTAAGACACAGAAAACAAATATTAATCCTGCTCGCGCAGGCCCGAATTCGCCTTCTCCAAAGCCCCCGATCGCCAGCGGGAGGGCCCACGCACTGTGTACGGAATCATATACGGAGAATCCCAAGAGGATGACCCCCAGTTCTTCTGAGATATTTAGCCCAGCCATCGACTGCTCCGTCACATCCTGAACACGCCGAACTTCGCCCGCTCCGGGATCGGCGCGTTGAGCGTCGCGGCGAAGGCGAGGCCGAGGACGTCACGGGTCTGCACCGGGTCGACGATGCCGTCGTCCCAGAGGCGGGCGGTGGCGTGATAGGGGTTGCCTTCGTCCTCGTAGCGCTGGCGGATCGGGGCCTTGAAGGCCTCGGCCTCCTCCGGCGTCCAGGATTCTGCATCTTTATGCACCGTTGCTAATACCGATGCAGCCTGCTCGCCGCCCATCACCGAGATGCGCGCATTGGGCCAGCTGAACAGGAAGCGGGGCGAATAGGCGCGGCCGCACATGCCGTAATTGCCGGCGCCGAAGCTGCCGCCGATCAGCAATGTGATCTTGGGCACGCTGGCGGTCGCCACCGCCGTCACCAGCTTGGCGCCGTGCTTGGCGATCCCCTCCGCCTCGTATTTGCCGCCCACCATGAAGCCCGAGATGTTCTGCAGGAAGAGGAGCGGCGTGCGCCGCTGGCAGGCGAGCTCGATGAAATGCGCGCCCTTCACCGCGCTTTCCGAGAAGAGGATGCCGTTATTGGCGAGGATCGCGACGGGAATCCCCCAGATGCGGGCGAAGCCGCAGACCAAGGTGCTGCCGTAGAGCGACTTGAACTCGTGGAATTCCGAGCCGTCGACGATCCTGGCGATCACCTCGTGCACGTCATAGGGGGTGCGCACGTCGTCCGGAATGGCGCCGTAAAGCCCCTCCGGAGCGAGCTTCGGCGGCACCGGCTCGGCAAGGTCGATGTCGACCGCCTTCACCGTGTTCAGCCGCGCGACGATGTCGCGGACGATGGCGAGGGCATGCTCGTCATTCTCGGCGACATGGTCGACCACGCCCGATTTGCGCCCGTGCAGATCGCCGCCGCCCAGCTCCTCGGCCGAGGATCACCTCGCCCGTGGCGGCCTTCACCAAGGGCGGCCCGCCGAGGAAGATCGTGCCCTGGTTGCGCACGATCACGCTCTCGTCCGACATCGCCGGCACGTAAGCGCCGCCCGCGGTGCAGCTCCCCATCACGCAGGCGATCTGCGCCAGCCCCTCGGCCGACATCTGCGCCTGGTTGTAGAAGATCCGCCCGAAATGCTCGCGGTCGGGGAAGACCTCGGCCTGGTGCGGCAGGTTCGCCCCGCCGCTGTCGACCAGATAGACCGACGGCAGCCGGTTCTGCAGCGCGATCTCCTGCGCGCGCAGATGCTTCTTCACCGTGATCGGATAATAGGTGCCGCCCTTCACCGTGGCGTCGTTGCAGACGATCATCGTCTCGCGTCCCGAAACGCGGCCGATGCCGGCGATCAGCCCGGCACCCGGCACCTCGTGCTTGTACATGTCGCAGGCGGCCAATTGCCCGATCTCGAGGAAGGGCGCGCCCGGATCGAGCAGCCGCCCCACCCGGTCGCGCGGCAGCAGCTTGCCGCGCGCGACATGGCGCTCGCGATGCTTCTCCGGCCCGCCCATCGCGGCCTCGGCGACCCGCTCGCGAAGCTCGGCGGCGAGCGCGCGGTTATGCTCGACATAGCGACGGAAGGCGTCCGAGCTCTCGTCGAGCTTGGAGGCGAGCTGGGTCACGCCGCCGCCCCTGTCGCTTGCGGCGACTTCTTGCGGATCAGATAGCGGTAGACGCCGATCAGGTTGATCGCGAGCAGCGCGAAATTCTGCACGGTCAGCGCGCCTTCCTCGTCGAGCAGGCCATAGCCGATGAAGGCCAGCGACGCCGTGCAGAACAGCACCATCGCCCAGCCGGTCGCGCGCCGCCCGAGATCGAGCGCGACGACCGCCGCCGCCAGGGTGGCGGCGCCGGCCGCATACCATTCGAGGATTTCGATCAGGGTCCTGCTCATCGCCGAACGGACTAGCCGCCCGCCCCTTCGATGGGAAGTGGGCCGCGCTGCCCTAGGGGACTAGGACAGCGGCGGAAAACCGCCTAAAGCGGGCCCCGGGGACATTGCGATTCTTTAGCGAAAGGGTGTTTCGCATGCGTCGTCCCTTTGCGGTTCTGGCCGCCCTCTCCCTCCTCGCCACCGCCGCGATCGGCGCGCAATCCACGCAGCCGGCCGGCGTCGGCGTCGACGTCGCCGGCATCGACAAGGCCGCCGCGCCCGGCGACGGCTTCGATCTCCACGCCAATGGCGGCTGGCGCAAGGCCACCGAGATCCCGGCCGACCGTTCCTCGATCGGCTCGTTCCTCACCGCGGCCCTGCTGGTCGAGAACCGCAACAACGAGATCATCACCTCGGCCGGCCGGGGCGCGCCCGCCGCCGGCAGCAACGAGCGCAAGATCGCCGATTATTACGCCGCCTATCTCGACCGGGCGATGATCGACGCGCGCGGCACGGCGCCACTCGAGCCGCGCCTCGCCCGGATCCGGGCGATCGTCGACAAGCGCCAGCTCTCCGCCGCTTTGGGTGCGAGCATGCGCGCCGACGTCGACCCGCTGAACGCGACCAGCTTCGGCACCGAGAATCTGTTCGGCGTGTTCGTGGCGCAGGGCCTGCAGGAGCCGACCCGCAACCGCGCCTATCTGCTCCAGGGCGGGCTCGGCCTGCCCGACCGCGACTATTACCTCTCCGACACACCGGCGATGACCCGGGTGCGCGACGCCTATCGCCGCTACATCGCCGACATGCTGCGGCTGATGGGCGTTCCCGAGGCTGAAGCCCGCGCCGGGCGCATCTTCGAGCTCGAGACCAGGATCGCCCGCGCCCATGCCGACGCAGTCTCGGCGCAGGACCCGCACCGGGTCGAAAGCTGGCGGCGCGGCGAATATGCCCGTCGCGCGCCGGGGATCGATTGGAACCTCTTCTTCGCCGCCGCCCGCCTCGGCCGCGAGGACCGGATCATCGCCTGGCACGCCGCGCCGATCCGCGGCATCTCCGCGCTCGTCGCGAGCGAGCCGCTCGAGGTCTGGAAGGACTGGCTCGCCTTCCACACCGCCAGCCGCTTCACCGCGGTGCTGCCCCAGGCCTATGACGATTTGCGCTTCTCCTTCTACGGCCGCGTTCTTTCCGGCCAGCAGCAGCAGCGCCCGCGCGCACGCCGCGCCATCCAGGCGACGAGCGGCGCGCTCCCGGACGCGATCGGCCGCATCTATGTCGAGCGCCACTTCCCGCCTTCGGCCAAGGCCGACGTCGAGGCGATGGTGCAGAATATCGTCGCCGCCTTCGACCGCCGCCTGCAGGGGCTCGGCTGGATGGCTGCGACGACGCTCGCCGAGGCCCGGCGCAAGGTCGAGACGGTGGTCGTCGGCATCGGCTATCCGGCGCGCTGGCGCGACTATCGCACGCTCGACATCCGCCGCGCCGACGCCTTCGGCAATGCCTGGCGCGCGCAGGAATTCGAATATCGCCACCAGCTCGCCAAGCTCGGCCGCCCGGTCGACCGCGCCGAATGGTGGCTCGGCGCGCATACGGTGAACGCGGTCTTCCTGCCGCTGCAGAACGCGATGAACTTCCCGGCCGGCATCCTCGAGCCGCCTTTCTACGACCGCAACGCCGACCCCGCCTATAATTACGGCGCGATCGGCTCGGTGATCGGCCACGAGATCAGCCACAGCTTCGACAATCTCGGCGCCGAGTTCGACGCGGAAGGGCGCCTTCGGAACTGGTGGACGCCGCAGGACCAGGCCCGCTTCCGCGAGGCGAGCCAGGCACTGGTGCGCCAGTATAACGGCTACCGGGCCTTCCCCGACCTCAGCCTCAACGGCGAGCTGACGCTCGGCGAGAATATCGCCGACCTCGCCGGCCTTGCCGCCGCCTATGACGCCTATCGCGCCTCGCTCGGCGGGCGCGAGGCGCCGGTGATCGCCGGCCTTACCGGCGACCAGCGCTTCTTCCTCGGCTATGCGCAGAGCCGGCGCGAAAGCACCCGCGAGCCCACCTTGCGCAACCTGATCGCCGCCGACGGCCACGCCCCCGGCCGCTGGCGCGCCGAGACGGTGAGGAATCTCGACGCCTGGTACGCCGCCTTCGACGTCCGCCCGGGCCAGCGGCTGTACCTGGCGCCGGAGCAAAGGGTGCGGATCTGGTAGGCCCCTTCCCTCCCCCTTGATGGGGGAGGGTTAGGGTGGGGGTGGATTCTCCGCCCGCACCGGACGCGACGCGAAGTCCACCCCACCCCAACCCCTCCCCATCGAGGGGAGGGGCTCTTTGTCGGCGAGGCTAGGCCCCGATCAGCTCGCGCCCGATCAGCATCCGCCTGATCTCGTTGGTCCCGGCGCCGATGTCGAGCAGCTTGGCGTCGCGGAAATAGCGTTCGACCGGCCAGTCCTTGGTGTAGCCGGCGCCGCCCAGCGCCTGGATCGCCTCGCCGGCGACGCGGACCGCATTCTCGCTCGCATAGAGGATCGCGCCGGCGGCGTCGAAGCGGGTGGTCTTGCCGGCGTCGCAGGCCCTGGCGACCTGGTAGACATAGGCGCGGGCGGAATTCAGCGCGACATACATGTCGGCGACCTTGGCCTGCATGAGCTGGAAGCTGCCGATCGGCTTGCCGAACTGCTTGCGCTCGCGGACATAGGGGAGGACGACGTCGAGGCAAGCCTGCATGATGCCGAGCTGGATGCCGGCGAGCACGGTGCGCTCGTAATCGAGGCCGGACATCAAGACGCCGACGCCGCCGTTCAGCGGCCCCATCACATTCTCTTCCGGCACCTCGCAATCGTTGAACACGAGCTCGGCGGTCGGCGAGCCGCGCATCCCCATCTTGTCGAGCTTCTGGCCGATCGAGAAGCCTTGCATGCCCTTCTCGATGAGGAAGGTGGTGATGCCGCGCGAGCCCTCCCCGGTCTTGGCGTAGACCACGAGCGTGTCGGCATGGGTGGCGTTGGTGATCCAGAATTTGGTGCCGTTGAGGACGTAGCCGCCCTGCACCGCCTCGGCCTTCAGCTTCATGCCGACCACGTCCGAGCCGGCGCCCGCCTCCGACATGGCGAGGCTGCCGACATGCTCGCCCGAGATCAGCCCGGGCAGATATTTCGCCTTCTGCTCGTCATTCGCCCAGCGGCGGATCTGGTTGACGCAGAGGTTCGAATGGGCGCCGTAGGAGAGCCCGACCGAGGCCGAGGCCCGCGCCACCTCCTCCTGCGCGACGACATGCTCGAGATAGCCGAGCCCGAGCCCGCCATCCTCCTCGGCGACGGTGATGCCGTGCAGGCCGAGCGCGCCCATCTCCGGCCACAGCTCCGTGGGGAACCAGTCCTCCTCGTCGATCCGCGCGGCGAGCGGCTTGATCTTCTCCTCGGCGAAGCGGCGGGTGGTGTCGCGGATCGTGTCCGCCATCTCGCCCAGTTCGAAATCGAGGCCAAGCTCGGACATGCTCACGTCTCCTGTCGGCACGAGGCCCTAGCAGAGGGGCGAACATTTGAACAAGCGCGTGGCGACGCCTATGTGCGGCCCACATCTCCCCTCCCCTCGATGGGGAGGGGTCGGGGGCGGGGTGAACCTCCGAGGCCCGCGCGGGTATCGAAGTCCACCCCCACCCTACCCTCCCCCATCAAGGGGGAGGGATCAGTCCGGAGACCAGCATGCCGACCGAAGACCCCATCGTCATCCTCTCCTACGCCCGCACGCCGATGGGCAGCTTCCAGGGCAGCCTCGCCGGCGCGTCCGCCACCGAGCTCGGCGCCGCCGCGGTCGGCGAGGCGGTGAAGCGCGCCGGCGTCGCCCACGAGGCGATCGAGAAGATCTACATGGGCTGCGTGCTTCCCGCCGGCCTCGGCCAGGCGCCGGCGCGGCAGGCGGCGCTGAAGGCGGGGCTGCCGAGGCATGTCGAGGCGACCACGGTGAACAAGATGTGCGGCTCGGGCATGCAGGCCGCGATCATGGCCGCCGACAGCATCGCGGCGGGCTCCGCCGACATCATCGTCGCCGGCGGCATGGAGAGCATGACCAACGCCCCCTATCTCCTCGCCAAGCATCGCGGCGGCGCCCGCATCGGCCACGACAAGATCATCGATTCGATGTTCTTCGACGGCCTCGAGGACGCCTACGAGCAGGGCCGCCTGATGGGCAGCTTCGCCGAGGAGAGCGCGCGCGACTATCAGTTCACCCGCGAAGCGCAGGACGATTATGCGATTGCCTCGCTCACCCGCGCCCAGGCGGCGCAGAGCGCGGGCGCGTTCGACCGCGAGATCGTCGCGGTCGAGATTGCCGGCCGCAAGGGCCCGACCATCGTCGACAAGGACGAGCAGCCAGCGAAGGGCGACCCCTCGAAGATCCCGAGCCTGAAGCCCGCCTTCGCCAAGGACGGCACCATCACCGCCGCCAACGCCTCCAGCATCTCGGACGGCGCCGCCGCGCTCGTCCTCACCCGCCAGAGCGTCGCCGACAAGCTCGGCCTGAAGCCCGTCGCCCGCATCGCCGGCCACGCCGCCCACGCCCACGAGCCCGCCAAATTCACCACCGCCCCGGTCGGCGCGATGACCAAGGCGCTGGCCCAGGCCGGCTGGACCGCAAGCGAGGTCGACCTCTTCGAGGTCAACGAAGCCTTCGCCTGCGTCGCCATGATCGCCATGCGCGACCTCGACATTCCCCACGCCAAGATCAACGTCCACGGCGGCGCGACGGCGCTCGGCCACCCGATCGGCGCTTCAGGCGCGAGGATATTGGCGACGCTCCTCAGCGCCCTCGAAACCCACGGTGGCAAGAAAGGCCTCGCCAGCCTCTGCATCGGCGGCGGCGAAGCGACCGCGATGGCGGTGGAGCTGGTGGACTGAGTGAGCCGCCTCGATGAGGCTTTTTTCGGATCTCAAGCACCCACCAATATCATTCCCGCCGACTTTCGGCAGAGCGGCCCATCGCCGGCCGCCCTAGAGGATGAAATCGGCCCCCAGGATCTGCGTCCCGCCACCATGAAGTGGAGGTCCGCGCTCATGTCGCCGTTGGTGTCGCCGTAGATGTGGACGCGGCCCTCCGCGACCAGGGTGCGCAGCTGGCCCGCCTGACCGGTGAAGGCGGCGGCGCCGATATAGGTGAAGGCGTCGTTGCCCGCGGTGCCGGCGACCGCGTCGATCGCGCTCAGATCGATCCGGTCGGTGCCGGAGACGAAGTCGTGGAGCAGGTCCCCCGTCCCCTTCTTGCCGTCCGAGCGCGGCGCCAGGTCGCGGCTGTCGCCGGCGGCTCCGAACACGAAGATGTCGGCGCCGGCGCCGCCTTCGACGCGGTCGTTGCCGACGCCGCCCTGGAGCCGGTCGTTGCCGCCGCCGCCGTGCAGCATGTTGGCGGCGGCATTGCCGGTCAGCTGGTCGTCGCCGGCGCCGCCGATCGCATTTTCGATCAGCGTGCCGAAGGCGATCTGGACGTTGTAGGTCTGGCCGCCGCCGTCGCTCGATTCGCCGGGGGTGAGGTCGATCCGCGAATTGCTGGTCCAGCCGGAAAAATCGAGCGTGTCGATGCCGCCGGCGTCCCAGATCGCGATCACCGGCGAGCTGTTCTGAGAGAAATCGAACGCGGCCCGCCCGGCATTGCTGTTGAAGCCGTAGGTCGTGTCGCCGGTCCGCGTCGTCATGTTGAGGCCGTAGAGGCTCTGGATCGCGGCGATGTCGTGCGCCATCGGCGTCGCCGCGAACGAGGTCCGAAGCGCGCCGGTCGAGCTCGACGCGAAATAGGACATGATCGTATATTGCAGGCTGTCCTGGAAATATTCGGCATTGGCCTCGTAGGTCAGGGTGACGCCCTCGGCGGCGTCGTAATTGCCCGGATGCGACAGGCCGAGCGCGTGGCCGATCTCGTGCATCATCGTCCTGAAGCCCGGCTGGGCGAGCCCGATCTGCTGGTTCGATTCCGCGATGGTGCTGAACCACATGTCGCCGGCCACCTGGGAAAAGCCGGGATAGCTGGCATAGGCCGAGAAATAATCCTCGTCGGTGGCGAGGTTGCCGATATTGATGTCGGCGGTGCCCGGGGTGCCTTCGACGAAGCTGACGTTGATGAAATCGCCCCAGATCGCAAAGGCGTTGCGGATCGCGTCGCGCTGGGCCGGGCTCAGCGGCTGGAACTCGTTGGCCTCTGACGAATAGACCTCGAAGGCGGAGTTGAAGAAGGCGAAGGTGATCGTGCCGACTCCTGCGCGCGGGGCAGGGTTGCCGGGCGCGCCGGTCCAGGCGATGTCCGCGGTGGTCAGCTGCTGGATGATCTGCTCGAGCGTGAAGATCGGCTTGCCGTTCGGCGCGTTCGCCGCCAGGCGGATCACGTCGCCCTCATGACCGTGGAGCGCCGGCACAGCTAAATATCCGGCATCCCGAAGAATTTTACGCATCGCAGTCCCTGCTCACTCGCTGGCGCGATCTTGCGCCCTCGAAGCCGCGCCGTCAAACGCTGTCGCGCTGAACCGGAGGAACGAATTCGTTTCGGGATCGCTTCTTCATCTTCTGGACAGGTGGGCCGGCCTAGCTTCGCGCCATGGTTTGAAGGAGAGACTGAGATGAGGAAAGCTTTGATCGCGCTGGCGCTGACGCTCGCGCCGGCGCTCGCCCTGGCGGCCGCCGCGCCGGCATCGGCCCAGACCCGCTACGAGGAGCAGCGCTGGCAGGAAGCGCAGCGCCGCTTCGACGCCGAGCGCGAGATCTACGAGCGCGAGCGCGCCCGCTACGAGGCGTCGCGGCGGCGCGGCGGCGGCTACGGCTATCGCGACCGCGGCGGCTATGGCGGCGGCGGCCGCTACGGCTGGCGCGACGGCGCCGATTGGGAGCCGTCCCGCTATTATCGCGAGGACGCGCGCTATGAGGAGCGCCGGCTGACCGCCGAGGACGAGGTCTATCGCGGCGCGGACGGCCGCTATTATTGCCGGCGCAGCGACGGCACCACCGGCCTCGTCATCGGCGCCGGCGTCGGCGCGCTGCTCGGCCGCGGCATCGACACCCGCGGCGAGCGCACCACTGGCACCGTGGTCGGCGGCGTGCTCGGCGCGCTGGTCGGCCGCGAGGTCGAGCGCAGCCAGGACATTCGCTGCCGCTGAATCGATCCTCCCCTCCCCCTCGATGGGGGAGGGTCAGGGTGGGGTGGATTCTCCGGCGGCACTGAGCGGGTCGCCAAGTCCACCCCACCCCCAACCCCTCCCGATCGAGGGGAGGGGCTTCAGGCCGGGACGGGCTCGCCGGCCGCCTCGGCCTGCTGACTGGCCAACGCCGCGACGAAGCCGGTGCGCCAGGCGACGACATCCTCCTTGCGGACATTGTCGATCAGCGCTTCCCAGCGCCGCACCCGCTCGCGCCTCGGCATGTCGAGCGACTTGCGGATCGCGTCCGAAATCTCGTCCTTGCTGTAGGGGTTGACCAGGATCGCCTCGCCGAGCTGGTGGGCGGCGCCGGCGAAGCGGGAGAGGATCAGCACGCCGGGATCGTCCGGGTCCTGCGCCGCCACATATTCCTTGGCGACCAGGTTCATGCCGTCGCGCAAGGGGGTGATCAGCGCCACGTCGGAGGCACGGTAGAAGCCCGACAGGGCCTCGCGCGGATAGCCCTGGTTGACGTAGCGGATCGGCACCCAGTCGACATGGGCGAACTCGCCGTTGATCCGGCCGGAGAGCTCGTCGAGCTGCTCACGGATATGCTCGTAGGTGTGGACCTCGCCGCGCGAGGGCGGCGCGATCTGCAGGAACGAGACCATGCCTCGCCACTCCTCATTCTCCTCGAGAAAGCGGCGATAGCCGAGGAAGCGCTCGGGCAGGCCCTTGGAATAATCGAGCCGGTCGACGCCGATGATCACCTTCTTGCCCTCGGCGCTGCGGCGCAGCGTCTCATAGGCGTTGCGCGCATCGGTATGCGCCATCGGATCGGCATATTCGGCGACGTCGATGCCGATCGGAAAGGCCGCCGCGCGGGTCCGCCGGTCGCCCACCTTCACCTCGCCGTCGCGGCCGAGCGTCCCGCCCAGCTCGCGCTCGATATAATGGCAGAAGCTCTCCAGCCATTCGTCGGTCTGGAAGCCGATCAGGTCGTAGGCGAGCATCGAGCGGACCAGCCGCTGGTGGAAGGGCAGCGAGACCATCAGCCGCTGCGGCGGCCACGGCACGTGCAGGAAGAAGCCGATCCGGTTCTTGAGGCCGCGCAGGCGCAGCTGCTGGCCGAGCGGGATCAGGTGATAATCGTGCACCCAGACCAGATCGTCCGGCTCGATCAGCGGGGCGACGGTCTCGGCGAAGCGCTCATTGACCCGCTCGTAGCCGGCGCCGAAGCTGCGGTCATATTCGGCAAGGTCGATCCGGTAGTGGAAGAGCGGCCACAAGGTGCGATTGGCATAGCCGTTATAATATTCCTCGATGTCCTGCTCCTCGAGGTCGATGGTGGCGGTGGTGACGCCGTCGTGGCGCTGCAGGTCGATATGGCCGGTGAACTCGTCGGTCTGTGCGCCGGACCAGCCGAACCAGATGCCGCGCGATTCCCTGAGCGCCGCCTCGAGCGCGGGCGCCAGCCCGCCCTGCGCGCCGTTGTCGCCGCGGCCCTTGGGCGCCGAGACGCGATTGGAAATGACGATGAGCCTGCTCAACGGACACTACTCCAGGGACGGGACAAAAGCCCCGCGCAATTGATCAGTCCCACAAGCGAATAAGTCTGCGGATAGTTGCCCCACAATTCGCCCGTTTCGAAGTCGGTATCTTCCGAAAGCAGGCCCGCGGGGGTCAGCCTTTCCAGCATCTTTTCGTAAAGGGCCCGCGCTTCCTCCGTCCGCCCGACCAGGTGGAGCGCCTCGATCAGCCAGAAGGTGCAGAAGTTGAACGCCGTCTCGGGCAGGCCGAAATCGTCCTCGGCGGCGTAGCGCAGCATGTGCCCGCCGCGCCTCAGGCCCTTTTCGACCGCCTCGAAGGTGGCGAGGAAGCGGCGGTCGCCCGGCTCGAGGAAACGCATGTCGACCAGCTGCAGCAGGCTGGCGTCGAGCTCCTCGCCGCCGAAGGTCGCCGCGAAGCGCTCGCCCTTGGCGTACCAGGCCTCCCGCTCGATCGTCGCGCGCACCGCCGCCGCCCGCTCGCGCCACAGCGCCGCCCGCTCCGCCAGCCCAAGCCGCTCGGCGATGTTGCCGAGCCGGTCGCAGGCCGCCCAGCTCATCACCGCGCTGTAGGTGTGCACGCTGGTGCGGGTGCGCAGCTCCCAGAGGCCGGCGTCGGGCTGGTCGTGCATCGCGAAGGCGCGCTCGCCCACCTTCTCCAGCGCCGCGAAGTCCTCGGCGCCGGCGGGACGCAGCAGCCGCTCGTCGAAGAAGGCCTGGGTGTTGGACAGCACGATCTGGCCGTAGGCGTCGTGCTGGACCTGGCGGTAGGCGGCGTTGCCGACCCGCACCGGCCCCATGCCGCGATAGCCGGCGAGCGCCTCGGCGACGCCTTCCTCGAGCTCGGGCGCGCCCGACACCGCGTAGAGCGGCTGGACCTGGCCGCCCTCCGCCTCGTCGACGATGTTCCTGCAGATAGGAGAGATAGCCCTCGAGCACGTCGAGCGCGCCAAGCCGGTTCAGCGCCTGCACGGTATAATAAGCGTCGCGGATCCAGCAGTAGCGATAGTCCCAGTTGCGCCCGCTGTCGGGGGCCTCGGGGATCGAGGTGGTCATCGCCGCGACGATCGCGCCGGTCTCCTCGTGCTGGCACAGCTTCAGCGTGATCGCGGCGCGGATCACCTGGCGCTGCCATTCCAGCGGGATGGCGAGGCCGCGCACCCAGTCGCGCCAATGGTCCGAGGTCTGGTGGAGCATCGTCGCCAGCGTGTGCGCGACATTGCCGACGAACGGCTCGTCCGGCCCCAGGAAGAAATGCAGCGACTCCTCCAGCCGGAAGCTGCGGCCGTCGAGCAGATGCGTCACCGGCGCGTCGGTGGTGAGCCGGAGCGGCTGCGGGGCGAGCAGATAGCGGATGTGGTTGGTGCCGCTGGTCCTTGTCGCGTCGCGCGCGCCCCAGCCCGCGGCCGGGTTGAGCGCGACGCGGAGGCGCGGCGCGCCGGCGAGCGGGCGGACGATGCGGATGAAGGCGAGCGGCCGGTACATCCGCCCCGACCGCTCGAAGCGCGGGCAGAAATCGAACACCTCCGCCGCCGCGCCGTTGGCGTCGGTGAGCCGGGTCACCAGGATCGGCGTGTTCTTGAGATAGCGCTGCTCGGCCGAGACCTGGTCGTCGAGGCCGATCCGCCACTCGCCGCGCGGCAGCGCCCCGTTCCCTTCCCCTTTGGGCTCGAGCAGCGAACAGAACAGCGGGTCGCCGTCGACCCGCGGCTGGCAGCCCCAGACCATCCCCGCGCCGCTGTCGACGAGCGCGCTCACCTGGCAATTGCCGATCGGCCACAGGTCGAGCGCGCTCATGCCGCCGTCTCCAGCCAGCGGCCGACGTCGGCCACCGACTCCAGCCGGTAGCGCGCCGCGCTGTCGCGCTCGGCGCCGACCAGGATGCCGGCGCCGCCGAGCGCGGCGGCGGCCTGGAAAGCATGCTCGTCGGTGAGGTCGTCTCCCACGAACCAAGGACGCGCGCCGGCGAAGTCGGGTTCCGTCATGAACGCCTTCAGCGCGTCGCCCTTGGTGGCGCCGGCCGGCCGCAGCTCGACCACCATCGCCCCCCGCTGCACCGCAAAGCCGCGCGCGCGGGCGAGCGCGGAGATGAAGGCGTCGGCGCGCGGCCCCTCCCGCGGCGCCAGCCGGTAGTGGAGCGCGATCCCCGCCGGCTTGCCCTCGACGATCAGCCCCGGCACCGATGCCGCGAACCGCTCCACCTCGGCGCGCACGTCGTCGAGCCCGATCGGGATGCTGAGCGACAGCCTGGTGCCGTCGGCGAACCGGAGCTCCAGCCCGTGCGAACCCGAAAAAGCGATGCCGGCGGCAGGCAGGTGCCGCTCGAGATCGGCGATCGAGCGGCCGCTGACGATCGCCAGGCGCCCGTCCAGCCGCTGCCGCAGCCGTTCGAGCGTCGGCGCCAGCCCCGCCGAGACCCGGATCGCGCCGGGCGTGTCGGCGAGCTCGACCAGGGTGCCGTCGAAATCGAGGAACAAGGCGGCCCCGTCGGGATCCAGCGGCGGCGGCGGCGGGAGATCGGCCATGGCAAGCCTCGTTGGCAAGGCGCGCGGCAAAGCTCAAGCCGCGTGTCGTTGCGGGAGGGTTGCGGACGGCGTCATCCATCCCGCCACAAAAGCTTTGTTCCGCCCCTGCAACCATGTATATCCGGCGGCAGCCAGGCGGCCATCGACGCGGCCAACGCCGACACCGCCGGCCGAGGGGAAATCCAGATGGAAACGGAGTCGAAAGTCTCCCGGCGCAAACTACTGTTGGTTGCGGGCGGGGTTGCGGCGGCCGGCGCTTTCGTGGCGTCGCCCGGCCGCGATGTGATTGCGCGGGGCGCGCGCAAGCTGGTGAGCGGCGGATCGGGGGCACAGCGCATCGCCACGCTGGCGAGCGCGTCCTACGAGCAGTGGCTTGGCCAGGTGGGGTCGGTGTTCGCCGCCGGCGGCGGCGTCCGGTTGTCGCTGACCGGGGTGGTGCCCATGCCGGCGCCCGGCGCGCGTCCGGCCGGCCTGCGGGACGGCGCTTTCGCCGCAGTCTTCGATCCGGTCGGAGGCGCGACGCTTGCCGGCGACCTCATCTACACCCTAAGCCATGCCCGTCATGGCCCGGTCCAGATCTTCCTGTCGGCAGCAGCCGATCCGCGGACGCCCGCGCGACTGTTCGCCATCTTCAACTGAGGCGGGGCCTAGATGCCGCCTCCGCTGAGGGCGGCGGCCGCGTTCGGCATCGGCTACCGGTCGATGTCCGACGAGGATTTGCCGTTCGTCGCGGCCCTGTTCGCCTCGACGCGGGCGGAGGAGGTCGCCGCCTCGGGCTGGCCGCCGGAGGTGCAGCGCGCCTTCCTCGAGCAGCAGCATCGGGCGCAGCACCGGCATTACCGCGAGGTCAATCCGACCGGCGAGTGGCTGATCGTCGAGCGGGACGGCGCGCCGGTCGGCCGGCTCTACCTCAACGAGGCGGGCGGCACGCTCCACCTGATCGACATCTCGCTGCTTCCCGGCGAGCGCGGCCGCGGCCTCGGCGGCGCGATCATGGCCGACCTGATGGCGGATGCGGCCGCGCGGTCGCTGCCCATCGAGCTCTATGTCGAGAAGTTCAATCCGGCGCGCCGGCTCTATGTGCGGCTCGGCTTCGAAGCGGTCGAGGACACCGGCGTCTACGACCGGATGGTCTTGCCTCCGCCCGCCGGGGACTAGAAGAACACCGCCTCGTAGCGCGCGCCGCGGCGGTCGTGGCCGAGCGGCACGATGAACAGCTCGAACCGCTCGTCGCCGAACAGGAAGGGGAAGATTCCCTGCGCCAGCATCTGCTCCGCCGGGCCGACGAACTCGAGCCGGAAGCCGCCGCTCTCGCGCTGCGAGCCGGCCACCTCCTCAGCGCGTTCGAGGATCAGCGGCACCCGGTGCTCGCCGACCTCGACGACACAGTCCTCGCCGACCCGGCCGGAGAAATCGGCATAGCTGAGGACTCGGTCAAGGCTCATCGGATCGTCTCCCCCGGCGCGACGCCCCAGACCTGGTCGATGCGGACATAGCCGCCGCGCCCGCGCACGTCGAAATGGCACCAGCCGCCGGCGCAGCGCGAGACGCGGCCGACCACGCCCGGCGCGGCGCGGAAGCGGACCGGCGAGGCTTCGTCTGGCGCCTCGTGCAGCGGCCTTGGCGCGGTGCCGCGCACGATCGCGGTGCGCTGGTCGGAGAGCATCGCCACCAGCATCCAGCCGGTGGTGCCGTCCGGGTCCCGGATCTTGCGCCAGTCGCCATAGACGTCGATCACCCGGATCGGCAGGTCGCGCCGGACATAGAGCCAGGTGCCCGGATAGTTGCGCCCGGGGCCGCGTGCGCATCATCGCCTCGCCCGACGCGATCGACGCCATATAGGGCGGCTGCCGGGTGCGCTGCGCCTCGGCCGGGGCCAGCGAGAGCGCCGCGGCGGCGAGCAGGCTCAGAACGGGGACAGTTACCTTTTTCCCCGTGAGGCCGGAGAAGCGGGCAATCCTCGGGGGAAGGTAACTGTCCCCATTCCCACCTTCAGTCGCCGGTGCGGATGCGGTCGACGAGCTGCTGCACCGTCGGCACGAAGCCGTTCGAATAGAACGGGTCGGTCTTGAAGCGGAAGGCGGAATGGCCGGCGAACATCAGATTCTGCTCGGTCGGGCCGCCATGGGCGATGTCCTGCAGCGTCTTCTGGATGCAGAAGCTGCGCGGGTCGGCGAGCCGGCCGGTGGTGTTCTTCTCATTGTCCGCCCAGGACGAGAAGCCGCATTGGGAAAGGCAGCCCATGCAGTCGGACTGGTCCTTGCGGATCATGTGCTTCTCCTCCGGCGTGACGAAGACCAGGGTCTCGTCCGGAGTCTTCAGCGCCTCGGTAAAGCCTTCCGCATACCATTGCCGCGCGTTCAGCAGGTCGCCCTTGGTCACCCAGAAATTCTTCTTGCCCATCACGCCGACGTCGAGCTGGAAGGCGTGGTCGCCGAGCTCCTCCTTGGTGAAGGCGATCTGGCGGTGCGAGCGGGTCTCGAGATTCCTGAGGAACGGGTTGCTGACCGCCGAGGAATAGAAGCCGGTCGGCGAGAAGCGGTGGAGCAGGATGTCGCCATCCTCGAGCGTCATCAGCCGCGCCTTCCACGCCTCCGGGATCGGGCTCTCCTGGGTGAGCAGCGGGCGGGTGCCGAACTGGAAGGCGATCTGCCCCAGCTCCTCATTGTCGATCCAATGCTCCCATTCCTTCAGGTTCCAGACGCCGCCGGCCATGACGATCGGCAGGCTGTCGGCGATGCCGCCCTCGCGCATCGTCTCGCGCAGCGCCTTGACGCGCGGATAGGGGTCCTGCGGCGCCAGTGGGTCCTCGGCGTTGGAAAGGCCGTTATGGCCGCCGGCGAGCCAGGGATCCTCATAGACCACCGCCGCCAGCCATTCCGCCGCCTTGTGATAGGCCCGCTTCCACAGCGCGCTGAAAGCGCGGGCGGAGCTGATGATGGGGAGGTAGGAGACCCCATAGGAGGCGGCGATCTCGGAGAGCTTGTAGGGCATGCCCGCGCCGCAGGTGACGCCTGAGACAAGCCCCTTGGTTCGCTCGAGCACGCCGTGGAGGACGCGCTGGGCGCCGCCCATCTCCCACAGCACGTTGATGTTGATCGCGCCGCGGCCGCCGGCGATGTCATAGGCGCGCTGGACCTGCTGGGCGGCGCCGTCGATCGCGTAGCGGATCAGCTCCTCGTGCCGCTCGCGCCGGGTCAGCGCGTGATAGACCTGGGGGATGATCCGGCCTTCCGGATCGTAGCTGTCGGCATTGACCGCCGAGACGGTGCCGATGCCGCCGGCGGCCGCCCAGGCGCCGGAGCTGCGATGGTTGGTCGCGGACACGCCCTTGCCCCCTTCGATCAGCGGCAACACTTCGCGTCCCGCGTAAAGGATCGGGCTGATACCCTTGAACATCGTGCCTCCGGAAACCCTGTTGCCCAGTCTATAGGCTCAATGCGCCGCGCACGCAAAAGATCATGCGGTTCGCGGTGAAGGCGTCGGGCCGGCCGACGGCCTCGCCGTAGAGCCGCGCATAGGCCGCGATCATCTCGGCCTCGTCATAGTCGGCCAGCGCCTTCTCGCGATTGGCGTCGCCGATCGCCCGCCTCAGGTGCGGCTGCTCGGCGAGGCTGTCGAGCGCCGCGGCGAAGGCGGCCTCGTCCCCGGGCTCGACGATCAGCGGCGCGTTGTCCGTCGGCGACGATCGCGCCGACGTCGCCGACCGCGGTCGCCACCGCCGGCAGCCCGGCCGCCATCGCCTCGACCAGCGAGATCGGGAATTGCTCGCTGTCCGAGGACAAGGCGAAGATGTCGAACATGCCCGATCCAGCGCGCCGGATCGGCGAGGAAGCCCGGCATCAGCACGCGCGCCGGCGACGCCCCGGGCGCGCGCCTCGGCGGCGATGCGCTCGCTTTCCGGCCCCTCGCCGACGATCACCAGCCGCGCCGCCTTGTGGCTCATGCCCGCGAAGGCGCGGACCAGCCTCGGCAGGTTCTTGACCGCGCGCAGCCCGGCGACGGTGCCGATCACCACCTCGCCCGGCCGGCGCTCGAAGCCCGGAATGGCGCCCGTCTCCGGGGCCTTGAGGAAGCGCGCGACCGGAACCCCGTTGGGGATGCGCACCGCGGGCGTTCCCCATTGCTCGCGCGCGATCCGCTCCAGCCGGGCCGACGGCACCACCAGCCGGGACGCGCCCGGCAGGCCGAGCCGGCGATAGCGGTTGCGGCGCGGATTGAGGCGGGCGGCCTCGTCCTCGTTGAAGCCGTCCTCGTGATGCACCAGCGGCGGAAGCTTGAGGGCTTTGGCGAACAGGCGCCGCGCCATCACCGCGTCGAACGCGCCCCAATTGTAGGTCAGCACCAGATCGAAGCCGCGCAGATAGCGGGCCAGCCGCCACAGCCGCGCCGGAGTCGGCGCGCCGGTCAGCGGCGGCGCATCGTCGGGGAAGGTCACCCGCACCCTCCGGTCGATCGCCGCGCGCGCGCCGAGCTTGTCCGGCATCGCGCTCAGGATGCTGTGCTGGCGGCATCGCCGAACGCGTTCATCAGCCGCACCGCCCGCGCCTCCTTGCCGCCGAGGCTGAAGGTCGAATGGCAATGCAGGATGCTGAGCGCCATGCGGCCTTATGGCGCAGCGCGCCGGATTGGGAAACGCGCTTCGCGCTGCTAGGCTGGCGCGATGAGGGTCCTGCTCCTGCTGCTGGCCTTGCTGTGCGCGGCGCCCGCCCTCGCCGCCGATCCGCCGCGCGAAGGCTTCGTCGCCGCCGACGACGGCACGCGCCTCTATTATCGGATCGAGGGCTCCGGGCCGGAGACGCTGGTCGTCGTCCATGGCGGGCCGGGCTTCTCGCTGGAATCGGTCCGCGCCGACCTCGCCCCCCTCGCCGCGCACCGTCGGGTCATCTATTACGACCAGCGCGGCAACGGCCGCTCCAGCCTGATCGACGATCCGGCGGCGCTCGCAATTCCCCGCCATATCGCCGATCTCGAGGCGATCCGCCGCCATTTCGGGCTCCAGAAGATGGCCCTGCTCGGCAACAGCTGGGGCGGCCTGCTGATCTCCGCTTATGCCGCCGCCCATCCGGACCGGGTCGAGCGGCTGATCCTGCACGCCGCCGCGTCGCCGACGCTCGACCTTATGCGAGAGATGAACGGCCGCGTCGCGGCGCGCGCGGCCGAGCGCCTGAGCGCCGCGGAGCTGCGCCGCTTCGGGGAGATATTCCAGACCCGCGCCTGGCTCTCCGCGCCCGATCCGGTCGCCGTCTGCACCGCCTTCGGACGCTTCATCTTGCGGATTTACGTCTTCGATCCCGCCGCAACATTGCCCTTCCGCGGCAACCTCTGCTTCGGGCCGCCCGAGGTGGTGCGCCGCTCGCTGTGGGTCAACGAGGCGATCTTGCGCTCGTTCGGCGACTTCGACCTCAGGCCTGAGGTGCGGCGGGTCGCCGCGCCGGTGCTGGTGATTCACGGCGCCGCCGACGTCGTGCCGCTGGCCGGCGCGCGCGACTGGGCGGCCAGCTATCCCGACGCCCGGCTGCTGCTGATGCGCCGCTCCGGCCACCTCGTCCATGTCGAGGAGCCGGCCGTCTTCTTCGCGGCGGTCGAGGACTTCCTGGCGGGACGCTGGCCTGAGGAAGCGCGCGACCTCGGTCCATTATGAACCGGACGATCCTTGCCAGCCGCCTAAAACCCCGCCATCTGATTACTGACACGAGTGAATGTAGCTTGCGGGAGGGGTATTAAGATGAAATTTTCCAAGGGATTGCTGTGCGCCGCCGGACTGGCTGCGGCACTGGCGGCGGCGACGCCGGCGTCCGCCCAGCGGGTCACCCGCATCGTCGCGTTCGGCGATTCCTACGCCGACGACGGCAACCTCTTCGAGCTGCTCGGCATCCCGCGCCCCACCGTCTATCCCAATGGCCGGTTTTCGGATTCGACCAATTTCGTCGACACCATGTCGCTCCTGCTCGGCACGCCGGTCGACAATTTCGCGATCGGCGGCGCCTTCACCGGCAACGGCAACATCAACGGCCCGGGCATTCCGGGCTTCACCACCGAATGGCAGTCCTTCCTCGCCGGCGGCGGTCCGGCCGCCTTCCCGCGCGTCAACGGGACGTTCGGCCCGAACGACCTCCTGGTCATCTCGATCGGCGGCAATGATGCCCGCGCCTATGAGCGCAGCCTCGGGCTCAATCCGAGCGCGGCGCAGATTTCCGGCCTGATCGCGGGCGCGCCGGCCCAGGCGGCGGTGCGCGTCACCGAGGCGACGGCCGGGCTCACCGCTTTGGTCAATGCCGGCGCGCGCAACATCACCTTCATCGCCGGCGACGTCGGCCGCCTGCCCGAGGTCGCCGGCCTGCCCGTGGCGGCGGTCGGCACCGCTTATGCCACCTCCTTCAACACCGGCATGCAGGCCCAGCTCGCGAACTTCGCCAACCAGGGCGTGATCGTCAATTATCTCGACCTCAACCTGATCGGGGACCGGGTGCAGGCGAATCTCGCCGCGTTCGGCCTGGTGAGCGCGGGCGCCTGCCCGATCGCCTGCCTGACCACCAATCCCGAGCTGCTCAGCCGCCACCTCTTCTATGTGGACCAGGTGCATCTGACCTCGGCCGGCTTCGCCATTCTCGGCCGCTATGCGGTGCGACAGCTCGAGGCGCCGCTGCATCTCGACGGCCAGGCCGAGATCGGGCTGCAGGCGGCGACGTCGTTCGGCGCCACCCTGCTCGGCCGGCTCGACCTTTCAGCCGCGCGCACCGGCGCCGCCCCGGGTGGCGGCCTCAGCTTCTACCTCGCCGGCAACGCCGCCAGCGGCGACCGCCCCGACAGGCTGCGCAGCCTCGGCTACGACATGGACACGTTCGGCGCCACCGCGGGCGCCGAATATGACATGGGGGGCGGCGCCATCCTCGGCGCCGCGCTGAATTATTCGCGGGGCGAGGCCGACATGGTCACCGGGACCGGCCGGGCCAAGGCGCGCGCCTGGCAGGCCGGCGTCTACGCCGGCTGGACGGGCGGCGGCGCCTTCGTCGAGGGCTATGCCGGCTATGGCTGGCTGGACTACGACATCCGGCGCACCGCGGTGATCGACGACATCAACGGCGAAACCGACGGGACGGCGCTCACCGCCGGCGGCCAGGCCGGCTACCTGTTCGATCTGGGCGGCATGCGCCTGGGGCCGGTGATCGGCCTGCGCTACGCCAGGGTCGAGCTCGACGGCTTCACCGAAGCCGGCGATCCGGTGCTCACCCTCAACGTCCAGGAGCAGGAGACGGACAGCCTGCTCGGCAGCGCCGGCATCGAGCTGCGCGGCGACACGCAGGTCGGCGGCCTCGCCGTCCGGCCCTATGCCCAGGCGGCGCTCGAGCAGGAGTTCGCCGGCGACGGCCGCACCGTCCGCTACGCGCTCACCGCCGCGCCCACCATCGTCAACCAATGGGTGCTGCCGGGCCGGCCCGACGATCTGCACGGGCGCGTTGCCGCCGGCGTCGACCTCGACCTCGGCGGCGCCTTCAGCCTGCAGCTCAACGCGGCCACGACGGTCGGCGCCGATCTGGGCGACGACGTCAGCGGCTCTCTCGCTTTGCGCCTGCGGATGTAGCTACGCCCGCGCCGGGCCGATCCGCGCCAGCAGCCGGTCGATCGCCGCCTGCGCCTCCGGCTCGTCGAGGGTCGGGGCGTGGCCGACATCGGGGACGGTGACGCTTTCCATGGCCGGCACTTCGGCCTGCATCTTCGCCACCGTCTCCGCGCTGAGCAGATCGGACCTCGCGCCGTGCACGACCAGCGACGGGATGCCGGCGAGCGCGCGGAAGGCGGGCCAGAGGTCGAAGCCGGCCTCGCCGCTCGGCAGCTTGAACGGCTCGGCGATCCGCATGTCATAGTCGAACAGGATCCGCCCGCCGGGGGTCAGCCGGCACAGCCTTTTGGCGTAGACCAGCCAGCGGTCGATCTCCCAGCCGGGATAGCGGTCGCGCTGCATCTCGGCGAGGAAGCGGGCGGCGTGCAGCCAGGTCGGCCAGTCCCGCGCTCGGCCGACATAGGAGCGGATATGCTCGAGCCCGCGCGGCTCCATCGCCGGGCCGATGTCGTTCAGGAGCGCGCCGGCGATCCGCTCCTTCCCCGAGGCGGCGAGCAGCATGGTGATGATCCCGCCGAGCGAGGTGCCGAACAGGACGAAGCGATCGAGCTTCAGCGCGGCGATCAGCCCCTCCAGGTCCTGCAAATAGGTGAGCGGCACATAGCTCGTCGCGTCCCTGGCATAGGCGCTCTCGCCCCGCCCGCGCAGCTCGACGCAGATGAGACGCCAGTCCCCCGCAAGCCGCCCGGCGACGCCCTCGAAGTCGCGCGCGTTGCGGGTGAGGCCGGGAATGCACAGGATCGGCGGGCGCTCGGCCGGGCCGAAATAGTCGCGATAGTGGAGCCTGAGGCCGTCGCCCGTCTCCCAATAGCCATCGGACCACTCGACCATCTTCGAACCCCCTGACGCTCTCCCACCTATTCACGGATGGCGCCCGATCCGCAACCCACGGCACTTGGTTCATCGAAAAGTGATGACTCCATGAATGAATCATGCGAAATCGTTGTTCGACTTTTTCCGGGTGGGAGGGTCTATGTCGGGCACGCCGCTGGACGTTCAGCAGTGGAACGAACAGGTCCGGACGTTTATTGCCGTGCTTTCCAACGGAGGCCTTGCCCTGTTCGGCGCCTTTGCCGCCGTCGTCTACAGCGGAAGCGGAACCGACGACGCCTTGGTGATGGCAATTGCCGGCCTGTTTCTTATATCGGGATCGTTCGCCGCTGCGATCCTGCTGCGCGAGGAGACATGAAGTGGTGGTGCCCGGCATATCCGACCAATTGCTCGTCGCGCTGATGATCATCGGATTCACGCTCGGCCTCACTGGCTTCATGATCATATCCGGCCGCCGCCTCGACGCGCGGATCAGGCGCGAGCGCGAGCGCGAAGCCGCCGAGCCCCGGCCGGAAAAATAAGCTGCCTCCAGAACCCGCGCCCTATCGACCCGACACGGCGATCCTCGAGCTCGGCCCGGATTTCTACGATCCCGTCGAGGCCGCCGATTTCCCCGAGGCCCGGCTGCGCTTCCGCAACGACCGCCAGGCGGCGGCGGTCGGGCTCGGCGGCCTTTCCGATATCGACTGGCTCCGCCACTTCGCGCGCTTCGAAGCCCTGCCGGACAACCTCGCCGAGAAGCTGGCGCTGCGCTATCACGGCCACCAGTTCCGGGTGTACAATCCCGACATCGGCGACGGCCGCGGCTTCCTGTTCGCGCAATTGCGCGACGGCGACGGCCGCCTGCTCGATCTCGGCACCAAGGGCTCCGGGCAGACGCCCTACAGCCGCTTCGGCGACGGCCGGCTGACGCTCAAGGGGGCGGTGCGCGAGCTGCTCGCCACCGAGATGCTGGAGGCGCTCGGCGTCGAGACCTCGAAGACCTTCTCGCTGGTCGAGACCGGCGAGGCGCTCGAGCGCAACGACGAGCCCTCGCCGACCCGCTCGGCGGTGCTGGTCCGCCTCCAGCACAGCCATATCCGGATCGGCACCTTCCAGCGCCTCGCGACGCTCGGCGAGACGGACAATCTGAGGACGCTGACCGGTTATTGCCTGCGCCACTATTATGACGACCGGAGCAGCGATCCGCTGCGCCTGCTCGGCCATGTCGCAGCCGCCACCGCCCGCCTCGCCGCCTCCTACATCGCCGCCGGCTTCGTCCACGGCGTGCTCAATTCCGACAATATCGCGATCACCGCGCAGAGCTTCGACTACGGCCCGTGGCGCTGGACGCCTCATTGGGACGGCGCCTTCACCGCCGCCTATTTCGATCATGGCGGCCTCTACGCCTTCGGCCGCCAGCCGGAGGCGATCCACTGGGACCTGGTCCAGCTCGCCCGCGCGCTCACCCCGATCGCCGCAGCCGAGGCGCTGCAGGCCGCGCTGGAGCGCTTCCCGGACCTGTTCCGCGAGGCGCTGCGCGACGCCCTGTTCGCACGGCTCGGCATCCGTCCCGGCGGCCTCGACGAAGACCTGGCGCTGGTCGCCGCGATCGAGGAGGCGCTGGCGAAGCAGACGGTGACCATCGACCGTTTCTTCTTCGACTGGCGCGGCGGCCGCGTGCGCGGCGGCGACGGCTTCGAGGAGCTGGGCGCGCTGCTCGCCGGCCGCGAGCCCGTGCCCGGCGCGCTCGACCATCCCTACTGGTCCGATCCCCAGCCCTGCTCGATGCATATCGACGAGGTCGAGGCGCTCTGGGCGGCGATCGACGAGCGCGACGATTGGGCGCCGCTCCACGCCAAGCTCGCGGCGGTCCGGAGGATGGGCGAGGCGCACGCTGCAAATGCTTGAAAAATCCTCGGCTCTCGCCATGAGTGAGCGCCGATGGCTGCGACGCTGACTTCGAGAGAGCCCGCGACGGGGGCGGTGCTTTGGACGGGCGACGCCGGCGACGTCGAGGCCGAGGTCGCCGCCGCGCGCGCGGCCTGGGCCGGCTGGGCGGCGCGCCCCTTCACCAACCGGGTCGAGACGCTGCGCCGCTTCGCCAACACGGTGCGCGGCAAGCTGGAGCCGTTCGCCGACCTGATCGCCCGCGAGACCGGCAAGCCGCTCTGGGAGGCGCGCACCGAGGTCGAGGCGGTGGTGAAGAAGGTCGACATCTCGGTCGCCGCTTATGCCGACCGCACGGCGGCGCGGCGGCTCGAAGGCGCGATGGGCGCGCGGGTCGCGGTCCGCCATAAGCCGCACGGCGTGCTCGCCGTGCTCGGCCCGTACAATTTCCCGGCGCACCTCCCCAACGGCCACATCGTGCCGGCCCTGCTCGCCGGCAATGCGATCGTCTTCAAGCCGAGCGAGAAGACGCCCGCGGTCGGCGAGTATCTCGCCGGCCTCTATCATGAGGCGGGCGTGCCGGAAGGCGTGGTGCGCTGCGTCCAGGGCGGGCCGGAGACGGGCAAGGCGCTGGCCGCGCATGCCGGCCTCGACGGCCTCCTGTTCACCGGCTCGGCGCGCGCCGGGCACGCCCTCGCCCGCCAGTTCGCCGAGACGCCGCACAAGATCCTGGCGCTCGAAATGGGCGGCAACAACCCGCTCGTCGTGTGGAACGCCAAGGACCTGCACGCCGCCGCGGCGATCGCCGTCGAGTCCGCATATCTCAGCGCGGGCCAGCGCTGCACCGCGGCGCGGCGGCTGATCGTCGAGGACGGCCGCCACCAGGAGCTGGTCGAGACGATCGCCAAGCTGATCGACCGGCTGATCGTCGATCATCCGCACGCCGTGCCGGCGCCGTTCATGGGCCCGGTGATCGACAATGACGCCGCCGACCAGCTGCAGGAGGCGTTCCTCGATTTGACCGGCAAGGGCGGCCGCGCGATCCGCCGGCTCGACCGCAAGTCGAACGACCGCCCCTTCCTCACCCCCGCCTTGATCGACGTCACCGACGTGGCGCGGCGGCCGGACGCCGAATTGTTCGGGCCGGTGCTGCAGCTGGTCCGGGTGGCCGATTTCGACGCCGCCATCGCCGAGGCCAACGCGACCAGCTATGGGCTGGCGGCGAGCCTGGTCGGCGGCAGCCCGGAGCTGTACGACCGCTTCTGGGCCAATGTCCGCGCCGGCGTGGTCAACTGGAACAAGCCGACCAACGGCGCTCCGTCCAACGCCCCGTTCGGCGGCATCGGCCTCTCCGGCAACCATCGCCCGAGCGCCTATTACGCCGCCGATTACTGCGCCTATCCGGTGACCAGCTCCGAGGCCGAGGCGCCCCGCGCCACGATCGGCGTCGGTCTCGCCGACCCCTATGCGGCCAGCGCGGAGAAGCTCGAAGGCTGAAAAACGGGGACAGTTTACATTTTTGCGGTCGGCGAATGCCGAAAATGTAAACTGTCCCCGTTTTAGTCGACCAGCCGTCGCGTCGCGTAGGTATATTCGAGCGCGATCCGCCGCGCGGTCTCCTGCAGGTTCGCCGCCGCGGCGTGGCCGCCGTCGATATTCTCGTAATAATAATAAGGCGCGCCGATCGCGTGGAGGCGGGCGGCGGCCTTGCGCCCGTGCGCGGGGTGGACGCGGTCGTCGGCGGTCGAGGTCAGGATGAACGGCATCGGATAGCCCCGCCCCGCGGCCAGCCTCTGATAGGGCGAATAGCTTTCCAGCCAGGCGCGCTGCTCGGGGATGCGCGGGTCGCCATATTCGCCGATCCACGACGCGCCCGCGCCGATCAGATGATAGCGCAGCATGTCGAACAGCGGCACCTGGATGATCGCGGCGTTGAACAATTCGGGCCGCTGGGTGATCGCGGTGCCGACCAAAAGCCCGCCCTGGCTGCCGCCGACCGCGCCGAGCCGCCGGGCCGAGGTGATCCGCCGCCGGATCAAATCCTCGGCGACCGCGAGATAATCGTCCCAGGTGCGCTGCTTGTTGGCGCGCTGGGCGCTCTGGTGCCATTCGGGGCCGAACTCGCCGCCGCCGCGCAGGTTGGCGAAGACATAGGCATTGCCCGGCTCGAGCCACAGCCGCCCCATCGTCCCCGCATAAGCCGGCACCTGGCTGACCTGGAAGCCGCCATAGCCGTAGAGCAGGGTCGGCGTGGACCCGTCCCTGCGCATCGCCCGCGGCCGGATCAGGAAATAGGGAATGGCGGTGCCGTCGCGCGAGGACGCCTCCAATTGCTCGACGACATGGCGCGAGGCGTCGAAGCGCGGCGGGGTCGACTTGATCCGCTCGAGCGCGCCGCTCGCGCCGTCGTAGAGCCACAGCGAATTGGGGGTCAGATAGTCGGTGACGCTGAACATCGCCCGGTCGTCCAGGTCCGAGGCGGCGGTCAGGGTGATGGTCGCGTTGCGCGGGAAGGCGAGCTCGCGCGCCCGCCAGCGGCCGCGCGCATGATTGAGGCTGAAGGCGCGGCCGCGGACATTGTCGAGGATGCCGAGGATCAGCCGGCCGCGCGTCGTGCCGACCCCGCCCAGCGCCTGGCGCGGCCCCGGCGCCCAGACCAGACTCGGGCGGGCGCGCAACGGATCGCGCTTCCACGCGGCAAGGTTGTAGGAGACCAGCGAATCGGCGGCGAAGCGCCGCCCCGGCGCCGCCTGCCAGGGCTCGTCGAGCGTGACCAGCAGCCGCCCGTCGACGATCCCGGCGAGCGAGGCGCGGCGCGGGATCGGCAGGGTGACGTTGCCGCCCGGGCGGAACAGGATGAACTCGTTGTGGAAATATTCAACGCCGCGATAGGCGCCGACGCCGTGGACGCGGCCGTCAGCGTCGCGCAGCACGAACGGCGCCGCGCGCACGTCGCTGGCCTCGCCGCGATAGACCTCCTCGGCCTGAGCGAGGCTCTGGCCGCGGCGCAGGCGCCGGATCGTGAACGGATAGCCCGAATCGGTCATCGTCCCCGGCCCCCAGTCGCGCGCGACCAGCAAGGTGTCCGCATCCTCCCAGACCGCGTCCTGCTTGCTCTCGGGCAAGGCGAAGCCGCCCTCGACGAAGCGGCGCTCCGCGAGGTCGAACTCGCGCAGCACGTCGGCGTCGCGGCCCCCGTCGGACAGCGACACCAGGCAGCGCCGCTCCTCCGGCGGCAGGCATTGCATGCCCTTGTAGACCCAGTTCCTGTTCTCGGCGCGGGCGAGCGCGTCGATGTCGAGCACCGTCTCCCAGGCGGGGCTCTCGGTCCGGTAGCTCGCCATGGTGGTGCGCCGGACGATGCCGCGAACGTGGGACGCGTCCTGCCAGAAATTGTAGAGGCCGTCGGGGCGGAAGCTCGCCAGCGGGATGCGGTCGCGCGCCTCGAGGATGGCGAGCGCCCGGTCGTAATAGAGCCGGTAGCGCGGATCGGCCTGCAGGTCGCCCAGCGTGCGGCGATTCTCCGCCCGCGCCCAAGCCAGCGCGCGCTCCCCCTGGATCTCCTCCAGCCAGATGAAGGGATCCTCGGCCGGCGCCTCGCCCGGCTGCGCCGCGCCGCTCAGCACGATGAGCCCCGCCGCAAGCAAAGCCCGCAGACCCATCCGTCCCTCCCGCACATCACAGGGCCACGCTAGGGCGAAAAATGGGGACAGTCACTGGGGACAGTCACTAGTGACTGTCCCCATTCCTACCCCCGCCGTGCGCCACCTCATCCGCGTATCTCGGGCAGATATTCGGCGTCGGCATGGTCGCTGAAGCGGGTGATCTTGGCGTCGAACTTCAGCTTGACCTTGCCGGTGGCGCCGTGGCGCTGCTTGGCGACGATCAGCTCGGCGAGACCGTAGACCGCGTTCATCTCCCGCTGCCACTCCTGCAGCGCCTCGGCCGCCTTGGGATCGTCCTGGTCCCGCACGTCGCGCGGCTGGCGGGCGGCGACATAATATTCCTCGCGATAGACGAACAGGACGATGTCGGCATCCTGCTCGATCGAGCCCGATTCGCGCAGGTCCGAAAGCTGCGGCCGCTTGTCCTCGCGCTGCTCCACCGCGCGGGAGAGCTGCGACAGCGCCAGCACCGGCACGCTCAATTCCTTGGCCAGCGTCTTCAGCCCCCGCGAGATTTCGGAAATCTCCTGGACGCGGTTGTCGTTGGAATTGCGGCCGGTGCCCTGCAGCAATTGCAGATAGTCGACGACGACGAGGCCGATGCCGCGCTGCCGCTTCATCCGCCGGGCGCGGGTGCGCAAGGCGGCGATGGTGAGGCCGGGCGTGTCGTCGATATAAAGCGGCAGCGTCTCGAGCTCCGCCGCCGCGCGCGCCAGGTTGCGGAAGTCCTGCTGGCTGATCTTGCCCATGCGCAGCAACTCGGAGCTGATCCCGGACTGCTCGGCGAGGATGCGGGTGGCGAGCTGGTCGGCCGACATTTCCAGGCTGAAGAAAGCGACCCCGGCGCCCGCCGACTTCTCGGGCGCGATGCCGTCCTCCAGGTCCTGGAGCAGCCGCCGGGCGGCGTTGAACGCGATGTTGGTGGCGAGCGCGGTCTTGCCCATGCCGGGGCGGCCGGCGACGATGACGAGGTCGCTGTTGTGCAGGCCGCCGGTGCGGGCGTTGAGCGTGTCGAGCCCGGTGGTGAGGCCGGAGAGGCCGCCGCCGATATTGAGCGCCTTCTCGGCCATCTGCACGGCCATCCGCGTCGCCACCGCGAAGCTCTTCACGCTGCCTTCGCCCGCGCCTTCCTCGGCGACTCGGTAGAGCGCCGCCTCGGCATTCTCGATCTGGCCCTTGGGGTCGACCTCGTCGGAGGTGTCGAGCGCCTGCTCGACCATCTCGCGCCCGACCCCGACCAAAGCGCGCAGCAAGGCGAGGTCGTAGACCTGATCGGCGAAGTCGCGGGCGCCGATGATCGCCGCGCCGGAGCCGGTCAGCTGGGCGAGATAGGCGGGCCCGCCCAGCTCCTTCATCTCCTCGTCCGCTTCGAACAAAGGCCGCAGCGTGACCGGGCTGGCGATCATGTTCTTGTCGATCAGGCGCAGGATCTGCTCGTAGATCCGCCCGTGCAGCGGCTCGTGGAAATGCTCGGGGCGCAGCTTCAGCTGGATGTCCTCGGCGAGCCTGTTGTCGATCATCAGCGCGCCGAGCAGGGCGGCCTCGGCCTCGACGTTCGAAGGCAGCGCCTGGACGGGAGGCGCGGTGTCGTTGACGGGCTGCGGTTGCGGATGGGCCATGATCGATCCGTAGAGCGGCGTCCGGCCCGGGCCTAGGGGCTCCGAGAATCTAGTCGTGGGCCGAACTGTGGATTTTCCTATAAGCCATTCCAGCGAAAGCTGGAATCCATGAACATCGAGTTTTTTGGAAGGACGCGCTTCGTGTTCGGGGATCCCGGATCAAGTCCGGGATGACGAAGCCGGGGCCACCCGCTAACAGCCTCCCATGGGCGATCCCCGCATCATCGCGATCGAGCTCGACGAGCGCTCGATCCTCCGGCGCAACGCCGACATCGAGCAGGAGCGGCGAATCGCGATGTTCGACCTGCTCGAGGGCAATCATTTCGACGTCGCCGGCCATGACGGCCCGTTCCGCATCCTGCTCAGCGTCGAGGAGGGCCGCCTCGCGATCGCGCTCAACGGCGACGACGGCGAGGCCTATGCGACGATCCGCATCGGCCTTGCCCGCTTCCGCCGGCCGATCCGCGACTATTTCCAGATCTGCGAATCCTATTTCCGCGCGGTGCACGCCGACGGCGCCCGGGGGATGGAGGCGATCGACATGGCCCGCCGCGGCCTGCACAACGAGGCCGCCGCGCTGCTGCAGGAGTGCCTCGCCGGCAAGGTCGAGATGGATTTCGACACCGCCCGGCGCCTGTTCACGCTGATCTGCGTGCTGCACCTCAAGCAATCGACGACGGCGATTGACTTGGGGCCCCACGGCCACGCATCCAGAGCCGGATGAGCCGACTCCTTCCCGCCCTTCCCGCGCTCGCCCTCGCCCTCGTCTCCGGCTGCGCGGCGGCGACGCCGCTGGTCGAGGGCATCGTCGACGTCCGCTACCGTGCGTTCGGCTCGGATCCCGCCTGGGCGCTGGCGATCGGCGTCGACATGACGGCCCTCGAACGGGACGGCATGGTCACCGTCCTCTGGCCGACCGTCTGGCCGCGCGCGCGATACGGAATCCGCACCTGGCGCTCGCCCGGACGCGGGACCGAGATCGAGGCCCGGCGCGGCCCCTGCACGGCGCGAAACGGCCAGGTCTATCGCGATCATGTCCGCATCCGCACGGAAGGGCTGCCCGAGCTGGTCGGCTGCGGCGGCTGGCGGGTGCGCGGCTGATGGCGATCCTCTCCGACCGCTGGATCCGCGAGCGCGCGCGAGCGGACGGCATGATCGAGCCGTTCGTCGAGGGGCAGCGCCGCGAGGGCTGCATCAGCTACGGCCTCTCCTCCTACGGCTACGACGCGCGCGTCGCCGACGAGTTCAAGATCTTCACCAACGTCGATTCGGCGGTGGTCGACCCCAAGGACTTCGCCGCCAACAGCTTCGTCGACCGCAAGACCGACATCTGCATCATCCCGCCCAACAGCTTCGTCCTTGCCCGCACCGTCGAATATTTCCGCATTCCCCGCGACGTGCTCGTCATCTGCCTCGGCAAGTCGACCTATGCGCGCTGCGGGATCATCGTCAACGTGACCCCGCTTGAGCCCGGCTGGGAGGGCCATGTCACGCTCGAATTCTCCAACACCACGCCGCTCCCGGCCAAGGTCTACGCCAACGAGGGCGCCTGCCAGTTCCTGTTCCTCCAGGGCAACGAGCCCTGCGAGGTGAGCTATGCCGACCGCGCCGGCAAATATATGGGACAGAAGGGCGTGACCCTGCCGAAATTGTAGCAGGCCAGCCGGCGAAGCGAACTCTACGGCGGCAGAATAACCGGAGTGCGAACCGGCATTTCAACTCTGCTTGCTGGTACCGGCTGTTCATCATAAGCTTGTTCGCTCGGAGACTCGTCGAAGTCTGACGCGCTGGCCAGGACTTCGGCATTTGGGGCCTGGATGCGCCAAGACTTGCAGGAACCGGAGCGGAGACGGGACAATGGCGGTAAAGCTCGGATCGGCGGTGATCGACGCGCTGCTGCTCGGCGTCGGGGGCCGCCGGCGGGAGCTCCAGGACTTCCCGGTGCTCGGCGACGTCTGGCTCCGCTTCGCCGAAGAGCCGGTCGTCATGCGCGACGGCGTCGAATATCCCAAGGGCCACGATCTGCTCATCAACCCGACATGGGAGAAGCCGACCGGCGAGGTTGCCAAGCTGATCGCCACCAGCCCTCCCTCCGACGAGACGCTCTATCACAGCGACCGCCACGTCGCCTATCTCCAGGACATCGTCGTCGCCACGCTCACGCTCGACGAGCTGACGACGGTCGCCCTCCCCGCCACCCAATGGTGGGACAGGATCATGGACGCGTGGGAGGCGGAGTTACACGACGGCATCGACGAAGAGGGCGAGGGCTATCCGACCAACCAGGATTTGAGGGAGTGGATCGGCCTCGAGCTCAGTGCGGCGCTGCGCGACGAAATGACCGCCGGACGGCTGACCGCCGGCCGGATCGACACACGTGATGCGAAGCTGAAGACCGAGGACCGCCAGACGGCCAAGCTCGGCCTCCTCCTTGGCGTGTTGCGCGCGGCCCAGGCGGCGGAGCCGGCGGAGGGAGACGCCGAACCGCCGGCGACCCTCTGCGCGGCGAGGAGGCGTCTCGGCAGGCTCGCGATCGTGATCGCCGGCGCGGCCGCGGTGCGGCACATCATCACCACGCACCGTGCCCTCGTGAAGATCAACGAGAAGGAAGTCGCGGAACAGCCGTGGAACGGCCTCATCTTCCAGGTCAGCCTCAACCGCGACTCGGCGCCGGCCCTCGCGGAGTCCGTCGGCGCGATCAAGGCCGACGCGGCACGCGCGCTCTTCTCGATCAGTTGTAAGGGCGTCGGCTGGGCGGTGCTCGACAGCGGCATCGACCAGACCCATCGCGCCTTTTGGGACTATGAGAAAATCTGGAAAGCCGAGGACAAGGCGGCGCTGAAGAAGGAGCCGCCGCCAGTTTATGACGACGAGAAGAATCCGTGGCCGCATCGCATCAAGGCGACCTACGATTTCCGCCGCATCCGCACGATCATGAGCGTCAGCCAGATCGACCGCGCGGAGCTGGTCAAGGAGATCGTCGAAAGCACCGGCGAGACGGAGGAGTTCGTCACGGACAGGCTCAAGGAGCTCGAATCGGACCGCCAGGAAGGCAAGAGGGTGAACTGGGCGCCCGTTCGCCGCCTGATCCAGCAGGCGAAGCCGGAGCGGCCGCCGCACCCGCACGGCACCCATGTGGCGGGCATCATCGGCGCGCACTGGCTCGACTTCAAGCGCGCGAAGCCGGAGCGGACCGATCCGGTGAAGATGGACGGCGTCTGCCCCGATATCGATCTCTACGACTTCCGGGTCCTGGGATCGAGCCTCGGCGACAGCGAGTTCGCCGTGATCGCCGCGCTCCAGTTCATCCGCTTCCTCAACGATCAGAGCGGCTATTCGATGATCCACGGCGCCAATCTCAGCCTGGCGATCCCCCACAATGTCCGCAATTATGCCTGTGGACGCACACCGGTCTGCGTCGAGGCGGAAGCGGCGGCGGCGAACGGCGTGGTGATCGTGGCGGCGGCCGGCAATCGCGGCTTCCAGCAGTACAAGCTCGCCGACAACAGCCTGTTCGAAAGCTATGCGGCGTCCAGCATCACCGATCCCGGCAATGCCGAGGGGGTGATTACCGTCGGCGCCACCCATCGGGCCTGGCCGCACACCTACGGCGTCAGCTTCTTCTCGAGCCGCGGGCCGACCGGCGACGGCCGGCTCAAGCCCGATCTGCTCGCCCCGGGCGAGAAGATCACCAGCTGCGTCCCGGGCGACCGCCAGGATCAGATGGACGGCACCTCGATGGCGGCGCCGCATGTCAGCGGCGCCGCCGCGCTGCTGATGGCTCGGCACGAGGAGCTCAAGGGCCAGCCGGCACGGATCAAGCAGATACTTTGCGACACGGCGACCGATCTCAAGCGGGAGCGAAGCTTCCAGGGGTACGGCATGGTCGACGTGCTGCGCGCGATCCAATCGATCTGAAGCCCAATCGATCTGAAGGAGCATGACGATGCGTTTCGAATTCCTGCCGGCCTACAAAGGCGACTGCTTCCTGATCCATGGCGGAACCGAGACCGAGCCGGTCCTGATCCTCGTCGACGGCGGACCCGGCGGCACCTATGACGACCATCTCCGGCCGCGGCTGATGGAGCTGCGCGACGAGCGCGAGCTCGAGGAGCATCAGCCGCTGGTCATCGATCTCATCATGGTCAGCCATGTCGACGACGACCATATCAACGGCATCCTCGGCCTGTTCCGGGAGATGCGCGATCGCGCCGCGGCCAAAGATCCGCCGCTCTTCAAGGTGCTGGGCCTGTGGCACAACAGCTTCGACGAGATCATCGGCAACGACACGATCACCGCCGAGGCGGCGCAGCATGGAGCCGCGTCCTTCGGTCCGCTGATCGAAGAGACCGACGAGCCCGAGGCTTTCGACGCCGGGCTGATCCTGCAGAGCGTCGCCCAGGGGCACGAGCTGCGCTCGCTCGCCCTTTCCAGGGAGCTCAATATCCTCCTCAACGACGGGTTCGACGACCTGATCCGGACGTCTCACGGCGAAGTCACGACGCGCGAGCTGGGCGGCATCAAGCTGACCATCGTCGGCCCCCGCCCGACCGAGCTGGCGGAGCTGCAAAAGACGCATGACGAGTGGCTCAAGGACCAGCAGGAAAAGGGCAAGCCGATCACCCCGACCTCGATGCTCCAGTCGCTCACCGACGAATCGGTCGCGAATCTCTCCAGCATCGTCGTCCTCGCCGAGCGCGACGGCCGCACGGCGCTGCTCACCGGCGACGCGCGCAGCGACTTCGTCGTCAAGGGCCTCGAAGAGATCGGCCTCATGCCGGCCGGCGGCAGCCTGGAGGTCGACCTGCTGAAGATGCCGCATCACGGCAGCGACCGGAACGTCGACGAGGACTTCCTGAAGCGGGTGACCGCGCCGAGCTATCTGTTCACCGGCAATGGCGAGCACGGCAATCCCGAGCGGAATACGTTCAAGATGCTGGCCGAGGCTCGGCCGGACGCCGAGATGACGCTCTATCTCACTTATACGGTCGCCGAGATCGATCCCGAGCGGAAGAAGGTCTACGATCACGAGCGCAAGAAAGAGCTGAAGAAGCAAAGCGAGGGCAAGCTCAAGGAAGGCAAATCGCCCCGGCCGGAATGGTCGGACACCGAGGAGGCGCTGTCGGCGCTGATCGCCGCCTTCCCCGCCAACATCAAGGTCGTCGAGCCCGCCGGCCCGATCGTCGAGCTCTAGGCCGGGCTACATCCCGACCGGCCCGCGCCGGGGGTCCTCGACCTCGTCGGCGGGCCGCGGCGCCGGCGCCGGGGCCTCCCACCGCGCCCGCACCGGCCGCGCGGCGGGGCGCAGCACGGCCGCCGGCAGCGACAGGCCGCGCTCGCGGGCGCGGGCGAAGCGCGGCTCGGCGGCGCCGGCCGGCAGCGCGATCCGGTCGCCGATCTCGATCTTCGCCGGGTCGACGCCGGGATTGGCGGCGAGCAAGGCGGGCACGCTGACCCGCGACCAGCGCGCCAGCGAATAGAGCGTGTCGCCGCGCTCGAACCGGTAGGCGGTGGCGGCGCCCCGCGCCGCCCGCGCCGCCGGCGAGCGGGCCGACGGCGAGACCGCCGCGGCGAAGTCGCTCCGGCCCGGGATGACCAGCCGCTGGCCGACCCGGATCAAATTGGGGTTGGCGATCCCGCTCGCCCGGGCGATCGCGGCGACGCTGCTGCGGCAGCGCCGGGCGATGACCGAAAGCGTGTCGCCGCGCACCACCCGATAGGAGTCGGTGCAGGCCCCGCGCGGCGGCGCGAGGGCGGCAAGGCCGATCCCGGCGACGATCAGGGCGCAAGCGGCGGCAAGCGAGCGACTCATGGCGGCCTCCCCCAAGAAAGCGTTAACCATGTTGCGGCGCCCGCCGCCGCTTTGCAATCCTTACAGAAAAAACGGGGACAGTTTACAATTTTCCCTGCCTCGCGAGCCGAAAATGTAAGCTGTCCCCTTTTCCCCCGTTTTCCGCCGGCGCCGGCAGGCGCTGCTTTCCTTACCGTTCCACCCGCCCCGCGCGGGCCCGCAGATAGGCGTGGAGCTGGGCGATCTCCTCGTCGGTGAGGTGCCGCAGGTCCTGCTCGGCGACCTCGCGCATCAGGCCGAGGTCGCGGCCGCCCGGCGGCCGCCCCGTGCGCATCAGCGCGCGGAATTGCGCCGGGTCGTAGGCGCCGGCGATGGCGAGCCCGGGCGCGCTGGTGTCGGGCGTCGGCTGGCCGCCCGAAAGGTCCGCGCCGTGGCATTCGCTGCACACGGTGGCGGCGATCCGGCGGCCGGCGGCTTCGCCCGGCCCGGTATCGAGCGGCTGGCGGACGCGGAACTCCTCGATCCGGTCGGTCGCGAAATCGACGTCGCCCTTCGCCAGCGCGAAGCGGCCGATCGGCCCCCATTCGATCCCCGACACCCGTTCGCCGACGCGCGGCGCGGCGCGGATATGGGCGATCAAGGCGGCGACCTCCGCGCCCGACAGGCGCGAATACATGGGCGAGGGCATGACGAAGAGGGCGCGGCCGTCATGGCCGATGCCCTGGCGGATGCCGGCGGCGAGCTGCTGGTCGGTGGTGCGCGCGGCAAGCTCGGTGAGGTTGGGCGCCCACACCTTGGCGAACGGCCCGGCGTCGAACATCATCCTCCCCTCGAGCCGCGCTCCGTGGCAGTTCGAGCAGCCGAGGATCCGCGCCTGCCGGCCGGCATCGGCGAGCTGCGCCGCGCTCGGCTGCCCCAGCCGCTCCGGCGCCGCCCGATGCGTCCGCCCGAGCACCCGGCCCGAGGCGAACCACAGCCATGCCGCGAACAGCAGCGCCAGCAGCACGATCGCCGCGAGCAGATAGATGAGCCAGCGCAGCAGCTTCCGCATGCGCGTTTCATAGCGCGGATCGGGCGAAAGGAAAGGAAGGCGCCGTCTAGACGTCGCGGCAGCGGCTCATCGTGTGGCCGCGGATGCGGCTGCGCCCCCGATCGAGCGTGTCGAGCCGCAGCTTGCGGCCGTCGGCGAAATAATGCTCGCTCTTGGGGGCGCTGCAGAAGCCGTCGAGGAAGGGCGCGGACATCATGAAGCTGGGATAGCCGGCGCGCCAATTCTCCGGCCCGTCGAAGGTGACGACGAGGACATTGTCCTCGGCCTCGATCGACGCGATCCGCGCCGGCCCGAACCGCTCGCCGACCTTGGACTGCATCCTGCGCGCGAAATAGGCCGCGTCGGGCGGCCCGCTGTCGCACGCGGCGACGGCCGGCACCGCCAGCGCGGCGGCGAGGATCAATCGGAACGCGGTCATTGGCGGCGCTTGCTCCACTGGACAGGCCCGTCGCTAGCGCGCCGCCCGTTAATTTTTCGCGATTGACCCCCGCCGCCGCCCGAGTCGCCGGGAAAAAATCCATTCTTCACAAGGTCAAAGAGCCGGGCCGGCGCACCGATGCCCGATTCTCCTGCCGGAAGATTTCCAACAATAATCCAACAAAATGCGCGCCCGCCCGATGACCCGCTAGGGCGCCGCGGACGCATTGGCGCAGGAGAGCGTCAGCTGCCGCGCGCGATTGTCCCGGACGAGGCTGCTGCACCGGCCGAGCCGGTCCATGCCGATCGTGACGTGGAACTGGGCGCGAACAGGCCAAAAACGGGGACAGTATATATTTTTCGGGTGCAGGCGGCCGGCCGATCCCGAGGGGGTGGCCGAAAAATATATACTGTCCCCATTTTCTTCAGCGGCGGCGGCCCTGGTGGCGGATATTCGCCGGCCGCCCGCGCCGGCCCTGACGGGGCGAGGCCGGGAACGCCTGCGCGCGGCCGCCGCGCTGCGCCGCGTCGGGCAGCTCGAAGCGGAGGCCGCCGCTCACCGGATTGGCCTCGGCGAGGCGCAGCGTCAGGCGCTGGCCGAGCGTGAAGCTGGTGCCGGTCTCCTCGCCGGTCAGGCTCTGGCCGGCCTCGTCGTAGCGGAAATATTCCTGGCCCAGCGTCGCCGCCGCCACCAGCCCGTCGCCGCCCAGCTCCTCGACCGTGGCGAAGAAGCCGAACGGCTGCACGCCGGTGATCCGGCAGGGCACCAGCTCGCCCACCCGCTCGGAGAGGAAGGCGGCGACATAGCGGTCCATCGTCTCGCGCTCCGCCACCATCGCCCGCCGCTCGAGGTCGGAGATGAGCTCGCCGGTCACCTCCATCGCCGCCGCTTCCTGGTCGGTCAGCCCGCCCTCCCCCAGCCGCCAGGCGCGCACCAGGCTGCGGTGGACGACAAGATCGGCATAGCGGCGGATCGGCGAGGTGAAATGGGCGTAGGAGCCCAGAGCGAGGCCGAAATGGCCGTGATTTTGCGGGCCGTAATAGGCCTGCGTCTGGGTGCGCAGGATTTGCTCCATGACCTGCGGGCGGAAATCCGCGTCGCCGAGGCGCTCGATGATCCGGTTGAACGTCGCCGGCCGCACCACCTGGCCGAGCGCGAACTCGATTCCGAAGGTCTTGAGATAGTCCCTGAGCGCGACCAGTTTCTCGCGGCCCGGCGGCTCGTGCACGCGGTACATGACGCTGCGCTTTCTTCGCCTCCAGCGCCTTGGCCGCGGCGACGTTGGCGGCGATCATATAATCCTCGACCAGCTTGTGCGCGTCGAGCCGCTCGCGCGGGGCGACCGAGAGGATCCGCCCCTTCTCGTCGAGCATCACCCGCCGCTCGGGCAGGTCGAGCTCGAGCGGCGCCCGTTTCTCGCGCGCCGCATAGAGCGCCCGCCAGCACGCCCAGAGCGGCTGCAGCGTGGCGAGGATTCCGGATGGGATTTCGGGCATCGAGCAGGGCGAGGAGGAGACCTCGATCCGATCCTCGCCGTCGATCGCCGCCTGCGCGTCCTCATAGGCGATGTTCGCCGCGATGCGGACGCGGGCGCGGCTGAAGCGCCAGGACTTGAGCGCCCCGTCCTTCGCGATCCTGAGGTGGCAGACCAGCGCCGCCCGGTCCTCCCCCTGCTTCAGCGAGCAGATGTCGGCCGACAGCGTCTCGGGCAGCATCGGCACCACCCGGTCGGGGAAATAGACGCTGTTGCCGCGCCTGCGCGCCTCCTTGTCGAGCGCCGAGCCGGGCCGCACGTAGAAGCTGACGTCGGCGATGGCGACGATCGCCCGCCAGCCGCCCGGATTGGCGGGATCGTCATCGGGAGCGGCCCAGATCGCATCGTCATGGTCGCGCGCATCGGCCGGATCGATCGCGACGATCGGCACGTGGGTGAGGTCCTCCCGCTCGCCGAGATCCGAACGCGCCACCCGCTCCGCCTCCGCGATCACTCCTTCCGGGAATTCGTGCGGGATGCCGTGCTTGTGGATCGCGATCAGGCTGAAGCTCCTCGGCGCGAACGGATCGCCGAGGATGGTCTCGACCCGCGCCGCCAGCCGCGGCGCCCGCCCGACCTTCTCGGCGAGCACGAGGTCGCCGGGCTGCGCCTCGCCCAATTCGGCGATCGGCAGCTCGCGCCGCTCCTTCTTCTCGACCGGGCGCAGCCAGTGCGACGTCCCCTCCCGGTGGACGACGCCGAGCACCAGCTCGCTGCCCTTCAGCAGCTTCTTCATCGGGTGGGCGAGCCAGCCGCTCTTGCCCTCCTCGGTGCGCGCCAGGATGCGGTCGCCGATGCCGAGCGCGGCGCCGCGCCCCTTGCGCTCCATCATCCTCAGCCGCGGCGGCTTCCCCTCCGCCTCCCAGCGCTCGGGTACGGCGAAGGCGCGCCCCGCATCGTCGACGTCGATCACCCGCAGCACCGTCACCTTCGGCACCCCGCCCATCTTGTGGAACGCCCGCCCCGGCGCCGCATCGATCAGCCCCTCGTCGCCCATGTCGCGGAGCAGCTGCTTGAGCGCGACCTTGTCCTGTCCCTTGAGCCCGAAGGCGCGGGCGATCTCGCGCTTGCCCGCCGGCGCGTCCGACGCGGCGATGAAGTCGAGGATCTGCTGACGGGTCGGGAGGCCGTCTTTGCCCGGTCGCTTCGCCATCACCATTCAACCCCGTCGCCCCGGACTTGATCCGGGGTCCACCTTCCTTCGGAAGCGGGGGAACGGGACGGTGGATGCCGGATCCCCCGGACCTGATCCGGGGCCGGCATGACGAACGAGGTCATCGCGCCGGCGGCGCGGCGGGAGGCGGCACATACGGCCTGAACGCCCCGCCCGGCACCGCCGAGGCGACCGGGCTTTCATGGCCGTCCGCGGACACCGAGGAGACCCCGAACGTCCAGTCGTCGACGCGGATGCCGCGAAGCGTGGTGATCCGGGGCGGCTCGAGGCAGCTCGTGTTGACGCTGCGGCGCCGCTCCCTGCAGACCGGAGCGCCGTCCACCCGCAGGCTGTGCTCCCATTGCGCGGCGTCGGTCCGCCGCCAGCGCACGACATAGGCGGTCGCGCCGGGCACCGGCGCCCAGCTCAGCGTGGTGTCGGTCGATACCGCCCCCTGCACCTCGGGCGCCGGCGGCATCGGCGCGCGGGCGAGCGCGGCGAGCGCGGCGACGTTGAGCGCGGTCACCCGGCGCAGATAGGGGAAGTCCATCCGCTCGATCGTGTCGCCATAGACGATGCCGTTCTCGGTCCTCAGATCCTGGTGCTGCCAATTGTAATTCTCGACCGCGACCGAGAAGCGCACCGCCGGGAAGCCGGCGTTCAGGAACTCGGTATGGTCGCCGCCGCGCCCGAAGCGGTCGTTGCGCCAGATCGGGCGGACGTTGAGGCCGAGGCTGAGGTCGTCCGCCAGCGTGTCGAGGAAGCGCGACAGGTTGCGCGAGGGCGAATCGTTCTCGCCGCCCTGGCTGCGTATGTCGGCGCGGAGCGCGTCGCCGCCCTGCCAGCGCAGCCCTTCCGAGAAGATGCGGACATTGGCGTCGTCGCAGACCCCGTCCGAGCCGCAGCTGTTGCCGATAATGTCGTTGTTGAGGTTGGCGACCACCTGCCAGCCCTGGGCGCGGGCATAATCGGCGAGGATGCGGCCGCCGACCAGCCCCTGCTCCTCGCCCGACAGCGGCGCGTAGACGATCGTCGCCGGGAAGGGGTAGCGCGAGAGGATCCGCGCCGCCTCGATCACCGCCGCGGTGCCCGAGCCGTCGTCATTGGCGCCGGGCGCGTCTGCAGTGGCGTTCATCGGGTCGGTGACGCGGCTGTCGATATGGCCGGTGATGATCACCACCTGGTCGGGGCGGGTGGTGCCGCGCTGGATGGCGACGACATTCTCGACCAGGGTCGGATTGGGGATGCGCCGGCCGGTCACCGTATCGCCGGTGCGCACCACCCTGAGGCAGCCGCCGCAGGCCTGCGAATAGCGGCGGAACTCGGCCTCGGTCCAGTTGAGCGCGGCGCCGATCCCGCGCGTGGGATGGTCGCGCGCCGACAGGGTGTGCCGCGTCCCGAAGCCGACCAGCCGCGTCGACGATCGCGCGCAGCCGCTCCTCGGAGACTTGGTCGGCGAGGCCGCGCGGCGACGGCGGCGGCGCCACGGCGGCGGCGGGCTGGGCGAAGGCGAGCGTGGCGAGGAGGGTGGCGGCGAGCGGGAGCGGCTTGTTCATGGCCCGTTTCGATGGACCGGCCGGGCGCATTTGTCGAGCGCTGCGAGACCTTGGTCGAAAGCTCGGGGCGCGCTGAGGCGGCGCGGTCCACATCGGCGCCATGTTCCGCTTCTTCGCTACGGCTTTCCTCGCCCTGCTCTTCCTCTCCGGCCCGGCGCTGGCCCGGCACGGCCAGGCCGGCGTCGACGCCCTGCTCGCCGCCGACCGCGCCTTCTCCGCGCGCGCCGCCGAAGCCGCGAGCGCCGCCGACGGCTTCGCGCCGATGTTCGACGCCGAGGCGGTGATGCCGGCGGGCGGGCGGCATGCGATCGGCCGCGACGCCGTCATCGCCGCCTTTCGCGACAGCCCCGCCTTCCGCGAGGGCCGCGTCTCCTGGGTGCCGGTGCGCGGCGGCATCTCCGCCGACGGCAGCCACGGCTTCACCTTCGGCTATCTCACCCTCTCCGGCGGCGACCCGGCGCGGCGGGAGCGCAAATATCTCGCTTATTGGGTGCGGCGCCCGGAGGGCTGGCGGGTCGCCGCCTACCGCCAGCTCCCCCGCCCCGCCGGCGAGGTCCCGCTCGCGCTGCTGCCCGCCTCGCTGCCCGGCTTCAGCGCCGCGCCGACCGACGATCCCGCAACGATCGCCGCCCACCGGCAAAGCCTCGCCGCCGCCGAGCAGGCCTTTTCCGACCGCGCCCAGCGGGTCGGCCTCCGCGCCGCCTTCCGCGAATATGGCCGCGAGGATGCGATGAACATGTACGAGGGCGCCGCCTTCCGCGTCGGCCTCGACGCGATCACCGCCGGCTTCCCCGAGGGCGTCGCCACCAGCCCGCTCAACTGGAGCACCGATCGCGCCATGGTCGCGTCATCGGGCGACCTCGGCGTCTCGATCGGCACGATCCGGTCCAACGGCCCCGTCCCCGCAGGCCAGAGCGCGAGCTTCCCCTTCTTCACCATCTGGCGCCGCGACCGCCCCGACGCCCCCTGGCGCTACGTCGCGGAATAAAGCCGGCCGAGGCCCCCCACCCGCAGCGCCCCAACCGCCGGCCAGGAGGTGCCCGAGGGCGAGGGCTGGCGGGTCTGCCTGATGTTCGGCGGGCGCGGCTTCGGCAAGACGAAGGCCGGGGCGGAATGGGTCTCGCAGCTCGCGCGCGACCATCCGGGCGCCTCGATCGCCCTTGTCGCGGCCAATCTGGGCGAGGCGCGGCGGGTGATGGTCGAGGGACCGAGCGGGCTGCTCGCGGTGGCGCGGCCCGGCGAGGCTTTGCTCTGGGAGCCGAGCAACAGGCGCCTCGAATTCGAGAGCGGCGCGGCGGCGTTCGTCTATTCCGGCGCGGATGGCGACTCGCTGCGCGGCGCCCAGCATCATTTCGCCTGGTGCGACGAGCTCGCCAAATGGACGCAGGCGCAGGACGCCTGGAACAATCTGATGTTCGGCCTCAGGGCGGGCGACGCGCCGCGCGTGCTGGTGACGACGACGCCGCGGCCGATCGCGGCGCTGAGGGCGATCATCGGCGGCGGCGACACGGTGCTCGCCGGGGGGCCGAGCGCGGCCAACCCGCATAACGCCATGCCCTGGCTGGCGGCGATGGAGCGCCAGCACGCCGGCACCAGGCTCGGCCGGCAGGAGCTGGACGGCGAGCTGATCGAGGATCTGGAAGGCGCTTTGTGGGAGAGGGAGATGATCGAGGAGAGACGCTGTGGAGCGGTCGCGCGCGACCGGCTGGTGCGCATCGTCGTCGGGGTCGATCCGCCGGCGTCGGTCGAGGGGACGTGCGGGATCGTGGTGTGCGGCAGCGACGAGGCGGGGATGGGCTATGTGCTCGCCGACTTGAGCGCCAGCGGGCTCTCTCCCGAGGGCTGGGCGCGCAAAGCCGCGGCGGCGGCCGAGGCGTGGGGCGCGGACAGGGTCGTCGCCGAGGCCAATAATGGCGGGGCGATGGTCGAGGCGGTGCTGAAGGGCGCCAACGTGGCCCTGCCGGTCAGGCTGGTCCATGCCGCCGAGGGCAAGGTGGCGCGGGCGGCGCCGGTCGGCACGCTGTTCGAGGGCGGCCGCGCCTGGTTCGCCGGCCGTTTCCCGGCGCTCGAGGACGAGCTGGCCGGGCTGACCTGGGACGGGCGCTACCATGGCCCCGGCGCCAGCCCCGACCGGGCCGACGCGATGGTCTGGGCGATGACCGAGCTGATGCTGGGCAGACCGCCGCGGATGCCGCGCATCCGGCGGGTCTAGCGGCACTGGCCCCGCGCGGCGGAGGCCTCTAATGGCAGGGCAAAGGGAAAAGAGGAGCGGATGGGCGAGCGGTTCGAGCGGCATCGGCAGGCGTGGACGGCGGAGGAGATCCGCAAGCTGCATCTGCTTGCCGGCAAGGGCATGGCGCTGAAGGCGATCGCCAGGGCGATGGCACGCAGCGAGGAATCGATCCGCGACCGCGCCCGGGCGGACAAGCTGAAGATCGCGAAGCTGCGCTGAGGCGGGGGCGGGCGGGCGAGGTGCGGGTGCCTTGACGCGCGTGGGGCGAGCCCGCCTAGGCGGGCCCACCCCTGCCGGGCACGACGTAGCCTAGGACCGGGGTGCCCAACGGCAACATAACGCAGGTTAGGAAGAAAGGTTCAGGGTTGGGGGTTGGGGGTTGGGGGTTGGGGCATGCTTCACCCAACCCCCAACCCCTCTCCGGCGCTTGACTTTCGGTGCCCGATCCGCTCTAGGCGGCGGCGCTGGACGGGGCCGCGGCTCCGTTCTTTTTGTTTCGAGGTTTGGGCCCTTCGACAAGGGCCTTCGCCAAGCTCAGTCCCTGCTGAGGATGAGCGGCGCGCCTCCAGGGTATGGGCGGTGCCCTGTCTCACCGCCTGGCCGGAAGTGCCTGACACGGCTTCCGGACGAACGAAGGAAAGACCAATGCGCCATCGCGTCGGCGGCCGCAAGCTCGGCCGCACCTCCTCCCACCGCACCGCCATGTTCCGCAACATGGCCGCCGCCCTGATCAAGCACGAGCAGATCACCACCACTTTGCCCAAGGCGAAGGAGCTTCGGCCCTATGTCGAGAAGCTGATCACGCTCGCCAAGAAAGGCGGCCTCTCCAACCGCCGGCTGGCGCATGCGCGCCTCCTCGACGACGTTCAGCTGGTCAAGTTGTTCGACGTGCTCGCCAAGCGCTACCAGGAGCGCGAGGGCGGCTATACCCGGATCATCAAGGGCTCGATCCTCAGGGGCGGCCGGCCGGGCCCGTCGATCCGCGTCTCCGATGCGGCGCCGATGGCGATCATCGAGCTGGTCGACCGCGACCCCGACGCCAGGGGCCAGGATTCGGGCCCGGTCGAGGGCGTGGATGCGGACGAGGAAATGGCCGCGGCCTAAGCGCTCGCTCGGCTCAAGCGTTTATTCCACGTCGTCCCGAACTTGATTCGGGACCCATCGACTCTGCCGGCGCGGTTTGTCGCCGTCCGTGGTCATGGGTCCTGACTTTCGTCAGGATGACGTGGCGAGCTTTCCTATTCCTGCGTGTCCCCGCTCCGCTCGTGGACCAGCAGGTCGCCGGGCTGGCAATCGAGATAGTCGCAGATCGCGTCGAGCGTCTCGAAGCGGATGCCCTTGACCCGGCCCGATTTGAGCAGGCTCAAATTGGTCTCGGTGATGCCGACATATTGGGCGAGGTCCTTGGACTTGGCCTTGCGCAGCGCCAGCATGACGTCGAGGCGGACGGTGATCGCCATCTCCGGGGCCTCAGACGATCTGGCTGTGGTCGTCGGCGAGGCGCTGCGCCTCGTCGAGCAGCCGCGCCACCAGGAACAGCAGGCCGGTGACCAGCAGCATCAGCGCCTGGCCGTTGTCGAGCGCGAATTCGAGCCGGTGCGGGCTGGCGGCGCCGCCGAGCAGCAAGGCGGCCTGCGCCGCCGGCGGCGCCAGGATCGAGACCAGGATCGACAGGAACAGCCAGCGGGCGAAGCCGCGCAGATCGCCGGCCGCGCCGAACGGCGCCCCCGCTTCGACCTTGCCGAGCATCCGCGCCAGCCGCAGCAACGCCAGCCCGACGAAGAGCCCGATCAGCGCCACGATCGAGGCCGCCGGCCAGGGCGGGAGCGAGCCCGTGCGGATTTGCAGGAAGCCGATATCGGTGCCGCGCCCGCTCAGCAGCGCCCAGATCGCGATCAGCATCACCGCCTCGATCAGCACGATCGCGGCCAGCGTCACCCAGCGCAATCGGCCCGCCGAGCGGCGCAGGTTCGGAGACATCTTGTTCATCGCTTGACAGCCATTTCTTATCGTAATACGAAAAGAGATATTCGTGAAGCGATAGTAGCAGCTTTCACCGAACTGGCAAGCGCAATTCGCGCGAGGAGAGACGAGAATGACCAGATGCCTGAAGCTCGCGGCGCTCCTGCTCGCCGTAATGGCGGCGGATGCGCCGGCGCAGACCCATGCCGCGCAGACCCATGCCGCGCCGGCCCCGGCCGTGCGCGCCGTGCCGATGTCGCTGGACGACCTGTTCAGGGCGGCGCGGCGCGGCGACGTGGCGATGCTGCGCCTCGCCGCCGACGCGGCGCCGAGCGAGGACGTGCGCGCGCTGATCCGGGCGCGGCTCGCCGCCGCCTCGCTCGACCCCGCGGCCGGGCGCGAGCCGGCGCTCGCCCGCCTCGCCGCGGGGAGCAATCCGGCGCTCCGCCGCGCCGCGCTGGAGGTGCTCACCTTGGCAGCCTTCGTGGAGGGCGACTATGCCGCCGCCGCGCGCCACGGCCGGCCGCTCGCCGAGCTGCTCGCCGCCGCCGGCAGGCGCGAGGAAGCGGACGACGCCGACCGGACCTGGCGGCTCGCCGCCTTGCTGGCCGGACGTCCCCGCCAGCGCCTCGCGGCGCCGGCCGCCCCCGGCAGCACCGCCGCGCGCATCGACCGCGTCGGCCTGCCGAGGATCGACATGGCGGTGAACGGCCAGGCGATAGACGCCGTGTTCGACACCGGCGCCAGCCTGACCGTGCTCTCCGCCGAGACGGCGCGCCGGCTGGGCGTCGAGGCTCTGAGCGGCACTACGCCGATCGGCAACGGCGTCGACACCACCGTCCCGGCGCGGGTCGGCATCGCGGCGCGGATCGAGGTCGCCGGCAACGTGGTCGAGAACGTGCCGGTGCTGATCATCGACGATGCCCAGCTGACCTTTCCGCAGGTGCCGGGCGGCTACGACATCAAGGCGATCCTCGGCATGCCGGTGATGCGCGCGCTCGGGCGGCTCAGGATGGAGCGGGCCGGGCGGCTCGTCGTGCTGCCGGGCGAAGGCGCCGGCACCTCCAACATGCGCGCCAGCGGCAATCTGCTGTTCGTCGACGCGGCGGTGGGCGGCGCGGCCATGCCGCTGCTGCTCGACACCGGCGCCAACCAGAGCGAGCTCAGCCCGCTCTACGCGGCGGCGCATCCCGAAGCGGTGGCGGCGCTGCCGCGCGGCCAGGCGGCGCGGTCCAGCGCCGGCGGCGCCCGCGCGGACAGCGTCGCGACCTGGCGCGACGCGCCGGTCGCGCTCGCCGGGCGCTCGCTGCGGCTGCCGCTGCTGCCGGTCACGCTGCCGCGGGAGGGCGCCCCGGAGCCGCGCGCCTACGGCACGCTCGGCGCGAGCATCCTGCTCGCCTTCGACAGCTACACGCTCGATTTTCGCGCGATGCGCTTCGAGCTCGGCGAGCCGGTCCGCACCGCCGCGGCGCAATAGCAACGGGGCAGTCACGGCAACTGTCCCAGAATAAAACGGGGACAGCTTACATTTTCCGGGGATTCGTCGCCGGAAATTGCAAGCTGTCCCCGTTTTCGAGCGAGGCCGGGGCGAAAAATGTAAGCTGTCCCCGTTTTTCAGGAGGGGGGATTGCGCGCGATCCAGTCGGCGAGCGCAGCCTGCTCGTCCTTGCTCATCTCCAGCCCGAGCTTGGTGCGGCGCCACAGCACGTCCTCGGCGGTGCGGGCGAATTCGGTGTCGATCAGGTAGCGCAGCTCGGCTTCGTAGAGGCCGGCGCCGAAATGGCGGCCGAGATCGGCGAGGCTGCCGGCGTCGCCGAGCAGGGTCTCCAGCCGGGTGCCGTAGGCGGCGGCGAGGCGGGCGAGCAGCGCCGGCTCCAGCCATCGGGCGAGCGCCGCCAGGCGCGCGTTGAACACCGGCGTGACCTTGCCGCCGGGAAGCGGGCTGGTGGCGGTGAACTTGAGGCCGCCGACGCCGAGCGCGTCGAGCGCCTCCAGCGCCAGCGCGCGGGCGGTGGTGAGCTTGCCGCCGAACACCGAGAGCAGCTTCGGCCCCGGCGCCGCGTCCAGCTCGAGGTGGAAGTCGCGGGTCACGTCCTTGGCCTCGGCCGCGCCGTCGTCGTAGAGCGCGCGCACGCCGGAATAGCACCAGATCAGGTCTTCGGGGCCGGTCTGCCTGACGAAATAGGCGTTGGCGGCGGCGCACAGATAGTCGATCTCCGCCGCCGCGATCACCGCCTCCTCCGGCCGCGCCACCGGCACGTCGGTGGTGCCGATCAGGCTGGCCTCGCCATGCGGAAGCGCGAAGACGACGCGGCCGTCCGGCTGCTGCAGGATGTAGGCATGATCGCCCCGCCACAGCGCCGGCACCAGGATGTGGCTGCCCTTGACCAGGCGGGTGCGGCTTGCGCTCGCCGAGCCGAGCCGGGTGCCCAGCACCTCGGCGACCCACGGGCCGGCGGCGTTGACGATCAGGCCGGCGCGGACGCTGCGGCCGCCGGAGAGCAGCGCGGCCCAGGCGTCGCCGTCGCGGCGGGCCGAGAGCAGCTCGGTGCGGGTCGCGATCTCGGCGCCGCGCTCGCTTGCGTCGAGCGCGTTCAGCGCGACGAGCCGGGCATCGTCGACCATCGCGTCCCAATAAGCGGCGCAGCGGAAGCCCGGCTTCAGCGCCGGGTCGGGAGCGCGGACGCGGCGCGAGCGGGGCAGCTCGTCGCGGGCGCTGAGCAGGTCGTAGAGGAGGAGGCCGAGCCGCAGCAGCCAGAAGGGCCGCCCGCCCGGCGGATCGGGCAGCACGAAGCGCAACGGGCGCACGATATGCGGCGCGTTGCGCAGCAGGATGGCGCGCTCGTGCAGCGAGTCGCGGACCAGGCCGAATTCATAATGTTCGAGATAGCGCAGGCCGCCATGGATCAGCCTGGAGGAGGCCGAGCTGGTGTGCCGGGCGAGGTCGTCCTTCTCGACCAGCAGCACGTCGAGCCCGCGCCCGGCCGCGTCGCGGGCGATCGCCGCGCCGTTGATGCCGCCGCCGATGACGAGGAGGTCGAAGCGGTCCATGGGCCCGCTTATTCCAGCCCGCTCCCGTCATTCCAGCGAAAGCTGGAATCCGTGCGGCCTCAGTCGGGGTCCTCGAGCAGGTAGTAGAGATCGGGCGCCTCGGTCACGTGGTCGATCCGGCAGCCGCTGAAATGGACCAGCCAGGTCTCGTAATGCTGGGCGTATTGATTGGGGCCGTCCCACCATGCCTCCCGCCGCGTCGTGACCACATAGGAGACGTCCTGCCGGGGCCTGGCGTCGAACTGGAGGGGCCTCATGCGGGTGACCTGCATCGCCGCCGCATCTTCCCGGCCCCCATTGTAGTTGCTGCGCAGGACGAACTCGTCGATCGGGATGAACCCCCGGTCGTCCAGGAAGAATCGCACGCTCGCGTTACGCAATTCGCGCACCGCCATCCGGTCGACCCGGTCGAACAGCTCGCGGATGGCGGCGGGGTCGTTGGCGACGTCGCGGGTGCAGGCGACCGGCGCCTGCCATGCCGATGAGGGGGCGCTCGCAGGGAGCGCGACGAGGCCGAGGCTGACGGCGATCGCTCGCATTCAGTCCGGCGCGTCTTCGAGGAGATAATGGAGGTCGCGCGCCTCGCGGACGTCATCGACACGGCAGTCGTTGAGACGGACCAGCCAGGTCTGGTTCAGCGGCTCGTAGCGGCCGGGCCGATAGGGCCTGCGATCGACCCATGCCGATCGTCTCGTCCCCACCACGTAGGAGACGTCCTGGAGACGCCGGCCGTCGAACTGGAGCCGCCGGATGCCGGTGACCCGCAGCGGCGCCGCATCTTCCCGTCCCTCGTGATAGTTGATGTGGAGCACGAAGTCGTCGATCGGGACGAACCCGCGCTCCTCGAGAAAGAAGGATGCGCGGGCGTCGTACAATTCGCGCACCGCCAGCCGGTCGACCAGGCGGAACAGGGCGCGGATGAGGGCGGGGTCGTTGTCGACGTTGCGCCAGCAGGGGGCGTAGAGCGGCGGCCCGGCATGGGAGGGCGCGCCGGCGAGGAGCACGAGGGCGAGGCAGAGGGCGTTCGCTCGCATGGCGGAGAGGATGTCCCTGCGCGGCGGGGGCGTCAATCCGGTGACCTCTTATCGTCATCCCGGACTTGATCCGGGCTCCACGAACACGGATGGTGAAGCCGCGCACGTCGTGTTCATGGGTCCTGACTTTCGTCAGGATGACGGAGGGAAATGGGGATGGCCGGAGAGTTGATCCTCGTCATCGATGCGGGCACGACGAGCACGCGGGCGATGCTGTTCGCGGCGGACGGGGCCTGCCTCGGCAGCGAGCAGCGCAAGCTGGCGCAGCATTATCCGCGGCCGGGCTGGGTCGAGCACGATGCCGAGGAGATCTGGGCCTCCAGCCTCGCCTGCGCGCGGGCGATGGCGGAACAGGCGGGCGGGGCGGGGCGGATCGCCGCGATCGGCATCACCAACCAGCGCGAGACGATCGTGTTCTGGTCGAAGCGGACCGGGGCGGCGCTGGCGCGGGCGATCGTCTGGCAGGACCGGCGCACCGCCGAGGATTGCGCGGCGCTCAAGGAGCGAGGCGAGGAGCCGGCGCTGCAGGCGAAGACGGGGCTTTTGCTCGATCCCTATTTCTCGGCGAGCAAGATCGCCTGGGCGCTCAGGGAGTGGCCGGCGCTGAAGGAGGCGGGGGAGGATCTGGCGGTCGGCACGGTCGAGAGCTGGCTGGTGTTCAAGCTGACCGGCGGCGCGCACGTCTCGGACGCGAGCAACGCCTCGCGCACCGCGCTGATGGACATCCACAAGGGCGGCTGGGACGCGGCGCTGGTCGGCCTGTTCGGCGTGCCCGCGGCCGCTCTGCCGGAGATCGTCGACTGCGCCGGCCGTTATGGCGAGACGCGGCTCTTCGGCGACCCGATCCCGCTCTGCGGCATGGCCGGCGACCAGCAGGCGGCGGCGATCGGCCAGGCCTGCCTGACGCCGGGCGACACCAAGGGCACCTACGGCACCGGCGCCTTCGTGCTGACCCATACCGGCGAGGCCGCGCCGGTCTCCAGCCACCGGCTGCTGACCACGATCGCCTGGCAGCTGGGCGGCGTTCGCCGCTATGCGCTGGAAGGATCGGTGTTCGTCGCCGGCAGCCTGATCCAGTGGCTGCGGGACTCGCTCGGGCTGATCGTCACCGCGGCGGAGAGCGAAGCGCTGGCCCGCTCGATCGAGAGCACGGGCGGGGTCGTGCTGGTGCCGGCGCTGGCCGGGCTCGGCGCGCCGCACTGGCGGCCCGAGGCGCGCGCCAGCATCTCGGGCCTTTCCTTCGCCACCGGCCGCGCCGAGATCGTCCGCGCCGCGCTGGAGGCGCAGGCGCACCAGACCCACGATCTGATGGCGGCCTTCGCCGGCGACGGGGCGGCGTGGGAATGCCTCAAGGTCGACGGCGGGATGGCGGCCAACGACTGGCTGGCGCAGGATCTGGCCGACATGCTGTCGCTCGAGGTCGAGCGGCCGGCCTTCGTCGAGACCACCGCTCTGGGGGCGGCGATGCTGGCCGGGGTCGGCGCCGGCCTGTTCGGCTCGCTCGAGGAGGCGGCGGCGATGCGCGGCGCGGTCACCCGCTTCGCGCCGGCGATGGCGGACGCGGCCCGCGAGGCGCGGCTCGCCGGCTGGCGCCGCGCGCTGGCGGCGGTCGTTAAATAGGGACAGCCACCATTTATCGCATCGGTCGTGGCAACGGACGACCGCCGCGTCGATAAATGGTGGCTGTCCCCATTTAACGCGCTTGGCAAGGCGGGCGCGACGGCTTACCGGAAATGCCATCCTATTCATGGGCTTGATGAGGACATGGACATGACCAAGCTGGCGATCGCGCTGGCCGCCGCCACGACCCTGGCGGTGCCGGCGCTGGCAATGCAGACTCCCCCGGCCTCGGCGCCGGCTCCGAGCGGGCCGGTTCCGCAGACGATGCCCGGCCGGATGATGATCTTCAACCAGACCAATTATAATGGCGAGGACATGGAGATCGACGGGCCGCGGCGGATCCTGCGCTGGGACTATCACCCGCGCAGCATCGCCATCCATCCCGGCGACCGCTGGGAGATCTGCGCGCGCCCGCGCTTCCAGGAGTGCATCACGCTCAGCCGCTCGGTGGCCGACGCGGAGCTGATCGGCATCCCCCCGGGGCGCGACATCGGCTCGATCCGGCCGGCCGGAGCGCCGGCGGGGCAGAGCAACTGAGGCTCAAAAGCCCTCCCCCTTAATGGGGGAGGGTTTGGGAGGGGGTGGACTCTCCGCCTGCACTGAACGGGTCTCGCAAGTTCACCCCACCCCAAACCCCTCCCCATCAAGGGGAGGGGCTCAAGCGCAAGGAGAGGGCTTTACCTGGCCCCCTCGGGCGCCTGCCAGGAGTCGTCGATCATCTTGATGATGCCGGAAAAGTCCTTGCCCGCGCCGCCCAACGCCTCGGCGAAGCGGGCGTAGAGCTCCTCGGCCTGCGCGCCCATCGGGGTGTAGGCGTCGACGCTCTCGGCCGCCTCCATGGCGAGGCGGAGGTCCTTCAGCATCAAGGCGGCGGCGAAGCCGCCTTCGTAGTCGCGGTCGGCGGGGGTCTCCGGGCCGACTCCGGGCACCGGGCAATAGGAGGTCATCGACCAGCACTGGCCCGACGCCTTGGAGGAGATGTCGAAGAAGGTCGCGAGGTCGAGGCCGAGCTTCCCCGCCATCACGAAGGTCTCGCAGGTCGCGACCATCGAGGCGCCCAGGAGCATGTTGTTGCAGATCTTGGCGGCCTGGCCCGAGCCCGGCGCGCCGGCGTGGATCACCGCCTTGCCCATCGCCTCGAGGAACGGGCGCGCGCGCGCGAACGCCTGGTCGCTGCCGCCGACCATGAAGGTGAGCGTGCCCGCCTCGGCCGCGGCGATGCCGCCGGAGACCGGGGCGTCGGCCATCGCATAGCCGGCCGCGGCGGCCTTTTCGGTCTCCTCGCGGGCGGTGGCGACGTCGATGGTCGAGCAGTCGATCAGGATGGCGCTGGCGGGCGCCTTGCCGATCACCGAGGTCTCGTAGACCTCGCGGACATGCTTGCCGGCCGGCAGCATGGTGATGACCGCCTCGGCGTCGGCGACTGCTTCCTCGGCCGAGGCGGCGCGGCGGGCGCCGCGGCCCTCGGCGCGGGCCAGCGCCTCCTCGGAGAGATCGAAGGCGACGACGTCGTGGCCGGCTTTGGCGAGGTTCGCGGCCATGCCGCCGCCCATGTTGCCGAGGCCGATGAAGGCGATTCTGGCCATTGAAACCTCCTTCGTGCTCCTGCGAAAGCAGGAGCCCAGTAAAACTGCCGTCTGGGCTCCTGCTTTCGCAGGAGCGCATTTTCCCGGCTACTTTCCCTTCCAGTCCGCCGCGCGCTTCTCGACGAAGGCGGCCATGCCTTCCTTCTGGTCGTCGGTGCCGAACAGGCCGTGGAACAGGCGGCGCTCGAAGTTGATGCCTTGCGCCAGGCCGGTCTCGAAGGCGGCGTTGACCATTTCCTTGGTCGCAATCGCCGCGAGCGGGGCCATCGACGCGATCGCTTCGGCGGTCTTCAGCGCCTCGGCGAGCAGCTCGGCGGCGGGGACGATGCGGGCGACGAGGCCCGAGCGCTCCGCCTCGGCGGCGCCCATCATCCGCCCGGTCAGGCACATCTCCATCGCCTTGGCCTTGCCGACCGCGCGGGTGAGGCGCTGCGAGCCGCCCATGCCGGGGGTGACGCCCAATTTGATCTCGGGCTGGCCGAACCTGGCGGTGTCGGCGGCGATGATGAAATCGGCCATCATCGCCACCTCGCAGCCGCCGCCCAGCGCATAGCCGGCGACCGCGGCGAGCCAGGGCTTGCGGGTCGCGGTGACCTTCTCCCAGCCCTGGAAGAAGTTGGCCGAATACATGGAGGCGAAGCCCTGGTCCGCCATCTCCTTGATGTCGGCGCCGGCGGCGAACGCCTTTTCCGAGCCGGTGAGGACGAGGCAGCGCTGGCTCTCGTCGGCGTCATAGGCGGCGAAGGCGGCGATCAGCTCGGCGAGCACCGTGGAATTGAGCGCGTTCAGGGCCTGCGGGCGGTTGAGGGTGACGAGCGTCACCGCGCCCGCGCTGCTCGACCAGGATGGTTTCGTATTCGGTCATGTCTTCCTCTTCTCAGTGTTCCTGCGAAAGCAGGAACCCAGTCTGATTCTGCACTGGGCTCCTGCTTTCGCAGGAGCACAAGCCTTCAGCGCATGCGCACGTAGCTGCCGGGCGCCGGTTCGATTTCCTTCTTCGGCTTCCTCGCCTTCACCCTCTCGGCGCCGTCGCGGGCGAGCCAGGCCTGCCATTCGGGCCACCACGATCCTTCGTGGCGGGTGGCGGTCTCCAGCCATTGCTCCGCGGTCTCCGGCATCGCCTCGTTGGTCCAATAGCCGTGCTTGTTGGCCGCGGGCGGGTTGATCACGCCGGCATTGTGGCCCGAGCCGCCGAGCAGGAAGCGGGTCCCCGGCCCGAGCAATCTGGCGCCGTCATAGGTCGCCTGCCAGGCGGAGACATGGTCGTCCTTCAGCGAGATGACGAGCGACGGCATGTCGATCGCCAGCGCGCCGGGCTGCGTCAGCTCGTTGCCGACCAGGATGCGCCTCGTCCATTCGATGAGGAAGGCGGCGGGGATGTTGGCGCCGTCGGCGAACCAGTGGAGGATGTCCGACGGCGGCGCCTCCTTGTCGAGCAGATAGTGGCTGACCACCGAGGACCAGATCAGGTCGTTGGCGCGGACCACCGAGAACAGCGCCTGCAGCTCGTGCGCGGCCATCACGCCCTTCGCCTCCAGATGCCGCTCCATCGCTTCGAGCTGCTTCGGCTCGCGGAAGGTCGCCCACTGGCCCATGTTGGAGAAATCGAACATCGAGCCGATCATGGTCAGCGAGGCAAAATGGGGACAGCCACCCTTTTTCGAGGCAAAATGGGGACAGCCACCCTTTTTCGAAAATAGGTGGCTGTCCCCATTTTTCTTGGCGGCCATGGCGGCGAGGGTGCCGCCCATGCAGAAGCCGAACAGATCGACCTCCCGCTCGCCGGTCGCCTTGGCGATCGCGTCGAGGGCGGCCAGCGGACCCTCGTCGAGATAGTCGTCGAGGCCCTTGCCGGCGAGCTCGGGGCCCGGATTGACCCAGGAGATGACGAAGAGGCTGTGCCCCTGCTCGACCAGCCAGCGGATCAAGCGAAGATTTGGGCTGCAGGTCGAGCAGGTAATATTTGTTCACCAGCGGCGGCACGTAGAGCAGGGGACGCCTGTGCACCGTCTCGGTCAGGGGCGCGTATTGGATGAGCTGCATCAACTCGTTCTGGAAGACGACGCTGCCCGGCGTGACGGCGATGTCCTTGCCCAGCTCGAACTCGGCCGAAGCGCGGCGAACCGGCAGCTTCGCGTCGGTGGCGGCGTCGGCGAGCAGGTTGGCGAGGCCGGAGAGCAGGCTGATCGAGCCGGTGTCGATCGCGCGGCGGATCGCCTCCGGGTTGGTGAAGGCGAAATTGGCCGGCGACAGCGCGTTCAGATAGGCCTGGGTGAAGAACTAGGCGCGGGTGCGGGTCGCCTCGTCGATCCCCTCGGCCTCCTCGACCAGCTCGGTCGCCTGGCGCGAGGCGAGCAGATAGGCCTGCTTGAGATAATCGAACACCGGGTCCTCGCTCCAGGCGGGGTCGCCGAAGCGGCGGTCGCCGCGCTCGGGGGCGATGACCGGCTCGACCTCCGCGCCGCCGGCGGCGCGGCGCGCGGCGGCGCCCCACAGTTCCATCCATTCCGACGCGGCCGCCTGGCTCGCCTGCAGCAGCGAGAGCGGGTTGGTCCACAATTGGGTGGTGAAATCGAACATCGCCCGCGCCGGCGCGGTCGGATCGAAGGCGTAGGTGGCGGCGGGACGGGCCCCCGCCTTGATCGCGGCGACGCCGTTCTCGACGACCTTGGTCCAGGCGGCGGCGAGCTCGGCGGGGTCGGGCGCGCTCTCGGGGAGCTTCCAGACGCGGTTGTCGGTCATTGGCACGCTCCGGATGGTTCAGCCGCAGCCTCTCCCCTGTTCCCCGGCGAAAGCCGGGGTCCAGAGCGGAAGGTGGACTGGGCTCCTGCTTTCGCAGGAGCACGGCAAGGGGTGGCACGGCCATCGGTCATTGGTTGCGCACCAGCGGCAGCGGCGTCCAGGCCTCCTCGGCGGGAAGCGGGGCGAACAGGGCGTCGAGCATCTCCTCGGTCACCTCCTCGGGCGTGGGCGGCTGCCAGCGCGGCGCATTGTCCTTGTCGACCAGCAGGGCGCGGACGCCTTCGGCGAAATCCGGATGGCGCGAGACATGCGCCACAACGCATATTCCATGCCCATCTCTCCGGCGAAGTCGCGCATCCTGGCGCCCTCGTCGAGCAGGCGCAGCGACACCTTGCAGGCGGTGGGCGACTTGGTCTTGCAGCGTCGCCAGCTCCTTCAGCGCCCAGTCCGAGCCGTCGGCCTCGAGATCGGCCATGATCCCTTCCAGCGTCTCGGCCGCGAACAGGCGGCAGATCTTGTCGCGATTCGCCTTGATCCGCGCCGGCGGCGGCGACGCCTGGGCGTGGGCGAGCCAGGCGTCGATCCGGTCGGGATCGCGGGCGATGTCGTGCTTGAGCTGGTCGAGGTCCTGATGGGCAATGTAGTGGGTGGCGAGGCCGAGCGCGAAGCATTCGGCGCCGTCGAGCCGGGCGCCGGTCAGCGCCAGGAATTGCGGCAGCCGGCCGAGCAGCCGGGAGAGGTGCCAGCCGCCGCCGACGTCGGGGAACAGGCCGATCGAGGTCTCCGGCATGGCGAACAGGGTGCGGTCGGTCGCGATCCGGTACTTGCACGGCCGCGAGATGCCGACGCCGCCGCCCATCACGATCCCGTCCATGAACACCGCGGTCGGCTTGGGATAGGTGAAGAGCAGGTGGTTCAGCCGATATTCGTGGAAGAAGAAGGCGCTGCGCCGCCTTGCCGGTGCCCTTGGTGCTCCTGGCGATCGCCACCACGTCGCCGCCGGCGCAGAAGCCGCGAGACAATTTCGGGTCGCCGTCCGGCTCGGCATGATGGTCGATCAGCACCGCCTCGACCTCGGGAAGGTGCAGCCACTCGATCAGCGAGGCGGTCATCTTCAGCACCATGTCGAGGTCGAGCGCGTGGATCGCCTGCGGGCGGTTGAGGCTGAGGCGGCCGGTGCGGCCCTCGATGCGGTCGATGACCTTGCCCATCACCCCGCCTCGTACCCCGGCAAGAGCCGGGGTCCAGCCGAAAAGAAAAGAATCCGGGCTCCTGCTTTCGCAGGAGCACAACGTCCTTGCGAGGTCACTGGCGGGTAAGCTCCCGGCCGACGATCATCCGCATCACCTGGTTGGTGCCCTCGAGGATCGAATGGACGCGGAGGTCGCGCCAGAAGCGCTCGATCGGATAATCCTGGAGATAGCCGTAGCCGCCGTGGAGCTGGAGCGCGCGGTCGACGATCGAGGAGCCGGAGTCGGTGGCGAGGCGCTTGGCCATGGCCGCGAACTTGGTCTTGTCGGGGGCGTTCTCGGTGACCTTCACCGCCGCCGCGTAGAGCAGCATCCGCGCCGCCTGCAGCTCGGTCTCCATGTCGGCGAGCATGAACTGGGTGTTCTGGAAATCGGCGATCGGCTGGCCGAACTGCTTGCGCTCCTTGGTGTAGTCGACCGCCTCGTCGAGGCAGCGCTGGGCGCCGCCGAGGCTGCAGGCGCCGATGTTGAGGCGGCCGCCGTCCAGACCCATCATCGCGATGCGGAAGCCCTCGCCCTCGCCGCCGACGAGGTTCTCGGCGGGCACGCGGACCTCGTCGAAATTGACCTGGGCGGTCGGCTGCGAATGCCAGCCGAGCTTCTTCTCCTGCGCGCCGAAGGAGACGCCCGCCATGTCCTTCTCGATCACCAGGCAGGAAATGCCCTTGGGCCCGTCGACGCCGGTGCGGACCATGGTGACGTAGATCTCGTTCTCGCCGCCGCCCGAGATGAACGCCTTGGAGCCGGAGACGACATAATGGTCGCCGTCCTTGACCGCGCGGGTCTTGAGCGCCGCCGCGTCGGAGCCCGAGCCCGGCTCGGTCAGGCAATAGGAGCCGATCCGCTCCATCGTCACCATCGAGGGCAGATATTTCGTCCTTGACCGGCGGCCGAGCCGAAGCGGTCGATCATCCAGGCCGCCATGTTGTGGATCGAGATGAAGGCCGAGGTGGAGGGGCAGCCATAGGCCATCGCCTCCATGATCAAGGCGGCCTCGAGCCGGCCGAGCCCGATCCCGCCCGCGTCCTCGGAGACGTAGATCGCTGCCGAAGCCCAATTCGGCGGCGGCGCGGATCGTGTCGCGCGGGAAGATATGCTTCTCGTCCCACTCCGCCGCGTGCGGCGTGATCGCGTCGGCGGTGAACGCCCGCGCCATCTCCTGGATCTGGCGCTGCTCGTCGGTGAGGTCGAACTGGCTCATGGCCAGCCCCTTAGCCGCAGCGAAATCGTCTGTCAGGCTATAAACCGAAGGAGGATGCCGAGCACCGCCACCGAAAGAGCGATGTTGAAGCCGGCCATCCACTTGAGCAGCGAAACGTCGGCATCGAGGCTGCCGAGCCGGCCCTCGTAATTGGCGACGGCTTCGGCGGCCGCGCGCGAGCGCTCCTCCGAAGCTCCCGCCTCGCGGAGCGCGTCGTAGACTTCCACCAGCGCCGTGCTCACGGCGCACCCAAGGCCCCGAGAATGCCGACGGTGAGCGCTGTCGAGGCGGCAAGCATCGCACCGAATCGCAGGGTGAGGCTGTTGGTGAGGCGCAGCTCGAGTTCGCGCAAATCGGCCTTGGTTGCGAGCGTCTCGAAAGCGCCGTTGAGCGCCTCGACCAAAGCTTCGGCCTGCCGCGTGTCCATACCGGCGGCGGAAAGCCGCTTCACGAAACCGTGTGTGTCGAAGATTGGTTGGGCCATCACATACTTATGCTAGTCGATTTTCGACAGGTTGTGCAATATTCTTCGTTGATTTACGAAAGCTCTTTCTTTGCTTCCGCGAACGCGGCGACGGCGCGTCCCAGCTCTTCCTTGGTGTGCGTCGCGGAGATCTGGGTACGGATGCGGGCGCGGCCCTTGGGGACGACGGGGTAGGAGAAGGCGATGACGTAGACGCCCTTCTCCAGCAGCGCCTCGGCGAGGGCGGCGGCGCGGCGGGCGTCGTGGAGCATGACCGGGATGATCGGATGGTCGCCCGGAAGCAATTCGAAGCCCGCCTGGGTGAGGCCCTCGCGGAAGAAGCGCATGTTTTCGCGGAGGCGCTCGCGGAGGTCGTGGCCGGCGGCGGCGAGCTCGACCGCCTTGGCGGCGCCGGCGACCATGGCGGGGGCGACGGTGTTGGAGAAGAGATAGGGGCGCGAGCGCTGGCGGAGCAGCTCGACGATCTCCTTCCTGGCGCTGGTGAAGCCGCCGCTGGCGCCGCCCAGCGCCTTGCCGAGCGTGCCGGTGACGATGTCGACGCGCTCGATCACGCCGCAATGTTCGGGGGTGCCGCGGCCGCCTTCGCCGACGACGCCGGTGGCGTGGCTGTCGTCGACATGGACCAAAGCGCCGTAGCGCTCGGCGAGGTCGCAGATCCGGGCGAGCGGGGCGATGTAGCCGTCCATCGAGAAGACGCCGTCGGTCGCGATCAGCTTGAAGCGGGCGCCGGCGGCGTCGGCCGCCTGAAGCTGCGCCTCGAGGTCGGCCATGTCGGCATTCTTGTAGCGGTAGCGCTGCGCCTTGCAGAGGCGGACGCCGTCGATGATCGAGGCGTGGTTGAGCTCGTCGGAGATGACCGCGTCCTCGGCGCCGAGCAGGGTCTCGTAGAGGCCGCCATTGGCGTCGAAGCAGGAGGGATAGAGGATCGTGTCCTCCATCATGAGCCACGCCGAAAGCTGGTCCTCGAGCGCTTTGTGGACCGCCTGCGTGCCGCAGATGAAGCGCACCGAGGCCATGCCGTAGCCCCAGCGCTCGAGCCCCGCCTGCGCCGCCGCCTTGACCCGCTCGTCCTGGGCGAGGCCGAGATAGTTGTTGGCGCACAGGTTGATGACGTCCCCGCCCGCGGCGACCCCGACATGGCTGCCCTGCGGCGTCGTGATCACCCGCTCGGTCTTGTAGAAGCCGGCCTCGCGGATGCCGTCGAGCTCGGCCTGGAGATGCTGCTGGAATTCTCCGTACATTCGGACCTCCTCATTCCTCCCCCGGATTCCCGGGGGAGGGGGACCGCGCGTAGCGCGGTGGAGGGGCTCTTGCCGCAAAGGAAGCCCCTCCACCAGCCTACGGCTGGTCCCCATCATCGGGTTGCCTATGCCCCGCATAGGCAAGGATCGTCCAGTGGACGATCCGACCCGATGATCCTGCAAATGCAGGGGAGGATAACTCACTCCCAGTTGAGCACGACCTTGCCGGTGCCGCCCTGCAGCATCGCCTCGAAGCCCGCCTCGTAATCCTGGTAGGGCAGGCGGTGGGTGACGATCGGGGAAAGGTCGAGGCCGGACTGGATCATCACCGTCATCTTGTACCAGGTCTCGAAAATCTCGCGGCCGTAAATGCCCTTCAGGGTCAGCATGTTGAAGATGATTTTGTTCCAGTCGATCGCGACCTCTCCCTCCGGGATGCCGAGCATCGAGACCTTGCCGCCATGCGCCATGTTGTCGAGCAGATCGCGCAGCGCCGCGGGGTTGCCCGACATTTCGAGGGCGACGTCGAAGCCCTCGGTCATGCCGAGCTCCTTCTGCACGTCCTTGAGCTTCTCCTGAGAGACATTGACCGTGCGGGTGGCGCCGAGCTGCTTCGCGAGGCCGAGGCGGTAGTCGTTGACGTCGGTGATCACGATATGGCGCGCACCGGCGTGGCGGCAGACCGCGGCCGCCATCGCCCCGATCGGGCCGGCGCCGGTGATCAGCACGTCCTCGCCGACCAGATCCCATTGCAATGCGGTGTGGGTGGCGTTGCCGAACGGATCGAAGATCGAGGCGATGTCGAGGTCGATGCCGTCGGCATGGTGCCAGACATTGGCGTTGGGGATGACGATATATTCGGCGAACGCGCCCGGGCGGTTGACGCCGACGCCGCTGGTGAACGGGCAGAGATGGCGGCGGCCGGCCATGCAGTTGCGGCAGCGCCCGCAGACGATGTGGCCCTCGCCCGAGACGATCATGCCCGGCGCGTAGTCGTTGACGTTGTCGCCGACTTCGACGATCTCGCCGACGAACTCGTGGCCGACCACCATCGGCACGGGAATGGTCTTCTGCGCCCATTCGTCCCATTTGTAGATGTGCAGGTCGGTGCCGCAGATGGCGGTGCGCTTGACCCTGATCTTGACGTCGTTGAGGCCAGGCTCGGGCTCGGGCACGTCCTCGAGCCAGAGGCCGCGCGCCGCCTCCTTCTTGACCAGGGCCTTCATGCCGGACTCCCGGCGGTTTCGTCGAAATGGGTCATGCGCGCGCTCTAGCGCTCCGGGCAAAAAGCGCAACGCGCCGGTTCAGGAAAGGGTGATCAACGCGCCCAGGATTGCAATCGTCAGCGCCATCGAGCCCCCGATCATCGCCCCCGTCCGCCCCGTCAGGCTGTTGGTCAGGCGCAGCTCCAGCTCCTTCATGCTCGCCGAGATTCTCAGCTCGAGCTCGCGCAAATCGTTCCTGGTCGCGAGCGAGTCGAACGCGATGTCGTTGAGCGCGCCGGCCAAAGCTTCGGCGTGGCGGATGTCCATGCCCGCATCGGAGAGCCGCTTCATGAAGGCAAGCGTGTCAAAGCTCATCCGGGCGGTCATCCATCGATGATAGCCTGTTCGCATTTCCAATGGAAACACCGATATCGATCATCGCTTTCCAATTGGTGCGTTCAGCCCAATTTCTCGATCACCTCGCCGAACAATTCCTCGTCGCTCGGCAGCGTCTTGGGCACCGCCAGCGGCTTCGAGACCCAGGTCTCGTTGATGAGGTCGCGCCAGGTGATGTTGTTGTTGGTGCCGTTGCCGCCCCAGGAGCCGCAGCCCAGCGAGAAGGTCTGGCGCATGCCGTTCCAGAGGTTGCCGCTGTTGGAGGCGGCCTGCGGCTGGTTCACCATCACCCGCGAGGTCTTGGTGGCGTTGGCCAGCTTCATGATGTTGGCGTCCGAGGTCGAATAGATGCCGCAGCTGTGGCCCTGGCCCTGATAGGACTGGATCTCGTTGGTCCGGGCGATCGCCTCGTCGATGTCCTTCACCCGATAGAGCGCCATGGTGACGGTCAGCTTCTCGCCCGAAAAGGGATGCTCCGGCCCGGCGCCGGTCTCGGGCACGATGAAGAATTTGGTGCCTTCGGGAATCTCGAAGCCCGCCATGCCCGCGATCGTCTCCGGCGGCTGGGCGACGATCTTCGGATTGAGGGCGCCGTCGACCCACAGCACCGCCTGCAGCTTCGCCTTCTGCGCCTCGTCGAGGACGAGGCCGCCCTCAGCCTGCAGCTTCGCCAGCATCTCGTCGTAGATCGAATCGACCAGCAGCACGCTGTTGTCGGCCGAGCAGGAGGCGGCCATGTCGAGCGTCTTCGAGATGCGGATCTTCTCGGCGGCGTCGTCGAGGTCGGCGGTCTCGTCGACGGTGATCACCGCATTGCCGACGCCGACGCCGAGCGCCGGCGTGCCGCTCGAATAGGCGGCCTTGACCATCGCGCCGCCGCCGGTGGCGAGGATGCGGTCGCACTGCTTCATCAGCTCGTTGGTCTTGTCGAGGCTGGGCGTCTCGATCGGGATGACGAGGTCGGCCGGCGCGCCCATCTTCTCCAGCGCGTCGCGCATCCGCTCGCACACCGCCTTGTTGGTCAATTTGGCGCGCGGATGCGGCGCGATCACGATCGCGTTCCTGCCCTTGACCGCGTTGATCGCCTTGATCACCGGCGTCGCCTCCGGATTGGTCGAGGGCGAGAGCGCGCCGATCACGCCGACCGGCTTGGCGATGACGACGAGGTTGCGCTCGGCATCCTCCTCGAGCACGCCGACCGACTTCTCCGGCAATATGTCCATCAGCGCCGCGCGGGTCTTGCGGAAGATCTTGAGATATTTGCCGTCGTAATTGCCGAGCCGGGTCTCCTCGACGGTGAGCCGCGCGATCTCCTCGGCGACGCCGGGCCTCGCCACCGACCAGACCATGGCGCGGATCAGCGCGTCGACCTCCTCCTGCGTATAATGCTCGATCGCCTGCTGCGCCACGCGCGCCCGCGCGATCAGGCCGGCGATCTCGGCGGCGGCTTCGGCGGCCTCGTCGCTGGCGAAAATCCGTTCTTCCTTGCCCATTTCGACTCCTCGGGGCGCGCCGTCCGGCCCGCGCATCCAATGTAGGGCGCCTCTAGCCAAGCGGGAAGGGAAATGCCAGTTGCCAATCCTCCCCGGAACGGGGAGGGGGACCGCGAGCCGCAGGCTCGTGGTGGAGGGGGCCGAGAGCCGGGTGGAGAACCCCCTCCACCATGCTGCGCATCGTCCTCCTCCCCATTCGGGGGAGGAACAGGAGAAACGAATGAAGCTTGGTTCCCTCAAAGGCGGCCGCGACGGGCGGCTGGTGGTGGTGAGCCGCGACCTCGCCTGGAGCGCGGATGCGGGCCACATCGTGCCGACGCTGCAGGCCGCGCTGGACGATTGGGAGCGCGTGGCGCCGCAGCTCGAATTGCTCGCCACCGACCTCGAGCACGGGGTCATCCCCCGCGAGCGCTTCCACGAGCGGGCGGCCGCGGCGCCGCTGCCGCGCGCCTATCAGTGGGCCGACGGCTCGGCCTATGTGAACCATGTCGAACTGGTCAGGAAGGCGCGCGGCGCCGAGATGCCGGAGAGCTTCTGGACCGACCCGCTCATGTATCAGGGCGGCTCCGACGAGATGCTGGGCGCGCGCGACCCGATCCCGCTCGCCGACGAGACCTGGGGCTGCGACCTCGAGGCCGAGATCGTCGTCGTCACCGGCGACGTGCCGCGCGGCGTCAGCCGGGAGGAGGCGCTGGGGCACATCAGGCTGGTCGGCCTGGTCAACGACGTCTCCCTGAGGAACCTGATCCCGGCCGAGCTCGCCAAGGGCTTCGGCTTCCTCCAGTCGAAGCCCGCCTCGGCGCTGTCGCCGGTCTTCGTCACCCCCGGCGAGCTCGGCGAGGCCTGGGCGGGCGGCAGGCTCGGCGGGGTGCTCAAGGTCGACCTCAACGGGGCGCCGTTCGGCCGCGCCGACGCCGGCGAGGACATGACCTTCGATTTCGGCACCCTGATCGCCCATCTCGCCAGGACGCGCAATCTCGGCGCCGGCTCGATCCTCGGCTCCGGCACCGTCTCCAACCGCGACGCCGACGGCGGCCCGGGCAAGCCGGTCGACCGCGGCGGCCGCGGCTATTCCTGCCTCGCCGAGGTGCGCACGGTCGAGACGATCCTCGACGGCAAGCCGGCGACCGCCTTCCTCAAACATGGCGACGTCGTGCGCATCTGGATGGAGGGCGCCGACGGCCAGTCCATCTTCGGCGCGATCGAGCAGCAGGTGGTGCCGGCCTGACGGGCGGGGCCCGCCGGCGGCGGCGGGCGACAGGGACTCCGGCTCAAATCTCCCGCAGATTGTCGAGGATGCGCACGTCCTGGCCGTAGAACAGGCCGCACAGCCGCGCCGCGATCCGCGCGCGGGCGGCGACCTGGGCCGAGGAGACGTTGCTGTCGAAATACCAGCCGGCGGCCAGCGGCTGCGCGTGGGCGCGGGCGAGGTGCGGCGAGCGCGGATAGAGGCCGGCCGGGGTCGCCGAGACGTAGCGCCGGCCACGCCCGCCCTGCTCGGCGAAGGCCTCGAGGAAGCGCGGATGGGCCGCGTCGAGCCGGCACAGCAGCAGCCGATAGGCGTGTTTGAGGTTCGCCGCCGGGAATCGCTCGCCGCCGATCTCGACGGTCCACAGCCCCCGGGCGCGCGCGCCGCCCTGTGCCCCGCGCGCGGGTTCCGGCCGGCGCGCGGCCGGCAGCAGCAGGCGCCGCAGGATGTCGTTCTCGCTCTCGTCGAAGGAGCGCCGCCGCCGTTCGAGCGCGCGATGGACGGCCAGGTCGATCCCGATCATCCTGAGCTCGTCACGGTCCATCCCTCCCTTATAAGCAACGTGCCTTATAAGTAAAAGTGCAAACGAGATTTGCGTGGAGGGTGGGGAGGCCTTGTGGGGGGTGCCAACCGGGCCCGCCGGCGGGGGGCGGGCGGGGGCGGGCGGCGATGATGCCGCGCATGGACCCAGGCGGGCCAGTCGCCGGCCAGCCGCGCCAGCGCCGCTTCGTTCGGCTCGCGCACGATCCGCGCCGCTTCCTCGTCCGGCAGCGCGAGCAGCGCCTCCACCGTCTCCTTGCCGGGCTTCATTGGAGAGCTCGCAAGGAGAATAGCCCTCCCCCTTGATGGGGGAGGGTTGGGTGGGGGTGACCTCGCCACAGGCTCGGAGCGGGCCTCACAGTCCACCCCACCCCTACCGCTCCCCATCAAGGGGAGGGGAATTATCGTCCCCTTCCTCCCTTTCCCGATGCCTCCGGATCGCGGCGACCCGCCGCAGCACCTCGTCGCGCACCTCCTCGATGCTCGGCTCCTTGCGAATCCACCGCCCCCGCCTCTTGGCCTCCGCCGCGCCCCCGCACTTCAGCCGCGCGATCGCGATCGCCTGATCGACATCGACCTTGGGCAGGCCTTCATCCTCGATCTCGGGATCGAGCGCGGCGATGGCGGCCGCCGACAGCAGAGCGGGGATGCGCTCCTTGGCCAGCGCCTCGGTCGCCGCCCAGGCCGCCGCGAAGTCGGGATATTTGGCCCGTCTCTTGTAAAGCGCCGAGGTCGAGATGCCGCAGGCCCGCGACCCCGCCCGCGCGCAGCCGGTCCGAAGCAGTTCGGCGAGGAAGGTCTGCTCGGCCGCGTCGCTCCACCGCCCGGGCGCTGCGCGCACCAGCTGGGTGCCGTGCTTGGTCTTGCGCGCCACCAGAGCCTGGTTCAATGTCTTGCGCCGTGCCTTGGCCATCGCCGCCCGCGCCTTGCCCTCGTCCGCCGCCTTCGCCATCCGCGCCGCGAAGCGGGGGTCCTTGATCCGCCGGTCATAAGCGGTGCCGACATCCATCCCGGCCTCATGGGCCGCCAGCCGCGCATTGCCGCTCCGCCTGAGGCCGCGCAGGAACGCGTCCCAGTCCCGCGCCGTCTTCCGCTTCGCCATCGCCGCCCGTCCTCGGCCCGTCGCAGGGCCCGCTTCGCTCACGGAAATGGGCTGGCACAGGAAATCCAACAAATATCCAACAAAATGAACCGATCTGGTTTCAATTCCCGGACCGAAACGGAGCTTTCCGGGGACGGTCGCCTGATTGTCCCATTCCCACCTGCTGGACCGGGGCCCGATCTGCGCCCTTGTTCTTGCCTTTCATCAAATTAGAGTGGCGCGGTGATTCAGCTGCATCCGTCCGAAGCGGTGCCTGTGGCGCTGCGAAACACCCGCAATCCGGTCAGCTTCCTCGTCGGCGCCCCGCTGGCGTGGCATGACGGCCACGGCGTGCCCACGGTGGCGGGCGTGATCGAGCTCATTCGCGAGGAGGTCGCCGGCCGGGAGCCGGATTTGGTCGGAGAGTTCGACGCTCGGCTGGGCGCCGCCGGCGGCCCGATGGCGTACCAGCAGGCGATGCATTTCCTCCAGGGCCGGTTCGATCCGGAGGTCGTCGGCCTCGTCATGCACAAGGCGGTTCTCCGCGCCCGGCGTCCCGACGCCCCGGCCCTGGATCCGGAGGACGGCAGCGACGGGGCTCCGGAGCATTGGCAGATTCCGGTCGGGATAGACGGGCTGGCGCGCCTTATCAGGGCTCAACCGGACAGGTTCGCCGGCCCGGTCCTGACCACCAATTTCGATCCGCTGATCGGCCTCGCCCTCGAGGCTGCCGGATTGAGCCCGGACGTGCGGTCGGTCTCGGCCGAAGGCTCGGCGGCGCCGCGGATGAACTTGCGCGAAGGCCAGATCGACATCTTTCACCTTCATGGCTATTGGCGCGACAGCCCCACTCTGCATACGCCGGCGCAATTGCGCACCGGCCGCCCGCAGCTCGAGCAATCGTTGCAGCGGCTGCTCGGCGAGCGCACGCTCGTCGTCATCGCTTATGGCGGCTGGGACGACGTCATTACCGAGTCGCTCGCCAATTGCTTCAACGACGTCGGCTTCAGGGGGCGCGTTTGCTGGTGCTTCCACGGCGACAGCGAGGCCGAATTGCGGGAACGCAATGCGCAGCTCTTTGCAAGGTTCAGCACCGGAATCGGAACCGGGCGCATCCAGTTCTACAAGGGCGTCGACGGCCACCGGTTGCTTCCGGATCTTGCGGCGAGCTTTGGCGCCGCGGCGAATTTCGCCTCGTCCACGGCGGCGCAGCTGCCGGTCGGCTGGGAAAAGGTGGATGCTGCCTATCTGGAGGCGCTTCCCGAGCTTCGCGACGAGGAGGCGGTGCGCTATTTCGACGGCGCCGTCCCCACCTTTCGACACGCCACGAGCCCGTTGATTCCGAGGCTCAGCGCCGCGACCGAGCTTGCCGCGCGGCTCGCGGCGGCTCGGCGGGATTCATCCAGGTCCACGCTCCAGCTGATCCGGGCCGCCGGCGGCGACGGCAAGTCGACGGCCCTGCTCCAGGTCGCCGCCGACGCGGCCCGCAGCGGCGACTGGGAGGTGCTCTGGCGACCGAAAGCGGAGCTCGGCCTGCTGCCGGACGCCGTTGCGACGCTCGGGACGGACCGGCATTGGCTGCTCGTCGCCGACGATGCGGAGACCCTGGGCGACGATTTGTGGGAGAGCGCCGAGCGGCTGCATGGCTCGGGACGATCGAACGTCATGTTCCTGCTTGCAAGCCGGGATGCCGATTGGCGCGGGCACGATCTCGACCTCAGGCCCTGGCAAAACCGGGTCGATTATCTCCCCGATCTGACGCTCGGGGCAATGACTCTGCCGGACGCGGAGAAGATCGTCGACGCATGGGCGGCCCAGGGCGATGCCGGGCTGCGCGCCCTCGTCCGATTTGCGGACCGGCGGGCGCGCGCGGAGAATCTCACATGGGCCGCGCGCGAGGGGCGGGGCCGCGTCGAAGGGGAGTCCTTTCTGGGAGCGCTGCTGCAGGTGCGTTTCGACGACGCCGGGCTGAGCGCCCACGTCCGCACGATGCTGGACCATCTCCGCTCGATCCCGGCCGCCACCGGCCCCGATACGCTGCTGGACGCGCTCGTTTATGTCGCCGCCTGTCATTCGATCGGGATTGCGGGCCTGAACCGGTTCGTCCTTGCCGAGCTGCTCGAGGTCCCGCGCGAGTGGGTGGGCCAGCGCGTCATCCTGCCGCTCGGCATGGAAGTGGGCGTGGTCCAGGGCGGGGGCCTGGTGATGACGCGCCACGGGCGGGTGGCGGCGGCGATCGTGGCCGAGGCCGTAAACTATATGGGCATCGATCTCGGCGAGGTCTGGGACCGCATCGTCGGGGCGGCCGTGGAGGTCGCCAGGCAGCTCGAAATCGGCGACACGCACGGCGCGCTGATGCACCCCGCCGCCAGGCTGCAGCGCGAGCTGCCGCATACGATCCCGGAGGATCGGCGCAATGCGATCGCGATCGCGGCGGCGGAGGCATCGATGCGCTATCGGCCGGAGCGGCTCGACGGCATCGTCGATCTCGGCCGGGTGCTGCGCAGCGCCGGCGCGCCCGAAAAGGCCTCGGAGCTGTTCCTTGGCAAGCTCCCTCGGGCGGACCAGAAGGTCGATTACCGGAAGGCCATTCGAGGCTATTACACCGAATGGAGCATCTGCAGCGGCGCAAGCGCGCCCGTCGGCCGCAAGCAGCTGTCGGCCACCTGGCTCGGGCTTTTCTCGCTGGCGGACCAGCTGCGCGTGCCCCTCGATCCGGACCGGGTGAAGCGGTCATGCGCGGCGTTGACGTTCACCTTGCCCAAGCTCCTCAAGGGCATGCCCGACCCGACCTACCGCCGGGCGCTCAGCGCGGCGACCTATCTCGGCTGGAAGACCGAGCTCGACCCGCGGGCCCGGGAGATCTTCACCGAGGCCCAGGAAGGCCTGGACAAGTCCCGCATCCCCCCGCCGGCTTCCGTCCCGGAGGCCTGCGAGTGGATCCTGCGGGGAGCGCAGGTCGTCTATCGGAACCTCGACGACCTGGCGATGAAAGCCCTGCATCGCGGCGGCTATCTCAGCTTCGCCAAGCTCGAGGGGGTTTGGTAGACGCCTGGCCTGAGCGAGTTGCCAAGCGTCAGCCCGAAGGCTCTCCTGAGCAAAGTCGAAGGGCCGCGCTCCAGCGGCTCGGCGACGAAGGTCGCCTTGCGGCGGGCATCGCCGGTGGTCTTCTTCGCGAGCGCCTTCGCGTCAGGCGGTAGAACGACTCCAATGCTCCTGAAGCGCAGGCTTGCTTGGAGCGACCTTGCCGACCTGAAACTTCTTGCCGTCCAGCGCTCGATACTCCGGCTCCGTGATTTGCTTGGCCACGCGAATATTGAACGTGTCAGGATTCACGGAAAGCAGGCCCAAATCGAAAAGCGTATGAATGTCGGCTCGAAGGAGCAGGCCATTGTCCGGCTTGTTCGTATCTGGACCGCGATAAGCAGAGATATGCGCTGCCTCCAGCACACAGGCGTCGGCGCAGCCGGTTATCGCACATTTCCCATCATAGGCGTCGAACAGTGCCTTGCGAAACCCGCCCTGACCCTGGCGGCGGACTACTTCTGCTAGCACGCGCTTGCGGGCGTCCTCCGCGCCGGCCGGATCGAACGGCGGCTTCGGCTCGGCCGCCGCCACCTCGACGAATTCTTCCAGCGCCGATTTGCCAGCGAGGCCGAAATGCGCGAGCAGCGCGGCCGGCGCGTCATCGACGCCGCGTTTCTTCCCAGCCAAACCGGGAGCGAGCTGAGCAAACTCGTTGCGTCGAAGCCACCCGGTGAAATATGCTCCGCCGCATCGGAAGATCAAAATGACTGCGGGATTATCGGCTTCGAAGTCGGCCGGGAATTCCGTCGCAGCACTCCAGACGGGATGCCTGTTACCGCGCTGGTCCACAATCAGCCACTCGCCCTTTCGGCGGTTGGGGTCGCTGGAGACTGTAAACGTCCCCCCAGCGCTCTCGACCGCAACGCGGTCGTTCGCAAGCGCGGGGAAAAAACTGGCGAAGTCCTGACCGGGAAGACCCTTGCCGAGCACGATGTAGGTCGCGCCGCCGCCGCCCGCGCCCGCGAACTGACCCTTGATGTTCTTATGGTCAGTGGCGTTCAGCCGCTTCCATGCCACCTCAGCCATGAACGGGTTGCTCGATATCGAAGCCCACTGCTGTTGCGGCCTGGGCGGGAACGTAGGCGACCGCGCCCAGCGTATGCGCCAGTTCCAGCCGATGGCACGCGTCCGTCGCGCGCTGTGGATCGCGCGCGCGGCTGAATAGCAGGTCCCGCGTCACGGTCGCACGTTGCTCTCCTTCCAGCCTGGGTTGGGCACGATCGATGAGCGGAAAGTCAGCCAGCATCGTCTCCAGATCGTCGTCGGTCAGGCCGTAGGCATTCAGGACCAGCCGGTCCGCACGGCACCGCAGATCCGCGATCTCGCGCAACGTCTCGCGCGACGTACCGCCCCGGTCGAGCCGATCAAGCGAACGGGCGATCTCGACCAGCTGACGTCCCGGCAGCGAATCCGGTTCGATCGCGGGCAGGGGCAGGCTGAGAAGATGAAAATAGTTGACGGTGGTGGTGATCACGCGCCGCAACAGCCAATCGAAGGGCAGAGAATTGGCGATAGCAACCCATAGCCACAGCCGATCCTCGCCCGGACCATTGGGGAACAGGATCGTCGGGACCTTGTTGCCGCAGGCGACGCGCGGCGGGATCATCGCCGCCAGGCTGGACCGCTCGTTCGTCTGGCCGGTTATGTCGCAGAAACCGGCACGCATTCGGCCAGACCGATGCCGCGCGCCTTCGCTCAATGCATCCGCTGCGATATAATATTGAGGGCACAACCGGCTGGCGCCCGGCATGCTGGTCTCCCAGATCGCACTCCTGCCCGTGCCGTCCACATAGGCCTTGGCTCCGAACCGGTGCTGATGAACCATCCGGCCCTCGACCAGCGGCAACCGGTCTCCTCCGGGGAAGGGCATGAAATACCGGCGATCCCGGGTCATGTCGACCTCTCGCATGAACTCCGGAAGCCATGGGCTATCCGGTCGCGACCAATCGATCCCCGCGCGGCTCATCCGGCAAAACAACAGCCATTCCGCTTCGCTGCGGACTTCCGGAATGGAAAGGTCCGGCCTCAGCCGCGCAAGCCTAGTGCGTCCCAAATGAACACGCGCTCCAGTCTTGACGCTCGAATCGGTGCCGTGCCCATGTGCGAGTTCGATAGCCGCGATCTTCTCGCGCGCGGCCCGGGCGCGCCAATGAACGCAGAGAAATTTGAATCGCGAATCGATTTCGAAGAAGCGCGCCCGATTTTCAAAGACCTCGATGGATATCCGGGAAGCGCCTATCGCCAGTTGCCGCCTCAACGGAGCCGTCGTTTTCGACCGGATAAGCCCTGCCGGCACCAGCAGTGCCGCTTCGCCACCGGGGCGCAGTATTTTGCGCGCGAGGTCCGAAAAGGCGACGAACAGGTCGGTTTCTCCCGCGCTCGCGCTCGTATGAAGGCTCGCCACGGCGCGGGCATAGGATTTGGTCGCGCTCGTGCGCTGGGCATAGTCCCCGAAGTCCATCTGCGCATAGTCGGCGCCATAGTGCCGAGAATGGCCGTTCGCTCGCAGATACTCATGGCGCGTGAGCTTGACTTTCTCCCATGGCGGGTTCGCGATCACCGCATCGAAGCCTCCGGGCGCCAATCGACGCCAGGCGTCGGGCGGACACATTAGACTGTCGCCCAAGAGCCACCGCGCGCGCATTGCCTCCAAGGCGTCGAGGTCGTCGGTCAGACAAGCGAGCGAGAGCAGGCAGCCGCGCAACGCATTCGTGGACAGGTCAGCGGCATGCACGCCCTCCGCCAGCCATTCGGCAGCGAGACGGCGATCTCCCCCACACGTTTCCACCATCAGCGCGGTCAGCAACATTCCCGCTCCGCAAGCCGGATCAATCACCTTTCCCCGTGACGGTAACTCCGGCGCCAGCCGTCGAGCGAGATGAGCCGCTAATCTGAAGTCGGTGTGATACGCGCCCGAGGTGCGGCGGCTTGACTGACCAAGCGCTTCGCGAGCGAGCGCACTTACCGCCAGCGCCGGATGTATGCCGGTTCCGGCAAGCGCCTCGATCACCCGACGGGCCGCGGCCAAACAAGAGTCGATCGGTTCCGCTGGCGAATGGCCAAAACGCCGCTGAAATGACGCAAGGTCGAAGCCTCCTAGTCGGCTGGCCACACCTTCCAGCAATTGAAACCTGGCTTCTTGGGCACGATCGGCTGAATGTCCGGCAATATGGCCGCTGACGATGGCCTCCGCGTTCGCAAGCAGGCTCGCTTCAAGCGATCGCGGGCTCATGCAGCCGCCCGCAGCGTGGCTCGCTCAAGCTCGATCAGATATTCGTTCACTGTGCCCCGCCCCCCGCTCGCCGTTCGATTGGGCCGGTAGCTTCCGATCTCTGTCAGCAGCATGGGCGTCGTCCGCCCGAATGCCGCGATCTCTTCGGACAAACTGTCGATGGCAACATGTGCCTTGTCGCTATAGGACACAAGCACGCGTTCGGCTGCAAGACCATCGATCAATGTCGTGAACGCGCGCATTGCCCGCGTCTTGTAGCAGAAATCGGATGCCTTTTGCTGCCACGGTCTGATGCCGGCCACGCCGAAGACATCGGGAGCGTCGCCCAATGCGATCGTTTCCAGCAAGTGATAGTAAGCGGCATATTGCCGCTTCGTGTAGGGCGGATCCATATAGACGACATCAGTCGGCAACGTCCTGACGTTCCTTGCCTCAAGCACGCTCAGCGTCACGCGGACTTCGCCCTGCATGAGCGGACGAGGCTTCAGTACAATGTTACCCAGTGCCTGGGCCTGCCATTTGGAAAGGAAACAGCCATAAGTACCCGCGATATTCGCCACTCTGTTGGCGGCACTCATCAGATCGGCGAGTAGCAAATGCTCTTCGCAGTCGCTGATTGTACCGTCTGCCTTCCAAGCACCCATTTGACAACGCATCGCATCGATGCGCGCAGCGTTTTCACGCGTGAAATAGCGCCGCTCGAAACCCAATTTGCGCGCCGACGCGGGGCTGTAGGACCGAAAGATAAAGCCCTGCTCTCCCGGCAAGTCATTCAACAGTCTGATCGTGCGCTCGTATCCACCCGTGGCTTCAAACCGCGCATTGTCGCGGCTGAGAATCCGCGCCGCAGCCATGATAACGGCGCAATGCAAATGATCGTTGAGATGCACCGCCCAGCCAGCCTTTGCCGCAGCCTCCGCAACGGCGCCCGTTCCGCAAAACAGGTCGACGAAACGGCGGTCCCGTGATCCCGGGGGGCCCAATTTATCGACGATCTCCGCAACGATCCGTGCCTTCGAGCCGATATAACGGAAGGTCATTTCGCCCCTTTCTCGAAGGCTATCCGCTAAAGTGTTCCCCTTACGTTCTAGCAAGACGCGCTGTGAACCGCAACCTCCCGCGGCACCGTAGCCAAAAGCTGGCGAAAAAAAAGGGCCGCCTCATGGCGGCCCTTCCTTGGCTTGAAACCGGATAAAAGTATCACTTTATCCGAGCAGCTCCTGCTCCAATTTTTTGGCCATTTCCTCGATATTCTCAGGCGGCCACCCGGGGATATCCATCCCGAGCCGCAGTCCCATGGAAGCAAGCACCTCCTTGATCTCGTTGAGCGACTTCCGCCCGAAGTTCGGCGTCCTCAGCATCTCCGCCTCGGTCTTCTGCACCAAATCCCCGATATAGATGATGTTGTCGTTCTTGAGGCAGTTGGCGCTGCGCACCGACAGCTCCAGCTCGTCCACCTTCTTCAAGAGGTAGCGGTTGAGCTGGTTGGCGTCCGCTTCGCTCTGCTCGGCGCTCGGCGCGGCGATGCCGGCCATGGTCGGCACGCTCACCATGCCCTCGTCGAAGTGGACGAACAGCTGCAGCTGGTCCTGCAGGATCCGCGCCGCATAGGCGATCGCATCGTCCGGCGAGATGGTGCCGTCGGTATCGACCGTCAGCGTCAGCTTGTCATAGTCGAGCTCCTGGCCGACGCGGGTGTTCTCGACCTTGTAGCTGACCTGGCGCACCGGGCTGTAGAGGGCGTCGACCGGAATGAGGCCGATCGGCGCGTCGGCCGGGCGGTTGGAGGCGGCCGGGACATAGCCCTTCCCGGTCTCGGCGGTCAGCTCCATGTTGAGCGTCGCGCCCTCGTCGAGGTGGCAGATGACGAGGTCGGGGTTCATCACCTCGATGTCGCCGCTGGTGGCGATCGAGGCGGCGGTGATCTCGCCGGGGCCGGTGGCGGAGAGCTGCAGGCGCTTGGGCCCCTCGCCTTCCATCCGGAGCGCGACCTGCTTGACGTTCAAGACGATGTCGGTGACGTCCTCGCGCACGCCGGCGAGGCTCGAGAATTCGTGCAGCACGCCCTCGATCTTGATCGCGGTGACGGCGGCGCCCTGCAGCGAGGACAACAGCACCCGCCGCAGCGAGTTGCCGAGCGTGAGCCCGAAGCCCCGCTCCAGCGGCTCGGCGACGAAGGTCGCCTTGCGGCGGGCGTCGCCGGTCGTCTTCTTCTCGAGCGCGTTGGGCTTCTTCATTTCCTGCCAGTTCTTTGCGTTGACGGCCATGGTCTTCCCTTGGTCCTTGGTTGGGGGACAGCCTATCCGGCTGTCCCCATTGGTGCAGCGGGGACACGCAAATAGCGTGTCCCCGAAATCAAACCCGGCGCCGCTTGGACGGGCGGACGCCGTTGTGCGGGATCGGGGTGACGTCGCGGATCGAGGTGATCTGGAAGCCGACCGCCTGCAGCGCCCTCAGCGCCGACTCGCGTCCGGAGCCCGGGCCTTTCACTTCCACCTCGAGCGTGCGGACGCCGTGCTCGGCGGCCTTTTTGCCCGCGTCTTCCGCGGCGACCTGCGCCGCATAGGGGGTCGACTTGCGCGAGCCCTTGAAGCCCATCATGCCCGCGCTCGACCAGGCGATCGCATTGCCCTGCGCGTCGGTGATGGTGATCATGGTGTTGTTGAAGCTCGCATTGACGTGCGCGACGCCGGCGGTGATGTTCTTGCGCTCGCGCCGCCTGAGGCGCTGAGGTTCGCGTGCCATATCTTTTCTGTCCTACCTAAATCCTGTCGTGACGCCGTGCGGGCCTCGAAAGTGCCTCCGGCGGAGTAATCCGTCCCCCGGACGGATTACTTCTTCTTCCCCGCGATCGGCCGGGCCTTGCCCTTGCGGGTGCGCGCGTTGGTGTGGGTGCGCTGGCCGCGGACGGGGAGGCCCTTGCGGTGCCTGAGGCCGCGATAGCAGGCGAGGTCCATCAGCCGCTTGATGTTCATCGCGGTCTCGCGCCGCAAATCGCCCTCGACCATATGGTCGGCGTCGATCGTCTCCCTGAGGTGCAGCACCTCCTGGTCGGTGAGGTCCTGGACGCGGCGGTCGGCGGGGATGCCGAGCTTCTCGGCGATCTTCCTGGCCTTGGTGCGGCCGATGCCGTGGATGTAGGTAAGGGCGATCTCCACCCTCTTATTCGTCGGGATGTTCACCCCAGCGATACGTGCCATGGTCTATGCTTCTCCTGCTCCACAGGCCGCCCGTGGCGAACGACCTATCTCAGCGCTTCAAGCCCCGAAAACAGGCAAAGCCGACGGGCGCACGAATGCGCCGCCGGACAACCGGTTAATGGGATGAGGGGCATTTAGGATTTGGGCGGGGCGGTGTCAAGCGCTCAGCCGATCCGCACCAGATGGCAATCGCCGGCGCGCTCCTCGAAGCGGATGGCGATGTCGAGGAAGCGCGAGATCACCGTGGCGGCGGTGCGGGCGTGGAGCGACGGCTTGACCGTGGTGAAGCAGCCGCCGCCGGCGAGCGCCAGCGGCAGCAGCAGCTGATCGGCGAGATAGGGGCCGACCGCGGCGGGCGAGGCCAGGTAGCCGGCCATCCGCCGCGCCGCCTTGCCGCCGACCATCTCGGCGGAGACACCGAGCCGGCCGAAGCCGGCGACGATCTCGGTCAGCTGCTCGAACTCGGCCTCGAGCAGCAGCACGTTGCCCGGGCCGACCCGGTCGGGCAGCTGCACGATCCGGCGCGACTCCTCGGGCCAGCCCAGCACCTTCTCGACCGCGGCGAGCTCGCGCACCGCGATCTCGCCGGGCAGCGCCGCGACCAAGGCGCGGGCCTCGACCCGGCGACGCGCGCCGCGCGCGACCAGCTCCAGCGGCGCCAGCCGGGCGGCCGGCGCGATCTCGACCTCGATGCGGCCGCCGCCGGCCGGGAAGAAGCCGTGGCGGTCGAGCCGCGCCGACACCGCCGCGCCCATCCGGTTCAGCAGCGGCAGGAAGGCGCGCTCGATGAACTCGAACGGCGGCGCCGCCGGATTGTGGGTGCCGCCCTCGATCACCAGGCGCGAGGGCGCCCCGGCAAGGACCAGCGCGGGCAGCACGGTCTGCAGCACCAGGGTGGTGCTGCCGGCGGTGCCGATCGCGAAGCGGTGCTCGCCCGGCACGATCGCGCCGGGCGCGAAGGTGATTTCGGACGCGCCGACGGCGAGCTCGCCGCATTCGGCGCCGCCGACCGCGCAGGCGGCCTCGACCGCGGTGAGGTGCTGGCGCAGCAGGCCCGGCCGGTCGCGGCCGCCGCGGATCTTCTCGATCCGGAACGGCTGGCCGGTGACGAGGGACAGGGCCAGCGCGTTGCGCAGCACCTGGCCGCCGCCCTCCCCTTCGGAGCCGTCGATGACGATCATGGCCTGTCCCCTGGCGGTGCGAAGCGGGTCACCCCTTGACGCACACCACCTGCTTCAGGGTGTGGACGATCTCGACCAGGTCCGCCTGCGCGGCCATCACCGCCTCGATCGGCTTGTAGGCCCGCGGCGTCTCGTCGATCACGCTTTCGTCCTTGCGGCACTCGACGCCGGCCGTGTCGGCGATGTGCTCGGCGAGCGTACACCTCCTTCTTGGCCTCGGTGCGCGACATCACGCGCCCCGCGCCGTGGCTGCAGCTGTCGAACGATTCCGGCGTTGCCGAGGCCGCGCACGATGAACGACTTGGCGCCCATCGAGCCCGGGATGATGCCCATCACGCCCTTCGCCGCGCGCACCGCGCCCTTGCGGGTGACCAGCACGTTCTCGCCGAAATGGTTCTCCCGCGTCACATAATTGTGATGGCAGTTGACCGCTTCCAGCTCGGCCTCGAACGGCTTGGCGATGACGGCGCGCAGGGCGGCGATGACGTTGGTCATCATCATCCGCCGGTTCAGCGCGGCGAAATCCTGCGCCCACCCGACCGCCTCGACATAATCGTCGAAATGCTCGGTCCCTTCCGGGAAATAGGCGAGGTTCTCGTCCGGCAGGTTGATGAACCACTTGCGCATGTCCTGCTTCGCCAGCTCGATGAAGAAGCTGCCGATCGCGTTGCCGACGCCGCGCGAGCCCGAATGCAGCATCACCCAGACGCGCGCCTCCGTGTCGAGGCAGAGCTCGATGAAATGGTTGCCGGTGCCGAGCGTGCCGAGATGGACGAGGTTGTTCGTCTTCTCGAGCTTCGGATATTTGTCGGTGATGCGCTTGAAGCGCGCGGCGAGCGTCGCCCACGCCTCGACGATCGCCGGCGGCGGCGATCGCCCCACGAGCCCTTGTCGCGCTTGCCGCGGCCGACGTCGCGGCCGTGCGGCACCGCCGCTTCGATCGCCGAGCGGACCCCCTCCAGATTGTCCGGAAGGTCGTGCGCCATCAGCGAGGTGCGCGCCGCCATCATGCCGCAGCCGATGTCGACCCCGACCGCGGCCGGAATCACCGCGCCCTTGGTCGGGATCACCGAGCCGACGGTCGCGCCGATGCCGACATGGACGTCGGGCATCGCCGCGACATGCTTGAAGATGAACGGCATCTGCGCCGCGCGCGAGAGCTGCTCGCGCGCCTTCGCGTCGACCGGCACGCCCTTCGTCCACATCTTGACCGGCGCGCCGCCCTCGACCGCCATATACTCGAAACTCTGCTCGGCCATCTCAGCCTCCTGATTCTTCTCTGTTACTTCCAATTGGACCGGCGACAAGGGCTTGGCGAGACGTCTCCCGTCGCTTGCGCTTCGGGGGGAGGGTTCGAACCTCCTTTCATACCCATGTAGTCCCGCCGGCATTCGCCGCGTTTCATTCTTCGGATCGCGGCGACGAAGGTTCGAGGGACGTTCTGCTGCTCTACCAGCTGAGCTACGCGCCTTGCGGCACGGCGGGGATCGAACCCGCGACCCGATGTAGTCCCTTCGGCATTCGCCGCGATCTTTTCTCCTGTCAAAATTCGTTCGAGCCGGTTCGCGGCGACGAGGTGGTGGAAAGACGTTCCCGCTCTATCCGCTGAGCTACGGGCCGGCATGGGCTCCCACGAAAGCACGGCTTTCGCGGGCACCCTGTTCGGCCCGGCGGGATTCGAACCCGCGACCTGGGGATTAGGAGTCCATGTAGTCCTTCCGGCATTCGCCGCGGCCCTTCTTCTTCACACCTCCGTTTCGTTCACCTCGGCGACCCAGTCGCGCTCGCTCGTGCCTTCGGCAAAGCGGGCGAGCGTCTCGAACACCGCGTCGGAAAAGCCCCCGACGTTGAGGATGTCGCCGCGGCTCTTCGCCTGGGTCGTCCCGTAGGGCTGAAGGTCGATGCAGACGAGCTTCGCACCCGGCTGACGCCGCTTCAGCACCTCCCATTCGCGCATCGTCCGCGGTGGCGCCGTAACGCGTGGCATCGACCCAGGACTCGTTGTCCGAGACGATCACCACCAGATCGACCGCCGCCTTGCGGGCGTTGAGCAGCGCCAGCGGAGCCGAGACGTTGGTCCCGCCGCCGCCGATGCCCGCCAGCCTCGCCGCGTTGACCGCGGCCCGCGCGAACGGATCGAGATCGAGCGGCACCACCGCCTGCTCGAACGGCAGCAGCCCGGCCTCGGGGTTGCGCCGCAGGATTGCCGCCGCGACCAGGGCCGCGACGTCGATGCAGCGCACCTTCGACGAGGCGCCCTTGCGGTAGCCCGTCACCGGCGAGGCCATCGAGCCCGACACGTCCGGGCAGACGACCACGCGGCCCGGCACCTTCGGCACGCCCCGGAGCGAGAGCTCCAGCGCCTCCTCGAGCGCCGCCTGGACCGCGAGCGGCACGCCGCCGCCGACCGAGCCCAGCGCCGCCATCAGCTGATAGGGCATCGGCCGGACCTTGCGCAGCGCGTCGCGGTCGACGAGCCGCGCCGCGACCGTCTCGCTCACCCCCTCCACGCCGAACGCGCCATGACGCGCCAGCGTGTTGAGGTTGATGCGCAGCGCCTGCCAGCCCATGCGGGAGGCAAGCACCGCCCACTGCTCCGCCGACAGCGGAAAGGCCGTCAGCCACTCGAACGGCACCTCCGGCAGCGCGCCCTCCGGGGCCCGCTTCCAGGCCTCGAACGCGGCGACCTCCGCCGGCAAGGCGGCGACGTCGTACGGCCTGCCGATCAGCCAGGCGTAGAAGGCCTTGCGGCCCTCGTCCGCCGGCTTCGGGTGGACCATGCGGACCACGTCGGCGAGCGAAGGGTCGCTGCCCGTCGCCGCCTGCATCAGCGCCCGCATCGACGCGCGCTCCAGCCAGCGCTGGACCAGCCGCTTCGGCCGCGAGCCGAGCGACTTCCGCCCGACCGCGCCCGAGCGCATGACCTGCACGAAGGTGCGCAGCATGCGGCCATTGTCGATCACCCGCTCGAACACCGGCACCGAGAGGTCCGGGTCGGCGAGCGTCAGCCAGGCCGTCAGCAAGGCGGGCATGTCCTTCATCGTGCCGCGCGCGCGGGCATAGACCGCCGCCCTGGCGACGAAGAGCGGATCGCAGGCGCGGGCCGCGGCGAGCACGTCGCCGAGCTGCGTCTCCGCGCCGGTGTAGAAATTGTCCTGCAGCGTCCCCGTTGCGGCGAGCTGCGCGAGCTTCTGCTCCGGCCCATAGCCATAAGCCGGCGCATATTCGCGGTTCAGCGCGTCCGCCTTCGGCAGACGCTTCGCCATCGCGGAAGCAAAAAGGCCCTTGTTCGCCATTGCATCTTCCTTCGTTCAAAACTGGTCAGGGCGGCTGGGCTCGAACCATGATCCGGCCTCCAAGGCCGGTACTCTGCCAACGGAGCTGCACCCTGTTTCTCGGGGGCGGCCGGCCCATTCCGGCCGCCCCGTCTGCCGCCTGTCGGGCTTCGCCGCCCGACGCTGATGAAAGTGCAGGGGCCGTGCCAGCTTTACCGATGCGGCTGCAGAAAATGCATAAGTAGCTGATTTACAAATTGGATATTGGATCGTCGCGCCCGGCCACAGCCGCCGTCAGCGCGATGGAAGCTGGAATTTCTTATCGACAGAGATAGAAACTTATATCAACGTATAAGGATGAGGCAGACCGTCGTCATCGGATTCCTCGGCTCCACCCTCGACGCGAGCAAGATCGGGCCGACCCGCTGGAACAAGTGGCGGCCGACCGTGGCCATGGGCATGCACGGAGATCTGCGCATCGACCGGCTGGAGCTGATCCATGGCGGCCGGCACGAATCGCTCGCCCGCTACGTCGCCGAGGATATCGCGACCGTCTCGCCGGAGACCGAGGTCCGGCTCAACCGGATGGACTTCGCCGACGCCTGGGACTTCGAGGAGGTCTACGGCAAGCTGCTCGACTTCGCACAGGCCGCCCGCTTCGACCCGGAGGCCGAGGACTATCTGGTCCACATCACCACCGGCACCCACGTCGCGCAAATCTGCCTGTTCCTGCTCACCGAGGCGCGGTTCCTGCCGGGGCGGCTGCTGCAGACGCACCCGCCGCGCGGGGTGGTGAACCCGGCCGGGAGCTGGAGCGTGATCGACCTCGACCTCTCCCGCTACGACAGCATCGCCACCCGCTTCGCCGCCGCCGCGGCGGAAGGCAGCTCGTTCCTCAAGTCCGGCATCGAGACCCGCAACGCCGCCTTCAACCGGATGATCGAGGAGATCGAGCAGGTCGCGATCCGCTCGCGCGCGCCGCTGCTGCTGATGGGACCGACCGGGGCGGGCAAGTCGCAGCTCGCGCGGCGGATCTTCGAGCTCAAGCGCGCCAAGCACCAGGTCTCGGGCGACTTCGTCGAGGTCAATTGCGCGACCCTGAAGGGCGACAGCGCCATGTCTGCCTTGTTCGGGCACAAGAAGGGTGCGTTCACCGGCGCCGCCGCGGACCGGCCCGGCCTGCTGCGCGCGGCCGACCGCGGCGTGCTCTTCCTCGACGAGATCGGCGAGCTCGGCCTCGACGAGCAGGCGATGATCCTGCGCGCGATCGAGGACAAGAAGTTCTTCCCGGTCGGCGCGGATCGCGAATCCTCGTCCGACTTCCAGCTGATCGCGGGCACCAATCGCGAGCTCGGCGCCGCGGTCGCCATGGGCAGCTTCCGCGACGACCTGCTGGCGCGGCTCAACCTGTGGACCTTCGTGCTGCCGGCGCTCCGGGACCGGGCCGAGGATATCGAGCCCAACCTCGATTACGAGCTCGACCGCTTCGCCGAGCGCGAGGGCATGCGGGTCAGCTTCAACAAGGAGGCGCGGCGGGCCTATCTCGACTTCGCCGCCGCCCCCGACGCCGCCTGGACGGGCAATTTCCGCGACCTTGCCGCCAGCGTCACCCGGATGGCGACCTTCGCGCCGTCGGGGCGGATCGGCACGGACGAGGTGGCGGCGGAAAAGCTGCGGCTGACCCGGCTCTGGTCGGGCGGCGCGGCGGCGGGCGACGCCGACGGGCTGGAGGCCCTGCTCGGGCCCGAGCGGCTGGCGGCGATCGACCCGTTCGAGCGCGTCCAGCTGGCCGAGGTGGTGCGCACCTGCCGCAAGTGCCGGTCGCTGTCCGCGGCCGGGCGCGCCTTGTTCAGCGCCTCGCGCGCGCGCCGCGCCAGCGCCAACGACGCCGACCGCCTGCGCAAATATCTGCAGCGCTTCGCGCTCGACTGGGACGGCGTCACCGGCTGAGCGGCTGCCGGATCAATCCTCCAGCCGCCGCCTGAACGTCTCCGGAAGGAAGATGAGGCCCACGGCGACCGTCAGCCCCGCGACGAGGATCGGGTACCAGAGACCGTAATAGATGTCGCCCGTGGCGGCGACCATGGCGAAGGCGATGGGCGGCAGGAAGCCGCCGAACCAGCCGTTGCCGATATGATAGGGCAGCGACATCGAGCTGTAGCGGATCCGGGTCGGGAACAGCTCGACCAGCAGCGCCGCGATCGGGCCGTAGACCATGGTCACGTAGAGCACGAGCACGAACAGGATGAGGACGACCAGCGGCTTGTTCACCTCGGCCGGGTCGGCGCGCTCGGGATAGCCGGCGGCGGTCAGGGCGGCGCGCGCCTCCGCCTGGAAGGCGGCGATCGCCTCGGCGCCGCCCTCCGGCGCGGCGATGGTGGCGGCGCCGACCTCGAGCCTCGCCGGGCTCCCCGGCGCCGCGGCGAGGTTGGCGTAGGAGACGCCCGAACGGGCGAGGAAGGCCTTGACGATGTCGCACGAGCGCGCGTCGAAGCGGTTGCGGCCGATCGGGTCGAACTGGACCGAGCAGGCTTGCGGGTCGGCGACGACGCGCACCGGGGAGGAAGCCTGCGCGGCGTGGAGCGCTGGATTGGCGGCTCTCGAAAGGGCTTCGAACAGGGGGAAGTAGCTGAGCGCCGCGAGCGCGCAGCCGGCGAGGATGATCTTCTTGCGGCCGATCCGGTCCGAAAGCCAGCCGAACAGGATGAAGAAGGGCGTGGCGAGCGCCAGCGCGATCGCGATCAGGATGTTGGCGGTGGCGCCGTCGACCCGCAGCGTCCGTTCGAGGAAGAACAGGGCGTAGAACTGGCCGGCATACCAGACCACCGCCTGGCCGGCGACCGCGCCGAACAGCGCGATCAGCACGAACCTGAGGTTCGACCAGCGGGCGAAGGCCTCGGTCAGCGGCGCCTTCGAGCCTTTGCCTTCCTCCTTCATGCGGGCGAAGACCGGGCTTTCCTCGAGCTTCAGCCGGATCCAGAGCGAGACGGCGAGCAGCAGGATGGAGAGCAGGAAGGGCAGCCGCCAGCCCCAGGCCGCGAAGGCCTCCTCGCCGAGCCAGGTGCGCAGGCCGATGACCACGAGCAGGGCGAGGAACAGGCCGAGTGTCGCGGTGGTCTGGATGAAGCTGGTGTAGAAGCCGCGCCGGCCGGGCGGCGCATGCTCGGCGACATAGGTGGCCGCCCCGCCATATTCGCCGCCCAGCGCCAGGCCCTGGAGCAGCCGCAGCGCGACCAGCAGCACCGGCGCGGCGACGCCCGCCGCCGCGTAGGAGGGCAGGAGCCCGACCGCGAAGGTCGACAGGCCCATCAGCCCCATGGTGACGAGGAAGGTATATTTGCGCCCGACCAGGTCGCCGATGCGGCCGAACAGCACCGCCCCGAACGGCCGCACCGCGAAGCCCGCGGCGAAGGCGGCGAGCGCCAGGATGAAGCCTGTGGTCTCGTTGACCCCCGAGAAGAATTGCGCCGAGATGATCGCGGCGAGCAGGCCGTAAAGGTAGAAATCGTACCATTCGAAGATGGTGCCGAGCGACGAGGCGGCGATGACCAGCCGGTCGCTCTGGCGGATCGGTTCGGGCGGGCTCATCCGGCCCATCCTCACCCGCCTTTCGCCGCGAGATCAAGGGCCCGCGGCCGAAAGGACGATGTCGGGCATTCTGCCGCCGCGCCCGTCTCGCCCGCGGGCTTCCGGCCGCCGCCGAACCGGTGACAAAAGTCACAGACGCAGGGTCCGGCAAGGCGGAACATCTCCGACGCAGCTGATGCCATCCGGCATTACGCTACCAATGGAGGAAATGATGGGACTCTTGAACTGTGGCGATACGCGCAACTACCTGAAGGACTACGGCTACGGGACCATTGCCTTGCCGAAGGCCTCGATCAAACCGTTGGTGATGCTCACCCGCAGCGGCGATCGGCTGACCCCGCTGGGGCCGCTTGCCTCGACGTTCGATGCCGGCGCGGCGCCATTGCCGACGGCGACACGCGACCGCTCGGCGCCGGTCAGCGGCTCGCGATCGCGCAATCTGGACGCCGCCATCGGCATCAACATCCTCGGCCAGGTGATCGGCGCGCTGGCCGGGTCCGCCCTCGGCATCAAGGCCAAGTACAAGGATGCCCGCAAGGTCGAGTTCGAGTTCGGCGAGGTCATGGAAGACCAGGTCACGATCGCCGATCTCGACCAGTTCCTGGCGACCGCGGCGGTGAAGGGCGGCGTCGGTCCCACCCTGCGCAGGATGATCGAGGAGGACGAGGTCTACGTCATCGTGGCGACGCTGGACGCACAGAAAATCTCGGTGGATGCGACCAGGGAGAACAATGCCGGGCTCGAGCTCGAGGTCCCCGTCATCCAGCAGCTGGCCGGCGGCAACATCAATGTCAGCGGCGGCGGCGCCAGCACGTCGACGATCACCTACAGCTCGAAGGAAAAGCCGCTCGCCTTCGGCGTCAAGGTGGTGCGGCTCGACTTCGAGGACGGCCGCTACACCTCGATGAAGATCGTCAAGGCGAAAAACTCGCATGTCGCGGCCGCCATGCACAACGCCGAAGATGACGACGCGGAAGCCGCGATCATCGTCCCGGACGTTCCCGTCGAGTTCTGAATGCGCGCTTCCGGCCGCACCTCGGTGCGGCCGGAACCGGAGGGCCGAGGCATGGGCAGGAAACGCCGGATCGTCGTCCACACGATGCAGGAGGCCGAGGGCAGCCTGGTGCAGTCGATCCTCGGCCGCGGCGCGCAGCGCCACGCGAACCGGGTCGAGGGCCTGGCCGACGAGGCGCAGGTCGAGACGCTGCGCCAGCGCAATCTGATCGTCGAACTGGCCGAGGAGGCCGCCGTCGCCGCGAGGCGGGAGCCGGGCCTGTTCCGCGCGTCGGCGAGGCTCGACTGGCGCAGCCTCGAAGAGAAAGGCATGCCGACAGCGCCCTCGGGAGAACCGGTCGCGGTCCCGTCGCGGCGGCGCACCGCCACGTTCGCATTAAGATCGGCCGATCCCGCAATCGCCCTGCCGGACCTGCTCGAGCCGGTCGGCGCGCAGGTCGACCGGATCCTCGTCGGAGGCTTCGCGGTGGCGCGGCTGCGCCCGCGCCAGCGCGCGCTGCTCGAAGCCGACCCGCGGGTCGAGCTTGCTCCGTTCAACATCTCGCCGGTCAGGATGCCGACGCGCGAACTGACGATCGAGGAGCGCGAGGCGCTGGCGCCGTCGACCGGCGAGGAGCGCGAGTTCGACCTCGTCGCGCATTCGCCCGACCGCGTCGCGGAGATAGAGAGCTGGGCACGCTCCAAGGGCGCGGCTCTCGCCCTGCTCGGCAGCGCCGGCGACCGCGTGCGGATTCGCGTGCGAGACACCTCGCCGCTGCTCGACGAGGCCGACGAGCTCGATGCCGTGCTCGACATCCAGCCGGTGCCGGCCACCTTCCTGTGCCTCGATCGCGCGCGCAGGCTGATCGGCCTCGCCGAGGCGCCGGGCCAGGTGCCGATCTCCGGGCCGCTGGGGCCGCTGGACGGCGCCGGGGAAACGGTCGCGATGATCGACGGGACCGTCGACGTCGGCCATCCCGACCTCGCCGGCCGGGTCCGCATGCTGCCCGAATCCGCCGCCGCCGCCACCGCCCACGGCACCCATGTCGCGGGGATCATCGCCGGCAACGGCCGCTGCTCGGACGGACGGTTTCGCGGCATCGCGCCGGCGGCGACGCTGGTCGCCTGCGGGCTTGCCGTAGGTTCCGACGGGCGGATCGATCTCGACGTCGATTTCCGCGCCATGCTCGAGCGCCTCTATCAGGCCGGCGCCCGCGTCCTCAATCTCAGCTTCGACGAGGATTCCCGGCCCTCTTATTATTCGCAGCGCGCCAACGATCTCGACGCCTTCGCGGCCGCCCGACCCGACATGCTGATCGTCGTCGCCGCCGGCAACCGGGCCATGACCGAGAAGCCGCTCGACCGTCCCGCCGGCGAGGTCGGCCTGGAGAGCGTCAGCGCGCCGGGGGTCGCCAAGAACGTCCTCACCGTCGGCGCCTCGTGCAGCGACCGCACCGATGGCGGCCACCGCGCCGCCGACTGGAATGCCTATGCCCCCGCCCGCTTCGTCACGGCGCCGACGAGCCGGGCCCCGGTCTCGGGCGACCCCTCGCTGCTCGCCGCGTTCAGCGGGCGCGGCTGGTGCCAGGACAACCGGATCAAGCCCGAGCTCGTCGCGCCGGGGACCAATATCGTGGCGGCCCGCGCGCGCGGCCTCGACGATGCCTTGTGGGGCGAATATTCCGCCGATTACGCCTATTCGGGCGGCACCAGCATGGCGGCGCCCATCGTCGCCGGCGCCGCCGCCCTGGTCCGCCAATATTACCGGCAGCGGGACCATGCCGCGCCGTCCTCGGCGCTGCTGCGGGCGACCCTGGCCAATGGCGCCGACTGGCTTACCGGCGCGAATGCCACCTATCCGCTGCCCGAGGTTCTGCCCGGCGTGTGCGCCAATCTCGACCAGGGTTTCGGAAGGGTGGACGTGCCCAACGCGCTCGGGCTGAAGCGGCCCAACGACCGGATCTGCTACGTCGACGTCGGCGCCGACGGGACCGGCTCGCACACGGTCGTCAACGGCACCGTCTCGCCGTTCGCCTCCAACTCCAGCCGCCGCGGCTTCTTCTTCCACTGCGAGCCCGAAGGCGAGGTCGACATCGCCTTGTGCTATCTCGATCCGGAACCGGGGTCGGGCGGCGTGGCGCTGCTCCTCCAGGTCCAGGCGACGGGCGGCGAGCGGCGGATTGGCAACGATCGCGCCATCAAGCGCAACTATCCCGCCTTCGGCCCTGCTCCCGACCGCAGCAACAGGGTGCAGATCGTCCGGCTCGGCCCGACGAGCGGGAAGGTCGACATCCAGATCAGCCCGCTGGTACTGATGGATCACAGCGTCGGCTTCGCGCTGGTCGTCCGCGGACCGGTCCGGGACGGTCGGCTTTTCGCCTATTAGCGCCGGCCGCGCCGCCGCTCAGACCACGCCGAAGGCCAGCATCGCATCGGCGACCTTCTTGAAGCCGGCGATGTTGGCGCCCTTCACATAGTCGATATAGCCAGCGCCGCTGTCGCCATATTCGAGGCAGCGCTCGTGGATGCCGTCCATGATCTCGCGCAGCAGCCGCTGCAGCTCCTCCTCCTTCCAGGAGATGCGGGCGCTGTTCTGGCTCATCTCGAGGCCGGAGACGGCGACCCCGCCGGCGTTCGAGGCCTTGCCCGGCGCGTAGAGCAATTTCGCCTCTCGGAAGATGTGCACGCCCTCGAGGTCGGTCGGCATGTTGGCGCCCTCGCTGATCGCGACGCAGCCGTTCTTGACCAGGGTGCGCGCATCCTCGCCGAGCAGCTCGTTCTGGGTGGCGCAGGGCAGGGCGACGTCGCACTCGACGCCCCAGGGGCGCTGACCGGCATGGAAAGTCGCGCTCTTATACTCGTCGGCATATTCGCTGATGCGGCCGCGGCGCCTGGTCTTGTGCGCCTTCACCCAGTCGATCTTCTCCCGGGTGATGCCCTCGGGATCGTGGACGAAGCCTTCGCTGTCCGAGAGGGTCAGCACCTTGCCGCCGAGCTGCACGATCTTCTCGGCGGCGTGGGTGGCGACGTTGCCAGAGCCCGAGATCACCGCCCGCCGCCCGTGCAAATTCTCGCCGCGGGTCTTCAGCATGTTCTCGAGGAAATAGACGGCGCCGTAGCCGGTCGCCTCGGTGCGGATCAGCGAGCCGCCATATTCCAGCCCCTTGCCGGTCAGCACGCCCTCCCAGCTGTTGGTGATGCGCTTGTACTGGCCGAACATGTAGCCGATCTCGCGCGCGCCGACGCCAATGTCGCCGGCCGGCACGTCGACGTCGGCGCCGATATGGCGGTAAAGCTCGGTCATGAAGCTCTGGCAGAAGCGCATGATCTCGCCGTCCGACTTGCCCTTGGGGTTGAAGTTGGCGCCCCCCTTGCCGCCGCCCATCGGCAGGCCGGTCAGCGCGTTCTTGAAGGTCTGCTCGAAGGCGAGGAACTTGAGGATCGAGCGGTTGACGCTGGGGTGGAAGCGGATGCCGCCCTTATAGGGGCCGATCGCATTGTTGTTCTGGACGCGATAGCCGCGCTGGACGCGGATATTGTGGTTGTCGTCCTCCCAGCAGACCCGGAACGAGACCACCCGGTCGGGCTCGGCGATCCGCCGCAGGATCTGCCAGCGGTGATATTCCTCCTTGTCCTGGATGAAGTCGAAAATGTCCTCGGCGACCTCGCGGACCGCCTGGATGAATTCGCTCTGGCCCGGATTGCGCCGCTCGACCCCGGCCATGAAGCCTTCCAGGTCGACATGACCGTTTCCGTCCCTGCCCATCATCGCCTCCCTCCGCTGCGCTCCGTTTGCCGGAGTCGCGTGCGGGCGGACCATAACAGGAGGGAGGAATGGGGACAGTCACTTTTCCGAAGGCCCTGCCCGGAAGGGCGAGGCCGGGCGGAAATGTGACTGTCTCCCTAGCGCATCGGCACCGGATCGGCGGCGGGCCAGCTGGTGTCGCCGACGCGCCTCAGGTTCATCTCGAAAATCTGCATCGGCGGCCCACCCTCGACGATGCGCTCGCCGATCTCGCGCAGGGTGCCGTCGCGGATGGTGGCGGTGTAGCGGATCACGGCGCCGGGGCCGGCCGGGATCTCCCAGACATAGCCGTCCGCGGTCGGGCGGATCGGGAAGGCGCCGCTATTTCCCTGCGCCCAGCTGGTCATCGTATAGGCGCGGGTGGCGGGGTTGTAGGAGATGACGCCCAAGGCGTTGAAGCCGACGCTGCCGTCGGCATCGTATCCGCGCCCCTCGATCACCCGCACCGAGCCGCCGAGAAAGGTGCCGATCCGCTCGGTCTGGGTGAGCTCGTGGCGACCCCTGGGGGTCAGCGCCCAGGCCGGGCCGCGCCAGACGCCGTCCATCCGCGCGAACGCCGCCATCGCCTCGCGCTGCGCGGCGATCAGCGCCGCCGGATCGGGCCGGCCCTGCGCCGCCAGCGGCGCGCCGAGGCTGAGGGACAATGAGGCCAGGAACAGAGTGGTGAACCGCATCTTCGCTCTCCTACTTTGGAAAGCAAAGTACATTGCGGAAGCGGGCGCGTCAATGGGGACAGTCACTTTCACGCGCGAACGTGTGCAGCCGCGCGCCGCCGTGCGGAAAGTGACCGTCCCCCTAGCCGTCGAGGATGGCGTCGATCGCGGCGCTGACCCCCTCGACCGAGCCCATGCCGTCGACGCGCGCCACCAGCCCCTGCTCCTCGTAATAAGGCAGGATCGGCGCGGTCTTGGCGCGATATTCGGCCATGCGCGTGCGCACCGCCTCCTCATTGTCGTCGGCGCGGCGCTTGAACTCGCTCGAGCCGCACAGATCGCAGACGCCGGTCACCTCGGGCAGGTTGTAGCGGTCGTGATAGGGGGTGTTGCAATTGGCGCAGGAGAAGCGGCCGGCGATGCGGTCGACCAGGGCATCCTCGTCGACCTCGAGCTCGATGACGCGATCGAGCCCTCGGCCGTGCGCGGCGAGCAGCCCGTCGAGCGAGACCGCCTGGCCGTAGGTGCGCGGATAGCCGTCGAAGATCACGCCCCGGCCCGGGTCCAGCGCGGCCAGATTCTCGTCGATCAGCGCGTTGACGATCTCGTCCGAGACCAGTTCGCCCGCCTCCATCACCGGCTTCGCCCTGAGCCCGACCGGCGAGCCCGCCTTGACCGCGGCGCGGAGCATGTCGCCGGTCGAGAGCTGCACCATGGCCCGCTCCTCGACCAGCCGGCTCGCCTGGGTGCCCTTGCCCGCTCCCGGCGGTCCTAGGAGGATGATGTTCATCTCGGCTCGCTTCAGCGCCGGCCCAGGCCGCCCTTCAGCTTCGCCTTCTTGATGAGGTCGCCATATTGGTGGGCGATGAGGTGGCTCTGGATCTGGGTGACCGTGTCCATGGTGACGTTGACCACGATCAGGAGCGAGGTGCCGCCCAGATAGAAGGGAATGCCGGCGCGGGCGATCAGGAACTCCGGTACCAGGCAGATGACCGTCAGGTAGGCGGCGCCGACCACGGTCACCCGGGTCAGGACGTAATCGAGATATTCCTCGGTGCGCTTGCCCGGGCGGATGCCGGGGATGAAGCCGCCATATTTCTTGAGGTTCTCCGCCGTCTCCTCCGGGTTGAACACCACCGCGGTGTAGAAGAAGCAGAAGAAGACGATGCCGGCGCCGTAGAGGAACATGTAGAGCGGCGCGCCGTGGCGGAGCGCGGTGGTGATGGTGATGACGAAATCGCCCCAGGCGCTCTCGCCCGCCACGCCCTGGCCGGCGAACTGGACGATGGTGAGCGGCATCAGCAGCAGCGAGGAGGCGAAGATCGGCGGGATCACGCCCGAGGTGTTGACCTTCAGGGGCAGGTGCGAGCGCTCCTGCTGGATCTGGCCGCGCGCGGTCTGCCGCTTGGGATATTGGATCAGCACGCGGCGCTGCGCGCGCTCCATGAAGCAGATGAACAGCACCAGCACCATGGCGAGGCCGACGATCGCCGCGATCACCACCGGATCGAGGCTGCCGGTGCGGCCGCCCTCGAACATCTGCGCCATCGCCTGCGGCAATTGCGCGACGATGCCGGCCATGATGATCAGCGAGACGCCGTTGCCGATGCCGCGGCTTGTGATCTGCTCGCCGAGCCACATCAGGAACATGGTGCCGCCGACCAGGTTGATGACAGTGGTGACGCGGAACATCATGCCCGGCGAGATCACCGCCGACTGGCCCTGGGCGGCGCCCCAGCTCTCCAGGCCCACCGCCATGAAATAGCCCTGGATCGCGCACAGCACGACCGTGCCGTAGCGCGTATATTGGTTGATCTTCTTGCGGCCGGCCTCGCCTTCCTTCTTCAGCGCGCCGAGCTTCGGCGACATCGAGGTGGCGAGCTGCATGACGATCGAGGCGGTGATGTAGGGCATCACGCCGAGGGCGATCAGGCTCATCCGCTCGAGGCCGCCGCCCGAGAACATGTTGAAGAAGTCGAGCACGCCGCCCTGGGTCTGCTGGAACAGCTGGCCGAGCGCGCGCGGGTCGATGCCGGGCAGCGGCACGAACGAGAGCAGCCGGAAGATGATCAGCGCGCCCAGCGTGAACCAGAGCCGCTTCTTGAGGTCGGTGGCCTTGGCGAAGCTCGCCAGGCTCATCGTGGAGGCCATTTGTTCGGCGGTGGATGCCATGGATGTGCTTGCCTTCGAGAAATGAAAAGCGGCGGAAGCCGGGAGCCCCGCCGCCTCATATAGTGACCGGTTCCGGCTTGTCAGCCTTGCCCCGGAAAAAGGCGGCTAAGGCTCAGGCGGCCGCGTCCCGGCGCTTCTTGACGCTGTTCTTCTTGGCTGCGGCCTTCTCGGCGGCGGGCACGACCTCGATCAGCTCGACCGAGCCGCCCGCTTTCTCGATCGCCTCGCGCGCGCCCTTCGACACGCCGGCGACGCGGAAGGCGAGCTTCGCCTTCAGCTCGCCCTTACCGAGGATGCGGACGCCGTCCTTGCCGCCGCGCGCCAGGCCCGCGGCCTTGAGCGAGGCATGATCCAGCGTGCCCGTGGCGTCGAGCTTGCCGGCATCGAGCGCCTTCTGGATCGCGCCCAGGTTCACCTCGGCATGATCCTTGGCGAAGATGTTGTTGAAGCCGCGCTTGGGGATGCGCATGTGGAGCGGCATCTGGCCGCCCTCGAAGCCGAACACCGAGACGCCGGAGCGGCTCTTCTGGCCCTTCTGGCCGCGGCCGCCGGTCTTGCCGAGCCCGGAGCCGATGCCGCGGCCGACGCGCACCCGGCTCTTGCGGGCGCCCTTGTTGTCGCGGATTTCGTTGAGTTTCATGTCTTGCACTCGCTTTCGCTTTTATCGCGCTGTGTGTTGCCATGTGTTCCTGCGAAAGCAGGAACCCAGTCGACCTCGGTCACCGGGCTCCTGCTTTCGCAGGAGCACATAGCGATTAGTCCGCCACCTCGACCATATGCCGCACGGCGCGGATCATGCCGCGGACCTCGGGGGTGTCCTCGAGCTCGACCGTCTTGTGCATCTTGCCGAGGCCGAGCCCGACCAGCGTCGCGCGCTGGTCCTCGGTGCGGCGGATCGGGGAGCCGGTCTGGGTGATCTTGATCTTCGCCATCTTCGCTTACTCCGCCACCGCTTCCGCCTCGGCCGAAGCCTCGGCCTGGCCCGCCACGCCCTCGCGGCGCGACATCAGGTCGGCGATCTTCTTGCCGCGGCGCTGCGCGACGCTCTTGGGGCTCGTCTGCTCGCCCAGCGCCTCGAAGGTGGCCCGGATCATGTTGTAGGGATTGGAGGTGCCGATCGACTTGGTCACCACGTCGGCGACGCCGAGGCTCTCGAACACCGCGCGCATCGGGCCGCCGGCGATGATGCCGGTGCCGGCCGGGGCCGAGCGGACGTAGACGCGCCCGGCGCCGAAATGGCCGAGCCCGTCATGGTGCAGGGTGCGGCCGTCGCGCAAAGGCACGCGGACCATCGCCTTCTTGGCCGCCGCGGTCGCCTTGGAGATCGCCTCGGGCACCTCGCGGGCCTTGCCGTGGCCGAAGCCGGCGCGGCCCTTGCCGTCGCCGACCACGACGAGCGCCGCGAAGCCGAAGCGCTTGCCGCCCTTCACCGTCTTGGAGACGCGGTTGATGTGGACGAGCTTCTCGATCAGCTCCTCGCCGCCCTCGTCGTCGGAGCCGCGGCCCCGGCGGTCGTCGCGCCCGCGCCCGCGGCCGCCGCGATCGCCGCCGCCGCGCCCGCGGCCGCCGCGCTCGCGGCGCGGGCCGCGATGCTCTTCGGCGGCCGGAGCCGCTTCGACGGCCGGCTCGGCCGGGGTCTCGGTCTGGTTGGTCTCGTCAGCCATCATCAAAACTCCAATCCGCCTTCGCGGGCGGCGTCGGCCAGCGCCTTGACGCGGCCGTGAAACAGGAACCCGCCGCGATCGAACACGACGCGGGTGACGCCGGCGGCCTTGGCGCGCTCGGCGATCTTGCGGCCCACCTCCTGGGCGCCGGCGACGGTGGCGCCGGCCATGTCCCGGGCGCCCTTCTCCAACGTCGAGGCGGCGGCGAGCGTGCGGCCCTCCTTGTCGAGAATGACCTGGGCGTAGATGTGCCGGCCCGAACGGTGGACGGAAAGGCGCGGCCGGTCGCCGGAGCGGCGGCGGATCGCCGTGCGGACGCGCTGGGCGCGCTTGTCGAAGGGATTGAGTCTCGCCATGGCCTATTTCTTCTTGCCTTCTTTGCGGAAGATATACTCGCCGCGATACTTGATGCCCTTGCCCTTGTAGGGCTCGGGCTTGCGCCAGCGGCGGATCTCGGCGGCGACCTGGCCGACTTGCTGCCGGTCGATGCCCGAAATCTCCACCGTGGTCTGATCCGGCGTCTTGATCTCGATGCCGTCGGGCACCGCGACGTTGACGTCGTGGCTGTAGCCGAGCTGGAGGCGCAGCGTCTTGCCCTGGGCGTTGGCGCGGTAGCCGACGCCCGAAATCTCGAGCACCTTGGTGAAGCCCTCGGTGACGCCGGTGACGAGGTTCTGCACCAGCGTGCGCTGCATGCCCCAGAAGGCGCGCGCCTCCTTGCTGGCATTGGCGGGCTGGACGCTGATCCCGTCCTCCGAGATGTCGTAGCTTATCTCGTCGCGCATCTGCAGCGAGAGCGTGCCCTTGGGGCCCTTCACGGACAGGATCTGGCCTTCGGTGGTCGCGGTGACGCCCGAAGGCAGCGCGACCGGCCTCTTACCGATGCGGGACATCAGAACACCTCCGCGAGCACTTCGCCGCCGACGTTCTGCGAACGCGCCTCGGCATCCGAGAGCACGCCCTTGGGCGTCGAGACGATGGTGATGCCGAGGCCGTTGCGGACCCGCGGCAGCTCCGAGGCGCCCGAATAGACCCGGCGGCCGGGCCTGGAGACCCGGCTGACATGCTGGATCGCGGGCTGGCCCTCGAAATATTTGAGCTCGATCCGCAGGCCGCGATGGGCGCCGAGCGCCTCCTCGTGATAGCCGCGGATATAGCCCTCGCGCTGCAGCACGTCGAGCACGCGGGCGCGCAGCTTGGACGCGGGGCTGAGCACGCTGTCCTTGCGGGCCTGCTGGCCGTTGCGGATGCGGGTGAGCATATCACCCAAAGGATCGGTCATCGGCATCTTACACCCTTACCAGCTCGACTTGGTGAGGCCCGGGATCAGGCCCTTGTTGCCCAATTCCCGCAGCATCACCCGCGACAGACGGAATTTGCGATAGACGGCGCGCGAACGCCCGGTGAGCTCGCAGCGGTTGCGGATGCGCGTCGGATTGCCGTTGCGCGGCACCTCGGCCATCTTCAGCCGCGCGATCAGCCGCTCGGTCTCGTCCTTGAACTCGTCGTTCGCGATCGCCTTCAGCTTCGCATATTGGCCGGCATATTTCTTCGCCAGCTTCTTGCGACGCTCGTTCTTGTTCACGGAACTCAGTTTCGCCATGACTTAAGTTCTCTTTCCTCTTTCCGCCGACGGCCTCAGGCCGCCTGCTTTTCCTGCTCTTCCGCCGGGAACGGGAAGTTGAAGAGGCGCAGCAGCTCGCGCGCCTCGTCGTCCGTCCTCGCGGTGGTGGTGACGATGATGTCCATGCCCCGGACCTTCTCGATCTTGTCGTAGTTGATCTCCGGGAAGACCAGCTGCTCCTTCAGGCCCATCGCGTAATTGCCGCGGCCGTCGAAGCTCCTCGGGTTGAGGCCGCGGAAGTCGCGCACGCGGGGCAGCGCGATCGTGACCAGCCGGTCGACGAACTCGTACATCCGGTCGGCGCGCAGGGTGACCTTGACCCCGATCGGCATGCCCTCGCGCAGCTTGAACTGGGCGATCGACTTCTTGGCCTTGGTGATCACCGGCTTCTGGCCCGCGATCAGCTCCATCTCGGCGGCGGCGGTCTCGACCTTCTTCTTGTCCTGAGTGGCCTCGCCGACGCCCATGTTGAGCACGACCTTCTCGAGGCGCGGGACCTCCATCCGGTTCTTGTAACCGAACTTCTCGATCATCGCCGGTACGATGCGCTCGTTATAGTCGGCGCGCAGGCGCGCGGTGTAGTTGACCGCCTTCGCCGGCTTCTCGGCCTTCGGCGCCAGCTCGGCCTTCGCCACCTTCACGGGCTGCTCCCGCTCGGCGTCGGCCGACGGCTCCGGAGCCTCGGTCTCGGCCGGCCGGGAAGGCGCTTCAGCCTCGGGCGCCGGCGCCTGCGCATCGCCGCCCTGCTCGGGCTCGTTCACCGTCACCGGCACTTCCTTTTCCTGCTCATCAGCCATTGATCAGCTCCCCGGACCGGACCGCGACCCGGACCTTCTTTCCCTCGCGCTGCTCGAAACGGACCCTGGTGGGCTTGCCCGTCTTGGGATCCTCGAGCGCGACCTTCGACACGTGCAGCGGAGCCTCGGCGCGGACGATGCCGCCCTGCGGGCGCGTCTGCGACGGCTTGGCGTGGCGGGCGTGGACGTTGATGCCGGAGACGAGGACCTTGCCCTCCTTCGGCATCGCCTTCACGACCTCGCCGTGCCGGCCCTTGTCCTTGCCTGAGAGGACGACGACCTTGTCGCCCTTCTTGATCTTCTGGGCCATTACAAAACCTCCGGCGCCAAGCTGATGATCTTCATGTGCTTCTTGGCGCGCAATTCGCGGACGACCGGCCCGAAGATGCGGGTGCCGATCGGCTCCTGATTGGCGTTGACCAGCACCGCCGCGTTCGAATCGAAGCGGATGGTCGAGCCGTCGGGGCGGTGGATGTCCTTGGCGGTGCGCACGATCACCGCCTTGTGGACGTCGCCCTTCTTGACGCGGCCGCGCGGCGCGGCTTCCTTGACGGAGACGACGATGATGTCGCCGACGCCGGCGAAGCGCCGCTTCGACCCGCCCAGCACCTTGATGCACTGGACGCGCTTGGCGCCGCTATTGTCGGCGACCTCAAGGTTGGACTGCATCTGGATCATCGATCCAATTCCTTCTCTTCACTTCAACCGGGACGCCCCGGCGATCAGCTTCATCACTCTTGTGCTCCTGCGAAAGCAGGAGCCCAGTCTGGACCCCTGCTTTCGCAGGGGATCAACTACGCCTCGGCCGTCTCGGCTTCGGGCGCCGCTTCGGCCTCGGGAGCCTCCGCCGCGTCGTCCGCCTTCTTCTTCGCCCTGGCCGGCTTCTTCGCCTCGGCCTTTTCCGGCGCGGCGCCGGCGTGGGTGCGGCCGAGCACCGTCCAGGTCTTCAGCCTCGAGATCGGCCGCGTCTCCTCGATGCGGACGGTCTCGCCGGTCTTGAACTCGTTCGCCTCGTCATGGGCGTGATACTTTTTCGAGCGCTTGATGATCTTGCCGTAGAGCGGGTGCTTCACCCGCCGCTCGACCCTGACCACCACGGTCTTGTCGGTCTTGTCGGACACCACGGTGCCGGTCAGGACGCGCTTGGGCATCGTGAAACTCCTTAAGCCTTGGCGGCGGTGCGGGACCGCTCACCCTGAAGCGTCCTGATCCGGGCGATGGTGCGGCGCACCTCGCGGATCCGCGACGGCTTCTCGATCTGGTTGGTGGCCGCCTGGAAGCGCAGGTTGAACTGCTCGCGCTTCAGCTCGGCCAGCTGCTCGACGAGCTGGTCGTCGCTGCGGGTCTTGAGGT
>CAWGYE010000004.1:0-686246 GCA_963826805.1 uncultured Alphaproteobacteria bacterium
GAGCCACTCGCTCGTCGCCACCGTCTTGAAGCTTTCTCGAGCCTCAACCAGCGCGCTGGCATTTGCTCTGGTTTTCCTGCCCTATTATTTCCACACTGGGGAATTCTGGCCTAGCCTCGCTCTTGCCATCCCGATTTTCTCGATCGCGATGTGCATGTTCATCCTGAACGACATCAACGACATTGAGCGGGACCGCATCAACCATCCCCGACGGCCGATCCCGGCCGGCTGGATCACCATCGACACGGCGGCCATCGTCTATTTGCTGCTGTTCGTGGTGTCGCTCGCATTGATCCGGGTTTTGATCGAGAGCAACGCCCACTACATCTATCTCCTCGGCTTCCTGCTGGCGATCAACTACAGCACGATCGTCAATAACCTCCCCAGGCTGAAGACTCCGTACGTCGCCTTCACCACGACGATACCCATTTTCATTGTCAATACCGCGGCCGGAGTGGTCGTGATCCCGATAACCATCGCCGCGGCCATATTCCTGTTCGTACTCGGGCGGGAAATCCTCATGGACCTTCAGGACGCGCCGGGAGACGGCCTGACGCTCGCCAAGTCATTTTCGGCCAGGACCATCGGCATCGTTGCGTTCGCGCTTCAGGCTGCCGCCATGGGCGTGCTGGGACTGCACCTGTCCAATCCAGCCAGAATGATCTCGCTCGCCCTGATTCTGGCGGTCTTTGCCTTTGTCGTGGCGCGCTGGGAAATGGCCGCGAGCCGGCCATTCCTCATCAGCGTCATGAAGCTGCAGCTCGTGGCCGCCCTGGTTTTCCTGTTCTAGATGCGCATGACGACGCTCACCACGGCGATCGCCAGGGTGAGTGCCATTGGCAGGTCGTTCAACGTCATCCTCAGCCGGTGCTTCAACTCGTCCCGGGATATCCTCTCATACTCGACAAGGTAGGAAAGCTTCTCGAACTCCGACAAGTCCTTAGCCTTGAGCTTTCCCTCAATTCGCCGGCGTGAATATTTGATGGAATGCTCGTAGAGGCGTCTTACGACACTGCGAGGAAAATAGTTGAACAGGGCCAGGACGGGAATCGCGATAATCGCGGGTAGCAGCATCAGCGCCCTGACTAAGTCCCCGAAGATCGAATCGTACTCGAACGGCGCATAATAATAGGTGCGCACACCGACGAACACGAGGATAACGGTGAGCGTGGAGACGGAGTTCACATAGGTCGAGATCCCGGCAAGCCTGTCGGATTCGAACAGATCCTTGGTGACCTTCAGCCCGTCAATCGATCGAAGCATCTGGGCGATATAAAAGAGCTTCCTTCCGACATACACGCCCAGAGCGTATTCCATGCAGCCGAAGACGATCATGAAATACTCCGCCAATCCCCGAAACGGAAATCGCGCCAGATAGAAGATGGCGAATGCAGCAATGGCGAATGACGAGGCGAAGGTGAGCGAGCGCCTCAGTGAGAAAAACCGTTCTCGATTGAGGTAATAGGCCGTCGTCGCCAGCTCCCGTTGCGTAAAGGCGCGCTCGATGATCTCGGGTATGTAGGCTTGCGTCCTGAGAACGAGCATAGCCGTCGTTCCGGCCAGTCCGCCGGCTACGGCGCAGTTGAAGGTGACGAAGAACGCCCGGTGATAGGCCATAAAGTCCGCGGCCGGCGCTAGAAACCAGAGCACGGCCGACGTCGAAGCACCATAGAGCGCCGCCAGGAAAAAACCCCAAAAGGCGCTGTTCATCAGGAAGAAGAGCTGCCTCGGGTTGTCCATAACCCTGAATTATCTATCACTGGTCCAAGCGGGCGGCCGCGCCCGCCGTCAGGAGGTGACCATACTCCCAGTCGGTAGACGGATAGTCATCATTTCTCTCCAAATGGCCGCATGGCCAAACCGCGTAAGCCCAGCGGGCTCAAAGAGATCATCGCGAAGAATATCGCGCGGCTGCGGGGCGCCATGGGGATTTCCCAGGAGGAGCTGGCGCATATCTCCGGCTACCACCGAACCTATGTCGGCATGATCGAGCGCGGCGAACGCAATATCAGCATCGCCACGCTCGAGGCATTGGCCGGCGCCCTAGGCGTGGACCCGCATCGGTTGTTGATGCGCGACTAGCTCTTCACGAGACCCATGGCGAAAGCTTGAGCGCGGCGGACAGATAGTCGCGCATTCGGTCGGCCCCCTCTTCGCTGAGGTCGATCAGGACAACGCGGTCGTCCCGGGGATCGTCCGAGCGCAGGAGCAGCCCGCGGTCGAGGAGGCGTCGGATCCATTCGTCCGCCGTCGTCTGCGACAAACCCGCTGCGGTGCCGAGCTCGGTCATGGCGATCTGCCGTCCCTCCAGCCGGGTGGCATAGGCTTCGAGCAAGAGCGCCCAAGCAGCCTCGCTGTTTGAGTCGCCAAGATATTCGTAGCGTAGGCTACGCGCCGCGATCACGGAGCGCACCGCTCCGCTGGTAATCTCGGGCCGATGCCCGAACGCCAGATCCCGCAATACCACGGCTTCAACCATTCGCCGGATTAGCGCGACCAGCCCCGCAAGATCGCGGCTGGCGGCACTCAGAACTTCCGCCGAATTGGTAAGCGCTTCTGCCTCCCCGACCTCGCCACCCACCGCGAATCTCCCGACAACCTCCGGACGCCATGCATCGATTAGCGCAATTTAGATGACTATAGTATTCTTTTTCGACGGAGCCAGTAATGTGGGGTAGTCGGTATGGGCCGGTGTGCGATGGCCGCGAGAGCTTCGGTTCATTCACTTGTATTGCTGAGCAGGATTGCCGCCCGTTTCGCCTTCCGGACTCCGCTTCGCTTCAGCGGATATTCCGGCGGGCCAGAACCTGTGCTGCTTGGATCAGCATGTTTGCGTCCCGGGTGGCCTGCTCGAGCTCAGCGAGCCTCGCCTCGATCTTGCGCTTTGCTCTCGGCAGTCTGGTAACAGCGACCGGGCTGCTGTCTTCCATGATGATGCCGGCAGCCGTGCAGAGCCGCGCAACCAGTTCGTTCATGTCGTCGTCCACCGCCGTCCTCCTTTGACGGCGACACGAAGCGGCGACGTCCGACGGAAGTCCAGACCCAGCATTTTGAGTGCAGATTCCATTCGACTTCGCGTTCGAAGCAAGCATTGGTCTTCATGTGAATCGCAGCCGCCGACGCGACGCGGCTGCCGCCCCGAACGGTCGAACCGCGGGGCTGTGGGTGGTGGGAGGCGGCAATTCCGCGGCCTCCCGAACGAGGACACCCACAATGGCCAAGCAACCCAAACTTTCCGACATGCAACTCGTCCTGCTGAGCACCGCCAGCCAGCGCGAGGATGGCAATTTCTTCCCCACCGCGGACTCGCTGAAAGGCGGCGAGAGCCGCATCGCCAAGTCGATCGAAGCCCTGATCAAGCGCGGCTTCGCCGCGGAGATCGAGGTCGGTCCGAAGGTGCCGAGCTGGCGCGCGGACGGTGACCGTCGCGTCGGTGTGATGATCACGCCGGAGGGCCGGACCGCCATCGGTGTCGGCGACGCCGGGGAGGGCAAGGAGGGCCAGGAACCGCCCGCCACGCCTCCCGCAGCAGCACCGGCCACTTCGGCGCGCAAGCCCAGCGAGATTCGCGCCGGGACGAAGCAGGCGCTGCTGGTCGAAATGCTCGAACGCAAGGAAGGCGCGTCGATCCAGCAGATCGTCGACGCCACCGGCTGGCTCCCGCATACCACGCGGGCGGCGTTGACCGGGCTCAAGAAGCGGGGCTTCGAGATCACCAGCGAGAAGGTAGACGGCGTCGGCCGCTATCACGCGAAGCGGCCCGCTTGATGACAATGACGCTCGAAGAAGAATTGGCTGCGCTGGCGACGATGTCGCCAGCGCAGCTGCGCATAAAATGGCAGCGCGTCTATCGCGAGCCGCCGCCGCCGTTCGCGCCGGACCTCCTCGCCCGCGGCGTCGCCTACCGGCTGCAGGAGAAGGTTTATGGCAAACTCCCCGCCGCCACGCGCCGCGAGATCGAGCGCCTGCAGCGCCAGTATGAGAAAACCGGCGAGGTGCTGACCGAAGCCTGCGCCACAACCAAGCCCGGCACCGTCCTCATCCGCGAGTGGAAGCAGGAGCGGCACCATGTGCTGATCCTGGAGGACGGCTATCTCTATCGCGACCGGCGCTACAGCTCGCTCAGCCAGATCGCGAACGAGATTACCGGCGTGCGCTGGTCGGGGCCGCGTTTTTTCGGTCTGAGGCGGGGAGGGGGCAGCAAGGCCGCGGGGACTCCCAATGGCTAGGGAAGAGCAGCGACGGCAGGGCCGCGCTACGCGCTGCGCGATCTACACGCGCAAATCGACCGAGGAAGGGCTCGACCAGGAATTCAACAGCCTCGATGCGCAGCGCGAAGCCTGCGCCGCCTATGTGCTCAGCCAGAAGCACGAGGGCTGGTCGCTCCTCCCGGATTATTATGACGATGGCGGCTATTCGGGTGGCAATATGGACCGGCCTGGCCTCAAGCGGCTGCTGGCGGACGTCGAGGCCGGCAAGGTCGATGTCATCGTCGTCTACAAGGTCGACCGGCTGACCCGCGCGTTGTCGGATTTCTCGAAGATCGTCGATATCCTGGATGCGGCCGGTGCCAGCTTCGTCAGCGTCACCCAGGCCTTCAACACCACCACAAGCATGGGGCGCCTGACCCTCAACGTGCTGCTCAGCTTCGCCCAGTTCGAGCGCGAGGTGATGGGCGAGCGTGTGCGCGACAAGATCGCCGCATCGAAGCGCAAGGGCATCTGGATGGGTGGGCCGGTCCCGCTCGGTTACGATGTCGTCGATCGCAAGCTGGCCATCAACGAGCAGGAAGCAGAAATCGTCCGCCACATCTTCCGCCGCTATCTGGAGCTCGGCTCTGTGCGCGAGCTGATGGCGGCGCTCGCGAGCGAGGGCGTTCGAACCAAGGTCCAGACCATGCGGGACGGCAGCAAGCGGGGAGGGGCCCCGTTCGTTCGCGGGCCGCTCTACTGCCTGCTGAAGAACCCGATCTATGCCGGCCAGATTCAGCACCACAAGGCTGTCTATCCGGGCCAGCACGAGGCGTTGATGCCGATTGAACTCTGGGACCAGGTGCAAGCGTTGCTCAAGGAGAATGGCGCCAGTCGCGGACTCGGGACGAACGCGACAGAGCCGAGCTTCCTGGCGGGGCGGATCCGGGACGGAAATGGCCGACCGATGGTCGCCAGTCACGCCAGCAAGGGCACGCGGCGATATCGGTATTATGTCACGGCACCCGAAGCGGATGGCGGAAGCTCCAACGTGTATCGGCTTCCTGCCGGTGAGGTTGAAGCCTTAACTCGACAGGCGCTCGCCAGCCTCCTTAGGGATACGGAAAAGCTAACACTGGAGTTCGAAGCGGCGGGCGTGGGAGCGACGGTATCCCACGCGACTTTGCGGTGTGGCCGGATCGCGGACCACGTGCCGACGATGGCAGTGTCCGAGCTTCGCGAGCTGCTGTCCGAAGCGGATGTGAGGGTCGAGATCAAGGAAGATCGGATGGTTGGCACCTACTTGCCAGCGGGACTGGCTGGTGGGGCGGGGTGCAATGCGCAGGCCGAGCGGAGGACGTTCGATATTCCGGGTGTGCTGGTACGGCGCGGGCATGAGGCGCGGCTGGTGCTGGTTGCGGATCAGCCCGGGCGGCGGCGGGTGAATTCCCATTTGATGGCGCTGCTGGCTCGAAGCTTCGCGGCTCGAAGGCAGCTGATTGAGGAGATGTCACCGGAAGACAGGGCGATTGCCAATGCCCGCAAGTCTCGACTCTCTCGTGTCGCTCGCATGAGCTACCTGGCGCCGGACATCGTGCAGTCGATCTTCGAGGGTACTCAGCCAGCTCGTTTGGGCGCGAGGGAACTGTTGAGGATGGGCAATCTGCCCATCTCATGGACCGAGCAGCGACGTCTTTTCGGATTCTCTGATTGAACTAACCCGTGGCTGCTTTGCGCCCGTTTCGGTCGTTCATTCATGCCGGATGCGTCGGCGCGAACGGCTGACATTGGGAAATAGTCCCCCTCTGCCGGGCAGCGGCAGCGAACGACGGCCTTGGGCCGAAATGTCTAACCCATGTACTCGTCGGATAAAGCCAGCAAGAACGCGACGAAAGCCCAGTGTCCGCCGTCCGACGTTCATTTCGGGTACAAACTCTAAACCCTATAAACAGCGCCTCATTCTTGAAAGTCAAAAAGGCCGGCATTTTCGAAAACTGGATTTCGGAGCGGCACAATGGGTGATCGCAAGTCCCGAGTACCGGAAGGAGCCATTGCCACTTCTCTCGCGGTCGGCTTTGCCGCGGTCGGGCCATATCTGAACAGCGTACCTGCGGTCGCCGCGGCAGCGGGAGCCGCAGGTGCCTCCGTGGTCTACGCCGCCTCGATTTTGCGACCCATCGCATCAAGGGAGATGACTCGCCTCGGAGCGCTCAAGCGCAAGCTGCGGGAGGATCTCGTTTTCTCGCCCATGACGTCATGGGCCGAACTGGAAAAGGCGCGTCGCGAAGTGTCGACGCGCCAGCTCTCGCGCGGCGGCCCACCGTCCATCACGCAGCGATTCGGGATTAGCCGCAATTCGCTCAAACGGAGCTGCGCAAACTCGACATGCTGGTCCGGTATTCCGAGCACAGGCGCGCTCGATGCACTGCGAGCCTATGGCCCTGTCCGAGTGAGCACCGAAAGCATTCATCCAGGTGTCGACGCCGCACTCCTGGTGATGCGGGAGGATTTCGGCATACAAATCGAACAGGCTCGATCTCCATATTCTGGAGTGGAACAGGTCGAGTCTCTCAACGCTGGCGGTGAAGCTGACTTTCTGATCGTGGCCGACGCCAACATGGCCCTGGCATCGTGTGGCAAGACGCTGATGCTGTATCGTTACCTTTTCCCCTGTTTCAGCCAACGGCAATTTGTCGTCGATAAGGTTGGAGTTCGCACGCCCAGCGGCCGGCGCCTCATCGTAGGCGCCTCCTCGACCGGCCAGGAGCAATCGCTCTATTTCCCAGGGTCAATCCCGGGCAGGCCTATTACAGATCATGAGCAAGTGACGATCGGACTCCTGGGAGCGGCCATCCCCGAACTTTCAGCAGGTGAATCGATCATAATATGGGATCCCATCGTCTCGATGTTTGCGATGCAGCCTGAACTCAATATTCACCGTGATGCGCCTTTTTGGTTCAGCACATCGTTATATTGCCATCGATCGCTCTGCGCTGGCGCGGGCCCGCTTCTTCGAGATGCGTTTTTGGATTGCTTCATTGCCGCCTGGAACGTAGCTCGCGCCCAACCGCGAGTGATGTTGATCCGCCTGCTGTTCGATGTGAATTTTTGGTCTCGCTTTTGCGATGCCTCGGATGGGCAGGAGTTCATCCTGCCACCGGAGATGAGCTCAGGAGACGACGTGTCGCCGATGTGCTAGGGCCGGCATCCCTAATTACGGCGAGACGATCACTCTCAAACTCGGCTTGTGTCGTCTTCTGGAGATAGAGCTCCGTCGTCGCGCGAAGCTTAAGGTTAGGGTGTGTTTGGTGATGGCCGCGAGCGATGCGCTAGGTTGGACGAGGACCATCTCAAACGCGAAGGTGGTGCGTCTTGCTTCCCCCATTCAATAGAAGAGCGGCTTCATGACGCGCCTCGGGCAACGAATATGGTCTTCCCCAGCCCATATCTCGTGGCGAATCGACTGGTAGCGCCTGTCGCGCCCGGACTTCTCAGTCCGGCGCCCAGCTCGCTTGTTGGGTGCTTTGGGCTGCGGCACCTTTCTCGCGGGGTGACCACCTCAAACCACACTCCTATGGGCGTCCAATCAACCGGGCTTACGGCCGAAAGTCGGCTGGGAGGCGGTTTTCGCGGCATCGTCAGTCAGTTAACGGCCATGGCGAGCCCTTCAGGGGAATGCCCCACCCGGTTACTCGCACCGACGCTCCCTTTTACTGCGCGCACCGGATAGACCTGCTCGCACAGGTCGCGGCCGACCCGGACATGTCGCGTGCCGATCTCTATGTCGACGGCCAGGCCACACGGGGTATGGGTCAGGCCATGATCGAGCGCGGCGAGCCGTAGGACGGGTGGTTCCGAATGGTGCACCGCAACCCCAAGATGCGGAGGCTCGGGACCCTCCTTTAGGGAGGGGCAATATCGGCGTTGGCCGGGCACCCGGTGCGCACTCGTTCAGAACCCACGCCGCGCCCAACTTAGCAGCTTCCGAAACACCGGGTCGGCCTCGAGGCCCGGCAAGGCCGCGGCGATGCGGCGCAACATCGGCTCGAGCTCGGTTGGAGGCCCGGCTTCGTCGACCACCGCGTCCAGCAGCTTCAGCATGGCGGCCGGGTGCTGGTCGAAACGGTGAATGCCCTCATCGTCGAACTCGAGCCACATCGTGACGTCCCAGGACGCGAACTTCGCTACGAGTGGCGCGACCGTTTCTACTGCCTCGGGGAAAGCATCGCCCGCCAGAAGCGCGGCCCGCACGAGATGATGCGAACTTCCTTCCTCGCGCAGACCGGGCTCATGAGGCCAGGCGGTCGCGATCAGCGGCTGGATTCGCTCGCGCCAGATCGCCGCCTTGTCGTCGCCAAGCTGCTCCATGGCGCCGACCAGCAGGAAGGCCGCCGACCGCCTCAGATCCTCGCCGCCATCCGCGAGCGCGCGACGCGTCTCGTCGGCCGCCAGTTCATAGACTTCGCCGACCGGTTGCTGGGCCCAGAGTAGCGGCAGCACAAGCCATGCCGCAAGATTCTTGCTGTCGCGCCCGATCGTTGGGCGCCTGGCCGCCGACAGCATATCCGCCTTGAGCAAGGCAAACAGCCTGGCCTCCGGCGGACCCGAATGAAGGAGCACCGCCCAGCATGCTGCGGCCGATGTCGCGTCGTCCCAATGCAGCAAGGGGACGAGAATCGCCGTCGCCCACTCCGCGTCCAGTCGGAATAGGGCGCGAAGGCCGTCCATCATCGAAGCGCGGCCGAGCACCTTGAGCGCGCCGTCGGACGCCACGAGCCGCTCGATCCTTTCCTTCAGCGCGGGCGTTAGCTGCGCTTCTCCATCGGTCCGGCGGCCCTCGAGCTCATTCAGGAGGAGCGTTCCGATCTTGCCTTCGGCTTCGTTCAGCATCCGAAAGACCGGATCCTCGCGAATGTCCTCGTCGACGGGGCTGGCAAGCTCGGCCAGCTCGTTGAACAACCGGTCCCACAATGCCAGCAGGCCATCCGTATCCAGCGGTACGATCTCTCTGCGGCGCATGACCCAGTCGAGCAACGGATGGACAAGGCCGCGCGGAAAGTCCGGGCGCTCGACCGCGGCGAGGGTCGCGGCGTGGATCTGCGCGTCTTCACTCTGAGCGACCGCCCGGAGATAGTTTCGCCAGGCACCAAGCTCGGCTTCTCCGGCGTCCAGCGAAGTGAGCAATGCAGTAAGCGCGCGGTTCGGGTCGTTTTGGCAAAGCAGGCGCCACACCTCGCCTTGCTCCATCGGGTCCGCTTCGGAGATCTCGATGGCGCGGCGCACTAGGCGATCGGGCGCCACGCCCTCCAGCAATTCGACATTGCCTTGCGGACCCCAGGTCATGACTCCCGTCGACCAGACACCAAAATCGTCTCGATCGCCTTCGCCGGCTACCCAATCCGGATGCATTGCCTCGATTTCGGCGAGCCTGCGCGCCGCATCTTCGCCGAGCGCTTGCCCGGCACCCTGAATCCGGCGAAGGCGAGTGAACGTCTCGTGGTCGATGAAGGACTGCATCCGCGCTGGATCGCCTTCCCCCAGAAGCTCCGCCGGCATTCCCCGAGCGATCCGATTCCCGATCTCGGCGCGCCCGGCCGGGTCGAACTCCTCCCATCGCTCGGCAACCAGGCGCATCGACTCACGACGCGCGTGGCTCAGCCAGAAATCCCGGTCGGCGACTGCCGCGAGCCCCGCTTTCGCCTCGGCCGCGTCGAAGGCCGGAGTGGAAAGAGCGTGCAGCCACATCCTGCGCTGGAGCAGATATTCGGACTCGCCCCAGGGCGCCGCGATCGCCCGCGCCCAGTCCCGGTCCTCGGCCGCGACAAGCGACCAGAGGTCGATGATCGCGCGGACGATGGGATAGAAGCCGCTCGGGTGGCGATCCTGCTCGTGGCGCGCCACCGAACGCACGTCCGAGCTGGGTCCGTCATTCCCGGGCGAGATGAACTCGTATTCGGCCGCATCCTCGAGCGCGTCGTCGAGAGCGTTGCAGAGCGCCTGCACCACGCGCCGGCGGCGCTCGGCCGGAAGATTGGCGGCCAGGTCGTCGAGGCGATGGATTTGATGCGGGTCGAAGTCGACGCGCAGCAGGTTCCTAAGCCTCGGCTCGGCATTGGGGTCTCGTTCGAGGCCCGGCAATTCGAAAGGCTTTTCCGGCCGGGCGCGCGGCCGGAGGCTCGCGACGATGGCGCGGCGCGCGGAAAGCGGCGGGTCCGCGGCGATTGTTCCGATCGCTTCGTGCCAGCGTCGGTGCTGATCGCGGTTCTGGGCGGCGGCATCCAGGATCAGCTGCCACGCTTTTCGGACATGCGGCGCCAGAGGGCCTTGCTGTCTGTTCCGGTAATGCAGCGCATGTTCGATCGAGAGAATGGTTCTCGCCTCAAAGGGAACTCCATCGAGTAGATTCGAGGGCATTTCGGGGTCCTCGAACCGTTGCGCGATCCATTGGCCTGGCGAAGCGTCATCGCCGGTAAGCAACCCCGCCTTGCCGAGCGGTCCCGCCCAGCGTGGATGCGGGTTTGCTAGTGCAAGCAGCCCCGCGGCATTGCCGCCGCCAAGCAGCCAGCGCAGCCGCTCCCAGTCCTGCTCGCTCACCACGTCAGGTTCGAGCGCCAGTATTCGCTCGGCCTGCGCCCTGCGCCACGCCAGCGGATCGTCCGCGTAGCCGGCCCAGGCGGCCAAGGTGCGGTAGAGCATGTCATGATCGTCGGCGCGGACGCTGTCATAGAGGATCGGGTTCGTCCCCTTCGCATCCCAGATCGCCGCTTCCCGAGCTCTTGCCGCCGCCTCGGGCTCGCAGGGCGCGAACGCGTAGATCGGCTTGAGGTCGGGATAGCGCTCACGGTCGGCGGTCAGGACCTCGAGAATATAGCGCATCGGCGGATCGTCGGCGCCGTAGCCGACGATCACGATCGTAGTCGCCCTCGCCAGATCATAGACATAGCGCGCGGCCCATCCCGACCTCAGATAGGCTTCCCCGAACTCCGCGCTATTGAGGACGAGCGGCGTCCGGCGATGCTGCAATTCGGTGTCCTCCATCCGTCCGTGCAGGTGGAGGACTCCCTCGAAGTCGGTTGTCAGAGGAGGCGGGAGGTCGGCACCGGCCCGGCTCGGCGCATTGCCGGCGGGCCATGCCCGCTCGAACAAGGTGTCGAAATTCGTGGTGACAACGCGAGAGCGCATTTCGGAATCGCGGGAGAGCCGGGAAATGTCACGATGCGCGGCGAAATCCGCCTCGGGAGGCGCCAGCTCCGCCTCCACCGCCGCGATGATCTCGCGCTCGACGCGCCCCCTGGCTGCGGCATCATGGCCGCCCCGCCGTTTGGCGAGTGCGAACAAGGCTCGGTCGAGCGCCTTCGGCTGCTCATTGATCAGCTCCATCGCGTCCGCTTCCGCAGGATGGGCTCCCAGCGCTCGTTGAGGCGCGCATAGATCTGGCGCGTGAGCTTGTAGAACGAGGGCAGGCCGACGCGCTGCGATACGCCGGCGCCGCACAGGAAAACGACGCCGCCGCGCTCCTGCTCGGCGATGAGCTCGGCAGGGAGATCGGCAGTGTCGTCGGCAAACCTCATTCAACCGTCCTAGGTCGATTGTCCGGATCGCTAAAGTGGCCACATCAATTTAGCGCAGACGGTTGGAAGCCGGTTTGGGGAAGATCGCACCCGACTTCACGCGAGGGACATTTCTTCGGAGGCAATGCGATGCGCCACCGCGCGAATTTCATCCTCGCTGTCCTTGAGCAACTCGCGAAACGCCGGCCTGGTCGACTTGTCGAGAAAGCCCGGCCATGCAAATATTCCGACCATTGCGCGTCGGACACGTGGATTGCTGGAGGATGCGAGGCGAAGCGCGGCCGCACGCTGCTGGCTGGTGAACTCAGTCGGCACCTCGATCAGACCGGCCAAATCGTGAGGCGACATCTCGCCCTTTTCGGCGCGTTCCAACACACGATCCCGAAAGCTCGAAGCGGAGTCCCAGCGTCCGGCCAGCGCTCCTGTGAGCGCGCTGCTCGACCTTCGTCCCAGGCGATAGGGCAACAGATCGAGCAGGGCGTTGTCGCACAACTCACCAACCGCCGCGAGCGTATTGGCGAGCGTCTCCCGAGGATCAGGCGGCTCTCCGAATCTGGGGCGCGCCGGCGGGTTCGCTGTCCAATGGTCGATAGCGCCGGCGAGCATCGCTTGCAGTCGAGCTTCGGCCTTGCCTAGGTTCGATGCGAAATCGGCGGCGGCGATCGCAACTTCAGGCCGCGCGGCCACAAGCGTCGAGGCGAGGACCGAATGCAGGCGATCGTCATAAGACGGCGCATATTTGCTGAATATTTCGAACAGATACTCCAGCCCGGCGACGCTTGGCCCTTGGAGGCGATCCATCACAAGATCCAACGCAATATCCCGGGGAAGCTCACAGGCGAGGCCGGCGGCCGCCTGAAGCGCGGGCCCTCGACCGTCGGCGAACAGCCGTTCGACCATCTTTCCTCGCTCACCCTCGGATAGGACGGCATCGAGAAGATTGGCGGCAAGCACCATTAGAAAGTGAGAGCCGTGATGCAGGGCCTGTTCAAGCGCCCACATGTCGAGCGGCAGCGCGCGGGCGGTTGACCAGTCCAAAGGCGGAACATCGACCGGACCGGTTTGATTGAACCAGGCGAACGTCATGTGGCCCCGAACCTTGTCGCGGTTCGCGAGCAGGGACGCGGCTTCGATTGCGAGCTGGTCGGGGTCCACCATCCCGAGACGTGCGACAGAGCGCAAAACTTCAGACTCGACCGTGCGCCAGCCCTCCCGTTGCCAGTGCCAAATATCGTCGGCCGGCTCGCTGCCCCAATCGGCATATTCGACGAACGCGCTGAGATTAGGGAGGATGCTGGTCGCTACGAGAGTCAGCTGCGGATCCGGCGGGGTTTCGCCTGCAAGCGCCTGTAGCTGAGCGATTTCGCAAACGCCCGCCGCATCCTCATATCCACTGAGATCCACCTGCTCGATGCCAGCGAGCCGGTCCTCGGCGCGCCCATACCAATGCTCCCGCATCGCCGCGTTGATGTCGAAGCGTTCATGCCGGGCGATGATGGGTTCGAGTGCCCTCAAGAAGCCCAAATTGGACAGGCTTGGGCTTCGCAGCAGAGCGATCATGGCATTATCGCTTTCGGCGTTTCGTTCGCCCAAGAGATGTTCCGCGACCCTCAGGGCAAACCCTTGCAGAAGCTGAGACGCGGGCTTGCGGGCGATCATGCCACCGAGCAGCGAACGTCTCCCAGGAGCCGCTTCTGGCGCCACGGTGAACGCGGCGATCGCATCGAGCAGCCGCGGACGCAGCTTGGTGTCGAATTCCGAACCGAGAATGAGGCTCCAGGCGGCGAGCCTGAGATTGGGTATGTCGGCCTCGAGATATCCGAGGGCGATCGGACATGCGGCAGATCGATGATCAGCGTGAAGCGCGGCGATGGCCTCGCCGATGCGCTCGGCCAGGTCGGCTGTGGTCTCGCGCAGCAGATCGAAAGCCCGCTCGACGATCGGCTCGAGCAAGCCAACCATGTCTGCCGGCGGCGTGTGGTTGGCAAGGGCCAGCGCCCGAATGATCGTCTCGGCCGACCAGGGCTCGGCGTCTTGGAGTAGCACCGCGAATGCGTCACGGCCGAGACCGAGCGCGGCCGCGAAGTCGATCACCGGGTCGGCCTGGAGCGCGACAGCGCGAACAAGCATCGCTCTTCGGTCGGCGGACGCTGAGTCGCGAATGTACCGCGCGCAGGCAAATTCGCCGAAAGTCTTGTGGACGAAGGCGAGCATCGGCCGGTCCTGGTGATATACAGGCTCGATGAGGCCCACCTCGCACCAATAGCGCATCGCCAGTTCGGCCCGGCGCATGGCATCAAGTCGGGGGCAACCTAGCTCGCTGCTCAAGACATCGGCGGCCTGACCGAGGGTCGTTTCGGCCGCTTCGGCCGGATTGGTGATCAGAATATGGCCGATTATGTCGATCGTGCGCATAAGCTCGACATCGGTCAGACCGGCTTTGCTCGAGCGGGCGCTCGCCGCTTCCTCAATCAGCGCGAAGATGCGCTGGTAGAGATCAGCCTCTGTGCGGCCGATCGAATCTTGCCTGGCCGCAAGCGCCACCGCGAGACCGAGCAGCAATGGACTGGAGGCGATCGTTCCGATCGCGGGACTTGCCTCGAGAATCGCGACGATCGCATCCAATTTGCCGCGATCTCTCGCACCGTCGAGGATACGCTGCACGGATCTTCGAAGCTCGTCCGCGGACAAGGGCTCAAGCGCGTAGTGTCGCCAGGCGGCGAGTGCCCCCGGCTCGTAGCCGATCGATCGACTGGTGACGATGATGCGAAAGTCCGGACGCGCGGCGGCGAAGGCGGCAAGATCGCGCGCCACACTGGCGCGCTGAGTTCCGCACTCGTCAAGGCCGTCGCATAGGATCGTCCAGCGAATCGCGGACTGACGCGCGGCGGCCGGTGTCACGCCGCTGGCGTCGAGCCCGAGCGCAAAAAGTCCTTCTTCGAATCCGCACCCGGTAGCTTGCATGCGCTCCGAGAGGGCGCGCAGGCGGACCTTGAGAACGCCTTGGCGGTCGGCCGCATAAGAGCGGGCGAGCTTGGTCAGAAGTGTGGTCTTTCCCATGCCCGGTCCGGCCAGAACGGCGCAATGCTTGATGAATCGCCCGATGGTCGAGCCGTGAGCTCGCTTGGGGTTGGAGTCGGAGTCGTCCCTGAGATTGGTTCGGTACCGGTTAAGGGCATCTTCGAAGGAATGCGGTGCGTCCAGCTGATCCCCGAGCACGCGCCCATATTGTGGGATCCAGCCGGTATCGATCGGGATCGGCGCGGGGTGGCCGATGATTGAATAGTTGGCGTTGGTGCTCGCCCTCCATTCGCACAAGTGCGCAAGCATGGCGGCAGGCGCAGCCGCGGAGGCTTCGCCGCCGAGGGCAATTCCTCTCGCAGTGAAAACTCGGAGCGTGGATTCGAGCGTGCGGCGTCCACGATACTCGATCAGGCGAAGCCCGTCGGCAGCAAGCGCAGCCCAGGCGCTGGGCGCGGCGTCGGGGTCTTTGAGCAGCGGCTTGAGTTGCACTTCGGCGAGACGGACAGCCTCCCTCTGGACATCGGTTGCCGCAAGCGAGACGATCCGCATCCTTGCGCACAGGGAAAGCGGAAATCCCGCCTCTTCGACGCGGCGCCGCCATTCCGAACCAATGTCGCTGAGTTGGTCCGTTCGGCCGTCGCCCATTCGTTCGAGGTCGCGGGCGAGATGCGTGAGAATTGGTCTGCTCGCCTGCGGGCAGGTGATCAGCAGGCCGAAATCAGCTTCCCCATCCTGAAGGCCTCGCGCCAGGTCGATGAGCGCCGCCCAGAGGCGGGAGCCTCGCGACAGACCGCGCTTCACCTGTGCTTCGATCGTCCGTCCGTCGCGCAAGGTGATGCGAAGATCGTCGCCGGGACCGCCGGATTCCGCGACGATGGCGACCGGGATGTCCTCTGTGAGCCGCTCCAGCCACCCTAGTCGATGACCGGTGAGAAGGTGCGTCGCGACATAGGCGCTGCAATTGGCTTGAAAGGTAAATCCGCCTGCCGCTCGACTCCCACCCTCGCTGGCCGTTTTGCTCGCGCTTTTTCTGGCTCCTCTGGACTGGGCAGACATTGCGAACGGATAGCGAACTGGCCGCGAGACCGCAAAGCCTGGGCAACTTTGCTTAAGAAGCGGTGACAAGCCAAAGAGGGACCATCAACCGCTTGGCGGCGAGGAGTTCCCGCGGCGGACTGCCGCCCGCTATCGTAAGACTACTTCTACTCGTCAAAAGGGGTTGTCGGGACGGACCTCACCGAAAGCCAGCCAGAACGAGCTCATCAGCGGTAAGAGGCCGGCTTTGCCCATCCGTTCGAGCGTCAGGGAGGGGAGCATTGCCTGGTTCAGCCAGGCCGGGTCGGACGCGTGACGCTCGCCGAGGCGAAGCACGTAGTTCTTGATCCCGGTAACGGTCACCATCACCAGCCATGGTCCTTCGATGCCGAAGGGCGCGAGGCGCGCAGCGCCCGATATGGCTCCGTCCAGCACTCCGTCTTCGAAACGCTTGGGCCAGACGATCGCCAGCTCGTCCCGACGAAGCTCGTTCGCGATCCGTCCGATGGTCCAGACCATGTCGAGCCTGCCTTGGCGGTAGGTGACAGCGTAAGAGCGAACGGCCTCGCTATCGCTTGGAGTGCTGTGCAGCAGCACACCTTCGATCATTCTAATGGCGTCCATGTGGCCCGAGGGCTTGTGGGGCGCGAGCGCGATCTCGGGCGTGATGTCGAGATCGCGCGCCTCCCGGAAATATGTCACCGGAATGAGAGAAAGAATGGCCTTGGGCTCGTCCCCGAGGCCAATCGGCAGCACTTGGCGAGTCGCCATGTCCACTGCTTCGAGATGAAGCGCGCGCAGGCGTGTGGGCAGAGCTTCGCTGGCGGTGAACGCGTCGCGCAGCTCGTGCGTGTCCATCTCATATTTGCCGTTGCTCTTGCGCCCGTAGAAGCGATTGATCCGGCCGAGGATCACGCGGTGCGGAGCGATCGGGCTGGGCGGCACGCGGAGTAGCATTACGCCGCGTTTTTCCCCGCAATCGATCCAACGCAGCTTGATGCCGGGCAGGCGCGGTTCGACCCCGGCGAGCAGAATGTCTTCCCAGCGAAGCAGTTCCTTGTCGGGGTCTTCAACGGAAAGGCACCCGATCTCGGATGCGATTCCCTTGACCTCACCAACGCCGTAGAGGACGTCGCCTCCCTGAGCATTGGCGAACGAAGTGACGTCGGCGAGGAACTCCTGTCGCGGCCGTTCGCCCCGCCGGGAAGGTCTCGCTTGAATTCGAGCGTCCGGCCTTCGGCGACCTCATTGGTGACCAACGCCTCTAGTTCCTGTCTGCCTATCGATTCGAATGCACCCAAAATCACCGGATGGCCTCCTTCTGCGCGCGTTGTAGCGCGACCGGGCTTGCGGGCAGTGAAAGAAAGCCTAACTTGGGCGCACGGCTGATCCGGCCGCGCCGTCCACATTGGCGAAGCTTACGGGCAGGAGATTGAACGACCCGGCTGAACCTCTTCCAGGTGCATGCGGGCCAAGTGAACTCGTCTCGTTCCAAGCACCGCTGGAGGTTGGTTCAATGCGCATCTACTTTTCCGATCTGTCGCGGCCGAAAGCGGCCGCAAAGCTGCTTTCCCACATATCCCCTGATGTGAAGCTTTCCAGTGTACAGGAAGCTGTCGCTCGGGCGACAGGCTATCGTGACTGGCATGAGCTCGCTGGTGCCAAGGCTCCTGTCCCGGAACAATCCGATTTCGACCTGAACCAAAGGAAGCAGGTGGTTCTGACAATCGCCGACGCGCTCGGGATCTCGCCAGGCAATGTCCAGCATATCGTCGCCAAGGCTCGGCTCCTGGGCAACGGGGCCTGGACCCTGGACGATCATCTAGAGCTGACCACGACGATTTGGCGCGAGCGCGCGTTTGGGGCACCCGCGAGGGGCAAGCCGGGGACGGTCGTGAAGGTTCGAGCGCATGGCGAAACCAGGCCTGCTTATCTGAGGCTCGCGGGCCGGCCCACCTATGTCATGTACGACAATGGGCCAGGAATGTGCGCTGATTTCGAGGCCGTGACGCCGCGGACACCGATGAACGATTTCGTGCCTTCGCGCCTCTGGCTTCCCTATGGCTACTGGACGCTCGCCGACGGATCGGAGGTCGTCTTCGCCCGGGATTATCTGCCGATGTGGCGAGTGGCCGACGGGCTGGTCGAACGGCTCGATCCGTGGCTCTGGATCGAAGGCATTTCCGAAACGACGGTCTTTTCGTCGCAGCTCGGTACGGTCGTGTGGGAGCGCGGCCGAGCCCGCGAGCGGGCTCTGGAATATCTCACCCAGAACGGAGTCTCCGGACTTCCCAGGCTCGTCGACGTGATGCCCTTTCTCGTCGAATCAGGCACGGAATCGACGGATCGAAGCGTGGAGCAATTGCGACAGCATGTCGGGAGCGGAGCAGCCGTGCCATCGTTCGCGCGCTTAAATCATCACCTCGCATTCACTTGATCGGAATCCATTGGCGCTCGTCGCCTGGCTGGTTAGGCGTTCCTCTAGAATGGAATGAATGGCCGATTGGTCGAGAAGGGAGGGTCGATAGGCGTTAGGTCGCAAACTGGCCGCCAGCAGACGTTCTGCCTTGGGTGTGAGTTCTTGCCAACGCAGACGTTGCCGCAAGGCTCGCCGTCAAGCCTTGATCTTACTATGATGCGGCGCCCGTGACAAAACCCGAGAAGAATGCAGCTAAGTCCAGAGCTATGGCGCGCGAAATAACCAATCACGCGCGCGGCGCGGCACCCGCCTCGGGCCTGAACTTCCAGGCGGCCGTGACCGCGATCGCCGCCGTTCATCTGCTCGACGGCAGCAAGATCGGATGGCTCGACGAGCTGGCCGATGACACGCCCGTCGCGGTCTGGGCCGAAAGCGGCGGACCAGGCGACGACGTGCGGCTCGACCTACGGTCCGCGACCGCCGAAGTGCAAGCGAAACGCGGTCTCTCGGCCAATGAGAAGCTTTGGGAGGCTATGCTCGACCTTGCGGAAGGCGTCCACGACGGCCGGATCGAGTTTGGTGTGCTGGCGGTCTCCCCAGACAGCAGCAGGACGGTAACGCCTCAGCTCGAACAGGACCTTCGCCACATCGGCAATGGCAGACGAGATCGAACTCCACGAGGTCGGCCGCAAGTGGATCGCGCGTCTGGAAGCGAAGGGATTCAACCCGACCGAGATTTCGCGGGCCATCCGAATCCAGACGGTTGCGGCAACAGACGGCAATGTCGACGCGGTGCGGGCGGCTAAGGCGGTGTTGGTACGGACTTGCGGAGACGCCGAGACGGCCGATCTGGCCTGGCAGACGCTGGTGGAGGCTTCGCATTCCCTTGTCGCCAGGAAGGGTCGGTGGGACCTGCTGGCGATCGTGCAGCTGCTGACGGCTGCCAATGTGTCGCTTGGCCATGCCGACACTCCCGGCGGCCTGATCGTGAGGGCGGTCGGCTGGGCTCGGGAAACCAACCAGACCTTTACGGTCTTCGGTGCCGGGCACCCGGTCCCGCTCGACGCCGCGTGGATCGCGCTGAGGGCGCGCCTCATCGACCCAACAGAAACGCTCGCCGATCCAGAGGCTGCGATGGCGCGCTATCGCGGTCTCGAGCCCCCACGTAGCCGCGGGGAGCGCGAGGAAACATATGACGCCGAGTTTCTCGGCTGGTTCAAACGCAGAGGCGTGGTGATCGCCGGTCCCGGGCTGGGCAAATCGACATTGTTGCGGCGTCAGGCGCAGCGCTACGCCACTGACGGCTATCCGGTGCTCAAGGTCCAGCTCCGCAAGGTGGCTGCGAGCCTTGCAACCGGCGAAACCTTCGAAGCGACAATCATCCGTCAGGGCCTCGACGGGTCCAGGATCGATCCGAGCCGGATCGCGAACATCGGCGCCGACGGTTGGGTGTTGCTCGCCGACGGCCTCGACGAATGCGGGAGCGCGCAGGAAGATGTCGCCGACGGGCTCCATCGTCTCAGCATCGGCCATCCCGCGTGCCGGATCATCGTGACGACACGCCCGATCGGCTATGAAACCAAGGCGCTGACCAGTTGGGCCCACTATGCGCTGATCCGGCCGGACAGCAGCGCCGCAACCGCCCATGTCAGCCGGCTGATCGAGGCGATCGCACCTGACGGAAGCCCGCTCAAATCGACCGGCTATTCGGCCGCCTCGGCAGCGTTTCGTCGGAGCAAGCCGGCGAGCGCGATTGCCAGCGATCCGCAACTGCTGGGGATGGCCGCCTCGCTCATTGTCCGTGACGAGCCGCTTGGCCGCTCGCGAATCGAGCTGTTTCAGAGGCTGTTTTCGTCGGTCGAACGCAATGCCGCAATGAAAGCGGCCGATGGCGAGATCGATCTGGACCTGTGCCATGCCGTGTTGGACCGCATCGGCTGGTGGGTGACGGCCGAACCGCTTGGGTCCTTCGACTCGATTCTCGCGCACGTCAGCAGCGACCTTGCGGTCCTTCTCGCCACGACGCCGCTCGCCGCATCGAAGCAGGTTCGCGATGCGGCGCGTTTTTGGGAAAAGATCGGGGTCATCGAGCGCATCCATCACCGCCAAACCCCTCTGCTCGCCTTCGTGCACAAAAGCTTCGGCGAGCATGCGGCCGCCCGACACCTCGTCGGCATGGCCCCGGCAGTGCGCACGCGCGAACTCGAACGGATTGCGGGATCGCCGCAATGGGCGGAAGTTCTGACCTTCGCCGCAGGACTGGGCCTCGGATCGGAGGTCCTCGATGTTCTGCTTTCGGCGAACGAACTGATTCGGGCGGTAGAGATCGCCGCTGACCCGGCAGTCAATCTCTCGGGCGATGCCGCCGATCATTTGGCCGAAACCGCCTTCGCTGCAGTCGACGACGGTAAAGAGCGAATCAAGATCGGCTCGGCGCTTTCCATGCTCGCGGCGCGCCATCCCGCGTCGGTTGGGCCGCGAGCCGCTAAGCGCATCGATGATCCCAATGAGGAGATCCGTCGAATCGCCTGGGGTTGCGTGGTGGAGGCTGGTCCCGAGCATCATGACCCGGACGAGGCGGCGCGTCAGGCCATCGAAATGCTCCAGCGCGAAGGTCCTGGGGTGCGGTCATCGCTCATGGGGGGCATCCGCCTGATGCGATCCGATCGCTTCGACATCACGCGGCGCATGGCGCTCACGAATCTCAAGCTGCTGATTACCCGCTGGACCTCAACCGAACTCGAAACTCATGTTGAGCAACTGATCGGCGGAGGCAACGCGACGACGGTCGACTTCCTTCAAGGCATTACCGATATCGTCAGGCCGCTCGGAATCGAGCCGCACTGGCCGAAGCAGCGTCTGGGCTCGACCCTCGACCTAATCCGACACGACAGCGAATATGGCGAAGCCGAAACCAGGGCGGTCGAAGCACTTCTGGACGCTATCGCCGATGCCGTCGGCATGGACCCCGAAGATTTCCCGGCTGAGCCGCTGGATGTGACAGTGCATCCGCTCCTTCAACTTTCGGGACTTATCCGCATCATAGGGTACTGGGAAACGTCCGGAAGCGAAGTCTGGGCCTGGACCGAGACATACGAGCGTGAGCCCGTCGCCGAGCTGCTTCGGATCGTCATCGCTTTATCCGACCTCGACGCCGCGCGCCTGGCTCGTGAGGTCGCCACCATCCGGCGGAAGCTCGCCGAAGAGCCGCGCCCGAAATTCTTTTGGGCGCTCGAGGACGTTCCGCATGTCCATATCGACGATCCCCGATGGGAGCGCCTTAGCGAAGCCTCGCCCGACCTCGGGCTGGTCGAGCGCGCGCTGGCCCACGAGTCCGAATGGGTGGTGCAGGTCGCCACCGCGATTCTGGCCCATGCCGGAACCGGTCCCGAGCATGTCGCCCGGATGCTCGCCACCACCTCCGGCCTGGGCTTCGCCTCGGCCGGCTATCTCGCTGTCCAATTGCCCGAGCCGACCGGTTCCAGCCTCATCCTCGATCGCCTCGAGGGAACGACCGCCATCGGCATGCGGCACCTCTTTCGAATGCTTGGATCCACCGGTGTCGCCTGGACCGGGCGCGTGGCAGGCGTGGCCGAGAAGCATCTCCTCGGAAGTTCAGAATGGACTGCGTACGCCGCCGCCGATTTTGTTCTCGCACAGATGGCAGCCGGAGCGGACGTGGACCCCGAGCTTCTCTGGCGAGCCTATCGGCATTGGCAGCAGCATGAGCCCCGGCAAGACAGCGGCGGCGCGATCCCGCAGAGCCCCCGGGACGCCTTGTTCAAGGCGCTGCTCGCCAGGGACCAGGTCAGCGACGACGTGCTGATCGAGGCGAGCTCAGATTGTCGCTACGATGTCAGGAAGCCGGCAACCGAGAAGCTGCTCGCCCGAGCTGCCCAGGATTCCAGCGTGGTCCGGCTGATCGGTGCCGGGATCGATACCGGCGCGGTCGGTCCTCACCTCGCTCGGCAGTTGCTCGCCGCCGACGTGCCACTGGATCAGGATACGGTCGACGCGATTACGCGGCGGCTCGAGGACAGCAATCCGCGCTGGCGGCTGGCGGCCGCGGCGATCCTTCAGACTCGCTATTTGCCGCAGGACCGGATCGGCTATTTCATCAAGAAACTCGGGACCGATGATCATGCCGAGATCCGCGAGGCGGCAGCCCGCACGGTCGTCGACGACGCGACATAGCTGACGGTCCGCCCGGTCGCGCCACCTGAAGCTTTTCGAACCGCGCCAGCTTCCGATCACTGAATGAACGACCTCTGAGGGATCGACGCGACATTCGCTGAATGTCCACAACGGGCGCCAAGCAGCCGTTGTGAACACCCGAGCACATGCGGGCCCACGCAGCGCAAGACGGTTTGGGGACACCAATTTGAGCGCGGAGAATTCCGCCGCAAAAGCGCGACGACGGTACGGACAAATCGTCTCATGGCCACGACCGCCATGTGGGAGGCCCACAAAGCCCCGGAAATACGGGGAGAATTCCCGGTGAGGGTTCAGAGACAGAAAGTCGAGTAAACCCGAAGACTGAGTGGCGCCCCAATGATGGATTCGAACTCGCGACCTCATCATTTATTATCTCGCGCGATTTCAGGGGTTTAGCGAGGCCGATTTCGGTCATGGAGACGGGTTAGCACTGGACTCCGGTGTCTCCGGCCATTCCAATCAATTCTAGCCTCCGAAGATCCCGTTGACGTTGACCGAATAGACGCACGCGCACTGGTCAGGATGAGTGCAACCCTCGAGCGGCGGGAGGGGCGCAGTGTCGGGTGTCCAGGCCATCGCAGCCGCCGCTAGACATGCTGGGCAAGGACCAGCTTTCATATTGGACCGGATAAGCCCGACTGGTGCGTCGTGCCCTAGATGCTTGGCAATACGAGCCAGGTTTCGGGCTGCGAATTCGCGACGCTCGGCGACTGTAAGGTAGGACCTTGGCAACCGGCTCTCCCAGAGCGTCTCGGTTACAGCAAGAACGCAGGCGCTCCAACAGGATAGCAGGCCAACAGTGGATGTCGGTGATGGTCGAAACCGAACATCTGGCGGCCCCAAGGCGATGGAAATAGGTGGGGGCGTTCGTTCGGACCCGCCTGTCCGCCGGTAAATCTACGACCGAGTTCGTGCGCGAAGGTGCAGCGCCAATTTCTCGAGCGCGACGCCGCGTGGCGAGCATCCGTCCTTTTCGCGATCGTCCATCTCTGCATAGCTTTTGGTCGCGCCGGCCGGAACGAAGACCGGATCGAAGCCAAAGCCGTTGGTCCCGCGCGGCTCGGCGAACACCGTGCCGGTGATCCGTCCGGTGAACACATAGACGCCCGTTTGGTCGGCAAGCCCAACGCAGGTGATCGCGGCCGCATCCGCCGTGCCGCCCTGGGGCAGCATGCGGTGCAGCATCTGGACGCCGCCCGCTTCAAGCGCCCAAGTCACGAGGGCACCGGGAAAGCCGCCAAGCCCGGCAAGCTCGAAGCCAGTGTCGTCGACCAGCACCGGCGCCCCCAGCAGTTCATAAGCGAGCGCTACTTTCGCCCGGCAGACCTCCGAAACGTCGATTGACTGGATTTCGGCTAAGTCGAGCGGGGCAATTCGGAGCGGAATGCCCAGGATTCGTTCGAACTCGCGGCGCTTGCCATCGTTGGATGTGCACAGTGTCAGGCTTATCGACATCAGCTTATCCCGAACAGGCATCATTTCCGGACAAGAACATCACAGATCGCCGCGGACTCTATTCACTTATTGCCTTTGTTCTTGGGCAGTGTCACTCATTCTTTCCGGGGGGAGGGCGCTCATGGCCTTTACATTTCGCGCGTGGCAGCATGCCGACATCGGAAAGCCCGGCGAGATCGTGGCCGTCTGCAACTGGATCCAGGACAAGCTGCCGAACGCGAGGCGGGCCGCGGCCGCGCGGAACGCCCGCAACGACATCCTGTTCGAGGTCATCGACGTCCGGCCGGGCGCCCATGCGCCGGGAAAGATCGACGCGCTCGTCGAGAATCTGACGAAGCTGATGCTCGCGGACTCCAAAATGATGGGGTCCATTTCGAAAAAAAGCCAATTGCTGTTCGTCGGGGAGACGCCGGCGCTCGGGTCACGGACCGTCGCGGAATCCGACCGGGGCCGGGACCTTTGGCGCGACCCAAGATATGATGTCGAGTTCGCGATCCGGGTGCTGCGCAGCTACGGCGTCGCCCTGTACGGATGCATCGACGAGAATCTCGACCTGTCGGAGGCGACGCCGGAACAGTTCCCGCGCGCCAGCTCGGCGCGCCGGCTGTTCGAGGATTTCTATGTCGAGGCGCCATCGAGCCAAGCCGAGGGCGTGATCATTCGCTCCCCCAGCCGGATCGACACGCCGAGCGCGCTCAGGCGGGTGAGCCGGGACTTCACCCGGCTGCTCAAATCGGTGCAGGAGCTGCCCGAATTCAAGCGGCTCGGTACACGCGACACGGCCCGAAAGCAACTTGTCGAGCCGCTCAACCTGCTGCGCGAAATCGGCATCCTCTTCGAGCTGGGGAGGGGAGAGCGCCCGAAAAAATTCGCGCCCCGAACCCGCCTGAAGGAGCTGGGGCGCAGAGGCCTGCTAACCTTCGACGAGGAGGACGTCGCACATTCCTCGTACAGCCTGTTCGTCGGATCGCTCCAGCATCTGGCGAGATGGGTTCCCCTCTACAGGCCGAGAAAACCCGCGCATGGCGGATCAAGGCGCCATTCCAGAAAAGGCATGGGGGTCGTCGAGAGCGGCCTCGCGCGTGGCATTTCGATGGATTTGTACAAGCTCGAGCGTTTCAATCTCCTGCGCGATTTCGGGCGGGTGCTGGGGCAGGGAGCGCTGCCCAGCCTTATCAGGCTCGCCGGCGGAAAGCCTCACATCCTGATCGTCGACGACTGGCTGTTCGCAACCCTTCGCGACGAGCACAAGCGGCATCCCAACGGCCCCCCCAAAGGAGCCCGCAACCAGGGTGCGCCGGAGCTGCGCTTGGTCGATCGCCTCCGCAGCGCGATCGACCTCGCCTGGAAAGGAAATGCCCGGGTGCGCGTGGTCCAATCGCGCGAGATCGACGCGGATGGTCCGTTCGGCGATGCGCATTTCGCGAAGATCAATGCGCTGGCGCCGGCCAGGAAGCCAGGCACAGCGCCACGGGAAGCGAGAGCGTTCGATCTCTGGTGCAACCCTTACGATTGGGATTTCAGGCTCGATCAATTGGCGGCGATCCTGATCGACCCCGAATCCACCAGCGACACGCTCGGCGCGACGCGCGTCCAGCGCCTCGCCAAATATTTCGAGCAGGCGGGCCGCGAGGCGCCGCCCGTCGCCGGGAGAGCGGGCGCGAAACCCAAGACGGCGCCGCCGGTCATCGCCTTTTCGCAGAAGGAAGGCTCCGGCCACGTCCAGCAATGCCTGAACATGGGCGCGTCGGCCTTCGTCGCCAAGCACCGGCCCTTTCACCTCCTGTTCGATCTCGCCCGGATCGAGAGGAATCCAGCGGCGATCCGCGACGACACGCCGGGCGCCTCGCAATTCCGGCTGCTGCACGGGCTGAAGCCCAATGTGGCGGCGAAGCTCAAGCGCCAGACCCGGCCGTTCTGCATCCAGGGCGGGACCGAGAATGCAGACGAGAATATCGAAATCAACGAGCTGGAGCGCAATTGGGTGAATGCGTTGCCCAAGGCCGATCTTCACTATCATCTGGGCACCGCCATCGATCTGGAGACCGTGGCCTTGCTGGCGTTGAACACCGCCGGCCATTTCCTTTCGAGCGCCGGCGCGAAATGCCACGACCATGCCGCCGAGCTGGTCAGGCGGATGGTGGCGACGGTGGCGCTGGCCGCGAACCTCGCCCGCGATTCCGACTATTGGGAGATCCCCCACATCGAATTGCTGGCCGCCGCCGCCCACGGCATCCGGGACGGTGAGCTGAAGTGGACGCCGTTCGGCCTTGGCGACGACATCGTCGCCCATCTCCACGACCCCAATCAGCGCTGCGACGCCGCCCATGCCACGGCGCTGCTGGTCGCAGCGATCGAGATCTTTTGCGCGCACGGCCAGGCGGCCAAAGGAGGCGCCGCCAAAAGCCCGGTCAGGCCCGCGCTCCAGGACCGGATCGACGAGGTGGCCCGCTATTTCAGGTCGCTGACGAAGGCCAGGCGCCACGCGGAAGTGGTCCTCGCCGCTCCGGCCAGCGCCAAGGGAACCAGGGGCTTTTCCGCCGTCGACGCGCTGTCGATCGAGGCGCGCCGCACCCATCGGCACTTTCAGCGGCTTGCGCTCCGCTGGGCCGGCGAATCCTCGCTGGAAAGCATCAACAGGCTGATCGCGGTGGATTGGTCCGGCTTCTGGGGGATGCTGGGCGATCAATTCCAGGATCGTGTCGCCCTGGCGCGCGACACCATCGCCGCGGCGTGCGCGGGCGAAGCTGGACAAAAGATCGATCCGGCGCAGCGCGATCGCGCATGCGCGTGGGTGACGAAGAACCTGGCGGTGCTGAACACGCTCAAGCGGCCTGGCGCGGAGGCGCCGACGCTGGCGAGTTATGTCGGGGTTCCGGAGGCCAAGGCGTGCAACCTGCAGCTCTATCTGCGCGGCGCCGACCTGCTCGGCTCGGCGCATCTGCAATATCCCGAAAATCTCCTGATCGCGGCCTATTCGATCACCCGCGACAATGTCCGCGAGAACGTCATCTACAGCGAGGTCCGCTGCGAGACGACCGGCTATACCAAGGTGGGAATGGGCGCGCACGACGCCACCGAGATGCTCCGCCACGGCTTCAACCTTGGCAGCTTGTTCTGGGCCAGCAAGCGGCGCGGCAAGGCGGACGACCCGCAGGACGACGTCCCCGGCTATGATCAGGGCCGGCGCTATCCGCTGGTGCGCACCAACATCCTGCTGGCGGCTAAGCGCCACAAATCCGAGCCCGCGGCGCGCGCCGTCGTCGAACTGCTCGATCATTATCTTGAGCGGCGCCCCTTCCAGGCGGACCGGGGCTGGTCGCGCAACGAATTCTACCAGATTTTCGGCAATTCGATTCCGGTATGGTGGCGGCCGTCGGACGTCGTCGGCTTCGACATTTCCGGGAACGAGGCGGTCAAGCCCGACTGGCTGGAGGGGCTGATCGGCCAATTGACCTCGCGATCCTCGCCGATCACCATCCATGCCGGCGAGGCGGCGAGCGCGCAGAGCATCTGGCACGCGGTCTACAAGCTGAACGCGCTTCGCATCGGCCACGGGCTGCGGCTGGTCGAGGACCTCGCCTTGCTCGGCTATTGCGTGCGCGAGGGCATTTGCATGGAGCTGTGCCCGAACAGCAACCTGCTCACCAATGCGTTCGAACCGCCAGCCAAAGCCGGCCCGGACGGCGATCCGGGCGGGGAGGGCGACCGGGGCGATCGCTACGCTTATCCTCTCCTTCGCTATATGCGCGCCGGGATGGAGGTCACGATCGGCACCGACAACCGTTATCTGCACGCGGGCGAGAGCCGGTCGCTGACGTCCGAATATCTGATGGCGGCGCGGCTGGTCGGTGGCCTCACCCGCTGGGAGGTGCTGCAGATCGTCAAGGCCGGCTTCAAGAACGCCTTCCTCGACAAATCGGAGGTGCGCGACTTGGTCGGGGCGGCGGAGGAGGCGATTTACGGCATCATCTCTGCCGACAGCATCTAGAGCGAGGGTTCAGAGAGGTCCGAGGGGTTCCGCCCCAAATAGCTGCTTTTCTCACTTTCAGCCGTAAGCGGCTTTTCAGAGGTTGCGCTGTCAGGCGGTGTGGCGGGGATTCAGTTTGGGGACACCTTTTGGGCCACGGAGATTCCGGCCTTCATTCCGTCCTTGCGGTCGGGACAAATCGTCTCTTGAACACGAAATGCCTTCAGCGGGTCCGCAAAGGCCCGGAAATGCGGGGAGAATTCGCGCCTGGAGCGGAGAGACTAAAAAGCCATTAAAACCAGAGGCTTAGTGGCGCGCCCGGCAGGATTCGAACCTGCGACCCCAAGCTTAGAAGGCTCGTGCTCTGTCCAACTGAGCTACGGGCGCGTGGGCGCCCCTCTAGCCCGAATTGGTGAAGATCGGAATTCCAATTCCGGGGCCGCTCGGTTATGGTCGCGGCGAAGAGGAGACGGGCGATGGGAAAGCAAAGGAAGCTGACGGCCGGCGAAATCGCGCTGGCAAAGGCCGCGTTCGGCGACAAGATCGACTATGCCAAGGTCAGGCTGAGCGACGGCCCCGGCAATCATCCCTTCGCCCACATGGCGTTCGCGAAGGGAAATCCGGCGATCACCGTCGGCTCGATCGTCTATTTCAAGCACGAATATTGCCCCGACTTTGCCGCGACCACCATCAAGGGCAAGAAGAGCTTCATCCACGAAATGACCCATGTCTGGCAGTATCGGGACCTCGGCATGCCCGCCTTCTTCGTGCGCTACGGCCTCGAGCTCGCCAAGGTCGGGGGGAAGCCCAACGACATGTACCGATACAAGGAAGGCACCGACAAGTTCGGCGAGGCGATGCTGGAGGCGCAGGCCAACATGGTCGGCGACTATAGCGAGGCGCTGTGGACCCCGAACCAGACCAGGAAAGCGCTGCTGGCGAAGAACATGGCCGGCAGCGGGCTCTACGGGCTCTAGCGGCGGCCCGGGAAGCGCGCGGTGGACACGGTCGCCGGCGTCGAGCGGCTCACCGCCTTGGCCTTCATCGTCACCGGCCTTTCCCACATCGCCGCGCCGCGCGCCTGGGCGCGCTTCTTCATCGCCATGCGCGAGCGGAGCGCCGTGCCGGGCTTTCTCAACGCCTATCTGCATATCCCGCTCGGCCTGCTGATCCTCGCCTTCCATCCGGTGTGGCGGGGCCCCGGGCTGCTGGTCACGCTGATCGGCTGCGCGCTCACCCTGAAGGGGATTCTCTATTTCCTGTGGCCGGAGCTGGCGATGCGCAGCATGGCGCACGTGTCGGAAGAACGCGCCTGGCAGTTCCGCGTCGCCGGCCTGTTCGGACTGGCGCTGGGCCTCGCGGTCGGCTGGATCGCGCTCGGCGCCCCGCATTGAGACCGGCGAACAGGCGATGTAGGCTCCGGCCCGGATACAGGAGGACATGATGCAACCAAGCGCGGCAGGCATTTCGCTGATCCAGCAGTTCGAGGGCTGTGCGCGCAAGCGCCCCGACGGCTCCTACGGCGCCTATCCCGATCCTGGCACCGGCGGCGATCCCTGGACCATCGGCTGGGGGAGCACGGGGTCCGACATCAAGGCCGGCCTGGTCTGGACCCAGCAGCAGTGCGACGACCGCTTCGCTCAGGATCTCGACCAGTTCGCGCAGAAGGTGGCGGCCGCGATCGGCGGCGCCGCGACCACCCAGCACCAGTTCGATGCCATGGTCAGCTTCGCCTACAATCTCGGCATCGGCAACCTCCAGAGCAGCACCTTGCTCAAGCTGCACAAGGCCGGCAATTATGCGGGCGCCGCCGCCGAGTTCGGCAAGTGGGACAAGGCGGCGGGCAAGGTGCTGCCCGGGCTGGTCCGGCGCCGCGCCGCGGAGGCCCAGCTCTACCAGAACTAGCCGCGCCGGCCGAGCGTGGCGAAGGCGGTCAGCGACGAGACGAGGGCCAGCGCCGCGCCTGCCAGCGCCGCGCCGTGGAAGCCGGCGATCAGCGCCGCGCCCTGCCGCGAGAGGACGATGCCGAGCAAGGCGGTGGCGATCAGGCCGCCGCCGCGCGCGACCGCGCTGTTGAGACCCGAGGCGGTGCCGACATGGCTGTCCTCGACCGAGGAAAGCACGGCGGTGGTGAGCGGCGCGACCGCGATCGCCATGCCGGCGGAGATGGCGAGGATCGACGGCAGCACCGTCGCCCAGTAGCTGCCCTCGCCGCCGATCCGGAGCGCGAGGCCGAACCCGGCGGCGACCAGCAGCGGCCCCAGCGTCAGCGGCCAGCGCGGCCCGATCCGCGCGGCGAGCTTGCCCATGAGCGGCGATCCCAGCGCGATGATCACCGGCAGCGGCAGCAGCGCCGCGCCGGCCATGACCGGGCCGTAGCCGCCCGCCTCGATCAGCGTATAGGGCAGGAGCAGCATCAGCCCGCCGAGCGCTCCGTAGAGCAGGAAGGTGAACAGGGTGAGGCCGACGAACGCGCGCGAGCCGAACATGCCGAGCGGCACCATCGCATGGCTGCCGAGGCGGCGCTCCGTCATCAGGAAGGCCAGCATCAGCAGGGTGCCCGCGACCAGCGCGGCGAGGGTGGCGGTGCCGAGCTCTTCGCTCGCCGACCAGCTGGTCAGGCCCCAGGTCAGCGCGCCGAGGCCGAGCGTCCCCAGCGCCGCGCCGGCCCAGTCGGGCGGCGGCCGTTCCTCATTCTCGCTTTCGGGGACATAGCGCCAGCCGAGCGCGATCGCGGCGAGAGCGACCGGCACGTTCAGCAGGAACACGAAGGGCCACCCCACGGTGTCGATCAGCCAGCCGCCGAGCATCGGCGCCAGCGCGCCGCCGATCGCGCCGGCCGCCGCCCAGCTGCCCACGGCGCGGCCGCGCGCCTCGCCGGTGAAGGCCGAGCTCAGGATGGCGAGGCTGTTCGGCATCAGCAGCGCCGCGCCCAGCCCCTGCAGCGCCCGGCCGGCGAGAAAGATCTCGAGGCTCGGCGCCGCCGCGCAGAGGATCGAGGCGGCGGTGAACAGGACGATGCCCCCGAGCATCACCCGGCGCCGCCCGTAGAGATCGCCGGCCGCGCCGCCGAGCAGCAGCAGCGCCGATACGGGCAGCATGAAGGCGTTGACCACCCACTGCACCTCGGCGGTGCCGGCGTCGAAGGCGCGGCCGATCGCCGGCAGGGCGACGTTCAGCACCGAGCCGTCGACGAAGGCGAGGCTCGAGGCGAGGATGCAGGTGGCGAGGATCAGCCGCGGATGATGGGTCGCGCCGCGGCACTTTCCCGACGCCGCGGCGCCGTCGCACGGCGCGGGAAGGGCGATGCTCAGGGCCCGCTCCGGCCCTTCGGGTCGGGCCCGTAGCGGTTCGGCCCGACGGTGCCGTCGAGGACGCACAGCACGAACAGCATCGGGCCGAGCAGGTTCATCGCGAGGCCGAGCGGCATCAGGAACGGCATATAGGGCAAGAGCGAGGGCGGAGCCCCGAGAGGCGATGGCGGCGTGCCGTAGCGCCAGTAGAAATAGATGGAGATGAAGAGGAGCAACATGACGACATAGACGACCGCCCAAAGGCCGCTCCATCGGACGTCGTGCAGCCGCCGGACGGTCGCCGCGAGGGCGAGAAGGGCAAGCACCGCCGTCACTGCATAGGCCGGCCCGATCGAAAGCCGCAGCCCCGCCGACATCGCGAAAACGGTGAGAACGAGGCCAACGAAGTAGATCGCGGCGAGCAGCAGCATATAGGGCCAATAATCCGCCCGCCGCATCCGCCCGTCGAAGTCGAGCAGGCGGCCGAAGGGCGCGATCGCCCGGCGGAGGGAGCTCTCCTGCGCCATCGCTACAGCACCTCGAACAGCCCCGCCGCGCCCATGCCGCCGCCGACGCACATCGTCACCATCACATATCTGGCGCCGCGGCGCCTGCCCTCGATCAGCGCGTGGCCGGTCATTCGCGCGCCGGACATGCCGTAGGGGTGGCCGATCGAGATGGCGCCGCCGTTGACGTTCATCCTGTCATCGGGGATGCCGAGCACGTCCTGAACGTAGAGGACCTGGACGGCGAAGGCCTCGTTCAATTCCCACAAATCGATGTCGTTCACGGTAAGCCCGAACCGGTCGAGCAGCTTGGGCACCGCGAACACCGGGCCGATGCCCATCTCGTCGGGCTCGGTGCCGGCCGCGGCCATGCCGATATAGCGGCCGAGCGGCGCCAGGCCGCGCTCGGCGGCGACGCTCGCCTCCATGATCACCGAGGCCGAGGCGCCGTCGGAGAGCTGGCTGGCATTGCCGGCGGTGATCATCGCCTCCGGCCCCATCACCGGCTGCAGGCTCTGCAGCCCCTCCAGGGTGGTGTCGGCGCGATTGCCCTCGTCCTTCGAAAGCGTGACCTCGCGCATCGAAACCTCGCCGGTCTCCTTGTCCTTGACCGACATGGTGGCGGTCACCGGCACGATCTCGTCGTCGAACTTGCCCGCGGCCTGGGCGGCGGCGGTGCGCTGCTGCGATTGCAGCGCATAGGCGTCCTGGCGGTCGCGGGCGATATGGTAGCGCTTGCCGACCACCTCGGCGGTGCCGATCATCGGCATGTACACGTCCTTGTGCATCGCCAGCAGCTCGGGGTCCGCGCCGAGGCGCATCTCGGGCGTCTGCACCATCGAGATCGATTCGACCCCGCCGGCGACGCAGATGTCCATGCGGTCGACGATCACCTGCTTGGCGGCGGTGGCGATCGCCATCAGCCCGGAGGCGCATTGCCGGTCGATCGACATGCCGGGCACGGTGACGGGCAGGCCCGCGCGGAGCGCCGCGGTGCGCCCGATCGTCGCCTGCACGCCCTGCTGCAGCGCCGCGCCGATGATCACGTCGTCCACCTCGCCGCCGTCGATGCCGGCGCGCTCGACCGCGGCGCGGATCGCGTGCGCGGCGAGGGTCGGGGAGGGGGTGGCGTTGAACGCGCCGCGATAGGCCTTGCCGATCGGCGTGCGGGCGGTGGAGACGATGACGGCGTCGCGGCTGGACATTGGGTTTCTCCTTTAATCCTCCCTGTCCGCGAAGCGGATGGGGAGGGGGACGATGCGAAGCATGGTGGAGGGGCAATCTTCCCGCCTCTTAGCGTGACAACATCGCTTTAGACAGGCCTTCGACGCAAGAAGCGCGCCGCTCTTGCCGGGCGCTCGGCGGGCGGGCAGGGTGGGCGCGGAGGAGAATTGAATGCCCGGGCTCCCCAGCGACGCCTTCGAACGCTATTTGCTGTCGGTAAGGAATACGCCGCTCGACCAGCAGACCGAGATGACCAGTCGTGCCGCGCTCGAAGCCCTGCTCAACGCCGCTGCATCAGCCTTCGCCCAGGTGGGGACTCGGGTCACACACGAACCGACGCGCGAGAAAGCGGGCGCACCCGACTACAAGGTGGTCTCGCAGGGCATGATCCTCGGTTATGTTGAGAACAAGGCCATAGGCGAGGACCTCAGGGAGATCGCCAAGGGCGATCAAATTGCCAAATATCTGAAGCTGTCGCCCAATATCCTCCTTACGGACTATCTCCACTGGTTGTGGATCGGCCCAAATGGGACGCAGGAAGCGCGCCTAATCGAGGCGAGCGCACTGGAAGCCAAGACCGTGCACGTCCGACCAGAGCGGACCGCCGAAGTCACGGCGCTGCTGCGCGGCTTTCTCAGCGAGGCGCCGCAGCCAATCGGCCGGGCCAAGGCTTTGGCGGAGGCGCTGGCGACGCGCAGCCAACTCTTACGTGACTATCTCGGCGAAGAACTGGTCCGGCAGGAACGGGCCAAATCAGGCGGCGTGCTGATGGGGCTCTATGGTGCCTTCAAGGAACAGGTCAGCCACGAAATCACGCTCAAGGAGTTCGCCGACGCTTTTGCCCAGACGCTCGCCTACGGCCTGTTCCTCGCTAAGCTGAACACCAAGGCAGGCGATACGATCACCCTTCTCAATGCCAAGCAATATGTCCCGGCCTCATTCGGCCTCATCCAAGAGTTGGTCGGCTTTCTCGACCGGCTCGATCAGCCCAATTATGCGGACATCCGCTGGGTGGTCGAGGAAGTCCTGTCGATTATCAACAATCTGAATCTTACGGCCATTCACGAAGACCTCTCGTTCCGAGGCCGCAAGGCCCGTCGTGGCACGCGGGCGGGATCGGACGAAGAGCATCGCCTGTTCGAGCGCGACCCCTTTATTTATTTTTATGAAGACTATCTAGCCAGATATGACGCCAAGATGCGCAAGAGCCGGGGTGTCTATTACACGCCGCCGCCGATCGTGAGTTTCATCGTCCGGGCGATCAACGACATTCTGAAGGACACGTTCGGCATCGCCGAGGGGCTGGCCGACCGGAAACGGGTGACGGTGCTCGACTTCGCGACTGGAACGGGCACATTCCTGATCGAGGTACTGGAGCGGATATTCGAGGAGATCGGCGGCGCTGACTCCGGCAAGGCGCCGCTCGTCATCCGCGAGCATATCCTGAAGAATATCTATGGCTTCGAATATCTGATCGCGCCCTACACGATCGCGCATCTGAAGCTCAGCCAGTACCTAGCCGACCGTGGGCATAAGCTGGAGAAGGGCGAACGGTTCCAAGTCTATCTGACCAACACGCTGGAGCCGATCGATCCCGAGCCGAATTATCTCTTGCCGGAACTGTCGCACGAAACCGAGGCGGCACAGGAGGTTAAAGAAAAGCCGATCCTCGTGATTACCGGCAACCCGCCTTACTCCGGCCATAGCCGCAACAATGGGCCGTGGGCAAAAGGCTCTGTGGCCGCCTATCGCGAAGGCATTCCCGAACTATCGAAGCCAGCCCAGGGGAAGTGGCTCCAGGACGATTATGTCAAGTTCATCCGCTTCGCGCAGATGAAAATGGATGCGGTGGATGAAGGTGTCGTCGGGATCATCAGCAACCACAGCTTCCTCGACAATCCCACCTTCCGCGGGATGCGCCAGAGCCTGATGAAGAGCTTTGACCGGATTTACGTGCTCGACCTCCACGGCAATGCGAAGAAGAAGGAGGTCTCGCCTGATGGCTCCAAGGACGAGAATGTCTTCGATATCGAGCAGGGCGTGGCGATCAGCCTTTTCGTTAAGAAGCCGGGTATCGGGAGCGGCGTTTGGCACACAGATTTCTGGGGCACGCGGCAGGCCAAATACGAGCGAGCGGCTGCTGCCGAACTTAAGCACGTCGATTGGGTCAGCCTCCACCCTGCCGAGCCACAGTCCCTCTTCGTTCCACGCGACGACGAGGCAGAGGCGGGCTATCGCGAGCTTTGGTCAATTCCGCAGATTTTTTCCCCAGCCGGTGACCCCGCACCGGGGATTGTGACGACACAAGATGAGCTCGCGATATCGTTTGATAAGACGGAAGCTGTCGAAAAGGTGAGGCAACTCTTAGCGACATCAACCGAGCAGGAGGCGCGGAGCCTTTTCCGTCTATGCTCCCAGAGTCAGTGGTCGTATGCGCGAACCAAGGCTGAACTTCCGGCCGTAGCTTTGGAAGAAGCAGCCGTTCCGATCATGTATCGGCCGTTCGATGCCAGATGGACAATCTGGAACGGTAATGTGGCCGTCCATCGTCGGGAGCGGGTAAGTCGCCATCTTCTTGAGCCAAACATTGGTCTCGTTTTCGTGCGGCAGATCTCAACGGGGGCAGGCGAGGCAGGGGTATACGCATCGGCAACCGAGATGCCCATCGACAACAGGATTTTCTTGAGCAGTCGGGGCATTGCCTTCGCACAGCCGCTATATCTGTACCCCCCGCCCAAGGGATCTGAGAAGGTCACGACTGACCTTTATGATGACCTGCCCGATCCATTCGAAAGCAAGGGCCGCATCGAAAACATCGCGCCCGAATTCCGCCAATGGATCGACGAGCGCTACGACCATGCCTTCACGCCTGAAGAGATTTTCGGCTTCGTCTATGCGGTATTGCATGCTCCCTGCTATCGCAGCCGCTACGCCGATTTCCTGCGCACCGATTTCCCGCGCATTTCCTTTCCGCAGACGCGGGCGGATTTCGAGGCGCTGTCGAAGTTGGGCTGGGAGCTGGCCGAGGTGCATCTGATGCGCAGGCCGCCCAAGGGGGTGTCGGACCTAGGCGGCTATTTCGGCAAGGGAGACAACGAGGTCGAGAAGCCGCGCTGGTCAGAGGTGGGGGAAAGGGTCTGGATCAACGCGACCCAAGGTTTTGCGAATGTCCCCAAGGATGTGTGGGAGTTCACCGTCGGCGGCTATCAGGTGATCGACAAATATCTCAAGAGCCGCAAGGGCCGGACGCTAAGTCTCGACGAAATCGAGAACGTGGAAAAAGTAGCGAACATCCTCGCCTTCACTATCATGCAGATGGAACGGATCGATGATGCGTATCGGAACGCTTTTCCGGCGTCGGCGGCATAGCAAGACGATGCCTAGGGCCGCCCGCTTCGCCCCTTAGACGAACACCATGCCGATCCATTCGGCGACCAGAGCGGGCTTGTCCTCGCCCTCGATCTCGACCGTGACTTCGTGGACGAACTGGTATTGGCCGGGGCGCTTCTCCTCGAAGCGCTGCAAGCGGAAGCGGCCGCGGACGCGCTTGCCGGAGCGGACCGGGGCGAGGAAGCGGACCTTCTCGAAGCCGTAATTGACGCCCATCCTGATGTTGTCGGGGCGCAGCATCGCGTCGGCGGCCATCCGGCTCAGCAGCGACAAGGTGAGGAAGCCGTGCGCGACGGTGCCGCCGAACGGGGTCTTCGCGGCCGCCTCCGGGTCGACATGGATGAACTGGTGGTCGTCGGTGATCTCGGCGAAGGCGTCGATCCGCGACTGGTCGATCGCGATCCAGTCGGAGACGCCGACTTCGGAACCGATCCTGGCCTTGATCTCTTCGATGCTGGCGATGGGCATGGAGGCGGTCTAGAGGCTCGGCGACACGAAACTCAAGCCCTGTGAGGAATCCCCATGGCTGACGCTACGGCATCGGCGCGCACTGAAATCCGAAAGCTGCTCCGCGCGCCCGAGCCGGAGGTGCTGGCGCCGCTGCTCAAGGACGCCGCGCTCGACCCCGAGTCGCGCGCCCGGGTCGAGAAAAGGGCGCTCGCCATGCTCGCCGAGCTGCGCGAGGCGCAGGGCAAAGGGTGGGTCAACCAGTTCCTGCAGGAATATCGGCTGAACACGCAGGAGGGCGTCGCCCTCTTGAGCCTCGCCGAGGCGTTCCTGCGCGTGCCCGATCCCGAGACCGCCGACAGTCTGATCGCCGACAAGCTCGGCGAGGGCGACTGGCGCGCCCACAAGGGCAAGGCCAATTCCACCCTGGTCAACACCGCGACCTGGGGCCTTGTGATCGGCCGCGCGCTGACCAGCGATTCCGAGCAGGCGAGCGCGCTGCGCCGGCTGATCGCGCGCACCGGCGAGCCGTTCGTCCGCACCGGCGTCGGCGCGGCGATGCGGATGATGGGCGAGATCTTCGTCATGGGCCGCAATATCGGCGAGGCGATCGAGCGGATGCGCAAGCGCGATTATGCGGGCTTCACCGCCAGCTTCGACATGCTCGGCGAGGCGGCGCGCACCTTCCCCGACGCCGAGCGCTATTTCGCCGCCTATGAAGGGGCGATCCGCGCGGTCGGCGAGGTCGCCTCCGAGGGCCACAGCATCTCGGTGAAATTGTCGGCGCTGCACCCGCGCTACGAGGTCGCGCAATATGAAAGCTGCGTGCCCGCGCTGATCGGGCAGGTCGAGGCGCTGGCGACGCTGGCGGCGAGCCTGGGCATCCCGTTCACGATCGACGCCGAGGAGACCGAGCGCCTCGAGATGAGCCTCGACATCATCGAGGCGGTGGCGGGGCTGCCGGCGCTGAAGGGCTGGGACGGGCTCGGCATGGCGATCCAGGCCTATGGCAAGCGCGCCCGTCCGACCATCGCCTGGGCCAACGCGCTGGGCGAGAAGACCGGCCGGCGGATCGCCGCGCGGCTGGTCAAGGGCGCCTATTGGGACACCGAGATCAAGCGTACCCAGGAGCAGGGCCTGTCCGATTATCCGCTGTTCACCCGCAAGGCGGCGACCGACGTCTCCTACCTCGCCTGCGCGAAGGACATGCTGGCGGCGAAGCACATCTATCCGGCCTTCGCGACCCACAATGCGCTGACCGTCGCCACATTGCTCGAATGGGCGGGCGCGGCGCGCGACTTCGAGTTCCAGCGGCTGCACGGCATGGGCGAGGGCCTCTACGAGACCCTGGTGCGCGAGCAGGGCTACCACACCCGCATCTACGCGCCGGTCGGCGGCCATCGCGACCTGCTCGCCTATCTGGTGCGGCGGCTGCTCGAGAACGGCGCCAATTCCTCCTTCGTCCACCAGCTCGCCGACGAGCGGCTGAGCGATGCCGACCTGCTGGCCGATCCGGTCGCCAAGATCGAAGCGGTCGGCGGCACCCGCCATCCCTCCATCCCGCTGCCCAACGACCTGTTCATGCCGGAGCGCAGGAACAGCTGGGGCCTCGACCTCAACGACCGGCCGGAGCTCGAGCGTGTGGCCGAGGCGGTGGCGCCGCCGCTCGACTTCGCGCCGCTCAGCAGCCCGCCCGCCGACGAGCTGGTGACGCGCGCGCTCAAGGGCTTCGAGCAATGGTCGGCGCAAAGCATCGAGGAGCGCGCTTCCTGCCTCGAGCGCCTCGCCGGCCTGCTCGAGCAGGACCGCGACATGCTGATGCGGATCGCGGTCAAGGAGGCGGGGAAGACCATCCCCGATGCGCTCGCCGAGGTGCGCGAGGCGGTCGATTTCTGCCGCTATTACGCGGCCCAGGCCCGCGCCCGCCTGCAGCCGCTCGAGCTGCCGGGGCCGACCGGCGAGCGCAACGTGCTGAGGATGGCGCCGCGCGGCGTCTTCGTCTGCATCGCGCCGTGGAACTTCCCGCTCGCCATCTTCCTCGGCCAGGTCACCGCGGCGCTGGCGGCGGGCAACGCCGTGGTCGCCAAGCCGGCCTCGCAGACACCGCAGATCGCCGCTTATGCGGTCGGCCTCGCCCACGCCGCGGGCATTCCCGAGGACGCCCTGATCCTGGCGGCGGGGCGGCGCGACCTCGGCCAGAAGCTGATGGAGGACATTCGCATCGCCGGCGTCGCCTTCACCGGATCGACCGCCACCGCCAAGCATATCGCGCGCACGCTGCTGGCCGATGACGATCGCGACATCATCCCGCTGATCGCCGAGACCGGCGGGATCAACGCGATGATCGTCGATTCGACCGCCTTGCCCGAGCAGGTGGTGCAGGACGTGATCACCTCGGCCTTCCGCTCGGCGGGGCAGCGCTGCTCGGCGCTCAGGCTGCTGGTGCTGCAGGAGGACATTGCCGGGCGCACGCTGGAGATGCTGACCGGGGCGATGGATTCGCTGATCGTCGGCGATCCGGCGCTGCCGCGGACCGATGTCGGCCCGGTGATCGACCAGCCCTCCTACGACAGGTTGATGGGCCGGCGCGAGGCGATGCGGGAGCGCATCCTCAAATCCGTGCCGGTGCCCGCCGAGGGCCTGTTCGTGCCGCCCACGCTGATCCGGATCGACCGCATCGAGGATCTCAAGGAGGAATGGTTCGGGCCGCTGCTCCACGTCACCACTTGGAAGGGCGGCGAGCTCGCGGAGACGGTGCGGCGGGTCAATTCCTCCGGCTTCGGCCTCACCATGGGCCTGCACAGCCGCATCGCCCGCGCCGCCGAGACGGTCGAGGAGAGCGCCACGGCCGGCAATCTCTACGTCAACCGCTCGATGATCGGCGCGATCGTCGGCAGCCAGCCGTTCGGGGGCGAGGGCCAGTCCGGCACCGGCCCCAAGGCCGGGGGGCCGCACTACCTGCCGCGTTTCTGCACCGAGCGGGTGACCTCGACCGATACCACCAGCTCCGGGGGGAATGCGACCTTGCTGAGCCTGGAGGACGTCGGGTTCTAGCCTCTAGCCCCTCCCCTCGATGGGGAGGGGTTGGGGTGGGGTGAACATTCGAGGCCCACGGTGCGGTGGAGGCGTTCACCCCCACTCAACCCTCCCCCATCATGGGGGAGGGCTTTAGCGCTCGCCCTCCTCGACCGCATAGGGATAGATCATCGTCCCGTCCGGCGCGGCGGTGAAGTTGGTGGTGGTCGGATAGGCGAACTCGATCTTCAATTCGGCGAAGCGGCGCGCGATGCCGAGCAGCACCGCCTGGCGCACGCTCATCAGATCGGCATAAGCGGCGCTCTCGACGAAGAAGACCAGCTCGAAATCGATCGACGAGGGTGCGAACTGGAAGGCGTGGCAGCGGTCGAAGGTGCCGAGCGGCTGCGCGTCGACGATCTCCTTCACCTCGAGCGGCACCTGGGCGAGCAGATCGGGCGGGGTCTGGTAGACCAGCCCGAAGGTCATCAGCGCCCGCCGCCGGTCGATCAGCGCCCAGTTCTGCACCTGCTGCTCGAGCAATTTGGCGTTGGAGACGATCACCTCCTCGCCGGTCAGGGCGCGGACGCGGGTGCTCTTGAGGCCGATATTCTCGACCGTGCCGGTGGTGGTGCCGAAGGTGATCGTGTCGCCCTTGCGGAACGGCCGGTCGAAGATGATCGAGAGCGCCGCGAACAGATCCGAGAAGATGCCCTGCGCGGCGAGGCCGATGGCGATGCCGCCGATGCCGAGGCCGGCGATCAGCCCGGTGACGTTCACCCCGAGATTGTCGAGGATGAGGATGACGGCGAGCGCGAACAGGGCGATCGTGACCAGCAGGCGGATGATGCCGATCGCCGAGTGGAGCGAGCTATGCTCGTCGTCGGCGCCGGCGCGGTGCTCGACGAGGCCGACGATCAGCTCGCGTCCCCAGATCGCGGCCTGGAAGGCGGCGGCGATCACGAAGGCGATGTGGATGATGTTGAGCAGCGGGGGCGGGGTCGCCGCATGCTCGGCGACCAGCTCGGCCGAGGTCATGACGATGAAGACCAGGCCCGTCCGCGCCAGCACCCGGGCGAAGATCGCGCGCCAGTCGAGCTCGCCGCTCCTGCGGCGCTCGAGCAGCCGGCAGCCGAGCGAGCGGATGGCGAGGAGGACGAGGCCGATGACGATGCCGGCCACCACTGCCAGCGCGATGTTGAGGCTGTTGCCGGTGAGCCAGGCGGCCATATCCGTCCATAGCCGCGCGGCCTGCGCGTCGAGCGTGTCTGTCCGGTTCATCGCGCTTTCCTGGCTCTCCTGCGGGCGGCCTTGGCCAGAAAGGCGATCAGCCCCCGCTCCGCGCTCGACAGATATTTCGTAGGCCGCGGGCATTGCAAGCCGAGCTTGCCGCCGCTGCCGTCCTTCACCGCCTCGATCAGCGCCGGATGGACGTAGGACTTGCGGCTGATCGCGGGCGTGTTGCCGAGCGCCTCGGCGACCGGCTCCAGCATCGCGTTGAGGCCGATCCCGTCCGCGCCGGCCGCGCAGATCTGCTCGAAGGCGAGCGCGCTCGCGCTCCAGGTGCGGAAATGCTTGGCGGTGAAATCCTCGCCGGTCGCCTCGCGGATATAGTCGTTGACGTCGGTCGAGCTCACCGGCTGGGGCTCGCCGTCGCCGTTCACATATTGGAACAGCTGCTGGCCGGGCAGGTCCTGGCATTGCTTGACGATCCGGCTCAGCGTGGCGTCGGTGATCCTGAGCTCGCGCTCGATGCCGCTCTTCGCCTTGAAGCGCATCCTGACCGTTCGCCCGCTCACCTTGGCGTGGCGGTCGCGCAGGGTGGTGGCGCCGAAGCTCTTATTGTCCCTGGCATAGGCCTCGTTGCCGACCCGGATGCAGCCGGTGTCGAGCAGCCGCACGATCGCCGCGATCACGGTGTCGCGGGAGAGCTTGCGCTTCCGAAGGTCCGCGGCGACGCGTTTCCGCAGCCTCGACAGCGCCCGGCCGAAATCGAGGCAGCGCTCATATTTGGCCGCGTCCTGCTTCTCGCGGAAATCGGCATGGTAGCGATATTGCTTGCGGCCCTTCTCGTCATAGCCGATCGCCTGGATGTGGCCGTTCGGCTTGGGCGAGAACCAGGCTCGTCGATAGGCGGGCGGCAGGCCGACGGCGTTCAGCCGGTCGATCTCGTCGCGGTCGGTGATCCGCTTCCCTTTGGCGTCGAAATATTGCCAATAACGGCCGCGCCGCCTGCGGCTGATGCCCGGCGTCGTGTCGTCCACATAGCAAAGGCTGCGCCCGGCGCCGGTCATCCCGCGCTAAAGGCTTGGCGTCTCACTTCGTTCCGCCGCTTGCGCTCGCGGCCGGTCAGCCAGCTGTCGAAGCCGATCTGGCTGCCGAGCATCAGGTAGACGAACGGCGTGTAGGCGATGCCGACGAACAGCGCGCCGACCAGATAGATGAGCTGGAAATGCTGCAGCGCCGTGGCCAGCGGCGCGATCCAGGCATCCTCGCCCTCGGCGCGGCGGTAGCGGCGCCGGATCAGCTCCATCCGCGCCAGGCCGATGCCGTGGATCAGGAGGAAAAGGAGAAGGCCGGGGAAGCCCTGCTCGCCGAGCATCTCGAAATAGGCGCTGTGATAGGCGCGGCCCTCGTCGGCCTCGGTGCGGGTGGAGACGAACTGCACCTCGCCGGCCGTGCGCGCGTCCACCGTCGCCACCTGGATGCGGTTCTGGCGATAGGCCTCGAAGCCGCCGCCCATCGGATGGTCCTGCACATAGTCCCAGGTCCAGGCCCAGACGGCGAGCCGGGTGTTGGCGGACTGGTCGGCCTCGAAGCCCTGGATCGTCTCCATCCGGCTGGTGAAGGAGGAAGGCAGGAAGGGGATGGCGGCGAGGCCGAGCAGGGCCGCCGCGCCCATGTAGAGGAAGCGGCGCTTGACGTCGCGCAGCATCAGCACGCCGAGCACGCCGATGCAGACCAGGCCCGTCCGCGCCTCGGTGCCGATCGGGATCAGCAGGCAGGCGAAGACGAGGGCAAAGCAGAAGGTCTTCACCCGCCAGTCGGGCGCGAAGATGGTGCCGAACCTGGTGAACCAGAGGATCACCGGGATGAGCGCGATGGCGATGGTCGAGATGGTGCTGCTCTCGTAGAGGCCGCTATTGTTGTCGACCATCAGGTTGAGCACGCCGTAGCCGCCGCCCGAGAGCACGGTCTTGATCCCGCCGACGATGATGATCGCCGCGGCCGACAAGGTGAGGAACAGCAGGGCGGCCTCGACCCGCAGCCTGGTCCGCAGGGTGAACGGCAGGAAGATGGCGAAGACCAGCGCCTTCCACACCCATTCGAACTTGGTCCAGGCCTCGACCGGAAGGTCGGCATGAAGGGTCGTCCAGGTGACGTAGGCGAGCAGGACCAGGATCAGGCCCTGCCGTGGCGCGACGCGGAGGTCGGCCTTCCTGTCGAACACCAGCCAGGCGCCGATCGCCAGCGCCGCGACGTACATCGACACCGAGATCGAGTTGAGCAGATAGTATGACAGGCGCTGCGGGGAGACGGTGTCGACATAGACATAGGCGAGCGCGAACAGGAACGGCCGCTTCACCGCGAGGGCGAGCAGGGCGACGAGGAAGCCGACGAGGGCGAGGTCACGCATCGTCGGGCTCGCTCTTCGTGAACCAGCCGCTCTTCGCCACCGGCGGCGCGTCGTCGTCGTCGAGGTCGGGGCGCGACAGCAGCCGCCAGGCGGCGAGCAGCATCAGCCCGTGGCTGAGGCCGAGGGCGAAATTGTCGATCATCGGCCGGTTTCCGCAGCGTCCCGCATCGAGACGGCATAGCAAGGCGCGGTTGACGCGCCGTTAAGCTTGGCGTGGCAAATGGGGAGCCGACCATGCGCATCCTGCACGTCCTCGACCATTCGCTGCCGCTGCACAGCGGCTACGCCTTCCGCACCCGCGCCATCGTCAAGGCGCAGCTGGCGCAGGGCTGGGAGGTGCGCTGCCTGACCGGGCCGCGCCACGCGGCGGCCGGGCCGGATCCCGAGATCGTCGACGGCATCACCTTTCACCGCACGGCGAAGCCGGAGCCCGCGCCGGCGCCGCTCGGCGAGTGGCGCGAGATCCGGGCGCTCTCGGAGCGGCTCGACGCGCTGGTCGCCGAGTGGCGGCCGGACCAGCTCCACGCCCATTCGCCGGTGCTGACCGCGCTGGCGGCGCTGCCGGTGGCGCGGCGCCACGGCCTGCCTTTGGTCTACGAGATCCGCGCCTTCTGGGAGGATGCGGCGGTCGGCAACGGCACCGGGCGCGAAGGCTCGGCCCGCTATCGGCTGACCCGGCTGATGGAAGACCTATGCGGCGCGGCGCGCCGACGCCGTCGCGGTGATCTGCGAGGGGCTGAGGGAGGATCTGATCTCCCGCGGCATCGATCCGGCGAAGATCATCGTCTCGCCCAACGGCGTCGACATGGATCTGTTCGGCGATCCGCCGGCCGCGGACGCGGGCTTCGCGAAGAGCCTCGGGCTCGAGGCGGCCGACACGGTCGGCTTCATCGGCTCCTTCTACGATTATGAGGGGCTGGACGACCTGATCGCGGCGATGCCGCTGCTGATCGAGCGGCGGCCGAACGCGCAGCTGCTGCTGGTCGGCGGCGGGCCGATGGAGGACGCGCTGAAGGCGCAGGCCGCGGCCTCGCCCGCGCGCGGAGCGGATCCGCTTCGTCGGCCGCGTCCCGCACGACGAGGTCGAGCGTTATTATGCGCTGATCGACATCCTCGCTTATCCGCGCAAGGCGATGCGGCTGACCGAGCTGGTGACGCCGCTGAAGCCGCTGGAGGCGATGGCGCAGCGCAAGCTGGTCGCCGCATCCGACGTCGGCGGCCATCGCGAGCTGATCGAGCATGGCGTGACCGGGACGCTGTTTCCGGCCGGCGATCCGGCGGCGCTCGCGGCGGCGCTCGCCGACCTGTTCGACCGCCGCGGCGATTGGGACGCGCGCCGCGACGCCGCCCGCGCCTTCGTCGAGCGCGAGCGTAACTGGTCGTCAAACATTTCCCGTTATGCGCCGGTCTACCAGAGACTTACGGGCAAGGCCTTATGATCGTTTCGAAGCCTCTCCAGGATGCGATGCGCGGCGTCGGCCGGAACGCGCTCGACCTGCCCGTGGCCGGGCTGGCCGCGTTCGCGGTGGCGTTCCTCGCCTTCGCCATGCCGGGCGACATGCTCGCCGGGCTGATCGGCGCGACCGGCCTGCCGTCGCTGCTCCCCGCCGCCGAGCCGCCGCTCGGCATGACCGCGCGGATCGCGATCGGCGGCGCCGGCGCCGCGGCGACCTTCGGCCTGGTCTTCTATCTGCTGCGGGTGCTCGACCGCTCGATGCTGGGCAGCTCGCGGCCGCGGCCCGCGCCGGCGGACGACGCGGCGCCGAAGCTCCGCCGCAGGGACATCCACCCGGACGCGCCGGCGACCCGCCCGATCCTCGCCGCGCGCGAGCTTGGCGAGCCGGCGCCGCCGGCACGGCCGGCCGCCAAGGCGCCGCTCTGGCTGGACGATGCGGCCCCAAGCGAGCCGGAGGAGACGATCGAGGCGGCGCCCGAGGAGCTCGCAGCAGAAGCGCCCGCGCCGGAGCCCGCGCCGGAGCCCGAGCCCGAGCCCGAGCCCGCGCCCGAGCCCGAGCCCGAGCCCTCGCCCGAGCCGGCCGCGGCGGCATCGACCAGCCTCGCCGAGCTGATGGAGCGGCTCGAGCGGGGCCTCGCCCGGCGCACCGCGCGCCCGGCCGCCCCCGCGCCGCAGGCGTGCCCGCAGGTCTTTCCCGACGCGGCGGACGCGCGGCTGCAAAGCGCGATCGACAGCCTGCAGCGGCTCGCCGCCCGCCAGTCCTAGCCCGCTCGGATCATCCAGTGTCTCCAGCGTGAGCCGCGCCGGCGGCGGCGCCTCTCGGCGCCATCGCGCGCATCCAGCCAGGCGATGATTTTTGCTTTCGTCTTTTTACGCAATTGTCGCCCGTTGTTCAGGTCCGGTATCAAGCGCGGATCGTTGATCGTCTCGCGTCCGAAGCGGCTCGGCGACATGCGGGAACGTCGCAGATAAAGCTCGATGCGCCGCCGCAATTGCACAAACTCCTCCGAATCACTGTTCCCGCTCTGTTCCAGTTTCGGAGGACATTTCCTACTTGTCTAGGAAAAATCCTATCTGTAAGGAAGAAACATGGCGGACGAAGCACGGGCCGCGCTGGCGCGGCTGATCGACGAGAAAGGCGAGGATTATGCCGGCCTGTCGCGGCTGATCGGCCGCAACCCCGCTTATATCCAGCAATTCCTCCGCCGCGGCACGCCGCGCCGGCTGGCCGAGGCCGACCGGCGGCTGCTGGCCCGCTATTTCGGCGTCGACGAGGCCGTGCTCGGCGGCCCGGCGCCGGAGGCGGGCGGGCGCGGCCTGGTCGCGGTGGCGCGGCTCGCCGTCAATGCCTCGGCCGGCGCCGGCTCCTTCGACGGCGACGAGAAGGTGACCGCCCACATCGCCTTCGATCCGGCCTGGCTCAGGCAGCTGGCCCGTTCCGGCACGGAGCTGCTCTCGATCATCCGCGTGCAGGGCGATTCGATGGCCCCGACGCTCGCCGACGGCGACGAGATTCTGGTCGACCGGGGCGATGCCGCGGCGGGGCTGCGCGACGGCATCTACGTGCTGCGGATCGACGACGCGCTGGTGGTGAAGCGGCTTGGCGTGAGCCCGGCGGCGCGGACGCTGTCGGTGCGCAGCGACAATCCCGCCTATCCCGGCTGGCCCGATTGCGACCCGGCCGCGGTCGACATCGTCGGCCGCGTGGTCTGGGCCGGAAGACGGATCGGCTGAGGCAACGGACGGTGGGAATGGGGGCAGTCACTTTTCCGCTGCGGGGTGCCACCTTGGATGGGGCGTGCGGAAAAGTGACTGTCCCCTAGCGGTCGAGCAGCCAGACCAGGGCGATGAGGACGAGGCCCGCGCCGAGGCCGGCGAGGAGGCCGAGGCTGGGCTGGCGGTAGACGACGCCGGCGATCGCGCCGGCGAGGATCGCCAAAGCGAGCAGGCAGCCGCCGGCAAGGGGGAATGGGGAGGCCGGTTTCATCGCGGCGCTCATGCCAGCAGGGCGCGCCGCGCGCCAGCACTCGCGTGGTTTACGCGTCGTTGAGGATGGCCGTCACGCGTTTGGAAAGGGTGCCGCTGCTAGCAGGGCCTCTCAACCGGGAAAGCCCGAGAGGAAAGCGTTGCACGACCCCGTCTATCTTCCCGACGCGGCGGCGGCGGCCGATGCGGCCGAGCTGATCGAGCGATTCGGCATCTACGCCGCGGGCGAGGCGGCGGCGCGCGCCGACCGCAGCCGCGGGCTCGGCAACGTCGTCCATTTCTGCCGCTGGCGGCAGATCGAGCGGATGATCGCGCTGCTTTCCTCGACCGAGCGGGGCAGCGCCACGCTCCACTGACGAATAGGGTCCGCATTCCATACCCGGGCGACCGCGAAGCGGCGGGCGCCTTTTGACGCAGGGCTGCGTCGCAGCGTCGGTCACGATGCGTCAGCATCGCTCCCTCCTCGCTCCTTGCCCTGCGCCAAAATGCGCTCCGTCACGGCCGTTGCGGGTATGGAATGCGGACCCTAGGGTGATTTCCGCTCTGGCGCCCCTCAGCGGCGGCGGCTAGCGTTCCCCTCATGTTGCAAGCCGTTGCGGGGCGGCACGCAGCCGCGCTGTCGGCTGTTCTTGCCCTTCTTTTTCTGTTTCCGGGCGCCGCGGCGGCGCAGGAGGCCGCGCCGACGCCGGACGAGCCGCCGCCCGCCGAGGCGCCGGCGCTCGATCCGTCGGCGCCGCTGGAGGAATGGCCCGATCTCGGCGTCGACTGGCCCGACATGGAGGCCGACCGCAGCGAGCCGATCCCGGTCACCCCCGACGCCTACGTCGCCGACGCGGCGGCCTCGCGCACCTATGCCTATCGGGTGGAGGGGCTGGACGAGGTCGAGTCGGCGACGCTGATGGCGCAGTTCCGCGAGCTCTCGACGCTCGAGCAATATCGCGGCGATCCGGCCAATGCAGCGCAGATCGACCGCCGCGCCCGCGCCGACGCCGAGCTGATGGCCGAGCTGCTGCGCGCCAACGGCTATTATGACGCGCTGGTCACCACCGCCGTCGACGCCGCCCCGGCCGGCGGCTTCGCGGTCACGCTGAACGTCCAGCCCGGGCCGCTCTACCGGTTCAGCGAGGTGCGCCTGCCGGGCCTGGAGGAGGCCGCGGGGGCGGACGCGGCGGCGCTGCGCCAGTCGTTCGGCGTGGCCGCGCAGGACCCGGTCAACGCCGCCCGCGTCGGCGAGGCGGAGGCGGCGCTGCGGGTCGAGCTCGGCCGCCGCGGCTATGCCTTCGCCGAGGTCGGCGAGACCGAGGTCGTGGTCGATCACGAGAGCCGCACCGCCACCCTGGTGCTGCCGGTCGAGCCGGCCGGGACCCGCCGCTTCGGCCAGGTGATCGTCGAGGGCCGGCCGCTGTTCAGCCAGCGCCACCTGCAGCGCATCGCCCGCTTCCGCGAGGGCGATCCGTGGCGCGCCGAGCGGATCGAGGACCTGCGCCAGGCCCTGGTCGCGACCGGCCTGGTCTCGGCGGTCACCATCCGGCCGGTCGCCCGCGCGGGCACCGACCTCGTCGACCTCGCCGTCGGGCTCGAGCCGGCGCCGATGCGCACCATCGCGGGCGAGGCCGGCTACGGCACCGGCGAGGGCGTCCGCATCGAGCTCAGCTGGCAGCACCGCAACCTGCTCCCGCCCGAAGGCGCGGTCACCTTCCGCGGCGTCGCCGGCACCCGCGAGCAGCTCGTCTCCGCGATCCTCAGGCGCAACAACTTCGTGCGCCGCGACCAGGTGCTCAACGCGCAGGTCGCCGCCACCCATGTCGACCGGCCGGCCTACGATGCGCGCACCTTCACGCTGACCGGCGGCATCGAGCGGCAATCGAACATCATCTGGCAGAAGGCCTGGACCTGGTCGGTCGGCGCCGAGCTGGTCGCCTCGGACGAGCGCGACGTCGACATCGCCAGCGGGATGACCCGGCGGCGCACCTTCTTCATCGGCGCGATCCCCGCCTATCTCGGCTATGACGGGTCGAACGATCTGCTCGACCCGACCTCGGGCTTCCGGCTGTCGGCGCGGGTCTCGCCGGAGGCGTCGCTGCAGAGCGGCAGCTTCTTCTACGCCCGGCTGCAGCTCGACGGCAGCTTCTACTGGCCGGCGAGCGCCACCGTCACCGTCGCCGGGCGCGCCCGGCTCGGCACGATCGTCGGCGCCAGCCGCGACCGGATCGCGCCGTCGCGGCGCTTCTACGCGGGCGGCGGCGGCTCGGTGCGCGGCTACGGCTTCCAGGCGCTCGGCCCGCGCGACCCGGTGTTCGACGATCCCATCGGCGGCCGCAGCCTCACCGAATTCGCGCTCGAGGCGCGGGTGCGGATGGGCGCGTTCGGGATCGTGCCGTTCATCGATGCCGGCAACATCTCGACCTCGACCCTGCCGAGGCTGCGCGACCTCCAGGTCGGCGCCGGCATCGGTGTGCGCTACCATACCCGCTTCGGCCCGATCCGCGTCGACGTCGGCACCCCGCTCAATCCGCGCAGCGGCGATCCCAGGGTCGCGGTCTACGTCTCGCTGGGCCAGGCCTTCTGATGGCCGAGGAAGCGGTCCTCGATCCTTCGCTGGCGCCGGTCGAGCGGGCGCCGTCCGGGCTGCGCCGCTGGTCCGGCCGGCTCGCCAGGGCGCTGGCGGTGCTGCTCGCCGGGCTGCTGCTCGGCTTCGCGGCTTTGGTCGCCTTCCTCGACACCGAGGCCGGCCACCGCTTCATCGTCGACCGGATCGCGGCGATGACGCCCGCATCGGGGCTGAGGGTCCGGATCGGCCGGATCGACGGCTCGATCTGGGGCCGCACCCGGCTGAAGGACGTGCGGCTCTACGACCCGGACGGATTGTTCGCCGAATCGCCGGAGATCGCGATGGACTGGCGGCCGATCGACTTCCTGTTCGATTCGCTGGTGATCAACGAGCTCACCTCCGATCTCGTCATCCTGCACCGGCTGCCCCAGCTGATCCCCTCGCGCGAGCCGCGCCCGCTGCTGCCCGATTACGACGTGCACCTCGGCCGGCTCGACGTCCGGCAACTGAGGATCGGCCCCGCGGTGAGCGGGCGCGAGCGGGTCGGCCGCCTCGGCGGCCAGGCCGAGATCCGCAGCGGCCGCGCCCTGCTCGGGATCGACATCGTGGTGCGCGACGGCGGCGACCGGATGCGGATCCGCTTCGACGCCGAGCCGGACCGCGACCGCTTCGACCTCGACGCGCGGGTGGAGGCGCCGGCGAACAGCTTCGTCGGCGCCTTGCTGGGCACCCGCCGGCCGGTGCGGCTCGGCATCGACGGCGAGGGCAGCTGGACGCGCTGGAACGGACGCGCTTTGCTCGACGTCTCCGCCCGCCGCACCGCCCATCTGCGGCTGGGGATGAGCTCCGGCCGCTTCCGGCTCGACGGCTGGGCGGCGCCGGCGCCGTTCCTGAGGGGCAAGCTACAGCGGCTGACGGCGCCGCGCGTCCGCATCCTGGCGAGCGGCCTGTTCGCGGATCGCCGCGTCGACGGCCGGCTGTCGGCCGCCTCGCCGTCGCTCCGGGTGGATGCGCGCGGAATCGTCGATCTGGCCGGCGGCCGCTTCCGCGACGTCGCGCTCGCCGCCGAGCTCACCCGACCGCCGGCCATGTTCCGCAACATGACCGGCCGCCAGGTGCGGCTGGCGGCGCTGCTCGACGGCCGCTTCGGCACGGCGCGCTTCGTCTACCGGCTGACCGCGCCCCGAATCGCCTTCGACGACACCGGCTTCGAGCAGGTGCGCGCCGAAGGGCGCGGCAACCTCTCGCGTCCCCCGGTGATCGTGCCGGTGCTGGTCACGGCGCGACGGGTGACCGGGGTCGGCGAGGTGGCGGGCGGCATCCTCGCCAATCTGCGCCTGTCGGGCCAGCTCAGGGTGACCGCGCGGCGGCTGTGGGGCGACGACCTCGCTTTGACCTCCGACAAATTGCGCGGGCTGGTCGACCTCGAGGTGGACCTGCGCACCGGCGTCTATGCGGTCGCGGTCAATGCCGGGATGCGCACCTACACGATCCCCGGCTTCGGCGTGGTCGACGTCTTGTCCGAGCTGCGCGCGGTGCCCGGGCCGGGCGGACGCGGCACGATGGTGACCGGGACGGCGCGGGCCTGGGTGAGGCGGCTCGACAACCGCTTCCTGCTCTGGGTGGCGGGCGGCCTGCCGACGCTGACCACCAGCCTCACTCGCGGCCCGGACCGGATCGTCCGCTTCTCCAACCTCAGGATCGCCGCGCCGAAGCTGGCGCTCGCCGGCAGCGGCCTCAGGCGGATCGACGGCACCTTCCAGTTCGAGGGCGGCGGCCGGCACGCCGACTACGGCCCGCTCCGGCTCACCCTCGACGGGAGGCTCGAGCGGCCGCGACTGGCGGTGCGGCTGGAGCGGCCGGCCGATTCGCTCGGCCTGCGCGACGTGCTGCTCAATCTCGAGCCCAACGAAGCGGGCTTCGCCTGGCGCGGCGCGGGCGGGTCGACCTTGGGCCCGTTCACCGGCAACGGCGCGATCCTGCTGCCGCGAGGGGCACCGGCGATCATCCGCTTCGACGCGCTCAACGTCTCGGGCACGCGCGCGACCGGCGCGCTGCGCTCCGACGAAGGCGGCTTCACCGGCCAGCTCGACGTCGCCGGCGGCGGGCTCGACGGGCGGCTGCTGTTCGGGCCGTATCGCGGCCACCAGAGGATCGCCGTCAACCTCGTCGCCAACGAGGCGCGCTTCGCCGGGCCGCCGCCGATCGTGATCCGGCGCGGCACGATCGAGGGCATCGTCCTGCTCGATCCGGCGGGGACGAGCATCGAGGGCCGGCTCGCCGCGCGCGGGATGAGCCGGGGGCCGCTGTCGATCGCCAATGTCGACGCCCAGGCCAGCCTGAGGGGGGGCACCGGCCAGATCCGGGCGCGGATCGCCGGCTCGCGCGGCCGCGACTTCACCTTCAACATGGTCGCCGACGTCGCCCCGAACCGCTACCGGGTCAGCGGCAGCGGCACGCTCGACCGGCGCCCGCTCGAGCTGGTGACCCCGGCCGAGCTCACTTATACGCCCGAGGGGTGGCGGCTGGCGCCGACCCGCTTCCGCTTCGCCGGCGGCAGCGCCAGCCTCGGCGGCCTGTTCGGCACCCGCACCGAGATCGACGCCGAGCTGCAGGCGATGCCCTTGACCGTGCTCGACATCGCCTGGCCGCGGCTCGGCCTCGGCGGCATCGCCTCGGGGAGCGTGCGCTATCGCTCGCCTTCGGCCGAGGCTCCGCCGACCGGCGAGATGAACGTGCGCGTGCGCGGGCTGACCCGGGCCGGGCTGGTCCTCTCCTCGCGGCCGATGGACATCGGCCTCAACGCGCGCCTCGACGGAGTCACCGCGGCGCTGCGCGCGGTCGCGGTCAGCGAGGGGCGGACGATCGGGCGGGCGCAGGCGCGGATCTCGCCGATCGGCAGGTCGGGCGACCTGGTGACCCGGCTGTCGCGGGCGCCGCTGCGCGCGCAGGTCCGCTACAACGGCGCGGCGGATACCTTGTGGCGGCTGACCGGGATCGAGCTGATCGACCTCAGCGGCCCGGCGGCGATCGGCGCCGACATGTCGGGCACGCTCGAAAATCCCAGGATCAACGGCTCGGTGCGCACCGCCGGGGCGCGGCTGGAGAGCGCCGTCACCGGCATGGTGATCGAGAATCTCGAATCCTCCGGCCGGTTCGGCGGCTCGCAGCTCCGGATCGAGCGGTTCGGCGGGCGCACCCAGGGCGGCGGCACCGTCTCCGGCTCGGGCGCGCTCGATTTCGCCGCCGCGCGCGGCGTCGGCATGCGCTTCGACCTGCGCGCCGAGGCGGCGCGGCTGCTCGACCGCGACGACATCGCCGCCGCGGTGACCGGCGACATCGCGATCCGCTCCGACGGCGACGGCGGCACGATCTCGGGCGACGTGGTGATGAACGAGGGCCGCTTCACGCTCGGCAGCGTCACCGCCGCCGCGCAGGTGCCGCGGCTCAACGTGCGCGAGGTCAACCGTCCCGGCGACGTCTACGGGCCGGCGATCCGCCGGATCGAGCCGTGGCGCCTCGCGCTCGACGTCAACGCCCCGAACCGGCTGACCGTGACCGGGCTCGGCATGAACAGCGAGTGGCGCGCGCACCTGCGCGTCGCCGGCACCGTCACCGAGCCCGCGATCACCGGCTCGGCGGAGATGCTGCGCGGCACCTACGATTTCGCCGGGCGGCGCTTCGACCTCATCCGCGGCACCATCCGCTTCGCCGGCGAGGTGCCGGTCAATCCCCAGCTCGACATCGCCGCCGAGGCGCGGGTGCGCGGCCTCTCCGCCCAGATCCGGGTGACCGGCCGCGGCCAGCGGCCCGAAATCGCCTTCACCTCGACGCCGGCGCTGCCCCAGGACGAGCTGCTGTCGCGGATCCTGTTCGGCACCTCGATCACCAACCTGTCGGCGCCCGAGGCGGTGCAGCTCGCCGCCGCGGTGGCCAGCCTCAACGACCCGCGCGGCGGGCTCGACCCGATCAACGCCTTCCGCCGCACGATCGGGCTCGATCGCCTGCGCGTCCTCCCCGCCGACGTGACGCAGGGGATCGGCACGCAGCTCGCCGCGGGCAAATATTTCGGCCGCCGCGTCTATGTCGAGGTGGTGACCGACGGCCGCGGCTATTCGGCGACCACGGTCGAATATCAGATCACCCGCTGGCTCTCGCTTCTCTCCAGCATCTCGACGATCGGCCGCGAAAGCGTCAACGTACGCGTGTCGCGGGATTATTGAGGAGGGTGCGGGCGTGAACGGACGGGCGATCCTGACCGCGGCGGTGGCGCTTCTTGTCCTCGCGGCGGGCATCTTGTTCCTCGCCCTGCGGGAACGGCCTTCGGGCCAAACTCAGCCTCAACCGCCGCCGGCCGCGCAGGCGCCGCCCGCGGCGCCGGCCCCGCCCCGGCCGATCGATCTCGGCGCGGCGCTCGGCCTCGACAGCCTCGCCGACTGCGCGCGCAGCCCCGCTTTGGCCTCGATCGTCGAGCGCATGGTCCGCATCGATCCGCGGACGTTCGAAAGCCGGCGCGGCGGTCCGATCGAGGTGCCGGGCTACGATCGGCCGATCGTTCCGACGTTCGAGCGGACGCGCGAGATCGAGGGCAATACCGACATTCGGGCGGTGACCGCCGATCTCGACCTTCCCGGCCGCTGGCACGGGCTCGCGGTCTCCGGGCTCCGGCGAAGCTTCCACGAAGAGAGCGACGCCGCGTCGCTCGAGGTCCGCTTCGCCGAGCCGGCGGAGCGGGTGCGCGAGACGCTCGTCCGCCACGGCTTCAGCCTGCCGCCGGTGGGCGAGCTGCGCGATCTGGAAGCGGAGGGGCTTTCGACGGCGATCGGCGTGGAGCGGATCGAAGGCGGAGCGGCTTTGCTATGCGCGACGTGACCCATCGGCTGCGCAACATCATCGGCGGCTCGGCCGGCAATCTGGTCGAATGGTACGACTGGTACATCTACGCCGCCTTCGCGCTCTATTTCGCGCCGGTCTTCTTCCCCCAGGGCGACCAGACCTCGCAGCTCCTCAGCACCGCCGCGATCTTCGCGGTCGGCTTCGTGATGCGGCCGATCGGCGCCTGGGTGATGGGCATCTACGCCGACAGCCGGGGGCGCAAGGCGGGGCTGACGCTCTCGGTCAGCCTGATGTGCGCGGGCTCGCTCGCCATCGCGGCGATGCCGACCCATGCCGAGATCGGCGCGTTCGCGCCGGCCTTGCTCCTGCTCGCGCGGATGATGCAGGGGCTCAGCCTCGGCGGCGAATATGGCGCCAGCGCCACCTACCTCTCCGAGATGGCCGGGCGGGAGCGGCGCGGCTTCTATTCGAGCTTCCAATATGTCAGCCTGATCGCCGGCCAGCTGATCGCGCTCGCGGTGCTCTTGGTGCTGCAATTCGCGATGTCGGAGGCGGAGCTGGAGGCGTGGGGCTGGCGCATCCCCTTTGCGGTCGGCGCGGTGCTCGCGGTGGTGGTCTTCTACATCCGCCGGCGCCTCGCCGAGACGACGAGCTTCGAGAACGCCAAGGCGGCGGACACGCCGAGGTCGAGCGGCCTCAACCTGTTCCGCGACCATCCGAGGGAAGCGTTGCTGGTGATGGCGCTGACCGCGGGCGGCACCTTGGCCTTCTACGCCTACACCACCTACATGCAGAAGTTCCTGGTCAACACCTCGGGCTTCGGCCGCGAGGCGGCGAGCCAGGTGATGACCGCCGCTTTGTTCGTCTTCATGTGCCTGCAGCCTTTGTCCGGGGCGCTGTCGGACAGGGTCGGGCGCAAGCCGGTGATGGTGTGCTTCGGCATCCTGGGGATGGTGCTGACCGTGCCGATCTTCACCGCGCTGGAGACGGCCCGCGACCCGATCGCCGCCTTCGCCTTGGTGATGGCGGCCCTGGTGGTGGTCACCGGCTACACCTCGATCAACGCGGTGGTGAAGGCCGAGCTCTTCCCGGCCCACATCCGCGCGCTCGGCGTCGCGCTCCCTTACGCGATCGCCAACACCCTGTTCGGCGGCACCGCCGAATATGTCGCCCTCCAGTTCAAGGACTGGGGCATGGAGCGCGCCTTCTACTGGTACGTGACGGCGATGATCGGCCTGAGCCTGATCGTCTATCTCAGGATGCGCGACACCAAGCGCCACAGCCTCATCCTGGAGGATTGAAATGACGCGCAGGTCGGAGCGGTCTGCGGATCTGCCGACGGCCGCGGCTGTCGGGATCGTCGCCTATGCGGCGGCCAATGTCGTCCACGAGCTTGCCGGCCATTGCGGCGCGGCGGCGATGCTCGGCGGCGGATGCGATTACATCTCGACGACGGACATCCGGCTCGGTCCCGGAACGCCGCTCGACCTCTTCCCCGTCATCGCGGCCGCGGGCACGCTCGCCAATTTCGCCGCCGCTGCGATCGCCATCGTCCTGCTCCGCCGCTGGGCGCTCGCGGGCGCGGGGCAACTGTTCCTCTGGCTGCTGGCCGCGATCAACCTGTTCGTCGGTGCCGGCTACCTCGCTGTGTCGCCGATCGTCGGCTTCGGCGACTGGCACAACATCCTGGTCGCGCTCGACGCCGGCATCGTCTGGCGGGCGGGGACGGCGGCGGCCGGCGCGCTCGCCTGGTGGCTGTCCTGGACCCTCTGCCGGCGCGAGCTTGGCCGGATGGTTGGACAGGATGTTGCGCCGAGGTCGACCGCGCGGCGTCTCTTGTGGGCGAGCTACGCCGGCGGAAGCGCGGTCATCGCGGCGGCGGCGCTGTCGAGCCCGCTGCCGCTGCCATGGGCGATGCTGGTCGGCCTGGGATCGGCGGCGGGTCTGACCGCGCCGCTGCTGGTCCTGCCGTTCACGCTCCCTGCCGCCGGCCGCGCGGCGCCGTTCGCGCTGCCGCGTTCGCCGGCGTGGCTGGCCGGCGGCCTGACCGTCGCGGTCGGCGCGACCGCATTCTACGGCAAGGGCTTCCCGGTCTAGCGGCGGCCGCGCTCAGCTCGAATAATACATGTCATATTCGACCGCGCAGGGGGTGGTCTCCCAGCGCAGCTGCTCCTCCCACTTCAGCTCCATGTAGGCGTCGAGCTGGTCGTCCGAGAACACGTCGCCCTTGGTGAGGAAGGCGCGATCGTTGTGGAGCGCGATCAGCGCCTCCCTGAGCGAGCCGCAGACGGTAGGCACGTCGACCAGCTCCTGCGGCGGCAGGTCGTAGAGGTTCTTGTCGATCGGGTCGCCCGGGTGGATGCGGTTCTGGATGCCGTCGAGCCCCGCCATCAGCAGCGCCGAATAAGCGAGATAGGGATTGGCGAGCGGGTCCGGGAAGCGGAACTCGACGCGCTTGGCCTTCTCGCCGGCGCCGTAGGGGATGCGGCAGGAGGCGGAGCGGTTGCGGCTCGAATAAGCGAGCAGCACCGGCGCCTCGAAGCCGGGGACGAGGCGCTTGTAGCTGTTGGTCGTCGGGTTGGTGATCGCGTTCAAGGCGCGGGCGTGCTTGATCACCCCGCCGATGAAATAGAGGCAGGTCTCGGAGAGCCCGGCATAGCCGTTGCCGGCGAACAGCGGCTTGCCGCCCTTCCAGATCGACATGTGGGTGTGCATGCCCGAGCCGTTGTCCGCCTTGATCGGCTTGGGCATGAAGGTCGCGGTCTTGCCGTAGGCGTGGGCGACCATGTGCACGACATATTTGTAGATCTGCATGCGGTCGGCGGTCTCGGTCAGCGTGCCGTAGGTGAGGCCGAGCTCGTGCTGGGCGGCGCCGACCTCGTGATGGTGCTTGTCCATCGGCAGGCCCATCTCGATCATCGTCGCGACCATCTCGCCCCGGATGTCCATCGCGCTGTCGACCGGCGCGACCGGGAAATAGCCGCCCTTGGCGCGCGGCCGGTGGGCGAGGTTGCCATTCTCATATTTGGTGCCGGTGTTGGTCGGCAGCTCGATGTCGTCGAGGGTGAAGCCGGAGGCGGCATAGCCGTCCTCGAAGCGGACGTCGTCGAACATGAAGAACTCGGCCTCGGGGCCGACATAGACGGTGTCGCCGACGCCGGTCGCCTTGAGATAGGCCTCGGCGCGCTTGGCGGTCGAGCGCGGGTCGCGGGCGTAGAGCTCGCCGGTGCCGGGATCGACGATGTCGCAGAACAGGACACCCATCGGCGTCGCGCTGAACGGATCGACATACCAGGCGTCGAGATCGGGCTTCAGGATCATGTCCGATTCGTTGATCGCCTTCCAGCCGGCGATCGAGCGTGCCGTCGAACATCAACCCGTCGGTGAGCTCGTCCTCGCCGAGCACGCCCGAGCACATGGTGAGATGCTGCCACTTGCCCTTGGGATCGGTGAACCTGAGGTCGACCCACTCGATCTCGCCCTCCTTGATGCTCTTCAGGATCTTGCCCGCGTCGTTCGCCATCTTTGCCCCCATGAGAATCGGATGAACCGGATGGCGCATTGATCCCGATGGCCGCGGAAGCGTCCAGCGGGCGTGAATATTTCACGTCAGAACGGGCGCCTCTGCGCGGCGATCAGCATGCGCAGCAGCATCGCCACCGGCCGCGGCACCCCGACCTTGCCCTCGAGCCAGAGGCTGACCGCCGAGCGGCTGACCCCGATCGCGTCGGCGAGGTCGCTCTGGGTCTTGTAGCCGAGCGTCAGCATCGCCGCGCGCAGCTCGGCAGGGGACATCGAGGCGAGGCGGGGGTCGTCCACGGCCAATGTCTAGATCGCGTCCGACCCTCTCTCGCCGGTCCTGATGCGGACCGCTTCCTCGATCGTGGAGACGAAGATCTTGCCGTCGCCGATCCGCCCGGTATGCGCGGCGGCGGTGATCGCCTCGACGACGCGCTCGGCGAGGCCGTCCTCGACGACCACCTCGAGCTTCACCTTGGGCAGGAAATTCACGACATATTCGGCGCCGCGATAGAGCTCGGTATGGCCCTTCTGGCGGCCGAAGCCCTTGGCCTCGGTGACGGTGATGCCGGAGACGCCGACCTCGTGCAGCGCCTCCTTCACCTCATCGAGCTTGAACGGCTTGATCACCGCCTCGACCTTCTTCACGCCTGCCTCCCTCGTGCTGCGATGCAGCATAGGCGCATCGGCGCGAGTCGCCTAGCGCGGCGTTCATCGGCCGGACAGCGGGGGCGCGGCACCGTCCTGCGCATGAAGCAATCCACCGCGCTCCTGCTCCCATTGCTGCTCGCCGGCTGCACCGTCACCGTGGACGAAAGGAGCCTGCTGCATCCGACGCCCGGCGGCGGCCTGGCCGCCGAGGCGCTGGCGCGGGCGGCGCCGGCCTATGCGATGAGCGAGCAGTGGATCGCCGCGCCCGACGGCGCGCGGCTCGGCGCGGTGTGGCTGCGCCACCCGGGCGCGCGGGCGACGATCCTCTATTTCGGCGGCAACGGCTTCACCATCGAGCGCTACGGCGCCTGGGTCGCCTCGGTGTTCGCGCCGCTCGGCGTCGACCTGATGATCGTCGACCATCGCGGCTACGGCCGCAGCGAGGGCATTCCGACCCAGGCCAATCTCGAGGCGGACGGCGTCGCCGCCTTCGATCATCTCGCCCGGCTCACCGGCGATCCCTCACGCATCGTCGTCCACGGCCAGTCGCTCGGCAGCTTCATCGCCGGCCGCGTCGCCGCCGAGCGCCCCACCGGCGGCGTCGTGCTGGAAAGCTCGGCGACCACCACCGAGGAGTGGGTCGCCGCCAATCTGCGCGGCGCCGCCCGCCTCGTCGTGCGCGCCGAGATCGACCCGGCGCTGCGGGGCCGCGGCAACCTCGCCAACATGGCGCGGATCGAGGAGCCGCTGCTGATCCTGGTCGGCGAGGACGACCGCACAACGCCGCCGGCTTTGTCGCAGCGGCTGCACGCCGCCTCGCCGCTGCCGCCGGGGCGCAGGACGCTGGCGGTGATCGCGGGCGCGAACCATACCGATGTGCTGACCCGGCCCGCGGCGATCGCCGCCTATCGCGCCTTCCTCTCCGGATTGCCGGCCGTAAACTGATTACTTTCCCGTGACGGACGTCACGGAGATTCTCTTCGATCCTGTGCCAATTCGCCGGTCGGGCGGTGAAAGACAGTGAACAGGAGAGAAGAAATGAAACGGATATTGTTGACTACCGCCGCCTTGTTAGCGGCGATGCCCGGCCCCGCATTTGCCGGCACGCTCGTTCTCAATACCGGGTACAATCACAACAACGCGGGATTGCTGCCGATCGGCCAGCAGGATCAGACCTGGATCAAGATCGCCTCCTACGAGCCGCCGACGACGCTGGTGACCGTGGCCCCGGCCTGGGTGGTGTCGCCGCCTACGCCATGGATCGTGTCGTCGAGCGCGCAATGGCTCGGCCCGAGAATGTCCGCGGCCGGCACGTCGGGCACGTCGCCGAGCCGGCCGGCCTACAGCATCTTCAGGAAATGCTTCTGCCTGCTCGACGGCCCCGGTCCGCAGGTCAACCCGACGATCAACATTTCGGTCCGCGCCGACGACAATGTTCATGTCTGGCTGAATTCCGTCACGCAAACGCTGATCGCGCCGATCGCCGGCAACCACTCCGGCGGTCCGGCGCGAGCCTATCCGTCCCAGCAATTTCCGGCCAATCCCCAATATTTCCGGGCCGGCCGCAACTGCATCTACGTGCTGGTGGAAGACAACGTCGCCCCGCCCGGCAATTTCATCGGCTTCACGCTCATCGGCACGGTCAACGCGCCCGGGCTGATGCCGAATCCGGCGGTCGGGCTGAACGGCAATTTCGGGCCCTGCGGCTGCCCCAGCGAGCCGAATTCGTCCGAGGGCGGCCATGGCACCGCGACGGGCGACCAGCATAACGACAGCGCCGCGGTGCAGGGGATCGTCGACTTCGCCGAGGCCCGTCGATTGGCCCATGGCGAGGCGCCGGCGGATGCGGCGCAGCCGCAGCCCTGAGCCAAGTCAGCTTGCATTCAGGCGCGCAGGGGTAGAATGGCTCCCAAGAGCCATTTGCGAAAGGCAGGCACACCATGCGCAAGCTTCTACCCCTGATCGCCCTCTCGGCGCTGATCGGCGGCGCCGCGCAGGCCGCTCCGGACCGGGAGGCCGAGCTCGAGCGCGCGCTCGCCGGCCGCGTCGCCGGCGAGCCGGTGCAGTGCATCGACCTGCACCGCGTCCAGTCCTCGCGGGTGATCACCGACACCGCGATCCTCTACCGCGCCGGCAGCGTCATCTACGTCAACCGGCCGGATGCGGGCGCCGATTCGCTGAACCGCAGCGACACGATGGTGACCCGGCTGTTCGGCTCGAACCGGCTGTGCAACGTCGACACCGTGACCATGGTCGATCCGGTCTCGGGCACCTTCACCGGCGTCGTCTTCCTCGGCGATTTCGTGCCCTACCGGCGGGTCCAGACCGGCGCCCGCTGAGCCGGCGCCGCATCATTGCCATCAATTTAAGGCCCTCCCCTTGGGGGAGATGAGCAGGCCGCCATGTCCCCCGGACATGGCTTCGGATCGCGGGGCGATCCGCACCTGCTCATCCTCCCCATCAAGGGGGGGGCGAATCCTGATCTGGATCGTTTGACCTTCGATAGATTCCCGCTAGGAGGCTGGCGGGGATGGGGATTTTGCGCCGGGGTGCGTCGAGCCCGGCCGTTCGTTCGGGAGTATCATGGCCCATTCCATCCGGCTCGACGCGCATGCCGCCGATCTGCGCTTCCAGCTCCTGGTCGGCGCGATCACCGACTATGCGATCTACATGCTCGAGCCTTCGGGGCATGTCGCGACCTGGAATCCGGGCGCGCGGCGGTTCAAGGGCTATGAAGCCGAGGAGATCATCGGCCGGCATTTCTCCACCTTCTTCACCGAGGTGGATCGCGAGGCCGGGCTGCCCGAGCACATCCTGAAGACCGCGGCGGCCGAGGGCCGCTTCGAGGCGGAGGGCTGGCGGGTCAGGAAGGACGGCACCCGCTTCTGGGCGCAGGCCGTGGTCGATTCGATCCGCGACGACGACGGCAGGCTGCTCGGCTTCGCCAAGATCACCCGCGACGTCACCGAGCGCCGGCAGGCGGAGCAGGCGCTCTACCAGAGCGAGCAGCGCTTCCGCATGCTCGTCCAGGGCGTGCGCGATTGCGCCATCTACATGCTCGATCCCGAAGGCCGGGTCAGCAACTGGAATCCGGGCGCGGCGGCGATCAAGGGCTATACGGAGGCCGAGATCGTCGGCCAGCATTTCTCGCGCTTCTACACCGAGGAGGACCGCGCCGCCGGCGAGCCCCAGAGGGCGCTGGCGACGGCGCTCCGCGAAGGCAAATATGAAAAGGAGGCGTGGCGCGTCCGCAAGGACGGCACCCGCTTCTGGGCGAGCGTGCTGATCGACCCGATCCTCGCCCCGGACGGCACGCTGGGCGGCTTCGCCAAGATCACCCGCGACATCACCGACAAGAAGCATGCGGAGGAGGAGCTGGAGGAGGCGCGCAACGCCTTGTTCCAGGCGCAGAAGCTGCAGGCGCTGGGCGAGCTCACCGGCGGCATCGCCCACGATTTCAACAATCTGATCACCGTGGTGCGCGGCTCGGCCGAGATGCTGAAGCGCAACGACCTCAGCTTCGAGAAGCGCGATCGCTATCTCGCCGCGATCATCGAGACCGCCGACCGCGCCGCGGCGCTGACCAGCCATTTGCTCGCCTTCGGGCGGCGGCAGGCGCTGAAGCCGCAGGTGATCGATCTCAACGTCCGCCTCGACGCGCTGGCGGACGTGCTGGGGAGGATGCTCGGCAGCCATATCGAGGTCGCGCTCGACCTCAGCCCGGCGCTGGGGCCGGTCGAGGTCGATCCGGCGCAGCTCGAATCGGCCTTGCTCAACGCGGCGATCAACGCCCGCGACGCGATGCCCCAGGGCGGGCGGCTCACCATCTCCACCTGCAATGTCGAGGGGGCGGACGAGGTCCGCATTTCGCTCGCCGATACCGGCGAGGGGATGGCGCCCGACATCGTCAACCGCGCCTTCGAGCCGTTCTTCACCACCAAGGCGGTCGGCAAGGGCACCGGCCTCGGCCTCTCCCAGATCCACGGCTTCGCGGCGCAGGCCGGCGGCCGCGCGGTGATCGAGTCGAAGCCCGGCGAGGGGACGACGCTGAGGCTTTACCTGCCGCGCACCCAAAAGTCCGCGGCCGCCGCGGCCGAGACGAAGGCGGCGGTCGCCGCCTCCGCCGGCAAGGCGATCCTGCTGGTCGAGGACAACGAGCTGGTCCGCGCCTTCGCCGAGGGGCTGCTCGGCGACATCGGCTACCGCGTGGTCAGCACCGCCTCGGCGGAAGAGGCGCTGGACGCGCTGGCGCGCGGCGAGCGCGTCGATCTTGTCCTTTCCGACATCGTCATGCCCGGCACCAACGGCATCGAGCTCGCCCGGCGCATCCACCGCGAGCATGACGGCCTGCCGGTGCTGCTCGCCACCGGCTACAGCGAGGACCTCCTGAAAGGCGTCCCCGCCGAGTTCGGCGTCATCGCCAAGCCCTACGGCCCCGCCGATCTCGCCGAAGCGGTCGCGGCGGCGCTGGGGGGTGCAGGCCGTCAGGCGTAAGGCGGCGCGTCGAGGCCCCCGGGGCTCCTGGTGAAGATCTCGCAGCCGTCCTCGGTGATGCCGACGCTGTGCTCGAACTGGGCCGAGAGGCTGCGGTCGCGGGTGACCGCGGTCCAGCCGTCGTCGAGCACCTTGGCGCCCGCCTTGCCGGCGTTGATCATCGGCTCGATGGTGAAGAACATGCCGGGCCGGAGCTCCGGGCCCGAGCCGGGGCGGCCGGCATGGACCACCTCGGGCGCGTCGTGGAAAACGCGGCCGAGGCCGTGCCCGCAAAAGTCGCGGACCACCGAATAGCGGTGCGCCTCGGCATGGCTCTGGATGGCGTGGGCGACGTCGCCGAGCCGGTTGCCGGGGCGGGCCGCGGCGATGCCGCGCATCAGGCATTCGTAGGTGATCTGGACCAGCCTGGTCGCCTTGATGCCGACGTCGCCGACCAGGTACATGCGGCTGGTGTCGCCGTGCCAGCCGTCGAGGATCGGGGTCACGTCGATGTTGACGATGTCGCCGTCCCGCAGCATGCGGTCGCCCGGAATGCCGTGGCAGATGACGTGGTTGATCGAGGTGCAGCAGCTCTTGGTGTAGCCGCGATAGCCCAGTGTCGCCGGGATCGCGCCGCGCGCGCGCATCTCGGCGAAGACGAATTCGTCGATCTCCTCGGTGGTCACGCCCGGAACGACCCGCGGGACGAGCGCGTCGAGGATCTCGGCGGCGCAGCGCCCGGCCGCGCGCATCCCCGCGAAGCCGTCGGGCCCGTGCAGCTTGATCGGCCCGTGCCGCCCGATCACGCCCTCTTCGAGGAGCTGGTTGTCCATGAGAGTTATATAGTTGGTTCGTTTTCAGTTTGCGAGTTTGTTGGCGGATGTGGTGCTTGACATTTTCTCGCAGATGGTTAAGTTACAGCTTAACTCGATGGGTTTCAGGCACGATCTCTGATCGTGGGGAAAATGACCCCCGGCATCGAGAAGATTGGGTGAAAGCCACCTCGTAAGGTGGCGCTGGTCTTCTGTGCCGGGAGGTCGAGATGGAACGGAGCAAGCGGTTCGCGCTGTTCGTTCGGGAGATGGAGGAGGCGGCGCCCGCCGCGTCGTTCGAGGAGGCGAGGCAGTTGCTCGAAACCGTGCTCAACAAGGTCGAAGATGCGCATTCGGGCGTACCATTCTGTCCGGAAAATTGGCGCGACGATGGTCGGATGTATCCCCCGCAGGACGATTCCGAAAAGAAGACGAAGATCGCCGGCGTGCGGATGTTCCGTACCCGCGGCCATCGGGTCTGGATCGCGAAAAACGGCGCAATCCGGATCACGACCGCGCAGGCGGAAACGCAAATGGTGCTCGACAAGATCGGAAAGGACGGCGGGTCCTGTCCCGCCGCGTGACTCCCCCATGAGAGTCTTTGATCAGCTTTTGGACCGGGTACAGCAGCAATTCGGTGCCAGCCAGGACGTGCTTGTGTCCGTCGAGGAGCCGGCAGTTCCCGAAGGCATCTATTTTCTGACCATCGCCCGCGACGACTATGTCATCGAAGTCGAATGGCAGCGCCATCGCGGCTTTGGCATCGCCGCTGGGCGGGACCTGGTGTTTGGAAGCGGCGTCGACGAGGTTTACGGTTCGGCCGACGCTGCGTTTCAGCGCATCGAGCAGCTTATGGAGACGCGTGAATCGACCTCAGACAATGCGCCCGTAAACCTCATCGACCTTCGCAAGCTGCGCGGACTGCTTCAGAAAGACGTCGCCGAGCAGCTCGGCATCAGCAAAAGCGGGCTTGCTCAGATGGAGCGTGCGAATTCGCTGACCACGATGCAGATCGATACATTGCGGAAGCTGGTCGCCAGTCTCGGTGGCGAGCTGGTACTGTCCGCGCATTTTCCGGAAGGACGCGAGCGCAGAATCGCCGTGGACTGACAATGTCCTTGCCGCTTCGCAAATGCCTGGGCAATCGCTAGGGCAACGTCATGACCTCCGAACGGATCTGGACGGCGGGGCTGCTGGTGATCGGCGACGAGATCCTGTCCGGGCGCACCCAGGACCGCAACGTCGCCCAGGTCGGCGCCTGGCTCAACCTGCAGGGGATCAGGCTGGCCGAGGTGCGGGTCGTGCCCGACGATCCCGGCCGGATCGCCGAGGCGGTGAACGCGCTGCGCGAGCGCTACGACTATCTGTTCACCACCGGCGGGATCGGCCCGACCCACGACGACATCACGGTCGACGCGATCGCGGCCGCGCTCGGGGTGCCGGTGGTGGTCCACCCCAGGGCCCGCGCCCTGCTCGAGGCCTATTATGCGACCCGCGGCGGCGTCACCGAGGCGCGCCTCAGGATGGCCCGCGTCCCCGAGGGCGCCGAGCTGATCGAGAACCGCATGTCCGGCGCCCCCGGGATCATGTTGAGGAACATCTTCATCCTCGCCGGCGTCCCCCATATCGCGACTTTGATGCTCGAGGCGCTGTCCGGCCAGCTCGAAGGCGGGCGGCCGCTGCTCTCGCGCACGATCGGCTGCTGGGCGCCGGAGAGCGAGGTCGCCGACCTGCTCGGCGAGACCGAGCGGGCGCACGCGCTCTGCCAGATCGGCTCCTATCCCTTCTTCCGGGAGGGCAGGGTCGGCGCCAATTTCGTGATCCGCAGCACCGAGGCGGGCGCGCTCGAGGCCTGCGCGTCCGATCTGCTGCGCCGGTTCGAAGCCGCTGGCTGCGACGTGGTGGGCGAGGAGATATAGGCGCCGCGAGCAATGGACGCGGGATGAATCCGCGCTACAATCAAGAAAAGGAGGCGACTTGGCGGGGGATTCGCAACTCGATCCATTTTACGAATTCTCGTCGGAACTGACGGGATTCGACCGCTTCGACCTGAATGCGACCGGCGAAGGCGACGCCTATCTCAGATGCGTGCGGGCGAACGCCGATGCGGACATGCTCGAATCCCTGTTCCAGGTTTGGGCCATTATCGAGGCCGAAGTTCCGCCGGATCGACGCGCGGCCGCCATCGCCGAGCGGATTCTAGCCGTGGCCGGGCTGCGCGAGGTCGCGCAGGGCATCGTGCTCCTCTGGTATACCGGCAGCTGGTACGATGTCGCGACCGGCGATTCCACGGTCCTCTCCAGCAATTCCTACGTCGAGGGGCTGATGTGGAAGGCGGTCGGCAGCCATCCGATGGCCGCCAAGCCGCAGGGCTATGCCGCCTGGACGCTGCCGCCGCCGGCATCGCCGGGGAAGGGGACGCCCGATGCGGTTTGAATGCGGCGTCGACGTCTCGGAGCGCCGCTACGACGCGGTCGTCGTCGGCGCCGGCATTGCCGGCTCGATCATGGCGAAGACGCTGGCGGCCGGCGGGCGCAGGGTGCTGGTGCTCGAGGCGGGGACCGGCCAGGGCTTCGACTATGCCGGCTATCTGGGCTTTCTCGACACTTATTACGGGGTGACTGCCAAGGTCCCCAACTCGCCCTATCCCGACAATGCCAACGCGCCGCAGTCCAACCTGCTCGACGCGCTCTCGAACGACGATCCGGCCGCCAACAGCAAGGGCTATTGGGTGCAGAAGGGGCCGCAGCCGCTGACCAGCGACTATGCCCGCCAGAGCGGCGGCACCACGCTGCACTGGCTCGGCACCTGCCTTCGGATGCTGCCCGAGGATTTCGAGACCCGGACCCGGTTCGGGGTCGGCCTCGACTGGCCGCTCTCCTATCAGGACCTGAAGCCCTATTATGCCAGGGCCGAGCGCGAGATCGGCGTCTCCGCCGACATCGAGGACCAGCTCGCGCTGCAGAAGGCGCTCGGCCTCGAGGACTGGTTCGACGAGGATTATGTCTATCCGATGCACCGCATCCCGCAGAGCTGGTCGGACCGGATGTTCATCGACGGCCTGGAGGGCTGCACCGTCGACTATGACGGCGCCTCCTATCCGCTCGACGTCACCAGCACGCCGCAGGGCCGCAACGGCATGCCCAACAAGAACTATCCGGGTGGCTACACGCCGGTCGGCGCGGTCGGCAATCCCGAGCTCGGCCAGCGCTGCCAGGGCAACAGCGCCTGCGTGCCGATCTGCCCGGTGCAGGCCAAATATAATGCGCTGAAATCGCTCAACGCCGCGGCCGAGACCGGCCGGGTCGACGTCGTCACCCAGGCGGTCGCCTCCGAGGTCCGCACCGGGCCGGACGGCCGCATCGGCGAGATCGTCTACAAGGCCTATAAGAGCCCCGGCTCGCCGGATTACGAGACCTATAGCGCGAAGGGCACGGTGTTCGTGCTTGCCTGCCATGCGGTCGAGACCGCCAAGCTGCTGCTCGCCTCGGGCCTCGGCGGCGACGCCGCCGGGCGCTACATCATGGACCATCCGACCATGCTCACCTGGGGCCTCGCCGACCGCCATATCGGCACGTTCCGCGGGCCGGGCTCCTCGTCGGGCATCGAGACGCTGCGCTGCGGGCCGTTCCGCAAGCGGCGCGCCCCGTTCCGCATCGAGATCGACAATTGGGGCTGGAACTGGGCGACCATCGCGCCGTGGAGCGTGGTGCAGCAATTCGTGCTCAAGGACCGCCTGTTCGGCCGCGGCCTGCGCGAGGCGATGTTCGACCAGGTCCAGCGCGAGGTCCGGCTCGGCTTCCTGCTCGAGCTGCCGCCCGACCCGAGCAACCGGGTGACGATCGACCCCGCCTACAAGGACCGGATCGGCAATTACCGGCCGGTGATCAGCTACAGCGTCGGCGACTATGTGCGGGCCGGCATGGCCGAGGCCAAGCGTACCTCGGACCTGATCTACGGCAAGCTCGGCATCGAGGACCACACCGCCTACCATCCCACCGACGCCGGCTATGTGACCTATGAGGGCACCGGCTACACCTACCAGGGCGCCGGTCACAATATCGGCGGCCATGTGATGGGCACGGCCCGCGACAATTCGGTGGTGGGCGCCGACCAGAAGGTCTGGGGCCTCGACAATCTGTGGCTGGTCGGCTGCGGCAACATGCCGACCGAGGGCACTTCCAACCCGACGCTGACCGTGTCGGCGCTGACCCTGATGGCGGCCGAGCGGATCGAGGCGGCGCTCTCCCGCGGGCCCGGAGCGAACGGGTGAGCATGCTGCCGCCCTATATCCCGGACATCGCGGCGCTGCGCGAGCATTTGCAGGCGGCGATCGAGCTGGAGCATTCGACCATCCCGCCCTACCTTTGCGCGCTCTATTCGATCCGGCCGGGCGCGAACGTCGAGGCGGCGGAGATCATCCGAACCGTCGCCGTCCAGGAGATGCTGCATTTCATCCTCGCCGCGAACGTGCTCAACGCGATCGGCGGGGCGCCGACCATCGACTCGCCGTTGTTCGTGCCGGACTATCCGGCGAAGATCCCGGTCGGCGCGGGCGAGCCGCTGCTGGTCCCCTTGCGCAAATTCTCGCCGGAGGCGATCGACACCTTCCTCGCCATCGAGCGGCCGGCGCCGCCGCCCGTCGCGACCCGCGGGATGATGATGGTGCCGCCGGTCCCGGTCGAGCCCGGCCAGCTCACCGAGATGGTCCGCAATGGCGAGATCTACCCTTCGATCGGCGATTTCTACGCGGCCATCGAGCAGGCGCTGCGCGCGCTGGAGGCGGACGCGAAGACCGGCATCTTCACCGGCGCTCCCGACCGCCAGATCGGCCCCCACCTCTATTACAATGCCGGCGGCGAGGCGATCGTCGTCGAGGATCTCGAATCGGCGCTGCGCGCGCTCGCGGTGATCGTCGACCAGGGCGAGGGCTATGAGAAGTCGATCGAGGATTGCGACGCCGCCTTCTTCGGCCAGCCCGCCGAGGTCGCCCATTATTACCGCTACAACCAGATCAGGCAGGGCCGCTATTACGCGCCCGACGACACGCCGGCGGGCGGCCCGACCGGCCCGGCCCTCCCGGTCTCCTATTCGGGCGACGCCGTCTACGACATGATCGACAATCCGAAGATCGCCTCCTTCCCCGAAGGCGCGCTGCGCGACCGGGCGATCGGCTTCGCCGAGGACTATACCGACCTCCTGAAGCTGCTCCACCGCTCGGTGAACGGCGAGCCCGAGCAGCTGGTGCCGGCGGTGGTGCAGATGTTCACGCTGAAGGACAGGGCGATCGAGCTGCTCCGCAACCCGGCGCCGCAAGGCGGCAATGCGGGGCCCTGCTTCGAATATCGCCGCCGCTGAGGCCAGGGAACCATCGCGGCGGGCGGGCGCTTGAGCGCGGCATGGACCGCCTCTTCACCTGGTTCGCGAGCAGGATCTCGTCCGTCGCCGGTCAGCCCTTGGCCTTCGTGGTGGCGTTCGGCGTCATCCTGGTCTGGGCGGTGAGCGGGCCGCTGTTCGGCTTTTCCGACACCTGGCAGCTGGTGATCAACACCGGCACCACCATCGTCACCTTCCTGATGGTGTTCCTGATCCAGAACAGCACCAATCGCGACGCCGCCGCGATGCAGGCCAAGCTCGACGAGCTGCTGCGCGCCGTCGCCAGGGCGCGCGGCGAGTTCATCGGCATCGAGCACCTCACCGACAAGCAGGTCGAGGCGATCCGCGCCGCGCTCGAGGACGAGGCGAACGGCCGCAAGGGCGACAAGGCCAAGGCCCACAAGACCGTCGAGCAATTGCTGCGGCGCTTCTAGGCGACGCGCCGCGCTCCCGGCAACCCATGAAGACTCGCAATATCGGCCTATCCTTGCTAAGATAGGGCCCGCATATTCTGCACGACTCGCACAGTATCCGGGGGGACAGCTTATGAACAGGGTCTTCCGTTTCGGCTTGTTCGGCCTCTGTCTGGCCGGCGCCGCGATTACCGCCTGGGCGTCGGAAACGATCACCTATACTTACGATTCCCGCGGCCGTCTGGTAAAAGTGAAGCGCGAGGGGACGGTGAACAACAACGTCACCGCCAATTACAGCTACGACAAGGCCGACAATCGTACCAACGTGAACGTCACCTCGCCCAACAGCTCGCCGCCCTGACGGCGTCTGTAAATCGGGACTCATGCCTTGGGAGGCGGAATGAAAACGGGATGGAGGGTCTTGCGGGCGGCGGCGCTCGGCGGCGCGCTGATCGCGAGCACGGCGCTGGCCCCCGCGGCGCAGGCGCAGACCGCCAATCCGCCCTTCAGCCAGGTCGATGCCAACGGCGTCGACATGGTCACCGGCCAGTTCGGCTATACGGTCACCGAAGGGTCGATCGGCTCCGGGGAAGGCGCGCTGACGCTGACCCGCGACATCTCCATCTCCGGCCCGAACGGCTCGGATAACTGGAGCGGTGTGCTCTACTGGGAGACGTCCACGCTCGTCCATGTCGCGTTCGGCGCGATCGCCGAGTCCTTCAGCGTTTCCGGCTCGACCTAAAGCTCGACGACGGGCAATGGCAGCACGCTGGTCGCGCTCGGCGGCAGCCAATATCGCTTCACCGCTGCCGACGGCACGCAGATCGTGTTTCAGGACGACCCCTCCACCACCCCGTCGCCGCAATGCGCGGTGGCCAACGGGAGCGCCTGCGCGCTCCCGATCTCCATCACCCGCCCCAGCGGCATGACGTTCACGCTCGACTGGACCGTCGAGCCGGGGTGCCTCAACTACAACGAGAACCAGGAATGCGTGGCTCCGTACGAACGGGTCCGCCTGAACCAGATAAGCTCGAGCGCCAACTACCGCGTGACGCTGAGCTACGATTCCAGCGACTGGCATCGGCGGATCGGCGCGACCTTCACCAATCTCGCCTCCGCGCCGTCGCCGCTGCCGACCAGCAGCTGGTCCACGCTTTCCTCCGGAGTGACCGAGCTGACCGATACCGGCGGACGCACCTGGCGGTTCACCAGCAACGGTGCGGCCGGGATCGCAATCAGGCGGCCGGGCTCGAGCAGCGACGACATCACCGTGACCAGGGGGTTTGACGGCTATGTCACGCAGGTCGTGCGGGACGGCGTCACGACCGGCTATTCGCGCTCGATCAGCGGCAGCACGGTGACCGCCACCGTTACCACCGGCGGCAACGCGACCACGGTCGTTTCCGACCTGACCAGCGGCCGGATCACCTGGATCACCGATCCCCTGACCCGCACGACCGGCTTTCAATATGACGGCAACGGCCGCCTCACCCTCGTCACCATGCCCGAGGGCAACGGCGTCGCCTACACCTATGACGGCCGCGGCAACGTCACCCTCGTCCGCTACCGGGAGAAAGGCGACACCGGCGACACCGGCGACGACATCACCGCCAGCGCCGGCTTCCCCACATCGTGCACCAATCCGGTCACCTGCAACCGGCCGACCTCGACCACCGACGCGCGCGGCAACACCACCGACTATACTTGGGATTCGACCCATGGCGGCCTGCTCAGCGCGACCGCGCCGGCGCCGGCGAGCGGCGCGGCGCGGCCCGAGACGCGCTATTCCTATACGCAGGTCACCGCGGTCAGCGGGCAGCCGGTCCATATGCTGACCGGCGTCTCGGCCTGCGCCAGCGGCACGGCGGCGGCGTGCGTCGGCACCGCCGCCGAGAGCCGCACGGTCGTCACCTACGACACGGCCAACCTCCGCCCCACCGCCGTCGAGACGCGGAGCGGCAACAGCAGCGGCGCCGGCGCGCTGAGCGCGACGACCGGCTTCGCCTACAATGCCCATGGCGACCTGACCGCGATCGACGGGCCGCTGGCGGGAACCGACGACACGGTGATCCTGCGCTACGACGCGGCGCGGCGGCGGATCGGCACGGTCTCGCCCGACCCGGACGGCGGCGGCAGCGGCGGCGTCAATCTCAAGCGCCGCGCGCAGCGCGTGACCTATCGGGACAACGGCCAGGTGAGCGCGGTCGAGACCGGCACCGTCGAGGGCACCAGCGACAGCCAGTGGTCGGCGATGGCCGTGCTCGAGCGGGTCGAGACCGAATATGACGCCAACGACCGCCCGCTGGTCCAGCGCCTTGTCACCGGAAGCACCGCCCGCCGGCTCACCCAGGCCAGCTACGACGCGCTCGGGCGGGCGGAATGCGTCGCGGTGCGGATGAACCCGACGCAATTCGCCAGCTCGGCGCTGCCCGCCGACGCCTGCACGCTCGACGCCGAAGGGAGCTACGGCCCCGACCGGATCACGCGCCGCTATTATGACGCCGCCGGCCAGGTGACGCAGCTGCGCACCGGCTATGGTGTCAGCGGAGAGGAGGCGAACGAGGCGACGACGGCCTATACCGACAACGGCCGCGTGCTCCACGTCACCGACGCCGAGGGCAACCGGACGACTTACGAATATGACGGCTTCGACCGGCTCTATCGGACCTACATGCCGCATCCGGACAGCGACAATACCAGCTCGACGACCGACTATGAGCAGCTCACCTACGACGCCGCCGGCAACGTCACCGCGCGCCGGCTGCGCGACAACACCAGCATCGCCTTCAGCTATGACGCGCTCAACCGGCTCGTCGAGAGCGACCCGCCGATCGAGAGTTACGACCAGTTCGAAGTCGCCTACAGCTACGACAATCTGGGCCGGATGACCCAGGCGGCGAGCAGCTGGAACAGCGTCTCCTTCGCTTACGACGCGCTCGGGCGCAACGTCTCGGAGACCTCAGCCTTCGGCGCCAAGACGATGAGCTACGACCTTGCCGGCCGGATGACGCGGCTCGCCTGGCCCGACGGCCTCTATGTCGACTATGATCGTCTGCTCACCGGCGAGGTGAGCCGGATCCGCGAGAACGGCGCGTCCTCGGGCGCGGGGCTGCTGGCGATCTATTCCTACGACGATCTCGGCCGCCGCACCGCGCTCGCGCGCGGCAACGGCACGACCACGGGCTATTCCTATTACGACGCCAACGACGCCGCGCCGCTCTACGGCCTCGAGAGCATGACCCACGACCTCAACGGCACGGGTTGGGACGTCGGGCTCGGCTACGATTCGAACCCGGCCGGGCAGATCGTCTCGCACACCAGGAACAACGACGCTTATTCGTGGACCGGCCATTATGCGGTCAATCGCAGCTACACGGCGAACGGGCGCAATCAGTATAGCGCGGTGGGCAGCCTCAGCCCCAGCCACGACGCCCGCGGCAACCTCACCGCCGACGGCGCCGGCAACGCCTTCTATTACACCGCCGAGAACCGGCTCTCCGTCGCTTACCTGCCCAATTACCGCGGGCTCGCTTATGACGCGCTCGGCCGGCCGCACCAGACCGCCACCGCCTCGACCCTCACCCGCTTCGACCATCTCGGCGGCACCATCCTTTCCGAATATGACGGCTCGAACGCGCTGCAGCGGCGCTACGTCCCCGGACCCGGCATCGACGAGCCCCTGCTCTGGTACGAAGGCTCCGGGACCAGCAACCGGCGCTGGCTCCACGCCGACGAGCGCGGCAGCGTGATTGCCGCCAGCGACGGCAGCGGCAATATCGTCGGTACCCCCAACCGCTACGACGAATATGGCATCCCGCAAGGCACGCTGACCGGGCGGTTCGGCTATACCGGCCAGGCCTGGCTCCCCGAGTTCGGGCTCTACCACTATCGCAACCGCACTTACTCGCCGACGCTGGGGAGGTTCCTGCAGGCCGACCCGATCGGCTACGAGGGCGGCATGAACCTTTATGCCTATGTCGGAAACGACCCGGTGAATTTCACCGATCCATTGGGCCTCCAGGAAGAGGGCGGCGAGGACGATTGTCCAGGTTGCGGGGGGCCGATTGAAGTCATAGGCAGCTGCAGCATTACTGTCGGACTTATGTGCTTCCACCTGAACGAAATTGGTGCATTTCTCACGTCACCTGTCAGCAATCCTGAATCAGTTTTGCAGGCCGCGGAAAATACAGGTGGCCCAGGGCAGCCACGTCCGCCGACGGAGGCAGAACGTCGTGACTGCGCACAAAGGGTGGCCGCTATTGTCATGGGGGTATATGTCCTCCACTACCATGGCGTGGAGATCGCGTTGGCTGCGACCGCTCGCGGCGCCCTCACCGGCGCCCGTGTAGGAAGGCTCGGCGGCGGGTGGGGTATGATAATCGGAGGGGGCTTGGGCGCGATCGTCGGGCTTGCTACCTATCGCGCCCCAGACGAAGCTGAGGTTCTTCGCTATTGCCGGAGCATAGGCGTGGGCTGATGACGATTAGGAGCATATTGTTTCCGATCTTTAACTGGGGACAAGCTGGCTTATTTATTGCTTTATTATTGATAATAGCCCTTATTGCCATTCTTGGTGATCCAATACTGGCGCTGCATATGGGTGTTGGCGCATACGCTGGTATAGTTATCTATGCGGCGCTACTCGGCTTGGCCCCAGATCAAGCCGAGATTCAGGAGGATGAAATCGGCCCAATCGCGGCCTTCCTGGCGACCGAACCCTTCGTTCATCCGATCAAGGAGCGGGTCTGGGCTCCCGCAAGATCGCGTTCCCCGTGGTTCAAATCAGACTGGATCTCGATAAACGAAACGGAGGACAGGAAACTCGTTTTGAAAGCCAGGAAGCGTGATCTGAAGATCATATTGTCTGAGATCAGACAGGGAAAGGCGGACAGCAAATTGGGATTACGATAGCCGTGGTGAATTATGCCCACCTAACTCCCCGCGCCGCCGACGCGGCGGCGGTGACAGGGCGGCGGTGACAGGTACGTACCTGTCACCGAAGTTACGCGCGGCAACCTCATCGCCGACGGCGCCGGCAACGCCTTCTACTACACCGCCGAGAACCGGCTCTCCGTCGCTTATCTGCCCAATTACCGCGGGCTCGCTTATGACGCGCTCGGCCGGCCGCACCAGACCGCCACCGCCTCGACCTTGACCCGCTTCGACCATCTCGGCGGCACCATCGTCGCCGAATATGACGGCTCGAACGCGCTGCAGCGGCGCTACGTCCCCGGCCCCGGCATCGACGAGCCTTTGGTCTGGTACGAAGGCTCCGGGACCAGCAACCGCCGCTGGCTCCACGCCGACGAGCGCGGCAGCGTGATCGCCGCCAGCGACGGCAGCGGTAATATCGTCGGTACCCCCAACCGCTACGACGAATACGGCATCCCGCAAGGCACGCTGACCGGCCGGTTCGGCTTCACAGGCCAGCCCTGGCTCCCCGAGTTCGGACTCTACCACTATCGCGCCCGCACTTACTCGCCCACGCTCGGCCGGTTCCTGCAGACCGACCCGATCGGGTTCGGCGGGGGGATGAATATCTATGCCTACGTGCGAAACGATCCGGTCAATCTGGTCGATCCGAGCGGGCTCCAGGAAAACTGCCCGGGATGCGGGCCCCCGCCCGTGGTCTGCGGCGGTGTCCAGGTCGGCGGCGCTTGCATGTCCCGGACCGACCTTTGGTTTCTTGTGCGGCAGCTTGGAGACTTCGTCATTGTCGCGACCGCCGCTGGCCTGGAGATATTTGTTGTCCCGGTTCCCTGCGATCCGCAGCCGAGAGACCCGTTTGACGATCCAAGAGCGGCTGCTGCAGCCGGCGCGAGATTCGTCTATAACGATTGGCGCGCTGGCGAGCAGGGGGACATACGGGAGAGGAGTGTTCGCGTGGGCACGTCGGGCGGCGCATACTCATTCGACGGATTGCGATATGGTCCAGTGGACGGCGGCCCTATCGAGCACAGATACGGGCCCAGGGATTCAGGCGCGAGTCACCTGCATACTTTGACAATCGGATGGCTTTCCGGGCACGACCGCGATGCAATCGCGGGGATGAGGGAAATCTTGGGTCCCGACACATATTTTGGGCTTGCAGACAGAAATGGTGATATTCGCACGTGGGGACCGGGAGAGGATTTGAGCGGCCCCGGAACGCGTCATACAGTGGCGTGTCGCTGATGAAACTCCTTGTGCCCGCCTGTCGTGCCGCTGCTTTGTCTCTGGCCGCCATGTTCGGAGCCACGGGCAGTGCTGCCCAGGGGCTCAATCATCCAAACAGCTTGGATGATCCACCTACCTTGGTGGCTCACTTTCCGCACTATGGCGATTCAGCGATCTCGGACATAAGGCTGCGAGGCTCTGTCCGGAACATCGATTATTCCATCGCCGCGGCGCGGACCGATGCTCACATCATTTTCGATATTTCCCTGGCGGGACGAAGCGTACAGCTGCGGCTCCGCAAGGAGGACTTTCCCGACATCGACCTGCGAACCATAAGAGAGGGCGTCAGCGATGAGTTCGAGCCTCTCGCCTTGAGATTTGGTGTGGAATACGGCGAACTTGGAGGATGCTCTGACAGTGTGGAAACGCCGAGAAGGCTATCGATTTTTTTTAATGTCGAGGGCCGGATTTCCGCCTCCCGGCTTAGTGCCCAGGGGTGTCACGTCGTTTGGCATCAGCTGAGCCTCGAGCAGACGGCTCCCAATTTCTATTCTGCCACTGTTCAGGATTGAGGCGGATTAATTCCGGGGCGCATTACAGTGACAGCATTACGGTGACAGTGCACTAATTAAGTAATCGCCGCTTTCCTCGCTTCGCCTACGCCCAGGCACGCTGGCCCGGGAGCAGGCGGTGACAGGTACGTACCTGTCACCGATTCCCCGACACGTTTGCCCACATCTTCGACCAGAGCTTCGACACGCTCAATCGCCCGGTGTTCCTCTGCGCGGGCGGCACCCTCTCAGCGCGCCGGCACGGAGGCGCCGGCATAGGGGTCGGGGTTGGCGGCGGGCGGGGCGGGCAGCGCGGGGGGAGGCGCGGGCGGCGGCAGCGCCGCGGCCTCCGGCGCCGGCTCCGCGCCCGACACCGCGGCGCGGATGCCGGCCGCGATGGTGGCGGCGCCGAACAGGATGAAGCAGCCGGCGATGACGGTGAGGCCGTGGCGGACGCTGGCGCGCCCCGCCAGCATCATCATCCCCACCCAGGCCACCGCGATGACCGCGATCGTGGTCGCGACGGTGCCGAGCAGGGTCCCCTGCAGCCACGAGACCGCGGCGACGACGACGCCCGACCCCTCCGGGTCGGCGAGCGACCGGGCGGGCCACGCCTGGATGGCGGAGAAGAGGCTGGGCAGCATGACGCCTCGTCGCAACGACGCCCGGTTATGCCACGGCGCCGCCGCCCGCGAAAGGGCCGGTGGCGCCGCGCCGCGAAGGACTCGAGGGTTCGATCGGCAATGTCGTTTTCGGTGGAGCGGGTGAAGGGAATCGAACCACGCGCGCAGCCCGGCAGGGCGGAGCGCCACGAGGACTCGCAGCCCGGCAGGGCGGAGCGCCACGAGGACTCGCAGCCCGGCAGGGCGGAGCGCCACGAGGACTCGAGGGTTCGATCGGCGATGTGGGCGAATTGGAGCGGGTGAAGGGAATCGAACCACGCGCGCAGCCCGGCAGGGCGGAGCGCCACGAGGACTCGCAGCCCGGCAGGGCGGAGCGCCACGAGGACTCGAGGGTTCGATCGGCGATGTGGGCGAATTGGAGCGGGTGAAGGGAATCGAACCCTCGTCGTAAGCTTGGGAAGCTTCTGCTCTGCCATTGAGCTACACCCGCTTCGGCCCCGATCTAGGCAAGCGGTGCCGGCTTGTCGAGGGCGCTAGCGGTAGCGCACGTCGCCGGCGCTCAGCGCCTTCTTGTCGCGGGCGGCCTCGCCGTAGCGCAGGTTGGTATAAGCGGGCTGGTTGAGCTTGGCGCCGAAGCCGTTGCCCTTGCCGCCCGCCAGCCGCCTGAGGTCGAACTCCTCCTCGAACTGGATGCCCATCCGCCTGGCCTCGGACCAGCGCACCTCGGCGCCGAGATTGCCGCAGCCGGGCAGGTCGAGCTGGACCTTGGATTCGGCGGGCAGCATGCGATCGCACTCGAGCAGCGCCCCGCCGGTCGAGATGTTGCGCACGCGCACCGGCATGTTCATGCCGTTGAACTGCAGGGTGGCGACCTTGAGGAGGCCCTGGCGCGGCGGCCGGTTGAACTGGAAGCCGTCGGCGGTGACCGCGCGGTTCTGCAGGGCGAGGCTGCTCGCCTCCTCGGGGTTCATCGGCCGGCCGAAGATGTAGCCCTGGATGTGGCTGCAGCCGAGCTCGCGGATCATGGTCAGCTCGTCATGGGTCTCGGCGCCCTCCGCGGTGGTGTCCATGGAGAGGCTCTCGGCCAGGGTGACGATGGCGCGGATGATCGCGGCGTTGCGGCTGCCGGTCTTGGCGGCGCCGCGCACGAAGCTCTGGTCGATCTTGATCTTGTCGAACGGCGCCTTCTTCAGATAGCCCAGTGAGGAATAGCCGGTGCCGAAATCGTCGAGCGCGAGCCGCACTCCGATCGCCTTCAGCTTGGCGAACATGTCGTCCGTGGCGTCGCTTTCGCAGAGGAACACGCCCTCGGTGATCTCGAGCTCGAGCTGGCGCGGGGTGAGCCCGGAATTGGCGAGCGCGCTGACCACGGTCGCGGGCAGGCTGGGCTCGACGAACTGGATCGGCGAGAGGTTGACGGCGACGCGGATATGCTCGGGCCATTTCGCGGCCTCGGTGCACGCGGTCCGCAGGACCCATTCGCCGATCGCGAGGATGAGGCCGGCCTCCTCGGCGAGCGGCACGAACAGGCTGGGGGAGATCACGCCGCGGGTCGGGTGGTGCCAGCGCACCAAAGCCTCGAAGCCCGACAGCTCCTCGGTCTGGGCGTTGACCACCGGCTGGTATTGCAGCTGCAGCTCGCCGCGGGCGATCGCCTTCCTCAGATCGGTCTCGAGGATCTGCCGGTCCTGCGCCTCGGAGTGCATCTCGGGCGCGAAGAAGCAATAGGTGCCGCGGCCGGCCGACTTGGCGGCGTAGAGCGCGAGGTCGGCGTTGCGGATCAGCGCGTCGGCGCAGGAGCCGACCGGCGGCGCAATGGCGATGCCGACCGAGGCGCCGATCGAGATGTTGTGGCCCTCGATCATATAGGGCATCGAGACCTGCTGGATCAGCCGCGCGGCGAGGCTGCCGAGATGGCCCTCGTCCCGCTGGCCGGGCAGCACCGCCTCGAACTCGTCGCCGCCGAGGCGGCCGACCTGGCCCTCCTTGTTGATCACCGAGTTGAGCCGCTGCGCGACCTGCTTGAGCAAAGCGTCGCCGATCGGGTGGCCGAGCGTGTCGTTGACGTTCTTGAAACGGTCGAGGTCGATCAGCAGCAGCGCGCAGCCGCCGGCGACGCCGTCCTTGCTCTGCAGCGTCTCGTCGAGCGTGCGGCGCATCAGCATGCGGTTGGGCAGGCCGGTCAGCGAATCGTATTTGGCGAGCCGGTTGATCTCCTCCTCGGAGCGGCGCTGCTGGGTGAGGTCGGTGCCGATGCCGCGGAAGCCGAGGAAGCGGCCATATTCGTCGAAGCTGGGGGTGCCGGACAGCGACCACCAGATCTCGGCGGCGGTGTTGGCGCGCACGTTGATGTCGGTGAACGGCAGCCGCGTCGACAGATGGAAGCCGAGCGTGCGCTCCGAGGATTCGCTGCCGCGCCGGTCGTCGAGGCCGATCAGGTCGGCGAACGGCTTGCCGATCAGCTCGGTGGCCGGCATCTTCATGTCGGCGGCGAGCTGCTCGGAAACGTAGGAGAGGGCGCCGCGCGCGGTGGTCTCCCAGAACCAGCCGCGGCCGGCCTGCTCGAACTCGTCGATGAAGCGCGAGGCGCGCTGCGCGATCCAGTCGATCTCGATGCGGCGCCGCAATTGCGCGATGCGGTCGACCGAGCGCTTCAGGCTGAGCCGGACCAGCAGCCCGGAGAGCAGGATGGCGGCGGCCGCGCTCAACGGGTCGCTCGAGACGAAGAGCAGCTTGGCGGCATAAGCGAGGCAGCCGAGCGCGGTCAGCCCCGGGAAGGAGAGGAAGGCGACCGGAATCGCCAGCAGAGCGGCGGCGACGGCGATGTCGAGGATGGTGAGCTCGCCGCGGACCACGGGCCCCGCGGCATAGGCCGCAGCGCACCACAGGGCGCCGGCCGCAACCGTGTAGAGCGCGGCGCCGCGGATCGCCTCGTGCGGCGCGCTGCGCGAGAGCGGGCGCCTGAACAGCCAGGCCCACAAGCCGAGGTCGAGCGCGATCAGCGCGCCCAACGGCGCCAGCAGCGCCGGCGGCGCCCCGTCCGGATAAGCGAGCAGCATGGCGGCGGCGCAAATGAAGTGAACGCCGAGCAGGAAGGCGGGGACATGGTCCAGCGAGCGGACGCGCTCGCGCGTCGCGCTCTCCTCCTGGTCGTCGTCGACGCGCCGGAAATCCCCCAACAGGATGCCGCGCAGGGACAATTGCCCCTGCGACTCGTCCAGATTGGGGTCGCGCTGTTTCCTCAAGGCCACCATCGGCGCGGCGATAGCCGATCCGGCTTAATATTTGTTTGCCGCCACCAACTCCCTCCCCCTTGAGGGGGGGTAGGGTGGGGGTGAGCTTCGACGTCCGCGCGGGCCTCGGAAGTTCACCCCACCCCCGACCCCTCCCCATCAAGGGGAGGGGAGTTATCGGGCGTCCGGCTCCGGTTCCTCATCCTCGTCCGCGCGCTCGCGGCGGGCCTCGCGCTCGCGGCGGGCCTCGCGCTCGCGGCGGCGGGCCTCGCGGCCCTCGCGCTCCTCCGCCTCGCGGATCTCGCGGCCGCGGCGCTGGTCGGCCTCCGCCTGGCTGGTCGTCGCCGCATCGACGCCGGCGCTGACCACCTTGACCGGCAAGGTGACGATGTCGACCGCGGTGCGGGCGAGGCAGCCGCCGAGAAAAGCGGGCAAGGCGAGCAGGAAGAGGAAGCGCATCGTCACCAGCATAAGGGGCAGGGGTTTACCCCGGGATGAACGGCTCTTGACAATGTTTCGATCCTGTCGGATATTTCTGTTATGACAGAAATCATTGACGAGTCGCAGCGTCTGGCACCGGCAGTCGAGCGGTTCGTCCTGCACTGGGGCGACATGGGCGGCCAATGGGGCGTCAATCGCTCGGTCGCCCAGATCCAGGCCCTGCTCTATCTGTCCGAGCGCCCGCTCACCGCCGAGGACATCGCCGAGACGCTCGGCATGGCGCGCTCGAACGTCTCCAACAGCCTCAAGGAGCTGCTTGACCTGGAAGCTGATCCGCCGGGTGCCGGTGCTCGGCGACCGCCGCGACCATTATGAGGCCGAGACCGACCTCTGGGAGATGGTCACCCGCATCGCCCAGGGGCGCAAGGAGCGCGAGATCGATCCCGCCACCGCCGCGCTCAGGGCCTGCCTCGCCGACGCCGAGGGCGACCCGAAGGTGAGCGCGGTGGCGCGGGCGCGGCTCACCGAGATGAGCCAGTTCATGGAGACGGTGAACCGCTGGTACGACCAGATGATCGGCGTCCCCGCCCCCAAGATCATGGCGCTGATGCGGATGGGCGCCAAGGTCGCCAATTTCCTCAATTTCGGCCGCAACAGCGGGGGCTGAGCGCGCGGGAGGGCGCCATGGCGGAGCAAGGCAGGGCCGATTTCCAGCTGATCCACTTTCCGGCGCCGCGCCGCGCCGGGCCGGCGGGCGAGATCGGCGACCTGCGCTTCCGCACCCTGATCGGCGAGGCGGCCTGGGCGCAGCTGCCGGAGCCGGTGCGGGCGCGCTTCGGCAAGCGGATCTCCGCCGCCTCGATCGCCCTCTACGCGGGCGAGATCGTCGAGTGCCGGATGAGCAGGGCGGGGTGGCTGCTCGCCCAGCTCGCGCGGATCATCGGCGGGCCGCTGCCGACCGGCGCCGACACCTTCGTGCCCGCCACCGTCGCGGTCACCGAGGACCCGGTTTCGGGCGGCCAGTTCTGGACCCGCATCTACGGCCGGGCGCGCGGCTTCCCGCAGGTGATCAACTCCTGCAAGAGCTTCGCCGGGCCGACCGGGCTCGAGGAGCGGATCGGCGGCGGCTTCGGCATCGCCCTCAAGGTGACGGTCGAAGGCGAGGCGCTGCATTTCGACAGCGACCATTATTTCCTGGGCTGGGGCGGGCGGCGCCTGCGCCTCCCGCGCTGGCTCGCGCCGGGGAGGCTGCGCGTCAGCCACGTCCATTGCGGGCCCGACCTCTTCGCCTTCGTGCTGTCGCTCACCCATCCCCGGCTCGGCGAGCTGATCCGGCAGACGGCGATGTTCAGCGAGCGCGGAGAGACGCCGTGACCCAGGCGCTGTGGATCCTGATCGCGCTGCAGGTCGCGATGGGCGGCTTCGACACCCTCTTCCACCACGAGGGGACCGAGCGGCTCGCCTGGCGCCCGGGCCAGCGCCGCGAGCTGAGGCTCCACGGCGTGCGCAACCTCCTTTATGCGCTGCTCTTCGCGATGCTGGGCTTCGCCGAGCCCGGCGGCGCGCTGGCGCTCGCCTTCCTCGGCCTGCTCGCCGCCGAGCTCCTCATCACCCTCTGGGACTTCGTCGAGGAGGACCGCAGCCGGCTGCTGCCGGCAAGCGAACGGGTGACCCACACCCTGCTCGCGCTCAATTACGGCGCGATCCTGGCGCTGATCGCGCCGGTCCTGCTCGGCTGGGCGGGGCGGCCGACCGGCATAGCGGGCGCCTGGTACGGGGCGTGGAGCTGGCTGTGCGCGTTCGGCGCGGCGGCGACCTTCCTCTTCGGCATGCGCGATCTCGCGGCGGCGCGGCGGCTGTCGCGGATGCCTTTCCCCGACCCCGCCCGGCTGGCGCGCGGCGTTTCGTCCTACCGGCGGGTGCTGGTCACCGGCGGCACCGGCTTCATCGGCAGCCGGCTGGTCGAAGCGCTGGCGGCGGCGGGCCATCAGGTGACCGTGCTGACCCGCGACCGGGCGCGGGCCCGCGACCTGCCGGCGCCGGTCCGGATCGTCACCTCGCTCGACCAGATCCCGCCCGACGACCGCATCGATGCGATCGTCAACCTCGCCGGCGAGCCGATCTCGAACGGCCCCTGGACCGCGGCGAAGAAGGCGCGGATCGTCGAATCGCGCCGCGCGGTCACCGCCGAGGTCGGCCGGCTGATCGCGCGGCTGGAGACCAGGCCGCTGGTCATGGTCAGCGGCTCGGCGATCGGCTGGTACGGCCTCAGGGGCGACGAGCCGCTCGACGAGGAAGCGGGCTTCGCGCCCTGCTTCAGCCACGATCTCTGCGCCGCCTGGGAGGCGGCCGCCAGGGCCGCCGCGAGCGACGTCCGGCTGGTGCTGCTGAGGACCGGCCTGGTGCTCGGCCGCGACGGCGGCATGCTGGCGCGGATGCTGGCTTCGTTCGAGTTCGGCCTCGGCGGGCCGTTCGGCACGGGCTGGCAGACGATGAGCTGGATCCACCGCGACGACCTCGTCCGGCTGATCGTCCGCGCCATCGCCGACCGCGGCCTCGAGGGGCCGGTCAACGCCACCGCGCCCGCGCCGGTCTCGAACCGGTCCTTCGCTCACGCGCTCGGCCGCGCGCTGCGCCGCCCGGCGCTGATCCCGGTCCCGGCCGCGCCGCTCCGCCTCGCGCTCGGCCGCTTCGCCGAGGAGCTGCTGCTCGGCGGCCAGAAGGTGCTGCCGGCCCGCGCGCTCGCCGCCGGCTTCCGCTTCGACTATCCCGAGCTGGACGCGGCGCTGGCGGAGATCACCGGCAGGCCTGCCCCGGCGGCCCGGGCGTGCGGCCGGCTCCGCGCGAGCGTGCAATGACCGAGCCCCAGCCGTCCGGACGTCGTGTCGTCGCCGGCTTCGCCGCCGCGGCGACGACGTCCGCCATCGTCGGCTGGCTGATGGTGATTCCCGGCGAGCCTGCCGTCACGGCGGCCTGGCTGCTCGGCTTCTTCCTGCTTTTCGGTTTGCTCATCGCGGCATTCCACATCGTCGTCCTGGCTGCCCCGGTCTATTTCATGCTGAGCGGCCGCTGGCCGCTGCGCTGGTGGAATGCCGGGCTCGGCGGCGCGCTGGTCGCGATGCTGCCGTTCGGGCTGATCTCGCTGGGCTTTGGCCAAAGCTGGGGAGACTATGCCCTCGCCGTGCTGACCGTCGGATCGCTCGGCCTCGCCGGCGGGCTGGCTTTCTGGCTGGTGCTCAGCCTCGCTCCGCGATCAGGCTCATGCAGGTGAGCGCCGCCTCGGCCTTGCGGAATTCGGAGATGTCGAGCGTCACCACCTCGAAGCCGCGCGCGGCGAGGGCCTCGGCGGTGCGGGGGCTGTCGGCCGGCGCGATCAGCGTGGCGCCGGCGCGGATGATGTTGGCGGCATAGGCCTCGCCCGGGACGACCGGCATCGGCTCGGCGCCCTCGAACAAGTCGGGCGAGACGAAATCGGGATTGTAGAGGAAGACCGGCGTGCCGGCGCCGTCCGGCCCGGCACAGGTGATCGCGGTCTTGAGGTGCAGGCAGCCGCGCACCCCGGCCGGCGCGACGCTGTAGCCGAGCGGCGCGGCAATCTCGGCGAGCGCGGCGATCCCGGCGCGGTCGGTGCGGGTCGAGAGGCCGACATAGAGCCTTTGCCCGATCCGGCAGATGTCGCCGCCGTCGACATGGCCCGGGCCGAGAATATGGATCTCCAGCTCGGCGGCGAGGCCCTCGGCCACCGTCGCCGTCTCGCCTTGGCGCGAGGCGACACCCGGACGGAGGATCACCGCATGTTCGTCGAGGATCAGGGCCGTATCCTCGACGAAGGTGCCGTCGGGATGATGATCGAGCGGCGGCAGGCGAAGCACGGTCAGCCCCGCACGGTCGAGCGCCGCTTCGTAGGCCGAATGCTGCGCCAGCGCCTTGTCGAGGTCGATCGGCCGGCGCTGCAAATGGGTGAGCTCGCATTCGGTGAGGCGCGGGCTGACGGCGCGGGTGAAGGCTGTTCCGCCGGACATACCGCTGTTCCTAGCTCGCCCCGCCCCGCTGGCAAGCAATGTCTCTCCGGCGGCCTGCGCTGCCTCGCCGGCCGGTCAGCGCGTGCGGAACGTGTCGGGCACATCCGCCAGCGTGGCGAGATTGAGCTCCAGCATCGTCCCATTCTCGGTGACGACACCGACAGTGAAGGCGCCATAGGCATAGAGCTCCAGCGGAGCCCGCCCGTCGGCCCCCAGCGTCGAGGCGCGAGGAGCCGGACCGAATGTCGGGTGTAGATAATAGAGGACCTTGATCCCCACCGCGGCCTCGGCCGGCGGCATCTCCGACGTACGGACGACGAGGTCGATCCGAAACGTATTGGAGTTGCTGGTCGTCTTGACCGTTGCTTCCAGCATCAATCCCCCGGCGCTCGATTGCTCGCCGAATTTGCCGCGCCAGGGATCCTGAGGATCGGTGGGTTTCTCCAGGATTGCCTTTTCGATGGCTGCGAGCGCCTTGATGCCCTTCGATTCCCCCGGCAGGAGCCTCTGTCCTTCCCTGAGGATCGTGACCGCCTCGCTGTCGGGCGTCTCGGTCAGTTGGTCCGTGGATTTCTGGGCGAGACCCCGCGCCTCGGCGGCGCGCAGCTTTTCCTCCAGCTCCGCCCGCTTCATGGCGTCTTCGGCCTGCTGAATGGCCGCCGCGGCCAAAATGCGCTCGGCTTCGATTTTCTGCTTCTCCGCTTCCGCCCGGGCGGCGTCCAATTCGGCGATCCTGCGCATCTCCCCTTCGATCTCGTGTTGGGTGCCTGCGGAGATGACCTTGATGGCGCGTTGGCGCCTTGCGCGTGCCTCGGCGTTCGCGGCGACGAGTTCGTGGATGAAATATCGGCGCATCCAAAGATAGGCGATAAGGAAGCCCAGGACGCCATAGAAGGTCAGCAGCATCCCGCCGGGAATGGGCGAAGGGCTTCCGATCAGAATTTGGGTCAGATTGCTCGATAGCGTCGAAAACCTGACCTCCCAGGTGGTGAACTGGGTGAGCGTGAGACCGATCAGGATTTTGGTGAGCCAGTCCGCGACCTGCTCGAGGCTGGTGCTCTCCCGATATCCCAGATCGTCTTCCTCCTTGCCTTGGCCGCCGCCGATATGCGCCGTCTGCGCGGTGGGCAATCCGAAGAGAAGGCCCAACGCCCCGCCAGTCACAAGCACGGCCAGCGCGGCGATGAGCGACCATGTGAAGGCGCGTATCCCATGTTCCTGCGAGCTCGCCCAAATAGCCAGAACGACCAGCGAGAAGATTCCCAGAAAGCTGAGCACCTTCATCGCGTTTGCGCTTTGTCCGGCGGAACCGGGATTTGTATCCGGAGCATCCGCCTGACCGGAACTCACTCCCTCTTCGACTCTAGGTTGCCGTTTCAGGAAGTCGAACCACCCCATGCCCGCCTCCTCCGTCGCTACGATTCCTCGCGGCGAAGGAACGGCAAATCTCCTCTCGAGTTTGTGACGGTCGTCACATACCCGTTGGGCGAGCCTGACGAAAAAAGGGCGGCCCGCCGCCGGACCGCCCCGTTCGTTCTTGCCGGAAGCCTCGCGCTAGCGCTTCGAGAACTGGAAGCTGCGGCGGGCCTTGGCGCGGCCGTATTTCTTGCGCTCGACGACGCGCGGGTCGCGGGTCAGGAAGCCCTCGCGCTTGACCGTCGTCCGCAGCGCCGGCTCGTAGCGGGTCAGCGCCTGGCAGATGCCGTGGCGGACCGCGCCGGCCTGGCCGGAAAGGCCGCCGCCGATGACGGTCGCGACGACGTCATACTGGCCCTTGCGGTCGGCGATGTCGAACACCTGGTTGATGATCAGCCGCAGCGTCGGCCGGGCGAAATAGACCTCCTGGTCGCGGCCGTTGATCGTGATCTTGCCGGTGCCGGGCTTCAGCCAGACGCGGGCGACCGCGTCCTTGCGGCGGCCGGTCGCATAAGCGCGGCCCTGCTTGTCGAGCTGCTGCTCGCGCAGCACGGCCTGGATCTGCGGCCCCTGGGTGGAGACGCCGTCGGGGGCAGCCTCCTCGGCTTCGACGGCGGGCTGCTCGGCCGGAGCCGCGGCCTCGGCCTCGGCCGGTGCCGGTGCCGGTGCCTCGGTCAGCGCCTGGAGGTCGGAAAGCGATTGACGGGTATCGGACATCATTGGCCCACCTTGTTCTTGCGGTTCATCGCCGCGACGTCGAGAGGCTCGGGATTCTGGCCGCCGTGCGGATGCTCGGCGCCGGCATAGAGATGGAGCGCGCGCATCTGGTCGCGGCCGAGCGGACCGCGCGGGATCATCCGCTCGATCGCCTTCTCGAGCACCCGCTCGGGGAAGCGGCCGTCCAGGATCTTGGCCGGGGTCGTTTCCTTGATGCCGCCGGCATAGCCGGTATGCTTGTAATAGATCTTGTCGGTCAGCTTCTTGCCGGTGAAGCGCACCTTGTCGGCATTGACGATGACGACATGGTCGCCGCAATCGACATGCGGGGTGTAGCTCGGCTTGTGCTTGCCGCGCAGGATGTTGGCGACGATCGAGGCGAGCCGCCCGACCACCAGCCCGTCGGCATCGATCAGATGCCATTTCTTCTCCACCTCGCGCGGCTTGGCCGACTTGGTGGTCTTCATCAGCGCCTTCATGGCGTATCACCTCTTTGAAATGAGCAGCGCGGCCCAACCACGAGCCGCGCGATGGCGGGCAAATGAGCGAGGGGGCTGCGAAAGTCAAGGAAAAGCGGGCGTTTCGTAAGAGGTATTATATTACCGCAATCCTCAAAAGGCTTTTGTTGATAACGCAGTCCGGTCTATACCCGCCTCTGGAGATCAGCCCATGGCCGTCTTCCATGCAGTGACCTTTCGCGATGGCGATGACGTGGCAGTGTGCCTGCCGGACGAAATCGCCTTTCCTGCCGATATAGATGTCGAGATCACACGGCACGGCGACCTGCTTGTCATTCGGCCTGCGCAAACCGTCGCGCTGGGCGATTGCGACTCGGGTGCGTAGTCGTTGAGGCCTCAGCCGGTCTCATTCTCCACCCAGTCCGCATAATCCGACAGCGCGTCGGCGATCGGCCAGACCACCGCCGCCGGCACGTCGTAGCTGTGCAGCTCCGCGATCCGCGCGAGCAGCGCCGGCGCCGTCCCGGCCCGGGTCTTGAAGATCGCGGCGACCTCGCCGGCCTCCTCGACCTTGCCTTGCCAGCGGTAGATCGACCGGCACGGGCCGAGGATGTTGGCGCAGGCGGCGAGCCGCTCCTCGACCGCCGCGCGGGCGATGCGCGCCGCTTCCTCTTCGTCGGCGAAGGTGGCGTAGACGCTGACGATCTCAGCCATTCTCTGTCTCCCCGAGCCGGTGGGTCGCGCTGAGCGTGGCGCCGAGCAGCAGCACCGCCATGCCCTGATGCGCGACCGCGATGTCGATCTGGACGCCGCTCAGGAGGGTCAGGATGCCGAGCAGGAGCTGCGCGAGCACTGCGCCCGCGAGCAGCGCCGCCTCCTGGCGGAAGCGCCGCCGCCACGCCCGCGCCGCCAGCCAGAGCAGCGTCGCGGCGACGATGAAGGCGAGCCAGCGGTGGACGAACTGGACGGTGATCGGATTGTCGACGAAGTTGCGCAACGCCGGCCGCATCCACTCCGCGCCCGCCGGATAGAGCGCCTCGCCCATCAGCGGCCAGGTGTTGAAGGCAAAGCCGGCGTCGAGCCCGGCGACATAGGCGCCGAACAGGAATTGCAGGAACAGCAGGCACAGGGCCCAGATGCCGAGCTGGGGCACGCGCACCGGCCGCGCGGCGGGATCGGCGGCGAGCGCCTTCAGGTCGCGCGACGCCCAGATCAGCCCGGCGAAGATCAGCAAGGCGGCGACGAGGTGGACGGCGAGCCGGATGTGGCTGACCTGCGGCACGTCGATCAGGCCCGAGGCGACCATCCACCAGCCGATCGCGCCCTGCAGCGCGCCCAGCGCCAGCAGCGCGCCGAGCTTCCAGCCATAGCCGGCCGGAATCGCCCGCCGCCACCAGAAGAACAGCAGCGGCAAGGCGAAGGCGAGCCCGATCAGGCGGCCGAGCAGCCGATGGACATATTCCCAGAAGAAGATCGCCTTGAAGTCGGCGAGCGTGATGCCGCTGTTGACCTGATTGTATTGCGGGCTCGCCTTGTAGTGCGCGAACTCCTGGCTCCAGGCGGCCTCGTCGAGCGGCGGGATCGCGCCCGAGATCGGCTCCCAGCGCACCATCGACAGGCCGGATTCGGTGAGCCGGGTGACGCCGCCGACCACCACCATCAGGAAGACCAGCACCGCGACGAAGGCCAGCCAGCGCGAGACGGCGAGCGGACGCGGGCGGGGCTCGGCGGGGCGGGCGAACATGCGCGCGCATATGGCCGAGCGCCGCGCGCTTGCCAACCGATCCCGGCGGCTCGCCGCATTTGCTCAAAATGATATATTGTAACTTACGCCGGAGGAGCCTATATCCGCCTCTCCAAAGGGATTCGCGTCGATGTTTGCCAGCCTCACCCGCAACGGAGCGATCGACCGCGCGGCCATCGGCCTCAGCGGGCTTTGCCTCGTCCACTGCATCATGAGCGCGGTGCTGGTGACGATGCTCGCCTCGGCGGGCGGGCTGCTGCTCGACCCGATGGTGCACGAGATCGGGCTGATGTGCGCGATCGTGCTCGGCGTGGCCGGGCTCGGCCGCGGCATCTTCGACCACGGCTTCATGCTGCCGGCCGCGGTCGGCAGCCTCGGCCTCGGCACCATGGCCGGCGCGCTGACCCTCGAGCACGGCACCGGCAGCACCTTTTACGCGGTGTTCGGAGTGCTGATCCTCGCGCTCGGCCACGACCTCAACCGCCGCGCCGTGATCTGACTCCGTCCTTCGCGTCCTTCGCGTCCTTCGATACGCCGGTTCGCCAGGCTCACCGGATGAGCGCGCAAAGGGAAAAGCTCCCGCTCATCCTGAGGAGGGGCTGAGCTTGGCGAAGACCCGTCTCGAAGGACCGCCCCGCTTGTCGGCATCGCTCGGAAAGCCTACATTTCCCGTCATGGCCCACGTCCACCATTCCCATCAGGGCGCCGAGCTCGCCGCCGCGGCGCGGGCGACCATGGAGCGCTCCGGCGAGCAATGGACGCAGATGCGCGCGGCGGTGTTCGGCGCGCTCGCCAGCTTCGACAAGCCCGCCTCGGCCTACGACATCGCCGAGAAGGTCTCGCAGGACCAGGGCCGGCGGGTGGCGGCGAACAGCGTCTACCGGATCCTCGACCTCTTCGTCGGCGCCAACCTCGCCCGCCGCGTCGAGAGCGCCAACGCCTATATCGCCAACGACCATCCCGACTGCCTGCACGACTGCATCTTCCTGATCTGCGACACTTGCGGCCAGGCCAAGCATATCGACGACGACAAGCTGACCGGCGGCGTCCGCGCGGCGGCCAAGGCCGCGGGCTTCAAGGCCGACCGCCCGGTGATCGAGGTGCGCGGCCGCTGCGGGGAGTGCGAGGGAGACTGAGCATTCATGGTCTCCGGTGACAGGTACGTACCTGTCACCTCATGACAGGACAGGGTCTCCGGTGACAGGTGGTCTCCGGTGACAGGTACGTACCTGTCACCTCATGTGGGTCTCCGGTGACAGACAGGGTCTCCGGTGACAGGTACGTACCTCGTAGGGTCTCCGGTGACAGGTACGTACCTGTCACCTCATGGCCGGACTGCATCTTCCTGATCTGCGACACCTGCGGCCAGGCCAAGCATATCGACGACGACAAGCTGACCGGCGGCGTCCGCGCGGCGGCCAAGGCCGCGGGCTTCAAAGCCGACCGCCCGGTGATCGAGGTGCGCGGGCGCTGCGGAGGGGTCTCCGGTGACAGGTACGTACCTGTCACCTCATGGCCCCTGAGCTCGCCTCGCCCGCTCGCTCTACGGTGAGCTCGCCGGAAAATAGGGACAGCCCCCTATTTTCCTCGCGATGTCGATTGTTGGATACTTGTTGGAGGTCTCCGGTGACAGGTACGTTGGAGGTCTCCGGTGACAGGTACGTACCTGTCAAAATAGGGACAGCCCCCTATTTTCCTCGCGATGTCGATTGTTGGATACTTGTTGGAGGTCTCCGGTGACAGGTACGTTGGAGGTCTCCGGTGACAGGTACGTACCTGTCACCTCATGGCCCCCGGTGACAGGTACGTACCTGTCACCTCATGGCCCCTGAGCTCGCCTCGCCCGCTCGCTCTACGGTGAGCTCGCCGGAAAATAGGTCCCTATTTTCCCCACGATGTCGATTGTTGGATACTTGTTGGATTTCATCTGATCCATGTTTTTGGATGAAGCATGATCAGAACGCATTCGCCCCCGAGGCGGCGACCGATGAGCCCGCCTCTTCCGTCATCCACTTCGCCACGCCGGCCGAGGAGGCGGCCTGGTGGGCCGGGCTTCAGGCGGGCCTTAGGCGTGCGGGCGCCGCCGAAGCCGCCGATCCCGGCGAGCCGCCCGCCTTCGCGCCCGTCCCGCTCCGCTATCGCGATGACGGCCTGACGCCCGAAAAGCAGCGCGAATATGTCGAGGCGCTGGCCGATACCGGCGTCGGCCGCGCCGCCGCCGCGCGCATCGGCGTCTCCGAGCGCGGAGGTCTCCGGTGACAGGTACGTACCTGTCACCTCATGGCCCCTGAGCTCGCCTCGCCCGCTCGCTCTACGGTGAGCTCGCCGGAAAATAGGTCCCTATTTTCCCCACAATGTCGATTGTTGGATACTTGTTGGATTTCATCTGATCCATGTTTTTGGATGAAGCATGATCAGAACGCATTCGCCCCCGAGGCGGCGACCGATGAGCCCGCCTCTTCCGTCATCCACTTCGCCACGCCGGCCGAGGAGGCGGCCTGGTGGGCCGGGCTTCAGGCGGGCCTTAGGCGTGCGGGCGCCGCCGAAGCCGCCGATCCCGGCGAGCCGCCCGCCTTCGAGCCCGTCCCGGTCCGCTACCGCGAGGACGGCCTGACGCCCGAGAAGCAGCGGGAATATGTCGAGGCGCTGGCCGATACCGGCGTCGGCCGCGCCGCCGCCGCGCGCATCGGCGTCTCCGAGCGCAGCATCGCCCGCCTTCGCCGCCGCGCCGATGCCAAAAGCTTCGACCTCGCCTGCGCGGCCGCCCGCCGGATCGGCGCCCGCCAGCTCCACGCGACCGCCTGGGAGCGGGCGATCGAGGGCACGCTCAAGGGCCATTATTATCATGGCGAGCTGAAGAGCGAGGAGCGGGTCTACGACCACCGCCTGCTCGTCTACCTGCTCGGCAAGACCGAGCATCTGCTCGACGAGCCGCCCGAGGCCGCCGCCGTCGCCGCCAATTGGCAGCCGTTCGTCGAGGCGATGGAGCAGGGCCTGCCGCCGCCCGACCTGCGCTCGGCCTGGCAGCGGGAACGCGACGAGCTGCTCGGCGGCGCCGCGCCGGAGGAAGCGCAGGACGAAGAGGATGAAGAGGACGAGGGCGAGTACGAGGACGAGGACGAGGGCGAGGACGAGGGCGAGGGCGAGGGGGGCGGCCTCGAGAGCGAAGAGGTCTGGGAGGTGGATGGCCTCTGGCTGACCAGCTTCCCGCCGCCCGCCGATTTCGACGGCGACGGCATCGGCGTGCCCGGCGAGGCGGATTATCGCCGTACCCTCACCGAAGCGGAGGAGGCGGTGGTCGTGGCGGAGGAGAAGGAAGGGGAAAAGGCGCTCGTCGAAGCGATCCGCCGCGGTTGCGCCCGCCGCGACCGTTATTTCGGCTTCGAGGGCGGGCTCGATCCCGAGCTCCTGCCCGAAGCGGAGGCGGAGGACGAGGAGGCGCCGGAGGAAGCGGAGATTTTTTCTCCCCAGGAAGCCGGACCTTCCGGACGTTCCGCGGAGCCCGCCGATGACGCGCAGCCTCGTTCAGGCGCGGCGGAGCTCTACGAACCCGCCTGGCTTCGCACGCGCCGGCGGCGCTTGGAGGCCGACGCGGGCGAGGCGCGGGGCGAGGAATGAGAGTGTTCGACTTCGCCCGCGGCCAGGTTTATGGAGCGCGCCATGAGTGATGGTCCCGCAACGCCGCTGCTCGACAGCGTCCGGTTCCCCGCCGACATCCGCAAGCTGCCCAAGGACAAGCTTCGCCAGCTCGCCGACGAATTGCGCGCCGAGACCATCTCCGCGGTCTCGGTGACCGGCGGGCATCTCGGCGCGGGGCTCGGCGTGGTCGAGCTCACCGTCGCGATCCATTATGTGTTCGAGACGCCGCGCGACCGGCTGGTCTGGGACGTCGGCCATCAATGCTATCCGCACAAGATCGTCACCGGCCGCCGCGAGCGCATCCGCACCATCCGGATGGGCGGCGGGCTCTCCGGCTTCACCAAGCGGACCGAGAGCGACTACGACCCGTTCGGGGCGGCGCACAGCTCGACCTCGATCTCGGCCGCCTTGGGCTTCGCCGTCGCCAACAAGCTTGCCGGCCAGCCGGGCCGGGCGATCGCGGTGATCGGCGACGGCGCGATGTCGGCGGGCATGGCCTATGAGGCGATGAACAACGCCCAGGTGGCGGGCAACCGGCTGGTGGTGATCCTCAACGACAACGACATGTCGATCGCGCCGCCGGTGGGCGGGCTCTCCCACTATCTGGCGCGGCTGGTCTCGTCGGGAAAGTATCTGACCATCCGGCACGTCGCGCAGAGGTTCGCGCGCAAGCTGCCCAGGCGGCTGCATGTGATGGCGCGGCGCTGGGAGGAGCATCTGCGCGGCTTCTGGGTCGGCGGCACGATGTTCGAGGAGCTGGGCTTCTATTATGTCGGCCCGGTCGATGGCCACAATGTCGAGCGGCTGGTCAAGATCCTCGAGAACGTCCGCGACGCCGAGGATGGGCCGATGCTCGTCCATGTCGTCACCAAGAAGGGCAAGGGCTACGCCCCGGCCGAGGCGGCGGCCGACAAATATCACGGCGTCCAGAAGTTCGACGTCATCTCGGGCGAGCAGGCCAAGGCCGCGCCCGGCCCGCCCTCCTATACCGGCGTGTTCGCCAAGGCGCTGATCGCCGAGGCGAGGCGGGACGAGAAGGTGGTCGCGATCACCGCGGCGATGCCTTCGGGGACCGGGCTCGACAAGTTCGAGGCCGAGTTTCCCGACCGCTGCTTCGACGTCGGCATCGCCGAGCAGCATGCGGTCACCTTCGCGGCCGGGCTGGCGGCGCAAGGCATGCGGCCGTTCGCGGCGATCTATTCGACCTTCCTGCAGCGCGCCTACGACCAGGTCGTCCACGACGTCGCCATCCAGAACCTTCCGGTCCGCTTCGCGATCGACCGGGCGGGGCTGGTCGGCGCCGACGGGGCGACCCATGCCGGCAGCTTCGACCTTGCCTATCTGTGCACCTTGCCGAATTTCACCGTCATGGCCGCCGCCGACGAGGCCGAATTGGTGCACATGGTGCACACCGCGGCGCTGCACGACAGCGGCCCGATCGCGGTCCGCTATCCGCGCGGCAACGGCACCGGCGTGGCGCTGCCCGGGACGCCGGAGCGGCTGGAGATCGGCAAGGGCCGGATCGTCCGCGAGGGCAAGAAGGTGGCGATCCTCTCCTTGGGCACCCGGCTCGAGGAGGCGCTGAAGGCCGCCGAGGCGCTCGACGGCAAGGGCCTCAGCACCACCGTCGCCGACCTGCGCTTCGCCAAGCCGCTCGACGAGGAGCTGATCCGCCGCCTCCTGACCGCCCACGAGGTCGCGGTGACGGTCGAGGAGGCCGCGATCGGCGGCCTCGGCGCCCACGTCCTCACCTTGGCGAGCGACCACGGCCTCACCGATGCCGGCCTGAAGCTCCGCACCATGCGCCTCCCCGACCGCTTCCAGGACCAGGACAAGCCCGAAAGGCAATATGCCGAAGCCGGGCTCGACGCCGACGCCATCGTCGAGACCGTGCTGAAAGCGCTCCGCCACAACAGCGCCGGAGTGATCGAGGGCGCGCGGGCCTGATTGATGCGCGCAGAGACGCAGAGGCGCAGAGAGGCCGTGCCAAGTGGTGAGGCTCGTCTTGCTTGACGGACCTGGGAGGTATGGCAGCCCGCGAGGCAGGCCGCTTTCTGTTTCCACATGGGCGAAGCCAGCGCGGGATCGTTGACGGGCACCGCCTCTCTGCGCCTCTGCGTCTCTGCGCGAACCGTCCGGTGGCATTCGAAGGGGTACGGAGTTGCAAGTGAAGACCCGCGCGGATCAATTGCTCGTCGAGCGGGGGCTCGCGGAGAGCCGGGCCAAGGCGCAGGCGCTGATCCTCGCGGGCCTCGTCTTTTCGGGCGAAAGCAGGATCGAGAAAGCGGGGCAGCCGCTCAGCGACGACGCGCCGCTCGAGGTGCGGGGCAGGGAGCATCCCTGGGTCTCGCGGGGCGGCGTCAAGCTCGCCCATGCGCTCGACCATTTCGGCTGGGCGGTGGCGGGGGCGGCGGCGCTCGACGTCGGCGCCTCGACCGGCGGGTTCACCGACGTGCTGCTCGCGCGCGGGGCGGCGAAGGTGTTCGCGGTCGACGTCGGGACCAACCAGCTCGCCTGGAAGCTCAGGAGCGATGCTCGGGTCATCTCCCGTGAGCGGACCAACGCGCGCTACCTGACCGGGGAGATCGTCACCGAGCCGGTCGACATCGTCGTTTGCGACGCCAGCTTCATCGGCCTCGCCAAGGTGCTCGACACCGCCCTCGATTTCGCGAAGCCCGGCGGCCGGCTGATCGCGCTGGTCAAGCCGCAGTTCGAGGCGGAGCGGCACGAGATCGGCAAAGGCGGGGTGGTGCGCGACCCGGCCGTGCACGAGCGGGTCTGCGAGGCCGCCGCGTCCTGGCTCCGGTCCCGGGGCTGGACCGTGATCGGGGTGACGCAAAGCCCGATCACCGGTCCCGAGGGCAATGTCGAGTTCCTGATCGCGGCCGAAAAAAGCGCGGAGGCCGAGACACTTTGATACAAGCGCCCCCTCGACACGCGGCGAAAATTGGGCATTGAGCGCGTTGTGGGCGGACAGAATGCGGAGAATGTCGACTTGGTCCGGCCAGTCCTGATCCTTGCGCTTTCCCTGGCCCTCGCCGCCTGCGGCGGCGGCGACGCCAGACAGCGCGAGAAGGCGCCGCCTCTGGTCAAGGCCGAGGCGGCGACGATGATGACCTTCGCCGACCGCATCGAGGCGGTGGGGACGGCGCGGGCGAACGAGCAGGTGACGCTGGCGGCGCCGGTGACCGAGCGGATCGTGCGCCTCAATTTCGACGACGGCAGCTTCGTGCGCGCCGGCCAGGTGGTGGCGGTGCTGCAGCAGGCGCAGCAGACCGCCGAGCTGCGCGAGATCCAGGCGCGCTCGCGCGAGGCGCAGCAGCAGCTGGCGCGGGTCGAGCAGCTCAAGAATCGCGGCTTCGCCACCCGCGCCGATTATGACAGCCGCGTCGCCGCCGCCGCCGCGGCGCGGGCGCAGGCGCAGGGGACCCGCGCCGAGATCGGCGAGCGGGTGATCCGCGCGCCCTTCTCGGGCTGGGTGTCGCTGCGCACCATCTCGGTCGGCGCGATCGCCAGCCAGGGCACCGAGATCGCGACGATCAGCGACCTCACCGTCGATCAAGCTCGACTTCACCGTGCCCGAGACGATGCTGGCGGCGATCCGCCCCGGCCTCACGATCCGGGCGCGCGCCGCCGCCTATCCCGACCGGCCGTTCGACGGCGTGATCCACACCATCGATCCGGTCATCGATCCCAATACCCGCGCCGTCATGGTGCGCGCGCGGCTGCCCAATCCGGACCGCGCGCTTGCGGCCCGGCATGATGCTGACCGTCAACATCGAGAGCGCCAGCCGAAGCAGCCTGTCGGTGCCCGAGCTGGCGGTCGTCGGCGAGGGCGAGAGCCGCTTCGTGTTCGCGCTCGGACGGGGGCGGGCGGGCGCGGCGCGTGCCGGTCCGGACCGGAGCGCGGCTCGGCGGGCGGATCGAGGTGCTGCAGGGGCTGCGGCCCGGCCAGCGGGTGGTGACCGAAGGCATCGTCAAGGTCTCCGACGGCATGGAGGTGCGGGTCGCGGGGGCGCCGGGCGGCGCGGGCGGCGGCAATCGGGCCGGACGGCGCGGCCGATGAAGCTCTCCGACCTCAGCGGTCAAGCGGCCCGTCTTCGCGGCGGTGGTCGCGATGCTGATGGCGGTGGTCGGGCTGATCGGCTTCTTCAGCCTGTCGGTGCGCGAATATCCCGACGTCGACCCGCCGATCGTCTCGGTCGACACCCGCTATATCGGCGCCGCCGCCAATGTGGTCGAGACCCGCGTCACCCAGGTGCTCGAGGAGCAGCTCGCCGGGCTGGAGGGGCTGCAGACGATCACCTCGCGCTCGCGCGACGGCCAGTCGGACATCTCGATCGAGTTCGTCGCCGGCCGCGACGTCGATGCCGCCGCCAACGACGTCCGCGACCGGGTCGGCGCCGCCGCCGGCAACCTGCCGGCCGAGGTCGAGCCGCCGGTGGTGAGGAAGGTCGACGCCGACGCGGCCCCGATCATGTTCCTGGTCGATCTCCAAGCCCGGCTGGTCGCGGCTGCAGCTCTCCGACTGGGTCGACCGCAACCTGCTCGACCGCTTCTCCTCGCTGGACGGGGTCGCGCGGGTGTTCATCGGCGGCGAGGCGCGCCCGGCGATGCGGATCTGGATGCGGCCCGAGCGGCTGGCCGGCTTCGGCCTCACCCCCGCCGACATCGAGACGGCGCTTCGCAACCAGAATGTCGAGCTGCCCGCCGGGCGGCTCGAATCGGCCCAGCAGAACGTGACGCTGCGGGTCGAGCGGCCGTTCGCCACCGCCGAGCAGTTCCGCACCCTGATCGTCGGCCGCGGCAGCGACGGCTATCTGGTCCGCCTGGGCGACGTCGCCCGCATCGAGCAGGGGCCGGAAAATCCCTATGCCGCGTTCCGGCTGAACGGCAATCCGGCGGTCGGGCTCGGCATCGTCCGCCAGTCCGGCGCCAACACCCTCGCCGTCGCCGAGGCGGCCAAGGCGATGGCCGAGCAGGTCCGCGAGACGCTGCCCGCCGGGGATGGAGATCGTCGTCGGCTCGGACGAGAGCCAGTTCATCGAGCGGGCGATCGAGAAGGTCTGGGTGACGCTCGCCGAGGCGGCGGTGCTGGTGGTGCTGGTCATCTACCTGTTCCTCGGCAGCTGGCGCGCGACCCTGATCCCGGCGGTAACGGTGCCGCTCTGCCTGCTGGCGAGCTTCGCCGTGCTCTGGGCGTTCGGCTTCTCGATCAACCTTTTGACCCTGCTCGCTCTGGTCCTTTCGATCGGCATCGTCGTCGACGACGCGATCGTCGTGCTCGAGAACGTCTATCACCGGATCGAGGAAGGCGAGCCGCCGCTCGCCGCCGCCTATAACGGCACCCGCCAGGTCGGCTTCGCCGTGCTCTCGACGACGATGGTCGTCTGCGCGGTGTTCGTGCCGGTGATGTTCATCGCCGGTCAGACCGGCCTGCTGTTCCGCGAGCTCGCGGCGGCGATGATCGGCGCGCTCGCTTTTTCGGGCTTCTTCGCGCTCAGCCTGGCGCCGATGCTCTGCTCGAAGCTCCTGAAGCACGAGGAGCGCAAGGGCTTTTCCGCCCGCATCGACCGGGCGTTCAAGCGGGTCGAGGGACGCTATGCCCGCTTGCTCGACCGGGTGATCGAACGGCCGCTCCTGCCCTTGGTCGCGGTCGCTCTGTTCCTGGCCGCGGCCGGCGGCCTCTTCTTCACGCTGCGCTCCGAGCTGGTGCCCGCCGAGGATACCGGCATCGTCAACGCCAATGTCAACGCGCCCGAAGGCACCGGCTTCGCCGAGATGGACCGCTACATGACCGACGTGCAGGCGCGGCTGATGCCGATGGTCGGCGAGGGCGCGGTGCGCTCGATGATCGTGCGCACGCCGGGCGGGTTCGGCGCCAGCGACGACTTCAACTCGGGCGCGGTCAGCATCTTCCTGAAGCCCTGGGAGGAGCGCGAGGAGACCACCGAGCAGGTCGTGGGCGCGGTCAACCGGACGCTTGCGCCAGGTGCCGGCGGTGCGCGGCAACGCCTCGGTCCGGAACTCGCTCTCGCGGGGCCGCGGCCAGCCGGTCAATTTCGTCATCGCCGGCGCCACCTATGTCGAGCTCGCCCGCGCCCGCGACCGGATCATCGCCGCGGCGGCGGACAATCCCGGCATCGTCAACCTCGACAGCGACTATAAGGAGACCAAGCCGCAGCTGCAGGATCGAGGTCGACACCTCGCGCGCGGGCGATCTCGGCGTCTCGGTCGCCGACGTCTCCAACGCGCTGCAGACCCTGCTCGGCTCGCGCCGCGTCTCGACCTATGTCGACCGCGGGCGAGGAATATCGGGTGATCGTGCAGGCCGAGGAGAATGCCCGCGCCACCCAGGACAATCTCGCCCAGATCTACGTGCGCAGCCGCACCGGCACCCTGGTGCCGCTCTCGAACCTGGTCCGGGTCCGCGACCTCGCCGGCGCGCGCGACCTCGGCCGCTACAACAAGCTGCGCGCGATCACCCTGCAGGCCGGCCTCGCGCCGGGCTATTCGCTGGGCGAGGCGCTCGCCTTCCTCGAGCAGGCGGCGGCGAGCGCGCCCGAGGTGCTCGCCGTCGGCTATCGCGGCGAGAGCCAGGCGTTCCGCGAGGCGGGCGGCTCGATCTACTTACGTGTTCCTGCTCACCATCCTCGTCGTCTACCTGCTGCTCGCCGCGCAGTTCGAAAGCTTCGTCCATCCCGGCGTGATCATCACCACCGTGCCGCTGGCGGTGGCGGGCGGGCTGATCGGCCTTGCCTTGATGGGCCAGACGATGAACCTCTACAGCCAGGTCGGGCTGGTCATGCTGGTCGGCCTCGCCGCCAAGAACGGCATCCTGATCGTCGAGTTCGCCAACCAGCTGCGCGACGCCGGCCGCGACATCGGGGCGGCGATCCGCGAGGCCTCGCGCCGGCGGCTCAGGCCGATCCTGATGACCTCGATCGCCACCGTCGCCGGCGCGGTGCCGCTGATGATCGCGACCGGGGCCGGGGCGGCGGCGCGCACCGCGATCGGCGTGGTGATCGTGTTCGGCGTCTCGCTCGCCACCGTGATCACCCTGTTCCTGATCCCGCTCCTCTATTCGCGGCTCGCGCGCTACACCGGCTCGCCGCTGGCGGTGTCCCGCCGCCTGGAGGGCCAGCTCGCCGGGCCGGTCCAGCCCCAGCCGGCGGAATGAGGAGATGAGGCCTCGATGACCGGAATCGCCTCCAAGGGGCAGCTCAGGATGAGCTTCCTGCGCTACGCCCTGTTCACCGTGCCGGCCGTGCTGCTGCTCGGCACCCTGTCGGGCCGGCTGGCGGGCGCGGGGGCGGACAACGTCTGGTTCGCGGCGCTGGCCAAGCCCGATGCGATGCCGCCCGGCTGGGTGTTCGGCGCGGCCTGGACCTTGCTCTACATCCTGCTCGGCCTGTCGCTGGCGATGGTGCTCCACGCCCGCGGCGCCAGGGAGCGGTCGCGGGCGCTGGTCCTGTTCGCGATCCAGCTGCTGCTCAATTTCGCCTGGTCGCCGGTCTTCTTCGGCTGGCATCAGGTGGGCACGGCATTGTCGCTGATCGCCGCGATGATCGTCACCGCGCTCGCGATGATCTTCGTGATCTGGCGGATCCGGGTAGTGGCGGCGTTGCTGCTCTATCCCTATCTCGGCTGGCTGATCTTCGCCGCGATCCTCAATTACCAGGTCCACGCGCTCAATCCGGGCGCGGCGACGCTTGTGCCGGGCACGCAGACCATCGATATCGAGATGAACGCGCTTTAGGGAAGGACCCTCCGATGCAGTCCCAGAACCGGTTGTTCGACGATTTCGTCAAGGTGATGAACGGCGCCGCCGGCACCATCGCCGGCATGACCCGCGAGGCCCAGGCGGCGATGCAGGAGCGCGCGCGCGAATGGATCGGCGGGCTCGACCTGGTCGGCCGCGAGGAATTCGAGGCGGTGAAGGCCATGGCCGTCGCCGCGCGCGAGCAGAATGAAGCGCTCGCCGCCCGCGTCGCGGCACTGGAAGGGAGGAAGCCCCGGGGCGCCTCGAAGAAGGCCTGACTATCCACAGATTTGTTCACGGAACCGGGCGCGATTTCTTGCGCTTTTCGCGTCGCGAGGGCATTTCCGCAGGTGAACAAACCGGGACTGGGCGCTGCATGGATATGGACGAGTACGAGCTTGAGCGTGAGGCGAGTGCGCCGATCGACATGCTCGAAACCTATTTCAGCGCGCTGGGCTGGGCCTTCGAGCGGACCGGCGAGGACGAGATCGTCTCGAGCTTCCAGGGCAGCTGGACCCAGTATGAGCTGAGGGCGATCTGGCGCGGCGAGGATCAGGTGCTGCAGTTCCTCGCGCTCCCCGACGTCCGCGTCGCGCCGGAGAAACGGGCGGCGACCTACGAGACGATCGGGCTGATCAACGAGCAGCTCTGGCTCGGCCATTTCGAATTGTGGTCGGCCTCGGGGCTGGTCCTGTTCCGCCACGCCGCCTTGCTCGAAGGCGGCGAGGAGAGCGGCACGCTCACCCTGCAGCAGGCCGAGACGCTGGTCGAGGCGGCGATCGAGGAGTGCGAGCGCTTCTATCCGGTCTTCCAGTTCGTGCTCTGGGCCGACAAGACCCCGCAGGAAGCGATCGCCGCCGCCCTGATCGAGACGCAAGGGGAGGCCTAGCGCCCCCGAACGGGGACAGTTGCTTCCAGGCCCGGCGATGGAGGACTTCCAATTCCGCGCGTGAAAGTAACTGTCCCCATTCCCCGCGATCCGGATTGCTTCGCCGCTTCGCTTCTCGCAATGACGACAGCATGATCGATCCCCTGCTCCCCGGGCCGCTCTGGATGGCGGGCTGCGGCAACATGGCCGGCGCGATGCTGGCGCGCTGGCTGGAGGAGGGCGTCGATCCGGCCCATGTCAGCGTGATCCGCCCCAGCGGCGCGCCGGCCGGCGAGGGCGTCCGGGTCACCACCCACTATCCCGAGGACGAGGTGCCGGCGATCGTGCTGCTCGGCATGAAGCCCTATCAGCTCGACGCCGCCGCGCCTGGGCTGGCCCCGATCCTCGATCGCGAGACGATCCTGATCTCGATCCTCGCCGGGGTCGAGCTGGCGTCGCTCCGCGCGCGCTTCCCGGCGCCGCGCACGATCATCCGTGCCATGCCCAATCTGCCGGTGCGGATCGGCAAGGGCGCGGTCGGCCTCACCAGCGACAGCGACGACATCGCCGCCAAGGCGCTGGTCAGCGGCCTGATGGCGACTTTGGGCCATGCCGAATGGATCGACGAGGAGGCGCATTTCCAGCTCGCCGGCCACCTGACCGGCGCCGGCCCCGCCTTCCTGCTCCGCTTCATCGATGCGCTGGCCGCGGCGGCCGAACGGCTCGGCCTGCCGTTCGACCAGGCGCAGCGGCTGGCGGTGAAGATGGTCGAGGGGGCGGCGGCGCTGGCGGCCGCCTCGGACGACGACCCCGAAACGCTCGCGCGCAAGGTGGCGAGCCCGGGCGGCACGACCGAGGCGGGGCTGCAGGTGCTCGACGCCGATCGCGCTTTGGCCGACCTCGTCCTGCGCACGCTGGACGCGGCCCGGGCGCGCGGCCTCGAAATGGCTGCCGAAGCGCGGCGCGATTGACCGACCGTTCGGTCGGTCCTATCCCGCGCTCCCATGACCGACCCGCGTCCTTATGACGACCGCGACGGCTGGATCTGGCTCGACGGCCGGCTGGTCCCATGGCGCGAGGCGAACGCCCATGTGCTCACCCACGCGCTTCATTACGCCTCCTCGGTGTTCGAGGGGCAGCGCGCTTATGGCGGCGAGATCTTCAAGCTGACCGAGCACAGCACCCGCCTCAGGAAAAGCGCCGGCCTGCTCAACTTCGAGATTCCCTGGTCGGTCGAGGAGATCGACGCCGCCTGCCGCGAGGTGCTGGCGGCGAACGAGCTGGTCGACGCCTATATGCGCCCCCTCGCCTGGCGCGGCTCGGAGCAGATGGGAGTCTCCGCGCAGCGATCGAAGATCCACCTCGCCATCGCCTGCTGGGACTGGGGCAATTATTTCAGCGAGGAGGCGGTGCGCGCCGGCCTCAAGCTCGACATCTCGCCCTGGCGCCGCCCCGCCCCCTATACCGCGCCGACCGAGAGCAAGGCGGCCGGCCTCTACATGATCTGCACGCTCGCCCGGCACGCCGCGCAGGCCAAGGGACTGGACGACGCGCTGATGCTCGACTGGCGCGGCCAGGTCGCCGAGGCGACGGGGGCCAACGCCTTCTTCGTGCGCGACGGGGCGCTGCACACGCCGGTGCCGGACTGCTTCCTCGACGGCATCACGCGCCGCACCGTGATCGACCTCGCCCGCCGGCGGGGCATCGAGGTGATCGAGCGGGCGATCTGGCCCGAGGAGCTCTCCAGCTTCGAGCAATTCTTCCTGACCGGCAGCGCCGCCGAGGTGGCGCCGGTCTCCTGCGCCGGGCCCTGGACCTTCGAGGTGGGCGACCTCACGCTGCAGATGCGCAGCGACTATCTCGACCTGGTCAACCGGCGGCTTTCGAACAGCTAGCGCTTCCTGCCCTCCGGACCGGCGGCGGCTGCGGCGGCGAGGGCGCGCTCCATCGCCTCGTTGGCGGCCGCGATCGCGCGCTCCTGCGCCTGCTCGGCCTCGCGGATCGCCCGATGCTGGGCCTGGACCGCGTCCCAGATCGCCTTGTCGGCCATGCCGGCGGCGGTGTTGACGAGCTCCTCGCCGATCCTCGCGAGCGCGGCTCCGGCCTCCTCCACTGCCTTGGCGGCGTCGCGCAGGGCTTCGCCGACCTTCGGATCGTCGCTCTGACCGGCCATCGCTTCCCCTCCGCTACCGGTGACAGCGACCAATATACGTCAAGCCGGCGCCGCGACAAGGAATCGGCGGGGCTTGTCCCACCGGGCCTTCCGCTTCCGTCGCGGCGGGCTATATAGCCGCCGATCGCTCTGCTGGGGCGTCGCCAAGTGGTAAGGCACCGGTTTTTGGTACCGGCATTCGCAGGTTCGAATCCTGCCGCCCCAGCCAACCGAATCCTCATGATTCGGTCCTAGAACAATGACTTGCACTCAGATCGGCCGACTGACCAGCTAGACCCGGTTCGCCTGAATTGGCCGGGATTCGACGCCTATTGTGTCCCGATTTGTGTCCCGATTTTTGTTCTGCCGAAGGACCGGTTGGAGTCGGTATGGCAGGCAATCTCGCACGCATAACCCCTTCGGGTGACAACATAATCGAGTTGGACAGAGTTCGACCCGGCTCGGCCGGGCGCGGCTCGGCGAGCCGTAATTTGTGTCCCGATTTGTGTCCCGATTTTCCGAGGAGTCCCACTCCTCGAAAGGCCCAAAAGTCCCAGGAAAAAGGAGTTAACTCCAGCACTTATCGACGATCTGAGGGTAGGCAAGCTGGACGACTCAAAAACCGGTGCCTTGTCGATCGAGGTGCTTCCGAGCGGCAAAAAGAGGTGGCTCTACCGGCGGCGGATCGCCGGCCACGGAGAGGTGGTGAAGCTCAGCCTCGGCCTCTATCCGGCCTACTCCATCGCTGATGCGCGCCAGTGGGCGAACGGGCTCAACCTGCAGGTCGACGCAGGGATAGATCCACGCGAGACGGCCCGGCAGGAGCTTCGCCTTGCGACGATGACCGTTGAGCGGGCGCATGAGCTCTACATGGAGGCGGTCCGCGAAGGTCGGTCTTCGCGCGCCAAGCGTATCAACAAGCCGCGGACCATTGCGGACAAGCAGGACATTTATCGGCGCGATATTGCGCCGCAGCTTGGGCGCAAGATCATCTACGACGTCACCGAGGCCGACCTCATCAAGCTGGTCGAGACCAAGGGAAAGAAGGCGCGGGTGCGGGCAAACCGCCTCGCCGCCGAATTGAAGGTTTTTTTGGCTGGACCTCGTTTGCGCGATCTCATCTCATTTGTGTCCCGATTTGAGTCCCGATTTTTGTTGCACATCCGACCCGAATGGCTAAAGTATTGATCAGCCGTGGATTTCCACGGTCTTCGGATGGCTGGTTGCGGTTTTTAGTACCGGCATTCGCAGGTTCGAATCTTGCCGGCCAAGCCAGCCGAAATCCTCTGGATTCGGGCCTATGCAACGGCGTGGTTCCATCGTGAGTGACTTGTGTCCCGCTCCCATCGATTCTGCGGGTATCGGGCTGTTGCGGGTCACTCTTCTCCAGCGAGCACCTTCGTGCACCCGGGAGGAGGTAGCGACCAAATTCCCTGGAGCTCACTCGCGGGCGCTTTGGTGACGCGGTGAGCACTTTCACGCAGGAAGGCCCCCAAAGTGACCGGGCCGGCACAACCGACTGTTCTTCTCGCGCCGGCGGGGACTACCGAATCAGATAGTCCTCGACAACCTTGGACGAGCCGGCGGCCGCAGTTTTGAAATAAAGGGTTGTTTTAGTCTTGGGTCACTATTGACCGAGGTCGCCTGCCAAGCGTACGATCACTCTGATCTCGTTTCCCCCGCGCTTCGGCTGCGGGTCATGACTTTGGGGAGATCGTTTCGGCGCGGGTTCGGCCCCGCGGCGGCGGTTCTTCCTGACTGGAGCCCGTAGATCCCGGCGCGAAGCCGCCTCTACGAGGATTTGCGAGGCCGTGTCATGGCGAAATTCTGTTTCTTCACGGACCCGGCGAAGCTGGCGGCGCAGCAGCCGGCGCAGGCGTTCGGGGCGATCTCGGCCGACCAGTTTAACGTCACCGACTTGCACACGGCCGCGGGCGACGCGATCGCGGTGGCGGTCTGCGACGGGCAATTGCGCGTCCAGGAGGACGGGTCGGGAAAGCTGACGCTGATCCTCAAGCCCGACGGCCAGCCGCCCTTCGACTTCCCGTTCGTCAGCTATTTTCTATACAAAGGGGTGGAGCCATCGAGCCTCCTGGTCGGCGGAAAGGTGCCCAAGGAGGCCGATGCGGACGGCAAGGAGCTCGCCAAGGTCGTCTGGAAGACCTGGGAGGCGAACGACAATCCCGGCGATCCCGACCGAACCGCGCTCGGGCTGCACCTTGAGCCGCCCGCCGCCGATTATGCCGACGATCAGCCGCTCGACCGCCTTTTCTACGATTATCCCAAGGAGAAGCCGCCGGTCCGGGTCAAAGCGGGTGACCGGCTCGCCAAATTCTCCGCCCTGTTTGGCTTCGAAATCGTCGTCGAGCAGATCGACCGCCCCGGCTTGCTCAAGCAGGCCCGCAGCCTCCAGACGGCCCTTACCGCGCGCCCGCCGGGCGGGTCCTCGGCGAACGATGCCCAGACCTTCCTGCGCCGCCACGACAAGGAAGCCGTCCTCGGCTTCGTCGATCCCTGCGCCTTTTGGGGGTCGTTCTTCCAGTCGAAGCTGAAGGCGTCCCAGCTGCCCAACGGCCAGAGGACGAAGGGGGAAGATGTCTATGCGGACATCCTGAGGGGTCCGGGCGGCGAGAACGCGGCCGCCTTCGTCAACCGCAACCGCGCCTATCTCGACCTGCGCGACGAGCACGGCCACTCGCTTGATTATTACAAAGCGGCCGGCGGCACGTTCAAGCTGGCCCTGGCGGGCGGCACTCCGATCATCGTCGATTATTACGATCCGCTGCCGCCCCGGTTGGGCTGGCCCTGTTGCTGGATTCCCGGCTCGGCGGTGCCGGCCATGGCCGGCGCCCGCTACGTCCAGGCCGAGGTCGGCCTTCCGGCGACGGATTACGCGCGACCGCTCGCCTATGTCTCGGCGGGATTCGGTGTGGATGCGGGGCGGCGGGCTCTCCGCCCGCTCGCCGCCCGGGACCGGTTCATCGATAGGCCTGCGGAGCCGGACGGCCAGTATCTCCAGCCAACCGCGATTGGACTTCCGCTCACCGGCGGGACAACGGCGGCGCTCGCGGCCAGCTATCAGAAGATAAGCCACTTCAAGCTGCCGCGGCCCGATGCGGCCGGAAATCCTCCGCCGCGCGCCGCCGACCCCGCCAACCTCGCGCCGGTTCCGCTAAGCGCGCGGGAGCACGTCCTGCCGCTCACGGCCGCACTCGAATTGCCCGCGAACGGCAGCGGGGCGGCGGTAAGGACCTTTGCGGAGCTTTTCCTCCTGGTGCCGTCGTCCGATACGGCATCGGTGGCCGTCGCGCGCGCCGGTTTCGCGCATCAGGACGCCAACAGCTTCCTGTTCCTGTTTCCCGTCGCCCGGTGCCTGCGCGCTGAGTCCAGACGCGCGCCCGCGGCGGCGCCCGCCACCCCCCCGGGGCTCCAGTGGGTGGCCGATTTCCTGGCCGACTTCGTCCCCGACGATACGCAAGGGCCCCTGATGACGGCCACGGTCAACCCCGGGTGGGGAGGCGCCGCCACCCCGGTCCAGGTCGTCCGCGGCGGCGCCCCGGACTCAGATTTCGTCCTGATCATCGTCGCCCGCGCCGCTTTTGACGCGGCGATGCCGGCGCCGAACGCCTCGACCCGGGTGATCGAGGGGACGGCGATGCTGTCGCTGACCGTCTCGTCGACCAGGCTCGATGGCGACGGACGGGCCTATGTCGAGGCCATAGCGACCTGTTCCCGCCTGCTTGCCCCGATCGCGCCGGGCGCCGGCGCCACCATCGTTCGTCAGTCCTTCCAGCCCTTCCCGCTGCTCTACGGCCATGCGGATCATTAGCGCTCCCGGGCTGACCCTCGGTCTCGGCCCAGGCACCGGGCCCACAACTCCGCTCGCGCAGCTCGGTTCAGCGGTCGAAATCCCCTTCCAGCAATTCGCGGCGTTTGCCCGGAACAAAGGCAGCCTGCCAAACGCCATGTACGCCGGCTTCATCCAAAAGATTTTCTCGCCCGGCACGACCACCTTGCCGTCAGGCCAGCCACTCTACAAGTGTATCGTCGACAAATACAACGAATTAGAAGGAAAAGCATCGACAGGAAACGACAAAGACCGAGAGGATTTTTTTGAATTCAGACTTTATATGTATATTTCTATATTCTATTTTTCTGTGTGGTATTCTCATAATGTGATCAACGACGGCAGCATGTTTGCCTCGGCTTATCGCGATCACGTCAAGATCGAACTGACCCGCATGAACTTCCTCGGGCAATATCGTCTTGATCCAAGTGCTACAACCACACCGAAGTTCGACGAAGCATTCAAGTTCAATCAGGCTTTGTTAACTACGACCAAATTTAGTCTCGAATTCGTTGTAGAAAAGGATATTCTCAAACGAAGAAAGCATATTCTGAACAAGAGTGGTCATCCCGTCTACCTTACTGATCTAACCGCCCACAAGTTCCTGTTGAGCGTAGTCGACGCGTTGAGAGACAAATGTCTTGAGATCATTCAGGACGACGTCCGGCAATTCCTGAGCATGATCAGGACGAATTTCCCCATCCCAGGCACACAGATAGCCGACGATTTCGTAGAGATAAGGCAATATGCGGTGGGAGAAGGGGGTGGCACCGAGGGCATATTCGGCGGAAATTACGCGATCCTGTTCTTCAAGTATGAATTCAATACGATGACTGACAATCCAGGATCACTGACAATAAAAAACGTCCCGCTGGTGGATGGGGCCGGCGGTGCGACCGCCGCGACCATTCTCTATTTCGGCCTGGACAAAGACTTTGGCACGACCAATTCACCCCACGTCCAGCTTCATGGGCATCGCGGCAAGAATGCCTATGATCCCCACCCCGACCTGGACCGGCTGCATGCCTTGAAGGCAAACGAGCATGTGCTCCGGAAGAAGGACGGCACGTCGGTCAGCACCGTCCGGCTGACGGACATGGACCTGGTCAATGCGATAACCTGCGACCTCAACAGCACCCTGGGGACGCTCAGCGGCGAGGAGATGACCTATCTCGTCTTCCGGCACCGGCTGAAGGATCCGGACCTGACCGTCACCAACCCGCCCGACAAGATTTTTCTGTCGACGGAGCGGCCGCATGCCGACAACGAGTTCCAGAAGCTGCTCAGCCCGGCTTCCGGGACGGCGCCGGCCGTGGTCGAGGCGGCCGTCTTCTCGCAACCGGCGACGGAATTGGCCAAGCTCGCGGCGGCGCTGGCGGCCGATCCCGGTTTCGTTTTCGATGCCGTGATCGAGGGGTTCGGCGTCGGCGAGCGGCTTCCCCCGGGCAGCTACGGAAAGGGCGGTCGAGCCCTCACCAAGGCGATCGATCAGAGCGATCGGCCGCCGGCTCCCGGCTACGGTCCGCTTCGCCATGACTATGGATGGATCGAATGGCATCCCGGCGACGCCGGCTCGAGTGGCTGGCTGACCTGTCACGTCACCGGCTTCGTGAGCCCCGCACGATGCACTTGGGAGGCCCACTTCCCACCGGCGAAGAAGCAGCTGCTCGACAACAATTTCAAGAGCCGCATGGTCCTCGATTCCCACGGACGCCCCATCTACAATTGCCTGCTGAGCGCGTTCCGGGCCTTTTCCCTGTTCCACGCCATGGTTGCGCAGCTCTCGGACGCGCTCGACGCTATCGGCACGCCCGCCGCCGCCGCCGCCAAGCAGAAGCTCGTCCTCTATTTGCAGAATAACGCCGGCGTGGACGTCATCCTGCCAACCGGGATGAAGATGCAGGGCAGCCCGCTCAAGCATCCCGACATCGTCCCATTCTACTGAGGAGGCGGAGTGACCAAAACCTATCCGCCTTTGTCGACGCTGCTGCAGCCCAGCAGCCTGCCGTCCGGTCTCGGATTCCTCGACGCCGCCGCGGACACCCTGCTCGGCGGGTTGCGCTACACCCACCTCGTCGTCGAGACGAGCCCCGGCAACGATGCCAAATATTATAGCCTGACGGTGATCACACGCGAGCTCGCCCTCCAAGTCCCAGGCACCGGCCTCAAGCTGATCTTCTTTCCCGCTTCGCAGAGCTCGGAAACCGGCGAGGAAGGCGGAGAAGACGCAGCAAGCGAAGTCGCCGAAATCCCCGTCTCGTTCGGTTATCGCTGGCCGATCCTGCGCTACCTGCCGGCCTTCGAGACGCTGAGCTTCGCGCACAGTGCCCGTGCCTTCCTCGACATCGCGATGACGCTCGTCGATCTCACCGAGGACGAGTTCCTGGCCGGGGTGATCGGCTGCTTCATCGACGATCCATCCCCCTATCAGGCCCTGATCGACGGACTGAAGAGCTGGGATTCCGGCAATGGCTCGACACCGCTCGACGGCCTCGACCTGACCAGCGTCCCGGTCGGCTACACGGCCGAGCAATATGTCGCGATGCAGGCCGGCGTGCTCGGCGTCGACATTTACGTAGCCGCCTTCGAGACCTTCGTGAACGACACGGCCAACCTGGACGACGCCGTCGCCAACGTCGTCACGCTGTTCCGGACCTGGCTCGACGGCATCACCCGCGAGGATCTGGAGCAACTCCTCGTCCCGCAATTCTCCGTCGCCCTGCAAAATGTCAGCATGGCGCTGGAGGCGCCGCGCAGCGTGCTGGTGCCGCTCGACGAGGACGGCGAGGAGATTGCCGACCCGAAGGTGCACTCGCGGGTCACCTTCATCGCCGGGGGAGTCAGCTACGACAGCGAGACGGGCTTCGACATCGCCGTCGACGACGGCCTCGAGATTGCCTTCAACCGCTCGAAGATCCCCGGCTTCGGGCTGACCCTCGACTTCAAGGACATCAAGGTCGACCTCAGCGCCAAGACCAATATCGCCGAGGCCGACGCCGAGGGCCGCCCCGCGGACTTCAAGGGCGTCTATATCGGCCACGCCATCATCGGCTTGCCCGAGAAATGGTTTTCGAGCGCCACCGGCGCCGGCGCCACGATCGGAATCGTCGGCCGCAAGCTGCTCATCGGAACCGGCGGCTTTTCCGGCACGATCGGCCTCGAGGCGCTCGGCACGGACGGCAAGCCGCTGATCGACAAGCCCAATGCGGGCCCGCCGGGCGCGATCGAATTCGTGCTCGGCAAGAAACCGGCGAGCGGCGGCTCGGCCGCCCGCCAGGGCTTCAAGGTCGGCTTCACCGCCTTCGACATGAAGTTCCGCCAGAACGTCCTGCTCGAGAGCCGGATCGTCGGCCAGCTGACCATCCCGAAGCTCCAGGCGCAGCCGATCGGGGTGGAGCTCTACATCGCCGCCGACGGCGACTTCAGGCTGACCGCGAGCTCCTCGCCGCCGTGTGACATCAAGGTGCCGAACGTCTTCATCTTCAAATGCAGCAAGGTGGCGGTCGGCAAGGACGACGACCGAGTCTATCTCGAGACCAGCGGCGACCTCAGCTTCGCGAACAACAATCTGCTCAAGGACCTGCTGAAGACCCCGATCCACATCGAGAAATTCCTGATCAACTCCGACGGCAGCTTCGAGCTGGAAGGCGGCTCGATCCCCCTGCCGTCGAGCGCGACGATCAAGGTCGGGCCGGCCAAGATCGCCATCACCGCGCTCCATTTCGGGGCCCACGAGCAGGTCCACCAGGGCGTGCTTCGCAAATATCGCTATTGGGGCTTCGACGGCGGAGTCAGCGTCAATCCCGGCGGCGTCGACTGCCGCGGCGACGGCATCAAATTCTACTTCACCGTCGACGACGGGCCGCTCCACTGCTTCCTCCGGATCGAGGGGATCGGCATCGACCTCGTCATCCCCGGGACGGCGTCCAAGGACCAGGCCGTCCTCATCCTCAAAGGCTATCTGTCGCTCAAGAATCCCGAATATCTCGGCTCGATCTCCTTCTCGCTGCCCAAGGTGAAGATCGCCGGCGGCGGCACGATGAAATACAATACGTCCTACCCGGCCTGGGCGGTGGACGTCTGGCTCGAGCTGCCCATGCCGATCTTGGTCGGGTCGACCGGGCTCGGCATCTACGGCTTCAGGGGCCTGTTCGGCCTGCGCTACATTGCCTCGAAGCAGGCGATCACCAAGCCGACGGCCCTGCCCGCCGACGCCAGCTGGGGAGATTATTACCGGGCCCCGCAGCCGAAGAAGGGGCTGTGGGTCGACAAGCTGATGACGCCCAAGGACACGGGCGGCGCCAAGAACCCCTTCTCCGTGGGCGCCGGAGTCAGCCTCGCCACCGCCCAGGACAAGGGCAAGGCCTTCTCGTCGCAGCTCTTCCTGCTCGTCTCGCTGCCCAATCTGATCATGTTGGAGGGCCGCGCCGACATTCTCGCCAAGCAGCGCGTCGGCCTGACCGACGGTGAGCCGCCTTATTACGCCTATCTCGCGCTGTCGCCGGAGAGCATCGAGCTCGGCGCCGGGGTCAACTACCTGATCCCGAAGGAAACCGGCGAGACGCTCAACCTCACCGCCGTGTTCGAGGCCGCCTATTTCTGGCGCAATAGCTCGGCCTGGTACGTCCATTTCGGCACCAAGGCCAAGCCGATGACGGCGCGCATCCTCGATATGCTCGACGGCTACGCCTATCTGATGCTGTCGGCGAGCGGCATCGAGGCCGGCGCCGGGGTCCATTTCGAGTTCAGCAAATCCTACGGCCCGGTATCGGTCGACGCCTACGCCTATCTCGACACCTGGGCCTATCTCAGCTTCGAGCGCTCCCAGGCGGGCGGCGGCATCGCGCTCGGCGGCCATGTCGACGTCACCTTCATGAAGGTCGGCTTCTACATCTCGCTCGACGCCGGCCTCACCGTCGAAGTGCCCACCCCCTATCGGGTCGCCGGCTATGTCGAAATTTGCGTGACCGTGAACCTCAAGGTCAAGAAATTCAGCAAATGCGTCGATCTCAATTTCGAATGGCAGCGCAGCAATCAGGTCGACATGAGCCCGGTCGCCGCGCTGATCGCCCCGCCCGCCGCTCCAGCGCCGCCGCCGGCGGTGGCCGTCCATATGATGTCGGGGGCGACCTATCCGGTCGAATTCTCGACCAACCCGGCGATGGTCCCAACCGTCGACAATGACTGGGCGATCCCGCTCGACGCCTATATCGACATCAAGCTCGGCAAGCGCGTCGACCCCCTCAATGCCACCGGCGCCAGGATCGGAGGCGCCACCACGCCGCCCGCCGGCGAGGTCGAGACCCTGCCGCCGCGCTACGGCTCGCGCATCGTCGAGCATCGTTATTCGCTCAAAAGGGTGGCGCTCGAGGTGCTCGGTCCGAACGGGTGGCGCGACTACCGGCCCTATGAAGCGATTTCCGGCGAGGGCTTCGTCACCTCGGTCGGGGCTCAGGACGTCGCCTTGATGCCGGTCGGCCTGTGGCAGAAGCAGGAAGAGGGATACGGGCAGATGCGTTTCCTGGCGCTGACGCCGTTCAGCTTCGTCGGCCCCACCGACGGCCACCGGCCGGAGGAAATGGGAGTCACCGCCGCCTCGCTCTACTGCGTCGCGCCGGAGCGGCCCGAGCAATGCCTGATCTGGCGCGAGCCCCGCGAGCTCGCCTTGGGCGTCGATCATTTTCGGGACGGAATCCTCTATCGGGTCGACGGCGCGGCGGCCGCATCGGTCCCATCGGGGCCGCCGACGGTGGCGCCCGCTCTGGCGGCCTTGGCGACGGCCGGACCCGCGCCCTGCCGCCTGGCGATCGGGGAAGGCGGCCGCGCCACCTTCCTCCTGCCCGGTCCCGCGGTCACCTGCCGCATCAGCGCGGCCAGCCAGGCGCCCCAGATCGTGCTCCGCTTCCAGCGTCTCAAGCCGTCCGGGCCGGTGCCGGGACCGGACGGGCTCGTCTGGCCCCCTTCCCTGCCCGAATATGAGGACGTGCGGACCGAAACCGTCAGCCGGGCCGACCTGAGCAAGCCGATCGTCTACAACGACCCCGCCGCGCCGATCCGGCGCATCCTCCTCGAGACGCCGGTGCCCGACCGCCGGGCGATCGCCGCGCTGGAGGAGGCGATCGCGCTGCGCCAGGACGAATGGTATCGCGCCGACGAGCGCGGGCGGCCGAAGTTCCGTTCCGAGATGGACAAGCTCGCGGCCAAGCTGCGTGAGGAGCATGCCAAGACGTGCGTGGGAGGCACGGGGGGCGGCAGCAGCGACCCTGACGAAACGGGCGCGATCGAAGCGCTCAACGAACAGCTCACCGGCCTGCTTGCCGAGATCGAGGCGCTGGCCGCCGCCTACACTTCGACTTGCGTCCCCCACCCCGCGCCCGATCCGGCGTGCGCCCGGCTCGCGGCCGAGATCGCCGCGCTGGAGCCACGCGCGGAGGCGCTCAAGCGCGCGCTCGCCGCGCTCGACCGGCGGCCCGGCGGCCTGCGCGCCGCGCTCGCGGGGGAAATCGCCGCGCTGGAGACGCGCGCGCAGGAGCGCGAACGCGCGACGGCGGCGCTCGACGAGCAGCTCGCCGGCCTGCGCGCCGGCATCGCCGAGCTGGAGCAGCGCGCGGAGGCGCTCAGGCGCCGCCTCGCCGAACTGGACAAGCCCGCAGTACCTGAGGGCCCGCGCGGCGAGGCCGAAGAAGCCTGGGCCTGCGGCACATTCGTGCAAGAGATTTGCTGGCTGTCCGAAGAGGACTGGCGATACAACGACGTCCGCCCCGACATCGCGGCGATCGCGGCGGATTACGATCCGATGCGCCAGGCCGTCGAATGCGCGGTGGCGCCGATCTGGCGCCCGCACCAGACCTACCGCATCACCCTCGCGGTCCGCGACACGGTGAAGGCCGGCGACAGCACTGCCCCGAAGGACGGCACTTTCTACGTCCATTTCAGGACGAAGGGACCGATCGGCAGCTTTCGCGACCCGCCTGCGCCGGTGGCGGGCGAGCTGGAGGACCCGCGCATCGACAGCCCCGAGCAGTTCCTCAAATATTATATCGACCGGGAGCGTTCTTTCCCCGATCCGGGCGGCGACCTGCTCTACGCCAAGCCCCTGTTCTACCGGAACGTGGTGCTCGCGCTTCATCTGGCCAAACCGCACGCCTACCATTTCTTCGCGAACTGGCCCGATTACGGCCTCGGTCCCTGCCACTACGAGATGGCGATCCGGGTCAAGGATCCGGCCGAAGCGGTTCCGTCGGCGACCGACCCCGATCATGCGGCGGCGATCGTGGCGTCGCCGATCCTCGGCGAGCAGAGCTGGAAGCCGGTCGCGGCTCCGCCCACGCCCGAGCTCAAGACGCTCAACAACCTGCACGATCCCCTCGCCGGCGGCGCCGCCCACGCCACCGCCTGCCTGAGCCCGGGGACCAAGGGCCCGGTCAAGCCGGCCGCGCTGGCGATCGGCACCAAGCTCGGCGAGCTCAAGCCGAACAAGCTCTATACGGCGGTCGTCCTCAACCGCCGGCTCGATGTCTCGCCGCCGACCGAAGCCGAGGTCCACCGCTATCCGTTCAAGACGTCGCGCTATCCCGATTTCGCCGCCCAGATCGGCAGTTGTGTGCTGGACCCCGAGCCCGACAGCCTCAAGATGGCGGTGTTCGCCGTCGATCACGACCTCGCCGCGGCCGCCGGAGCGCCGGCCGCCTATGCGGCGGCGCTCGCCATCGTCAAGGGCGAGGCGCCGGCGGATCCCGCCTTTCCCGACTATTTCGACCAGCTGCTCTACGGCCACCTGAAGCTCGCGCCGCTGCCGCCGCCGGCGACCCTCGAATTCAACTTCGTGACCAACGCCCTTACCGGCTACACGTACGGCCTGTGGATAAGGGGCCCCGAAGCGCTCAACGACCCGCGGGCGCCGCGTTCCTTGCGGGAAGCGGCGGTAGCCCTGCACGAAGCCGGCGCGCGGCGCGGCGACGCGAAAGTCCTTTTGTCGAAGGACGGCTGCCAGGCCTTCGTCATGATCGACGGTGGGCCGATGCCGACGGGGGACCTGTCGGTGGCGTTCGGGCTGCTCGCCCCAGACGGGCAGACCGTAGTCCAGACGGTCGTAACCGGCACCTTGACGATGCCGCGGGAGGCGTGACGTGGCTTTCGTGAACTCCTACGAACATGGCTCGCCAAGCCACTTCCATCGGGTGATCCCGGTGCCTGGCGCTGCCGGCCGTTACCTCGCCGTGGGCGGGGGTGTAGAGGGAGGATTGGCCACGCTGGTGGCGCCCGACGGGTCGTCGATCTGGTCGCGCCTCTATCCGCACACGCCGGCCATGCAGATGGATTTCGTCGAGGGCATTGCGGTCGGCGAAGGCTTCGTGCTGCTGTCGGCCTACGACCGCCGCTCGGTTCAGATGCTGGTGCGCATCGACAATGAAGGCGCGGTGCTGTGGTCTCAGTCGTTCTCGGGAGTCACGCCGGGTCCCAGCCCGCGCATGCTGCGTCACCCGACCGCCCCGAACGAGTTTCTGGTCGCGGCCTCGCCGGGTGCTTTTTGGGGCGAATTCGGGGTGCGCCCCGGCTCTCCGGCAGGCAAATTCGGGACGATCGCCAAGCTGATCCGTTTCGCCGCGGACGGCACGCTGCTTCAGGCGATGCGGCTCACCCCCGGCGGACGCATGTTCGACATCGTCGCCCTCCCCGACGGCTTCGTCCTGATCGGAGACAGCCCTGATCCCCTCACGGTGGCGAATTTCGGTGCGGACGTGATCGATCTGGATTTGGTCGAACGCTATGGGCTCGTGGTGCATGTCGACCCGAGCCTGTCGACCTGCCGGAGATGGTCGCTGTCCGCGGGTGCGGATGCCGCCCTCTCGCTGCGGGCCGCGACCGTCCAGTCGGGCGCCTCGATCCTGCTCGCCGGCCGGGTCGCCACCGCGCGAGACCCAGGCGCCGAAGAGGCCGAGGAGGGTTCGAGCCTGGTGGCGCGCCTCAGCATCACGCGCTCATCGCTGACCGTCGAGGCCGCGATCGGCTATTCCCTCGGCGAGGGTCGGAATCGGCCGCGTCGGATCGAGTGGTGCGCAAGCGGTACGAAAGCGGGCGGCAATCCGTACAATGTCCTGGTCTTCGACGCTCCAAACGGCGGCGCCGGCACGGCCAGCGTGCTTCGGCTCGACCGGGACCTCGCGGCTGCCAAATTGTACGCGTTCGACCTCGGCTTTCAGGTCGACGCCGCCGGGGCGATGATCCGCGGCGAAGCCGGCGTGGACGACCTGCAAATGACCCCGGACGGCAAGGCGGCCGTCGCCGGCTCGATCAATCCCACCCTGCGAAGCGACACGGCCCTGCTTCTCGGTCTCGACCCGCCTTTCGAATGCTGCAAGACCCTGTTCGTCGACCCGCCGAGGATTGGTCCGGCCCGGCTGGCGCTCAGCGACGGGCCTGCGCACCTCGCCGGTATCGATGTGACCATCAATGCGACGACGCTGCGGTCGGTCGAAAAGCCGCCGCAGGTGACCCGGTTGTGCGGCGGGCGGATCGGGATCGCGACCAACAGCCTGCTGCAATCGCCCTATCTCAACCTCCAGGCCGCCGGTTCGGACGGCACCGATTCCTCCCGCGGGATTTTGCTGCGCTGGTTTCTCGCCGGCGCTCTGGGCGACACGCATTTGCCCAAAGGCTCGCTCGCCACGACCAACACCAACTTCAACAAGCCCGACGACTTCGTGCGCCTCTATCGCGCGCCCTGGCCGGCGACGGTACCGATGCGCCGCCTGAGCTTCGCCACCGATCGGCCGCGCCACGTCGACGACGGCGAGCGGCTGCTGGTGTTCGAGACCGGATTCGCGACGCCGCGCGATCTCTTCCACGTCCACTTCCTCGACGCGTCGGCCTATGCGACCGCCAGGCAGCTGGCCGATCCCGCGATCAGCCCGGCGGCCTTCATCGCCGCCTATGGCGCCCGTCCCGTCGAGATCGAACTGCGGGGCCGTCTCGCGATAGGCTGCGACGTCGAATTCGCGCCCAATCCTGGGTCCAGCCTCAAGGTCGAGACGCGGTCGGTCGGCGAGAACCGGCCTTTGGCGCCCAAGCAGACGACGTCGCGGCGCGTGCTCGGCCCGGCCGATGGCCCCAAGGCGCGGCTCTACGCCGAGAATCTGCGCAGCCTGAGGGTCCAGTGCGCCGGCACCACGATCGGCGCGATATCCTTCCTCTGCTACGACGAAGTGCTGGCGCAGCTGAATGAGGCCGCGGACTGGAGCGAGATCGGCCGGTTCGCGCTGACCGACGATACGCCGACCGCTCTCGCCAGGCTCGAGGACCCGGCGCGCTTCCAGGTGAATGGGCTGTGGCGCAAGTATAACGACGGCGCCTTCGTCAACGTGAAGAATTATCAGAACCGGTGGAGCGACGCGCAGGCCGGTCTGCGCGCGGCGGTGAAGACCTACGTCCAGCTCAGCGAGACCGATCCCTTGGCGACGGCGAAAATACCGGGCTCGGCCGCGCAGGACGGCGAGATGGAGGTCAGCTATCTCGACCTGCTGCAGCTCGCCGCGACCGACTTTCACGTGGCGCGGATGCTGGGGCTGGGACATGTCGATACCGAAGCGCTGACGCCTCCCGGCGCGCCGCCGCAAACCTACGTCCACCTCGCCGAATATTTCACTTCCGGCGACCTTCGCGACGGCGAGGGTCCGCGTCCCGTCCAGCATATCTACATAAGCCTGCCGACCAGCCCGGCCCAGCCGCGGATGCCGGTCATGCCTTTCCTGTCGAGGGTGGATTACGGGCTGACGGTCACGACCGCGTCGGGCGAGCCTTATTGGCTGACCGACGCCGGCGGCTACACGCCCGACGGCCTCGCCCGCTTCATCCGGCTCTATCCCGACTGCCCGCCGCTGTTCGAGCAGGAGAAGGGCTTCTTCGATCCGCCCAACCTCTTCGACCTGTCGCGGGAGAGCCTGCCGGTCTTCTACGGCGTCGAGCATCGCCTGCAGGGCGAGATCGGCTGGCGCCGCCCGGAAATCGCCCACGATCCGGTCTATCGCGACACCGCGAACCCGGCGCAGCCCGAAGCCCGCCCGGTCCCGTTCGGCGCCACCCAGACGGCGGGGCCGTTTCCCCACCGGCAGACCGAGCCGGGCGTGCACGAATATGCGGTCTACGGCGTCAACCTCTTCTCGCGGGCCTCGCCGACCGGCCACCCCTTCGCCAGCGCCGCGACGACCTTCGTCAAGGCCAACCGCTTGCTGCCGCCGAGCGATTTGCAGGTGCAGTTCATCCAGCCCGAATCGCCGCTCGTGCTGACCTCGGCGGACGAGCAGAAGATGCTCGACGATCTCGTGCAGGCCGGGAAGGACCCGACCCTGGTCCGGCTTTGCTTCAACTACGGCTTCCCGCAGGAGGCCAATTACGAGTTCGGCCACGCCGTGGAGATCTTCCACCGCCGCCTTCCCCCCGCCAATGTGACCGGGAGCGTCGCCGCGGTGGTGCCCGCCGCGGATTCCGCGCTGGTCCGCATCGAGACGGGGCCCTACACCTATCCGAGCACCAAGGAGACGATCCAGCCGACGCTGCCGCCGGCCGCCAAGGCCAATTTCATCGGGGGCGTGCTGGCGGTCGGCAACCGCCGCCTGATCGTCGAGGACATCGTCTGGCCGTCGGGAAGCAGCGGCGACAATCCGATCTTCCTAGCCCGCCGCCCGTCGACAACCGGCGCCGTCGCCGTCGGGAGCCTGGTTATCCAGTCCGCGCCGCTCGACGTCAATCCCGGCGACCTGTTCATGGCGGTCGAGAACATGGCGGCGGCGGCGAGCTGGGGGGCCGGCAATCCGCTCGGCCGGGTGATCGCGCTGGGCGACGACCCGAGCTGGAAGACCCGGACCGAAAGCTTCACTCGCCCGGACCAGGCCCTGGTGAGCCGGCGCCTGCGCGGAATATGGGAGAGCGCGAAGGTCGACGCGGACCCGTTGGAGGCAAATCATTACACCATCACCTTCGCCACCTATGTGCTGGCACCGCATCCCCAGTCTACCGCCACCGACCCGGTGAACTGGTTCCGAGGCACCGTGCGCGTGCCGGTCGCGGGCCGCGATCCCGAGGATCGGCGGATGCTCAAGGTGATCGCCATCGACCAGCTCACTAGCGGCGAGCTCAAGCTGCACGCGGTCGACGACAGCGGCGAGACGGCCGCGGTCGCGACCGGCGCCGGCCTGCAGGTTCATTATCTGCCCGGCTACAAGGTCCATCTGCACGCCGACCCCGCCAGCGGCTTCGACAAGCCGGCACTGATGCCGGCCGCGGGCGAAGGCTCGCGCACCACTTTGCTGGGCCTCCGGTCGGTCGATCCCACCACCCTCGACGCGCTGAGCAAGCCGTATCGCTCCGCCGTCGGCGTCCCGCAATTGCTGACCGCCATGGAGGTTTTGGAGCCCCGCATTCCGCTGAGGCCCAGGGGCCTCAAATATGCGACGCCGCCCGACGCCTACGGCAAGGCAAGCTACACGCTGACCGTCGACTTCGACGCGCCGCCTTTCGCCGTCGCTTTCTATCGCGCCGACGCGCTCGCCATTCTGGAGGCGTTGTACGAGCCGGCGCAGCAGGCGGAAATCCGCGCGGCGATCTTCCCGGCCCAAGCCGATCCCTATTTCGCCAGCCGCTTCGACGACTTGTTCACCTTCTTCGATTCGGACGACTCCACCGCCGATCTCGCGGTGTTCCCACTCGCGCTCGGCGACAATTATTTCCTGCCTCTCCCCAACGCCAAGTCGTTGGAGCTGCCGACGCTGGCGGAGCGCAAGCAGCGGATGAAGGCGGCGATGCTCGAGGCCTTCGTGGCGCTGACCGAGCAACCGTTGATCTACGACTTGATCAGCACCGACCCGAACTACGCGCCGACCAACGCCAGGCAGGTATTCAGGGATGAGGCCGGGGAGATCCTCGCGCCCGGCCAGGCCGGCTTCGACCTGGCGCCGATGGCGAAGCGGCCGGGCGGCAACGCGATCCAGTTCACCGATTTCACACTTGAAGGGTCGATGAACCCGGACACCGTCTATTTCTATCTTGCCCGCGAGCTGGGCAACCGGATGCAGCTTGGCGATCCGAGCCCGATCTTCGGTCCCGTGCTGCTGGTCAACCTGACCGCGCCGGCCGCCCCACAGATCCGGAAGATCGGCTCCACGCTCTATGACGAGGAGACGACGCTGGGACCTGAAGTGCGATTTGAGGTCCTGCCGCCCTCGCCGACCGATCCGATGGCGCGACTGCTGATCCATCGGACGAACAACCCACGCGACGCCCTGTCGATCCGCACCATGCCGGTCGTCCAGGACATCGACACGGCGACGCTCACGCCCACGGCGGACGGCAGCCTGATTGTCGCGGACGATTTCCGGGGCGATCCCTTCATACCGTTCGGCGAGCCGCTCTATTACCGTCTCGCCTGGGTGCGCGAGGTCCGTTACGAGGATGCGGCCGGCATTGCCAGGACCGCCTCGGTGGCGTCCGAGGCAACCGCCACGTTGCTCGCCAATCTGGTTGACGTGATCAATCCGGCCCCGCCCGTTCCGGCGGTAACCGTATTGTCGACCGACCCCTCGACCGGGGACAAGGAGATCCAGCTCAGCTGGTCCAAGACCACGCACAACGGGACCTATTACGTTTGTCAGCTCGGCTCGTCGGGCAACTGGTTCCGCCTCGCTGCACTGAAGACCAACGAGGCGCAGCCGACCTTCCTCCTGCCCTCCGCCCTGCCGGTCGCCGACGACGATCCCATCTATTACCGCTTCAAGATCGACGTCGAAAACTCCTCCGGACTGCTGAACCTCTTCGAAGCCCCGATCACCGTCGACCTCGCCGGCCTGCCATAGCGCATGGGACAAGCTGCTCTGGGCAGACCCCCGCGAGAAGGAACGCCAATAGGCGATCCATGTTTGGCCAAGGCTCACGCAGAGCGGGTCCTTAGGTTCGGACCTACGCGGTGCGCAGTCGCCGCGGTGCGCCAGGCGCTTCAGGCTCTCTGACCGGGCGCAGACGGGAAGAGGTCGCCCGAAGCCTCATCCTCCCACGGTCTCGGTTTCGAACGTTTCCACGGTGATTCTTGTGTACCGATTTGTGTCCCGATTTTTCCTTGACCGCCATTTCCCGTGTTTTATGATGCTGAAACCCGCAGATTTCTGCGGTTTTCGGTTGGCTGCGAAAATCGGCAACCGGTTTTTGGTACCGGCATTCGGAGGTTCGAATCCTGCCGCCCCAGCCAATTGCTCTACGCGCCTTCGAACGAGGGGCGGACAAGCCGGACCCCGCAGCAGGACCGGGTCATGCCGCGGGGCCGGGAAGATCGACCGGGCCGTAGGCAGACTCGGTCGCGTCAATAGTTCAGCAGCAGTGGATGGTGACCGAGCCCGTACAAATACTGCACTGGGTCTTGCGGCCGCCGTCGCCCACGATGTCGGCCTCAGCGAACTTTCCGCCGGAATAAAGCGGCCCCGCGGGGCTGTCTTCCGCCGAAAGTAGCCAACGGTCGTCTCCCTGCATCATTTGACGATTGGGCATGAGTTTTACTCCTTATACGAAGCCGTATTCAGCCATTGAACGCGGCTGAGGTCGAGATGGCCTCATTTCAATTCAGGCACATCGAGGCCTGACATTCAATTCGTATTACGGCGATTCGTCGATGAACGGCGGCTGCATCACGATGGATAGCTCCAAATACTTCACTACTCAAAGTACTCCAGTCATCGATCCGGAATGGAGAGGGTCAGGAAGGAGGGAAGGGCGCTTTCCGGATTGCTCTTGAGGAGCTGGTAAAGAACGCTGCCTTGCCCGGCCAGCAGGCCTGGCTGAAACGCCTCGCCCGTCGAGCCGCAACCAGGTCCATGCTCATCCAGGCTGGTGAGCACGATCGACAGGAGCCGCTCCGGCGTCATGCCTTCCGCGGCGGCGCCGGCGGCGCCGGCCCGCTGCAGGAACTCCCAGGCGCCAACGTCCCCGTGGCACGCGCAGCAATTCCAGCCGAAGCTGAGCCGACTGGTCGCGCGAGCGGCACGTTCCACGACCGCACGAGCGGCGGGGTCGCTCAAGGCGGGATCGAGGTCCACGCGAGCAAGTCCGATGCCCACGCAGCCGTGGCACCAGGCAAACGAGCTCCTCGTGCCCGGCAGCATTCGAAGATCCAGCCAATTCTGCTCGTCCTCATCGAAGAGGTCCTCCTCGAAGCGGAAGGCGGCCTCGGCAGCCTCGACGTAGCGTGGCGCTGCCGCGGCGGCACCGAGCTTGGCCAGGGCCCAGCCGATCCCGGTGGCTCCGTGGGCGAAGCCGCCCAGCCCGTGCGGCGACGCGGGGCCTTTCCAGAAGAGCCCGTCACTCTTGGCTTGCGCGAGATCCAGAAGCTCGTCGCCTATCGTGCACGCCAGCTCGAGGAACCGGTTCGACCGGGTTTCCTCGGCGAGCGCGACAAGGGCCGGTATCGCCCCGGCCCGCCCCTCGAGCACATCCAGCACGTCGTCGGCCGCAGCCGCCGCGGGCAAACCGCCGGCCAGATCGACCGCGGCGGCCAGACCCCGCTCTGCATCGCAGCCCCACCTCGCGAGGACAAGGCGCGTCCAGATTTGGGAGCCCAGGCCGAGATAGCCGCCCGGGGCCGGCGGGCGTGCGAACCGGACGTCCTCCCGGTCCTTCGCTCGCTGCTCCTCGAACAAGCCGAGCGAGCGAATGAGCCTTGGGAGAAGATCGTCCACCCCCGGGACGAGATCGGCGCGTGCCGCCCGCTGCTCGCGCTGATAGGCGGCGGTGACGAGAGCAACACCCGAAAGGCCGCCGTACAGGTCATCGGGGAGCGGCTGAAGCGACCACCCGGTCGAGGTGAGAGTCGACGCTATCCAGGTGACCGTGCCGTCGACGCCCAGGACCGCGCTGTCGACAAAGCCCTGCATGATCGCTGACGCGTGTCGCCGCCTTCGCAGGTCGAGGTCGTCGTGACGCAGGATCTCGGGCAGCCGGCGGACCTGTGCGGTCGAGACGTCGTTGACGTAGGCATTGACCAGGCTGGAGCGTACGAACTCGTGTTCGAGCTTCAGGTCGGCCGCGCGCCAGTCGTTCAGCGCCGCCTCGATCAGGTTGGCTTCGTCCAGCCACTCATGCCCGCCCGGCCCGGCGAGGCGGCCGCGGTCCGGCCGCGTCGCGAAATAGGGTATGTCTCCCACCATCAGGTCATCGATTTCGGCGTCGATGATCTGCGGGTCCGCCGGAGCGGACGGCACGTTGGAGGCCATCCGGGCCAGCAGCTCCCTCGCCCGATCGCGCGCGCCGTCTTCGTCATGCAGCGAAACGGGATGCCAGAGCATTCGGGCCAGCTCGGCATAGACCTCGGTGGCGCGGGTCACGACGCGGATTTCACAGTTCGCAAATGGCTCCAGAAGGGGAGCGAGCCTTCCTGCTTCGTCCATCCGCCTCAGCAATGCCGAGACCTCGTCGAAGGCATTCAGGATATCCGGCCAATGGCCAGCCAATCCAGGCTCCGGCGCCGGGTGATTGCGGGCGGGCTCGGCCTCGATCGTGCGAGAGCCGATATGGGCCCGATCCGTCCCCGCATCGACGAGGTCGGGAACCGTGATCAGGGGTTGCTGACGCTGCAAGGCGCCAATCCCCGATGCGTCGACTCCTCGCCAGCCGAGGCCCTCGCCGCGATTGGGCAGGAGACCGGTGGCGACGACCGTCCCGCTCACCAGGCGTATGGCGCGGTCCGCAGCCTCGCCGAGACCGGTCGGCCGGGGGGCGATTTTCGGCGTGAACAGCGTTTCGCAATCGATGAGCACGGGCGAGGTCCGATGTGCGATCAGGTTTTCGGCGTGCAGGTCGGTCGCGCCCAGCAGGCGGGTCAGCGCCAACCATCCTCCGATGCCGCGGTAAAAAGCTTTCAAATCGTCCGGGCCCGAGGCGTAGACATGCTCGATGAAGGCCGCCCAGCCGTGCCCGCCCCGATCGAGCGCCGCGGGTGTTCGCATGAACAGCGGGCCGCCGCATTCGCGTTCCAGGCTCTCTATGAGGCTCGCGAGCAGGATTTCGGGACGAAGCGAGCGCGGCTTATAGGCAATCTTGCCGCCGTCGCAGCTGACGATGGCGACACTTCGGCCCCGCCGGTGCACGTCTCCGACCCCGAAAGAGACTGCCGTCAGGTCGCCGGCAGGCGCCCCCCAGAGATCGGCGAGCGCGAGACGATCGGTGCGCCAATGCTTCGCGAAGGCGAGGACGGCATCGCAGAGATTGGCGATCACCTGCGAAATCCGGTTGTGCAGCGTCGGATACCTTCCCGCTAGCGATCGCCAGAATTCCGGGGTGAAGGACGTAGCCATGAAATCATTCCATCGCTCCTCCGGCGTCGCGCCCCGGAGCGCGCCCCGTTCGCGCGCCCCGTTGAGTTCCACCACCAGGACACGGCAGAGCTTCCTGTGCAGGCTGTGTTGAATCGTCTCGGCCGCAGCGCTTCCAATTAGCTGGGCTTCGCTGGAGCGAAGCTCCGCGAGCCTCTCGAGCTCATCCCTCAGATTGCGCAGTTGAGTGGCATAGAGGGGCACCAGGGAGGGGCGAAAATCCACTGCCTGCTTTGGATCGGTGGCAGTCACGGTGCTAAATCCAAATCACTCACTCAACGCGTCGAGCTGAATTGCGCTCGACTGCGGACACACCCCACCAAGTCAAACCTTGTCTTCCTGCTTCTCGTTGTCAATCGCCTGTTCTCGCGGGAGCCTAGCGAGTGCGGCCGTCTCGTCGTCGTCGGCAACTGGTTGTTGGTGCCGGCATTCGCGAGATCGAAGCCTGCCGCCCCAGCCAGTCACGACAAGGAATCGCGCAATCGCTCCGCGGGCCGGCGCAACATCCGCCGAACCGGATCAAGTATTGGCCAAGATCGCCGTTGCGCGGTGGTTTCGATCCTGTACATTCTCTCCGAACTCGGCGGCCCTTCCTGTCCTGGAGCGTCGGCCGGTCGAGTGGGGGCCCGACCACAGGGTCGCCGCGGAAGCTCGAGGCGGCGCGGGGGGCGCATGAAACAGACGATCTTGTCGGTTGCTCTGGAGGTCGCGCCGGAAAGCTGCGCCAGGCTGTCGGGGCTGCTCGACGCGCTCAGGAAGCAGGAGGAAACCCACCCGCACGGCATTCCCGAGAGCTACGAGCGGCTGAAGCGTTCGGTGCCGGTGCTCCACCTCATGTCGATGAGCGTGTTCCCCGCGTCGGACTATGACCCGCTGTTCGTCATCGAGGCCAATTTCGACGGCACGCCGGGCGTGTTCTGGGCGCAGCTCGAGGCGGCGATCGGCGAGAATCTGCGCGCCATGGTCCGCTGCTGCAAGCGGCCGCTCGACCATGCCGGCCCGCTCTACGACGCGGTGACCGCGCCGGGCTCGCGCAGGCCGATCGCGCCCTATCTCGAGGCGCGGACGCTGAAGCCGAGCGCCTTCCACCAGGGCAATCGCGGCCTCACCCGCACCCGCATCCTCAGCGAGGGCGAGCTCTATCTCGCGACCCGGGAGGAGATCGCGCACGCCAACGAGGGCGGCAAGAGCCCGTATCGCGGCGTCGCTCCCGAGGTCATCCACCAGCGGCTGCGCGCGGCGCTGCTGCCGAAATTCCCGTGGCTGGACGAGACGGTGCCCACGCGGATCCCGCTCGGCGAGCGGCTCAGCGACCTGGCGCGGCTCACCGGCTTCGCCTTCTTCGTCCTGTTCGTCATGTCGCTGCCGGGTATCTTCCTTGCCGCGGTCGCGCCGACCGGCCGCTACTTCATCGTCGTCGGCATCACCTTCGCCATCCTGCTCGCCCTGCTGATGAGCCTGCGCGCGCCGCTGCCCGGCACCGCCGCGCCGCGCAAGGCGGGGAGCGTCACCTTGAGCGGCATCCCGCTCAGGGTCTGGGCGATGATCCTGTTCTTCATCGCCCTCTATACCGCGATCGCCGCGGGGCTCAGCGCGCTGGCGCTCGCGCCGATCATGGACCAGCCGTTCGAGCCGGTGTTCCGGGCGACGGTGCGGGCGGTGCTGCTCGGCCTCGTCACCGTGCCGCTCGTCTCGCTGCCGGGCATCCTGCTCTGGGTGCGCGTGCTCGAGCGTGGCGATTCCTCGCAGGACGCGCCGCCGATCGACGAGCGCATGATGCGCGAGATGGTTCGCCGCGAGGACTGGATCACCCAGAGCCACATGGGCAGCGTCGTGCTGGTGAAGCCCGGCGTGCTGCGCACCGTCGTCTTCCGCGCCGGCCATTGGGGGCTCGGCATGATCCTCAGGGTGATCGCCACCAACGGCTATCTGGGCAGCATGCGCACCATCCATTTCGCGCATTGGGCGTTCGTCAGCAACGGCCACCGGCTGATGTTCTTCAGCAATTTCGACCATAGCTGGGAAAGCTATCTCGACGACTTCATCGAGAAGGCGCACGGCGGCCTGACCCTCGCCTGGAGCAGCTGCACCGGCTTCCCGCCGACCCGTTTCCTGGTCCAGGACGGCGCCAGCCACGGCCGCAAGTTCAAGAGCTGGGCGCGCCACTCGATGGCGGTCAGCCGCTTCTGGTTCAGCGCCTATCGCGAGTTCACCACCGACCAGATCGAGCGCAGTTACCGCATCGCCGACGGCCTGCGGAAGAAGAAGCTTTCCGCAAAGGATGCCAGGGCATGGGTGAACGACCTGTGAGCACGCAAGACTGGCGCAAGCGGCCGGGCTGGAAGCTGCAGCCGCCGCTCGACGGGCAGACCCAGGCGATCGTCGTCGGCGGCTTCGGCAGCCTGCCCACGGGCCGGGCGCTGTTCCTCGAATTCGGCTGGCCCGACGACGGCGCCGCGGGCAAGGGCGGCTGGCTGCAGACCCTCCAGCGGGTGGCGCCGGTGACCGACGCCGACGGCCGCGAGGAGCGCGGCACGGCGCTGGCCTTCACTTATACGGGCATGGAGAAGCTGGGCCTCCGGAAGGAGACGCTGGCCAGCTTCTCCCAGCCTTTCCGGGAGGGCATGTACCAGGAGGACCGGCTCCGGCGCCTCGGCGACCGGTGGAGCGGCCAGTGGCAGAAGACGGTGATCGAGGGCGGCCCGCGCTGGAGCGGCAACGTGCCGGTCCGCGAGGGCCAGCCGGACGAGCCGCCGGAGCTCGCCTCGCCGACCGGCATCACCGTCCACGCTCTGCTCCTCCTCTACGAGAAGGACGACGATTGCGCGGACACCTGGTCGAAAGAGGTCGAGGATGCGCTGGCGGGGCACCAGATCAGGGTCGTCCACCGGCTGCCCCTCGAGCTCCGGCTCGACGACAAGGGAATCGGCCGCGAGCATTTCGGCTATGCCGACGGCATCTCCCAGCCGATCCCCTATGAGGAGGGCAGCGTCATCCTCGACGGCCAGCCCTGCCCGAAGGACGTCTGGCACGGGGTTCCGCTCGGCGAGTTCCTGCTCGGCCATGTCGACGCCCATCACGAAAAGGCGCCGGGTCCGGTGGTGCCGATCGACCCCGAGGGCAAGCTCGACCAGTCGATGCTGACCGCCGAAGGGGCACCGGAGGGCTTCCTCAATTTCGGCCTCAACGGCAGCTATATGGTCGTGCGCGAGCTGAAGCAGCATGTCGCGCAATTCTGGGATTCGATGGAGAAAGGCGCGAAGCACCTGCGCGAGCGCGACCCGGACAACACCACGGACGTGACCGCCGACTGGATCGCCGACCGGGTGGTCGGGCGCAACACCGAGGGGGCGCTGCTCTGCCCCCGCGGCGGCGTCCTGCCGCCGGACGATTACGGCCAGCCGCAGAACGAGTTCGGTTTCTTCGCCACCGACTATCAGGGTCATGGCTGCCCGCCCGGCTCGCACGTCCGCCGCGCCAATCCCCGCGACGCGCTGGCGCCGGACGAAGCGTCGAGGCAGACCCTGCTCGACGCGGCCAACAACCATCGCATCCTGCGGCGCGCGCGCAAATATGGAAAGACGCTCGAGCGCGGCCAGCCGGACGACCATGGCGACCGCGGCCTGTTGTTCATGTGCCTCAACACCGACATCGCCCGCCAGTTCGAGTTCGTCCAGCAGACCTGGCTGCTCAACAGCACCTTCGCGACGCTCTACCAGGAGACCGATCCGCTGGTCGGGCCGCCGGGCAGGCTCACCATCCGTGAGGACCCGCTGCGCCGGATCGTCGACGTCGAAACCTTCGTGCAAATGGCCGGCGGCGAATATTTCTTCCTGCCCAGCATGGCGGCCCTCGCCTATCTGGCCGTCCTGTGAGCCCGCTCGTCCCGAACGAGGTGCTGCGGCCCGCGACCATGAAGACGCGGATCGCGGGCATGGCCATACGGGCGATGCCGTTCCTGCTCCGGCTGGCGCGGCGGATATGGCCGCTCCCGTACTTCGGCCAGAAGGTCGTCGTGACGCTCTTCGACGACGTTCACGACGTCTATCTCGACGACAAGGCGTTCGGCGTCCCCTACAAGGAGAATCTCGACGTCATCATGGGCAACGAGCCCTTCTTCCTCAGCATGGCCGATACGCCGGCCTATCACGCCGGCCGCGATGCCATGCTGCGGGTTGTCCGCCGGGAGGACATTCCGGCCCGGCTGTCGCCCGCGGCCGAGGCGAAGGCGGAAAAGCTCGTCACCGAGGCCGGCGGCCGGATCGACGTGGTGGAGATGGTCCGGAGCGTCGCCTTCGAGCTGATCGGCGAATATTTCGGGGTGCCCAATCCGCCGGACGGCGACCTTCGCGTCTGGGGCACCCGCCTGTTCGAATTCCAGTTCGCCGACGACGGCAGCGAGGACCTGCACAAGCAGGTGGGCCTGATCGCGCCGGCGCTGCGCGGCCATATCGACAACGAGATCGCCCGCCGCAAGGCGGCGGGGAACGGCAAGGACGACATCATGGCCCGCTGCCTGGCGCTGCAGGCTGAGGGCGAGCCGGGCTATTCCGACGTCGAGATCCGCACCGCGATGATGGGCATGATCGTCGGCGGCCCGCCGCAGCCGCCGATGGTGGTGCCGCAGGCGATGGAGCAGCTGCTGCGGCGGCCGAAGGCGCTCGCCGAAGCGCAGCAGGCGGCGCGCGACGGCGACGACGAGCGCCTCGCCCGCTACGTGTTCGAGGCGATGCGCTTCGATCCGATCGCGCCGGTGATGCCGCGGGTCGCGGTCACCGACGAAGTCATCGCCGCCGGCACCTCGCGGGCGCTGACGGTCAAGAAGGGCTCCAGCCTGATGGTGGGATTGAGCTCGGCGATGATGGACGAGCGGCGCCTGCCCGATCCGTACAATTTCGATCCCGACCGGCTCCCTTACGAATATATCCATTTCGGCTACGGCCATCATCAGTGCTTCGGAATGCACATCAACAAGGGCACCCTGCACCTGATGCTGAAGCCGCTGCTCAGGCGGCAGAACCTGCGCCGCGCCCGCGGCCGCGACGGTCATCTCAGCAAGCGCGGCCCGTTCGCCGACCGGCTGGTCGTCACCTACGACTGACGTTCCGCCATGACCACGTAGCGCAGCGGCCCGCGGCCGCCGCCGCCAATCGGCCAGCAGGTGACCAAAGCGATGGAGGGCCGCGCGGAATAACGGTCGATGCCGAACGCGTCATAGCGGACCACCCGGCCCCGTCCGGCGCGGTAGCGCCTGATCCGTCCGTGCCCGTCCTCCACCTCGATGAGGTCGCCGGGCCTCAGCCCCGCGAGGAAGCGGAAATGGGTGTCGCGATGCGCGGCGAACACCGTCGTGCCGCGCCCGTCGAGGCGGCCGCCGCCGGGAAGCAGCGTCGGGCCGAATGCCAGGGCCTCGCCCGAGCCGCCCGACAGCACGATCTCGTCGATCCCCAGCCTGGGGACACGGATCCGCGCGACCGGCCAGGCGTCCGCCCAGGGCCAGGGCTTGGCGGCGCGGCCGCTGGCGACGCTTTCGGCGAAGGCCCGCTCGAGCAGGATCTGAGCGAGCCAGGCCTTGGCCGGGATCAACGCGCCCTGGCCGATCAGCGCGAGGCCGCAGGCCGCGAGCAACAGGAAGGGGAGGCGGGCGAGCGCCCGCCCCCCCTGGGCCAGCCTCATGCGCATGCCGGCTTCCTCCGCCTGAGGACGGCGAGGCCGCCCAGCGCGAGGAGCAGAAGGAATGCGCCGGCGCGCATCAGCTGGCCCGCCTCGGTCGCTGTCTGCGGCAGGTCGAGCGGCTCGGCCTGCTCTTCGGGCCGCGCGCCGTTTGCCCGGGCGGCGGCCGCATTGTCGCCGAACAGTGCGTCGAAGTCCCAGCCGTGCGGGAGGTTCAAGGGCAGATCCTCCTCTGTCAGCCGGGCGCCGCGCGGGCGGGCGGGCGTGCGATCGACCGCGACCAGGCTGGTCTCGCGGCTGACCAGCGAGAAATCGAGGCCGAGACGGGCGATCTGGTCGGCGGCCTGCTCATCCTCGATGGTGCCGAGCATGTCGGCAACCTCGATCTCGGCGATTCGCCGCCGCGCCCAGGATTTGGCGACGCCCGGTCCCTCGACCGCCTCGCTGAGCGGCACCGAGCGCCGCCATTCGGCGCTGCCGATCCGGCCGCTCACCTCCAGCGTTCCAGCCAGCGCCGCGCCCCGCGCCAGCACGACCAGCGGCTCGCCCGCATAAAGGTCGGGGAGCTCGCTGGGGGCGATCGTGGCGTTCGAGCCATTGATCCGCACCGCAAGGTCGGTGACCGCGGGGCGAGTCAGCCGGTCGAGCAGCTCGGCCATCCGCGCGTTCACCTCGCCGCCTTCGCCGATATGGATGTAGCTGCCCCGGCCGACCTCGGCCATGCGGCTCATCAGATGGCTGTTCGGCGCCGAGCCGATGCCGATCATGAAGACGCGGCTGCGGCCGCGCGAGCGGCCGAGCGCTTCCAGCATTTCCGCCTCGTTGCTGATCGCGCCGTCGGTCATGAAGATCAGCTGGCGGATGCGTCCGTCGCCCGGCGTCGGATCGACGAGCGCCGCGCGCAGCGCCGGCAGCATCTCGGTGCCGCCATTCGCCTCCAGATTATGGGTGAAGCGCTCGGCCAGCGCGACCTGCTCGCGCGTCGCGGCCACCGGCGCCTCGAACAGCTGCGTCATGGTGTCGTCGAAGCGGATCACGTTGAAGCGGTCGGTCGGAGTGAGCGTCATCAGCGCGTGGATCAGGCTCGTCTTGGCCTGCTCCATCGAATCCCCCGACATCGAGCCGCTATTGTCGATGACGAAGATCAGCTCGCGCGGCGCGGGCCGGCGGCGGCGATCGTCGACCGGAGGGGTCAGCATCGCCATCAGATAGTCCTCGTCGCCGCGCCGCTCGCGGAACAGGCCGATCGTCGCGTCGGCCGCGGCCGAGCGCCAGCGCAGCTCGAAGTCGCGGTCGGCGGGAACCTCGCCGGCGGCGAGCCGGACGATGCGTCCGCCGCCCGGCCCCGCCCGGGCATCGATGCGGTGATACGGGCTGTCGAGATTGGCGATCGGGAAGCCTGGCTGGAGGTGGATCTCGATCGACACCGGATTGAGCGGCCCGGTCCGGCGCGGGTCGAGCAGCGGGGCCGTCACCGCGTCCGCGTCGGCGATCGCCGCGCGGCTGTTAAGCGTCCGCGGGGGCACGTAGCGCGGGCCGACCACCAGCGGCAGCCGCAGCGAATAGTCGCCGGCGCGAACGCTGACCGGTGCCTGATATTCGATCTCGATCAGCACGGTTTCGCCCGGCGCGATGTTGGCGACGCGGTTGGTGAACATGTTCGGTCGCTGCTGCTCGACCAGGGCCGCCTTCTGCCCCTCGCGCATCGCGCGCTCGTAGATTTCAGTGGCCTCGGCGCGCCGCCGGATCTCGCCGACGATCACCCGCTGGCCGACCACCATCTTGAGGGAATCGACGGCGGCATTCTCGGGCAGCGGATAGAGGTAGGTGGCCGCGGCCCATTCGCGCCCGGTGTTGCGGAAGGCCTGGACCACGCGGGTGCGGGCGATCGGCCCGCTGACATGGACCTCGAAATGGGTGCCGAGGCGGACCGCGGGCAGATCGGCGCCGCGGCCGCGCGGATGCAGGATCAGGGTCCCGGCCGCGATCCGCTCCTCCTCCTCGGGGTTGCCGGCGGCGCGCGCCATGGTGAAGGCCATGACCGCGGCCAGCGACAGCAGGAAGATCAGCGACAGCGCCACTGCGGTACGCCGGCTCGCCAGCGACCGCCGACGGGTAAATTCATTGTCGAACTTGCCGAAAAGCGAGGTCTGCATGGCCCTTACTCCCCTTGCCGAGCCGATGGAACGTGCGACGAAGCGTGCAATTCCATAGACGAGTTGAATGGAAGCTGACTGAACTGGGCGGGTCGGGGCGGAGCTGGACATTGGACGACTCCCGTGGCTGAGGAGCCTGAGCGACTAGGCGTCCGAGGCGCCGCACAGCCACGATCATTCTCGCCAATCTTCGGCCGCGAACCGCCTCGGCGAACGCTTCGCGGCTGGCCATTGCCGGCCGGTGCGGATATGTGCGGATTTGTACGGGAGGACTTGGGGGCGATGCTTCAGGACGAATGGCTCGATGCCGGCCATGCCGAGGAAATCGCCCATCGAGTGCGCGAGGAGCTGGCCCGGCGGCGGATTTCCCGCCAGGCGCTCGCCGACCTTGCCCGGATCAGCATCTCGACGCTGGAGAAGGCGCTGTCAGGCCGCCGCCCGTTCACGCTGGCGACGGTGATCCGGCTGGAGGAGGCGTTGGGCACATCGCTGCGCGCCGGGGCTCCCGCGGTGCCGAGCGACGTCGCGCCCGACGAGCTCGGCGGCTACGGGCGCGGCGCGGTGCGCTGGCTCGAGGGCCGTTATCTGACGCTGCGCCCGCTGTTCGATTCGGAGCCCGGCATCCACGCCTATCTCACCACGATCGGCTGGGAAGCGGCGTCGTCGCGTCTCGTTTTCGCCGAATCGCAACGGTGCGACAATTTCGCGCAGCACGGTTCGGTGTCGCTGCCCCACCTCTCCGGCCATATCTACCTGGTCACCAGCGAGGCCGGCCAGTATCGGCTCGCCATTCTTGGTCGCCCCACCATCGCCGGCACGCTCTATGGCGTGCTTACGACGCTGCTGGTCGGCCATGGCTCGCAACTGGTGCCGGCGTCCTGCCCGATCGCCCTGCTCAGGACCGAAGGTGCCGCCGAGCCGGCGCTCGGCCGCATCACGGCCGGGCACGCCGCTCATTCCTCCTATCGCGCGGAGCTCGACGTCGTGACCGGGCGGGACTTCGCGCGCTTTCCGGGTTGCGATCGCGGCCCGTGAAGGGCGCCGCAGGGTCCGTCAGGCAAAGTTGCGGCCGAAGCGGTTGCCGATGAACAGGTCGAAATCGACCTGGTCGTGGTGAAGGAAGCCGGCTGGCGGCAACCGGCCCTCGCGCACCATGTCGAGCACCGCGCAGATCGCCGAGGCGGTAGTGACCTGGATCGCGCTCCAATGTCCGTCCTCGCCATCGGGGCGCGAATAGACCTTGCGCGCGAAGGTCTCCTCTTTGGCCTCGCCCACGATCCTGCCGGTCGCGCTGACAACGATGACGACGATGTCCTGCGACGTGCGGGGAAGGGTGTAGCCGAAGATCTCGGTGAGCGTGGCCTCGTCGAGGCGCAAGCCACCGATCAGGCGCTTCATGATCTCGCAATGGCCCGGATATCTTATCGTCTTGTAGTTGAGGTTCCGGATGCGGCCGGCCAGCGTCGCGCCGAGCGTCCCCAGCCCCCCCGACGTATTGAACGCCTCATAGTCGGTCCCGTCGAGGGTGAAGGTTTCATAGCCTTCGAGCGCCCGGACCTTGCGCGGCTTCCCGTCGACGATCGCGTCGCAGGGGGCGAGATATTCGTGCACCAGCCCTTCGACCGACCAGGTCAGTTCATATTTGAGGCCGTTCGTCGGGTGCTCGGTGAGCGCTCCGACGCGTAGCCGCAGCTCGTCCAGCGCGTCGAACCGCCGCGCCAGATGCGAGCCGACGATCGAGATGAAGCCGGGCGCGAGGCCGCATTGAGGCATCAGCACGGAGCCGGCACCCGGCGCCAGCTTTTGGACATGGCGCGTCGTGGCGACATCCTCGGTCAGATCGAAATAATGGACCTTCGCCGCCACCGCGCTGTCGGCGACGTGGCGGGTAACCGAGAAGGGCACCGCCGAAAGCACCGCGAACTTGCCGGCGAGCGCATCCCGCAGCGCGTCGCCGTCCTTCACGTCGAGCAGGAGGGTGTCGACGCGATCGCTTCGCTTCACCTTCGCCAGGGTCTCCGGCGAATTGTCGGCGACCGTGACGCGATAGTCCCCGCTGCTCGCCAGCAGCTCGGTGATCATGGCGCCGATCTTGCCGCCGCCGACGAGAAGGACCTCTGTCATGCCGCGACCCTAGAGGCGGAAATCCGACAATTCCAGCGGCCGGGTGCCGGGCCCGAACGGCCTGCCGGGCGACGTCCGCCTTCACTAGGCGACTCGCCCGGAACCCCCTAAGGAGGCGCGATGGCAGGGACGATTCACGTCGGCATCGGCGGCTGGGACTTCGATCCCTGGCGCGGGACCTTCTACCCGCCGGGCCTCGCCAAGCCGAAGCAGCTCGAGCATCTCGGCACCCGCCTCAACGCGACCGAGATCAACGCCACCTTCTACAAATTGCAGTCGCCCGAGCTGTTCGCGCGCTGGGCGAAGATGGTGCCGGACGGCTTCAAGTTCGCGGTCAAGGCGTCGCGGCTGTGCACCAACCGCAAGAACCTCGCCGAGGCCGGCGAGACGATGGGCCGGTTCTGCGGGCAGGGCTTCACCGAGCTCGGCGACAAATTGGGGCCGATCCTCTGGCAGCTGGCGCCAACCAAGCGGTTCGACGCCGACGAGCTGCGCGCCTTCCTGATGCTGCTGCCGACCAGCCGCGACGGCATCGCCCTGCAGCACGCGCTCGAGGTCCGGCACGAGAGCTTCAGGTGCCGCGAGTTCGTGGCGATCGCCCGCGCCGCGGGGGTGGCGATCGTCTACGCCGACCACGAGGTCTATCCCGAGATTGCCGATCTCACCTCCGATTTCGTCTATGCCCGGCTGCAGCGGGCCCGCGAGGAAGAGCCGGCCGGCTACGATGCGGCGGCGCTCGACCGCTGGGCCGCGGTGGCGCGGGGCTGGGCGGCCGGCGAGAGCCCGGCGGGGCTCGACTATGTCAGCGACGCGAAGGCCGAGAAGCGGCCGCGCGAGACCTTCGTCTTCTTCATCGCCGGCGCCAAGGTGCGCAACCCGCGCGCCGCCGAGGCCCTGCTCGCGAGGCTGGGATGAGCGCCGAGCTCATATCCCGCTCGCCGATCGACGGCGCGCCGCTCGGCACCGTCGCGGTCGCGGACGCCGAAGCGGTGGGCGCCGCGATCGGCCGCGCGCACGAGGCCTTCCTCGCCTGGCGGCAGGTGCCGCCGCCGCGGCGCGGCGAGCTGGTGCGGCTGTTCGGAGAGGTGCTGCGCGAGGAGAAGGGCGCGCTCGGCCGGCTGGTCAGCCGGGAGAGCGGCAAGATCCTCTCCGAAGGGCTCGGCGAGGTCCAGGAGATGATCGACATTTGCGATTTCGCGGTCGGCCTCTCCCGCCAGCTCTACGGCCTCACCATCGCCACCGAGCGGCCCGGTCACCGGATGATGGAGACCTGGCACCCGCTGGGCGTGGTCGGGGTGATCTCGGCGTTCAACTTCCCGGTCGCGGTCTGGGCATGGAACGCCTGCCTCGCCTTCGTCTGCGGCGACAGCGTGGTGTGGAAGCCGTCGGAAAAGACGCCGGCCTGCGCGGAGGCGGTGGCGGCGCTGTTCGCGAAGGCGACGGAACGGTTCGGCGATGCCCCGGCGGGGCTGCTCGAAGTGGTGCAGGGCGGCCGCGAGACCGGCGAGGCGCTGGCCGACGATCCCCGCGTGCCGCTCGTCTCGGCGACCGGCTCGACCCGGATGGGCCGGGCGCTGGGGCCGCGGGTCGCGGCGCGGTTCGGCCGCGCCCTGCTCGAGCTTGGCGGCAACAATGCGATGATCGTCGCCCCGTCGGCCGATCTCGACCTCGCCGAGCGGGCGATCGCCTTCGCGGCGATGGGGACGGCGGGGCAGCGCTGCACAAGCCTGCGCCGGCTGATCGTCCATCAGGATGTCTACGATCGGCTGCTGCCGCGGCTGAAAGGGATCTGGTCGAGCGTCAGGATCGGCGACCCGCTCGATCCCGGCACCCTGGTCGGGCCGTTGATCGACGCCCAGGCGGTCGCGGCGATGCAGGCGGCGCTCGCCGAGGCGAAAGGGCAGGGCGGCATCGTCCATGGCGGCGATCCGCTCGACGGCAATTATGTTCGACCCGCGCTGGTCGAGATGCCGGCGCAAAGCGAAGTGACGGTGAAGGAGACCTTCGCGCCGATCCTGTACGTGCTCCGCTACGCGACGCTCGGCGAGGCGATCGCGCTGCAGAATGCGGTGCCGCAGGGGCTCGCCTCGTCGATCTTCACCACCGACCTGCGCGAGGCCGAGACCTTCCTGTCGGCGGCGGGCTCCGATTGCGGCATCGCCAATGTCAATATCGGCCCCTCGGGCGCCGAGATCGGCGGCGCCTTCGGCGGCGAGAAGGAAACGGGGGGCGGCCGCGAGAGCGGGTCGGACAGCTGGCGCGCCTACATGCGCCGGGCCACCAACACGATCAATTACAGCCGCGATCTGCCGCTCGCCCAGGGTGTGGATTTCACGATTTCGGGCTCCGATCCGGCCGAACAAGGTTAATTTCTCACCCGCACGTCAGGCTGAGCAATTTGTTAACTGGTGGGCTGGTATTTCCTCCGCCGCCCGGGGGAGATGCACTTGAGGTACTCGCGCAAAGTCGGCCCGCCTATCGTATCTGCCGCCGTGGCGACGCTCGTGCTTACGAACTTCGCCACCGTCAGCATCGTCAAGGACGACGCCAGCTCCCGGCTCGAGCTGTTCAGCTCGATCTGGCCGATCGCGCTCACCTCCGCGGTCGCGGTGATCCTGGTCATGTCGTTCCTCTACAAGTCGCTGGTCGACCTGGTCGACGAGCTCGAGGCGCGCGAGGCCAACGCCCAGCATCAGGCGCTGCACGATCAGCTCACCGGGCTCGCCAACCGCGCCCTGCTCGAGGACCGGCTCTCGCAGGCGCTGACCCGCTACCGCCGCTCGGGCGAGCAGGTCGCGCTGCTCATGCTCGACCTCGACCGGTTCAAGCAGGTCAACGACACGCTCGGCCATAATGCCGGCGACAAGCTCGTCCAGGAGGTGGGCGAGCGGCTGCGCTCGCTGCTGCGCGAGACTGACACGGTCGCCCGCATCGGCGGCGACGAGTTCGCCATCGTCCAGGTCAGCCCGAAGGGCGAGGCCGACGTGCGCCGGCTGTGCGAGCGGATCATCGCGGTGATCCGGAAGCCCTTCATCATCGGCGAGCGCGAGGCCCGGGTCGGCGTTTCGATCGGCGCGGTGTTTGCGACCAAGGAGGTCTCCGAGGCCTCCGAGCTGCTGCGCAAGGCCGACATCACCATGTACCGCGCCAAGGCCGCGGGCCGCGACTGCTTCCGCCTGTTCACCGAGGCGATGGACGCCGACGTCCAGCGCCGCGACCAGATCGAATCCTCGCTGCGCGCCGAGCTGCGCGAAGGCCGCGGGCTCGACCTTCACTTCCAGCCGATCTTCGGCGGCGACGGCAAGGTCGCCGCGCTCGAGGGCCTGCTGCGCTGGGAGCATGCGACGCTCGGCTCGATCTCGCCGGCCGAGCTGATTCCGATCGCCGAGGAATGCGGCGTGATCGACGAGCTGGGCGAGCACGCCTTCCGCGACGCCTGCCAGATGGCCCGGCAGTGGCCGTCGCTGACCATCGCGGTCAACCTGTCGCCGATCCAGTTCCGCGTGCCCCGCTTCGCCAACACGCTTCGCGCGATCGCCGAGGAAGAAGGGGTCCAGCCGACCCAGCTCGAGCTCGAGATCACCGAGGGACTGTTCATCGAGCATGGCGCCTTGTGCGGCCAGACCATCCAGGAGCTGCGCCGCGACGGCTTCCGGATCGTGCTCGACGACTTCGGCACCGGCTATTCGTCGCTCTCCTGCCTGCGCCGCTTCCCGGTCGACAAGATCAAGCTCGACCGCTCGTTCATCGACATCGCCGCGCGCGACCAGAGCGTGGCGATCATCCGCGCCGCGGTCACCCTGGGCCACGCCATGGACCTGGAGGTGGTCGCCGAAGGGATTTCCTGCCGCGAGGAGGAGCAGATCGCGCTCGAGGCCGGCTGCGACGGCCTGCAGGGCCATCTCTACGCGCCGGCCATGGCCGGCGACGCGATCGGCGCCTTCCTCGCCTCGCTCGACCCGCCCTCGTCCATCTCCGACGCGGCCTGATTTCATCGCTCCGCAGGCCGGCCGCCCCGTTTCTGACGGGGACGAAATGACTCGCCTGCCCCGCCGGACTGATCTAGCGTCCGGGCTCCACTCAGGGGGCCTGGGTGCGAGAGAAACAGGACGGGGAGAGCAGGGATGAGCACACGCACTTTCGCAATGATCTTCGGCATCGTTTTCCTCCTGGTCGGCATCGCCGGCTTCGTTCCGCAGCTGGTCCAGGAGCCGGAGGGCGGCGACATGGGCATGCCGGGTCATGTGATGTTGCTCGGCATGTTCGCGGTGAACACCCTGCACAACGTCATCCACATCATCTTCGGCCTGTGGGGCCTCGCCGCGTCGCGCTCCGCCGGCGGCGCGCTCACCTATGCGCGCGGCGTGGCGATCATCTACGCGCTGCTGGCCGTGCTCGGCCTGATCCCGGCGACGCAGACGACCTTCGACCTCGTTCCGATCTACGGCAAGGACGTCTGGCTGCACGGCGCGCTCGCGCTGGTCGCGGCCTATTTCGGCTGGGTCAACCGCAGCCCCGCGGCCTGACCGCCACGGACCCTGGGATGGCCCGGCGCGGGGGCGCCGGGCCATCGTTCCGCACTCGAATCAACCCGCCAATGCGGCTAGCGCGCAGGCCCGCGCTTGCGTATTAAGGCGGCCATGATCAGGGCTCTTCGCAACGGCGCGCTCGCGCTCCTTCTCGCTTCTCCGACCATGCCCGGCGCGATTCAGACGGCCGCGATCGCCCAGTCCGGGCCGCCGGCCTCCGCCTCGGGCGGGCCGGTGCTGGTCGCGCCGGCTCCGGCTCCAGCTCCGGCTCCGCCGCCGGTCTGGCGGCGCGAGACCGCGGCGGAACTGCTGCGCTATGTCGAAGGCGTCGAAGCCGAAGGCCTCGACCCGGCCGCTTATTCGCTCGACCGGCTGCGCGCGGTGATCGCCACCGGCAACGAGGCGGCGATCACCCCGGTCGCCACGCAGGTCTTCCTGCAGCTCGCCGCCGATCTCAGCGGCGGCTCGGTGCGCGGCCGCTCCCGGGTCGACTGGCACATGCCGGACGTCAGCCTCGACGCGACCGGCCAGCAGCGGCTGCTCGCGCAGGTGACGCGCGGCGGCGGCGTCGGCGCGGCGCTCGATTCGCTGCTGCCGACCCACCCGCAATATGCCGGGCTCAAGCAGGCGCTGGCGGCGACCCCGGCGGAGGACGCCGCCCGCCGCGACCTGATCCGCGCCAACATGGAACGCTGGCGCTGGCTGCCGCGTACGCTCGGGCCGCGCCACGTGCTGGTCAACGTGCCGGCCTTCACCGCGGCCCTGGTCGAGAACGGGCGGGTCGTCACCCGCCACCGCACCGTGGTCGGGGCGCGGCGCACGCCGACGCCGCAGCTGAGCGCGTCGATCACCGCGGTGACGATGAACCCGTGGTGGAACGTGCCGCAGAGCATCATCGCCGAAAATGGCGGCCGCTTCGGCGCCGGCTATCAGGTGCGGCGCAGCGAAGGCGGCTCCATGATCGTGCGCCAGCCGCCGGGGCCGCGCAACGCCCTCGGCCGGCTCAAGATCGAGATGCCGAACGAGCATGCCATCTACCTGCACGACACGCCGTCGCAGGCGCTGTTCGGCCGGGCGGTGCGGGCGTTCAGCCATGGCTGCATCCGCACCCAGAACGTGCGCGACTTCGCGGCGCTGCTGCTGGCCCCGACCGGCGAATGGGACCGCGGGCGGATCGACGAGACGATCGCCGCGGGCCGCACGCAGCAGGCCGCGCTCGCCCAGCCGATCCCGGTCTACATCGCCTATTTCACCGCGGCCGCGACCAGCGACGGCGGCATCGTCACCTATAACGACATTTACGGCCGCGACGCGCCGATCCGCACCGCGCTCAACCGGACCGGCGGCGAGGGCGCCCAGCGGGCCAGCGCCGACTAGGGGCCGCACCCAGGGAACGCCCCGCCGGGGCGGGGGTTGTTCGGCTGAGCTACAGCCGGAGAGCACCCATGGCCCGCCACGAATCCTACTGGACCGCCACCGCGCCGGCCAGCGCCTTCCCGCAGCTGGCGGGCGACATCGAGGCCGACGTTGCGGTCATCGGCGGCGGCATCGTCGGCGTGACCACGGCGCGCATGCTGAAGGACCGCGGCCTCAGGGTCGCTCTGGTCGAGGCGCGCGGCGTGGGTGAGGAAGTGACCGGCAAGTCCACCGCCAAGGTCACCTCGCAGCACAATATGGCGCTGACCACCATCGCCAGGAAGTTCGGCGAGGAGGGCGCGCGCATCTATGCCGAGGCGAACGAGGCGGGGCTCGCCGCCATCGTCCGGCTCGCCGCGGAGCACGGCCTCGCCTGCAACCTCGAGCGCAAGTCGGCCTTCACCTATACGCTCGACGAGGCCGAGGTCGGCCGGATCGAGGCCGAGGCGGAGGCGGCGCGGCGGTTCGGCCTGCCGGCCTCGCTGACCCGCGACACCGGGCTGCCTTTCCCGGTGCTCGCCGCGATGCGCTGGGACGACCAGGCCCAGTTCCACCCGGTCAGATATGTGAAGGGGCTTGCGGCGACGCTGCCGGGCGAGGGCTGCCACGTCTTCGAACGGTCGCGGGTGATCGACTGGGATCCGCGCCGGATCGCGACCGAGGCGGGCAGCGTCAGGGCGCGGCACGTCGTCATGGCGACGCACCTGCCGCTCGGCCAGACCGGCATGTTCTTCGCCGAGAACTTCCCGCACACCCATGCGGTGATCATGGGCCGCGCCGAGCGGGAGCGCGTGCCCGAGGGCATGTATCTCAGCGTCGAGACGCCGCGCCATTCGCTGCGCGGCCATCGCGACGACGAGGGGCAGGACTGGCTGATCTTCACCGGCCCCTCGTTCAAGGCCGGCCATGTCGAGGAGCAGCGCGCCGGCTTCGCCGAGATCGAGCGCTTCGCCCAGCTGCATTTCGGCGTGCGGGCGGAGTATCGCTGGGCCAATGAGGACTACACGCCGGCCGACCATGCCCCCTATATCGGCTGGTCGTCCTCGATCGACGGCGCCTATCTGGTCGCGACCGGGTTCAACGCCTGGGGGATCACCAACGGCACCGCCGCGGCGATGCTGATCGCCGACCTCGTCGAGGGGCGCGACAATCCCTGGCTCGACCTGTTCGACGCCACCCGGATCAAGCCGATCGCCGCCGCCCGGGAGTTCGTCGTCGGCACCGCCGGCACCGCCTCGGAGCTGATCGGCGGCTATCTCGCGCGCAAGCCGCACGACCCGGGCGCGCTGGCGCCGGGCGAGGCGGCGATCCTCAAGCTCGACGGCCGCAATGTCGCGGCCTTCCGCGACGAGGCGGGCGCGCTGCACACGGTCTCGGCGGTCTGCACCCATATGGGCTGCCTGGTCGGCTGGAACGAGACCGACCGGACCTGGGACTGCCCCTGCCACGGCTCGCGCTTCGCCCTCGACGGCGCGGTGATCCACGGCCCCGCGGTCAAGGCCCTGGAAGAGGTGACGGCGGAAGAGCCCGCTCTAGGCTAGGCGGTCGGCGTAGAGGAAGTGGCCCGGACCGAGGCGCGCCAGCACCTCCTGCAGGCTGGCATGCGGGAAGGCGAAGCAGCCTTCGCTGCGCCCCAGCCGGCCGTTGCTCGCCAGCACGTTGGGCTCGGCATACCAGGCGGAGTGGACGACGATCGCCCGCGCCTCGGCGTTGGAATTGGTGTAATCGAGCCCGCGCAGCCGCATCGAGCGCCCGTAGCGGCCCGGATAGAAGTCGCTGGTGACGTAGGCGCCGTCCGAGCTCGCCTCCGAGCCGACCCGGTTGGAGAAATGCTGCAGGAAGCCGGTATGGGCCGGATCCGAGCCGCGGCCGTGGGCCACCAGATGGCGGGTGATGCGGCCGCTCGTCGTGTCCATCAGGAAGAAGCGCGGCTCGCTCGACGCCCTGGTGAAATCGGCGATGCCGATGACGTCGACATGGGTCAGCCGGGAGCGGTGCCGGTCGAAGGCGGCGCGGGCGCGGGCGATCATCCGCGGGTCGAGCTGAGTCGCCGGAGCCGCGACGGCGGGCGCCGGCGTGGGCGCGCGATGCGGCGGATCGAGGTCGTCGATGCGCAGATCGGCAAGGCCGTTGGTGCGGCTGCGGGGGTCGACGATCGCGGCGAAGGCGGGCGAACCGATCAAGGCGAGCGCGCCGGTGGCGGCTCCGGCCTCGATCATCTGCCGACGCGACAATGACATGGAACCCCTCCCCGCCCGATTTCAACTCGTAAATAGATTGCCGTTTCGCCTCAATGCGCTGCCGGGAGCGCCCGACTCGGCTCATCGTGGCTCGACGCTCAATTCGCCGCATTGTCGCGCGCGAGCGATTAAGGGTTTTTACCAGCCGTCGACGAAGCGTTGCGGAACTGCGGCGAATGCCGGGAGTCTCCGCTTCATGGCGAAGTTGCAGCCGCCCCTGCCGCCGATGGAGGCGAAGCTGGTCGAGTCGCTCCCCGAAGGCGAGGGGTGGCAGTTCGAGCCCAAGTGGGACGGCTTCCGCTGCCTGGTCTTCCGGGACGGGCCGAAGCTGGAGCTCCAGTCCAAGGCGGGCCGGCCGCTCGGCCGTTACTTTCCCGAAGTGGAGAGGATGGTGGCCGCGCTGCCGGCGGCGTGGTTCGTGCTCGACGGCGAGCTGGTGATCGAGGTGGGCGGCAGCCTCTCGTTCGAAGCGCTGCAGATGCGGCTGCATCCGGCCGCGAGCCGGATTCGTAAGCTGGCCGCGGCGACGCCGGCGCGGCTGATGCTGTTCGATTGCCTGGCGCTGGGAGCCGAGCGGCTGCTCGATCGGCCGCTCGCCGAGCGCCGCGCCGCGCTCGAAGCCTTCCACGGCGAGGCGCGAGGCAAGGACCTGCTGCTTTCGCCCTGCACGCTCGAGCGGACGGAGGCGCTCGCCTGGCTCGGACGGGCCGGCGGCGCGCTCGACGGCGTGATCGCCAAGCGCCGCGACGAGCCCTATCGCGCCGGCGAGCGGGCGATGCTCAAGGTGAAGCAGCTGCGCACCGCAGACTGCGTGGTCGGCGGCTTCCGTTATGCCGCGAAGGGCGGCGAGGTCGGCTCGCTTCTGCTCGGACTTTACGATGACCAGGGCAGGCTCAACCATGTCGGCTTCACCTCGGCGATTCCGGCCGGGGAGAAGGCCGCGCTGACCCGGCGGCTCGAGGCCCTGGTGGCGCCGCCCGGCTTCACCGGCGACGCCCCGGGCGGCCCCAGCCGCTGGAGCGGCGCGCGCTCGGCCGACTGGCGGCCGCTACGCCCCGAGCTTGTCACCGAGGTCCGCTACGACCATGTCACCGGCAGGCGCTTCCGGCACGGCACCAAGTTCCTGCGCTGGCGGCCGGACAAGGCGCCGGAGCAGTGCCGGATGGACCAGCTTCGGCCCGAGGCGGCGCCGGCGAGGCTGGCGTCCGATCTGGGCGGCTCGTCTTGATCGAAGTGAGAATCGGTTGCGCTTTAGGACTGGAGGAACCATGGAGCCGGTAATGGGGCGCCAAAATGAGCTTTCGGAGGACGATCCGCTGAAATCGCATTACGTGTACGTGGTTGATGACGATCGCGACGTCCGCCGTTCCCTGAGCTTCATGCTTGGCGCCGCGGAAATCCGTTCGCATCCCTATGGCAGCGGCGCCGACTTCCTGGAGGCGCTGCCGGATCTCGAGCCGGGCTGCATCCTGCTCGACCTTCGAATGCCGCAGATGGACGGCTTCCACGTCATGGCCGAGCTCGCCAAGCGCAACGTCGACTGGCCGGTGATCGTGATGACCGGCCATGGCGAGATCCCGATCGCGGTGCGGGCGATGAAGCTCGGCGCGGTCGACTTCATCGAGAAGCCGTTCTCCGAGCAGGCGCTGCTCGGCTGCTTCCAGCAGGCGTTCGAGTTGCTCGAGGGGCGGGCGGTCGCCGGCAAGCGGCGCCGCGAGGCCAGCGAGCGCGCCGCCTTGCTGACCACCCGCGAGCGCGAGGTGCTCGCCAGCCTGCTCGCCGGCCATTCCAACAAGCAGATCGCCAAGGCGCTCGGCATCAGCCTGCGCACCGTCGAGATGCACCGCGGCAACATGATGGACCGCCTGCAGGCCTCCAGCCTGGCCGAGGCGCTGACCCTGGCGCTCGACGCCGGCATCGAGCCAGCCCTCGACAAAACCGGCTGACGCCGTGGCGCGGCCGTCGGTTCCGCCGGAGGACAGGGTCGCCGCGCTGGAGGCGGAGCTCGCGCAGCTCCGCGAAAGCGAACGGATGTACCGCTTCTCGGCCGAGCTCGGCGCCCGCCTGGTATGGGCGGCGGACCCGGACGGCGCGCTGTGCAGGATCGGCACGCCGTGGACCGCCGTGACCGGAGTTCCCGAGCAGGGCGCGCTGGGCGAGGGCTGGCTCGAGGTCGTCCATCCCGACGACTTCGCCCGGACCAGGAAGGCGTGGCGCCAATCGGTGCGCAGCGGCCGCCCGTTCGACGCGACCTTCCGCGCCCGCATCGCCGACGGGTCCTACCGGGTGGCGCGCTCGCGCGCCTCGCCGATCCGCAACGGCGATGGCGCGATTCGCTGCTGGTACGGCACCACCGAGGACATCGAGGAGGAGCTCCACGCCGAGGCGGCGCGCCGCGGCGCCGAGGAGCGGCTGCGCGAGAGCGAGGAGATGCACCGCCTCACCCTCGAGATGAGCCAGCAGATCGCCTGGACGACCAAGGCGGACGGCAGCGGGCTGGTGATGAGCGCCCGCTACGAGGAGCTGACCGGACTGGGCGACCCGGAAGAGGCCGCGCTCTCGATTCATCCCGACGATCGCGACCATGTCGTCAATGCCTGGAGCGACAGCGTCGCCGCCGGCCGGCCCTTCGCGGTCAGCTGCCGGCTCAGGATGAGGGACGGCAGCTATCGCCACATGCGGGTCCGCGCGGCGCCGCAGCGCGACGACAAAGGCAGTATCCTGCGCTGGTACGGCGTCACCGAGGACGTCCACGAGCAGGAGCAGGCCGAGCTCGCGCAGCGCGACGTCGAGGAGCGCTATCGGCTCGCCGCCCGGGCCACCAACGACGCGGTCTGGGACCACGACTTCGTCAACGGCGTGATCGACTGGAGCGACAACGTCACCGCGATCATCGGCTCCGCGCAATCCTCGCTCGGCCGCGTCGCCGACAGCTGGTGGACCGACCGGATTCATCCCGACGAGAAGCTCGCGCTGGTGCAGAGCCTCAAGGAGGCGATCGAGGGCGATGCCGCGCGCTGGTCGGGGACCTACCGGTTCCGCCGCGACGACGGCACCTATGCCGATGTGCTCGACCGCGGCTTCATCATCCGCGATGCCGGGGGCCGGGCGGTGCGCGCGGTCGGCGCGATGTCGGATCTCACCGAGCGTCACCGCGCCGAGGCCGAGCTGCGGCGGGTCCAGGCCGAGCTCATCCACGTGTCGCGGTTGAGCGCGATGGGGACGATGGCCTCGACGCTCGCCCACGAGCTCAACCAGCCGCTGACCGCGCTCAGCAACTTCATCAGCGGCACCAAGCGCATCGCCCAGAAGCCGGACGCGCCGCGCCCGGTGCTGATCCAGGCGCTCGACGGGGCCGAGGCGGCCGCCCTGCGCGCCGGCGAGATCCTGAGGCGGCTGCGCGAGCTGGTCTCGCACGGCAAGGTCACCGTCCAGGCCGAGCATCTGCCGCAGCTGATCGACGAGGCCTGCGTGCTCGCCTTCGTCGACGAGAATGCGCTCGGCGTGCGGCACCGGCTCGAGCTCGACCCGGACGCGCAATGGGTCCGCGCCGACCGCATCCAGATCCAGCAGGTGCTGATCAACCTGGTCCGCAACGCGGTCGAGGCGATGACCGGCGACGCGCTGCGCGAGGTGGTGATCTCGACGCGGCTCGATCGCGCCATGGTCGAGGTCGCGGTCGCCGACACCGGCGCCGGCATCTCCCCCGAGCACCTCGCCACCTTGTTCTCGGAGTTCATGACCACCAAGCGCGGCGGCATGGGCCTGGGGCTGCCGATCAGCCGCACCATCGTCGAGGCGCATGGCGGCAAGCTCTGGGCCGAGAATCGCCCGGAAGGCGGCGCCGTCTTCCGCTTCACCCTGCCGCGCGCGCGGCGGCGCAAGCCGAAGCAGCCGCTTCAATAGCGGCGGCGGCACCCTATCTCGGGGGCGGCGGCCGGAAGGAGACAGGATTTGGCACAGGAACAGGCGATTCTGGCGGGCGGGTGCTTCTGGTGCACCGAGGCGGTGTTCAAGGATCTGATCGGCGTGTCGGCGGTCGAAAGCGGCTATACCGGCGGCCATGTCGACCAGCCGAGCTACCGCCAGGTCTGCGGCGGCGATACCGGCCATGCCGAGGCGATCCGGGTGAGCTTCGATCCGGATCGGATTTCCTATGACGATATCCTCGATATCCACTTCGCCACCCACGATCCGACCCAGCTCGACCGCCAGGGCAACGACGTCGGCACGCAATATCGCTCGGCGATCTTTCCCGCGTCGCCCGAGCAGGAAGCGGCCGCGCGGCGCGGCATCGAACGCGCGGCGGAGAGTTGGCCGGAGCCCATCGTCACCACCATCGAGCCGCTCGGCCCCTGGTGGCCGGCCGAGGATTACCACCAGGATTATTGGGCGGGCGAGGGGCAGCGGAACCCTTATTGCATCGCCGTCATCCCTCCGAAGCTTCAGAAATTGAGAAAGAGCTTCGCGGCGCGGCTGAAGGATCCGGCCCGGGCCGGTTGAGCCGGGCTTCGCCGGCCGCTTCACGATTGTCGGCGAAATCGGCCGTTTCCGGGGCCGGCAAGCCGCGCCTTGGAGGGTTATCCCGTTGGGAAAGCTCGATTTTTTCACCGGGAACCGGGTTCACGACATTCACGGCGCGGGCGAGGAGGGTGGCGAGCTGCTCGACGACCCGGGCGGCGATATGCTCCTCCAGCTTTGCGCTCTGCGCCCGCGCGCGCGCGCCGCGACCATATTTATCCGGCTGCTCGCCCTCGAGGAGCAGGCGCAGCAGCCCGTCGGAATATCGCCTTCGGTTGTGGCTGTGCCGGCCCTGGACGAAGACCGGCTCGGCGATCCCGACCACCGCGCGCTCGAAGGCGACCAGCTCGAGCGGCAGTCGGGCCATCTTCCGAGCGAGATCCCAATAGCGGGCGAATTCGGGGTCGGACTGGCGGTGGTTGTAGGCGGTGCGGTTGGAGACGCCGACCAATCGGCAGGCGGCCAACACCGTTTCGCGGTTGCGAAGCGCGACCAGGAACAGGCGCTTCTGCTCGTCGCCGAAGCGGTCGCCGCGCGCCTTGAGAAAGCGTTCCCTTGCGGCTCTCGTAAGAACGGACGCAGGAGGGCGATCCGCCCCCGCACCGATGCCGTCGTCTCTGGCCATTGTCCGACTCCCGCGACTCGGGTGAGACAGCCAACCCCAAGAAATCCAACATTGCAAGAGAAAATGTTCCTGATATGTTCCTATCACTGTCAGGGAGCGGCGGCGCGGCGGAGGCGGTCGTTGATCGCGGCGCCGAGGCCGCGTTGTGGAATTGGGGCCACGGCGATCCCAGGCGCCGGGGCCGCCTCGGCCTCGTGCAGCCTTTCGAACAGCTTGGCGGCGGCTTCTATGAGATCCCCCGAAGCACTGAGGCTGGCATCCCCGGCGAAGTTGCCGAAGCCGATCAGCCATTCGTCCGGCCGCGCTTCGGTCGCGTTCAGCCGCAGCGGCTTCGACGGCGCGTAATGACTGGGGAGCCGGCCGGGCGATTCGATCTCGCCGTGGCCCTCCAGGGCCAGGCCGAGGTCGATCGGGCCGGGGCGGAGCAGGCGAGGGGGCCCGCCGGTCAGCGCGACGATCGTCGATTCGAGGCCGTGCGCGGTCGGGCCGCCGTCGACGATCAGCGGGATGCGGCCGCCGAGGCTGGCGAGCACATGCTCGGCGCGGGTCGGGCTGAGCCGGCCGCTCAGATTGGCGGACGGGGCGGCGAGCGGGCGGCCGGTCGCGGCGAGCAAATCCTGCATCGCCCGGTGGGCCGGCGCGCGCAGGGCGACGGTCGGTAAGCCGGCGGTGACCAAAGCGGCGATGGCGGCGTCGGCGCGAAGCGGCAGCACCAGGCTGAGCGGGCCGGGCCAGAAGCGCGCCGCCAGCGCCTCCGCCTGCTCATCCCAATGCGCGATGCCGCGCGCCTGCTTCACGTCTTTTACATGAACGATCAAAGGGTTGAAGCTCGGTCTTCCCTTCGCTTCGTAAATGCGCGCGACGGCCTCGCCATCGGTCGCGTCGGCGGCGAGGCCGTAGACGGTCTCGGTCGGCACGGCGACCGGCCGGCCGGCGAGGATCAGCCGCGCCGCCTCGGCGATCGCTTCGACGCCGCAAGGCAGGATACGGGTGTTTTGCGCGCTCACCGCGCCGCGCTATAGCCGCCGTTCCAGCAGCGCAACATCCGGACGCCCGATGACCTACACGCCGCCCGTCGAGGAGCAGAAGTTCGTGCTCGATCATGTCGCCGGAATCGCCGACCTCGTCGACGACCGCGATCTCGTCGCCGCGATCGTCGAGGGCGCAGGCGCGTTCGCGGCGGGCGAGTTCGCGCCGCTCAACCGGGTCGGCGACGAGGTCGGCGCGAAATGGTCGAGCGACGGCGTCACCATGCCGGCCGGCTTCCGCGAAGCCTATCGCGCCTATGTCGAGGGCGGCTGGGGCACGCTGGCGGGGCCGGGCGATTTTGGTGGGCAGGGCCTGCCGCTGGCGCTGGCCAGCGTGGTCATGGAGGACCTGGGCTCGGCCAATATGGGCTTCTCGCTGGTGATGATGCTGACCCCGGCCGCGGTCGAGGCGCTGAAGCATCACGGCACGGCGGACTTGCAGCAGGCCTGGCTGCCGAAGCTGGTCACCGGCGAATGGACCGGGACGATGAACCTCACCGAGCCGCAGGCCGGCTCCGACGTCGGCGCGCTCAAGACCCGCGCCGCGCCCGCCGGCGACGGCAGCTACCGGATCAGCGGCCAGAAGATCTTCATCACTTATGGCGAGCACGACCTCGCCGACAATATCGTCCACCTCGTCCTTGCCCGGCTGCCCGAGGCGCCGCAGGGGACGAAGGGGATCTCGCTGTTCCTGGTGCCCAAGATCCTGCCCGACGGGAGCCGCAACGACGTCCGCTGCGTGTCGATCGAGCACAAGCTCGGCATCCACGCCTCGCCGACCTGCGTGATGGCCTATGGCGACGAGGGCGGCGCCACGGGCTGGCTGATCGGCGAGGAGAACAAGGGCATGGCGGCGATGTTCACGATGATGAACAACGCGCGCCTCAACGTCGGCCTGCAGGGCGTGTCGATCGCCGAGCGCGCGATGCAGCAGGCGGTCGCCTATGCGCTCGAGCGGGTGCAGGGCAGCCGCGAGGGCCGGCCGGCGCGGATCGTCGAATATCCCGACGTCCGGCGGATGCTGCTCCGGATGAAGGCGCTGACCCAGGCCGCGCGGGCGCTCACTTATTATTGCGCCGGGCAGACCGACCGCGCCGGCCTCGGCGACGCCGCGGCGCGGGCTCGCGCGGACCTGCTGACGCCTCTGGTCAAGGCCTATGGCACCGACGTCGGCGTCGAGGTGACCAGCCTCGCCCTCCAGGTCCATGGCGGCATGGGCTATGTCGAGGAGACCGGCGCGGCCCAGCATTATCGCGACGCCCGCATCTCGCCCATCTACGAAGGCACCAACGGCATCCAGGCCGCCGACCTGGTCGGGCGCAAGCTTGGGCTGGAGGGGGGCGAGGCGCTGCGGGCGCTGCTCGGCGACATTCGCGCCGACGCCGGCGGCGAGGGGGAGCTCACCGGCCTCGCCGTCGATTGCGCCGCGGTCGCGGAGCGGATGCTGGATTCGGGGCCGGACGACCGCATGGCCGGCTCCTATCCCTATCTCAATATGCTCTCGGTCGCGGTCTCGGGCTGGCTGCTGGCCCGGCAGCTGGCGGCGCTCGACGGCCATGAGGGCGATTCCGCCTTCCGCGAGATGAAGCGGGCCGCGGCGCGCTTCTACCTCGACCAGGTCGTGCCCGAGGCGCGCGGGCTCAAGGCGGCGGCGATGGCGAGCGCCGACATCCTCTATTCGGTCGACGAGGCGGCGCTGACCTCTGCCTAGGAAATCCTCCCCCGATGGGGGAGGATTGGGGGGATCACACCCGCCTTGCGAGCTTGTGCTGGCGCTGGCCCACCGTGCGCCAGATGCGCGGACCCTGGTCGACTCGGAAGGCGCCCATTTTCTCGCTCGGCTGCTCGAGCTCGCGCCCGACCATATAGGATTTGGAGGTCTGGCCGGTGCGCTCCTCGCCCCAGTCGTAGAGCGCGTTGACCGCGATCACCGGGATGAACAGATATTTGTTGTCGAGCACCACCGCGCGCATCTCCTCGCGCGGCATCGCGACCTCGCCCTTGATCGCGCCGGTCGTGCCGGGGGCGATGCCGGGCAGGCTGCACTTGGTGCTCTCGCGGCCGGCGGTGCGGAAGAAGGCGCCGATCTCCTTGTCCTGCTCCTGGCCGGCGTTGAACATCTTGACGTCGATGCGGAGGTTGCGCGCCGGCGCCTTGCCGGCGTTGGTGATCTCGAGGACGAACTGGACGACGGTCTCGGCATCGGTCGCCGAGGCGCGCTCGGCCTTCAGCTCGAGCTCGAGCCAAGGCCGCAGCTGCGGCTCGGGCTTCGCCGCCGGCGCGGCCAGCGGCGCCTCGGCCTCGACCGCCTCGTGGATCTGCCGGCGCCGCCGCAGCCGGGCGAACAAGGCGAAGCCGAGCAGGGCGAGCGCCGCCGCCGGAATCAGATAGAGCCAGGGAAACGGCTCGCCGGCGGGCGGAGCGGGTGGCGCCGTGCTCTCCGGCGGTGCCGGCGAGGGGGCCGGGGCGGCCTCGGCCGGTGGTTGTGCGGCGGTGACCGGGGGCGGCGTGCGCGGCGCGGGGCCCGTCCGTGCGGCGGATGGAGGGGGCGCTGCGCGGGCCCGGGGCGGTGCTGCGCGCGGCTGCGGGGCCTGCTGTCCGCTCGTCACCGGCGGCGGCGGCGCGACCTCGACCGGGGCCGGCTGCGGCTGCGCGGGCTGCTGGACCACGGTGCGGCCGGGCAGGCGGAAATCGCGAAGCGGCGGAGGCGCGGCGGCCGGCGGGGGCGGCGCCACGACCGGCGCGCTGCCATTGTCCTGGGCATGCGCGCTCGCCGCCGCGCACAGCAGCGCCGCGCCGATGCCGCCGGCCAGCAAACTCGTTCCCCAATTCGTCATGTACGTCGCCCGACCCGCTCCGAGCCTTGTTCTCCGCCCCAGATAGGCGCCAAGGCGACGAATTCTAGCGGCGAGTCAATGTCCTGTCGCTGAACGGGCGCTGCGGTGCGGCAAATGCGCCACAGCCGGCCGCGGTCAATGATGCTCGGCCGGCGCCTCCTCGCCGCCGGCCCTCAGCCGGGTGCAGCGGGCGATCTCGCGCTCGCTCGCATTGTCCTCGCCGAGCTCGGCCAGCCGGGCCTGCTCGCCGCGCGCCGACCAGACCAGCACCGGCCCGGCATGCGCCTCGGCGGTGACGTAGCGCAGGCCGTGGGTCGGCGGCGCCGCCACCAGCTCGATCGCGCGGCCGTCGAGCAGCAGCCGCGCCCGCGCGCGCGGGAACCAGCCGCCGCCTTCGTAGACGATGCGCGCCGGGCGGCCGCCGTCGCAGGCATAGGGGATGCCGGCCGGGCCGGGGCCGTCATGATGGCCCGCGCAGCCCGCGGCGAGCAGCATCGACGAGGTCAGCAGCCAGCGCATTCCGGCCTCCCGCGAACGGGCGGATGGTGCGCCAGCGGGAAGGGCGAATCAAGCGGTGGGGAGGTTGATCGGCCCGATCTGGACGTCCGGCTGCGGCGTCAGCATCACCGACAGCGCGGCATGGCTGGTGAACAACGCGATCAGCCCGGCGCTGAAAGAGAAGAAGAAGGCACGCAGCGGTTTCATTGGGTCCTCCCGAGCTTGCGGCCGGTGTGCCGGCTCGCGGTTCCGCCGCCGGGCGGGAACATCGGGCGGGGTGGGGTGGACGGTCCCCGCTCGGCGGCTGGGTCCGCTATGCGCGGCGAATGTTTCCGGCGGATGCCGCCGGGCGGGCTTTGATGTTTCAATTGTGACAGGCGCCCGACGGGCCGCCCGGGGGTCAGGCCCGACAAGGCACCATTGTGCCTTGTCGTCGATCAGGCTCGGCTACGCCGACCTGTCGGCCGGCTTGGCCTGCTACGCGCATAAGCCTGAGGGCTTACGCGCGTGGCGGCCTACGCCAGCGCGCGCTCGACCAGGTCGTCGACCTCGAGCCCGATCCGGCGGATATGGCTGACGATGCCCGGCCAGCGATTCTCGAGGAAGTCCTTGCGCTCGGTCGTCCGCAGCCGCTCGGCGGCCTGCGGCGCCACGAACATGCCGACGCCGCGCTTCACCATCACCAGCCCTTCCTCCTGGAAGGTCTGATAGGCCTTGGCGACGGTCAGCGGGTTGGCGCCGTAATCGGCGGCGAGGCTGCGCACCGACGGCAGCGGATCGCCGTCGCGGACGCGCCCATCGAGGATCATTGCGGCGATGTTGTCGCGCAGGCGGAGGTAGACGGGGCGGTCTTCGTTCATGCCCGTCATAGTGTGCTAATACAGTAGGAAGGTCAAGGGAATTATTGCGTCGGCGGCGCCCATTCCGAGACCACCTCGGCGGGGTCCGGGCGGAGCCGCTCCTCCAGCTCGGCGGCCGGCGTGCCGAGGAAGATGAAGCCGGCGATCCGCTCGGGCGGGGCGCCGAACGCGGCGAGCACCGCCGGCGAATAGGCGGCCCAGCCGGTGACCAGCCCGCCGGCATAGCCGAGCGCATGGGCGGCGAGGAGCAGGTTCATGCAGGCCGCGCCGCAGGAGAGCTCCTGCTCCCAGACCGGGATCTTGTGATCGGGCGTCGGGCTGGAGAGGGCGACGACGAGCTCGGGCGCCTGCCGGGCGAAGCGCTCGTTCGCCTCGATCTCCAGCCGGCCGGGCTCGGGATGGCCGGTCCGGTAGGCGGCGTCGAGCAAGGCGGCGAAGGCGTCGCGCCGGTCCTTCGGGACGTGGACGAAGCGCCAGGGGTGCAGCTTGCCGTGATCGGGCGTGCGCATGGCGATCGCGAGGATCCGGCGCAGCTCGTCCGGAGTCGGGCCTGGCTCGACCAGGTCGCGCGGCCGGCCCGAACGGCGGGTCTCCAGCAGCGAAAGGATCGACGAACGGTCATTGAGCATCGACGAAGGCGCTAGCAGGGGCCGCCGCACGCAACAATCCCGCTTCACAACCGTAATTAGCACGCTAGGGTGCCGGCCTCGCAAGGCTGCCACGCGAGCGGCCGGTACACCAGTCCAGGGGAGTAGTGCCTGTGGCAACCGCCGACTTCATCGTCATCTCCGCCGCCATCCTGCTCGTCGTGCTGCTCGCCGCCGGCGCCGTGATCGCCACCTCGAAGAAGCCGGAGTTCGTGGGCCACCCGCGCGGCCTCTACGTGCTGTTCTTCGCCGAAATGTGGGAGCGCTTCTCCTATTACGGGATGCGGGCGCTGCTGATCCTCTACCTCACCCAGCATTGGCTCTATTCCGACGGCAAGGCGAACCTCATCTACGGCGCCTATACCAGCCTCGTCTACATCACGCCGGTGCTCGGCGGCTATCTCGCCGACAGATATCTCGGCCAGCGCAGGGCGGTGCTGTTCGGGGCGGTCCTCCTCACCTGCGGCCACTTCCTGATGGCGTTCGAAGGGAACGGCGGACAGACCGATCCGACCATCAACATCTTCTGGCTGGCGCTCGCCTTCATCATCGTCGGCTCGGGCTTCCTCAAGGCCAACATCTCGGTGATCGTCGGCCAGCTCTATCCGCGCACCGACGTGCGCCGCGACGGCGCCTATACGATCTTCTACATGGGCATCAACGTCGGCGCCGCGATCGGCACGATCATCGCCGGCTATCTCGGCCAGACCTACGGCTGGAGATACGGCTTCGGCGCGGCCGGCGTCGGCATGCTGCTCGGCCTGATCGTGTTCGTCATCTTCCGGCCGCTGCTGATGGGCCGCGGCGAGGCGCCGGATGCGACCCGCCTGAAGCAGGTCGTCGCGGGCGGCCTCAAGCTCGAATGGCTGCTCTACCTGCTCGGCGTCGCCGCGGTCGGCGGCATCTGGCTCCTCATCCAGTATCAGGGCTTCTACGGCTGGCTGCTGCTGATCATGGGCTCGCTGCTGCTGCTCTACGTGCTGATCGAGGCGTTCAGGCTCGATCCCCACGCGCGCGACCGGATCTTCGCGATCATCTTCCTGATCGCGCTGCAGCCGCTCTTCTGGGGGCTGTTCGAGCAGGCCGGCGGTTCGCTGAACCTGTTCACCGACCGCTATATCGACCGCGCCGGCGTGCCCGCGTCGATCTTCCAGTCGATCAACCCCATCTACATCATCCTGCTCGCGCCCCTGTTCGCGTGGCTGTGGACGGCGCTGGGGCGGGCGGGAATGGAGCCCTCGGCGCCGGTCAAGTTCGGCCTCGCGCTGATCCAGCTCGGCTTCGGCTTCCTCGTGCTCAACTGGGGCGCGGCCTATGCCGGCATCGACGGCCGGATCCCGGTCCTGTTCCTCTTCCTCATCTACCTGTTCCACACCACCGGCGAGCTCTGCCTGTCGCCGGTGGGCCTCAGCGCGATGAACCGCCTCGCGCCGCGGCACATGGCCAGCCTGATCATGGGCGCCTGGTTCTTCGCGACCGCGGGCGGCAATTTCGTCGCCGGCAAGATCGGCGAGATGACCGGCGGCGAGAGCGGCACGATGAGCAAGGAAGGGACGCTCGAAATCTACTGGACCATCGGCATGATCGCGATGGCGATCGGCGTGGTCGTCGTGCTGGTCGGATTCCTGGTCAAGCGGCTGATGCACCTCGACACGCTGAAGGACGACGACCTGGCCGGCACCGACCAGCTCGCCGAGCCGGCGGCGCCGGGCATGCACCCAGCGACCGAGGCCGGCCGCTGATGCGGTCGGGAGGGCTGGCGGCGGTCGCCGCCGCGGCTCTTTCGTTCGGCTGCGCCAACCAGGCCTCGGAGGATCGCCCCGCGACGAAGGCGGCCGCCGACAGCGGGCCGCGCTATACGCCGCCTGCCGATCCCTATCCCTCCACCTACCGGCCCTATCCGGGCGTGCCGACCGCGATCACCGGCGCCACCATCTTCGACGGCGAGGGCGGCCGGATCGAGAACGGCACGATCGTGCTCGCCGAGGGCCGCATCCAGGCGATCGGCGGCCCCGACACGCCGGTGCCCGAGGGCGCGACCCGGATCGACGGGCGCGGCCGCTGGGTGACGCCGGGCGTGATCGACGTGCACTCGCCATCTCGGCGACTATCCGAGCCCCGGCGTCGAGGCGCATAGCGACGGCAACGAGATCACCAGCCCGGTGCGCCCGGAAGTGTGGGCCGAGCACAGCGTCTGGCCGCAGGATCCGGGCTTCAGCCGCGCGCTCGCCAATGGCGGCATCACCACGCTGCAGATCCTGCCCGGCTCCGCCAATCTGTTCGGCGGGCGCGGCGTGACCCTGCGCAACGTGCCGGCGCGCACCGTGCAGGCGATGCGCTTCCCCGGCGCGCCGCGCGGGCTCAAAATGGCCTGCGGCGAGAATCCCAAGCGGGTCTATGGCGGCCGCAACCAGATGCCGCAGACGCGGATGGGAAATGTCGCGCTGATGCGGCAGACCTGGCTGCGCGCGGTCGAATATCGCGAGCGGCGCGCGCGCGACCGCAACACCGCGCGCGACCTCGCGCTCGACACCCTGGTCGAGGCGATGGCGGGCGAGGTGCTGGTCCACAACCATTGCTACCGCGCCGACGAGATGGCGATCATGCTCGACATGGCGCGCGAGTTCGGCTTCCGCATCGCCAGCTTCCACCACGCGGTCGAGGCCTACAAGATCGGCGACCTGCTGCGCGGCGCCGGCACCTGCGCGGCGATGTGGGCGGACTGGTGGGGCTTCAAGATGGAATCCTACGACGCGATCAACGAGAACATCCCGCTGGTCCACCAGGCCGGCGCCTGCGCGATCGTCCATTCGGACGACGCCAACGGCATCCAGCGGCTCAACCAGGAAGCAGCCAAGGCGCTGGCGGACGGGCGGCGGATGGGCGTCGACATCTCCGACGAGGTCGCCTGGCGCTGGCTGGCGATCAACCCGGCGACGGCGCTCGGCATCCAGAACGAGACCGGCTCGCTGCGCGCCGGCAAGCGCGCCGACGTTGTGCTGTGGAACGGCAATCCCCTGAGCGTCTACACCCGGCCGCAGCAGGTCTGGGTCGACGGCGCGCTGCTCTACGACATGAACGATCCGCGCCGCCGCCCGGTCAGCGATTTCGAGCTCGGCCAGCCGGGCGAGGGAGATGTGAAATGAGGACGCTCGCACTCCTCCTCGCCCTCGTCGCGATCCCGGCGGCCGCCCAGACCACCGCGATCACCGGCGGACGCGTCGTGATCGGCGACGGCTCCGAGCCGATCGAGGGCGGCACCGTTGTCCTGCGTGACGGCCGCGTGGTCGCCGCCGGGCGCCAATGTCGCGGTGCCGGCGGGCGCGAGCGTGATCGACGCGCGCGGCAAATGGGTGACGGCGGGGGTGGTCGCCGGCTTCTCGCGGATCGGGCTCCTGGAAGTGGACGCGGTCGACGCGACCAACGACACCCAGGCCAACGCCTCGCCGTTCAGCGCGGCGATCGACGTCGCCCCGGCGATCAACCCGCAGGCCAGCTCGATCGCGGTCAGCCGCGCCGCCGGCGTCACCCGCGCGGTGGTCTCGCCGTCGACCGCGCGCAGCATCTTCGGCGGGCAGGGGGCGGTGATCGACCTCGGCGGCGACATGAACCCGATCACCCGCGCGCGCGCTGTTCCAATATATCGAGCTTGGCGAGGACGGCGCCAACGACGCCGGCGGCAGCCGCGCCGCCGCGCACGTGCTGCTGCGCAACGCGCTGCGCGAGGCGCGCGACCTGAGGCTCCCGATCGGCGCCCGCGGCGCCGCGCGGACGCCGTCGACGGCGCCGCCGGAGGACCTCTCCGAAAATCCCTACCTGCTGCCCGGCGCGCAGCGCTCGGACGACGTGCTGCTGACCCGGTTCGACGCCGCCGCCCTGGTGCCGGTGCTGCAGGGCCGGCAGCTGCTGCTGGTCCATGTCGAGCGGGCGAGCGACATCTTGCATGTGCTGGCGCTCAGGCGGGAGTTCCCCAACCTCCGGCTCGTGCTGGTCGGCGCGACCGAGGGCTGGCGCGTGGCCGCCGAGATCGCCGCCGCCCGGGTGCCGGTGATCGCCAACGCGCTCGTCGACCTGCCCGCCAGCTTCGAGCAGCTGGCCGCGACCCAGTCCAATGTCGGGCGGATGCGCGCCGCCGGGGTCAATGTCGCGATCGGCATGATCAACGACGACGAGGCGCGGCAGGTGCGGCTCTCCACCCAATATGCCGGCAATCTGGTCGCCATCGCGCGGGTCCCGGGCCATAGCGGCCTCACCTGGAGCCAGGCCTTCGCGGCGATCAGCTCGGCGCCCGCCGAAGCGCTCGGCCTCGGCGACGAGATCGGCTCGCTCCGGCCCGGCCGGCGCGGCGACGTGGTGATCTGGGACGGCGACCCGCTCGAGCTCTCCACCGGAGTCGAGGCGGTGTGGATCGACGGCGTCCGCCAGAGCCTCGAGAACCGGCAGACCCGCCTCCGCGACCGCTACCGCCAGCCCCAGGAGGGCGCGCTGCCGCACGCCTACGACCGGTGAATGGGGACAGTTACTTTCACGATCCTCGCGTCGAGCGCCGGACGCTGGCGGATGGAAAGTAACCGTCCCCGTTGTCGCCGCCGCGAGGCGTGGCGATGAGCCCGACGGTCAGCCTCGCGCTGGCGACGCTGGCTTTCGTCGGCACCCATCTCGTCCTCTCGCACCCGCTCCGCGCCGGGCTGGTCGCGCGGCTGGGCGAGCGGGCCTTCATCGGCGTCTATTCGCTGGTCGCGCTCGCCCTCCTCGTCTGGATGATCCTCGCCTGGCGGGCGGACCTGCACGCGGCGCCGATCTGGATCGCCCCGGTCTGGTGGTGGCCGGTCGCCTCCGCGCTGATGCTGCTCGCGAGCATCCTGCTGTTCGGCGCGCTGGCCGGCAATCCCGCCTTTCCGCGCCCGGGCGCCCCGCCGCGCCCGTTCCCGCCGCCCACCGGGGTCTTTGCGGTCACCCGCCACCCGATGAACTGGAGCTTCATGCTCTGGTCGCTGGTCCATATCTCGTTGTCGGGCAGCCCGCGCAACCTGATCGTCGCCGCCGGGATCCTGCTGCTCGGCCTCGCCGGATCGATCGGCCAGGACCGCAAGAAGGAGCATCTGCTCGGCGAGGCCTGGCGCGACTGGGAAAGGCGGACCTCGTTCGTCCCGTTCGGGGCGCTGCTCGCCGGCAAGGTGCGCTGGCGCAACGCGGTTCCGGGCGCGGCGGCGCTCATCGGCGGCCTCGTCTTCTGGGCGCTGGTCACCTCATACCACGCCCCCCTGGTGTCGCCGCTCGGCGACCTGCTCGGCCGCTAAAATGGGGACAGCCACCTATTTCCGAAAATAGGTGGCTGTCCCCATTTCAGAGGCGGACGCGGGCCATGCCCGCTTCGTTGTAGCGCGCGCCGTGGGCGGCGCGGGCGGCTTCGAGGTCGGCGAGGTCGGCGGCGGTGAGGGCGAGATCGGCGGCGGCGGCGCTGTCCTCCAGCGTGACGCGACGCTTGACGCCGGGGATGGGGACGATGTCGTCGCCCTGGGCGAGCAGCCAGGCCAAAGCGACCTGGGCGAGGCTGGCGCCGTGGCGGTCGGCGACCGCGCGGATGGCATCGACGAGCTTGAGGTTGGCGCCGAAATTCTCCTCCGAATAGCGGGGGTCGTTCCGCCGCCAGTCGTCGGCGGGGAGGTCGTCGCGGCTCTTGATCTGGCCGGTGAGGAAGCCGCGGCCGAGGGGGCTGTAGGGGACGAAGCCGATGCCGAGCTCGCGGCAGGCCGGAAGGACGCCGTTTTCAACGTCGCGTTCCCAGAGCGAATATTCCGATTGCAGCGCCGCGATCGGGTGCACGGCGGCGGCGCGGCGCAGCGTCTCGGGCGCGGCTTCGGAGAGACCGATGTGCCGGACTTTGCCCTCCTTCACCAGCTCGGCCATGCCCGCGACGCTGTCCTCGATCGGCGTCGCCGGGTCGATGCGGTGGAGGTAGAAGAGGTCGATCGTGTCGATGCCGAGCCGCTGCAGCGAGCCCTCGCAGGCGCGCCGGGCATTGTCCGCACCGCCGTCGAAGCCGACCGGCTGGTTGCCCTGCCAGCGCAGCGCATATTTGGTGGCGATGACGAGGCCGTCGCGCCTGCCCTTGATCGCCTCGCCGAGCAGCTCCTCATTGCTGAAGGGCCCGTACATTTCGGCGGTGTCGAAGAAGGTGATGCCGAGATCGATGGCGCGGTGGATGGTGGCGATCGATTCGTCCGCGTTCGCGGTCTCGCCGTAGGTGATGTTGCCGCCGCGGACCATCGGCATGCAGCCGATGCCGAGCGCGGAGACCTTGAGGCCCTGGCCAAGCCGTCTGTACTTCATGGGTCGTTCCTCCGTTCCACCGCCTGAGCGCGGAGTATCTCAGTGTGTACGTTGAGAAGGTGCGAGCTGCCCCGCAGCTCGCAGCCACGCCATTAGGCGTGGCGACCTTCTCAATTCATGCGCCTTCCTCCAGCAGCCGGTCCTCCCGGCTGGTCGTCTCGTCGGCCTCGAAGCCCGAGCGCTTCGCCACCGTCGCGGTCGCGGCGACGTCCATGCTGACATTGCCGAGGGTGCGGATCAGATCGGGCAGCACCTCGACCGCGATCAAGAGGGCCAGCGGCTCGATCGGCAGGCCCATGGCGAGGCAGATCGGCGCGATCGAGGTGATGAAGCTCGCCTGTCCCGGAATGCCGACCGCGCCCATCGTCGTCGTCGCCGCGGCGGCGACGCCGAGCGCCAATTGCATCCAGGTCAGCTCGATCCCGAACCAATAAGCGATGTAGATCGCCACCGCGAGGTTCATCACCGGCCCGGTCGCGCGGAAGATCGCCACCGCCATCGGCAGCACCACGCCCGAGGCGGCGACCGGCACGTCGAGCCGGCCCGCGGCGCGCAGCATGGCGGGCAGGCAGGCGAGCGAGCTCTGCGTCGAGAAAGCGAGCGCCTGGCTTTCGGCGACCGCGCGGGTGAAGCGGACCGGCGAGACCCGCGCCCCGACCAGCGCCAGCGGCCAGGCCGCGAGCCAGACCACCACCCCGACCGCGGAGACGATGAGGATATAATGAAGCAGCGCCCCGAAGGCGGCGCTGCCGGCGCGCGCGCCGACCACGTAGGCGAGCGCGAACACGCCGACCGGGCCGACCCACAGCACCCAGCCGATCACCACCAGCATCACGTCCTCGATCGCCTTGAAGAAGCCGACGAGGGTGCGGCGCGGCTGCTCCGGCAGGCGGGTGAGCGCGAAGGCGAAGATGGTGACGAAGACGATCAGCGGCAGGATCGCATTCTGCGAGGCCGCGGCGACCGGATTGGTCGGGACGATCGAGGCGAGGAAGTCGGCGAAGCTCGGCGCCTCGCCGACCGCGGTCGCGGTGGTCATCGCGGTGCGCAGCGCCGCGGCCGATTCGGCCGGCAAGGGGAAAAGGTCGAGGAACAACGGAGTCAGCAGCGCCGCGATGAGCGCCGAGATCCAGAGCAGCACGACGAACAGGATCAGCGCGCGGGTCGCGAGCCGGCCGGCGCGCGCCGCCTCGGCCGAGGCGGCGATGCCGGTGATCAGGAGCGCCACCACCAGCGGCACGATCGTCATCTGCAGCGCGTTCAGCCAGAGCCCGCCGACCGGCTCGGCGATCGCGATCGACCGTTCGACCCAGGCCCCGCCTGCGGCGACGCCGGCGATGCCGGCGCCAAGCCCGACCACCAGGGCGAGCAGGATCCGCGTCGGCTGCGAGAGTTTCAAAAGCGTCGCCCTTCCCTGGCTTTGGCGCTATCACGCCCTTGTTGATGGCCGCACCGGACACGGCAAGGGAAAATTCGGGGGCTCGCGCGGAATGACTCGCAAATTCTTCGGCACGGACGGGATCAGGGGCCGAACCAACGAAGCGCCGATGACGGCGGAGATGGCGCAGCGGGTCGGCCAGGCCGCCGGGGCGCATTTCCTGCGCGGGCCGCACAAGCATCGCGTGGTGATCGGCAAGGACACGCGGCTGTCGGGCTACATGATGGAGACGGCGCTCATCTCCGGCTTCACCAGCGTCGGCATGGACGTGGTGATGGTCGGGCCGATGCCGACGCCGGCGGTGGCGATGCTGACCCATTCGATGCGCGCGGATCTGGGGGTGATGATCTCCGCGAGCCACAACAAGTTCGTCGACAACGGCATCAAATTGTTCGGACCCGACGGCTACAAGCTCTCGGACAAGGACGAGCTGGCGATCGAGAAATTGCTCGACCAGCCGCCGCGGCTGGTGCCGTCCGAGGAGATCGGCCGCTCGAAGCGGATCGAGGACGCGCGCGGGCGCTACATTCACGCCGCCAAGCTGACCTTCCCCAAGCATCTGCGGCTCGACGGCCTCAAGATCGTCGTCGATTGCGCCAACGGCGCCGCCTACGAGGTCGCGCCCTCGGCCCTGTGGGAGCTGGGCGCCGAGGTGGTGGCGATCGGCGTCTCGCCCAACGGGCTCAACATCAACGAGGGCTGCGGCTCGACCGACCCGGGCCTGCTGCGCCGCACCTTGATCGAGAGCGGCGCCGACATCGGCCTCGCCCTCGACGGCGACGCCGACCGGCTGATCGTCGTCGACGAGGCGGGCGAGACGGTCGACGGCGACCAGCTGATGGCGCTGATCGGCTCGTCCTGGCACCGGCGCGGCCGGTTGCGCGGCAAGGGCGTGGTCTCGACGGTGATGTCCAACCTCGGGCTCGAGCGCTTCCTTGGCGAGCAGGGGCTGAAGCTCGAGCGCACCCAGGTGGGCGACCGCTACGTGCTCGAGACGATGCGCTCCCGGGGCTACAATGTCGGCGGCGAGCAATCCGGCCACATCATCCTCACCGATTATGCGACGACCGGCGACGGGCTGGTGGCGGGGCTGCAGGTGCTCGCCGAGCTGGTCGCCACCGACAAGCCGGCGAGCGAGCTGCTCAGCCTGTTCGAGCCGCTGCCGCAGCTGTTGAAGAGCGTCCGCTTCAACGGCGGCGCGCCGCTCGACAGCGACGAGGTCAAGGCGGCCATCGCGGCCGGCGAGCAAAGGCTCGGCGAGAAGGGCCGGCTGGTGATCCGCAAGTCGGGCACCGAGCCGCTGATCCGGGTGATGGCGCAAGGCGAGGACGAGGCGCTGGTCGCGGAGATCGTCGAGGAGATCTGCGCGGCGGTGCAGGCGGCGTGATGCTGGAGCTTCGGCCCGATTGCGAGCGCTGTGGACGCGATCTGCCCCCCGCCAGCGCCGAGGCGCGGATCTGCACCTTCGAATGCACCTTCTGCGCGGCCTGCGTGGACGGGCCCCTTGCCGGCATTTGCCCCAATTGCGGCGGCAATTTCGAGCCGCGGCCGATCCGCCCCGCGCATCTGCTGGAGAAATATCCGGCCTCGACGGAGCGGAAGGGACGCAGGTGACTCCGCCGCGCGTGCTGATCATCGCCGGCTCCGATTCGGGCGGCGGCGCGGGCATCCAGGCCGACATCAAGACCGTCACCATGCTCGGCGGCTTCGCGATGACCGCAGTGACCGCGATCACCGCGCAGAACACGCTCGGCGTGATCGATGTGTTCGCCTTGCCGTACGAGATCGTCGAGGCGCAGTTCGGCGCGGTGACCGGCGACATCGGCGTCGACGCCGTGAAGATCGGCATGCTGGGCACGCCGGGCCTGGTCATGGCGGTGCGCGACTGCCTCCATGCCATTGCCTCCGGCACGCCGGTCGTTCTCGATCCGGTGATGATCGCCACGAGCGGGGATGCACTCAACCAACAGGGCACCGCCGAGGCGCTCCAGCAGCTGGCCGAGTTCGTCACCCTGGTGACGCCGAACGTGCCGGAGCTCGAGGCGCTGACGCAGCGCGCGGTGACCGACGAGCTCTCCCTGGCGACCGCGGCGGCGGCGCTGGCGGCCCGTTTCCATTGTCCGGTGCTGGCCAAGGGAGCGCATCTGCCGGGCGAGGAGATCGTCGACCTGCTGGTGGGGGCGGACGGGGTGGCGCGGCGCTGGGCGGGACCGCGCATCCACACGACCAGCACGCACGGCACCGGCTGCACGCTGGCGAGCGCGATCGCGACCGGGCTCGGCGCGGGCCTCGGACTCGCCGAGGCGATCGAGCGGGCGCGGCTCTATGTGCGCGCGGCGATCGAGGCGGCGCCGGGCTTCGGCGGCGGGCATGGGCCGATGGGGCATGCGCTCGGGGCGGTGCCGTTCGAGCTTATCCACAACAAAAGGCAGTGAGATTCCAGCTTTCGCTGGAATGACGGGGCGGGGATTCCTAGGCTGGCGTGCCATGGCCCGGCCTTGCTTCAAGCTGGAGAAGATCCATCCCGATCCGGTGGCGGGCGTGGACGAGGCGGGCTGTGCGCCGCTGGCGGGGCCGGTGGTGGCGGCCGCGGTGGTGCTCGACCGCGCCCGCTTCCCGCGCGGGATCGACGATTCCAAGGCGCTGCCGGCAGCGACCCGCGAGGCGATCTGCAAGCGGCTCTACAAGGTCGCGGTGGTCGGCGTCGGCATTGCCAGCGTCGAGGAGATCGACACCCTCAACATCTATTGGGCGCGGATGCTGGCGATGAGCCGGGCGGTCGACGCGCTCGGCATCGAGCCCGCCATGGTGCTGGTCGACGGCAATCGCTGCCCGCGCTGGGAGCGGGCGTCGGTGGCGATCGTCGACGGCGACGCCAAGTGCCGCTCGATCGCCGCCGCCTCGATCGTCGCCAAGGTGACGCGCGATGCGATCATGTTCGATCATGCGCGGGACTATCCCGGCTATGGCTGGGAGACCAACAAGGGCTATCCGACCCCCGAGCATCAGCGCGCGCTGGCCGCGCTCGGGCCGACCCCGCTGCACCGCAGGAGCTTCGCGCCGGTCAGGCAGCTGACCTTGGGACTTTAATCCTCCGCGGAACGGGGAGGGGGACCATGCGAAGCATGGTGGAGGGGGTCCGGAGCCAGGCGCTGAGCCCCCTCCACCAGCCTTCGGCTGGTCCCCCTCCCCGTTCCGGGGAGGATGAGTCTTTCGGGTCACACCCACTTCAGATTGAGTCCGAACACGCGCACCTGCCACAAGATGTAGGGGCAGACTCGCTTCGTTCCGCCGCCTCTAAACGGCATGTTAACCATGTTCGGCAAGTGTCTGACTTGACCGGGGAGTCCGGCTGACTCAGCATCAGGGTCTTGTGACCCGGGGGCGGATCGAATGAGCGTGATGGGGCGTGTGGGAGCGGCCTTGCGGCTGATACGGGGGGCGGCGCCGCCGTTCGAGCTGCCGCTCGGCCAGGTCCTCGAGGAGGATTGCATCGCCGCCATGGCGCGGCTGCCCGACGCCTCGATCGACATGATCTTCGCCGACCCGCCCTACAATTTGCAGCTCGGCGGCGACCTCTACCGGCCCGAGGGCGGCCGGGTCGACGCGGTCGACGACGATTGGGACAAGTTCGACACGTTCGAGACCTACGACGCGTTCACCCGTGCCTGGCTCGCCGAGGCGCGCCGCATCCTGAAGCCCGACGGCACGCTGTGGGTGATCGGCTCCTACCACAACATCTACCGGGTCGGCGCGCTGCTGCAGGACGCGGGCTACTGGATCCTGAACGACATCATCTGGCGCAAGTCGAACCCGATGCCGAACTTCCGCGGCACCCGCTTCACCAACGCGCACGAGACCCTGATCTGGGCGAGCCGCAGCGAGGCCAGCCGCTACACCTTCAACTATCGCGCGATGAAGGCGCTGAACGACGAGCTGCAGATGCGCTCGGACTGGGTGCTGCCGATCTGCGCCGGCGCGGAGCGGGAAAAGGAGGGCGGCGTCAAGGCGCACCCGACCCAGAAGCCCGAGGCGTTGCTCTACCGGGTGCTGCTCGCCTGCACCAATGTCGGCGACGTCGTGCTCGACCCCTTTTTCGGCACCGGCACCACCGGCGCGGTGGCGCGGCGGCTGGGGCGCAACTGGATCGGGATCGAGCGCGAGCCGCGCTACGTGAAGGTCGCCCGCGAGCGGATCGATTCGACGCTGCCGCTGGACGAAAGCGCGATGCGGGTGATGGCCTCGCGCAAGCTGCAGCCCAAGGTGCCGTTCGGCGCGCTGATCGAAAGCGGGATGATCGAGCCCGGCGCGACGCTGACCGACGGCAAGAGGCGCTGGACCGCGCGGGTGCTCGCCGACGCGTCGGTGGTCTCCGGGGACGAGCAGGGCTCGATCCACAAGGTCGGCGCGGCGCTGCAGGGTGCGCCCTCGTGCAACGGCTGGATGTTCTGGCACGTCGAGGAGGGGGAGGCGCTGGTGCTGCTCGACACGCTGCGGCAGCGCTATCTCGCGGGGCCCGCCTGAGCTAGGCTCGGGCCGTGAAAACCTATCTCCGCCCCACCGGTTTCGTCGATGCGCCGTTCGGGCATGACGGCAAGGTCGCGCGGCTGGCCGGCGGCCTGCAATGGTTCGGCGTCGTCGAGATCATCCGCGAGGCCGAGTCCGAGCTGGTGCCGGTCGAGCGGATCGAGGCGCGGCTCGGCGAGGCGGAGCGGGCGGTCTGGGCGAGGCTCACGGGCGCGCGGGCGCCGCTCGCGCTCGGCGAACGGACGGTCCGGCTCGACCAGCCGCAGGTGGTCGGCATCGTCAACGCGACTCCGGACAGCTTTTCCGGCGACGGCGCCGGCGCGGATGCCGAGGCCGCGGTCGAGGCCGGCCATGAGATGGCCTCGGCGGGCGCGGCGATCGTCGATGTCGGCGGCGAGTCGACCCGGCCGGGCGCGGCCACCTTGTGGGAGGGCGACGAGGCGGCGCGGGTGCTGCCGGTGGTGCAAAGGCTGGCGGCGGCCGGCACCGCGGTATCGATCGACACCCGCAAGGCCGCGGTGATGGAGCAGGCGCTGGCCGCCGGCGCGGCGATGGTCAACGACGTCTCGGCGCTGACCTTCGACGAACGCTCGGCCGAGGTGGCGGCCGGAGCGGGCTGCCCGGTCGTGCTGATGCACCACCAGGGCGACCCGGCGACGATGCAGGACAATCCCCGCTACGACCGCCCCGTCCTGCTCGAGATCTACGACTGGCTGGAGACGCGGATCGAGGCGACGGTGGCGGCGGGGGTCGCGCGCGAGAAGATCGTCGTCGATCCCGGCTTCGGCTTCGGCAAGACCGTGCAGCACAACCTTGCGATCATGAACGGCCTCGCTCTGCTGCACGGGCTCGGCTGCCCGGTGATGCTCGGCGCCAGCCGCAAGCGCACGATCGGCGCGCTGGCGAACGAGGCGCCGGCGGACCGGCGGCTGGCCGGCTCGCTCGCGCTGGCGTTGAAGGCCGCCGAGCAGGGCGCCCAGCTGATCCGGGTCCACGACGTGCCGGAGACGGTGCAGTCGCTTCGGGTCTGGCGGGGGTTGCGCGACGCCGCGCTGACGCCGTGATAGGAGGATTCGGGGGGGAGGATGCCTGGCCTCCTCGTCCGCCATGCCGGACACCCCCGGCCGCAACGCTAGGCCCAACCCTTGGCGGCCGCAACGCGCATTGCGGCGCGGCGACCGGCTGAGGCTAGGTCGATCGCGGCGATCGCGTCGCGACTCCGCGCCGGCTTCGACGCGGCAGCGAAGGCGACGCGGCGCCGTCGCGGCGATAGGCGTCGCCCTGAAAGACGACGCCGCCGCGCGTCGGCAAGGCGGTGAAATAGGCGATGTAGACCGGCACCGGCCGGGGCAGGTCGACCTGCTGCTCGGGGGCGCCGCTGGCGCGCGGCACCTGCCCGCCGAACAGCCAGCGGCCGAGCCGCTGCGCGTCCTCGAGGCGGACGCAGCCCGAGCTCAGATGGCGGTCGTCGCGGCGGAGCAGGTCCTTGTGCGGGGTGTCGTGCAGATAGACGCCGAGATCGTTGGGCATCATGAACTTGATCCGGCCCATCATGTTGTGCGCCCCCGGCGTCTGGCGCAGGTTGACGAGGCGGCGGCCGGCGGCGACGGCGCGCCAGTCGACCCGGCGGGGGTCGAGCGTGCGGGCGCCGGGCGTCCAGTCGGAGAGCACCTGCAGCCGCTCCCTGGCGATCGCGCGGGCGCCCTTGCGGGCGCGCTCGCGGATCAGGTCCGGCGGCAGGTGCCAATAGGGATTGAGCACCGCATAGCGGACCAGGCCGGCCATCAGCGGGGTCGGCATCGCCCGTTTGCCGACCACCACCCGCATCGAATCGCGGATCCGCCCGTTCTCGACCATCCACAGCCGCGCCGAGGCGGTGTCGACCAGGATGTAGCGGCCGTCCGGATGGGCGGGAATGGCGCGGGCGCGCTCCAGGTTGCGCTCGATCAGCCGCTCGTAATGGCTGGCGCCGCGGTTGAGCGCGGCGACCGTGGCCGGATCGGCCCGGCCGGTGGCGGGCAGGCCGTGGGCGGCCTGGAAATCGGCGAGGCTGTTGCCGCCGAGCCGTTCGCGCAGTTGGGCCTCGGAGGGCCGGCCCGGCAGCTTCGCCCGCGGCAGGCGCGACCAGCGCGCGCGATAGGCGGCGAGGCCGCGCTTCAGCCCGGCATAGACGGGGTTGATCCGCTCGACCGCTTCGAGGTGGGCGGCGAGCGCCGGCGACGCCGCAGCGGCCTCGAGCGCGGCGCGATCGCCCGGCGCGGCCGGGGCGAGGCCGGCGTCGATGTAGCGCATGCGATTGTCCGCCGGCACGCGATGATGGGCCTCGACATAGTCGGCATAGGCGCGGCTCAGCAGCAGGTCGGCGCGGGTCAGCCGGTGCGGGTCGCCATCCGCCGCCGCCGCGACGGCGGCCTCGAGCTCCGGCGTGGCGGCGGGTCCAAGCATGCGCAGCAGCTGCGTCGCCTCCGGCCGCAGCGCGGAGCCGGAGACCCAGACCGGCCGGAACTGCCGGTCGCGGTAGAAGGAGGCGATCTCGGCGCCGATATCGACCGGGGCCGCCGCCGGCGTCGGGGCGGAGGCGGCGGGCGCCTCGCGCGGGGCGCCGAGCGGCAGCAGCACCGCGAAGGCTCCGGCGAGCGCGCTCGCCCTGACGAGGCGTGCGACATAGCGCATGGCCGCTTCTACGCCCTTGGGCGGGGCCGGTTCAACCGCGCGGGCGAGCGGGTCGCCGCCTGTCCCGCTCCCGCACAGCGCCTTCGCCACTCCTTTCGAACACGGCGACCAGCGGCCCCAGCGTCGAGCGCCCGTCCTGCCGCGCCCCCGGCCGGTCCCACAGGCTGGAAACGGCGCCGTCCAGATAGAGCGCGTTGCGGCAGCCGAGGGCGTCGCGAAGGAAGCGGGCGAGGCGGCCGAACGAGACGGGATCCTCGCTGATCACGAACCAGGCGCTGTCCGGATCCGCGACGCAAACCGCGTTGCGGATGTGGAGCGAATCGCCGTTGGCCCGGATGGCGGGATGGAGCGCGCCGTCGATCACCAGCATCGGGCCGGATTGCGTCGCCCAGCGCGGATGGGTCGCGGGATCGTAGTCGGCGCTCTTCATGACGCTGACCCGTCCGTTCGGCGCGACCGCGAAGACGCCGTTCGGCAGCAGGTGGAAGTTGCCGCCGCCACGACGGCGGTTGATCGCGCGCCGCTGCCGTCCGTCCTCGACATAGAGGCCGATCGGGGCGCCTGCCTGGTCGTACATGCCGGCGTTCATGGCGAAGCGCAGGCGCTCGGCGCGTCCGCCCAGCTCCCTTTCCAGCGCGGCCAGGCTGCGCAACCGTCCCTCCCGGCCGTCGAGGAAAAGCGCGATTTCGTGATGGCGGCGATCGTAGCGGCACTGGGTGAAGTTCGAGCCCTCGAAATCGCCCCGCATGCAGGCGCTGGCGACCCATTCGGTGCCGGGCTGCGGGTCGGCCGGGGGCTCGGCCTCGCAGGCCGTCACGGCAAGCAGCAGCGCAAGGCTAAAGCGAATAGCCGCCATCGCTGACCAGGCAGGCGCCGGTGGTGTAGGCCGCCTCGTCGGAGAGCAGGAAGACGATCTGGGCGGCGATCTCCTCGGGCCTGGCGTAGCGGCCGAGCGGCGTGGCCATCGCCGCGATCGCCTTGAACGCGGCTTCCTCGCTGCCTTCCGATTCGACCAGATCCTTGAAGAAATCGAGCTCGGTCCAGATCGGCGTCTCCACCCCGCCCGGCGCGATCGCATTGACCCGGATGCCGGCGTCGGCGCCTTCCTTCGCGGCGATGCGGGCGAGGTGGATGAGCGCGGCCTTGGACGCGCCATAGGCGGCGATGCCCGGCTCGGCCTTGACCCCGGCCGCCGAGGCGGTGAGCACGATGGCGCCGCCCTGGCCGCCCGCGCGGATCGCCCGCATCGCCGCCTGCAGGGTCAGGAAGGCGCCGTCGAGGTTGACCGCGAGCACGCGGCGCCATTCGGCATAGTCCAGCGCCTCGATCGCGCCGCTCGCGGCGATGCCGGCATTGATCACGGCGTGGGTAAGGCCGGTCAGATCGGCCTCGCCCCACAAGCGCTCGTCGGCGACGTCGCCGATCAGCATCTGCCGCTCGCACGGGAGCGAGAAGGCGAAGTCGCGCAGCCGGTCCTCGTCCTGGTCCATCAGGACCAGCTTGCGCGCGCCCTCGCCGGCGATCCGAGTCGCGACCGCGGCGCCGATGCCCGACGCGGCGCCGGTGATCAGCACGATCGCGCCGGTGAAATCGCTCACAGCCAGTCCCGCTTGCGGAAGTTCACGTAGAGCGCGAGGCACGTGAACACGACCGTCCCGATCACGACGTAATAGCCGTTCTCCCATTCGAGCTCGGGCATGTGGCGGAAGTTCATCCCGTAAATGCCGGCGACCGCGGTCGGCACCGCGAGGATCGCCGCCCAGGCGGCGAGCCGGCGCGAGATCATCGTCTGCTGCGACTGGCTGGTCAGCAGGCTGGCCTCGAACGCGAAGGCGAGCATCTCGCGCAGGCCGTCTATCTCCTCCTGGACCGAGCGGACATGATCGGTGACGTCGCGGAACAGGAGCTCCATCTTCGCGTCCATCTCGAACAGCTCGCTATGCTCGAGCCGGCGGCACACCTCGACCAGCGGCAGCACGCCGGCGCGCAGCCGCAGCAGATCGCGGCGCAGGATGTAGAGCCGCTGCACCTGCTGCGCGCTCAGCCGCTCGGCGAGCACGTCGTTCTCGATCTCCTCGGCCTCCTCGTGCACGCATTCGAGCACGGCCTGGTAATTGTCGACGATGAAGTCGAGGATCGAGTGGAGGATGTAGGTCTCGCCGCGGCCGAGCAGCGAGGGCGACGCCTCGCAATGGGCGCGCACCTTCCTGTAGGAGGCGGAGGGGCCGTGGCGGACCGAGACGATATAGCCGCGGCCGACGAACAAATGGGTCTCGCCGAACTCGATCCGGCCCTCGATCATCTCGGCGGTGCGGGCGACCACGAACAGGCCGTCGCCGTAGCGCTGCAGCTTGGGCCGCTGGTGCGCCTGGCCGGCATCCTCGATGGCGAGGTCGTTGAGGCCGAACTGGGCCTGCACCGTGCGCAGCTCGGCCTCGCCGGGCTCGAGCAGGCCGATCCAGACGACATGCCCCTCGCGCCGCGCCCAGTCGCCGCCCTGATCGATGCCGATGTCGGCGACCCGCCGCCCCTGATGATAGGCAGTGGCGGCGATCACGCTGGGCGGCCTCGACGGTGCGGTCTGGTCCTCGGCCATGGAGACCGCTTAGCACTCCCTCCCCTCGATGGGGAGGGTTGGGGTGGGGTGGCCTGGGTGACCCGCTCAGCGTGGGTGGAGAGTCCACCCCCACCCCAACCCTCCCCCATCAAGGGGGAGGGGGCTAAGGGGGAGGGGGCTAAGCCGCGATGTCGCCGATGCCGAGCTCGCCGAGCTTGCGGTAGAGCGTCGACCGGCCGATCCCCAGGCGGCGCGCGACCTCGGTCATGCGGCCGCGATAATGGCCGATGGCGAGGCGGATGACGTCGGCTTCGATCTCCTCCAGCGGGCGGAGGTTGCCGTCGGGGGCGTAGAGGGTGATGCCGGGGCCGTGGGCCATCGCCGACGTCGAGGACTGCCCGACCAGCGGCTTGGCATGATAATCGTCGGCGCGCCGGCCGCAGGCGGCCTCGGTGGCGATGTGCGGGAAATCGCTCGCGGTGAGCGCGTCGCTCTCGCAGAGCACGGCGGCGCGGAACAGGGCGTTCTGCAGCTGGCGGACGTTGCCCGGCCAGCCATAGGACATCAAGACGGCGAGGCCGTCGTCGGTGATCGAGAGGTGGCGCATGCCGGGCTGCTCGGCGATGCGGGAGAGCAGGTGGCGGGCGAGCGCCGGGATGTCGCTCTGGCGGTCGCGGAGCGGCGGGATCGGCACGTGGACGACGTTGAGCCGGTAATAGAGGTCCTCGCGGAAGCGGCCGGCGGCGACCTCCTCGGCGAGGCGGCGGTTGGTCGCGGCGATGATGCGCACGTCGACGGTCTGGGTGATGCGGCTGCCGACCCGCTGGATCTCGCCGGTCTCGAGCGCGCGCAGCAGCTTGACCTGGGTGTCGAGCGGCAGCTCGCCGATCTCGTCGAGGAACAGGGTGGCGCCGTCGGCATCCTCGAAGCGGCCGATATGGCGGTCGAAGGCGCCGGTGAAGCTGCCTTTCTCGTGGCCGAACAGCACCAATTCGACGAGGTTGGCGGGAATCGCGCCGCAATTGACGGTGTGCAGCTGCTTCTTGCCTCTGGGGCTGGCGGCATGGATCGCCTGGGCGATGATCTCCTTGCCCGAGCCGCTCTCGCCCTCGATCAGCACCGAGACCCGGGCGCGGGCGGCCTTGGCCGCGACCGCAAGCGCAGCGCGGAACTTGGGCGCCGAGCCGACGATCTCCTCGAAGCCGAGCGCCTTGGCGATCTTCTCGGAGAGCGGGCGCAGCTCGCCGGTCGCCTTGCGGCGGTCGGTGGCGGTGTTGAGGGCGGCGAGCAGGCGGTCGGGCGCGAGCGGCTTGACCACGAAGTCGCTGGCCCCGGCGCGCATCGCGTCGACCGCGACGGCGACGTCGTTCTGGGCGGTGAGGATGAGGAGCGGCAGCTCGGGGCGCAGCGCGCGCAGCTGGCGGATCAGCTCGCTGCCCTCCTCGCCGGGCAGCCAGTGATCGAGGAGGATGGCGTCGAACTTGGGCTCCTGCGGGTCGTTGAGCATCTTCTGGGCGGCGTCGAAATCCGACGCGCCGCGCACCCACCAGCCGGCACGCGCGCCAATGGCGGTGACCAGCCGGCGCTGCGCCGGCTCGTCGTCGATCAGCAACAGGCAGCGATTGGGATCGGCCCGCATCCTCGTCCCCTCGTTCGAACGGCCGGACTAGCCGAATTGGGTAAAGGCGCCCTTAAGAGCGAATATGCGGCGCTCCCGCGTGCCGGAAACCGACGACATCGACGCCCTGGCACGCGCATCGCGCCAGTTTCGACAGCTTCCGAGCGGCGGACCGCGGGACGAGAGCGCGGAAGTTCAGGAAATTCAGCGAAAATAAAAATCCGTTCGATCAATGCGGCGCGATTGATCGATTGCATCGATCTGTGGCGGCGGGCGAAGGCGAAGGAGCAACTCACACGGCGGGAGTCGCACATCAAATCCAACAATTATCCAACAATCGGTAACCGTCGTCCCCTCCCCCGAGGGGAAGGGGACGCCCTTGTCCCCCGCCCCACCCGCTTGGAAAAGAGTTACTGTCACTATTTTGATCCTGCGTTCCCCTGCGAGTATGACCAGCCGACGCGGAAGGGGGTGCGCCGTCAGGACTATTCGGCGCCAGGCGAGGATGCGAGAATGCCTGCGAAGCGACGTCGACCGAAGGCTGGAAGGAGCTGGTGGGATGTCCTGAACAGCCCGATCGTGATTGCGCTTGTATCCCTTGTCGTCATTGGCGGAATTGCGAAGCTTTATGCGGACTACCAGGCTGACTTGAGAGATCGGGTTGTGCGCCGTGAACAGCTTGGAAGGCTCCTGACAGAGTATCAGAACCGTATCTCGGAGCTTTCAGCGGCGGATGGCGAATTGAACGAGCAGCTCGGGCCCGGCCCCGGCATGGACCGGGCTCGCCCGCTTGACCGCGATGACGCCGCCGCCGTCGCGCGGTGGGAGCAACTGTCCACGAGCGTAGCGCGTCGCGAGTGGGACATTCTGAACGGTCGCGGCGATTATGTGGCGACCGTTCCGGAATATTCCGGCGTGAATCTTCAAATCATCGGCACGCAGATCGACCATGTTGCCGGAATCCCGGATATTCAGTTTGGCGGCTTGCGCATGATCGGGATATTGAATGTGCGGCCCCCGGAAACATGGATCTTCGTGCGGTCCCTCCTTCCAACGCTCATGCAGTTTGGAGTGACACGAAGCTTCCTGTTCACAAGCGAAGAGATTCCGCTGCTTCGCGGACGCTCTTTGTCCAGACGGCAGGAACGCGTGTTGGGCTTCCCCGAGAATGTGACCCGTGAAGAGCTTGACAGGCGCCAACGCGAGAACGACGCGCTTTCGAACCGCCTAATCGAAAGGCTGGAGAATGCCGCCGCGGACTGACTTCAGTCACACTTGAGCCCCGACGGGCTCCAGGAAGGGCGGCCGGCCGGTCGCCGGCCGTGCCGGGCGAGCTTGCGCCTTGCCCCCCGCCCTTTGCCCTTGCTAGGGGAGGCGCGCGCTCAACGGGAGGATGCGGCATGGCGGAAGGCGAGGCGAAGGAGCTGAAGGCGCACGAGCGGAGCTACGACCGCTTCATCTTCATGATGAAATGGGGGACGATCCTCTCCCTGATCACCGCGCTCATCGTCATCCTGCTCATCCAGTAGCACGGTGAAGATCGCCGTCCTCAAGGAGAGCGAAGAGGGCGAGCGCCGCGTCGCCGCCACGCCGGAAACGGTGAAGAAATATGTCGCGCTCGGCGCCTCCGTCGCGGTCGAGGCCGGGGCGGGCGCGGGGGCGACCATATCCGATGCCGATTACGAGGCGGCCGGGGCGACCGTGGGGCCGCGCGCGGCGGCGCTGGACGGCGCCGACGCGGTGCTGGCGGTGCAGGGGCCGGACCCGGCGTCGCTGGACGGGGCGAAGGGCGGGGCGCTGCTGATCGCCGCGCTCAATCCGTTCGGCCGGCGCGAGCGGGTCGAGGATTATGCGCGGGCCGGGCTGCAGGCCCTGGCGATGGAGCTGATGCCGCGCATCACCCGGGCGCAGTCGATGGACATCCTCTCCAGCCAGGCCAATCTCGCCGGCTACAAGGCGGTGCTCGACGCGGCCGCCGAATATGGCCGCGCCTTCCCGATGATGATGACCGCGGCCGGCACGGTGGCGGCGGCGAAGCTGTTCGTGATGGGGGTCGGCGTCGCCGGGCTGCAGGCGATCGCCACCGGGCGCCGGCTGGGCGCGCAGGTCTCGGCCACCGACGTGCGCTCGGCGACCAGGGAGCAGATCCTGTCGCTGGGGGCCAAGCCGATCTTCGTCGAGAATGTCGCCGGGATCGAGGGCGAGGGCGCCGGCGGCTACGCGACCGAGATGTCGGACGAATATAAGGCGGCGCAGGCGGAGCTGGTCTCGAGCCATATCGCCAGGCAGGACATCGTCATCACCACCGCGCTCATCCCCGGCCGGCCCGCGCCCCAGCTGATCTCGGACGCGCAGGTCGCCACGATGAAGCCGGGCAGCGTGATCGTCGACCTCGCCGTCGAGCAGGGCGGCAATGTCGAGGGCGCGGTTGCCGGCGAGGTGGTCGAGCGGCACGGGGTGAAGATCGTCGGCCACAGGAACGTGCCGAGCCGGCTCGCCGCCGACACCTCGGCGCTCTACGCACGCAACATCCACAATTTCCTGGCGGCCTTCTGGGACCCCGAAGCGAAGGCGCCTGCCTTCCCCGACGACGACGAGATCGTGCTGGGCGTGCGGCTGACCCGGGACGGCCAGGTCGTCCACGAAAAGCTGAGGGGATGAAGGACACTCCCCCGAATCCTCCCCGTCGAGGGGAGGGGGACCGCACGAAGTGCGGCGGAGGGGTGAGACTGGAGCTTTGCCTGTCACCCCTCCACCATGCCGCGCAGGGTCCCCCTCCCCTTGCAGGGGAGGATTTGTGAAGATGGCCGCCGTGCTGATGGCAAGCATCGGTCTGATCTCCGGTTGCGAAGGGGGTGGGAAGGCGACCGCCGGCAGCCGCGACGAGCCCGTGCGCCGCGCCGCCTATCTGAGCGCGATCGCGCGCGAGTTCCTCGTCTCCTGCCCGGGCAGCGAGCTCAGGAACGAGGCGCGGCGCCAGGCGGCGCGGCACGACGAGCTGAAGCAGCTCGCGGCGGGCAAGCGTGCCGCGAACGCGATCTGGCGCGGCGAGAACGAATATGCCGCGCTCGCGCAGGTCGGGGAGCGGCGGATGTGCCGACCGGGCGAGGCCGCCTATCGCGCGGCGCTGGCCGAGTACAGCGCCAGCCTCGACGTGCTGGCGGGCCGGATCGCGGAGTTCCGGCCATGAGGCGGATCGCGCTGCTGCCGCTCGCGGCGCTGCTCGGCGGCTGCTCGACCGCGCCGGGGAGCGGGTGGAGCCGGGCCGGCGACCTTCGCGTCTACGGCGCGATGCACGTCTTCGAGCGGGCGGCGCTCGACCAGGAGATGCTTTGTGCGGGCTTCAGCCCGGAATCGACGCGCGACAGCTGGGAGCGCGAATTCGCGGCCCGGGAGGCGGCCGTCGCCGCGGCGCTGGAGGCGCGCTACGGCGCGCAGGCGCTCGCCGAGACGCGGGCGACCTGGGGGCCGCGCGTCGCCTGCCGCACGCTGCCCGATCCCGCCTGGCGCCGCCGCTACGCGCGGCTGCTGCGGCTGCTCGAGCTGAGGCTGAGGCTGGCGGAGGTGCAGGGGTGAGGGGCTTCGTTCTTCCTAATTCCTCCCCGTTGAGGGGAGGGGGACCATGCGAAGCATGGTGGAGGGGTGAGCCCAGACCTTTGCCTGTCACCCCTCCACCAGCCTTCGGCTGGTCCCCCTCCCCTGAAGGGGAGGATGAGGATGGGGAGGGGCGATGCTGAGCGGGCCGACATCGACCGTCCGGCGGGCGAGAAGGCTCCGGAAGGAAATGAGCCTCCCCGAGGTGCTGCTCTGGCAAGCGTTGCGCGAGCGCCCGGCGGGATTGAAGTTCAGGCGTCAGCAGGCGGCGGGGCGTTACGTAGCGGATTTCCATTGTCATGCGGCCGGGCTTTCCATCGAGGTCGATGGCGAGTGCCACAGCTACGGCGATCGTCCGGACCGGGACGGCGAGCGAGACGCGGCCTTCGATCGCTTTGATGTTCGAGTGCTTCGCATCCCGGCGCGCGAGGTGCTGGGAAATCTGGAGGGGGTCGTTCGGCAGATCGTTGAGGCTGCCGGGTCGGTTTCACCCCTCCACCATGCTTCGCATGGTCCCCCTCCCCCGTTGGGGGAGGAATAGGAGGAATGATGGACTTCATCTCGATATTGTCGATCTTCGTGCTGGCCTGCTTCGTCGGCTATTTCGTGGTCTGGTCGGTGACGCCGGCGCTGCACACGCCGCTGATGAGCGTGACCAACGCCATCTCCTCGGTGATCATCGTCGGCGCGCTGATCGCCAGCGCGGCGGCGGGGGCGCCGGGGGCGAAGTGGCTCGGCCTCGCCGCCGTGGCGATGGCGAGCGTCAACATCTTCGGCGGCTTCGCGGTCACCGCGCGCATGCTCGCCATGTACAAGAAGCGGGAGCGCTGAGATGGAGCACGGCGCCGCCACGCCCGCCTGGGTGCTGATCGCCTATCTGGTCGCGGGGGTCTGCTTCATCCTCGCGCTCAGGGGGCTGTCGAGCCCGGCCAGCTCGCGGCGCGGCAACGCCCTCGGCATGATCGGCATGACCATCGCGGTGGTCACCACCCTGGTCACGCATCGGGTCGCCGACCTCTGGGAGATCGGCATCGCCATCGCCATCGGCGGCGCGATCGGGCTGGTCACGGCGCGCCGGATCGAGATGACGGCGATGCCGCAGCTGGTCGCCGCCTTCCACAGCCTGGTCGGCATGGCCGCGGTGCTGGTCGCCGCCGCCGCCTTCCTCAACCCCGACGCGTTCGGGATCGCCGTCGCCGGAGCCATCTTCCCGGTGAGCCGCATCGAGATGGGGCTCGGCGCGGCGATCGGGGCGATCACCTTCTCGGGCTCGGTGATCGCCTTCCTGAAGCTCAACAGCAACATGTCGGGCAAGCCGATCATCCTGCCGCTGAGGCACGTCATCAATCTCGGCACGCTGGCGGCGATCCTGGGGCTGATCGGCTGGTTCACCCAGGACCAGAGCCCGTGGGTGTTCTGGACGATCGCCGGCCTCAGCTTCGCGATCGGCTTCCTGCTGATCATCCCGATCGGCGGCGCGGACATGCCGGTCGTGGTCTCGATGCTCAACAGCTATTCGGGCTGGGCCGCGGCGGCGATGGGCTTCACCCTGCACAACAGCGCGATGATCATCACCGGCGCCCTGGTCGGCAGCTCGGGCGCGATCCTCTCCTACATCATGTGCCGGGCGATGAACCGCAGCTTCATCTCGGTGATCGCCGGCGGCTTCGGCGGCGAGGCGGCGATCGCCGACGGGGGCGGGGCGATCGACCGGCCGTGGAAGCGCGGCTCGGCCGAGGACGCGGCCTTCCTGATGGAGCAGGCCGAGCTGGTGATCATCGTCCCCGGCTACGGCATGGCGGTCGCGCAGGCGCAGCACGCGGTGCGGGAGATGACCGACCTGCTCAAGAACGAGGGCGTCGCGGTCAAGTTCGCGATCCACCCGGTGGCGGGCAGGATGCCGGGCCATATGAACGTGCTGCTGGCCGAGGCGAGCGTGCCCTATGACGACGTGTTCGAGCTCGAGGACATCAACGCCGAATTCGCGCGCGCCGACGTCGCCTTCGTGATCGGCGCCAACGACGTCACCAACCCCGCCGCGAAGACCGACAAGACCTCGCCCATCTACGGCATGCCGGTGCTCGACGTGGAGAAGGCCAAGACGGTGCTGTTCGTGAAGCGCTCGATGGGCGGGGTCGGCTATGCCGGCGTCGACAACGAATTGTTCTACCGCGACAACACGATGATGCTGCTCTCCGACGCCAAGAAGATGGTGGAGGAGATCGTGAAGTCCTTGGCCTGAGCCGGGGGCTCAGGCTACTTCACGATCTCGTGAAGTCCCTTGCCTGAGCCGGCCGCGTCCCGAACTGGGTCCGGAACGGAGCAGGTTGGGACCGCTCGAATTCACCGGAAAGCGATGAATGCTGGCGAAGGGCCGGCGGATTGCGCATGATGCGCTCATGGTCGATTACAGCGACAGCCCGCCGGTCCATCTCTTCGCCGACAGCGCGGCGGCGCTCGAGCGGATCCGGCAGACGGCGGGGCGGGCGGACTGCCGGATCCTGAGCGCGGCGGTGCTCGGGTCCGGGCCGCCGGCGTACCGGCGCTGCGCCGGCGGCGGCGCCGCGCTGATCGAGCTCGACGGCGAGGCCGGGGAGGCGGAGCTGATCGCGCTGCTCGACTGGGCGCAGTCCGAGGCGGAGGCCGGCGCCCGCCAGGCGCTGGTCTCGGCGCCGCCCGCGCTGATCGACCTGGTCGCCGCGCGCACCCCGCACGGCGGGATCGTCCATCTGTGCGCGGCAACCCCCGGGGAGCGGGTCGCCGCGGCGGCGCTCGCCAGCCGCGGCGCGCCGCCGCGGCTCAGCGACATCGGCCGGGAGGACGGGTCGCTGATCCTGCAGCAGCTCTCCGAGGATGTCGGACGGATCGCCGCCATCCTCGCCTCGCTGTCCGAGGAGGAGAGCGGGGCGGCGGCCGGGGCGGGGGCGACGGGCGCGGCCGCGCCGGGCGCGGCCGGCCTCGACGCGGCCTTCGTCCGCTCGATCCTCCGCGCCCGGCGGCTGCGCGACCAGTTCTTCCGGGGCGAGCTGTTCGCCGATCCCGCCTGGGACATGCTGCTCGACCTGATGGCGGCGCGGCTCGAGCGCAAGAGGGTGGCGGTCTCCAGCCTGTGCATCGCCGCGGCGGTGCCGGCGACCACGGCGCTGCGCTGGATCAAGGCGCTGACCGACCGCGGCCTGTTCGTGCGCGAGGCCGACCCCAAGGACGGGCGCCGGGTCTATGTCGCGCTCAGCGACGAGGCGGCGCGCGCGCTCGCCGCCTATCTCAGGACCGCGCAGCGCCTGGCCCCGGCTTTGCTCTGAGGCTTGCCCGCGCCCGGCCGCGATGGCAGTGCGGAATGCAGGGCGGTTAGCTCAGCTGGTAGAGCATCTCGCTTACACCGAGAGGGTCGGCGGTTCGAGCCCGTCACCGCCCACCAGCCTTCGCCTGCGGCTACGGCTGGCAAGCCAGCCAAGCTTTGGCGCGAAGGCTGCCCGCCGAAGCTCCGAAGGAGCGAAGGAGGGCTCAGAGGCTGCGAATCAGCTTCACGGCGACGGCGGCCCAAAGCGGGTCGGCGACGACGGTCTGGCGCTGGCCGGCGCCGTGCGGGACGAGGTGGAGCCTGCCGTCCTCGCGGCCGATCAGCCGGCCGAACAGGAAGCGGCCGGCGGGGCGCGGCACCAGCACGTCGCGGTTGAGCGCGGCCGCATAGGCCTCGGGCTCGATGCGGTTCAGCCAGATCTCGTCGCCGCAGCGATAGTCGCCGCTCGACGAGGCGACGGTGACCGCGACCAGCCCGGGCGCGGGCCGCGGCGGCACCGCGACGCCGTCGCGGCGCGGCGCATGCGCGCCTTCATGGTCCAATATGGCGACAACCGGGATGTCCTCGCGGTCGGGCAGGCTGACCAGGTCCGCCGCGTCCACGCCGAGCGCCGCCGCAATCCGGTTCAGCCAGCCGACCGAGACGGTGCGGGTGCCGGTCTCCAGCCGGCCGACGGTCTGCGGGGTGGTCGGCGGATCGCAGCGGTCGGCGACGTCCTGCAGGGTCATCCGGCGAGCGCGGCGTACCTCCCTGATGCGGGTGATCATCTTTTTTCTCCGAACCGGACCGGTTCTTTCTTTCCTACAGGCGCGCCGAAATGACAAGGGGGAGGCAGGAGGAACATATGAAGAACAGATTACTTGCGGAACGGCCCCTGCCGCGCGACGGCGTCGAGCGCGGGGCGAAACGGAAGGCGGCGCGCACCGTCACCGTCAACCTGGCGGAAGCGCCGCTCGGCTGGCTGCGGTCGCGGGGCCTGGTCAGCGCCCGGCAGCTCGCGGCGGGAGAGGCTTTGCGGGCGGACTGGGAGCTGGCCCAGCTCGCGCCGCCGGTGACGATGCGCTGGGACGCGGCGCCGGCCGACAAGAACAAGCGGTCGGCCCCCGAGCCGGCGGCGCCGACGGCCCGGCAGCTCGCCGCGCGGCGGCGGTTCGACGCGGCGCTGAAGGCGGTCGGCACCGGCCTCACCGACCTGCTCTGGCGGGTCGTCTGCGCGGGCGAGGGAATGCGCGACGCCGAAACCGCGCTGGGGTGGCCGGCACGGACCGCCCGCGTCGTGCTGTGCATCGCGCTGGACCGGCTCGCGGATCATTATCGGATCAAGTGAAGGGGATGGGGACAGGGACAGTACCCGTTCGGCGAACTGTCCCGTTCGGCGCCGTCACGGCACCATTGTGCCGTGACGTAGGTCGGGCTCGGCTGGCGCCGACCCGCCGGCCGGGCTGGCCGACTCCGGGCGCAGCTTGCGAGCGCTTCGCGCTCGCGGCGGCTGCGCCCGGGACGGCCGCGCCTAGCCGAACATGAAATCGCCCGCGTGGATCTGGTTGAGCTTGGTGCCCTCGAGCAGGATCGAATCGGCGGTGCCCCAGGTGATCAGCACGTCGCTGCCGACCTTGGTGAAGGTGAGGTCGCCGAAATCGTCGACGCCCGATATGCCCTCGAACAGGATGCTGTCCTTGTTCTTCTCCCAGTCGGTGATGCGGTCGTCGCCGTCGCCGGGGCCGAAGACGAAGAGGTCGTTGCCCTTGCCGCCGGTCAGCACGTCGTCGGCGCCGCCGCCGTGGAGCGTGTCGTCGCCCTTGCCGCCGTTCAGCGTGTCGTTGCCGGCCGGCTCGAAGAAGGGCAGGTCGGAGGTGTCGGCGATGGTGACGATCGGGCCCGAGCCGCCGATATCGTGGGTGTCGGGGGTGATCGCGCCGTCGCCGTAGAGCGTGTCGTCGCCGTCGGCGCCGCTCAGCATGTCGCTGCCCAGGCTGCCGGCGAGGACGTTGGCGCCGCCATTGCCGCCGAGCACGTCGTCATAGAAGGAGCCGGACAGATTCTCGAAGCCGGTCAGGGTCATCATGCCCTGCTCGGTGTCCTGTGCCATGCCCTGCAGCGCGAGCGAGACGGTGACCCCGTCCGGGCTGATGTCGACGTTGTTGGGGAAGCCTGCGGTGTCGATGCCGAGGCCGCCCGACAGCGTGGCGGTGCCGGCGCCGGCCTCGACCAGGTCGTTGCCGCCCCCGCCCGAGACATTGTCGTTGCCCGAAATGCCCCACAGCCAGTTGTCGCCGCCATTGCCGATCAAAGTGTCGGCGAAGGCGGTGCCGGAGGCGTGCTCGATGCCGATCAGCGTGTCGATGCCCTGGCCGGTGTCCTGGGCGACGCCCTGGATGTTGAGGTCGACGGTCACCGCCGCGACCGCGCCGGTGAAATAGGAGACACGGTCGAAGCCGGCGCCGCCGTCGAGCAAATCGTCCCCCGCCTGGCCGTTCAGGAAGTCGTCGCCGTCGCCCCCGAGCAGGCTGTCGGCGCCGAGCCCGGCGCGGAGGAAATCATGGCCGTCGCCGCCGTCGATCAGGTCGTCGCCGCCGAAGCTGAACAGATTGTCGTGGCCGCCGAGCCCGGTGAGCTCGTTCGGCCCGTCGTCGCCGAAAATGACGTCGTCGAACTCGGAGCCGATCACGTTCTCGATGCCGATCAGATTGTCCGAGCCGTCCGCCCCGGCCACGAAATTGGAGGCGAGGTCGACCTCGATCGCGCCGCTCGCATGGGCGTAGCTCGCCGTGTCGGAGCCGCCGCCGCCGTCGAGCGTGTCGTCACCCTCGCCGCCTTCCAGCACGTCGTCGCCGCCGGGATCCCCGAGGGTGGCGACGTCGGGCGTGACGACGATCGGCCCGGAGGTGCCGGTGCCGTGAGTGTCGGGCGCGACCCGGCCGTCGCCGTAGAGGATGTCGGCGCCGGCGCCGCCGCTCAGCTCGTCGTTGCCGCTGTCGCCGGCCAGGAGATTGTCGTTGCCGTCGCCGGTCAGGTGGTCGTCGAAGGTCGAGCCCGACAGATTCTCGAAGCCGGTGAGCAGCATCATACCCTGCTCGGTGTCCTGCGCTGCGCCCTGCAGCGCCAGCGAGACGGTGACCCCCGCCGCGCTGATGTCGGTGCCGTTGCCATGCGTCGAGAAGGTGTCGGTGCCGGTGCCGCCGTCGGCGACATGGGTGCCGGCGCCGACCTGGACGAGGTCGTTGCCGCCGCCGCCCGACAGGTTGTCGTTGCCGGTGATGCCCGAGCCGTCCGAGCCGCCCCAGATCCAGTTGTCGCCGCCGTCGCCGGTGAGCACGTCGTCGAAGCGGGTGCCCGAGACATGCTCGATGCCGATCAGCGTGTCGAAGCCCTGCGAGCCGGTGTTCTGCGCGACCCCGACGATGTTGAGATCGACGGTGACGCCCGCGACGGCGCCGGTGCTGTAGGCCGCGCGATCCCAGCCGAGGTCGCCGTTCAAAATGTCGTCGCCGGCCTGGCCGTTCAGGAAATCGTCGTCCTCGCCGCCGTTCAGCGTGTCGTTGTCGTTGCCGCCGCGCAGGAAATCGTGGCCGGTGCTGCCGTACAATATGTCGTCGCCGTCCTGGCCGAGCAGGCCGTCATTGCCGCCGAAGCCGTCGAGCGTGTTGGCGCCGCTGCTGCCGATCAGGAAATCGTCGAACGAGCCGCCGGTGGCATTCTCGATGCCGACCAGCGTGTCGTTGCCGGCCGCGCCGGTGGCGAAGCCGAACTGCAGGTCGACCTCCACCGCTCCGGAGGCGGCGCCGTAGCCGGCCGTGTCGTTACCGCCGCCGCCGATCAGCGTGTCGTCGCCGTCGCCGCCGTCGAGGAAGTCGTCGCCGTCGACCAGGAAGGGATCGATGAGGGCGACGTCGGAATAGGTGGTGATCGGGCCCGAGCCGCCGGTATCGTGGTCGTCGATGAGGATGCGGCCGTCGCCGTAGAGCGTGTCGCTGCCGCCGCCGCCGTAGAGCTGGTCGTTGCCGGTGTCGCCCGCCACCACGTTGTCGCTATCGTCGCCGACCAGAAGATCGTCGTAGATCGAGCCCGACAGATTCTCGAAGCCGGAGATCAGCATCAGGCCCTGCTCGGTGTCCTGGAAGAAGAATTGCAGATAGAGCGAGACGGTGACGCCGGCCGAGGTGATATCGCTGCTGTTGCCGAACAGCGAGAGGGTGTCGATGCCGGTGCCGCCGTCGAGGAAGTGATTGCCGGTGCCGACCTCGACCAGATCGTTGCCGCCGCCCGCGAAGATCTGGTCGTTGCCGGTGACCCCGGAGCCGTTGGAGCCGCCCCACAGCCAATTGTCGCCGCCGTCGCCGATCAGCTGGTCGTTGAAGATGGTTCCGGAGAGGTGCTCGATGCCGGAGAGCGTGTCGATGCCTTGGCCGGTATCCTGGGAGACCCCCTGGATGTTGAGGTCGACGGTGACGCCATTGGTCGCACTCACGGCGTAGCTCACCCGGTCCCAGCCGGCGCCGCCGCTCAGCAGATCGTCGCCGAGGCCGCCGTCGAGATAGTCGTCGTCATTGCCGCCGAAGAGCTGGTCGTTGCCCCCCTGGCCGCGCATGAAATCGTGGCCGTCGTCGCCCTCGATCAGATCGTTGCCGTCGAGGCCGAGCAGGATGTCGTTGCCGCCGAAGCCGTGCATGTCGTCGTCGAGGTTGGTGCCGACCAGGAAGTCGTCGCCGGGCGTGCCGTTGAAAGTGGGCATGTCGCTCTCCTTGCCTTTGATTCGGGAGCTTAGGCGGCGCGATGCCCGGCTTCAATTTGGAACTCATGCCAGAGTGGACGGTCACGATCCGGTTGCGTCGCGGCAGGTTTGGCGCGACACAGCTCGGAAACGGGGGAGGGGGCGCATGGCGACGATCGCGGCGGGCCCGGACGAGCGGCCGATCGAAGGGGCGGAAACGGGAGGCCCGGCACCGGCGGCGCGGCGGATCGAGGCGCTCGATTTCGTGCGCGGCGTCGCCCTGTGCGGCATCCTCTTGATGAACATCACCGCCTTCGGCCTGCCCGACGCTTATGTGAACCCGACGAACTCGGGCGGCGCCACCGGCGCCAACCTCTGGGCCTGGATCGTCACCGAGATCGGCTTCGAGGGGACGCAGCGGGCCCTGTTCTCGATGCTGTTCGGGGCGAGCGCGATCCTGCTGACCTCGCGGCTGGAGGCGGCCGGGCGACCCGATGCCGCCGACATCTACCTTCGCCGCAACCTCTGGCTGGTCGGCTTCGGCTTCGTCAACGCGTTCATCTTCCTCTGGTTCGGCGACATCCTCTACGCCTACGGCGTCGCCGCCCTGTTCCTCTACGTGTTCCGCAAGCTGGCGGCGAAATGGCTGCTGGCGATCGGGCTGGGGACGCTGCTGCTCGGCGCGGTGTGGAGCGCCTATGACAATCGGGTGCTGCTCGCCAAGCACGAGGCCTATGCGGCCGCGGTGCAGGCGCGGGCGGGCGGGGCGCGGCTCGACGAGGCGCAGCAGGGCGCCATCGACGCCTGGGACGAGGCGCGGACCGAGTTCAAATCGACGCCCGAGGAGATCGCCGACGCGGTCGGGGGCCGGGTCAACGGCTATTGGGCCGCCTTCCCCGCACGGCGCCGATCAATGCCTATTTCCAGACCTGGTTCCTCTACCGCTATTTCTTCGACCTGTTCGGGATGATGCTGATCGGAATGGCGCTCTACCGGCTCGGGGTGCTCACCCTGGAGCGGCCGGCGCGGCTCTATTGGGCGATGCTCGGGATCGGCTACGGCGTCGGCCTCACCGTCAATGTCTTCGAGACGCGCTGGATCATGGACCACCAGTTCAGCGCCGTCTCGTTCGCGCAGGCGCATATCAGCTACGACCTTGGCCGGCTCGCGATGACGGTCGGGCACCTGGGCGCATTGCTGCTGTTCGTGCGCTCGGGAGCGCTCGGCTGGCTGCGGCGCGCGTTCGCGGCGGTCGGGCAGATGGCGGTGACCAACTACCTCGCCCATTCGGTGGTGTGCGGCCTGCTGTTCATCGGGCTTCGCTGGTACAATACGCTGGAGCGCTACGAGCTCTATTACGTGGTCGCTGCGATCTGGGCCGCGCAGCTGGCGATCAGCCCGCTCTGGCTCAGGCATTTCCGCTTCGGGCCGGTCGAATGGCTGTGGCGCAGCCTCACCTATTGGCGGCGCCAGCCGATGCGGCGGACCGTGACGGTCGTGACCGCATGAGGGCGGCCGCGCTCGCCGCGCTCGCGCTGGCGGGCTGCGCGACCGTCCCGCCGGCGCCGGTCGACCGGATCGGGCGGATCTACAGCTACGTCCGCTCCGACCGCGACGGCGGCGAGGCCGAGACGATCCGCGTCTACCGGCTCGACCGCAGCCATATCGAGGTCAGCAAGATGCGCGGCCGCTGCAACAACGCCGCCTATGTCACCGCCACGCTCGACATCGAGAACGGCTATGCGACCCGGCTCGGCGGCGGCAGGCTGCGGCCCAATGCCGGGCGCGAGGAGTTCGCCGTGCTGACCTACGATCCCGCCGCGCGGCGGATCGAGGCGCGGATCGATCCTCCCGGCGGGGCGCCGATCAGCCTCGCCCTCGCCGTGCCCGACACGCCCTGGCACATTTACGATTTCGACCTCGCCAGCCTCACCGTCGCGGCGCAATACCGGCCGGACCGGCGCGCCGACATGAGCTTCGGCATGCCGCTGGTCTGGCCCGACGGCGGGCCCGAGGGGCTGCTGCGCTACCTGGGCCGCGCCGACCTTAGCTTCGTGCGCGAGGAGACCCATCTCGGCCGCCGCGCGCTGCGCTTCGAGGCGGGCGGCCCGGCCTTCGGCGATCGCGGCGGCCCGATCTGGTTCGACGCCGCCGAGGGCCATGTCCTCGAGGCCTCCTGGGGCATCCCCAACCATAGCGAGCATCGCGACTTCCGGCTGGTGCTGACCGGCATCAGCGACGGCGGGCCGGCGGAATGGCGGCGGCTGCTTTCCGCGCATTACGAGAATTGCCCGGCGGGATGAGCCCCGGCCGGGGCCGATGCGGTTGCAAGCCGCTCCGGGCGGGCCTACCAGAGTTGCATATCAAAACCCATCCGGAGTCGCCGCCATGATCGTCTATGGATCGTCGCTGTCGCCGTTCGTGCGCAAGGTGCTGGCCTTCGCCGCCGAGAAGGGGATCGAGGTCGAGCTGAAGCCGAGCGGGCTCGGCAACAAGGACCCGGAGTTCCTCGAGGCGAGCCCGTTCGGCAAGATGCCGGGCCTTCGCGACGGCGACTTCGCGATCTCCGATTCCTCCGCGATCGTGGCCTATATGGACGCGGTGAAGCCCGAGCCGAACCTGATCCCGACCGAGCCGAAGGCGCGGGCGCGGACGATCTGGTTCGACGAATTCGCGGATACGATCCTGTTTGCTTGCGGGGGGAAGATGTTCTTCAACCGGATCGTGGCGCCGCGCTTCCTGGGGCAGCCGGGGGACGAGGCGGTCGCGGCGAAGGCGGAGTGCGAGGAACTGCCGCCCCTGCTCGACTATCTGGAGCGGGTCATTCCCGACAGCGGTTTCCTGGTCGAGGACCGGCTGACCCTCGCCGACATCGCGGTGGCGAGCCCGTTCGCCAACTTCCGCCACCTCAACGTCGCCTTCGACCCCGCCCGCCACGCCAGGCTCACCGCCTATGTGCAGGCGATCCTGGCGCGGCCGAGCTTCGCTTCCTGGGTCGCGCGCGAGGCGGCGTTCCTGAGCCGGGCGGCGTGAGGCCGCTCGCCGCAATCGCCAGCTTCCACGCCCACGTCTATTTCGACGGCGCGGAGCAGGCGGCGGCGGCGCGGGGGCTGCGCGAGGCGGTGGCCGAACGCTTCGCGGTGCGGCTGGGGAGCTGGCGCGAGGGCCCGGTCGGCCCGCACCCGTGCGCGATGTACCAGATCGCCTTCCCGCCCGAGCTGTTCGCCAGCCTGGTGCCCTGGCTGATGCTCAATCATCAGGGGCTCAGCATCCTCGTCCACCCCAATAGCGGCCGCCCCCGCCAGGACCATCTCGCCGACCGGATCTGGATCGGCGCGCCGCTGCCGCTCGACGAGGCGGTGCTGCCCGAGCGGGAGGAGGCGCCCGAGCCGGCGGGCGAGCCGAACACCGCGCCGACGCTCGCACCGTAGCCGCACGGTCGCCGGCTTTAGCGGATTGGCAACCGCGGCTTGGCAGAGGCGCGGCGATGAGCGCCCATTATTCCTTCCGCGTCGACCGCAGCCGCGGCCTCGTCCGGATCGTGATGGGCGGCTTCTTCAGCCATGACGACGTCGCCGGCTTCGTCGAGGCGCGGCGCCGGGCGCACCGGGCGCTGGTCTGCGCGCCCAATGCGCACCTCACTCTCAACGACCTGCGCGGCATGAAAATCCAGGCCCCCGACATCGTCGAGGCGTTCCGCGAGCTGCTCGGCGAGCGCGAATACCGCTCGCGCCGGCTCGCCTTCCTCGTCGGCCCGACCCTGCTGCAGGGGCAGGTCCGCCGCGCGCTCGCCGGGCGCGAGGGCGAGGCGCGCTGCTTCACCGACCCGGTCGCGGCCGAAGCCTGGCTGCTGGCGGCGGAGCGGGACGAGGCGCCGCCGCAGCGCTAGAGGATGAAGTCGCTCGCCGGCGGCGCCAGCTTGCCCGGCGGGACGATCATCAGGTCGGCGCCGCCGCCGGCATTCAGGGGGCCCAGACCATCAGGAGCGTCAGGATCCACAGCAGGAAGCTGCCGGCGAAATAGCCCGGAATCACCAGCCACGCCGGCCAGCGCCGCCGGACCACACAGCGTAGAGCCCGAAGGCCGTGGCGAGGTTCAGCAGCCCCACCACCGCAAGATGGACCGGGGGCGGCGCATCGTAGAGAAACCCCCAGCCGATCTGATTGGGGAAGAATATTTCCGCGAACGAATAATAATCCAGCAACCTGACGTTGAACGACCGGAGCGCGGGATTATCGACAGGATCATATGTCGCTTCATAAGCGGCGTAGATCAAATATTGCACCAGCAGCAGCAGGAAGAAGAGCGACAGGACGATCTTCCTGCCGAGCCTCATCTCCCGCCATCCATGTCTATCGGCCAACACGGATCCTCCCCTCCCTTATGCTCGTGACGAAGACATTGAGACCCCTCATGCCTACATCACCGTAACCAATCCTGCCAAGCACATCCCGGAGCGCGCCGAATTGATCGGGGGTCAGGCGCAGCGGTCCGGAAGCCGGCGGCCTTACGTCGCGGAGCCGCCGGCCCTCCACGTCCGAAATCTCGTCCGGTTACCGTCGTGACGTTGTTGGGCGCCGAATAGGACGTGGCATAGTTCCAGGTCCCGTTCGCGTTGGTGAGCGAGGTCACGGCGCCGCCGGTATAGCTCACCGTCAGGTCGTCGCTCGTCGCGCCCGGACGGCGGACTGCAGTGACATAGCCGCCCGGGGAAAGGTCAACGGGCGCGCTTTCGGTGATCAGCCAGGCGCCGCCGCCGGGCGTCGTCACTGTTTCCTGCTGGCCGTTGCGGGCGAAGGTCACGGTTGGCCAGGATCCGCTCAGGCTGCAGCTCAGCGCGGCGGGATCGCAGGCCTCGACCGCGGTGTTGATCGCCTTCACCGAGACGATTCGGCGCCAGGCCTCGACATCGCTCTCGCTGGCGAGCGTGTCCTGGGCGTAGGCGAAGCGGATCTGATAATTGTAATTGTTGGTCACCGCCTGGACGCGGTGCTCGGTGGAGCAAGTCTGATTGAACTCGTCGCAATAGACGCCATCCCGGTAGTAGAAGGTGAGCTTGCTTCCGTCGGGATAGGTGATCTCGGTGATCAGGTTTCCGGACAGGCGGACGACCTCGCCGCGCGCATTGGTGAAGATGAGACCCACGCCGGAGGTGACCAGCGTCGCGCCGTCGCCGAGCGCGGTCGTGTAGGTGCCGTCGGCATTGATCGTGAACCGCGCCGAGGTTTCGCCGACGTTGACGTGGAGCTTGCCATCTTCCGCATGGACGCTGGCGGTGAAATTATCGACCCAGCGATTCCCCGCTCGCGAGCGCACATAGCGAAGCCCGCGCGGCATGTCGGCGCCGATCGAGAGCAACTCCTGCGACATCTCGAAGCTGCGGAGCACCAGGTCGACGCCATTCTCGTCGACCTCCCGGTTCGACTGGGCCCGCGCCGGCGCCGGCAGGGCAAGGCCGAGCAGGAGCAGGAGCAGGGCCGCAGTGCGGCGCAGGCGGGCCTGGATCCCGCGGTTCCCGCCACGCCCCCCTCCATAGGCCAGGCTTGTCGCTGCCAAGCGCGCCCCCCTCCATAGGCCAGGCTTGTCGCTGCCAAGCGCGCCCCCCTCCATAGGCCAGGCTTGTCGCTGCCAAGCGCGCCCCCCTGCTCCACGAGTCGCCCCTGTTCCAGAGCTGCAGCAATAATGCACTCAATGCCGAGCAATGCAATTGAATATTTCACGGGCCGCGCTGCGCCGTTTTTGGGTGAGCGACCGCTTTCACTGCAAGTCCCGCCGATGGAGCATGGACATGCTACTGTCCTCGTTGGGCGCTGAATGGGACGGTTGCCAGCCGTAATGCCATGAGTACTGCGACTAATGGGGGCGCCTACTTTCTCGCGGAAAGGTACGTGTCCCCCTGCGCGCCCCTTGCGGCGACAGGGTGGCCAGCACGGCAAGGTCCGGATTGGGCATGCCAAGACAACGAAAATTACCTATGCTTCGCCGATCCCCGTTGCGGAGAATGGAGCGATGCGGCGACGGCTTTTCCTGGCGCTCATCTCCCTCGGCGCTCCGTTCCCCGCGCTCGCGCAGGGCGGCGAGCTCGCCATCTCGCTCCGCCGCGAGGTGGCGGAGGAGCGCCCCGTCCTGGCGGTGAGCACAACCAACCGTTCGGCGGCCCCGATCTGCCTGCGCTCCGAGCTGCTGGAAAATCTTTCCACCGGTGAAATAGATATCGCGATGCGCGAGGTCGGGGGCGGCCGATCATCGCTGCCCCCGATCTGGGTGGCTACCACTTCCGGCGAGGCGCGGCATCGTCCGGCTCGCTCCCGGCGAGGTGACGCGGGCGCACTTCTTTCTGGACTGGCGCTTCCTCTGGCCGGGAGGCGCGGAGGTACCGCCCCCGCGCACGCTGGGCGCCCATGTGGCATTCCGCTACGGCCATTGCGACGATGCCTGGTCGCTATGGGCCCGGAGCGACTGGCAGCCGATCTAGATCGGAGTCCCGGGGAGGAAATGGGGACGGTTACTTTTCGCGCGCCGGTGCCCGGCTTCGCCCCGCCGCGCGTGAAAGTAACTGTCCCCGAGCGGGGACCGGTGGGAGGGTCGATCAGCCTGGTTTCGATAAAGTTCGAAATAAGGCTTGACCCGTGCGGCAAGAACCATCATTTCCATGATTCTCGAATCGAGGAGAGTGCATGGACTCGACAGCCGCCGTCGCCGCGCTCGGCGCACTGGCCCAGGAGCATCGCCTCGCCTTGTTCCGCCTGCTGGTCCAGGCGGGTCCGGAAGGCATGGCGGCCGGCGCGATCGCCGAGGCGCTGGGCGTGCCCAATTCCTCTTTGTCCTTCCATCTGGCCTCGCTCAGCCGCGCCGGCCTGATCGGGCAGCAGCGTCGGCACCGCTCGCTCATCTACAGCGCCGACTATGCCGCGATGAACGCGCTGATCGGCTACCTCATGGAAAATTGCTGCGCCGGCGCCGGCTGCGGCGCCGACGCCGCCTGCGCCCCCGCACCCGCTCGAGCGAAGAAGGAAATGGCATGAAGCGTTTGCATATCCACGTCGGCGTCAGCGACCTCGACCAGTCCATCGGCTTCTACTCCACCCTGTTCGGCAGCGCGCCGACCGTGGTGAAGGACGATTATGCGAAGTGGATGCTGGACGATCCCCGGGTCAATTTCGCGGTCTCCAGCGGCAAGCATGCGCGCAAAGGCATCGAGCATCTCGGCATCCAGGCCGAGGACGGGGCGGAGCTGGCCGAAGTCTATGGCCGGCTGGCCTCGGCGGGCAGGCCGGTGCTGGAGGAAGGCGCGACCACCTGCTGCTACGCCAAGTCGGAGAAGAGCTGGGTCACCGATCCGGACGGCGTGATCTGGGAAGCCTTCCACACGACCGGCGCGGCGACGGTCTACGGCGACAGCCCCGCGCTCGAAGCGATCGACGTGGCGGCAAGGCCCGCCAAATGCTGCGCCCCCGCGGCATGACCGGAACGCGGAAGCGAGATGCCTGAGCGCTCGCTGGTCCCGGTTGCCGAGGCGGACCTCGCGGCGATGCACGACGCGCTGAGGGTCGCCGGGCTGCCGGTCGACGACCTGCCGCCGGGCGCGGTCCGCTTCGAGCTGCGCGAAGCCGGCAAGGCGATCGGCTGGGCCGCATTGGAATGCTTCGGCGACAACGCCGTGCTTCGGTCCGTCGTCGTCGCCGAAGCGGCGCGCGGCAACGGCGCGGGCGCGGACCTTGTCGGCCGGGTTGTGAGTGCCGCGAGAGCAAGCGGCGTGACGCGCCTCTGGCTCCTCACCGAAACGGCCGAAGCCTTCTTCCACAGGCTCGGCTTCGAGCGGGTCGAGCGCCATGAGGCGCCGCCACCCATCCGGCAGACGAGCGAGTTCGAGGCCGTTTGCCCGGCGTCGGCGACCTGCATGAGCGCGAGCCTGCGATGACCGGCATGTCCCTGGCGAGGCGCCTGGCCGCCGAGGCGACCGGATCCTTCTTCCTGTTCGCCACCGTGATCGGCTCCGGCATCATGGCCGAGAATTTGACCGACAATGACGCCGTGGCCCTGCTCGGCAACACGGTCGCGACGGGCGCGATCCTCTTCGTCCTCATCACCATGCTGGGGCCGATCTCCGGCGCGCATATGAACCCCGCCGTCAGCCTCGTCGCGGCATGGCGGGGCGAGCTCCGCTGGCGGGACGCCGGGGCCTATATCTCCGCGCAGCTCGCCTTCGGCATCCTCGGCGCCTGGGCGGCGCACCTGATGTTCGATCTGCCGACGCTGCAGCTCTCGGTGAAGGCGCGGACCGGGCTCGGCCAATGGACCGGAGAGGCGATCGCGACCTTCGGCCTGATCCTGACGATCCTGGGAACCGTGCGCCATCGGCCCGAATGGGTGCCGGCCAGCGTGGCGCTCTACATCACCGCCGCTTATTGGTTCACCTCATCCACCAGCTTCGCCAATCCGGCGATCACCGTCGCCCGCAGCCTCTCCAACAGCTTTGCGGGCATCGCCCCGGCGAACGTGCCCCTGTTCGTGGCGGCCCAATTGCTCGGAGCGGCCATGGCCGCGTTGGTGGCGCGCTATCTTTTCGCGCCCGGACCGCGCTAGCGGAGCAGGGGCGCCTGCCACGCCGCCGCGGCCCCCCGCATCGGGGCTTCTCGCGCCCGGTTCGCGCCGCTATGGCCGCGCGACGATCACGGCCGGGGCCCTGCATGTTTCGCAAGCTTTACGACTGGACGCTGCGGGTGGCGCATCATCGCCATGCCATCCCCGGCATGGCCGTGGTGTCGTTCGCCGAGTTCGAGCGTGTTCCCGATCCCGCCCGACGTGGTGCTGGTGCCGCTGATCCTGGCGCAGCGCGACAAGGCCTACAGGATCGCCGCGATCTGCACGATCGCCTCGGTGCTCGGCGGCATCCTCGGTTATGCGATCGGCCGCTTCCTCTACGACAGCGTCGGGCTGTGGCTGATCAACCTCTACGGCGCGCACGACGCGGCCCTCGAGTTCCGGCGCTGGTACGACGAGTGGGGCGCCGCAGTGATCCTGATCAAGGGGCTGACCCCGATCCCGTTCAAGGTCGTGACCATCGCCAGCGGCATGTTCCGGTATAATTTCGGGCTGTTCGTGCTGCTCGCAACGGTGACGCGCGGGGCGCGCTTCTTCCTGATCGCCTGGCTGCTGAAGCGCTACGGCGCCTCGATGAAGGAGTTCATCGAGCGGCGGCTGACGTTGGTCGGCTGGACCGTGCTGGCCGCGATCGCCGGCGGCTTCGCGGCGGTGAGCCTGCTCTAGGGGGCGCAGTGTCGCTCAGCGAATTGGGGGCGTCGCGCGGAACCATCCCCTTTTCGCCGCTTCACGAGGCCGCCTCCGGCTGCGCCCGCCACGCCCAGCCGCTCCGCGGCCTGCTTGAGCCGCCGATCACGTGTCCACAATTTCGTCCCGGGGGTCAGCAGCGCCGAGGCGAGGAGATGCGCGTCGATCAGGCCGAGACCTGTGCCGAACAGGCGGTGGCGTTTCGATGCCTCTTGCGCCGAAAGGTCCGGGCGGCTCGGGTGCGGAACGCCTCCGTCCGAATGGGGACAGTCACTTTTCGCGGCCCGGCGCCGGGCCTCGTGCCGCCGCGCGTGAAGGTGACTGTCCCCGGCGTCGGCGGCATTGCCTCCGATATGGGATGATCAGCCAAGTGGATGCGGCCAAAAACACGGTGCTTTCGACTTAGAATTCCGAAATGGACCAGTTGGAAATAGCGGGCTAAGTAAAATGGATGTCCAATTGGCCCACTCCGTCCAAAACGGACCTTCTCAACCGGCTGGCGGCGGTGCGCGCCGAATTGCGCAGGGTCGAGGAGGATTTGTTCCGGCTGCGCGGCGCGCAAAGCGAGACGATGCCGGTGGTCGCCTTCGCCAAGGCGATCTACGCGGCGCGGCGGCTGCGCCACGATTTCTTCCCGCGCGCGATGTTCGCCGACCCGGCCTGGGACATGCTGCTCGACCTCTACGTGGCGCGGGCCGAGGGGCGCCCGGTCTCGACCAGCAGCGCCTGCCTCGGCGCGCGGGTGCCGCAGACCACCGGACTGCGCTGGCTCGACAAGCTCGAAAAGGCCGGCGCGATCGTCCGCCGCGCCGCCTCCGACGACATGCGCATGATCCACATCGAGCTGTCGCCGCAGACCTATGAGGTGATGACCAAGCTGCTGACGCGGATGTCGGACGAGGCCCCGGTGGCGCCCTGAGCGGATTTGGGGACAGTCACGTGACTGTCCCCAATCCTTTCGCGGCAGCGCTACTGCCCGTTGCTCGTGTCGTTGTAGTAATAGGAATCCGCCGTTTCATTGGCGGCCGGATCGTAGGCTGGGCCGGCGGCATTGGCGGCCGCATCGGTCACATTGCCGGCCGCATTCTGCATATCCTCCGCGGCGGCATTCATGTCGTCCGAGGCGTTCTCGTCGGCGGCGTTCTCTCCGTCCGAGAAAAGGGGCCGCTGATTCGCGTCGATGATGAAACCGATCACCAGCAATCCCGCGACCAAGAGCAGGAACCAGATGAGGGGCTCGAGGGAGCCCTTTGCCGGTGGCGGTGGAGGGAGCGTCGAATCGCCGTCGGCCGCGGCGTCGCCCGCTGGCGGCGGCTTTTCGCCTCCGGCCTCCCTCCGCTCGTTGTCCGGCGGTGGCCGCGGTGGCCGCGGTGGCGGCGGTGGCGGTGGCGCGGCCGGGCGGTCGACCTGCGACCAGGCGCGGAGGAAGGCGGTGAACTCGATTTCCTTCTTCTGCAGCCGGTCGACCAGCGCGACCTCGGCCGCATAGCGCGGATCCTCGCGCAGGTTGATCGCGTCGCGGATATTGTCGGCGAGATGCTCGTCGAGGATGCGGTTCGCGACGAGGCGGTTGACCATCGCCCGCACCCGCCGCGCCCAGGCGCGATCGAACCGCGCCGGCTTTTTCGAGAAATGGAGGCCGCCGATGCCGCCATTGTCCCAATATTCGGGCTGCTGCGCGACGCCGCCGGCGACCATCGAGCGGCGGGCATAAGCGGCGAGCTCGGCCAGGGTGACATGATCGCTCGCCGAGGTCGAGGCGTTGCCGCTGGTCACGCCTTCGACCAGCGCCCCGGTGAGCGCGCCCGCCTGCTCCTCCTCGAGCTCCCAGGCGCGTTCGAAGCGCCGGCTCGCGGTCAACAGGAACGAGCCGCTGAACTGCTGGGCCATCGACTGGATCGAGTCGGCGAGGCTGCCCTTGAACCCCTGCGCACCGGCCGCGCCGCTGTAGCAGCAGTCGAGGATCATCACCTTCTGCGACGCCCGCGACAGGTTGAACAGGCGCTTGAGCTCGTCCGAGATGAGCGAGGTCGCGCCGAGATATTCGGGGTCCGATTCGGGCATGACGAGCGCCAGCGCGCCGTCGCGGTCGAGGCGGCCGTGGCCGCTATAATAGAACAGGAGGAGGTCGCCCGGCTCGCTGTCGCGGGCCTCCTTCTCCAGCGCCCGTCGCGCCGCCGCGGTCGGCTGGTCGGGGAGCAAGGCGACGCGCTCGAAGCCGCACAATTGCGGATTGGCGAGAACGTCGCGGAAGCGCTCCGCGTCGCGCACGGTGAAGCGAAGCGCCGGGAAGTCCGACGCGGCCTCGAAGCGGCTAGCCGCGATCAGGACGGCCCGTCGCACCGTCGCCCCCCCTACCGTCCAGCAGCCGTTCGATCAGCCCGGCGAACTCCTTTGTGCCGAGGCGCCGCGCGTCCGCGCCCTTCAGCCGGATCCGCCCGCCCGGCCCCTCCAGCTCGATCTCGCGGTCATTGTCGCGCTCGAACCAGCTCTTGATGAGGCCGACCAGGGCGGCGACGGCGGGGGAGCCGATGACGGCGACGGCGATCGCCGCCAGACCGGGGTCGAGGCCCCTGGCGCCCGGGGCATGGCGGCCGTCGGCCTCGACCGTGCCGACCTCGCGCTCGAGCTCGAGCCGGAGCGACTGGGCCGCGTCCGGATCGAGCTCGACACCCGACGAAGTGGCGGTGATGCGCAGAACGGCCATGTCCGCTCCCCCTGCGGCAAAAGACTATCCCCAGTCGGTGGCGACCGCAACACATGCTTCCGTTCGTCTTGCGCCGAGGTTCGAAGACTTGAGCGGAAGGGGATGGGGCGCGGAAACGGGGACAGTTACTTTAGCGCGCGGCGGCGTGAGGCGGGGTCGCTCGGCGCGTGAAGGTAACTGTCCCCCGGCCTCAGCGCAGCTTCAGCAACCTCGCCGCCAGCGCCCGGTCGGGGAAGTGGCCCTGGGCGTCGACGATGAGGGGCCAGCGGCGGCCCTTGAGCTGGAGGGCGAGCCAGGGGGCGTCGACCGAGACGCCTCCGGGATTGTCGAGGCGGCCTTCGCGGCGGTTCGATCCCTTGACCCCGGACAAGGGGACGACGCGCTTGCGGCCGGTGAGGATCAGCTCGACGGTGCGGATGTGGAGGGTGCCGGCGGCGGCGTCGTAGCGGATCGTGCCGACGTAGAGCGTGCCGTAGGCCGCCATGCCCGCCGCGAAGGCGAGGCCGAGCGCGGCGACGGTGAGGCCCCAGGCGAGGCGGACGGGAAGGGAGGCGAGCTGGCCGCCGTCGGCCGGGCGGATGCCGTAGGTCTGGAAGAGGTCCCAGCCGACCCAGCAGCCGACCACCGCCGCGGCGAGGCCCATCAGCATCACCGCCCGCACCTTGAGCAGCTGGAAGCCGGCGCGGTAGATCAGGGTCATCGCGGCGGCCGAGCGGCGGCGAAGAGGGTGGTGAATCGTCGCGCGTGCGCCATCGCCTGCTCCTGCCCGGGTGGTGCGCGGACGCGGGGGCGGCGTCAAGCGGGCCGGCTGCCGGTGACGCCGGGACAGCAGGGCGCGGCCGTTCCGGCTCTTCTTGAGCCATTCTATTCTTTACTAATTCCCTGACCGCGACTTTACTGTCCGGGACCGGGGAGGGCGGCATGGATCCTGTGCTTCTGAGAACGACGAACGGGCGTCTCGACCGGGAAGCCGAGGCGGCGTTCGCGGCGCTGGCGCGGCGGCTGAAGGAGGGCGACGCGCCGCTGCTCATCCACCTCCACGGCGGGCTGGTCGACGACCGCTCGGGCGCGGAGATGGCGCGGCGGCTCGGCGGGACGGGCGAGGAAGCCTACAACGCTCCCGAAAAATGGGAGCAGGTCTATTTCATCTGGCACACCGGCATCTGGGAGACGATCGCGGCCAATTGGCGCGAGCTCCACGACAACGACCGGTTGTACCGCGCCTTGCTCGAAAAGCTGCTCGGCTTCATCGGCGGAAAGGTGCTCTCGCCGTCGGGCCGCTCGGTCGCGGCGGAGGCGGGGCTGCGGCCGGCCGAGATCCGCGCGCGGCTCGCCTCGGGCGAGGACGCGCCGTTCGCCGACCTCGACGAGCTGGCCGGCGCCGGGCGCGAGGGCCGCGCCGCGGCGGTGAGCGACATCTCCGAGCTCGACTTCGAGCAGCAACTGTCGGCGCTGCTCCATGCCGACCTGCAGTTCACCGAGGCGGCCGCGGACATTGCCGCCGCGACCGCGCCGGTGGCGGGCCGGGCCGCCGACGCCGGCGACGCGGCCAGCGGCGTCGGCATGCTGCAAAGGCTCGACGGCGAGGTCCAGACCGAGCTGGTGGCGGCCGCGGCGGCCGCGCCCGAGGGCGCCGACGGGCGCGGCCTGGTCTCGCTCAGCGTGCTCAAGTCGCTGGTCAGGCACGCGCTCAGGATCGGCTGGCGGGTGCTGCAGCGGATCCGCACCGGCCGCGACCACGGCACCCACGCGACGATCGTCGAGGAGATCCTGCGCGAGCTTTACGGCGACCTCATCGGCAGCACGGTCTGGGGGTTCATGAAGCAGGACGGCGCCGACCATTTCGCGGCGGGCGGCGCCGGCTCGCTGCTGCTCGACGCGCTTGCGGCCGGGCCGGAGCGGCGGATGCTGGTCGTCGGGCACAGCGCCGGCGCGATCTGGGTGAGCCGGATGCTCGAGGCGATGGCCGGCCGGGGGAGTCGCCGCAAGCTCGACCTCGTCCTGCTGGCGCCGGCGGTCCGCTGCACCTTGTTCGCGGCGACGCTGGCGCGGGCGGGCGGCCTGATCGACCGCTTCCGGATGTTCGGGATGAGCGACGCGCGCGAGCGCCGCGACCCGGTGCTCGGCCGGGGCACGGGCGCGCTCTACCCCTCCTCGCTGCTCTACGTGGTCTCGGGCCTGTTCGAGGTCGACGGCTCGGCCGCCGCGGTCGACGCGCCGCTGCTCGGCCTGGAGCGGTTCCGCAAGTGGCAGGGCGGCTCGCTCGGCCGCGACGAGGATGCCGCCGCCGCCGCGGTCAAGGCCTTCCTCGCCGCCAAGGGCGATGCCGAGGTCTATGCGCCGGAGGACAACGGCCCGGGGCGACGGTCGGACAGCAGGAGCCATGGCGGGATGGACAACGACCGGGGCACCCTGGAGAGCGCGGCCACCTTCTTCGCGTCATGACCGCCTGCGCGTTCATCGTCGGGATCAACGACTATCCCCCCGCCGCCCGGCTGAAGCGGCTGTTCGGGGCGGTGGGCGACGCCGTCGACTTCGCCGACTGGGCGCTCGACCCGAACGGGGGCAGGGTCGCCGCGGCGGACCTGCGCTTCTGGACCTGGCCGGCGCCGGCAAGCCCGCCGCCCGGGCTCGCCGCCTATCTCGCCGCGCCGACGCCCTGGTTCCAGGGCGATCCGGCGCACGGGCCGCCGACCGCCGCCCAGCTCAGCCAGTCGATCGGCGAGGTGGTGAAGACCGCGCCGGCGCGCGGGATCGAGCGCATCTACGTGTTCTTCGCCGGGCACGGCATCATGGTCGACCGCCGCCGCAACGACGAGCGGCCGCAGAGCTGCTTCATGGCGGGCGACTATGTCGCCGGCTATGCCGACGGGCTGGTGCCGTGCGACGATCTGCAGATCGCGCTCGAGCGGATCGGGCCGGCCGAGGTGATCCTGATCTTCGACTGCTGCCGCACCGAGCTGTCGCCGACCACCAACCGGCCGTCGTTCAACTGGAACAATTACGACACGCTCGGCTACAACAAATGGGGCGCCTCGGCGCGGGCCGCCTCGCCCGGCACGCTGGCGCTCGAGATCGACGAGGAGAAGCCGACCGCGCGCGGCGCCTTCTCCCGCCTGCTGACCTTCGGGCTGCGCCACCTCAGGGCCGACGGCATGCTGACCACGGCGCAGCTCGAGGATTATGTCTATTCGCGCATCGCCGACCTGGTCCATCCGCGCGCCCAGGAGCCCGACATCCAGGTCTGGCCGCGGCGGAAGACATTCACGCTGGTCACCGGGCCGCCGCTCGCCCCCGATCTGGCGCTCAACGTCGCCTTCCGGCCGGCCAGCCACGGCAAGACGGTGCTGCTGCGCAACCACAGGCTCGACACCGTCGCCACCATCGAGGCGGCGGCCGGGGGCTGGAGCGGCGCCTTTCCGATCGGCAAATATTCGCTCGAGATACCGGAGGAGCGGCTGTCGCTCGTCGTCAACCATCTCGGGCCGGAGCCCACCGATGTCGAATTCTGATCCCGCGCCCGGCACGGGCCTGCTGCGCGCCGAGGGGCCGCCGGCAGTCCGCATCGAGATCATCGACGGCGGCTTCAACAAGGTCGCGGTGGGCACAGAGCGGCTCGTCGAGACCTTGCCCGAAGGCATCTACACCGTCCGCTGGCACGGCGCCGGCACGCCGGAGGAGCAGCACGTCCGCCTGTTCGCCTCGGACGAGCCGGTGACCCTGCGCGGCGGGGGCTCCGGCGAGCGCGCGCAGGCCCCGGGCCTCGACGACAGCCTCGGCTTTACGAAGCAGATTTTCGACAAGGACATGACGTCGTTCCTGTCGGCGCTGCCGACGGGCGGCAGCGAGATCTGCGTCGTCGTCGAGCCGAAGGGCGGCAAGATCCACGCCAATCCGGCGCGCAGCCTGCGCCTGCTCGCGGCCGACGGGCGCGAGCTCGAGCCGAAGCGCGAGGCGCGCGGCCGCCAGCTGCGCGGCCGGGGCCGCTCGGCGCGGCAACTCTACGCGGCGCCGCCGGGCAGCTACCGGCTGCGCTACCATGCCGCCGACGGCCGCCTCGTCGAGCAGACCGTGCAGGCCTTTGCGGGCCGACGGACGATCCTGTTCATGCGCTACGGGCGCACCTACGAGATGCGGCTGCGCGCCGGCGACCGGGTGCGGACCGCGCTGCGCGGCATCGATCCGGCCGCCAGCCTCGCCGCGTCGGCGTCGCTTGCGGCCAATCGCGCGCCGGAGCGCGGCGACTATCAGCTGCAGGAGATCGTGCTGCACGGCCTCACCGGCGGCGCGGCGGCGCTCGACGCCAACCTTGCCGAACGGATCGCGGCGCCCGGCGTGGACCCTTATGCCAAGCTCTATGCGGCGGCGCTGCTGCTGCGGCGCGCCGGCAGAGCGGGGGTGCCGGCGATGCTCGACCATGCGCGCGAGATCGCGCGCTCGATCCCGGAGCCGGGCTGGCCCGACTGCCAGTGCCTGCTCTGGGCGCTGGGCGAGGGCGAGGGCGACGGCGCGCTCGCCCTGCCGCCGATGCTCGCGCAGAGCTGGCAATGGGCGGTGGAGCGGAGCGTGGGCGATCCCGGCGCGGTTCCGGCCGGCGCCGATTTCGACGCCGCAGCCGATGCCCCGTCGAGCCACCTGCCCTGGCTGGTCTGGAACGCGGCCGACGCCAGGCCGGCGCCGGCCCCGGTCGCGTTCGACCCGGCGCTGCTCGAGCGGCAGATGGTCGAGATCGAGCGGGGGATGGGCGCGATCCGCGCCCGGCTCGGCGAGGAGGGCGATCGCTTCCTGCTGTCGGGCGGCGGCCATCTCGATTTGCCGATCGGCCTTTCCGACGCCTCGCTGCGCCTGGTCGGCGACCTCGAGCGGGCGCGGCTCGGCACCGGCGCCGAGCCCGGCGCGCGCGACTTCATCCTCCAGCTCGGCATGCCCGCCCAGAGCCTGGTGCGCCGCGCCGAGACCACGCTGGGCGAGATCAACCGGCTGCGGGCGGAGCTGGGCTGAGGCGGCGGAAGGCGGCTGTCCCCAGCTTGCCCGGCGGCCGGCGGCCTATGGCGATCATGCAGCTTCCAAGCCCGCTAGCCTCGCCCGGCCCGGCCCTCGAGCTTTGTCGCCTGTCGCTCGTAATCGGCGGCCATTCCGCGCAACGTGGCCGCGGCCTCCTTGTCCAGCAGGGTGCCCGCCAGCTTGCGGCAGGTCTCGGCCTGCTTACGGAAATAGGCTGCGTCGGGCATGGGCGTCCAACGACGGGCGCGGGCGACGGTTCAAAAAAAGAGCAACATGGTGGACCGTCACCTTTTTCGTCCACGGCAGCAGCGGGGCCGTGACGCCGGTCGGCCGGTTCGCGCTCGCGCGACTCGGGATGGGCTGTTGGATTCGCGGCGCCCTGAAAACCGCCCGATTCGGGCCTTTAAAAATATTTCCGATTCGACGGAAGCGGGTAAGTTGTTGGATTTCAAATCCAACTTTTTTGCGGACAAGCGATTGGCGCGGCTCGGCTTTTCCGCGTCTGTTGTTGGAATTATCCAACAGGGTAAAAAACTGTTGACAGCGTAACGCTGCCTTGGTACTATCTTATCACGCTCGACAGGTGCGTCCAGCGCAGGAGGGTCCCGGTTTCCGGGGCCCTTTTCATTGGCCGGCGCGGCGGCTCGCCGCGGCCGGCTTTTTCATGGAGATCGGGTCGTGGCAGCAACGAGGGATGCGGCCGGCAAGCTCCGGCGCGCGCCTTCCGCCGAGGAGAGGCGGAAGGCCAAGGACGAGATTTTCTTCCGCGAGCTGGCGATGGTCTGCAACGTCCGCGCAGCGCTCAAGGCGGCCGGAATGGCTCGGCAGAGCAGCCAGGTCTACGACCGGCGCAAGCGCGACCCGGAGTTCCGCTGCAAGTGGGACGGCGCGGTCGACGAGAGCTATGCGATGCTCGAGCTCGAAATGCTCGAGCGCGGCCGCCACGGCGACAACCGGCCGGCCCCGGCGACCGAGGCCGAGAAGAGGCTGCGGGAGCTTTCCGACCGGCAGGCGATGCAGCTGCTGCGCCAGCACAAGAGCCAGGTGAAGGGGCTGCAGCCGCACGCGCAGCGGCCGCTGCGCGGCGAGAAGCTGCGCAGCACGCTGGAGAAGAAGCTGGCCGAGATCAGCCGCCGGCTCGGCGGGATCGGCTGAGCCATGCCGGCGCTGTCGGGCTTCGCCTTGCTGTCCGAGCGGGAGCGGGCCGAGGCGTTGTCGACGATCGAGCGGATCGCGCTGCTGCCGCCGAAGGAGCGGCGGCGGCTGCTGAAACGGCGGAGCGACGAGCAGCTGGAGGAATTGGTCGCGCGCTGGACCTTCTGGGCGCGCCCGGGCCAGCGGCCGCCCGAAGGCGCCTGGCGGACCTGGCTGCTGCTCGCCGGGCGCGGCTACGGCAAGACGAGGGCCGGGGCGGAATGGGTGCACCATCTGGCCGAGGAGGAGGGCCGGCGGATCGCCATCGTCGGCCCGACCGAGGAGGAAGCGCGCCGGGTGATGGTGGAGGGCGCCTCGGGCCTGATCGCCTGCGCCGCCGACGACATGCGGCCGGCCTGGGAGCCCTCGCGCGGGCTGCTGACCTGGCCGAGCGGCAGCCAGGGCTTCGTCTATTCGGCCGCCAACCCGGAAGGGCTGCGCGGTCCGGAGCACGATTTCGCCTGGTGCGACGAGATCGCGAAATGGGCGAATGCGGAGGCCGCCTGGGACAATCTCAGCTTCGGCCTCAGGCGCGGCCGCTGGCCTCGCGCGCTGGCGACGACGACGCCGCGGCCGACGCCGCTGCTGCGGCGGCTGGCCGGGCGGGCGGAGGTCGCGCGGACCGGCGGACGGACGGCGGACAATGTGCTGCTGGCCGCGAGCTTCGTCGACCATGTCACCGGGCTCTACGGCGGCACCCGGCTCGGCCGGCAGGAGCTGGACGGGGAGCTGATCGCGGAGGTGGAGGGCGCGCTGTGGACGCGGGCGCTGGTCGAGCAGAGCCGGGTCGGAATGGGGACAGTCACTTTTCCGCAGGGCGGCGACAGGTCCGGCGAGGGCGTGCGGAAAAGTGACTGTCCCCTTCGGCGGGTCGTGATCGGGGTCGATCCGCCGGCCGGCGCCGGGGGGACGTGCGGGATCGTCGCCTGCGGGCTGGGGGAGGACGGCACCAGCTATGTGCTCGGCGACCACAGCGTCGGGGGGCTTTCGCCCGAGGGCTGGGCGGGCGCGGTGGTGCGGGCGGCGCGGCTGTGGGAGGCCGAGTTGGTCGTCGCCGAGACCAACCAGGGCGGCGAGATGGTGGCGAGCGTGCTGAGGAGCGTCGACGCGGCGCTGCCGGTGCGGGCGGTGCGGGCGCGCTACGGCAAGGCGCAGCGGGCCGAGCCGGTCTCCGCTTTGTTCGCCCGCGGCCGGGCGCGGTTCGCCGGGGCGTTCCCGGAGCTCGAGGACCAATTGTGCGGGATGATCGCGGGCGGCGGCTATGAAGGGCCGGGGCGGAGCCCGGACCGGGCGGACGCGATGGTCTGGGCGATGGCCGAGCTGATGCTGGGCGCGGAGCGGACGGTGCGGATCCGGCGGCTGTAGCGAACGGGGGACAGCCCCACCTTTGCAGGCGCCCCTCGAGACAATTCAGAGATCCCCGCGGCGAACGAGGGGCGTGCCCGGCCGGGCGGCGAGCAGCCGCGCCGGCCTTTTTTTCGACCAAGGAGACCAGAAATGCATGTCGGACTCTTCACCACCCTGAACGGCAGCACCATTCCGCCGACGACCGTGGTCGTGCGCAGCGCCGGCTATTCGTCGGCCGGCCGGGGCCAGGCGGACTACGCCTACGATGCGACGCTGAACGCTGCCTATGTGACCGCCAATCCGCGCACCGCCTTCGCCGATTCGACCGGGCGGGTGTTCAAGCTCGCCGAGGACGAGCGCACGCCGGAGATGTTCGGCGCCGTCGGCGACGGGACGAGCGACGACAGCGTCCCGCTACAGGCCTTTTTCGACGACGCCTTCAATATCGAGAACGCCAAGCGCTTCTCCTACAATTTCGAGGGCCTGTTCGCGGTCAGCCAGAAGATCTACGCCGCCTATCCGAACGACGAGGCGACGCGGCGCTTCCGCGCCGGCCGCATCATCGTGCTGCCGCGCGGCGGCCTGCCGCCGATCGACGAAGTGCTGCTGATCGTCGGCCCGCGCCAAGTGTGGCAGGGCGAGCTGGCGGTGCAGGACGGCCAGGCGGCCAATACCGCTTATACCGGCCGCCGGTTCGACACCGGCATCAGGATGATGTTCGCCAGCCAGTCCTCGTTCGAGGTGATCCGGGTCGACGGCTCGAAGCGCGACGCGCTCAAGATCGACGGCGAGCAGGGCGCCTGGTCGATCCGCGGCGGCACGCCCTTCGCGCTGAGCCAGCCGTTCAGCCGCAACAATATCGGCGTCCGGATCGGCTCGGTCTACATGCGCGGCGGCGGCTCCTATACCGGCGTCGCCAGCTACGGCACGACCCAGGCGATCACGCAGCTCGAGAGCGGCGGCGACAGCACTTCGGGCAACGAGGTGTTCACCACCAGCGGCAGCTTCTCGAACAGCCTGTGGCAGCGCAGCCGGCTGACCGTCGCCAGCACCGCCGAGATGCGCAAATACGACATCGGCAAGGTGCGGCTCGAGCTGGTGCCGGCCGACTATACGACGATCACAGCGAGCAACTCGGCCGCGACCCTGACCTTCGCATCGGGCGATCCGGTCGCCAAGGGACTGGTGGTCGGCGACACCATCTATCCGCAGAGCGGCGCCAATGCCGGCGTGGCCTTCACCATCCTCGGCTTTTCCGGCACCAGCAACCGCACCATCGCGGTCTATCCGGCGCCGAACAACGAGACCGCCCACGCGACCACCAAGCTGGTGACGCAATGGTCGTTCCACCAGATCATGAATGTCGAGAGCGCGACCAAGTTCGTCGTCTATCCATGGGTGCCGACGCGGTCGAACAGCCCGTGGCACCTGATGCACGGCTTCGCCGTCAACGTCGTCGGCCAGGACACCGCCAACATCCACATCGACTATGTCTCGACCCTGCTCGGCGGCGGCGGCCTCGGCGCGACCGGCCTCTACGGCACCAGCGTCAACACTTTGCTGGTCGAATCGGCCGAGCTCGGCATCCTCCACGGCCTGCGCGCCAATTCGAACAATATCGGCACCAAGATCGGCCATCTCCACCTCGAGGCGGTGACCGTCAACCTCTTGCAGATCGGCGGCGGGCGGCTGATCATCGAGGGCGGCTCGGACTTCCATTTCGACCGGGTGCAGACGCTCTACGTGCGCAGCGCGCCCTCCGACGTGTTCGAGGCGCCGCGCGGGCTGGTCAACGCGACGATCGACCGCGGCGGAGAGTTCTTCGAGACCGACAATCGCGGCGCCTATTCCGGCCACCAATATTTCCAGGACGGATCGTCGGTGACCAATCATCCGTCGAACCGCAAGGCGACGGTGATCGGCGACAGCGCGACGGTGAAGGTCGACTTCAACGACGACGCCGCGCGGCTGTTCGGCGAGCATCACCGCGCCGAGATCTTCTGGATCGGCGCGGCCGGCGCGGCGCCGACCGGGACCCTGACCCTGTCGCTGTCGGCGGCGCTCGTCGCCAAGGGCTGGAGCTTCGGCGGGACGACCGGCTCGGTGACCAGCGCCAAGCCCTGCCGGCTGGAGCTCCGCTTCCACAAGCCGGCCAAGAAGGTGCTGGTCGCCCGCTTCGACGCGGCGTGAGGCGTAGGAAGCGAAGGAAGAATGGGGACAGTCACTTTTCGCGCGCCGAGGTGCCCGGCTTCGGGCCGCCGTGCGTGAAAGCGACTGTCCCCGGGGAGAGGCGAGATGAAATGGTTCGGGCGGAAGGCGGCGCCGCGGGTGCGGCCTTTGCTGTTCTCGGGGTGGCGGCATGCGTTCTCGGGGGAGCCGTGGCCGCGGTCCTACGAGGCGCAGGTGCGGGAGGCCTATCTCGGCAATGCGGTGGCGCAAAGGGCGGTGCGGCTGGTCGCGGAGAGCGTGGCCTGGGCGCCGGTCTACGATGCGGGAGCGGGCGAGGAGCCCCCTCCACCGGCCTCCGCCTCCGGCTGCGGCGGGTCCCCCTCCCCGTTCCGGGGAGGATTGGTCACCCCCGCCTTGCTGGAGACGGCGGCGACGCAGCTTTTGCTGCACGGCAATGCCTTCGTGCAGGTGCTGCAGGACGCGGAAGGGATGCCGGCCGAGCTCTATCCGCTCAGGCCCGAGCGGGTGAGCGTGGAGGCGGGCGCGGCGGGCTGGCCGGCGGCCTATCTCTACAAGGTCGGCGAGGCGAAGAGCCGGATCGCCGCCAGAGACGGGCTGGGGCGGCCCGGGCTGGTGCATTTGAGGTCGGCGCATCCGCTCGACGACCATTACGGGATCGGCTGTCTGGGCGCGGCGGCGGCGGCGGTGGCGGTGCACAATGCGGCGGCGCGGTGGAACCGCGCTTTGCTCGACAATGCGGCGCGGCCGTCCGGCGCCCTGGTCTACGATCCGGCCGACGGCAGCGCCCTGCCCGAGGCGCAGTTCGAGCGGCTCAAGGCCGAGCTGGCGGCGGACCATGAAGGCGCCCGCAATGCCGGGCGGCCGCTGCTGCTCGAGGGCGGGCTGAAATGGCAGGCGATGAGCCTCTCCCCCGCCGAGATGGACTTCACCGGCCTCAAGGCCGCGGCGGCGCGCGAGATCGCGCTGGCGTTCGGAGTGCCGCCGATGCTGCTCGGGCTGCCGGGCGACGCCACCTACGCCAATTACCGGGAGGCGAACCGGGCGCTGTGGCGCCTCACCGTGCTGCCGATGGCGGCGCGGATCCTCGCCGGGCTGTCGGCGGGGCTGGCGGCGTGGTGGCCGGGGATCCGGCTCGAGGTCGACCTCGACCGGATCAGCGCGCTCGCCGAGGAGCGCGAGCGGCTGTGGCGGCAGGCGGGCGCGGCGGACTTTTTGACGCGCGAGGAGAAAAGGGAGATGCTGGGCTTCTGAACGGGGAGGGCGCGATGGCTCGCGAAGCGTGGGAGCAGGGGGCGGCCGACGAGGCCGCGGAGACGCGGGCGGCGGTCGAGGCGCTGGTCGCGGCGATCAATTCCGGCCGCGCCGAGAAGATCGTCAGCGCGATGGCGGCGAACGCCCCGTTGTTCATCGACTCGGCCGGCGCGCGGATCGAGGGCAAGGCCGCCGTGCTGGCGGCGTGGCGCGCCTATTTGCGGCTGTTCCCCGACTATCGGATCGAGGTCGACGGCTGGTTCTTCGAGGGCCGCGAGGCGATGCTGCACGGCCGCGCCAGCGGCACCCTGCACCGCGACGGGCTGGCGGTCGCCGGCGGCCGCTGGGAGATCCTGGCGGCGTGGCGGGCGCAGACCGACAGCCGGCGGGTGCTGGTGTGGCAGGTCTTCGCCGACAACAAGCCGGTCTACGCCCTGCTGGAGAAATAGGCCGCGGCTTTCCACCGATTCCGAAGGCAATGAGATCCCGGCTTCCGCCGGGATGACGAAGGATTGTGTTCATGACCGATCAGACCAATGCGATGCTGGCGCTGCTGGTGGCGCAGGCGGAGGCGCAGGGCGCCGACCTCGCGACGCTGCGCGCGCTGATCGAGGAAGCCAGCGAGGTGGGCGCGGAACGGGCGCTGACGGCGCTCGGGCTCAAGGACGCCAATGCCGGGCGCGACATGGTCGAGCTGCGCGAATTGCTGCAGGCCTGGCGCGACGCCAAGAAATCGGCGTGGAACGCGATCGTGACCTGGATGGTGCGGATCTTCCTCGCCGTGCTGGTCGCCGGAATGGCGGTCAAGATGGGGCTGTTCGCGCAGATCCGGCTGTGAGGTTCGCGGGCTATGCGGCGATCTTCGGGCGGCCCGACCGGGGCGGGGACGTGGTGCGGGCCGGGGCGTTCGCGGCGAGCCTGCGGCGCGGGGCGCGGGCGGTGCCCTTGCTGTGGCAGCACGCGCCGGCGCGGCCGATCGGGCGGATCGAATATCTGAAGGAGGATAGGCGCGGGCTGAGGGTGATCGGGCGGCTGTCGGCGGGCGCGGCCGGGCGCGAGGCGGCGGCCTTGCTGCAGGAAGGCACGGTCAGCGGCCTCTCCTTCGGCTACCGGGTGCGCGCCGCTGAGGGCGAGGGGCCGCGCGAGCTGACCGAGCTCGAGCTGGTCGAGGTGAGCCTGGTGAGCCTGCCGATGCAGCCCAAGGCGCGGGTGCACGCGGTCGAGGCCTAGCGCGGCGGGGGACGTTGCCGCGCCCGGCGGCGGACATTCGGAAAATGCGGTGCTCCCGGATCCCGGATCAAGTCCGGGATGACGATTTTGTGTGGGTGATTTTCAACGAGGAGGAAGGATCATGCTGGAAGTGAAGACGGATGCGCTGGAGGCGTCGTTCGAGGCGCTGGAGCGGGAGGATGAGGACGTCGCGGCGCTGCGCGAGGAGGTCGCGGCGCTGAAGGCGCGGGTCGACGCGCAGGCGGTGGCGGAGGCGCGGCCGGCGCTGAGCGGGGCGAAGGCCGAGGCCTCGCCGTTCGTCGAGCGCTATCTGCGCAAGGGGCTGGAGACCGGGGTCGAGCTCAAGGCCTTCGTCGGGACCAGCGACGCGGCGGGCGGCTATGCCGTGCCCGAGGAGCTCGACCAGCAGATCGAGAAGACGCTGACCGCGATCTCGCCGATCCGCGCGATCGCCAGCGTCGTCAAGGTCGGCTCGGCCGGCTACCGCAAGCTGGTGACCACCGGCGGCACGCCCTCGGGCTGGGTCGCCGAGACCGCCGGGCGGCCGGAGACCGACACTCCCGACTTCACCGAGATCGCGCCGCCGTTCGGCGAGCTCTACGCCAATCCGGCCGCGAGCCAGGCGATGCTCGACGACGCCGCCTTCGACGTCGAGGCCTGGCTGGCCGGCGAGATCGCCACCGAGTTCGCGCGGGCGGAAGGCGCCGCCTTCGTCGCGGGCAGCGGCATCGACCGGCCGAAGGGCTTCCTCGCCGCGCCGCGCAGCGACGAGCCGGACGGGGTGCGGCCGTTCGGCACGCTGCAATATCTCGACACCGGCGCGGCCGGCAGCTTCCCGACGACCGAGCCGCAGGACATCCTGATCGACCTCGTCCAGGCGCTGCGCCCGCCCTACCGGCAGGGCGCGGCGTTCGTGATGAACTCGGCGACCGCGAGCGCGGATCCGCAAGTTCAAGACCGGCGACGGCGCCTTCCTGTGGCAGCCGGGGCTGGCGGCCGGGCAGCCGGACACCTTGCTCGGCTATCCGGTGGTCGAGGCCGAGGACATGCCCGACATCGGCGCCAACGCGCTGGCGATCGCGTTCGGCAATTTCAGGGCGGGCTATCTGATCGCCGAGCGCTCGGAGACGCAGATCCTGCGCGACCCCTACACCAACAAGCCGTTCGTGCATTTCTACGCGACCCGGCGGGTCGGCGGCCAGGTGATGAACTCGGAGGCGATCAAGCTGCTGAAGTTCAGCGCCTAGCCTCGGCGTTCACCCCACCCCAACCCCTCCCCATCAAGGGGAGGGGCTGTTTTCGTCGAAGGACGCGACGATGAGCTTCTATCTGAAGGACCCGCAGTCGCGGGTCGATTATGCGATCGACTGGACGAGCCGGCTCGACGGCGCGACGATCGTCGCCAGCGCCTGGTCGGTCGCTCCCGCCGAGGAAGGCGGGATCGCGGTGGAGACGTACGGCTTCGGCGGCATCACCACCGAGGTGCGCTTTTCCGGCGGCATCACCGGCCACAATTATCGCCTCGTCAACCTGATCACGCTGTCCGACGGGCGCGCCGACACGCAGTCGCTGACCCTCAGGGTGGAGGAAACGTGATGGGCACAATCACCGCCGAGCCGCCGCCGCTGCCGGTGGCGCTGGCCGAGGTGAAGGCGCATTTGCGGATCGGCGCGGAGGGCGAGGATGCCCTGCTCGCCGCGCTGGTGCGGGCGGCCGCCGACCTGTGCGAGGCGTTCACCGGCCGGGCGCTGGTCGAGCGGGCGGTCGCCGAGGTGCTCGCCGCCTCGGCCGCCTGGGCGAGGCTCGGCGCCGCGCCGGTGCGCGCGATCCTCGCCGTCGAGGCGCTGGACGCGAACGGCGAGGCGAGCGCGCTCGCCCCCGGCGCCTATGCGCTCGACATCGACGCGGCGGGCGACGGCTGGGTGCGGCTGCTCGCGCCGATCGCGGGCAAAAGGATCCGCGTCTCCTACCGTTCCGGCATGGCCGCCGACCCGAACGGGCTGCCGGAGGCGCTGCGGCACGGCATCGTGCGGCTCGCCGCGCATCTCTACAGCCACCGCGACCTCGCCGAGGGAAGAGGGCCGCCGGCCGCGGTCACCGCGCTGTGGCGGCCGTGGCGGCGGCTGCGGCTCAGCTAGGAGCAAGGCGATGTTCGAGAGGCTGATCGCGCGCGCCGGGCGTGCGGCGGAGCGGCGCGCGCGGCTGCAGCGCGAGCGGATCGCGGCGCGGCTGCGCGAGGACTTGCCGGAAGGTGCGCGGGTGGAGGCGGACGAGGCCGGGGTGTCGCTTTCCGGCCGGAGGCTCGACGCGGCGCTGCGCTGGGCCATCCTGGGAGCGGTGCGATGAGCGGCGCGGGCGAGGCTTTGGCGACGGCGGCAGCGGCCGCGCTCGGCGGGGTGGCGGGGCTGAACGGCGTCTATGACGGGCCGCCGCTGCAGGCCGCCTTTCCCTATGCGCTGGTCGAGGCGGGGCCGGAGAGCGACTGGAGCCACAAGAGCGGGGAAGGGCGCGAATTGCGGCTGGCGGTGACGATCCGCGACAAGGGCGAGCGGCCGGCGCGGCTCAGGGCGTTGATGGCGATAGCCGAAGCCGCGCTCGGCGGCATCCCGGTGGAGCTGGGCGGGTGGCGGCTGGTCAACCTGGTGTTCCTGCGCAGCCGGATGCTGCGCAGCAACGATGCCGCATGGAGCGGGGTGGCGGAGTTTCGGGCGCGGATGTTGCGGGTTTGAGAATGGCTCCGCCACGGCACCATTGTGCCGTGACGTCGGACGGGTTCGGCCGGTTATGGACCGGCCGCCCCGCCGGCCGAGCTGGCGCGACTCCGGCCGCTGCGCTGGCGCGCTGCGGCAGGGCGCCAGCTTATTGCGGCGTGCCGGCGGCGGGTTGCGCCGCGGGGGTGGTGGCCGTCGCGGTCGCCGTCGCGGAAGCGGCGGCGGGCTGCGCCGCGGGCGCGCTGTCCGCGACCGCCATTTCGAAACGGTCGCGGAAGTTGAACCGCGCGTCCTCGATCTCCGTATTGGCGGACTCTTCGGCGTCGGCGCGGCTCATCCGGCTCCCCACCTCCCGCTGGATCACGGCGGCGCGATAGGCCGCTTCCTGTTGCGGGCAGGCCTGCGGGAAGGCGGTCTGGAACGCTTCGGCGGTCATCCGCTCCTGGAGTTTTTGCTCGACGAAGGTGCGCAGGCAGCGGGTGTAGGCCTCGCGCGCCGTGCGGGTGGTGTCGGCGGGCTGCATCGCCATCGCCATCGTCATCGCGAGAACAGAGGAAATCATCACGAATTCCATTCCATCCAACAGCTTGAGACCAGGAGAATGAGCCATGAGCGCGGAAAAGGGAAGCGCCTTTTTGCTGAAAATCGGGGACGGCGGCGCGCCGCCGGTATTCGCCACGGTCGCCGGCATGCGGACCACGCAAATGTCGGTGAACGGCGAGGCGGTGAACGTGACCAGCAAGGATTCGGGAGGCTGGCGGGAATTGCTCTCGGGCGCCGGCGTGCGCTCTGTCTCGGTATCGGCGAGCGGCCTGTTCACCGGCTCGGCGGCGGAGAGCCGGATCAGGGCCAACGCGCTCACCGGGCTGATCGACGATTACGAGCTGAGCTTCGAAAGCGGCGAGCGGATGCGGGGAAAGTTCCTGCTCACCCGGCTCGATTATGCCGGCGACCACAATGGCGAGCGCAGCTATGCGCTTGCCCTCGAAAGCTCCGGCGCGGTGGTGCCGCTGTGACCGGTCCGGCCAACAGGGCGCGCGGCGAGGCCAGCATCCTGGTCGGCGGCGAGGCGGTCTTGCTGCGGCCGAGCTTTGCAGCATTGGTCGCGGCGGAAGAGGAATTGGGGCCGCTGTTCGCCTTGGTCGAGCGGGCGGCGGACGGGCGGCTGACGCTGGCCGAGATGGCGGCCTTGTTCTGGCATTGCGCCGCCGGGCGCCCGGAGGGCTGCACCCGCGAGCGACTCGGCGAGGCGCTGGCCGAGCAGGGACTGGCCAAGGCGACGCCGGCGCTGAAGATGCTTGCTGCAGCAGATCTTGCAGGGCCGTGTTTAGCGACGCGGCGGCCCGGCTCGCGGGACTCGCCGGGGCGCTGCTCGGCTGGCGGCCCGACGAATTCTGGCGCGCGACGCCGGCGGAGCTGGCGGCGGTGCTCGGCGCGATGGCGGGCGGGGCCGGGGCGGCCGGCGCAGAGGACCTGGCGCGGCTGACGGAGATGTTTCCGGATTAGTCCTCCCCGGGACGGGGAGGGGGACCAGCCGAAGGCTGGTGGAGGGGGTTCCGCGCCTGGCTCGACGCCCCCTCGACCGCGCTCCGCGCGGTCCCCCTCCCCGTAAGCGGGGAGGAAATGGAGGATTTATGGATGAGGAGATCGAACGGCTGATCGTCAGCGTGCGCGCGGACACGGCCGGCTTCGCCAGGGACGTCGCGACGATGCGGGCCGAGCTGGACGGGCCGTTCGCGGCCGGCGCGGCCCGGGCGGGGCGGGCGCTGGAGGGCGCGCTGGTGCGGGCGCTCGCCAGTGGCAGGCTCGGCTTCGAGGAGCTGACGCCGCGCCGCGCTGGCGGCGATGGCGGAGATCGCCGCCTCGGCGATTCGCAGCGGCCTCGGCGCGCTCTTCGGCGGCGGCGGCCTCGGCGGCGCGCTCGCGAGCCTGGCCGCGGGCCTTGCCGGCGCGCCGGGCCGGGCGGCGGGCGGGCCGGTCGCCGCCGGGCGCGCCTATCTGGTCGGCGAGCGCGGGCCCGAGCTGTTCGTGCCGGCCGCGGCCGGCCGGGTGGAGCCGCCCGCCCGGGCCGGCGCGCGCGAGATCCGGGTCAGCATCACCGTCAACGCCGCCTCGGAGGCGGCGCCGCAGGCGCTGCGCGCCTCCGGCCGGCAGGTGGCGCGGGCGGTGAAGCAGGCCCTGCTCAGGCTGGAGGATTAGTTGAGCGGGAAGCGCAGCGCGTCGGTGCTGCCGCTGCGCTCGATCTCGGCGGTCAGCCGCGCGCGGCGCGGGCGCGAGGCGCCGCGCTGCGAGCGCGGCACCGCCGCGTCGGGCGCGGGGCGGGCATCGGGCACCGCCGCGATCGGCGGATTGTAGGCGCAGCTCAGGGTGAGGCGGCGGTCGCGGCCTTCCCAGGCGATGCTGCTGCAGCGGGCGAACTGGCTGCGGCCGAGGGTGAGGTTGAGACGCGCGACCTGATGGTTGCCGGCCGCGGTGACCACGATCTCGTCGGGGTCGGCGGCGTCGCTCGGCAGCGCGTAGCCGCCGCGATAATCGCCGGTGCGGACCAGGAACTGGCCGACGTTGAGGCCATGCAGCTCGAGCGGCCGGCCGAGCGCCATCGGCCGCACCGGGCGGTCGACGCCGAAGCTGATCGTGCGGCGGGCATAGTCGCCGCGCCAGCCGCCGGCATGGCTGTTGGCGAGCAGGGCGCCCGCCGCCGCGGTGCTCATATTGTCCGGCCGCCACAGCGAGAACTGGACCGGCAGGGTGCGCTCGCCGAGCGCATAGGGAAAATAGAGGCCGATCTCGGAGGCGTAATCGAGCTGCAGCGCAAGCGCCGTCTCGCCCTCGCGCGGCGGGGCGAGGCGGAGCACGACGCGGTCGAAGGGCAGGTTGGCGACGCTGATGATGCCGTCGACGCCGGCGAGCGCGTCGCGATCGAACCAGATCATGCGAAGCTCGGCGGGCCGCCCGGCGATGGTGACCGCGGTCCGGCTGGTGAGGCCGGTGAGGTTGACCGGGCCGATGCGGGCGAAGGACTGACGGGGGTAGGCGCCGGGCAGGAAGGAATTGGGCGGCTTGATCTCCGGGTTGAGCCTCGCGCGGGCCGCGGCGCCGGGATTGAGCACGACGAGGCCGCTCGCGGCCGGGTCGACGCGCAGGCGCAGCGTCACGCCGTTGATCTCGACAGGGACGGTGAAGCCCGACGAGGCGTCGAGGACGAGGTCGGACGCGGCGGCCGGGACGGCGAGTGCGGCCGCGGCCGCCGTCATCATGCCCCTGAACGTGCCTAACACGATCGCGGTCTCCCCACCGAGGCGCGAGCCTAGGGGCGCGGGCGCGCGGCGGTCAAGCCGCCAGACTCAAACAAGGAAGCGGCAATGGGACATTGGCTGGCGCCGCCGGGCGGCGCGCGGACGACGGGCCAAGTCAAACGGTTCGACGCGCGCTTCTGGACGATCAACTTTCCGCGCCCGATGATGGCGAGCGCGACGACGACCGGGCCGAACGCGCTGCGCGTCGAGGCTCTGTTCTACAAAAGGAACGACCTCGCCGGGCTGATCTGGCAGGCGGAGGACGTCTGGGACCATCCGCTGCTCGCTTACGAGACGTCGCGGGATTTCAGCCGCTGCCGGCTGAGCTTCCGATACCGCTCGGCCGGCGTGAAACCGCTCGACGCGGTTCACGGGCCGACGCTGACCATCTTCGGACGCGATGCCGCGGGCGCCGACCGGAACTGGTTCGTGCGGCTGTGGAACTATGCCGACGGGATGCCCGAGGATGCCGAGATCTCGCTCGACTTCGGCGCGCTCGCCGGCGGCTGGGCGGCGGACGATCCGGTCTGGGCCGGGGACATCGACCGGATGTTCGTTTCGCTGGTGGCGCCAGGTTACGACATGGAGGACGCACCGCTCGCCGCTCCCCAGGAGGGCTGGATCGAGCTCAGCGAGATTGCCTGCGACGGTTCGGGCTCGGTGCTGGCGATCGGCGACGCGCTGGTGCCGGAGCACGGCTTGAGGATCGCGACCGGATATGACGATCTCTACCACCTGACGCCGGCGCGGATGCTGCGCAACGTCCTCCAGCTCGGCTATCGCGGGACGATCAACCATTATGTCGGCATGAGCCATTATTTCGCGCTGGTCGGCGGTGAGGCGGTGCCGGCGCTGAACCGGCCGTGCGAGGCCTGGCATGCCGATTTCCTGGCTCGGGCGAAGGCGCTGGGCTTCGAGGCGATCCTGTCGCTGAGCTACGAGCTGCTCGACCAGCACTGCCCGGAGGCCTGGAAGCAGCGGGCCGGGAATGGCGATCCGGCGCTGACCGGCTGGGAGCCGCCGTCGGCGCTGCTGTCGCCGGCAAATGCGGAGGCGATGGCCTTCCTGCAGGAGATCGCGCGTGCCTTCGCCCTGCTCGCCCTCGCCGCCGGGCTGCCGGTGCGCTTCCAGGCCGGCGAGCCGTGGTGGTGGGTGATGGCGGACGGGCGGATCTGCCTCTACGACGCGGCGGCGGTGGCGGCGTTCGACCCGGTGCCGATCGCCGACGTCCGCGCGCCGCTCGACGCGGCGCAGCGGGCGACGCTCGACGCCGCCGGCGCAGCGCTCGCCGCCTCGACCGCGGCCCTGTGCGCGGCGGTGCGCGACGCGGCGCCGGGGGCGGAATGCCTGCTGCTCGTCTATTTGCCGACCGTGCTCGGCGCGCCGGAGCTCAGGCGGGCCAACGCGCCTTTGGACTGGGCGGCGCCGGCCTTCGACGTGCTGCAGCTCGAGGATTACGACTGGACGATCGAGGGCCGCGAAGGGGCGAGCGCGCGGGGCGTCGCCGAGCTGGCCGCCCGGCTCGGCTATCCGGTCGCGGCGCAGCATTATTTCGCCGGCTTCGTGCAAGCGGCCGAGGACCGCCATCTGTGGACGCGAATCGCGGCGGCGGCCGGAGCCGCGGCGCGGCGCGGCACCGCCGAGACCTTCGTCTGGGCGCTGCCGCAGGTGCTGCGCGACGGCTTCGTCCATTTCGGGGAAGGAGAAGGGGACGTGGAGGCTTTCGACGACGTGCGCTTTCCAGTCGCGCTTGGGCGCGAGGCGGCGGTCGAGCCGGCCTTCTCGACCGCGATCGTGACCACCGCCGGCGGCGCCGAGCAGCGCAACGCCGAATGGGCCGACGCGCGGCTGAGCTTCGACGCCGGGCCCGGCCTGCGCGGCGAGGCCGATCTGCACGCGCTGATCGCCTTCTTCCGCGCGCGCCGCGGCGCCGCGGCCGGGTTCCGGCTCGAGGACCCGTTCGACAACAGCTCGAACGGGATGACCGGCGCGCCGGGGGCGGCGGACCAGCTGCTGGGACTAGGTGACGGCGTGAGGACGATGTTCCCGCTGGTCAAATCCTACGGGCAGCAGGTCCGCCGCATCACCCGGCCGGTGGCGGGAACGGTAAGGGTGGCGGTGGACGGGGCCGAGCAGGTGAGCGGCTGGACGCTCGGCGACAAAGGCGTCGTCGATTTCGAGACGGCGCCGGAGGCGGGCGCCGAGGTCAGTGCCGGCTACCGCTTCGACGTGCCGGTGCGCTTCGCCGAGGACAAGCTCAGCCTCAACCGGGCGACTTTCCTCGCGGGCGAAATCCTCTCGGTGCCGATGATCGAGGTGCGCGAATCCTAGCTCGTCGTCGCGAGGAGCGGAGCAATGCGGCGATCCAGCGCTGGATTGCTTCCCGGCCTTCGCCGGGGTCGCAATGACGAGACGTCGCTTGGAGCATGAGATGGCGGATTTCCTTCAGCGCGAGCTCGCCACCATCGCCTTGTGCTGGCGGCTGGAGCGGCGCGACGGCGTGGCGCTCGGCTTCACCACCCACGACCGCGACCTCGAGATCGGCGGCCTCGTCTACCGGGCGGCGCCCGGCATGCTGCCCTCGGCGATCGGCCTTTCCGACGGCTTCGAGGCGGAGTCGCTCGACGTCGAGGGCGCGCTGGCCAGCGCCGCGATCAGCGCCGCCGACCTCGGCGCCGGCCGCTGGGACGGCGCGGCGGTGGCGGTGTTCATGGTCGACTGGGAGGATCCGGGCGGCGAGACCTTCGCGGTCGCGCGCGGCGAGCTGGGCGAGGTCGCGACCAGGGGCGACGCGTTCGAGGCGGAGCTGCGCGGGCCGACCGCGATGCTCGACGCGCCGGTGGTCGAGCAGACCTCGCCCGAATGCCGCGCCGGACTCGGCGACAAGAGGTGCCGGGTCGACATGGCCGGGCGCACGCTGATCACGCGAATCGCGGCGGTGGCGGACGACGTCACGGTCGAGGTCGAGGAGGCGGCGCCGGGCAACGCCTATGCGGGCGGCGCGCTGCGCTGGCTCGGCGGCGCCAATAGCGGGCTGGCGAGCCTGGTGCTCGCCTCCGAGGACGGGCGGCTGGCGCTCGCCGAGCCGCCGCCGTTCGCGCCGGCCCCCGGCGACCTCGTCGAGGTGACGGAGGGCTGCGACAAGAGCCTGGCCACCTGCGCGGGCCGGTTCGGCAACGCCGCCAACTTCCGCGGCGAGCCGCATTTGCCGGGCATCGATTTGCTGACCCGTTACCCCGGCGCCTGAGGCGCCATCCACCCCAGAAGGAGAAGGACCATGCGGCTCATAGCTTGCTCTGGAATCATTTTGCTCGCGCTCGGCGCCTGCACAAACCTCCCCAAGAGCATCCGGATCGAGGTCGACGGAAGCACCGTCGAATTCAAGAAGAACCCGGCGGTGGAGGCGGCCGAGCCCGGGCCGGCCGAGCGGCCGGCGCCGTCCGATGCCCCGGGCCGGTGAGGTCGTCGCGCGGGCGCGGGCGCTGCTCGGTGTCCGCTTCCGCCCGCAGGGGCGGTCGATCGAGCATGGGCTGGACTGCATAGGAGTGGTGGTGATGGCGACGGGGATGAAGCCCGGGCGGGCGCCCAGATATTACAATCTGCGCTCGACGAACGTCGAGCAGGTGAACGGCGAGTTCGACGAGAGCGGCTTCGTGCGGATCGCGCCCGCCGCCGCGGTGCCCGGCGACATCCTGCTCACCCGGGTCGAGGGCGGGCAACTCCATGTCGTGATCCTAACTCCGGACGGCTATCTTCATGCCGATGCGCGGCTGCGCAAGGTCGCGGAGGTGCCGGGGCCGGTGCCCTGGCCGGTGCTGTCGGCCTGGCGTTATCCCGACGAGGAGTCGCTGTCGGCGCCGGCCGGGCGGCCCGGCTGATGGCGACGCTGATCCTGACCGCGGTCGGCACCGCCGTCGGCGGCCCGATCGGCGGCGCGATCGGGGCGGTGATCGGCCAGCAGCTCGACCAGCGGATCTTCGCGCCCAAGGCGCGCCAGGGGCCGCGCCTCGGCGACCTTGCCGTGCAGACCTCGACCTACGGGGTGGCGATTCCGAAGATCTTCGGGAGGATGCGGGTCGCAGGCTCGGTGATCTGGTCGACCGACCTCATCGAGCACCGCGCGACCAGCGGCGGCGGCAAGGGCCGGCCGAAGACGGTCAGCTCCAGCTATTCGGCGAGCTTCGCGGTGGCGCTGTCGGCGCGGCCGGTCGGCGCCGTCGCCCGGATCTGGGCGGACGGCAAGCTGCTGCGCGGCGCCGCCGGCGACTTCAAGAGCGCCACCGGCTTCCGCCTCCATGAGGGCGGCGAGGACCAGCCCGCCGACCCGCTGATCGCCGCGGCGGAAGGCGCCGACCTCTGCCCCGCCTTCCGGGGCATCGCCTATGCCGTGTTCGAGGATTTCCAGCTCGAGGATTTCGGCAACCGGATTCCCTCGCTGACCTTCGAGGTCGAGGCCGATCCGGAGCCGGTGGCGATCGGCGCGATCGCCGAGGCGCTGGGCGGCGGCGCGGTGGCGGCGGGCGAAACGCCGGCCCTCGCCGGCTATGCGGCCGGCGGCGACAGCGTCCGCGCGGCGCTGGAGGCGCTCGCCGACATCGTCCCGCTCTCGCTCGCCGACGACGGTGCCGTGCTGCGGCTCGGCGGCGGAACGGAGCCGCCGCTGGCGCTGCCGGCGGCGGACGAGAGCGGCCGGCGGCGGATCGTCCGCCGCGGCCTCGCCAGCCTGCCGGGCGAAGCGAGCCTCGCCTATCACGACCCGGCGCGGGACTATCAGACGGGGCTGCAGCGCGCGCTCCGGCCAGGCGGTCGCAGCGCCGACCGGCGCGCGGTCGCCGCGTCGCTGTCGGCCCCGGCGGCCAAGGCGCTCGCCGAGCGCCGGCTCGCCGCGCTCTGGGCGGCGCGGGTGACGGCGACGGTCGCCGCGGGGTGGCGTGCCGCCTCGCTGCGGCCGGGCCGGCCGGTCTCGATCGAGGGATTGGCCGGCCGCTGGCGGGTGACGCGCTGGACGCTCGGGCCGATGAGCGTCACCCTCGAACTGGTCCGGGCGAGCGTCGCGACGCTGCCCCCGCTGGCGGCGAGCCCGGGCCGCGCCACCGGCGAGCCCGACCTTGCCCACGGGCCGACCATCGTGAGGCTGCTCGACCTGCCCCTGGGCGACGCGGCGGGCGGCAAGCCGGTGCTGCTGGTCGCCGCCGCGGGCGCGCAGGCGGGCTGGCGCCGCGCCGCGCTGAGCGCGAGCTACGATCTCGGCGCGAGCTGGCAGGACGCCGGCGGCACCGCGGCGCCGGCCGTGCTCGGCACCGCGCTCGACGCGCTCGGCCCGGCCGGCTCGGCGCTGTTCGACCGCGACTCGGCGGTCGAGATCGAGCTCGCCGGCGAGGCGATGTGGCTGGAAGGCCGCAGCGACGACGCGCTGGTCGACGGCGCGAACCTGGCCGCGCTCGGCGCCGAGCTGATCCAGTTCGGCGACGCCGCGCCGCTGGGCGGGCGGCGGTTCCGGCTGTCCCGCCTGCTGCGCGGGAGGCGCGGCACCGAATGGGCGGCCGGGAGCCACGAAGCGGGCGAGGGCTTCACGCTGATCGAGGCGGACCGGCTGACCGCGCTGGAGGCGCCGGCCGGGTCGCCGGGCGGCGAGGCCCGGATCATGGCCACCGGCATCGGCGACCTTGCCGAGCCGGCGACGGCGTCGGTGGAGATCGAGGGCGCGGCGCTGCGGCCGCCGGCCCCGGTCCACCTGACCGCGCGCGAGACCGGCGCCGGCGACCTCGAGATCCGCTGGGTGCGGCGCAGCCGGCAGGGCTGGGCCTGGCTGAGCGGGTCGGACACCCCGCTCGCCGAGGAGGCGGAGCGATACCGGCTCGTCATCGCCGGCGCCGGCTTCGAGCGGGCCGCCGAGGCGGAGTCGACGCTCTATCTCTATACCGCCGCCCAGCGCGCCGAGGACGGCGCCGGGCCGATCCAGATCGCGGTCTCGCAGGCCGGCACCTTCGCCGCCTCGCGTCCCGCCTTGCTCGTCCTCGAATGACCGGAGATCCCGCATGACCGACACCAGCGCGCGCTTCGCGCTCCCGTTCATCCTGCCCGGACAGGCGCAGAAGGAAGCCTGGCACAACGAGGCGCTGGCGCTGCTCGACGCGGCGCTCCACGCCGCGGTGGAGGAGGGGCCGCTCGCCACTCCGCCGGCCGATCCCGAGGCCGGGCAGTGCTGGATCGTCGCCGCGGGGGCGACCGGCGACTGGGCCGGCAAGGACGACATGCTCGCCTGCCGCACCGACGGCGGCTGGCGGTTCGTGGCGCCGCTTCCCGGCATGTTGGTGTGGCGCATCGATCTGGGTTGCTGGCTGCACTGGTCGGGAACCGCCTGGAGCGACGGAAACATGCCTGCCGCGCGCTTCACCATCGCCGGCCAGCAGGTCGTCGGACCGCGCCTTCCGGACGTGCCAAGTCCTTCAGGTGGAACGACAATTGACGCCGAGGCCCGCGCCGCCGTCGACGCCCTCATTGCGACATTAAAGTCACACGGCCTGATTGATTGACGAACTTCCCTTTTCCGACGCAACCGCAGGCGTTAGGCATCGTTCGGTGCTGACTGGTTGTCTGCCGTTCATCTTCCGGGTGGGCTGCGGCTTTTCGGCAACAGGTATGGGGCGAAGCGCGCTTGCGCGGAAACGTCGCTTACCGTAATGAGTTCACGTCGTTCCCGCTTGGGACGCAGAAGAAAGGGGAAGATTATGCGGAAGCTCGCCATTGTTGTGGCGCTGTCGTCAACCGTGCTCGCAACTCCGGCACTTGCGCGCGACGGCGCCTGGTATGTCGGGGGCGATTTCGGTGGGATGATCGTCGAGGACATCGACTTCGACTTCGGTCTCTTGCCGACGATCCCGAGCGGCGCCAGCTCGCAGTACAGCCTGAATCACGATTACGGATTCGATGGCGCGCTGTTCGTCGGTTACGACCTGGGGGCGTTCCGCCTCGAGGCCGAGGTCGCCTACAAGCGCGCCCGCGTCGACGACATCGAGACCGTGATTCGGTTCCCGGGCTTCGGCCCCGGCGCCGGCAGCACGATCACCCCCGACATCTACCCGGCGGGCGGCGGGCGCACCAGCGCGCTCAGCTTCATGATCAACGGCATGCTCGACTTCGGCGACGATGACGGCGTGAGCGGGTTCGTGGGCGGCGGCGCCGGTGTGGCGCGCGTCGACTACAACAATATCCGCGCTTTCTCGAACCAACCGGCGGCGCTCGACGATTCCGACACGCGCTTCGCGTGGCAGATCGTCGCCGGCGTCCGGCAGGCGATCAGCGACAATATCGACATCACCGTCCGCTACCGTTTCTTCAACGTCGACGACATCCGGACCGTGGACTTCCGCGGCTTCGAGTCGGAATCGCGGTTCCGGTCGCACAGCTTGCTCGGCGGCATCACCTTCAACTTCGGGGCGCCGCCTCCGCCTCCGCCTCCGCCGCCGCCTCCGCCTCCGCCTCCGCCTCCCCCGCCGCCTCCGCCCCCGCCGCCGCCTCCGCCTCCGGAGTGCGCACCGGGTCCCTATATCGTGTTCTTCGATTGGGATCGGGACGAGATCACGGCCCAAGCGGCTGCGATCCTCGACAATGCGGCCGCGGCGTACCAGAATTGCGGTCAGGCCCAGGTCGTTCTTGCCGGTCACGCCGACCGGTCGGGTTCGGCGGAATACAATGTCGGCCTGTCGCAGCGTCGTGCCAACAACACCCGCAGCTACCTGGCTGGCCGCGGCGTGCCCGACGGCTCGATCACGACCGAAGCGTTCGGCGAGAGCCGGCCGCTGGTCGACACGGCCGACGGCGTCCGCGAGCCGCAGAACCGGCGCGTGGAAGTCACCTTCGGCCCCGGCTCCGGCTGGTAAGAAGGGGCACCGCCGCTTCGGCGGCGGGACGCCAGAAACAGGGAGCCGGCCTTCGGGCCGGCTCCTTTTTCTTTGCCCAACCGGCGGCCGCTTTGATAACGCGGGCCCGATTCACGCTCTTTGAGGAATTGGAATGCGGATCGCGATCATCGGCACCGGCTATGTCGGCCTGGTGTCCGGCGCCTGTTTCTCGGATTTCGGCCATCACGTCACCTGCGTCGACAAGGACGCCGTCAAGATCGGCGCGCTCGTCGACGGGGTGATGCCGATCTTCGAGCCGGGGCTCGACGAGCTGGTCGCGCGCAACGTCGCCGCCGGCCGACTCGCCTTCACCACCGCGTTCGAAGCCGCGGTCAGGGAGGCGGAGGCGATCTTCATCGCGGTCGGCACCCCCTCGCGGCGCGGCGACGGCCATGCCGACCTTTCCTATGTCTACGGCGCCGCGCGCGAGATCGGCGCGGTGCTCGCCCGGCCGGCGGTGGTGGTCACCAAGTCCACCGTCCCGGTCGGCACCGGCGACGAGGTCGAGCGCATCCTGCGCGAGGTCGCGCCGGAGGTGTCGGTCGAGGTCGTGTCCAACCCCGAATTCCTCCGCGAGGGCGCCGCGATCGCCGATTTCAAGCATCCCGACCGGATCGTGGTCGGGGCCGAGGACGCGCACGCCGCCGAGGTGATGCGCGAGATCTACCGGCCGCTCTACCTCAACAAGGCGCCGCTCCTCGTCACCTCGCGGCGCACCGCCGAGCTGATCAAATATGCCGCCAACGCCTTCCTCGCGACCAAGATCACCTTCATCAATGAGATCGCCGACCTGTGCGAGGCGGTCGGCGCCGACGTGCAGGACGTCGCCCGCGGCATCGGCCTCGACGGCCGCATCGGCGCCAAGTTCCTCCATCCCGGGCCCGGCTATGGCGGCTCCTGCTTCCCCAAGGACACGGTCGCGCTCCTGAAGACGGCCGAGGATGCGCATGCGCCGCTCAGGATCGTCGAGGCGGTGGTCAAGGTGAACGACGCCCGCAAGCGCGCGATGGGCCGCAAGGTGCTGCGCGCGCTCGGGCCCGAGCCGCGCGGCAAGGTCGCGGCCTTGCTCGGCCTCGCCTTCAAGCCCAACACCGACGACATGCGCGAGGCGCCGTCGATCGCGATCGTGCAGGCGCTCGAGGATGCCGGCGTCGTGGTGCGCGGCTACGACCCCGAGAGCATGGAGCAGGCGGCGAAGGTCATGCCCGGCGTCGCGCTGTGCGCCAGTCCCTATGAGGCGGCGGAGGGCGCCGACGCCGTGGTCCTGGTCACCGAATGGGACGCGCTGCGCGCGCTCGACCTCAAGCGCATCGCCCGCTCGATGCGCCAGCCGGTCCTCGTCGACCTGCGCAACGTCTATCCGCCGGAGGATGTTGAGAATGCCGGCCTGCTGTGGCACGGAATCGGGCGTCCGGCACGCGCGCCGGCAGGAGATGGAGCATGATCCTGGCGATCCTCGCGGCGCTGCAGGGCGCCCAGGCGACGCCCGCCCGGCCCGCCCAACCCGCGCTGATCACGATGTCGCCGGTGGCCGAGCTGCACAAGGCCGACGGCACGCTGGCGGCGCGGGCGATGGTGTTCGTCGGCGGCGGCCCGATCCAGGTGCGGATCCAGGCGGCCGGGCTCGCGCCGGGACAATATGGCGCCCACATCCACGCCGTCGGCCGCTGCGACGGCCCCGGCTTCGAGAGCGCGGGCCCGCACTGGAACCCGACGGCGCGCCACCACGGCAGCCTCAACGCCCAGGGCCCGCATCTCGGCGACCTGCCCAATCTCGAGATCGGCGCCGACGGCCACGGGCGGGTCGAGTTCGCGATTCCGGGCGAGCTGCAGGGCGGCGAGCATCCGCTCTTCGACGCCGACGGGGCGGCGATCGTGCTCCACGCCGCGCCCGACGACTACCGCACCGACCCCGCCGGCAACAGCGGCGCGCGGATCGCCTGCGCGGTGCTCAGCGCGCCGCCGCCCCCCGCCGGCTAGACCGGCTCGCCGGCGGCGCGGGCGCGCTCGACCTTGCTGGCTTCGAGCTCCGCCAGACGGCGGCTGGCCAGCCACAGGGCGACAATGGTGAGCGGCGGCATCAGGAACAGCGAGAACACGCCGAGCCGCAGGCTCTCGAACACGTCCGCCATCTTGCCCGCGAAATAGGGGCCGAGCGCGAGGCCGACCATGGTGGTGCCGAGGATGTAGGTCGCGCCCGCGGTGGCGCGCATGCGCGGCAACACCAGGTCCTGGAGCGTCGCCACCGCCGCGCCGACCCAGAGCGCGCTCAGGAAATGGGCGAGCGGGTTGGCGAGGTAGAAATTGCCGAGATCGGTGGTGGTGAACATGAACCAGGTGACCGGCATCGGCGCGACCGCGGCGATCATGTTGACGAACAGCCGGCCGCGCGGATCGTGGCGCCGCCACCAGTCCGAGACGATGCCGCCGGTGATGACGCCGGCGGCCGCCGAGATCGCCGCGCTCCAGCCCAGCACCGTCGCCACCTCCTCGGCCGCCCGCAGTCCCTCGAAGTAGAGCGCCGGCCCGGTCGGGTCGGGATAGAAGGTCCTGAGCACGTAGGGCGGCCCCCAGAAGCTGGCGGCGTAGGTGACGAAGGAGATGCTGCCGAAAGCGACCGCCATCAGCACCACCATCGGCGTGCCCCAGATCAGCCGATAGGTCGGCGGGTCGCGCTGCTTCAGCGACTGCACCCAGGAAAAGACGGCATAGACGCCAAGGCCGTAGGCGGCCCATTGCGGCCAGTTCCCAGTGAGGATGGCGAGCCCGGCGGCGCCGGCGGCGATCAGCGCGAGCGCGGCGAGGTTGCGGGCCAGCGCGCCGGGAATGCGGGCGACGTTGATGAAGGTGAGCGGCGGCAGGATCGCCATCAGCTCGCGGCCGAAATCGCGCCAGGCGTTGGGGCGAACGACCGGCTGCGGCAGCCCATCCGAGGCGCCGCGCTGCGGCTCGCGCAGGGTCAGCACCCACAGCGCGATCAGCAGGCCGGGGATGCCGACCGCGAGGAACGCCGCCTGCCAGCCGGCGAGGCCGAGCGGCGCCGCGGCGGCGTCCGGATAGGCGGTGTTCCAGCGGCTCAGCACCAGCCCGCCGATCGGCAGGCTGAGGCCGCCGCCGATATAGAGGCCGCTCGAATAGATCGACAAAGCGGTGGCCCGGCGCTCCTTGGGGAAATAGTCGCTGATCATCGAATAAGCGGCGGGCGAGGCGCTCGCCTCGCCGATGCCGACGCCGATGCGCGCCGTCGCGAGCATGCCGAAGCTGCTCGCGAAGCCCGACAGCGCGGTCATCGAGGACCAGAGCGCGAGTCCCATCGCCATCAGCCGGCCGCGGTACCAGCTGTCGGCGAGCCGCCCGAGCGGGATCCCGAAGAGGGCGTAGAAGACCGCGAAGGCGGTGCCGTAGAGGAAGCCGATCTGGGCATCCTCGAGCGCGAGGTCGCGCTTGATGTCCTCGGCGAGGATCGACAGGATCTGCCGGTCGATGAAATTGATCACGTAGACGAGAACGAGGACGCCCAGCGCGTACCAGGCGTAGAGACCGATGCGCGGCTTCGCCGCCTCCCCGCCGTTCGCCATCGGCCTCCCCTCGATTGTACTTTCTGTTTGCCCTTGGCTAGCAGAGCGGGGCGCTTTGGCAACAAGGCTTGGCTGATGACCGTCCGCGTCCTGTTCGTCTGCATGGGCAATATCTGCCGCTCGCCGCTCGCCGAAGGCGCGCTGCGGGCGGAAGCCGGGCGGATCGGGCTGGACGTCGAGATCGACAGCGCGGGCACCGGCGGCTGGCATGCGGGCGAGCCGCCCGACGCCCGCGCGATCGCGGCGGCGCGGCGGCAGGGCGTCGACATCGCCCATCTGCGCGCGCGCAAGGTCAGCCGGGGCGATTTCGAGCGGTTCGACCATATCGTCGCCCTGGACGAGGAGAACATGGCCGAGCTGGAGGCGCTGCGGCCGGACGGCGCGCGCGCCCGGCTGTCGCTGCTGCTCGACCACGTGCCGGGACGCGCGGGGCAGGGCGTCGCCGATCCCTATTACGGTCGCGACAGCCATTTCGACGCCGCCTGGGGCGACGTCGCCGAAGGCGCGCGCGGGCTGGCGGCGGCGCTCGAGCGGGAGAGTGATCGATGAGCCTCGTCTTCCAGGGCCACCCGCTCGCCTCCTTCTGCTGGAAGGTGCTGATCGCGCTCTACGAGAACGGGACGCCGTTCGAGTTCAAGCTCGTCAATCTCGGCGATCCCGCCGAGCGCGCCGAGTTCGAGGCGATCTGGCCGCTCGCGAAGATGCCGGTGCTGGTCGACGAGGCGCGCGGCGAGGTCGTCGCCGAGACCAGCATCGTCATCGACTATCTCGACCTCCACCATCCGGGGCGGATCCGTTTCGTCCCGGAGGATCCGGAGCGGGCGCGCGAGACGCGCTTCTGGGACCGGGTCCTCGACAATTACGTGCAGGCGCCGATGCAGAAGATCGTGCTCGACCGGATCAGGCCGGAGGGACAGCGCGACGCCTTCGGAGTCGACGAGGCGCGGGCGCTGCTCACGACCGCGCTGGGCGCGGTCGAGCGGCAGGCGGGGCAGTCCGGCTGGATGGCAGGCGAGGCGTTCACGCTCGCCGACTGCGCGGCGGCGCCGGCCCTGTTCTACGCCGACAAAGTGATGCCGCTGGCCGGGCGCTGGCCCAGTGCGCTGGCGCTGCTCGAGCGGCTGAAGGCGCGGCCGAGCTTCACCCGGGTGCTTGCCGAGGCCGAGCCCTTTTTCCAGTATTTCCCGACCGAATGAGCGCCTTTGCCGCCCGCGTCGCCGCGCTGACCGGGGTGGCCGAGGAGCGGCTGGAGCGGCTGGTCGCCGAGAGCGTGTCGGAGGTACTGCTGGCGCGGCGGGCCAGCGGCAGCTGCGTGGTCGCCAAGCAGAGCCCGGCGGCCGGGGCCGAAGCGGCGATGCTGCGGGCGCTGCTCGGCGCCGGCCTGCCCGCGCCGCTGGTCGAGGCGGAGCATGAGGGGGTCCTGCTGCTCGAGCATGTCGACAATGACGGCCTGTTCAGCGCCAGGGCCTGGGCCGATATCGGCCAACGGATCCGCCAGCTGCACGGGCGCACCGGCGAGGCCTATGGCTGGCCGGTCGATTATCCGATCGGCACGGTGACCTTCGACAATCGCGAGAGCGGCGACTGGCCGCGCTTCTGGGGCGAGCAAAGGCTGATCGCCACCGCCAGCCTGCTCGACCGGCCCTGGCGCGAGCGGGTCGAGCGGCTGGCCGGGCGGCTGGGCGACCTGCTCCCGGCCGCTCCGCCGGCGGCCCTGCTGCACGGCGACCTCTGGACCGGCAACATGCTGGTCAGGGAGGGGAGGCTGGTCGGCCTGATCGACCCCGCCTGCTATCATGGCGACGCCGAGGTAGATTTGGCCATGCTCGAGCTGTTCTCGACCCCGCCCGAAGAATTCCGCGAAGGCTATGGCGCGCCCGAACCGGGCTGGGAGCAACGCCGGCCGGTCTACCAGCTGTTTCCGACGCTGGTGCACGTGCGGCTGTGGGGGCCGAGCTATTTTGCGATGGTCGACCGGCTGCTGAACGCGCTTGGGGTCTAGAATGTAAGCCCCTCCCCTTGATGGGGAGGGGTTTGGGGTGGGTGTCGATAAATCCTAGCCCAGCGGGTAGCGCTCGACGATCGAATAGACCGCGCCGTCGGGCGTCAGCGTGCTTTCGTAGAGCGCGAAATGGTCGACCGTGAAAGGCGGGCTGGTGAGGCCGCCCGCTTGCTCGACCAGATTGCCGACCGTCCCCGACGAGCGCTTCAGCCGCGCCAGGGTGATGTGGGGCAGGAAGGCGCGCTGGTCGGGCGCGACGCCGACCCGGGCGAGGGCGCCATCGACCTTGTTGTGGAGCGCCTTCAACGGCTCGTGCGGCGTAACGCCGGCCCAGACCGCGTCGGGCCAGCCGCGCCGGTCGAAGGCGCCGATGCCGTTCAGCGCGATCTTCAGGGCCGGATGGCGGATACCGCCCAGGGCGGCATGGACGTCGCCGGCCCGATGCCGATCGACCTCGCCGATGAAGCGCAGGGTGAGATGGAGCTGGTCCTCGCTCTGCCAGCGGGCGCCGCTGATCCCGCCCATCGCGGCCAGCAGCCGCTCGCGGATCGCCCGGGGCGGGCGGATGGCGACGAACAGCCGGTGCATCGCGCAATTCTAGCAAAGAGCGGCGATGAAATCACCGGCTCCGCGCGGGGGCGATGACACCGCTGGTCATCGGGTTTTCCTTGAAATGCATCCGCTTTCCCCCGATATTCGGCGCACACGGCATTTTGCCGGGGATGGGAGTGTTTCACATGGCCAATTGGACTGATCCGCAGATCGGTGCGACGCAGCCGACCACGACGGTTGCCGGCCGCGACGTCGCGTTCGACGCCGGGCTTCGGTCGCATATGCTGTCGGTTTACAACTACATGGCGTCGGGCGTGCTGCTCACCGGCATCGTCGCCTATCTGTTCGCCTGGTCGGGCATGGCGTTCGAGGTGTTCGCTGGCGGCGGCATCCTGCGCTGGGTGATCATCTTCGCGCCGCTGCTGATGGTGTTCGCGATGAGCTTCGGCGCCAACCGCATGTCCTACGGGACGATGCAGGCCTTCTACTGGGCGTTCGCGGTGGTGATGGGCCTTTCCATGTCGGTGATCCCGCTGATCTACAGCGGCACTTCGATCGCGGCGATCTTCTTCGCGACCGCGGCCGCCTTCGTCTCGCTCAGCCTTTACGGCTACACCACCAAGCGCGACCTTTCGGCGCTTGGCACCTTCCTGCTCATGGGCCTGGTCGGGCTGATCGTGGCGCTGATCGCCAACTGGTTCATCCGCTCGGACACGCTGAGCACGGTGATCAGCTTCATCGGCGTGCTGCTGTTTGCGGGCCTCACCGCCTACGACACGCAGAAGATCAAGAGCATCTACTTCCAGGTGGCCGGCTCCGATTTCCTCGGCAAGGCGGCGATACTGGGCGCGCTGACGCTCTATCTCGACTTCATCAACATGTTCACCTTCCTCTTGAACCTGCTCGGCAGCCGCGAATAGCCGCCCGCAGAATCGGGAGACAGGAAAGGCCCGGCGGCGACGCCGGGCCTTTTCCTTATGGGTCAGAAGTGAAGCCGGATGCCCGCGGACGCGGAGGTCGTCTCGCCCGGGCCGAAGCCGGCGGTGCGGACCAGCAGCGCATCCAGCGACACGTCGGCGGACAGCTGCAGCGAGCCGCTGAGGCCATATTCGAGCCAAGCGTCGCCGTCGTCCTCCGAGGGGATCAGCTGCGGAGTGCGCGAGGCGGCAAGCCCGCTCCCCTGCCGGTTGACCGAGGCGCGGTTCGAGGTCGCGGCGCCCGCCAGATAGACGCCGAGACTGCCGCCCGACCAAATCCGCTCGGCCGAGACTCCGGCAATGCCGGTCACGCCGCTTTCCCGCATCTCCTCGATCACAGGATCGCCGACCAGCGGCGCCAGCGTGCGCGCCATGTCCACCCTGCTGTAGCTCAGCGACGCGAAGGGCGCGACCGACCAGTCGTCGCCGGCCGGGGCGTCCCAGGTGACCGAGCCGCCGAGCGTGAGCAGGCCGCCCCCGGTGTCGCCGCGCACGGGGCGCCCGCCGGTGCGGGCGGGGCCGGGCGGGCTGAAATCGCGGCTGCCCAGGGTCGCATAGCCGTCGAACAGCACGCGGCCGGCCTGATAGCCGCCGCCGACGCTGAGCTGCCAGGTTCGGGCGGGCAGCGGCTCGGCGAGGCCCGGCTCGCCCTCGCCGTCGAACCAGGCGATGCCGCCGCGGACGAAGCCGGCGCCGAAATAACGGTACAGGGAGAGCGAGACGAAAGGCTGCTCGCCCTCGCCGGCGAGGGTGGCGATGCCGCCGCTCAGCGACAGCGACCAGTCGGCCGCCGAGGCGCCGGCCGGCCACAAAGCGAGCGCCCAGACGAGATGGCGCGATCTCATGAGCCCCTCCTTATCGTTTCCGCCTAACGGCGGGGAGCGTAAAACCCTTCGAAGGGAATCCTCTCTATCGGCGTTAGGCCTTCAGCCGCGGGACGAGAAACGTGCTGAATGTAGGCGTTGAGGCGAGCGAGCAGCGGACGCCCGCACCCGGCGACGGGGGCGACGGCGCGCTGATGGCGCGCGTCGCCGCCGGCGACGCCGACGCCTTCAAGCAATTGGTGACGCGGCACACCCCGATGGCTCACGCCATCGCGTGGCGCATGCTCGGCGATGCGGTGGAAGCGGAGGATGTGGTGCAGGAGACGTTCGTCAAATTGTGGGTCAACGCCAAGGGCTGGACGAGCGCGGGCGGCGGCCTCGGCGGCTGGCTGCGGCGGATCGCCACCAATGCCTGCCTCGACCGGCTGCGCCGCCCCCGCTTCGTCAGCGAGGAGGCGCTGCCGGAGCGCGCCGACGAGGCGTTGCCCGCGGACTTGGCCATCGACGGAGCGCGGCGGCGCGCCGCCGTCGCGGCCTCGATCCAGGCGCTGCCGGACCGCCAGCGCGCGGCGATCGTGCTGACTTATTATGAAGGCGTGTCGAACGCCGAGGCGGCCTCGATCCTCGGCATCGGGGTGAAGGCGCTCGAATCGCTGCTGGTCCGCGCCCGGCAGGCGCTGACCCGGTCGCTTGCCGGCAAGGGCCTCATGGCAGAAGGAGCGGCCGAATGAACGACCGCGCCCTCGACGCCCTGCTCGCCGAACTTGCGCCGCCGCCGGTGCCCGCCGGGCTCGCCGAGCGCGTCACCGCCGCGGCGCTGGCGCTGCCGCAGGCGCCGCGCCCGGCCCTGGCGCGCCGCGCGCCGCGCGACCGACGCGGTTCATGGCTGAGGCGGCCGATGGTCGTCGGCGGAGTCGCGCTCGGCCTCGCGGTCAGCGGCGCGCTGGCCGCAACGCTGGCCGGGGTGCGGCTCGACCGGCTGCCGATCGTGGAGGCGGTGCTGGCCCGGCTCGCGCCGCCGACCGCGGAGCCGCCGCCCGTGCCGGCCCCGCCGCCGCGCTCCGCGCCGCCGCCGCTCGAGCCGGCCCCGGCCCAGCCGGCGCCTGCCGAAACGCCGCCGCCGCCCGCCGCGCCGGTTCGCAGCGCTCCGCCGCCCGGTCCAGCTCCTGTCGAGGCGCCGCGGCCCGCCGAAGTCGCCGTTCCCAGGCCGCTCGAACCGCCACCGCCGCCGCTCCCGGTGGCGCGCGAGGACGCCGTCGCCGCGCCCGCGCCGGAGCCGCGCCTGGCGCCGCCGGCCGCCGTCGACGAGTCGCGCCTGCAGCAGGAGCGGATCGAGCGGGCCGAGCGGCTGCGCGCCGCCCGCCAGGCGCAGATCGAGCGGCTGCAGCGCATCCAGCAGCGCCGCGAGCGCCTGCGCCGCCTGCGCCGCGACTGAGTCGCGAAGGGTTTTTCCGCGGCGCCCGTTAGAGCGGTCGAGAGGCGCGGCCGCCTTCTCCCTCATGTGTACGAAGGAGAAAGAGCATGAAGACCATCAGCCTGATCGGCATCGCCATGGCGCTTTGCCTGCCTGTCATGGCGTCGGCGCAGCGTGGTGGCGGCGGCGCCGTCGCGGTCCCGCGCGGCGCCATCGAGCGGGTCGAAATCCAGCGAATCGACCGGGACCGGACGCTGGTGCCGGCGCGCGATCTCGAGATCCGCCGCGGCGATGCCGTGCGCGGCGAGACCGGGACGCGCATCCGGCGCCCGGACCCGGACCGGCGGCGGCTGCACAATCCGGCCCGCCGGCGCTGGTACAACGCCACCCATCCGTCCAACCCGCATAAGGCCCGGCGGCGCTGGTGGAACGCCACCCATCCCGCCACCCCGGACCGCCCCCGCCGGCGCGGCCGCTGAACCCCTTCCGGCCGCCCGGCGACGCCCGCTCCGCTCCCCCAGCGGGGCGGGCGTTCCCCTCTGCGCTCAGCGCAGGTGGCGGGCGAAGAAGGCGAGGGTGGCGGCCCAGGCGGCTTCCGCGGCGGCGCGGTCGTAGCGCATCGCCGAGCTGTCGTTGTGGAAGGCGTGGTTGACGTTCGGATAGGTGGTCGATTCGACCGTCTTGCCGGCCGCGCGCAGCGCCTCGACCCAGGGCCGGCCGGTGGCGTTGACCCGCTCGTCGAGCCCCGCGAGGATGATCAGCATCGCCGCCTGCACCCGCGCCGCCTCGGCCGGGTCCGGCGCCGGGCCGTAGAAGGAGACGCCGGCGCCGAGCGCCGGGCCGGCGGCGACCGCGAGCCGGTTCACCATCGCCCCGCCCCAGCAGAAGCCGACGCAGCCGACCTTGCGCGCGCCGCCCTGCGGCGAGGCGAACCAGGCAATGGTGGCGGCGCCGTCGGCGACCGTCTCCGCCATGTCGAGCGCGCCGATCATCGTCCGCGCCCGATCCTCGTCGGGCGGGGTGCCGCCGGCGGGGCTCAGGAAATCGGGCGCCACCGCCGAATAGCCGGCGACCGCCAGCCGCCGGGCGACGTCGCGGATATGGTCGTTGAGGCCGCGATTCTCGTGGACCACCAGCACCACCGGCAGCCGCTCCCCGCCCGCGGCAGGGGCGGCATTGTAGCCGCGATAGGCACGGCCGGGTCGCGGCTCCCATTCGAGCTGCTGGGTGCGGATGCGCCGGTCGTCGGGGGCGACCTGGGGTTCGGCCGCGCTGCAGGCGATGCTGGAGAGCATCATGGTCGCCGCGGCGCCGCCGCCGGCGATCCGGGTCAGCTCGGCCATGAAGGCGCGGCGATCCATGCCTTCATGGGTGAAACGGTCGTGGAGCGCTATTGCGGCTCGGATTCGTTCATCAGGCATTCCTCGTCTCCGCAATCGGTCTCCGCCTCCGGCATCGCCGCATCGTCGAGCCGGTTGGCGCGGATCGCGGCCGGGCGGGCCTGCAGCCGGCCGAAATAATCCTCGAACACGGGCCGTTTCTCGATCGTGCCGAACATCATCCCCCAGCCGAGCTGCGCGCCGACATAGACGTCGGCCGCGGTGAACTGCTCGCCGCAAATGTGGGGGCCGGGCGTCAGCGCGGTCGCCAGCGCCTCGATCGTCTCCTCGAAGCTGCCATAGCCGGCCATCGCCTTCTTGTCGGCGGGCGCGAGCAGCCCCAGCGCCTTGCCGGTCACCGCCGCCTCGACCGGGCCGGCGGCGAAGAACATCCAGCGATAATAAGGGCCGCGCTTGCGGTGGCCGGGCGGCGGGGCGAGGCCCTTTTCTGGGAATGCATCGGCAAGGTAGGCGCAGATCGCCGCGGCCTCGGTGACCACCGTGTCGCCGTGCCGGATCGCCGGCACCTTGCCCATCGGGTTGACCGAGAGATAGTCGGCGCCCTTCATCGTGGTGCCGTAGTCGAGCAGCACCGTCTCATAGGGCTCGCCGACCTCCTCGAGCATCCAGCGGGCGATCCGGCCGCGGGACATCGGATTGGTGTAGAAGGTGAGGTCAGGCATGGCGCGGCTCCTGCGGTCGGATGCGCCACCATAACATCCCTCCCCCTCAAGGGGGAGGGTAGGGAGACGGTGTGCGACGATAGCGAATAATCTGGGGCGGGGAGACCCCCTCTCCCCAACCCTCTCCCCGAGGGGAGAGGGAGCTAAGCCTGCTCTTCCGGCTGTCCCTCTTCCTTCGCCTTGCCGGCGGCCGGCTTCTTCTTGCTCTTCGAAGCCTTGGGCGGGGCGGGGATGATCTCGAAGGCGGGGGCATTGTCCTTGATGCGGACCTTGACCTCGCCGCCATGGACGAGCTTGCCGAACAGCAGCTCCTCGGCGAGCGGCTGCTTGATCTTCTCCTGAACGAGCCGGCCCATCGGGCGGGCGCCGTAGAGCTTGTCGTAGCCGCGCTCGGTGAGCCAGGCGCGGGCCTCGTCGTCCAGCTCGATATGGACGTTGCGGTCGGCGAGCTGGAGCTCGAGCTGCAGGATGAACTTGTCGACGACGCGGGCGACGACGTCGGTCGGCAGATAGCCGAACGGCACGATCGCATCGAGGCGGTTGCGGAATTCCGGCGTGAACATCCGCTTCACCGCTTCCTCGCTGGCATCCTCCTTCGAGACGTTGCCGAAGCCGATGCCCTCGCTCGCCATGTCGGACGCGCCGGCATTGGTGGTCATGATCAGGATGACGTTGCGGAAATCGACCGACTTGCCGTGATGGTCGGTGAGCTTGCCGTGGTCCATGATCTGCAGGAGGATGTTGAACAGGTCCGGATGCGCCTTCTCGATCTCGTCGAGCAGCAGCACGCTATGCGGATGCTGGTCGACCGCGTCGGTCAGGAGGCCGCCCTGGTCGTAGCCGACATAGCCCGGAGGCGCGCCGATCAGCCGGCTGACGCTGTGCCGCTCCATATATTCGCTCATGTCGAAGCGCTGCAGCGGGATGCCCATGATCGAGGCGAGCTGGCGCGCCACCTCGGTCTTGCCGACGCCGGTGGGGCCGGAGAAGAGGTAGGAGCCGATCGGCTTGTCGGGGTCGCGCAGACCGGCGCGGGCGAGCTTGATCGCCGAGGAGAGGCGGTCGATCGCCTCGTCCTGGCCGAAGACGACGCGCTTCAGGTCCTTGTCGAGATGCTCGAGCGCCTTCTTGTCGTCCGACGAGACGCTCTTGGCCGGGATCCGGGCGATGGTCGAGATCACCGCCTCGATCTCCTTCACGGTGATCGTCTTCTTGCGCTTGGAGGGGACGACCAGCATCTGCATCGCGCCGACCTCGTCGATCACGTCGATCGCCTTGTCGGGGAGCTTGCGGTCGTTGATGTAGCGCGCGCTGAGCTCGACCGCGGCCTTGATCGCGTCGGGCGTGTATTTGACGGCGTGATGCTCCTCGAAGGCGGAGCGCAGGCCGGCGAGGATCTTGATCGTGTCCTCGACGGTCGGCTCGTTGACGTCGATCTTCTGGAAGCGCCGGAGCAGCGCCCGGTCCTTCTCGAAATGGTTGCGGAACTCCTTGTAGGTGGTCGAGCCGATGCAGCGGATCGCGCCGTTGGAGAGCGCCGGCTTGAGCAGGTTCGACGCGTCCATCGCGCCGCCCGAGGTGGCGCCGGCGCCGATCACGGTGTGGATCTCGTCGATGAACAGGATCGCGTGGCGGAGCTTCTCGAGCTCGTAGACGACCGCCTTCAGCCGCTCCTCGAAATCGCCGCGATAGCGGGTGCCGGCGAGCAAAGCGCCCATGTCGAGCGAATAGATCACCGCGGGCTTCAGCACGTCGGGGACGTTGCCCTCGACGATGTTGCGCGCCAGCCCCTCGGCGATCGCGGTCTTGCCGACGCCGGGATCGCCGACATAGAGCGGGTTGTTCTTCGAGCGGCGGCAGAGGATCTGGATGGTGCGGTCGACCTCCGGCCCGCGGCCGATCAGCGGATCGACGCGGCCTTCCTGGGCCTTCTCGTTGAGGTTGACGGTGAACTGCTTGAGCGCGGATTCGGGTTTCTTCTTGCCTTCTTCCTGTTTCGCTTCCTCGCCGCCTTTGCTCTCGGTGGGCTGGGCGACCGCGTCGCCCTTGCCGACGCCGTGGCTGATATAGGTGACCGCGTCGAGGCGGCTCATGTCCTGCTGCTGCAGGAAATAGACGGCGTAGCTCTCGCGCTCGGAGAACAAGGCGACGAGCACGTTGGCGCCGGTCACCTCGTCGCGGCCCGACGACTGGACGTGCAGGATGGCGCGCTGGACGACGCGCTGGAAGCCGCTGGTGGGGGAGGGGTCGGTCTCGGCCTCGACCTTGAGCGATTCGAGCTCGGTGTCGAGATAGTGGCGCACCGAATCGCGCAGCTCGCCGGTATTGACCCCGCAGGCCTCCATCACCCGGCCGGCATGGACGTCCTCGATCAGGGCGAGCAGCAGATGCTCGAGCGTCGCATATTCGTGCCGGCGGCCGCTCGCCTCGGCGAGGGCGTTGTGGAGCGTCTGCTCGAGCTCACGGGCGAAAGACGGCATCTCGGTACTCCCTGGGTCCCGTTACCGATGGGGCCCCTATGGTTAATTTTGTGTTGCGAAGCGTTCCATTCAAGCCGCCGGCTAGAAAGATCGTGAAACCACGCGCCGCGGCGACCAGGCTCATTTCTTGAACAGCTCGTCGGCGCTGGCGCGGAAGTTGACCGAAGCGTCGAGCTTGGCCTTCACCCGCGCGATCTCCGCCTCGAGAATCGCGATCCGCGCTTGCAGCTCCTCGACCGACAGCGGGTCGAGATCCTGCTTCGTCAGCAGCTTCAGCGGATCGTCCGGCTTGTCCGGAAACAGCTCGTCCAGGTCCATGCCACGAATCGTTGACCGGGACGAGCCTCAAGTCAATAAACCGCGCACCCCTTTGCGACGAACGGGAAGCAATGGCCGCACTTCCGGAAGAGATGGATGCGATCGATCCGGAGGAGCCGGGCGGCCCCGAGGTGCTGGTGCCGGTGCGCCGGCCGGTGCCGCGCCCGGGCGCGGGCGAGCTGCTGATCGAGGTCGCCGCGGCGGGGGTCAACCGGCCCGACGTGCTGCAGCGGCGCGGCGCCTATCCGCCGCCGCCCGGCGCGCCCACCATTCCCGGCCTCGAGGTCGCCGGCACGGTGGCGGCGACCGGCGAGGAGGTGCCGGACGAGCTGATCGGCCAGAAGGTGTGCGCGCTGATCGCCGGCGGCGGCTATGCCCAATATGCGGTGGCGCCGGTCGGCCAGTGCCTGCCCGTGCCGCCAGCGCTGTCGCTGATCGAGGCGGCGGCGATGCCGGAGACCATGTTCACCGTGTGGACCAATCTGTTCGAGCGCGCCTTCGCGATGGAGGGCGAGACCGCGCTCGTCCATGGCGGCACCAGCGGCATCGGCACGATGGCGATCGCGCTCGCCGACCTGTTCGGCCTCAGGATCATCGTCACCTGCGGCAGCGACGAGAAATGCCGCCGCGCCGAGGCGCTGGGGGCGGCGCACGCGATCAACTACGCCAAGCAGGATTTCGTCGAGGCGGTGATGGGGCTGACCGGCGGCGCCGGCGTCGACATCGTGCTCGACATGGTCGGCGGCGACTATCTGCCGCGCAACCTCGCCTGCCTTGCCGAGGACGGCCGGCACGTCTCGATCGCGGTCCAGCGCGGCGCCGCCGCCGAGATCGACCTCGCGCGGGTGATGATGCGGCGGCTCACGCTCAGCGGCTCGACGCTGCGGCCGCGCACCGCCGCCTTCAAGGCGCTGGTCGCCGACGAGATCGCCCGCGCGGTCTGGCCGCATGTCGAGGCCGGCAAGTTGAAGCCGGTGATCGATTCGACCTTCCCGCTCGCCCGGGCCGCCGACGCCCACCGGCGGATGGAGGCCGGCGACCATGTCGGCAAGATCGTGCTGGAGGTGGCGTGACGCAGCTCGAGCCAAGGTCTGTCATTCCCGCGAAAGCGGGAATCCAGCCGCCTGCGTGACGTGGAACGGCTGATCCTCCACGAATATGCCCAGTCGGGCAATTGCTACAAGATACGGCTGACCGCGGCGCTGCTCGGCATTGCGGTCGAGCGGCGCGAATATGACATCATGAAGGGCGAGACGCGGACGCCGGAGTTCCTCGCCGGGGTCAACGCCAACGGGCGCATCCCGGTGCTGCAGGTCGGCGAGCGGTTCCTCCCGGAGAGCAACGCAGCCTGCTTCTATCTCGCCGACGGCTCGGCGCTGATCCCCGAGGACCGGTTCGAGCGGGCTGACATGCTGCGCTGGATGGCGTGGGAGCAATATAATCACGAGCCCAATGTGGCGACGCTGCGCTTCTGGCTGGCCTTCGTCGGGGAGCCGAACCTCACGGACGTGCAGCGGGCGCAGCTTCCCGGCAAGCGGTCGGCGGGGGAAGCGGCGCTGGCGCTGATGGACGAGCACCTCGCCGAGCGCCGCTGGCTGGTCGGGGAGAGCGTCGACGCTCGCCGACATCGCGCTCTACGCCTACACGCACGTGGCGGAGAGCGGCGGCTTCCGCCTCGGCGACTATCCGGCCGTGCAGGCGTGGCTCGCCCGCATCGCCGCGCTGCCGGGCTTCATCCCGCTCGACGACTAGTCGTCGTCGGCGCGGAACGCCAGCGCGAAGGCGGCCGCGCCGACGAGGATCACGCCGGCGGCGATCCCCGCCGCCCCCAGCGTCGAGACGCCGAGCCGCCGGCCGTTCGAGTCGACCGGCGCGCCGCCGGGCGCCAGCCGATAGCCGGCGAAGCTGACCCGCGCCGGCTCGCGGCCGACGATGCCGAGCTCCACGCCTTCGCCGTGGCGCAAGGTGACGCGGCCGTCGCCGGCCTGGCGATGGCTGTAGGGCGCCACGGTGAGGCCGAGCCGGGGCCGGCCGTCATGGCGTCCGCCGAGCTCGACGCGCAGGCGTCCGCCGGCGAAGGCGCCGAGCCGGGTCTGGGCCGGGTCGCCGGCGGCGAGCAGCTCGGCGCCGGACGCGGGCGCAGCGGCGGCGAGCTGGGCCGCGACGAGCGCGGCTGCAGTGATCCTTTTCATTGGCTCTCCCCTATTCGTCGCAGCGATTGCCGTCGCAGCCGATGGCGATCAACAGGAACAAGCCGCCGACCACGGCGGCGCCGACGATCGCGACCACCGCCGCGCCCTTGAGAATGGCGGTCCCGGTCCGCCGCTCCTGCTCGAGGTCGCGGGGCCGCCGCCGCCGCTCGTTGCCCTGGGCGGCGGCGAGGCGCTCGGCGAAGGGCGCGCCGCCGACCGACAGGGTCAGCGGCCGTTCCGGCGACAGGCCGAGCTCGATCCCTTCGGCGAAGCGGGTACGGACGCGGCCGTCGGCGGACTGGCTGTGGCCGACCGAGGTCAGCGCCAGCGACGCGCGCGGCTGCCCCGCCTGCGCGCCGCCGAACGGGACCCGGACCCGCGCGCCGGCAAAGGCGCCGCGACGCTGCTCGGTGATCTCCACCCGATCGTCGAGCGGCGCAGCCGTGGCGGGTGGCGCCACGGCCAGGATTTGCGACGCGATGAGCGCCGCGATCGTCAGTTTTTTCATGAGATTTCCTCCCCTTACCGGCAGCCATCGTTCCCCCAGCATTGCGGCGGCGGCAGGGACGAAATGTGGCGCTTTGCGGGCCGGCGCACATTTCCGGGCGGCGCGCGCGGCCAAAGGAGAGGTGCAGTAAAACCGGCCGCCCGCGCCGTCCGATACTTTGACGGCCGTGGGAAATTGAGGCACGATCCGAATCACGGCGGGGAGAGAATCCATGTCAAACGTCTCGGGCAAAGCCTATGCGATGAACGTGGTGACGCCGATGCGGCCTTCGCGCACCTGGCTGTCCAATCTGCTCTTCATGTTCACCCGCGCGCGCCCCGATACGCTAGCCGGCCTGCTCGGCCTCTCCTTCATCCATTTCGCGCGCTGGGTGCTCATCCGGCGGGATCAGTGGCCGAGGGTCGGCGAGCAGCCGAGGGAGCAGCTGCAGAACGACTACATGCTGTTCATCTCGAACTTCAACGGCACCTGGGATCAATATATCGACGCTTTTTCGGACGGCCTGCCGGGCGGCCTCGACCTGCTCTGGTACACCAGCACCAAATATCCCCATTCGATCCCGGTCACCCCGTTCAAGAATTACATCCGGGCCAACCAGATCGACACCGACTATTATTACAACGCCACGCCGGGCGCTGCGCAGAAGGACATCAAGGCGGCGATGCGGCTGCGTCGGGCGCTGATCGCGCTCGCCCAGCAGCATGGCACGCTGAAGCCGGACGAGTTCGCCGAAGCCTATCGCAAGATGCTCGTCGCCGTGCAGAACGACCTGCGCGGTCAGGGCGAAGCGCCGGTGGCTTCGAACGACACGGAGGAGGCCGACATCAACCGGCTGCCGTACGTGCAGAACGCCTGGGGAGCCCGCTGATGCCCAATTTCGACGCCGGCTGCTATTTCTACACGGGCCTGATTCCGGTCGACCTCAGGCCCACCGAGCGGGCCGACAAGAGCATCACCTCGCACAGCCACCTGCTGCGCGAGGTGCTCGCCGAGCTGCCGAACTTCAGCCCCGATTCGAGGGCCGCGCTGCCCAGCCCGTTCTCGCGCTGTCCGCGGACGCATTTCGCCCGCCTGGCGGTGATCGACGATCCCGCCTTCAACGGCCGGGTCCAGAAGGACGCGCTGGTCGAGGCCGCCACCGGCGTCGATCTGCTGCTTCACCAGCCGGTCGACCATCTGTCGCGTTCATTCCTGATCTTCGCCGCCGACGCCGACGCGCCGGACGGCAGCGACGCGTCGCGGGACGCCTGGGCGAAGGGCCTGTGGGAGGTGATGGAGCCGGAGCTGCGCGCAATCTTCCGCCACTGCCTCGGCTTCCGCAGCGTCGACAGCGCCGAGAAGTTCGCCGGCTATCTCGCCGATATGCAGATCGAGACGACGATGAGCTTCCACGATTACTGGATCGATCCGCCCGGCCTGCCGACGCTGTCCACCAAGAGGATGGGCGCCACCGCGCTGCTTCCGGCAGTGCTCCTTGCCATCCTGGCCGGCTATTTGCGTTGGGGCCCGCCGCACTGGCCGCAGAGATGGCTCTGGCCATGGCAGTGGCACTGGGACTGGCCCGGTCTCCTGCTCCTGCTCGCCGCCGCCCTGGCCGGGCTGGCGCTCGGCGTCTGGCTGCTCTACCGCATGGTCCTGCGCCGCGGCGCGAAATCCTATGTGGCCCCCAAGGGCGGTACCTTGCCCGAGGTCCTCAAGAGCCTCCACGTGCAGCGGCAATTCACGCGCTTCGCCATCGCCCAGCAGGGCGCGTCGGCGGACGACCTCCACATGGCTTTCGGACGGTTCGTCGAGGAGCTGCAGCCGAACGAGGTCGCGGCGCCGAGTCAGCAACGGGGAGTGGTGCCGTGAGCGAGCGAAGCTACCCGATCGACATCGAATATGCCGACATCCAGGGCGGCATCCTCACCGCTTATGGCCGCCTGGGCTTCCCGTTCGGCCGTTTCGCCCTGGTCTGCGCGCACAACCCGAAGGCGGGGCGCCGGTTGGTCGAGCGCCTGCGCAACCGGGTGACGACGGCGGTGCGATGGCCTTCGCGCAAGCAGGTCATCCCCGAGGGCCGCAAGGTGATCGAGCGGCCGGACGTGACCTACAATCTCGCCTTCACCTATTGCGGCCTGAAGGCGCTGGGCGTGCCGACCCGGACCCTGCGCGGGATGCCCGACGAGTTCATGGACAGCATGGCCGGGCGCTGCAAGATACTCGGCGACGACACGACCGAAAATCCGCTCAGCGGCTGGGATTCGGTCTGGGATCCGAACGGCCGCGGCAAGGACGTCCATATCCTGGTGATGCTGAACGGCGGGATTGACGAACAGACCCTCCAACCCCTGCCCGCGCTGGCGCAGGCCCAGGCCGATGTCGAGGCGATCTGCGACGAGGTCGAGGGAGTCGAGCTTCTCTCCGGCCACCGGGGCCCCAACCCGCGCTGGCAGACGCTGGAGGCGGTCCGCGACGCCAATGGCGTGCCCTGCGCGAAGGAGCATTTCGGCTTCACCGACGCGATCAGCGATCCGGTGTTCGACGGCCAGTATCCCAAGCAGCAGGAGCGGGAACGCGCCGTCGGCCTCGGCGCCACCGACGAAGGCGGCAACTGGCGGCCGCTGTCGGCCGGCGAGTTCCTGCTCGGCTGGCCGGACGAAGCGCAGGAAGTCCCCGGCGCGGCGATGCCGCTCGATTTCAGCCGGAACGGCACCTTCATGGCCTATCGCAAGCTCCATCAGGACGTCGCGGCCTTCAAGGCCTGGGTGGAGGATGCGGCGGCCAAGCTCCAGCAGGCCTGGAGGCTGGAAACGCTCGAAGAGGCGCGCGAGACGTTGCTCGCCAAGATGGCGGGCCGGTGGAGCGACGGCGTGCCGCTCAGCCACGTGCCGACCTACAAGGACTGGATCGAATATAATGACGCCGGCAGCGAATGCGCGCCGCGCGACGACAGCGCCCGCGCGCTGGCGCTGGTGAATTTCGGCTATCAGGATGATCCGGAGGGGCTGCGCTGCCCGCTCGGCTCGCACATCCGCCGCTGCAACACCCGCGACATGCTCGATCCGCGCGGCCGCAAGAGCTCGGCGCTCAACAACCGCCGGCGGATCCTGCGGCGGGGGCTGCCCTACGGCGCGGCGGGAAGCGAGGATGACGAACATGGCATCATCATGCTGGTCGTCTGCGCGAGCCTGCAGCGCCAGTTCGAGTTCGTGCAGCAGCAGTGGCTGAACTACGGCCTCGACGTCAATTCCGGCAACGACTGCTGCCCGCTCGTCGGCAATCATGACGAGGAGGCCAAGTTCGTGATCCCCGCCGATCCCGCCTCCGGCAACCCGCCCTTCATCGCCACCGGCCTCAGGCAATGGGTGCAGACGCGGGGCGGCGACTATTTCTTCATGCCCTCGATGACGGCATTGAGGATGATCGGCATGGGAGTGGTCGACCCGACCTAGGGCTCAGCGCCCGCGGAGCGCGAACCGCTGCAGCTTGCCGGTCGCCGTCTTGGGCAGGGCGTCGACGAACTCGATCTCGCGCGGATATTTGTAGGGGGCGATCGCCGTCTTGACATGGTCCTGCAGCGCGCCCGCGGTGCCGGCGTCGGGGGCGTAGCCGGGGGCGAGGACGACGAAGGCCTTCACCTTCTGGCCGCGCTCCTCGCAGGGCGCGCCGATCACCGCGCATTCCTGCACCGCGGCGTGGCCGAGCAGCGCATTCTCCACCTCGGGCGCAGCGATGTTGTAGCCCGAGGAGACGATCATGTCGTCGGAGCGGGCGAGGTACCAGAAATAGCCCTCCTCGTCCTTGCGATAGGTGTCGCCGGTGACGTTCCAGCCGTCCTTCACATAATCGGCCTGCCGGTCGTCGTCGAAATAGCGGCAGCCGGTGGGGCCCTTGACCGCGAGCCGGCCGGTGCCGGCGTCCAGCGGCCGGTTCTCCGCGTCGAGCACGGTGGCGACATAGCCCGGCACCGCCTTGCCGGTGGCGCCGGGGCGGATGTCCTCGCCCGAGGCGGAGATGAAGATGTGCATCATCTCGGTGGCGCCGATGCCGTCGACGATGCCGATCCCGGTCGCCGCCTGCCAGGCGTGCCAGGTGGCGGCGGGCAGATGCTCGCCGGCGGAGACGCAGGTGCGCAAGGACGAGATGTCGTGCGCGGCGAGCAGCGGGATCATCGCCTTGTAGGCGGTGGGCGCGGTGGCGAGGGTGGTCACCTTGTGGCGCGAGACCGCGTCGAGCAGCGGGCCGGGGCCCGGCGTCTCGACCGTCACCGCGGCGCCGCCGAACCGCCAGGGGAAGGTCAGGAGCATGCCGAGCCCGAAGGTGAAGGCGATCGGCGCCGAGCAGGCCCAGCGGTCGCCGGGCCGGGGCTTCAGGATGTGGCGCGCGAAGCTGTCGGCGCTGGCCAGCACGTCGCGGTGATAGTGGACGCAGCCCTTGGGCCGGCCGGTAGTGCCCGAGGTGAAGGCGATCAGGGCGACGTCGTCGCGGTGGGTGTCGACCGGCGCGAAGCCCGGCGCCACCGCGTCGAGCCCCTCGAAGCCCTCGTCGCCCTCATAAGCGAGGATCGAGCCGACCCCGCCGGCCGCGTCGAAATCCTCGCGAAAGCGGGCATCGACGATGGCGTGGCTGACCCGGGCGCGCTCGAGGATGGTGGCGATCTCGCCCGGGCGTAGCATCGGCATGGTCGCGACGACGATGCCGCCGGCCTTCAGCACGCCGAGCCAGGAGGCGAACAGCATCGCGTTGTTGGGGCCGCGCAGGAAGACGCGGTTGCCGGGGACGAGGCCCTCTTGCTCGACCAGCAGGCGTGCGATGCGGTCGGAGAGGTCGCTCATCTCCCCGTAAGTCCACGACCCGGTGTCGTTGAGGACTGCGGGCGCGTCCGGGTCCTGCCGGTCGATCAGCTCGACGGCGGCGTTGAGCCGCTCGGGATAGCGGAGCTCGGGGAGGTCGAAGAGGAATTCGGGCTGCGCCGCGGCGGGCGGCAGCCGGTCGCGGATGAAATCGTCGCTCATTCTTCCACCATCGCGGTCGCCTCGATCTCGACCAGCGCCCTGGGCTCGACCAGGGCGGTGACGCCGACCAGCGCCATGGCCGGAAAATTGCGCCCCATCACCTCGCGCCAGGCGGCGCCGATCCCGGCGAGGCCGGCGCGATAGGCCGGCATGTCTGTGACGTAGCAGGTCATCCGCACGATATGCTCGGGCCCGGCGCCGTCCTCGGCGAGGATGGCGCGGATGTTGAGCAGGGCCTGGCGGAACTGGCCGGCGAGGTCGTCGGTCTCGAACGCCTCGTCGGCGTTCCAGCCGACGACGCCGGCGGTGACGATCAGGCGGCCGCGCGCGGAGACGCCGTTGGCATAGCCCCTGGGCCGCGGCCAGCCGGGCGGGAGCAGGCTCTTCATGGCTTCGCCTCCGCCAGATGGTTGCGCGCGATCACCACCTTCTGCACCTCCGAGGCGCCTTCGTAGATCCTGAGCGCCCGGATTTCGCGATAGAGGCTCTCGACCGGCACGCCGCTTGTGACGCCGAGGCCGCCGAAAATCTGCACCGCCTTGTCGATCACCTGCTGGGCGCTGTCGGTGGCGTGGAGCTTGGCGAGCGCCGCCTCGCGGCTGTTGCGCCGGCCCTCGACGTCGCGCACCCAGGCGGCGCGGTAGACGAGCAAGGCGGAGGCATCGACGTCGAGCACCATTTCGGCGAGCATCGACTGGACGATGGCGTTGTCGGCCAGGGTGGCGTCCATGGATCGGCGCGTACGGGCCCGCTCCGTCGCCTCGTCGAGGGCGCGGCGCGCGAAGCCGAGCGCGGCGGCGCCGACCGTGGTGCGGAACACGTCGAGCGTCGCCATCGCCTGCATGAAGCCGCGCCCGCGCTCCCCGATCAGCTTGTTGGAGGGCAAGCGGACATCGCGGAAGGTCAGCGTGGCCAAAGGATGGGGCGCGATCACCCGGATACGCTCGCTGGCGTCCAGGCCCGGCGCATCGGCGTCGACCAGGAAGGCCGAAACGCCCTTCGCGCCGGGAGCCTCGCCGGTGCGGGCGAAGACGACATAGAAGTCGGCGATGCCGCCGTTCGAGATGTAGGTCTTGACGCCGTTGAGGGCGAAGCCGCCGCCGGCCCGGTCGGCGCGCATCTCGAGATTGGCCACGTCCGAGCCGCTGGTCGGCTCGGTCAGCGCGAAGGCGGCGATTTTCCCGCCGGACGCGACCGCCGGAAGATAAGACCGTTTCTGAGCTTCGTCACCGAACAGGCTGATCGCGCCCGAGCCCAGCCCCTGCATGGCGAAGGCGAAATCGGCGAGACCGCTATGGCGGGCGAGCGTCTCGCGGATCAGCGCCAGCGAGCGGACGTCGAGACTGTCATGGACGCCGCCATGCGCCGCCGGCACGCAGTAGCGCAGCCAGCCGCCGTCGCCGAGCTTGCGGACGAGGGCGCGGCATTCGGCATCGACATCATCGCCATGGACATTCGCGAGCTCGGCTTCGCACCATTTCTCAAGCCTGCCGGACAATTCCCTGTGAGAATTGTCGAAAAATGGCCAGTCGAGGAACGATCGGTCGGCCATCAGTCGCCCTTGAACTCGGGCTTCCGCTTCGCCGCGAACGCCTCATAAGGCGCGCCGGAAGTCGCCCGTCGCCATGCAGATCGCCTGCGCCTGCGCCTCCATCTCGAGCGCGGTCTCCAGGCTCACCGCCCATTCGGCGTCAAGCTGGGTCTTGGTGACGCCATGGGCGAAGCTCGGGCCGCTCGCGAGGCTCCTCGCCAGCACCAGCGCCTCGGCCAGCGCGTCGTCGGCGAGCCGGTTGTGGAAGCCCCAGGCGAGCCCTTCCTCGGCGCTCATCGAGCGGCCGGTGAACAACAGCTCGGCGGCGCGGCCCTGGCCGACGATCCTGGGCAGGATCGCGCAGGCGCCCATGTCGCAGCCGGCGAGCCCGACGCGGGTGAACAGGAAGGCGGTCTTCGCCGCCGGCGTGGCGATGCGGATGTCCGAGGCCATGGCGAGGATCGCGCCGGCGCCGGCGCAGACGCCGTCGATCGCCGCGACGATCGGCTGCGGACAGCCGCGCATCGCCTTCACCAGATCGCCGGTCATCCGGGTGAAGTCGATCAGGCCCGGCATGTCCATTTCGGTGAGCGGCCCGATGATCTCATGGACGTCGCCGCCCGAGCAGAAATTGCCGCCGGCTCCGGCGATCACCACCGCTTTGACCGGCTTCGCACGGACCAGGGCGCGGAAGGTGTCGCGCAGCTCGGCATAGGATTCGAAGGTCAGCGGATTCTTCCGCTCCGGCCGGTTCAGGGTGACCGTGGCGACGCCGTCGGCGAAATCCCACAGGAAATGGGCCGGCTGGAACGTCTCGGGGTTCAATGGGCCTGTCCTTTCGCGATCGAGCGCTTCAGTTCGCCGAGCACAGAATAGAGGCTTTCGCGCGCCTCGCCATCCATGCCCGCGAGCAGGGCGTCGATCCAGTCGTGATGGGCTGCGGCGAGGCCGGCGAACTCGTTCCGGCCGCGCGGCGTCAGCCGCACGATCGAGGCGCGCCGGTCGGCGGGGGAGGGCGCGATCCGCACCAGCCCGTCGCGGCCGAGCTTCTGGACCAGCTGGGTGACGTTGCCGTTGGAGACCAGCAGGGCGCGGGAGAGCGCGCCCATCGTCATCCCCTCGGGATGGCGGTCGAGCGCGGCGAGCACGTCGAAGCGGGCGAGGGTGGCGCCTCGGGCGGCGAAGCGACGCTGGACCTGCTTCTCGATCGCCATCGTGCAGGAGAGCAGGCGCAGCCAGAGGCGGACGCTCGAGCGGTCGGCGAGCGCGCCGTCATGCTTCTCGCGAATGGCGAGCGCCTCGCTCATGCGATCTCCAGCGCTTCGCCGTTGCGGTCGGAGAGGATGAGGCCGAGCGCGGCCTTGGCGACCTCGTCCGGCACGATCAGGCGTCCCGACGGGTTGAGCCGGGCGAGCTCGGCGCGCGCTCCGGCCTCGCTCCGCCCGGTCTTGGCCTGGATGTTGGCGACCGAGCCCATTGTCATGTCGGTGTCGACGAAGCCCGGGCAGACCGCATTCACCCTGAGGTTCGTCTTCGCATATTCGGCGGCCAAGGCGCGGGTCAGGCCCACGGCGCCGTGCTTGGCGGCGATATAGGGGGCGGCGTAGGCGAAGCCGGTGAGGCCGGCCATCGACGCGATGGTGACGATCCGCCCGGCCTCGGCGGCGAGCAGGTCCGCCAGCGCCGCCTGGCAGCAATGGAACATGCCGTCGAGATTGACCGCCAGCATCTCCCGCCAGAGCGTTTCCGAGACCCTGGCGAAGGGCGCGCCCTGGGCGGCGCCGGCATTATTGACGAGGATCGAGACCGGGCCGTGCCGCTCGCGCGCGGCGGCGAAGGCGTCGTCGACCTGGGCGCGATCGGTGACGTCGGCCGGCGCCACGAAGATGCGCTCCTGCGAAAGCAGGAGCCCAGTTTCGGAATCAGCCTGGGCTCCTGCTTCCGCAGGAGCACAAAGGATGGCTGCCTCTTCCAGCTTCTCCCGCCGCCGCCCCACCAAAGTCAATCGCGCGCCCTCGGTCGCCAGCAAAGCCGCGATGGCGGCGCCGATGCCGGTGCCGCCGCCGGTGACGATGGCGTGGCGCCCGGCGAGCCTCATGCCTTGAGCTCCGCCTCGCGGGCGAGATTGCGGGCGAGCTGGGCCATGCCGCCGAGATAGGGCGGGGGCACCGCCACCCGGCGATAGTCCTGGCTCGCCGCCGCGCGCAGCGTCCACATCGGGTCGATCAGGTGCGGCCGGGCGAGCGCGACGAGGTCGGCGCGGCCGGCGGCGAGGATCGAATTGACGTGGTCGGTCTCGTAGATGTTGCCGACCGCCATGGTGGTGAGCCGGCCCTCGTTGCGGATCTGGTCGGCGAACGGGGTCTGGAACATGCGGCCGTAGATCGGCTGGCAATCGGCCCAGGTCTGGCCCGCCGAGACGTCGATCAGGTCGGCGCCCGCTTCCCAGAAGGCGCGGCCGATCTCGACCGCGTCGTCCGGCCGGATGCCGAGCTCGCCCATCCAGTCGTTGGCCGAGATGCGCACCGACATCGGCTCGCTCGGCGGGCCAGGCGGCGCGCATCGCGGCGAACACCTCGAGCGGGAAGCGCAGGCGGTTCTCCAGGCTGCCGCCATACTCGTCGCTCCGCTTGTTGGTGAGCGGGGTGATGAAGCTGGAGAGGAGATAGCCGTGAGCGGCGTGGAGCTCGATCATGTCGAAGCCGGCCTCCAGCCCCATGCCGACGGCGGCGACGAACTCGGCGATCACGCGGTCCATGTCGGCGCGGGTCATCGGCCGCGGCACCTGGTTGTCGGGGCTCCACGGCACGTCGGAGGCGGCCATGACCGGCCAGTTGCCGCTCTCCAGCGGCACGTCATAGCCCTCCCAGCCGACCCTGGTTGAGCCCTTGGGCCCGCGAATGGCCGAGCTGGAGGCAGAATTTGGCGGTCGCTGTTGGCATGGACGAAATCGACGATCCGCCGCCACGCCGCGACATGCCCGGGCGCGTACATGCCGGCGCAGCCGGGGGTGATCCGGCCTTCCGGCGAGACGCAGGTCATCTCGGTGTAGACGAGGCCGGCGCCGCCCTGGGCGCGGGCGCCGTAATGGACCAGGTGGAAGTCGTTCGGGATGCCGTCCTCGGCCGAGTACATCGCCATCGGCGAGACCACGACGCGGTTGGCGAGCTCGAGCCCGCGCAGCCTGAACGGCGCGAACATCGGCGGCGCCGGCTCGTTGACTTCGCGGCCGCGGGCGGCCGACTGGAACCAGCGCTCCACGCCTTCGAGCCACGCCTTGTCGCGCAGCCGCAGATTCTCGTGGCTGACCCGCTGCGAGCGGGTGAGCAGCGAATAAGCGAACTGGATCGGCTCGAAATGCAAATAGCGGTCCAGCGTCTCGAACCATTCGGTCGAGTTGCGGGCGCTGTTCTGCAGCTTCAGCACCTCGAGGTTGCGCTCGGCCTGATATTCGGCGAGCGCCTGCTCGCGCGCCAGACCCGGCCGGTTCAGCACCTCGGCGAGCTTGATCGCGTCCTCCAGCGCCAATTTGGTGCCCGATCCGATCGAGAAATGGGCGGTGTGGGCGGCGTCGCCGAGCAGGATCAGGTTGCGGTGGGACCAGGTGTCGCAGACGATGCGGCGGAAGTTGAGCCACGCCTGCGGGCCGGGCAGGTGGGTGGCGTTGGACATCAGCGCCTGGCCGTCCAGATATCCGGCGAAGATCTTCTCGCAGAGCGCGATCGCCTCCGGCTGGTCCATTCGATCGAAGTCGAGGCCCGCCCAGGTCTCCGGGTCCATCTCGACGATGAAGGTCGAAAGGTCGTCATCGAAGCGATAGGCGTGCGCCCACACCCAGCCGGCCGCGGTCTCCTCGAAGGCGAAGGTGAAGGCCTCGAACACCTTCTTCGTGCCGAACCAGAAGAACTTGTTGCGGCGGACCTGGATGTCGACGCCGAAATGCTCCTGGTAGCGATCGCGGATTCGGCTGTTGGCGCCGTCGGCGGCGATCACCAAGTCGTAGCCGGCCCAATCGTCGAGGTTCGGGCTCGCCTCATGCTCGAAATGCAGGGTCACGCCCAGCTCCCGGGCCCGCTCCTGGAGGATGCTCAGCAGCCGCTTCCGGCCGATGCCGATGAAGCCGTGGCCCGAGGAGCGGATCGTCTGCCCGTGAATGTGGACGTCGATATCGTCCCAATGCGCGAACTCGCTCTGGATGGCGGCGCCCGAGACGGGATCGTTGGCGATCAGATTCTCGACCGTCTGGTCGGAGAAGACCACGCCCCAGCCGAACGTGTCGTCGCTGCGGTTGCGCTCATAGAGGTCGATGGCGTGCGCCGGGTCGCGCAGCTTCATCGATATCGCGAAGTAGAGCCCGGCCGGCCCGCCGCCGAGGCACGCGATCCGCATTCCCGCCTCCAATTGCTTTAGGCCTAAAATATCCCGCTCCGGGCCGGTCCGTCAAGCCATTCGCAGGAGGCGCGGGGAACGGCGCAAATGCCCCCTCTGTCCCCCTTGTCTTCGCTTTGCAAAAACGGGACAATGCGTTAGGCCTCCGGGACAGCGCCAGAGCGTTCAATTCTGGGGATAAGCGGTGGGAGGCCGATATGCCGTCTTCGACGGAAGTTTTTTCCTTCAATTCCAGGAGGAAGGCAATATCGGGCCGATCCGGCGCCCAGCGGACGATGCTGCTGCTCGGCACGAGTCTCCTCGTCTATGCGGCCTTGCCCTCCGCGGCGCTGGCCCAGGATGAGTGCGGCGCGCCTCCCGGCGGCGAGGGAAATCTCGTCACCTGCACCCCGGCCGGCAATCCCTATGCGACCGGCATCAACTATGTGAACGAGCCCGAGGATCTCACCGTCGTGCTCGAGCCCGGGGTCGTCGTCACCGACACCGTCACCGTCACCTCGACCACCAACGGCGTCGACCTGCGCATCTCGGGCGGCGACAGCACCCAGATCAACACCACCGGGGCCGGCAACGACGGCGTCTTCATCTCCTCCAATTCCGCCACCAACCAGAGCACGGTCTACGCGTCGCTGGACGTGGTCACCACCGACGGCCCCGACGCGGACGGCATCTTCGCGACCAGCGACGCGGCCACCACGGTCTTCGTCAACAGCGTCACCACCCTGGAGGACGACAGCGGCGGCATCATCGCCAATGCCACGGCCACGAATTCGAGCGTGTTCGTGTCATCGGGCTCGGTCGTCACCGAGGGCAAGTATAGCGACGGCATCAACGCCAGCGCCCCCGGCTCGATCCAGATCTTCAGCGGGTCGGTGACCACCTCCGGGGACGGGAGCGGCGGCATCGGCGCCGAGGCCACGGGCCCCGGCAGCTCGATCGAGATCAACAGCACCTCGGTCGCCACCGGCGGCGCCGATTCGATCGGCATCGGCGCCCTCGCCGACGGCTCGATCATCATCAATTCGGGCGCCGTGACGACCGCCGGCGAGGACAGCGACGGCATCGAGGCGATCAGCTTCAACGGATCGGTGACCATCCAGAGCGGCTCGGTCGCGACCGGGGCCGACGGCAGCCGGGGCATCGACGTGTCGGCGAAATATGGCGACGTCACCATCACCTCGGGCAGCGTCACCACCGAGGGCGACGAGAGTATCGGCATCAACGCCATCGGCCAGACCTACGTCACCATCGATTCGGGCACGGTCAGCACCAGCGGCAACAATTCGCCGGGCATCTATGCCCTTCAGGATCTCGGTCCGCCGCCGGTGGAAGACGGCGAGGCGATCGTCCTCCCCGGCGGCGTCCCGGTGATCGGCGTCGGCCCCGGCGTGGTCATCAACAGCACCACCATGACCACGACGGGCAACAACAGCCCGGGCATCACCGGCATCTCCAACGACGGCTTCGTCCAGATCACCAGCGGCACGGTCAGCACCTCCGGCACCAATTCGACCGGCATCAGCGCCGACGCCTATGGCGACATCGAGATCACCAGCGGCTCGGTCAGCACCCAGGGCGACGGCTCGATCGGCATCCTCGCGTTCAGCGAGAACGGGCCGATCGTGGTCACCAGCGGCTCGGTCACCACCGCCGGCGAGCTCGGCGTCGGCATCGGCGCGTTCGCCAAATATGGCGACATCACGGTCACCAGCACCTCGGTTTCCACCGGCGGCGACTTCGGGATCGGCATCGGCGCCTTCGCCAAATATGGCGAGGTCACCATAGCCAGCGGCACGGTGACCACCGCCGGCGAGACCGCGGTCGGCATCGGCGGGATCAGCAAATATCACGACGTGACCATCACCAGCGGCTCGGTGACCACTACCGGCGACGGCGCGGCCGGCATCCTCGCCCTGGCCGGCTTCGGCCCGGAGGCCGAGGATGGCAGCGTCACGATCACCTCGGGCAGCGTCTCCACCGACGGCATCGGCGCGCCCGGCATCTTCGCCATCGCCTATGAGGACGCGACCATCACCAGCACGTCGGTCACCACCAGGGGCGACGACAGCACCGGCATCTATGCCTACGGCTCGGACCGGGTCACCGTCACCTCCGGCACCGTGTCGACCGAAGGCCTCAACTCCCCCGGCATCGTCGCGATCCAGGGCCTCTGCGCCTGCGCACCGCCGCTTGCCTCCCCGCCCGACGGCGCCCTCGCTTCGCACGGGGTCGGTCCGGGCGTCGTCATCACCAGCACCGACATGACCACCACGGGGGACAGCAGCCCCGGCATCACCGGCATCTCCAACGACGGCTTCGTCGACATCACCAGCGGCAATGTCAGCACCGCCGGCCTCAACTCGGACGGCATCATCGCCGACGCCTTCACCGACGTCGAGATTTCGAGCGGCACGGTCGCTACCCAGGGCGACGACAGCACCGGTATCGATGCCTATGCCGAGACCGGCTTCATCGACATTACCAGCGGCATCGTCACCACCATCGGCAACAATTCCGACGGCATCGTCGCGCAGGCCGACGGCGACATCGACATTACCAGCACCACGGTCGGCACCCAAGGCACCGACAGCGACGGCATCTTCGCCAATTCCACGAACGGCGCGGTCACCATCACCAGCGGCACGGTGACGACGCTCGGCGACCTCGCCGACGACAGCGACGGCATCGTCGGCCAGTCCCCCACCAACGTCACCATCACCTCGACCAGCGTCACCACCTCGGGCGACCGCTCGCGCGGCATCACTGCCATCCAGACCGGCGCGCCGGTCGACAGCGAGCCGGGGGTCAGCATCACCAGCGGCACAGTCGGCACCGGCGGCGCCGACAGCCCCGGCATCATCGGCTATTCCGCCGACGGCTTCGTCGATATAGACAGCGGCACCGTCAACACCGCCGGCGCCAATTCGCGCGGCATCACCGCCAACGGTTCGACCGACGTCACCGTGACCAGCACCTCGGTCTCGACCCTCGGCGCCAACAGCGATGCCATCTTCGCCGTCTCCGGGACCGGCCCGATCGACATCACCAGCGGCAGCGTCGCCACCTCCGGCAACGGCTCCGACGGCATCGAGGCGCTCGGCAACAACACCATCACCGTCGGCAGCACCTCGGTGGTGACGACCGGCGACAACAGCCGCGGCATCGTCGCCGATTCGGGCGGCGGCGCGGTCACCGTCACCAGCGGTTCGGTCTCGACCGACGGCGAGGGCAGCACCGGCATCTTGGCCAATTCGGACACCGCCAATGTCAGCGTCACCTCGACCAGCGTGGTCACCGACGACGATACGTCGGTCGGCATCCTGGCCACGTCGAACGGCGCCGTCACCGTCGTCAGCGGCAGCGTCGCGACCGATGGCGACGACAGCACCGGCATCCTGGCCAGCGCGCTGGGCGCGATCGACATCACCAGCACCAGCGTCTCGACCGAAGGCGACACCAGCATCGGCATCGCCGCCACGTCCGCGGCGGCCGCGGTCGACATCGCCAGCACCACGGTCTTGACCGAAGGCGATTTCAGCGACGGCATCGCCGCTTATGGATCGACCAGCGTCACCGTCAATTCCGGCACCGTCTCCACCGAGGGCGAGCAGTCGCGCGGCATCGTCGCCGCCCAAACCGGGGCGGCGGGCCCCGGGGCCGGCACGACCGTCACCAGCGGCAGCATCACCACCGAGGGCGCCAACAGCCCGGGCTTGATCGGCTATTCCGCCAACGGCTTCGTCCACATCACCAGCGGCTCGGTCAGCACCGCGGGCGCCAATAGCCGCGGCATCACCGCCAATGGCGAGACCGACGTCACCGTCGCCAGCACCACGGTCACCACCGGCGGCCTCAACAGCGACGGCATCTTCGCCTATTCGGCGAGCGGGACGGTCGACGTCACCAGCGGCAGCGTCAGCACCGTGGGCAACAACTCGGAAGGCATCGAGGCGCTCGCCGAGGGCGACATTCACGTCACCAGCACCGGCACCGTTGCCACCCAGGGCAATGGCAGCACCGGCATCCTCGCCGATTCCGACACCGGCGCGGTCACCATCACCAGCAACAGGGTCTCGACGCTCGGCGACCAGGCCGACGGCATCGACGGCTATTCGACCACCAACGTCACCATCGTCTCGACCACGGTCACCACCGACGGCAACCAGTCGCGCGGCATCGTCGCCGCCCAGGTCGAGGCGCCGCCGCCGGAGACCGCGCCGGCGGGCGCCGCCGCCGCGATCGGCGTGGGCCCCGGCGTCAGCATCACCTCGGGCAGCGTCACCACGCTCGGCCCGAACAGCCCGGGCATCATCGGCTATTCCGCCACCGGCTTCGTCCAGATCATCAGCGGGACGGTCAACACGTCGGGTGTCAACTCGCGCGGCATCACCGCCAATGCCGAGACCGACGTCCAGGTCATCAGCACCTCGGCGACCACCGCCGGCGGCAACAGCGACGCGATCTTCGCTTATTCGGTGAGCGGCCCGATCGTGATCACCAGCGGCACCGCCACCACCACCGGCGACGACAGCAACGGCATCCTCGCCTTCGGCGACGGCAACATCACCATCGGCAGCACCACCGCCACCACCGGCGGCGACAATTCCACCGGCATCGGCGCCTATTCCTACGAAGGCACGGTCGCCATCACCAGCGGCAGCGTCACCACCAGCGGCGAGAACGCCACCGGCATCATCGCCGCCGCGGCGGGCAACGTCACCGTCGGCAGCACCACCGTCACCACCACCGGCGACGAAAGCGGCGGTATCCTCGCGCTGAGCGAGGACGGCGCCGTCACCGTCACCAGCGGAACCGTCAGCACGGCCGGCGTTCTCAGCGACGGCATCACCGCCATCGGCCTCGACGGCCCGGTCACCGTCACCAGCGGCACGGTCACCACCACCGGCGACGCCAGCTTCGGCATCCTGGCCCAGTCCGGTGACGGCAATGTCGTCATCACCTCGACCAGCGTGACCACCAGCGGCGATGACAGCCTCGGCATTTACGGCTTCGCGCTCGGCGGCGACGTCACGATCACCTCCGGCAACGTGCGCACCAATGGCGACGGCGCCTTCGGCATCGTCGGCACCGCCGAAGACACGGTGACGATCGCCTCGACCACCGTCGTCACCACCGGCGCCAATGCGATCGGCATCTTCGCGACCGAGTTCAATTCGGGCGGCGGCCAGGCCGTCCCGCCCGGCGGCCAGGCCGTGCTCGGGCCCAATGGCGGGATCACCATCACCAGCGGCAACATCACCACCTCGGGTGCCGGCAGCACCGGCATCGACGCCCTTGCCATCGGCGGCGACGTCGAGATCTTCAGCACCGGCACCATCGCCACCACCGGCGCCGGCGCCCATGGCATAATCGGGATCAGCCTGAACGGCTTCGTCGCGGTCGACGTCAACAATGTCAGCGTCACCGGCGCCGGCGCGCTCGGCGTCGGGGTCAGCTCGGCGACCGCCAGCACGATCACGGTGCGCGGCCTGCTTCAGTCGACCAACGGCTTCGAGATCGACGCCGACGGCGCCGGCGCGGCCACCGTCAACGTCACCGCCAGCGGCATCATCCGCGGCCAGATCGACCTCACCGACGCCGCCGACCGGGTCAACAATGCCGGCCTGTTCGACGCGATCGGCACCAGCCTGTTTGGCGCCGGCACCGACATCTTCACCAACACCGGCACCACCCGCTCGATCAACGGCGCGGCGGTGTTCACCGGGCTCGAATCGTTCGTCAACGCGGCGACCGGCCGGGTCGAGCTTCGCGACGGCGTGGTCGGCGACACGCTGAACGTGGTCGGCGCCTATAGCGGCATCGCCGGCAGCCGGCTCGGCGTCGACGCCAATATCAGCACCCGCCAGGCCGACGTGCTGATCACCGGCGTTGCCACCGGCTCGACCCTGCTCGACGTGCAGTTGCTCGGGACGCCGGTGATCGACCTCGTCGGCACCCTCGTCGTCGATTCGACGGCGGGGACCAGCCCGACCACCTTCGCCTTGTCCAGCACCGCGACCAGCAGCCCGTTCGTCCGGCTCAACCTGCTGTTCGACGCACCGAACAACAACTTCCTGCTCGTCGGCGTGCCCGACCAGCCGGTGTTCGAGACGGTGATGCAGGGCGAGATGATGATCAACGTCTGGTATCAGAGCGCCGACGCGATCTCCTATCAGCTCGAGGGTGCGCATGACGGCCTGCCCGGCGGCAACGCCGGCGGCGGCAACCTCACCGGCGACGGCCGCTTCGGCGGCTGGGTCCAGCTGCTCGCCGGCAATATCGACCGCGAAGCGACCCAAGGCTTCGCCGGTGGCGGCGTCGTCAACGTCTTCAACACCAGCTACGAGCAGGATTTCGAAGGCATCCAGGCCGGCCTCGACTATCAGAGCGGCAGCACCATCCTCGGCGTGAGCTTTGGCCTCGGCCGCTCCGACGCCGAGTTCGACGTCACCTTTAACGACCTCGACATGGATTCGATCAATGCCGCCGCCTACGGCGCCTTCACCTCGGGCGCCTTCTTCTTCAACGGGCTGGCCAAGGTCGACTGGATCGACGCCGAGTCCAACGCGGGCACGGGCATCACGGCCGAGTTCGACGCGACCGCCTGGGGCCTGCGCGGCACCGCCGGCCTCACCTTCGAGACCGGCCGGCTGATCGTCGAGCCGTCGGTCTCGCTCTCCTGGGTCAATGTCGACATCGACGACTACACGATTGGCGGCGCCACCGTGGCGTTCGACGACGTCACCAGCCTGCGCGGCATCGCCGGAGTCAGGATCGGCGGCAACTTCCCCACCGGGGGCGGCGGCACCTTCACCCCGTTCCTCGGCCTGCACGCGATCGAGGAGTTCGAGGGCGAGGCGCGCAACACCTTCGTGCTTGGCGGCGCGATCCCGATCACGCAGGACGCGCCGGGCACGTGGGGCGAGCTCAGCGCCGGGCTCAACTATTCGACCGGCCGCATGGAAGCATTCATCCGCGGCGAGCTCGACTTCGGCAGCGACCGCGACGGCCTCGCCGGCCGCGCCGGCGTGCGCCTGCGCTTCTGAACGGTGGCGACGGTCGAGGATCTCGCGCCCGGCTACGACATCCGGCCGGCCTGGCGCCTCGACGATCCGCAGCTCGAGGCGGACGCGATCGCCTTCTGGAACCGGCTCGGCATCCTGCCGCCGGACGTCAGGCCGGAGGACCGGGTCAAGGAGCTCGCCGCGGTCGCCTATAGGAACGGCAGGCTGGCGGCGGTGGCCACGATCGCGCTCGGCAGGGTCGAGCAGGTTCGCGCCAGGCTCGGCATGCTGCGCGCCGCCACCGATCCCGAGCATCGCCGCAGCCATATCGCCCAGGCGCTCGGCATCTTCACCCGCGATCTGCTCGAGCGCTGGTCGATGGAGCATCCGGAAGAGCGCGTCGCCGGCATGGGGGCGGTGATCGAAAGCGAGAATCTGCGCGGCCGCGAAAAGGAGCCGATCTGGCCGACGACGCGGCTGGTGCTCGTCGGCTATACGCCGCGCGGCCAGCAGCTGCGCGTCGCCTGGTTCAAGGACTTCCGGCTCGACTAGGGCGCGATCCTAGGCGGCGCGCGCGGGGACCAGGCTGCCGAACTCGGGGTCGTAGGAGATCAGGCTCTGGATGTCGGGCGAGCTGACGCCGAGCGCCATCGGGCATCGCGTGTCGGGGATCACTGCGACGTCGAACAGCTCCTTGATCGCGCCGTTGAGGCGGATCCACTCGACCAGGTCGCCGCTCCTCACGTCGATCACGCAGACGCCGCACCAGGGCTCGCCGTCGCGCTTCTTGAGCTCGTCCTGGAGCGCCAGCCCGGCGAAGGCGCCGTCGCGCGGCAGCGAGACGGTGGCGATTGCATAGCCGGCGTGCAGTGCCAGCCCGCGCAGGAAGCCGGGGCAGAAGGCGATGTCGGTCCGCTCGCCGCTCCCCGAATCGACCCTGGCGAGCATGCCGCGCCCCGAATCGAGCAGGTAGATGCCGTCCGGCGCGATCCGCGGGCTGTGCGGCATGGAGAGCTGGTCGGTGACGATGCGGTCGTCGCGCACGTCGATCAGCACGCCGCCCTCGTGGCGGCGGTCGCGCCAGCCGTTGATCATGTCGGAGCGGCTGACCGCGGTGACATAGGCGGGGGTGCCGTCCTGCATGGCGAGCCCGTTCAGGTGGCAGCGGTCCTCGGCGGCGAGGCGCGAAATGAACGGCGGCTTCCACAGCGGCTTGAAGCCATGCGTGACGCTCATCGTGGCGAGGCAGCTGAACTTGGTGTTGACGAAGACCACCCGTCCGGCCCTGTCGACCGAGAGCTCGTGCACGTCGACGTCGCCGGTGGTCTGGGCGTTGCGCGGCACGTAGAGCCTGTCGAAATTCTCGTTCGCGCGCTCGTGCGGGGCGAGCACGTTCTCCAGCCGCCAGACCTGGAACAGCGAGCCGACATAGAGGCGCTGCGGCGTCGCGTGCAGCCCCATGGCGCGGACGTAATTCTGCTGGTGGAACGAGACCTGCCCTTTTGGCAGCAGGCCGACCAGGAAGAGCTGCCCGGTCTGGTAGGAGGTGAAGGCGAGGCTGCAGCCGGTGCGCTGCAGCCAGGCGCCGAAGCCACGCGAGACGCTGATCTGGGTCTGATTGGCCCTGGGCTGGGCCTCCTGCGGCGCCGCCTCAGCCTCCTCGACCGCGACCGGAGGGGATTTGGCGGCGTCGCCGCGCTCAGGTCGCTTGGTCATCGGGCCCCCGGTCGGTGCGGTCGGGAGGCGAGCCTAGTCACAAAAGCCGCCGGTCTCAACGAAATGCGGCGCCCCCGGTAAAGGGGACGCCGCAGCTCCTGAAAATGGGGAAACGTACTTTTTGTTCAAAAAGCACGTGTCCCCTCTGGCCTTAGATGAACTGGAAGTCGGTGGTGTTGATCGACTCGGTGCCGACCAGCACGAACGCGAATTCCGGAGCGCCGCCGTCGGTGTTGCCGAACACCACCGAGACCTTGCCGTCGAACGGGCTCGCGCCGTCGACGCCGTCGATCTCGATGCCGAGGCTCTTCTCGGCCGCGTTCATGTTGCCGAAGGTCTTGACGAACAGGTCGCCGGCCTTGTTGCCGCTGGCATTGTTGACGAAGGTGAACGCCTGATGGCCGTCCTCGCCGGCCTTGGCGTCGATCCCGGAAAGGTCGATCTTGTCTTCGCCCTTCTTGAAGTCGAGGATCAGGTCGAGCGAGATCGGCCCGTCCTTGCTGGCCACCTTCACGTCGTTGATCTCGGCGACGAAGATGTCGGCGCCGAGGCCGCCGATCATCGTGTCGACGCCGTCGCCGCCGGCGATGCGGTCGTTGCCGGCGCCGCCGTCGAGGCGGTTGGCGAGATCGTTGCCGGTGAGGCTGTTGTCGAGCGCGTTGCCGGTGCCTTCGGTGGCGGCGCCGGTGAGGATCAGATTCTCGACATTGTCGCCGAGCGTGTAGCTGATCCCGCTCGACACGGTGTCGGTGCCTTCGCCGAGCAGCTCGGTGACGAGGTCGCCCGAGACGTCGATATAGTAGAGGTCGTCGCCGGTGCCGCCGAGCATGGTGTCGGCGCCGAGGCCGCCGTCGAGCGTGTCGTTGCCGCCCGCGCCGGTGAGACCGTCATCGCCGGCATTGCCGGAGAGGACGTTGGCGACGGCATTGCCGACCAGCAGGTCGTTGCCCGAGCCGCCGACGCCATTCTCGACGACGGCGCCATAGGCGATGCCGACATTGTCGGTGAGCCGCCCGACCACCGGATTGGCGGCGAGCGCCGCCATGTTCGCATTGTAGGTGGTGAGAGAGACCGGCGCGAGGCCGACCGCGGCGCGATTGGCGTTGACCTGCGCGAACGAGGGGGCGGTGGCGTGGGTGACGCCGCCGATGCTGGAGAGCGCGCCCTCGCGCAGGTCGATGATCTGGTTGGTGGCATAGCCCGAGGCGTCGAGCGTATCGACCCCGCCGGCGTCCCAGATCGTGAAGACCGGCGCCGGGGTCTTGGCGAAATCGTAGGAATCGCGACCGGCATTGCTGTTGAAGCCGTAAGTGGTGTCGCCGGTCCGCGTCGTCATGTCGGCGCCGTAGATGCGCTGGATCGCCAGCACGTCGTGGATTTGCGGCGTGGAGGCGAACACCGTCGTCGAGATGTTGAAGTCGAAATGGCGCGCGCCGATCTGGTTGGCGTCGAAATAGGACATCACCGAATAGACCCGGTCGTCCTGATAATATTCGGCATTGGCGCCGTAGGTGATGGAGACGCCGGGCGCCGCATTGTAGGCGCCGGGGTGCGACAGGCCGAGCGTGTGGCCGATCTCGTGCACCAAAGTGTGCATGCCGTACTGGCCCTCGTCGAGCTGCAGGTTGTTGGCCTGGCTCAGCGACACCCAGATATCGCCGGCAATGTCCTGGATCTGCGCGTTGATCGCGGGATTGGAGGTCAGCGGGCTGACGGGCAGATAGGCATAGGCCTGGGTCGTCGGCGCGCTGGCAAGGTTGCCGAAGGCGATGTCGGCGGTGTTGATATTGGTTTCCTGGAGCGTCACCGAGATCAGGTCGTCCCACTGCGCCAGCGCTTCGCGCGCCGCCGCCTGCTGGCTCGCCGAGAAGGGCGCGAAGTTGAAATATTCGGAAAAGCCGAAGCCCTGGCTGCCGACGAAATAGACATAGCCGTTGGCCTGCAGGCTGGCCTGGCTGGTGTGGAAGCCGAAATTGATCACGCTGTTGTTGGCGTCGCTCTGCGGCGCGTCGCCCGGGCCGCCGGCGAAGGCCGCGCCGGTGCGGTTCAGGTAGGCGGCGATCTGGTCGGGCGTCCAGATCGGCTTGCCGTTGGCGCCGACGGTACCGGCCTGCGGATCGACCGAGGCGTCGACCGTGTCGAGGAAGAGGTTCGAGTTGTTGAGATCGCCGAGGCAGCCGCTGCACTGGCAGCCCGCTTCGCCGGTATGCGTGTTGATCGTGTCAGGCATTGTCATTCCCTTCTGGAGCGTGTGGTGGTTATCGGGTGATCGGACGAGGGCCCGTGCGCCGGGCGCGCCAGGGCAAGGTCTCGGACAAGGCGGCGCCGAGCGCCGCGTCGAGCGCATGCGCGTCGCTAAGCGGGACCGCGCGCGGCGCGGCGCCGAACAGGACCGCGTTTTCGGAATTGCGGAACGGGCGGATCGAGAAGGCGATGAGGCCGGACTGAACCGAGGCATGGACCAGGAGGGTCACGCTGTCCGGCGCGAGCAAGGCCGGATCGCCCGGCCCGATCGCGGTCACCGGGATCGGCGCTCCCGCCGACGCCAGTTCGCGCACCTCGGCGCACAGCCGTTGCTGAAGCCGGTCGTCGACGCCGGAGGCGGAGCCGGCCAGGCAGTGGATGTGGAGCCTGGCGACGCCCCGCCACAAAGCGGGCGGCGTCGCCGCTTCGGCCGTTCCCGAAGCGAGAATCGCAGCCGCCCCCCATGTACGCAATGCAACCGAACGCATACGCTTACAGCCCCCGGCGCCGAACCCCGGCACCCCCCGGTAAGTGGCTGCCTAGACAGCGAAATTCAGCGCGTCAATCGGCCAATCCAAATAAATCCACAAGAAAAACGCGAATTACTGTGAGCCGAGCTTTTCGAGATAGTCGACGATCAAGTCGGCGGCTGCTTCGGCGCCCATCGCCATCGTGTCGATCCGGATTTCGGGCGTCTCCGGCGGCTCGTAGGGCGAATCGATGCCGGTGAAATTGGCGAGCGCGCCGGCGCGCGCCTTCCTGTACAGACCCTTGGTGTCGCGGCGCTCGGCCTCTTCGAGCGGAGTGTCGACGAAAACCTCGACAAAGTGCCCCTCGGCGACCATCCCGCGCACCATCTCCCGCTCGGCGCGGAACGGGCTGATGAACGCGGTCAGCACGATCAGGCCGGCATCCATCATCAGCCGGGCCGCCTCGCCGGCGCGGCGGATGTTCTCGACCCGGTCGGCGGCGGTGAAGCCGAGATCCTTGTTGAGCCCGAGGCGGACATTGTCGCCGTCGAGCAGGAAGGTGTGCCGCCCGCGCGCCGCCAGCCGCCGTTCGACCAGATTGGCGATGGTCGACTTGCCGGCGCCGGAGAGGCCGGTGAACCACAGCAGCCTCGGCACCTGCTGCTTCAGCGCGGCGCGGCGCTCCGGGGTCACGTCGAGCGCCTGCTCGTGCAGGTTCTCGGCCCGCCTCAGCGCGAACCGAATCAGCCCGGCGGCAACCGTCGCCGCGGTCAGCCGGTCGACCAGGATGAAGCCACCCAGCGCCCGGCTCGCCGCATAGGGCTCGAACGCGATCGGCCGGGCGGTGTGGACGATCGCAGCGCCGATCTCGTTCAGCGCCAGCGTCTTCGCCGCGAGCTGCTCCATCGTGTCGAAGCCGAGCTTGTACTTGGGCTCCTGCACCGTCGCGGGCACGCTCTGGGTGCCGAGCTTCAGCAGATACTGGCGCCCCGGCAGCAGCGGCTCGGCGGCCATCCAGATCAGGTCCGCCTCGAACTGGTCGGCGACCTGCGGCGGCGCGTCGGCGGCCGTCACCGTGTCGCCGCGCGAGCAGTCGACCTCGGCCGTGAAGGCGAGCGCCACGGATTGGCCCGCCTCGGCGCGATCGAGGTCGCCGGCCATGGTCACGATCCGCGCCACCTCGGCGGGAGTGCCCGCCGGCGCGACCACGATTTGGTCGCCGGGCCTCACCGAGCCGCTGGCGATCATGCCCGTGTAGAAGCGCCCGCCATCCCCCCGGATCACCTGCTGGACCGGCAGGCGGAAGGCCTCGAGCGTGCCGGATGTAAACGGCCGGACCTCCTCCAGCCAGGGCAGCAGCGCCGGTCCGTCATACCAGCCCGTGCGGGACGAGGGACCGGTCACATTGTCGCCGTCGAGCGCTGAGACCGGGATGATCTGATGGCGGTCGAGGTCGAGCACGCCCGCCAACCGGTCGACCTCGGCGCGGATCGCCTTGAACCGCGCCTCGTCGAAGCCGACCAGGTCCATCTTGTTCACCGCGAAGACGAAGTCCTGGATGCCGAGCAGGCGGGCGATCATGCCGTGCCGGCGGGTCTGGGCGAGCACGCCTTTGGTGGCGTCGACCAGCACGATGGCGAGTTCGGCGTTGGAGGCGCCGGTCGCCATGTTGCGCGTGTACTGCTCGTGGCCGGGGCAGTCGGCGAGGATGAAGCGGCGCTTCCGGCTCGCGAAATAGAGATAGGCGACGTCGATGGTGATGCCCTGCTCGCGCTCGGCCTCGAGCCCGTCGGCGAGCAGCGAGAAATCGGTGAGGCCCTCGAGCCGGTCCGTCGCCACCGCCCCGCAATCGTGCAGCATGCGCCCGATCAGGGTCGACTTGCCGTCGTCGACTGAGCCGCAGGTGAGGAGGCGCAGCAGGTCCATCAGAAGTAGCCCTGCTTCTTCTTGCGCTCCATCGACGCTTTCTGGTCCCGGTCGATCAGCCGGCCGACCCGTTCCGAGGTGCCCTCGCGCGCCATTTCGTCGAGGATCGCCGCTATCGTCTCCGCCTCGCTCTCGACCGCGCCGGTCAACGGCCAGCAGCCGACCGTCCGCACCCGCACCCGCCGCATCTCCGGCCGCTCGCGGCCGCGCAAGGGGAGGCGGTCGTCGTCGACGATGATCAGGGCATAGTCGCGGATCACGGTCGGCCGCTCGGCGGCGAAATAGAGCGAGGCGACCGCGATCCCCTCGCGCTCGACATAGGCCCAGACGTCGCGCTCGGTCCAATCGGAAAGCGGGAACACGCGCAGCGATTCGCCGGGCCCCAGCCGTGCATTGTAGAGCCGCCACAGCTCGGGGCGCTGCCGCTTCGGATCCCAGCCATGCCCCGGCGAGCGGATCGAAAAGATCCGTTCCTTGGCGCGGCTCATCTCCTCGTCGCGGCGGGCGCCGCCGAAAGCGAGGTCGAATCGGTCGGCGTCGAGGGCCTGCTTCAGCCCCTCGGTCTTCCACAGCTCGGTGTGCAGGGTCGCGCCATGGTCGAACGGGTTGATGCCGCGCGCCTCCGCATCCGGATTGCGGTGCACGATCAGGCTCATCCCGGCCGCGGCGGCCGCCGCGTCGCGCAGCGCGTAGAGCTCGCCGAACTTCCAGCCGGTGTCGACGTGGAGGAGTGGGAAGGGCGGCCGCGCCGGGAAGAAAGCCTTTCGCGCCAGATGCAGCATGACGCAGCTGTCCTTGCCGCCGGAAAACAGCATCACCGGCCGCTCCGCCTCGGCGACGCCCTCGCGGATGATGTGGATCGCCTCCGCTTCCAACCGGCCGAGATGATCGCTCGTCAAATCGCTGCTCCCGTGCTCCGGGGATCGTGGTGGCGGCTGTCCGATAGGGTCGTCAACATGGATTTCGGGCCCGCCGCCTTTATCGGCCTTAGCCGCGCATCAAGAATTGCCAAGCGGGCGCGAGCATGGCATTTGGGTCTTTGATCGTCTCGACAGGGGAGTTTCACAATGAAGATCATGAAGGCAGCCATCACGGCCGCACTTGGCATTTCGATGGCGAGCGCGCCCGTGCTGGCTCAAACGGCGGCGCCGTTGTCGCTGACCAGCCGGGCCGGCGCGGGGATGCAGGGCGCCAACCAGATCGACGATTATGACGGCTACCTGCTGCCGGCGGTCGTGCTGCTGCTGGTCATGATCGGCGTCATCACGCTGGCCGGTGGCGGCGGCGACAACGATTTCGACAATCCCGTCAGCCCCTGACGCCGCTCAGTCGAACAATTCTTCGAAGAACGATTTGCGCCGCTTGCCGCGATAATGATGATCGCGGTGGCGGCCGTCGTCGTCGCCATAATAGGGCCGCTGCTCGTAGCCGCGCTGCGGCGGCGCCTGCGGTGCGGCCGGGGGCGGCGCGGCCGCCGCCTCCTGGGCGCTGCGCTCGATGATCTTGTCGAGCTCGCCCCGATCGAGCCAGACACCGCGGCATTGCGGGCAATAATCGATCTCGACCCCTTGGCGGTCGCTCATCACCAGCGGCACCTTGCAGACGGGGCAGGGCATGCCTGCGGCGGGATTGGTCACATCGCTCTCCTCACATTGCGTTGGCGGGGCACGTAGTCAACAAGGCCCCGCCGCGCAATTGCCGACGTGACCCTAAGGGCTCGGTTCGGGGCCGAAGGTGACCTCGACGCGGCGGTTCTGCGGCTCGCGCACGCCGTCGGCCGTCTCGACCAGCGGCCGGCTCTCGCCGAACGCCTCGCTGGTGATCGAGCCGTCGGGCATGCCGCGGCCGGCCAGATAGCCGCGGACGCTGTCGGCGCGACGCTGGGCCAGGGTGACATTGTAGTCCGCCGGACCCGACCGGTCGGTGTGCGCGGCGAGCGCGACCGGCGCCTGCCCGCAATTCCGATATCCCGCGACGGCATTGTCGAGGATCGCGGCCGCCTGGGGGCTGACCTCGTCCCGGTCCCAATCGAAGAACACGATATAGGGGCCCGGCGCGCACGCCGGAGGCGGCGGCGGGGGCGGGCAGTCGGGACATGGCGGTGGCGGCGGCGGTGGCGGAGGTGGCGGGGGAGGCGGTGGGGGCGGGATGCAGTCATCACCCTCCAGCGCATAGCCCGGCGGGCAGGCGACGTAATGCCGGGCCCCGGTCGGGTCTTCGCGATAGCGCACCGGTCCGCCGGCGGGCAGCTCGGCCATGCCGCCGTTCGTCGGGATTCGCAGCACCGGCGGCTCGGCCGGCCGCTCCTGCGGACCGGCTTTCGGCGCGGCTGCGGCGGCATTTTCGGATTCATTGCCACCGGCCGGGCCTGCCTCCCGGCTCGCTCCCTCGCCGACGATCGATTTGTACAGGCTGCTCACGCCGCCGGTGAGGTTGGTCAGGGCGGCGACAAGCGCCCCCAGCGCCACCAGGCCCGCCGTAAGCTTGGCTATGACATGCGTTTCGCCGGACTCCGTTTTGGCCATGTGAGGCGCCCCCTCGCTGGCGGGATAGCTGTTCGGTCGCGATGCGCGCGTGACGCCGGTCACGCCGCGCGGCGCGCGGGAACAGGGCCGCGAGCTTTCGCCCGGGGGATTGGAGATGCTGGTGCCGGGTGTCGGACTCGAACCGACGACCTACCGCTTACAAGGCGGTTGCTCTACCAGCTGAGCTAACCCGGCGCGCCTCGCACTAGCCCAAATGATCTAAGCAACCCCGAACGTCCAGCCCTCGCTGCGCGCCAGCGGCGCGGTGAGGCCGGCCGGGTGCCAATAAACGTCGCGGGAAGCGATCGCGCGCAACCCCGCCGCGGCGATCAGCACGTCGGTGTCGTGGTCGCTGAGCGGGCCGCTGGTCCTGCAGGGGCGGCTGCCGAGCGCGGCGAGCGCCTGATTGAGCTGGTCGAGGCTGCGGACCTTGCGGCCGGAAAGACCGGCGAGGCGGATGAAGGCGCGGGTGTAGATTTCGACGACCAGGCTTCCGGACGCGGGCAGAGGATCGAACGGCCAGACCGGGACGCGGCCGTCCAGCGCGTGCAGCAGCCGCATGCCGGCGAAGCTCGCCTTGGCGACTTGCGCGGCGCCGATCGCGTCGTAGAGGGTCGAGGCCTTGCCGCCGCCGGTGGCGTTGAACGCTTCCTCGCAGGTCCGGTGATGGAGGAAATCCCGTTTCACCCCGTCGGCGGCGCCGAAATAGAAATGGCGGCGATGGCGGGTCTCGAGGAAGCTGGCGGCGCCGAGATCCTCGTCCTCGCAGGCGGCCTCGACATAGGCCCAGAAGGCCCTCGCGTCCCTGGGCACAGCGGGCTCGCCCGGCAGATATTCGCCGCGCCGCGCGATCGGCGGCGCGAAGCTGAAGTCGAAGCCGAACAGGGTCGGCGCCGCCGCCGCGGCTTCGAGCAGCCAGCCGAGCACTTCGGACCGCGACCACACGTGACCCGGCCGGACTAGCGTGGGCGCGGCGTCGCCGCCCTCGCACATCGCGATCGCGATGCCCCTGTGCTTCCTGCCCTTGGCGCCCGACCAGTCGATCGCGGCGAAGCGCGCGAAGCGCGGCGTCACCGCTTCTTCCGCGACCGTGGGGGCGGCATTGCCGCGGTCCAGTCGCGCGAGCGCTCGATCACCGAGCGGACGCGCTCCGGATCGGCGCTGTCGAAGCGCACCAGCACCGCCGGCCAGCCTTCGTAATGCGGCGTCTGCCAGAAGCTGTCGGGGTCGGTTTCCTTGAGGATCTCGACGCTGTCCATGTCGATGGCGACGCCGAACGAGCTCTCCGCCTCGCGGCCGATATAGAGGAAGGCGCGACCGTTCGAGGCGACCTTGACCGCGGGCTTGCCGTAGCTGGTCGAAAGCATTGTGTCGGGCAGCGACAGCGCGAAGGCGACCGCTTTTTCCCAGCTGTCGATCGGCTCAGCCATTGCCGGTCGCATCCGTGACGTTGCAGCCTGGAAAATTATAGCTGGCGCGGATCGCGGTCCGCTCCCCGATCTCCACTCCGAAATGGCGGCGCTCGGGCGACGCCTCCCCCGATCCGGGCGGGCGCTCGCGCCAGCTTGCCGACACGCAATCGTCGCGCGGCCAGCCGTCGATGCGCCAATCCTCGCCCTCGGGCAGCACGTCGCTGGAAAAAATCTGAACGGTGCGGCCGGGGCGAACCTGCCAGATGCCGAGGCCCTCCAAATTGCCGAAGCCGGCGCCGCTGACCTGGACGGCGGCGAAATGCCGGCCGTCGGAGGCGAAGACCGGCGCCTCGCCGGTGTCGATCACCGCCTCCTCGCCCGCCATCGCCCGATCGACCAGCAGGAAGCCGTAAAATTCGTAGCCGATGAAGGAGAAGCCAAAATAGCGCCCGCCTGCGAACTGGACGAAGCGTTCCGGCTCCATTTCTCGGATGCCGATGACAATGTCGGCGCCGGAGAGCGAGCGGACGACCAGCCGGTCGCGCGTCGCCTCGCGCACCATCGGCCTGAACTCGGCCGGGATGACCGGCGCGACCTTGCGATGCCCCATCGCCTCCTCGAACTCGGTCATCGGCGGCTCCTGCGCCGCCTGGGCCGGCGCGGCGAGCAGGAGCGCAGCCAAGGCCAGCTCAGTCCTGCTTTTTCGCACGCTGCTCCTCCCACCAGGCGAGCCGCTCGGCCACGCGCTTCTCGAAGCCGCGGTCGGTCGGCTCGTAGAAGGTCTGCGGCGTCATTTCCTCGGGCCAGTAATTGCCGCCGGAGAAGCCGCCCTCGGCGTCGTGATCGTATCGATAGCCCTCGCCATAGCCGATCTGCTTCATCAGCTTGGTGGGCGCGTTGAGGATGTTCTTGGGCGGCATCAGCGAGCCGGTCTCCTTCGCGCTGCGCCAGGCCCCCTTCTGCGCCATGTAGACGGCGTTCGATTTGGGCGCGGTGGCGAGGTAGAGGCAGGCCTGGACGATCGCCAGCTCGCCCTCCGGGCTGCCGAGGAAGTCGTAGGCGTCCTTGGCGGCGAGGCACTGGACGAGCGCGCCGGGGTCGGCGAGGCCGACGTCCTCGCTCGCCGCGCGGGTCAGCCGGCGCAGCACGTAGAGCGGCTCCTCGCCGGCGGTCAGCATCCGCGCCAGATAATAGAGCGCGGCCTGCGGGTCCGAGCCGCGGATCGCCTTGTGCAGCGCCGAGATGAGGTTGTAATGGCCCTCCCGGTCCTTGTCGTAGACCGCGACCCGGCGGTGGAGCAAAGCGGCCAGCCCGGCGGGCTCGAGCGGCGCCTCGACCTCGATCGCGAACAATGTCTCGGCCTGGTTGAGGATGAAGCGGCCGTCGCCGTCGGCGGTGGCGATCAGCGCCTCGCGCGCCGCCGGGGTCAGCGGCAGCGGCCGGCCTTCCAGCGCTTCCGCGCGATCGAGCAGCTTCCCCAGCGCCGCGCCGTCGAGGCGGCCGAGGATCAGCACCTGGCAGCGCGAGAGCAGGGCGGCGTTCAATTCGAAGCTCGGATTTTCGGTGGTCGCGCCGACCAACACCACGGTGCCGTCCTCGACATAGGGCAGGAAGCCGTCCTGCTGGGCGCGGTTGAAGCGGTGGATCTCGTCCACGAACAGCAGGGTCTGCCGGGCCAGCTTCGCGAAGTCGCGCGCCTCGGCGAACACCTTCTTCAAGTCGGCGACGCCGGAGAAGACCGCCGAGATGGCAACGAAGCGCATCCCCACCGCGTCGGCGAGCAGCCGCGCGATCGTGGTCTTGCCGGTGCCGGGCGGCCCCCACAGGATCATCGAGGCGAGCTTGCCGGCGGCGACCATCCGCCCGATCGTGCCGTCCGGACCGGTCAGATGCTCCTGCCCGACCACCTCGCCCAGCGTCTGCGGCCGCAGCCGGTCGGCGAGCGGGGCATTCTCCGCCGGCACCGCGCGGCCGGGCGCGGGGGGCGGGGGATCGTCCTGGAAAAGGTCAGCCACGGCAGCGACTTAGAACCGCGCCCGCCCGATCGCAATGGTGGCGTCGGGGCCGTATTGCGCGCGGGCATGGGGCGGCCGCGCCCGCACCAGCGGCGCCGCGGCGGCGAGGAGGCCGCTGCGGGTGCCGACGATGGTGAGCTCGAGCGGGGCGGGGCCGGTCACCAGGTCGAGCTCGGCGCCATCGCAGGCGCGCCCGGCGCAGCGCAGATAATATCTGTCCTCCTCGCCGCCGCGCCCGAAACGGCGCAGGAACTGGCCGGCTCCCGCCGCGCGCAGCTCGGCCCCGGCGGGAGCGATCAGCGCGATGGTCTCGGCGCCGTTGGCCGCGAGCCTGAGGCGCAGCCGGCGCGCGCCGCCGCGCCTCACCTCCGCGACCAGGGTCGCGGCGGGCGCGACGACCGGCACGGCGGGCGCCGGCGCGGCCCAGCGCCGGCGGGTGGTGTAGGGCATTTCGGTGCGCGCCCAGGCGGCCTCGTAAGGCACCGGCGCGCCGTCATTGTTGACCGCGAAGCGGCCGCTGCGCGCGCTCTCGTCCCACACATATTCGATCGTGAACAGCTGCTGCCGGTCGTCGCTGTAGGCGGGGGTGAGGCCGGCGGCGAGCCAGCCCAGGATGGCAAGGTCGAAGGCGCCGGCGACGACGAAGACCCTCGGCAGCGCCCCCAGCAGCGGCCGCAATTCGATCAACGCCGGCAGCAGCAGCGTCGCGCCCAGCGGCGCGAAGATCCACTGCGGATCGTCGTTCATCAGCGTCTCGAACAGCGCCAAGGCCGGGCCCAAGGTCAGGAAGAGGAGGATCGCCGCGGCGACGGCGGCGACCCGCTCGCCCCAGGCAAAGCGCCATCTGCGCGCCATCCCGATCGCCGCGGCGAAGGGCGGCAGCAGGAAATAGATGGCCGCGCCGGGCGCCACGAGGCAGATCGCGGCGCCGAGCGCGACGAAGAACAGCCAGAAAGCGGTGCGCAGCCGGCTGCGTTCGGCCGTGCCGGCGACGAGCAGCAGCGCCGCGACCGCCGCCGCCAGCGCCGAGGCATAGACCGCACTGGTGGTGACCAGCGGAAAGGCGCGCCAATAGTCGCCCGGGCGGATCAGGTGCAGGATGACATGGCCGGCGAAGGCGACCGCTGCCGCGCCGCCGAAGGCGAGCGCCATGGCGAGCAGGGGCCGCCCGAGCGCGCGGCGGCGCCAGGCTTCGATCAGGAAGAACAGGAGAAGGATGCCGAGCAGGACCAGGCCGAGCATTTGCGGCAGCACGACCAGCCCCAGCAGCGGGACGTCCATGTAGAGCCGCTCGCCCGCGCCCGCGGGAAGGTCGGGGCCTGCGGCGACGGCGAGCGCCGCCATCAGCGCCTGATCGCCCATATGCCGGAGGCTGCGCCGGTCCAGCGCGGCGAGAGTGTCGCCGGCGCTGTGATAGCGGGTCTCGTTGCCGATCACCGCGAAGTTGAGGATCGTCCAGGGCCGCTCCTCGAACACCGCGACGTCGGTCGAATTGGGGATGAGGCGATAGAGGTCGGTCGAGAGCGAATTGGCGACCGGCCGGGCCGCGGCGATGTCGTACCAGGCGATGGCGCGGCCGTTCGGCCGGCTGGTCTCGAACATGATCGCGGGCCCGGTGACGCCGCGCGCCTCGAGATTGACCGCCCACTCGACGCCGCCCGCCGCCGGGTCGCGCTCCAGGAAGGCGCGCGCGCCGAGCAGCCCCATCTCCTCGCCCTCGTTGATCAGGAAGGTCACCGGCCGGGCGAGCCGCATCCCGCGCATCGCCTCGGCGACTTCGAGCATGGCGGCGACGCCGATCCCGTCGTCGGCCGCGCCCGGCCCGGCGAAGGTCGAATCGTAATGCGCGACGAGCAGCAGGTGCCGCCCTCCGGGAGGGCCGATCGTGGCGACGAGGTTGCGCACCCGCGCGCAGGCGACGTTGCGGTTGTGGGGGAAGCTGTTGCAGGCGAAATCGTCGGTGACGCGCGGCGCGAGCCCGACCCCGCGCATCTCGGCGATCAGCCGCGCCCGCACCGCGTCGCCGGCATCGCTGTCGACCGGATGCGGCCGCTGGTCGCCCAGCACCCGCGCCAGCCGCGCCGCCGCCCGGTTGGCGTCGAACTCGCCGGCCCCGGCGCGCGCGGGCGGATCGGACAGGGCGATCGGCGCGCCCTTCAGCGCCAGTGCGCCGAGCAAGGCGAGCGCCGCGATCAGCAACAGGACCGCCTGCTTCATCCGCCCCCTCCTTGCGCCCGCGAGAGCGCATTCCATATCGATTTCGGCCCGCACATGCGATAGCAGGCGGGCCTTCAGGCGGAGACAGGCGAATGGGTTATCGGGTGGCCGTGGTCGGCGCGACCGGCAATGTCGGGCGGGAGATGCTCAACATCCTCGCCGAACGCGAATTCCCGGCCGACGAGATCGCCGCGATCGCCTCGGGGCGGTCGACCGGCGACATCATCGATTTCGGGGATTCCGGGCGCGAGCTCAAGGTCCGCAACCTCGAGCATTTCGATTTCGCGGGCTGGGACATCGCCCTGTTCGCCTGCGGCTCGGCCGCCTCCAAAATCTATGCGCCCAAGGCCGCCGCGGCGCGCTGCACGGTGATCGACAACAGCTCGCTCTACCGGATGGACCCGGACGTGCCGCTGATCGTGCCCGAGGTGAACGCGGCGGCGATCGACGGCTATCGCGCGCGCAACATCATCGCCAATCCCAATTGCTCGACCGCGCAGATGGTGGTGGCGCTGAAGCCGCTGCACGACGCGGCGGTGATCAAGCGGGTGGTCGTCGCCACCTATCAGTCGGTCTCGGGCGCCGGCAAGGCGGGGATGGACGAACTGTTCGAGCAGAGCCGCAACATCTTCGTCGGCGACGGCGCCGAGCCCTCGAAATTCCCCAAGCAGATCGCCTTCAACGTGATCCCCCAGGCCGGCGACTTCCTCGACGACGGCTCGACCACCGAGGAATGGAAATTGGTCGTCGAGACCAAGAAGATCCTCGACCCCAGGATCAAGGTCAGCGCTACCTGCGTGCGCGTGCCGGTCTTCGTCGGCCATTCGGAAGCGATCAACATCGAGTTCGAGAAGGAAATTTCCGCGAAGCAGGCGCAGGCGATCCTGCGCGAGGCGCCGGGCGTGATGCTCGTCGACAAGCGCGAGGACGGCGGCTACGTCACCCCGGTCGAGTGCGTCGGCGAATATGCGACCTATGTGAGCCGCGTGCGCGAGGATCCGACCGTCGAAAGCGGCCTCTCGCTCTGGGTCGTCTCCGACAACCTCCGGAAAGGCGCCGCGCTCAACGCCGTGCAGATCGCCGAATTGCTGGGACGGCGGCATCTGAAGAAGGCCGCCTAACGAAAGTACTCCCCATCGCTTCGCGACAGGGAGGACTAGAAATCTGTCTTCGCCGCCAGCTCCGCCTTGGCCTCGGCATATTCGCGGATCAGCGCGGCGACATAGTCCGCCGCCGGGCGCACCTCGCGCACCGCGCCGATGCCCTGGCCCGAGCCCCAGATGTCGCGCCAGGCCTTGGCTTTCGAGCCGTCGCCGGTGCCGAAGTCCATCGTCTTGATGTCGCCCTCGGGGAGGTTGGCGGGGTCGAGCCCGGCCAGCTCGATCGATTTTTTGAGGTAGTTGCCGTGCACTCCGGTGAACAGGCTCGAATAGACGATGTCGTCGGCGCGGCCCTCGCAAATGCCTTGCTTGTAGGCCTCGGTGGCATTGGCCTCCCGGGTGGCGATGAAGGGCGAGCCGATATAGCCGAGATCCGCGCCCATCGCCTGCGCGGCGAGGATTGCGCGGCCGGTGGCGATCGCGCCCGACAGGATCAGCGGCCCGTCGAACCAGTCGCGTATCTCCTGCACCAGCGCGAACGGCGACAGCCGCCCGGCATGGCCGCCGGCGCCGGCCGCGACCGCGATGATGCCGTCGGCGCCCTTCTCGACCGCCTTCCTGGCGAAGCGGTCGTTGATGATGTCGTGGAGGGTGATGCCGCCCCAGCTATGCACGCCCTGGTTGACCTCGACGAGCGCGCCCAAGGAGGTGATCACGATGGGGACCCTCCATTTCTGGCAGGTCGCCATGTCCTCCATCAGCCGGGCGTTGGAGCGGTGGACGATCTGGTTGACCGCATAAGGCGCCGCCGGCGCCTCCGGATGGTCGCGGTCCCAGGCGGTCAGCTCCTCGCTGATCCGGTGCAGCCATTCGTCGAGCAGGCTCTGCGGCCGGGCGTTCAGCGCCGGAAAGGAGCCGACGATCCCGGCCTTGCACTGGGCGATGACCAGATCGGGATTGGAGACGATGAACAAGGGCGCGCCGATCGCGGGCAGGCGCAGGCGGTCGAACAGGGGCGGCAGGCTCATGCCGCCTGCGTAATGGAAAGCGGCGCGATGACAATCTAGAACATCGCCATGATGCGCGCGATGCAGCTCGATCGCCCCGGCGCACCGCTCCGGATGGTCGAACGGCCGTTACCCGTGCCGGCGCCCGGCGAGCTGCTGATCGAGGTCGCCGCCTGCGGGGTCTGTCGGACCGACCTCCATGTCGCCGACGGCGATCTCCATGGTCCGCTGCCGATCGTGCCGGGCCACGAGATCGTCGGCCGCGTCGCAGGGACCGGGGAACGCGTCGGCGTGCCGTGGCTGGGGCGGACCTGCGGCCATTGCCCCTATTGCCGCACGGACCGCGAGAATCTGTGCGACGAGCCGCTGTTCACCGGCTTCACCCGCGACGGCGGCTTCGCCACCCATGTCGTCGCCGACGCGGCCTATTGCTTCCCGATTCAGGACGCCTTCGGCGACGTCGAGGCCGCCCCTTTGCTCTGCGCCGGGCTGATCGGCTGGCGCGCGCTGAAGCTGGCGGGGGACGGGCAGGCGCTCGGCCTCTACGGCTTCGGCGCCGCCGCCCATATCCTCGCCCAGGTCGCCGCCTGGCAGGGGCGCCGGGTGCACGCCTTCACCCGCCCCGGCGATGCGGCCGGCCAGGCCTTCGCGCGCTCGCTCGGCTGCGCATCGGCGCAGGATTCGGGCACGGCCCCGCCCGAGCCGCTCGACGCCGCGATCGTCTTCGCCCCGGTCGGCGCGCTGGTGCCGGAAGCTCTCGGCCGAGTGAGGAAGGGTGGCGTCGTGGTCTGCGCCGGCATCCACATGAGCGACATTCCGTCTTTCCCTTATGCCGATCTGTGGGGCGAGCGCGCGATCCGCTCGGTCGCCAACCTGACCCGCGCCGACGGGACGGAGTTCCTGGCGCTGGCCGCGCGGGTGCAGGTGAGAACCGAAACCAGGATTTTCCCGCTCGCGCGGGCGAACGAGGCGCTGGACCTTTTGCGTGGCGGAGAGATTGAAGGGGCGGCGGTGCTGGTCCCGGAAGGAGAATGAGATGAAATACCGCAAGCTCGGCGCAAGCGACCTCCACGTCTCGGAAATCTCGCTGGGCTCCTGGCTCACCTACGGCGTCGGCGTCGAGGTCGAGCAGGCACGCGCCTGCCTCGACCGCGCCTTCGAGGTCGGCATCAACTTCATCGACACGGCCAACATCTACGGCCATGGCGCCGCCGAGGCCTTCCTCGGAGAAGCGCTCGCCGGGCGGCCGCGCTTCTCCTACATCCTCGCCACCAAATTGTTCTTCCCGATGACCGAGAGCGACCGCGGCCTCTCCGCCGCCCAGGTCGAAAAGCAGCTCGACGCCTCGCTCAGGCGCCTCAGGACCGACCATGTCGACCTCTACCAATGCCATCGCTATGACGAGGAGACGCCGCTCGAGGAGACGATGCGGGCGCTGACCCGCGCCGTCGAGAGCGGCAGGACCCGCTATATCGGCTTCTCCGAATGGCCGGCCGACAAGATCGAGGCGGCGCTCGCCATGCCGGGAGTCGCCCGCTTCGTCTCCAGCCAGCCGCAATATTCGCTGCTCTGGCGCGATCCCGAGGAGGACGTCATCCCGCTTTGCGCCGCCAACCATATCTCGCAGATCGTCTGGTCGCCGCTGGCCCAGGGCGTGCTGACCGGCAAATATCCGCCGGGCGCGCCGCCGCCGGCGGGCAGCCGCGCCGCCAGCGAGGAGATGGGCGGCTGGATCGGCGCCTGGCTGCAGCCCTCCGTGCTGGAGGCGGTGCAGCAGCTGAAGCCGCTCGCCGCCGAAGCGCGGCTCAGCCTCGCCCAGTTCGCTTTGGCCTGGGTGCTGCGCGAGCCCAACGTCGCCTCCGCGATCATCGGCGCCTCGCGCCCCTCGCAGGTCGACGAGAACGTGGCGGCCTCCGACGCGGTCGTCGATGCGGCGCTGTTCGCGGAGGCGGAGCGGATCGTGGCGGGCGCCCGCTAGACCGGCTTGTCGAACTTGTCGGCGCGGCGCTTGCCGAACAGCAGGCCGCGTTCCATCCGCGCCCGCGCCGCCTTGTAATAAGCGGTGAGGAAGTCGAGGTCCGGGCCGCCGTCATGGGCGAGGTCGAGCTTGCCGCGGATCGCGGCGGCGACGGTGGCGAGCGCTTCCGGGCGATTGTCGCGCAGCACCTGCTCGAGCGTCTGGATCTCGTAGACGCCGTAGACGTCGAGCTGGGCGTTGCTGAACGCATAGTGCGGCGCGTCGTCGGCGGCGCGGGCGAGGTCGAAGGTGAGCTTGCGCTTCGGCGCGTTGACCACCCAGGTGCCGGCGAGCAGGTCGCCGATCCGCATCCTGTCCTTGTTGAAAAACGGAAAGAACAGGAAGATGGCCGTCCACACCAGCCCGGCGAGCGCGGTCAGGATGTCGGCGCCGGTGTAGAACAGGAAGGAGATCGGCAGGTAGAATTCGATCTCGCGCATCATGTTGCGCGCGATCACCCGGTCGGCGGTGAGCCGCTCGCCGCTGCGCGCGACCACGCGGAGCCCGGCCGCGCGCTTGCCGAAGGTCGCCGCCCTCGGCCCCATCTCCATCAGCACGAAATAGAAGTTCCTGAGGAGGAAGAAGCCGAGCAGCCAGACGATTGCGGCGATCTCGATCCCCGCCATCCCGGTCGCCGCGATCAGCCCCGCCATCAGCAGCGAGAGCGCGATCAGCAGCCCGACCATGATCAAGAGGTCGAGCAGGAAGGCGGTGAAGCGCTGGCCCATGTCGGCGAGGCGGAGGCTGAGGTCGACGCCTTCTGGCGTCACCAGGCTGCGGCGCTTGGCGGCCTCGGCGCGGTGCTGGAGCGCCGGCTCAGCCATGGCTGCGGCGGGGCAGGTAGAAATAACCGCACCACAAGGCGAACATGGTGAGGCCGATCGCGTAGCGGGTGGCGTCGCTGGTCACCAATTGCCGCCCGAGCCCCTCGAGCAGGCCGGCGACCAGCAGCATCACCACCACCCCGCCCATCACCAGCGCGGCGCTGCGGCCGGCGACGGCGGCGGCGGCCAGCCGGCTGTCCTCGCCCGGGAAGACGACGCTCCAGCCGATCCGGAAACCGGCCGCGCCGGCCAGCACGATCGCGAAGACCTCGGTCGAGCCGTGGATGATCAGCCAGCCGCCCATCTCGTAGCCGAGCCCGTGCGAGGCGAACAAGGCGAGCATCGCGCCCACCATCGCGCCGTTGTAGACGAGCAGCATCGCGGTCGGCACGCCGAACGCGAAGCCGAGCGCGAAGCTCAGCATGCAGACCTGGCTGTTGTGGGTGAACAGGGTGGCGGCGAACGCGCTCAGCCACTGGCTGTCGCCGTCATGGTAGAGCGTGGCGCGAAGCTCCTCGATGCCCGCGCGGAAATCGCGGCCCTGCGCCATTTCCTCGGGCACCAGGCTCTCGTACCAGCCGGGGTCGGCGGCGACGAGCAGGTAGCCGGCGAGCAGGCCGATGAGGGTGATCGCGAACGACACCGCCGTCTCGCGCCACAACGCCCGCACCGCGTTCGGCCAGTCGCTGACCAGGAAGGCCTTGAGCCGGCTCCCGGCCGATGTCCTGACCCCGTAGACGAAGAAATAGGCGCGTGCGCAAAGCCCTTCGAGATAGGTGATCAGCTCGAGATCGAGCGAGGTCTCGCGCGCGACCGACAGCGAGGAGAGGGCGCCGCGGTAGAGGATGGGCAGGGCGAGCAAATCCTCGTCGGCGAGCGCGCGCACCGACCTCTTCTCGGCGAGGGTCAATATCGCCTCGAGCCGCCGCCATTCCTCCTCGCGGGTGGCGCGGAACTGGCGCACGTCCGTCATCAGATCATGTCCCGCCGCTTGAAGTCGAGATAGGCCGCGACCAGCGACGGCCCCGCCTCGGCGGCCGGCGCCTCGATGACGTGGACGCCGAGATGCTTGAGGCGGGTGATCACCAGCCGGCGCTCGCGCAGCAGCGCCGCGGCGGTCACCGCGCGGCTCACGTCCTCGGGCAGCGCGGGCTCGGCGGCGGCGAACTGCTCGAGCTCCTCGTCCTTCAGCACCACGAACAGGACGAGATGGCGCCTCAGCAGGCTGCCGACCGCGCCCAGCATCAGCTCGGCGCTGATCGTGTCGGCGAACTCGGTGAAGACGACGATCAGCGAACGGCGGCTGAGGCCGTTGGCCAGCGTCGCGATGCCGAGCGTGTAATTGGTCTCGCTCGCCGAATAGTCGATTCCCGCCGCGACCCGCTGCAGCGTCGCGAAGGCGCGCTCGCCCCCGATAGGCCGGCTCGAGGCGCGCGGCTTGGAATCGAACGCGAACAGGCCGACCCGGTCGCCGTCCTTGAGCGCGACATAGGCGGTGAGCAGGGCGGCGGAAACGGCGCGGTCGATCCGCGGCACGTCGGCGAGCGGATCGGACATCGCCCGGCCCGCATCGAGCGCCATCACGATATTGTTGTTCCGCTCGGTGCGATATTCCTTGGCGACCAGGCGGGTGTGGCGCGCCGATGTCTTCCAGTCGATCGCGCGGCGGTCCATGCCCTGCCGGTAATCGGCCAGCGCCTCGAATTCGGCGCCCTCGCCGACCTGGAGCTGCGCCTTGACGCCGTAAAGGGCGTCGCGGTTCACCATCTGCACGCCCTTGTCGCGCACCGCGCGGATGTCGGGCGCGATCAGCACGTCCTGGCCGAGCGTCAGCTGCCGCTGCTTCCAGACCAGGCCGAGCGGCCCCCGCCAGCGGACCCAGATGCTCTCGAGCCGCGCCGTGCCGCGCCGCTCGGCGCGCAGCGCCACCGCCGCGCCGCCGACGCCGCTCCGGGTCTCGGCCCGGGCCCTGAGGCCGGACGGCGCCGTCACCGGCCCGGATATGCCGAGCGCGAGCTCGGCCCGCGCCGGCGGCCGGTCGCGGAACGCCGCGCGGGCGGTGAGCGCGAACGTCTCGCCGACGCTGACCGCGCGCGGCCCGTCGCAGGCGACCTCGACCCGGCGCAGGCCCGCTCCGGCCAGCGCGTCGACCCCGCCCAGCGCGACGAGCAGCACGAGCAGAGCGAGGCCGGCGAGCCACTGCGCCGGCGCGAACAGGCCGATCAGCAGCGCGGCCGGGGCGATCGCCGCGGCGATGAGGACGGCACGGCCGGACGGGTAGATCAACGCGGCGCCTCGATTTCCTGGATCAGTCGCTCGATCACCCCTTCGACGGGCCGGCCCTCGATCTCGGCGGCGGCGGAGAGCAAGACGCGGTGGCGCAGCACCGCCGGGGCGAGCGCCTTGACGTCGTCGGGAATGACATAGTCGCGCCCGTCGAGGGCGGCGCGCGCCCGGGCGGCGCCGGCCAGCATCGCCGCCGCGCGCGGCGAGGCGCCGCCTTCGAGGTCGGGCGCCTCGCGGGTGCCGCGCACCAAAGCGACGACATAGTCGGTGACGTCGCCGACCATCGGCACCGCCTCGACCGTGGCCAGCGCCTCGGCGAGCGCCGCCGGCTCGATCCTGGGCTCGATGCCCCAGTGCTCGGGGCGGGGCGCGCCGAAGCGCGCGCCATGGGCGGCGACGATCCGCGCCTCCTCCTCCGCCGAGGGATAGCCCATCCGGTGCTTGAACAGGAAGCGGTCGAGCTGCGCCTCCGGCAGGGGATAGACGCCCTGCTGCTCGATCGGGTTCTGGGTGGCGATCACCATGAAGCGCGGCGGCAGCGCGTGGGTCTCGCCGTCGATGGTGACCGAGCGCTCCTGCATCGCCTCGAGCAGGGCCGCCTGGGTCTTGGGCGGGGTACGGTTGATCTCGTCCGCAAGCAGCAGCTCGCAGAAGACCGGCCCCCGGGTCAGGGTGAACTGGCTGGTCTGGAAGTTGAACAGGTTGGAGCCCAGGATGTCGCCCGGCATCAGGTCCGGGGTGAACTGGATCCGCCCGAAATCGAGCCCGAGCACGCGCGCGAAGCATTGGGCGAGGAAGGTCTTGGCCGTGCCCGGCGGCCCCTCGAGCAGGATATGGCCCGAGGAGAGCAGGGCGATCAGCATCAGCTCGACCGCCTCGTCCTGGCCGACAATGGCCTTGGCCACGTCCTGCCTGATCGTATCCGCGAGGGCTTTGACGTCTGTCACGTTCACCGGATGAGGTCCTTCTTCCACGAAAAGAGCGCGCGCGCGGCGGCGACCAGCTCGTGCCGGTCGCGGGCGGAGACCAGCCGGGCCGCCAGCGCGCTGAACGGGGGCCCGTCGGCGCGCGACAGCCGGTCGAGATAGGCGTCGAGCGCCTCGCCGGCGAGGGCCGGCGGCGCGCCGGTCGTCCGCGCCGCCTCGTGGCGGACGACGTCGGCATAGGCGCCGCCGAGCTGCGCCTCGCGCCGCGCCAGGCGGATCAGCCCGGCGCTGTTCTCGACCAGGGCCGCCTTGCCGAGCGGGATCGCGCGCTCCTCGCGCCGGGTCTGGCCGAAGCGGGCCGCGCCGTGCAGCCCGGCGAGCAGGGCCGCCGCGATCAGCGCCAGCGTCATCACCAGGAAGGGCGGCTCGAAGACGGTGCGCAGCAGGCCGGGGCGCTGCGGCTGCGCGCCGCCGAGGCGGTTCAGGGTGAGGTCGAAGGCGACGCCTTCCGCATCGGTCGCATTGAGCGCGTCGATCACCGCCAGTGCCGCGCGCGCTCCCTGGGCATTGCGGAGCCCGTGATTGTTGAAGAGGTCGGGGTCGGCGATCAGATAGTGCGGCTGGTCCCCGATCCGCGCCGCCAGCGCGCCCCCGTCGGGAAGCGTCAGCATCGGCGTCAGCATGTCGCCGCGGATCACCTGCGGCAGGTCGGGGACCGGTGTCTTGAGCCCTTCGAGATAGTCCCGCCCGGTGGCGATCGCGCCGCTCGGCCGGTTGCGGACCGACAGCCGCACGTCGAGGTTGAGCACCTCGGTGGCCGCGCCTCCCGCGACGGGGCCGAGCGCGCGGACCCAGCCGCGCCGCACCGGGTGGCCGACGGTGACCCATTTGGGCAGGATGATCATCGTCGCCCGGCCCTGCCGCGCCGCAAGCAGCCGGGCGAGGTCCTCCGGCCGGCTCCGCGGCTCGATCGCGACGACGACCAGATCCTCGGTGGCGAAGTCCGCCGGCGTCTCGATCGTGTAGGTCTCGCGGAAATTCCCGACCAGATCGACCAGCCCCTTGAAGCCGATCGCCGACACCGACAAGGCGTGGGCACGCCCCTCGCGCCCGCCCGGGCCCGTCGGGCCGCCGCCGAAGGCGAGCAGCAGCACCAGGGCCGCGAAGGCGAGCACGCCGGCGGCGATCAGCCCGAAGACCAGCCGCGGGTTGAAGGGATTGGCGGCGCTCATCTCCGCCAGCCCTCGGCGAACGCGAAATCCTCATAGGCCGAGCGGCAAGCGCGCCAGTCGCTTTCGGCCAGCGGCCGTTGCGCGAACAGGCTCCGCTCGACCAGCATGGCGATGCTGGAGAAAGCGGAGCGGGGCCGCTCGGGAATCGCGGGCAGGCCGGCAATGTCGCGGCTGGTCAGCGCGGGCCGGACCAGATCGGGCCGGCGCGTGTCGATGTCCTCGATGCTGCGGTGGAGGAGGAGGCGCGCCGCGTCCGAATAGCGACCCGCCGCCGCCAGCGCATCGGCCTCGCCGAGCAGCTGTCGCGCCGGCGCCGCGTCGGGCCGCCAGTCCTCCGCTTCCTCGAGCTCCTCGCCGCGCCGCCGCCGCCACGGCCATTCCGCCCCCGAGGCGCGCACGGCGATCGCATAAGCGAGATAGAGCACGGCCGCGCCGATCGCGGCCCAGAACAGCACTTGCAGGACGGGAAGGATGGCGGCGACGAAGTCCACCACCTGGGGCGACGGCTCGACCGGCTGCTGGCGCGGCAGCTCGAACTGGATCGCATTGTCGGCGAGCAGCGTGCGATGCGCCTCGGCAAAGTCCTGGGCCGGAATTGTCGACGCGCCGTCGACCGGCATGGCTGTCATCCGGCTCAAGTCCCCCTTCGGCGGCCAGTCTAGGCACCGCCGCCATCGCCGCGCAAGCCGTAACAACCTAGGAGCGTGTCGCTTTTCGGTCTGGACAGATGGCCGGGACCGGGAAAGACTGGCGCGCCAACGGGGGGACCGGAGATGGCGAGCGCCGCGCCGACGAAAGTGATCGATATCGGCCGCGTGATCAGCCGCGGCTTCTCGGCGCTGGGCGCCAATTTCCTTCCTTTTTTCGCTTTCGCCGTGCTGCTCGTCGGCGCGCCGACCGGGTTCATGCAATATTGGGTGTGGAGTCAGATCCAGTCGGCGGCCGCGATCGACCAGGCCTTCATGTTCGCCTATCTCGGCGGCGCGATGGGCGCCATGCTGCTGTCGCTGGTCGGCGGCACCATCCTGCAGGGCGTGGTGGTGCGCTCGACCGTGCTGTTCCTCAGCGGGCGCGAACCCGACCTGGCGACCAGCGTGGCGGTCGCGCTGCGGCTCCTCTTTCCCATCCTCGCCATCTCGATCATCGTCGGCGTGCTCATCGTGCTGGGCCTGTTCGCGCTGATCGTGCCGGGGATCATCGTCTATTGCGCGTACATCGTCTCGGTGCCGGCGCTGATCGAGGAGCGGCGCGGCATCTTCGGCAGCATGCAGCGCAGCCGCGATCTGACGCGCGGCTCGCGCGGCCTCATCTTCCTGCTGGGGATCGCCTTCTGGGTCTTCGGCGTGGTGATCGGCGGCGTCGCGGAGCTGATCGGGGGCGGCTCGAGCATGCAATTCGACCTGGCGGAGCTTCCCGATCCGCTCCGCTACGGGGTCAGCACCGGCCTCGGCGCCGCGCTCACCTCGGTGATCGTCGCGGTCTCGCTGGCCGCGCTCTATGTCGAGCTGCGCACCGTCAAGGAAGGCACCACCACCGACGAGCTCGCCGAAGTCTTCGCCTAGGGTCCGCCCGGTTGCATTCCGCGCGCCGCCTCACTAGATGGCTGCTCCGCCCCGCGGCATGGACGCATAGCTCAGTTGGTAGAGCAGCTGACTCTTAATCAGCGGGTCCCAGGTTCGAGCCCTGGTGCGTCCACCACATTTTTAATGACTTAGATGATTTTTCGCCGCGCTTTGACGGCGCCGGCTAACATTCCGGCTAACAAATCGTTCGCCAAGTTCCCTGCCGACAAGTTCGTGCAAGCGGGATCGGCCATGACCTGTGAACCACGGGGCGGCCATGCGGCGCACGCTCGGTAGACCCGAGGGTCGAATAAGCGTAATCCTCGGATCGCCGCCTGGGTTTGATACGCCTGAGCCGGTGCGCCCTTCGGGGCGCAGAACCCGAGTCCGCCTATGTCGGGCGGCTCGCGGAATAAAACACCCTTCGGGGGAATACGCGGGACGTGATTCCCTCGGGTTCTCACGGTATCACCACCCGGCACCAGGGCCGGGGGAAGGGGAACCCGTGCCCGAGACGCTACGCCGCCGCTTGTCCGTCCACCTTCGCGATCACGGCCAGCGGGTGCGCTTAAGGCGGCTCCCCTACCTCGCGCGTGGCGACCTTCGCGACCAGCTTCGCCAGCTCATCAGGGTCGCGCGGTCGATCAGGAAGCTGTCCCGCAAGCCGGTGAGCACGAGTTTGTCGCCGAGGATTAGGTTCTTCCGGTGACCGGGCCGGGCGGCTCGCCGCCCGGCCCGTTATCCCCCAGGAAGCTGGGACAATGAGCCGGAGGCGCGGGCAAGCGCTCTCTGGTTGCGCAGGCAGCGCTCGGCCTCACGACGCCTCTCTTCCGACACCGCAGGGTCATTGGAGGCGACTTCCAACGCAAAGATCACAGCCTCCTTGCCGTCGCCGTCACCTCTGGCGCGATTGTCGCGGTCCTTGCTCACTGGCAGCGATAGACGAGGTTGCCGTCTACGTCCGGCATCTGCCGGGCGCGACACGTCATCCCCGGCGCGGATTGCGGCGCGCCGCAGGCCCTCGCGACGACACAGGCAGTGATCAGCGCGATGGAGGCATGGGCGTTGGCTTGGGCCTGCTGCTGAGCCATCGCGAGGTCGGGGCTGGGGATCGGAGCGCCCATGCGATTGAGCATGGCGATTGCGGTCGGATCATTCCATCTTGCAGCCAGCATGAGCCAACTGAGGGCAGCGTCGGGATTGTTCCTCGATAGCTGATACTCGGCGAGCCGCGCCATCGCCAGGACGAAGCCCTGCCGAGCGGAGAGGAAGAAATACTCCCCCGCTCGGTCCGCATTGCGCGGCGTGTTCACCGACAGACCCTGCGCCCAGAGCAGGCCCATATTGTATTGGGCAGCGGGATCGCCGGCATTGGCGCGCGGCAGCCAGAGCGAATAGGCCTCGTCGTAGCGGCCAGCATTGTACGCGCGGAGCCCGCCCTGCATATTGTTGGCGCAGCCGACGAGGAGAGCCAGACTGCCAAGCAGGGCGATCAGGCGCATCGCTTTTTCCCCCAACGCTGGACGCAAGAGGCCGGTCGCCCCGAACGTGCCAGATCATTTTGTAGAGCATACTCCGTGGTGAGTATACTCCACAAGAGGCTCAGCTTCGGCTATGAAAAGTCGAGATGCGCTGGCCCGGAACATACGGAAGCTGCGGGGAGAGCTTGGGCTGTCGCAGGAAGAGCTTGCCGACAAGGCGGGCTTGGACCGGACCTATATCAGCGCGCTTGAGCGTTGCCGGTACGCCGCAACGGTCGACACCCTCGATAAGCTGGCAAATGCCCTCGGTGTCGCCGCCGCGGATTTGCTTCGCTGAGCTAGAGGCAAGAAGCCTAGGCTGCCCGATCAAGGGGTTCGGCGGCCTCCGGATGTGTTTCAGCCTCGACAGGATCGGAGCGATCACCCCTGCGACCAAGGGCATCGTTGAGAATCTCGACCATCCGCGCGCGTCGCTCCTCAGGAGTCATATCACGCACCGCCAAAGGCGCCGTGTTGCGTTCAAGGGGCTCTCGGGCGGGGATTCTGCCAGCCTCCCAAGCCGCCTGCCTGAGGATCGCATTCGCAAGCACCAAATTGCCGGCCTGGCTCGCCCGGTCGTAGTTTCTCTGGAGTTCGTTGAGCCGATAGCCGGCGTGCGCGATCGGCACATCCTCGATGCTGCCGAGATAGGCCGCCCTCGCGGCCTCGAAAACCGACCGCCACTTGTCGCCGCCCTCATACCGGGCATTGGTCGGATCATACGAACGCACCTGAAACCGGTCGACTTCGACACCCCAGTGCTCGCGCATGTGAACCACCACTTGGGCGGGCGATCGGAACCGCGCCAAAAGCGTTACGATCTCTTCCTTTTCCCGCTCTGAGAGCTTCGCCATGGCCCAAATCCGTGGGGGTCAGGTGGGGGTGCTAAGCCTCTATCACATTATGTTGCGCGGCGCATGACTACTGCGTTGTGGATTGGTGCCCTCACCGCGTAACTTCCGAAATGTCCAAGGCCTCCGAGATGACCGGACACGCTCCGAATCATTCGCACAGCCGGTTTCCTGGCGCTAGGAGCGTGCCGTGACCATTTTTGCTGAGAAGCTTTTGCGGCTTGTCGAGACGATCTCGCTCGTGGCGAATCGACAGGGCACGGATGTGTCTCAAGCGCTTCGATCTAGTCGCGGTCGAACGGCGGTGGCAGTTGGATCGGGCGGCTCGATCGTCGCTGCAGAATATTTCGCGCGATGTCGGTCGACGTTGGGGCTCGGCGTTACGATGGTGATGACGCCGATGGAATTGGTTCTCTCAATGGAGGATTGGTCCGGCTGTGAGATTTGGCTATTCAGCGCCGGCGCTGACAATCCTGACATCGCTGCGGCGTTCCGTACCGCCAAAAGATCCCGCGCCTCTTCGATCCACCTCATGACCGTGCGTGAAAGCGGCGCTACCGCCTTGATGGCGGCAGCACATGCCCGCAGCCAGGTATATGTGCTGCCAGTCGCCGACCCTAAGGACGGCTTTCTCGCGACGCATTCCATGACAGCCATGGTGACCGCACTGCTACTCGCGAGCGACTCTCTTTGCGAACGGCCTTCAGGTGCGGCCCTTGTCAACGCATTCGTGGAGGCCAGCGAGGGTGCATTGATGAATGGTTTGGATGGCCCGGCAAGGACCGTCGCTGCATTCGTGCCGGGTGACACCCTTCTGGTGGTCCACGATCCTCAGGTTAGAACGATCGCCGTTCTGATTGAGACCTCCCTATGGGAAACAGGGATCGCGCCCGTACAGCGCACAGATTTCAGAAACTTCGCTCATGGGCGCCACGTCTGGGCCGCAAAGCATCCGTCGACGATGTTTGCGTTAGCGCTCACTTCGAACGAGAGCCTACGCATCTGGAGGCCGATCGAGTCCGCGCTTCCGGCTAACGTGCGTCGTGGTTTCCACGACCTCGACAACGCAGGTCGCCTGCGGAACGCAATCGGCGTCATAGAAGGGCTAGAACTTGTAAGGGCTCTCGGGGAGAAGGTGGGCATCGACCCAGGTCGCCCAGGTCGAGGAACGTTCGCCGAAGTGATATATGACGATGCCTCGCTGGAGGAAGTTTCGCAGGAGTTCACGCCGGCAGTACGTCAAAAGCTGGCCGCTCACCTCATGCACGACCCGCTGGACGCGGGCTACGGCCTGTCGGTCTGCGCGATTGGCCGCGGGCGTCTTGAGGACCTGGGCGTCGCCCGGTTTAGGGGGCTCGTGCTCGACTATGACGGCACCGTTGTCGAGACCGAAGCGCGTCTTGAGCCGCCCGACCCCCGTATAGTGGACGAGCTTGTAAGACTCGTAGATGGTGGCATTCTGCTCGGATTTGCGACCGGGCGAGGGGGGTCGGCTGGGGACATGTTGCGAAAAGTACTACCCGAGCGCATGCACCCAGCGGTCACGATGGGCTATTACAACGGAGGCCATATCCGCACGCTTGACGTGAACATCGACGAGGATCAGCCCGCCCAGGACCCCGCCATCCTCGAAGTTGCCGATTGGATCGAGCAGAAGGGGTTGTTGGTCGAGACGCGTTTGCGGAAGCGCGGGCGGGTTCAGCTTATGCTGAATCATAAGGACCTCGCCGATCCTGATCGTTTCGCCGACAACGTGGCTCTATGCCCAGCCGTGAGGGATGAGCGAGTACGGGTTCTTAGCTCACATCATAGCTTCGACGTTGTTTCACGCGGGGCAACGAAGCTCTCGGTTTTGCGGGCACTTTCAGCGAAAACGGGCGATCCCGATGCATTGGTGCTAGGCATTGGAGATAGCGGTTCGCCGATCGGGAACGATAACGAACTCCTGTCTGGAGCCCACGGCATCAGCGTCGATAGCGTTTGTGGCAGCCTATCAGGTTGTTGGTCGTTCTTTGGTGCAGAACTAACTGGTCCTGGGGCGCTGCTGCGCATTCTAGAGGCGGTGGAGCCCAGTCCGCAGGGTGCTGCAATTGACACGTCGCGGCTATGGCTCGACGAGCGAACGCGTTAGTGGTACAAAAAGAGAACATCCTAGATCAGTCAGAGCGCGAATCGGAGGTTGCTATGGTATCTGTGGACGTCGTTGGCACCGGCTTCACAGTCTTGGATCGCGTTTATGGTGACCTTTGCAATGTCACCACCGAGGGACTAGGTGGATCGTGTGGCAACGTGCTTCTTTCCCTGGCGATGCTGAGCCGGCAGGTGGCGCCGGTGCTCAATCTCGGGCTTGACGAAGTCGGTGGCCGCCTAGTCGACGAGTTTTATGAGGCTGGCGCCGAGACGCGTTTTATCCGTCGCCGCAGTGACGGCCATTCGCCCGTGCTGACACAACATCTGCACAGAGAGCAGGGCAGTCACTCGTTCGCCTCCACGTGTCCGGACACGAACAAGGAGCTTCCGTCCTATGAACCGATAGAGTTTGAAGACGTGGAGCGCGCTTTTCCAGTGCTCACTAACTGTTCGGTTTTTTATGCTGATCGGCTTTCCGATGCGATCGTCGAAGCAATGGAAACGGCTGCTGAGGCGGGTGCGGTCGTCTATTTTGAGCCCTCGGAAATCCAACGAGAGGACCTATTCCAACGCGCGGTTGCAGTCACTACCGTGTTGAAATTCTCAGTCGACCGCCTTGGCGAGTTGGCGGAGGAACACCATCTCCCGGCCTGCGCGATCTCAATCATTACCCACGGCAAAGCTGGCCTGGAACTACGCAAGGGTGCCGATCGTCATTGGTGCCATTCTTACCCGGCGCCGGAGGAACGTGACACCTGCGGATCGGGCGACATGGTGAGTATCGCCGTCATAGATTGGCTGCTCACACATGGCCTGTCGCGCCATACGACTCTCAACCTTAGCGCCGTATTGCCGGGCGTGAAGGCGGGTCAACGGCTGGCAGCAGAGAATTGCGCGTACGTCGGTGCCAGAGGCCTTTTCCGCCAAAGGGGTGCGAGCTACGCAAGGTCCATATTAAGCGATCAGCTGGACGAAACTCTGCCTTAAGCGGCCTTGCGGGTCGCGCTGGTATCGTAGCCCTCAAGCCGCAGCTCCTCCCGGAGTTCCATCAGTAGCTCGCCCAGCATATTGCGGCCCTGCCCGTTCACCTCGCCCCAAAGCCGGTTGACCTCGTTGTCAACGGTGGCCGTTTCGACGAGCCGCGCCGATCCGGTTGAAAGAAGCAGATCGCATAGATCACCGTGCTGCGTGAACTTGGCACGAAGTACGCCCCGCATGCGGTCGAACTTGGTGCGCGACCAACCCGGCGTCACGTCCCAATAATAGAGCCCATGGGCGGCCATGGCGAGGAGCGCCGGCGAGGGGGCCGCCATGAGCCACTCCCTCACTTCAGGCTTGCGAGCCTTGCCAGCCTGATAGGCATGCTCGCTCGTGACAAACCTGTCGCCTTCAAACTCGATCTCGCGCCGATAGAGATTGCTGAACGCCCCGTACGGTTTCTCGCTCGCTCGGTAGAACCGGATCTCGCTATCCGCCATGCCCAACTCCTGTTGCAAATTTGCATGAGTAATGACATGCAAATTAACATGAAGCCGACTCATAAGGAAAGAGCTGATTTACATCGCCGCATGAGAGTGGCCCGCAAACGTTTGCGATTGACCTATGCTGCGCTGGCCGACGCTACGAAGGTGAATCCGAGCCAGGTGTCGCGGATTTGCCGCGGCCAGTTCCGGACCTTCAGCCACAGCGTCGTGCGAATCTGCACTGCTCTTGGTATCGACATTAGCCAGGACAAAAGGGCCGCAACCGGCAGGGCGACCGGAGGGGCCGCGGACAAAACCGATGTTCAAGCGACAAGAGATATAGCTTGGGCCCGACTGGAGAAATCAGTCAGACGTGCCTGGGATCGCACACCACAGGGGGCAGAGAGCTTGGCAAAGGTCCTAAGGGCGGTAGCGGAGGTGCAAGGCCGATAAACGCCTACCTGATCGGGTAACACAATCTCACACTTCGCCTGCGCTGGCGGGTAGGGCAAGGAAGCGTCATTGAAATCATCTACGGAAATCGTCGTGCATTCCCCCCTCTGACGTGCCAACGTGCCGGCGAAATCTTGCGGGAGCGCAAATGGCAGGGAGTCCCCTCCTCACGATGGTGGGGGTCTATGTGGACCATGCGTCGGAGGCTGATGGGTGAAGAAGGAGCTGGCTGAGAGTCTCCTAGCGAAAATTATGGGCTGGACCGATGCGGAAAAGGCGACGCAGCGCGCTCGGCTGGAAAGCTTTGCGAACTACAAGTACGACGAATACCAGCAATTCGCACCTGGCCGTCGCTTCATCGAAAGCTTGGCTCTGTGGCCGGTACAGTTCAACTCCGGCGACGAACGCCGCGCGGCATATGACTTTGTGTGTAGACGGCTTATCTTTATTTCGACCGACGAGATGAATCATTTGGTCGAACTAACATTCCCCACCACCATCAGGCCGATGCTCGTCGCCGACGCTGCTGCCGAGCTCGGAATGGATGTAAACCGCATCAAGGCGATTGTCGCGACCCCCAACTATAGGACACGGCGGCGGCGCACGCTCGTGCTTGGGATGAGCGACGGGGCGAGGACCGACTGGTTCCGGCGCGCGAATCCCCAGGACATGTCCAACGAGCAGGTCTTCCACGCCTATGACGTGTCCGAGGGCAAGACCGGCGACATGGTCAACAAGTTGAAGAAAGACCTTCACGGCATCCTGAACCGTGAGCCTACGAGCGAAGAGACACGTTTCGAGTACGTGGTGCTGCTCGACGACTTCTCCGCGAGCGGTACGAGCGCCATCCGCAGGGATAAGGGTGGTCAGTGGGACGGCAAGATTCCCAAAATCATCCAGATGCTGGAAGAGGCCAGCGGACTTGGATCAATGATCGCCGACGAGGGGGTGAAAGTAGCGATTGTCATCTACGTCGCGTCCGAGCAGGCGATCGATCACACGCGGAGGCATTTGGAGGAGCTTGAGTTCGCCAAGGGGACAATCAGTTTCCACGTCATTCACCGGCTGGGAGCCGACACTCCGTTAGATGATGTTCACGACGCGAAGATCCTCGCGCTTGCGAACCAAGATCGGTATTTCGATGCCGACGTGGACGACGAGCACGGTGCCGTTGGAGGCAAGTCGAAGCGCTTGGGCTATGCGGAAGGCCGGCTGCCGGTGGTATTGAGTCACAACACGCCGAACAATTCGATTTTCCTAATCTGGGCGGAGGACACTACGCGCGTGCGGGGCCTGTTCCCCCGCGTGAGCCGGCACCGCAAAAGTCAGAGATGAGGAATCCATTTCGTATCCGCGCTTCCCAGCGGTCCGTTAGCGACGAAGAGTTTGTAAAGCTTTTCGGCGCCGGCGCGCTCGACTTGATGCAGCAAATCGGAGATCCCTGGGGCGGTTTAATCTTCCTGCGCAGCGCCCCCGGCGGCGGCAAGACAACGTTCCTACGGCTCCTGACGCCTCGTCCACTGAAGCTTACGGATCAGCTGGCGGATGCGAACCAGCAAGTAAAGGCGACGCATGACGCCCTGCGCGGCGTAGGTGCGATTGACGGCAACGGACCAGACTTGCTCGGCGTTATGGTAGTTTTCACCAGCGAATACAAAGAGATGGCTGGCTTTGATCGGGGCAACTCTTTGTTCCGCGAGCTGGTCAATTCGCGCATCGTCATTGCCACCCTGCGCGCAGTGCTCGATCGCGCCGAGCGCGCTTACCCAGAGGACTTGGACAAAATCAGCTTCGAGTGGGCGCCTGAGTTTGGGGCGACCATTCCCGCGAACGCTAACGGCAGGGAGTTGTTCGATTGGGCGTCCGAGATCGAACGCGGTTTCTACGCGCGGATGGACGATCTGGGTGAACCGCCTGAGATGCAGGGCGGCCACGCACGTCTCGACGGTCTGAAGTGGTTTTCGCAAGCGCGCATTCGCGACATGCACGGGCCCGTCGCCGCCAAGCGGGTGTTGCTGTTAGATGAGCTACAGACGCTGGCCCCCGCGCAACGCCATGGCCTTATCGACTTCGTGACGGGCGCGCGGGAGAATTGCGGCGTGTGGATCGCGGAGCGCTTGGAAGCGCTAACCCATCGCGACTTGCTCTCTGAAGGTGCGCTTCAGGAGCGTGACTATGAGGGCGTGATCCAACTCGAACAGCGCTGGAGCGGGGCTAAGGCAAAGGCTTTCGGGCACTTCGTGGGATCGATCGCCAACTTGCGCGCCGCTAAGGCGGAAGGCTTCGAAAACCGGGACTTTTTTTCGCTACTGGCGGAGCGTGACGACGTTGCGGCGTGGGAGCCACGCTTGGACGAGGCCAGCGCCCACATAGAGCGCTCAATTATCGCAGCCAATGGTGCCGGCAGTCGCTACGACATTCGGCTGCAGGAGGGCCGTGAACAGCAGGGTTCCGCGCTTGATCGGGCCCTGCGCTGGCGCCTCACGGAGATTTTGGTCGCTCGGGACCAAGGGAAGGCGCAAACCGCCTTCGACTTTGACGCTCTGGCCTCCGAGGAGTTTGAGCGGCGAACCGGCAGCGCGACCGAACGGGCCGCCGAGCATTTCCTGCGAACCGACATCGGCGCCCCGCTTTATTTCGGCAAGGATGCGCTAAGTGCCGTGTCCTCTTTTAACGTGGATCAGTATCTCGAAGTGGCTGGGGAGCTCTTTGAGGAGGTGTCGGCGAAAATCAGATTCCGTCGCGACAAGCCGATGCCGCTGTCTCCTGAACGTCAGGACGCTTTGATCCGAAAAGTTGCCGCGAGCCGATGGGAGGGCCTTATCCGGCGGTTGCCTCGCGGTTACGAAGCGCGGCAGTTGCTTGAGGCAGTCGGAGAGTTTTGCCGTCAGCAGACCTTTAGGCCGAATGCGCCGTACGCGCCTGGCGTGTCCGGGATCGCACTCTCGATGAAAGATCGGGCGCTGCTGATCGATAGTCCGGATGACGAAATTCGACATCTTATCGGCCTGCGTGACGTACTCACTTCGTTGGTCGCCCACAATTTACTGATTCCAAAGCTCGATCACCAAAACAACGGGAGGTCGTTCGTGGTCTTCTATCTGAATCGCCTGCTGTGTGTGCAATTCGGATTGCCGCTCGGATATGGCGGATGGCGCGCTCAGTCGCTGAAGGAGCTGTTACGCTGGCAGGACTTGGGCGCCAGCGCTCATCCGCTCGTCGAGGAGGCGGCGCTTGTCTGAAAACGAGGCGGTGATGCGGTGGGACCCGTACTCGTTGACGCGGGACGCGGATTTCGACGCCTTCTGGAGTGCACATCTCGGTAAGCGCGAGCGACGAGTGCTTCTTGTGCTGGGCCGGGGTTTCGACATCCGTGCGCTTGAGACTGCGCGGCGCTTGAAGGGCGTTGGTGCCAACGTCTCGGTGTGGTTGCTCGCGTTTGATAACGGGCTTGGAGACAGCCCATCGCGTACCGCGCTCACAGCAGCGAATTACAAGGGTCTCGAGGATCTCTACGGTGCAGCCGCAATCACCGATGTGGACATCGCTATCGGCGGTCCCTCGGGCGAAATTGCCACGTCGCGCAACACGAAGATCGCGATCGAGGCCGCCGGCGACTTCACCCAATTCGAGGACATCGTCGTCGACATCAGCGCAATGCCCCGAATGGTGGCAATGACGACAATTGCTGTCCTATTGGCGCGCCTTGACGGAATAGCCGGGACGAACGGGGGCAAGAGCGTCAATCTGCACGTAACCACAGCAGAGAGCGTCTCAGCCGATCTCGGGGGCTCTCGGGGTACCCTCCAGGACAGGGTGACCCAGGTTGTCGGCTTCTCCGGGGAGCTAACTTCGCAAACAAAGGAGAATTGGCCACGCGTCTGGTTCCCTATCATGGGCGAGGGACAGCAAGCACGCTTGGACCTGATACGCGACCTTGTCGATCCGGACGAAATCTGCCCAGTCGTACCCTTCCCATCCAGCGAGCCCCGTAGGGGTGACGAGATCATCGACGAGCATCGAGGGACTCTGTTCGACGAGTTCCAGATAGAGCCCAAGAACATCCTCTTGGCGTGTGAGTACAATCCTTTCGAGGCTTACAAGCAGATCTTCGTCGCCATGGATCGCTATAGGCGCGCGCTCAGTGAGCTAGGTGGCCGCAAGGCGTTTGTGTCCCCGCTCTCGTCCAAATTGTTGTCAGTCGCAGTCCTGCTCGCGTGCTACGACCATCGCTTCGGAGAGATCGCCGGCCAACGGCTTGACGTGGGCATTCCCTATGTTGAGACGGCGGTCTACGGCGATCCGGCCCAGGGCCAAGAAGCCGCGTTCGAGCTTTATTCGATGTGGATTTGTGGTGAGTGGGAGGAGGCCTGAGAGCGCCAATTGGAGGCGTTTGTTTGCCCCCGAGTTAGCCAGTGCGCCGCTTCCAGCGTCAAGCCTCACCAGCATGTTGGAAACACATGGTTTCGAGGCGGTCATCCGCTGATGACAAATCAGAAGAATAATGTAGCCGGTGCTGTTCTGGGTCGAGGAGCTCGAGTCCTCGCTAAGTCGCAGCCTCCTCGGGTTGAGTGAGCCGACCAACTGACCGTGTTGCCTCGGTCATAAACGTATGGAAATGCCTTCTTCCTGATGGATATGACCGATACAGATTGCAAACCGAACAGTCGGTCGTGGCCTGTACGGCGATCTCGGCTAACTCAAGCTACGATGCAACGCCTCAAAGGACGCCTTAAAACGTTGGGAAAACAGCTTAGGCGCGACGTATGGAGCGATCCGACGATCCGGCCAGTCACGGCAATCGTCTTATCTGCATTGGCAGGTTTAGTCATTTGGCTTACGGCGACTTACGCTTCGGGCGCGGCCAGCCGCGCCAGCTCCGCTTCCGTAACAGGGGCCGCGGACGCCATTCCCCCTCAGTGGGGTCAGGCCACAATCGGAATGGTGATAGTCCTTACCCTGTTCGTCGGGTTCCAGGCAATTCTGGAGCGGCGTCGCGTCCTTTGGTGGCGCAACAAGGGACAGCCGCTATACCGCGCGCTGAGTACGCCGATTCGTATCCTGCTCTACTCCGTCGCCTTCGTGTTTTTCGCTCCAATCCGTCTGGCATCGGTTGGTTTGAGTTTTGTCGATTTTCTCCTAGCCCGTCCGATAGCGATCCTCGCCGGCGCGGGGTGGCGCGGTGGGACCAGGCGGTATGGTCATTTTGTTCTCCTAATGGCGACCATTGTCGTCGTCGCGCTGCAAGGTCGACCGGCTGTCGCCTCCGGGGCAGTCATCGCTGGACTTATTGCAATTCTAGGGATCGTGCGCCGTTGGTCGTGGATTGAGGCGGATCGCAATACATTCCTCATTGAGCGCGGCGAGCGCACTATGGGCCTAGGATCAATCCGCATCGGCTTTAGAGAAGATTTGCGTGATGAAGCGCTGTTTGCTTTGGCCTGTCTGTTCTTTCTCATTCCTCTGGGACTCGACGCAGTTCAGCAAACAAGCTGCGCGGCGGGCGGTTGCGCCTTCAGCTTCGATGCTCGCTCGGCCATGCCTACCGGTCAGCTGGATCGCTTCGTGGTGTGGGCGGGGTACTTCGGTGCCGAGCTCGCCAAGACCGTCCCATTCGTCGACTGGTCCGAGGTTTTCCATGTCGCGAACGGCTCGCCACTCCGACCGCTGACTCCGTTTGGTTCGCAAGTGGCATTTGTTCTTCGCGCAGGCCTGGATCTCCTGTTTTTGGCAGCCGTGCTTCAGGCAGTGCAGATCGCAACGCGCCTGCGAGAACAGGAGTTTGCGTTCCTTTCAAATCGGCTGCCGATATTGGAGCCATTTTCCGAACGACGTAAATTGCTTGATCTTGCTAGTATGATGAACGGCGACCTCGATATCCGACCATCGGAGCAGAGCGCTGTTCTAGACTTCCCCAACTACGAGTTGGAGCGCCTCATGGAGCTCGTAGAAGGGATTGCAGGGGCGAAAGACCATAAAATCCGTGAGGCCGCCGCTGCGCTGCTACAAGCTCAGTTTGAGCAATCGCCCGACCGCTTTCCTGATACATCGGTCTTTTGGACCAGGCGTCTTCATTCGAAAATGGGAGAAATTGATCCCGACTTTCGACCGTTCTTGCGCGGCGTCGCCTCCGGGCTCGATCCGAGTGACATCCTTCCACGGGACCGCGATCAGAACGAACGTTTACTCCAGCTAGGTAGGGACGAGGGTGCCGACGCGCGCTCGCGAGCGGAAGCGTTGCGCACGCTGGGTAGGGCTGGGGTTAACCCCAGAGAGAGCGAAACCATCCTTGGCATCGTCCGTAGTCACAAGAACTCGATAGATGTGCGCGCAGCTGGAGCGGTGGCGCTCGCTAAGACAGGTGACCAGCACTTTTCTCAGGCGATTGCTGACCTCGCCGATGTGCTGCCAGACATGCAGGACGCAGTTCCAGCGGCCTGCGCGACGGCTTACGCACTCGCCTGGATGGACTTATCCCCCGAGGACGTCGCATCGCAGTTCAAGGCGCAGTCCTTGCGTGGGCACGCTAGAACCGCCGCGCTGGTCCAGCGACAACCGATGAGCTGCTCGCAGGCAGCCGCGAAAAAAATAGGCGTAGGCACCAACCAAACGGTGCGCATCTCTCCCGGGAGCGATGGTTTCCCGCAAAAGTTCGACATGGGGTCCCGTCGCGGCGAAGAGGGCTCTGAACCGAGCGAACGACCGCTGCGTCGGGGAGTGGCGATGACGCGGTCCTTCGCGTTAGGCCGATACACAGTGACATCTGGCGAGTATTCGGCCCATCTTGCCGCTACTCGACGGCAAGATGAGACGGACCGGAGCGACCTTCGCACCCCCGCAACCTGGTTGTCGTGGCACGAAGCGTTGGCCTACTGTCGCTGGCTCAATTCATTCACGGGCGAGAGGTATCGTCTCCCTAGCGAAGCCGAGTGGGAATATGCGTGCCGCGCCGGGACAGACACGCGGTACTCTTGGGGAGACGAATGGGACAAGAGCAAAGCGCGCAGTAACGAGACCAATCCCGATGGTCGTGACAAAGTCGGCAGCTACCGCCCAAACGCGTGGGGGCTATGGGACATGCACGGGAATGTGTACGAATGGTGCGCAGATCCTTGGCATCCGAATTTCCGCGGTGCGCCCCCAAAAGATGACAGGGTCTGGGTGGACGACGCCGATTGTTCGCTGCGCATTATCCGGGGTGGTTCGGGGAGCAGCGCATCCCAGCGACTTCGGTCGGCCTTCCGGTACGGAGACTTCTCAACTTTCCGCTATCATTTCGTTGGTTTTCGCCTTGCAAGAACGCTTCCTACGGACTTGGCGTTCTAGGAAGTACGGAGACCAACTCCATACCGAAAAATACTGCGTCGCCAGCTTTGATCCATTCTCAGCCGAACCGCATTTGAGCCGACACGCGCACAACCTCTCCTTGCTCTTGCGCTGAAAAGGAAAGTACGGTTGACCGTGAGCTCCCATCTGTGCGCATGGGTTTGCCTCCACCGACAGGGTGCTCATGAAGATTTTTATCTATGCCGGGCGTCGTCAACCAACGGTCGACATCCGATACCCTTACGTTCTACTCTTTCAGGACAACTGGAATGATTTCGGCATAAGGTCTCGCTTCGTCGCCGAACTCCGGCTCTCGGACGAGCACGTCATCGAGCTTGGAGGTATGCGCATCGCTGAAGGTGTTAACGGCTTTCGAGCTGAGGAAACGCCCGCGTCACTAGATCGACTTCCCCGCGACGCGACCTCAATGGGCGAATCTGTTGCGTATTACCGTGCACTACGTGAGGCTCCCCGCCGCGTTCGCGACCGATACCTAAAGCTGATGCGCGATCTCGTGGCTGATCCCGCACGGCGCGAACCGATACAAGACGCACCGATATGGGAAGCTGCGTTCATGCGCGAGGCCGCATCACGCCACGCGCTGAAGCGGGGCGGCTACTACATTGGCGCACCAACCGAAGATGTCGATCCGCCTCGGTTCGCGTTCCGTATGGAAATGCCAGGCGCCGCATCACCCCACGAGTTTGAGGTGAACTTCGACGAATATCCTGCCTTGCCGCATCGTACCATGCTACTCGTGGGTCGGAACGGTACTGGCAAGACGAAATGCCTGGCCGGCCTGGTGAGCGCTATCACGCCTCCGCGGGCTCTCGTACCCAACACCCGTGTCGAGGGAGCCACTCTCGACCCCGAACCCGAGATCAGTCGGCTGATCGCAATCTCATACAACGCGTTCGATGAGTTTCCCCTTCCGCAACGCCAAACCGGCGTTCGAACCGAGGGGGTCTCTCGCAAATCGCGCCATTCGTACAAGTACTGCGGTCTCCGCAACCAAAGGAACGAGATCACGATCGCCGAAGTCGGCACAATGCTGGACGAGGCGCTAGAGCCCGTGGCAGAAAGCGATCGTGTCAGCGTGCTGCGACGCGTGCTTACGCGCCTCCTCGGCCCTGACCTGGCTACTAATCTGACCGAGGACGAAACCCGTGCAGAGGCCCTGAAATCGCTCAGTGCGGGTCAGCGCCTAGTTGCCGCAATCTTCACGAATATCATTGGTTTCGTGGAGGAGGGCTCGCTTCTCCTGATCGACGAGCCCGAAACGCACCTTCATCCAGGACTTCTGTCTAGCGTCGCCGCCGCGCTTGAGGATGTTTTGGGCGAATACGACTCCTACGCCATCATCGCGACCCACTCTCCATTCCTACTTCAGCAAGTACCAAGTCCATTCGTCAGGGTTTTTCGACGAATCGACGATGTTCCAACTATCTGCCCGCTCGACATTGAGAGCTTTGGGGAGGATCTCGGCGAACTAGACCGAAGGGTCTTAGGCCTTGCAGACCCCGAACGGGATTTCACCGCAGTGCTGGATCGCCTTCACGGGGACTATGGCAGCGCGCATGCGGTTCAGGAACTCTTCCCCCACCCATTAGGTATCCCCGCGCGGGTCCATTTGTACGCGCTGGACGAGGACGCCGATCAGGGGTGACGTGCGCTACACGGGCCCCTTCCAAGCGGCATCTGTGCCAAGCTTTGCCGCTCTAGCGGCGGCGTCCACGGCAGGACGCGTTGCGGCGCTAGCAGCCTTGGACCCCCGAGTAACGGTCGCAGCGAATGCGCATGCCGCGGCGACGCCCAACGTGCATCAACTGACGCCGATCAATCTCACGAGAGCCGAGAAAGCGGTACTCGAAGACGGCTACGATGGGCGGTCCGCCGCAGTAAAGCGGCTGCTTGAGGCGATGAGGCAATCGCTCGGGCCCGTCCACCTCGACCTGTGCCCTTATTGCAGTCTCGAATCGACGGCTGCTCTCGATCACTACCTTCCCAAGAAAAAATTCGCCGAGTTCTCACTGTACGGGCCCAACCTCTTGCCGATCTGCGACAGATGCAACCGACACAAGCTGACGGTCGTGGCCAATGCTGCCGGACAACGAATGGTGATAATGCCCACTGCGGATGCGGCGGTCGCCAGCCGCGTGTTGACGGCTGATCTCGCCATACTCCCCGAGCCGCATTTCACATTTCGCATCGACAACGCAACGGCGGTGCAGGGCCCCGATCTGTCGCTGATACAACGCCATTTTGGGAGATTGAAATTGGCGGATCGCTACCGCCGGCGCGCCCATTCTCTGGTGGCCGCGCTCAAGGAGAATCTTCTCAAACAGAACGCCACGCCGCAGATCGCCAACCGGGCAATAAATGACGGTAGATCCGCTGCTCACAATGAGGGTCCAGTGAATGGCTGGAAGATTGCGCTATATGATGCGATCCACGATCAGCAGCCAGCGTTCGTGCATTGGCTCACCACGTGATCCTGGAGCGGCGAGAGCAGATCGCGCATCTACATCGGACGAATGCGCGTTGCGGTGCAAGGGCTCCACCCCCGTGGTAGATTTAGATGTGGCTCAATTCTTGAGCCGGTGCGGCAGACGCAAAACTGCCGTTTTTCTGTTTTGCCGGATCAATTTTTGATCCCGCACAAGGTTCAGGGAGTGCCTTTGGCTCAAATTTTGAGCCCATCATGCTCAAATTCTAAGCCCGTGATTTTTCCATGATCGACCATTTTCGGTATTCATGAGTGGGGCCTTTTCCTCGCGTGTGCAGGAACGTTAGACGCCAAGAGGTTGCTCGCCCAATTTTCACATTGAACGATCCGCGCTGGCTCACCCTCAGAAAGCCATGCGACACCAAGTCATCCAGGGCTTTGGAAGCTGTATTTCGAGCGACACCCAGCGCCTCCGCTGCATCTCTCTCAGCCAGAAACAACTCGCCGTTGTTACTACCGTTATGCATTTTGACGAGGTGGAGCAGCAGCTTCACCGCATTGCCACTCAGGTGGCGCCACGCGTCCGTACTCATCATTGCGTGAGTGATCATCACGAACGGTGGCGTCCGGCGCCGGCCCTTGGGGGTCATGTTACCCATGGCGGCGCGAGTGCTGGTCGACGCCTATGTCAGCATCACCGTTCGGGCCGCGAAGCGGCCCGTTCCGCGATCCATTCCTGGACTTCCCCGGCCCGCCAACCGACCGCGCGCCCGCCGGGATTCAGGATGAACCGCCTAGGGAACGTCCCCTCCGCCTCCATCGCGCGGATAGTGCGCTCGGTGAGGCCGGTGATCGCCTCCAGCTCTTCCTTCCGAAGCACGCGCTCAGCTTGCATTAGCGCCTCCAAGAGAATAGGTCTATTCTTTCCTATCCTCGCCGGAATTGGCATGCAAGGGGAGTGTAAGGTTATTCTCTTGAGCTTCGCATGCGCCTGAGCTTCGGGCAGGTCGAGGACCTGCTGGCTGGCCTTCACGTCGTCTCGGACGAGCATCGCATCGCGCTTCGCGGGCGGATCAAGCATTTCCAGCGCAACGGCTGGCCCAAGGGCACGAACACCGGCAAAGGCAAGCCGGCGCGTTACGACTTCCCCGGCCTGCTCGCGCTGGCGGTGGCGTTCGAGTTCACCCAGATCGGCATGCCGCCTGACCGGATCGTCGAAATGCTGAGCGAGAACTGGTCGAAGGTGCGGACCGCGGCCTCGCTCGTGCTCGGGCGCAACGACAGCGACCGGCCCGAGAACTTCGTCTATCTGTATTGCGATCCCGCGGCCCTCTCGATCCTGTCGCGCCCGAGTCTGCACGAAAGGGCGATCGCTACCTTCGATTATCGGCTTGGACGCGATCTCATTCAGGCCTTCCAGCACCACGAGCCGGACGCACGGCGTATCGCTCTGGTCAACCTCACCGACCTGCTGGATGGCCTTTGGAAGGCCCTCCAGGACATCCCCGGCGAACCCCGGATGGAACGACCGGAAGCCTATCGAGCTTGGGCGATTGCCATCGACTGAGCGTCTCCAGCGGGCTCGACGCTAGCAAGCCCCCGCGAGCCCGGCATCTGGATCACATTCCCTTCTGCCGGCCAAAGGATCGCCCTCAGCATCCCTTCGAGCCTGATGAGCGCCTCGGCTTTCTCTTGCACATAATCGTGCCGGTCATAGACGCCCTCAACGCCTTCGATGACATGGCCAAGCACGCGCTCGGATGTGTCCCTGTCGACCTTCGCGCGGCGCATCAAAGTCTTGGCTGTGCGGCGCAGGTCGTGGATGACCCAGCCGGTCACGCCGCTGTCGGCATCGAGCGTGCGCTTGCCTGCCGAGAAGCCGGCAATCGCCTTGCTTCTCCGCCCGGCGAACACAAAAGCATTGCATTCGATCTGAGGTTGCATCGCCAGCACCTTCTGAGCGAGCGGAGACAGCCGAAGCTGCACGGCGTTGCCCTTCTCCCCAGCGTCAGCAGGGATGGTCCAATTGCCCTCGTCGTCAATGTCGTCCCAGCGCATCGTGGCGACCTTTTCGCGCCGCTGGCCTGTGAGCAGCGCTATCTTCACGAAAGCCCCGAACGTGCCGAGGGCATCAGCAGCAAACCACACGGCGCGAAGCTCGGCGTCCGTCAAAATCCGCTTGCGGGCGCGTTCGCGCGACTTGGTGCGCTTCATCCCGCGCACGATCGGCGACGAGTAGCTGCTGGTCCGGCTCGCATGCCAGTTGAATAGCGAGCTGAGCTGGGCGAGCACCGCGTCCGCCATCACCGGTCCGTTGTTGATGCTTAGCTCGTCGAGCAGCTCGGTAACCTCGTCGCGGCCCACGCTCGTGAACGCCTGCTCGCCCCAGCGCGGCAAGAGATACTTTGTGAAAATGCGCTCGATCTCACGCGCGGAACGAAGGGGGCGCTCGCCCTTCTGGCCTTCCTTGCGCACATAGATTTTCAGGAACGCGTCGCTGACCTGCTTGAAGGTCCGCGGCGCCCGAACCGGCTCGGCCTTCGGAAAGGGCGGCAGCCCGGCCTTGATGCGCTTGACCCCTTCCCTCGCCCGGTCGCGGGCGCCGTCGAGGTCGACCTCGTCGCACTTGCCGACCGCGGCCCAGACCTGCCGACCTTCCGGATTCCTGGCCACGATCGTGTACGTCTTCACGCCGGTAGGAGTGACGCGAACGAACAGGCCGCGCGTGTCCGGATCGCCGATGGTCAGGCGCTTGTTGGCGTGGGGGCGGAGGCTCGCGACGGTCTTGGCGAAGCCCTTGAGGAGCGGGGTTGGTGCGGTCATGGCGTGGCCTCTTCCGGCTAACGGGAGGCTAACCGACGCGGGTTGCGTCCTGTCCTCCCATTTCCGCTTGCTGCCATGAAACTCGTATTAAAATCAATGGAAGAATAATATTATTCTTTATATCGCCACTCCCTTCCCATGCTGCGTGCTGACTCTTAATCAGCGGGTCCCAGGTTCGAGCCCTGGTGCGTCCACCATCCCCCTTCAGTGCAGTCCCTAGAGCCGCCCCCGCCGCGCGTCCTTGCGCGTGGCGCGGTCGATCGACATCAGGATGCCGAGGCAGATCATCACGGTCATCATCGCCGAGCCGCCGTAGGAGACGAGCGGCAGCGGGATGCCTACGACGGGGGCGAGGCCCATCACCATCAAGAGGTTGATCGCGGTGTAGAAGAAGACGGTCGCGGTCATCCCGGCCGCCGCCAGCCGCTCGAACCGGCTGCGGGCCTCGTTCGCGACCTGCATGCCCCAGCGCATCAGCGCAAGGAACAGGGCGATCAGCACCAGCCCGCCGATCAGGCCCCATTCCTCGGCGAGCGCGGAGAAGATGAAGTCGGTGTGCTGCTCGGGCAGATATTGGAGGTGGCTCTGCGAGCCATTGAGGAAGCCCTTGCCGGTGAGACCGCCCGAGCCGATCGCGATCTTCGACTGGGTGAGGTGATAGCCGGCGCCGAGCGGGTCCTGCTCGGGATTGAGGAAGATCAGCAGGCGCTCCTGCTGGTGCGGCAGCAGGAAGGAGAAAGCGAGCGGCACCGCCGCCGCCACCGCGAGCGCGCCGCCGACGAACAGCCTGAGCGGCAGGCCCGCCAGGTACATCATCGTCACCGCCGCGAAGGTGATCAAGAGCGAGGTGCCGAGATCGGGCTGCAGCAGGATGACCAGCACCGGCACCCCGACCAGCAAGGCCGCCGGCCAGATCGCCGACCAGCGGCGGATCTCGCGCGGCGGCACCGCCGCGTAGAAGCGCGCCAGCACCAGCACCACCGCGGGCTTCATCAGCTCCGAGGGCTGCAGCACCAGCGGGCCGAGGCTGAGCCAGGACTGGGCGCCGCCGCCGACCCGGCCGATCGCGAGCACCAGCAGCAGCAGCAGGAACACCGCGCCGTAGAAGGCGAAGGAGAATTCCTGGAAACGCTGCGGCTTCACGTAGGAGAGCCCGACAGCCATCGTCAGGAACAGGCCGAAGCGCGCGGCGTGCGGCAGCGCCCAGGGGAACAGCGAGCCGCCCGCGGCGGAATAGAGGCCGAGCACGCCGAAGGTGGCGATCGCCGCGACGATCCACAGCATCCGCCACGGCAGCTCCGCGATCGGCCTCGGGACGAACGCCAGCGCCATCAGGCCGGCCCCGCGCGCGTGGCCGCGCCGGGCGCGCTGGCGGCCCACTGCTCCGCCCGCCGCGCCATCCGCTCGGCGATGTTGCCGCCCCACTGCGCCTCGAGCGGCAGCAGCGCCTCCATCGCCTTGTCCTTGTCGAACAGGTAGGTGAGCACGTCCTTGGCGACCGGCGCGGCGGCGCGGGCGCCGCCGAGGCCGTGCTCGATCACCACCGCCCCGGCGTAGCGCGGCGCCCCGACCGGTGCGAAGAAGACGAACAGGCCATGGTCGCGATAGCGCCAGTCGCCGCTCTGGCCGCGCTGGCCGCCCTCGATCCGCCGCACCTGGGCGGTGCCGGTCTTGCCGGCCATGCGGATGTCCGGGAAAGGCAGGCGCGAGCGGCCGGCCGTGCCGTGGCCGTTGACCACCTCGTCCATGCCGGCGCGCACGGTCGCGAAATGCTCGGCCGCGTAGGGCAGCGGCTGGGGCGCGGACCCTTCGCCGGCGATGAGGCGCGGCCGCACCTTCCTCCCCGAGGCGATGCAGGCCGCGTAGGTGGCGAGCTGCAGCGGGTTGAGGATGACATAGCCCTGGCCGATCGACGCGTTGAGGGTGTCCGATTCGGTCCAGTCGCGCCGGTAGAACCCCTTGGGGTTCTGGTCGTAGCGCCGCTGCTTCCACTGGCTGTCGGGAACGGTGCCGTAATTCTGGCTGACCACCGGCAGCTCGAAGCGCTGGCCGAGGCCGAGCTCGCGCCATACCGGCGCGATCCGGTCGAAGCCGACGCGCCGGCCCATCGCATAGAAATAGGTGTTGCAGCTTCGCGCGATCGCGGTGTGCATGGTCATCGGGCCGTGGCGGCCGAGGCACTGGAAGAAGCGGTTGCCGAGCTGATAGCCGCCGCCGCAATTGACCCTTTCCTCGGGATCGACGCCGGCCTCGAGCAAGGCCAGCGAGTTGCCCGGCTTGATCGTCGATCCGGGAGGGTACATCGCGTTCAGCACCTTGTTGAGCAAGGGCTTGCGCTCGTCAGCCGAGAACATCTGCCATTCGGCGTGGCTGATCCCGTCGGCGAAGCTGTTGGGATCGTAGGCCGGCATCGAGGCCATGGCGAGCAGGTCGCCGCTGCGGCAGTCCATCACCACCACCGCACCCAATTCCTCGCCGAGGCGCCGCGCCGCGAAGCTCTGCAGCCCGGCGTCGATCGTGGTCCGCAACGGGGCGCCGCTGACGTCGGGCAGGGTCCTCAGCTCGCGCACCAGCCGGCCGCGGGCGGTGACCTCGACCCGCGCCGCGCCGGGCCGGCCGCGCAGCCGTCGCTCGAGCACCTTCTCGAGGCCCTCCTTGCCGACCTTGAAGCCCGGCGCGATCAGCAGCGGGTTGCGGTTCTCCCCCTCATATTCCTCGCGATTGGGAGTGCCGACATAGCCGATCAGATGGCCGACCGCCGCGCCTTCCGGATAGTAGCGCGAGAAGGCCCGGAGCGGCGAGACGCCGGGCAGCTCGGGCAGCCGCACGTTGACCGCGGCGAACTTCTCGAAGCTGAGGTGCTCGGCGACCGGCACCGGCTGGAAGCCGGCCGCGGCCCTCAGATCCTCGCGGATCTTGGCGACGTCGGCCGGGGCGAGCCCGAGGATCGAGGCGAGCAGCCGGATCACCCGCTCCGGGTCCTCGAGCCGGTCGGGAATGAGGTCGACCCTGAAGTCGGAGCGGTTGACCGCCATCGGCTGGCCGTGGCGGTCGACGATCCAGCCGCGCCGCGGCGGGATCAGCCGGGTGCTGATCCGGTTCGAATTCGGCGAGATCGGAATATTTCTGGTTCTCGGCGATCGAGATATAGCCCATCCGCGCCGCCAGCAGCGCGCCGATCCCGGCCTGCAGCGCGCCGAACACGAAGGCGCGGCGGGAGAAGGCCGCGGCGACGCTGCTTTCGGTCGGCACCGGGCCGCCGCCCCAGCGCGCCTTCATCGCGCCAGCCGCCAGCGGTCGAGCGCGAGCACCAGCCGTGCCGCGATCGGATAGGCAAGGATGCTGAGCACCAGCTGCGGGACCATCACCCAAAAGCTCACGTCGCTGCCCACCAGCAGGGCGATGTACCACACGCCGGCGCTGTGGAAGAGCAGCGCCGCCGCCGCCATCACCCAGTCGAGCCAGTAATCGCGCACCCCGAGCAGGCTGTCGACATAATCCAGGGCGAGGAAGGCGGCGGTCCACAGCAGCATCGACTGGCCGGGCGGCGTGCCGCTCACCAGGTCGGCGGCGAGGCCGAGGCCGAGCGCGACCTGCGCCGACCAGATTTCGGGCCGCAGCAGCCGCCAGGTGATCAGCACCAGAAAGCCGAGATTGGGCACGAACGGCGAGGCGGAGACGATCGGCAGCAGCGCCAGCGCGATCGCCGCCAGCGTCGAGAACAAAGGCACGTAGCGGCGCCTGAGGTCGCGGATCGCGACCTCGGCCTCCGATCCGGCGATCCGGCTCATCGCGGCGGCGCCCCGGCGGGGGCGGGCGCGGGGCGCGGCTGCACCACCAGATCGGGCGATTGCTGCTGCAGGCCCGGCTGGTAGCGCGGATCGCTCTGCCGCCCGGTCCCGGGCGCCGGGCGCGGCGGCAGCGGCGGGCCGGTCACCGGCGGCGCCGGGGTCCGGGGCGGCGCCGCTTCGAGCGGGCCGAGCGCGGCGGGCTGGAAGATGCGCAGCACGACCGCATAATCGAGCCGCGCCGGATCGGCGAGCGGCCGGGCGATCGCGGTCTCGCCCTGATGGCCGGTGACCCGCGCCACCGGCACGCCCGGCGGGAAGATGCCGCCGATGCCCGAGGTGATCAGGATGTCGCCGCGCCGGAACGGGCTCTCGCCGACCTCGAGCGTCCTGAGCTCGATCGTGCCGTCGCCGCGGCCCACGGCCAGCGCCGGGGTGCCGTCGCGGACCAGCCGCACCGGCACGTTGCTCGAGCCGTCGGTGATCAGCAGCACGCGCGAGGCCCAGCGTCCGGTCTCCAGCACCCGGCCGATCAGCCCGTCGGCGGCGCGCACCGGCTGGCCCGGCGTCACGCCCGCGCTCGAGCCCGCCGACAGCGTCGCCAGCCGCCGGGGCGCGTCGTAGGAGGAGCCGACGATCCGCGCCAGCGTCACTTCCTCCTCGGTCTGCCGCGCCAGCCCGAGCAAGGCGTGCAGCCGGGCATTCTCATGCTCGAGCGCCTGTCGGCGAATCAGCTCGCGGCGCGCCTCGGCGAGCTCGCGGTGCAAGCGCGCATTCTGCGAGCCGGCCCGGAAATAATTGGAGATGCCGTCGCCGATGCCGCCGAAGAAGCCGGTGATCGAGCTGCCGGCGCTGCTCACCGGCGCGGTCGCGTCGAGCGCCGCGCCGCGGATCGCCGCGAAGCCGCGCGGATCGATCAGATAGACGACCAGCAGCAGCACCGCGAACAACGCCCCGCCGACGGCCACGACATAGCCGATGAACAGCCCGTACTGGGCCCTGCGGGAGAAACCGGGGCGCCGTTTGCCGAGCGCCATCCTCTCCGGTCCTACGCCTCAGGCCGTCTGCAGGACGCCGCGGAAGATCTCCTCTTCCATCGCGCGCCCGGTGCCAAGCGCCACGCAGGTCAGGGGATCGTCGGCGACCGTCACCGGCAGCCCGGTCTCGTCGCGCAGCACCTCGTCGAGGCCCTTCAGCAGCGCGCCGCCGCCGGTCAGCACGATGCCCTGGTCGACGATGTCGGCGGCGAGCTCCGGCGCGGTGTTCTCGAGCGCGATGCGGACGCCCTCGACGATCGTGCCGACCGGCTCGCTGAGCGCCTCGGCGATCTGGCGCTGGTTGATGGTGATCTCCTTGGGGACGCCGTTGACGAGGTCGCGGCCCTTGATGTGGACGGTCTCGCCGTCGGCGCCGCCGGCCGGCGGCTTGGCGATGCCGACCTGCTTCTTGATCCGCTCCGCCGTCGCCTCGCCGATCAGGAGATTGTGGTTGCGTCGCACGTAGGAGGAGATCGCCTCGTCCATCTTGTCGCCGCCGACGCGGACCGAGGTGGTGTAGGCGAGGCCGCGGAGGGAAAGCACCGCCACTTCGGTGGTGCCGCCGCCGATGTCGACGACCATCGATCCGATCGGCTCGGTGACCGGCATGTCGGCGCCGATCGCGGCCGCCATCGGCTCCTCGATCAGCCAGACCTGGCGGGCGCCGGCGTTGGAGGCGGCGTCGCGGATCGCGCGGCGCTCGACGCTGGTCGAGCCGGAAGGCACGCAGATCACGATCTCCGGCCAGCGCGGGAAGCGGCGCTTGCCGTGCACCTTCTGGATGAAGTGCTTGATCATCTGCTCGGCGACGTCGATGTCCGCGATGACGCCGTCGCGCAGCGGGCGGATCGCCTCGATCTGGTCGGGCGTCTTGCCCATCATCAGCTTGGCGTCGTCGCCGACCGCCTTCACCCTCTTGACGCCGTTGATCGTCTCGATCGCCACCACCGACGGCTCGTTGAGGACGACGCCGCGGCCGCGCACGTAGACCACCGTGTTGGCCGTGCCGAGGTCGATCGCCATGTCGTGCGAGGGGAATCTCAGGAAATTGAACCAGGACATAATTGCGTACGCTTCTCGCTTGGGCTGGGCGGACGGCCGTTTCGCGGGCCATCCGGCGAATATTCCCTATAAGATGGCCCCGCGCCCCCGGTCCACCAAAGACTTGCTCTCGCGGGTCGGCGCGGCATCGTATAGAGGTTTTCCCATGTCAATACGCCGCCTGCCCGAGCAGCTCGTCAACCGCATCGCCGCCGGTGAAGTGGTGGAAAGACCGGCCAGTGCGTTGAAGGAGCTGGTCGAGAACGCGATCGACGCCGGCGCGACGCGGATCGCGATCTCCTTGAATCGGGGCGGAATCGGCCGGATCGAGGTCGCCGACGACGGCGCCGGCATCGCCCGGGAGGAGCTCGCGCTGGCGCTCGAGCGGCACGCGACCTCGAAGCTACCCGGCGAGGAGATCGAACGCGTCGCGACGCTCGGCTTCCGCGGCGAGGCGCTGCCGTCGATCGCCAGCGTCGCCCGCCTCAGGATCGAGAGCCGGGTGCGCGGCGAGGACGGCTGGTCGCGCACCGTCGACAATGGCGCGCTCGCGGGGGAGGGGCCGGCCGCGCTGCCGCCCGGCACCCGGGTCACGGTCGAGGAGCTGTTCGGCCGCGTTCCCGCCCGCCGCAAGTTCCTGCGCTCGGAGCGCAGCGAATATGCCGCCTGCCTCGACGTGGTGAAGCGGCTCGCCATGGCGCGGCCGGACATCGGCTTCAGCCTCGACCATGACGGCCGCCGCGCGCTCGCGGTCCAGCCCGGCGAGGACCGGCCGGCGCGGGTCGCGGCGCTGACCGACCGGGCGCTGGCCGACAACAGCCTCGCCGTCGATTATGCGCGGGGGCCCGCGCGGCTCGGCGGCGTCGCCGGGCTGCCGACCTTCAGCCGCGGCGTCGCCGACCACCAATATCTGTTCGTCAACGGCCGCCCGGTGAAGGACCGGCTGCTGATCGGCGCGGTCCGCGCCGCCTATCAGGATTTGCTCGCCCGCGACCGCCATCCGGTGCTCGCTTTGTTCATCGACCTTCCCGGCGAGGAGGTCGACGTCAACGTCCACCCGGCCAAGACCGAGGTCCGCTTCCGCGACCCCGGCAACATTCGCGGCCTGATCGTCGGCGGCCTCCGCCACGCGCTCGACGAAGCGGGGCACCGCAGCGCGCAGCGGCCCTCGGCGGCGGCGCTCGGGAACTGGCACTCTAGCCCCTCCCCTTCAGGGGAGGGGTTGGGGTGGGGCCGTCGTGCGAACCCGCAAGGCGGATTGTGGTCGCCCGCGCCCGGCCCCACCCCCTACCCCTCCCCCGAAGGGGAGGGGCTTGCCGTCGCGGATCGCCACCTGGACTACGCCCCGGCGGCCCGCGCCGAACCAGCCGCGGAAGCCGTTCCCCAGGCCCATTCCCACCCCCTCGGCGTCGCCCGCGGCCAGGTCGCCGCCACCTATATCGTCGCCGAGGCCGAGGACGGGCTCGTTCTGGTCGACCAGCACGCCGCCCACGAGCGCCTCGTGCTCGAGCGGATGCGCCGCGCCGTGGCCAATGGCGGGGTCGCCCGCCAGGCGCTGCTGCTCCCGGAGGTGGTCGAGCTGGACGAGCCCGCCTGCGACCGGCTCGAGGCGCGCATCGCCGAGCTTGCCGAGATGGGGCTGGAGCTGGAGCGGTTCGGCCCGGCCGCCATGCTCGTGCGCGCCACTCCGGCCTTGCTCGGCGCGGGCGACGTCAAGGGGCTGGTCACCGACCTCGCCGACGAGCTCGCCGCCTTCGATTCGGCGCTCTCCCTGAAGGAGAAGCTCGACCATATCGCCGCCACCATGGCCTGCCACGGCTCGGTCCGCGCCGGTCGGCTGCTCTCGGTTGCCGAGATGAACGCGCTGCTCCGCGAGATGGAGGTCACGCCGCATTCGGGCCAGTGCAACCACGGCCGCCCCACCTGGGTGAAGCTCGCCCATGGCGACATCGAGAAATTGTTCGGGCGGAAATGAAGCTTCGCGCCCTCGTCGCGGTGGCGCTGATGACACTCGATGGCGCAGCGGCCGCCGCTCCGCCTCGCTCGTCTTGCCGGAGCCATCCCGATCTCGTCGGCCGCTGTCGGACCGTGCACGGCCGTCTTTCGGTCTGGAACGGCACGCCATCGTTGCGCATCTGGATCGTGAGCACCCGCCGGATCCTCGGCGTCTCGGAATGGCGTATGGCGGAAATGGAGCGCGAGCTCCTTCCCGCCAACGTCTGGGAAGCATTTGGCGACGACCCGCCCGAGCGGGAGGTCTTCGGGGATTACGAAGTCTGTCCGTTCACGCGCCAGCGGCCCGGTTGGATGCAGATGGTCTGCGTGGCCTCGGCGCGCCGCCTTGTCGTCCGCAGCCGTCGCTAGCCGCCGAACCGCTAGCGCACCGGGATCATGAGGTGGGCATAAGGCGTCCCGGCCCACATCACATAGGGCCGCGAGGTGTCGGGTGAGGGACCGCCGGGATAGCCGCGCAGCAGCGATGCCGAGCCGACGATCATCAGGTGCGGCCCCGTGCGCACCCAGTCGCCGCCGGCGGTGGGCCGCGCGGCATAGGGGTCGGAGTTGCTGGCGTCGGTGCCGCCGGCGAGCATGTACATCAGGCCGACCGTGTCCTGCGGCGGCGGCCGACGCGTGATCCAAGCCATCGCCCAGGCCATCGCATTGCCATCCATGCACATCGGATCGGGGCCGGGCGTCGCCGGATTGTCGGCCATGCAGGTGAAGCCGTTCGCGCCGCTGCGGACCGTGCGCATCGCCCCGTCCGCGCCCATCGCGACGATCGCCGCGCCGCGTGCGATCGCCGGGGGCGCTGCGGACATGGCGCTGCGGATCAGCGCCGCGTCGCCCCTCGGCCCGCGCCCGCCCTGCGCCGAGGCGCTTCCCGCGACGGCCAGCGAGGCGGCGGCGGACGACAGCAAGAGCAATGTGTGGATCCTGATCATCTCGACCTCCCGTTGATGCCCGCTTCCCGCTCTCTGCCTGTCGGTCGAGTCGGGCAAGGCCTTTCCATGCGCCGCCGAACCCGATAGGCCGGCATTCTCTTCGCCGCGGCGGGAGGGGGGACGCCATGCTGACGGTCGTGCTGGTGCCGCTCGCGCTGGCGACGGCGCTCTACCTTTACGCGCTGATCCGCTCGGCCATCGCGCGGCGGATGCTGTCGCCGCACCCGGAGGCGATCGCGCTCGGCGCGGTGACCAACTTCTTCGACACGCTCGGCATCGGCTCGTTCGCGCCGACGATCAGCTGGTTCAAGTTCCGCAAGCTGGTGCCCGACCGGCTGATCCCCTGCACCCTGCTGCCGGCACACACCCTGCCGTGCATCGCCCAGTCGGCGATCTTCCTGGTCCTGCTCGGCGTGCTGGTCGATCCGATGCTGCTCAGCGGCTGCGTGATCGCCTTCCTGACCGGCGCGGTGATCGGCGCGCCGCTCGTCGTCCGCACCAGGGTCTGGCTGGTCCAGCTCGTCGTCGCCGTCGCGCTGTTGATCGCCGCGACCTTCTACGCGCTCAGCAACCTCGAGCTGATGCCGGGCGGGGGCAGTGCGACGAGCCTGCCGCCGCTGCTGACCGTGGTCGCCATCGCGATGAACTTCCTGTTCGGGATCCTGATCAATTTCGGCGTCGGCCATTATGCGCCCACGCTGGCGCTGTTCAGCCTGATGGGGATGGACCCGCGCTTGTGCTTCCCGATCATGGCGACCGCCGGCGCGCTCGGCGGGCCGGGGGTGACGCTGCGGCATCTCGCGATCGGCGAGATCGACCTCAGGATCGTCATCGGCGTCGCCATCGGCGGCGTGCCGGCGGTGCTGGTCGCGGCGTTCCTGGTCCGCTCGATGCCGATCGAGCTGCTGCGCTGGCTGGTGGTCGTGGTGGTGGTCTACGCGGCGGGAGTGATGCTGCGCGCCTCATGGCTCGGGCGCCGCGGCGCCGCCCTGCCTCTCGCCTGCGCTCCGGACGAGGCGCCGCAGCCCTCTCCGGCACCCTTCGGTCAGTAGCGCCGCCGGGGCTCCGGCGGGTCGTCCTCGACGACCCATTCGTGATTCTCGATGATCCGCGAGGCGATCGGGCGGCCGCGCGCGTCGAGCGACGGCCGGAAGCGGAACCGGCGCTCGATCAGCCGGCAGGTGGTGTCGTCGAGCACGCGGCTGCCGCTCGAGCGGACCACGCGGCAGTCGCTGACCAGGCCGTCGACGCCGACCCGGTAGAGCACCTCGACGCTGCCGCCGATCCCGGCCTCGCCGACGCCGGCCGGATAGTCCGAATCCCTGAGGCTGCCGCGGATCCGGCGCGGCGGCGTCATCGCGCCGCCGCCCTCGCCGTCGCCGTCCCCGTCGCCGGTTCCGGTCCCGCGTCCCGAGCCGCCGGTGCCCGTGCCCGGACCGGGCACGTCGGCCGCGCCCGCCCAGGAGGCGCTGCCCGGTCCGGGGGTCTCGGCGGCCGGTATGGGTGTCGGCACCGGGAGCAGGATCGCCGGCTTCGGCGCAACGACCTCGGTCGGGCGGGCGCGCAGGTTCGGCGGCGAGCCGCCCTCGGGGCGATTGCGCCGCTGCTCGGGCCGGCGCGCGGGCTCGCGAATCGGCGGCGGCGGCTGGGGCGCGGCGATCGCGAAGATCTTCAGCGCCTCGCGCGCACGCTCCGGATTGCTCACCGCGAACCCGCTGATCAACGCGAGGCCGAGCAGCACCTGCAGCGACGCGGCGCCGGCGGCCGCCTTGGCCCGATCCTGGCGGGAGATCGTCTCCATTCCCATGGCCCCAGCTTAGGCCTCTGAACGCAAAGGACAATATCTATCCGCCCTGGAAGCGGGCGGTCACCGCATAAGCGATCAGGCCCGTCTCGCTCGCCAGCGGCTCGCACCCGCACTGGCTCGCCCCGGCGCCGCGCAGCCGCTGTGCGAGCGCGCCCGCCTCCGCCCCATCGAGCGCCGCCTCGACCAGCGCCGCCAGCCGGCCGCGATGGGCGAGGATCTCACCGCGCACCGCCTCGACCTTGGCGAGCAGCTGCGCGAGGTCGAAATGGCCGCGGCGGGAGAAGCTGTCGAGCAGCACCGCGCCGCTGTTGCGCAGCATCGCCTTGTCGTGCGCCGCGGGGACATGGCGGGCGGTCCGCTCCAGCGCGTCCTGGAAGGCGGCGAAGGCCCGATCCGCCTCGGCGGTGCTGCCGGCCGCGGGCGGGCGCTCCACCGCAAGCAATGCGGTGAAGCAGCGCGCCGCCGCGCCGGGGAGGTCGATCTCCTCGAGCAGCAGGTCGGCGTCGGCGATCACCGCCTTGGCGTCGGCGGCGACGACGCCGTCGGCGGCGTGCACGACGAGGCGGACGCGCCCGCCCGGCGCCAGCACCCGCACCAGCTCTTCGAGCGAGCGCGACAGGTCCGAATATTCGATGCCGTACTGGCTGACCGCCGCGTCGAAGCTGGCGTCGGGGAAGGGCAGGGCCTCGGCCTCGGTCCGCGCGAGGAAGCGGATCGCGGCATAGTCCTCGGCATGGCGGCTGACATAGGCGGGGGGGTCGATGTCGGCCTGGTCGACCGCGACGATCTCGAAATGCTTCGCCCCGGCCCGGCCGACCTCCGCGGCGATCAGCGCGGCGGCGCCGTTGCCGGTGGCGAGGTCGAGGATCCTCGCGCCCTCCGGGAGCCCCGCGAAGAAGGCGCGCCAGCCCCCGCCGATGCGCTCGTCATAATTGGCGGCGCCCGCGCCGTCGAAGCAGGAGGCGATGCGGTCATAGTGCCAATATTGGTTCCAGATCGCTTTGTCGGACACGCGCCTCGCTCACCCCCTGAACCGCGCCGCTTCCTCCGATCCGCCGGTGGCGTTGCCTTCCGAATAGGAGTGGGCGCCGGCGCCGGCGAGGCGGCCCCCCTCGACGATCAGATATTCCTCGCGGATCGGCCGGCCCTCGAGGAAGCATTCGAGGATCTCGCGCGTCCCCGCCGCGTAGCGCGCCTGCGCCGACAGGCTGGTGCCCGAAATGTGCGGGGTCATGCCGTGATGCGGCATGCTCCGCCAGGGATGGTCCTGCGGCGCCGGCTGCGGGAACCAGACGTCGCCGGCATAGCCCGCCAATTGCCCCGATTCGAGCGCGGCGGCGACGGCGTCGCGGTCGGCGATCTTGCCGCGCGCGGTGTTGACCAGATAGGCGCCGCGCTTCATCCGCGCGATCATCGCCGCGTCGAACAGATTCTCGGTCTCCGGATGCAGCGGGCAGTTGATCGTCACCACGTCGCACATCCCGACCATGTCCTCGACGCTCTCGTGCCAGGTCACGCCCAGCTCCTCCTCCACGGCGGCCGGCAGGCGGTGGCGGTCGTAATAGTGAAGGTGCATGTCGAACGGCTTCAGCCGCCGCAGCACCGCCGAGCCGATCCGGCCCGCCGCCACCGTGCCGACATGCATGCCCTCGACGTCGTAGGAGCGGGCCGCGCAGTCGGCGATGTTCCAGCCGCCGTCGAGCACCACCTGGTGCGAGGGCAGATAGTTGCGGACCAGCGCGAGGATCATCATCACCACATGCTCGGCGACCGAGATCGAGTTGCAATAGGTGACCTCGGCGACGGTGATGCCCCGCTCGATCGCCGCCTGCAGGTCGGTATGGTCGGAGCCGATGCCTGCGGTGACGATCATCTTGAGGTTCTTCGCCCTCCCGATCCGCTCGGCGGTCATATAGGCCGGCCAGAAAGGCTGCGAGATGACGATGTCGGCGTCGACGAGCTCGCGGTCGAGCGCCGAATCGGCGCCGTCCTTGTCGGAGGTCACGACCAGGCTGTGCCCGTTCGCCTCGAGCCAGGGCCTGAGGCCGAGCTCCCCCGAGACGCTGCCCAGCAGCGCGCCCGGCCGGAAGTCGATGGCCTTGGGCGTCGGCAGCGTCTGCCCGTCGGGATAGCGTTCGAGCTTCGGCAGGTCGTCGCGCGGATAGCTGGTCGGATAGCCGTCGACAGGATCGGCATAGAGCACGCACAGCACCTTCGCCATTTTCGCTCTCCTATTGCTTGAGTTCCAATATCTTGCGTCTCACTTCTTCGATTGGGTGCGAGGCTGCCTCGGCGCGCGAGGCGGTCAGCCTCGGATAGCCCGCCCCGGCGTCCTCGAGCAGCTCGCGGGTGAAATGGCCGGCGCGCACCTCGCGCAGGATGCGGCGCATCTCGGTGCGGGTGTCGGCGGTGACGATGCGGGCGCCGCCCTTGAGCGCGCCGAACTCGGCGGTGTTGGAGATCGCCTCGCGCATCCCGGCGATGCCGCGCTCGTAGATCAGGTCGGCAATCAACTTCACTTCGGTAAGGCATTCGAAATAGGCGATTTCCGGCGCATAGCCCGCCTCGACCAGGGTCTCGAAGCCGGCGTGGATCAATTCGGGAATGGCGCCCCACAGCACCGCCTGCTCGTTGAACAGATCGGCCTCGCATTCCTCGGCGAAGCTGGTCTTCAAGATGCCGATCCTGCCCGAGCCGATCGCCGCCGCATAGGAGAGGGCGAGCGCCTCGGCGCCGCCGCTCGCGTCCTGATGGACGGCGAACAGCGAGATCAGGCCGGAGCCGCGCTCATAATCGGCGCGCAGCGCGGTGCCCGGCCCCTTGGGCGCGACCAGGAAGACGTCGAGGTCGGCACGCGGCGCGATCAGGCCGAAGCGGATCGACAGCCCGTGCGCGAAGGAGAGGGCCGCGCCCTCCCGCAGGTTGGGCGCCACCTCCTCGGCATAGATGCGGCCATGGTCCTCGTCGGCCGCCAGCATCACCACCAGGTCCGCCCCGGCCGCGGCCTCCGCCGCCGTCATGACGTCAAAGCCGTCCCCCGCCGCTCTCTCGCGGCGCCGGGAATCGGGGGTCAGGGCCACGGTCACCGCCACCCCGCTGTCGCGCAGGTTCAGCGCCTGCGCGCGGCCCTGATTGCCATAGCCGATGATCGCCACCCGCTTCGCGCGGATCAGCGCCGGATCGGCATCGGCATCGAAATAGACGCGCATCAGGAAAGGGGTAGGTGAATTGCATCGCCCATTAAAGCCCCTCCCCTTGATGGGGAGGGGTTTGGGGTGGGTGAACCTCTGAGGCCCGCGCGGGCGGCGACCTCCACCCCCACCCCAACCCTCCCCCATCAAGGGGGAGGGGATTGGAGGTCAGGGGAGGGATGAAGCAGCTCCAGCGCCCGCCCGAACGCCTCTCCCTCGAGCGCTTCCCCGAACCTCGTCCACGCCGCCGGCGGCTGGCGGCGGAACCAGGTATATTGGCGCTTGGCATATTGGCGGGTGGCGGCCTTGCCCGCCGCCAGCGCCGCTTCGCGGCTCAAATCACCGGCGAGGAACGCCGCGATCTCGCGCACGCCGATCGCGCGCATCACCGGCGCCAGCGCCGGCAACCTTCGTTCAAGCAATGAGCGAACTTCCTCAATTCCTTCATCCAAAAAGATTTTCTCGAACCTCTCATTGCAGCGACCGTGCAGCCAGTCGCGCGGCGGCAGCAGCACCAGCGGGATGAGGCCGACCGCATCGCCGATTCCGCCCGCTTTCTCCGCCTGCCAGGCCTTCAGCGTGCGCCCGGTCGAGCGCACCACTTCCAGCGCCCGCGCCGCCCTGGCGGTGTCGCCGGGCCGGATCCGCGCCGCCGCTTCCGGATCTTCGCGGGCCAGCGCGGCGTGGGCCTCGGCCGCCGGCAGCGCCCGCACCGCCGCCCGCACGCCGGGATCGATCCCGGGCACCGGTGCGATCCCCTCGATCAGCGTGCGCAGATAGAGCCCGGTGCCGCCGGCGAGGATCGGCAGCCGGCCGGCGGCGTGCGCCGCCTCGATCTCGCTACGGGCGTCGACCGCCCAGTCCGCCGCCGAGCAGGCGTCGGCGCCGTCGCTGGTGCCGTAGAGCCGGTGCGGCGCCCGCGCCTCCTCCGCGGGCCCGGGCCGCGCCGACACGATCCTGAGGTCGCGATAGACCTGGGCGCTGTCGGCGTTGATCACCACCCCGGCCGCGGCTTCCGCCAGCGCCAGGGCCAGCGCCGACTTGCCGCTGGCGGTCGGCCCCGCGATAAGCGCCAGAGGGGGTTTTCCGGAAGGCACCATGTTCATCGCCACCCTGATAGCATCCGAGCGGCTGGCGCGCGGCGATATTTCCGCCGCCTTGGACGCGCTCGGCGGGGCGCGGGGCGAGGCCTGGGTCGAGGAGGGGAGCGCCTGCGACCTCCGCCTCGCCGGCCCGCCCGAAGCCGCCCGCGCCGCGCTCGAGGGCCTGATCCCGGGCGTCGACGTCGTCGTCCAGGCCGAAGCCGCCCGGCGCAAGCGGCTGCTGGTCGCCGACATGGATTCGACGATGATCGGGCAGGAGTGCATCGACGAGCTTGCCGATTATGCCGGGCTCAGGGCCGAGGTCGCCGCGGTCACCGAGCAGGCGATGCGCGGCGAGCTCGATTTCGAGGCGGCGCTCGACGCCCGGGTGGCCTTGCTGAAGGGGCTCGACGCGCGGGTGATCGATCATTGCCGGGAGCAAAGGGTGCGCGCGACCGCCGGGCGCCGAGGCCTTGGTGCGGACGATGGCCGCCGGCGGCGCCTATTGCCTCCTGGTCTCGGGCGGGTTCAGCCGCTTCGCCGATGCGATCGCCGACGCGCTCGGCTTCGACGCGGCCGTGTCGAACGATCTGCTGATCGACAATGGCCGCCTCGCCGGCACGGTCGGCAAGCCGGTGGTGGACGCGGAGGGCAAGCGCCAGGCGCTCCTCGACGCCGCCGCCGCCCGTCAGATCCCGCTCGCCGACACGCTGGCGGTCGGCGACGGCGCCAACGACGTGCCGATGCTGAAGGCGGCGGGGCTCGGCGTCGCCTGTCACGCCAAGCCCGCCGCCGTCGCCGCCGCCGACGCCCGGATCGAGCATAACGATCTGACGGCCTTGCTCTACGCGCAGGGCTACAGACGCAGCGAGTGGGTAGAGTAAAGCTCCCCTCCCCTTGATGGGGACGGGTCAGGGATGGGGTGAGCGTGGACGCCCGCGCGAGCCGCTGAAGCCACCCCCTCCCAGCCCCCCCATCAAGGGGGAGGAGAAGTGGCGCTATGCTTTGACCTTTTCTATGCCGCAGGCCTGCTCATGTCGGCGGCGATCGCGGCGAGCGCGAAAGCGACCGAGGCTTCCGAGCAGGCGAAGCCGATCGCAATGCCGTCGTCGGCGAGGCCGCGCACCTCGGCGAGGATCGCGCCGGCCTCGGGATGGTGCAGCTCCACCGAGGCGCCGAGCGGGGGCCGGGCGTTGGTCTCGAGGAAGGCGCCGGCCGCGGAGACGTTGCGCAGCGCCGCCGGGGCCGGATGCTCGAAGATCAGCACGCACATCCGCCGTCGCCGCCAGCGCGACGCCATCGTCCCACGATCCAGCTCGATTGCCGCCATGTCCCGCTCCCGTGTCGGGCCGGGGTTTAGCAGCCGCCCGCAAACATTCGGTTAAGGCGCGACCGGGAAGCAGGCCTGGCGCGCGGCGGCGCAGGCCCGTTCGGCGGCGGCGCGATTGGCCAGCGGCCCGGCCTGCAGGCGGATCACCGCGCCCGCGCGGACGTAATAAGGGCTGAGGCCGCCGAGCCGGCCGGCGACCGCGCTCCAGGCGCGGCGGGCATTGGCGTCGTTGCTATAGGCGCCGAGCTGGATCCGCCAGCGTCCGCCCGCCGCCGCAGCGGGGGCGGCGGGGCGGGCCGCTTCGGCGGTGCGCGGCGGAACCGGCCGGGCCCGCGGCGGCGCGGGCGGCGGCACGTTATGGAGCGGCCGGAAGTCGTCTACCGCCGGCGGCACCGGCGTCGGCGTCACCCGGCGCCGCGTCGGCGCGGGCGCGGCCGAGGCGACCTGCGTCGGCGCCGGGGCGGTGCGCATGTCGCGCGCCAGCTCGACGCCGCGCGCCCGGTCCTGCGGCGACAATTGCCGCTCCATCTCGGCCAGCTGGGTCACCGCCGGCGCCAGGTTCTGCTGGGCGGCGCGGGTCATCAGCGCGTAGGCGCGCGGCAGGTCGCGGCCGATCAGGTCGCCGTTGAACAAGGCGGTGCCGAGCACATATTGCGCCCGCGCGTCGCCGCGGCCCGCGGCCCGCTCGATCCACTGCATCGCCTCGCGCCGGCGCCCGTTCTGGAACAGCAGCAGGCCGTAATTGGCCTCCGCCTCCTCATGGCCCTGGCGGGCGGCGCGCTGGTACCATTGCTCGGCGAGCGTCATGTTCTGCGGCACGCCGCGGCCGAGGAAATAGGCCTGGGCGAGATTGTACTGGGCATCGGCGTCGCCGCGATCGGCGAGCGGGCGCCACTGCCGGATCGCCTCGTCATAATTGCCCGCCTGCCAGGCCTCGACGCCGGCGCGGACGCTGCTTGCGGCATTGGCCCGGTCAGACGGCAGGCCGGAGCTGGTGCCCGGCTGCGCGGCCGCCGCGCTGCCGAGAACGGCGGCGGCGAGCAGCCACGGGCGCGCTTTGCTGATCATGTGAAACCCCTCCACCGGACCGAAATCTTGGCCATCTGCCTAGCGGCGATTGTTTAACGCGCTCTTAGCATAGAAATCGCCGCCGCCGCCATGCGCCGGCGCCGCCGGCCGCGGCCGATTACCCACCTTCGCATTAACCAGATTTTAGCATGCCGGGGGGCAAACCGCGGCTTGAAGCGTGGGAACCGAGGGAAAATTCATGCGCGTACTGGCATTGTCCTCTCAGAAGGGCGGATCGGGCAAGACCACCTTGTCCGGCCATCTCGCCGTGCAGGCGCAGCGGGTCGGCTACGGCCCGGTCTGCCTGATCGACATCGACCCGCAGGGCTCGCTCGCCGACTGGTGGAACGAGCGCGAGGACGAGATGCCGGCCTTCGCGCAGACCACGGTCGCGCGGCTCGGCGCCGACCTCGAGGTGCTGCGCCAGCAGGGCTTCCGCCTCGCCGTGGTCGACACCCCGCCCGCCATCACCATGGCGATCCAGTCCGTCATCCAGGTCGCCGAGCTGGTCGTCATTCCCACCCGCCCCAGCCCGCACGACCTTCGCGCCGTCGGCGCCACCGTCGACCTCTGCGATCGCGCCGGCAAGCCGCTGATCTTCGTCGTCAACGGCGCCACTCCCAAGGCCAAGATCACCTTCGAGGCCGCGGTCGCCCTGTCGCAGCACGGCACCGTCGCCCCGGTCACGCTCCACCACCGCACCGATTTCGCCGCCTCGATGATCGACGGCCGCACGGTGATGGAGGTGGATCCGAACGGCCGCTCGGCCCGCGAGGTCGCCGAGCTCTGGGACTATATCGCCGACCGGCTCGAGAAGAATTTCCGCCGCACCATCTTCTCGGCGCCCGGCGGCCCGATCCCGCAGAGCATCGTCCAGCGTCCCGCGTCCGGCTTCGGCCGGCGCGTGATCGGCCAGTGAGGGAGGGCGCCATGATCAACGACGCACGCCCTTACGCCTCGCTCTCCTCCGGCCTGCTCGCCCGCAAGGGCGCGGCCAAGCCGGCGATGCGCCCGCAGGGCTATAACGGCTTCGAGGACCTCGGCTGGAACGACATGGGCCACGGCCCCGCGCCCGAGGAAGAGGCCGACCTTCCCGAGCATGTGCCGAGCTCGATCTCGGCGCTGACCCCGGCGCCGAGGCCCGGCAAGGGCGAGGAGCCCGAGGTGGTCGCCCAGCAGCGCGCCATCGCCAAGAGCTTCGAGGCCGAGGAAGAAGCCGAGGCGGCGCCGGCCCAGGCGCCCGCCCGGGTCGTCCCGCTTGCCTCCCGCCGCGCACCGGCGGCGGCGAACGGGCGCAAGGCCGCCTTCACCCTGCGCCTCGACACCGAGCGCCATTTGCGGCTCCGGCTGGCGACGGCCGTGACCGGGCAGTCGGCGCAGCAGATCGTCACCGGCGCGCTCGACGCGCTGCTCGAATCCATCCCCGAAGTCGAAGCGCTGGCCGAGCGGGTGCCCCCCGCCAAGGCCAAGCGGAACTGAACCTGCCAAAGAGGCCAGAGCCATGAACAGGACCGCCTTCAAGATCGCCGCCTCGACCAGCATCGTCGCAATGACGATGGTCGCGTGCAGCTCGCAGTCGGAGGCGATGCGCCGGCCCGAAAGCGCCGGGCGCGCCGGCGCGCCGGACCGGCAGGCGGCCCAGCTCCACGAGCAGGCCGCCCGGGCGCTCCGCCAGGGCCAGCTTCCCGAGGCGATCGCGCTGATGGAGCAGGCGGTGGCGCTGTCGCCGCGCGACGTCGGCTACCGGCTGCTGCTCGCCGACGCATATCTGAGGAGCGGCCGGCTCGATTCCGCCCGCGCGACTTATTCGGACGTGATCGAGCTCGATCCGTCCAACATCCGCGCCAATCTCTCGACCGCCTTGCTGCAGATCGCCCGCGGCCGCCCGGCCGCCGCGGTCGCCCGGCTCGACGAGATCGCCGCCAACGCGCCCGCCGCCGATGTCGGCCTCGCTTATGCCCTGGCCGGACAGAGCGGGCGCGCCGTCGAGATCCTCGAATCGGCCGCCCGCGCGCCCAACGCCACCGCGCGGACCCGCCAGAATCTGGCGCTCGCCTATGCCATGGCCGGCGACTGGCGCCGCGCCCGCGCGGTCGCCGCGCAGGACATCTCGCCCGCCGATCTCAACGCCCGCATGTACCAGTGGGCGGCCTTCTCGCGCCCCGGCGCCGACCAGGCCCGGGTGGCGAGCCTGCTCGGCGTGACGCCGGCCGAGGATCCGGGCCAGCCCGTCCGCCTCGCGCTGGCGCCGGCGGAAGCCGCGCCCGCGCCGGTCGAGTCGCGCGCCGCGTTCACGCCGGAGATTCCGGCCGCGGCGCCGTCGGAGCCGGTCGAGGTCGCCGCGGCGGCCGAAGCGCCGCCGGCCGAGGCGCCCGCTTTCTGGGTGCCGACCGCCCAATCCTACCAGCCCGCCCCCGCGCCGGAAGCCGAAGCGCACCCGCCCGCGGCGGCGGTTGCCCCCGTCCAATTTGCGGCGGTCCCCGCGGCCGCGGAGGCCGCTCCCGAGGCGCCCGTCCTGCCTCCGCAGGAGGTTGAAACCTATACCGAGGCCGCCCGCACCCTGGTCCAGCCGCCCCGTTCCGCCGCCCGGATCGCCCGCGCGGCGACCCCGGCGCCCTTCTTCCGCCGCGATGTTCCGATCCGCGCCGGCAACGCTCCGGTGGTCGTCCAATTGGGTGCGTTCAGCAACGAGGCCAATGCCGAAAATGCCTGGCTGCAGCATTCGCGCCGCTACAATCTGCAGGGCCGCCGGCCGCTGACCACGACGATCGCGGTCAACGGCCGCAATATGCACCGCGTCTCGGTGGCGGGCTTCGCCTCCAGCGCCGACGCGCGGCGCCTGTGCGGCGCGATCCGCTCGCAGGGCGGGGCCTGCTTCGTGCGCGCCCAGGCGGGCGATGCCTCGATCCGCTGGGCGGCGCGCTACGCCGAACCGCGCCGGCGCAACGTCTGATCTGCCGATTTACCGGGCCCTGGTTGCGGGGTCCCCTCTGGAGGGCGGCTGGAGGCCAAGCCAGCCGCCCTTTCGATTCCTCATCCGGAGCCTCGTCCAAATTCGGGTGCGGCGGGCGGGAAGTTCACGAAGTTCAGCGAAAATAAAAATCCTTTCGATCAGGCGGCGCCTTATTGATCGATTTCATCGATCAATCGCGCCCGGGCGAACGGGCTCGATACGGCATGGGACGGATGGACGATGGGAAAGAGCCGGGGCCGAGCCTGACACGGCTTTTCCAACATGTATCCAACAAAATGCCGCCGAAGAACGACACCGCCGGCGCAGCAGGGCGCCCTTTCCATTCAAGGGCTTAGGGCCGGTCGTCGAACTCGAGCGGAGCGGCGGCGCCGCCTTCGCCGAGCTTCGGGCGATTGGGCTCGACGCTCACCGGCTCGGAGCCGCCGTCCTTGCGGCGCCTGCGCCGGCGCCGGGCCTCCTCCGCGAGGATCCTGTAGAGGTTGAGCCGAAACTCGCCCTTCATCGCCGCGCCTCCTTGGCCATGCGATATGGGACTCGTTCCGGCCCCGCGCTAGCCCCGCCGCTCCCTGGTCAGCAGGTCGAGGCAGGCCATGCGCACCGCCACGCCCAGCTCGACCTGCTCGAGGATCGCCGAGCGTTCGGAATCGTCGGCCAGCGCGCCTTCGATCTCGACGCCGCGGTTCATCGGCCCGGGATGCATGACGATCGCATCCGGCGCATATTTATCCAGCCGCGCCCGATTGAGGCCGTAGCGGGCCGGATAATCATCCAGCGCATCGGGCAGCGCTTCTGCCATCCGCTCGCGCTGGATGCGCAGCATCATCACCACGTCGGCGCCCGCCATGCCCTCGTCGAGGTCGGTGAAGCAGGGCAGGGCCGTGCCGGCGGGGAGCAGGGCCTCCGGGCCGACCAGCCGCACCTCGGCGCCGAGCAGGGGCAGCGCCAGCATGTTCGATCCCGCCACCCGGCTGTGGACGATGTCGCCGCAGATCGCGACGGTGAGCCCGGCGATCCGCCCGAACCGCCGCCGGATGGTCAGCGCGTCGAGCAGCGCCTGGGTCGGATGCTCGCCGGTGCCGTCGCCGGCGTTGATCACCGGGCAGTGCATGATCGCCGCCACGTCCCGCGCCGCGCCCTCCGCCTCGTGGCGGATGACCAGGATGTCGGGGCGCATCGCGTTGAGGGTCAGCGCCGTGTCGGCGAGGCTCTCGCCCTTGCGCACGCTCGAGGCGGCGGGATGGAAGCTGGAGACCTGCGCGCCGAGCCTTTTGCCCGCGATCTCGAACGAGAACAGGGTGCGCGTGCTGTTCTCGAAAAAGGCGTTGATCTGGGTCAGCCCGGCCAGGCGCCGGTCCTCCTTGCGCGCCCCCCGGTTGAACGCGATCCAGGGCTCCGCTTCGTCGAGGATGGTCAAGATGTCGGAAGCGGAAAGCCCCTCGATCCCGAGCAGATGGCGGTGAAGGAAGGGTTCGGGCATCGAAGCTCGGCTCTAGCGGCCGTCCCTGCAGCGCTCAATAGTCGCGCTGTGCTCGCCGCGCCTCCTCGGCTTTGCGCCGCAATTCGCCGGCGCCCAACGCCTCAATGATCGGCGAAGGCGCCGCGATCCGCCGGGCTCCAGCCCGTTCGAGCCAGAGATAGATCGGCGCGCGATTCGGATTGGCCTCCCAAGCCTCGATCCTGCGCCTCAGCTCCGCGTCCTGGACGAGGCCGAGCTGGAGCAGGAAGCGCAAATTCTCCCGAACGCGCGCCGGGTCGCCGGCCTTCAGCATTTCCAGGATCCGCTCGGATTCCGCGCGGTTCCGCTCGAGCGCGAGCTGGGCCCGGTTGTTCTCATAAGCGAGCCAGAGGTTGAAGAACCCGGCCAGGGCCGCGGCGATCACGGCGACCGTCAGCGGGTTGGTCCAGCGCCCGGAGCGGGCCTTGCTGGCGACCATCTCCAGCTCGCGCTCCGACGCATCGCTCATCGCTTCCGTCCCCCCCTCGGGCGCATTGTGCGCGCGTCGACCGCGCGCCGCAAGAACATGATCTGCCCTGGTGGACCTTCGGCGCGGCGAAGCGAAGGGACCCGTCACCGGCCGGTGACGGGGTTCCTTTCTCAAGGCCGGCTCCCCCAGCGCCTATTCGGCGGCGGTCAGGTTGACGGTCGCGACCTCGCAGAGGTTGACGCCGCGGACATTGGTGGTGTCGCCGTCGTCATAGGTGGCGCGGATGTCCCACTGGCACTGGTCCTGGCCGCGCTCGAAGGAGACCTGGGCGCTCTGGCCGTTGGGCAGCACCTCGCTCCCCAGAATGTCCGGGCCCCATTGGTCCTCGTTCGATGGGGAGACGTTGAGCGTCATCACGGTGTGGCCGGTATTGTTGTTGATGGTGAAATTCTGCTGGGCGCCGGCCGTCTCGCCGCCCTGGCTGGCGCCCGCTTCGCCGCCCGCGGCATTGCCTTCCGCCGCCGCCGGAGCGGTCGCATTGCTGCTGTTCTCGGCCGCCGCGGCCTTGTTCTCGGCGCCGCCGCAGCCGGCAAGCGCCATGGCCGAAGCGAGCAGCACGCAGGTCAGATTGGTCTTTTTCATCATGGTCTTCCTCATGTCAGGATCACCGCGCGATATAGTGTTCCGGGAAAAGCGCAATCGCGGAACTGCATCCGTCATCGGCGGCAATTTATTCGTTGGACCCAGGACAAGTATTAATCCCGTTCCGTCCAAATCATTACGCTTGCCGGGGCGCAAATCGATCTTGGCCGCGACAATAGGCCATCACCCTGCTATACTGACGACTCTGCCGGGGGATGTGCCATGCCGAACCCCAACGCCATCGTTTCCAGACATGTCCGCCTGGCCGGCCCGCCGGAGCGGGCCGCGGCCGAGGCCCTGGGCGGCGAAGGCGGGCTGTCGGTCGCGCTGGACGACGGCCGCCGCGTCCGCCTCGATCCCGAAAACCCGCGCTCGCGCGGTTTTGCCCAAGTGCTCGAGGGGCTCGAGAAGCTCGGGCGGCCCGTCTATCTCGAAGTCGATCCGGAGACCGAAGCGGTCACCCGGCTGCTGATCCCGCTGGTCGGCCGCGTGAACGGGCTGACGCCCGTCGAGCGTGGAGTGGAGGTCGGCTTCGATCCCTCGCACGCGCGCCACCTGCTGCGCCGCGACGCACCCGATTTCGCCGAGATGGAGGCGGTGCTGCGCGAGGCGCTGGAGCACCGCACCCCGGTCCTGCTCACCGACGACGACGCGCAGGAGATCGTCGACGTCCGTTTTTTTAAGCCCGGCCCGGACGACGGGCCGCTGCTCTTCCCCGAAGATGTCCGGGCGGTCCGACCCAGCCCGCTATCGGCGCTCCTCTGGTGGATCTGGTACTGGCCGATCTGGCCCTGGTGGTGGTTCTGGTATCGCTGCGTCTCGTTCAAGACCGCGCAGCAGGCGTTCGACGCGATGAAGGCGACCAGCTGCGCGCCGCTGACCGTGCCGCCGCCCTGCATCCCCTTTCTCTATCCGGACAATGGCTGCTGGGCGCGGGCGCACGAAATGTGCCGGCTGATGATTGCGATGGGGCTGTCGCCGCGCAAGGTCTGGATCATGGGCAGGCTCGAGGCGGCGACGCGCAACCGCAAGAACTGCAAGGTCAACTGGGCCTGGCACGTGGCGCCGACCCTGTGCGTGCGCTGCCGGCCCTGGTGGCCGTGGTTCTGGACGCACCGGATGGTGATCGATCCCTCCCTGACCGACGGGCCGGTGACGGTGGCGCACTGGAAGGGCCTGCAGGGCGATCCCAATGCGACGCTGACCTATACCGCGGCGTCCGATTATTATTGGGGCTCGACCGACCCCAATTACACGCAGACCAACATCGACCTCGCGACCTACCGGCTCGCCCTGCAGAACCGCTCCAACGGCCCGGACGGCCCGCCGCCTTATGCCAACTGCCCCTGAGGGGACGGGCGGTCAGAAGAGGATGAGGCCGGCCGCCGCCCCGGCCTGGATCGCCGCGATCAAAAAGAGTCGGGTCGAGAAGGGCTGCTTGCGGGTCTTGTGCCGGAGCAGCCGGCGGGCGAGCAGCGCGCCCGGCGAGCCGCCGGCCAGCGCCAGCACGAGCAGATCGGTCTCCGGCAACCGCCGCATGCCGGCCATCGCCCGCCTCTTGTCCCGCCAGAAGGCGAGCATCGTCCACAGGTTGATGAGGACGAGGGCGGCGAGCAGATACGGGACCACGGCCGCATCATGGCCCGGCACCGCTTACGACATCGTCAACGCGTCGATCGCGCCTTGCAGGATGTAGGCGGCGGCCATCTTGTCGACGAGCTCCGCGCGGCGGGCGCGGCTGGCGTCGGCGTCGATCAGGGTGCGGGTGACGGCCTGGGTCGACCAGCGCTCGTCCCAGAGCAGGATCGGCAGGCCGAGCGGCGCCAAATTGCGGGCGAAGGCGCGCACCGACTGGGTGCGCGGCGAATCGCTGCCGTCGAGGTTGAGGGGCAGGCCGATCACCATCCCCGCCGCGCGCTGCGCCTCGATCAATTGCTTCAGCGCCGCCAGGTCCCTCGAAAACTTGCCCCGCCGGATCAGCGCGGCGGCCGAGGCGATGGTCCAGCCGGCGTCGCACAGAGCGGTGCCGATCGTCCGGGTGCCGACGTCGAGCCCGAGCAGCCGCCCGCCCTCGGGCAGCGCCGCGCGGAAATCGGAGACCTGGTCGCTGATCATCGGCCCGCCTCGAACGCCGCCAGCCGCCGCCCGGCGTCGGCGCGGATGTTGGCCCAGAACAGGGCGTAGTCGTAGACGTGGTAATTGTTGCCCGGCAGCGCATAGGGGCCCATCTCCGGCACCGCGTCGTTCGGCCCGATCAGCAGGAAGCCGCGCGGCCCGCAGCGCGCCGGCACGGCGGCGCGGCGGAACTCGGCCTCGGTCATCTCGTCATTGGGAATGAGGGCGCCGAGATTGGCCGCGGCGGGCGCGGCGCCGCCGGCCGCTCCGGTGAGCGGGTTGGTGCAGACCATCGCCGTCCCCGCGCGCGGTGCGCCGCCGGGCCCGGCGCTGGCGTCGTAGACCTCGGTGACCTGGCTGGTGTCGGCGGGCTCGGCGAAGCTCTGCCAGGAGAGCAGGCAGCGCGGCTGGCCGGGCCGCGCGCAGGCGGGCAGCGGCAGTGAGGCGAGGTCCGCCGTCTCCGATACCGGCCAGCCGGCCAGATAGGCCGCGGCGATCCGCCCCGCCTCGGGCGCGCCGGCGATTCGCTCGCGCAGCAGCCGCATCAGATGCAGGCTGCCCTGGCTGTGCGCGGCGAGGATGATCGGCGCCCCCGGCGGCGCCTGGCGCAGGAAGGCCTCATAGGCGGCCAGCACGTCGCGATACGCAAAATCGAGCGCGCGGCGGGCATCGTCCTCGCCGGTCAGAAAGGCGCCGAACGTCGCCTGCCGGTACTTGGGCGCCCACACCGCCCCGACCGAATTGAACGCGCTCGCCTGGCTGCGCACGAACAGCCGCGCCCGCCATTGCGATTCCTCGTCGTCGACCGGCGCGTTCCAGGCGGAGGATTCGAGGAAGCTGGTCGGGTGGACGAAGAAGACCGCGGCGCGCGGCGCCCTGGACGGGGCGAAGCCCGGCGGCGCCCACAGCGACGGATTGCCGGCAATGTCGGGCCGGGCGATCCACAGCCCGGCCTGTGCATAATCGGCGCCGGCCGGCATCGGCACCGCGCGGAACGGCACGCTCGGCACCATCGCCCAGCGCATCAGCTGCCGCTCGAATATCCGGTAGGCGAGCGCGCCGGCCATCACCAGCATGGTGGCGATCGCCACCAGCCACAGGAAGCGGACGGCGCAGCTCTTGCGGGGTTTCGCCATGCCCCGCCCTCAAGCCGAAGCGGGCCGCCGATGCAAGCGGTTGCCGCAGTGCAGCAGCGGTGCTAGCCGCGCCTCCATGTCCGTAGACCCGCGACCGTTCGCCATATCGCGAAGCTCGCCCGCATCGCCGTCAGCGACGAGGAGGTGGCCGCGTTCGCGCCCGAGCTCAGCAACATCCTCGGCTGGATCGAGCAGCTGCAGGAGGTCGACGTCTCGGGCGTCGCGCCGATGACGGCGGTCATCCCCAATGAGCTGCGCCTGCGCGACGACGTCGTCACCGACGGCGGCCGCCAGAGCGAGATCCTCGCCAACGCGCCCGCCGCCGAGCACGGCTTCTTCGCGGTGCCGAAGGTGATCGAATGAGCTCCGTGACGGACCTCGGGCGTCGCCGCGATCCGCGACGGCGTGAAGGCGGGCAGCTTCTCCGCCCGCGAGGTCGCGGAAGGCATATATCGGCGCGGTCGAGGCGGCGCGGGGCCTCAACGCCTTCGTCGTCGAGACCCCCGAGCATGCGCTCGCCGCCGCCGCCGCCGCCGACGCCGCGCGCGCCGCGGGCGCGCTGAAGCCGCTGTCGGGCGTGCCGCTCGGCATCAAGGACCTGTTCTGCACCAGGGGCGTGCAGACCACCGCCGGCAGCCGCATCCTCGAGGGCTATGCGCCGGTCTACGACGCCACCGTCTCGGCCAACCTCTTCGCCGCCGGCGCCGGCATGCTCGGAAAATTGAACATGGACGAGTTCGCCATGGGCTCGTCGAACGAGACCAGCGGCTTCGGCCCGGTGCTCTCGCCCTGGCGCCGCAACGACGGCGGCAACGTCGCGCTGACCCCGGGCGGCAGCTCGGGCGGCTCGGCCTCGGCGGTGGCGGCGCGGCTCGCCCCCGGCGTCACCGGCACCGACACCGGCGGCTCGATCCGCCAGCCCGCCTCGTTCGTCGGCATCACCGGCTTCAAGCCCACCTACGGGCGCTGCTCGCGCTGGGGCATCGTCGCCTTCGCCTCCTCGCTCGACCAGGCCGGCCCGATGGCGCGCGACGTGCGCGATTGCGCGATCCTGCTGGAGGCGATGGCCGGCTTCGATGCGAAGGACGCGACCTCGCTCGAGCTGCCGATGTCCCGGCGTGGGAGGCCAATCTCGCCGCCGACGTGCGCGGCAAAAGGATCGGCATTCCCAGGGAATATCGGATCGACGGCGTTCCCGCCGAGATCGACGCGGTCTGGGAGCAGGGCATCGCGTGGATGAAGGATGCCGGCGCCGAGATCGTCGAGGTCTCGCTGCCGCACACCCGATATGCGCTGCCGGCCTATTACATCATCGCCCCCGCCGAGGCCTCGTCCAACCTCGCCCGCTACGACGGCGTCAAATACGGCCTGCGCGTCGCCCCGAAGAATCCCGATGGCTCGCAGGGCGGGCTCAACGACATGTACGAGGCGACCCGCGTCGGCCGGCTTCGGCGCCGAGGTCAAGCGGCGGATCATGATCGGCACCTACGTGCTCTCGGCCGGCTTCTACGACGCCTATTTCAACCAGGCGCAGAAGGTCCGCACGTTGATCGCCCGCGATTTCGACCGCGTCTGGGAGAGCTGCGACCTGATCCTGACCCCGACCGCGCCCAGCGCCGCCTTCGGCCTCGGCGAGAAAGGCGACGATCCGATCGCCATGTATCTGAACGACGTCTTCGCCGTCCCCGCCAGCCTCGCCGGCCTCCCCGCCATCTCGGTCCCCGCCGGCCTCGACAAGCAGGGGCTGCCGCTCGGCCTGCAGATCATCGGCAAGGCATTGGACGAGCAGTCCGTGCTCAACGCCGCGCTCGCCTTCGAGGAACGCGCCGGCTTCACCCACAGAGCGGGGGCGTGGTGGTGAGCGCGTACCGCATCCAGGGCGCCACCGGCGAGTGGGAGGTGGTGATCGGGCTCGAGGTCCACGCCCAGGTGGTCTCGAAGGCCAAGCTCTTCTCCGGCGCCTCGACCGAGTTCGGCGCCGAGCCCAACAGCCAGGTCGCTTTGGTCGACGCCGCCTTCCCGGGCATGCTGCCGGTGCCCAACCGCGAATGCCTGCGCCAGGCGGTGCGCACCGGCATGGCGCTCAATGCGGCGATCAACCCCTGGTCGCGTTTCGACCGCAAGAATTATTTCTATCCCGACCTGCCGCAGGGCTATCAGATCAGCCAGCTCTACCACCCGATCGTCGGCGAGGGCGCGGTCGAGATCTTGCTCGACGAGAAGGACGAGGCGAGCGCGCGCAGCGTCGGCATCGAGCGCATCCACCTCGAGCAGGACGCCGGCAAGATGCTGCACGACCAGCATCCGACCTTCTCCTATGTCGACTACAACCGCACCGGCGTCGCGCTGATGGAGATCGTCTCCAAGCCCGACATGCGCAGCCCGGAGGAGGCCGGCGCCTATGTCCGCAAGCTGCGCTCGATCCTGCGCTATGTCGGCTCGTGCGACGGCAATATGGAGCAGGGCTCGATGCGCGCCGACGTCAACGTCTCGGTTCGCCGGCCGGGCGGCGCGCTCGGCACCCGCACCGAGACCAAGAACGTCAATTCGGTCCGCTTCATCATGGCAGCGATCGAGCATGAGGCGAACCGCCAGGTCGACCTCATCGAGAGCGGCGGCGCGGTCGTGCAGGAGACCCGCCTGTTCGACCCCGACAAGGGCGAGACGCGCTCGCTGCGCTCCAAGGAGGAAGCGCACGACTACCGCTACTTCCCCGATCCCGACCTGCTCCCGGTCGAGCTCGACGAGGCGTTCCTCGCCGAGTGCCGCGCCTCGCTCCCGGAGCTCCCCGACGCCAAGCGCCGCCGCTACGAGAGCGAATTGGGCCTTTCCGCCTACAACGCCTCGGTGCTCACCGCCGAGGTCGAGACCGCGAGGTGGTTCGAGGCGCTGCTGGAGAAGCTCGGCCCCGAATATGCGCAGCGGGCGAGCAACTGGCTCACCTCCGACCTGTTCGGCGCCCTCAACCGCCTCGGCAAGACCATCGCCGACAGCCCCGTCACCCCCGCCCAGGCCGCCGAGCTGCTCGCGCTCACCGCCGACGGCACCCTCTCGGGCACGCTGGCCAAGCAGGTCTTCGAGATCATGCTCGAGACCGGCGAGGACCCCGCAAAGATCGTCGAGGAACGCGGCCTCAAGCAGACCAGCGACACCGGCGCCATCGAAGCCGCCATCGCCGAGGTCATGGCCGCCAACGCCGACAAGGTGGCGGAGTATCGCGGCGGCAAGGACAAGCTGTTCGGCTTCTTCGTCGGCCAGGTGATGAAGGCGATGGCGGGCAAGGCCAATCCGGGGGTGGTCAACGCGCTGCTGAAGAAGGCGCTGGGCTAGGCTCCGCTACGTCGCCGCGCCCCTATCCTGGAACCATTTGCCGATCAGCGCCGGCGCCAGCGCCAGCAAGGCGGGCAATGCGCCGACTGCGCTGCTCGCGGTCGAGGGGGCGACGAACTGGAGCAGCAGCACCGCCGAGCCCGCCACGGCGGCCAGCGGGAAGCGGATCAGCGGCCAGATCCGGTCGACGCCGCCGATCTCGCGGGCGCGGCCGCCAATGTCCATGGTCGCGCCGACCCGGCAGACGTAGCGGGCGAAGCTGCGGTTGATCAGCCTGTATTCGGGTACCCGGATGAGGAGGCCGCGGGCGAGCAGCGAGCGCAGGCCGCGCGAATCGGGCATCTTCAGGAAGCAGTCCCTGGCGACGCGATAGAGCATCACCCGCTCCTCGTCGCTGCTCGACGCCCAGAGCTTGTAATAATGATCGCTCATCTGCTCGGTGATGAAGGCGACGATCCGCTCGGCCTCCTCGAGATTGTCGGCGAGGTTGCCGGGCGCGCCGGCGATCCGCGCGTGGAGCTGATCGGCGAGCTCGCGCGCGAAGGCGGTGTCGAGCACGCCCAGCTCCTCGCGGATCACCCGCAGCACGCGGCCGTCGCCCGGATGGTAGGGGACGGCCGGCCCGGGCCGGATCGGGAAGAGGGTGAAGTCCTGGATCAGCTCGGCCCAGCGCCAGCCCTCGATCAGGTCGGGCATGTCGCCGCGCTCCTGCCGCTCGCAGAGCAGGCCGATCCGGTCGAGCGGGTCGATGTCGGCGAGCAGGAAGACGTGCGGGCCGCCATAGCGGCGGGTGCCGTAGGATTCCGACAGGGTGTTGATGATGTTGAAGGTGCGCCGGATGCTGGCCTGATCGGACACCTGCAGCGCCAGATCGAGATTGCCGATCACCACCGCCTTGCCCTCGATCGCAACCGTCTCGGGCGGCTCGAGCAGGTCGACCCACTGGATCGCGGACGGCGGGAGGGTGCCGAGCCGCAGCTTCTGTCCCGGCGCCCAGTCGTCGCGCAGGTCGAGGCCGACCCCCAGGATCAGGTGCCGGTTGCCGCCGGCGGGCGCGAACGGGAGCGCCGGCGTCTCGCCCTTCGCCGCCTTGAGCAGCGCCTGCGCGATAAACTGGTCGCGGGTCAGCGAAAGCGGCGGGTCGAACACCGGGTCCTTGCCCGGCGAGAGGATCGGCGGCGGCCGGAAATATTGCTGCCTGAAGAACAGCAGGGCGAGGACGAGCAGCGCCGTGATCAGCGCGATCATCACCGGCAGCGTCGCCAGCCGCCAGCCGCCGCGGGCCGCGGTGAAGGCGTCGCGCATCTGGAAGGGCGGGAAGTCGCTATAGTCGAGCGCCTGCTCGCGCAGGTCGAGATAGAGCAAGGCGAGGCAGGAGAGGGTGATGCAGGAGCGCGTGTCGGGCCGCCCGCCGCCGTCCGGCGCGGGCTCGGGTCCCCGGCTGACGTCCTGGATGAGGGTGCGCGGGAGCTTGGCGAGCCGTGCCATGTCGATCGCGTAGATCGCCTGGCGCCGCTGCTCGCTCGCCTCGCGCGCCGCCTGCGCGGTGCGGTCGAACAGCAGGTAGCGGTCCTGGTCGTAGGAATCGAGGAAGCCGGCCGCGGCCGGGACGCCGCCGAGGATGATCAAGGCGAGCAGCCAGCCGATGTCGCGGCGCGGCTGGCGCGGCCTCCACACCCGCAGCCAGTGCCAGAACCAAGCGAGCCGGCCCGCCTCCGGCGCCGGCTCGGGCGGCGCGGCGGCGGTGGCCGTCAGGGCGGCGAGCAGGCAGCGGCCGAGCAGGCCGGCGGCGACCAGGAAGGCGATGAAGCGCAGCTTCGGGACGAGGTCGAACCAGCTCCCCCCGCTGTCGATGAACCGCCGCAGCTGATAGTCGGCGGCTATCGCCGGCAGGAAGGCGAGCAGGGTCAGCGCCAGCAGCGCGATGGCGATGATCGTCACCCAGCGGTCGAAGCGCATGGCGCGGGCCGCCTCGGTGGTGGTGAGGCCGCGGAAATAGGCCCGCGCCGCGAGCACGGCCACCGCCGCGGCGAGCGCGAACAGCACGCGGGAGAGGCCCTCGGCCGCGGGAATCCCGATCAGGCAGGCCCACAACACCCACCAGATATGGCGGTCGCGCAGGGCGGCGGCGTCGACCAGCCGCTGCGCCATGTCGGCGTGGCGCTCGATCCGCGGCGGCGTGAAGCCGGCGAGCCGCTCGCGCGGCCACAGCGACAGGCCGGGCCGGCGGTCGACGCTGGGGCTCTTGCGGCGGACCAGCAGCGTCAGCACCAGGATGACGGCGCCGATGAACCAGATCGCATAGCCGAACGTCGCCGCCCGCCAGACCGCGAAGCCGGCGTCGTCGCGATTCTCGACGATCACCGCGATCCAGTCCGTGCTCGGATGCAGCCGCGCCACGGTCAGCCGGGCGGGCCTGGCGCGATAGTTGGTGTCCATGCGGAACTCGCTCGGGGACCAGACGGCCGTGCCGTCCTCCGCCTCGGTCTCGGTTCCGCGATCGGCCTGCGCCTGGTCGACCAGGGCGCGGAAGCGCTCGGGATCGTCGACCTCGCTTTCGAACCGTTCGACCAGCTCGGCGCTCGAGCGGCTGTGATAGAGGACGTCGGCCTGGTCGCGCGGGCGGTCCGGATCGATGATCGCATAGCTGAAGCCGGGCCCGAGATCGGGGCCGAGGAAGGTCCGGAGCGTGCCGGAGCCGACCAGCAGCTCGGGGCGGGTCGGATTGTAGAAGGGCCGCAAATCTTCGCTGTAGACCGGGGCCAGCCTGTCGCCGGCGGCGCGCGAGCGCGGGCGCGGCCGCGCCGGGCGGGCAGCGGGAGAGACGGGGGCCGCGCGCGCCTCCGCCGCCCGGGCGACCTGCAGCGGGCAGCCATGCTTGACCGGCATCACGAAGACCACGCGCGGCGCGCCGTCGGGCCGGGCGAACACCCGGTCGACGATGAAGTGCGCGTCGACGTCGCCCCCCTCGCAGTGCAGCGGAAGGACGTCGAAGTCGCGGTTGCGGGCGCGATGGAAATAGGCGCGGTCGCTGATGGTCGTGCCGAACGAGGGGAACAGGCCGGCCGCGACCCGGGCGGCGTCGCGGTCGATGAAGCCGTCGCCGCGATAATAAGCGACCGTGTCGATGATCGCCGCCGCGGACGGCCTGTCCCAAGCGGTGCTCAGCGTCACCTCGACCGGCGCCAGGCCCTCCGGCGCCCGGCGGGGATCGGCCCCGAACGCGCCCTGCGGGGTCAGATGGCCGGGCAGCGGCAGGGTGCTCGGCGCGGGGTAGACCGCCGTGTTGGGGCCGAGCTGGGCGCCGAGCCGGCTGACCAGCCGCAGCGATTCGTCGAGCTCGGTCCGGAACGAGCCGACCAGCTGCCCGATCACGTCGTGCGCGCGCGCCGCCCCGGCATTGCGTGACGCGGCGGAGGACCAGATGGCGAGCACCGACACCGACGCGCTCGCGGCGAGCAGGGTCAGCGAGATCCACAGGATGTGCTGGCCGGCGCGGCCGGTGGCGTCGAGATGCTTGCGCAGCCTCAGCTGCAGCAGCGGGATGAGGCCGATCAGGGTCAGCACGCCGATCAGGAAGACCGTCGCCTGGACGCCGTCGATCTTGCGCACCCGCTCGTCGAACTTGGAGCGCTGGGCGATGCCGACGATCTGGCACGGGTTGCAGCTGAGGCCGGCGAGCCGGGGCAGCGTGCGCTGGAACAGGATGAGGTCGCTGGTCCGGAAGATCCGCGATTCGGCCAGGAAATCGCCCTGGCGCGCCTGGCGCGCGGCCGTCTGGCCCGCCGTGGGCGCGCCGCCGGCCGGTGTGCGGGCGAAGCCGGCGAGCGCGTTCAGCACCCGCTCCTCGTCCGAGGCGTCGCCCTCGATCGCCGCCGGCACCCGGCCGGCCTGGTGGAGCAGGACCGGCCGGCCCGCGCTGTCCGAGCCGATGACCTGCACCGCGTCGAAAATCTCGAGCGAGGAATCGAGGTCGAGCGCCGCTGTCGGCGTCGCGACGTTGATCCGAACCGTGTTGCTGGTGAAGGCGGCGGTGAGCGATTGCGTCACCGCCGTCTGGATCTGGGCGGCGGTGCGGTAGGCGTAGCCGCCGCGCGCCAGATCCTCCATCGCAGCGACCTGGAGGCATTGCCGGACGTAGGCGCGCAGGTCGCCGATCTCGGCGGTCGGCGAGCCTGCGGTCCGCTCCCCGCAGCTCTCCGGGCCCGGCGCCTGCCCGCTCGCGGGCGAGGCGACCATCGGCCACAGCAGGTTGCGCAGATGGGCGGTGCGCTCGAGCCGCATCTGGCCGCTGCCGAGCGTCACCGTCTCGTCGCTGACCGTCAGGCCGAGCGGGCGCTCATACTGGCAGATGTCGTCCGGCAGCTCCTCCCGCTCTACCGGCGGCGCGGTCCGCTGCGTGGCCGGCACGCGCTGCGGCGTGCGCCCGGCATACCAGTCCGCGATCCCGCCGGTGCCGGCCGGATCGGTGAAATAATAAGTGATGGTGATCAGCTCCTGGCGGCCGCCCCGGAACGTCGTCGTCGCCACCAGGCACTCCACCTGGCGCGAGAGCGAGAAATCGAGCTGCTGCGGCACGAAATGGAGCGTCGCGGCCTGGGCGAGGCCTTCCCTCGTCGTGTTGAGCTCGGCCGCGATCCGGTCCAGCTCGCGCAGGTTGCGCTGCTCGAAATAGGATTTGCGGCTGGCGAGGATGCCGTAGGCGATCGAGGCGACGATGATCAGCGCCACCGAGACCATCAGCATCACGCCGATCACGTAGAGCGTGCCCTGCTTGGGAGTCAGCCGGTCGCGGGCCCGCTTCAGCCGCGAGTCGCCTCCCGGTCCCGGCGCGGCTCCTTGATCCGAGTCAGCCACAGGACCCCCTTCCCATGACGGCGAGACAAGAGTTCAGTCTATCTGATTGATTCTCAAGTGACCAGCCGAATTGCCGCACCTTTGACTTGCCCGATTCTCTTCGCGAAAGCTGCGGCGCGGCTTGCTTCGATCCGCGCTTACTTGTCATATCCGGCCTCCAGCGGAGACGAGGACGATCCCGCCATGGGCCTGGACGACGACAAGGCGCTCGAAGACCATCGCCACCGCCTCGCGCTGGAGCTCGAGGCGGCGAAGGCCGAGCAGGCGCTGTTCATGGAGCGCACGCTGCTGACCCATCGGGCGGTGCTCGACTATGCACAGATCGCGATTCGCTCGGTGATCCTGGCCAATGGCGTCACAGCGACCGCGATCCTGGCCTATCTCGGCGAGGCGTCCGGCGCGCCCTCGCGGCCCGGCGAGGCGCTCGGCCTCGCCGCCGCCATTGCCGCGGCCGGCGTCGCCTTCGGCGTGTGCGCATCGATCTGCGCCTATTTCGCCCAATGGCGGCACGCCCGCACCGAGTTCGAAACCGGCCGCGCCGCCAAGCCGGGCAGCAGCCGCGCCCGCGTCCTGGGAATCGTCTCCCTGCTCGCCGGGCTTGCCGCCTTCCTGGCCTCGATCGGGGTCGCCGTCGTCGCTTATTCCTGATCGCGCGCCGGCTCGAGGCGGACGCCCGATGGCCGCGCGCTGCCGAATCTGCTAGGCCGCTCTCCCGACGCAAAAGGGGAGGCGGCGATGGCGCGCGCATTCTATCTGCTGTTCGGCATCCTTTGCTATCTGATCTTCTTCGCGACCTTCCTCTATCTGGTCGCCTTCGTCGGCAATTTGCCCTGGGTGCCGCGCACCGTCGACCGCGGCCACGAGGTGGTCGGCCTCGCCCATGCGATCGCGGCCGACGTCTTCCTCATCGCCCTGTTCGGCCTCCAGCACAGCGTGATGGCGCGACAGGGCTTCAAGAAGGCGTGGACGCGGCTCGTCCCTGCGGCGCTCGAGCGCAGCCTCTACGTGCTGTTCGCCAGCCTCGCGCTCATCGTCATGTTCTATTGGTGGCACCCGATCCCGACGCTGATCTGGGGGCTGGAGACCGGGTTCGGCGCCTATGCGCTCTGGGCCCTGTTCGGGCTCGGCTGGCTGATCGTGCTGATCTCGACCTTCCTCCTCAGCCATTTCGAATTGTTCGGCCTGCACCAGGTCTGGGCCCATGCCGGCGGCAAGGAGATCCCGCCGCCGGTCTTCCGCACGCCGCTTTTCTACCGGCGCGTCCGCCATCCGATCTACGCCGGCTTCATCCTCGCTTTCTGGGCGACGCCGGCGATGACCGCGGGCCATGCTTTGCTCGCGGCCGGGATGACCGTCTACATCCTCATCGCCATCCGCCACGAGGAGCGCGACCTCGTCGCCTTGTTCGGCGAGGACTACGAGGCGTATCGGGGGCGGGCGGGAATGCTGGTGCCGAAGGTCGGGCGGCGGGCCGGCTAGCGGCCCGGGAACCGGGGCGCCCACCGCCCGTTCGCTCCTCGACCCGCTATCGAGGAGCCCCGCCATGCCTCTCACTGCCGAGATCGAAGCCCGTTTCTGGAAGGCGCTCAGGTCCGACATGACCGTGATGCTCGGCCTCGCCGGCGGCGGCGACGGCCATGCCCAGCCGATGACCGCGCAGCTGGGCGAAGCCGAGGGCCGCGGCCCGATCTGGTTCTTCACCTCCAGCGACGTCGACCTCGTCCGGGCGCTGGGCGCCGGCGCCGAGGCGACGATGCATTTCGCCTCCAAGGGCCACGACCTCTTCGCCAGCGTCGAGGGCCGGCTGTCGCCCGACGACGACCGCGCCACGATCGAGCGGCTGTGGAATCCGTTCATCGCCGCCTGGTTCGAGGGCGGCAAGGACGATCCCAAGCTCCGCCTGATCCGCTTCGACCCCGACCACGGGCAGATCTGGCTCAACGAGAACAGCCTGTTCGCCGGCGTCAAGCTGCTGCTCGGCAGCGATCCCAAGCAAGCCTATCGCGACAAGGTCGCCGAGGTCGACCTCGCCTGAGGGGCCGCGCATCCGCGCGAACTTAGCGCTTGATTTGCAAGCCTCCTGCCGTCATTGAGCGCGCCGCGCCGGGGGGCGCGTGCCACGATGGGCAGGGGGAAATCGAGATGAAGAGAAAGATGGTGCGGGCGCTCGCCGCGGCGGCGCTGCTCTGCGCCGCGGGCGGCCAGTCCGTCGCCCAGGACGCGGCCGCGCAGAGCGGCGGCGCACAGCCGGCGGCGCAGGACGATCGCGACGAGGACGAGGACGATCCGAGCAAGTTCTTCTGGTTCCACGGCGAGGGCGTCGCTGCGGACACAGCGCGGGCGGACATCGAATATTGCGTCGCCCAGACCAGCACCATCCAGGCCCGCCGCAATCCGTCGAGCGGCGCCGGCGGCCTGATCGGCGCGCTGGTCGAGGGTGTCGTCCACGGCATCATGGAAGGCGTCGAGACGCGCCGCATGCGCGATGCCGGGATGCGCAAGTGCATGGGGCTCTACGGCTACCAGCGCTACCAGGTGCCCGAGCCGCAATGGAATGCGATGATGCGCGCCGACGACGCGATCGAGCGGCTGACCGCCTACACCTCCGGCCCGACGCCCAGCACCGAAAGGCTTCCGCGATGAACATCCTCGCCCGCTCCGCCACGGCGCTCGCCGTGACCGTCGCGCTCGCTTTGTTCGGCAGCGCCGGCGCCGACGCCGCCAAGCAGCTCAAGAAGCGTCCGATCCAGATGGATCCCGCGCTCGGCTATGTGCTGGTGCGCATCGGCCCGACGATCAGCGAGCGCGGCCGAGCGCCCAATCTTTATCTGTGGCGGTTCGACCGTGCGCGCAGCGAGATGCGGACCACCCGCCGCGCCGATCCGGCCCGCGTGCCGCGCGGCGAGGACAGCCAGGCGGTGCTCGGCGCCCGCCCGTTCCTGGCGACCGGCGAGGCCGGCCTGTTCATCGCCTCGCTCACCCCCGGCGACTGGGTGATCCACGGCACCGAGACCACCTGCTTCTGCCTCGGCAGCTATGCCTTCACGGTGCGGCCGGGCGAGATCACCGATCTCGGCACGGTCCTGCTCGGCCGGGAGGACGGGAGCTCGCCGGTTCCCGAGCTCCGCGAGCAGCAGCTGTCCGCCGACCTGCTCGACCGCGAGTTCGTGGTCACCGACGCGATGCTGGTCCGCCCGGCCGCGGACGGAGACCCGCTGCCGCCCGAGGTTGCCGGCCTCACCGTGACCCGGGCCGAGCTGACCCCGGACGTGCGCTTCCCCAATCGCGGCCCGGCGCGCCTGCTCTATCCGGGCGGGCTGCTGATCAACCGGGCGAGCGGCCTGCCCGCGCCGGCCCCGGGCGACGGCCGGGCGATGGTCGAGCGGGTGCGCGCCGAGGCCCAGGGCGACGTCGCGCTGCGGCCGCCGCCCGCGGAGCAGGAGCGCCGCCGGCGGGAGCGCGCCGCCCAGGAGGCGGCCCGCCGCAACTCGAACCGCTGAGCGGCTTTCCCGCTAGAGCAGCCGCAATTGCGGCCCCTGCGGCGGCTCGAACAGGTCGGTGCGGAGCGGGCGCTTGTCCGCGTTGAGGCCGTAGCGTCCGGACGGCGCGCTCGAAGCGGGCCTTGAGCAGCTCGGCCCAGGGACCCGATCCGCGCATCCGGCTGAACCAGTTCGGGTCGTTGTCCTTGCCCCCGCGCATGGACTGGATGAGGTGCATGACCTTGCCGGCGCGGTCGGGGAAATGCTCGTCGAGCCAGGCGCGGAACAGGGGCGCGACCTCGAAGGGGAGGCGGACGGGCAGGTAGAAGACGCCCTTCGCCCCCGCCTCGGCGGCGGCCTCGACGAGATGCTCGAGCTCGTGGTCGGTGATCCCCGGTACCACCGGCGCGATCGCCACCCAGGCCGGGACGCCCGCCTCGGCCAGCGCCTTCACCGCGGCGAGGCGCTTGCGCGGCGCCGGCGCGCGCGGCTCCAGCGTGCGCGCGATCAAGGGTGTCAGCGAGGTGACCGAGAGCGCCACCGAGACCAGATTGTCGGCGGCGAGGCGCTGCAGCAGGTCGAGGTCGGCGAGCACGCGGTCCGACTTGGTGGTGATGGTCACCGGATGCCTGGTCTCGGCCAGCACCTCGAGCACGCTGCGGGTGATCCGCCACTTGCCCTCGATCGGCTGGTAGGGATCGGTGTTGGTGCCCATCGCGATCGGGCGGACGGAATAGCCGCGCCTGCCCAATTCGGCGCGCAGCAGCTTCGCCGCGTCGGGCTTGGCGAACAGTTTCGATTCGAAGTCGAGCCCGGGCGACAAATCGTGGAAGGCGTGGGTCGGCCGGGCGAAGCAGTAGACGCAGCCATGCTCGCAGCCGCGATAGGGGTTGATCGAGCGGTCGAAGCCGATGTCGGGCGACCGGTTGCGCGCGATGATCGTCTTCGGATGCTCGACCGTCACCGTCGTGCGCAGCGGCGGCGCCTCGCCGTCCACCCCGGCGCGGGCGTCGAGCCAGTCGCCGTCGGCTTCCCTCAGCGGCAGGTTGAAACGGTCCGGGGTGCGGTTCTCGGGCGCGCCCCGGCCGGGACGGGCATCGGGCCGGGCCATGCGGGGAGATTAAGCGGGCACGCAGAACGAAGCAAGAACAAATCCTCCCTCGCGGGGAGGGGCATCGCCGGAACGGCGGTGGAGGGGGTGAGATCGAAATTTTGCCTGTCACCCCTCCACCATGCTTCGCATGGTCCCCCTCCCCTCCAAAGCAGGGGAGGATTTAATCGGTGCCCAGCGCCACCGTGCGGCGGGTCGGCTCGAGCCGGACGGCGCTGGCGCCGGGCAGGCCCGGGAAGCGCGGCCACAGGCCGGCGGCGAGGGCGCGGCGGCTCGGCGAGCGGTCGCCGGCGCGGTCCTCGTAGATCCAGTAATTCCTGAGCACGATCGGCACGTAGCCGCGGGTTTCCCAATAAGGCAGCGACTCGATGTAGAGCAAGGGATCGCTCTGGTCGTAGCGGAGGTTCCACTCGGCGATCGGCGCCGGGCCGGCATTGTAGGAGGCGATCACCTTGGGCAGCAGCCCGCCGGTGCTGGAAAGGTCGCGCAGATATTCCATGTAGGACTGGCCATATTCCATGTTGACCGAGGGCTGGTGGAGCTGGGCCGGGCTGAACGGCTCGCCGCGGGCGCGGGCCATGTCGCCGGCGGTGCCGGGGCGGACCTGCATCAGCCCGCGGGCGCCGGCCGGGCTCACCGCCTCGGGCTGGAACTGCAATTCCTGGAGGGCGTGGGCGTAGACCAGCGCCTGGTCGACCCGCCAGCCGCGCGTCGGCCGCCAGGCCGGGGTCGGGTAGCGGTCGTGCGGGGGCGAAGCGGCTGCCGCGCGGGCCGTTGTGCGACAGGTACATCTGGGTGCCGGTGAGGTTGAGCCGGGCGGCGAGGTGGATCAGCGCCTCGTGCTCGCGCGGATTGCCGATCCGGGCCTGGTGGCGGATGGTCTCGGAGGCGAGCCGGGTCTCGCCGATCTCGGCGAGCGCGATCGCGGCGCGGACATTGCTGCTGCTCGGCCAGCGCCCGCCAGTCCTCGGCGGTGAAGGTCTCCATCGCGGCGGGCGGCTGGCGGATGCCGAGCGCGCTCTGGGCGATCAGGCCGTAAAAGGTCTCGCCCATCCGCGCCGCCGTCCTGAGCCGCGCCTGCACCCGTTCGGGGTGGCCGCCGGCGGTGTCGGCGCGGGCCGCCCAATAATGGCCGGCGGCGGCGAGCTCGCTGTCGGTGGAGCGGGCGGCGACGGTGGCGAAATGCTCGGCCGCCTCGCGCCAATCGCCCATCCGCCAGGCGGCGAGCCCGGCCACCCAGTCGGCGTGGAGCGCATATTCGGTCGGCCCGGTCCGGGCCATGCCGGCGATCCGGCGCGCCTCGCGATCGTGGCCGTTCAGGTAGAAGACCCAGGCGATGCGCTGCTGGAAGGCGGTGCGCGCCTCCTCGCTCAGCTCCTCGCTGCGCGTGTCCAGCATCGCCTCGGCCTCGAACGGCTGGTCGGCGACGAGCAGCGGCTGGATCAGCGGCTCGAGCGCGTCGGCGACGGCGTCGCCGCGGATGCTGCGCGGGCGGGCGCGGCGCGGCTGGCCGGAAAGGCCGTAGAGGCGCTGCGGCCGGGGCAGGTCGGGCAGGGTCTCGGCGCCGCGGGCGCGGGCGAGGCGGGCGAGGTCGTCCGCCTGCGGCAGCTCGGGGGCGCGGGCGAGGAGGTCGGCGAGCGGCGGCAGCTCGACCCGGGGCGAGCCCGGCATGGTGTAGAGCGTCGGCGCGGGCGAAATCGTGCAGCGGCCCGGCGCGCATGCCGTCGAGCCGCCCGGCGGCGCCGGCCCAGTCCTGCGCGGCGAGCGCGGCGAAGACGGCGCGGTAATTGTCGCGCTCGGACTGGGTGAGCTGGGCGGGCGCGGCGAAGCCGCGGCCGGCGCTGCAGCTCGTCCTCGGCCAGCGCCGGTGCCGCGGCGAGGACGAGGCCCGCGGCGCAGAGCAGCCGGGTCAGCGTCGTCATGGCTTCAGCTCCTCCATCAGCAATTGCAGGTCCGCCCAGGCATGCGGCTTGAGCTTCGGCTGCGAGAGCAATTCCTGCGGCCTTATCGTTACCAAAGTCTTGATCGGCCCGGCCGGCGTCTCGAGCGCGTGCCAGCGGCCGCGCGCCGCCGTCATCGGCTCGCCGAGCAGGGCGCGGGCGCAGGCATCGCCGAACAGCAGCAGCGCCTTCGGCGCGGCGAGGCCGACATGGTGGCGGGCGATCCCGGCCAGCGCTGCGACGCCGTCCTGGTCGATGCGGCCGACCGCCGGGCGGATCGGCGAGAAGGGGGCGAGATAGATGGTGTCGCGGCCGCGGCCGATCGCCGCCAGCATCCGGTCGAACAAGGCGCCGACCTCGCCGCTGAACAGCCGGCCGGCGGCGGCATCCTCGGCGGACGGCATGTCGGCCACCATCATCAGCCCGGCCCCGGGGTCGCCCGCCGGCGCGATCCGCGGCGCGGCGCCGGCTGCGAAGGGCAGGCTGTCGGTCTCGGCCAGCCAGGCGGCGAACGCCTCGAGGCCGTCCGGCATCGCCTCGGCCGGGGCGGGGGCCGCGCGCGGCGCCGGCGCGGCCGCCGGCTTCGGGTTCAGCCAGTCGCGCGGGCTCTCGCCGACAAGCGTGTCGACGCCCGCTTCCTGCCACCATGAGAGGGCGCTTGCCGCCCAGCCTGACGCCATGTTTTGCCGGTCCCCGCAATTCCTGCCGAAGCTTGAGTCAGCCGGGCGCGGGCTGGTCAATCGGGGAACTGCTGTTTATCTGCCGGATGGTTGGCTCTTTGCGACGACGCGAGTGCGGGAGGAGATGCATGGCCGAGCGCGAGTCGATGCCTTATGACGTGGTGATCGTCGGCGCCGGCCCCGCCGGCCTCGCCGCCGCCATCCGGCTGAAGCAGCTCGCGGGCGAGGCCGGCACGCGAGCTTTCGGTCTGCGTCCTCGAAAAGGGCTCGGAGGTCGGCGCCCACATCCTCTCGGGCGCGGTGGTCGATCCGAAGGCGCTCGACGAGCTGCTGCCCGACTGGCGCGAGCTGGACAGCCCGCTCACCGTGCCGGTGACCAAGAACGAGCATTGGGTGCTGACCAGGAAGAACAGGATTCCCTTCCCGCACGTCCTGATGCCGCCGTTCATGTCGAACCATGGCAGCTACACATTGAGCCTCGGCAATCTCTGCCGCTGGCTGGCCGGCCAGGCCGAGGCGCTCGGCGTCGAGATCTTCCCCGGCTTCGCCGCGGCGGAGGTGCTGTTCAACGACGACGGCTCGGTGAAGGGCGTCGCCACCGGCGACATGGGCGTCGCGCGCGACGGCACCCACAAGGGCGACTACCAGCCCGGCATGGAGCTGCACGGCCGCTACACCTTCTTCGCCGAGGGCGCGCGCGGCCACCTCACCAAGGAATTGAAGCGGATCTTCGAGCTCGACAAGGACGCCCAGCCGCAGGTCTACGGCATCGGCCTCAAGGAGCTTTGGGACATCGACCCGGACAAGCACGAGCCGGGGCGGGTCATCCACACCCAGGGCTGGCCGCTCGACGACGCCTGGGGCGGCGGCTTCCTCTACCACCAGGCCAACGGCCAGGTGGCTTTGGGCTTCGTCGTCGCGCTCAACTACAAGAATCCCTATCTCTCGCCGTTCGAGGAATTCCAGCGCTGGAAGCAGCATCCGGCGATCCGCGAATTCCTCGAGGGCGGTCGCCGCGTCTCCTACGGCGCGCGGGCGATCAACGAGGGCGGCTGGCAGGCGGTGCCCACGCTGGCCTTCCCCGGCGGCGCGCTGATCGGCTGCGCGGCGGGCTTCGTCAACGTGCCCCGGATCAAGGGCAGCCACACCGCGATGAAATCCGGCATGCTCGCCGCCGAGGCCGCCTTCGCCGCGATCGCCGCCGACCGCTCCGGCGACCTGCTCGCGGATTACGAGCCGGCGCTCCGCGACTCCTGGATCGCGAAGGAATTGAAGCAGGTCCGCAACGTCGAGCCGCTGGTGGCGAAATGGGGCGGCTTCGCCGGCACCCTGCTCGCCGGCGCCGACATGTGGATGCGCCAGCTCCGCATCGGCCTGCCGTTCACGATGAAGCACCATGCCGACCACGAGACCCTGTGGCGCAAGGACCTGGCCGCGCCGAATCGACTATCCCAAGCCCGACGGGGTGATCAGCTTCGACCGACTCTCCTCGGTCTTCCTCTCCAACACCAATCACGAGGAGGACCAGCCGGTCCACCTGACGCTGAAGGACGCCGTCGGTCCCGGTCGCGGTCAACCTCGATCTCTATGCCGGGCCGGAGCAGCGTTATTGCCCGGCCGGCGTCTACGAGTTCGTCGAGGAGGCCGGTTCACCGCGCCTTCAGATCAACGCGCAGAATTGCGTTCACTGCAAGACCTGTGACATCAAGGACCCGACCCAGAACATCAACTGGGTCGTCCCGGAAGGCGGAGGAGGACCGAATTATCCGAACATGTAGCTTTCTCGCGGCCGGCATCGCGCTGTTCGGCGCCGCGGCCGCCTCCGCCGAGGCCCGGGTCGAGCCGCGCTCGCCGCTCAGCATCTACGCCGAGGCACGCGCCGCCGCCTCGGCCGGTGCGCTCGACCATGCCAGCGCCGGCTATGGCGCCGCGCTCGCCGCCGCCCCCGGCAACGAGCTGATCGCCGGCCAGGCGCTGACCCACGCGGTGACGGTGGGCAATTGGGAGCTGGCGCTCAACGCCTCGCGCGCGCTCGAGCGCGGCAACGCCCTGCTGCCCGACGCCCGCCTGCTGCTGCTCGCCGAGGCCTTCCGCGCGCGCGACTGGGGCGCCGCGCGCACCCAGATCGACGCGGTCGAGCGCGAGCAATTGTTCGCCTTCACGGTGCCGGTGCTGCGCGCCTGGCTCGCGTTCGGCTCGGGCGAGGGCGATCCGCTGGCCGCGCTGGACGCCGCGGGCAGCCAGGGCGTCGTCGCGGGCTATGCCGCCGAGCATCGCGCGCTGCTGCTGCTCGCGATGAGCCGGCCGGAGGGCACCGCCGAGCTGCTGCGCGCCGCGCGCTCGGCCGGGCCGCGCGCCTCGCGCCTCAGGATCGCCGGCGCCGCCCTGCTCGCCGGGCGCGGCCAGCGCGATCAGGCGCTGCCGCTGCTCGAGGGCAATGGCCCGTCCGTCGCCGCCGCCCGTCGGCTGATCGAGGCGGGGCGCCCGGTCCCGGGCGCGATCGGAACCGCCGAGGCGGGGATGGGCGAGCTGCTGGTCCGGGTCGCGCTCGATCTGCACGGCCAGGACCTCTCCGCGCTCGGGGCGATGTTCGCGCGGCTCGCCACCCGGCTGGCGCCGGACAATAGCGAGGCCTGGATGATCGCCGCCGAGCTGCTCGCGCGGCAGGACCGGCACCGGCTCGCCGTCGACCTGCTCGGCAATGTCGGCCCCGACGACCCATTCGCGGCCACCGCGCGCGAGCAGCGGATCCGGCTGCTGGTGGACGGCGGCGACGTCGAAGGCGCGCTGGCGCTGGCGCTGGCCGCCACCCGCGCCGCCGCCGCCAACCGCACCGACTGGGTACGGCTCGGCGAGGTCTATGGCGAGCTCGGCCGCCGGGCCGAATCGGCCGACGCCTTCGGCCGCGCGCTCGAGGCGCGCGGCGCCGGCGAGGACGGGCAGGCGGAATGGACCCTGTGGCTGATGCGCGGCGGCGCGCTCGACCAGGCCGACGATTGGCCGGGCGCGCGGCGCGCGCTTCGCGAGGCCTATCGGCTCGCCCCCGAGCAGCCGTTCGTGCTCAACTATCTCGGCTACGCCCAGCTGGTGCGGCGCGAGAACGTCGCCGAGGCCGAGCGGCTGATCCGCGAGGCGCACCGGCTCGCGCCGGACAATGCCGCGATCACCGATTCGCTCGGCTGGGCGCTCTATCTGCGCGGCCAATATGCCGAGGCGATCACGCTGCTCGAGCGGGCCGCCGAGGGCGAGCCGGCCGATGTCGAGATCAACGAGCATCTCGGCGACGCCTATTTCGCCGCCGGCCGCCGGGTCGAGGCGCGCTTCGCCTGGAAGGCCGCGTCGGTCTATGCCGAGGGCGAGGCCGCGACCCGGCTCAACGCCAAGATCGACACCGGCCTGACCCGGGAGCTGGCCGCGCGCTGAAAAATGGGGACAGTATACATTTATCGGCCGATCCGGTTCCCGTCGGTAGAACCCGGCAGTCGCGATAAATGTATACTGTCCCCATTTTAGGGGACCGATGCAGGAAACCGCCTACGCCAAGCTCAACCTCGCGCTGCACGTGCGGGCGCGGGAGCCGGACGGCTATCACCGGATCGAGACCCTGTTCGCCTTTTGCGAGCATGGCGATCTGCTGACCGCGGAGGAAGGCCGGGGCCTGAGCCTCGCCGTCACCGGCCCGTGCGCCGGCGCGCTGGCCGGCGAGGCCGACAATCTCGTGCTGAAGGCGGTACGCGCGCTCGGTGTCTCGGACGTCGCCCTGACCCTCGACAAGCGCGTCCCGGTCGCCTCGGGCATCGGCGGCGGCTCCGCCGACGCGGCGGCGGCGCTGAGGCTGCTGGCGCGGCTGCGCGGGATCGACACGCACCGGCTGGGGCCGATCGCCGTCGGCCTCGGCGCCGACGTCCCGGCCTGCCTGCTCAGCTGCACCGCGCGGGGCGAGGGGCGAGGCGACCGGCTGGTCCCGGTCGCGATCGGCGGCCTGAGGGGCATGCCGGTGCTGCTCGTCAATCCCGGGATGAAGCTTCCCACCGCCAGGGTCTTCGCCGCCTGGGACGGAGTCGACCGCGGGCCGCTGGGAAGCTGGGAGGCCGGCCGCAACGACCTCGAGCCGCCGGCCCGGGCGCTGGTCCCGGAGATCGGCGCGGCGCTCGAGGCGCTTTCGAGCGCCCGCATCGCCCGCATGTCGGGCTCGGGGGCGACCTGCTTCGGCCTCTACCCCGACGCGGCGGATCGCGACGCCGCGGCCGCCGCGATCGCCGCCGCCAATCCCGGCTGGTGGCTGCTCAAGACCCGTCTCCGCTGACCCGCCGATCCCGTTCCGGCACACCGAAAAACGGCCGTTAACCATCGAGTCCCGCAGGAATCCGTTGTGGCACGGCTCTTGCGTCTATGACGCGCGACGGGTCGAGGCGCGGCTGTGCTTGCGCCGACATTCGCCCGCGGCCCCCCGCCTCCACCGGACGGGGCGCCGCGGAACATTTCGGCCGGGCTGCCGCGTACCGGGCAGCCCGGTCTTTTTTGCGCGACAAACGCCCGGCGCGGCGGCATGCCCGGCCGATGTTCCGCCTCTCCCGAGACGGCGAAATCGCCCGGCTGACGCTCGACCGGCCCGAGGCGCGTAACGCCATTCCCGCCGCCGGCTGGGCCGAGCTGGCGCGCCTGCTGGGCACGGTCGAGGGCCGGCTGCTGGTCGTCGCCGGCGCGGGGGGCGTCTTCTGCGCCGGCGCCGACCTTGCCGATCTCGCCTCGCTGCGTCGGGCCGAGATGCGGGCCGCGCTCGACGCTCTGGCCTGCCTTCCGATGCCCACCGTCGCCCGGATCGAGGGGGGCTGCTACGGGGCCGGAGTGGCGCTCGCCATGGTCTGCGACCTGCGCGTCGCCGGGCCGCGGGCGCGCTTCGCGATCACCCCGGCGAAGATCGGCGTCTCCTATCCGCAGGAGGACGTGCATCGCCTCGTCGCGCTGGTCGGGCCGGGCCAGGCGGCGCGGCTGCTGTTCACAGCCGCGGAGATCGACGGCGCCGAGGCGCTGAGGATCGGCCTTGCCGAGCTCGCCGCGCTCGACGAGGCGGCGATCCTCGCCAACGACGCCGCGAGCCTCGCCGAGCTCAAGCGCGCGATCCGGCTCGCCGCGGCGGGCGTGCGCAGCGATGCGGAGCAGGACCGTCGCTTCGAGGCGCTGCTCGGCGGCGAGGCCATGGCCCGCCGGCTCGAAGCGCTGCGCCGGAAATGATAGGAAGGCGGGCATGAAGCACGCCATCCTCCTCCCCGCCCTGCTGTTCGCCGGCTGCGGCGGCGCCGGGGACCGCTCGGTGGCCGCCCTGCAGCCCGACGACCGGATCGAATGCCGCCCCGCCGGCGAGGCGGCATTCGCGCGGACCTGCACCCTCGAGACGTTCGACAGCGCCGACGGCCGCCTGCTCACCGTCCGCAAGGCCGACGGCGGCTTCCGCCGCCTGAGGGTGGTCCCCGACGGCCAGGGCATCGTCGCGGCCGACGGGGCCGAACCGGCGCGGGTCACGGTCCTGGACGGCGGGCGGATCGAGGTCGAGGTCGGCGGCGACCGCTTCCGGCTGCCGGCGCAATGACCGGCCGTGTCATCCTGACCGCTGCCGAGATGCGCGCGGCCGAGGAAGCGGCGATCGCGGCCGGCACGCCGGTCGAGGAATTGATGGAGCGGGCCGGGATCGCCGCCGCGGAGGCGATCCGGCGCTATGCCGGGCCGTTGCCGGCGCTGGTGCTGTGCGGCCCCGGCAACAATGGCGGCGACGGCTATGTGATCGCCCGCGCGCTCGCTGCGCGCGGGATCGCGGTGCGCGTTGCCGCGCTTGCCGAACCCGCGTCCGGGGCCGCGCGCGCGGCGCGCGAGGCCTGGGGCGGCCCGGTCGAGGCGCTGCTCGACGCGGCGCCGGCGCCGCTGTTGATCGAACTCGCTGTTCGGCACCGGCCTCGCCCGGCCGCTCGACGACGCGGTGGCGCAGCGGCTTTGCGCGCTGCCGGCGCGCGTGCGCGTCGCGGTCGACCTGCCGAGCGGCGCCGCGACCGACGACGGGCGGCTGCTCTCGCCGGTCCCCGATTACGACCTCACGATCACCTTCCAGACGCTGAAGCCCGCGCACCTGCTGCAGCCCGCCGCCCGCCACATGGGCCGGATCGTCGTTGCCGACATCGGCATTCGGGCCGGGAGCGAGCTCGGCGAGATCGGGCCGCCCGACCTGCCGCCGCCCGCTCCCGACGACCATAAGTTCTCGCGCGGGCTGGTGACGGTCGTGGCCGGCGATCTGCCCGGCGCGGCGGTGCTCGCCGCCGCTGCGGCGGTTCGCGCGGGCGCGGGCGTGGTGCGGCTGCAGGCGCGCCAGTTCGTGCCCGGAGTGCCGGCCGCGGTGGTCCAGAGGCCCGGCGATCCGCTCGACCGGCTCGACGATCCCAGAATCGGCGCGCTGCTGCTCGGGCCCGGGCTGATCGAGGGCGGCGAGGCCTTGCTCGAGGCGGTGCTCGCCTCGGGCCATCCGCTGGTGCTCGACGCGGGCGCGCTGCGGCTGCTCGGCCCGCGGCGCGTCGAAGGCGCGATCCTCACGCCGCACGACGGCGAGTTTCGCGCATTGTTCGGCGAGCCGGCCGGAAGCAAGGTCGACCGCGCCCGCGCGGCAGCAGCCCGGAGCGGCGCCGTGATCGTCCACAAAGGCGCGGACACGGTGGTCGCCGCGCCGGACGGGCGGGCGGCGATCTCCCCGCCCAGCTCCCCCTGGCTGGCGACGGCGGGCACCGGCGACGTGCTCGCAGGCGCCGTCGCCGCCATGCGTGCGCGGGGTCTCGCTCCGTTCGAGGCGGCGACGGCCGGCGTCTGGCTGCATCGCCGCGCGGCCGAGCGTGCCGGGCCGGGCCTGATCGCCGACGACCTCATCCGCTGCCTGTGACTGCGACCGAGACGATCGTCCGCCTCGCCGCGCGCGGCGACGGCGTCACCGAAAGCGGCCGCTTCGTGCCGATGACGGCGCCGGGCGATACGATCGCGGGCGATGCCGTTATCCCCGGCCCGCATCATCGGCCGCCGCCGTGCCGGCATTTTCCCGAATGCGGCGGCTGCCAGCTCCAGCATGTCGATGACGCGGCCTATGCCGATTATCTAAAGGACCGGATCGCCTCCACGCTCGCGGCCCAGGGCCTGCCGGTTCCCGACATCCTGGAGCCGCATCTGTCGCCGCCGATGAGCCGGCGCCGGGCGGCGCTGAAGGCGGCCGGCGGGCTGGTCGGCTTCAACGCCGCCGCCAGCCACCGCATTGTCGACATGCGCGAATGCCATGTCCTGCGCCCCGAATTGTTCGCTTTGGTGGCGCCGCTGCGCCGGCTGCCGACCGGCCGGGCCGCCGCGACCATGACCCTGGCCGACCAGGGCGTCGACTTGCTGCTCGACGGCGTCGCGAGCGACGGCCTCGAGGCGGCCGAGGCGCTCACCGCCTTCGCGCGGGAGCGGGGCCTCGCCCGGCTCGCCCTCGACGACGGCTATGGGCCGCAGACGATCTGGGAGCCCGAGCCGGTGACGGTCACCCTGTCCGGCATTCCGGTGGCGCTGCCGCACGGCGCCTTCCTGCAGGCGACGGCGGACGGCGAGGCGGCGCTGGTCGCGGCGGTGCGCGAGGCCGTGGCCGGCGCGGCGGCGACCGCCGACCTGTTCGCCGGGCTCGGCAGCTTCGCGCTCGCCCTCGCGGGCAAGGTCTATGCGGCGGAAGCCGCGCGCGACGCTGCGCTGGCGCTGAAGGCGGCGGGCGGGGGCGTGTTCGTCGAGCATCGCGACCTCTACCGCCGCCCGCTCGACGCCGCCGAGCTCGCCCGATTCGAGGCGGTGGTGCTCGATCCGCCCCGCGCCGGCGCGAAGGAGCAGGTCGCCGCGCTCGCCGCCTCCCCGGTGCCGCGCATCGCCTATGTCTCGTGCAATCCGGCGACCTTCGCCCGCGACGCGGCGGCGCTCGTCGGCGGCGGCTACCGGCTCGGCTGGGTGAGGCCGGTCGGCCAGTTCCGCTGGTCGACCCATGTCGAGCTCGCGGCCTGCTTCGAAAAATAGGGACAGCCACCTATTTCCGGAAAATAGGTGGCTGTCCCTATTTTTCAGAGGTGATGCAGGTAATTGGCGGCGGCGTGCACCGTGAGGCCGAGCAGGCAGAGCGAGGCGGCGGCATGGGCGAGGAAGCGCCAGCGCACCACGTTGACGGTCGCCTGGATCAGGCTGTGGACGATGCGCAGGGCGACATAGGCCCAGGCCAGCCACAGGTTGATGCCGCCGCCGAACTCCATCAGCGCCAGCGTCAGGCAGATCGCGTAGAACAGGGTCGGCTGCTCCAGCAGATGGTTGTGGTTGTGCGCCTTCCACTGCACCTCGGGCTCGACCACGCCGTCGAGGTCGCCGCCCTTGCTGCCGACCCGGCCCTTCATCGAAATGCCCTTGCGCGCCAGCGCAGGGAAGCGGACGGCGTACATCCAGATCGTCATCACCAGGGTCCAGGCGACCAATGCGACGACCGGGCCGAGGATCGGGCTGTAGGGCATGTCGGGGCTCCCTAGCCGGAATCGCTGTCGCTGTTCTCGCTCGTTTCCTCGGCCTGGCGGCTGCTGTTATTGCCCTCGGCCTCGCTGCTGTCGCTGCCGCAGGCCTGCAAAGCGAGCGCGCTGGTTCCGGTAACGAGCGCCATGAACGAACGGCGGACGAGCTTGCGCGGCCTCGGCTTCATCTTTTGCGATCTCCTCAGTCGAACATCCTGCCGAAAGCCCGCTTCGCCCGCGTCTTCCAGTGGCCGCGATGATAGGCATCGCTTGCGAGCAAGGGCAAGACGCTGGTCGCCTCAGCATAGACCATCTGCTCGAGCGCGGTCGAGACCTTGCCCCACGAGGCGGCCTCCTGCAGCGTCGAGGAGGAGCAGGCCCCGTCCCGAACGTCGGCGACGGTGATCTGCACCGCATATTTGTGCACCTCGACGTCGTCGTGGCCGAGGATCTCGGCGCAGACCACCGTGTCCTGGGCGAAATTCTTGGGCACGCCGCCGCCGATCATGAGCAGGCCCGTGGTGCCCGCCTTGATCTTGATGTCGGTGAGCTCGCGGAAGTCGGCGATGGCGTCGAGCACCATGTGCGGCCGCCCCGCCTTCATCGCGTCGACCTGGTGCTTGACGAGGCCGAAGCCGGCGGAGCTGTCGACGAAGGCCGGGCAGAAGATCGGCACGTCATGCTCGTAGGCGAGCCTGACCAGGCTGTGCGCCTTCCTGCCATGCTCCTGCAGATAGCGGCCCATCTCGCGGATGAAGGCGCGCGACGAATAGGGCCTGGGCTCCAGCAAATCGGCGATCGCGCCGATCGTGTGGTCGCAATCCTGCAGCTGCTCCTCGTCGATATAGGTGTCGTAGATGCGATCGATATAGAGCGAGCGCAGCGTGTCGTCGTCAGGGATTTCAAGTGCTTGATAGTGTTTGTGGCCAAGCCCTTCGAAGAAGTCCATGTCGACGATCGAGGCCCCCGTGGCGACGATCGCGTCGACCATGTTGTGCTTCACCAGGTCGGCATAGAGGTCCATGCAGCCGCCCGCCGAGGTCGAGCCGGCGATCACCAGCCAGACCGAGCAGTCCGGGTCGGCGAGCATCTGGTTGTAGATGTCGGCCGCGCGGCCGAGGTCGCGCGAGGTGAAGCTCATCTTCCTCATCGCCTCGACGATCGGCCGCGCGTCGAAGCTCTTGATGTCGATATGCTCGACCTCTTTCGACAGCAGCTCGGCCTTGCGGGTGTCGTTGACGGGGGTTTCGGTGGTCATTTCAATTCCTTGATCGTCATCCCGGCGAAGGCCGGGATCTCGTGGAGACACGCCGTGACTTGTGGTCCTGAGACCCCGGCCTTCGCCGGGGTGACGGCTGGGATTTACAGGGTGACGACGTTCGACTGCGCCGGGCGTTCCCGCTCCGCGCCGCCATAGAGCGTCGCCATCGGCTCGTCCTCGGCCAGCACCTTCAGCGCCGCGCCGAAGCCGTTGAAGCCGGTCCGCATCGCGCAGCCATAGGCGCCGAGCATGCCGATCTCGACATAGTCGCCGGCCTCGGTGTCGGCGGGCAGCAGGAAGGGCCCGGCCATATGGTCGAGATCGTCGCAGGTCGGCCCGTAGAAGCTGAACGCCATGTCCCTCGCCTTCGAGGCCTGCGCGCGGACCAGCCGCACCGGGAAGCGCCAGCCGACATGGGCGGCGTCGAACAGCGCCCCGTAGGCGCCGTCGTTGATGTAGAGCGTGTCGCCGCGGCGCTTCTCGACCCGCACCAGCACGCTCGCATATTCGGCGCAGAGCGCCCGGCCCGGCTCGCACCACAGCTCCGAGGAATAGGAGACCGGCAGATCCTCGAACGCCTTGTGGATGACCTCGAAATAGGTCTCCAGCGGCGGCGGCTCCATGTCCGGATAAATGGAGGGGAAGCCGCCGCCGACGTCGACGATGTCGACGGTGACCGCCGCCTCGACGATCGCCGCGCGCACCCGCTCCATCGCCTCGCCATAAGCGGCCGGCGTCATCGCCTGGCTGCCGACGTGGAAGCAGATGCCGAGCGCGTCCGCCGCCTGACGCGTCGCCATCAGCAGCGCTTTCATCTCAGAGGGTTCCGCGCCGAACTTCGAAGCGAGGCTGAGCTTGCTGTGCTGCGAGGAGACGCGGATCCGGACCAAGAGGTTGAGGTCGCTCGCGGCGACGCCGCCGGTCGCGGTGGCGCGGACGATCTTCTCCAGCTCCTCCTCGGTGTCGAGCGAGAAGGTGCGCACCCGGTGGGTGAAATAGGCCTCGCCGATCGCCTCCTCGGCCTTCACCGGGTGCATGAAGCAGATCACCGCCTCGGGCAGCGTCTCGGCGACCAGCCGCACCTCGGCGATCGAGGCCACGTCGTAATGGGTGACGCCCTCCTCCCACAGGATCCGCAGCAGGTCCGGCGAGGGATTGGCCTTGACCGCATAGAGCGAGCGGCCCGGAAACTTCTCGGCGAAGAAGCGGGCGGCGCGCCGTGCGGCGTGCGGACGAATGAGCGTGACCGGCTGAACCGGACGCTGCTTAGCGAGGTCGGTGGCGCAGGCGCCCCCGGACGGGGCGGTCGCTAGCCCCAGCGCGCTATGATGGCTGTGCAACTCAAGGGACCTCCAGGAGATTAGTTGACGACAAGGCAGCCTTGCGGTTTGGAAGTCCCTTGGGGCTGCGGCGCGCGATATATGGGCGTTGGTCCCGGATGTAAAGAACCTGTGATTTCGCCAATTTCCCCAGAGGCTTGAATGGATTCAAGGCGGCCAACGACGGACGGTGTCCACGCTGCGGCGGTCCGCATCGCGGGCGCGGTGACGAAAACCCCGCTGCTGCCGCTCGACAATGGCGGGCGGCGGCTGTGGGTGAAGGCCGAGTGCCTGCAGCAGGGCGGCAGCTTCAAGCTGCGGGGCGCCAGCAACCGGCTGCTGCGGCTCTCCGCGGCGGAGCGGGCCCGCGGCGTGGTCGCTTTCTCGTCGGGCAATCACGCCCAGGGGGTGGCGCTGGCGGCGCGGCGGCTCGGCATCGCCGCAGCGATCGTGATGCCGGCCGACGCGCCCGCGGTGAAGCTCGAGGCGACCCGCGCCGCCGGCGCCGAGATCGTCCTCTACGACCGGGCCACGGGGAGCCGCGAGGCGATCGGCGCGGCGCTCGCCGCCGCGCGCGGCGCCACGTTGGTGCCCTCGTTCGACGACGTCGACGTGATCGAAGGGCAGGGCAGCGTCGGCGTCGAGATCGAGGCGCAGCTCGGGCGGTCGCCGCCGCTGGTCGCCGTGCCCTGCGGCGGCGGTGGCCTCTCCGCCGGCATCGCTTTGGCCCTGCCCGAGTCCGAAATCGTCATCGTCGAGCCCGAGGGTTGGGACGACATGGCCCGCTCGCTGGCGCGCGGGGAGATCGTGCCGGTCGCGGAGCCGGCGCCGCCGACCCGCTGCGACGCCTTGCAGACGAAGCGCGTCTCGCCCCTGACCTTCGGCGCGCTCCGCGACGCCGGCGCCCGCGGTCTCGCGGTCGGCGAGGAGGAGGTCGCCGCCGCCATCGCCTTCGCTTTTCGGCATCTGCGGATCGTCGCCGAGCCCGGCGGCGCGGTCGCGCTCGCGGCTTTGCTGTCAGGCAAGGCTGGATGCGCCCGACGGCAGCGTCGTCATCGTCTCCGGCGGGAATGTCGATCCGCGTCTCTACGCGGAGATAGTGGGCCGCTGAGCCACCGCGCCGACCAGGGCGGTCAGCCGGCCCACCTGGCATGCCGTGCTCCTGAGGCCCTCGGCATAGGCGTCGGCATCCGCGCCCGGGCGGGCCAGTGCCGCGCTCTCCAGCACCGCATCGAGCAGCCGCGACAGATTGGGCAGGATCGCCCCGTCGATCCCGGCGAGCGCGGCCTCGAACTGGCGATGATTGTGGACGCTCATGGGGCCTTCCTAGCGACCGGCGCTTAAGGCTTGGTGAAGGCCTTCCCGTCGTGCGATTACCGCGCCATGACCGGCCCGGGCGCCCTCATCCTGTCGATCCTGATGCTCGCCGCCTTCGCGCTCGCCACCGGCGGTATCTACCTGATCGTCAAGCGCGCCGAGCGCGGCAAGGGCCTGCTGATGCTGCTCGCTGCCGCGGTGGCCTTGGTCAACGTGCTGATCTGGACCTTGTGACCTCCCCGCCGGCAACCCTCCCCGTCATTCCGGCGAAAGCCGGAATCTCGGGACGGAAGGTCGCGACGCGCCTCCTCGAGGCCCCGGCCTTCGCCGGGGGGACGAATCGTCACCGGATCGGGCAGCTCGGGTCCAGCCGGAAGTCCAGATAGTCGTCGACCGCCTTCATCAGCTGGTCCATCTCGTTGACGAAGAAGTGGTTCGCGCCCGGGATCGTCTTGTGCTCGATGGTGATGTGGCGCTGGGTCCTGAGCTTGTCGACCAGCTTCTGGGTGGCGAGCGGGGTCACCACCTCGTCGGCCTCGCCCTGGATGATGATGCCGGAGGACGGGCAGGGGGCGAGGAAGCTGAAATCGTACATGTTGGCCGGCGGCGCGATCGAGATGAAGCCGCGCGCCTCGGGCCGGCGCATCAGCAGCTGCATGCCGATCCAGGCGCCGAACGAGAAGCCGGCGATCCAGGTGGTCTCGGCCTCGGGATGGATCGACTGCACCCAGTCGAGCGCCGAGGCGGCGTCGCTGAGCTCGCCGATGCCGTTGTCGAACACGCTCTGGCTCTTGCCGACGCCGCGGAAGTTGAAGCGCAGGGTGGCGAAGCCGCGCCGCACGAAGGTCTTGTAGAGCGCCAGCACGATCGCGTTGTTCATCGTGCCCCCGCCCTGCGGATGCGGGTGGAGGATCAGCGCGACCGGGGCGCGCGGCCGCGGGCCGGGACTGAAACGGCCTTCAAGCCGGCCCTCGGGCCCTGGGAAGATGACTTCGGGCATTGCACCTGCGTTTGGAATATTCAAAGGAGCGCCCGCGTGAACCGCGTGCGGAAGGCGCCTATATAGGAAGGCGGCGCGGTTCCGCAATTTGAAAGGACGTGAGCCCGGATGGGCAGCCGAATCTATCTCGACCATGCCGCGACGACGCCGATCCTGCCCGAGGCGGCCGCGGCGATCCGCGCCGCCTGCGACGGCTGGGCCAATCCCTCCTCGGCCCATGAAGAGGGCCGCGCCGCCCGCGCCGCCATGGAGGAGGCGCGGCGGCGGATCGCGGCCGCGCTCGGCTGGGACGGCACTTTGATCTTCACCTCGGGCGCGACCGAGGCGATCGAGATCGTCATGGCCCGGGCCAGAGCGGGGCCGCGCATCGCCTCGGCGATCGAGCATCCGGCGGTGCTGCGCTGCGACCCCGATCGCGAGGTCGCGGTCAGGGCCGACGGCATGCTCGACCTCGACGATCTGGGCGCGGCGCTGGCCGCGGCGGAGCGGCCGCTGGTCGCGGTGCAGTCGGTCAACAACGAGAGCGGCGTGATCCACCCGCTCGCCGGGATCGCCGCGCGGGTGGCGGAGGCCGGCGGGCTGCTGCTCGCCGATTGCGCGCAGAGCGCCGGCAAGCTGCCGCTGCCCGAGGCCGACTTCATCAGCATCGCCGCGCACAAGCTCGGCGGCCCGCCGGGGATCGGCGCGCTGCTGGTCCGCGACCCGGCGACGCTCGACGCGGTGGGCGGGCAGGAGGGCGGGCATCGCCCCGGCACCGCCGGCGCTGCCGCTGATCATGGGCTTCGCCGCCGCCTGCGAGGCCGATCATGGCTGGTACGAGGGCGCGAAGGCGCTGCGCGCCAGGCTCGACGAGGGCATCGCCGCCGCCGGCGGTCTCGTCGTCGCCGAGGGCGCTCCCCGCATCGCCACCATCGCCTGCTACCGGATGCCCGGCGTGCCCGCTGCCGCGCAGATGATGCAGCTCGACCTTGCCGGCATCGCCGTGTCGGCGGGCAGCGCCTGCTCGTCGGGCAGCCTCAAGACGAGCCACGTCCTCACCGCCATGGGGCTCGCCGAGGAGGAAGCGCGCGAGGTGATCCGGGTGAGCTTCGGCCCTGGCACGTGCGACGCCGACATCGACGCGATCCTCGCCGAATGGCGCGCGCTCTACGCGCGCCGCCGCGCCGCGTGACCGTCTATCTCGACTATCAGGCGACCACTCCGCTCGCCCCGGAGGCGGCGGCGGCGATGCGGCCCTGGCTCGAGGACAAGTTCGCCAACCCCCATAGCCCGCACAAGCTCGGCCGCGAGGCCAAGGCGGCGGTCGAGGTCGCGCGCGAGATGGTGGAGGGCAACCTCGCGCCGCATACGCGCGGCACGCTTGCCTTTACCAGCGGTGCGACCGAGGCGCTCAACTGGGCGATCAAGGGAATCGGCGGCCCGATCGTCACGCTGGCGACCGAGCATGCCGCGGTGCTCGACACCGTCGAGTGCGCTGGCGCGCGTTGGCGAGCAGGTGACGATCCTACCGGTGAAGCCGGACGGGTTGGTCGATCTCGACCGGGCGCGCGAAGCAATCGTTCCAGGCGTTCGGCTGGTAAGCGCAATGCTGGTCAACAACGAGATCGGCGTCATCCAGCCGATCGCCGAGCTCGCGCGACATCGCGCATGAGGCGGGTGCACTGATGCTGTGCGATGCGGTGCAGGGCTATGGCCGAGTCGCGATCCCCGACCAGTGCGATCTGGTCGCCATCTCGGCGCACAAGATCCATGGCCCCAAGGGAGTTGGCGCCCTCTTCGTGCGCGAAGGGGTAGCGCTGGAGCCGCTGCTGCATGGCGGCGGCGCAGGAAGCGCTCGGACGCTCGGGGACGCTGTCTCCCGCGCTCTGCGCCGGCTTCGGCCGAGCCGCCTGGGAGATGCACGATCGGGAATATGATGACGGCCGCCATCTCGAAAGCCTCTGGACCATCGCGCGCGACGCCATGCGCGACTGGACCCTGAACGGCTCGGAAACCTGGCGCTATCACGGCAATCTCAACCTCCGGCGCGACGGGGTCGATGCCGCCCGCCTGATCTCCGAGGTGCGCGAAGTCGCTTTCTCCGCCGGCTCTGCCTGCGCCTCGGGCTCGGGGCGGCCGAGCCACGTCCTCGCCGCGCTCGGCCTCTCCGACCGCGAGGCGCGGTCCTCGGTCCGGCTCGGCTTCGGCCGCTACACGACCGAGGAGGAGCTGCGCGCCGCCCTCGGCCTGATCGAGGAAGCGGCGGAGCGGCAATTGTGACCCTGGTCCGCTTCGTCTCGGCCGACGGCAGCCAGGTCCAGGAGGTGGAGGCGCCGCCCGGCGAGCGGCTGCTCGACGTCGCCCAGAATGCCGGCCAGCCGCTCGAAGGCACCTGCGAGGGCCAGATGGCCTGCTCGACCTGCCACGTCATCGTCGAGGCCGGCGACTTCGAGAAGCTGCCGCGCGCCAGCGAGGAGGAGGAGGACATGCTCGACCTCGCCGCCCACGTCACCCGCCATTCCCGCCTCGCCTGCCAGATCTGGCTCGACGAGGCGCTGGCGACGCTGACGGTGCGCATTCCCTCGGGCTTTCACAACATGCAGGGGCGATGAACCCATGATCGACCGTCGCTTCTTCCTCCTCGGCGGCGGCGCGCTCGCCGCCGGCTGCATGGGCTATCCCAATGAAAGCCGCCGCGCCCGCGTCGACTTCCGCGTCTTGCAGGAGACCCTGGGGCCGGGTGGCCGGCTCGGCGTCGCCGCGCTCGACCTGGCGAGCGGCCGCCGCCTCGGCCACGACCAGGACAGCCGCTACGCCATGGCCTCGACCTTCAAGGTGGCGCTCGCCGCCGCCATCCTCGCCGAGGCCGAGCGCGGAGCGCTGTCGCTGGAGCAGGAGATAGCGTTCGGCCAGGCCGACATCGTCAGCCATTCGCCGGTGGTCGAGGCGCATCTGCGCCGCGGCCGGCTCCCGGTCGAGCGGCTGGCCCGGGCGATCGTCGAGGTCAGCGACAATGCCGCCGCCAATCTGCTGCTGGCGCGGATCGGCGGGCCGGCCGGGCTCACCCGTTTCATCCGCGGCGCCGGCGATTCCGTCACCCGGCTCGATCGCAGGGAGCTCGAGCTCAACTCCAACCTCCCGGGCGATCCGCGCGACACCACCACGCCGGCGGCCATGGTCGGCCTGCTCCAGGCGCTGCTGCTGGGCGAGCTGCTGGGCGCGGCCTCGCGCGCCCGCCTTATCGGCTGGATGGAAGGCTCCTCCACCGGTCGCGAGCGGCTGCGCGCCGGCCTGCCCGCCGGCTGGCGGGTCGGCGACAAGACCGGCACCGGCGCCAACGGCGCGGTCAACGACATCGCCGTCGCCTGGCCGCCCGGCCACGGCCCGATCCTGATCGCCTGCTACATGAGCGGCGGCAATGCCGACGCGGCGACGCGCAACGCCGTCCACGCCTCGGTCGCGCGCGCGGTCGCCGCCGCCTTCCTCTGACAATCTTGCCAAACCGCCTCGGCGCCCTCATATGGCGCGCGGGAGTCGGGCGGACGGCGCTCTCGCCAACCCGGTCAGATCCGGAAGGAAGCAGCCGTAACGAGTTCAAGCGCCGGGTCGTCCCGGCTCCCACCCAAGGGGACAGTGCTCGTGACTGTCCCCATTTTCATATCCGCCTCGCCGGCGCGTGGACATAGGCGAGCAGCGCCAGGCAGGCGATCAGCAGAACGCCATACTCCATGCCGTTGCGGCCGAGCCCGACCACGAACCAGCCCGCCGGCCAGTGCACCAGCGCCAGGCCGGCCGCGTAGATCGCGCAGAAGCCGAGGCAGATCGGGGTCAGCCAGCGGCCGAGCGCGAGCAGGATCGTGCCGAGGATTTCGTAGGCGGTGACAGAGGCGGCGATGGCGAAGCCCAGTGGGGCGAAGCCGCTGCCGTCGAGCCAGCCGCCGAACGGGACCACCCCGCCGGCGATCAGCCGCGCCCAGCCGTGCGCCGCGAGCAGCCCGGCGAGGACGAGGCGCAGGAACAGCAAGGCGTGCCGGCCGCGGCGCGGGAAATTGTCCATGTCCCCCCTTTTCCCCGTCATGACGCCGGACGCGCGGCGCAGGGGCCGCATTTCTGCGGACCGCACCTTCGCTTCGACCAGGGACCCTCAGCCCGCGCTGGCATGACAGGGGAGGCTGTTCTAGGTTGTCGCCAATGTCCGATTCCCCCCAGCCCTATCGCGTCCTCGCCCGCAAATATCGTCCGCAAAGGTTCGACGAGCTGATCGGCCAGGAGGCGATGGTGAAGACGCTGGCCAATGCGATCGAGCGCGACCGGCTGGCCCATTCGTTCCTGCTCACCGGCGTGCGCGGGGTCGGCAAGACCTCGACCGCGCGGCTGATCGCCAAGGCGCTGAACTGCGTCGGCCCGGACGGGAGCGGCGGGCCGACGATCAGCCCCTGCGGCGCCTGCGAGCCGTGCCGCGCGATCGCCGAGGGGCGCCATATCGACGTGGTCGAGATGGATGCCGCCTCCCATACCGGCGTCGACGACGTGCGCGAGATCATCGAGGCGGTGCGCTATGCGGCGGTTTCGGCGCGCTACAAGGTCTACATCATCGACGAAGTCCACATGCTCTCCAAGAACGCCTTCAACGCGCTCCTGAAAACGCTCGAGGAGCCGCCGGCGCACGTCAAGTTCCTGTTCGCCACCACCGAGGTCGGCAAGGTGCCGGTCACCGTTCTCTCCCGCTGCCAGCGCTTCGACCTCCGGCGCATCCCTGCCGACCTGCTCGCCGCCCATTTCGCCCATGTCGCGCGGCAGGAGGGGGTCGAGGTCGAGCCGGAAGCGCTGGCGCTGATCGCGCGCGCGGCCGAAGGCTCGGCCCGCGACGGCCTCTCGATCCTCGATCAGGCGATCGCGCACGGCGCCGGCGCGGTCGGCGCGGAGCAGGTGCGCGCGATGCTCGGCCTTTCGGACCGCGGCGCCGTCCGCCGCCTGCTCGGGCTGATCCTGACCGGCGACGCGCAGGGGGCGCTGGCCGCGGTCCGCGACCAATATGATCTCGGCGTCGAGCCCTCGGCGCTGCTCCGCGGCCTGCTCGAGGCCGTGCACGGCATCACCCGCGCCAAGCTCGGCGGCGCTCAGGACCCGGCCCAGTCGGCGGAGGAGCAGCGCCGCCTATGGCGACTGGGCGAGCCGGCTCGGCCATGCCTCGATCCACCGGCTGTGGCAGCTGCTGCTCAAGGGCCTCAACGAGGTGCACAGCGCGCCGATGCCGCTCGAGGCGGCGGAAATGGCGCTGCTGAGGGTGATGCACGCCGCCGAGCTGCCCGATCCGGGCGCGGTGCTGGAACGGCTGGCGAGCGGCGAGGGCGCTCCGGCCCGGACCGGCGAGGCGCCTTCGGCCGAAAGCCAGGGCGAGCTGCTGAAAGCGCCGGCAAGCTTCCGGGAGCTGGTCGAGCTGGTCGGCCAGCGGAAGGCGCATGTCTCGCAGCAGCTCCACGATTTCGTCGGCCTGGTGCGCTATGCGCCACCCGAGCTCGACCTGCGTCTGCTGAAGCCGCTTCCGGGCGACTTCGTCAAGGCCGTCGCCGACGCGCTGAAGGAGGTCACCGGAACCAGATGGCAGGTGCGTGCGTCCGACGAGGCAGCCCAGCCCAGCCTGCTCGAGCAGGAGAAGGCCGGCGCCGAGCGGCTGCGCCAGGAGGTGCTCGACGCGCCGCTCGTCCAGGCGGCGTTCGAGGCCTTCCCCGAGGCCGAGCTGGCGGGCTACAGGATCGACGACCAACGGAGTGCATGACCTTGCCCGATTTGAACGACATCATGAAAATGGCCCAGGAGGCCCAGGCCAAGCTGATGGAAGCGCAGGAGTCGCTCGACAAGGTCGAGGTCGAGGGCGTGTCGGGCGGCGGCCTGGTCCGGATCAGGGCCACCGCCAAGGGCCGGATCATCAGCGTCGCCATCGACGAAAGCCTGCTCAGCCCGTCGGAGAAGCAGATGGTCGAGGATCTGGTCGCCGCCGCGATCAACGACGCCCGCGCCAAGGCCGACGTCGCCGCCGCCGAAGCGATGCGCGGCGCTACCGGCGGCCTGCAGCTGCCGCCGGGGGTGAAGCTGCCGTTCTAGGAAGGCGCTGGTCCCCGGCCGGATGCGAAGCGGGCCGAAAGGCTAGCGCGAGAAGCGGGCCGAAAGGTCCTGGTCCTTGCGGACAATTTCCTCGAACCCGGCCGGCAGCCGCAGCGGACCGGTGAACGGCCAGAATCCCCGCTGCGCCGCATAGGCCCTGCGAATCCGTTGGACGATGCGTTCATTGACCCTGAAATGGATTTGTCGTCGTCTGATGAGCGTCCTCATCCGATCGACCCAGATGCTCGTCCAATAGTGGAGCGATTCCCGCGTGCAAGGGCGTGTTTCGAGTTCAAATCATCGCTTCGGCAATGGCTATTTGCTGGAACAGCGCCTCGTCGGTTCGGGACTCCGCCACCGGCTGACGCGAGCACTCGCGGGGTCGCGGATTGAAGAGGAACAGCTCCACGCTCGGCACCGTGTTGGCCAGGCGGAGATAGAAGCTCGTCTCGTCGCTATTCTGTACCCTGGCATAGAGCTCGAAGTCGTTCCTCCTGAATTGACGATCGGCCGGCCATTCGATCGAAGCGACATAGGTGCGATAACGGCTGCTGGATGCGGATTGGCCCGGCTGGAAACGAACCTTCACGTTCGAATATTGTATGGTCAGACTCTCCCGACGAACGGTGTCGGTGTCGACATGAACCGTGATCGCCGTTCTTTGGGCTGCCGCCGGCCCGGCCCCGGTCAACGCCGCCAGCCCGATCCAGAGCGAGTGGACCCAGGCTCTCAAGTCCGGCCTCTCAACAGCTCGGGAAGGTTGGCGCCCAATATGCCGAGAACCACGGCCGCGAACACGGCCAGATTCCCTCGCGTGAAGCTCTTCACATAGTCGTAGAGCTGATCGCGGTCCGGCGGGCCCGACCCCTGCCAGAGATTGTCCCCCAGATGAATCCAGATGAAGCTGACGTAGAGGAGCAATGAAAGGGCGAATCCGAGCAGCGAGCCGATCACGAGTCTTCGCCGCCGTTGGTCCATCTCTACCCGCCACATGGCGCCGAACGTGATCGCCAGAAGCAGCGGCGAGATGAGCCACACGGTGAGGCCCCGCACGTCGAGGCTGAGCAAGTCGATATAGACGCCCCCGATCAGCTCCTCTTCCTTCGGCCGGCCGGCGATCAGGTAAACCAGCAACAGCGCGAGGATGCCCACATGCAGGAATATATAACCGGTGAGCAGATCGGCCGCCAACTTGTTCCAGGGAGCAATGGTGGCCGCCTCGGCGTGAGCGGGCGAGGGCGGGCCGTCGGCGATAGCGCCCTGAGCCGGCTCAGGACTTCCCGGCGCAGAAGATGGCTTGATATTCGCGTCCGTCCCCTCGCTCATGGGCTCGGGTTTACACTGGAAGCACCTGAAGTTCCAGCATGCGGAGCACCCAATTGCATGGTCGAACAACGGCTTCCGGTCGGCCCTCGTAACGGCGCGCCGGCCGCTAGGTGCAGCGATCCAGCCTCTCCCGCCCGACCGCCCGCATCCGCGCCAGGATCATGTTGCCGTAGCGCCGGGTGAAGCCGCGCGGGCGCGACCGCGGCGCGGCGCTTGGGCAGCGGGAAGACGGCGGCGATCCGGGCCGCCTCCTGCGGGCTGAGCGCGGTGGCGTCGTGGCCGAAATAGCGGCGCGCGCCGGCATCGACGCCATAGGTGCCGATGCCGGTCTCGGCGACGTTCAGATAGACCTCCATGATCCGCCGTTTGTCCCAGAGATTCTCGATCAGCAGGGTGAACCAGGCCTCCAGCCCCTTCCGGAAATAGCCGCCGCCCTGCCAGAGGAAGGCGTTCTTGGCGGTCTGCTGGCTGATCGTCGAGCCGCCGCGCAGCACCCGCCCGCCGGCCGCGTTGCGCCGCATCGCCGCCTCGATCGCCTGGCGGTCGAAGCCGTCGTGGCTGCAGAACTTGCTGTCCTCGGCCGCGATCACCGCGCGGACCATGTCGCGGTCGATCCGCTCGATCGGCAGCCACTCGCGCGCGTGCGCCGTTGCCCCACATCGCATCGCCAAGCTGGGTGAAGGTGATCGGCGGGTTCACGAAGCGATAGAGCAGCACCCAGAGCACCGACACCAGCAGGAAGATCAGCAGGCCCTTGACGAGCCAGCCGAGGATGCGGCGGAAGGTCGGGTCGGCGCGGGCGGCTGGCCATGCCGCCAGGCTAGCGGGAAGCCTCGCTCCGCCGCCAGCCGGAATCGCGCGCGCGCCGCTCGGCGGCGTCGTCGAGCGGCTCGCCGGCCATCAGCTCCTGCGCCGCCTGCAGCACCAGCGGGTCGGCTGCCGGCCTGGCGATAGGCGCGCTGCGGCGACCGGGGGGCCGGACGCGGTCATCACCAGCCGCCAGCCGGCCGTCGTCCCGGCAGGCGAGGCCGGAGGCGCGGCCGCTGTCGAAGGTCCGGCAAAGCCGGCCGTCGGCGCTTGCGAAGGTCACGCCGATCCGGGTCGCGGCGCCCGGCCGGCTGGGCCGAGGCGAGCTGGCGTCTCGAGCGCCTCGGCGAGCGCGCCGCGGGCGACCAGGGCGTCGCCCTCGACCCCGACCGGCCCGTCCGGCGCGACAAGCATGGCGCTGCCGAGCGCGAGGCCGAGCACCAGCGTCGCCGCCAGCGCGCCGAGCGTCTGCCAGACGCCGGCGCGCGCCGGAGCGGCGGCGGGCCAGCGGGATCGACGTTGGTCTCGAGCATGGCGCGGAAGCGCTCGGGCACCTCCTCCTCGAGCGCCGGCGCGTAATGCGCGGCGAGCCGGCTGCGCAGCCGCTGCTGCACCTCGAGCCGGGCCTGGAGCGCGGGATCCTCGCCGATCGCGCGCTCGACCCGGGCGCGGGTCACCTCGTCCAGCTCGCCGTCGGCGAAGGCCATCAGCAGGTCGTCGTCGATCCGCATCATGCCGCCTCCAGCATCTGGGCCAGCGCCTGGCGCCCGCGGGTCAGCCGCGAGGTCAGCGTGCCCATCGGGATGTCGAGCAGATCCGCCGCCTCGCGATAGGCGAGCCCCTCCACCAGCACCAGCGCGATCGCCTCGCGCTGCTCGGGCGGCAGGCTGGCCATCGCCTTGTCGACGTCGTGCATCTCGGCCCGGATCTCGATCTCCTTATGGGTGTCGGAGCCGACCGATTCGCCTTCCTCCTCGGGCGCGAAGGTGCGCGCCCGCCGCGCCCGGCTGCGCGCCTCGTCGATCCAGCAATTGCGCACGATCTTCATCATCCACGAATCCAGCCTCGTTCCCGGCGGCCCATTGCTCGCGCGCCCGCAGGGCCCGTTCGAGCGCCGCCTGAATGAGATCGTCGGCGTCGGCCGCGTCGCGGGCGAGCGCGCGCGCGAACCGGCGCAGCCGGGGAAGCAGCGTCAGCAGCTCGCGCTCGAATGCCTGCAACAGGCGCCTCCAATCCCGCGGAGGAAACGGATGCCCTCGACCGTTTCATCCACAAGCACAAAAAAATATGGCAAGGAAAGAGCTCATGCGGATCGCTTCATCTCTGCGCCTGGCGCTGGCGGCATCGTTCGCCGTCGCGGCCGGCCCGGTGGCGATGGCGCAATTGCTGCCGCCGGTGCCCGACGTCGGGGGCACGCTGGGCGATGTCGGGCGGACGACCGATCGGCTGCTCGACGACACCAGCCAAAGCGTCGACGCGCTGCGCGGCGACGTCGGCGCGCTGGCGCGGGCGCGGCTCGACCGGCTGGAGGCGCTGGTGCGCGCCAATCGCGACCGGCTGGAGATGACCGACGACGGGCCGGCGGTGCGCGGCGAGGTGATCGCCGTCGATCCCGACCGGGCGGCGCTCGCCGCGGCGGAAGGGGCCGGCTTCACCCGACTCGGCGAGGAGCGGATCGAGGGGCTCGACCTGCGCTCGGTCACGCTCGGCGTGCCGCGCGGCTGGTCGGTCGATCGGGCGCTGTCGCGGCTGCGGCGGATCGCGCCTTCCGCCAGCTTCGCCGCCAATCATCTGCACGGCCAGAGCGGCGCCGCGGCCGCGGCGGGCTCGGGTGCGCTCGCCCAGGCGCGGGCGGCCGCGCCGCCGGCGATCGGCGTCATCGACGGCGGCGTCGCCGGCATCCCGTCGCTGCGCGGCCCGATGCAGCAGCGCGGCTTCGCCGCCGGAGCGCCGAGCCCCAGCGTGCACGGCACCGCGGTGGCCTCGCTGATCGCCGGCCAGGGGCCGGTGCGCGGCGCCGCGCCGGGCGCGCCGCTGCTCGTCGCCGACGTCTATGGCCGCGATCCCGCCGGCGGCAATGCGCTGGCGCTCGCCCGCGCGCTCGGCTGGCTGGTGGCGCAGCGGGTGCGGGTGGTCGCGGTCAGCCTGGTCGGGCCGGCCAATCCGCTGGTCGCGCGCGCGGTCGGCGAGGCGCGGAGCCGCGGCACCTTCGTGGTCGCGGCGGTCGGCAATGACGGCCGCGCCGCGCCGCCCGCTTATCCCGCCTCCTATCCCGGTGTGATCGCGGTGACCGGGGTGGATGCTCGGGGCCGGGTGCTGATCGAGGCGGGTCGGGCGCTGCATCTCGATTATGCCGCGCCCGGGGCCGACATGGCCGCCGCGGCGCCGAGCGGCGCGCTGGTCGCGGTGCGCGGCACCTCCTACGCCGTCCCGTTCGTCGCCGGCCGGCTCGCCCAGCACGTGCGGGCGGCCAATCCGATCGCCGCGCTCGACGGCGAAGCGGTGGGCCGGGGCCGACGTGGGATGGGCCGCGGCATCGTCTGCGGCGATTGCCGCACGGTTCGTCGGCGCTGAGGGATTAATCCCCGCCGCCGGCACGTTTTCTCTCCCATGAGGGCCCTGTTCCGGCCCGTTCCGAAGGAGAGAGCAATGAGACTCGCACTCAAACTCGCGGCCGGCTGGGCGATCCTGGTCGCCGCGCCGGCTTCGGCGCAGATACTCGGCGGCAGCGGCGGCGGCGGCCTCGGCGGCACGCTCGGCGGCGCCGGAGGCCAGCTCGGCGGCAATCTGGGCGGGCAGCTCCGCGGCCCGCTCGGCGATGCCGATCGGACCGTTCGCGGCACCGCCAACTCCGCCGCCGACACCGAGATCGAGCGCAACGTCGACCGCCGCTCGGGCCGCGCCAATGCCCGCGCCCGCGGCAATGCCCGCGGCGACGGCGCCGTGGACGCGCTCGGCCGCAGCGCCGGTGTCGGCGGCAGCGCTTCCGGCGAGGCCGGGGCCGGCGCCCAGGCGATCGGCACCGACCAGCTGCGCGGCACCGTCGGCAACGCCCGCAGCCGCGCCGGCAATGCGGTCGCCAACACCCGCGGCCGCGCCGGCAACGCGGTGGACAATCTGCGCAGCCGGTCGGCGGACGCGCAGGGCAGCGCCAGCTTCGCCGGCAGCGGCGGCGGCCGCGCCGGCGCGAGCGGGGCCAGCGCGCATCTGGCCGCGGCGGGCTCCGCGGCGGCGAGCGCGGCCGGCGTGTTCCCGGTCTCGGCCGGGATGATCGTCCGCGACGTTTCCGGCCGCGCGATCGGCCGCGTCCAGTCGTTCCGCGCCCGCGGCAACGGCGCGATCGACAATGTCGTCGTGCGCGTCGGCGACCGGCTCGCCAGCCTTCCGGACGAGAATTTCTCGGGCTCGGGCAACGTGCTGGTCTCGGCCATGGGCCAGGCGGCGCTGACCCGGGCGGCGGCCGGCGCGGCCTCTGCGCCGAGCGGCGAGGGCCAGGCCCGTTCGCGAAGCCGGTCGGACCCCGCCGCGACGTCGAGCGGGCGCAACCGCCAGCGGCGAATGAACGAAAAGTAAGGCGGCCCACCCCCTCTAGGCCGCAAGCGGGGCCCGGCGCTTCGGCGCCGGGCCTTTTCCTTGCCCGCCCGGGCGTGGCAATAGGGCGCGATGAACCCGGTCTTCGCCGCGCTTCCCACCTCGATCTTCGAGGCGATGTCGATCGAGGCCCGCGCCAGGGGCGCGGTCAATCTCGGCCAGGGCTTTCCCGATTTCGGCTGGCCCGACGACGTCGTCGCCAAGGCGGCCGAGCTGCTGACCGGCGCCTCGAGCCAATATCCCCCGATGCGCGGCCTGCCCGAGCTGCGCGAGGCGGTCGCCGCCCACTATCGTGCGCACCAAGACCTTGCGCTCGCGCCCGAGCAGATCGTCGTCACCTCCGGCGCGACCGAGGCGATCGCGGCGAGCCTGCTCGCGCTGGTTGCGCCCGGCGACGAGGTGGTGCTGTTCCAGCCGCTCTACGACGCCTACCTACCGCTGGTGCTGCGCGCCGGGGGCGTGCCGCGCCTCGTTCGGCTCATCCCGCCGGACTGGCGGCTGACCGAGGCGGCGCTCGCCGACGCCTTCACCCCCGACACCCGGCTGGTCCTGTTCAACAATCCGCACAATCCGACCGCCCGCGCCTTCTCCCGGGAGGAGCTGGCGCTGCTCGCCCGGGCCTGTGTCGCGGCGGACGCGGTCGCGATTTCGGACGAAGTCTGGGAGCATGTCCTGTTCGACGGCCGCGCGCACGTCCCGCTGGCCGCGCTGCCGGGCATGGCCGAGCGGACCGTCAAGATCGGCTCGGCGGGCAAGATCTTCTCGCTCACCGGCTGGAAGGTCGGCTGGGCGGTGGCGCCGCCCCCGCTCGCCGCCGCGGTCGCCAAGGCGCACCAGTTCGTCACCTTCGCCACCGCGCCCAACCTGCAGGGCGCCGTCGCCTACGGGCTCGGCAAGGACGAGAGCTATTATGCGGCGATGCGGGCCCGGTTCGCCGCGGCGCGCGATACGCTGCGCGGCGCGCTGGAGGCGGCGGGCTATGCCGTGCTGCCGGCCGAGGGCACCTATTTCCTCAACGTCGATCTCGCCGCCTCGGGCATCGGCGCCGACGATGTCGAATTCTGCGAACGCGCCGTCCGCGAGGCCGGCGTCGCCGCCATTCCGGTCTCGGCTTTCTACGCCGAGGATCCGGTCCGCTCCGTCGTCCGGCTGTGCTTCGCCAAGCGCGCCGAGACGATCGAGGCCGGCGTCGCGGCCCTGGTCGCGGCGCGCGCGCTCTATCGCTGATCGCGCCGCGTCTCCGTCGCGCGCAGCAGGAACCAGTCGACCCGGTTGAGCACGAAGCGGTTCTTGGCGGCGCGCTCCCAGAGGGGGGTGTGATGATCGCCGACAATCAGGATGTCGGTCGGCGGCAAGCCGGGGTCGGCGGCGATGCGCGCGACCCGCTGCACCACGTCGAGCCAATAGTCGCCGAGCTGGCAGACGGTGCGGTTGCCGAACGGCGGCGCGGCACCGTCGCAGGCGAGCGCGGGATTGGCGCGCGGCACGAACGGGACATGGCTGTTGAGGGTCAGCCAGTAGACCAGCTTCGGCCGCGCACCCGGCGCGACCAGCTCGCGGCGCACCAGCTCGGCGACCTCCTCGTCGCACAGGCCGTGGAAGACGCTGCCGCAGCGCGAGGGGACGAGCGCGCCATGGTCGCGCTCGATCTCCTCCTGGAAGTGCAGGCGGGTGAAGCCGATATGCGGGAACCAGCGCCCGCGGTCGAACATCCCCGCAATGTAGCCGTGATAGGCGATGGTTTCGTAGCCGCGTTCGGCGAGCCGGCGCGGCAGGCAGTCGTAGCGGGCGGCGCGCAGATAGTCGCGATAGTCGCCCCAGCGGCCGCACAGCTCGCGCGATTCGGCCCCGGTGGTCGATCCGGAATAGGCCGAGGTGCCGCTCTCGAACCGGTAGCCGTGACGGGCGGCGGCGGCGCGCAGCGGCGCGCTGATCCGGTCGCGGTCGGCGGGCGAGGCGAACGCGCCCATGCCCTCGACCAGCACGATCAGCAAATTGTTGCCCCGCGCCGCCACCGCCTCGGCCTCGAGGCCGCTGGCGCCGACCGCGCTTTCGAACGGCAGATCGGGCTCGGTCGATTCGATGAACGGGAAATTGGCATGCCAGTCGAGCAGCATCAGCACCAGCGCCAGGGCCGCCGCGGGCGTCGGCGAAGCGCCGCGGACGCGCTCGCGGAAGCGCTCGAGCAGCCAGGCGGCGATCAGCGCCGCCGCCAGCATCGCGCCGACCACGGCCACATAGAAAAGCGAGGCGGCGGGGTCGATCGCGCCCATGAAGCGCAGCGAATCGAGCGCCGTGGTGAGCTTGAGGTGGAAAGCGGTGACGATGATCAGGCCGAGATCGGCCGCGGCAGCGATCGGCATCAGCAAGAAGGCGGAGCGGCGCGGCAGCACCAAGGCGAGCATGCCGGCGGCGAAGTAGAGGACCGGGGCGAGCAGCCGCTCGGCGATGTAGAAGGGCATGACGACGAGGAAGAGCAAATTGGGCACGCCGATAAGGATCGCCGCGAGCAGCAGCAACTCCCGGCTGAACGGCCGGAAGCCGGCGCGCTTGCGCGGCGCGGCGATGCTGGCATGCGCGGTCATCGCCGCCGTCTTGCCAGAGGGCGCGTTAAGACGACGTTAGCCTTGTCCGCCCGCGCGATGAAACCGGACCGGGCCCGGCTCGTTACGCGCCCGTACGATAAAAACGGAGGCGTTCATGCTTGGCACCATCCTGCTCATCATCCTGGTCCTCATCCTGCTCGGCGCGCTGCCGACCTGGGGCTACAGCCGCAGCTGGGGCTACGGCCCGTCGGGCCTGCTCGGCCTCGTCGTGATCGTGCTGCTCATCCTGGTGCTGATGGGCCGGATCTGACGCGGCGGCGGCGGGCGCTGGCGAGCCGGAGGCGTTTCGTGGCAGATTGACGCCCGAGGAGGGCGGCTTGTGGCCGATCGGGCGCGCCGGTTCGACGACGGGACGGCGCGGGCGCTGCGCGGCTTCGGCGCCGCCGGCCTCGCCGCCATCGCGGTCGTCTATCTCGGCAACGCGCTGTTCGAGCCGCTCAGCGCACTGCTGGTGCTGGCCTGGGCGTGGCGCTCCGGCACGCCGTGGCGCGAGCTCGGCTTCGCCCGCCCGCGCTCGTGGCTGCTCGCCATCGCCGGCGGGATCGCGCTCGGCATCGTCCTCAAGCTGCTCTTGAAGGCGCTGCTCCTGCCGGCGCTGGGCGCACCGCCGGTCAACGCCGCCTTCCACTATCTGGCCGGCAACACCGCCGCGCTGCCGGGCGCGATCTTCCTGATGGTGGTCGGCGCCGGCTTCGGCGAGGAAGTGCTGTTCCGCGGCTTCGCCTTCGAGCGGCTCGGCAAGCTGCTTGGCGAAAGCGCCGCCGCGACCGCCGCGATCGTCCTCGTCACATCGCTCTGGTTCGGCCTCGAGCACCTCTCCAACCAGGGCTATTGGGGCTTCCTCCAGGGCACCATCGTCGGCCTCGTCTTCGGCGCCCTCTACGCCCGATGGCGCAATCTCTGGCCGCTGATCGCCGCCCACGCCGCCTTCGACCTCACCGCGCTGGCGATCATTTATCTGGATATGGAGGAGGAGGTGGCCCGGCTGATCCTGCGGTGAGGCCCCGTCCGGCCCCCAACGAAGCCTGTTCGCCGGTGCGTCGGAGACAGCGTTCCATTATAGTCGATCCATGACTGACCGGTGCCTTGCCTTCACCAAGACGGGAGAGCGGTGCAGAAACGGCACGGGACAGTCGGGGAAATATTGCAACGTTCACAAGGAAGCCTTCGAAGAGGTCGAATCCTTCTTTTCCAAGAACCGGGATCACGTCATCGGCTTCCTGCTGGGCCTCGCCACCGAAACAGTCGTCAGGGACGGCTATGACGAGCTGAAACGGCTTCTTCCCGGACGGCGCGAATCGAGCCATGCGCCTGGCGAAATCGGCACTTTGATTCGGGATCTCCGCGGGTTCCTGAATCACGTGATCATCGAAGACCGCTCCTATCTCGTCGAACATGTCCTGGCCAGAAAATCGGCCGGAAAGTTCGCGATCTACGAATGTCTCCACGAACGGGAATCCTACGATCTCGGACGCAACCGGGCGATCTTCGTCTACTATCTCGACGAGCTCGGCCGCCGCCATGTCGGCGACATCGACGGATTCGACGTGGAAGCCGACGACGAGGCGCTTCCGACCGGTCTCGTTTGCCGTCACGAGTTCGGCTGCGGGGACGGTCGAATATTATCATCATCGACTGCAGGGCGAGGAGGGACGGGAACGCCTCAGGCTGGTCTCCCGTCGATGATGGTTCCGGGAACCGGCCGGTGGAGGAACTCCGACCGCTCCGGAAAGTCGTCGGAGGGCGTTGGGCCGTGGCGATCGCGAGGCCCTCGATCCATTTTGTTGGATTATTGTTGGATTTGGCCTGCCATGAGTTCGAGCCGCAGTCGAGTCGCGGGCTCTTTCCCATCGTGAAAAATTCAAGCGAATCCGGCGGCATGGCCGGAGCAACTCGACGCGGGACACCGCGTCGAGTCGCTCCGTGGCGTGAGGCCTCAGAACTCGAACGACACCCGGCCGTAGAGGAAGCGGCCGTTGAAGCCGAAGGGCGAGAAGCCGGAATAAGGCAGATAATATTGGTTGATCGGATAGACGCCGCCGCCCGCGGCGGCGGGGCGGGCGCCGAAGGGCGAGCGGTCGGGATAGACGTCGAACACATTGTTGGAGCCGATCGCCAGCGTGACCTGCTCGATCGGGCGGTAGCGCAGCTCGAGGTCCGTGATCCACTTCGCGCCGAGCCGGATGTCGTCGGGTCCGAGCAGGGTCAGGCTCAGCGGGTCGGCGAGCGGCGCGGTCGCGCCCGGGGCGATCACTCGCCCGTAGCGGGTGGTGCGCGCGGTCAGCCCGAAATCGCCCAGCTCGCCGTCGGCGGCGAGCACGACCTTGTCGCGCGGCTGGCCGTCGGTGAAGCGAATGCCCTCGACGCGGCCGAACAGGACGATGCCGGGGATGGTCGCCAGCGGGCCAAGCTCGTTGATCCGCCGCTCGATGCGGGTCTTGTTGTAATTGTAGGCCGCGGTCAGCGTCCAATTGCCGAGATTTTCGGTGCGGAAGCGATAGCTGAGGACCGCGTCGATGCCGCGGGTCCGCGTGTCGAGGCCGTTGATGAAGAAGCGCGCCGCGCCGACGCTCTGGAAGCCGTTGGCGTCGAGCACCGCCTTCACCGCCGCGTTGACCGCGGCCGTGCCCGAACCGGCGGCGCCGAGATTTTCGGTGAGCACGATCCGGTTGTCGATGTCGATCTGGTAGGCATCGATCGTGAAGGTGAGCCCGGGGAGCGGATTGGCGGTCGCGCCGATGCTGAGGTTGATCGACTTTTCCGGCTCGAGGTCGCTCGAGCCCAAGGCGCGCGCGACCGGGCTGTCGACCGCGAGCGTGCTGATGTCGACCGGCAGGCCGTTGATGAAATTGGTCGACGTGGTCGTGAAATATTGCTGGTGGAGCGACGGCGCCCGGAAGCCGTTCGAGATCGAGCCTCGCAGCGCGAAGCCCGGGGCCAGCTCGTAGCGGAGCGCCAGCTTGCCGTTCAGCGTGCTCCCGAAATCGGAGAAATGCTCCCAACGCCCGGCGAGGACGGCGGTGAGCCCTTCCGTCAGATCGGCGTCGAGCTCGACATAGGCGGCGAAGCTGTGCCGGCCTTCGTCGGTCGCGCTTGCGACGGGGATGCCGGGGAAGCCCTGCGCGCCCGCCGGCGCGGCGCGGCCGGGGAAGCTGCAGATGCCGGTGCCGGCGTTGTAGACGCCGCCCTGGACGGCGCAATCCGCGGCGGTGGTCGCGACGGAGGCGCGGAACAGCGGGCCGGTGGCATAGGATTGCGTGTCGCCGGGCCGGATCTGGAAATTCTCGCTTCGATATTCGAGGCCCGCTGCGACCGACAGCGGTCCGGCGAGGCCGATCTGATATTCGTGTGAGACATCGAAATTGGCGACGAACTGGCCGTAGCGCAGCCCGCCGGCGTCGAAGGTGCTCTGGCTGGCCGTGCCGAACGAGGTGTTGAGCGTGTTGCTCACCGTATAATCGAAGCTGTTATGGCCATAGCCGAGCGAGAAATCGGCGTTCCAGCCGGCCAGCTCGCCGCGCACGCCGATCAGGCCGGCATAGTCTTCGAGATCGGTGCCGATGAAGGGCAGGAAGCCGTCCGGAGTCAGCGGCACGAAATTGGCTGCAGTCGGGGTCTGGCCGGGCAGGAGCGTGCCATAGTCGCGGTTCGCCGCGGCGCTCTGCTGGCGCCAGTTGGCGGCGCTCAGGCCGTCGCGATTGCCGTAGGAGCCGAACCCGTACAGCTCCCAATCGCCGCCGAGCGGCATGCCCATGTTGAGGAAGAAATTGTAATCCTCCGTGCGGGCGTCGCCGTAGATATAGGCGTAACGATCGAAGGTCAGCTCGCGCGGATCGAAGGCCGCCGTTGGCCGGTTGTAGTTCGGCCTGAGGTCGGCGCCCTCCCGCTCGGTCGGATTGCGGTCGCGATATTCGGCGGTGAAATTGATGAAGCCTTCGCCGATCGGCAGGCCGAAATTGGCACCGATCGTCCACATTGCGCCGTCGCTACGCGTCCCGCTCGCCGTCGCTGTTGGCGAGGAAGACGCGGTTGTCGGCCGGATCGAGGATCGGCTGGCCGGCGCCGTTGGTCTGCAGGCCGGTGATGTTCGCGACGCCCTCCATCGTCGTCTCATAGCGGCCGTAGGTGGCGGTCGCGCGGCCGCCATTGTTGGCGGTGCGCAGCTGGATGTTGATCACGCCGGCGATCGCGTCCGAACCGTATTGCGAGGAGGCGCCGTCGCGCAGCACCTCGATGCGCTGGATGGCGAGGCCGGGGATGAGATTGAGGTCGACGGCGGCGCTGCCGCGGCCGACGGTGCCGTTGATGTTGAGCAGCGCCGAAACGTGGCGGCGCTTGCCGTTGACCAGCACCAATGTCTGATCGGGGCTGAGGCCGCGCAGCGAGGCCGGGCGCAGCGCGTCGGTGCCGTCGGCGATCGACGGCTGCGGGAAGTTGAACGAGGGGACGAGGCTGTTCAGGATCTTGTTGGTTTCGGTCTGCCCGGAATTCTCGATCGCGCCCTCGCCGATCACGTCGACCGGAACCGGGCTGTCGGCCAGCGTGCGGTCGGTGCGGCGCGTGCCGGTGACGACGATGGTCGCATTGGCGTCGCGCTCCTCGGCGGGGGGCTGCGCGGCGGCGACGTCGTCCTGCGCGGCAGCGGGCGCGGCGAGCGCGAAGGTCGAAAGCGTCGAAAGCAAAGCGAGCGCGGAGGTGCGGAGCATAGGACGTTCCCCTCAAGCGGACGCAGGGGGCGTCCGAACCGCCTTCAGCTTAAGAGCAATCGCGGCCGGCGATAGTCGTGAAGCGGGCGCACAGGAATTCGGCAAGTGTTTGTGACAATTCGACAACAGTCGAAACGCTCCGGCTGCGGATCGGCGTCGCGAAGGTGGGAACTGCTCGCCCGCGGCGGCGGGCGCGGAAATTCATTCCCCGCGCAGGCTGCCATCCTCCTTGTAGCGGGTCTCGATGAACCGCCGCTGCGTCTCGAAGCTGAGGTGCTTCTCGCTGGTGGCCTGCTTCAGGATGTCGCCGAGCTCCTCGGCGACGATGGCGAGGCTTTCGGTCAGCCGCTGGCTCGGCTCGCTGGCCGGGGCGCGGTCGGGGGACGGCAGGTCGAGATAGGTGTCGACCAGGCGGGGCAGGTGCTGGCCGATCAGGCGGCGCGCCTCGCCGGCGAGCAGGCTGTTCGGGTCGAGCTCGGCAAGGCAGGGCTGCAGGTCGGCGAGGCGCGCGATGATCGCCTCGGCGGCCGGCAGCGCCCGGCCGGGCAGCTCGCCGCAGCGGTCCATCAGCGCTTCCTCGGCGCGGCGCGCCAGCTCGTCGAGCGGCAGCGCCTGCCTCGCCTCCTCCCCGACCGGCGCGGCGGCGCGGCGCGCGCGAACGCTCGGCCAGCCGAGGCTGATGCAGGCGAACAGGAAGGCGGTCGGAATCGCCACCAGCCAGGTCAGGAAGCCGATCCCGCCGACCAGGATGCTGGCGACGACGAGGGCGGCGAGGATCAGGCCGAACAACAGGCCGGCGCGCCGCACCCGGCGGCCGAATTCCTCCCATTTGCGCTGCGCCCGCCTTTTCCGCGCCTCGCGAGCGCTGCGCGACGGGATGTGGCGCCGAAGGAAATCCTCGGCCTCGAAGAGGACGCGCTCGAGCTCGCTGCCCATCGGATTCCTATTCGCCCTTGATGCCGCCGTCGTCCCGGTAGCGGCTCTCGATGAACCGCCCCTGCGTCTCGAACGCGTCCAGATCCTCGCGGGCGAGCTTGCGGCCGAGCTCGTCCAGCGCGTCGTTGGCGGCGTCGAGCCCCTGGACGAGGCGCTCGTCGACGGTGAGCCCCTCGCCGTCGCGCTCGGCGCGATAGGCGGCCGGCACCCGCTCGTAGCGCTCGATCAGCTCGGGCAGATGCTTGCCCATCAGCCGGCGCGCGTCCTGGGCGAGCGGATCGAGCATCTCGGTCTCGCCGAGCCGGCTCTCGAGCAGCGGCAATTGCTGGCTGATCGCGTCGATCCGCCGCGCGGCGGGGGCGGGGAGGGCGGCGCGCTTGCGCTCCAGCAGGCTGTCGAGCCGCTGCACCACTGCCCGGTTGGGCATGTCCTCCTTATAGTCGACGATCGGCTTCTCGCGGCGCGGCAGCAGGAAAAAGACGCCCGCCGCCGCCATCGCGAGCAGCGACAGCACGAAGCCGCCGAGGCCGATGCCGTCGAGGACGATGCCGATCACCGATGGTCGCGGCCATCACCATCGCGATCGCGATCGCGGCGGTGGCGATCCGCCGCGCCCAGGCGGTGCTGCCCTTGCGCGGAGGCGCGGACGGGTAGCCCTCGCTCGCGCGCGACGCGGCGAGCCGGTCGATGCGGGCGAGCTCGGTGTCGAAGCGGGCGATCTCCCGGTCGATGTGACGCGAGTGCAGGCTCATCCGAGGGCCTAGCCTTCGAGCGCGGTCAGCGGCGATTCGACCGGGCCGGCGAGCCGGTTCTGCTCGACGCCCTCGGCGCGGGCGATATAGCCGCGGCTCTTCTCGACCTCGCGGCCGAGCGTCTCGACGGTCTGCTTCATGTTGCCGAGCGCCTCGACCTTGAAGCGGTCGATCGTGTCCATCGTGTCGTAGATGTTCTGGAAGGCGCGCTGCAGCGTCTCCAGCGGGATCGTCGCCGAGGCCGCCTGCTTGTGGATCTCGCCGGTCTGGCTCTTCAAGCAGCTCGCCGGTCGATTCGATCATGTTGGCGGTGGTGGTGTTGAGCGCGGTGATCTGCTCGAGCACCAGCCGCTGGTTGGTCAGCGCCTGGGCGACGGTGACCGCGGTGCGCAGCGCCGCGACGGTGGTGGTCGAGGCGCGGTCGACGCCCTTCACCAGCTCGACATTGTTCTTCTTGACGAGGTCGAGCGCGAGATAGCCCTGCACGGTGACCGCCATCTGGGTCAGAAGGTCGGTGGTGCGCTGGCGGGTGTAGAAGAGCGCGGTCTCGCGGATCGCCTTGGCCTTGGCCGGGTCGGTCGCGTCGAGCTCGTTGGCCTTGTCCTCGAGCTTCGCGTCGAGCGCCTTGGAGATGTGGATCATCTGCTCCAATTTGCCCATCGTCTTCCACAGGTTGGCGCGCTCGACGTCGATCGCCGCATTGTCCATCAGGAGCTCGTCCTTGCCGGAGGCGAGCGCGGCGAGGATCGCGGCGATGTGGGTCTGCGCCGACTGGTATTTCATGAAATAGCCGCGCAGCGAATTGCCCCAGGGGATGATGCCGAACAGCTTGCTCGGCTTGGCCAGCGCGCCGCCGCGGCCGGGATCGAGGCCCTCGACCGTCTTCCGCAACTGCGGTGAGGTTGGCGCCGATGCCGGTGTCCTTGTCGATCGCCTTGACCGGCCGGTCGAGGAAGCGGTTGGAGGCGCCCGCGGCCTCGGCGATCTCCTTGCGGCCCATGCCGGTCAGCTGGTCGACCTTCTTGCCGAATTCGGGCGAGTTGGCGTCGAGCGCGACCAGCTCGGAGATGAAGGTGTCGACCTTCTCCTCGAGCGCGCTCTTCTGCTCCTCCTTCAGCGGCACCAGCCCGGCCGCCTGCTCGGTGGTGACGTTCTGCAGCGGCTGCGGCGGCTCCAGCGTCAGCGTGGTCTCGCTCCTGGTCGCGGTCGCGGTCGCGGTCTCGGTTTCGGTCTGGGTGGCCATGTCATGTCCCTGTTCGAAGGCTTCGCGCGCAAGATTGGGACTTGGGAGGGCCGAGCGCAAGGGATAAAGTGTATTATTTGTATAAGGCACCTCTGCGGGAATGCGGCGGCGCGGGCGGAATCGGATCGGGATCCGCGCCGCGGCGAATCGAATTCTCATCGGGCCCAGGCGAGACCTCCGACGGCCACGCAGGAGGCAGGACCTGCCCGAAAGCGGTGGGCCAACGGGGCTTGACTGCTAATCCATTAGCACTATGCTAATCAATTAGCAGCCAGCGAGTTGGTGCTTGCCGGGATCGGTGGAGGGCGGCAAGCTGAGGAAGCGGCGATCGGGCTGCGATCGGGACGGCGAGGAGAGGCAGCGCATGGCCAAGGGCAAAGGCATCGGGGCAGACCGGCCTCCGGGCCCGGATCCCGCCGCGCGGCTCGGCAAGCGCGAGCGGCAGATCATGGAGATCGTCTACCGGCGCGGGCGGGCGAGCGTGTCCGAGGTGCTCGGCGAGCTGCCCGACCCGCCTTCCTATTCCTCGGTGCGGGCGATGCTGCGTTACCTCGAGGAAAAGGGCCTGCTGCGGCACGAGGAAGAGGGGCCGCGCTATCTCTACCTGCCGACCGCCTCGAAGCAGGACGTGCGCGGCTCGGCGCTGAGCCACGTCGTGCGCACCTTCTTCGACGGCTCGGTCAGCACCGCGGTCGCCGCCCTCATCGAATCGAGGCCGCTGTCGCGCGACGAATATGAGCGGCTGTCGCGGCTGCTCGACGAGGCCTTCGCCGAGGAAGGCGGGGCATGAGCGCGGGCGGCGGCCTCATCGATCTCCTGATCCGGTCGAGCCTGTTGCTGGCGATGATCTGGTGCGCCGCGGCGGCGGTGCGCGGGGCCGGCGGCTCGGCGGCGATGCGCCACCTGGTCTGGCTGGTCGGGCTGGGTGCCTTGTTGCTGTTTCCGCTCGCGGCGGCGCTGATGCCGCCGCTGCCGCTGTCGATCCTGCCGGCGGCGCCGCCCCCCGAGGTCGCGACGGCCGCCGCCGCCGTGGCCGCGCCGGCCGGCGCCGCGCCGGCCGCAGCGCCCGGTTGGGGCGACCTCCTCCGGCTCCTCTACCTGACGGTCGCGGCCGCGCTGCTCGGCCGGCTCGCGCTCGGCCATTATCTGCTCGCGCGGCTCTGGCGGCGGGCGCGGCCGGCGCGGGGCGCGCACTGGCCGGCGCTGCTCGACGAGCTGAAGGCGAAGCTCGGCATCCGGCGCCCGGTCGCGCTGCGCATCGCCGCGGGCGAGGCCATGCCGATGACCTGGGGGACGCTCCGGCCCCGCATCCTGCTTCCCGCCGAGGCGGCCAGCTGGACCGACGAGCGGCGCCGGATCGTGCTGATGCACGAGCTCGCCCATATCGCGCGGCGCGACAGCTTCAGCCGCTGGGCGGCGGCGATCGTCTGCGCGCTCTACTGGCCCCATCCGGCGATCTGGTATGCGGCGCGGCGGATGCGGCTCGAGCAGGAGCATGCCTGCGACGATCTGGTGCTGTCGCTGGGCGCCAGCGCGCGCGCTTATTCCCGCAACCTGCTCGACGTCGCCGCCGCTTTCCGGACGCCGCCGGTCGCGGCGAGCCTGTCGGTCGCCATGGCCCGCAGCGCCGAGCTGGAGCGCCGGCTGACCGCGATCATCCGGCGCGGCCCGCGGCGCCGCGCCAGCGCCGGCTTCGTCACCGGCTCGGGCGCGGGCGCGCTGGCGGCGGCCTTGCTGGTGGCCACCGTGGTGCCGGTCGCCGCGCTGCAGCCGGCGCCCGTCCCGCCGCGCGCGCCATCCATGCCCGCTCCCGCGGCGCCCGTCGCCCCGCCGCAGAGGATCGCGAGCCCAGCGCGCGTCCCGCAGCCGCCGGTCGCGACCGTCCCCGGCGAGGCGCCGATCGCTTCGAGCGAAGCCGCGCCGGCCGAGGATTACGACCAGATGGTCGTGCGCCACCGCCGCGACCTCGACACCTACAACCGCCAGCTCGAAGCCTATGAACGGGCCGTCGACGCCTATCATCGCGAGGTCGGGGAGCTTCGCGCAGAGAGCAATCTCGCCAACAGCGGCAATAGCGGCAACAGCGGCAACAGCGGCAATTTCGGCAATCCGGGGTTGCCCGCGCGCCCGGGCTGGCCGGCGATTCCGCCGACGCCGCCGACGCCGCCGGTCGCGCCGACCATGCCGACGCCTCCGCTGGCCATGTACGCGCCGGAGCCGCCGACTTAAGCCGCCCGCCGCACGCCCCCCCATTCCACTGCATTGCCGCCCCGCAGCCCCCAACGCCGCGCCGAGCCCGCGCGCGCCCGAACCGGAAAGGGAAGCCATGTCGACCCAGCATGTCGCGAGCCTGTGGGGCAATTATCTGCTGGTGGCCGCGCGCGCGCTCGCCGGGAACAAGGTCTATGCGATCATCAACCTGACGGGGCTCGCGCTCGGCCTCGCCGCCTGCCTCACCATATTCGTCTACCTGCGCTACGAGACCAGCTACGACGCCTGGCTCCCCGGGGCCGACCGCGCCTTCGTGCTCCAGCAATGGGTCACCGGGTCCGACGATCCGAACGTCGTGCCCGGCGCCAACCCGATGACCTCCTACGTCTCTGGCGAGCGGCTGCGCCAATTCCCGCAGCTCGACCGCGTGGTCTATGTCGGCAACGCCCAGCCAGTGATCCTCCAGAACGGCGAGGCGACGACCAGCGAGGACTTCGTCTTCGTCGACGGCCCGCTGTTCGACATCGTCCAGCTCGCCTTCCTCCGCGGCGACCGCGCGACGGCGCTGGCCATGCCCGGCTCGCTGGTGCTCACCGAAAGCGAGGCGCAGCGCCGGTTCGGCACGCTGGATGCGGTCGGCCGGACGCTGACCCTGGTCGTCGGCGGCCAGCCCACCGACTATCGGGTCACCGGGATCGTCCAGGACGTCCCGCGCAACAGCCATCTCTCCTTGTCGATCGTCGCCCGCGCCGACATCGTCGCCCTGTACGGCGAGGGGAGCTCCTTCCTGACCCAGTGGATGCCGAAGAACGGCTGGGTCTATGCGCGCCTGCGCCCCGGGGCCGACGCCCGCGAGATCGCCCGCCAGATGCCGGCGTGGGAGCGGCGCAACATTCCCGACCAGCTGCTCGGCGGCGAGCGCTTCAATCCCGGCACCAATGCCGATTGGCGGCTGGCCAACGTTCGCGACGTGCATCTCGGCGAGGCGGACGGCGGCGGCATGCGGCCGGGCAACGATCGGGTCACGGTCGCGGCCATGGCGCTGATCGGCCTGCTCATCCTGGCGATGGCGGTGGTCAATTTCGTCAACCTCGCCACCGCCCGCGCCGGCCAGCGGGCGCGCGAGGTGGCGCTGAGGAAGGTGCTCGGCGCGTCGCGGCGACAGCTGATCGTCCAGTTTCTCGGCGAGGCGATGCTGCTCGCCGCCGCCGCGACGCTGGTCGCGCTGGCGCTGGTCGAGGCGGTGCTGCCGTTCGTCAACGCGTTCCTCGATGCCGAGATGAGCTTCACCTATCTCGGTCGCGACGGGCTGCTGGCGCCGGCGCTCCTGCTCGTGCTCGTGGTCGGCGGGCTGGGCGGGCTCTATCCCGCGCTCGTCCTCTCCCGCTTCCAGCCGGCGAAGATCCTCAAGGCCAACAAGGCGACCGCCGACGCCGACGGTTCGGGGCGGCTGCGCGGCGCGCTCGTCGTCGGCCAGTTCGCCGTGTCGATCGGGCTGATGATCTGCACCGCGATCATCTACGCCCAGACCGAATATGCGCGCACCGTCGACCCCGGCTACCGCCGCGACGGCATCCTTCAGATCGGCCAGCTCGCCCGTGCCGCGCTGCAGCCGCGCCTCGATACGCTGCTCAGGGAGATCGGGGCGGTCGAAGGCGTCGTCTCGACCGGCCGCTCGACCATCGGCGTCGACACCTGGGGCATGGAGAATATGACCGTCACCGCGCCCGGCGCGAGCGAGAGCGTCGAGTTCGAGCTCTACCGCGTCGATCCAGGCTTCTTTCCGACGCTCGGCATCGAGCGGATCGCCGGCCGCACCTTCGTCGCCGGCCTCGCGATGGACGACAGCACGGCGGGCGGCGACGATGCCGCCGTCGCGGCAATGGCGCGGCGCGGCTACAATGTCGTCGTCAACGCGCTCGCCGCCCGTCGTCTCGGCTATGCCGATCCCCAGCAGGCGATCGGCCGGACCCTGCTTGCCGACGACGGCGACGTCGAGGCGGTGGGCCGCACGCCGGCGACGATCGTCGGCGTCGTCGAGAACAGCCGCTTCCGCTCGATCCGCGATCCCGAGGCGCCGATGATCTTCCTCTACGACCGCCTGCAGCCAAGCTGGCTGCTGGTCCGCTACAACGGCATTCCCAATCAGGTGCGCGACCGGATCGAGCGGGTCTGGAAGCGGATCGCCCCGGACGTGCCGTTCGAGGCCGAATTTGCCGAGGACATCGTCCGCGACCTCTATCAGCCGGAGGCCGATCGGGCGCGCCTCTTCGCCGCTTTCTCCCTGCTCGCGGTGGTCATTGCCTGCCTCGGCCTGTTCGGCCTTGCCGCCTTCACCGCCGAAAGCCGCACCAAGGAGATCGGGATCAGGAAGGTGCTGGGCGCGCGCACCCGCGACATCGTCCGGCTGCTGGTCTGGCAGTTCAGCCGGCCGGTGCTGCTCGCCAACCTCATCGCCTGGCCGGCGGCCTGGTGGGCGATGCGGCGCTGGCTCGAGGGCTTCGACGCGCGGATCGGCCTCGACCCGGCGGTCTTCCTCGGCGCCGGCGCGGTGGCGCTGGCGATCGCCGCGCTCACCGTCACCGGCCACGCGCTGAGGGTGGCGCGCACCCATCCGATCCACGCGCTCCGCTACGAATGAGGAGAGAGACGATGCCGACCATCCTGCTTGCCCTTGCCCTCCAGGCGCTGGCGCCGGCGCCGTTCAATTCGGTCGCCTTGCGCGGCGGCGGCGAGGTGACGATCCGCCACGGGCCGGTGCAGAGCGTGACCGTCCGCCAGGGCAGCGCGCCGGTCCGGGTGAGCGGGGGCCGGCTCACCGTCGAACATTGCCGGAGGTGCGGGCGGCCGCTGGTCGAGATCGTGACGCCGCGCCTCGCCTCGGTCTCGGTCACCGACGGCGGCCTGCTGCGGGTGCTGGGCAGCTTTCCCGCGCAGGACGAGATTGCGGCGGCGGTCGCCAGCGGCGGCGCGATCGACCTGCGCGGCCTGCCCGCGCGGCAGGTGGTCGCCTCGGTGGCCCATGGCGGCATCGTCCTCGTCCGGCCAAGCGAGCGGCTGGCCGCGAACGTCAGCCAGGGCGGCCGCATCAGCTATTGGGGCACGCCCGTCGTCCAGTCCGCAATAGCGGGCGGCGGCGTGGTCGAGCGCGGCGCCGCGGCCGACCTCGGCCGGCCGTTCGCCGATCTCGGCCCGGCCCCGCCGCCGCCGGTGCCGCCGGTGCCGCCGCTCCCCCGCTGACGATCGTTGCGCCCCCGTTCCGCTTGCCCCACGCCCGTGCTAAGGGAGTCGCGACAAGGGAGGTGATCATGCGCAAAGTCGTTCTCGGCCTGCTGGCCGCCACCATAGCGTTGCCGGTGCTGGCCGTCCCCGCCGCGGCCAAGGAGCGCGAGGATTACAACCGCTATTACGACCGCGACGGCAATTATTCCGGGCCGACCTGGCGCGGCAATGACGGGCGGATGTACTGCCGCAAGCGCGACGGCACCACCGGCCTCGTCGTCGGCGCCGTCGCCGGCGCGCTGGTCGGCCGGGCGATCGACGGCGGCCGCAACCGCGCCACCGGCACCATCGTCGGCGGCGTCGCCGGCGCGCTGGTCGGGCGCGAGGTCGAGCGCAGCAGCAGCCGCTGCCAGTAAAAAACCGGGACAGTTTACATTTTCGGCATTCGCCGACCGCAAAAATGTAAACTGTCCCCGTTTTTCGATCGCCGCCGGCGCGCTATGGGCGTCGCCGGAGGAGGAGGGATGAGGCTTGTTGCGTTCGCCGCCGCCGCGGCCCTGTGCGTCGCCACCGCTGCCGCCGCGCAGCTTCGTCCGCCCGACGCGGCGGAGAGGATTCGCGCCCGACAGGCCAGCTACAAGCAGATGGCCGCCGCGATGAAGGCGCTGGGCGATCAGCTGCGCGGCGACCGTCCCTCGCTCGCCGAGATCAGGGCGCGGAGCAGGGTCGTCGCCGGCTTCGCTCCGCGCGTGCTGCGCTGGTTCCCGCGCGGCACCGGCCCGGAGGCCGGCGTGCGCACGCGGGCGCTGCCGGCGATCTGGTCGGACCAGGACGGCTTCACCCGCGCCGGCGCGGCCCTGGTCGTCGCCGCCCGCAGCCTCGATGCGGCGGCGCGGCGCGGCGACCTCGCCGCGGTCCGCGCCGCTCTGCCGCGGGTGCGCGGCGCCTGCAGCGGCTGCCACGACGACTTCCGGGCGCCCGAGGAATGAGCCGGATCGGGGTCTGGGACCTGCCGGTCCGCGCGTTCCACTGGCTGCTGGTCGTGCTCGTCCCGCTGCAATGGTGGACCGCCGAGGAGGAGATGATGGACCTCCACATCCTGCTCGGCCAGCTCGTGCTCTTCCTGATCCTGTTCCGGCTGATCTGGGGGCTGATCGGCAGCTCGACCGCGCGCTTCGCCGGCTTCGTTCGGGGGCCCAGGGCGGTGCTCGCCTATCTGCGCGGGCGCCTGCCGCCGGCGGTCGGGCACAATCCGCTCGGCGCGCTCAGCGTGCTGGCGATGCTGGCGCTGCTTTGCGTGCAGGTCGGGCTCGGCCTGTTCGCGAGCGACGAGGACGGCCTCTATTCCGGGCCGCTGGCGCATTGGGTCGGCGCCGACATGTCCGAAGAGCTCGCCGAGTGGCACGAGCGGAATTTCGACGTGCTGATGGTGGTGGTCGGCCTGCACGTCGCCGCCATCCTCTTCTACCTCCTCGTCAGGCGCGACAATCTGGTGGCGCCGATGGTGACCGGCGCCCGCGAGGGCAGGGCCGGCGATCCGGCGATGGCGCCGGCGCCGGTCTGGCGGCTGCTGCTCGCCGCCGGCGCCGCGGCGGGCCTCACCTGGTGGATTGCGAGCGGATTGTAATCCGAGGTTCATTTTCGCCTGCCTATCACCGTCTTAGCGTGCTAAGACACGGGGCGAAAATGGGCTGCGAATTCACCATCATGGAGCGCCAGCTGGAGGCGCCGCGAAGCGACCTCGCCGGCGGCAAGCTGGTGCTGAGCCGGCTGAAGCCCGGCAGCTCGCCGATCGGCGCGCCGGGGCCGTCGCTGAAGCTGGTGCTCGAGGGCGAGCAGCGCTACGAGATCGACGGCCGCACCATCGCCATGCGGCCCGGCGAGTTCCTCTATCTCGACGCCGGCAGCGCCTGCATCGGCACCAACCGCACCGACATGACCGGCCTCTGCCTGCTGCTCCCGCACGACCCGCGGGAGACGGGCGCGGGCGGCGGCGAGGGCCACGATCCGGTGCTCGGCCGCTCGCTGGTGCTGTCGACGCGGGCGAGCGCGATGGGCCGCGTCCTTACCGACTATGCCCGCCGCATCGCCAGCGACCCCGCGCTCGGCCCGGCGCTGGCGGGCGAGCTGGTCGCGCGGGTGCAATATGCGATCGCCGAGCCGCTCGCGGAGAGCCGGGCGGCGATCGAGGGGCTGAAGGCCGCCAAGCCCTCGACCCGGCGCGAGCTCTACCGCCGGCTGGAACGGGCGCGCGGCTTCCTCCACGAGCATGACGACCGCGGCGTGACCCTGGGCGAGATGGCCTCGGTTGCCGGCCTCTCGCAATTCCATCTCGCCCGCTACTTCAAGTCCGCCTTCGGCCGCTCGCCCATCTCCTATCATCGCGGCCTGCGCCTCGCCCGCGCCGCCGCGCTGCTGGCCGAGGGCGGCCGCTCGGTCGCCGAGGTCGCCGAAGCGACCGGCTATTCGGACCAGGTCGCGCTCGAGCCACGCCTTCCGCCGCCAATATGGCGCGCCGCCGCAGCTGTGGACGATGCAGCGGCGGGCGTCCTAGCGATCACTTGCCCCCGCGCATGGCCTGGCTGAGCCGGGTCATGTCGGTGGGCGCCGCCCGCTCCAGCGCCGGCACCGCCCGCACCGCGGCCCGCACCGCGCTCGGCGGGGTGCCGAGGCCGAGGAAGCTCCACAGCAGGCTGCGCTCGCCCTCGGTCATGTCGCGGGTCACCGGCATGAACAGGAAATTCTCGAAATTGCCCGGGTCGGTCAGCTGCTGCAGCACCGGCGCATAGGCCTTGACCTGCGCCTCGCTGCCGAGGTCCAGCCAATTGTCCATGCACGGCGCCATCGCCTGCCACTTGGCCAGCACCCAGGTGTAGACATTGTCCCAGCTCGGCTCGAGCGCCGCGGTGTCGCCGTCGAGCGGCAGCGAGCGGATGTACATGTAGGTGGTGACCAGCGGATCGATCCCGGCCGGCAGCGCCGGATTTGGGCCGGGCAGCAGCACGAAGCCCTCGACCGCGCCGAATTGCGGGCCCTGATAGGAGAGCGAGGCCGTGCCGGTCGCATCGGTGTTGGCGGTGGTGAGGATGGTCGCGCTCGGCCCGCCGACCATGCTCACCTGGACCCCCTCGCCGACGAGGGCCCCGCGATCGTAGACCTGGACGTCGGTCGTGATCTGGTCGCCCTCGTTGATGTAGAGGTTGGGGCTGGCCGGGATCGCGCGCAGCGCCTGTTCGGCGAGATAGACGGTGGTGCCGTAATTGCCCTTGCCGTCGTCGTTGCGCAGCTCGATGTCCGCATTCCCGGCGAAGCTGGCGCCGTCCGGATCGGCGTCGAGCGTGAGGATGCCCGAGCTCGCCACATAAGCGTCGCGGCCATATTGGGCCGGCGTTATCGACGCCAGCGGCTTCACGGTGGTGCCGTCGGTCGCGACGAAATGCAGCATGCCGAGATCCTGCTTGGCGAGGTCGGGGCCGGCCTCGCTGATGCTGTTGGACAGGTCGACGGTGAGCACATTGCCGTCGAGCCGCGCCTGCGCGCTTCCCACCGTCGGATTGGCCGGCCCGGTCGGGAATTCGTTGGCGATCAGCGCCCGGCCGCCGGGCTCGTGCTGCGGCTCGCCGACCTTCCACAGGCCGACCGCGCCGACCAGCATCGAGCGCGCCGGATTGGGTTGGAAGCCGCCCAGCCTCAGCTTCTTCATCAGCGCCTCGGCGGCGTCGTCATAGGGCTGCTGGTCGACCTTGCCGAGCGTCGGATCGTCGTAATAGACCGTCCGGTAGGCGTTCCAGCGGATCACCAGCCCGGCGACGTCCTCGTCCGGAAGCTGCTTGGCGAGCGCCTGCAGCACCGGCGAATCCAGCGCGTCGATGACGAGGCCGTCGCCTTTCGGGAACGAGGTCTGCCAATTGACCGAGGCGACGCCGGCGATGATCGAGCTGGCCGGATCGCGATAGCGGAAGAAGTTGATGTAGCGGGCGGTGACCCGGTCGGCGCGCGGCGCGAAGATCCGGTAGCTGCCGTCGACGCCGAGGTTGATCGCGTCGAAAAAGAGCTGCGAGCTGAAGGCGCCATAAGGCTCGCAATCGACCAGCATGCCGAGGAAGTTGACCGGCGCGCCGACGAACGGATCGGAGGTCGAGGTGCCGCCGCCGGTGTCGATGCCGTTGACCTCGGTGTCGAAGAAGGTCGAACGGTGGGTGCCCTGCGGGTTCCAGCTGCCGATCGCGAGGACGTTGGCGATCGCCTCGTTCCGGAATTGCTGCACGCTCTGCTCGACCGAGAACAGGGTGGCGGTGACCTGCTCGTCGTAATTGGCGGGATAATTGTTGGTGGTGATCGGATCCCAGGCGATCTGGCCGGCGAAATAGACGCGCGGCGTTTCGAGGACGCTCATGCGCAGCCTCCGGTTTTGGCGGGCGAGACGTAGAGGAAGGACGGACCGGCGACCGACTTGCCGTCGGCGAGCGGGATCTGCAGCGCGACCTTCGCCGCCATCCTGAGGTCGAACATCGCCCGCACCGCGACGCCGAGCTGCCCGTCGACGCCGTTCATCGCCTGCTGGAGGGCGTCGACCATCTCGCTGTAGGCGCGGTTGCAGGCCGCCTGCGCGTCCTGCGCCGCCTGCGAATCCTTGGAGAAATCGTGGGTGCAGGGGTCGGGGATGGCCGGATAGACCTGGTCCCAGTCGACGCCGAGCGGCTCCGGCCCCCAGGCATAGCCGGGATATTCCGCGGTCTTGGTCAGCACCTTGTTGTAATAGACTTCGCCGAAGCGGTAATAATGGGCGATCTCGTTCTGGAAATCGAGCGGGTTGTTGGTTTGCGGCGAGCCTTCGCCTTCCGAGACGATCTCCTCGATCGCACGGTGCGCGTCGTCATAATTGCCGATCGCGAAAAGCTGCCCGGCGAAGAACTGATCGTCGGTGATCTGGTTGCGGTCCGGATACCAAATGATGGAGGGGTCCCTCAGGGCGACGTCGATCGCCGCGTAGAATTGGGCGATCGTGCCGCTGCCGGTCTCCTCCACCTCGGCGGGCATCGCCCGCACCGGAAAGGGCGGCACGTCCTCGGGCGTCTCGATGGCCATTCCCTGCGCCATCGCCTCCTCGGAGAGGCGCAGCAGCCGGATGGTCAGCGGCGGGCCGTCGGGCGGGCCGATGTCGCCCGGCAGCGGCCCCGGATAGACCGGCGGGGTGAGTTGCGGCGAGCCGCCGATCGCATTGAGGATGTTGCAGGCCAGGCACATGTGGATCATTTCCTGCATCGCCACCGACTTGACGAGGCCGGCCGCGACACCATTCTCGCCCGGCGGGATCGAGAGCATCGCGTAGAGATAGGGCGGCAGCGTGCCGAACTCGACGCCGATCGCGGTCTGCAGCATCGACTGGACGTCCTCGACGCTGCTCGGCTGCGTCAATTGCAGGCGGATCATCGCGACTCCCCCCATTTGCCGAATCTTCCCACCATGCATGATTCACGAGCATTTGGAAGAACCAAAAGGCCCCGTAAGATTACGGGGAAACCATAATCACGTTTAATACAGAATACTTATCGGCTATTATTGTTGGTCGTCCGAACAGGGAGTTGATCGATGCTGCCCTCCTCGCGCGCCCGCCTTTCCCTCCTCGCCCTTGCCGGCGCCCTCGCCGCCTGCACGCCGGCGGCCGACGGCAACAATGCCGCCGACGCCGACGCCGACGCGGGCAACGGCCTCGACGGCAACGACATCTACGCGACCTACGGGGTGCACAATCCGCCCGCCGCGACCAAGGGCGGCTGCGCCAATCCGAACTGCCGCTACGTGCGCGGCCCGGGGGAGCCGGCCGACCCTCTCTATCCGCCTTTCTGGCAGTCGCGCTGGACGATGTACCGGGTCTACGAAGGCTATCGGGAAAATCCGCCGCCTTATGCCGGCCGGCCGCCGGCCGGGACCCAGTACGAAACCTCCGAGGGCGCCAGCTATTACGATTCGACCTGGCGCGGGCCGTCGGGCGAGGGCGCGATGATGGAGCATTACGAGCGGCGCTGCCTGCCGATCTTCCCGATCCCCAACGACTTCACCTGCTCGTTCATCTCGTTGGGCAACACCGCCTTCTTCGTCACCTACGAGGCCGACCGGCCGGCCGGCATGCCGCCGGTCTGCCTGTTCTCCTCCTGGAATCATCCGCCGCGCCGCGACTTCGTCTCGCATCTGCCTTATGCGCGCAGCGATTCCGAGCGGCTGGGGGCGGGCGCGCAGGCCTATTCCTTCTGGGTCTCGGCGGCGCCGCCGGGCCGTCCGATGCAGACCGGCGCCAGCCCCGACCAGACCGCGAACGGCGGCATATTGTTCGGCTACGCCTTCGCCCCGCGCGGCGGCGCGCTGCAGCCGCAGAGCTTCTATTTCTCCGGCTATCCGCTGCCCCCGGCCAACGCGCCGATCGTCAGCCAGAACTACACCGACTGGGCGCCGACCCGGCCCGATCCGGCGGGGACCTGGGACCAGGTCAGCGGGCTCGATCCGGCGACCTTGCCCGAATGCCAATTGTTCAACCCGCCGCCCGACGCGCGCATGGTCGGCGCGACGCCCGCGCGGGCGCCGACCTGGGCCGACATCGGCCGCTGGCGGCCTAGAACGCCGCGCTGAGCGTCGCGCGGACGAGCCGCCCGGGAGCCGGAAAGCCGACCGCGTCCTGGTGCTCGCTGTCGGCGACGTTGCGCAAGGCGGCGTCGAGGGTGAAGCGCGGCGACAGCCGGTAACGCAGGCCGAGATCGGCCTCGACATGGCCGCGGGCGCGGACCGGGCCGGTCGGGATCGAGCTGTCGTTGAACCGCGAATTGCCGCGCAGCGCGGCATTGAGCTCGAGGCCCTCGCCCGCCCGCCAGGCGGCGCGCAGCGAGCCCTGCCAGCGCGGGCGGCCTCGCAAGGGAGTCGGCGCGTCGAGGTCGAGGAAGGCCAGCGCGCCGGCCAGCGTCAGCCCCGGGCCGAGCGCCCAGCGCCCTTCCAGCTCGGCGCCCTGCGCGCGCACGCGGTCGCGGTTGACCAGCAGGAACAGCGCCGGATCGAAGTCGATCAGGTCGCGGAAGCGGTTGGCGAACAGGGTCAGGCGAACGAAGCTTCCGTCCGGCCGTACCCATTCCGCGCCAGCCTCGACATTGCGGCTGCGCTCCGGACGGAGCCCCGGATTGCCGATCAGCGGATGGCCGAGCGCGAACAGGCTCGGCAATTTGTAACCCTCGCCGATCCGGGCGAAGACGCCGGCGCCCGAGGATGCGGAGCGGTAGGCGAGGCCGGCGCGCCCGGTCCAGGCGTTCGGCCCGCTTTCGACGTCGTCGTAGCGGCCGGCGAGGCTCAGGGTGAGGCCCGCCTCCGGCCGCAGCGCGGCCTCGGCGAAGGCGCTGAGCGTGGTTCGCCGCTCGCGGAAGGCGACCGGCAGCGGAAAGCCGAAGTCGAGGATGCCGTCGCTCCGCCCGGATTCGCGAAGCCAGGCGCCGCCGGCCGAGGCCGAGAGCGGGCCATGGTCGAGGGCGAGGTCGGCGATCGCCTCGAAGCGGGAAAAATGCGTGTCGGCGGTGAGCGCCGGGACGCCGTCGAGCGCGCCCGGCGCGATCGCCGGAGTCTCCACCTGCTCCTCCTGCCCGGAATAAGCGACCAGCAGGCCGGGCCGCAGCGCGGCGCCCGGCGCGCGGCGCAGCGACAGCGCCCCGGCGCGCAGGCTCGAGGCGCCGGTCTCGCGCGCCCGGTTGACCGCGAACAGCGGGCCGCCGCTGTCCTCGGGGAAGGCGGCGCGGTCGACGTCGGCGAAGAGCCCGATCGCCCGCGCCTCGAAGCCGCCGAGCCGCTGGTCGATGCGGGCGAGCGCCTGGCGCCGTTCCAGGTCCGAGCCGGCGTCGAGCCCGCCGCTGTCGAACCAGCTGCCGAAGGCGGTGAGCCCGCCCTCGCCCCAGCCGGCGTTGACGCCGAGGCCGAGCGCGGCGTCGCCCTCGCTGCCGAGCGTCGCCCGCGCCGCGAGCCCGGCCCCGGCCGATGGCGGCGTGCGCAGCCGGATGTTGACCACCCCCGACAGGGCGTCCGAGCCGTGCACCGCCGAGACGGCGCCGCGCGCCACCTCGATCCGCTCGACCAGCAGCGGGTCGATCGCGAAGAAGTCGAACGCGCCGCCGCGGCTGTTGGTCGGGTTGTTGAGCCGGATCCCGTCGACCAGCACCAAGGTGAAATTGGGCTCGCCGCCGCGCACCGACAGGAAGCTGCCGCCGCCGCTGCCGCCGGTCGAGAAGGCGCGCACCCCGGCGACCTCGTTCAGCGCCTCGAGCAGCGAGGCCGGCTGCAGCCGCGCGATCTGTTCGGCCTCGACCACCGCGATCCCCGGCCCGGGCCCGGCCTCGAGCCGCGAGGCGGTGACCAGGATCGGCGTTTCCGGCGCGGTCGCGGCGGGCGGCGGCGCGGCGGCGGCGGCAAGGACTTGTGCAAGCTCGAGCAGCATCTATTCTTGCCTTGCCGGGAAAGGGTGGGGCGCGGTGACTTCGAATATTTTCCATCTTTCCCTGTTCAGGATCGCCTCCGCAACTCTTCTCTTGCTGGGATTCGTCCTGCTCCCGTTTTTCGTGTTCGGCGACGCGCTGGAGGCGCGCTCGATGGCGCTCGCCGCGGGCGGCCGCGAGGCGATCGCGCTCGCCGGCGGCGCCCTGCTCGCGCTCGACATCGTGCTGCCGGTGCCCTCCAGCCTGCTCGCCGCCGCGATCGGCGCGGCGCTCGGGCCCTGGCTCGGCACCTTGGTCAATGCCGGCGGGCTCACGCTCGGCTGCGCGTTCGGCCTCGTCATCGGCCGCGCCGGCTCGCCGCTCGCCCGCCGCATGCTCGGCGGGCGGCTGTTCGCCCCGTTCGCGGACGGGGTCGCCCGCTACGGCCTCGTCGCGCTGATCGTCTGCCGGGCGGTGCCGGTGCTCGGCGAGGCCTCGGTGGTGGCGCTCGGCGCCGGCCGCGCGCCGTTCGGCCGGACGCTGGCGGCGGCGGCGGCGGCGAACCTCGCGCTCGGCGCCATCTACGCCTTTGCCGGCGGCACCGCGCTCGGCCTGTGGCTCGCCATCCTGGTGCCCGCCGCCGCCGGGCTCGCCGCCTGGCTCTGGCTGCGCCGCGCCGCCTAGACCTTCGGCAGGACCTGCGCGGCCTCGCCCCAGCCCTGCAGGATGCGCGAGGAGGCGCGCTCGAGCAGCAGGTCGGCGTCCTTGACGGTGAAGCGCGCGCCCGAGCCCATCTCGTCCAGCTCCTCCCAGTGGATCGGCGCCGCCACCGGGGCGCCTTCGCGGGCGCGGGCGGAATAAGGCAGGATCGCGGTCGATCCGCGCTGGTTCCTCAAATAGTCGATGAAGATCCGCCCGGTCCGCTTGGCCTTGGACAAAGCGGCGGTGAAGCGCTCGGGCTCGGCCTCGGCCAGCGCGAGCGCGAAGCGCTGGGCGAAATCCTTGACCGCGGGCCATTTCGCCTTGGGCGTCAGCGGCACGATCACGTGCACGCCCTTGCCGCCGGTCAGCATCGGGAAGGTGACGAGGCCAATGTCGGCGAGGTGGCGCTTCAGGTCCTTCGCCGCCTTCCTCACCGCCGCGAAATCGAGCCCGACATCGGGGTCGAGGTCGAAGACGAGCCGGTCCGGCTGCTCGATCGCCCCCACCTTCGAGCCCCAGCCGTGGAGCTCGATCGTGCCCATCTGCACGCAGGCGACGATCCCGGCGACGTCCTCGACATAGAGATAGTCCTCGGTGCCGCCGTCCTTCTCCCTGATCGGCACATGCTTGACGTGCGGTCCGAACGAGCCGGAATCGTGCTTCTGGAAGAAGCAGTGCTTGCCCCGTCCCTGCGGGCAGCGGACCAGGCTGACCGGGCGCTTCGCCGCCCAGACGATCATCGGTGCGCCGAGCGCGCGGTAATAATCGGCGAGCTGGCCCTTGGTGACCTTCGCGTCGGGGAAGATCACCCGGTCCGGGCTGCTGATCGTCACGTCGTCGGCCGCGGGCGGCTGCTGGGGCATCTCGGCGACCACCTCCTTCGCTCGCTTGTCGCCGCGCAGGCCGAGGAAGCTGGCGTGGCGGACCACCTTGTCCGCCGTGAGCTCGGCAAAGGCAATCTCCGCGACCAGCTCGGGCTTCACCCAATGCGCGCCGCGCGCCTCGGCGCGGGGCACCTCGGCAGGCGGCTTTTTCACCTCCAGCCTCTCCAGCCGCGCGCGCAGGTCGTGCTGGAGCGCCGTCGAAAAGCCCGTCCCGACCTTGCCGGCATAAAGCAGCTTGCCCTTCTCGTGGAGCCCGAGCAGCAGCGACCGGAAGCCGCGCCCCTTCTTGTCGCTCTCGCTCCAGCCGAGGATCACGAATTCCTGCCGCCGGGTGCACTTGACCTTGAGCCAGTTCCTGGTGCGCGCGCCGCGATAGGGCGCGTCGGCCTTCTTCGAGATGATCCCTTCCTGGCCGGCCCCGCACATCGCCTCGAGCAGCCGCTCGCCCTTGCCGAGCACATGGTCGGCATAGAGGATGAAGGGCGGCGCGCCGGCGCCGAGCAAGGCGGCGAGCCGCTGCTTGCGCTCGATATTGGGCAGCGCCTCCAGCCGCTTGCCGTCGATCTCGAGCGCGTCGAACAGGAAGGCGGTGAGCCCGCGCCCGCCTTCCGAGATCGCCTGCTGCAGCGCCGAAAAGCCGGTATTGCCTTGGTCGTCCAGCGCGACGATCTCGCCGTCGAGCAAAGCGGTGCCGTCGTGCAGCGTGCGCGCCGCCTCGGCGATCTCGGGGAACTTGTCGGTCCAGTCGAGCCCGGTGCGGGTGTAGATCCTCGCCGCGCCCCGGCCGAGCGCGATCAGGCAGCGATAGCCGTCATATTTCATCTCGTGCAGCCAGCCGGCGCCGGCGGGGACGGAGTCGACGAGGGTGGCCTTTTGCGGCGCCCGGAATTTGGGCATTCCTCCCCGGGACGGGGAGGGGGACCGCGACGCGGAGCGTCGTGGTGGAGGGGGCCCGGAGCGAGACGCCGAGCCCCCTCCACCGCGCTTCGCGCGGTCCCCCTCCCCGTGCCGGGGAGGAGCCCCCTCGGCGATCTCGTTCATCGTCCGCCCGGTCTTGACCGACGTCAGGTGCTTCTCGGTGAGCCCGGTCGGGCTCCCCGCATGGGCGTCGTCGACCTTCTTCAATATCCAGTTCTCGCCGCGCTCGCCCGGCCGCGGCTTCAGGCGGAACATCACCCATTCGCCCCGCATCCGCTCGCCGTCGAGGGTGAAGTGGAGATGGCCCTCCGCAAGCGTCCGCTTCGGGTCCTTGCCCGGCTCCGGCGTCCAGGTGCCGCAGTCCCACAGCATCACCGTGCCGCCGCCATATTCGCCCTTGGGGATGGTGCCCTCGAAGCTCGCGTAGGAGAGCGGATGGTCCTCGGTCCTGACTGCGAGGCGCTTGTCGGCGGGATCGAGGCTCGGCCCGCGTGTCACCGCCCAGCTCTTCAGCACTCCGTCCAGCTCGAGCCGGAAATCGTAATGCAGCCGGCTGGCGTCGTGCTTCTGCACGATGAAGCGATGACCCTTTCCCTTCGCCACCTTCCCCGCCGGCTCCTTCGTCTTCGCGAAGTCGCGCTTGCGGTTGTAGGTGGCGAGGGGGTCGGCGCGGGCCATCGCGTTATTCTCCTCTCCCCATCATGGGGGAGGGCACCAGATTCGTAGTCTGGTGCTCTGAACTCACGCCCGCTTCCGCGCCGGCGCCTTCTTCGCGGCCGCCTTCTTGGCGGCGGCCTTGGGCCGCGCCGGCGCCCGCCTGGCCGGCTCCGCCTTTGCGCCCGGCTTCTCGATCGAGCGCTTCAGCGCCGCCATCAGGTCGATCACGTTGGAGCCGCCGCGCTTGGGCAATTCCTCCTCCTCGGCCTCGATCCTGGCGCCCTTCAGCTTGCGCTTCTTCTCGATCAGCGCCTTCAGCGCGTCGACATAGCGGTCGTGGAACTTGGCGGGATCGAACTTGCCGCTCTTCTTCTCGATCAGCGTCTCGGCGAGCTCGAGCATGTCGGGGTCGGGCCTGGCGTCGGGGATGTCGCGGAAATAGCCCTGGGCCTTCACCACCTCGTCGGCGTAGCGCAGCGTCTCCAGGAGGATGCCGCGCCCGCAGGGCTTGAGGCTGACGATATATTCGCGGCCGCGCAGCGTCAGCTGGCCGATCGCGACCTTCTTCGTCTCCCTCAGCGCCTCGCGCAGCACCACGAACGCCTCCTCGGCGAGGTCGTCGGCGGGCACCACGTAATAAGGCCGCTCGTAATAGAGCGGGTCGATCTCGTGGGAGTCGACGAACTGGGTGAGCTCAAGCGTCTTCTTGCTCTCCAGCTTGACCGCGTCGAGCTCGTCGTCGTCGAGCAGCACGTAATGGCCCTTCGAATATTGATAGCCCTTGACGATCTCGTCGGGGTCGACCGCGCCGATCCCGGGCACCACCTTCTCATATTTGATCCGCTTCCCCGAAGGCTCGTGGATCTGGTTGAAGGCGACGGTCGCGCCCGAGCGCGTCGCCGGAAAGATCTCCACCGGGATCGAGACCAGAGCGAGCCTGATCTGTCCCTTCCAAAGCGGCCGCGCGGCCATGCCGTGTCTCCCGATCGTGTCGCGGGCGATTCAATCGATTGGGAAGGGGAGGGTTCCCACGCAAAGCCCTCCCCCTTGATGGGGGAGGGTTGGGGTGGGGGTGAACGCCGCCACGCGCGCAAGCGGTCTCGTAAGTTCACCCCACCCCAACCCCTCCCCATCGAGGGGAGGGGGAGTCCGTGTCACACCGGTATCTCCGTCGTATATTTGACCTGCCTGAGCGCGAAATTGCTCGCCGCATTGGCGACGCTCGGATGCGCCAGCACGCCCTGCCTGATGAAGCGGTCGTAATCGGCGACGTCGCGGACCGCGATGCGCAGCAGATAGTCCCACTCGCCCGACATGGCGTAGCATTCGACGATCTCTTCCCGCGACTGGATGAAGCTTTCGAACTCGGCGCGGGCATCGACCGTCTGGCGGTGCATCCTGACCTGGCACATCACGTTGACGCTGCGGCCGAGCAAAGCCGGGTCGGCGAGCCGAACCGAGGGGCCGAGCACGCCTTCCTTCTCCAGCGTCCTGACCCGCCGCCAGACCGAGGCCGCCGAGGCGCCGACGCTCTCCGCCAGCGCGGCGTGGCTGAGGCTGGCGTCGCGCTGCAGCGCCCGAACAATTCGGCGGTCAATCGCGTCAAGATGATATTCTTCGCTCACGAATTGGCTATATCGTGAAACAGGCGTTTCAACAACTGGGGTTGCAGGCGTCCACTTTGTCCACTTCCTTCAGCGCGGATGTGCTAGGGGGAGCGCTGACAAGGAGACGCGGATGATCGAGGATGCGCTGGTGGCCGCGCCGCCGCTGCTGTTCGACCGGCTCGAGGAGCAGGCCCAGGATTCGCTGATCGCCCTGATCGCGCTCGCCGCCGCCGATCCGCGGCCGACCAAGATCGACGTCGGCGTCGGCGTCTATCGCGACGCCGCCGGCAACACCCCGATCCTGCAATGCGTCAAGGAAGCCGAGCGCCGGCTGGTCGAGGGCCAGCAGACCAAATCCTATATCGGCTCGCAGGGCGACGAGCGCTTCACCGCTTTGATCAAGCCGATCGTGTTCGGCGAGGCCGCCGCGGGCGATCCGCGCATCGTCGGCCTGCAGACGCCGGGCGGCTGCGGCGCGCTCAGGCTCGGCGCCGAGCTGATCGCCCGCGCCAATCCGCTCGCGCGCATCTATGCCGGCGAGCCGACCTGGCCCAACCATGCGCCGCTGATCGCCTCGGCGGGGGTCGAGATGGTCGCCTACCCTTATTACGACAAGGCCAGCCGGACGATCCGCTTCGAGGCGATGCTCGATGCGCTCGGCGCGGCCGCGGCCGGCGACCTGGTGCTGCTGCACGGCTGCTGCCACAACCCGACCGGGGCCGATCTCGACCTCGCGCAATGGCGCGCGGTCGCCGAGGTGATCGCGGCGCGCGGGCTGATCCCGTTCGTCGACCTCGCCTATCAGGGCTTCGGCGACGGCCTCGAGGCGGACGCGGCGGGCACGCGGCTCGTCGTCGAGGCGGCCGAGCAGGCGCTGGTCGCGCAGAGCTGCGACAAGAATTTCAGCTGCTATCGCGACCGGCTCGGCACCCTCTTCGTCAAGGCGACGAGCGCTGCCGGGGCGGCGGTCGCGTTCGGCAATCTGCTCGGCCTCGCGCGGACCATGTGGTCGATGCCGCCCGACCATCCCGCGGCGGTGGCGCGGATCGTCCTCGAGGATGCCGGCCTGCGCGCCTTGTGGGTGTCCGAGGTGGAGGCGATGGGCGCGCGGATCCGCCAGCTGCGCGCCCGGCTCGCCGCGCTCGACCCGAGGCTCGGCTATCTCGAGCGGCAGAAGGGGATGTTCTCGATGCTGCCGCTGAGCCCCGCCCAGGTGCTCGCGTTGCGCGAGGAGCGCGGCATCTACATGGCGGGCTCCGGCCGCTTCAACGTCGTCGGCCTCTCCGACGAGAGCGTCGAGCGGTTCGCCGCGGCGGTGCTGGAGAGCATGAACGGAGCGAATGCGGATGGCTGAGGCAGCGGCGGCGGAAGCCAGGGCCGGCACGGCGCCGCCGGATCCCGCCTTCGACTGGCGCCGGATCGCCTATCTGGTCCAGGTCAGCCGCGCCCTCGACCAGCTCGAGGAGACCGAGCTCGTCCCCGCCCGCAAGGTGCTCTACCAATTCTCGGCGCGCGGCCACGACATGGCGCAGGTGATGCTGGGGCTGAGGCTCGATCATCCGCGCGACGGCGCCTGCGGCTATTATCGCTCGCGGCCGATGCTGCTCGCGCTCGGCGTGCCGCTCGCCGACGCTTTGGGCTCGAACATGGGCAAGGCCGGCGGCTATTCGGACGGCCGCGACATCGGCGTCGTCTTCAACTATCCCAATCCCGGCGGCTGCCCGGCGCTGCCGATGTGCGGCGGCGTCGGCGCCCAATATACCCCGACCGCCGGCTGGGCGCAGGCGATCGACTATCATCGCAGGGTGCTCGGGGACGACAGCTATGACGGCGCCATCGCGGTGGTGCTCGGCGGCGACGCCTCGGTCGCCACCAACGGCTTCTGGTCGGCGCTCACCATCGCCACCACCCAGCGGCTGCCGATGCTGTTCTACATCGAGGACAATCAATACGGCATCTCGGTCCCCTCGACCTGCCAGACCCCGGGCGGCGACATCGCCGCGAACCTCGCCAGCTTCTCGGGCCTCAGCGTCCTCTCCGGCGACGGCACCGACCCCGCCGGGGCGACGCGCCTGATCGATCAGGCGATCGGCCATGTCCGCGGCGGCGGCGGGCCGGCGCTGCTGCGCCTCACCGTGCCGCGCCTGCAGGGGCACAGCTTCCAGGACACCCAGGCCTATAAGAGCGAGGAATTCGTGGCGTCCGAATGGGCGCGCGACCCGCTGCCCAAGCTCGAGGCCCATCTCGTCGGCGCGCTGCTCGACGCGGCGGAATGGGAGGCGATCGCCGCCGAGGCGGAGGCTGCGGTCGCGGCGGCGCTCGCCGAGGCCGAGGCGCGCCCCGCCGCCGACCCCGCCGCGGTCACCAGTCACGTCTTCTACGACGGCGAGATGCAGCAGGCGGGCGGCCAGTGGACGCGGGGCTATCGCGCCCCGCGCTCGACCGAGGAGCCGCGGCCCGAGGGCCAGCGCATCAACATGGTGACCGCGATCCGCCGCACCCTCGACCATGAGCTCGAGCTCAACCCCCGCGTCCTCCTGTTCGGCGAGGATATCGGCCCCAAGGGCGGGGTCCACGCGGTCACGCTCGGCCTGCAGGACAAGTTCGGCGTCGAGCGCGTCTTCGACACCAGCCTCTCGGAGGAGGGGATCATCGGCCGCGCGGTCGGCATGGCGCTCGCCGGGCTGATGCCGGTGCCCGAGATCCAGTTCCGCAAATATGCCGAGCCGGCGCTCGAGCAGATCAACGATTGCGGGACGATGCGCTGGCGCACCCGCAACCGCTTCGCCGCGCCGATGGTGCTGCGCATGCCGGTCGGCTTCTTCAAATGCGGCGATCCCTGGCACAGCCAGACCAACGAGGTGCAGTTCGTGCACAATCCCGGCTGGCTGGTGGCGGCGCCGTCCAACGCCGAGGACGCCGTCGGGCTGCTGCGCTCGGCGCTGCGCGGCAACGATCCCACCGTCTTCTTCGAGCATCGCGCCATGCTCGACGACCCCTGGGCGCGGCGCCCTTATCCGGGCGACGATTACGTCCTCCCGTTCGGCCGCGCGAAGAAGACCCGCGAGGGCAAGGACATCACCATCGTCACCTGGGGCGCGATGGTGCCGCGCTGCGAGCAGGCGGCCAAGGACATTTCCGCGGACGTGATCGACCTCAGGACCTTGATGCCCTGGGACAGGGAGACGGTGCTCGAGTTGGTGCGCCGCACCCGTCGCTGCCTGATCGTCCACGAGGATTTGCGCACCGGCGGCTTCGGCGCCGAGATCGCCGCCGTGGTCGCCGACGAGGCCTTCCTCGATCTCGACGCCCCGGTCGCCCGCGTCACCATGCCCGACATCCCCAGCCCGCACGCGCCGGTGCTGATGACCTGGGCGGTGCCGAGCGTCGAAGCGATCCGCGCCAGGATCGAAGAGCTGGTGGAATTCTGACGTGATCGACGTCCTCGTCCCCGAAGAGCAGGAAGGCACCAAGGCAGTCGTCCGCGCCTGGCTCAAACAGGTCGGCGACCGCGTCGAGCTCAACGACCCCCTGGTCGAGCTCGAGACCGACAAGGTGGCGATGGAGGTGCCCGCCCCCGCCGCCGGCGTGCTGCGCGAGATCCTGCTTCACACCGACGAGGACGCCGTGCCGGGCGCGATCCTCGGCCGCATCGCGCCGCTTGCCTCCGAAGCCCCTCCCCTCGATGGGGAGGGGTTGGGGAGGGGTGGACTTCGCGACCCGCACGGTGCCGGTGGCGATGCCACCCCCACCCAACCCTCCCCCATCAAGGGGGAGGGCTCAAAGCAGTCGCGAGAATCCCGCCTCTCCCCCTCCGTCAAACGCGCCGTCCTCCAGCACGATCTCAACCCCGACCATATCGAGGGCACCGGCCGAAACGGCCGCATCACCCGCGCCGACGTCGACCGCGCGGTCGAGCAGGCGACCCGCGTTTCGAGACCGGTCGAAGGCGTGCTCCCCGCCGCGGCGGGCGACATCCGCTCGCACTTCGTCCCGCACGACCGCATGCGGCTCGCCATCGCCGACAACATGCTCGCGTCGGTCACCCAGGCGCCGCACGTCACCGCGGTGTTCGAGGCCGATTTCTCGGCGATCGCCGCGCATCGCGAGGCGCACAAGGCGGCGTTCGCGAAGAAGGGCGCCAAGCTTACCTACACCGCCTATCTGGTCGCCGCCGCCGCCGAGGCGATGAAGGTCGCCCCGGCGATCAACAGCCGCTGGCACGCCGACAAGCTCGAGCTCTACGACGACATCAACATCGGCGTCGGCACCGCGCTCGGAGCCAAGGGCCTGATCGTGCCCGTCCTGCGCAAGGTCCAGCAACTCTCGCTGAAGGGCATCGCCGCCCAGCTCGACGAGCTGATCGAGAAGGCGCGGCGCGAGAAGCTCACCAGCGCCGACATCAGGGGCGGCACCTTCACCATCTCCAATCACGGCGTCTCGGGCTCGCTGTTCGCCGCGCCGATCATCATCAACCAGCCGCAATCGGCGATCCTCGGCGTCGGCAAGCTGGAGAAGCGCGTGGTGGTGCGCGAGGTGGACAAGGTCGACACCATCCAGATCCGCCCGATGGCCTATGTCAGCCTCACCATCGACCATCGCGTCGTCGACGGCCACCAGACCAACGCCTGGCTGACCCGCTTCGTCGAAGTGCTGGAGAGCTGGCCGGCGGAGTAGCTTCTCCGACCTTCCCCTCCCCTTGATGGGGAGGGGTTAGGGGAGGGGTGAACGGTGGCGACCCGCGAGGCGGAGATGTTCACCCCCACCCCAACCCTCCCCCATCAAGGGGGAGGGGCTCGGTCACGCCTCCGCCGCCCGCTGATACCCCGCCAGCAATTCGCCCCAGCCACCGTCCATGCCGCTCTCGTAATCGCCGCGCACGGCCTCGGCCTTGTCGCCGAAGCGCTCCAGGTCGCGATGCTCGAACTCGACCAGCGTGTGGTCGCCGTCCTCGGTGAAGCGGACCTCGACCGTGGTCTCGAACTCCGCATCGTAGGTCCATTCGGCGTTGAGCTGCCAGGCGAGCACGACCCGCCCGGGCGCCTCCCAGGCGAGCACCTTGCCCCAGCTCTGCTCGCTGCCGTCCTCGCCGACCTCGTACCAGCGCCCGTCCGCGCGCGGCTCGATCACCACGTCGGCCTGCGGCGAGGCGAGCAGGCTGTGCGTCTTCAGCCACCAGCCGCCCATGGCGCCGACGAAGGTGTCGAACGCCTTCTGCCGGCTCGCCTTCACCCGCAGGGAGCGCCGGATCGGGGCGGGGCTGATGCGCTGCGCTTCGAGGTTCATGGCCTGTCCTCCCGTTCGGCGGCCTCGGCATAGGCCGCGAGCGCCTGGTCCCAGAATCTGTCCAGCCAGGCGCGGATCGCGCCGAGCCCGGCGGGGTCGATAGAATAGATGCGGCGCGTGCCTTTGGCCTCGTCTCGCACCAGCCGCGCCTCCTTCAGCACCTTCAGATGCTGCGACACCGCCGGGCGGCTGACCGGCAGCAAAGCGGCGAGCTCGCCGACGGCCATCGGCCGCGCGGCCAAGGTCTCGACGATCCGTCCCCGCATCGGCTCGGCAAGCGCGGCGAACTGGTTAGCCATGACTTACGGTTAGTATAGGCTTACCAATGAGTCAAGCTCCGAATACCCTCCCCTCGATTTCGAGGGGAGGGGGACCATGCGAAGCATGGTGGAGGGGCTGCTTAGAGTCGCAAGAACGCCCCTCCACCGCACTTCGTGCGGTCCCCCTCCCCTGCAAATGCAGGGGAGGATTCAGAGGAACAGCCGCTTCAATTCGCCCTTCAATATCTTTCCGTTGGCGTTCCGCGGCAGCGGCTCGTCGAGAAACACGATCCGCACCGGCGTCTTGAACACCGCCAGCCGCTCCCGCACCCAGGCCTTCAGCTCCTCTTCGCTCGCCTCCGCGCCCGGCGCCAGCTGCACCACCGCCGCCGGCTCCTCGCCGAGCGTGCGGTGCGGCACGCCGAGCACCGCCGCGTCGACCACCGCGGGATGGGCGTAGAGCAGGTTCTCGACCTCGCTCGAATAGATGTTCTCGCCGCCGCGGATGATGATGTCCTTGGCGCGGTCGACGATGAACAGGAAGCCTTCCTCGTCCACGCGGGCGAGGTCGCCGGTGCGCACCCAGCCGTCGACGAACGTCTCGGCCGTCGCCTGCGGGTTGTTCCAATAGCCCTTCACCACCTGCGGCCCCCGCGCCCAGAGCTCGCCGACCGCGCCGGTCGGCAGCTCGGCGGCGCCGTCGGCGGACATGATCCTGAGCTCGGAGACCGGCACCGGCGGGCCGGCGCTGTCGGGGCGGTTCAGATAATCCTCGCCGACATGGGAGGTGACGGTCGCCATCGTCTCGGTCATCCCCCAGCCGTTGCCGGGGAGCGCGCCGAACTCTTCGTGGATGCGGCGCACCAGCTCGGGCGCCGAGGGCGCGCCGCCATAGGAGATCGTCTCCAGGCTGGAGAGGTCGAAGCGGGCGCGCTCGGGATGCTCGAGCAGCTGCCAGGCGATCGTGGGCACCCCGCCGGTGAAGGTGACGCGCTCGCGCTCGATCAGCCGCAGCGCCTCGAGCGCGTCCCATTTGCGCATCAGCACCAAAGTGTGGCCGGCGACCATCGTGCTCATCAGGCTCGCGCTGAGCGCGGTGGCGTGGAAGAAGGGGACCACCATCAGGGCGATCTTCGGCTCGGGCTCGGGCGGCGCCTCGCCGCGCCGGAGCGCCGCCCGCGCCACGCTGTAGCCGTTCGAGAGGATGTTGGTGAGCATGTTGCGGTGCGTGCCGAGCGCGCCCTTCGGCCGGCCGGTCGTGCCGCTGGTGTAGAGGATCGCCGCCTCGTCGTCGGGGCCGATGTCGGCGTGCGGAAGGTCGGCGTCGGGCAGGTCCCGCCAGCTCGCCGGCTCGCCGATCGCCGCCTCCAGCCGGTCGCCGGAGTCGGCGCGGCTGACGATGACTTGGGCGAGGTCCGGCAGCGCCGCCAGATGCGGCGCGACTCTGGCGTGACGCGCGGCGTCGCAGATCAGCGCTTTCGCGCCCGAATCGGCCAAGGCGAATTCCAGCTCGGCCCCGCTCCACCAGGCGTTGAGCGGCACCGCGATCGCCCCCAAAGCGGTGATCGCGAAGAAGGCGACCGGCCATTCCGGCAAATTCGCCATGGCGATCGCCACCCGGTCTCCCTTGCCGATCCCCCGCCGGACAAGCTCGGCCGCGAGCGCCGCCGCCGCGCGGAACGAGGCCTCGAAGCCGATCCGCTCGTCCTCGTAGACGGTGAAGAGCCGCTCCCCATGCATGCGCGAGAAACGCGCCAAAGCGGGCAGCGAGGGCGGCGCATTCCTCCACACCCGCGTCGGCACGCCGCGGATGACGCGCTCCTCGATCTCGAACCGCACCCCCGACGCGGTCAGCACCGCCTCCACCTCGGCGAGGCTCATCCGCGGCCAGGCCGGGTCGAGCGCAAGGCGGCCGCTCATCGGGCGCTATCCGGGCGCATGCCCGTAGGCGGCGTAAAGCTCCAGCAGCCGCTCCGGCGTGATCCCGTCCGCCTGCGCCAGCGCCAGCCCGTGGTCCGGATCGTCTAGCGCGATGGTCGGGCGCTGGCGGTCGGGCTGCGGATAGACCCAGCAGGCCTGGTTGAGCGTGTCCTCGAACCCTCGGAGCCGGGTCGAGAACCAGCCGAACCAGGGGCCCGCGCCGGCATGATCGCCGTCGTCGAAGCCATCGACGTAGCGGTCGAAATTCTCGCGCGAGAGGGTCGACCAGCAGCCATAAGCGAACTTCTCGGCGAGGCCGTGGACCGGAATCTCGAACACGCAGCGGATGAAGAAATGCTCCCCGCCGATGACGCAGAAATCCTCCGACAGGAAGTCGCCGTCGAGCCGCAGGTCCGCATTGGGCTCGAGCGTCTCGGCCTCGCCCCAATGATCGGGGGCGCGGGCGCCGAGGTCGAACATGCCGCGATGCTCGAGCTGGCAGCTTGCACAGGTCCACGCCGCGTCGCGCAGCAGCTCCAGCGCGGACCTCTCGCTCACTGCGCCGCCCGCGCCGCGAGGCGCGGCACCAGGTCGATCTCGTAGAGCCGCGGCCAGTTCTTGCCGGTGACGAACAGGCGGTCGCCGGCGGCGTCGTAGGCGATGCCGTTCAGCACCTGGTCGACGTCGCCGGCATGCTGCGCCGCGAGCGGCCTGAGGTCGATCAGCCCGGTGACGCGGCCGTCGGCCGGATCGATGCGGACGATGATGCCGGTGCGCCAGACATTGGCGTAGATCTGGCCGCCGACCCATTCCAGCTCGTTCAGATTCTCGACCGGCCGGCCCTGATGGGCGACCGCCACCCGCCGCTTTTCGCGCATCGTGACGGGATCGAGGAAGCGCAGCTCGGCGGTGCCGTCGCTCATGATGATGTCGGTGCGGCTGCGGGTCAGCCCCCAGCCTTCGCCCGTATAGCGCCATTCGCCGCGCCGCCTCAGCGTAATGCGGTCCCAGCGATAGCCGGTGCCGCCGGTCCAGGTCAGGCTGATGATCTCGTTGCCCCAGTCGGTGATGCCCTCGCCGAACTGGCCGGCGGGGATGGCGGCCTGCTGCAGCACTTGGCCGTCCTCGATGCGGACGCGGCGGATGGTCGAGCGGCCGACCTGGCCGGTGCTCTCGAAGAGCTGGCCGTCGCGGTAGAACAGGCCCTGGGTGAAGGCCTCGGGGTCGTGCGGATAGGTGGCGGCGACCCGGTAGTCGTAAACGATCGGGGCCGGAGCCGCGGGCGCGGGCGCGGGCGCGGGAGGCGGCGCGGCCTGGACGGCGAGCAGGGCGGCGAGGATGAGGCGGATCATGGCACGTTCATGGTCATCAGCTCGTAGGTCGCCACGATCTCGTCCTTCTGGTTGAGCACGGTCACCGCCCAGCGCACCTCGCCTTTTTCCGCATCGCGGATGGACTTGGACTTAACGGTGAGCTCGACCCGCATCGAATCGCCCGGATAGAGCGGGGTCAGGAAACGCAGGCTCTCGAGGCCGGTATTGGCCAGCACCGGCCCCGGCGCGGGATCGACGAACAGCCCGGCGGCGAAGGAGAGGATCAGATAGCCGTGGGCGACGCGGCCGCCGAAGATCGGGCTCGCCTTGGCCGCTTCGTCATCCATGTGGGCGTAGAAGGTGTCGCCGGTGAAATGGGCGAAATGCTCGATATCCTCAAGGCTGACGGTGCGGCTGGCGGTCTTCAGCGTATAGCCGACCTCGAGCTCGGAGATGCGCTTGCGGAAGGGGTGGAGGTCGGCCTCGATCTGCCCGGCGCCGGGGAGGTACTGGCCGATCACCGCCGACAGCACCGTCGGCGAGCCCTGCAAGGCGGTGCGCTGCATGTAATGCTTGACGCCGCGCACCCCGCCCATCTCCTCGCCGCCGCCGGCGCGGCCCGGCCCGCCATGGACGAGGACGGGCAGCGGCGAGCCGTGGCCGGTCGATTCCTTCGCGCTGGTGCGGTCGAGGATCACCATGCGGCCGTGATAGGCGCCGGCGCCGAGCACGAACTCCTGCGCCACCGCCTTGTCGAAGGTGAACAGCGAGAGCGCGAGGCTGCCCATGCCGCGATTGGCGAGCGCGATCGCATCGCCAAGGTCGCGATAGGGCATGATGGTGCTGACCGGCCCGAACGGCTCGATATCGTGGACATCCGCCACGTTCCAGGGATCGTCCGTGCGCAGCAAGATGGGGGAAATGAAGGCCCCGCCGCCGCTTACCGGCGAGGTGTCGGGATCCCCGCTCACGATCCGCGCCACCTTCGCCAGCATCCGCACCGACTCGCGGACCGAGTCGAGCTGCTCCCGGCTCGCCAGCGCCCCCATCTGGGTCGCCTCGTCGCGCGGGTCGCCGACCTTCACCCGGGCGAGCCGCGCCGCCAGCGCCTCCTGCACCGCGTCGAGATGCTCGGCCGGCGCCATCGCGCGGCGGATGGCGGTGCATTTCTGCCCCGCCTTCACGATCATCTCGCGCGCCACCTCCTTGATGAAGAGGTCGAATTCCGGCGTGCCCGGCGCCGCGTCCGGCCCCAGGATCGAGGCGTTGAGGCTGTCGCGCTCGGCGACGAAGCGCACGCTCTCCCGCGCCATCACCGGGTGCGACTGCAGCTTCATCGCGGTCGCCGCCGAGCCGGTGAAGCTGACCACGTCCTGCAGCGTCAGATGGTCGAGCAGGTCGCCGGTGGAGCCCATGATCAGCTGCAGCGCGCCCCTCGGCAGCACGTCGGCCTCGATCATGATCCTGACGCAGGCCTCGGTGAGGTAGCCGGTGGCCGAGGCGGGCTTGACGATCGCCGGCACCCCGGCAAGCAGGGTAGGCCCGAGCTTCTCCAGCATCCCCCAGACCGGGAAGTTGAACGCGTTGATATGGACCGCCGCGCCCTGCAGCGGCGTGAACACATGCTGGCCGACGAAGCTGCCGGTGCGCGACAGCGGCTCCATCGCCCCGTCGATCAGCACCTTGCCGTTGGGCAATTCCCGGCGGCCCTTGGAGGAGAAGGAGAAGAGCGTGCCGGCGCCGCCCTCGATGTCGATCCAGCCGTCGGTCCGCGTCGCCCCGGTCGCGTAGCTGAGCTCGTACAATTCCTCCTTCCTCGCCATTACCGCATTGGCGAGGTCCTTCAGCATCCAGGCGCGCTCGTGGAAGGTCATCGCCCTCAGCGCCGGCCCGCCGACGTTGCGGGCGTGGTCGAGCATCGCCGCGAAATCGAGCCCGCCGCTGCCGGTCTCGGCGATCACGTCGCCGGTGACGGCGCTCAGCACCGGCGCGAGCGCGCCATCGCCCCCTACCCATTGGTCGGCGGCGTAATTGAGCAGCTTCAGCGTCTTCATCGGGGCCTCGTCATTCCAGCGAAAGCTGGAATCTCCCTGCCTTCAAAAGAAGAGAGATTCCAGCTTTCGCTGGAATGACGGGTCGGCCTAAGAGTCCGCCGATGGATATGGCCCTTCCCCAATTGTCGCTCGCCGAGATCCGCGAGACCCGCGCGATGATCGCGCCCTACGTCTCGCTTACCCCGGTCCACGACTGGCGCGGGCGCGAGCTCGAGGCGCTGCTGCCTGCGGGCACGCGCGTCAATCTCAAGCTCGAATTGTTCCAGCAGAGCGGCACCTTCAAGGCGCGCGGCGCGCTTTCGAAGATGCTGCGCCTGACGCCCGACGAGCGCGCCCGCGGCGTCACCGCGGTCAGCGCCGGCAATCACGCCATCGCCACCGCTTATGCCGCCCAATGCCTCGGCGCGTCGGCGAAGGTGGTGATGATGGGCTCGGCCAATCCGGCGCGGGTCGCCGCCTGCCGCGCGCTCGGCGCGGAGGTGGTGCTGGCGCCGGACGGGAAGACCGCCTTCGAGATGGTCGAGGCGATCGCGCGCGACGAGGGGCGGTCGTTCATCCATCCCTTCGAGGGCCCCTATACCGCGCTCGGCACGGCGACGCTCGGCATGGAATGGCTCGAGCAGAGCCCCGATCTCGACGCGGTGATCATCGCGATCGGCGGCGGCGGCCTCGCCGGCGGGGCCTCCGCGGCGATCAAGCTGCTGAAGCCGGACTGCCTGGTGTTCGGCGTCGAGCCGACCGGCTCCGACACGATGACGCGAAGCTTCGCCCAGGGCAGCCCGATCGATCATGCCGAAGTGAAGACGATCGCCGACAGCCTCGCGCCGCCCTTCGCGCTGCCCTACAGCTACGGCCTCTGCCGGGCCAATGTCGACGATCTCGTGCTGGTCGACGACGATGCGATGCGCTCGGCCATGGCTTTGCTGTTCCGCGAGATGAAGCTCGCGGTGGAGCCGGCCGGGGCGGCCGCGACTGCGGCGCTGGTCGGGCCGCTGAGGGAGCGGCTGGCGGGCAAGAAGGTGGGCGTGCTCGTCTGCGGCTCGAACATCGATCTCGACAGCTTCGAGCGGCATATAAAACAGGCGGAGGCTTCCGTCAGATCATAAAGCCCTCCCCCTCGATGGGGGAGGGTTGGGTGGGGGTGGAGTCTTCATGCGCTCGATGGGTCTCGAAGGTTCACCCCACCCCAAACCCCTCCCCATCAAGGGGAGGGGCTATTTCCCCGTGAAGCGAGGCGGCCGTTTCTCCATGAAAGCCGCGACGCCCTCGCGATAATCGTCCGAAAAGCCGAGCTCCCGCATCGCGTCGCGCTGCCGGTCGAGCTCGGCGTCGAGGTCCTGGCTCCAGCTTTCGCGCAGCATCTTCTTGATCCGGGCGAGGCCCCTGGTCGGCCCGGCGGCGAAGCGGGCGGCGAGCGCGTCGACCTCCGCGTCCAGCTGCTCGTCCTCCACCGCCTTCCAGATCAGCCCCCACTCGGCGGCGCGCTCCGCCCCGAGCGGCTCGCCGGTCAGCGCGAGCCCGAGCGCGCGGGCCTGGCCGACCAGGCGCGGCAGCACCCAGGTGCCGCCGCTGTCCGGGATGAGGCCGATCGCGGCGAAGCTCTGGATGAACTTGGCGCTCTTCGCCGCGATCACGATGTCGCAGGCGAGCGCGATATTGGCGCCCGCGCCGGCGGCGACCCCATTGACCCGCGCGATCACCGGCATCGGCAGCGACGCCAGCGTCCGGATCAGCGGATTGTACCTCTTCTCCACCGACTCGCCGAGATCGACCGCCTCGCCCGGCGCGACGGCGCGGTCGTTCAGATCCTGCCCCGCGCAGAAGCCGCGGCCGGCCCCGGTCAGCACCAGGGTTCGCGCGTCGCCCAGCCGGCCGAGCGCGTCGGCGACCTCCTCGTGCATCTGCACGGTGAAGCTGTTCAGCCGGTCCGGGCGATTGAGCGTCAGCCGCGCGATCCCGTCCTCGACCTTGAAGTCGATCGTCTCGTAAGCCATGGCCGCTCTCATGAACGCAGACGAGACCGCGGACAAGGTCGCCCGCGCCATGCTGGCCGCCGAAGGCACGGGCCCGGCCTGGGGGATCGAGATCGAGGAGGCGCGCGAGGGCTATGCGCGGATCCGCATGGCCTTGCGCGCCGACATGCTGAACGGCCACGGCATCGCCCATGGCGGCATCGTCTTCGCGCTCGCCGACACCGCCTTCGCCTATGTCTGCAACGGCCGCAACTTGCGCTCGGTCGCCGCCCAGGCCTCGATCACCTTCCTCGACCAGGCGCGCGAGGGCGAGGTGCTGGTCGCCGAGGGCCGCGAGGCTGCGCTTGTCGGCCGCTCCGGCGTCGCCCATGTCTCGGTGCGCACCGAAGACGGCCGCGCCATCGCCGAGTTCACCGGCTTCTCGCGCAGCCTCGGCGGCGCGCTGATCGACCTTTCCTCGTCACCCCGGACTTGATCCGGGGTCCACCTTCCTTCAGGCGCTGGAAAGAAGATGGATGCCGGATCAAGTCCGGCATGACGGAGCATGGACATGACCGAAGCCTATATCTGCGACGCCGTGCGCACCCCGATCGGCCGTTACGGCGGCAGCCTCTCCTCGGTCCGCGCCGACGATCTCGCGGCGATCCCGATCAGGGCGCTGGTCGACCGCAACCCCAATGTCGACTGGGCCGAGCTCGACGACGTCATCATGGGCTGCGCCAACCAGGCCGGCGAGGACAATCGCAACCTCGCCCGCATGGCCGGCCTGCTCGCGGGCCTTCCCGACACGTCGGGCGGCGTCACCCTCAATCGCCTGTGCGGCTCGGGCATGGACGCGGTGGCGATGGCGGCGCGGGTGATCCGCGGCTCGGAGGCCGACCTGGCCGTAGCCGGCGGCTCGGAAAGCATGAGCCGGGCGCCGTTCGTGATGGCCAAGGCCACCTCGGCCTTCGACCGCAACGCCGAGATGTACGACACCACGATCGGCTGGCGCTTCGTCAACCCCAGGATGAAATCGGCCTATGGCGACGACACCATGCCGAGCACCGCCGAGAACGTCGCCCAGGAGTTCCAGGTGACGCGCGAGGACCAGGACGCCTTCGCCGTGCGCAGCCAGGCGAAGGCGGCGGCGGCGCAGGCGGGCGGCCGCTTCGACGCCGAGATCGTCCCGGTCGAGATCCCGCAGCGCAAGGGCGATCCCCTGGTCGTGGGCCGCGACGAGCATCCGCGCGAGACCAGCGTCGAGGCGCTGGCCAAATTGCGCCCGATCGTCCGCCCCGACGGCACCGTCACCGCCGGCAATGCCTCGGGCGTCAACGACGGCGCCGCCGCCCTCATCGTCGCCACCGACGAGGCGGCGAAGCGCAACGGCCTCACCCCGCGCGCCCGCTTCCTCGGCGCCGCCGTCGCCGGCGTGCCGCCGCGGATCATGGGCATCGGCCCGGCGCCAGCGAGCGAGAAGCTGCTGAAGCGGCTCGGCCTCAGCGTCGCCGACATGGACGTGATCGAGCTCAACGAGGCCTTCGCCGCCCAGGGCCTCGCGGCGATGCGCCAGCTCGGCCTCGCCGACGACGACCCGCGCGTGAACCCGAACGGCGGCGCGATCGCGCTCGGCCACCCGCTCGGCATGTCGGGCGCCCGTCTGATCCTCACCGCCACCGAGGAGCTGCACCGCACGGGCGGCCGCTATGCGCTGTGCACCATGTGCATCGGCGTCGGGCAGGGGATCGCGACGGTGATCGAGCGGGTCTGACGAGTTAGGCTTCATCCGCCTTCGCGAACGCTTTCTGCGCGTCGCGGCCGATCCATCTGGCGGTTTTGTCGGACGAGGCGGCAAGTCGGTTGGCAAGCTCGCGTGCCGCCGCACGCAGCGCTGGGCTCTTCCTGCCGCCGATGCCGCGCAGCGCCCAGCTGACGCCCTTCTTGACGAAATTGCGTTCGTCGCTTGCGGCGGCCTCGATCAGCGGCAGCCGCTCGACAAAGGGTGCGTCCGGGGCCTTCTTGTCGTGTAGCGCGACGCTGGCGAGCAGGGCGAAAGCGGCGCGCTTGACGAACTCGCGCTCGTCATTCGCCCATTGATCGATCTTGGCGAAGGCGTGCGGGGTCTTGTCGAAGAGGTGGAAGCACATGGTGTCGCAATCGGCCCAATTTTCGAAGCCGCCCGCCCAGCGGTCCATCTGCGCCGGCGTCACCAGCCGGGGGTCGTCGAGGAAGGCGGCGAGCAGCCGCGCTTCGTACCAACCGCTCCGCCAGGCCTCGTCCGCCAGCTTGTGGTCGCGTCCCAACGCCTTTGCGAGCTCGCGGATGTCGCGCACCGATACGCCGAAAACCTTCCTGGCGACGATGCCGTAACGCGCCATCCCTGCGCGGTTTTCCGCTGTCCCGCGCGCTTCCAATGCGGCAAGCGCTTCGGCGAGGCGGCTCACATCTCGCGCTTCAATTTGTGCAGGATGATCGCGTTGCCGTCCGGGTCCTTGACGATCGCCATGTGGCAGACCGGGCTCTCAATGCCCTCGGCGGCGAAAGCGACGCCCTTGGCCTTGAGGTCGGCGATCGTCGCGCCGAGGTCGTCCACCTCGAAGGCGATGGTGCCGCCGGCGCTGGCGCTCGGCTCGTTCGGAGTCACCGTTGTGATGGCGAGGCAGCCGCCGCCCGGCAGGTCGAACTCGACCCAGGGGCTCTGGGCGCCGTAGCGGCTCGGCGGCAGGCCGAGCGTCTCCTCGTAAAAGGCCCGCGCCGTCGGCATGTCCTTGACCGGGTACATGGTGAACGCGACTTTCTGAAGCATCGCCCCCTCCCTCGTTGCCCGCGCTTTCTACTCCAGGCGCCGGGCATTTTCCTACAGGGCAGGTCATGCGCTATGAAGGTCGTATGAGCCCGCGCCGCCCTTGCCGTTCCACCCCTGCAAAAGCGGGGAATCCCGGCCCGGAATTATTTTTCCCTTGGATGGGCGAACTTTGTCACCTTTCGCTCCGTTTCCGACATGCGACTCGGAAGGGCTGCCGAGCGTTGATTCGGGCGCGGACGACGCGGCGAATTCGTTGACCGATCGGTCGATTAACGGTAGGAAAGCGGCATGTACACGACCGAGATGCAGAAGACGCCGAAGATCGTCTCGACCGAGGATCCGGAAAAGCTCGCCGCCTTCGAGGCGCGCGTCGCCGCGGACGAGTTCATCGAGCCCAAGGACTGGATGCCCGACGCCTATCGGCGCACCTTGACCCGCCAGATCTCCCAGCACGCGCATAGCGAGATCGTCGGCATGCTGCCCGAGGGCAATTGGATCACGCGGGCGCCGTCGCTGCGGCGCAAGGCGATCCTGCTCGCCAAGGTGCAGGACGAGGCCGGCCACGGCCTCTATCTCTATTCGGCCGCGGAGACGCTGGGCACGAGCCGCGAGGAGATGATCGAGGCGCTGCATTCGGGCAAGGCCAAGTACAGCACCATCTTCAACTACCCGACGCTCACCTGGGCGGACATCGGCGCGATCGGCTGGCTGGTCGACGGCGCCGCGATCATGAACCAGGTGCCGTTGCAGCGCACCTCCTACGGCCCCTATGCCCGCGCCATGGTCCGCGTCTGCAAGGAGGAGAGCTTCCACCAGCGCCAGGGCTACGAGATCATGATGGTGATGTGCGCCGGCACCGCCGACCAGAAGCGCATGGCGCAGGACGCGCTCAACCGCTGGTGGTGGCCTTCGTTGATGATGTTCGGTCCCACCGACGACAATTCGCCCAACACCGCCCAGTCGATGCGCTGGCGGATCAAGCGCGACACCAATGACGAGCTCCGCCAGAAGTTCGTCGACATCACCGTCCCGCAGGCCGACGCGCTCGGCCTCGCCGTCCCCGATCCCGCGCTCGAGTGGAACGAGGCGAAGGGCGGCTACGATTTCGGCGAGGTCGACTGGGAGGAGTTCTATGCGGTGGTGAAGGGCGAAGGCCCGGTCGCCAGGGAGCGGATCAAGGCCCGCCGAGACGCCTGGGAGCAGAATGCCTGGGTCCGCGAGGCCGCCGCGGCTTATGCCGAGAAGCAGGCGATGAAGGCCGAGGCGGCCTAAACCGTCATCCCAGCGAAAGCTGGGATCTCACTTCCGTTTGGGGAAGTGGAGAAGGACAAGGGAGATTCCAGCTTTCGCTGGAATGACGAGGTCGATTGAATGAGCAAGGACTGGCCGCTCTGGGAAGTGTTCGTCCGCGCCAAGGGCGGCATGGCGCACCGCCACGTCGGCTCGGTGCACGCGCCCGACGCGGAGATCGCGCTCCGCCACGCCCGCGACACCTATACCCGCCGGATGGAGGGGGTCAGCCTGTGGGTCGTCCCGTCCGCCTCGATCGTCGCCTCCGACCCCGCCGACGACGCGGCGATGTTCGACCCGGCCGAGGACAAGATCTACCGCCACCCGACCTTCTACGACATCCCCGACGACGTGAAGCACATCTGATGGCCTCGCTTTCCCTCGATCCTCCCCTGCCTTTGCAGGGGAGGGGGACCGCACGAAGTGCGGTGGAGGGGCGTTCTTGCGCTAGACTGCCCCTCCACCACCCTTCGGCTGGTCCCCCTCCCCTCGAAATCGAGGGGAGGATTTGAATGGCCTCGCTGCCGCCCATCGACGTGCCGGAAGGCGCGACCGGCAAGGGCGCGTTCGACGCGCCGGTGGACGATCCGCACGCCGCGATCCGCTTCGAGACCCTGCTCAGGCTCGGCGACGACAGCCTGATCCTCGGCCAGCGGCTCGGCGAATGGTGCGGGCACGCGCCGAGCGTCGAGGTCGACCTCTCCCTCGCCAATATGGGCCTCGACCTGATCGGCCAGGCGACGCATTTCCTGAACGCGGCCGGCGCCGCCGAAGGGAAGGGCAGGGACGGCGACGCGCTCGCCTTCCACCGCGACGTGCTCGATTTCCGCAATTGCTGGCTGGTCGAGCAGCCCAATGGCGATTTCGCGCAGACCATGGCGCGGCAATTCTTGTTCTCGACCTGGCAGGAGATGCTGTTCGGCCATCTCGAGGCGTCCGTGGACGAAGCCATCGCCCCGATCGCCGCCAAGGCGGTCAAGGAGGTGCGCTACCATGCCGAGCTCGCCGCCGAATGGGTGATCCGCCTCGGCGACGGCACCGAGGAGAGCCGCGCGCGGATGGCGGCGGGCCTCGACTGGATGTGGCGCTTCGTCCCCGAATTGTTCGAGATGGACGAGGTCGCGACGAAGGCGGCCCAATGCGGCATCGGCCCCGACGCCTCGGCCTTCCGCGCCGACTACGATGCCCGCATCCGCGCCGTGCTCGCCGAAGCCACGTTGGAGCCGCCCGCCGACCAGCGCCCGATCCTCGGCGGCCGCCGCGGCCATCACAGCGAGCATCTCGGCCATCTCATCGCGGTGATGCAGTTCCTGCCCCGCACCTATCCGGACGCGACATGGTGAGGGTCGGCGATCTGCCCGGAAAAGCCCCTCCCCTCGATGGGGGAGGGTTGGGGTGGGGTGAACCTGCGAAGCCCGCTCGGACGGAGAGGTTCACCCCCACCCAACCCTCCCCCATCGAGGGGGAGGGCTTTGAAGAGCGCATTTGGCAGGTGCTGGAACAGGTGCCCGATCCGGAAATTCCCGTCCTCTCCGTCCTCGATCTCGGCATCGTCCGCGAGGTCTCGCCCGGGCGGGTGACGATCACGCCCACTTATACCGGCTGCCCGGCGACCCAGGTGATCGAGCGCGACATCCGGGACGCGCTCGATGCCGCGGGCTTTCGCGACGTGGCGGTCGAGACCACCCTGTCGCCGCCCTGGACCACCGACTGGATCAGCGAGGCGGGCCGCGAGAAGCTCCGCGCCTACGGCATCGCGCCGCCGTCCCGGGAGCGGATCGTCCGGTGCCCGCAATGCGGCTCGGCCGAGACCGAGGAGATCAGCCGCTTCGGCTCGACTCCGTGCAAGGCGCAGTGGCGCTGCCGCGCCTGCCTGGAGCCCTTCGACCTGTTCAAGTGCCACTGATGAGATGTCGGCTTCCATACCCTGACCGTCGCGGAGGTGGTGCCCGAGACCGCCGAGGCGCACTCGATCCGCTTCGACGTTCCCGAGGAGTTGCGCGAGACGTTTAAATTCAAGCCCGGCCAGCACTTGACGCTGAAAGCTGAGATCCGGGGCGAGGACGTGCGGCGCAATTATTCGCTCTGCGTCGCGCCGCAGGACGGCGAGGTGATGGTCACCGTCAAGCGGATCGCGGGCGGCGTCTTCTCCAACTGGGCGAACGACACCCTCAAGCCCGGCATGCCGGTCGAGGTGATGGCGCCGCACGGCAGCTTCACCTGGGATTTCACGCCCGGCGCGGCCAATCACTATGTCGGCTTCGCCGGCGGCTCGGGGATCACCCCCGTCATCTCGCTGCTGAAGAGCGCCTTGCTGAGCGAGCCCGAGAGCCGCTTCACGCTCTTCTACGGCAATCGCGACAGCCAATCGATCATCTTCCTGGAGACGCTGGCCGGGCTCAAGAATCGTTTCATGGATCGCCTGCAAGTGCATCATTTCCTTGCCGAAGAGGCGGAAGAGTTCGAGCTGTTCAACGGCATGCTCGATCGCCCCAAATGCGACGACATCCTGGCGAACATGATCGATCCGGCGGCGGTCGCCGCCTTCTTCATCTGCGGCCCGGGGCCGATGATGGACGCCGCCGAGGAGGCGCTGCTCGCCCGCGGCGTGCCCAGGGACCATATCCATCTGGAGCGCTTCACCGCCGGCCGCCCCTCGGCGGCGCTCGAGGCGCAGATGCAGGCGCTGACCCGGGAGGCGGCGGGCCTCACCATGCTGATCACGCTCGACGGCCGCAAGCGCCGGGTCGCCTTCGACGCGGCGGCCGGCAACATCCTCGATTCCGCCCGCGCCTCGGGCCTGCCCGCGCCGTTCGCCTGCAAGGCCGGGGTCTGCGCCACCTGCCGCGCCAAGGTGGTCTCCGGCAAGGTCGAGATGGCCGCCCGCTACGGCCTCACCGACGAGGAGGTGGCGGCGGACTATGTGCTGACCTGCCAGTCGGTGCCCAAGGGCGACGGCGTCGAGCTCGACTACGACGCCTGATTGGGGACAGTTACGGTAACTGTCCCCATTCCGCCGAGCATCAGGTCGACCGCCATCGCCGCCAGGCTCTCGGCCGAGACCCGCCCCTCGGCGCGGAACCAGGTGTGGGTCCAGTTGATCATCCCGAAGAACAGCATGGTGAGCGGCAGCGCCAGCGGCCCGGTCTGCGGGCGCAGCGCGCGGACCAGCTCCTCGACAGCGGCGATGATCCGCCGCTGCTTGCCGATCACTTCGGCGCGCGGCCCGGCCGCCAGATTGTCGAGCTCGTTCAGCAGCACCTTGTGGCGGTCGCGCGCCCCGACATAGAGCCGCATGAACGACAGCGTCAGCGCGCGCAGCTTCTCCTCCGCCGTGCCGCTGCGTGTCGCCGCCTCCGCGGCCGCGACCAGCGCGTCGAGATGCGTCGCCATGACCTCGTAGAGGATGTCCTCCTTCGAGGGGAAATAATGGTAGATCAGTGACTTGGAGGTCTTGCAGGCCTTGGCGAGATCGGCCACCGAGGCGCCCTGGAAGCCGCGCCGCGCATAGAGCCGCGCCGCCGCCGCGAGGATCGCGTCGCGGCGCTTGTCGTAATCGGGGGACTGGGGCCTCGCCATCGCGCCACCATAAGGCGGCGTGCGGCGCCGGGCTACCGGCGGTTGTAGCGGAAGCCGCCGGCGCGCTCGGCCTCGTCATAGGCGATCACCGCGCGGGTGACGTTCTGCATCAGCTCCATCCGCGCCGGGATCGGCGCGGCGGTGCGCCCGATCATCACCGCCACCGCATAATGGCGCCCGTCGGGCGAGGTCAGGATGCCGATGTCGTTATAGCCGGCCTGGGTCGAGCCCAGCACTTGGCCGGTGCCGGTCTTGTGCGCGATCCGCCAGCCGGGCGCGAGCCCGCCGGTCAGCCGCTGCGGCCCGGTCCGGGTCTGCGACATGATCGCGATCATCCGTTCGGTCGAGGCGCGCGACAGCAGCTCGCCGCGCCGCAGCCGCGACAGGCCGTCGACCAGCGCGTCGGGCGTCGCGCCGTCGATCGGATCCTCGATATAGGCCTCGAACGCCGAGCGCCGCCGCGCCTCGGGCACTCCGTTCCGCGCCTGATAGAAAGCGCGGCCGACCGAAAAAGAAGGCTGCCATTGCAGACCGGCGATCTGGCTCTGCATCAGCCGCTCGCCGGGGCCGAAGCGCACCCCCTCGAGCCGGTTGCGGGTCAGCATGGCGCGCACCGAACCGGGCCCGCCGGCGGTGCGCAGCACGGCGTCGTTGCAGGTGTTGTCGCTCTGGGTCAGCGCGCGGAAGATCAAATTGTCGAGCGTCGTCGTATAGCCGTCGGCGCCGACCTCGGCGGCGATCGGCTGGTGGAACAGGGTGAGGTCCTCGCGGCGGATGGTGACCTCCTGGTCGGGGCGCAGGTTGCCGGCGTCGATCTGGCCGAACGCGGTCAGCGCGACCCAGAACTTGCTGACGCTCTGCTGCGGGAAATAGCGGTTGCCGTTCCAGCTCGTCGCCCAGCCGCTGTCGACCTCGCGCACGGCGATGCCGACCTCGCCGTCGAAGCTGCGGCCGAGCTCGCGGATCCGGGCCTCGAGGATGCGCTGCGCCGCGCCGTCCTCGGCCAGCATCGCGCGGCTGGGCATCTGCGCCGACTGGGCCGCCGGGATGCACCCCGCGAGCACCAGCCCCGCCAGCCCCAACAGGCGCATCCGCGCCAAAGCTCCGCTCACCCCGTCCTCCCTACGCCCTTTACCCCAAGGCGTTGAATCATAACCGGCAAGCCGTTTCTGTCAGCTTAATCGTACTGGCCCATAGACGAGGCGTGTCGCCGATGCGGCGGACCGAATCCATAGCGTATTAGCCATGATTCCCCGCCCCGTTTTTAGAAGGTGAAGCGGGCGCTGATCCGGAAATCGCGGCCGGCGAGCGGCGCGAAATCCTTGAGCACGCTGGCATGGCGGCGCGCGTCGACGTCGAAGATGTTGTTGGCGGCAAGCGTGATCGTGCTCGCATTGTCCTCGCCGAACGGGCGGAAGGCCAGCGACGCGTTGACCAGCGTATGGCCGTCGGTCGGCGTCTCGAACGCGGCGGTGCGGTCCTGGTCGGAGACCCATTCGATCTCGACCCGCCCGTCCACCCGCGCCGTCTGCGCCTGCAGCCCGCCGAGCAGGCGCAACGGCGGGATGCGCGGCGCCGGCCCGGCCGTGTCGATGGTGGCGCGGACATAGTCGGCGACGCCGTCGAGGTTGAGCGTCACCGGCCCGATCTCGGCGACGCGGACCGAGCCCTCCAGCTCGACGCCGAAATAGCGGGCGTCGTCCTGGCGATATTCGAACACCGGCAGATCGTCCTGGATCGCCCCGGTCGGCGCCTCGTAGATGTAGCCGTCGAACCAGCTGTGGAAGACAGAGGCGGAGAGCGAATAGCCCTCGCCCGCGCCGTGCAAAGTCGCCTCGAGGCCCCAGCTCTTCTCGGTGCCGAGGTCGGGGTCGCCGACCTCGAAGCTCTGGGTGCCGGCGTGCGGGCCATTGGCGAACAGCTCCTCGGCGGCAGGGGCGCGCTCGCTCCGCGTCAGGTTGACGCCGAACCGCCAGCGCGGGGCGACCTCGACGCTGCCGCCGATCGAGCCGGTGATCGCGTCGAAGCTGCGGCTGAGCGCGGGATTGCCGAGCTGGGCGTCGGCGTCGGCGCGCAGCGAGCTGTGCTCGTAGCGCAACCCCGCCTCGGCCTTGAACGCGCCGAGATCGAAGGTCTGCAGCGCGAACAGGCCGAGCTGGCTGGTGCGGTTGGCGGGGAGGAACTTCTCGGCGCCGTCGATCGAGAAATCGCGGTGGAAATATTGCGCGCCGAAGCCGCCGCCCCAGCCCGCGCGCGTCCTCTGGCGGAATTCCGCCCGTGCCTCGTAACCTTCGTTGTTGAAGGTCGTGCCGATCGCGCCGCTGTCCTCGAGCTCGAAGTGGCGATAGTCGGAATAGCCGGCGCGGAAGCGGACCGAATCGATGAAGCCCTCGCCGGTGTCGATCTCGGCGCGCGCGTCGGCGCGGGTCTGGGCGATGTCGATCCGCACCTCCTCGGCCTCGACGGCGGGGTCGAGCGAGTAGCGGACCGGGACGCCGTAGCGGCTGTCGTAGCGGTTGATGGAAAAGCCGACATTGTCGTCGCCGTCGATCCAGGCGGCGCCGGCGGCGAGATCCCAGGTGCGGCCCTGGCTGTTGGGCAGGCGCCCACGTAGCGTCGCGAGCGCGCGGATCGCGGGATCGGCGCTGGCCGCGGCCTCGGCGCGCAGCGCCGGCGTCAGCACGAAGCCGCCGATCTCGAGATCGTCGCTGTTGGAATAATTGCCGTCGACATGGACCACGAAATGGCCGCCGACCGGGACATCGATCGCGGCATTGGCCGAGCGTTCGTTGGCGGCCGAGCCGTAGGTCAGGAGGCCGTCGATATGCACCGCCTCGTCCGGCACGTGACGGGGGATGCGCGCGTCGACGACGTTGACCACGCCGCCGATCGCCGACGAGCCGAACATCAGGGCCGACGGCCCGCGCAGCACCTCGATCCGGTCCGCGGTCAGCGGGTTGATCGCCACCGCATGGTCGACGCTGGTCGAGGAGGCGTCGAGGCTGCCGATGCCGTCGGTGAGGATGCGCACCCGCTCGCCCTGGAAGCCGCGCAGCACGGGGCGCGAGGCGTTGGGGCCGAACGAGGTGGCGGAGACGCCGGGCTGGTGCGCCAGCGTCTCGCCGATCGTCGGGCGCAGGTCGCGGGTCAGCTCCTCGCCGCTCACCACCGAGGTGCCGGAGAGGATGTCGGTGCGGCTGCGGCGAAAGCCGGTGACGACGATCTCGGCCTCCTCGCGCGCATGGGTGCCGCGGCCCGGGGCGGCGCGGCGGCCGGCGGCGGCCGGCTGCTCGGCCGCGGGCTGTTCGGCGGGCGGCGCCTCCGGCGTCTCGGGGGTCTGCGCCGCGGCAAGCAACAGCAAAGGCAACAACTGCATTCTCCTCGGGAGCGGGACGTTGTATCGTCGCAAGATGTTATATCAACCGCACTGGGCGCGATTTCCGCCCGCCCTGGCGCGGCGAGGCTGAACCCCCGCCGAACGGCTGCGACAATCCGCGACACTTTTCGCGCGCGCCGACAAAGTTGGGCGACATGAGGCGTGCAGGGACAGGCTGCTTTTCCTGTGTACCGGAGGGAGTTTCCACATGAAGACCTTGACCACCATCGGCGGCGCCGCGTTGCTCGCGCTCGCCGCAGCCGCCTCGGCGCAGCCGCCGGCGGGGCCGGACGGCCCGCGCGGGCCCCGCCCCGACCGCGACGCCGACGTCACCCGGCAACAGGTGATCGAGCGGACCGACCGGATGTTCGAGCGCCTCGACGCCAATCGCGACGGCCGCTTCACGCCGGAGGAAGGGCGCGCCCGCCGCGAGCAAAGGCGCGAGCAGATGGCCGCGCGCATGTTCGACCGCATGGACCTCGACCATGATGGCAGCATCACCCGCGAGGAGATGGCGCAGGCCCGCGCCCAGCATCAGGCGCGGCGAGGCGAGCGCGGCCCGGGTGCCGGCGGCCATGGCATGCGTCACCGCCGCATGGGCATGCGCCATGGCGGTCCCGGCGGTCCCGGCGGGCCGGGCGGACCCGGCATGGGCGGCATGCGCGGCGGCCGCGGCGCGGCTTTGTTCGGCGAGCAGGGCTTCGTCACCCGCGAGCAATTCCGCGAGCGCGCGCTCGCCCGTTTCGACCGCGCCGACGCCGACCATAATGGCGTCGTCACCGCCGCCGAGCGCCGCGCCATCCGCGAGCAGAGGCGCGAACGCCGCCAGCATCGCGGCTGAAGACCGGCGCTTCGAAGCCGAAAAAGGCGGGTCCGGCTGCGGATCCGCCTTTTTCGCGGCAATTATCCGCCGGCCTAATCCGGGTTAATATGTTTCGGGTCGGTTCGTGCGACAGAAAAAGCGGCGTCGCGTGACTAAAGAAGCGACGAGGCGGGGGGAAGAAGTGGCCTATTACAGGCTGTATCTACTTGCCGAGCCGGGCGGGAAGTTCGTCGGCTTCGAGGAAATCGAGGCGGCCGACGACGTCGACGCCGTGCGTCAGGCCGAGAGCTTCGTCGGCGCCCAGGCGCTCGAGCTCTGGTGCGGCAAGCGCAAGGTCAAGAGCCTCCCGGCCAAATCCTCCGTCTAGCCGGCGGGCAGCAGCAGCCGGGCCAGCAGGCCGCCGCCGGGCCGGTTCTCCAGCTCCAGGGTGCCGCCATGCGCCAGCGCGGCGCTGCGGGCGAGGGTGAGGCCGAGCCCCGAGCCGCCGGTGCCGCGGTTGCGCGAGCCCTCCAGCCGCACGAAGGCTTCCTGGACGTTGCCGAGCTCGGCTTCGGGAATGCCGGGGCCGTTGTCGGCGACCTCGATGGCGACGCCGCCATCGGCCTCCCGGACCGCGACGCGGGCGCCGCCGCCATATTTGACGCCGTTCTCGATCAAATTCCTGAGCGCGCGGCGCAGCAGATTGGGCTGGACGGCGGCGACGCGGCGCTCGCCGGCCTCCATCTCGACATTCTGGCCGAGGGCGCGGAACTCCTCGACGACCGCGTCGGCGAGCGCGCCGAGGTCGATCCGGCGCGCCGGCTCGGACGGGCGGCCGGAGCGGGCGAGGGCAAGCGTATCGTCGAGCATCTCGGTCATTTCCTCGATCGTCGCGATCACCTTCGCCCGCTCGGCCTCCGGCTCCATATATTCGGCGCGGATCCTGAGGCTCGCGAGCGGCGTGCGCAGATCGTGGCCGATCGCGCCCAGCATCCGATCCTTCTCGTCGAGCATCCCCGAGACCCGCGCGCTCATCGCGTTGAAGGCGAGGATGGCGCGGCTGACGTCGCTCGGTCCGCGCGGCTCGACGCGGGGCGTCTCGCCGCGTCCCTGAAAGCGGTCGGCGGCGGCGGCGAGCTCGCGGAGCGGCCGGGTCAGCCGCGCCGCGATCCAGATCATCGCCGCCAGCAGGAAGAAATAGAGGAGCAGGGTGGAGCCGGCGAGGCGCGCCCCGATCCAGGGGTCGGGCCGCGGCACGATCAGCCGGCCGTTGAACCATTGCCCGTCGGCGAGCCGCACCGAAAGCAGCATGGTCTGGAAGCGGCGGCCGCCGCCCCGCCGGCTCTCGGGCGGGCGGCGCCGGACCACCTGGTCGCTGACCGCCGCGCGCGCGTCCCGGATCGGCAGGCCGTTGGTCTCCGCGCTTTCGCGCAGTCGCGCGGTCAGCCGGGGATTGGCCGCGGCCGGGACGACAAGGCTCTCCGCATCGAGCGAGAAGCGGCCGCGCCGCGAGGCGAAATCGAGCGCGAGGTCGCGCCGGTCCGCCGGCATGGTCGAGATGCGCTGGGCGAAGGTGACGAAGCGGACCACCGCCGGCGCCTCGATCTGCGCCCGGGTCGCGGCGCGACGCTCGTTGAAGATGAGTCCGAAGTTGATCGCCTGCGCGACCAGCAGCGCCGCCGCCATGACGAGCGCGATCTGGCCGATCAGGCTTTTCGGCAGCAGCCGCCTCACAGCCGCCGGACCTCGGCCGCCAGCGTGTAGCCGCCGCCCCAGACGGTCTTGATCAGCCTGGGATCGGAGGGGTTGGCCTCGATCTTCTTCCTGAGCCGGCTGATATGGTTGTCGATGCTGCGCTCGAAGGCGGCGAGCTCGCGGCCCTGGGTGAGGTCGAGCAACTGCTCGCGGGTGAGCACCCGGCGCGGATGGGTGACGAAGGCGTGGAGCAGATTGTACTCGCCGGTCGAGAGCGGAATGGCGACCCCGTCCTCGCCGACCAGCTCGCGCTCGCCGCTCTTCAATATCCACGGCCCGAAGCCGTAGCGTTCGGTGTCGGGCGCGCGCACCAGGGCGCCATTCTCGCCGGCCCGACGCAGCACCGCCTTGATCCGCGCCAGCAACTCGCGCGGGGAAAAGGGCTTGGTCACATAGTCGTCGGCGCCGATCTCGAGGCCGATCACCCGGTCCATCTCCTCGGCCCTCGCGGTCAGCAGGATGATCGGGACCTGGGTGGTGGCGCGGATGAAGCCGGCGAGGCTGAGCCCGTCCTCGCCCGGCATCATCACGTCGAGCAGGACCAGGTCGATCGCATAGGCGGAGAGCATCTGCCGCGCCGCGGCCGCATTCTCGGCCTTGGTGACGCGGACATTGTTGCGCGTGAGATAGGCGGCCAGCGGGTCGCGGATGTCGCGTTCGTCGTCGACGAGCAAGATGTGCGGATCGCCGGCCATGAGGGGCGGCTTTTACGGCGGCGGGCGGTCGCCGCGCCAGCCTTTGTGTGTCGCCATTTGTCGTCAATTGTCTCCCTTCATGTCAGGCTCCATAAGAGCAGGGGTCCGTACTCGATACCGGAGGTGGTGGTGATCGGCCTGAGGAGGCAGCTGGGTAGGAGAGAGCCGAAGGCCGGGCCAGGCAGCCCGGACGAGGCACTCGACGCCCCCAGCTGCCTCCTCAGGCCGACCGCGAAATGGCGGGCCGTCCTTTGCCGCCCGGACGGCGTCGCTCGATCGGTCACGATGTATCCAACATCGCTCCCTCCTCGCTCCTTGCCGGACGACAAATGCCGACCCGTCACGGCCGCCTCCGGTATCGAGTACGGACCCCATCGATGAGCGATGCCGCCGATCTCGCCAAAGCCGCTTTGTCGCACGGCGACCTGATCGGCGCCTATGACGCGACCGTCGCGGCGATCGGGTCCGGCGACACATCGAGCGCGGTCCGCCACTGCCAGGTGCTGGCGCTGGCGCGGATGGGCGACACCGAACGGGCGATGGAGCTGTTCGAGGCCTACGGCCTCGACCGGTCGGCCGACCCGCACGAGCGCGCCGTGGGCGCGCGCCTGCTGAAGGACCGGGCGCTGGCCGCGGCGCCCGGCGAGCGCCAGTTCGCGCTGGAGCGGGCGTTCGAGGCCTATCACGCCATCTATCGGGCGAGCGGCAATTCCTTCCCCGGCATCAACGCCGCCACCCTGGCCCTGCTCGCCGGCCGCGCCGAGCGCGCGCGCGAGCTCGCCGCGGCCCTGCTCGGCGACGCCAGGGTCGCCGAGGGCGCGGACTATTACATGGCGGTCACCAAGGCCGAGGCGCTGCTGATCCTCGGCGGCACGAAGGACGTCGCCGCGGTGCTGCGCAGCGCGCCGGTGCGCGGCACGAAGGACCATGGCGCGCGCTCCGGCTCGGCCCGCCAGCTCGCCATGATCGCCGGCCATCTCGGCATGAGCGAGGCCGAGCGCAGGAAGCTGCTGGCTCCGCTGGCGCCGCCGAGGACGATGCATTTTTGCGGCCACATGTTCGCCGCGGATGCCGCCGCCGAGGCGCGGCTCAGGGAGGAGATCGACACCGTGCTGGCGCACGAGGATGTCGGCTTCGCTTATGGCGCGCTCGCCTGCGGCGGCGACCTTTTGATCGCCGAGACGGCGCTCGATCGCGGCGTGCCGCTGCAGGTCGTGCTGCCGTTCGACGAAGCGGACTTCCTCGCCCAGTCGGTGCGGCCGGGCGGCGAGGGCTGGGAGGCGCGCTACCGCCGCTGCCTCGAGCGCGCCGCCGGCGTCGTCCACGCCAGCGACATGGAATATTTCGGCGCCCCCGCCCAATATGGCTATGGCAGCCGGATGGCGATGGGCATGGCGCGGCTGCGCGCCGCCCATCTCGGCGGCGATGCGGTGCAGGTCGCCATCTGGGACGGCGCCGAATCGAACGGCCCGGCCGGGACCGGCGCCGACGTCGCCGCCTGGAAGGCGCATGGCGGGCGCAGCCGCGTGATCGCGCCGGGCGACGTCGATCGCGACCTCGTCCGCCCGGCGCCGCGCATGTCGGGCGGCTACGAGCGCGCGCTCGCCGCGATCCTGTTCACCGACTTCAAGGGCTTCTCGACGCTCAAGGAAAGCGCGCTGCCGGCCTTCTGGGACGGGGTGATGCGGGTGGTCGCCGAGGTGCTCGACGCGCACGACGCCGAGGTCGAGTGCCGCAACAGCTGGGGCGATGCGCTCTACGCGGTGACGACGGGCGCGCCGGCCGCCGCCGAGATCGCGCTCAAGCTGCAGGACCGGCTCGCCAGGTTCGACTATGCCACTTTGGGGCTGGACGGCTCCGGCGGCATGCGGATCGGCGCCCATTACGGCCCCGCCTACCGCGCCCAGGATTTGATCACCGGCCGCACCACCTTCTACGGCACCGAGGTCTCCAAGGCGGCCCGCATCGAGCCGGTGACGCCGCCCGGCGCGGTGTTCGTCACCGAGCCCTTCGCCGCCATCCTCGCGCTCGAGGCCCGGGACCGCTTCCGATGCCGCTATGTCGGCCGCATCCCGCTCGCCAAGAAGTTCGGCGACTATCCGATGTACCGTTTGAGCCGCCTGGGCTGAGCGGACGGCAAAAGGGGAGGGGCATTGCCGCCCCTCCCCAAAATGCGGACGAGTCCGTGGTTCGGCTCAGAAGGCGAAGCCGACGCCGGCAACGGCCTGCCAGCGGTCGAAGCCAAGCTCGTAATTGGTGTAGCGGCCCTCCATCCGGAAGAACCAGTTGTCGGCCGGCCTGTGCTCGAAGCCGAGGCCGCCGCGAATGCCGTCGAGGTTGGTGCCGCCGAAGCCGTCGACGGTGACGCGGGCGTTCGAATAGCCTGCGAGGGCGTAGATCAGCGTCTGGTTGTTGACGACGGCGCCGGCGCGCACGCCGGCATAGAGGTCGCGTCCCGCCCTGATGCAGACGCCGATGCTGCAATCCTTGGTCGTCGCGTCCGCGGCCTCGATCTGGAAGCCGGCGGCCGCGGCGGTGCCCACCCGGAAGTCCCAGCCGGCGGCGACGCCATAGACGAAGCCGCTCCCGCTTACGCCGGCGAACTCGGCATGGTCGTAGCCGCCGATGACGCCGACATGGCCGCCGTCGAAATGCTGCCCAAAGGCAGGCGTTGCCGTGGCGGCCGCAAGCAGGGCCGCAGCATAGATTACACGCATGTCAATATTCTCCTTGGAATCCCCACCCCAAAAACCGAGGATTCACAAGAAATAAGGCGAAGTGTGGTCGACGAAAAGATTCAGCGACATATTTTAGGAAACTGTCACATTCCGGGCACAGTAATCTGTCCGCCAACCGTCCCAAGCTGGACGGAGAGCCCGCCTTCGCCAAGGCTGGTGAGCCGGACAGGGATCGAACCTGTGACCTGCTGATTAAAAGTCAGCTGCTCTACCGACTGAGCTACCGGCCCACCCCGCCCGCGCTAGCCACGGGGCGGGGCGCGGTCAACCGGGCGAGCAGCTGGCGCACGGTCGCGCCGGTCAGCGGGTCGCGCCAGCCCGGCACCAGCTCGGCGAGCGGGGCGAGGACGAACAGGCGCTGACGGAAGGCGGGATGGGGGACGATGGGCCCCGGCCCGCCCCAGGCGCCGCCCGACCACAGGATGATGTCGAGATCGAGCACCCGCGGCCCCCAGCGCCGCCCGCCGCGTCGGCCGAAGGCGTGCTCGAGCGCCTTCAGCTCGGCGAGCAGCGCGTCCGGCTCCTGGTCGGTCGCGACGATCGCGACGGCATTGGCGAAGCTGCGGCCGGCGGGGCCGAGCGCCGGCGTCGCGCGGATCGCCGAGGCCGCGGCGGGACGGAGCGCGGCGAGCGCGGCGCGCAGCGTCTCCGCCGGCCCGCCGTGGCGGCTGCGCCGGTTCGAGCCCAGGGCGATCGCATAGCTTGTCCGCGCCATCAGCGACCGCCTAGACGCTAATCATGGCCCTCGAAAGCCCGCTCCCCGAAGCCGAAGCGCCGCGCGACTGCCCCTTGTGCCCGCGGCTCGCTTGCTTCCGGCAGGAGATGCGGGCCGCGCATCCGGATTGGTGGAACGCGCCGGTGCCCGCCTTCGGCGACCGCGGCGCCTGGCTCGCCATCGTCGGGCTGGCGCCCGGCATGCGGGGCGCCAACCGCACCGGGCGGCCGTTCACCGGCGACCATGCCGGTTTCCTGCTCTACGAGACGCTGCTGAAGTTCGGCCTGGCCGAGGGCACCTACGGGCAGCGGCTCGACGACGGGCTGCGGCTCAAGGGCAGCATCGTCCTCAATTCGGTCAAATGCCTGCCGCCGCAGAACAAGCCGCTGCCGGCCGAGATCGCCGCGTGCCGGCGCCATTACGAAGCCGCGCTCGCGCTGCTGCCGAACGTGACGGTGCTGGTCGCGCTCGGGCAGATCGCGCACGGCTCGGCGGTGCGCAGCGCCGGCGGGAAGCTCTCCCGATACCCGTTCGGCCACCTCGCCGAGCATCGCCTGCCCGACGGCCGCGTGCTGATCGATAGCTACCATTGCTCGCGCTACAACCAGAATACGGGGCGGCTGACGCGGGCGATGTTCGAGGCGGTGTTCGCCCGCGCGCTGGCGGTCAGCGGCCGCTAGCGTTCGCCACGGCGTCCGGCAGCTCCGCGTCCCGCGCGGCGGCCTCCTCCTCGGCGGCGCGGTCGAGATCGGCCTGGTGCTCGGTGACGCTGGCCGGCCTGCTCCGCGCCGCCGCCCACGGGTTCATTCGGATGCAATGGCCGCTGAGATTGCCGCACTGGCGGATTTCGCCGCTATGGGTGTCGAGGACGACGATGATCGCTTCGTCGTCCCTGAGGTTCGCCGCCTGCGGGTCGTTCGAGCGGGCGACATCGGCGAGCCGCTCCCACAATTCCCCCGCCGAGTAGATGCCGATCCCCTGAAAGCGGCCGCCCTGGTCTGGGGCCGCATTGTGCGCCGGCATCGCGCCGCAGCCGGCGAGCGAGGCGGTGAGGGCGAGCAAGCGAGGGACGCGCATGGGCACCTCCGTGGAGGTTGTTTTACCACCCGGCCGGTAGACAATCTAGATGTCTTCGGTCAGCCGTCCGTAAAGGTCCGGCCGGCGGTCGCGGAAGAAGCCGAAGGCGGCGCGGTGACGCTTCGCCGCGTCGAGGTCGAGCGTGGCGACGAGCGCGCCGGTCTCGGTCGCGCCATATTCGGCGAGCATGTCGCCGCGCTCGTCGCAGATGAAGCTGTGGCCGTAGAAGCTCTGGCCGCACTCGTCGCCGATCCGGTTGGCGGCGACCACCGGGACGACGTTCGACACCGCATGGCCGATCATCGCCCGCCGCCACAGCCGGCTGGTGTCGAGCCCGGGGTCGTGCGGCTCGCTGCCGATCGCGGTCGGATAGAGCAGGAGCTCGGCGCCCATCAGCATCAGCGAGCGGGCGGTCTCGGGGTACCATTGGTCCCAGCAGATGCCGACGCCGAGCGTCGCGCCGGGCGTCGGCCAGGTGCGGAAGCCGGTATTGCCCGGGCGGAAGTAGAACTTCTCCTGATAGCCCGGCCCGTCGGGGATGTGGCTCTTGCGGTAGACGCCCATCACCGCGCCCTGGTCGTCGATCATCGCCAGGCTGTTGTAATGATGCGGCCCGTCCGCTTCGAAGAAGCTGGTCGGGATGAAGATCTCGAGCTCCGCGGCGAGCTTCCGCATCGCCAGCACCGCCGGGTGGGCGTCCACCGGCCGCGCGGTGGCGAACAGTGCCTCGTCCTCGGTCTTGCAGAAATAGGGGCCTTCGAACAATTCGGGCGGCAGCACCACCTTCGCCCCCTTGCCCGCCGCCTCGCGGACCAGCGCGGAGACGTTGGCGATATTCTCCTCGACATCGTCGGTGAAGGCGAGCTGCAGCGCGGAAACTGTGAGCTTCATGCCGGCACCTGCTGGCTGATGCAGTGGAAGCTGCCGCCCCCGGTCAGGATATGGTCGGCGCGCAGGCCGGTCGCGGCCCGGCCGGGAAACAGGGCCTGGACCGCCGCGACCGCGGCCTCGTCATTGGCGGCGCCATGTTGCGGCACCACCACCGCCGCATTGCCGATGTAGAAGTTCATGTAGGAGGCCGGGATGATCTCCTCGCCGCGCCGCACGAGGCCGGGGGAGGGCATCGGCACCACCTCCAGCCCGAAGCGGCGCGCGCGGGCGGCGGCGTCGCGGTAGACGGCATCGTTCGGGTCGTCGACCTCGGGCTCGGGAATGCAGAGACGGCCGGCGGCGGCGAAGCGCGCGAGATTGTCGACATGGCCGTCGGTATGGTCATTCATCAGCCCGCTGCCGAGCCACAGCACCCGCTCGATGCCGAGGTCCTCGCGCAGCTTCAGCTCGACGTCGCGGCGCGAGAGGAAGGGATTGCGGTTGGGATTGAGCAGGCACTGCTCGGTGGTGGCGGCAAGGCCGGTGCCGTCGACGTCGATCGCGCCGCCCTCCAGCACCCAGTCGGCGCGGCGCACCGCAAGGCCGATGCCCTCGCCGAGCCGCCGCCCGATCGTGTCGTCGCCGGGCAAATCGTACTTGCCGCCCCAGCCGTTGAAGCGGAAGGAGAGCGCCGCCATCGGCCCCGGCCCCTTGACGAGGATCGGCCCCGTGTCGCGCAGCCAGATGTCCCCGAACGGCTCGGTCACCACGGTCGCGAACGGCGCCGCGGCTCGCGCCGCCGCGGCGGCCGCCGGGTCGGCCGCGACCAGCCGCACCGCCTCGCCCTTGCCCTCGGCCCACACCGCCCGCGCGAACGCCGCGACCTCGGCCTGGGCGGGCGACAGGTCGGCCTCCCACAGGTCGCCATGGCTTGGAAAGCCGATCCACACGAAAGCGTGCGGCGCCCATTCGGGAGGTTGGCGGTGGGTCATTTCGAACCCTCGTCCACAAATCCCCTCCCCTTGATGGGGAGGGGTAGGGGTGGGGTGGACTTGCCGGAAGCGCTCCGGCCGGCATCGCTGCCACCCCCACCCAACCCTCCCCCATCGAGGGGGAGGGCTTTAAGCGGCGCGTTCATCGCGCCCCGCCCCCCGCCCGCGAAGCGTCGCGGATGGCGCGGAATTCGTCGCCGGGGAGCCAGTTCGGCCAGGCCCGGGTCGTCGCCAGCTCGCGGCCGACGCGGTAGTAGATGCCGACGTCGGAGAGCGCGCCCTGCCAGTTCCAATTGGGGTCATATTCGTCGTCGACGCCGTGATAGCGGTTGGCGCGATAGGCCTGCGACCAGGCGCGGCCCGCCGCCGCGCCGCCCTCGACAAGGTCCTCGCCGCCGCGGCCGTAGAGCATCGGCACGCCGCGCTTGGCGAGGCTGAACTGGTCGGAGCGGAAATAATAGCCGGCCTCCGGGCTCGGCTCGGCCGAGACGCGCACGCCGGCCGCCGCCGCGGCGCGCGCCAGATACTGGTCGAGCTCGGACTTGCCGCCGCCGATCGAGACGAAGTCGCGCGCCGGCCCCGCCATGTTCAGCGAATCCATGTTGAAGCCGCCGGCGGTGCCGGCCAGCGGATAGATCGGGTTGGCGGCGTAATAAGCCGAGCCGAGCAGCCCCGATTCCTCCGCGGTGACGGCGAGGAAGACGAGGCTGCGCTCCGCCGCCCCGGCGCGGCCGTGCGCCTCGGCCAGCGCGACCAGTGCCGCGGTGCCGCTGGCATTGTCGGTGGCGCCGTTGCAGATCCGGTCCTCGCCGGTCTCGGTGCACAGGCCGAGATGGTCCCAATGCGCGGTGTAGAGCACATATTCGTTCGGCCGGGTGCGGCCCGGCAGCACGCCGATCACGTTGCGCGAGGCGAAGCGCCGGATCTGGTTGTCGAGCGTCACCGAGGCGGTGAGCCCGAGCGGCACCGCCCGGAAACCGCGCTCGCGCGCGCGCTGGGTGACGGCGTCGAAATCCTCGCCGGCGGCGTTGAACAGGGCGCGCGCGGCGGCGTTGGTCAGCCAGCCGTTCATCGCGGTCTGGCTGGCGCCGTTGTCGGGGGTCTGCATGTAGGGCTGCGGCCCCGACCAGCTGTTCTCGACCACGTTCCAGCCATAGGAGGCGGGCGCGGTGTCGTGGACGATCAGCGCCGCGGCGGCGCCCTGCCGCGCCGCCTCCTCGAACTTGTAGGTCCAGCGGCCGTAATAGGTCATCGCCCGGCCGTTGAACGTTCCGGTCAGCCCCTCGGTCTGCCAGTCGGGGTCGTTGATCAGGATGACCACGGTCTTGCCGCGTACGTCGACGCCTTCATAGTCGTTCCAGCCGCGCTCGGGCGCGTTGATGCCGTAGCCGACGAAGACGATCTCGCTGTTGGTGACGGCGACCCGGGGCTGGGCGCGATAGGAGGCGCCTATATAGTCGGTGCGGTAGCCGAAGCTCAAGCCCCGACCCGTGCCTGCGATCTCCAGCCGCGGGCTGCCCTGCAGCGTGATCTCGACCAGCGGCACGTCCTGATACCAACTGCCGTTGTTGCCGGGCCTGAGGCCGGCGCGCTCGAACTCGCGGGCGAGCAGCTCGACGGTGCGGGTCTCGCCCGCCGTGCCCGGGGCGCGGCCTTCGAACTCGTCCGAGGCGAGGGTGCGGGTGACCCGCTGCAGCGTGTCCAGCGAGATGCGCGGCGCCTCGCTCGTCTGCGCGCCCGCGCCGGCGGCGACGGCGGCGAGGCCGATCAGGGCATATACAGGTCTCGGGCGCATCATTGCTCTCCTCACACGCGGGCCGGGGACGCCGCCCTATAGGGCGCGCCTCGCCGGCTCGGCAATCCCGCCCTGCCCGCGGCCAAAAGGGGACAGTTACCGTAACTGTCCCCTTTTCCTTGCGCGCGGCGTCCGGATTCCAGCTAAAGCATTGCAATCGGTGCCCTTCCGGGTCTACAGGCGCGCCGACTCCGGGGGACAACCATGTTGAAATTGCACGCCCTTATCTGGGCCGCGGCGATGGCTGCGGCGACGCCTCTCCTCGCGCAGCGGCCGGCGCCGGCCGCGCCGGCCGGGCCGGCTGCCGCGAGCGCGCTGTTCGGGACGCGGCCGAGCGTTTCCTTCCTCGATATCTCGCCGAGCGGCCGCTACGCCGTCTATATCGCGCCGGCGCGCGGCACCGCCTCGGCGGCGGTCGTCGCCGACCTGCAGGCCGGCGGCGAGGCGCGCCCGATCCTGCGCGCCAGCGGCCAGCCCGAGCGGCTCGCCTGGTGCCGCTTCGTCAGCGACGCCCGGCTGATCTGCCAGATCCGCGGCCTCGGCAATGTCGAGGGCCAGCTGATCCCGTTCAGCCGCCTGTTCGCGGTCAATGCCGACGGCTCGGACATCCGCGAGCTCGGCCAGCGCAGGTCGTTCGACGACGCCCGCCTGCGCCAGTTCGACGCCGCCATCCTCGACTGGCTGCCACGGGACGGCACCGCCGTGCTGATGGAGCGCGACTATGTGCCCGAGGGGCGCCAGACCGGCACCCGCACCAGCCGCCGCGCCGACGGGCTCGGCGTCGACCGGCTCGACATCACCACGCTGCGGGTGACCCAGATCGAGCCGCCGAGCGATCAGGCCTCCGGCTACATGACCGACGGCCGCGGCAACATCCGGATGATGATCCAGGCGCGCACCGCCGGCGAAGGGCAGCGCATCTCGCGCACGGACTTTCTCTACCGCCTGGCGGATTCGCGCGGCTGGCGCGAGTTCTCGAGCTACGACTATGTCAGCCGCGACGGCATGTACCCGATCGCGATCGACGGCGAGCGCAACGTCGCCTACGCGCTGAGGAAGCTGAACGGCCGGCTCGCGCTCTACCGGGTGCGGCTCGACGAGAGCCTCTTCAGCGAGCTGGTCTACGCCAACGAGCGGGTCGACGTGGACTATGCCGTCCGGCTCGGCCGCGGCGGCCCGGTGATCGGCGCCGCCTATACCGACGACCGCGAGCGCATCCATTATTTCGACCGGGAATATGAGCAGCTCGCCGCCACCCTGTCCCGCTCGATCCCGGGCAACCCGGCGATCGGCTTCCGCGACGTCACCGCCGACGGCAGCAAGATCCTGATCTTCGCGTCGAGCGATTCCAACCCCGGCCGCTACTATCTCTACGACCGCGGCCGGCGCGCGCTGGAGGAGATCATGTCGGTGCGGCCGCAGCTCGACGAGGTCCGCCTCGCCGCCGTCCGGCCGATCGCCTATCCCGCCGCCGACGGCGTCCAGGTCCCGGCCTATCTGACGCTGCCGCCGGGCCGCCAGGACGCGCGCGGCCTGCCGGGCGTGGTGCTGCCGCACGGCGGGCCGAGCGCGCGCGACACCGGCGGGTTCGACGAGCTGGCCCAGTATCTCGCCCATCTCGGCTATGCGGTGCTGCAGCCCAATTATCGCGGCTCCGAAGGCTATGGCGACGAATGGATGGCGCAGAACGGCTTCCGCGGGTGGCAGACCTCGATCGGCGACGTCACCGCGGGCGGCCGCTGGCTGGTCACCCAGGGCGTCGACGCCAACCGGCTGGGCATCGTCGGCTGGTCCTATGGCGGCTATGCGGCGCTGCAATCGGGCGTGACCGAGCCCGGCCTGTTCAAGGCGATCGTCGCGATCGCGCCGGTCACCGACCTCGCCTTGCTCTGGGAGCAGGCCGAGGGCTTCACCAACTACCGGCTGGTGCGCGAGCAGGTCGGGCAGGGGCCGCATGTGCGCGCCGGCTCGCCGCTGCAGAATGTCGGGCGGATCACCGCGCCGGTGCTGATGTTCCACGGCACCCGCGACATCAATGTCGCAGTGCTGCATTCGCAGCGCATGGACAGCGCGCTGCGCGGCGCCGGCAAGAACAGCGAGCTCGTCACCTTCGACGGCCTCGAGCACGACCTCGGCGACAGCCAGGCGCTGACCCGGATGTTCGCGCGGATCGGCGAATTCCTCGGCACCTCGCTGCGCCCCTGAGAGAGACGGACATGAAGAATATCATCATCCTCGCCGGCCTGATCGCGGCCTCCGCCGCGGCGGCGCAGCCCGCCGCCCAGCCCGCCGCCGACCCGGCCAGCCTCTACGGCGTGCGGGAGAATATCGAGCATATCGACATCTCCCCCGACGGCAGCCGGGTCGTCTTCATGCAGCCGGGCCCCGGCCGCGAGACGATCGCCTATGTCTACGAGCTCGCCGGCGGCGGCGCGGCCCGCCAGGTGGCACGCACGAGCGGCAGCCCGGAGCGGCTGCGCTGGTGCAATTTCGCCGCCAACGACCGGCTGGTCTGCCAGATCGTCGCGATGGACGCGACCGCGGGCTTCCTGATCCCGTTCGCGCGGCTCATCTCGGTCGACCTCGAGGGCGGCAACCCGCAGCTGCTCGGCGAGCGCCGGTCGCAGGACGACGCCCGAATCCGGCAGAATGACGGTGCGATCATCGACTGGCTCGGCGGCAGCGAGGGCGCGGTGCTGATGGCGCGCGAATATGTGCCCGAGGCGGGCCGCGTGGGCTCGCGGGTCAGCCGCACCGCCGACGGCCTTTCGGTCGACCGGATCGACGTGCGCACCGCGCGCGCGACCCGGGTCGAGGCACCGAACCGCCGCGCCGGCGCCTATATCAGCGACGGCCGCGGCACGGTGCGGATCATGTCGACGCCCACCGTGCGCGGCAGCACCGGCCAGGCCGGCAGCCGCATCGACCATTTCTACCGGCCGCGCGGCGGCGGCGACTGGCGCCCGCTCGGCAGCCATGACGAGCTGAGCGGGGAGGGAATGATGCCGCTCGCCGTCGATGCCGAGCTCGATGCCGCCTATGTGCTGCGGAAATTGAACGGCCGCTTCGCCCTCTACCGGGTGAAGCTCGACGAGAGCCTGGCGAGCGAGCTGGTCTATGCCAACGAGCAGGTCGACGTGGACAATGTCGTGTTCGCCAATCGCGGCGCGCGGGTGATCGGCGTCACCTTCGCCGACGAGCGGCGCCGGATCGTCTATTTCGACCAGGACTATGCCGCGATCGCGCGCGGCCTCTCCCGCGCCATCCCGAACCTGCCGCTGATCGATTTCGGCAGCACCAGCAGCGACGGCAGCAAGGTCCTCGTCCACGCCGGCAGCGACACCGACGCCGGCCGCTATTACGTCTACGACCGCGCGACGCGCAGCCTCAACGAGCTGTTGATGGCGCGTCCCCCGCTCGAGAACCGGCCGGCCGCGACCGTCAGGGCGATCGCCTATCCCGCCGCGGACGGGGTGCCGGTCCCCGCCTACCTCACCCTGCCGCCCGGCCGGACCGACGCGCGCGGCCTGCCGGCGGTGGTGTTCCCCCATGGCGGCCCGGCGGCGCGCGACGAATGGGGCTTCGACTGGATCGCCCAGTATCTTCGCGACCCAGGGCTATGCGGTGCTGCAGCCCAATTATCGCGGCTCGGCCGGCTATGGCGACGCCTGGCTGCAGCGCAACGGCTTCCAGAGCTGGCGCACCTCGATCGGCGACATCACCGCCGGCGCGCGCTGGCTCGCCGCCCAGGGCGCCGACGCGAACCGGATGGCGATCGTCGGCTGGTCCTATGGAGGCTATGCCGCGCTGCAGTCGGCGGTGGTCGAGCCCGGCCTGTTCCGGGCGGTGGTGGCGATCGCGCCGGTCACCGACCTGCAGCAGGCGAAGGAGGACTTCCGCCACTATACGGCGTCGCGCAACGTGACCGAATATATCGGCAGCGGCCCGCACATCGTCGAGGGCTCGCCGCTGCGCCATGCCGCGGCGATCCGCGCGCCGGTGCTGCTGTTCCACGGCGACCGCGACCTCAACGTCAACGTGATCCATTCGCGGCGGATGGACGATGCGCTGCGCGACGCCGGGCGGCCGAGCGAGCTCACCGTCTTCCCCGGCCTCGAGCACGACCTCGCCGACAGCCAGGCGAGGGTGCGGATGCTCGGACGGATCGGCACCTTCCTGCAGACCAACCTGGCGGCGCGCTGATACAGGAATGGTCGCTATCTCCCTCCCCCTTGGTGGGGGAGGGCTGGGGTGGGGGTGGACTCTCCGCCGGCACGGAGCCGGTCGTCCAGGTTCACCCCACCCCTAACCCCTCCCCATCAAGGGGAGGGGAAGGACCATGAAAAAGGGCGGCCGTTGCCGGACCGCCCTTTTTGGATTTCCGAGGCCTGAGCCGGTCAGCGCGAGTAGAACTCGACGACCAGATTGGGCTCCATGCGCACCGGATAGGGGACCTCGTCGAGCGACGGCACGCGGTTGAACACCGCTTTGGTGGCGCCGTCCGGGACGATGTAGTCGGGGATGTCGCGCTCGGGCAGGCCCTGCGCCTCCATCACCAGCGCCATCTCCTGCGCCTTGGGGCCGAGCTCGATCAGGTCGCCGACCTCGACCTTGGCCGAGGCGATGTTGAGCTTCTTGCCGTTGACGCGGATGTGGCCGTGATTGACCAGCTGGCGCGCGGCCCAGATCGTGGGCGCGAACTTGGCGCGATAGACGACCGCGTCGAGCCGGCGCTCGAGCAGGCCGATCAGGTTCTGGCCGGTGTCGCCCTTCATCTTCGCGGCGTCGGTATAAGCGCGCTTGAACTGCTTTTCGGTGACGTCGCCATAATAGCCCTTGAGCTTCTGCTTGGCGCGCAGCTGGATGCCGAAATCCGACATCTTGCCCTTGCGGCGCTGGCCGTGCTGGCCGGGTCCGTATTCGCGGCGGTTGACCGGGCTCTTGGGCCGTCCGAAGACGTTCTCGCCCATCCGGCGGTCGAGCTTGTACTTGGCGCTGGTGCGCTTCGACATTTTCTTACTCCAATTTGCTTCGTCAGATCCCTGGACCGCACCGCCGGACCGTTACGCGTCCGGCGCGGCCGCCGCTTCACCAGGGGTGCGGGGCCAATTGCGAAGGCGGGCACATGGCGGCAAAGCCCCGCAAAGTCAACGCCGTTCGCGCCGCCGGGCGGGCCGGCGGCGGGACGCGGGGCCGCGGCGGCGAGCGCCTATTCGTCGGAGCGGTGGACGCGGGTGGTCTGGGCGCGGTCGATCTGGTTGCGGGAGTCGCGGCGCAGCGCCTCCCATTCGGCGCGGGTGCGGCAGACGCGGGACCGGGCGAGCCGGGTGCCGAGATCGGCGACGTTGCGGCAGATCACCCGATTGTCGTCGGCGTCGGCCGATTCCGATTGGGTGCCGCTCGGCGCCTGGGCCGCAGCGGCGGTCGACGCCAAAAGGGCGCCGGTAAGCAAAACCAAGCTCTTCATCATCTACTCCATCCTGGATCCGCTGGCGGCGCCCCCTTCGATGCCGCGGCCGAGCGAACGAGCCCTGTGGCCAACTGGCGGAATCGGGGGCGAAAAGTCAAGCGAATCGGTGACTTGGGTATCTCTCATATGGACAGGCCGGGTTCAGCAATTGGGCGGGCAGGTAGTGGCCTTGAAGGCCTGGATGCGGTCGACCGTCTGGCGCGCCTCGGCCTTGTGCTCGTCATGCTCGGCCTTGGTCCGGCAGCGGCGCTGGCGGTTGAGGCGGCTGCCGATCTCGACGTTGGTCTCGCAGATCTTCTTGGTGCTCGACTTGGACGATCGCGGGGCCGGCTCCTGCGCGCCGACGACGGCGAGCGGAATGGCGACGACGGCGACGGCCGCGATGAGGTTACGAATGATCACGCGCTTCTCCCGCTTGGCCCCTTGACCCGCCGCCCCCCGGCGGGAGGGCTGGCTAGCATCGCCCGGCGACACCATCAAGAACCTCGATCAACTGCCCCGCGGCGCCTGAACCCCGGGTGAAGGCGCGATCCGGCTCAGCAGCCGCGCGGGCCCGCGGCCCTGCAGGCGCCGCCGCCCGTCAGCGTCCCGCTGCCCGCCTTGCCCGACTGGATGCGCTGGACGGTCTTCTGAGCCTCGGCCCGGGCTTCGATCCACTCGGCCTCCGTCATGCAGCGGCGCACCGCGCCGAGGCGGCTGCCGATCGGCTGGTCGACCTCGCATATCCGCTTGAGCCTCGGCTTGGATTGGGACGGCGCCTGGGCGTGGCCGGCAACGGCGAGGGGGACGACGACCACCGCGAGCGCCGCGAGCAGGTTGCGGGCAATCACAGGCGCCGTCCTGCCGAGCGCTTCGTCAGCAATGGCCCGGGCGGGAGCCCCTGCAACCGGTCGGGCCCCACATCGCCTCGGTGAAGTTCTTCTGCGACTGGATGCGCTCGGTGGCCTTCTGGCTGTCGGCCTTCGCCTGCGCCCGTTCGGCGCGGGTCATGCAGCGGCGCACGCCGCCGAGTCGGCTGCCGGTGGCTTGATCCACCTCGCACACCCGCTTGGCGGTTTCCTTGGATTCGGTCGGGGCCTGGGCGTAGCCGGCGGCGGTGAGTGGGATGGCGACGACGGCGACGGCCGCCAGGAAAATGCGAGCGATCACAAGCGCCTCCGGTCAAGCTCGCCCTGATTGGGCAGCTGCCTCGGTATCATCACCGTGCCCGCGCATCAAGGCCGGCGGTCGCGCGGCTCAGCAGACGCGCGGGCCGGCGCGGCAGATGCCCGAGCCGTAGGGGCCGCGAAAGCCCGCCTGGTACATGGCCTCGCTGAAATGCTTTCCTGACTGGATGCGGTCGGTCATCTGCTGACCTTCCGCCTGTACCTGCTCCCGTTCGGCCCGGGTCAGGCAGCGGCGCACCCGGCCCAGCCGGGTCCCGATCTGCTCGGTCACCTCGCAGGTCCTTCGGGTCTCGGCGCGGGATTTGGCCGGGGCCTGGGCGTGGCCGGCGGCCGCGAGCGGAACCGCGACGACGGCGACGGCGGCCAGGAAAATGCGCGCGATCATGGGCACCTCCGCTCGAGCACGCCCCCATCGGGCATGCCTTGGGGTACCATCCGCCCGGCTCGCCATCAAGAGCGGCGGCGCGGCTCGGCGAGCGCCCGCACGATGCCGCGCAGCGCCTGCACCTCGCGCGCCGACCAGCCGGCCTTGGTGAGGATGGTGCGGATCGTGTTGCGGGTCGCGGGCGTGCGGTCGGGGGGGTGGAAATAGTCGGCCGCCGCCAGCGCCGCGTAGAGCTGGACGATCAGCCCCTCGAGATGCGCCTGGCTGGCGCGCGGCTCGGCGGGATCGCCTTCGGTGGGAACGGCGAGCCCGGCCTGCTTCGACCATTCGTAGGCGATGAGGATCACCGCCTGGGCGAGGTTGAGCGAGCTGAACTCGGGGTTGACCGCCACGGTGACGATGCTGCCGGCCAGCGCCACCTCCTCGGTCTCCAGCCCGGAGCGCTCGGCGCCGAACAGGAAGGCCGATTGTCCCAGATTGAGATGGACCTGGCGCCCGGCCTCCTCCGCCGAGATCACCGGCACCACCAGCCCGCGCTTGCGCACCGTGGTCGCATAGACATGGGCGCAATCGGCCACTGCCTCGGCGACCGTGTCGAAGACCCGCGCCCGCTCGAGCACCAGGTCCGCGCCCGACGCCGCCGGCCCCGCCGAGGGATTGGGCCAGCCGTCGCGCGGCGCCACCAGCCTGAGGTCGGTCAGGGAGAAATTGAGCATCGCCCGCGCCGCCTTGCCGATATTCTCGCCCAGCTGCGGCCGCACGAGGACGATCGCCGGCGCCCCCCCGCTCACTCTCTCCCCGCTTCGCTCACCGTCCCGGCAAAGTCCTCGAAGTCCTTGGCTTCGCGGAAGTCCTTATAGACCGAGGCGAAGCGGATATAGGCGACGGGGTCGAGCGCCTTCAGCCCTTCCATCACCATCTGGCCGATCCGGGCCGAGGGCATCTCGCTCTCGCCCGAGGTCTCGATCTGGCGCTGGATCGACGAGGCGAGGCGCTCGATCCGCTCGGAAGGCACCGGGCGCTTGCGGCAGGCGATCTCGATCGAGCGCTCGAGCTTGCTGCGCTCGAACGGCTCGCGCCGGTTCTCGGACTTGACCACGGTCAGCTCGCGCAGCTGGACGCGCTCGAAGGTGGTGAAGCGGGCGCCGCAATCCTCGCACTGGCGGCGGCGGCGGATGGCGGAGCCGTCCTCGGTGGGACGGCTGTCCTTCACCTGGCTGTTCTCGTGGCCGCAGAACGGACAGCGCAACTATTGCTCCGGGTAGATCGGGAATTTGGCGCACAGCGCCCGGACGCGTTCGCGAACCGCGGCCTCGACCGCGCCATTGCCTTCCGCGCCATGGGCGTGGAGGCCTTCGAGCACGTCGGCGACCATGTCGGCGATGTCGCGGAACTCGGCGACCCCGAAGCCCCGGGTGGTGCCGGCCGGCGAGCCGACGCGGATGCCGCTGGTCTTGACCGGCGGCAGCGGGTCGAACGGGACGCCGTTCTTGTTGCAGGTGATCGCGGCGCGCTCGAGCGCCTCGTCGGCATCGCGGCCGGTGACGCCGATCGGCCTGAGGTCGACCAAAGCGAGATGGGTGTCGGTGCCGCCCGAGACGAGGTCGGCGCCGCGCTCCTTGAGGCGGCCGGCGAGCGCCTTGGCGTTGGCGATGACGGCGCGGGCATAAGTCTTGAAATCGGGCCTCAGCGCCTCGCCGAAGGCGACCGCCTTGGCGGCGATGACGTGCATCAGCGGGCCGCCCTGCAGCCCGGGGAAGACCGCCGAGTTGATCTTCTTGGCGATCGCCTCGTCGTCGGTCAGCACCATGCCACCCCGGGGCCCGCGCAGGGTCTTGTGGGTGGTGGTGGTGACGACATGGGCATGGCCGAAGGGGGTGGGGTGCTCGCCCGCCGCCACCAGCCCGGCGAAATGGGCCATGTCGCACATGAAGATCGCGCCGACCTCGTCGGCGATGGCGCGGAAGCGGGCGAAGTCGATGTGCCGCGGATAGGCCGAGCCGCCGGCGATGATCAGGGTGGGCTTGTGCTCCCTCGCGAGCCGCTCGACCTCGTCGAAATCGATCAGGTGATCGTCGGGGCGCACGCCATATTGGACGGCGTTGAACCATTTGCCGGACATGGCGGGCTTGGCGCCGTGGGTGAGGTGGCCGCCGGCGTCGAGCGACATGCCGAGGATGGTGTCGCCGGGCCTGGTCAGGGCCAGCATCACCGCCCCGTTCGCCTGCGCGCCGCTATGCGGCTGCACGTTGGCAAAACCGCAATCAAACAATTGCTTGGCGCGCTCTATTGCCAGCGTCTCTACAGAATCGGAAGGGGCGCAGCCCTGATAGTAGCGGCGGCCCGGATAGCCTTCGGCATATTTGTTGGTGAGCACCGAGCCCTGCGCCTCGAGCACGGCGCGCGAGACGATATTCTCCGACGCGATCAGCTCGATCTGGTTCTGCTGCCGGTCGAGCTCGGCCGCGACGGCGTCGGCGACGGCGCCGTCGGCCTGGCCCAGCCGGTCGGTGAAGAAGCCGTCGGCCTCGTCGATCGGGCGGCTGCTCATGCATGCTCCTTGCTGAAATGGGGGTGGGAGAGCTTCTCGACCCGGCGCGAATGGCGGTCGCCGGCGAATGCGGTGGAGAGAAAGGCGACGATGCAGGCCTTGGCCATCTCGATGCCGATCAGCCGCGCGCCCATCGCGATGACGTTGGCATCGTTGTGCTGGCGCGCGAGGGTGGCGGAGAGCGGCTCGTCGACGCGGGCGCAGCGGCAGGCCGGGTGGCGGTTGGCGGCGATCGAGATGCCGATCCCCGAGCCGCACAGGGCGATGCCGCGCTCGGCCCGCCCGGCGGCGACCGCCTCGGCCAGCTTGTAGCCATAATCGGGATAGTCGACCGATTCGACGCCCTCCGGCCCGAGGTCGTCGACGTCATGACCTTCCTCGCCGAGCCACGCGACAAGATCGGCCTTGAGCGCGACGGCGGCGTGGTCGGAAGCGATGGCGATCCGCATGGGGCACGTCCCTAGGCGCTCGGGGCCGGATTCGCCAGCGCTTGATCGAATTTATCCCCGGCTTCGTCGGGCGGGCTTTGCGCTTTGCCGCGGGATCGGGCGGATGGCGGGCAGGGGACGAGAAAAGGAGCGCATCATGATGCGTTGGCTCGTCTTCGCCTTGCTGTTCGCAGCATCTCCCCTCCGCGCCCAGCCGGATCTGGCCCCCTATGCGGCGCGTCAGATCGCGCCGGGCGTCCACCTGCTCGCGACTCCGCCCGAATATCGAGGCGCCGTCACCGGCAACATCACCGTCATCGAGCAGAGCGACGGCGTCGTGGTCATCGACAGCGGCCTTACCCGCGCGGACGGGCGGCGCGCCGCCCAATTCATCCGCTCGATCACGCGCAGGCCGGTGAAGGCGCTGGTCTACACCCACTGGCACAACGATCATCCGCAGGGCGGCTCGGAGATCCGCGCCGCCTGGCCGCGCGTCAGAATCATCTCCACGCCGGCGACCCTGCGCGCGCTGCAGGGCCCCATTCAGCGCTATGTCAGCCTGCGCCCCGACGAGCGCATGGAGACGATCTTCCTCAATCAAAGCGCGGCCACGCTCGCCTTCGTCGCCGCGCAGCTTCGCAATCCGCAGCATGACGAGGCGACCAGGGCCCGCTATCGCCGGATGGAGGCCGATACCCGCGAGCGCATGACGGCGATCCGCGGCACCTATCTGGTCCTTCCGACCGAAACCTTCGCCGACGAGCTCAGGCTCGACGACCCCGTCCGGCCGGTCCATCTGCGCTTCCTCGGACGCGCCAATACCGACGGCGACGCCATCGCCTGGCTGCCGAACGAGCGGATCGTCGTCACTGGCGACATCGTCGTCTCGCCCGTCCCGTTCGGCTTCTTCAGCTTTCCCGCCGACTGGATCGAGGTGCTGCGGCGGATCAAGGCGCTGAACTACCGTATCCTGATCCCGGGGCACGGCGAGCCGCAGATCGACACGGCCTATGTGGACCGGCTCATCGCGACGCTCACCGACCTGCGCGCCCAGATCGGCCCGCTCGCCGCGCAGGGGCTGAGCCTCGAGGACGTGCAGCGCCGGGTCGACTGGTCGGCGCAGCGCGCGATCTTCGGCGACACCCCGCGCAACCGCCTGCTGTTCGACGCCTATTGGCTGACCCCGATGACGATCAACACCTACATGGAAGCGCGCGGTCAGGAGATGGTGCAGGGCGAGGAGAGCCTCTACCCGGGCAATTGAAGATGACATCCTCGGGGCGGCTGATAGGATGTGGCCCGCGCGCCGTCGGCATGATTGCAAGCGACGGCTCCGCACGGTTCTTCTCCCGGCGATGGTTTCGGTGATAGTTGGGCGGCGTTGCCACTCACGTTGGCGTCGTTGTCAGGGATTTGCGGATGCGCTCAACATCCTTTTTCGCGTGGCTTGCCGTTTTCGCTTTCTTGATCGCCGTCGGCCTCGGTTTCGGCGTGTTGGCTAAAAGGGTGGCTACTGACCTAAGTGGGGAAGCGGCGCTCGGCTGGCTGACATTTGTCGCCACGACTTGGCTCGCGATCTGGACGTTTCAGAAGACCAAGCGAAAGGAGGCGGAGGCTCAGATATTTCCTGAAAAAGCTAAGGTTTACAAAGAACTCATCGACATTATTCGGGATGTGATGTTCGCCCAAAAAGGCTGGGGGCCACCGTTGGATGCTGACGCAATTGCGCAACGCTTCGGGCGAGTGCGCTACGATATGATCGTATGGGGCGGGCAAGAAACGATCCGCGCAGTTACGGCATTCGAGGAGTCATCCGCGAGCGGCGATATGGGTATCATGTTTACCGCAGCAGCGAATCTCTACGCAAATGTGCGTAAGGAGCTCGGCCATTCGGATGACGCCCAGCTTCCGGAAGACATGTTCCTTGCCCAGCTCATTCCGCAAGATCGAGAAAAAGTAAGGAAGTTAATGAGGGGGCCGCAGAGCTAGGGGCGCACCAGTCTCGGCCGGGGCTCAGGCCGCCCAGCGCATCTCCAGCCGGTCCCAGATCTCGGTGAGCGCCCGGGCGAGGCCCCGCATCATCTCCTCGCTGTGGGCGGGGCCGGGGGTGAAGCGCAGCCGCTCGGTGCCGCGCGGCACCGTCGGATAGTTTATCGGCTGCACGTAGATGCCGTATTCGGCGAGCAATATGTCGCTGATCCGCTTCGCCGTCACCGGATCGCCGACCAGCAGCGGCACGATATGGGTGGTGGACGGCATCACCGGCAGCCGGGCCGCGGCGAAGATCGCCTTCAGCTGCGCGGCGCGCTCCTGCTGCGCCTCGCGCTCGACGGTCGAGGCCTTGAGGTGGCGGACGCTGGCGAGCGCGCCGGCGACCAGCACCGGCGACAATGAGGTGGTGAAGATGAAGCCCGGCGCGTAGCTGCGGATCACGTCGACGATGTTCCTGTCGGCCGCGACATAGCCGCCCATCACCCCGAACGCCTTGCCCAGGGTGCCCTCGATGATGGTGAGGCGGTGGGCGACGCCGTCGCGCTCGGAGATGCCGCCGCCGCGCGCGCCGTACATGCCGACGGCGTGGACCTCGTCGAGATAGGTGAGCGCGTGATAGCGGTCGGCGAGGTCGCAGATCGCGGCGATCGGGGCGACGTCGCCGTCCATCGAATAGACGCTCTCGAACGCGATCAGCTTGGGCGCGGCCGGATCGGCGGCGGCGAGCAGCTCCTCGAGATGCTCGAGGTCGTTGTGGCGGAACACCCGTTTCTCGCAGCCGGAGGAGCGGATGCCGGCGATCATCGAGGCGTGATTCAGCGAATCGGAGAAGATGATGCAGCCGGGCAGCAGCTTGCCGAGCGTCGACAGCGCCGCCTCGTTGGAGATGTAGCCCGAGGTGAACAGCAGCGCCGCTTCCTTGCCGTGCAGGTCGGCGAGCTCGGCCTCGAGCTCGATATGGTAGTGGCTGTTGCCGGAGATGTTGCGGGTGCCGCCCGAGCCGGCGCCGACGTCGTGCAGCGCCTCCTCCATCGCCGCGATCACGTCCTCGTGCTGGCCCATGGCGAGATAGTCGTTCGAGCACCAGACGGTGATCGGCTTCGGCCCGTTATGGCCGGCGAAGCAGCGCGCGTTGGGGAAGCTGCCCTTGTTGCGCAGGATCTCGATGAACACGCGGTAGCGGCCTTCCGCGTGCAGCCGCTCGATCGCTTCCGCAAAGATGCGCTGATAGTCCAAAGTCTCGTCCCCGGGTCTCTTCACCCCCATTAGCGGAGTTTGACCCTGTCACGCCAGTGACAACCGTCACACTCGCGCGGATTTTCTTGCGCGTTTCGAAACCAGCCGAATTGGGACGGCGAGGGTCGGTATTTCGCTCGCCAGCATCGCCGCCGATCCGCTAAGCCCGTGCCGGGGAAGAGGAGATTGGGGGGTCTATGGCGGCGCGTCTGTCGGTCTCGCGGATCTTCCGCGGTCATCTGCTCGTCATCCTGCTGCTCGGATGCCTGAACCTGCTCGTCATGATCGGGGACGCCCGCGACAATCATCTGACGGCCGGCCTTTCCCATCTCTTCCGGCTGTCGAGCGAGGGCAACGTTCCCAATCTCTTTTCCGCGCTGGCGATCGCGGCGGCGGCGCTCGTCGCGGCGCGGGTCGCGCAGGTGCCGGGCCTCGCCGCCGCGGAACGGTCGGGGTGGCGCATGCTCGCCATCCTGTTCGCGTTCATGGCGCTCGACGAGGCGGTCCAGATCCATGAGGGGCTGAGCGCGGTCGGCCACGCCTACGGCGCCGCCGGCCCGTGGCTCAACGCCGGCGTGTTCGCCTACGCGCTGGTCGCCCTGTTCGTCATCGTCTGGCTGTTTCGCTTCTGGCTCCGGCAGGGCCGCGCCGTCCGGGCCGGCTTCGCGCTGGGAGGGATCGTCTACCTGGTCTCGGCGATCGGGCTGGAAGTGCGCGAGAACGTCCTGATGAGCGCCGGCGTCTCCCATTACGACCTGAGGCTCGGGACGCTGTTCACGCTGGAGGAGCTCGGCGAGATGGTCGCGGTCGCTTTGTTCCTGAGGACCTTCCTGTGCCGCTTCGCCGAGCTCGGCGGCGGCCCGCTGCTCGCGCTGGTCGGCGCGCGGCCGATGCTCGCGATCGACATCGAGCCGGCGTCAGAGCTGGCTCACGCGCCCCAGCCCGTAAAGCTTTAGGCCCTCGGCCAGCGGCGAGCCGGGGTCGATCGGCCCGGTGAAGACGGCGCGGCCCTCGCCCGGCCCGTCCGGCCAGCTGAGGTCGCGCGCCAGCCATGCGGTGCGCCGGGCGATCCCCTCCTTGCCGTCGACGAACCGGAGCGGCCGCGGCGCGGCGGCGGCGAGCTCGTCCTCGACCAGCGGGAAATGCGTGCAGGCGAGCACGATCGTGTCGATCGCCTCGCCGCCGGGCTGGGACAAGAGGCCGTCGAGGATGCGGGCGAAGGCGGCCGGATCGGGCGGCTCGCCGCGCAGCTTGGCCTCGGCCAGCTCGACCAGCTCGTGCGAGCCGTGGCGAAGCACCAGGCAGTCGGACGCGAATTCCTTCGCCAGCCGGTCGACATAGGGCTGGACGATGGTCGCGGCGGTGCCGAGCACGCCGATCACCCGCGACTTCGAAAGCGAGGCGGCCGGCTTGATCGCGGGTACGGTGCCGACGATGGGGAGGTCGAGCGCGGCGCGCACCGCGTCGAGCGCGATCGTCGAGGCGGTGTTGCAGGCGATCACGATCAGCGCCGGGTCGTAGCGCTCGGCGAGCCGGCCGAGCAGCGCCGGCACCCGCGCGGCCACCTCGGCCGGGCTCTTGGTGCCGTAGGGAAAGCCGGCGCTGTCCGCGACGTAGACGATCGGCGCGCTCGGCAGCAGCGCGCGGATCGCGCCGAGCACGGAGAGGCCGCCGACGCCGGTATCGAAGACGAGGATGGGGCGGATGTCGGTCATTGTGTCCTTCGATACGTCCTTCGATACGCCGGTTCGGCAAGTCACCGGCTACTCAGGATGAGCGGTGGAGGGCAAGCGACATCCGCCTTCCCCCGCTCATCCTGAGTAGGGACCGAGCCTGGCGAAGGCCGGTATCGAAGGAAGGACCCATCGCTTTTGCTGCAATTTGTTGCGCGCATTTGCGAGGCTGCTAGGCAAGGCGCAGGGGGTGTTCGTGACCGTCGACATTCTGCTTCCGCCGATCCTGTGCCTGGCGCTGGGCTATGCGCTCGGCTCGATCCCGTTCGGCCTGCTGCTGACGCGGGCGGCCGGGGCGGGCGACGTGCGGACGATCGGCTCGGGCAATATCGGCGCGACCAACGTGCTGAGGACCGGCCGCAAGGGCCTCGCCGCGGCGACCTTGCTGCTCGATGTGGCGAAGGGCGCGGCGGCGGTGCTGCTCGGCGGGCTGATCTGGCCCGATCAGCCGCAATTCCCCGCGCTGGCCGGGATCGGCGCGTTTCTCGGGCACCTCTATCCGGTCTGGCTGGGCTTCAAGGGCGGCAAGGGCGTGGCGACGCTCGCCGGGATCGTCGCGCTGCTGCACTGGCCGACGATCCTGGTCGCCGCAATGCTCTGGATGCTGGTGCTGGCGCTGACCCGTTATTCCTCGCTCGCCGGCATCGTCGCCACGGCGTCGGGGCCGGTGACCGCCGCAATCGTCGGCCGCTACGAGCTGGCCATCCTGTTCCTCGGTTTCGCCTTGCTGGTGCTCTGGAAGCACCGCACGAACATCGCGAGGCTGGTCGCCGGCACCGAGCCCAGGGTCGGACGAGACGACGGCTGAGATGGGCGGGCCGGCCGACAGCGTCGCCCGCCTGCGGCTGATCCGCTCGGACAATATCGGCCCGGTCACCTATTTCCAGCTGCTCGCCCGCTTCGGCTCGGCGCAGGCGGCGATCGACGCCATCCCCGACCTCGCGGCGCGCGGCGGCGGGCGCGCGCCGAAGCTCGCCTCCAGGGCCGAGGCCGAGCGCGAGATGGCCGAGGTCGAGCGGCTCGGCGCGCGCTACCTGTTCCTCGGCCAGGGCCGCTATCCGCCGCTGCTCGCGGAGCTGGAGACGGCGCCGCCGGCCTTGATCGTCAAGGGCGACCTCGCCCTCGTCGACAGGCTCTCGGTCGCAATGGTCGGCGCGCGCAACGCCTCGGCCGCCGCCTGCCGCTTCGCACGCTCGCTTGCGCAAAATCTGGGTGCGGCCGGGACCGTGATCGTCTCCGGGCTGGCGCGGGGAATCGATTCGGCGGCGCATGACGGGTCGCTCGACACCGGCACGATCGCGGTGATCGCCGGCGGCATCGACATCGTCTATCCGCCCGAGAACGAGCAACGGCAGCGCGCGATCGCCGAGCGCGGGCTGCTGGTCGCCGAGCAGCCGCCGGGCACCGAGCCGCGGGCGCGTCATTTCCCCTGGCGCAACCGGATCATCGCGGGCCTCACCCAGGGCACGGTGGTGGTCGAGGCGGCGCCCCGATCGGGCTCGCTGATCACCGCCCGCTGCGCCGCCGAGCTCGGCCGCGAGGTGATGGCGGTGCCCGGCTCGCCGCTCGACCCGCGCGCCCAGGGCTGCAACCAGCTGATCCGCGACGGCGCGACCCTGGTGCAGAGCGCCGAGGACGTGCTCGAGGCGGTGAGCCCGCTGGGGCCGCGCCCGCTGCGCCAGCGCGAGCGGGACTATGCGGCGCCGGGGCCTTCCGGCGACGCCGACGACGCCGCGCGCCGCGCGGTCGCCGGCCTGCTGGGGCCGACCCCGGTCGAGATCGACGAGCTGATCCGCCAGTCCGGCCTGCCGCCGGCGATCGTGCAGACCGTGCTGCTGGAGCTCGAGCTGGCCGGCAGGCTCGAGCGCCAGGCCGGCGGAAAGGTGAGCGTCGGATGAGCGCGTTCGAGGCAGGCGCGCTGCTCCGCGAGACGATGCGCTTGATGATGCTTGGTGCATGGCGCTGCACGATCGCGATGACGCTGATGACGGGGATCGCCGTCTTTGCCGATGTCGGCGTCGATCCGGGCGATCGAATCGGCCTCGATCTCGCGGGGGCGGTCGCGACCCTGTTTTTCCAGACCTGGCTGACCGCGGTGCTGCTCGAGGCGCATGGTCAGCGTCGCGGACGACGAGGAGTTGGAACGGTGCTCGGCATCGGCATCCTGAGCGGGCTCGGCGTGCTGGCCGGACTGATCCTGTTTGTCATACCCGGGATCTTCCTGCTGGTTCGCTGGTCGGTCAGCGTGCCCTACGCCCTCGGCGAGGATGTCGGCGTCACCGACGCGCTCCGGGGCAGTTTCGAGGAGACGCGGGACGCCTTCTGGCCGATCCTGCTGACGCTGATCGTCTGCTACGCGCCGTTCGCGCTCGCGCTCGGTTCGATCGTGCTGCTCGGCACCGAGGGGGTGACGATCGCCAGTTCGACCGCCCTCAACGTGGCGGTCAGTCTTGGCCTGCTTGCCGGCTGGCATGCCGCCATTGCGATCTATCTGGCCCGGCGGCGCGACGCCGGCCTGTCGCGGGTCTTCACGTGACGTGCCCGGCCCGCGCCGCACGGCTGATCTTCGCCGCCGCGGGCATTTACGGCCTCATCGTGCTGACGCCGCTGTTCTTCGCCGGACCGTATCTCGATCCCGCGCCGAACCGGCCGGAAGATTATTACGGCTTCCTCGGCGCCGCCTGGGTGATGCAGCTCGTCTATCTCGCCATCGCCCGCGATCCGGTGCGCTTTCGGCCGCTAATGGCCCTGGCGGCGCTGGCCAAGGCGGCCTTCTTCGCCACGATCCTCACCCTCTGGCTGCAGGGGAGGGCGGCCGGTCCGCCTATGGTCCTGGCCTCGGTCGATGCCCTGCTCGGCGCGCTCTTCCTCGTCGCCCGGGCGCGGACGCCGCGAAGCTAACGACTCGAAAAGTCGACGACGCAGACATGGCGGTGAACGGCGTGATCGCCGCAGGCCGCGCCGGCGGAGCGGTAGGGGTTGAACAGGATGGTCCGATGCGCGCGACCGGCGACTTCGTCGTCGACGATCAGCTGGCGGACGACCGAAGCCGCGTCGGCCCGGCCGTAGGCGATGACCTCGGCGGTGGCGGCACGCGCGTCGCCGCCCTGCCGCCGAAACCTCTGGCGCGAACTCCTCCCATCCGATCCGACATGGCCTTCGAGGCCGCGCGGGCCCTGGTCGGCGACATGGTCGGCGGCGGCGCGCGCCAGCAGCGGCGACTCCGCAAGCGCCGCCCGCGGCGGCTGCGCGGCCAGAAAGCGGATCGCATCGTCGACCGCGGCGACGCCCTCGCGGGTCCTGAGGCCGACCTCGCTCCCGGGGAGCCGCACGACCAGGCTGTCGAACAGGGCGCGGTAGCGCTGAAGCTCCTGCGCATAGGCCGCCGGATCGGCGCGGGCGCGGTTGATCTCGGCGAGGATTCGCGCCTCGATGCCGGGCTCGCGCGGCTGTGCGGCCGCCGGTGCGGAGACTGCCGCGACGGCGCAGACGAGGATGGCGAACGCATCATGACGCATTGGGAACGAGCTCCGTTGCGCTCCCTCATAGCTTCTGTCCCGGCGCTCTCCAAACGACCGCGCGGCGCATTTTGTTGGATATTTGTTGGATCTTTTCCGCCAAGCCCTCCCGCACGGCCCGACCGTGCGGAACGAAGCGATGATCGACAGCCTGGCAGAGCGTGGATTTCGCGAGCCCCTCGCGGGACGGCGATCGGGGCAAGGAATTTTTCTGTCTTATGGAAGGCGGACTTTACGGACTTCCCGGACCTTCCGGACCTTTCGGCCGGGAAGCTGCCGCTTGACGGGCCGCGCCGGGACTCATCACCCTGTGCGCGTACGCGTAAGGAAAACACCCTGGGATGAAGCTCGTCGTCGTCGAATTGCCCGCCAAGGCGAAAACCATCGAGAAATATCTCGGCGCGGGCTATCGCGTGCTCGCCTCCTACGGCCACGTCCGCGACCTGCCGGCCAAGGACGGCTCGGTCGATCCCGACGACGGCTTCGCGATGATCTGGGAGACCTATGCCGACAAGGCGCGCCAGCTGAAGGCGATCGCCGACGAGGCGAAGGGCGCCGATGCGCTGATCCTCGCCACCGACCCCGACCGCGAGGGCGAGGCGATCAGCTGGCACGTCCAGGAGGTGCTGGCGAAGAGGAAGGCGCTGCCCGCCAAGGTCGAGCGGGTCACCTTCAACGCCATCACCAGGAGCGCGGTCACCGAGGCGATGGCCCGTCCGCGCGCGCTCGACGAGGATCTGATCGATGCCTATCGGGCGCGCCGCGCGCTCGACTATCTGGTCGGCTTCACGCTGTCGCCGGTGCTGTGGCGCAAGCTGCCGGGCGCGAAATCGGCCGGCCGGGTGCAATCGGTGGCGCTCAGGCTGATCGTCGACCGCGAACGCGACATCGAATTGTTCAAGGCCCAGGAATATTGGAGCGTCGTCGCGACGCTGGAGGCGGACGGGACCGAATTCCTGGCGCGGCTCTCCCGCTACAATGGCGAGAAGGTCGAGCGGCTGTCGATCGGCGAGGAGGGCATCGCGCTGGCGGCGAAGAAGGCGGTCGAGGAGGGCCGCTTCAGCGTCGTCTCGGTCGAAACCAGGCCGCTGACCCGCAACCCGCCGCCGCCCTTCACCACCTCGACCCTGCAGCAGGAGGCGGCGCGCAAGCTCGGCTTCTCCGCCAGCCAGACCATGCGCGTGGCGCAGGGGCTCTACGAGGACGGCGCGATCACCTACATGCGCACCGACGGCGTGCAGATGGCGGGGGAGGCGGTCTCCGCCGCCCGGCGGGCGGTCGCGGCGCGCTACGACGCCGGCTACGTGCCCGACAAGCCGCGCCATTACGAAACCAAGGCCAAGAACGCGCAGGAAGCGCACGAGGCGATCCGGCCGACCGATTTCTCGCGGGACCGTGCCGGATCGGGCGACCATGCCCGCCTCTACGAGCTGATCTGGAAGCGCGCTTTGGCCAGCCAGATGGCGTCGGCGCGGCTCGAGCGGACGACGGCGGAGCTGGCCGACGGCACCGGGCAGCACGCGCTGAGGGCGACCGGGCAGGTCGTGCTCTTTCCCGGCTTCCTGGCGCTCTACGAGGAAGGCCGCGACGACGAGGCCGACGAGGACAGCCGCCGGCTGCCGCGGCTGAAGGAGGGCGACACGCCGGCGAAGAAGGGAGTCGCCGCCGAGCAGCATTTCACCCAGCCGCCGCCGCGCTACTCGGAGGCGAGCCTGGTCAAGCGCATGGAGGAGCTCGGCATCGGCCGCCCCTCGACCTATGCCGCGACGCTGCAGACGCTGAAGGACCGCGACTATGTCCGGCTGGAGAAGGCGCGCTTCATTCCAGAGGAGAGCGGGCGCCTGCTGACCGCCTTCCTCGAGCGCTTCTTCGAGCGCTACGTCTCCTACGATTTCACCGCCCATCTCGAGGACGAGCTCGACGACATTTCGGGCGGGCGGATGCAGTGGCAGGCGGTGCTCGACGAATTCTGGCGCGACTTCAAGCCGAAGACCGCCGAGGTGATGGAGCAGAAGCCCTCCGAGATCACCGCCGCGATCGACGATTTCCTCGCTCCCTGGCTGTTCCCCGACAAAGGCGACGGCTCCGATCCGCGGCTGTGCCCGGCCTGCGGCGAGGGGCGGCTGGGGCTGCGCGGCGGCAAGTTCGGCGCCTTCGTCGCCTGCTCCAACTATCCCGAGTGCAAATATACCCGCCGCTTCGGCGCCGAGGGCGGGCAGGAGGATAGCGGGCCGCAGCTGCTGGGCCAGAATCCCGAGAGCGGTCAGGACGTCACCCTGCGCTCGGGCCGGTTCGGCCCCTATTTCCAGCTCGGCGAGGGCAAGGAGGCCAGGCGGGCGTCGGTGCCGAAGGATGTCGAGGCGGATCTCGGGATCGCCCTGCGGCTGCTGGCGCTGCCGCGCGCGATCGGCGACCATCCCGAGACCGGCAAGCCGATCCAGGCCAGCATCGGCCGCTACGGCCCCTATCTCGCGCATGACGGCAAATATGCGAAGCTCGCCTCCACGACCGAGGTGCTCGAGATCGGCATGAACGCGGCCGTCGCCAGGCTCGCCGATGCGGCGGGCGGCGGGCGCGGGCGGGGCTCGCGCGAGCCGCTGAAGGTGTTGGGCAACCATCCGCGCACCGAGGCCGAGATCAGGCTGATGGAGGGGCGGTTCGGCCCCTACGTCACCGACGGCGCGACCAACGCCACCCTGCCCAAGTCGCTGGCGCCCGAGCAGCTCACGCTCGAGGAGGCGGCGCAGCTCATCGACGAGCGCGCCGCCAAGGGGCTGGCGAAGAAGCAAGGCCGGCGCGGCGGCCCCCGCAAGAAATAGCATGGTTGACGGCCGGTTTACGATGCCCGGTCCGGCTATCTTTACCGTGACGCACCTAGAAGCAGGCCATGCGAACCGGCAGGCTCAACATCAGCCGCGGCTATCAGCGCGACGAGACGGCGGAGGCGGATCCGCCGCCGCGGCTCGCGCTCGTCCCGGCGCCAGCCTCCGAACCGGCACCGCCGGTCGTGCACGATTATCGCACCGTGCACGACCGGCTGACCGCGCTCGAGCGGCTCGCCCGCCTGTTCGGCGAGGGCGCGCTCACCGCCGAGGAGTTCGCGGCGGAGAAGCTGCTGATCCTCGGCCTGCCCGCCGACGAGCTGGTGCTGCGCGACGCCGCGCCGGTGCATTTCGTGCCGGCCGCGCCGCGCCCCGCCCGGCAGGGCCCGTCGCTGGTCGGGCGGATGCTGAGCTGGCGGTTCCTGCTGTTCAGCCTGATCATGGGCCTCGGCTTCTCCTTCGCCGCCCAGCCCGACGAGACGCTGCGCCTGTTCGACCAGCTCCTGCGCGCCGCCGGCGCCTAGCGCCCGCATCCCTTGCAGGCCGGGTCCTTGGCGATGCGGATCGTGCGCATCGCCGGAGCGAGCCCGTCGAAGATATGGAGCTTGCCCGCCGGATCGTCGCCGAAGCCGGCGATCGCGCGGATCGCCTCCAGCGCCGCGAAGCTGCCGGCGATGCCGGCCATGGCGCCGAGCACGCCGAGCTCCGCGCAATTGTCGCAATCGTCGGCGTCGAAGGCGTCGCCGACGAAGCAGCGGTAGCAGGGCCGCTCCGCCTCCCAGCCGCGGAACGTCCCGACCTGCGCCTGGAAGCGGCCGATCGCGGCCGAGACCAAGGGAATGCGCGCCGCCGTGCAATGGTCCGAGACGACGAGGCGGGTCGCGAAATTGTCCGAGCCGTCGAGGACCAGATCGGCGCCGGCGAGCAGCGCGGCGACGTTGCCGGTCGTAAGGCGCGCCGCCTTGCCCTCGAATGCGACGTCGGGATTGAGCCGGGCGACGGCCTCGCCCGCGACCTCGGTCTTTCGGACGGCCGACGTCGGCGCGTGCCGAACAGCACCTGGCGCTGGAGGTTGTCGAGCGTCACTTCGTCGTCGTCGATGACCCGAAGCGTGCCGACGCCCGCCGCGGCCAGATACTGGATCGCCGGCGCGCCGATCCCGCCCGCGCCGACGAGCGCGACGGTCGCGGCGAGCAGCCTTTGCTGGCCCTCGCCGCCAATCTCCCTGAGGACGATGTGGCGGGCGTAGCGGTCGAGCTGTTGCGTCGCGGAGGGTCACCCGGTCACCGGCCGGTCGAGCCGAAGCCGCCGATCCCGCGCGCGGTCCCGTCGAGATCCTCGACCTCGGCGAAGCCGGCGCGGAGCACCGGGGCGGGAATGAGCTGCGCGATGCGGTCGCCGCGGCCGATCTCGAACGGCTCGGCGCCGAGATTGACCAGCACCACCATCAGCTCGCCGCGATAGTCGGAATCGATCGTGCCGGTGAGGCAGGTGATGCCGTTCCTGACCGCCGTGCCCGAGCGCGAGCGGACCTGCACCTCGTAGCCGTGCGGGATCGCCATCGCGATGCCGGTCCGCACCGGGTGGCGGGCGCCGGGCGCCAGCGTCACGTCCTCGGCCGAGACCACGTCGAGCCCGACCGCATGCTCGGATCCGTAGGCGGGCAGCGGCAGGCCTTCGCCATGGGGCAGCCGCTTCACCCTGATCTCGATCATCTCAGCGCCTCGGCGATCCGCGGCGGCGAGCCGGCGCGCGACCTCGGCCTTGGACATGTGCTCCCAGCTTTCGGTGCCGTCCGCGGTGATCAGGTGGACTGCGTTGTCGTCGCCGCCCATCACCTCGCCGGAGACGTCGTTGGCGACGATCCAGTCGGCGCCCTTGCGCGCCCGCTTGGCGGCGGCTGCGTCCGCGACATTGGCGGTCTCGGCGGCGAAGCCGACGAGCAGGCGCGGCCGCGCCGCGCAGCCGGCGAGGTCGGCGAGGATGTCGGGCGTGCGCTGCCAGTCGAGCGCCGGCGGCCCGTCTTCCTTCTTGAGCTTGCCGGCGGCGGGCTCGACCCGCCAGTCGGCGACCGCGGCGACCAGCACGGCGGCGTCGGCGGGAAGCGCGGCGGCGACGGCGTCGCTCCATCTGCTGCGCCGTCTCGACGTCGATGCGCGTCACGCCGGCGGGCGTCATCGAGGCTCACCGGCCCGGCGACCAGGGTGACGCGCGCGCCGAGATCGGCCAGCGCCTCGGCGATGGCGAAGCCCTGCTTGCCCGACGAGCGGTTGGCGATCACGCGGACCGGGTCGATCGGCTCGTGGGTCGGGCCGGCGGTGACGATGACGTGCCGGCCGGCGAGCGGCCCCGGCCCGCCCAGCGCCTCTTCGATCGCGGCGAGGATCGCCTCGGGCTCGGGCAGCCGGCCCGGGCCATATTCGCCGCAGGCCATCTCGCCTTCGTCGGGCTCCATGACGGTGACGCCGTCGGCGCGCAGCCGCGCGACGTTGCGCCGCGTCGCCTCGTGCCGCCACATGCGCACGTTCATCGCCGGGCGGCGAGCACCTTCTTGTCGGTGGCGAGCAGCAGAGTGGTGGCGAGATCGTCGGCGATCCCGCCCGCCATCTTCGCCAGCAGGTCGGCCGTCGCCGGGCAGACGACGACGAGGTCCGCCTCGCGCGACAGCTGGATATGGCCCATCTCGGCCTCGTCCTTGAGATCCCACAGGCTGGTGTGGACGCGCTGCTCGGAGAGCGCGGCGAGCGTCATCGGGGTGATGAACTGCGCGCCGCCCGCGGTCAGCACGCAGCGCACCTGCCGCCGGCCTTGCGGATCAGCCGGATCAGCTCGCACGCCTTGTAGGCGGCGATGCCGCCGCCGACGATCAAGAGGATGCGCTTTCCCCGCATCCCCCTAAACTAGGAAGTAGACCGCGGCAGCGCCAGCCGCCGCCGACAGCAGCGAGGCGAGCAGCACCGGCCACAGGCGATGCGGCCGCACCACGGCGATCTCGCGCAGCGGCCGCGCCGGCGGCGCGGCGCCGGGCGGCGGATAATAATGGTCGAGGCGGCGGATCAGATCGGGGAGCTTGCGCAGCAGCCGCACGGTGCGGACGATCTCGTCGGCGATCCGCGCCTCCGGCCCGAGCTCGGCGCGCACCCATTCGGTGAGGAACGGCTCGGCGGTCTCCCACATGTTGATGTCGGGATCGAGCGCGGCGGCGACGCCTTCCTCCATCACCATCGTCTTCTGCAGCAGCAGGAGGTGCGGCTGGGTCGGCATGTCGAAGTCGCGGGTGATCTTGAACAGGCCCTCGAGCATCTGGCCGAGCGAGACATCCTTGGCCGCCATCCCGCGCATCGGCTCGCCGACGGCGCGGAGCGCGGTGGCGAACTCCGCGATGCTGTGGTGCGGCGGCACATATTGCGCCTCGAAATGGATTTCGGCGACGCGGCGGTAATTGCCGGTCAGGAGGCCGTAGAGGATCTCGGCGAGCCAGACCCGCGCCTGGCGGTCGATCCGGCCCATGATCCCGAAATCGATCGCCGCGAGCCGGCCGTCGGGCAGGGCGAAGAGGTTGCCCTGGTGAAGGTCGGCATGGAAGAAGCCGTCGACCACCGCCTGCTTGAGGAAGGCGCGGACGAGGTTGGCGGCGAGCGCCTTCACGTCGTGGCCGGCGGCGATCAGGGCGGCGCGGTCGGTCAGCTTGATGCCGTCGATCCATTCCAGCGTCAGCACCCGCCGGGCGGTGCGGCTCCAGTCGATCTCGGGCACGAAGAAGCCCGATCTCGGCGACCAGATTCTCCCGAGCTCCGAGGCCGAGGCCGCTTCCTGGCGCAGGTCGAGCTCGCGGCTGGTCCAGTGCCGGAAGGTCTCGACGACCAGCCGGGGCCTGAGGCGCGCCGCCTCGCCGCCCATCGATTCGACCTGCGCCGCCGCCCATTCGTAGGTCTCGATGGCGGCGGCGAAATCCTCCTCGATATGCGGGCGCAGCACCTTGACCGCGACCGGCTTGCCCTCGGTGGTGACGGCGCGGTGGACCTGGGCGATCGAGGCGGCGCCGACGGGCTCTGGGTCGACCTCCGAGAAGACCTCGTGAAGCGGCCGGCCGAGTCCCTGCTCGATCGCCGCCTTGATCGCCTCGAACGGAGCCGGCGGCAGGCTGTCCTGGAGCAAGGCGAGATCGTGCGCCGCTTCCTCGCCGACCAGATCGGGGCGGGTGGCCAGCGCCTGGCCGAGCTTGATCGCGGCCGGGCCGATGTCCTGGAAGGCCTCGGCATAGGTCGGCACGGCGGGGACGCGCGCGCCGAAGCGGGCGAGCCTGGCGAGGCGCCGTACCGGCGGCGGCGTGTTGGGGTCGCGCTCGATGCCCCTCAGCGCGCCGTGTCGCGCCAGCACCCGGCCCCATTTGAGGAGGCGCCAGATATGGACGATCGCGTGGGTCAAATCTTCCAGCCGCTGTGGATGGCGACGAGGCCGCCGAGAATCGGCTCGGCCTTCACGTTACGGAAGCCGGCGGCCCCGATCATCTTCGCGAACGCCGCCATGTCGGGGAAGCGCTCGATCAATTCGACCAGATAGCGATAGCTGTCCTCGTCGCTCGCCACCGCCTTGCCGATCCTCGGCACGACGTGGCGCGCATAGCTCTCGTAGAGCGTGGCGAAGCCCGGCCAGCGGGTCTGCGAGAATTCGAGGCAGAAGAAGCGGCCTCCCGTCTTCAGCACGCGGTGCGCCTCGCCGAGGGCCGCGGCGATATCGGTGACATTCCTGATCCCGAAGGCGATCGTGTAGGCATCGAAGCTGCGGTCGGGGAAGCTCAGCGCCTCCGCATTCTCCTCGGCCCAGGCGAGGCCCTCGATGCCGCGCGCCCCCGCCCGCTCCCTGCCGACCGCGAGCATCTCCGGATTGATGTCGGCGACGGTGACGCGGGCGCCGGCGCCGGCGAGGCGGAAGGCGACGTCGCCGGTGCCGCCGGCCATGTCGAGGATCGCCTCGTCCTTGCGCGGCCGCACGCGGCGGACGAAGGCGTGCTTCCACAGGCGATGCTGGCCGCCCGACATCAGATCGTTCATCAGGTCGTAGCGCGACGCGACCGAGGAGAAGACGCCACGCACCCGCCGCGTCTTTTCCTCAGGGCTGACGTCCTCGCGGCCGAAAGAGACCTTGTCCATCGCGCCGCGCTCTAGCAGGGGAGGGGGCATGGTGGAACATGCCTGAGCTTCCCGAGGTCGAGACCACCCTGCGCGGGCTTGAGCCCGTGCTCGAAGGCAGGCGGATCGAGTCGTTCGAGCTGCGGCGTCCGGACCTGCGCCGGCCGTTCCCGCCGGACCTGCGCCAGCGGATGACCGGGGCGCGCGTCACCGGCCTGGGGCGGCGGGCGAAATACGGGCTGGTCGAGACCGACCGCGGCGACACGATGATCTTCCACCTCGGCATGTCGGGAAGCTGGCGCGTCGATCCGAGCGAGATCGGGAAGCACGATCATGTCGTCGTCGAGACCGAGGACGGCCGCCGCCTCGCGCTCAACGACCATCGCCGCTTCGGCTTCATCGACATCGTGCGGACCGAGGAGATCGCCGCCTACGGGCCGTTCGCGGCCATGGGGCCGGAGCCGCTCGGCGATGGCTTCGACGGCGCCTATCTGGCGCGCGCGCTGGAGGGCCGCGCGGCCCCGGTCAAGGCGCTGTTGCTCGACCAGAGGATCGTGGCGGGGCTCGGCAACATCTATGTCTGCGAGGCGCTGCATCTGGCCGGGATCGCGCCGGGCCGGGCCGGCGGCCATATCGCCCGCGCCCGGCTCGACGCGCTCGCCGAGGCGGTGAAGGCGGTGCTCATTGCCGCGATCGCCGCCGGCGGATCGAGCCTGCGCGACTATGTCCAGCCCAATGGCGAGCTCGGCTATTTCTCTCACGCCTGGCGAGTCTACGGGCGGGAAGGGGCGGCCTGCGCTTGCGGCGCGGTGATTCGCCGGCGCGCCAACTCGGGGCGCTCGACCTTCTACTGCCCGAAATGCCAGCGCTGACGCCTTGACCTCGACGCTCTCTCAACGTAGAGGGCGCCCCCTGAGCGGGTGCGGCCGGGCCGCGCCCTTTTCATTTGAGATACGAGGCAAACCAGATGGCGAACACGCCGCAAGCAAAGAAGCGCATCCGCCGCAACGCCAAGCGCGCCGACATCAACCGCGCCCGCGTCAGCCGCATCCGCACCTTCGTCAAGCAGGCCGAATCGGCGCTGGCGTCCGGCGACAAGAACGAGGCCCAGGCGGCGCTGGCGCGGGTCCAGCCCGAGCTGTCGCGGGGCGTCGCCCGCGGCGTGCTGCACAAGAACACCGCGGCCCGGAAATTGTCGCGGCTGACGCGCCGTCTCGCGACGCTCGGCTAAGCCGTTCTAACTGCGGGACGAGGTCGCCCGCCAGCTGCGCGTCGGCGGTTTTTCGTGCCTGCGAAACGCAGTTGCGAAATCCAAGGATTTCCCGCGATTCGCGCCATGCTGCGCAGCGCAAGCCGTCGTAAGCTATTGATTCATAATGCCTTCATTTGCGAAGGCACGCAGTTCCGCCGTTTTTCACGAGTCAATAGATTTAATTTTTATTACGGTTTTTTTTCGGCTTGATCCGACTCGCGCGCGGTTCCAAAACAACCCTCCGGCGGGACGAATCTTTCGCCGGCACACAGCAAAAACACAAGGTGCAGCGGCTTGCCGGGGGCGGCTTTCCGCGCGGGGGAGTTTTGCGCTGAGAACGAGCCGCCACGACGCGGCCAAGAGGATGAGGGGTGCGCGCGCGGTGCAGACGGCGGCTGACGGGACGGCGGTAAAAGTGGACACGGACATGGGCGATTCGATCGCGGCGGCGTGGGAGTCGATTCGCGCGAGCCTGCGCCGCGATTGCGGCGCCCGCACCTTCGACGGCTGGCTGCGCCCGATCGCGCTCGGCGACTTCGACCGCGACAGCGGCGCGCTCCGGCTGCAGCTGCCCTCCCAGTTCATGGCCGATTGGGTGCAGACCCATTTCGCCGAGCGGCTCGCTTTGGCCTGGAAGGCCCGGGTGCCCGAGGTCCGCCAGATCAGGATCGGCGTCGGCCCGGGCGCGCCCAACACCGCCGCCCTGGTCGAGATCCCGGCGCCGCGAGCCGGAGCGCGAGGCCAAGGTCCCGCCGGGCCTCTATTCGGTCGCGCTCGAGCCGCGCTACCGGTTCGAGAATTTCGTGGTCGGCAAGGCCAACGAGGTCGCGTTCAACGCCGCCCACACGCTCGCCACCGCCGACAAGGTGGCGTTCAACCCCTTGTTCATCCACGGCGGCACCGGCCGCGGCAAGACCCACCTGCTGCACGCGATCGGCCACGAATATCATCGCCTGCACCCGCGCGCGAAGATCATCTACATGTCGGCCGAGAAGTTCATGGTCGAGTTCGTCGCGGCGCTGCGCGCCAACGAGACCATCCAGTTCAAGCAGCAGCTGCGCTCGGCCGACCTGCTGATGATCGACGACGTCCAGTTCATCGCCGGCAAGGAATTGACCCAGGAAGAATTCTTCCACACGATGAACGAGATCATCTCGGCCGGCCGGCGCCTCGCGATCAGCTCCGACCGGGCGCCGCAGGACCTGGACGGGATCGAGCCCAGGATATTGTCGCGGCTCAGCTGGGGCCTGGTCGCCGACATCAACGCCGCCGACCTCGAGCTCCGGCTCAACATCATCACCAAGAAGCTGGAGCAGCTGCCCGGCGTCGCGGTGCCCGAGGACGTGGTGATGTTCCTCGCCAAGAGGATCAGCTCCAACGTCCGCGAGCTGGAAGGCGCGCTCAACCGGATCGCCGCTTACGCGACCATGCAGAACCGGCCGATCGACCTCGATTTCGTCGGCGAGGTGCTCGCCAACATCCTGCGCGCCAACCAGCGCCGCATCTCGATCGACGAGATCCAGACCCGGGTCTCCGACCATTATCGGATCCGCAAGGCCGAGATGACCTCGGCCCGGCGTGCCCGCGAGGTGGCCCGGCCGCGGCAGGTGGCGATGTACCTGTCCAAGCAGCTCACCCCGCGCTCGCTCCCCGAGATCGGCCGCCGCTTCGGCGGGCGCGACCACACCACGGTGATCCACGCGGTCCGGCAGATCGAGAAGCTGCGGGCGATGGACCCGGAGCTCGACTCCGACATCCGCCTGCTCACCCGACAGCTGGAGAGCTGATCGGCGCCCTGTCGGCGGCTTCATGGTCGCCCTGTCCGGCTCGGTTCACATTTGCCTCGAAAAACGCCGTGCTGCGCTCACCGCCCTCTGTTCGGGATTAGCGGAAATCCGCGCTTTTCGCCCGGAATCCGGCGCCAAAAGGGGTTCACGACCTTCACGACTGCCGCCTTTTTCCACTGCACGCCGTCAAACAGCCTGCGCCGCCGCGAATCGCTTCGGCGCGCTTAGAACATAACATGAACATAGGCTGCGCGAAAGGCCGTTTCGCAAAGCGCCCTGGCTAGGCGATCTCGATCTCCTCGGTGACCAGCGCCCGCCGCACCGCGGGCCGGGCCAGCATCGCTTCCTTGTGGCGGGTCCAGCCGGGCCGGGCGGTCATGTCGAGCCCGATCCGCGTGCCCCAGCGGTAGAAGACAAGCATGTAGGGATCGGCGATCGAATAGCGCCCGCCGACCACCCAGCGGCCCTCCGCGGCCAGCGTCTCGAGCTCGACGAAACAGGTTTCGACCGCCGCCCGCCCGGCCGCGACCACCTCCGCGCGCGCCGCCTCGCTAGCGGCGAAGCGCTCCGCGCGCCAGACCTGGGCGAAGGCGACGTGCACGCCGGAAGAGAAGAAGTTGAGCAGCTCCTGGGTGCGGCCGAGGCGGCCGACGTCGGCAAGGTCGAGCAGCCCCGCTTCCGGGAATCGATGCCCAAGGTAGGCGAGAATGGCCGGGCCCTCGGTCAGGGTGAAGTCGCCGTCGGTCAGCGCCGGCACGCGGCCGTGCGGGTTGATCGCCAGATAGTCGGGGCTGCGATGCTCGCCCTCGGCGATCATCACCCGCTTCGCCTCGAACGGCGCGCCGATCTCCTCGAGGACGATGTGCGGCGCGAGCGAGCAGGCGCCCGGCGAATAATAGAGCGTGAGCATGGCGGCCCTCCCTTGAGAGGGCCGACTTACGCCCGCCGGGGCCGTTCGGCTAGCGGGCGGCCTGCTCGCGCTCCGGCATCACCGTGATCCGCACCCGCTCGCCATTGTTGCCCGGGAAGCCGGTGAACATCGCCTCGATCAGGTTCGGCACCAGCACCGGCAGGTCGTCGGTGCGCGAGCGCGCCTGCGCCAGGCCCTCGAACACCGATTCGCCGTCGCGGCGGCGGATGTCCATGTCGAGGAAGCTGGTATAGACGGTGTAGCTGGAGACATCGTAGCCGCCGCCCCAGAACGGGTCGTGCCAGCCCCAGAAGAACGGGCTGCGGTGGCGGCCATAATAGCCGAACCGGCTGAAATAGGGCCGCCCGAAGCCGCGATAGCCGAAGCCGCCGTAGAACGGGTCGGGATGATATTCGACCCGCTCGCGGCCCTGGTCGACGCCGTAATCGACGGTGACGACGAGCGTCGCGTCGCCCTGCGAGCGCGCCTCCGCATAGCCGAGCGCGGCAAGGTTGCGGCGGATGTGATCGGCATATTGGGAGAATTCGAGGCTGCCGGCCTTGTCGCGGTCGGCGGGGACGACGACGAAGCTCTGGCCTTGCGGCGCCGGCATCGCCTGGAAGCGGGAGACCTGCGCCGGGAAGCCGGTCGTGCAGGCGCCGAGCATGAGCAGAGCCGCCGGGGCGGCGAGGATCAGAAACCTCTTCTTGAGAGACATGGGACCAAGCCTTTCGTGCAGGAGCTTTGTCCTGAATATAGAACAACTTGCCCCGTTTCGCAAAGTTCCGCTGAACCAAGGATTTACGGGGAGCGCGGCCCGGCCGGCAGGGGCCGCGAGAAAGCGACGAGATCGCCTCAAAGCTGACGATCCTTGCTCGTTCGTAAGCCCGATTGCGTCAGCTTTGACAGCTTCGGATCGAGTCGAAGGCGGGCAAAGTGGACAAAGTGGAGGCTTGAACGGCCGTTTCGCACCGAGCAGGAAATGCGGCTTTTCCGGAGCCTCCGCTTCGAAGCGCGCGCAGGAAACGCTGCGGGATTGACGATCAGAAAGAGCCCGACCGCGACGCCGGTTCTTGCCGGGACTCGAATCGGGCCGGAGCATGACGGGTCAAATCCAGCATGTATCCAACAAACGACGATCTGGATTTCCGGCTCCGGGAAGCGCTGATATGCTGTATCGTTCGAAAGGGGACGCGATGCCGGTTGTCTTTCGCTGGAAGGGCTTTCGCTTCCACTTCTTCTCGAACGAAGGCGATCCGCTCGAACCGGTCCACATCCACGTCAGCAAGGACAATTCCGACGCCAAATTCTGGCTTCAGCCTGAGGTCGGTGTCGCGTACAATAAGGGCTTCAACGCCCGTACCCTCGTCAGGCTGAGCAAGGTGGTCGAGGAGCGCCGCGAAGAGATTGAGAAGGCATGGAATGACTATTTCGCCTGACGAAAGCGAGGTCCGCGCCACTGGTGTGCGCTTCGAGGGTGATGCGATGTGGGTCGAGCTCGACGACGGTCGCACGCTCGGCATTCCGCTCGCCTGGTTCCCTCGCCTCCTTCACGGTACCCCCGAACAGCGCGCCGAGGTCCGGATCAGCCCGAGCGGTCTGCATTGGGAGGCGCTGGACGAGGATATCTCTATTCGCGGCCTTCTCGCGGGTAGGGGCGATCGGACGTTGTTCAGGAAGCGGGCTGCGTGATTATGGGGTTGAGAGCGCTAGATCGAAATCGGTGGCAGTCACTCTTCCCGTAATAAGATTTTTGGCTCGGAGTATCTGGCGATGCTTGAGGGGGAAGCGCTATCAAGACGTAGGAAGGCGCTCGCGGCGGCAGTCCAGGAGATCGAACAGCCACCGCCTCTACGACGACTTAACGGTTTTGGAGTTGGGCTCTATGGCCGGCTGAGCGATCCCCTTCTATCGGGCGGCTACTGGAAAATATATTGGATTTCAGCGCTTTGGGTTCCGCTCGTCCCTTTAGCTGCTTACCTGGTAACCCCGGTGGGGGATGGTTTCAGATTCTACAAGAAGATGGGCCTTGTCGCGTTTCACCGGATCTATGCTCGAAAACTGCCGCTTTTCTATGTGAGCGTTATTGCTGAAATCGGCAGTATTAATTCTTGTGGTGGCGATTGCCGTTGTCGCGGCCATTTTCGCCATGCTCGGCCTGCGCAGCCTTCTTGGATAGGCTGGTTAGCGCGGGAGCCCCAGCGCCCGATACGCCCCCTCCAGCGTCGGCGCCGCCATCGCCGCGGCCCGTTCCGAGCCCGCCACCAGGATCGCCTCCAGCGCGGCCGGGTCGGCTTCGAAATCCTTCAGCCGCGCGCGGATAGGGGCGATGGTTGCGACGAGGAGGTCGGCGAGCGCCGGCTTGAACGCGCCGAAGCCCTGGCCGGCGAACTCCTCGACCACCGATTGCGGCGTGCGGTCGGTCAACGCCGCGTAGATGGTGACGAGGTTCAGCGCCTCGGGGCGGCCTGCGAGCGCCTCGACCGAGTCGGGCAGGGGCTCCGGGTCGGTCTTCGCCTTGCGGATCTTCTGGGCGATCGCGTCGTCCTCGTCGTCGAGGTTGATCCGGCTCATGTCCGAGGGGTCGGTCTTGGACATCTTGGCGTTGCCGTCGCGCAGGCTCATGATCCGCGCCGCGGTCTCGCCGATATGCGGCTCCGGCACGGTGAACAGGTCGACGTCATAGTCGGCGTTGAACTTGAGCGCGATGTCGCGCATCAGCTCGACATGCTGCTTCTGGTCCTCGCCGACCGGCACGTGGGTGGCGTGGTAGAGGAGGACGTCGGCCGCCTGCAGGATCGGATAGGCGTAGAGGCCGACGCTGGAGCCTTCGCGGTTCTTGCCCGATTTCTCCTTGAACTGGGTCATCCGGTTCATCCAGCCGACCCGCGCCGTGCAGGAGAGGATCCAGGCCATTTCCGGATGGGCGGGGACGCGGGCGTGGTTGAACAGCAAAGTCTTGTCCGGATCGATGCCGCAGGCGATCAGCGCCGCGGCCATGGCGTTGACGTTGCGGCGCAGCTCGGCCGGGTCGTTGTAGATGGTGATCGCGTGCAGATCGGCGAGGAAGATCAGGCACTCGACCTCGTGCTGCAGCTTCGCCCAGCGCCGGATCGCGCCGAGATAATTGCCGAGGTGGAGGTTGCCGGTCGGCTGGATTCCCGAGACGACCCGCATTCAGCGCTTCCTCCTCCGCCTTCGCCCGCCGGAACAGGGCCTTGAAATCCTCGCGGTCCATGCCGCCGATCATCCAGCCGAGCCCGAAATAGACGACGCCGCCCACCGAAACCAGAGCGCCCACCGCAAGGATGCGGCGCCCCGCCGAGCGCGGCGAAATAATCGGCGAGCAGGCCGCGCAGCAGCCAGAGCACCGCCGCCATCGCCGCCGCGGCGAGCAATTGCCGGGCGAGCCGCCCGACCAGCCAGCGCGGCAGGGTGAAATGGCCGCGCGCGGCGAGGATGGAAAAGAGCAAGACCATGTTGATCCAGGCACCGGCCGAGGTGACCGCGGCCAGGCTGTAAATGCCGATCACCGGGATCAGCAGGAAATTGGCGGCGACGCTGGCCACCAGCACGCCGACCGCGATCTTGACCGGCGTCTTCACGTCCTTGCGGGCGTAGAAGCCCGGAGTCAGCACCTTGACCAGCACATAGGCGGGAAGGCCGGTGACCAGGATGGCGAGGACGGTGCCGGTGATCGCGGCGTCCTCGGCGGTATAGCGTCCGCCCTGGAACAAGGCGGCGATGATCGGGCCCGACGCCACCGCCAGCGCCAGCGTCGCCGGCAAGGTGAGCAGCATGGAGAGGTCGAAGGCGCGGGCCTGGATGTTCGCCGCCTCGTGCCCCGCGTCGCGCTCGATCGCGCGGCTGATCGCCGGCAGGATGGCGGTGCCCAAGGCGGTGCCGATGATCGACAGCGGCAGCTGGTTGAGGCGGTCGGCATAGGCAAGGTTGGTGAGCGCGCCCTCGCCGAGCCGCGAGGAGAAGAAGGTGTAGAAGAGCTGGCTGATCTGGTAGACGCCCGCCGCCAGCGTCGCCGGCACGATCAGCACGATCAGCTCCCTGACCGCCGGGGTGAGGCGCGGCCGCCCGAAATGGAGCTTGATGCCGGCGCGGCTGTACCGCCACCCAGCACAGGGCGAATTGCAGGACGCCCCCGGCCAGCACCGCCACCGCCATCGCCCGCACCGTCGGCGCGCCGCCCTCGGGGGCGATCAGCAAGGCGGCGATCAGGGCCATGTTGAGCAGCGCCGGGGCGAAGGCGGCGACCGCGAACCGGGTCAGCGAGTTCAGCACCCCGGAGAGCAGAGCCACCAGACTGATGAAGACGAGATAGGGGAAGGTGTAGCGGGTCAGCTCGACCGCCAGCTCGAACTTGCCCGGCGTCGCCGCATAATCGGAGACGATCAGCCAGAGGAAGGCGGGCATCGCGATCTCGAACAATGCCGTGACGATGAGCAGGGTCGGCATGAACACGGCCAGGATTTCGTTCGAGAAGCGCTGCGCGTCCTCATGGCCGCCGGCGGCGAGGCGGCGGCTGAACAAGGGCACGAAGCCCGAGGCGAAGGCGCCCTCGCCGAACAGGCGGCGGAAGATGTTGGGCAAGGTGAAGGCGACGTTGAACGCGTCGTTGGCGTGGCTCGCGCCGAGGATGCGGCTGCCGATCATGTCGCGGGCGAAGCCGAGCACCCGGCTGACCAGGGTCAGGCCGCCGATCGTGCCGGTCGCCTTGAGCAGGTTCATCCGTCCTCAGCCCCCACGCAGGAAAATGGGGACAGTATACATTTTTCGGTGCGCCGCTTTGGAAACGTCCACCGCCTCAATGCGCGAAAAATGTATATTGTCCCCATTTAAGCTCAGGCCTGGCCCGTCACGTCCCCGGCCTGGCCGCCGGTCGCCTCGGCCTGCTGCTGCGCGGCGCTCTGCATGTAGAGGCCGGCGAAGTCGATCGGGTCGAGCAGCAGCGGCGGGAAGCCGCCGTCGATCGAGGCGTCGGCGATGAGCCGGCGGGCGAACGGGAAGAGGATGCGCGGCGCCTCGGCGAGCAGGAAGGGCTGCAGCTGCTCGTCGGGCATGTTCCTGAGCGCGAACAGGCCCGCGTAGAGCAGCTCGATGCGGAAGGCGACGCCCTCATTGCCTTCGGCCTTGATCTCGACCTTGAGCACGACCTCGTGCACGTCCTGGCCGACTGTCTGGGTGCCGATGTTGAACTGCACGTCCATCTGCGGCTGGCCCTGCCACTGGTAGACGGCCGGCGCGTTCGGATTTTCGAACGACAAATCCTTCACATATTGGGCGAGGACGCCGACCTGCGGCAAGGTGTCCGGGCCGCCCAGCGTGTCCGGGCCGCCCAATGCCTGCTCGTCCGCGCCGTTCGCGCCTTCTTCTTCGGCCATGATCGTGGGTTCTTTCGATTAGAGAGTGAAACCGGGAACGCCGCGGGTCAGCGCGGGTTCAGGCGGCGGCGGGTAGCAGGCGCGCCCGAGCGGTGCAACATCCCGCCGATCGCGCGGGCGGGCCGGGCAACCTCCCGGCCTGCCGGACGTTGCGGGGAATGCCATTTGAATCGGATTGGGTTCGGGCCTATGTAGGGCTGAGCGCGTCCCTGGAGAAACCGGTTGACCATCGAGATCGTCCTGCTCGCCATGATCGCCCTGTTCGTGGGGCTGCGGCTCTATGCCGTGCTCGGCCAGCGGACCGGTCACGAGCAGCAGCCGGTGACCCGGCCCGAGCCGGCGGCGCCGGAAACGGTGCCGGCCGCGGCCGCGCCGGACCTCAGCGCCAACCCGGCCGAGCCGAGCGGCTTCGCCTATGAGAAGGGCGCCGCCGCCGGCATCCGCGCGATCATCGCCGCCGACCCCAGCTTCGACGTCGCCCGCTTCGTCGAGGGCGCGCAGGCGGCCTACCGGATGGTGCTCGAGGCGTTCTGGAAGGGCGACCGCGAGGAGCTGGCCTTCCTCGCGGGCGACAAGGTTCGCGACGCCTTCGTGGCCGCGATCGACGAGCGCGAGGCCGCCGGCCACAAGCTCGACAACCGGCTGGTCGCGATCGAGCGCGCCGCGATCGAGGATGCGCGGCTCGGCGGCCGCGTCGCCGAGATCGAGGTCCGCTTCGACGCCTTCGTCGCCGCGGTGACCCGCGACAAGGAGGGCGAGATGATCGCCGGCTCGCTCGAGGACGCGGTGCCGACCAACGACATCTGGACCTTCCGCCGCGACCTTTCGTCGCGCGACCCCAACTGGCGCCTCGTCGAGACCGACGAAGCCGCCTAGACGAAGGGGCGATGGCACGCCCCGCTTTGCCTTTCCGTTCGTTCCTGCTCGCCGGCTTGCTGCTGGCGCTGGCGAGCTGCGCGCGGGTGATCCCGCCGCCCAGCCGGCCGCCCCCTGCGCCCGCCCCCGCCCCCGCGCCGCCGCCGCCGCCGGCGCCGGTGCCGGCCCCGGTGCCGCCGCCTCCCGCCAATGCGATCGAGGCCGGCGTGCGCGCCGGCCCGCCGCTGCCGGCGCTCGACGCCGGTGCCGCCGAGCGCGCCTACCGCGCCTTTCTCGTCTCCTGCCCGTCGCTGCTGAGCCGCGCCGACGGGAGCGGCCTGACGGCGGCCGAGGACTGGCGCGCGCTCTGCGGCGGGCTCGAACGCCGGCCAGAGCCACGCCGATTTCTTCCGTGCGGGCTTCGAGCTGGTCGAGGTCGGCGAGGGCGCCGCCTTCGCCACCGGCTATTACGAGCCCGAGATCGCCGGCTCGCGCGAGCGGCGGCCGGGCTATGAGGTGCCCGTCTACCGCGTGCCGCCCGACTTGCTCGAGACCAACCCTCTGACCGGCCAGCGCGGCCGCGGCCGGGTGGACGAGAGCGGCGCCTATGTCCTCTATCACGACCGCGCCGCGATCGAGGACGGCGCGCTCGCCGGGCGCGCGCTGGAGCTCGCCTGGGCGGCGGACGCGGCCGACCTGTTCTTCCTGCAGATCCAGGGCTCGGGCCGGCTGCTCCTGCCCGACGGCCAGGTGATGCGGATCGGCTATGCCAACCAGAACGGGCGCGAATATGTCGCCATCGGCCGGCTGCTGCGCGAGCGCGCCATTCTCGCGCCGCCGGTCACCATGCAGCGGATCCGGGAGTGGATGCGCGCCAACCCCGATGCGGCGCGGGCGCTGATGCGCGAGAATCCGAGCTACGTCTTCTTCCGCGAGCTGACCGGGGAGGGGCCGCTCGGCGCGCTCGGCCGGCCGGTGACGCCGCGCGTCTCGGTGGCGGCCGACCCACGCTTCGTGCCGCTGGGCGCGCCGGTGCTGCTCACCGGCATGGACAATATCGCCGCCAACGGCCTGTGGGTCGCGCAGGACACCGGCGGCGCGATTCGCGGCGCCAACCGGTTCGACACCTTCTGGGGCGCCGGCCCCGAGGCGGCGGCGACGGCGGGCGGAATGCAGGCGCGCGGGCGGGCCTTTCTGCTGCTGCCCCGCGGCGCCATCGAGCGGATCAGAGCGCGTGGCCCGGCCGCCCAGCGCTGACGAGGAGGCGCTCTGGCGCCGGGTGACGGCAACCGTCCGTCCGCTGCACGACGCGCCGGCCGCCCCCGTGCCGCAAGCGCGAAAGCCGGCGCCGGTCCCGAAGCCGGTCTCGGTGGCGCCGGCCCCGACCCCGCGCAAGGCTTCGCCCGGCACGACGCTCGACGGCGGCTGGGACCGCCGGCTGTCGCGCGGGCTGGTGAAGCCGGAGCGGACGCTCGACCTGCACGGCCACAGCCTCGCCACCGCCTACGACCGGCTCGAGCGGATGCTCGAGCGCGCCATCGGCGAGGGCGCGCGGGTGCTGCTGCTGGTCACCGGCAAGCCGCCGTCCGACGCCTCGGGCAGGCGCGGCCGGATCCGCGCCGCGGTCGGCGACTGGCTGGCCGCCTCGCGCTTCGCGGCCGACATCGCCGCGGTGCGGAGCGCGCATCCGCGCCACGGCGGCGCCGGCGCGCTCTACATCATCCTCAGGCGGCGCCGAGAGCGGCTTTGATCACCCGGGCGTAGATGCGCTGGAGGGCACGGATGTCCTCGACGGCGGCGGCCTCGTCGAGCTTGTGCATGGTCGCGTTGGGCAGGCCGAAATCGACCACCGGGCAGAGCGCGATGAGGAAGCGGCCGTCCGAGGTGCCGCCATGGGTGGAGAGGCGGGGGGCCTCGCCCGTCTCCGCCGCAATCGCGGCGCTGACGATGTCGTAGATCGGGCCGGGCGGGGTGAGGAAGGCCTCGCCGGAAATCTTCGCCTCGACGGTCGTGCCGGGCGCGGCCGCCTCGGCGGTGCGGCGGACCAGGGCGACGAGGTCGGCGCCGCGGTGCAGGTTGTTGAAGCGGATGTTGAGCTGGGCGCGCGCCCAGCCCGGAATGACGTTGGTCGCCTTGCTCGAGGTCTCGACCGCGGTGATCTCGAGGTTGGAGGGCTGGAAGGCGTCGCTGCCGTCGTCGAGGTGCAGCGCCTCGAGCGCGTCGATCACCCGCGCGAGCTTCGGCACCGGATTGTCGGCCCGGTGCGGATAGGCGACGTGGCCCTGCAGGCCGGGCACGGTCACCCACATGTTGACCGAGCCGCGCCGGCCGATCTTGACGATGTCGCCGAGCCGCGCCTCCGAGGTCGGCTCGCCAATCAGGATCATGTCGGGACGAATGGAGCGCTCGGCCATCCACTCCATCAGCTTCGGCGTGCCGTAGGTGGCCGGACCCTCCTCGTCGCCGGTGATGATCAGGCTGAGCGTGCCGCGATGATCGGAAACCTCGGCGCAGGCGGCGACGAAGGCGGCGATCCCGCCCTTCATGTCGACCACGCCGCGGCCATAGAGCAGGCCGCCGCGAAGCTCGGGGACGAACGGGTCGCTCGACCAGCCCTCGCCCGGCGGCACCACGTCGAGATGGCCGGCGAAGCCGAAATGCGGGGCGCCCGCGCCGCGGGTCGCGAACAGGTTCTCGACCGGCCCGTCGGGCGGCTCGCCGAGGACGAAGCGGTGGACCTCGAAGCCCAGCGGCCGGAGCGCCGCCTCCAGCACGTCGAACACAACCCCGGTCGCCGGCGTCACGCTGGGGCAGGCGGCGAGCCGGGCAGCGAGGTCGACGGGGTCGATTGCGGCGCTCATGCGATCCGCCTAGCATCCCGCGCCGGAGAAAGACCATGCCCAAGCTCGACCTCGACTCGATCGAAGCGATCAACCGCACCGGCTATCCGCCGCCCTATGACGCGCCAATGGCGAAGCGGCACTACCGCAAGATCGCGCCGGTCACGGGGATCGAGGATTTCGGGGTCAGCCACGTCGTGCTGGAGCCCGGCGGCATTTCCAGCCAGCGCCACTGGCACGAAGGCGAGGACGAGCTGGTGGTGATGCTGGCCGGCGAGGCGGTGCTGATCGAGGACGAAGGGGAGACGGCGATGGGTCCCGGCGACCTCGCACTGTTCCTGAAAGGGGTCGCCAACGGCCACCATCTCGTCAACCGCTCGGACGCGCCCTGCACCTTCGTCGCGATCGGCAAGGCCGCGGCGAGCGACTGCCATTATCCCGACATCGACCTGCACCTCGACGGGCCGAGCCAGAGTTACACGCACAAGGACGGCAGCGCCTACTGAATGGGCGCGGAATGGCGACAGTCACTTTCACGCCCGGCGGCTCGAACTCCCGGCACGGAGCGCCTGAAAGCGACTGTCCCCCTTTCTAGGCCTGCGGCGCCTCATATTGCTCGATCACCCAGGGCTCCTCCTGCGCAGCCTCGATCCATTGCTTCATCCAGGCATGGTCGAGGATCGTCTCCATATAGGCGGCGTGGAAGCGGGGCACGGGGATCGAGTAGGTGACGAAGCGGGTGACCACCGGCGCGAACATGATGTCGACCGCGCCGAACTCGCCGAACAGATAGGGGCCGCCCGAGCCGTGGCGCGCCCGCGCCTGCGCCCACAGCTCGAGGATGCGCAGGATCTCGGCCTTCACCGGCTCCTTGAGCTCGGGGGTCGGGAATTGCCGGCGCACGTTCATCGACAGCTCGCGGCGCAGATTGGGATAGCCCGAATGCATCTCGGCGGCCATCGAGCGGGCCATGCCGCGGGCGGCGTCGTCGCGCGGCCAGTAGCGCGCCCGGTCGGTCTTGTCGGCGAGCCACTCGACGATGGCGAGGCTGTCCCAGATCACCGTCTTGTCGTCCCACAGGATCGGCACCTTGCCGCCCGACGGCGCGAACTCGTCGCCCTCGGTGCGCTTGTCCCAGGCCTCGTCGAACATCGGGACGGTGATTTCCTCGAACATCAGCCCGGACTGCTTGACCGCCAGCCAGCCGCGCAGCGACCAGGAGGAATAGGCCTTGTTGCCGAGTGATCAGCTTGAGCAAGGCACTCCTCCCTTCTCGTCATCCCGGCGAAGGCCGGGATCTTGTCGAGCCCCGCCGAGACTCTTCAACGCGAGACCCCGGCCTTCGCCGGGGTGACGGGGAATGCTCAGGCGAGCGCCGCCTCTAGCACTGCCGTGCGCAGGCGTCCATGCCGAGGCCCTTCTCGGCCGAGGTGACGATGATCTCCGGATGGGCGGCGGGGCGCTTGCGGGCCTCGGCCCCGGTCGCTGCGGTCACCTCGGCGAGGTCGCTCGCCTTCACCTTGTCGGCCTTGGTGAGCACGAGCCGGTAGCTGACCGCGGCGTCGTCGAGCATCTTCATGATCTCGCGGTCGATCTCCTTGACGCCGTGGCGGGCGTCGATCAGCAGCAGCGCCCGCTTCAGCACCGGCCGGCCGCGCAGATAGTCGTTGACCAGGAAGCGCCATTTGCGCGCGACGTCCTTCGGCGCCTTGGCGAAGCCGTAGCCCGGCATGTCGACGAGGCGCAGGCGGACGGGATCGCCGACCTCGAAGATGTTGAGCTCCTGCGTCCGCCCCGGCGTGTTCGAGGTCCGCGCCAGGCCGGTGCGGTTGGTCAGCCGGTTGAGGAGCGAGGACTTGCCGACGTTGGAGCGGCCGGCGAAGGCGATCTCGGGCTGCAGCGGCTCGGGCAGGAATTTGAGCTCGGGCGCCGACTTCAGGAACGAGACCGGCCCGGAAAACAGCTTCCGGGCCGCTTCCTCGAGCTCCGCCTCGCCGGTCACTTCTTCCGCCGCCCGGATCCCTTGGCCGCGGCGGCGGGGGCCGGCGGCGGCGGGGGGGGCGGGGCGGCGATCGGCTCCTTCAGCGCCGGATGGCGGGCGTAGAGCAGCCGCTGCTGGCCGATCGAGAGGATGTTGTTGGTCACCCAGTAGAGCTGCAGCCCGGCCGCGAAGGGCGCCATGACGAACATCAGCACCCAGGGCATGAGCGCGAAGATCTGCCGCTGCACCGGATCGGGGGCCTGCGGGTTGAGCCGCATCTGCAGCCACATGGTGACGCCGACCAGGATCGGCAGCACGCCGACCGCGAGCAGCGAAGGCGGGGTGAAGGGGAGATAGCCGAACAGGTTGACCGGGGTCAGCGGGTCGGGCGCGGAAAGGTCGCGGATCCACAAGGCGAAGGGCTCGTGCCGCATCTCGACCGAGATCAGCAGCACCTTGTAGAGCGCGTAGAAGATCGGGATCTGCAGCAGGATCGGCAGGCAGCCGGCGACCGGGTTCACCTTCTCCTCCCGGTAGAGCTTCATCATCTCTTCCTGGAGGCGCGGCTTGTCGTCGGCGTAGCGCTCCTGCAGCGCCTTCATCTTCGGCTGGACGACGCGCATCGCCGCCATCGAGGCGAACTGCTTCTGCGCGATCGGGAAGAGCAGCAGGCGGACGATGATGACGAGGCAGATGATCGCGACGCCGAAATTGCCGATCTGGTGGAACAGCCAGACCAAGAGCGAGAAGATCGGCTTCATGAACCATTCGAACCAGCCCCAGTCGATCGCCTGCTCGAGCGGGGTGCCGAGCGCGTCCGAATAGTCTTCGAGCAGCTCGACCTCCTTGGCGCCGGCGAACAGGTGCGACACCGTGCGCGAACACCCGCCCCTGCGGCACGATCGTGGGTGCGCCGACATAGTCGGCCTGGTAGCTGTCGGTGGCGCGCAAGTGGCGGAAGGTGGCCTCGACGCCGGCATTCTGCGCCGGGGATGACCGCGGCCAGCCAATATTGGTCGGTGAAGCCGAGCCAGCCGCCGGTCGAGCCGAAACGGCGCTGGCCGTCCTCGGCGATGTCGCTGTAATCGTTGTCATAGTCGGCGGTGCCGTTGAACACGCCCATCGGCCCGACATGCACCGTCCAGCTGTCGACGTCGCGCGACGGGCCGACCCGGCTGACCAGCGCATAGGGGCGGACCGCGACCGGGCCGGCGCCGCGGTTGATCACCCGTTGCTCGGCGGTGAACAGATAGGCCCGGTCGACCGAAAGGACGATCTGGAAGATCTGGCCCTGGCCGTTGTTCCAGCTGAGCGTCACCGGAGTGGTCGGGCGTGAGGCGGGTGCCGCTCGCCTGCCAGAGCGTGCGGGCGTTCGGCAGCGCGACGCCCTCGCCCATCCAGCCGAACTCGCCATAATAAGCGCCCGGCGCGCCGGCCGGCGAGAACAGGCGGATCGGCGGCGAAGTGCGGGCGATGCCCTCGCGCTCGGTGGTCAGCACCAGATCGTCGATCCGCGCGCCCCTGAGGTTGATCGAGCCGGCCAGCCGCGGCGTGGCGATCGCCACGCGCGGGAGTCTCGGCGAGCACCGCCCGGCGGCTGCGGAGCGCGCGCGGCGTATCGGCGGCCGGATCGGCCTGCGGCTGTGCGACGGGCACCTGCCGGCCCTTCTCGACCTTGGTGGCCGGGGGATTGGCGGCGGGGAAATAGGTCTCGGTCAACAGGCCCCAGCCGAGCAGCACGAGCGCCGACAGGACGATCGCCAGGATCATGTTACGATTGTCGTTCACCCAAACCCTTCCCCTCATGGTACCGGATCGTAGCCGGAGCCCCCCCAGGGGTGGCAACGAAGCAGCCGCCGCAGCGCGAGCCAGGAGCCGCGCAGCGCGCCATAGCGGGAAAGCGCGCCGATTGCATAGGCCGAGCAGCTGGGCTGGTAGCGGCAGCTCGGCGGCAGCAGCCGCGAGGGCCCCAGCTGCCAGCCGCGGGCGACGAGGATGAGCAGCTTCGCGATCATTTCGCGACCCGCGCGAGCGCGCGCCGCAGATCCTCGCCGAGCTTGGCGAAGGGCCGCTCGATGCCGCCGGCGCGGCCGATCAGGACATGGTCGGCGCCGGCGATGCCGGCCTCCGGCAGGATCGCGCGGGCCAGCTCGCGGAAGCGCCGCCGCATGCGGTTGCGGACGACGGCATTGCCGACCTTCTTCGAGACGGTGAGGCCGAGCCGGATGGCGGGATCGCCGTCGCCGCGCGGGCGGACCAGCAGGACGAAGCCGGGCGTGGGCGCGCGAAGGCCGCCGTTCGCGGCCAGGAAATCCGCGCGGCGGGTGAGCTTGCCGATGGCCTGCGTGATTACGCCGTTGTCCGCTTTGCTTACGCGGACAACTTCTTGCGGCCGCGGCTGCGGCGGGCGGCCAGGACCTTGCGGCCGCCGACGGTCGCCATCCGGGCGCGGAAGCCGTGCCGGCGCTTGCGCACGAGATTGCTCGGCTGGAAGGTGCGCTTCATCGCTCATTCCTCGTAAAATCGTCTGAATGAAAACGGCCGCCAAATCGAGGCGGCCTCGTTGCCGGCGCGATAGGCAAGGCGGCCGGCAAAGTCAATTCGTCGCGCGTCGCCCGGCGCCTGCGGCTCCGCCTTGCGGAGCTCCTCGCGGCGGCGGGCGCTGGCGCGCCTCAGGCTCCAGTCGGCCCAGCGGCCCTTGTTCGGGTGCGCGCGCTTGAAGCGGACGTAGAGCCGCTTCGCCCAGCCGGTATATTTGAGGACCAGGCTCGAGCCCGGCGCCGAACACGATGATCCCGCCCGGGCCCGGGAATCGGCCCGACCAGCGGCGTCAGCGCGATCAGGACGAAGCCGAGCGCGACCAGGCACTGGCGCACCAGCGGATTGTCGGTCCAGCCTTTCCGCTCGCTGCTCCATCGCCTCCATCTGGGGTCGGTGTGTGAGGAGTGCAATACGCCTGCGATAGGCAAGAGCGGCCGCGCCTGCTATTTGTTCCCGCGCAACCGGCGAGGGGGCCGCCGCGATGAGCATCGTCCGCTACCTGCTGTTCGGCATCGGAATCCGGGCGATCCCGTTCGCGATCGGGATGGCGATCTTTCCGGTCGTCGATCGTCCGCGGCCTTGTTCGACACGTTGATGTCGATCGCGATGAGCGGTCGGCGGGCTCTCTGTCCTGGCTCTATCTCAAGGGCCGCGAGGGCAATGGCTTCGCCCCGGGCTTCCTTGCCGGGATCGGCTGGGCGGCGATCGCGATCGTGCTCGACATGCCCTTCTTCCTGATGCCGAACGCGATGGCGGCGATGCCGCTGCCGGACTATGTCGCCGATGTCGGCCTCACCTATGCGATGATTCCGATCGTCGCGGGCTTCATCGGCCTGTCGCTCGGGCGCTGACCGCCGGCTCGACTTTTCCCTTCATTCCATCCAAAACGGACAAATCCTTCTCCGATCTGGCTGGAAAGCGGGGAATATGGTCGCGCATGTCGCCACGGTCGCGTTTCTCGGGCTGGAGGCGCGCGCGGTCGAGGTGCAGGTGCAGATCGCCAGCGGCCTGCCCAAGTTCCTCGTCGTCGGCCTGCCCGACAAGGCGGTCGGCGAGAGCCGCGAGCGGGTGCATGCGGCGCTGGCCGCGATCGGCCTGTCGCTGCCGCCGCAAGCGGATCACGGTCAACCTGTCGCCCGCCGACCTGCCCAAGGAAGGCTCGCATTACGATCTGCCGATCGCGCTCGGCCTGCTCGCCGCGATGGGCGCGATCGATCGCGAGACGCTGGCCGGCTATCTCGCGGTCGGCGAGCTCGGCCTCGACGGGCGGATCGCGCCGTCGCCCGGCGTGCTGCTCGCCGCGATCCACGCCTCGGCGGCCGGGCTCGGGCTGATCTGCCCGGCGGCGCAGGGGCCGGAGGCGGCCTGGGCGGGCGAGCTCGAGGTGGTCGCCGCGCCCGACCTCATCGCCCTGCTCAACCATCTGCGCGGCAGCGCGGTGCTGTCGCCGCCGCGGCCGGGCGAGGCCGATCCGCCGGGCGGCGGGCCCGACCTGCGCCAGGTGAAGGGGCAGGAGACCGCCAAGCGCGCGCTGGAGATCGCCGCGGCGGGCGGCCACAATCTGCTGATGACCGGGCCGCCGGGCGCGGGCAAGTCGCTGCTCGCCGCCTGCCTGCCGGCGATCCTGCCCGAGCTGACGCCGTCCGAGGCGCTGGAAGTGTCGATGATCGCCTCGGTCGCCGGCGAGCTGAAGGACGGCCGGCTGATCCGCACCCGCCCGTTCCGCGCGCCGCACCACAGCGCCTCGATGCCGGCCCTGGTCGGCGGCGGGCTCAAGGTGCGGCCGGGCGAGGTCAGCCTCGCCCATCTCGGCGTGCTGTTCCTCGACGAGCTGCCCGAATTCCAGCGCAACGCGCTCGATTCGCTGCGCCAGCCGCTGGAGACCGGCACGGTCCAGGTCGCCCGCGCCAACGCCCATGTCACCTTTCCCGCGCGGGTCCAGCTGGTCGCGGCGATGAACCCGTGCCGCTGCGGCCATCTCGGCGATCCGGCGCTCGCCTGCTCGCGCGCGCCGCGCTGCGCCGCCGACTATCAGGCCAAGGTCTCGGGGCCGTTGCTCGACCGCATCGACATCCATGTCGAGGTCGCCGCCGTCGCCGCCGCCGACCTGGTCCTGCCGCCGCCCGCGCGAAGGCTCGGCCGAGGTCGGCCGAGCGCGTCGCCGCCGCCCGCGCGGTCCAGACCCGCCGCTACGCGGCGCACGGCCTCCGCACCAACGCCGAGGCCGACGGCGACCTGCTCGACGAGGTCGCCACGCCCGAGGAGCCCGGCCGCCGCCTGCTCGCGCAGGCCGCCGAGGCGATGCGGCTCTCGGCGCGCGGCTACCACCGCGTGATGCGGGTGGCGCGGACGGTCGCCGATCTGGCGGGGAGCGAGACGGTGGGGCGGGTGCACGTGGCGGAAGCGCTCAGCTATCGGAGGCTGATGCCGCGGAACTAGGAGCCGCGATACACCCTGACGCCGCGCTGCATCACCACCCGCGGCGCGGCGCGGGCCGGGGCGGCGCGGGACGCGGGCGCGCCGTTGCCGGGCGCGGCGCGCGACCGGGGGCCGACCGTGCGCTCGCGCACCGGGCGCTCGACGACCGGGATCTCGGCGCACCGGGATCTCGTAGCTCGCCCGGACCGACGCGCGCCGCCCGTGCGCGGCTCCGGCGCGCGGCATCGCCTCGGGCTCGTCGCCGGCAGGGGCCTGGCTGAAGGCGCCCGGCGCGCCGCCGCCGCCCGGCCGGCGATAGAAGATGTGCGCGCCGACCACGGTCTGCGGGACCAGGCTCGGCGCCCAATAAGGCTCGATCGCGGTGGTGTGGTAGTTGGTGGCGAGGCCGACCGGGCGATAGACGCTGCCGCCGAGCGCCGCCGCGGCGATCCGCCGGGCGCGGTCCCAGGCGTCGGGCTCGATCGCCGCCGTACATCGAGCCGTCGCAGGTGAAGGTGAACTGGCAGCCGGTGCTGCGCTCGCGAGCCCTGATAGACGACGCCGCAGACGCTGTTCGGATAGGCCGGGTGGCGGACGCGGTTCAGCACCACCTGCGCGACCGCGCGCTGCCCGTCCTCGGATTCGCTGCGCGCCTCGTAATAGACCGCCTGGGTCAGGCATTCGAGCGCGCGCTCGCGCGCCGCCGGGTCGCGGCTCGCCGCGAACGGCTCGGCCGCCTCCGAGGCGATCGCCGCCGCGGCGGGGAGGCCCAGGAGCAGTGCGGCGCTCGACAGGAGGAGAATACGCATGAGAAGGCCGACCCCGCTGATCGGGGCCGGCTCTAGCGGAGGACTCTTGGGAACCCGTTAATGGCTCGGGCGATCGCGCCCGGTTCCGACACCCCTAACCGAGCACGCCCGACGTCGTGCGGGCGTTGGCGACCGGATCCGGCACCTGATCCTTCAGCCAGCAGCGCGGCTGCGGCCCCTGCACGCCGGCGTCGACATAGGTGTAGGCGCGACAACGGCCGTCGATGCGGCAGGCGGCGCGGCAGGCATTGGCGCCGCCCGACGGCATCGGGAAATTGCGATAATCGCCCCCCGGCCGGTCGAAGCCCCGCTCGTGGGTGCCGCCGGCGAGGCCGGACACGCAGCAATTGTTGCCGACCGGCGCCGGCGGCGGATCCTTGAGGTAGCAGCGCGCCTGCGGTCCCTGCACGCCGGCGCGGACGAAGGTGAAGGCCGCGCAGCGCCGGTCGCGGTTGCACACCGCCTGACAGGCCAGCGGATCCTGGCTGACCATCCAGAAGGATCGATAGTCGCTTCCCGGCCGATCGATATTGGTCTCGAGGCCATTCACGCTCGACGGCGGCTGCGCGTCCACGCGGCCGGTCCACGCGTTCATCGTCAGGGCGCCGGCAACCAGGCCGGCAAGAAGCATCATGAGGACGGCTCGCATCGTTCATCCCCCATCGTTCGCTGTCAGCACGGTCACGCCCGTGCATTCCGACCGATCCGCAACGCAGTCGCCTGTAAGTGCCGCACATGTGGTATCAACTACGGCAAGCAAAATAGCGGCGACTCGCTCAACAAGCCTGAAAGATGACACTGCTCGGATAACTAGTCAATCCGACAATATGCGATTGGCGTCGCAAGTTAGATTTACTCACATAGGCCGACCGGGGCAGTGCTGGGTATTTGAGCTTCCGCTGCGGGTCTTCTACGTGGCGGGCGAAACGCCTCATTTCTGCCGCGGCTGCTCCAGGTCGTTGCCGGCGCTGACCAGATGGCCCGAGCGGCGGGCCTGGACCGCTTCCAGCAAGGTGCGGGCGGCGTTGCGGACTTCCTCCTGGATGGCCTCGTCCCGGTCGAGCGCCTCGTGGCTGGTCGCATAGGGCTCGAAATAGCCGATATAGCGGTCGAGCTCGGCGGGGACGCCGGCCGGGACGAGGTGCATGAAGCGCAGCCAGTCGACGAGGCTGCGGCGGACGTTCTCGGCGCCCTCGACGTCGCCGTGGACCACCACCGCGAACAGCCGCCCTTCGAGGTGGCGGGGATAGGGCCAGCCGTCGAGCTCGAGCTGCTTGGCCTTCTTCGCGTCCTTGCCGTGGGTGGAGGTGGGATCGGGATTGCCGCCGTCGGCGCAGACCAGCCGGTCGATCATCAGCTTCATCGGGCTCGAGGTGTGATACCAATTCACCGGCGTTATCAGCATGATGCCGTGCGCTCTTACCCACAGGGGATAAATGTCGTTCATCAGGTCCTGGGTCTGGCCGAGCGCGTAATTGGGATAGCAGGAGCAGGGCCAGTGGCAGAGCGCCGCGGCGGTCGAGAAGCACGCCTTGCAGGGGTGGATGCGGGCGCCATATTCGCTCGCCAGGCGGGAGAGGTTGAGGATCTCGACCTTGACCCCGTCGACCCCGCAAATCTCCGAGGCGATCTCGGTCAGCCGCCAGCTCTTCGACATCTCCCCTGGACAGGTGTGCTCGGAGCGCGACGAGCCGTTAATGATGAGGATACAAGGCGGTTGCGCGGGGTCTTCATATTCGCTCTGAGCCCGGGCGATCCCGTCGCGGGCGGCGCGCCAGTCGTCGGACAGGTCGTAGTCCGGGTCGGCGAAGCCCGTGCCGGCCTTCGCCGTGCGCGGCGCCTTGCGATGCTCCGAATAGCCCTGCCAGGCGGCGTCGGCGACGCGCTCCAGCTCCGCCTCGAGGCCGGCGAAGGCCGGATCGATATATTGGCCGCGGAAGCGCCGCTTGAACTCGGCCTCGTCGAGCGCGACCGGCGGCATTCCCTTGCGGGGCTCGGGCGCGCGCCCGGCCATCCTATTCGGTCTGGTTGGCGGGCGCTGGTTGCTGCGGGGCGGGCTGCGCGGGCGGGGTCTCGATCTTGACGTCGGGCAGCTCGATCTTCGGGACCTCGATCTTGGGCGCCTCGACATTGACGTTGACGTCGACATCGTCGGCGGCGTTCTGCAGATAGCCCCCGAACCAGAGGAAGGCGGCCACCGCGATCACCGCCAGCACCAGCAGGGCGACGATGGTGCCGCCGCCGCCTCCGCCGCCGCCCGTATTGATCACCGTCGTCTCGCGCTCGACCTCGACCGGTCTTTCATGCTCGTCCATCACGCCACTCCAACTTGTTGCGCCTCCAGAACGCCGCCGCGAACAAGGCGGTTCCGGCTGGACAGGACGGGGAGGGGCGTATTCAATCCGCCTCGCCCAAGCAGGGGGATGCCATGACCGACCAGCCCGACCGCCGCTCCGTCCTCAAAGGCGCCGCCGCCTCCGCCGCCTTGCTCGCCCCCGGCGCGGGCCTGGCGCAGGGCCGGCGCGATTCCGACCGCGAGGCGATCGCGCGCGCGGTCGACGCCGGCTTCGAGGAGTCGGTCGCACGCATCCGCCAGTGGATCGCGCTGCCGACCATTGCCGCCGAGCGGCGCAATATCGAGGAAGGGGCCGACCATATGGCCCGGCTCGCCACCGAGGCCGGCTTCACCGGCGTCAGGAAGGTGCCGACCGGAGGCGTGCCGGCGGTGTTCGGCACGCTCGACGCCGGCGCGCGGCGCACCGTCGGCATCTATTTCATGTACGACGTCAAGCAATATGACGAGGCCGAATGGGCGAGCCCGCCGCTCGAGGGCCGGATCTTCGACCACGCGCTCGGCCGGGCGATGCGCGGCCGCGGCGCGGTCAACCAGAAGGGGCCGGAAGGCGCCTTCCTCGCCGCCTTGCACGCCTGGCGCGCCGCCGGCCGGCGGCTGCCGGTCAATTTGGTGCTGCTCGCGGAAGGCGAGGAGGAGATCGGCTCGCCCAATTTCCGCAACGTCTTCGACGATGCCGCGGTGCTGGCGGCGATGCGCCGGGCGAGCGGCGTCATCATTCCCTCGGCCTCGCAGAGCGCCAACGGGGCGGTCACCATCAATCTCGGCGCCAAGGGGATCATCGAATGCGAGCTGATCTCCTCGGGCGAGCGCTGGGGCAGGGGGCCGGCGCGCGACATCCACTCCAGCCTCAAGGCGCAGGTCGACAGCCCGGTCTGGCATCTCGTCGAGGCGCTGCAGAGCCTGGTCGCCGACCATGGCAACCGGCCGGCGATCGACAATTGGTTCGAGCATGTCCGCCCGCTGACGGAGCGCGAGCGCGCGCTGATCGCCGAATCGGCGCGCAACCGCAGCGAGGAAGAGGTGAAGCGGGCGCTCGGCGTCCTGCGCTGGATCGACGATCTGCCCTGGCGCGAATCGCTGGAACGGCTGACCTCGCAGCCGACCGTCAACATCGAGGGCCTGGTCGCCGGCCACACCGGGCCGGGCGGCAAGACCGTGCTGCCCGCCCGCGCGCTCGCCAAGCTCGATCTCAGGCTGGTGCCCAACATGACCGTGGCGGACGCGCTGCCCAAGCTGCGCGCGCACCTCGCCGCGCGCGGCTTCGGCGACATCGAGGTCACCATGTCGGGCGGCTACGACCCGACCGAGACCGCCGAGGACAGCCCGGTGGTGCGCGCCCAGCAGGCGGTGTTCACCCGCGCGAACGTCACCCATTCGCTCTACCCGCGCAGCGCCGGCTCCTGGCCCGGCTTCGTGTTCACCGGCGCTCCGCTGCGCCTCGGCGCCGGCCAGTACGGCCTCGGCTTCGGCGGCGGCGCCCACGCGCCGGACGAATTCTTCCTGATCGAAAGCCGCAATGCGAGGGTAGCGGGGCTGAGGGAAGCGACCATGTCCTATGTCGACTTCCTCCATGAGATGGCTTCGATCCGCTAGCGGCAGGAGAAGGTCGCCGGTTGCTTTCATCATGGTCACCGCTAGGCTCGATGCGCGAACGACGGGGCGGCTGAGATGTTGGACAGGCGTGGTTTCATGGGAGGCGCCGCCGGCGCCCTGATCGGCATTTCCGGCGCGCCCGCTCTCGCGCAGACGCTGCGTCCCGGCGCGACCGGGCCGGGGAGCCCCGCCGGCACGTCGCCTTTTCCGCCCGAGGTCTTCCGCGCGAGGCGGCAGCGCCTGATGCAGATGATGGGCGGCGGCGTCGCGGTCGTCTTCTCCGCCGCCAGCCTTTCCTACGAAGGGCCCGTGGGGGGAGGGGGACGGCAGGATCGCGACTTCGCCTATCTCACCGGCATTCACGACGAGGCGGGCGCAGCGCTGCTGCTCGCGCCCGAGGAACGGACCTATAAGGAGTTCCTGTTCCTGGCATCCCGGGATCCCGACACCGAGCGGTGGGAGGGCGAGCGGCTGATGCTCGGCCAGTCCGTGCGCGAGCGTACCGGCTTCGAGCGCCTCTATCGATCCGGGAGGCTCGGGTCGAAGCTCATCGAGGTGGCGGGCCACGCGCCGCGGCTGCATTATCTGGGCCCGCTCGTTGCGCCGGCCGCGCCGATCCCGCCGGCTCTCGCTCTCTACCAGGAGGTGACGGCACGCCTCCCCGGCTCCAGCATCGTCAACAGCAGCGGGCTCGTCCGGCGCATGCGCTGGGTCAAGGAGCCGGGCGAGCTGGCGCTCATCCGCCGTGCCATCGCCGCGACCGAGCGCGGGCTGAGCGCCGGCATGGCGGCCGTGCGGCCCGGCATGCGGGAGTTCGAGCTGAAGCGGATCATCGAGAGCGAGTTCGCGGCGGCGGGGGCCACCGGCCTCGCCTTCCCCTCGATCGTCGCCGCCGGCCGCAACGGTGCGATCGCCCATTATTCGGGGAGCGACGGCGTGATCGGGCCCGACGACCTGATCGTGGCGGACGTCAGGGCCGAGGTCGGCCATTATGCTGCCGACGTCACCCGGACCTTCCCGGCGAGCGGCCGCTTCACGCCGGAGCAGCGCGACGTCTATCAGACGGTGCTGCATGCCCAGGAGGTGGCGATGAGCCGGCTTCGCGCGGGCGCCGTCTCGGAGGATCTGGCGGCCGCGGCGACGGACGTCATCCGCGCCGCGAACCATGGCGACGATTTCTTTCACGGCCTCGGCCATTCCGTCGGCCTCGACGTCCACGACCCCGAGGATCTGACGCAGCCGATCCCGGCGGGCGTCGTGCTGACGATCGAGCCCGGCATCTATCTGCACGGGCGCTTCGGGGTTCGCATCGAGGACGATTTCCTGGTCACGGCGCGCGGCCATGAGCATCTGAGCGCCGGCGCGCCCCGCGCGATCGATGCCGTGGAAGCGGCGGTCGGCCGGGGCTGACGGGGTGGCTCCCCGCGGCGGGCGGCGGCAGCCTCCGCTCCGCTAGCGCGCCTCGGGCTCGATGGCGTGGCGGCGCTGGAGGGTGCGGGCGGCCAGCGAGCAGAGCACCGCCCAGGCGGCGCCGACGCACCAGCCCGCGAGCACGTCGCTCGGCCAGTGGACGCCGAGATAGACGCGAGTGAAGCCGATCACGAGAGTGAGCGCCACCGCCACCGCGATCAGATAGATGCGCACCCGGCGGTCGTCCTCGGCCCGGGCGAGGAGCGCGCCCAGGGTGAGATAGACGATCGCCGAGTTCATCGCATGGCCGCTCGGGAAGCTCAATGAGCTGACCTCGACCAGATGCCCGACGACGTCCGGCCGCGGCCGGGCGAAGGCCAGCTTCAGCAAGGTGCTGGCGACGGCGCCGCCGGAGACCGCGGCGACGAGGACGGCGGCGGTGGCCGGCTTGCGCGCGGCGACCAGATAGCCGGTGGCGACGATCGTCAGCACGGTGAGCACCGAGACTCCGCCGAGCGCGGTGATGTCGACCATCGCCTCCCGCAGCCAGCCCGGCCCGGCGGGGACCGACGGGTCGGCGGCGCTGCGCAGGGCCTGGAGAAGCCAGCGGTCGAGCGCGAACGTCTCCCCCTCCAGGATCTCGGAGCCGAGTCGGAGGAAGGCAAACAGGGCGACGGCGGCGGCGAGGAACAGCGCCAGGATCCTGCTGTCGACTTTGTGCCTGTCGAGCAGCCGAAGCAGGCGCGAGCGCACGGCGTTCCTCGTCAGAGGGCAGGCGCGAAGCGCGGCGGGAGAGCGACGATCTGCTCGGGCGCCGCGCGGCCGGGCCAGGGCCCGGCGCGGACGAAGGCCTCGATCGCCGCGACGACGTCGAGGCCGGCGTTCGAGGTGATCCGATATTTGACCAGCCAGTCGCCTCCCACATAGCAATAGAGGCGGACCTCCGAGCGGACGTCCTGCTCCGCATTGCCGAACATGGTGCGGAAGCGGAGCACCGAGCGGTGGCCGAGCGCAGGCTCGGCGCCGGCCATGGCGGGCGCCGGCCCCTGCTCGACGACGCTCGCATCCTTGAACTGCATGGTGACCGCCGCCTGCGCCTGGTCGAACTGGCCGCGGCACTCGCGCCGGCGGGCGGCCTCCGCGGCGGGCGGGGCGGGATAGACGTAGACGGTGACCAGCACGCGGCCGCCGGGCGGGTACCAATTGTAGCTGGCGGCGACGTTGCGGCCTTCCGAGTCGAAGCGGGTGGCGTTGGAGCGCTGGAACTCGCCGATCCGCTCGGCGAAGCCGGTGCCGGCCGCCTGGTGGGCGATGGTGCCGCGCTGCTCGATCGGCTGCTGGGCGAGGGCGGCGAGGGGGGCCAGGGCCAGGGCCGCGGCGAACAGGATTCGTGGCTTCATCTCGTGCCTTCCTCGGTGACCGGTCCTTCGATACGGGCCTTCGCCTTCGCTCAGTCCCTACTCAGGATGAGCGGTGAAGGCGGAGTCCATATCCGCTCATCCTGAGTAGCCGGTGACCCCGGACTTGATCCGGGGGAACCGGCGTATCGAAGGACCTCATATCATCATTCCGGCAGGAAGTCGGGGACAGAGAGGTAGCGTTCGCCGGTGTCGTAGTTGAAGCCGAGGATGCGCTTGCCTTCGAGCTCGGGCAGCTTCTGCTTGATCGCCTGCAGCGTCGCGCCCGAGCTGATCCCGACCAGCATGCCCTCCTCGCGCGCCGCCCGCCGCGCCATCTCCTTGGCGTCGGCGGGGTCGACCTGGACGATGCCGTCGAGCAGGCTGGTCTGCAGGATGGCGGGGACGAAGCCGGCGCCGATCCCCTGGATGGGATGGGGGCCCGGGTCGCCGCCGGAGAGGACCGGCGACAGGGTCGGCTCGACCGCGAACACCTTGAGGCCCGGCCATTCGCCCTTCAGCACCTGCGCGCAGGCGGTGATGTGGCCGCCGGTGCCGACCCCGGTGATGAGGGCGTCGATCGGCGAGTCGCGGAAATCCTCGAGGATCTCGCGCGCGGTGGTGCGCACGTGCACCTCGACATTGGCCGGATTCTCGAACTGCTGCGGCATCCAGCTGCCCGGCGTATCGGCGATCAGCTCCTCGGCGCGGGCGATCGCGCCCTTCATCCCCTTCTCCTTGGGGGTGAGGTCGAAGCTGGCGCCGTAGGCCAGCATCAGCCGGCGGCGTTCGAGGCTCATGCTCTCCGGCATGACCAGGACCAGCCTGTAGCCCTTGACGGCGGCGACCATGGCGAGGCCGATGCCGGTATTGCCCGAGGTCGGCTCGATGATCGTGCCGCCGGGCTTCAGGGCGCCGGAGCGCTCGGCATCCTCGATCATGCTGAGCGCGATCCGGTCCTTGATCGAGGCGGCCGGGTTGACCCGCTCCTGCTTGATCCAGACTTCGGCGCCGGCGAACAGGCGGCTGAGGCGGATGTGCGGCGTGTTGCCGATCGTCTCGAGGATGTTGGCGGCTTTCATGCAATTATCCTTTCTTGAGGCCCGCGGCCAAGGCGGGGATTTCGACATCGGGCATGTCCTTGCCCGCGGCTTCGGCGAGCAATTCGGGCTCCGGCGGCACGAAGCGGTCGGCCCTCCGAAGCGCGGGGAAGGCCCAGGCGCAAAGGCCGGTCGCCGCGACCGCCAGCGCGCCGCCGCCGACCACCGCGACCACCGGCCCGAAGGCGGCGCCGGCGAGCCCGGCGCGGAACTCGCCGAGCTCGTTCGAGGCCGAGATGAACAGGCCGGAGACGGCGGAGACCCGGCCGCGCATCGCATCCGGCGTGTGCAGCTGGATCAGCGAGGAGCGGACGTAGATGCTGATCATGTCGGACGCGCCGAGCACGAACAAGGCGGTCAGCGACAGCCACATCCAGCGGCTCGTCCCGAACACCATCGTCGCCAGCCCGAAGATGGCGACGCAGGCGAACATCTTGACGCCGACATGGCGCTTCAGCGGCCTGCGGGCGAGGATCAAGGCGGTCAACGCCGCGCCGACCGCCGGCGCCGCCCGGAGCGCGCCCAGCCCCTCGGAGCCGACATGGAGGATATCGCGGGCATAGACCGGCAGCATCGCGGTGGCGCCGCCCAAGAGCACCGCGAACAGGTCGAGGCTGATCGCGCCGAGCACGATCTTGTTGTCGCGGACATAAGCAAGCCCCTCGATCACCGCGCGCAACGGGTGCGATTCGCCGGCATTGCCTCTGGGGATCGGCCGCAGCAGCAGCATCGCCCCGAGCGAGAGCGCGTAGAGCGCGGCCGAGGCCTGGTAGGGCAGGCCGGTCCCGATCGCATAGAGGGCGCCGCCGGTCAGGGGCCCGGCCACCATGCCGACCTGCCAGGCGATCGAGTTGAGCGCGATCGCGCTCGGCAGGATCGCCGGCGGCACCAGATTGGGGGCGATCGAGCCCAGGGCCGGCATCGCGAAGGCGCGGCCGATGCCGAGCAGGATGGCGACGCAGAACAACGGAACGAGCGACATCGCGTCGAGCCAGACCAGCAGGGCCAGCGCCGCCGCCCCGCTCATCTCGGCGGCGAGGCTGATCCTGACGATCCAGCGCCGGTCGACGCGGTCCGCGACATAGCCGGCGGCGAGGGTCAGCAGGAACAGGGGGAGGAACTGGGCGAGCCCGATCATGCCGAGCCAGAAGCTCGCTTCCTTGATGCTCATGCCATGGTCGAAGCGGGCGATGTCGTAAACGTGGATGCCGATCACCACCACCAGCATGGTGTTGGCGATCGTGCTCGCCAGCCGCGCCAGCCAGAAGGCGCGATAGTCGCGAAACTGGAAGGGCGAAGCCTCGGACATCGAGGAGGCAGTTAGGCCGGTCCGGCGGCCGCTTCAACGGCGGGTTTGGCGAAAGCGCGCAACTCTCCCCGTCCGGCGGCGGCGCGCGGCTTCGTTTCGCGCCGCCGCGTCATCGCGCAAGATTCTTGCGCCGTGACGCCCCGATCGTCCGGACCGGGACATGATTTCGCGGCGCCGGAAATCCCGCTAAGGTCCGCGCCTGCCAATGGGGAGGACGACATGGCCGACAATGCTTCCGACGCCGTATTCGAGCGGGTCAGGGATGAATATATGCCCCCCGTCTACGAGGAAATCCGCCTGCTGGCGCAGCGCAAATGCGCCGGGGGCGAGCTGCGGCCGCTGGAGGTGTTTCGCGCCTTCGAGGAGTATTTCGCCGGGCTGCCGCGCGGCGGGCCGCGGATGTCGAGCTTCTTCCAGGAGCACATCTTCCTGCTGTCGGCGCTGTTCCTCACTGTCGTATTCGGCCTGTTCGGCCTCTATCATGGCGAGGAGGACGAGGTCTCGAGCTTCCTCGACATCGCCAAGATCTTCGCCGGCGCCGTGGTCGGCGGCGCGGCGGGAAGCACGGTCGCCTCGATGGCGCGGCGGCGCGGAGGGCAACCGGGGCGCTAGCAGCGGAACAACGCAAGGCCGGTACCCGTTGGTCCGACAATCCGACGGAGATGTGACATGCGTATCTGGCTTCTCGCGCTCGGCGCCGCGGCGACGGCGCTCGCCTCCCCCATTCTCGCCCAGGGCCGCGGCCACGGCCAGGGGCACGGCAACGACAAGGCCCAGGCCGCCGGCGAGCGCGGCCATGGCGGCGACAGGGGCAATCGTGGCGAAGGCCGCGGCCGCGGGCGCGGTCATGACGATGCGCGGCGCGGCGGCGGCGGCGACGGCGTCCGGCCGGACCATGTCGATCGCGGCGCCAGGCATGCGCAGCGGCAGGAGGCGCGCGGCCGCGGCCGGGACGCCTTCGATCGTGTCGATCGGGGGCGCGGGCCGTCGTTGCGGGGCGACGACCGGCGCGAGCGGCGCATGGCCGATCGCGGCCGTCCCGATCGCCGCGCGGTGGTGGTGACCGACCGCGGCGGACAAGTGCGCCTGCGCCGGGAGCCGGCCCGCCTGCTGGTCCGCGGCTGCCCGCCCGGCCTCGCCCGCAAGCACAATGGCTGCCTGCCCCCGGGCCAGGCGCGGCGGCTGATCGCCGAGCGGCCCTGGTACGGCGGCTGGTGGCGCCATCCGGGGGACGGCTTCTATCGCTACGACGGCGGCTATCTCTATCGGCTGCGGCCCGACGGGGTGGTGGCGGGCTTCATCCCCTTGGCCGGCGGCGCGCTCTGGATCGGCCAGCGCTGGCCGGGCGATTACGCCTTCGATCCGCTACCCGCTTATTATGAGGATTATTACGGCTATGACGATCCGTACGACTATCGTTACGCGGACGGCATCGTCTACGGGCTCGATCCCGAGACCGAGACGATCCGCCGGATCGCCGCCCTGGTGACCGGCGACGACTGGGCGGTCGGCTCCCGCATGCCCTTGGGCTATGACGTCTACAACGTGCCCTACGACTGGCGCGACGAATATCACGACACGCCCGACGACTGGTACCGGTACAGCGACGGCTATGTGTACCGGGTCGATCCGACCACCCAGCTCGTCGAGGCCATGATCCGGCTGATCGCCTGACCCGGCGCAAAGGAGGAGAGCCTTGCCCTTCACCCCGACCCGCGCGCTGACCGCGGCCGCGCTCGCCGCCCTGGCGCTCGTCGGCTGCGGCGGCTCCGACGACAGCGGGAACGAAGCGTCGAACGATGCGGCGGCGGTGGCGCCGGCCGCCGAGCCGCGCGGCACCCTCGCCGAAGCCCTCGACCGCAATGGCGAGCTCGACACGCTGCACGATCTGTCCCGCAATGGCGGGCTCGGCGACGTGCTCGGCGGGGTCGGGCCCTACACTTTGTTCGCGCCCACCAATGTCGCCTTCGAGATTCTCGGCGGGGAGCGGATCGATACCCTGAAGGGCGAAGGCATGCGTCCGCAGACGATCGCGCTGCTGCGCGGCCATATCGTGCCGGGCCTGGTCACCCGCCGCGACCTCGACGCGGCGCTGGCGGGGGGCGGCTCGGAGCCGGTCCGGATGCGCACCATGGCCGGCGGCATGCTGACCTTCGCCCGCGAGGGCGATACGATCACGGTGGCGGCGGACAGCGGCGCCCGCGCCCGGCTCGCCGGCGCCGAGACCCTCGCCGAGAACGGCGCCATCCACCCGATCGACGCCCTGCTGCTGCCCACCGACGCGGGCCCGCACTAGGGCGAAGAACTTGTCGCGGAACTGCGATAGGCATATATTTCAGCAAGGCTGAGGAAAGACCGATGGAAGCGACGCGGCGGCTGGATGTCGAATTGCCCGAGGAGATGGCGGAGGCCGTCAGCGCCCGGGTCGCGTCGGGACGCTTCGCCAATGCGAGCGAGGTCATCCAGGAAGGCCTGCGGCTGCTGGCCGAGGAGGAGGACTTCGAATCCGATCCTGCGCTCGAGGAATGGCTGCGCACCGTCGGGGTCGCGCGGTACGACGAATGGAAAGCCAATCCTTCGGGCGGGATGACCCTGGAGGAAGTGCAGGCCGGGCTTGAGGAAGCGCGCAAGCGGCGGCAAGCCGGGGCGTGAAGCGGTATCGCGTAACGCTCCGTCCAGCCGCGTTCGCCGATCTCCAATCAATCGAAGCCTACATCGCAGGGGAAGGGTCGCCCGCCGTCGCCAGGCGGTTCGTGCAGGCGATCGCCGAGCATTGCTTCGCGCTCGATCATTTTCCGCACCGTGGAACGCCGCGCGACGATCTCCGGCCAGGCGCCCGTACCATCCCGTTCCGGAGATCGGTGACAATCCTGTACGCGGTCGAAAAAAGGGAAGTCGCGGTGCTCGGCATCTTCTATGGCGGCCGCGACCTGAAGGCGCTGATGGCTGAGCGCGAGGGCTGAGCGCGATGAAGCAAAGGATTATCACTGATGGCGATCAAGCTTCACGACAGCTTCGCGGTGCATCCGGGCAAGTGGCTGCGGACTGAGATCGTCGCGCCGGCCGGCCTCGACGTCACCGCCCTCGCCAAGCGGCTCCATGTCACCCGCCAAGCGGCGAGCAACCTGTTCAACGGCAATGCCGGCCTCTCCGCGGAAATGGCGATCCGCTTCGAGAAGGCGTTTGGGCTGAAGGCGGCGACCCTGATGCGGATGCAGGCCGCCTACGCGCTGGCTGAAGCGAGGGCACGGGAGGATGAGATCGTGGTGGAGGCGGCGTAGGAGGCCCGGCAATCACGACCAATGCTGCCGCAACGAGGGCGCCACCCGGCAGCGGTTATGTGGGCGCTGCGGGGACCATCTTCTCGGGTTCGGCCAGACCGCCAACATCGGCGAGGACACGCCGGACGAGCTGGGTTTGCCGCGATACTCCGACTTTTCCGAAGATGGTCTTCAAGTGGTACTTGACCGTGTTCTCGGAGACGGCCGCCGCGAGGGCGGCAGAGGCAATGTCATGGCCCTCCACGACGAGAGAGGTCATTCGCGCTTCGGCGGGGGTGAGGCCGTAGACTATCCGCAGGCGATCCACGGAAGGTCGGCTGCTCGCTTCGGATTCGCCGATGAACAGCACCGCGCCCGGGAACGCCTCGTGTCCGAGCCTGTCGCTGTGGGCCGGAGCGAGGGGCTCGGCCACAACGGCAAGGGGCGGGCTGTCGTCGCTGCATCGGATTGCCACGGCATCGACCGCGATCTGGCCGGTGCCGACGCCCGTTCGCGTTGCCCCGTCGATGAGGAGGCGAAGTGCATCAGTGTCGCGAGGCCTCGCCGCGCGAAGCCGGCCGCGCGTTGCGTCTATACCATTGCCGCGGCTCAGCAACCGATCGGCGGCGCGGTTGGCGAAACGGATTTCACCTTCCGGCCCGGTGACGACGATGGCGCGGTCGAGCCGGTCGAGGACGAATTTGAGCGTGCCGGCCCTCGTCTTCCACTCGGCGAGCTGTCGCTTCACCCGCCAGGCCCGGGCGATGTGGGGGAGGACCCTGCCGAAGGCCTTGAGCTCCGCCGATTGGAAGGCGGGCTGGCCGAAAGTTCGTCCGATCATGACGATCTCGGCGAATCCGGGCTGCCGTTCGAGAACGGCGCCGGCGGCTTCCCGCACACCGAACGGCCGGTAGAATTCCTTCCACATCCTGGTGTGCTCCAAGGCCTGCTGTCCGCCGAGGTCGTCGGTCGTAACCGGCCGGCGAAGTCGTTCGGTGGCAACGGCAGCGACCCACGGATTGTCGATCGGGGTGCAAAACGATGCCGCGACCGAATCAACCATTTCCCTGGGCATCCGGTGCCCGAGGAGGGAGCCTAGTCTGCCCTCGTTGACCGCGCCCAACATCAAGACGGGGCTCCCAATTATGGCACATGCGGCGTCGAGCCCGCGCGTCCAGGCATCGTCATCCACCACGCCTTCATGAAGCTGGCCGACAAGATTGAGAATATCGGGGCCCGCTTTCCCCATCGCGCGCCCCTCCTCTAACCGGCGACTTTATCCCACACACTGACAATTGTCATCCTACCCTTCCGGGTGGGGCGCGGTGTTGCGACTCACCCTAATCTTCAACAACGCCAGTCGCCGAAGCGAATGCCGCCTAGGGGCCGGGCAGAAGGAGAAGAGAGATGATCCGCCAAAGCCTGTACGCCGCCGCCGCCGCGCTGACGTCGCTCAGTGTTTTCGCCGGCACTTTGCTCATTATGGTCGTCGACAGCGGTGCGCCGATCGCATGAAACCAGCCAGCAAGAGCGCCAACCGCGGGCGATCCGGACCTCGTCCCGATCGTCCGCGGCAGGCTTCCGGCCAGAGTGCCAAGGGAAACAACGGGGTTGCCGCCGACGCTCAGGCCAGGCTGACGAAGCTGTCCAGCACCCGCTTCCGCCCCGCTTTCTCGAAGTCGATCTCGAGCTTGTTGCCCTCGATCTCCGCCACAATGCCGTAGCCGAACTTGCTGTGGAAGACGCGCTGGCCGAGGGCGATGTCGGGGCGGCCCGGATTGCCGAGGCTGATTGCGCTGGCCTTGACCTCGAGCACTTGGGGCGGGGTGCGGCTGAAGGTGCCGCTCGCGGCCGCGCGCTGCCAGCCGGGGCCGCGCCCCGTCCGGCGAGCGACGTCGGCGAACGGGTCGGCGCTGGCCGACCAGTTGGCGCGCCACAGCGATTCACCGCCGCTCATCGTGGTCTCGGCCTCGACATGGCCCTCGGGCAATTCGGTGACGAAGCGCGAGGGGATGGACGAGGTCCACTGGCCGTAGATGCGGCGGTTGGCGGCGTGGAGGATGACGCAGCGCCGCCGCGCGCGGGTGATCGCGACATAGGCGAGGCGGCGCTCCTCCTCGAGGCTGGCATGGCCGCCCTCGTCGAGCGCGCGCTGCGAGGGGAACACGCCTTCCTCCCAGCCGGCGAGGAAGACGGTGTCGAACTCGAGCCCCTTGGCGGCGTGGATGGTCATGATGGTGACCTTGTCGGCCTCCTGGGCCGCGTCGGCGTCCATGATCAGGCTGATATGCTCGAGGAAGGCGCCGAGATCGGCATGTTCCTCCATGAAGCGGGGGACCTGGCCGAGATCGTCGAGCCGCCCCGCCGCCTCGACCGAGCGGTCGGCCTGGAGCATCGCGATATAGCCCGCTTCGTCGAGCACCAGGCCGACCAGCTCATGGTGAGGCAGCTCGCCGAGCCGCGCGCGCCAGCGCTCGAAATCGCCGAGCAGGCCGGCGAGCGCGCGCCGCGCCTGCGGCGTCAGCTCGTCGGTGTCGAGGATGCGCCGGGCCGCGGTCGACAGCGGCACCTGTTGCGCGCGGGCGAGCTGGTGGAGCCGCGCCACCGCCTTGTCGCCGAGGCCGCGCTTGGGGGTGTTGACGATCCGTTCGAAGGCGAGGTCGTCATCGGGCTGGTTGATGACCCTGAGATAGGCGAGCGCGTCGCGATTGTGCGCCCGCTCCCAGAAGCGGCGGCCGCCGAAGATGCGATAGGGCAGGCCGATGCGGATGAACCGCTCCTCGAAATCGGCGGTCTGATATTGGGCGCGGACCAGGATCGCGACGTCGTCGAGCGAGCCGCCGCGGCGCTGGATCGCCTCCAGCTCCTCGCCGACCCGGCGCGCCTCCTCCGGACCGTCCCAGACGCCGATCACCTGGACCTTGTCGCCCTCGCCCTCCTCGGTCCACAGCGTCTTGCCGAGCCGCCCGGCATTTTGCGCGATCAGGCCGGAGGCGGCGGCGAGGATGTTGGGGGTCGAGCGGTAATTCTGCTCGAGGCGGATGATCTTGGCGCCGGGAAAGTCCTTCTCGAAGCGCAGGATGTTGGAGACCTCGGCGCCCCGCCAGGAATAGATCGACTGGTCGTCGTCGCCGACGCAGCAGACGTTCTTGTGGCTCTGCGCGAGCAGGCGCAGCCAGAGATACTGGGCCTGGTTGGTGTCCTGATATTCGTCGACCAGGATGTAGCGGAAGCGCTGCTGATAATGCTCCAGCACGTCGCGGTGCTTCTTCAGGATCGTCAGCATGTGCAGCAGGAGGTCGCCGAAATCGCAGGCGTTCACCTCGCGCAGGCGCGCCTGGTAGAGCAGATAGAGCTTCGCGCCCTTGCCGTTCGCATAGGCCTCGGCCTCTCCGGCATCGACCTGGTCCGGTGCCCAGCCCTTGTTCTTCCAGCGGTCGATCAGCCCGGCCAGAAGCCGCGCCGGCCAGCGCTTCTCGTCGATGTCGGCGGCGGCGATCAGCTGCTTCAGCAGCCGCAATTGGTCGTCGGTGTCGAGGATGGTGAAGTTCGACTTGAGCCCGACCAGCTCGGCATGGCGGCGGAGCATCTTGGCCGCGATCGAATGGAAGGTGCCGAGCCAGGGCATGCCCTCCACCACCTCGCCGACCAGCCGGCCGACGCGGTCGCGCATCTGCCGCGCCGCCTTGTTGGTGAAGGTGACGGCGAGCAGCTCGGAGGGCCAGGCCTTGCGGGTATAGAGCAGGTGCGCCAGCCGCGCGGTCAGCGCCGCGGTCTTGCCGGTCCCGGCGCCTGCCAGCACCAGCACCGGCCCCTTCGTGGTCACCACGGCTTCGCGCTGCGGCGGGTTGAGGCCGGCGAGATACGGGGGCTCGAGGGCAGGGGCGGGGAGGTCGGTCACTGGCGAACAGGTAAGCAAGCTCCCAGTGCCGCACAACCGCCGAACCCGCGCGGCCTCGCCCGGTCGCGCGGAGAATGCGAAAACGAGCTTGTCAGGGCGAAGCCGCGGCCGCGCGTCGCCGCTACCGAGTACGGACCAGGTGGATGAGGATGTCGGATTCGCCGCTCGACCCGTGGATGACGCCGTTGGCTGAGCAAGTGCCCCTGAAGCCGAGTGTGGCATTGCCCCAATTGTGGAGTGTCAGCACGATTAACGGCGCGGGTTCGTCGCTGATATAGACGGAGACCCGGTCGGTCCGCTGGTGCGAAAACGGACCGAAGCCGGTCGGTCGGTCGGAGAAGTATTGGTGCGGCCTGTCCGGGCCGCTCGCCCAATGGCCGGGAATGCGGCCGGGCCCCTGCGTACGGACATATTCCAGCCTTGCGGGTATGTAGGAGGCGACGTTGCGATTGTTCATCGTCGTGATGCCGGCCCGGAGCGCGCTGTAGCGGTGCGCCGCGAGGAGCGAGCCGCACGCCCCCGCCGGCGTCGCAAAAAGTGCTGCCGTCAAGGCAAATCCGAGGATCGGCGGCCATCTGCGCATGATCCGGCTCCTTCCCGTCGTCGCATTGGGTGTGGCGCAGTTCTTGGCCTGGGGCCGTGACCGGCGTCACGCCCCGGCGAAAAATCGTCGGGAAGCGACGCTGCGCAGCTATTCCGCGTGGAAAAGCCCGATCCGCGCCTTGCCAAATCTGCGTTCGGCTTGGAGGGCGAGGCCGACGGGCGGGCTCAGCGTTTCGCCATGCACTTCCACACTGATCCAGCCGCCTGGCGCCACCCAGGCGGCGGCGCGGTCGAGCGCCATCTGGGCGAGGCCGGCGCCGTAGGGCGGGTCCATCAGGATCAGGTCGCAGGGCGGGAGCGCGGCATGCTCGACGCCCTGGGCGCGGATGTCGGCGCGCTCGCCGGCGCCGAGCCGGGCGATGTTGCGCTTGAGCGCGTCGAGCGCGGCGCGGTCCCGCTCGACGAAGGTGCAGGACGCGGCGCCGCGGGAGAGCGCCTCGAGGCCGAGCGCACCGGTGCCGGCGAAGAGGTCGGCGACCTGCAGGCCCTCGAAGCTGCCGAGGCGGCTGGCGAGCATCGAGAACAGGCCTTCGCGGGCCCGGTCGCTGGTCGGGCGGGTGGCGTCGCCCGGTGGGGCTTCGATGGGTCGACCGCGCCAGGTGCCGGCGATGATCCTCACCTATCCTCCCCTCGCTTTCGAGGGGAGGGGGACCGCGCGGAGCGCGGTGGAGGGGCGTTCTTCGCTGCAAAGGACGCCCCTCCACCATGCTTCGCATGGCCCCCCTCCCCTGCAAAGGCAGGGGAGGATAAGGCTTTCCTAAACGCCACCAGATCGTACCGGCGCACCTCGTCGACCGCGCCGGCGGGGAGATCCCCCAGCGCGAACGGGCCGTAGGCGGTACGGATCAGGCGCGAGACCTTGAGGCCGAGATGCTCGAGCACGCGGCGGACCTCGCGATTCTTGCCCTCGCGCAGCCGCAACTCGATCCACTGGTTGCGGCCGGTGCGGCGCTCGAGATTGGCGTCGATCGCGCCGTAGCGGACGCCGTCGATCTCGATCCCCTCGATGAGCCGCTCCAGCCGCTCCTGGCTGATCTCGCCGAAGGCGCGGGCGCGGTAGGCCCGCTCCACGCCTGTCGCCGGCAGCTCCAATTGCCGCTTCAGCCCGCCGTCGGTGGTCAGCAGCAGCAGCCCCTCGGTGTTGAGGTCGAGCCGCCCGACCGGCACCACGCGCGGCAGGCCCTTGGGCAGGCGGTCGTAGATGGTGGGGCGGCCCTTCGGGTCGCGCTCGGCGGTCAAGAGGCCGGCGGGCTTGTGGTAGCGGAACAGCCGCGCCGGGGCCGGCTCGGCCACCGGCCTGCCGTCGACGGTGACGCCGTGCAGCGAGGTCAGCAGGGTCGCCGGCTTCTCGACCGGGACGCCGGCGACCGCGATCCGCCCCTCGGCGATCATCCGTTCGACCTCGCGGCGCGAGGCGATGCCGGCCCTGGCGAGCAGCTTGGCGATTCTCTGCGGTTCGCGGGCGGGCAAGGCGGCCTCCGTTGGCGTGAAGCGATTTTGCGCCGGGGCGCTTGCGATCCCGGCACTCTCTCCCAGATCGCTCGTTACGCGTCATGTACGAATGCGAGGGAGGACTGCCCCTATATGCTCTTCGGGAAACGCGAAAGGCGGATCAGACGGATCCTGATCGTCGAGGACGAGCCTCTCGTCGCGTTCGACAACGAATATATGCTGCAGGATGCCGGCTACGAGGTGGTCGCCACGGTCGACAGCTTCGCCGACGCCGGCGCGGTGATCGCGGCGGAGGAGCTGCATCTGGTGCTGACCGACCTCAGCCTCGCCGGCGAGGGCGACGGCACCGACGTCGCCCGGGCCGCGGCGGCGAGGGGTGTGCCGGTGCTGTTCGTCACCGCTCACGCCACCGACGGCACCGAGGCGCTGGCGCTCGGCTGCCTCGCCAAGCCCTATTCGGAAAAGGTGCTGCTCGCCGCGCTCGACGCGGTCGACAGGCATATCCAGGGCGAGGCGGTGAGGAAGCTGCCCGGGCAGCTCAGGATTTTCGCCAAGGCATGAATCCCCCCTCCCCCAAACCCTCCCCCTTGATGGGGGAGGGTAGGGTGGGGGGACTCGCCATCCCGCACCGGTCTCGAAGGTTCACCCCACCCCTAACCCCTCCCCATCAAGGGGAGGGGGATTGTTGCGACATCAAGGGGAGGGGGATTGTTGCGGCATCAAGGGGAGGGGGATTCGTTGAGCGCCGCCTCGACGACGTCGTGGAAGCGGCGGATGCCGGTTTCCAGCGTGCCCAGCGTCAGCGTGTCGATCGAGCCGGAGGCAAGGCCGCTCTGGCCGAGCGCGGCGGCGCGGTAATCCTCGGCGCCGAACACGCCCTCGTCGAGCAGGGTCCAGCTGCGCTCCCAATGGTCGATCTCCTCGGGCGTGCGCGGCGCCTCGGGGATCAGCATGAAATCCTCGACCAGGGTGCGGCCGACATCCTGCGGCATCAGCACCATCAGGTTCACATAATCGGGGCTCATGATGATGATCGTCGCCGGGAACAACTGATAGGCGAAGGTGATCACGGCGCGCAGCGCCGGCCAGTCCTGATGGTCGATGCGGGCGAGATAGTCGGTGCGGCCGACCGCCGAGCGCTGGTGGAGGCCGATGGTGTCGCCGACGGTGATGCCGTCGGTGAAGAACTTGGCGATCGTGTCGGCGTGCAGCCTCTGGACGTGGTAGCTTTCCAGGAAGGCGTCCATGATCAGCTTCCAGTTGGCGGCGACGTCGTGGGTGCGGCGGCGGTAGAGGTGGTGGCCGGCGAGGCCGAAGGCGTCGAACTCGGGCGCCAGCTCGCGGGCGTCGGCGAAATCGCTCGGCTCGCGCGCGAACCAGATCAGCCCGCCCGCCTCGACATTGGGCAGCTCCCGCAAGCGATGGTCGGCCTTGTCGAGCCCGGGGAAGCTGTCCGGCCGCGGCATGCCGGCGAGGGTGCCGTCGGCGGTGTAGGTCCAGGCGTGGTAGGGGCAGACGATGCGCGGCGCCTTGCAGACGTCGCCCGCCTCGATCAGCCGCGTGCCGCGATGCCGGCAGACGTTCCAGAAGACATGCGCCGCGCCCTGCTTGTCCCTCGTCAGCAGGAGCGGGATGCCGAAGCCGTCGTGCGCGACCGCCATGTTGGGCTCGGGCAGCAGCGCCGAGGGCGCGATCACCTGCGGCAGCGACAGGAACAATTTCTCCTGCTCGGCGGCGAAGCGGGCCGGATCGGTATAGACGGAGGCCGGGACGGTGGTGACGCCGGCGCCCTGCATGGGCTGCCCGGCGACGATCTCGCGGGCGAGGTTCAGCTGGCCCTCGGTCGGCCGCTGCCTGGTCGGCATGTCCATGCCGATCATCTGCGACTTTGCAGCCGATAAGGCAAGCCGCGCGGGGCGGCGCAAAACGGCTTCCCGGCGCCATTCGAACTCGTTACAAGGACGGCATGGAAGAGCCCCTCGCAGCGCCGGGCGCCCTACGCGCCCAGCTTCCCAACCTGGCCCGGCTGCTCGGGCTCCTCGCCTTGCTGTCCTTCCTCCTGCCCTGGGTTTCGGCGGGCGGCCCGTTCGCCGGGATGAGCGGGCTTGCGGTGATGCGCGGCGCGGCCAGCCCGATCGGGGCGCCGTCGATCCCGCTGATCCTGGCGCTGGCGGCGATCGTGCTGACCCTCGGCGCCAGCCTTTCGATGGGCCGCGTGCGCGGCGCGGCGATCGGCGTGGTCGGCTATTCGGTCGCCCTCATCCTGGTCGGCATCTTCGTGCTGGCGGGCATTTTCGATTCCGGGCCGCGGCTCGCGGCGGGGGCCTGGACGGCGGTCGCCGCGATCGTCGCCGCCATCGTGCTGAGCCGGTTGGCGCTTCCCAGCGACTGGCGCGACGCGCTCCCGGACGGCGCCAAGCCCTATACCGAAAAGGCGCCGCTCGCCGCCTTCTTCGTCGGGGTGTCGTCGGGCTTCCCTTATGCGATGATCGGCGCGACGCTGACCACGCGCCTCGCCCAGGACGACATCGACAAGTCGACCGTCACCGCCTTCGCGCTCGCCTTCCTGGTCTACAATTTCAAGTTCCTCTGGGCGTGGATCGTCGACGGCGTCCGCATCCCCCTGCTGAGCCGGCTCGGCCAGCGCGTCTCCTGGCTGATCGTCGCCGGCCTGCTGGTGATCGGCGCCGTCGCCAACCTCGCCTTCCAGGACCCGTCGGCGAGCATCTACCAGACCGCACTGGCGGCGATCCTGGTCGGCGCCGCCGGCGCCACTTTCGACATCGTCATCGACGCCTATCGGATCGAGCTGCTCGAGCCGCGCCAGCTCGGCGTCGGCTCGGGCATGTCGCAATATGGCTGGCGGGTCGGCGCGTTCCTGGCCGGAGGCCTGGCGCTCGTTCTCGCCGCGCGAATCGGCTGGGAGATGGCCTATCTCGCCTGCGCCGCCTTCGCGCTGCCGGCGATGATCACCGGGCTGGTGGTCGGCGAGCCCGAGCGCCACCGCGAGCCTTCGGAGCGAAAGGGGATCGCAGAAACCTGGGCGGCGATCATCGGCCCGTTCCTCGAATTCTTCCGCCGCAGCGGCGCCTGGCTCGTCCTCCTGTTCATCCTCCTCCACAAGATCGGCGACACGCTCGGCCAGCTGGTGCTGAGGCTGCTGCTCGACGACATGGGCTACAGCAATGACGAGATCGCGATCTGGGACGTCGGCATCGGCTTCTGGGCGTTCCTGGTCGGGATCTTCATCGGCGGAATGCTGTATGCGGCGATCGGGATGAAGCGCTCCGTGCTGCTTGCGCTTGTCCTGATGGGGGTTTCGAATGCGAGCTTCGCGCTGCTCGCCACGGCGGGTCACACCAATCTCGGCCTTGCCGCCTGCATGACCTTCGAGAATGTCGCCAGCGGCATCGGCGGGGTGGTGGTGGTCGCCTATTTCTCGGCGCTGACCGACCTGCGCTTCACCGCCTCGCAATATGCGCTGATCTCGGCGGCGGCGAGCATCGTCGGGCGGGTGCTCACCGGCACGACGGCGGGATCGATCGTCGAGGCGGTCGGCTTCGTCAATTTCTACTGGCTGACCACGCTCGCGGCGCTGCCGGGCATCCTCCTGTTCTGGTGGATGATGCGCGCCGGCCTGATCGACGCCTCGGTCGGCACCGCCGGCAAGGAAGGCGAGGGCGACGCGCGGGCGGAGGCTCAGCCGGGGGGGTAGCGGCGATGCCCTTCATAATCCTCTCGATCCTGGTCCAGATCGCCTGCGCGGTGCATTGCGTGCGCGGCGGGCGCAATTCGCTGTGGCTGATGGTGATCATCTTCCTCTCCATCCCCGGCTGCATCGCCTATTTCCTGTTCGAGATCCTGCCCGAGCTGGCCGGCCGCCGCGAGGTGCGGGCGGTGAAGCAGGCGGCGGCCAAGGCGCTCGACCCCGAGGCCGACGTGCGGCGGGCGCGCGAGGCGCTGGAGATCGCCGACACCGCCGCCAACCGGACCCTGCTCGGCGATGCGCTCGGCGGGCAGGGCCGCTGGAGCGAGGCGATCCCGCATTACGAGGCGGCGGAGGCCAAGTCGCCGACCGGCGCCGACCGGGCGATCCGGCTGAAGCGCGCGATGGCCCATTTCGAGGCGGGCCATTCGGCCGTGGCGCGCGGCCTGCTCGAGACGCTGCCGCCGTCGGGCCTGCAGAGCGACAACGACCGCGCCGCCTTGCTGCTCGCCCGGCTGGTCGAGGAGGAGGGCGAGGACGAACGCGCGCTCGCCATCTACGCCGACGTGGGCGAGCGGCTGCCGGGCGCCGAGGCGCAATGCCGGCGGGCCGCGCTGCTGCTGGCGCTCGGCCGCCCGGCCGAGGCGCTGCCGTTGCTGGCCGAGGTCGAGAAGAGCGCGAAGCGGATGGACCGCCACGAGCGCGCGCGCAACGCCGAGATGTACGCCTGGGCGGCGGAGAGCCTCGCCCGGCTGCGCGCCGAGGGCGGTCAGTCCGGCGCCTGACCGTTCGCCTCGAGCACCGCGCCCGCCAGATAGAGCGAGCCCATCACCAGCACGATCGGCGGCATCCCTCTGGGGTCCGAATGCCGCCCTGCCGAATCGATCGCGGCCGGAAAGTCGGCAGCGGTCGCGGTCGCCTTGGTGCCGAGGCGGTGGGCGAGCCGGGCGAGCTCGGCGGTGCCGTGATGGGCGTGGCCGGGCACCGGGATCGCGGTGACGCTGGCCGCCAGGGGAACGAGCGGCGCCAGCACGCCGCGCGGGTCCTTGTTGGCGAGCAGGCCGATGACGAGGTGGAGGAGCCGCCCGCCCGCGACGCGGCCGGCGAAGAAGTCGGCGACCGCGCGCGCCGCCGCGGGATTGTGGGCGCCGTCGAGCCACAGCTCGGCCTCGGCCGGCAGCCGGTCGCGCAGCGGCCCCGGTGCGAGCCGCTGCAGCCGGGCCGGCCATTCCGCCGAGCGCACCCCCGCCTTGAGCGCCGCCTCCGGCACATCGAGCCGGTGCTGGTGCCGTAGCATGGCGATCGCCAGCGCCGCGTTGCGCGCCTGGTGCTCGCCGGCCAGCTCCGGCGCGAAGTCGACGGCGCCCCATCGGTCGCGATAGCTGGCCGCGGCCGGGCCAATGCCGGCGTTCCACTCGCGGCCGCGCGGCAGCCAGCGGGCGCCAGCCTCGGCCGCGGTCCGCGCCACCACCCTGGCGATCTCCGCGGGATAGGCCTCGGTGACCAGCGGCACGCCTTGCCTGGCGATGCCGGCCTTTTCCGCGGCGATCTGCTCGAGCCGGTCGCCGAGGAAGGCGTGATGATCGTGGCCGAGCTGGGCGATGCCGCAGACCAAAGGGGCGGGGATGACGTTGGTCGCGTCGAGCCGCCCGCCGAGGCCGACTTCGACGATGCAGGCGTCCGCCGGCGTGCGGGCGAAGGCGAGGAAGGCGGCGGCGGTGGTGGCCTCGAAGAAGCTCACCTCCATCCCCGCCGCGGCGTCGAGCGTCTCGGCGAGCAGCGCGGCCAGCGCGTCGTCGCCGATCAGCCGGCCGGCGAGCCGGATGCGCTCGTTGAAGCGGACCAGATGCGGGCTGGTATAGGCGTGGGCGGTCAGCCCGGCCGCCTCGATCGCGGCGCGCAGGAAGGCGGCGGTCGAGCCCTTGCCGTTGGTGCCGGCGATGTGGAGCGCCGGCGGGAGGCGGCGCTCCGGATTGCCGAGACGGGCGAGCAGGGCGGTGATCCGCTCCAGGCCGAGGATATCGGCGCCGGGCGAGAGCAGGGCCAGCCGGTCGAGCTGGGCCTGGACGGCGGGATGATCGGAGGAGGCGCGGTCCACCTATCCTCCCCTGCATTTGCAGGGGAGGGGGACCGCCCGAAGGGCGGTGGAGGGGCTTCTCTTGGGCAGAAAGGAGGCCCCTCCACCATGCTTCGCATGGTCCCCCTCCCCTCGAAATCGAGGGGAGGACAAGATCGTCACGCCGCCTCTCTCTGCGGCGCGAGATAGTCGAGCAGAAGCGCCAGGCGCGCCCTCAGCTCCTTGCGGTGCACGACCATGTCGACCATGCCGTGCTCGAGCAGATATTCGGCGCGCTGGAAGCCCTCGGGCAGCTTCTCGCGGATCGTGTTCTCGATCACCCGCTGGCCGGCGAAGCCGATCAGCGCGCCCGGCTCGGCGACATGGACGTCGCCCAGCATCGCATAGGAGGCGGTGACGCCGCCGGTGGTCGGGTCGGCGAGCACGACGATATAGGGCAGACCGGCCTCCTTCAGCTCGGCGATCGCCACCGTCGCCCGGGGCATCTGCATCAGCGAGAGGATGCCCTCCTGCATCCGCGCCCCGCCGGCGGCGGTGACGATGACATAGGGACAGCCGGCCTCGATCGCGGCACGCGCGCCGGCGACGAAGGCGGCGCCGACCGCCATCCCCATCGAGCCGCCCATGAAGGCGAAATCCTGGACGCCCATCACCGTCTTGCGGCCCTCGATCGCGCCGCGGGCGTTGACCAGCGCGTCGGGCTCGCCGGTCGCCTGGCGGGCCGCCTTGATGCGGTCGGCATAGCGCTTGGAATCGCGGAACTTGAGCGGGTCCTCTTTGACCTGCGGCGGCGGCAGCACCGTGTAGCCGGGGTCGAGCAGCAGGTCGAAGCGCCGGGCCGGGCCGATCCGGCCGTGATGCTCGCAGCGCGGGCAGACCCAGATATTCTCCTCATATTCCTTCATGAACACCATCGCGTCGCATTCCGGGCATTTGTGCCAGAGATTGTCCGGCGTCTCGCGCTTGGGCAGGAACGGAATGGCGGCGCGGACCTTGTTCAGCCAGCTCATGACGGTGCTCCGGGGACAGTCGCTTGTGACTGTCCCCTTACAGCCTCCGAACGGGGACAGTCACTAGCGCGGGAATGGGGACAGTCACTTTTCCGCACGCTGGAATCCAGCTTTCGCTGCCATGCGGAAAAGTGACTGTCCCCTAAAGCGTTGCCGCGATCGCCCGCGCGGCCTGGTCCGGGTCCTCGGCCTGGGTGATCGGGCGGCCGACGACGAGGATCGAGGCGCCGGCGTCGAGCGCCTGGCGCGGGGTGACGACGCGCTTCTGGTCGCCCTTGGCGCCGCCCGCCGGGCGCACGCCGGGGACGACGAAGAAGCCGTCCGGCCACAATTTCTTGGCCGCCGCCACCTCGGCGCCCGAGCAGACCACGCCGTCGAGCCCGGCCTCGCGGGCGAGCGCCACCAGCCGCAGCGCCTGGGCGCGCGGATCGTCGGCGACGCCGGTCGCGGCGAGGTCCTCGCCGTCGAGGCTGGTCAGCACCGTCACCGCGACCACCCGCGTCGCCGACGGCGCCGCCGCCTTGGCATCCTCCATCATCGCCCGGCCGCCGCCGGCATGGACGGTGAGGATGGCCGGCGCCAGCGGGCGCAGCGCCTGCACCGCCTTGGCGACGGTGTTCGGAATGTCGTGCAGCTTGAGGTCGAGGAAGATGGGCAGGCCGAGCGCGGCCATGTCGCGCACCCCGGCGGGGCCGTTCGCCGCATAATATTCAAGGCCGAGCTTGATCCCCCCGACATGGTTGCGGACCCGCCCGGCAATCGCCTTGGCGCGGTCCGGGTCCGCGGTGTCGATCGCGACGTAGATCGGGCTCTTCATGCGCCCGGCGCGGCGCCGCCGGCCGGCCGGGACGGCGGCACCGGATGGACCGGCGCCGGCGCGGGAATCGGGTGGTTGGCGACATGGGTCTGGGCCTGGCCCTCGAGCCGCCGTCGCAGCGACCAGAGCCGCGTCCGGTAGACGAGCAGGGTCGGCAGGAAGCCGGCGAGGAAGGCGAAGATGACCAGCGCCGGCAGCTTCACGTCGGCCTGCAGGCCGCCCCACAGGTTCAGCGTAACGCTCTGCCAGTTGGCGCGGGCGAACAGCACCAGCACGACGGCGAGGATCACCCAGAACAGGGTCTTCAGGAACTGCATGGGGCCTCTTTCCTAGAAATCGACGGCAAGGTCCACAGGGGACAGTCACTTTTCCGCACGGTCGGGCGTCGTTTCGAGCGATCGGTGGGAAAAGTGACTGTCCCCATTCGAGACCGCTCGGGCCTGCGCGGAATGGGGACAGTCACTTTTGCGCGCTGCGGCGCCAGGCTTTCACTGCCGCGCGGAAAAGTGACTGTCCCCTAGCCGATCTCGCGGTCGAGTTCGGCGAACAGCGCGGGGATGGCGGTCAGCCGGCCGCGTTCCTCGGCGAGGATGGCGCGGAAGGCGCCCCGCTTCAGGCCGGCGATCGCCTCGGGCGCGAGCCGCCGTTCCTCCGGCACCGCCGAATGGACGATGTCGATCAGCCGGTCGGCGCCGTGCAGCCGGCCCCACAGATAGTCGTTCTCGCGATAGGCGCGGCTGAAGAAGGCGCCGAAGCTGTAGAATTGCAGTCCCTTCAGCGTCGCCTGCGGCCCGCCGCGCCGGATCGCCACCGCGTCGTTGGGGGAGATCCGGTCGACCTTGATCGGGTCGAACTCGTCGAGCCCCTCGCCCTGCAGCAGCGGCAAGGTGGCGATGTCGAAATAGGGATAGCCGAGATAGGAGAGGATCAAGGCGCGCCGGTCCGCCTTGGGCAGGGTCAGCAGCGCCGCGCTCAGCCGCGCGTCGGCGTCGGCGTCGAGCGACGCGAAGCCATACATCGCCGCCAGCGCCGCGAAGGCGGCGGCGGGGGCCTGCTCGACCTCGGCGAAGGCGCGGCGCGCCGGCTCCTCGGCGGCGGCGGGGACCCGGGCGCGATAGCCCGCGATCATCAGGTGCAGCTCGCGCAGCACCTGCTCGAGCCGCTCGCGCGGCGCTTCCATCGTCTCCCAGGTCTCGGTGATCCGCCGGGCGACGAAGCGCAGCCGGCGGGTGCGGAAGGTGAGGTCGAAGGCGACCAGGAAGTCGATCACATCGTCTCGGGCGCCGCGCGCGGTGACCGCGCCGGGAGCGGCGAGCCCGAGCCCGCGGACATGCCGCCAGACCGCCCGGCGCACCGCCTTGCGCCGGGCCTTGTCGCCGCCGCCGCCGAGCCGGAAGACGGTCTCGGCCAGGTCCTCCACCACCGTGGCGATCTTGAGCTGGCCGTAGGCGGCATAGGCGTAGCCCGCCTCGCGCGCGGAGAGAGTGTGCGCCTTCGCCCGCCAGGCGGCGAGCCGCGCCGGGGTCGGGCTCGCCAGGAAGAAGCTGGAGCCGATCGCGCGCTCGATCGCCGCCTCCACCTCGGGGCGGATCGAATTCGATGATCCGCCGGAGCCGGCGGATGCGCGCCGAAATGCGCTCGATCCCGTCCAGATTGTCGCGGATCGGCTGCTCGCGGGGGATGTCGGAGAGCGCGCCGAAGATGGTGGCGAAGAAGCCGGGCGGCTCGGCCTCGCCGGCATTGCCCAGCCGCACGCTCTTCATGCCGGGCTTGGGGTCGATATAGACGAAGCGCCGGTCGACCTCGCGCCGCGCCGGCCGCCGCTCCAGCGCCGCCACCGCCGGCCGGAACGGCGCGTTGTGCAGCACCGAGCCGTCGATCAGCACCGCCTCCTCGGCCTCGCCCAGCGCCGAGCGCTGCGGCATGATGCGGGCGAGGAAGCGGGCGCGGCCCGGCCAGGCCTGGCCGCGCGCCTCGAGGCAGCGGTCGAGCTCGCCGACGCAAAACGGCGGGAAGGCGCCCGGGAAGCTCGCCGTCGCCCGCGCCGCGAAGGCGAGCTCGGCGGGGTCGGCGAGGTGCCTCGCCTCGGCGCCGCCCGCGTCCTGGAAGGCGAGGGTCAGCCGGTGCTCGGTCTCGATCACCTCGGGCGGGCTGTGCAGCCTCAGCTGCTCGGGATAGCCGCGAAAGTCGGTGACCGTCACGAACAGGTCGAGCGGCTGATAGTCGGGCAGCAGCGGGTCGCCGCGGGGCCCCTTGCCCATTGCGGCGAAGGCGTCGAGCAGCAGGTTGGTGAGCGCCGCGCCGCTGAACGGCGGCGACAGCCAGGGCGAGCGCACGAAATTGGCGAGCTTGGCCTTGATCTCGGCCCGGTGCCCGGCCTCGACGGTCTCGTCGACGCCGGCGCGCGACGACAGCGCCCAGGCCAGCGGCACCGCCGACGCCTTGGCCAGCCGCGCGATCGTGCCGCCGCCCGATTCGAGCAGGGCGTCGACATCGGCCGAATCGAGCCAGAGGTCGGTGAGCGGGTCGAGCGTCTCGCCGGTGGCGATGGCATGGCCGAGGAAGACCGCGTTGATCCCGCCCGCGCTGGCCCCGGCGAGGATGTCGACCAGCACCCGGATGTCGACGTCGCATTGCGCGGAGATGGCGGCGAGGAGCGTGCCGTAGCCGTCCCGGAGCGGCTCGTGCGCGGCGCTCGAATGCACCGCCTGGCTGGCCTTGGCGAGCCGCCAGATCTCCTTGGTGATGCCGTGCATGTAGACGGCGAGGCTGACGCCGCCGTAGCAGACCAGGGCGATGCGGAGCTCCTTCTCCTGCATGCGCCGAAGCGTGGCAGGAAGCCGCCCCGAGAGCAACGTGGCCGCTTCCTTTCCCGGGCCCTGCGGGCTAAGCCGCCCGCGCCGGGCGCCGCGAGCCCCGCCCGGGCGTGGGAGCTGGTTTGAGGCGCATCGTTACCTTCGCCGTCGCCGGCCTTGCTTTTTTCATCCTGCTCTGGGCCGGGATCTATTACTGGTCCGCGCCCGTGCCTTCCGGCGCGCCCGAGGCCCGCTTCGAGGTGCCGGTCGCCGGCGCCGCCGCGCGACGCCCGGGCGCGGTCGACTATGCCCGGCTCGATTCGCGCCTCGCCCGGCTGATGGAGGATCCGGCGATGGTCGGCCTCGCGGTCGCCGTGGTCGAGGAGGGCGAGATCCGCTTCATCAAGGGCTATGGCGTCACCTTCGCCGGCGGCCGCGAGCCGGTCACTCCCGACACCGTGTTCCGCTGGGCCTCGCTGTCCAAGGGGGTGGCCGCCGACATGGTCGTGCGCCTCGCCGACCAGGGCCGGCTGTCGCTGGACGAGCCGGTCGCCCGCCACGCCGCCTCGCTGCGCCTTCCCGGCGGCAACGAGCATGTGGCGAGCGTCGCCGACCTGCTCTCGCACCGGCTCGGGCTGTTCGGTCATGCCGAGGACGCCAAGCTCGAGGACGGCATCGATCCCCGCTACCTGCGCGGCCTGCTCGCCACCCTGCACAACATCTGCGAGCCGGGCGCCTGCCACGCCTATCAGAACGTCGCCTATGACGCGGCCTCGGAGATCGTCGAGAGGGTCACCGGGCGGCCTTATGGCGAGGCGGTGCGCGAGCAGCTGTTCGCGCCGCTCGGCATGACCGGCGCCAGCACCAGTCGCGCCGGGCTGATGCGCGCGCCCAGCTGGGCCCGCCCGCATGTCGGCGGCCACCCGCAGCGGCCCGAGGAGGTCAACGACATCTATTACCGGGTGCCCGCGGCGGGCGGGGTCAACGGCTCGATCAAGGACCTCGCCATCTGGATGCTGGCGCAGATGGGGCTCGCCCCGGACGTGCTGCCGCCGCGCGTGCTCGCCGCGGTGCAGGCGCCCCGGGTGCGCACCCCGCGCGAGACCCGCCGCCGCCGCAATTTCGGCGAGCGCACGTCCAATTCCGCCTACGGGCTCGGCTGGCGGGTGTTCGACTATGCGGGCCGGCGGGTGGTCGGCCATCATGGCGGAGTGCGCGGCTACCGCTCGATGATCCTGTTCGACCCGGCCCTGCGCTCCGGCGTCGTCGTCCTCTGGAATTCGTCGAGCCCGCGCCCCAACGCCATCGAATATGAGGTGATGGACATGGTCTATCGGCTCGACAGCCGCGACTGGCTCGAGCTCGACAAGCCCGTCGCGCCCGCCGCCGCGCCGGACGGCAACGCGGCCGGGCCGCCGGCGCTTGAGGGGAATTAGCCCACTCTCCCATTTCCTTCATTCCCTCCCCATCGAGGCGAGGGGCTTGATCAGACCGGCCGCACCTCGGCCCAGATCGGCAGGTGGTCGGAGGCGCGGCGCGAGGCGGCGGTGCGGTGGGTGCCGCTGGCCACCACCTCGAGGCCGCGCGAGACCATGATCCGGTCGAGCGAGGCGATCGGCCGGCGGGCGTGGAAGGATAGGCCGCACGGCGCGAAATCGTGATTCGCCGCGAAGTCGCGCAGGCAGCCGCCCCTGGTGCTCCATTCGTTGAGGTCGCCCATCAGCACGGCGTGGCGCGCGCCGCCCTTGTCCTCGAGATGGGCGAGGATGGCGTGCGCCTGCCGCCGCCGCCACAGGCCGGAGAGGTCGAGGTGCATGCCGACGATGGTGAGTTCGGTGCCGTCGACAATGACGTCGGCGAGCACCGCGCCGCGCGGCTCCAGCGATGGCAGGCGGAAGAGGTGGCGCTCGCTGACCGCGACGCCCTTGCGCACCAGCAGCGCGTTGCCGTGCCAGCCGAGGCTGCCGGCGCGGTTGTCGATCTCGACCGGCTGATAGTGGCTGTGCGCCTCGAGCATCGCGATCGGCAGCGCGCTCGCGCGGGTGCCGAAGCGGCGGTCGCACTCCTGCAGCGCGATCACGTCGGCGTCGAGCTCGTTCAGCACCTCGATGGTCCGCTCCGGCCGCCGCCGCCGGTCGGTGCCGATCGCCTTGCGCATGTTGTAGGACGCGACCCGGATCATCGGCGGGGACAGTTACTTTTTTTCGGTCCCGAAGTCGCGATGCGCCGCGGTCGCCGCCCGAAAAAAAGCAACTGTCCCCATTCTGCCGCGTCGGAAAAGGGGACAGTCACTAGTGACTGTCCCCTAATGGCTCTTGCGCTTGCCGAGCGCGTGGGCGAGCGCGCGGGCCGCCTTGTCGGCAGCGAGGCCGACCGCATTGTCGACCCGGTGCGCCTCGGCGTGGACCGCGACCGGGGCGTGGCCGTTGGCGCGCAGCTCGAGGCTGACGCGCTTGTCGGCCTCGCCGCCCTTGGCGCCGTTGACGTCGGCGACGTGCAGCTCGACATGGGTCAGCCGGCTCTCGAAGCGCTTCAGCTTGGCGCGCAGCCGCTCCTCGAGCCGGGCATTGGCGGCCGCATCGGTCTTGATCTGGTTGTCGGTGCTGATCTGGACGAACAAGGCCGCCTCCCGCGCTGGTGGTTGTCACAGGGCATAATGCCGGGCGGGGCGGGGGCGTTCCGCCGCCGCCGATTTTGCTGGATGTTCCCTTTATGTTTCGCTAAGCCATGCCGCCATGGCCAAGGCGAAGAAGCGCTATGTCTGCCAGCTGTGCGGGTCGGCCGGCCCGCAATGGAGCGGCCAGTGCGCCGATTGCGGGGAATGGAACAGCCTGGTCGAGGATGCGCAAGGGGTGGTCACGCCGTTCGCGGCGCGGCACAATCTGCGCGGCGGCGGCCGCCGGATCGAGCTGGCCGGGCTCGACGCGCACCTCGCCTTGCCCGAGCGCCTCGCCACCGGCATCGCCGAGTTCGACCGGGCGCTGGGCGGCGGCCTGGTCGCCGGCTCGGCCAGCCTGATCGGCGGCGATCCCGGCATCGGCAAGTCGACCCTGCTGTTGCAGGCGGCCGCGAAGATCGCCGCGCAAGACCTTGCCGTCGCTTATATTTCCGGCGAGGAGGCGGCGGACCAGATCCGCCTGCGCGCGCGCCGGCTGGGCTTGGGCAGCGCGCCGCTGCGGCTGGCCGCGGCGACCTCGGTGCGCGACATCCTGACCACGCTGGGCGAATCGTCGCCGCCGGCGCTGCTGGTCATCGATTCGATCCAGACCATGTATTCGGACCTGATCGAGGGGGCGCCGGGGACGGTGAGCCAGGTCCGCGCGGCCGCCCACGAGCTGATCCGCTTCGCCAAGGAATCGGGCGCCGCGCTGGTGCTGGTCGGCCATGTCACCAAGGACGGGGCGATCGCCGGCCCGCGCGTGCTCGAGCATATGGTCGACACCGTGCTCTCGTTCGAGGGCGAGCGCAGCCACCAGTACCGGATCCTGCGCGCCACCAAGAACCGCTATGGCGGCACCGACGAGATCGGCGTGTTCGCGATGGGCGATGCCGGCCTTGCCGAGGTCGCCAACCCCTCGGCTTTGTTCCTCACCGACCGCGGCGAGGCGGTGCCGGGCGCGGTGGTGTTCCCGGCGCTGGAGGGGACGCGGCCGGTGCTCGCGGAGATCCAGGCGCTGACCGTCCGCCTCGCCAGCGGCGCGACGCCGCGCCGGGCGGCGGTGGGCTGGGATGCGGGGCGCCTCGCGATGATCCTCGCCGTGCTGGAGGCGCGCTGCGGGCTCAGCTTCTCCACCTGCGAGGTCTATCTCAACGTCGCCGGCGGCTATCGGATCACCGATCCCGCCGCCGACCTCGCCGTCGCCGCGGCTTTGGTCTCCGCGCTCGCCGAGCGCCCCGTCCCGCCCGAGACGGTCGCCTTCGGCGAGGTCGCGCTGTCGGGCGAGCTCCGCCCGGTGTCGCACGCCGGCCTCAGGCTCAAGGAGAGCGCCAAGCTGGGCTTCGAGCGGGCCTTGCTGCCCGCGGCGCTCGCCGGCGAGAAGGGCCCGATGCGCCTGTCGGGCTTCCGCACCCTGGCCCAGCTCGTGGATCACCTGCTGGGCCGCTAATCCTCCCCTGCATTTTGCAGGGGAGGGGGACCGCACGAAGTGCGGTGGAGGGGCTCCTCCACCATGCTTCGCATGGTCCTCCTCCCCTCGAAATCGAGGGGAGGATTTGGAGCCTTTCCCCGAATCCAAACCTGTTCTACCAGCCTGAGCCATGACCGCGCTCGATATCCTCGTCGTCCTGCTCGTCGGCGCCGGGCTGGTGCTCGGCGCGATGCGCGGCTTCGTCGCCGAGGTGCTGTCGCTGCTCGCCTGGTTCCTGGCGATCGTCGCGCTGCGCTATCTCTACGAGCCGGTCCGCGACCTGCTGGTCGGTCCGGTCGGCACCGTCTCGGGCGCCGCGATGCTCGCCTTCGTGCTCGTCTTCGGGCTGGTCTTCGTCGGCGGCAAGCTCGCCTCCCGCCGGCTCGGCCGGCGGGTGCGCGATTCGGTGATCGGCCCGGTCGACCGGCTGCTCGGCGCCGGCTTCGGCGCCCTCAAGGGCCTGATCGGCGCGACCCTGCTCTTCCTCGCCGCCAGCCTCGTCTACGACACCGTCTGGGGGCGGGCGGCGGCGCGGCCGGAATGGATGACGCAGTCGCGCTCCTATCCGCTGCTCAAGTCGAGCGGCGCCACCTTCGTCGACCTGGTCGAGGAAGCGCGCGGCCCGGCGCCGCCGGAAGGGAACGCCGCCGAGGCGAACGCACAGAACGCGCAATGACCGAAATCCGGCTCCACGACACGATGGCGCGGGAAAAGCGTGTCTTCACCCCGGCCGATCCCCGGCAGGTGACCATGTATGTCTGCGGCCCGACCGTCTACAGCCGCGCCCATATCGGCAATGCCCGCCCGGCGGTGGTGTTCGACGTGCTCGCGAGGCTGCTGCGCCACGTCTACGGGGCGGACAGCCTGGTCTATGCCCGCAACGTCACCGACGTCGACGACAAGATCATCGAGGCGGCGCGCGAGGAGGGCGTCGAGCCGGCGGTGATCACCGAGCGCTACGAGCGCCACTACCTTGCCGACATGGGCGCCCTCGGCGTCGCCCCGCCGGACCTCGCGCCGCACGCGACCCACACCATCCCCGAGATGGTCGCGATGATCGCGCGGCTGATCGAGACCGGCAATGCCTATGAGGCGGACGGCCACGTGCTGTTCCACGTGCCCTCGGACGCGGATTACGGCGCGCTCGGGCGGCGCGACCGCGAGGCGATGATCGCCGGCGCCCGGGTCGAGGTGGCGAGCTACAAGCAGGACCCGGCCGATTTCGTGCTGTGGAAGCCCTCGCCCGGGGGGATGATCGGCTGGGACTCGCCCTGGGGCCGCGGCCGCCCGGGCTGGCACATCGAATGCTCGGCGATGATCGAGGCGCATCTCGGCCGCACCATCGACATCCACGGCGGCGGCCTCGACCTCATCTTCCCCCACCACGAGAACGAACTCGCCCAGAGCCGCTGCGTCCATGCCGGCGCGCCGCTCGCCCGCTATTGGGTGCACAACGGCTTCCTCGCCATGGCCGGCTCGGAGAAGATGTCGAAGAGCCTCGGCAACATCGTCAGCGTGGAGGATTTGCTGACCCAAGGCCACAAGGGCGAGGTGCTGCGCTTCGCCTTGCTCTCCGCCCATTACCGCCAGCCGCTCGAATGGTCGGAAGGCTTGATCGCGCAGAGCAAGGCGACCCTCGACCGGCTCTACCGCACCGCGGGCGAGGCCGGCGGCGGCAGCGCCGATGCCGGGGTGCTGGATGCGCTGGCCGACGATCTCAATACGCCGCTCGCCTTGTCCCGGCTTTCGGCGATCGAGGACGGTGCCACATTGCGCGCCAGCGCGGCCCTGATGGGCCTGCTCGAAAGCAGTGCGTCCGCCTGGTTCCAGGGCGAAGGCGACGCGCGGATCGACTCCCTCATTGCCGCTCGCGCCGAGGCCAAGGCCCGCCGCGATTTCGCCGAGGCGGACCGCATCCGCGCCGAGTTGGCGGAGCAGGGGATCGTGCTGGAGGATCGTCCCGATGGCACGACCGATTGGCGCCGAGCCTAGCGATCCCCGGCCCCGCTCATCCTGAGTAGCCGGTGAGCCTGTCGAACCGGCGTATCGAAGGACGCACAGCACTAGTCCTTCGATACGGGCCTTCGCCTTCGCTCAGTCCCTACTCAGGATGAGCGGGGAGGGGAGAAGGGGCGGGCTTGTCCGAAGCGCTTTTTTGCCTGAAGATGAGGCTGTGGGCGCCACCGGTCGGGAATCATCATGGCTGTCCGCGCCCTCGTCCTGACGCTCCTCCTCGCAGGCTGCGCGACCCTTCCCGACGAGCCCGCTTTCCCCGTCACCCCCGAGCCGTTCATCACCCGGTTCAACGGCGCCGAGGGGATCACCTTCAACGGCGAGGGGCGGCTGTTCGTCGGCGCCAACAATGCGGTCTGGGAAGCGCTGCCCGACGGTTCGGTGCGCAGGCTGACCGACGTCCATCGCCATCTCGGCCAGGCCGGGATCGGGCCGCGCGACATCCTCGCCGCCGATTTCGGGGAGACCAACGCCTTCCAGCACGGCCCCAATGACGACGGCATGGTCTGGCGGATCACGCCCGAGGGCGTGCGCACCGTCTTCGCCACCGGGATCGGCGACCCCAATGCGATCCTGCGGCTGCCGGACGGCGGCTGGCTGGTTTCGGACGATGCCGTCGACATCATCTACCGTGTCCCGCCCGACGGCGGCCGGGCCGAGATCTGGTCGCGCGCGGTGCCCTTTCCCAACGGCATGGCGCTGTCGCGCGACGGGCGGCGGCTCTACGTCGCCCAGATCTTCAGCGCCATCGGCCCGGTCGTGCCCGACACGGCGATCTGGGCGATCCCGATCGCCAACGGCCGCCCCGCCGGGCCCGGCAGGATCGTGGCGCGGACCGAGCGCGCGCCGGACGGCCTCGCCGCGGACGAACGCGGCCGCATCTACATCGCCGACAACGGCTCGGGCACGATCCGCCGCTTCGACCCGGCGACCGGCGCGCAGGTCGTGATCGCGCGCGGCATGCCCAACGTCGCCAGCCTGGTGTTCGGCGAGGGCCGCTTCGACCCTTATTCCCTCTACGCCACCTCGACCGAGCGGGGCGGCGGCACGATCTGGCGGGTTCGCGTCGGGGTCCGCGGCGCACGACCGCAGCGCTGATTCCGCCTTGCTATTTCGACTTTGTTCACTTAATGTTCCGACCAACACTCGGCTCTTTGACACCGTCCGGATTAATCAATTCGCTCGATCAAAGTCCGCTTTATTGATCGATGGAATTTTTATTTTCACTGAACTTAGTGAACTTCCGCGGGCCGTGGCGCGCGGCGGCGACCCCGACTATAGACGCGGCGTGACCGCGCTTTATTCCCGCGACATCCTGCGCCTCGCCGCGTCGATCCCGCATCTGGGCAGGCTCGCCGCGCCGCAGGCGTCGGTCGAGAAAGTGTCGCCGCTCTGCGGCAGCCGGGTGGTCGTCGATCTCGACGTGGACGGCGAGGGGAGGGTGGCCGCGCTCGGCCAGGAGGTGCGCGCCTGCGCGCTCGGCCAGGCCTCGGCCGCTTTGCTCGGCGCGCATGCGATCGGGCGCAGCGCCGCCGAGCTGGCCGAAGCGCGCGATTCGCTCGCCGCCTACCTTGCCGGGCGCAGCGACGATCCGGGCGCCTGGCCCGGCCTTGCCGTGTTCGCGGCGGCGCGCAGCCGCAGCGCCCGCCACGCCGCGATCCTGCTCGCCTTCGAGGCGGCGGCGGAAGCCGCGGCGCTGGCCTCGCGCGAGCGCGCTTTGCCATGAGCGAGGGGCATGCGCCGGTGACGCTGCTCCGCGACGCGGTGATCCTGCTCGGCTTCGCTTTGGTCTTCGTGCTGCTGTTCCGCCGGCTCGGGCTCGGCGCGACCCTCGGCTATCTCGTCGCCGGGGCGCTGGTCGGGCCGCAGATGCTCGGCCTGGTCGGCGGCGGCGAGACCATGCTCGAGATCGCCGAGATCGGCATCGTCCTGCTGCTCTTCCTGGTCGGGCTCGAGCTCAATCCGTCGCGGCTGTGGCGGATGCGGCACGACATCTTCGGCTTCGGCCTGCTCCAGGTCGTGCTCTGCGGCCTCGCCGCCTCGGCCCTGGTCTGGCTCGCCACCGGCTCCATCGGCCGCCGCCGCGCTGGCGCTCGGCCTGCCGCTCGCTCTGTCCTCGACCGCGCAGGTGCTGCCGATGCTGCAATCGGCCGGGCGCCTGCAGGACGCCGTTCGGCGAGCGCGCCTTCTCGATCCTGCTGTTCCAGGACCTGTCGATCGTCCCGCTGATCACGATCGTCGCGGCGATGTCGCGCAACCCGGCCGATGCCGGCGGGCCGCCGGGCTGGCTGCTCGGTCGTCTACACGCTGGGCGCGATCGTCGGGCTGGTGCTGGCCGGCCGCTTCCTGCTGCGGCCCGCTGTTCCGGCTGATCGGCAATATGGGCGAGCGCGAGATGTTCGTCTTCGCCGGCCTGTTCACGGTCATCGCCAGCGCGGCGGTGATGGAGTTGCTCGGCCTGTCGACCGCTCTGGGCGCGTTCATCGCCGGCGTGATGCTCGCCGATTCGCCCTACCGGCACGAGCTCGAGGCCGACGTCGAGCCGTTCCGCTCGATCCTGCTCGGCCTGTTCTTCCTCGCCGTCGGGATGATGCTCGATCTCGGCGCGATCGCCGAGCGGCCCTTGTTCGTGGTCGGCATGGCGATCGCCCTGATCGCGATCAAGGCGGCGGTGATCATGGGCCTCGCCATGGCGTTCAGGATGGCCTGGCGGCCGGCGCTCGCGCTCGGGCTGCTGCTCAGCCAGGGCGGCGAGTTCGGCTTCGTGCTGTTCGCCCAGGCGCAGCAGGCGATGCTGATCGCAGCCCGAGGCGGCCAGCCTGTTCGGCGCGATCGTCACCCTGTCGATGGCGACGACGCCGTTCCTGATGATGGCGACCAGCCGGATGCGCGCCGAGCCGGTCGGCAAGGAGGAGCGCGAGGGGCCGGTCGCCGACGGCTCGAACGCGCTCATCGTCGGCTACGGCCGGTTCGGCCAGACGGTCGGCGCAGATGCTGGTCGCCCAGGGCATCGCCGTCACCCTGGTCGACACCGACATCGAGATGATCGACGTCGCCGGCAGCTTCGGCGCCAAGGTCTATTATGGCGACGGCACGCGGCTCGACCTGCTCCGCCAGGCCGGCGCCGCCGAGGCCGAGCTGATCCTGTTCTGCATCGACGGCGACCAGATCGATGCCGAGCTGGCTCGAGGGCGTGCACGAGGCCTTCCCCAAGGCCTCGATCTTCGTGCGCGCCTACGACCGGCGCGCGCTGCTGAAGCTGAAGGGCGCGCCGGTCGAGCGGCGTCGTCCGCGAGGTGCTCGAATTCGGCGGTGAGGATGGCGCGCCTGGCGATGGAAAGCGTCGGCGTCGACGAGGAGGAGATCGACCGCACCGAGGATCTCTACCGGCGCCCGCGACCGCGAGCGGCTGAAGGCGCAGATCGAATCGGGCGACATCCGCGCCCAGATCGACCGCATCATCACCCGCCCCGAGCAGGCGGTCGAGCCCGAGCCCGGCTAGGCGTCGAGGAACGCCCTGCCGATGCCGCGGGTCAGGACCAGCGCGCCGCCCTTCTTGTCGTGCGCCATCCGCGCCGCCAGCCGCTCCGGATCGAGCTCCGTCGAGGTCGGCAGCCCGACCGAATTCGAGATGGGCGATGGCCCGGTCCGCATCCTCGCCCGGGCAGAGGCCGCGCTCGACCGAGCGGCGGAAGGCCATCGCCATGCCGATCGCCACCGCCTCGCCGTGCCGCATGCCGGTCTCCGCCTCGATCGCATGGCCGAAGCTGTGGCCGAAATTGAGCAAGGCGCGCCGCCCTTCCGTGTCGCGCTCGTCGCCGGCGACATAGGCGATCTTGGCGGCGACGCAGGTCTCGATCGCGTGCAGCCGGGCCGCGGCGTCGCCGGCGATCAGCGCGGCGCCGTTGGCCTCGCACCAGGCGAAGAAGTCCGGGTCGCCGACCAGGCCGTATTTCACCACCTCGGCATAGCCGGCGCGCAGCTCCTCGGGCGGCAGCGTGGCGAGCGCGGCGGGGTCGATCAGCACCAGCGCCGGCGCGTGGAAGGCGCCGATCAGGTTCTTGCCCTGGCGGGCGTTGACCCCCGTCTTGCCGCCGATCGCCGCGTCGGCCTGGGCGAGCAGGCTGGTCGGCACCGCGACCCAGCCGGTGCCGCGCTTCAGCAATGCGGCCGCGAAGCCGGCGATGTCGCCGACCACGCCGCCGCCGACCGCGACGACATGATCGCTGCGGCCGATCCCCGCCTCGATCAGCGCGTCGAGCAGCCGCTCGACCGTGGCCAGCGTCTTGCTGGCCTCGCCCGGCGCCAGCGTGAAGCGGCCGGCGAAGCCGGCGCCGAGCCGGTCCGGCCAGCCCGCCGCCTCGACATTGGCGTCGGTCACCAGGAACAGCCGGCCCGGGGGCAGCGCCGCCTCGCCGATCAGGCCGGCGCCGATCCGGATCATCGCAGCGCCTCGACGAGCCGCTCGACCGTCGCCTCGCGCCGTCGATCCGGAGATGCGCCTCCGCGTAGATCGGGTTGCGCGCCGCGGCGAGCCTTGCCAGCGCCGCCTCCGGCTCGTCGCCGGCGAGCAGCGGCCGTCCGGACGCCCGCGCGGCGAGCGGCGCCGGTTCGCCGTCGAGCCAGACCACCGTGCAGCGTTCGAGCAGCAGCGCCCGCGTCGCCGGATCGATGAAGGCGCCGCCGCCGGTGGCGATCACCCGCGGCGGGCCCGCGACCAGGCGGGCGACGATGCGGCGCTCGCCGTCGCGGAAGTCCGCCTCGCCGTGGCGCTCGAAGATCTCGGCGACGCTGAGCCCCGCCGCCGCCTCGATCTCGGCGTCGGAATCGGCGAAGGGCAGGCCGAGCCGCTCCGCCAGCCGCCGCCCGAGCGTCGACTTGCCGGCGCCCGGCAGGCCGACGAGGGCGATCGACTTTTCGGGTGGCTTCGGCGCATCGGGCATGAAGCGGGGGCTATACAGGCCGCGCCCCGCTGGGGCAAAAGGCCGGCCATGCGTAGAACGAGCTTTGCCCCGACCCGCCGCCGCCGTTCGCCGGTCGCGACCCTGCTGCTGGTGCTGCTGGTCCTCGTCATCGGCCTGCTTGTCTGGCTCGGGCTGTCGAAGCGGCGAGGTCCCGCTCGAGAGGATGGAGCAGGACGTGACGAATGCCGTCCCGGCCCGCTAAGGCGCTGCTGCTCGCCGGGGCGGCCGCCCTGCTGGCGGCGATCCCGGCGCTGGGCCAGGACCGCGACGCGCCCGAATCGCTGCTGCCGCCCGGCTTCGGCGACCCGCAGAGCGCTGCCGCCGCCCGAGGAGAAGGCGACGCCGTCGCAGCCGCGCCCGCAGCCGCAGGCGCCGCAGCCGGGGGCGGCCCCGGCGTCCGATCCGGGGCTCGAGGGCAATCTGCTCGGGGATCTCGAGGAGGTCGAGCTCGATCCGATGGCGCTGCCGCGGCCGACCAACTATTTCACCATTCCCGAAGGGCGCCGAGCGGCCGACCGACCGGATCGGGCCGCTGGAGCCCGGCAATTTCGGCCTCGGTCCCGATGCCTTCGCGCGCAGCCGGGGGCCGCTGCTCGCCGCGCTGATGCGCCGGCTCGACGCGCCGCTGCCGTCGCGCTGGGCCTCGATCCTGCTTCGCCGCGCCTTGCTGTCGCGCGCCGCCGCGCCGGCGGGCGTCGACCCGGTGGACTGGGCGGCGGAGCGCGCCGCCTTGCTCCTGAGAATGGGCGAGGCCGACGCGGCGCGGATGCTGGTCCAGGCGGTCGACGTCGAGCTCTATACGCCGCGGATGGTCGAGGCGGCGGCGCAGACCGCGCTCGCCACCGCCGATCCCGCCGCGCTGTGCCCGCTGGTCGCGCCGGCCCGAGGCCGGTCCGACGATCCGGTCTGGACGCTCGCCGACGGCATGTGCGCCGCGCTCGAGGGCGAGGCGGCCCGGGCCAGCGCGCTGATCGACGAGGCGCGCGGCCGGGTCGGCACGGGCATCGACCTGCTGCTCGCCGAGAAGGTGGTCGGCGCCGGCGCCGAGAGCCGCCGCGCGGTCGAGATCGAGTGGCAGGGCGTGAACCGAGATCGACGCCTGGCGCTTCGGCCTCGCCAGCGCCACCGGAGTCGAGATCCCGGCGCCGCTGCTGGCGCGGGCCGGCCCGCACATCCGCGCCTGGCTCGCCCGCGCGCCGATGGTGCCGCTCGAGCAGAGGCTGGCGGCGGCCTCGACCGCGGCCTCGCTCGGCGTCTTCTCCTCGCACTCGCTGGTCGAGATGCACAGCCTGATGCTCGACATGACCGACCCCGCCGAAGCGGCCGGCACGGTCGGCGCGCGCCTGCGCCGCGCCTGGATCGACGGCGACCCCGGCGAGCGGCTGCGAGGCGATGCGCGCCTTGTGGGCCGAGGGCGACGGTCCGGCCGAGCGCCACGCCCGGCTGATCCTCACCGCCGGCGCGGCGGCGCGGATCCCCGTGGCGGACGCCTGGGCCGGCGACGCCGCCAATCTGATCGCGGCGATGCTGACCGCCGGCATGGACCGGCAGGCGGCGCGCTGGGCGGGCCTGGTCGAGGCCGACGGCGAGGGCGACCGGGCCTGGGCGATGCTGGCGGTGGCGGCGCCGCGGCCGATGGTGTCGACGGACTCCGGCCGGATCGACGCCTTCGCCGGCAGCGACGACAGCCCCGGGCGGCGGCGCAGCGGCCTGCTGGTCGCGGCGCTGGCCGGGCTCGACCGGATCACGCCCGAGCAGGCGGCGCAGGCGGGTGTGCGCCTCGCCGCCGGCGATCCGTGGACCGAGGCGATCGACGCCGCGGCGCGCGCGCGGTCGCCGGGCACGGTCGCGTTGCTCGCCGGGGTCGGCATGCAGACCTCCGACTGGTCGGGGGTGCCGCCGCCCTATCTCTACCGCATCGTCCGCGCGCTGCGCGCGGTCGGCCTCGACTATGAAGCCCGGATGATCGCCGCCGAGGCGCTGGCGCGGCTGTGACACGCCGGCGAGGACCGGCAGCGGATCGCCGCCTTCCTCGAGATGATGGCGGCGGAAGCCGGCGCCGCGCGCAACACCCTGCTCGCCTACGAGCGCGACCTGCGCGGCGCCTCCGAGCTGCTCGGCGGGCGGCTCGCGGAGGCGCGGCCGGAGGCGCTGAAGGGCCTCGCCGAGGCGTGGATGCCGCTGAAGCGCGCCACCGTCGCCCGCAAGGCGGCGGCGCTCCGGCGCTTCTTCGCCTTCCTCGCCGACGAGGGGATGCGCGCCGACGATCCCTCCGCGGCGCTGCCGCGTCCGGTGCGCGAGCGGCCGCTGCCCAAGGTGCTCGATCATGGCGCCGTCGACGCCTTGTTCGCCGCGGTCGAGCGCCGCATCGCCGGCGGCGGCGTCGCGGCCCTGCGCGCCGCCGCCTTGGTCGAGCTGCTCTACGGCTCCGGGCTGCGCGCCACCGAGCTGGTGTCGCTGCCCCGCAACGCGATCTCGCCGGACCGGCCCTTCCTGATCCTGAAGGGCAAGGGCGGGCGCGAGCGGCTGGTGCCGATCTCCGACCGCGCCCGCGCCGCGGTCGCCCGCTACGCCGCGCAGGTGCCGCGCGACGCGCCGTTCCTGTTTCCCTCGGGCCGCAAGCATCTCAGCCGGGTCCGGCTCCACCAGCTGATCAAGGAGCTCGCCGCCGAGGCCGGCATCCCGCCCGAGCGGATCAGCCCGCACGTGCTGCGCCACGCCTTCGCCACCCATTTGCTCGAAGGGGGCGCCGACCTGCGCGCGGTGCAGATGCTGCTCGGACATGCCGACATCGCCACCACCCAGATCTACACCCATGTCGACTCGCGCCGGCTGATCGACCTCGTCAACCAGCGCCATCCGCTCGCCGACCGGCCCCGCGTTGACGCCAAGGCGAACCCGGCCTAACCCCCGGCCCCGCATGGCCACCTTCCTCGACTTCGAAAAGCCGATCGCCGAGCTGGAGGCGCGGATCGCCGAGCTGAGGGACACCGCCTCGGCCGAGGAGACCAATATCGAGGCCGAGATCGCCCGCCTCGAGGAGAAGGCCGAGCGGCAGCTGCGCGACACCTATGCCAGGCTCACGCCCTGGCAGAAGACGCAGGTCGCGCGCCATCCCGAGCGGCCGCATTTCAAGGATTATGTCGCCGCGCTGGTCGAGGATTTCGTGCCGCTCGCCGGCGACCGCGCCTTCGGCGACGACCCCGCGATCGTCGGCGGCTTCGGGCGGCTGGACGGCCGCCGCATCATGCTGATCGGCCACGAGAAAGGCGACGACACCGCGAGCCGGCTCGAGCACAATTTCGGCATGGCCCGGCCGGAGGGCTATCGCAAGGCGATCCGGCTGATGCAGCTCGCCGACCGCTTCGGCCTTCCGGTCGTCACCCTGGTCGACACCCCGGGCGCCTTTCCGGGCGTGCAGGCCGAGGAGCGCGGCCAGGCCGAGGCGATCGCCCGCTCGACCGAGCAATGCCTGGCGCTCGGCGTGCCGCTGGTCGCGGCGATCGTCGGCGAGGGCGGCTCGGGCGGGGCGATCGCGATCGCCGCGGCGAACCGGGTGCTGATGCTCGAGCACAGCGTCTATTCGGTGATCTCGCCCGAAGGCTGCGCCTCGATCCTGTGGCGGACCGCCGAGAAAGCGGCCGAGGCGGCCGAGGCGATGCGGGTCACCGCCGCCGACCTCAAGCAATTGGGGGTGATCGAGCGGATCGTGCCGGAGCCGGTCGGCGGCGCGCACCGCCATCCCGAAGCGATGATCGCGGCGCTCGGCGCGGCGATCGCCGAGGAGCTCGCCGCGCTCGCCGCGCTGCCGCGCGACCGCCTGCGCGCCGAGCGCCGCGAAAAGTTCCTGGCTCTCCCCTAGGCCCAAACGGAAAGGGGCGGCGGACTCTGCGTCCACCGCCCCTGACTCTACGTCCGAAGATCGACGGGTTTAGCCGTCCATCGCCTCGGAGACGTTGGTGAAGGTCTGGTTCAGGCTGGTGCCCAGGCCCTGCATGGCCGTGATGGCGGCAACAGCGATCAGAGCGGCGATCAGGCCATATTCGATGGCGGTGGCGCCCTTCTTGTCGCGAATGAGCTTACGAATGAACATTTCCGGTCTCCTTGGTCCACATTCCTGGGAAGTCCACACTTCCCGCTGCCCGCGCTTGGTTCTTGGGTCAGCTACCGTTCCTCATACGAGAGAGGAGTTTCGAAACATTTAACGCGCCTATGCGCCTGTTACTTCGTCGGACACATAGTTCCACATGTCGGTGGTCGTCCCGGCGACCATGCCGAGCGCGCCGATCATGGCGAGGAAGACCATCGCCAGGATGAGCCCGTATTCGACGGCCGTGGCGCCGCGCCGGTCCTTGAGTAATTCGAAAAAACGACGCATCGCCAATGTCCCCGTCCCGGGCAGGATCGCCCTCAGTCGGGGCCGAATAAGCCAAGTGTCGTTAATGAAATCCTAGCGGAAGCGGTCACCTTGCAAAAAAATCCGACAATGACGGTGGTCGCCGTGGCGCTGGTCGACGGCGCGGGACGAATGCTGCTGCAGCAGCGCGCGCCGGGGCGGGCGATGGCCGGCCTGTGGGAGTTCCCCGGCGGCAAGGTCGAGCCGGGCGAGCTTCCCGAGGCCGCCCTGATCCGCGAGATCGAGGAGGAGCTCGGCATCGTCCTCGACGCCGCGGCGCTCGCCCCGGCCTGCTTCGCCAGCGCCCCGCTCGGCGACAGGCACATGATCCTGCTGCTCTATCTGTGCCGCGAATGGCGGGGCGAGCCCCGTCCGCTCGACGCGAGCGCGCTCAAATGGCTGCGCCCCGAGGAGATGGACGCGGCCGAGATGCCGCCCGCCGACCGGCCGTTGATCGCCCTGCTCAGCGCCTTGGCTTGAGCGCCTCGGCGAGCGAGGCGGTGCCGCTGCCGCGCGGCGCGGGCTGCGGCTGCCCGGGCGCCGGCGCCCAGCCGGACAGGTAGATGATCTCGAAGCGCTCGGCGGTCTTGCCGTCCGCGTCCGCTTGGGCGGCGAAGTCGGCGGCCGCCGCGGCGAGGCCCGCGCGGCCGAACGGCCTCGCGGTCTGGCCCGCCAGCTGGTTGGTCGCGCCCATCGCGCGCAGATCGCCGACCAGAGCCGTCAGCGAGGGATAGCGGACCTCGATCACGTCCCGGTCGACCACCGGCAAGGCGAAGCCGGCCCGCACCATCAGGTCGCCGGCGGCGCGCACGTCGATCTGCGGGTGGATGCGCGGCGCCGCGCCGAGGCCTTCGGCCTCTTCGGCGGCGCGCATCGCCCGCCTCAGCCGCGCCAGGCTGCCGGCCCCCGCGAAGGCGGCGAGGAACAGGCCGTCGGGCCTCAGCGCGCGCCGGATCAGCGCCAGCGCCCCGGGCAGGTCGTTGACCGTGTCGAGCAGGCCGAGCGAGGTCGCGAGGTCGAACGGCCCGCCGGCGTCCGGCAGGCCCGCTTCGTCGCATTGCGCGACGGCGATGCCGCGCGCGGCGAGGCGCCCGGCAAGGTCGGGAGCGGCGCTGACGTCGAGCGCGGTGGCGAAGTCGCGCGCGACCAGATCGAGCCGGGCGATCAGCTCGTCGGCGGCGCGGCGGGCGAGAAAGCCGGCATCGCCGCCGCTGCGCGCCGCGCGCGCGCGGCGCGCAGCGGCGAGGCGGCGATCGAAAGGCTGGTTGGGCGGGTCCACCGATGCGCTATACAAAGCGCCGCACGCGAGGGGGAGGGACGAGATGCCGAGACCCGTTCATTTCGAAATTCACGCCGAGGACCAGGACCGGGCGCAGCGCTCCTACGAGGCGATGTTCGGCTGGACCTTCACGGCCTGGGGCGAGAGCGGCTACCGGCTGATTGACACCGGCAGCGACGGGCCCGGAATCAACGGCGGCCTGATCCGCCGCCACGGCCCGTCGCCGGGCGACGGCGAGCCGCTCGCCTCCTGGGTCTGCACCGTCGAGGTCGCCGACGTCGACGCCTATGTCGCCAGGGCGGAGAGCGGTGGCGGAACCCTGGCGCTGCCGAAGATGGCGATACCCGGCGTCGGCTGGCTCGCTTATGTCAGGGACACGGAAGGCAACATCCTCGGCATGATGCAGGCGGACGAGGCGGCCGCCTGAGCTGTCCGCGATCGGACGATATGTCCGGAATCGGACGCGCGACCCCCGTGCCCGTGCCGCGCGGGCGAGAGCGGGCCCGCTGGCACGCCCCTTGCTGCGTCGAGCGGGATGAGCATTCGAGATCATCGCTTGGCCTCGCCCGACTTGGCCGATAAAAGCCGCGAGGGGCGAACAAGTGTATTGCATCACTAAAACAGTTGTGCGAGTAGAGCCGCGACGATGACCGAGCATGCTTTCGAACCGATGCGCCGCGCGATGGTCGCGAGCCAGCTGCGGACCACCGGGGTCAACGATCCCCGCGTGCTCGCCGCGATGGGCGAGGTCGAGCGCGAGCGGTTCGTGCCGGCCGAGCGCTGCGCGCTGGCCTATGCCGACGCCCTGGTGCCGCTCGGCGGCGGCCGCGCGCTGAGCCCCCCCATGGTGTTGGGGCGGCTGCTTACGGAAGCGCGCCTGCGCGGGGACGAGCGCGCGCTGATCGTGGGCTCGGGCACCGATTACTCCACGGCGATTCTGGCGCGGCTTGTCGGGTCGGTCGTCGCCCTCGAGGAGAGGGACGACTTGCCCATGAAAGCGAAGGCGGGGCGGGACTTGCTCGACCCGATATTGAGGGGCAGGATCACCTTTGCAAAGGGGCCGTTGGCCAAAGGCTGGCCCAGGCGCGCGCCCTATGATTTCATCCTGATCGACGGCGCGGTCGAGCATGTGCCGCAGTCGATCGTCGATCAGGTCGCGGACGGCGGGCAGGTCGCCTTCGCGCTGCTCGATCGCGGGGTGACGCGGCTCGCCAACGGGCGCGTCGTCGAGGGCGCGTTCGGGGTCACGGTCTATGCCGACGCGGCGGCGGCCATCCTGCCGGGGTTCGAGAAGCCCCGTGGTTTCAGCTTCTAGGGACGGAGTGGGTTTGATGCGGGCTGGTTTGCTGGCAGCGGTCGGGGTGGCGGCCATCGCCTTGGGCGGGGCGGCGCTTGCCCAGGACGACGTGCGGCCCGCCGCGGAGGGGACGCCGGTGCCGCCCGGCCCGGTGAGCAATCTGCGCGACGCCCTGGTCAAGACCTACGACACCAACCCGACGATCATGGCCGAGCGACAGTCGCTGCGGCAGACAGACGAGAGCGTCGCCATCGCCCGCGCCGCCGGCCGGCCGCGCATCGACACTTCCGCCTCGATCGGCCGCGACCTCGTCACCCGCAACCTCGGCGCCAACGGCAGCGACCTCACCGTCTCCGGCACCGCCAGCGTGCCGGTCTTCGCCGGCGGCCGGATCCGCAACTCGGTCCGCGCCGCCAACACCCGCGTCGAGGCCGGCCGCGCAGACCTGCGCGCCACCGAGGGCGACATCTTCACCGAGGCGGTGGCCGCCTACATGGACGTGATTCGCGACCGCTCGATCGTGCAGCTGAACCAGAATCAGGTGCGCGTGCTCGAGACCAACCTGCAGGCGACCCGCGACCGCTTCGAGGTCGGCGACCTCACCCGCACCGACGTCGCCCAGTCCGACGCGCGGCTCGCGCTGGCGCGCAGCAGCCTCTCCTTCGCCGAAGGGCGGCTCAGGGCGAGCGAGGAGAACTTCCTGCGCGTGATCGGCGCTGCGGCCGGCGACCTGCAGCCGCCCAATCCGCTGCCGACGCTGCCCGGCACGCCCGACCAGGCCACCCAGATCGCGCTCGGCAACAATGCCGATCTCGCCTCGATCGCGGCGCAGGCGCGCGCCGCCGGCTACGACGTCCGCGTCGCCCAGGGCGGCCGCCTGCCGACCGTCTCGGCGACGACCACCACCACCCATCGCGACGCGCTGGGGACCGCGAACAACGGCGTCGCGCCCGGCACCTTCTTCGACAGCTCCACCAGCACCGGCATCGGCCTGTCGCTGAGCTGGCCGCTCTACCAGGGCGGCGCGGCCGGAGCGCGGGTGCGGCAGGCGCGCGCCTTCGAGACCCAGCTGCTGGAGACCGCGGTCGCGGTCGAGCGCGGCGTCGTCTCGACCACGCGGGCCGCCTACGCCGCCTTCCGCGCCGCCCAGGAGGCGATCGAATCGAACGAGATCGCGGTCGCCGCCAACCAGCTCGCGCTCGAGGGCACCCGCGCCGAGCAGACGGTCGGCACGCGCAACGTGCTCGACGTCCTCAATGCCGAGCAGGAGCTGCTCAACAGCCAGGTGCTGCTCGTCACCGCGCGCCGCGACGCCTATGTCGCCGGCTTCCAGCTCTTGAACGCGATGGGGGCGGCCGAGGCGGAGGACCTCAACCTCGACGGCGGCCCGCTCTACGACCCGCAGGTCAACTATAATCGCTATTCGGGCAGCTGGTCGGACTGGGACGACGGACCCCGCCCGGTGCCGGTCTCCACCCGCACCGCGCCGCCCGGATCGAACAGCCCCGTGACACAGCCGCCGCAATAGGCCATAACGCGTTCGTTATGGGGGATATTCAGCAGGACCCGTCGATGGAGGAGATCCTCGCCTCGATCAAGCGCGTGATTGCGGAGGACGGGCGCGCCGCGACCACCGCGGTGCCGCGCCAGGTCCGCCGGCTGCCGCGGACCGAAGCGACGCCCGGCGACGAGGACGTGCTCGAGCTGGACGATCCGGTCTCCGAGGGCGCCGCCCTCATCTCCGACGATGCCGCCAGCGCCAGCCGCGAGCGGCTTGCCTCGCTGTCGGCGCTGCGCCAGCGCGGCGAGGGCGCGGCCGATCCGGGCGCGCTCGAGGCGGTGGTGCGCGAGATGCTGAAGCCGATGCTGAAGGAATGGCTCGACCAGCGCCTTCCCGAGATCGTCGAGGACATCGTCTCCCGCGAAGTCGCCCGCATCACCGGCCGCGACCTCTAACCCGGGCGTCATCCCGGCATGTGGACGCCCGAGCGGCGTTCTCTCTCCCGGACGTAGCGCTTTTCCCTTGCAAAATGGGAGTCCATCTGGTTCATCTTTGCGAATGGAACAAAACGGGAACTATACCTCCGCGGAGCGCGCTGCCATCGCCGCCTGTCCCGTATGCAGCCGACGAGGCCTGCTCGATTTCGCCCCCGTCCCCGTGCGCTACCGGCACGACGGGTGGACGCCCGAGCGGCAGCGGCTTTACGTCGCCGCGCTCCACGACACCGGCCATGGCGGCAAGGCCGCGCGGGCCGTCGGGATGACCGAGCGGAGCGCGGCGAGGCTGCGCCGGCGGCCGGACGCCGCCGGCTTCGCCCGCGCCTGTGCAGCGGCTTATTCGAGCGCCCGCCGGCGCCGGACGCTGGCGCGGCTCGCCGCGGCCCGCCGCCGGCCTGCGGAAGGTCCGGATTTTCTTTCCTTCAGGGAAGCCGGACCTTGAGGACGTTTCGGACCTTCCGCGTCTCCCCGGCGCTGCGCGACCTTCGTCGGGACGACGGTCTCTGGCTTCCGGCCCTTGCCGGTGCTAGGCGCGCCGCCATGAGACTCGCCCTCGCCGCCGGCCTTGCCGCGCTCGCGCTCGCTTCGGCTTCCGCCGCCTCCGCCCGCCCGTTCACCGCCACCGACCTCGCCACCATGCGGCGGCTCGGCGCGCCGACGGTGTCGCCCGACGGCGCCTGGGCCGCCTACCAGCTGCGCGAGACCGACCTTCCGGCCAATCGCGGCCGCACCGACCTCTATCTGCTCGACTTGCGCCGGGCGGACGCCGAGCCGGTGCGCATCGCCTCCACGCCCGAGCATAACGAGCACGACCCGCGCTTCTCGGCCGACGGGCGCTGGCTCTATTATCTCAGCAACGCCTCGGGCAGCGACCAGCTCTGGCGGGTGGCGCTGCCCTCCGGCACGCCCGAGCGCGTCACCGACCTCGCCACCGACCTCGGCGGCTACACGCTCGCCCCGTCGGGCGACCGGCTCGCGGTCTGGGCCGATCGCGACCGGGCCTGCGCCGACGTCAATTGCGCCAATGTCACCGACGCGCCCGAAGGGCAGGGCTCGGGCCGTGTCTATGACGAGACCTTCGTGCGCCACTGGGACGCCTGGGCCGAGCCGGGCGTCCGCTCGCGCATCTTCACCTTCCCGCTGGTCGGCGGCCGTCCGCAGGGCGCCGGCACCCCGGTGATGGGAAGCCTCACCGGCGATTCGCCGTCCAAGCCGTTCGGCGGCGCCGAGGAGCTCGCCTGGAGCCGGGACGGGCGCACCCTCTATTTCGCGATGCGCGAGGGCGGGCGGGGCGAGCCCAACTCGACCAACCTCGACATTTACGCGGTGCCGGCGGACGGCAGCGGCCCGCCGGTCAATCTCACCGTCGCCAACCGGGCGACGGACACGACCCCCGCGGTCTCGCCCGACGGCCGCTGGCTCGCCTACACCGCGATGGCGCGCCCGACCTACGAGGCCGACCGCCAGGTCCTCCACCTGCGCAACCTCGCCAGCGGCGAGACCCGCGCGCTGACCGCGGGCTGGGACCGGTCGGTCGGCTCGATCGCCTGGGCGCCCGACGGGCGCTCGCTCTACGTCACCGCCGGCGACACGCTCGACACGCCCTTGTTCCGCGTCGACGCGCGCAGCGGCCGCGTCAGGCGCCTCACCCAGGCCGGCACGGTCGGCAACGTCGTGCCGCTGCGCGACGGCGCGATCTTCACGCTGAACTCGTTGGAGCGGCCCGACGACCTCCACCGGCTGGCCCGCAACGGCGTGACGCCTCTGACCGCGGTCAACGCCGACAGGCTGGAAGGGCTCGATCCGGTCCATGTCGAACGGTTCAGCTTCGCCGGCGCCAATGGCGACACCGTCTGGGGACAGATCGTCCGCCCCGCCGGCGCGGCCGGCCGGCTGCCGACGCTGCTGCTGATCCACGGCGGCCCGCAAAGCTCGTTCGGCAACGGCTGGTCCTACCGCTGGAATCCCTGGGCATTCGCGGCGCCCGGCTATGCGGCGGTGACGATCGATTTCCACGGCTCGACCGGCTACGGCCAGGCCTTCACCGACGCCATCAACCGCGACTGGGGCGGCGCGCCGCTCGAGGACCTGCGCCTCGGCCTCGCCGCCGCGGGCCGCGAGGAGCCGCTGCTCGACACCGCCAATGCCTGCGCGCTCGGCGGCTCCTATGGCGGCTTCATGGTCGACTGGATCGCCGGCAACTGGCCCGACGGCTTCAAATGCCTGGTCAGCCATTCCGGCGTGTTCGACCAGCGCGCCATGGCCTATGAGACCGAGGAGCTGTGGTTCACCGAATGGGAGTTCGGCGGCCCCTATTACGAGCCCGCCGCCGCCGAGGCCTATGAGCGCAACAACCCGGTCCGCTTCGTCGAGCGCTGGCGCACGCCGATGCTGGTGATCCACGGCGAGCGCGACTACCGCATCCCCTACAGCCAGTCGCTCGGCGTGTTCAACGTGCTGCAGCGCCGCGGCATCCCCTCGCGCCTCGTCGTCTTCCCCGACGAGAATCACTGGATCCTGAAGCCGCAAAACTCGATCCAATGGTATCGCGAGGTCCACGGCTGGCTCGACAGGTGGCTGCGGCCATCCAACTAGCTCGTCATCCCGGCCTTCGGGGTGACGAGGGAAGGAAACGCCGCTAACGCCTCGCTCCATGACCGAGCTGCCCAAAACCTTCGACCCGGCCGAGATCGAGGCGCGCTGGTATGCGCGCTGGGAGGCCGAGGGGCTGTTCCGCCCGGAGCGGCCCGAGGCGGAGCCGTGGACGATCGTGATGCCGCCGCCCAACGTCACCGGCAGCCTTCATATCGGCCACGCGCTCGACGTCACCCTGCAGGACATCCTCACCCGCCACGCCCGCCTGCAGGGCAAGGACGCGTTGTGGGTGGCGGGCATGGACCATGCCGGCATCGCGACCCAGATGGTGGTCGAGCGCCAGCTCGCCGAGCGCCAGCAGAAGCGCGCCGATCTCGGCCGCGAGGAGTTCGTCGCCAGGGTGTGGGAGTGGAAGGCCGAGAGCGGCGGCGCCATCACCCGCCAGCTGCGCCGCCTCGGCGCCTCGTGCGACTGGGCCAACGAGCGCTTCACCATGGATGAGGGCTTCTGCGAGGCGGTCAACAAGGTGTTCGTCTCGCTCTACCGCGACGGCCTGCTCTATCGCGACAAAAGGCTGGTCAACTGGGACCCCAAATTCCAGACCGCGATCTCCGACCTCGAGGTCGAAACCGGCGAGATCGAGTCCAAATTCTGGCACTTCTCCTATCCGCTCGAGGATGGCTCCGGCGCGATCTCGGTCGCCACCACGCGGCCCGAGACGATGCTCGCCGACATGGCGGTCGCTGTGCATCCGGACGACGAACGCTACCGCGCTCTAGTCGGCAAGCGGGTCCGCCTGCCGATCACCGGCCGGCTGGTGCCGGTCATCACCGACGCGCATGCCGATCCGGAGCTCGGCTCGGGCGCGGTCAAGATCACGCCCGGCCACGACTTCAACGATTTCGAGGTCGGCAGGCGCGCCGGCATGGCTCCGGCCGACATGCTGAACATGTTCGACGCCGAGGCGAAAGTCGTCCAGTGCGGCGGCATTCCCGACGAGCTGCTCGGCATGGATCGCTTCGACGCACGAAAGCGCGTGATCGAGCTGATCGAGGCCGAAGGGCGGCTCGAAAGGATCGAGGACCGGATCGTCGCCACCCCGTTCGGCGACCGCTCCGGGGTGGTCATCGAGCCCTGGCTCACCGACCAATGGTATGTCGACGCGGCGACGCTGGCGAGGCGACCGATCGAGGCGGTGCGCACCGGCGACATCCGCATCGTGCCGAAGAGCTGGGAGAAGACCTGGTTCAACTGGCTCGAGAACATCCAGCCCTGGTGCGTCTCGCGCCAGCTCTGGTGGGGGCACCAGATTCCGGCCTGGTATGACGACAAAGGCAATGTCCACGTGGCCGAGACCGAGGCGGAGGCGCAGGCTGCGGCGGGGGAGGGCGTGTCCCTGCGCCGCGACCCCGACGTGCTCGACACCTGGTTCTCCTCGGCTTTGTGGCCGTTCGCGACCCTGGGCTGGCCGGCCGATGCGATCGAAACCCCCTCCCCCTCGATGGGGGAGGGCGGGGGTGGGGGTGGACTCTCCGCCGGCACCGAGTCCGTCGCGGAGTTCCACCCCACCCCCGACCCCTCCCCATCAAGGGGAGGGGAGGAGATGGGTCGCCAAGCCCGGTACCACGCTCGCCCGCCATTATCCCAACGACGTCCTCATCTCCGGCTTCGACATCATCTTCTTCTGGGATGCGCGGATGGCGATGCAGGGTTTCCAGTTCATGGGCGAGAAGCCCTGGAAGACGCTCTATCTGCACGGCCTGGTCCGCGACGCCGAGGGCCGCAAGATGTCCAAGTCCAAGGGCAACACGGTCGACCCGCTCGGCCTGGTCGACCGCTTCGGCGCCGACGCGCTGCGCTTCACCCTGGCGGCGATGGAGAGCCAGGGCCGCGACATCAAACTGGATGAGAAGCGCGTCGAGGGCTATCGCAACTTCGCCACCAAATTGTGGAACGCGGCCCGCTTCTGCCAGGGGAACGGCATCGGCGCCTCGGCCGCGATCGAGCCGCCCGAGGCCGCGCTTCCGGTCAACCGCTGGATCATCGGCGAGACGGTGAAGACCGTGCAGGCGCTCGACATCGCGCTCGCGGAGCTCCGCTACGACGAAAGCGCCAACACCCTCTACCAGTTCGTCTGGGCGACCTTCTGCGACTGGTATCTGGAGCTGATCAAGGGCGCGATCGACGACGAGACCAGGGCGGTCGCCGGCTGGGTGCTCGACCAGATCCTGGTCATGCTCCATCCGTTCATGCCGTTCGTCACCGAGGAATTGTGGAACGCGATGGGGGAGCGCCCTTATCCGCTGATCCTCGCCAAATGGCCGATGCCGGATGCGCGGGCGCTCGATCCGGAGGCGGGTTCGGATATCGATTGGATCGTTCGGGCCGTGACCGGGATTAGGGCTGCACGGACCGAGCTGAATGTGCCGCCCGGAGAGCGTCTGGAGGCCGTGATCGCCCATGCCGGGCCCAAGACGCAAGACCGGCTTTCTCGGCTGGGGCCGGTGGTCGGCCGCTTGGCCCGACTCCAAAGAATTGGCCTGGGCGAATTGCCGTCGGCGGGCGCCGCGCAGGTCGTCGTGGACGAAGCAACGATTGCCCTCCCGCTCGAAGGCGTGATCGACATCGCCGCCGAGAAGTCGCGGCTCGCCAAGGCAGCCGAAGGGGCTGAGAAGGAGCGCGACGCGCTCGCCGCGCGACTGGCCAATCCGAGCTTCCTCGAACGCGCCAGGCCGGAGGCCGTCGAGAAGGCGCGCGCCGACCATGCCGAGAAGAGCTCGGACGCCGAGAAATACCGGGCCGCGCTGGCGCGGCTCGGCTGAGCTAGAGCGTCGTGTCCGCCAGGTTGGACTGGTAGGTGGTGTTGGTCTGGCGGTCGATCATCTTGATGTAGACGTAGCTCGGCGGGATCTGCCCCTCCGGCAGCGCGAACCAGATCGAGCCGAGCTGGCTCGGATTGCTGAGCGCGCAGAAGCCGTAAATCCGCCGGTTGGTCCGATTCTCGAAGAAATCGACCCAGGTCCGCGACGAATTGGCATTGTTGCCGCAGGGCGGCAGGCCGGGCGCCGGCGCGAACATCGCCGCCGGATAGGCGGCCTTGTTGAACACGTCGTAGCGGTAGCGGATGAAATCCGTGCCGTTGACGGTATAGAATTCGATGCCGGTCATGTAGAGGATGGGATTGGGCAGCGGCGGGGGTGGCGGAGGCGGCCCCTGCGCCGCCGAGGTGGCGGTACCCGCCATCGTCGCCAGTAACAAAGCGGCAAGCCATGCACGAGGTTTTGCTGTTTTCATCGACTTGTCCTTTCATCGCGAAGTGAAGGACCGAGGCGCTTTTTTGAAACCCCCCGCCAATTGGGAATTGGCGGCGTAACGATGCCATCAATCCGGGACGATTTCAAGGAAGCCGGGAGGCAGGCGGCGGCCGATCGCCGCTTTGCAGGCGGGATGGGGCGCGTTACTAGCCTTCAGCCATGAGCGCCGCCTCCTTCCCCGCCTTGCGCCTGCGCCGCACCCGCGCGCACGCCTGGAGCCGCGCCTTGTTCGCGGAGACGGTGCTGACCCCCTCCGACCTGATCTGGCCGCTGTTCCTGTGTCGAGGGGGAGGGGGTCGAGGAACCGGTCGCGACCCTGCCCGGCGTGTCGCGCTGGTCGATCGACCGGGTCGCCGCGCGGGCGAGGGAGGCGCGGGAGCTCGGCATTCCGTGCATCGCCCTTTTCCCGAACACGCCGCCCGCCTTGCGCAGCGGCGAGGCGCGCGAGGCGCTCAACCCGGACAATCTCGTCTGCCGCGCGGTCAAGGCCGCCAAGCAGGCCGCGCCGGAGGTCGGCGTGCTGACCGACGTCGCGCTCGATCCCTATACCGCCGACGGCCATGACGGCCTCACCGACGAGTCCGGCTATGTCGTCAACGACGACACGGTGAAGCTGCTCGCCGAGCAGGCTTTGGTGCAGGCCGCAGCGGGGGCGGACATCGTCGCGCCGTCCGACATGATGGACGGGCGGGTCGCGCGCAATCCGTTCAGCGCTCGAACAGGCGGGCCATGTCAACGTCCAGATCATGGCCTATGCCGCCAAATATGCCTCGGCTTTCTACGGCCCGTTCCGCGACGCGGTCGGCTCGCGCGGCCTGCTTGCCGGGCGACAAGAAGAGCTACCAGATGGACCCGGCCAATGCCGAGGAGGCGCTGCGCGAGGTCGCGCTCGACCTGGAGGAGGGCGCGGACAGCGTGATGGTGAAGCCGGGCCTGCCCTATCTCGATATCGTAAGGCGCGTGAAGGACCGCTTCGAAGTGCCTGTTTTCGCTTATCAAGTCTCGGGAGAATATGCGATGATCGAAGCCGCAGCCGCGGCCGGGGCGGGGGAACGCGATGCGCTCGTCCTCGAGACCCTGATGGCGTTCAAGCGGGCGGGCTGCGCCGGCATCCTCAGCTATCACGCGCCGCTCGCGGCGCGGCTGCTCGCCGGCTGATGGCGCCGGAGGCCAGCGCGGCGGGCGCGGCGGCGCCGCGCCGGGTGGACGAGCGCTTCGCGCGCCCGCTCTTCCTCGTCACCATCATCACCGGCTCGTTCCTGCTGTTCCTCACCCAGCCGATGATCGCGCGGATGGCGCTGCCGCGGGTCGGCGGCGCGCCGTCGGTGTGGAACAGCGCGATGCTGGTCTATCAGCTGCTGCTGCTCGCCGGCTACGCTTATGCCCACGGCCTTTCCTACCTGCGGCCGCGCTTCCAGGTCGGCGTCCATATCGTGCTGCTCGGGCTCGCCGCTTTGTGGCTGCCGATCGGCCTTGCCGACGTCTATCCGCCCGCCGAAAGCGAGCCCGCTTTCTGGGTGCCCTGGTTCCTGATCGGCTCGATCGGCCTGTTGTTCTTCATCGTCTCGGCGCAGGCGCCGCTGATGCAGCGCTGGTACGCGCTCGAAACCTGCGCGCGGCGATCCCTATCCGCTCTACGCCGCGTCGAACCTCGGCAGCTTCGCCGGGCTCATTTCCTATCCGCTGGTCGGTCGAGCCGCTGATGAGCCTGCAGCAGCAGAGCCTGCTGTGGACCGGCATCTATGCGCTGCTCGTGCTGCTGGTCGCCGCCTGCGCGCTCACCGTGCCCGGCGCGCGCGGTCGAGGCGCGGCCCGAGGAGGCGGCGCCGGCCCCGACGGCGCGGCAGATCGCGCACTGGGTCGCGCTCGCCGCCGTGCCCTCCGGGCTGATGCTGTCGACGACCACCCACCTCACCACCGACATCGTCGCCATGCCCATGCTCTGGGTGCTGCCGCTCGGCCTCTACCTGTTGAGCTTCGTCATCGCCTTCGCGGCGCGGCGCGGCGTCGCCTCCTTCGTCACCGTGCTGGCGCCGCTGGTCATCCTGATCGCCGGCGGGCTGGCGTTCAGCGACGGCACCCGCAGCCCGCTCTTCTCGGCGACGCTCGGCCTGTTCCTGCTGTTCGCGATCGCAGTCGCGCTGCATTCGGAGCTGTTCCGGCTGCGGCCCGCGGTCGGCCACCTCACCCGTTTCTACCTCGCCATGTCGTTCGGCGGCATGCTCGGCGGCCTGTTCTGCGCGATCGTCGCGCCTCTGGTCTTCGACTGGGCCTATGAGCATCCGCTGCTGATCCTCGCTGCGGCGCTGCTGGTGCCGCAATTCTCGCTGCTGCCCTGGCCGAAGCCGCTGGTGCTGATGCTGCGCGTGACGCTGCCGATCCTCGCCTTCGCCATCTCCTACGCGTCGGAAGCCGGCCTGTTCGGCCGCACCGCGATGGCGGCGATGGCGGGAAGCATCGTCGTGTCGCTGATCGCGCTCGCCTGCCTCGGCCGGCGCTGGCCGTTCGCCGCCTGCCTCGCCGCGCTGATGCTGAGCTATGGCGGCTGGGGCACGCTCTATTTCTCGACCCAGGATGCGCGCACCCGTTCCTATTTCGGCATTTACGAGGTCAGCACCCGCGCCGACGGCACCGCGCGGGTGCTCACCCACGGCACCACGCTGCACGGTATCCAGAATCTGGAGCCGGGGCTGGAGACGGTGCCGACCTCTTATTATGCCCGCCGCTCCGGCGTCGGCCTCGCGCTCGGCAATGCGGACGCCCTGTTCGGCGCGCGCCCGCGGGTCGGCGTGGTCGGGCTCGGCAGCGGCACGCTCGCCTGCTACGCCCGCCCCAACCAGCAATGGACCTTCTTCGAGATCGACCCGGCGATGGTCGAGGTCGCGCGCACCCGCTTCACCTTCCTCTCGCAATGCGCGCCGCAGGTGCGGATGGTGCTCGGCGACGCCCGCCTCACCCTCTCGCGGCAGCCGCCCGGCTCGATCGACGTGCTGGCGGTCGACGCCTTCTCCTCGGACGCGGTGCCGATGCACCTGCTCACCCACGAGGCGCTGCGGGTTTACGGCCGCGCGGTGCAGCGCAACGGCCTCGTCCTCTTCCACATCTCCAACCGCTATCTCGACCTCAAGCCGGTGATCGCCGATCTCGCGGCGCGCGGAGGCTGGACCGCGGCGATGATGCAATATGTGCCCGAGGAGGAGGACGAGATCCTCAACGCGACCATCTCGGTCTGGATCGCCATGTCGCGCAATCCCGCGACGATCGAGCGGCTGCAGGCGCTGTCGGGCGACGACGCGATGTTCTGGGAGACGGTCGAGCCGCAGCCCGGCTTCGCCGGCTGGAGCGACGACCATGCCTCGATCCTGCCGATCATCAACTGGGGCAGCATGGTGCCGGGGCGGTGATCGAGACCGAACGTCTGATCCTGCGCGACTGGCGGGACGAGGATATCGCCCCGTTCATCCGGCACACCAACACGCCCAACGTGATGCGCTGGCTGGGCGGGGTCCAGGACGAAGCCGAGATGAAGAAGGCCTTCCGCGAGCGGGTGATGCGCTGGCAGCAGGAGCGGGGCTTCACCTTCTGGGTGGCCGAGCGCAGGGCCGACGGCGCCTTGCTCGGCTTTTGCGGGATCAAGATCGCCGACCAGGAAGGCGAGCCGATCCACGGCCTGCACGAAGTCGGCTGGCGGCTGCGCGAGGACGTTTGGGGGCAGGGCTATGCCAAGGAGGGCGCGATCGCTTCGCTCGATTTCGCGTTCGACACGCTCGGCGCCGAGCGGGTGGTCGCGCTGACCTGCGAAGGCAATGCGCCGAGCTGGGGGCTGATGGTCCGGCTCGGCATGACCCGCCGGCCCGAGCTCGATTTCGACGATCCGCGCTATCCGCCGGACCTCAACCCGACCATCGTCTACGACATCCGTCCTGGCGAGCTGCGGCGATGACCCTGCTCGCCTTCGCCGGCAAGACGCCGCTGATCGATCCGCACCGCCTTCGTCGCGCCGGGCGCGCGGCTGATCGGCGATATCGAGATCGGGCCCGAAGCAAGCGTCTGGTACAATTGCGTGCTGCGCGGGGACATGAACCGGATCCGGATCGGCGCGCGCTCCAACGTCCAGGACGGCAGCGTGATCCATGTCGATCCGCACCGCCCCGGCGGGCCGGACGAGGGCTATCCCTGCCTGATCGGCGAGGAGGTGCTGATCGGCCATATGGCGATGGTGCACGGCTGCATGCTCGAGGACCGCGCCTTCGTCGGCCTGGGATCGATCGTGATGGACGGCTGCGTGATCGAGGGCGACGCCATGCTCGCCGCCGGCGCGCTGCTGACCGCGGGCAAGCGCATTCCCTCGGGCCAGCTCTGGGCGGGCCGCCCGGCCAAATATGTCCGCGACCTCCGCGAGACGGACCTTGCCGGCATGCGTCTCGGCGTCGCCCATTATGTGGCGCTGGCCAGGCGCCACGCCGCCGAGATCAGCGCGCTCTGAGCCGGTCTATCCGCAGCTGCTGGTCCGCCGCGATCCGCTCCGCCTCGGCGATCGCGGCCTGGAGCGCGCGCTGATCGGCGTCGCTGGCGGCGCGGTCCGCCTGCGCCAGCTCGAGCTGGCCGAGCTCCGCCACGGCCCCGGTCGTCGCGAGACGCGCGGCTTCCAGCCGGGAGATCGCCTGCTGCGCCTCGATCCAGCTCTCCGAGCCTTCCGCGCCGCCACGCGCGACCGCGCGCCCGGCCTCGGCATAGACCGCGTTGAAGCTCCGCGCTCCCTGTCGCGCGTCCTCGACGAGGGCTGCGATCCGCGCCTGCAAGGCCGCGTCGTCCGGCACCTCGACGGGCTCGCGCGCCGGCTCGTCGATCGCCAGCGCCTCGCCCTCGCGCGGCGCCAGCGAAGGAAAGTCGCCCTGCGCCACGCAGCCGGCGAGCAGTAGTGCGAGAGGGAAGGCGAGCCGCTTCATGCCCGTCTCCTAGGCGGCGCTGCGCGGCCGGGCAACACCGGCAAGCGGGGGTTGCGCGCCTTGGCCCTTACCCCTATGTCGGCGCCTCCCGCGCGCCCGTAGCTCAGCTGGATAGAGCACCAGACTACGAATCTGGGGGCCGGAGGTTCGAAATCCTTCCGGGCGCGCCATTTCCTTCCCGGCTCCTGGAATCCTTCCGTCGCGCCAGCTCGAGGCGCTCTGGTCAAGAGCTCTCGAACCACATCAGAAGCAGGGGCAGCGAGGTGATGCCGATATTCCAGGGGAGCCACCTGCGAGCGGCTCGGCGGCCTGCGGCGGTCAGTCGCATCCAGCCGCAGGCATCGAGCACCAGGCAGCCGATGTTGAAGAGAAGCCCGCCCGGGCCCAGAATCACATAGAGGACGAGGATCACCAGGCCGCCGAGACCGCCGAGGCCGCCGCCAAGGGTCGATCCGACTGCCCCGCGCATGGCGTTCGTCCTTTCTGCGCTACCCTCGCGCCTTTCGCTCTTAGGCCATTCCCCGAACTATGCCAGCCAACCGGGATATGCGTCCGGATAAGGCCCCATTCAGCCTTTCTTCAGCGCCGATCCCTGCTATTGCGCCGCCGAAGCGGGCTGGAGCGCAGGAGGGGCAAGGATGCGGATCGGGCTGATTGCGGCGCTTCTGCTTGCGGTGCCGGCGCTCGCCCAGACGACCCCGGCGCCGGCCCCCATCGCGTCCGGGCAGTCGCTTGCCGGCGAGCTCACCCCGAACGATGCGCAGCGCCGCTCGGGCAAATATGAGGACGTCTACACGCTCGCCGGGCGGCGCGGCGAGCGGATCGACATCAGCCTCGCCTCCACCGATTTCGACACCTATCTGGTGGTCGGCGGGCCGGGCGGCTTCAGCCTCTCGAACGACGACGCGGACGCGGCCGGCGACTCGACCGACAGCCGCCTCGTGCTCGAGCTGCCCGCCGACGGCGCCTATCGCGTCGCCGTCACCAGCTTCCGGCCTGGCGAGACCGGCGCCTACACCCTGCGCGCGGCCACGCCAGCGGCGGGCGCGGTCGTGTCGGCGCCGGAGCGGGCCGAGCCGATCCGGATCGGCGCCACCGTCAACGGCCGCCTCGCCGAGGGCGATGCGCGGCTCGCCGCGGGCGAATATGTCGACCGCTACCGCTTCACCGCGCGGCGCGGCGAGCGGGTGCGGATCGAGCTTAGCTCGGACAAGATGGACACCTATTTGCAGCTGCAGCGCCCCGACGGCACCCGCGACGCCAATGACGACACCGAGATCAACGGCCAGCCCTCGCTGAACAGCCGCATCGACACGGTGCTCGCCGAGGACGGCGACTATGTAATCGCCGCGACCACCTACCGGCCGAACGAGACCGGCGCCTATCGCCTCAGCCTCGCCCCGAGCCCCGGCCTGCCGCGCCAGGCCGGCGTGCCCGGCGGCCCGCGGGTGGTCGCGCTGCTCGTCGGCGTGTCCGATTATGGCGGGCGGACCAACCCCTTGCCCAACACCGACGCCGACGCCCGCGAGCTTTACGACAGCCTGGGGCGCGCCGGGCTGCTGCACCCGGCCAGCCGGGTGCTGACCAACGCCGAGGCGACCACCAAGAGCGTGGCCGAGGCCTTCGCCCGCGCCGCCGCCGCGGCCGGGCCCAACGACCTCTTCCTGTTCTTCTTCTCGGGCCATGGCGACCAGGTCGACGTCGCCCGTAGCGCCGCCGAGCTCGACGGCCGCGCCGAGACGATCGAGCTCTACGACGCCGCGCTGACCGATGCCCAGCTCGCGCCCCTGTTCGCGGGCGTGCGCGGCGCGGATGTCGATGCTGGTGATCGACGCCTGCTATGCCGGGGGCTTCCGCAGCCTCGTCGACCGGCCCAATGTGATGGGCCTGTTCAGCTCGGAGGAGGATCTGACCAGCCTCGTCGCGAGCCGCTTCAAGGCGGGCGGCTTCCTCTCCTATTTCCTGCGCTCCGGCCTTGCCGGCGAAGGCGACGCGGACGGCGACCGCATCGTCACCGCCGGCGAGCTCTCGACCTATGTCCGCCGCCGCTTCCGCCGCGAGGGCGACATCCCCGCCACCACCCGCGAGGACGACCGCAACTTCCAGAACCTCTTGGTCGAGCGCGGCGGCGTCCATGTCGACGATGTGGTGGTCCGGCTGGCGGCGGCCGACACCCGCGTCGCCAGCGCCGAGGCGCCGGCGCCGGTCCGCGTGCAGCCGATGCCGGCCGGCGAGGTCAAAAGGCGCCGCTAGCCTGGATCGACATCCGGCTACGATAAGCCCCTCCCCTTGATGGGGAGGGGTTGGGGTGGGGTGGAGTCTCCGGAAAGGCTCAGCCCTGCATTGACGTTCACCCCCCACCCAACCCTCCCCCATCAAGGGGGAGGGCTTCTCGCCGAATGTCGATAGGCCCTAGTCCCCGACGTGCTCGGGCTTGCCCTTGCGCTTGGTCGAGGCGAACTCCTCGAGCTGCTTCTCGGTCATCGATTCGGCCATGTGGCGCGAGGCGCCTTTCAGCGCGCTCTTCGGGGTGTCGCCGCGCTTTGCCGACAAGGCGGCGCCGGCCGCCTTTTGCTGGGCTTTCGACTTGGCGGGCATCGTCCTTCTCCTTCGCGGCGAAAACGGGCGCGCGCGGCCGCCGGTTCCTCCCGAAGCCACTGGCGAAATCGCGGGGCCGCGGTTACGCTGCCGGGCCGCCCCCAGGCCTTCGAAAGGGTCCCATGCGCATCCGCCCGTCGATCGGTATCAGTTCGCTGCCGCGCGCGGGAGGCTATGCGCGCCGGTTCGCGATGGCCGCGGCGGCGGGCTTCGAGGGCGTCGAGGTCGCCGCCGGCCCCGGCGACGTCGTCGCGATCGGCGACGCGGCGGCGGCCGCCGGGCTGGTCGTCCCGACCACCTATTCGAACAGCTACTGGACCCATCCGCTGAGCAGCGGCGACGCCGCCACCCGTGCGGCCGGGATCGAGGCGGCGGTCGGCGCAGTCCAGGCCGCGCACGCGCTGGGGGCTGACAGCGTGCTGCTGGTTCCGGGGCTGGTCGATCGCGAGACGTCTTATTCGGACGCTTACGCCCGCTCGCAGGCGGTGATCCGGTCCGAGATCCTGCCGGTGGCGCGCGACCTCGGCGTCGTGCTGGGCATCGAGAATGTGTGGAACGGCATGCTGCTCGGCCCGCTCGAATATGTCCGCTACATCGACGAGTTCGACTCGCCCTGGGTGAAGGCGCATCTCGACCTTGGCAACGTCATCTTCGGCCAGTGCGAGGACTGGATCGACATCGCCGGCGCGCGCATCGTCAAGCTTCACCTCAAGGATTGCGAGTTCAGCATCAGGTGGGGCCGCTACCGGCAGCGAAGGCTCGGCGAAGGCAAGTTCGACTGGGCGCGGATCCGCGCCGCGCTCGAGCGCGTCGGCTTTTCCGGCTGGGCCACGGTCGCCAGCCCCGAGCGCACCCGGCGGCTCACCCACATCGTCTATTACGCGGCGGAGCGGGCGCCGCCGCGCCTGCTCTCCTCGCTGCCCGGCTCGCGCACCACCCTCGACGCGGTGGAGCGTCATGTCGGGCGGCGCATGCTGAGCGACGCGATCGACCGGTTCCGGCATCATGTCGCCTGACCGCGGGCAGGGGGCGGAGGCTTGAAGGGATTGCCGCGCCTCGCCGGCGCCGGGACGGGGAAGCGGCGCGCCGAGGCCTTCGTCATCGCCGAATTCGGCGCCGTTCGCGCTCAGCAACCTGCTGTCGGCGCTGCTCGCCCTCGCCTCGGTGGTGCTGCTGACCCGGCTGCTCAGCGCCGCGGGCTACGGCGTCTACGCGGCGATCCTCGCCTTGACCCTGCTCGTCCAGGGCACCGCCTTCATGTGGCTGCAGACCGGGATCATCCGCTTCCACTCGCGGGCGCGCGACCCGGCGGCGCTGGTCGCGCTCGCCCGCTTCGCCCGGTCGGCCTATGTCGCGGTCGCCGCGCTGGTCGCCGCGGGATGGACGGCCGGGCTGCTGCTGATCGGCCCGACGCCGATGGAGGTCGCGGTCGGGCTGGCCGGGCTGGTCCTGCTGCTGCTGCGCGGCTGGCTCGGCATCGTCCAGGCCTGGAACCGCGTCTGCGAGCGCTCCTGGCATTTCGCGGCCGTCGAGGCGCTGAACGGCATCGGTACGCTCGCCTTGGCGGTCGTCGGGCTGCTGCTGTTTCCGGGCGAGCCGCTGGCGGCCTTCGCCGGCGGCATCGCGGCGGCGCTGGTCGCGATCGCCGCCTCGACCGAGCTGCTGCGGCTGCCGCGGGCCGCGGAGGGCGGCGCCGAGACCCGGCAGCTGCTGCGCGCGATGTCGTCCTACGGCGTGCCCCTGACCCTCGCCACCGCCGCCGGTTCGCTGCTCCTCTATTCCGACCGGCTGGTGATCCTGGCCCTGCTCGGCCCGGCCGCCGCCGGCGTCTACAGCGTCAGCGGCGCGATCGCCAACCGTGCCATGCTGCTGCTGTTCCTGTCGATCGCGCTCACCACCAAGCCGGCCGTCTTCGCCGCTTTCGAGCGCGACGGCGAGGCGGCGGCGTCGGACGCGCTGGAAGGCGCCGCGTCCTGGTTCATGGCAGCCGGGCTGCCGGCGCTCACCGTGATGGTGCTGGCGCCGCTACCGATCACGCAGCTGCTGGTCGGCGGCGGCATGGCCGGCGAGGCCGCCCGCCTGCTGCCCTGGACGGCGGCCGGCGCCTTCCTGGCCGGCCTTCTCTCGCACCATTTCGGCCTCGCCTTCCAGCTCAGGCTCAACACCCACTGGATGCTGGCGGCGGTCGCCCCGCCCGCGATCCTCAACATCGTCGCCAATGTCGTGCTGCTGCCGCGCTTCGGGGTGATCGCGGCGGGGTGGATGACCGTCGCCGGCTATGGCGCCGCGCTTGCGCTGGCGGTGCTGCTGGGGCGGCGCCACTTCCGGGTGCCGCTGCCCCTGGGCGACCTCGCCCGCACGCTCGTCGCCTGCCTGCCGCTCGCCGGCTTCCTGCTGCTCCCGTTCCCGGCCGGCGCCGCCGGGCTGGCGCTGATGCTCGGCGGCAGCGCGCTCGTCTATGCCGCCGCCGCCTTCGCCCTCGACCTGTGCGGCATCCGCGGCGGCTGGTCGGCGCGGCGGCTGGGCACGAGCCTTTCCTGAAGGCTGCCCGCGCTTCCCTAAGCCAGCTCGGGAAGCTCGAGCAGCGACAGCAGCGCCGCCCGCGCCGCCTCGACCCGGTTCCACAAGCCGGGATCGGCGAGATCGGCGGGGGCGATCCGTTCGGGCCAGAAGGCCTCGATGCACCGGGCGATGCGGTCGAGCCCGGCCTCGTCGACGAGGAAGCGGGGATCGACCGTCGCCGGATCGGCGACCACGCGCAGCCTGAGGCAGGCCGGCCCGCCGCCATTGGCCATGGACTGGCGGACGTCGACCAATGCGAGCCGCCGGATCGGGCCGTTGCCCGCCGCCATCGCCTCGAGCCAGGCCCAGGCCCGCTCAGTCTCGCGCGCCTCCTCGGGGAGGATCAGCGCCATGCCGCCCTCCGGCAGGGTCGCCAGCTGGGCGTTGAACAGATAGGATTTGACCGCGTCGGCGAGGCTCACCACGGCCGCCGGCACCTCGACGATCTCGACTTCGGGCAGCCGCCGCCGGAGCGCGTCGTAGAACGCCTCTTTGTCGTCGAACGCCTGCTCGTGCGCGAGCAGCACATGCTCGTTCGCCACCGCGACGACGTCGTTGTGGAAGGCGCCGGCGGCGATCGCCGCCTCCGACTGGCGGACGAACAGCGTGCGCGCGGGATCGAGCCGGTTCAGCCGCGCGACCGCGCGCGAGGCCTCGACATGCTGGCGGGCCGGAAAGGCGCCGCCGCGCTCGCCATAGACGAAGATCTCGACGCCGGCGGCGTCGTGCCCCGCGCAGAGCCGCATGTGGTTGGCCGCGCCCTCGTCGCCGAAGGTCGGGGGAACCGGCGCATGGACCGCGAAATGCGCCTCCTCGGCGAAGGCGAGGCGGAGCTGGGCCAGCGTCTCGGGCGGCTCCTGGCTGCGGTGCGCCATGGTCCTGAGATTGGCGACGGTGAGATGGCAGCGCCCGTCCGCGGTGTCGGGAGCGGGGGAGACGGTGGCGGCATTGGCGGCCCACATCGCCGAGGCGGAGAAGGCGGCCGGGCGGAGCGCGTCGGGCGCTTCCTCGATGCCGGTGCCGAGCGCGGCCAGCCAGTCCCGGTTCGGGCGGCGGTGCGGCGGCAGCACGCCCTGGGCGAGGCCGAGGCGCAGATTGTGTCGCATCTTCTCGACGCCCTGCAGCGCCGCGGCGCGGGGGAAGGCGACGTCGCCCTTGTGGGCGGTGGCGGCGAGATTGCCGCAGGAGAGGCCGGCATAATTGTGGCTCGGCCCGACCAGCCCGTCGAAGTTGATCTCGACCAGCGCCATCAGCGCGGCACCGCCAGGAAGCGCTCGCCCGGCGCGAGGCCGAGCAGGGCGGCGTCGGCGGAATCGAGCGTCGCGCTGCCGTCGGCGGCCGCGCTCACATGGCCGTAGCCGGCGGCGAAGTCGCCGAGCGTGCCGGCGGCGAGCATCATCTTCTCGCCTCCGCCGGCTTCCCCGGTGCCCGCCAGCACGAGCTCGCGCGCTTCCTGCACGGTCCGGATCCGGTCGGTGGCCGCGGCCATGGTCGGACCGCCGTCGAAAATGTCGACATAGCCTTCGCCGCTGAAGCCTTCCCGCTCCAGCATCCGCATCGCCGCCTCGCCGGTCGGATGCGGCCGGCGTATCACGGCGAGCGCCTCGGGCGACAGCATCGCGGTATAGATCGGCGTCTTCGGCATCAGGTCGGCGATGAACTGGGTGCCGTGGGTGCCGTTGAACGCATCCGCTTCCTGGAAGCCCATGCCGAAGAAGCGGCCGGCGATCGCGTCCCAGAAAGGCGAGCTGCCATTGTCGCTGATCACCCCGCGCAGCTCGGCGACCACGGTGTCGGCGAAGCGCGCCCGGTTGCGGCGGATGAACAGGTAGCGGCTGCGCGCCAGCAGCACGCCGAGGCCCAGCCCGCCCTTGCGCGCCTCGGGATGGAGGAACAGGCCGCCGACCTCCGAGCAATCGTTGAAGTCGGTGCACAAGGTCAGCATCTCGGTGCGGAAGGTGCGGCCGAGCTCGGGCGAGGTCTGGGTGAGCTTGCTGATCCGGTAGGAATAGAAAGGCTGCTCGACGCCGATCCGGCTGAACACCTGGCTGGTGCCGCGCACTTCCCCGGTCTCCGCATTTTCGAGCACGAACAGGAAGAGGTCGCCTTCCTCGGCGCCCGTGTCGCTCGCGAACGCGGCCTCCGAGCGCGACAGCTTGGCGACCAAAGTGCCCTTGTCGGCGGGCAGGTTGGTGAAGCCGCCGCCGGTCAGCAGCGCCATCTCGTAGAGCGCGTCGAAATCGCCGGCCCGCGCGGGCCTTACCCTGAAGCTCACAAAGCCTCCCCGTAAGCGAGCCGGACGATCGTCAGCGCCGACAGCCGCGCGCGCTCGGCGAGGCTGTCGACGATCAGATATTCGTCGCTCGAATGAATGGCGCCGCCGCGGGCGCCCATCGTGTCGATCACCGGCACGCCGCAGGCGGCGATGTTGTTGCCGTCGCACACCCCGCCGGTGTCGCGCCAGCATATCTCCTGGCCGAGGTCGGCGCCGCAGCGCCTGACCAGCTCGAACAGCCGCTCGGCCCCGGGGTCGAGCGGCTTGGGCGGCCGGCCGAAGCCGCCATGCATGGTTATGCGAACGTCATGCAGAGCCGCCACCTCGGCGATCGCTCCGTCCAGAGCGGCCTGCGCCCGCCCTTCGTCGTCCGGCGTGGCCGGGCGCATATTGATGCGCAGCACCGCCTTGTCGGGCACCACATTGTTCGGCCCGCCGCCGTCGATCTTCGCCGGGTTGACCTTGATCCCGCCGTCCCCCGCGGCGGCGAGGCGGAGGGCGAGGTCGGCCGCGGCGAGCACGGCGTTGCGGCCCTCCGCGGGATTGCGCCCGGCATGGGCGCTGCGGCCTTCGATCAGGATCGAGAAGTTGCCGCTGCCCGGCCGCGCGCCCGCCAGCGTGCCGTCGGGCAAGGCGGAGGGCTCGTAGGTCAGCGCCGCACGCTTGCCGCGCGCCGCCGCCGCGATCAAAGCCGCCGAGCCGGGCGAGCCGACCTCCTCGTCGCTGTTGATCACCACCTCGTAGCCGAGCCCGGCAAGGCCGACGCCTTCCACCGCCTTCAGCGCCGCCAGCATCACCGCGATCCCGCTTTTCATGTCGGCGACGCCGGGGCCGAGCAGCAGCCCGTCGCGCCAGGCGATCGACTGGAACGGGTGATCGGCCCCGAACACGGTGTCCATATGGCCGGTGAAGAGCAGCTGCACCGGCGCTTCGGGCCGCACCTTCAGATGCAGGTTGCGGCCATGCGCGAGCGGCTGCAGCGCGCCCTCGGCGGTCATCGCCTCGACCGGCGCCGGATCGACCAGCGCGAGCGCGCCCGGCAAGGCGCCGAATTGCTCGGCGAGGATGGCCGCCATCTTCGCGAGGCCATCGAGGTTGCGCGAGCCGCTGTTGACCAGCGACCACCCGGCCACCGTGTCCGGCTCGACCGCGCACCGCTCGACCACCGCCGCTTCGATCTGGGAAAGACCCCGCATGCGGGCGGCTCTAGCCGCAGATCGGCCGCCGCAAAACCCCTCCGCCGCCCGCGCCGGAAGGGGAGTCGGCAGCCGGAAGTTCAGGAAGTTCACCGAAAATAAAAATCCGGTCGATGAGTTGGGGCGGGTTTGATCGATTCTTTCGATCAGTGGGCGGAAGTGCCCAAGACGCGCCATGGTGCGAACATAACAAGAACATGAGGCCGGGTCAAGCCGGATTGATTTCGAACTGACCCACTCCAAGCCCCCCTCCCCTTGATGGGGGAGGGTTGGGGTGGGGGTGGACTCCGTGACCCGCTCAACGCCGGCGAAGAGTCCACCCCACCCCAAACCCCTCCCCATCAAGGGGAGGGGCTTAAGGAGCCCTAGAGCCAATCCGCGAACGCCTCGAGCAGCCTGGCGTACATCTCCTGCTTGAACGGCACGATCATCGCCGGCAGCTCGGCCGGCTCGGCCCATTTCCACGCGCGGAATTCGGGGTCGGGGGTTTCCAGATCGACGTCCCCATCCTCCCCAAGGAAGCGCATCAGGAACCAGGTCTGGCGCTGGCCGCGCCATTGGCCCTGCCACATCTTGCCGACCAGGTCGTCGGGCAGGTCGTAGGTGAGCTCCACCGGGCAGCGCGCCAGCACCTCCACCTTGTCGCGGGGGATGCCGGTCTCCTCCTCGAGCTCGCGCAGCGCGCCGTCGCGCGGGTCCTCGCCGGGATCGAGCCCGCCCTGCGGCATCTGCCAGGCTTCGAGCGTCGAATCGCGGCGCTGCGCGACGAACACCTTGCCCGCGCGATTGAGCAGCATCACGCCGGCGCCGGGCCGGTAGGGAAGGGCGGCCGGATCGGTCATGCACCCGCCTCGCCCAGCAGCAGCTTCAGCGCGGCGACATTCTCGGCGATGTCGTCGGCGGCCGAGGGGATGGCGCGGCGCAGGTTGATGAAGCCGTGCACCGTCCCCCGCGCCTCCATATAGCTGGTCCGCACGCCCGCCTCGATGCAGGCCGCGGCATAGGCGCGGCCCTGGTCGCGGATCGGGTCGAGGCTGGCGGTGGTGACCAGGGTCGGCGGCATCCCGGCCTGGCTCTTCACCAGCGGCGCGTAGCGCCAGTCCCGCTCGTCGCCGCAATAGCATTCCTCGAACCAGTCCATGCTCGGCCTGGTCAGCACATAGCCCTCGCCGAAATCCTCCTTGCTCGGATAGCCCTTGCCCGGGTCGGCCGCCGGATAGATCAGCCATTGCGCGAGCACCGGCACCGCCGCCGGCTCGTCGCGCAGCGCGAGGCTGACGACGATCGCGAAATTGCCGCCGGCGCTGTCGCCGCAAAGGACGAGGCCGGTCACGCCGCGGCCGAGCGCCTCCGGGCTCTCCGCCGCCCAGCGCGCCGCCGCGATCGCGTCCTCGACGCCGGCCGGCCAGGGATGCTCGGGCGCCAGCCGGTAATCGACCGCGAGCACCGGCAGGTCGAGCTGCCGCGCCACTTCCGCGCAGAACGGCTCGTGGGTGTCGAGGTCGCCGAACACGAAGCCGCCGCCGTGGAAGAACAGCAGCAACGGCCCGGCCTCGCGCTCCGCGCGGGCGTCGCACAGCCTGAGCCCGATCTCGCCGGCCGGGCCGGGGCAGGCGAGGTCGCGGATCAGCGCCAGCTCCCCGGTGGCCGCGTCGGCGACATGGCGCGAGGCGAGGATCATGTTGCGCGCCTCGACCGGCCCGGCCTCATAGGTCTTCGGGCCGGGCAGCGCGTTCAGCCAGTCGAGGAACTGGCGGACGTCGGGCCGCACATAGGGTTCGCTCATTCGGCTCCTCGCCGGGTTGCGATGCGAATCATCGGACCCCATCTGTAGCGTTGCGTGGTTTCCACGCAGCCGGAAAATGGTCTAGGGTTTCAAGCGAGCCCAGACGTAAGGAAATCCCCTTGGCCACGGCCAGTCACCTGCTTACCCCCGAAGAGGCCGTCGCCGACGGCCCGCTGGAAGCGGTCGTCGTGCGCTTCGCCGGCGACAGCGGCGACGGCATGCAGCTGACCGGCGGCCAGTTCACCCTGTCGACCGCGCTCGCCGGCAACGACCTCGCCACCTTCCCGGACTTCCCGGCCGAGATCCGCGCGCCGCAGGGGACGACCTTCGGCGTCTCCGCCTTCCAGATCAATTTCGGCTCGGCCGCGATCGAGACCGCCGGCGACGCCCCCGACGTGCTGATCGCGATGAACCCGGCGGCGCTGAAGACCAATGTCGGCGACTTGAAGCCCGGCGGGCTGATCATCGCCGACGAGGGCGAGTTCGGCGCGCGCAACCTCGCCAAGGCCGGCTACGAGGGCAACCCGCTCGACGACGACACGCTCGCCAAGTGGCAGGTGATCCGCCTCAACATCTCGCAGCTCACGCTCGACGCGGTGAAGCCGTTCGGCCTCGGCAACAAGGAAGCGCTGCGCTGCAAGAACATGTGGACTTTGGGGCTCGCGCTCTGGATGTTCGACCGCGACCGGGCGCCGATCACCGCCTGGCTCAAGGCCAAGTTCGCCAAGGCGCCGGAGCTCGCCGAGGCCAATATCGCGGCGCTCAACGCCGGCCATGCCTATGGCGAGACCGCCGAGATGAGCGGCCAGTTCCAGCAGCACCATCTCGACCCGGCGCCCGCCGAGCCCGGCCTCTACCGCACCGTCACCGGCGCCGAGGCGATCTCGCTCGGCCTCGTCGCGGGCGCCAAGCTCGCCGGCCTCCCCATGTTCTTCGGCGGCTATCCGATCACGCCGGCCTCGGCGATCCTCCACCATCTCTCGCGGCTCAAGGAATATGGCGTGACCACCTTCCAGGCCGAGGACGAGATCGCCGCGATCGCCGCCGCGATCGGCGCCAGCTTCGCCGGCCAATTGGGCGTCACCTCCTCCTCGGGGCCGGGGATCGCGCTCAAGACCGAGGCGATGGGCCTCGCGATCATGACCGAGCTGCCGCTGGTGATCGTCAATTCGCAGCGCGGCGGCCCCTCGACCGGGCTGCCCACCAAGACCGAGCAGTCGGATCTCTACCAGGCGGTCTACGGCCGCAACGCCAATTCGCCGCTGCCGGTGATCGCCGCCCGCTCGCCCGCCGACGCCTTCGACTGCGCGATCGAGGCCTGCCGGATCGCGGTCCAGTACATGACTCCGGTGATCCTGCTCACCGACGGCTATATCGCCAATGCCGCCGAGCCCTGGAAGGTGCCCGACATGGGCGAATATGAGCCGTTCCCGGTCGCCTTCCACGACGAGGCGCTGGGAGAAGGGGAATCGGTCAATCCCTACAAGCGCGACCGCAAGCTCGCCCGGGTGTGGATCAGGCCCGGCACCGAGGGGCTGATGCACCGGATCGGCGGCATCGAGAAGAATGTCGGCACCGGCCATATCGACTACGATCCCGCCAACCACCAGGCGATGACCGACATCCGCGCCGACAAGATCCTGGGCGTCGCCGACAGCTTTCCCGAGCAGGAGGTGTGCCTCGGCGAAGCGGGCGGGACGCTCGCCGTGGTCGGCTGGGGCTCGACCTTCGGGCCGATCCACCAGGCGGTCCGCCGGGCGCGCAAGCGGGGCCTGGACGTGAGCCACATCCATCTCCGCCACATCTGGCCACTGCCAAGGAATCTCGGCGATTTGTTAAGGTCTTACGAGCGGATCATCGTACCGGAAATGAACAAGGGGCAGCTGAAGACCCTGCTCCGCGACCAATATCTGGTCGACGCCCGCCCGGTGAACAAGGTCTCCGGCCAGCCCTTCAAGATCGTCGAGATCGAGGCCGCGATTCTGGAGGCGGTGCGATGAGGCCGCGCCTGTTCACCGCGCCGGCGGGGATGCTGCCGGCGCCCGCCGGCCTCGCCTCGCCACCGGAGGGAGACGACTGAGCGCCATGGACCCGAAGCCGCCCCGCCTGATCCCGCTCGTCGTGATGCTCGTGGTCGTGCTGGCGGTGATCTACTATCTCTATCGAGGATGACGTCATGACCGAGATGGTCAAGCTTACCGCCAAGGATTTCGCCACCGACCAGGAGGTGCGCTGGTGCCCCGGCTGCGGCGACTATGCGGTGCTGAAGGCGGTGCAGCGGACCATGCCCGAGCTCGGCGCCGATCCGGCGAAGACGGTGTTCATCTCCGGCATCGGCTGCTCGTCGCGCTTTCCCTATTATATGGAGACCTACGGCTTCCACACCATCCACGGCCGCGCGCCGGCGGTGGCGACCGGGGTCAAGCTCGCCAATCCGGAGCTCGACGTCTGGATCGTCACCGGCGACGGCGACGCGCTGTCGATCGGCGGCAACCACACGATGCACATCCTGAGGCGCAACCTCGATTGCCAGATCCTCTTGTTCAACAACGAGATATACGGGCTCACCAAGGGCCAGTACTCGCCGACCTCGCGGGTCGGCACCCGCTCGCCCTCGACGCCGTTCGGCTCGGTCGACCGGCCGGTCCGGCCCTGCGCCTTCGCGCTTGGCTCGGGCGGCCGCTTCGTCGCGCGGGCGATCGACGTCCACAAGAACCTGCCCGACGTGCTCAAGGCCGCGCACGCCCACAAGGGCGCCGCCTTCGTCGAGATCTTCCAGAATTGCATCGTCTACAATGACGACGTGTTCGCGCCGTTCGCGTCCAAGGAGCATGCCAGCAAGCAATTGTGGCTGCAGGCGGGCGCGCCGATGCTGTTCGACGGCGGCAGCAAGGGCCTGACGCTCGACCGCCAGGCGCTCAACCTCAAGGTCGTCGACGTGACCGACGGCGACTGGCAGGCGGCCGACGTGATCGTCCACGATCCCGCCAACAAGGCGGTCGCGCACATGCTGATCGACATGCCGATCGGCGCCTTCCCGATGGCTTTGGGCGTGATCTACGACGACCCGCGCCCGACCTTCGAGAGCGCGATCCTCGCGCAGAATGCCGAGATCGCCAAGGGCAAGCCCGCCGACCTCCAGGCCCTCGTCTCGCGCGGCCAGACCTGGCAGGTCGAAAAGGAGCCGCGCGAGCTATGATTCCCTCCCCCTCGATGGGGGAGGGCGAGGGTGGGGGTGGCCTCTCCACCCACTCGGCCTGCGTCGCCGACGTTCACCCCGCCCCAACCCCTCCCCATCGAGGGGAAGGGCTTTGAATTCGCGTCCGTTGCCCATCAACCTCATGAAGCGCGCCATGCTGCAGCCGGGCACACAGCTGATCGTCGCGCTCGTCCTGATCGGTGCCGCGCCCGCGACGGCGGCCGAGCCCGGCCCGCACTCGCTCATCGTCGCCCGCTGGGTCTCCGACCGGCTCGTCGACGTTCCGCCCTGTCCCGAGCCGGCGATCTGTGCCGGGGGCATTTACGATGTGCGGCTGGTCGACGTGGGCACGCTGAGCGGGCCCGCCGTCCCGATGCGGCTGACGGTGCGGCTGACGACGGTCCGCACCCGCCCGCCCGGCAGCGATTATCAAGCGATCCTGATCGTCCGGCCCGACGACGGCGACTCGGGCTGGGCCGCCCATTTGCTGCAGTCGGCCGTGCCGGGCCGCGACGCCTGCATCCGTTCCGACTGGTTCAAGGTCCTCCACCTCGCTCGGCCGCGCCTCGCCTATCGGAGGGGCGGGCAGACCTGCTTCCCGGCCGCCTAGGAGAGCGCCATGTTGCAGCGGGGCAAGCATCTGGTCGCCGCCGACCGCGGCTTCGCCACCGGCGGCGGCCTGGCCGCGCGCCTCTTCGCCGGCGGCTTCCGCGGCATCCTCGACCGGATCGACGCCGGGCTCGCCGAGGGCCGGATCGACCTGACCCTGCCCGACGGCTCGTTTCGCACCCTCGGCGGGCGTGCCGAAGGCCCGCTCGCCATCGTCCATCTGCGCAGCTGGCGCGCGCTGGTCCGGCTCGGCGTCTCGGGCTCGGTCGGCTGGTACAAGGCCTGGGCGCGCGGCGAATGGGCGAGCCCGGATCCGGTGCCGTTGTTCGACCTGTTCATGCGCAACGCCGGCCCGCTCGGCGACACCGCCCGCGCCAAGGGGCCGTGGCGGGCGCTGAACTGGCTCGCCCACCGGCTGCGCGCCAACAGCCGCGCCCGCGCCCGCGCCAACATCGCCCACCATTACGACCTCGGCAACGATTTCTACGCCGCCTGGCTCGACGCCGGCATGACCTATTCGAGCGCGATCTTCGGCGCGCCCGGGGAGGCGCTGGAAGCGGCGCAGGAGAACAAGCTCCGCGCCCTGCTCGCCCGGCTCGCCCTCGCGCCCGGCCAGCAGCTGCTCGAGATCGGCTGCGGCTGGGGCGGCCTCGCCGAAATCGCCGCGCGCGATCACGGCGTCTCGGTCACCGGCCTGACCCTCTCGGCCGAGCAGAAGGCCTATGCCGATGCGCGTCTCGCCCGGGCCGGGGTCGCGGACCGCGCGGTCATCCGGCTCACCGACTATCGCGACATCGACGGCCGCTTCGACGCGATCGCCAGCGTCGAGATGGCGGAGGCGGTCGGGCGGGAATATTGGCCGGCCTATCTGGGCGGCATCGCGCGGCTGCTGAGGCCCGGCGGGCGCGCGGCGCTGCAGTTCATCGCCATCCGCGACGACCTGTTCGACCGCTATGCCGCCAGCTCCGATTTCATCCAGACCTACATCTTCCCCGGCGGGATGCTGGTCTCCGAATCCCGCTTCCGCGCCATCGCCGAGGCCGCCGGCCTCGAATGGCGGGACCGCGAGGGCTACGGCCTGCACTATGCCGAGACGCTGAAGCGCTGGCGGGCGCGCTTCGACGAGGCGGTTGCAGAGGGCCGGCTGCCGGCCGGCTTCGACGCCGCCTTCCACAACCTCTGGCGCTATTATCTGATGTATTGCGAGGGCGGCTTTCGCGGCGGCGGCATCGACGTCGTCCAGGTCACGCTGGTAAATGGCCCGCATGAGGCCGCAAGTCATACCGCGCCCGGCGAGCCCGCCTCCTAGTTCCGGCTTCCCCGTCTGCCTTTACGAGGCCAGTCGTTCCTGAACTGTCCTTGTCACCGCCTGCGATGCGTATAATGTTCGTGGCGGCAAATGCGGTCGAGTTCGTTTCAATAATCGCGACTATACTATCAGGACAATGTTCGCTTTCCCGCCGGCCTCTGTGCGCGGAGAATGCCCATGAAGACAGCGCATCGCCACCATCGCCGCGGCAAGTGGCTGCCTGCGGACCAGCGCGTGCTCGACGCCTGGCTTGCCGAGCTGATCGACGAGGTCGCCGCGCGGCCGCGGCCGCTGCACCCGGCGATCGCGGAGTTCAAGGCCTTCATCGAGAGCGACCCCGAAGCCTATATGCTGTTTCACCAGATGTTCGAGGAAGTGCCGAAAAAGCCGCCTTACGACAAGGATCCGTTCGGCGCGCCGCAGGTGCGCGACTATCGGGTGATGCTGAACCTGTTCAACGCGATCCTGACGCGCGCCCCCCAATATAACAGCAGCGGCGTGGTCGGGTTTCCGATCAACGCCATCCTCGACTGGCCGATGGGGACGCGGGCGGGCAGCGCCGCCTTCCTCGACGACAGGATCAACGCCCGCTTTCGCCGGATGCTGAACGAATGGGCGCGCTACCTGAAATCCCCGCATTCATGCGCCGTCCTCACCGACGATCCCGACACGGGGTGGCTCGGTTCGAAGGCGATGGCGGAGATGCCGCGGTTCGAGCAGACCTATGTCTGCGATCCCGCCGCGCGCCATTACGGCTTCACCTCCTGGGACGATTTCTTCACCCGCCGGCTGCGTCCCGGCGCGCGCCCGATCGCCTCGCCGGAGGACGACGCCGTCATCGTCAATCCCTGCGAATCCGCGCCCTATCGCATCGCACCGCGCGTCAAGGCGCGCGACCGTTTCTGGATCAAGGGCCAGCCTTATTCGCTCGAGCACATGCTGGCCGCCGATCCGCTCGCGCGCAAGTTCGCCGGCGGCACCGTCTACCAGGCCTTCCTCAGCGTCACCAGCTATCACCGCTGGCACAGCCCGGTCAGCGGCACCGTGGTCAAGGCCTATGTGCAGCCCGGAGCCTATTATGCCGAATCGCTCGCGGAGGGCTTCGACCCGGTCGGCCCGGGCCATTCGATGGCCTATATCACCGAGGTCGCGACCCGGGGCCTGATCTTCATCGAGGCGGACAATCCCGATATCGGCCTGCTGTGCTTCGTGCCGGTGGGCATGGCCGAAGTGTCAAGCTGCGACATCGCCGTCTACGTCGGACAGCATGTCGAGAAAGGCGACATGCTCGGCACCTATCATTTCGGCGGATCGACCCAGTGCCTCGTCTTCGGGCCGAGGGTGAAGCTTCGCTTCGACGTGGTCGAGCCGACCGGCGAGGATTTCAAGATCCTGCCGGTCAACGCCGCCCTCGCCACGGCCGGGTGATCGGGCGCGGGCGGGGCCGGCCTCAGGCGGCTCCGCTGCGCACCTCGACCCGTTCCCCCGTCTCGAAATCGCGCTTCAGCAGGTCGACGATCGCCCTCGCCACCGCGCTCGGCGGCTTCAGCGTGGCCGGATCCTCGCCGGGGAAGGCGCGGGCGCGCATCTGGGTCGCGGTCGGCCCGGGATTGACCAACGCCACCCTGATCGCCGTGACGTTGCCGACCTCCTGGGCGTAGGCGATCGCCAGATTCTCCAGCGCCGCCTTCGATGCGGCATAGCCGCCCCAATAAGCGCGCGGCGCGGCACCGACGCTCGAGGTGATCGCGATCACCCTCCCGGCCTCGCTCCGCCGCAGCATCGGGTCGAACGCCGCGATCAGCGCCTGCGGGGCGAGCAGGTTCAGCGTCAGCAGCCGGTTGAGCTCCTTGCCGTCGATCTGCGCCACCGGCCCCAGCGTGCCCAGCATCGCCGCGTTGAGGATGAGCATGTCGAGCGCGTCCCAGCGCCCCGCCATCGCCGAAGCGAGCCTGGCGATGCTGTCCTTCTCGGTGAGGTCCATCGGCGCGATCGTCGCCGAGCCGCGGGCGGCGTGGATCCTCTCCTCGACCGCCTCGAGGTCGGCGGCGGTGCGCGCGGTCAGGACCACATGCGCGCCCTCGAGCGCCAGCGCCTCGGCCGTCGCCGCGCCGATCCCGCGGCTCGCGCCGGTCACCAGCGCCACCTTTCCGTCCATTGCGCCGGGCATCAGGCGACCGGCTCCTCCTGGAGCTCGAGCTCGTGCTTCTTCTCGCGATCCTCCTGGTCGGTCAGGCGGGTCGGATAGTCGCCGGTGAAGCAGGCATCGCAATGCAGCGGCGCCGCCTCGTCGCGCCGCTCCTCGCCCAACGCGCGATAGAGGCCGTCGATCGACAGGAAGGCGAGGCTGTCCGCCCGGATGTAGCTGTTCATCTCGGCGACGTTCATCTGCGCGGCGAGCAGCTTCGCCCGCTCCGGCGTGTCGACGCCGTAGAAGCAGCTGTGCCGCGTCGGCGGGCTGGCGATCCGCATATGGACCTCGCGCGCGCCGGCCTCGCGCAGCATCTGCACGATCTTGAGGCTGGTGGTGCCGCGGACGATCGAATCGTCGACGAGGACGATGCTCTTGCCCTGGATCAGCGCCGAATTGGCGTTGTGCTTCAGCTTGACGCCGAGGTGGCGGACATGGTCGCCGGGCTGGATGAAGGTCCGCCCGACATAGTGCGAGCGGATGATGCCGAGCTCGAACGGAATGCCGCTCTGCTGGGCGTAGCCGATCGCCGCCGGCACCCCCGAATCGGGCACCGGCACCACATAGTCGGCCGCGACCGGGCTCTCGATCGCGAGCTCCGCCCCGATCCGCTTGCGGACGGTGTAGACCGAATGGCCGTCGAGGATGCTGTCGGGCCGCGAGAAATAGATATGCTCGAAGATGCACGGCCGCGGCCGCTCGGGCGCGAACGGGCGGTGCGTCCGCAGGCCTTCGTCGGAGACCTCGATCAGCTCGCCGGGCTCGACCGAGCGCAGATAGGTGGCGCCGACCATGTCCAGCGCCACCGTCTCGGAGGCGAAGATATAGGCCTCGCCGAGCCGGCCCATCACCAGCGGCCTGATCCCGCGCGGGTCGCGGCAGGCGATCATCCCCTCGGCGGTGAGGCAGACGAGGCTGTAGGCGCCCTCGACCTGCTTCAGCGCGTCGATGAAGCGGTCGAGCAGGGTGCGGTAGCTCGAGGTCGCGACCAGGTGGATGATCACCTCGGTGTCCGAGGTCGACTGGAAGATCGAGCCGCGCCGGTTCAGTTCGCCGCGCAGCCGCATCGCGTTCGAGATGTTGCCGTTATGGGCGAGCGCGAAGCCGCCCGAGGCCAGCTCGGCGAACAGCGGCTGCACGTTCCTCAGCGCGGTCTCGCCGGTGGTCGAATAGCGCACATGGCCGATCGCGGCGCGGCCGGCGAGCCGGCGGATCACCTCGTCCTTATCGAAATTGTCGGCGACGTGGCCCATGCCGCGATGGCTGTGGAAGCGCTGGCCGTCGAAGCTGGTCATGCCGGCGGCTTCCTGGCCGCGATGCTGCAGCGCGTGCAGGCCGAGCGCGGTGAGCGCGGAGGCGGTGTCGGCGCCCCACAGGCCGAACACGCCGCATTCCTCGCGCAGCCTGTCGTCGTCATACGGGTGGGTGGTGAGAATCGGCTGGGGGCGGGGCAACATGCGCGCATATAGGCACGTCGGGGCGCTTTGTCATTCCTTGTGAACCTGGGCTGTCGAGTTGGTTCAGGTGCCCTGCACCGCCGGGAGCGCCAGGTCTCGCTAAGCGCGGGGGCGCAATGGAGTATGACAGATGAAGAAGATTCTCATGACGATGGCCGCGATTTCGGCCCTTTCGATCGGCGCGCCTGCGGCGGCGCAATATGCTGGCGGCAACGTCCAAACGCGGGTGCAGCAGCTGCATCTGCAGGTTCAGGCCGGCATTCGGAGCGGGGCGATCTCGCGCCTCGAGGCAATGCCGCTGCGCGACCAGCTGCGCCAGTTGACGCAGCTGGAACGCCAATATGGCCGCGACGGCTTCAGTGGCCGCGAGCGCGCCGACCTCATGCAGCGGGCCAACCTGCTGCGCCAGCACATCCGCTACGCCGAGCGAACCGGCAATGGTCGCTTCGTCAGGGACGACCGCTATAGCGAAAACGATCGCTACGCTCGCGACTATGACCGGGACGGGCGTTGGGACAACGACCGGGACGGAGACCGCTGGGACGACGACCGCGACGGTGATCGCTGGGACGACGATGACGGTCGCGGCGGCCCGCTTCGCGTCGGGCAGCGCATTTCGAGCGACTTCGGCGCCTTGCCGGTCCAGTATCGCAGCCGGTATCGCGACGGCGACGGCTCCTATTACCGCTATGGCAACGGAAACGTCTATCAGGTGGATGCGCGCACGCACCTGATCCTTCGGGTGCTTGGCGGCGCTCGCTGATCCATCGGTTCGCGGGAAGGGCGCTCCGGCTTTGGTCGGGGCGCCTTTCGTTGCGCGCCAGCAAGCGAGCAGTCGATTGATTCACGCGCCGTCGAGCGTGCGCTGGGCCGCGAGCCGCCGGCTGTCGCGGACCCCCGGGGCCGCGATTGATAGGCGGCAGGCCAATCGATATTATGTCGGAGATGACCGACAAATCGGAGGAGCAGAAGGCCGCCGAAGGCGAAGTCGAGAGTCTTCGCCAAGAAGGAGGCCCGTTCGTCGTCGCCGCCGAAGAGACGCGCATGCCGATGGTGTTCATGGACGCGAAAGAACCGGACAATCCGATCATCTTTGCCAATGACAGCTTTCTCGGCTTGACCGGATACGAGCGGGACGAGGTGCTCGGCCACAGCTTCAACTTCCTGATGGCGCAGGGGACCGATCCCAAGGCGCTGGCGCTCGTCGAAGGCCGCGTTCGAGATTAGCGACGATCACAGTTCGGAAGTCCGCTACCGCCGCAAGGACGGGAGCGAGTTCTGGGCGGCTCTCTTCATCAGCCCGGTTCGGGACGAGGGCGGCGATATCGTCCAGCATTTCGCGTCGTTCATCGATCTCACCCGGCACAAGGAGGAGCAGGCCAAGTCGCGGATGCTCATCGACGAGCTGAACCACCGGGTGAAGAATACGCTTTCAACCGTGCAGTCGATTGTCTCGCAAGCGCTGCGAAACGCATCCGATCCCGAGGTCATTGGGGAATCCATTGAATCCCGACTGTCGCGCTCTCCCGGTCGCACGACCTTCTGACCCGCGAGTACTGGCAAAGCGCCGGACTGCACGATGGGGTTGAGGCCGCCCTTGAGCCGTTTGGGGTCGCGAACGGGCGGTCGGAGCGTTTCAAGGTCACGGGCGAGAACATCCGTTTCCCGCCGAAAGCCGCATTGGCCCTCGGCATTGCCTTCCACGAGCTTGCAACCAATGCCGTGAAGTACGGCGCGTTTTCCGGCGACACCGGATGCGTCCGGATCACGTGGGACATCGAACCGCGGCCGGAGGGCGACCGGTTGACCCTTTACTGGCGGGAGGAGAATGGGCCGCCTGTAACTCCGCCGTCCCGAAAGGGGTTCGGTTCGCGGGTGATCGAGCGCGGTCTGGCCCACGAACTGGACGGCACCACCCGCCTTGACTATCGCCCGGACGGCGTGGTCTGCACGATCAACATTCCCGCGCCGCAAGGCGCCCGCAATGGATAGACTGCTTTCCGGCCGTCGTGTCCTCGTTGTCGAGGATGAAATGCTGGTCCTCATGAACATCGAGGACATGCTGGCCGACCTCGGATGCGAGGAAGTGAGCGCTGCGGCCACCGTCGATCAGGCCCTTGCCCTGATTGATGCACGAGCCTTCGACGCCGCCATGGTGGACGTGAACCTCGATGGCAGCCAAAGCTATGCCGTGGCCGACGCACTCGCCGCGCGAGGCGTGCCGTTCGTATTCTCGACTGGCTACAGCGGTCAGGGTATGAAGGAGGGCTACCGGGACCGGCCCGTTCTGGGAAAACCCTATCGCAACGCGGAACTCGTCGAAACCCTCGCACGACTCCTCCGTCCTTGATCGGTCGCACGCGAGCTTGCGAACATCCCGGCGGTGGAGTGCAGGCGCGCGCAGTCCTGGACCGTCCCTATATCCGCGCGGGGGAACGCGCTTGACGTTAACGTAAAGGAGAAGTAACCGCGGCTCATGCCCCAGACCGCGCTTCACTCCGACTATCGCCAGCCGCGCCAGGGCCGCAGCTATACGATCACCCAGCTGTGCGACGAGTTCGGGGTCACCGCCCGGGCGCTGCGCTTCTACGAGGACGAGGGGCTGATCGCGCCCCGCCGCCAGGGCCTGGCGCGGGTCTATTCGTGGCGCGACCGCGCCCGGCTCGCCTGGATCCTGCGCGGCAAGCGGGTCGGCTTCAGCCTCGCCGACATTGGCGAGATGATCGACCTCTACGACGTCCCCGACGGGCGCGTCTCGCAGCGCCGGGTCACGCTCGAGAAATGCCGCGGCCGGGTCGACCTCCTGAAGAAGCAGAAGGTCGACATCGACGCCACGATCGACGAGCTCGAACGCTTCATCGCCATGGTCGAGGCCAGCGACCCGCACCTCGCCGACTGACCCCAAGAGGATAGATCGATGCCCAGCTACACCGCCCCCGTCGCCGACACACGCTATGTGCTGGAGGAGGTGCTCGGCATCGAGCGTTACTCGAACCTGCCGGGCTTCGAGAACGCCACGCCCGACCTCATCGAGGCGATCCTGAGCGAGGGCGGCCGCTTCGCCGCCGAGGTCCTGTTCCCGCTCAACCGGATCGGCGACGAGGAAGGCTGCACCCGCCACGACGACGGCTCGGTGACCACCCCCAAGGGCTTCAAGGAGGCCTATGACCAGTTCGTCGCCGGCGGCTGGACCACCCTGTCGGCGCCCGAGCAATATGGCGGGCAGAACCTGCCGAGCGTGATCGCCACCGCGGTCACCGAATATCTGCTGTCGGCCAACCAGGCCTTCGAGATGTACAACGGCCTGACGCAGGGGGCGATCGCCTCGATCCTGGTCAAGGGCTCGGAGGAGCAGAAGCAGACCTACCTGCCCAACATGGTGGCCGGCAAATGGACCGGCACGATGAACCTCACCGAGCCGCATTGCGGCACCGATCTGGGGCTCCTGAAGACGCGGGCGGAGCCGCAGGGCGACGGCAGCTACAAGATCAGCGGCACCAAGATCTTCATCTCCTCGGGCGAGCACGACCTCGCCGAGAATATCGTCCACCTCGTCCTCGCCAAGATCGCCGGCGCGCCCGACAGCGTCAAAGGCATTTCCCTGTTCATCGTGCCCAAGTTCCTGGTGGGCGAGGACGGCAGCCTGGGGCTGCGCAACGGCGTCTCCTGCGGCTCGATCGAGGAGAAGATGGGCATTCACGGCAATTCGACCTGCCTGCTCAACTATGACGAAGCGACCGGCTGGCTGGTCGGCGAGCCGGAGAAGGGGCTGGCGGCGATGTTCATCATGATGAACGCGGCCCGCCTCGGCGTCGGCCTGCAGGGGCTCGCGCAGGGGGAGGTGGCCTATCAGAACGCGGTCGCCTACGCGAAGGACCGGCGCCAGGGCCGGGCGCTGCGCCCGGAGGAGCGCGAGGAGGGTGCCAAGGCCGACCCGATCATCGTCCATCCCGACGTGCGGCGCATGCTGATGGAGGCCAAGGCGTTCAACGAGGGCGCCCGCGCGCTCGTCCTGTGGGGCGCGCTGCAGGTCGATGTCGGCCGCAAGGCGCAGACCGAGGAGGAGCGCGAAGCCGCCAACGACCTGCTCGGCCTCTTGACCCCGGTGATCAAGGGTTACCTCACCGACAAGGGCTTCGAGGCCGCGGTCAATGCCCAGCAAATCTATGGCGGCCACGGCTATATCCGCGAATGGGGCATGGAGCAGTTCGTCCGCGACGCCCGCATCGCCCAGATCTACGAAGGCACCAACGGCGTGCAGGCGCTCGACCTGGTCGGCCGCAAATTGGGCGCCAATAACGGCCGCGCCATCCAGGCCTTCTTCAAGCTGGTCGGCGAGGAGGCCGGCGCGGCGAAGGGCGACGAGGCGACCGCCGCTCTGGCCTCCGCGCTCGAGCGCGCCAGCAACGATTTGCAGACCGCGACGCTCTGGCTGATGCAGAACGGCCTTTCCAACCCCAACAATGCCGGCGCCGCGGCCTATCCCTATATGAACCTGATGGGCGTGGTCTGCCTCGGCCTGATGTGGCTGCGCATGGCCAGGACCAGCACCGCCGCCCTCGCCAACGGCGCGGAGAATGCCGACTTCCACAAGGCCAAGCTGGCGACGGCCCGCTTCTACGCCGACCGCATCATGCCGGAGTCGAACGCCCATCGGCGCAAGATCGAGTCCGGCGCGGAGAGCCTGATGGCGCTGCCGGCGGAGGCATTTTAAGGGAAGCCCACGAACGTAAATCGCTTGCGCCCGCTGCCTTCGAGGCAGAGACTGGGGTCTCGCGCAGCGGGAGGCTCGCGATGGCGAGGACGTTCACGCCGGCTCAGCACGGCTTCGGATTTCCGAACAGCTTCGTGGATGAGTTCATCAAGCTCCCCGGCGGCGGGCACGCGTTCACGACGCGCGGCCGCTGCGGCGGCATGGCGTTCCTCTCGCTCGACCACTGGCATCACGGGATGCCAATTCCCGGCGGCGCCGCGGTCCCCGCCGACGCCACCCCGCTCGCTAGGCTGATCCAGCGCCGGCTGTTCGACAGCATGGCTCTCAACGGTCTGCGCTACGTCGAATTCTCGCAAAAGCCGCTTCACGACAAATGGCTGTTCTTCAAAGGCGCGGCGAACGCGACGCGAAGCGGGGAATTCGCGAAGCTCAAGGCGTCGATCGACGCCGGCACTCCCTGCGCGCTCGGCCTCTGCCAGGCCGAATCGCTGGCCGGTCTCGGCAAGGACCATCAAGTGGTCTGCTACGGCTACGAGGAGGGCCCGGAGCGGTCGGCGCTGCTGATCTACGACAACAATCATCCCAGGGTCGAGCAGCGCCTGACCTTCGCCACGCGCTATTCGAAACAGGGCGACATGACGATCAGCCACAGCGACAAGAGCAAATGGCGCGCCTTCTTCGTCGAGGAATATCATCCCGAGAAGCCGCCGGCCGGTCTCTGAACGCGCTGCCGGCGGCCGCGTTTTGATATAGGCTTCCGGCGTCATGGCGGGAGTCGCATCCATTCTGCTGGCCTGGGCGGCGCAGGCCGCCGCGGCCGCCGGCGCGCCGCCCGGGGCGGAGGAGATGCCGGCGCAAGCGGTGGATCATGTGGCGGTGGTGGAGCAGGCGGCGATGCACGGCTATCTGGCCCGGCGGCGCGAGATCATTCGCTCCGGCACCTGGCTGCGCGAGGCGAGGTTCGCGCCCGACGAGCGCGGCACGTCCTATTCGGACTTCGCGTCGGGAGCGACCTTCCGCATCGGGCTCAATCCGTTGGGCGCGGTGCTGAGCGTCTCGGCCTCGCGCCATCGCCCAGGCGGATATTATTTCCAGACCCGGCGCACGGCGACCGGAAGGCGCGACACCGCGCTCGGCGAGGATTGCGCAATCTGGAGCCTGGTCCGGATCGGCGACGCCGAGGGCGAGGGCATCGAGGTGCAGGTGTGCGAGACCGCCGACGGCATCCAGCTTTGGCGTCGCGCCCTTTCGCGCCGGAACGGGACGCTGCTGAGCGAGGAGCGCGCGACCTCGTTCGAGCGCCGCCCGGTCCGGCCGGAAGAGGTTCGCCCGCCCGCCGATTTGTTCGCGCTTGCCCCCTGGCCCCGCGGAGCGGCCGTGCCGGCGCCCGACGTGCCGGGCTATGAGGTCCGGCTCACCTCCCGATCGCGCGGCGCGGTCCAGGAGCAGATCCTGAGGCGCCACGGCCCGCTTTGGTCCGGGCAGCGGGATTCCGACGGCGGCACCCGCCAATATTGGGCGCGGGACGCGGTCAGCCGCTTCTCCTACAGCGCCGAGCCGGACGGCCGCCCGCTCGAGCTGGCGGTCAGCCGGCTGGGGCCGGGGCCTCGGCTCGTCGAGCTTGGGCCGCCACGGTGGCAGCGGGTCGGCGGCCGCGCGCCGCGCACGGTGCTGCGGGAGCGCTGCACCTGGCAGGAGGATGCCAGCGTCCGGTCGACGGATATCCACTACACCTGCCGGACCGCTGATGAGATACCGCTGATGCTCGAAGACGATTGGCACTGGGACAGCGTCACCGACATCTGGGTGGCCCGCAGCCTCGTGCGCCGGGCGTGGGCGCCGGGCGATTTCGCCCCGCCTGCCGCGGCGACCGACTGGGCAAGCTGGGGCGTCGCGCCGCCGCCATAAGGGCGGCGCTCCGCCGCTTCACCCGCGCTGGTGCATCCGCACGACCTTGCCGGTCTCGAGCGCGTCGCGGTCCATCACCACGCTCTCGAAATGGCTGATCGGATTGGGGCGGGCGATCAGATAGCCCTGGACCTGGTCGCAGCCCTCGGCGCGGAGCGCGTCGAGCTGCTCGGCGGTCTCCACGCCTTCCGCCACCACCGGCACGCCGAGGCCGCGGCCGAGGCCGATCACCGAGCGGATGATCGCCCGCGCCTGCGGGTTGACCAGCATGTCGGCGACGAAGCTGCGGTCGATCTTGACCTTGTCGAACGGGAACATCCGGAAATAGGAGAGCGAGGAATAGCCGGTGCCGAAATCGTCCATCGAGATCTGCAAGCCCAGCGTCTTCAGCCGCTGGAGCACGGCGAGCGCGCCCTGCGCGTCCTTGATCAGCAGCCCCTCCGTGACCTCCAGCTCGAGCCGGGCCGGATCGAGGCCGGTGTCGCCCAGCACCCGCTCGATCGCGCCGACCAGATCGTCCTGCAGGAATTGCAGCGGCGACAGGTTGACCGAGAGCTTCAGCGGCGGCGTCCAGCGCGTCGCCTCGCCGCACGCCTCGGCGAGCACCCATTCGCCGAGCTTGACGATCAGCCCGCTCTCCTCGGCGAGGCGGATGAACATTTCCGGGCTGATCGGCCCGAGCCGGGGATGGTCCCAGCGCAGCAGCGCCTCGAAGCCGATGATGGCGCCGCCATCCAGCTCGGCGAGCGGCTGGTAGTGGACCTTGAGCTCGCCCTTGTCGATCGCGCCCCTCAGGTCCGCCTCGAGCTGCCGCCGCTGCCGCAGCGCCTCATCCATCGCCGCCTCGTAGAAACGGGAAAGGCCGCGGCCTTCCGCCTTGGCGCGGTAGAGCGCCATGTCGGCATTCTTGATCAGGTCCGAGGCTGTTCTTGCATCCTCCGGAAACACCGCCACGCCGATGCTGGCGCTGATCCGCGTGCTCTGGCCGCCGACCGGGAAGGGTGCGCGCAGCGCCTTGATGATCCGCTCCGACAAGAGGTCGGCATGGCCCGGCTGGCTGCCGCCCTCCTGGACGACGGCGAACTCGTCGCCGCCGAGGCGGGCGACCAGCTCGTTGCCCCGGCTGACCGAGCGCAGCCGGTGGGCCACCTCGATCAGCAGCTCGTCGCCGGCCGGATGGCCGTAGAGGTCGTTCACCGTCTTGAAGCCGTCGAGGTCGATGCACAGCACCGCCAGCGGCGCGCCCTGCTCGGCCGCCTTGTCGACGCTGCGCCCGAGATGTTCGGTGAACACCGCCCGATTGGGCAGGCCGGTCAGCGAATCGTGATAGGCGAGATGGGCGATCCGCGCCGCAGCCTCCTTGCGCTCGCTGATGTCGCGGACCGCGAGCATGCGCCGCTCGGCGCCGCGCCAGCTCACCGTGCGGAGCAGCACCTCGACCTCGCGCTCGCGGCCCCCGGCGGCGACCAGGCGGCACTCGACCGCGCTCGATTTCGGCGAGCGGGGACATGTCGAGCTCGCGGAACAGGGCGTCGAGCCTGTCGGGCAAGCCATGCTGGCCCTCATAGCCGGCGAGCCGCAGGAAGCTGCGATTGGCATCGATCACCCGCCCGCCGTCGATCACCACCAGGCCCTCGATCGCGGCATCGGCGAAGTCCTTGATCCGGCGCGCCTCGTCGGCTGCGTTGCGGGCCAGCTTGCGGTCGAACAGCACCATCGCGAAGCTGATCGACAGGATGAGGAAGGCCATCGCGATCACGCCGATGGTGAGCGTCCCGCTGCCGATCGCCTCCGCCGGCACTTCCATGCTGGGGATCGGATAGATGCCGGCGGCCGCCATCGCGGTGAAGTGGAGGCCGCAGATCGCCAGGGTGAACAGCACGGCCGGCCGCCACGGCACCGGGCCCCGCCGCTTGCGGTGCTCGGCCGTCGCGAAGCTGCTCAGCAGCACGCCGATCAGGACCGAGGCGGTGACGTAGCGCTCGTCCCACAGGATCCAGCCGGCGACGTTGACCGCCGACATGCCGATATAGTGCATCGTGGCGATGCCGGCGCCGACCAGGGCGCCGCCCAGCGGGGGCGACCAGCGCCCGGGGCGGAGCGCGAGCCACCAGCCGGCGCCGGTGATCGCGATCGCCGCGGCGATCGACAGCAGGGTCAGCTCGAGGTCGTAGCCCATCGGCAGATCGGGCTGATAGGCGAGCATGGCGACGAAATGGGTCGCCCAGATCCCGGTCCCGGAGACGAAGGCGGCGAGCGCGAGCCAGGCGTTGCGCCGATGCGTCGCGGCGCGGGCCTGTTCGAGGATGGCGAAGGCGGTGAGCGCCGCGAGCAGGCAGATCACGCCGGCGACGAGCACCAGCCGGAAATCATGCTCCTGGGCAATGCAGCTGTAGATGCGCAGCATGGCGACTCCATCGGCGTGGACGGCGATGGCGCCCAGCATTGGTCGGTCGCTTACGGGAAAGGGGGTAAAAACGGCGTAAAGGGAAGTTAGCGAGCGCCGCGCAGCGCCCGCAGCCGTGCGCGCCGATCCTCCCGCGTCATTGCCAGCGCCCAGGTCCAGGCGGCGTCATAGTCGTAGATGCCGCGGCGGCGCCGCTCGATCCGGACCATGCGGTCGGCGAAATCCTGCCCGTAGAGCGAGCCCCAGACGTCGTAGAGGAACAGGAAGAGGGTTCGGTGCTCGTCGATCGCCGGGTCGCGGGGCAGGCCGGCGATCAACCGGTGGCCGAGCTCGTGGACCAGGGCGGCGCGTTTCTCTTCCTCCGAATAGCTGGCCCTGAGGCGCATCGGCCGGCCGCCGAGCCCCGCCCAGCTCGGCCCTTCGTAGACGATGACCGGGACCGGCGCGCCGGGGAAGGCGAGCCCCGTCTCCGCCTCCAGCGCCGCGATCATCCGTTCGCCCTCCGCCGCCCACAGCGCGCGATAGGCCTCCGCGGCCCGCTCGAAGCGCGGCCTCTCCGCAGTGAAGGTCACCGGCGCCGCCGCGGCGGCCAGCAACGCCCAGGCCAGGGCCGCGCCGGCGAGTCGCGACAGGGGGATCTGCATCCGAAACGACTGAAGGCGGGGAGATGAACCTCTGCTTGCAAGCCGCCGCGCGCCATGCCCAAATGGCGCGATGCTGATCACCGAGCTCATCCGGCGCGGCGCCCGCTACCATGGCGGGCGGACCGCGATCCTGTTCGAGGAGCAGCGGCTGAGCTTCCGCGAGGTCGACCTGCTGTCGAACCGGATCGCCCATGCCCTCGCCGGCCCGCTCGGCCTCGCCAAAGGCGGCGCGATCTGCATGCTGATCGACAACGGCGTGCATTCCGTCCCGTGCGATTTCGGCTGCGTCAAGGCGGGGCTGGTACGCACCCCGCTGAACGGCCGCCTCTCGCTCGACGAGCACAAGGCGATGATCGCCGCGATCGGCGCCGGCACGCTGATCCACGGCTCCAGCCAGGCCGAGCGCGCGGCGGCGCTGAAGGCGGCCATGCCCGGTCTCGCCGTCTACGGCCTCGGCGACGACGGCGTCGGCCCCGATCTGCTGCGTCTCGCCGAGGACGCCCCGGACGCCGACCCGCGGCTCGATCTGGCGCCGGACGACGTCACCCTGGCCCTGTTCACCTCGGGCACCACCGGCACGCTGAAGGCCGCGCAGCACACGCAGGCGAGCATCGCCGCGGTCGTCCACAACGTGCTGACCAATCTGATCGACCCCGCGCCCGGCGAGACCATGCTGCACGCCGCCTCGATGATCCACGCCAGCGGCTGCTTCGTGCTGCCTTACTGGCTGCGCGGGGGCGTCGCGGCGATCCTGTCCGGCTTCGCGCCCGCTGCCTACCTCGAGGCGATCGAGCGCTGGCGGCCCGACGCGCTCAACCTGGTGCCGACCATGCTGCAGATGCTGTTCCAGCTGCCCGGGATCGACGCGGCCGATCTCTCCTCGGTCAGGACCATCGCTTATGGCGCCTCGCCGATGCCGCGGCCGGTGCTCGAGCGCGCGCTGGCCTTGTGGGGGCCGGTCTTCGTCCAATATTACGGCCAGACCGAAGCCCCGCTCGCGATCTGCTGCCTCGGCAAGGCGGAGCATGTCGGCGCCTCGCCCGAGCGGCTGCTCTCCTGCGGCCGGCCCAGCGTCGAGACCGAGCTGCGCCTGGTCGACGAGAATGGCGAGGATGCCGAGACCGGCGAGATCGTGCTGCGCGCGCCCTATGTGATGAAGGGCTATGCCGATCCGGCGCTCAACGCGGCCGCCTTCCTGCCGGGCGGCTGGCTGAGGACGCGCGACATCGGCCGCTTCGACGAGGAGGGCTATCTGACCCTGGTCGACCGCACCTCGGACATGATCGTCACCGGCGGCTACAACGTCTATCCGCGCGAGGTCGAGGATGCGCTCGCCGGCCATCCCTCGATCGCGCAGGTCGCGGTGGTCGGAATCCCGGACGAAATCTGGGGCGAGGCGGTCACCGCCTTCGCGGTGCTGCACCGGGGGGCGGCGGCGGACGAGGGGGCGCTGATCGCCCACGCCCATGCCCTGCTCGCCGGCTACAAGGCGCCCAAGTCGGTGCGCTTCGTCGATTCGATTCCGCTGAGCCCGGTCGGCAAGCCGCTGCGGCGGGCGCTGCGCGAGCCGTTCTGGCAGGGGAAGGAGCGGCGGATATGAGCGTGCTGGTCGAGCGGGACGGCGCAGTGACGACCGTGATCATCGACCGACCCGAGCGCCGCAACGCGGTCGACCCGGCGACCGCCGAGGCGCTGCGCGATGCCTTCGACGCGTTCGAGGCGGACGAGAGCGCCGCGGTCGCCGTGCTGACCGGCGCCGGCGGCCATTTCTGCGCCGGCTTCGACCTCAAGGCCTTCGCCGGCGGCGGCGGGGATTACGACCCGCTCGGCGAGGGGCCGATGGGGCCGACCCGGCGCCTCCTGTCGAAACCCGTGCTCGCTGCGGTCGAGGGCTATGCGGTGGCGGGCGGGATGGAGCTGGCCTTGTGGTGCGACATGCGGATCGCCTCGGAGAGCGCGACCTTCGGCATCTTCTGCCGGCGCTGGGGGGTGCCGCTGATCGACGGCGGCACCGTGCGGCTGCCGCGCATCGTCGGTCAGGGGCGCGCGCTCGACCTGATCCTGACCGGCCGCCCGGTCGGCGCCGGGGAGGCGCTGGCGATCGGCCTCGCCAACCGCGTCGTGCCCGAGGGCCGCGCCCGCGCCGAGGCCGAGCGGGTCGCCGCCGAGATCGCCCGTTTCCCCAGCCTGTGCATGCGCACCGACCGGCTTTCGGCCTATGCCGCCTTCGACGCCCCGCTGCGCCACGCCCTGCAGGCCGAGGCGCTCGCCGGCGCCGCGCCGCTCGCCGAGGGCGCCCGCGCCGGCGCCGCGCGCTTCGCCGCGGGCCGCGGGCGAGGTGGCGATTTCGAGGAGATTTGAGCCGCAGCCTGTTTGGCGTTACCAGTCGAGTCGTCAACCAAAAGGGGGAAATCCGTATGGAATGGATGGTCATGCCGCTGAAGCGCTACGCGGACTTTTCGGGCCGCTCGCGCCGGATGGAATTCTGGATGTGGCAATTGGCGAAGTTCCTTGTCAGCATCGTCATCTGGGTGGTTTTTTTCGCCCTGGCCGGCGGCGCGATCCTCACCGCGGGGAACGACCCGAGCGCGGTGGTGGCGGCAGGCGGCATCGTGATCCTGTTCAGTTTCGTCATCCTGATCCTTGCGCTCGCGATCATCGTTCCCGACATCGCCGTCGCGGTTCGGCGGCTGCACGACACCAATCGCAGCGGCTGGTGGTTTCTGGCGCCGATCGTTCCCTACATCGTCTTCTGGATCACCTTCGGGGCGGCCGCTACCTCCGGGGCGTCGCCCGAGGAGATGGTCAGCGGCGGCGTCGGCATGCTCGGGCTGCTCTGCCTGCTGGCGGTGTTCGTGCTCGCGCTGGTTCTGATCGTCTTCTATTTCCTCGACGGCACGCCGGGCCCGAACCGGTTCGGCCCGGATCCGAAGGGCAGGGGCGGCGCGGAGGTCTTTTCCTGAGCGGCGGCGCACGATCGGACGGAGCCCGGGCCCAGGCGGCGGCGCTGCCGCCCGGGTTATGCGGTTGCGGCCCGTCCGTCGCCGCACTAGGTAGGCCGTCCCCGGTGCCCCTGTGGCGGAATTGGTAGACGCGCTCGACTCAAAATCGAGTTCCGCAAGGAGTGCCCGTTCGAGTCGGGCCAGGGGCACCATTCATGATGCAGGCCGCCCTGTCCCCCGGACAGGGCTGCGGATGTCCGGGGGACATCCGCACCTGAATCATCTTCTCAGGCGCGCTCGCCTCGGGCATTGTAATGGCCGTGAACAAGCCGTCCGAAAAAGAACCGCGCGTCGAGACGGGCCTCGAGCTCGAGACCGAGGCGACGGCCTATCGCCGCGACCGGCTGCTCGCCGCGCTCGCGCTGATCGCGGGCGGGGCCTTCCTGCTCGCTTTGCCTTTCGCCCTGCGCGCCGGCGCCGAATTCTTCCTGCCCGTCACGGCCGCCCTGGTGATCGCGATCGCGCTGGTGCCAGCGCTGGAGTGGCTGGAGCGGCGCCGCGTGCCGTCCTCGCTCGCCGCCTTCCTGTGCGTGGTGCTGTTCCTCACCCTCGCCAATGTCGCGGTCGCGGCGATCGTCTTTCCGGCGAGCGAATGGGTGCGGCTGCTGCCGCAGCGGATCGGCCGCATCCGCGAGACCCTGGGCCCGTTGTTCGACATCTATGCCGACCTCGAGGCGTTCATCGACGACATCGTCCGCCAGTTCGGCCGCGCCCCCGGCGTCGCGACCCAGACGGTGACCGTCGAGACGCCCAACTCGCTGCTGCAGATCATCGCCACCTCGGCGCCCTGGGCGGCGATCCAGATGTTCTTCGCCGTGCTGGTGATCTTCTTCTTCCTCTCGGGCTGGACCCGCATGCGCAAGCGCACGATCACCACGAGGGCCAGCTTCGACGGGGCGATGACCACCGCGCGGGTCATCCAGCAGGTGGTCGACGCGACCTCGACCTATCTCGGCACGATCACCGTGGTGAACGTCGGCATGGGCCTGGTCGTCGCCCTGATCCTCTATCTGATCGGCATGCCGACGCCGCTGATGTGGGGCGGCATCGTCGCGGTGTTGAACTTCATCCCCTATCTGGGGCCGATCGCCTCGGCGCTGCTGCTCGGGCTGGGCGGGCTGATGACCTTCCCCGATCCCTGGCTGGCGCTGCTCCCCGCCGTCGCCTTCGTCGGCATCCACCTCGTCGAGGCCAATTTCATCACGCCGCTGGTGGTCGGCCACCGGCTCACCATCAACCCGCTGATGATCCTGCTGGCGCTGAGCTTCTGGGCCTGGGTCTGGGGCACCACCGGGGCGCTGCTCGCGGTGCCGCTCCTGATCATCTTCCGCACCGTCTTCGACGCCGCCGGCAAGCCCGACGTCGCCGGCTTCCTGTTCGAGGAAGGCACGCTCGTCCACGACCATCCGGACGACCCGCGGGCGGGGTGAAGATTGGCCCTTCGGCTTGCTTGACAGGCAAAGGCGGCTTGACTACCTCGCCCGCCTGCCATTCGCGCGGGTGTAGCTCAGTTGGTTAGAGCGCCGGCCTGTCACGCCGGAGGTCGCGGGTTCGAGCCCCGTCACTCGCGCCATTTCCCTGTTTCCATCCACCTGAGCAGCGGCTTCAGCGGCAGGATCCAGACGATCCCGGCAACGAGATAATAGAGGATGTGCGCCCAGCGCGGCGCGCCTTCGATAAGGCTGGCCGCGCCGACCGCGATCGCGCTCCACGCCGCGATCCAGGCGAGGATCAGCGCGATGCCGGCCGGCTGGCGCCAGGTCGGCTCTAGCCGCACTGGATCCATTCCGCCGGGGTCGCGACCGCGTCGAGCCGAATGTCCCAGCCGTCGGCCGGGATCGGCGTCTCGCTCAGCTGGCTCTCCCAGGCAAGGCCGATGGTGAAGGCCGGCCCGCCCGCCTCGCGCAGATGGGCGAGGGCGCGGTCGTAATGGCCCTTGCCATGGCCGATCCTGGTGCCGCGCCGGTCGGCGAGCACGACCGGCACCAGCACCACGTCCGGCGCCAGCGCCTCGGCCTCGGCCGGCGGCTGCAGCACGCCCCAGGGGCTCGGCTCGGTCGCCGGCGCCTCGCGCCAGAGGAAGCGGGCGTCGCGGTCGGCGAACCAGGGCAGGGCGGCGCGCTGGCCGTCGCCGAGGCCGGCGAGGATCGCCGCCGGGCTGATCTCGTCCTTCAGCGGATGATAGGCCCCGACCACGCGCGCGCCGGCGAGGCGCGGCAGCACCAGCCGCGCGAGGGCCGCCTCCAGCGCCTCCCGCAGCGCCGGGGTCAGGCTGCGCGCATAGTCGCGCCTCCGGCGCAACCCCTCGGCGCGCAGGCCGCTCTTGCTAGCGGGAGGAGGGGAAGGTGACGGGACCGCCATAGCCGTTTGCCTGGAATATCCTCTGACGCCTCAACGTCAGGTGGGGACCATGTACGTCGGGCCAGGGCCCGGGCAGGGACAGTCCCCTAGGATGCTTATGGCTCAGGGATGTTCGCTGAGGCTCGTACAGGGCAGTACCCGTCACCCTCTACTTAGGCGTTCGCGGCGCTTCGCTCAAGATGGTCGGCGAGCGCCTCCATCCTTTGGGCGAGCCGTTCGATCGCCTGGGCGACGGCGGGATCGGGCGGCGGCGGCGCCGGCTCGGGAATGCCGGCGCCCGCGCGGATCTCCTTGATGTCGTCGGCGATGAGCAAAGCGGCGAACAGCAGCTGGCGGGTCTCGGTGAGGCTGCCCAGCGCCGCGGTGGCGTCCTTCGCCCGCCGGTCGACCTCGGCGGCGACCGAACGCAGATGCTCTTCCTCGCCGTCCCGGCAGGCGACGTCGTAGCGGCGGCCGGCAATCTCGATGTCGACGCTGGCCATGCTAGCCCGGCCCCGTCTCGAGCAGCCGGTCGATCTGGCCGATCGCCCCCTCGACCCGGCCGCGCAGCGCCAGATGCGCGCCCCGCAACCGCTCCAGCTCCTCGCTTCCGGCGGTGCCGCTGCGCGCTGCCGCCCGGGCCTGGGCCGCGGCCGCCTCGATTCGGGCGAGCGCGCGCTCGATCCGGGCGATGGCATCAAGGGCGCGCTGGTCCGCCATGCGTGAAGGCATAGCATCCGCACCGGTTGACGCAAGCGCCCCCGCCGATAAAGGGACCCCAGCGCAGCCCGCGCATCCGTCCCTAGATCCTGCGCCAAGGAGCCCATGGCCGTCCCGACCCGAATGCTCGCCAACGCCATCCGCGCCCTCGCGATGGACGCGGTCGAGGCCGCTAATAGCGGCCACCCCGGCATGCCGATGGGCATGGCCGATGCCGCCGCCGTGCTGTGGACCGAATATCTGAAGCACGATCCGGCCGATCCCGAATGGCCGGACCGGGACCGCTTCGTGCTTTCGGCCGGGCACGGCTCGATGCTGCTCTACGCGCTGCTCCACCTCACCGGCTACGAACGGCCCACGCTCGACGACATCAAGGGCTTCCGCCAGCTCGGCAGCCCCTGCGCCGGCCATCCCGAGAATTTCCTGCTCGACGGCGTCGAGGCGACGACGGGACCGCTGGGGCAGGGGCTCGCCATGGCGGTCGGCATGGCGATCGCCGAACGGCACCTCAACGCCGGCTATGGCGACGCGCTGGTCGACCACCGCACCTGGGTCATCGCCGGCGACGGCTGCCTGATGGAGGGCGTCAACCACGAGGCGGCGGGCCTTGCCGGCCACCTCGGCCTGGGGCGGCTGATCGTGTTCTGGGACGACAACCGCATCACCATCGACGGCGCCACCGATCTTTCCACCTCCGAGGACATCGAGGCGCGCTACGCCGCTTATGGCTGGCACACGATCCGCTGCGACGGGCTCGATGCCGACAGCGTGCGCGCCGCGATCGACGCGGCGCTCGCCGACCCGCGGCCCTCGCTGATCGCCTGCCGGACGATCATCGGCTTCGGCGCCCCCAACAAGCAGGGGACGGCGGCCACCCACGGTGCCGCGCTCGGCGCGGAAGAGGTGGCGGCGGCGCGGGCGGAGCTCGGCTGGGAGCATCCCGCCTTCGAAGTGCCGCCCGAGATCCTCGCCGAATGGCATGCGCGGGGGCGGCGCAGCGCGGAGGCGCGGCTTGCCTGGCAGGAGCGGCTGGCCGCCAGCGGCGAGGCGGCGGAGTTCAGCCGCCGGATGGCGGGCGCGCTGCCGGAGGGCTTTTCGCTCGACGATTATGTCGCCGGGCTGATCGCGGCGCCGCAGAAGGTGGCGACCCGCAAGGCCTCGGAGATGGCGCTGGGCGCAATCAACGCCCAACTGCCCGAGACGATCGGCGGCTCGGCCGATCTCACCGGTTCGAACAACACCAAAACAAAGGACCAGAAGCCTCTCACAAAAGAGGACTATTCCGGGCGCTACATCTATTACGGCATCCGCGAGTTCGGCATGGCCGCGGCGATGAACGGGATGGCGCTGCACGGCGGCGTCATTCCTTATGGCGGCACCTTCCTGATCTTCACCGATTATGCCCGCCCGGCGATCCGGCTGTCCGCGCTGCAGCAGGTCCGCGTCGTCTATGTGATGACCCACGATTCGATCGGGCTCGGCGAGGACGGGCCGACCCACCAGCCGGTCGAGCATCTGATGAGCCTGAGGGCGATGCCCAACCTCCACGTCTACCGCCCCGCGGACGTGGTGGAGACCGCCGAATGCTGGGAGCTGGCGCTGCGCCGGGCCGAAGGCCCCTCGGTGCTCGCGCTGACGCGCCAGAACCTGCCCCAGCTACGAACCGAAAGCGCCGGGAATCGTTGCGCAAAGGGTGGCTACCGCCTGCGCTCCGCCGGCGCCGCGCGCAAGCTGGTGCTGCTCGCCACCGGCTCGGAAGTCTCGCTGGCGCTCGCCGTCGCCGACGCGCTCGAGGGGCGGGGGATCGGCGCCGACGTCGTCTCCATGCCCTGCTGGGAGGCGTTCGACGCCCAGGACGAGGCCTACCGGGCGGACATCCTCCCCGAAGGCCCGCTGCCGGTCGCGATCGAGGCCGGCGCGACGCTCGGCTGGGAGCGCTATGTCGGCCGCTCCGGCCTCGCCATCGGCCTCGACCGGTTCGGCGCCTCCGCGCCCGGCGACGATCTCTTCAGACGCTTCGGGTTCACGGTCGAAGCCATCGTGCCCAGGATATTGGAAAGGTTGAATGTATGACCAGAGTTGCGATCAACGGCTTCGGCCGGATCGGGCGCCTTGTCGCGCGCGCCATGCTCGAGAAGGCCGACAGCGGCCTCGAGCTCGTCGCGATCAACGACCTCGCCGACGCCGAGTCGAATGCCCTGCTGTTCAAGCGCGATTCGGTGCACGGCCCCTATCCGGGCGAGGTCCGCGCCGACGGCAACGACCTGATCGTCGACGGCCGCCGGATCCGCGTCACCGCCGAGCGCGATCCGGCCAAGCTGCCGCATGGCGAGGAGGGGATCGATCTCGCGCTCGAATGCACCGGCTTCTTCGCGGACCGTGAGAATGCCCGCAAGCATCTTGCTGCCGGCGCTAAGAAAGTCCTGATCTCCGCGCCGGCAAAAGGGGTCGACCTCACGGTAGTGTACGGCGTCAATCACGACCGGCTGACCGCTGCGCACACGATCGTCTCCAACGCCTCGTGCACGACCAATTGCCTGGCGCCGGTGGCCAAGGTGATGAACGATTCCATCGGCATCGCCCGGGGCCTGATGACCACCGTCCACGCCTATACCAACGACCAGAAGATCCTCGACCAGATCCACAGCGACAAGCGCCGCGCCCGCGCCGCCGCCATGTCGATGATCCCCACCACCACCGGCGCCGCCCGCGCGGTCGGCGAGGTGCTGCCCGAGCTGAAGGGCAAGCTCGACGGTTCGGCGATCCGCGTGCCGACCCCGAACGTCAGCCTGGTCGACCTCACCTTCACCCCCAATCGCGACACTTCGGTGGAGGAGGTGAACGGGATCTTGAAGGCCGCGTCCGAGGGCGCGCTGAAGGGCGTGCTGGCTTATTCGGAGGAGCCCCTGGTCTCGGTCGATTACAACCACAATGCGGCGAGCTCGACCGTCGATAGCCTCGAGACAGCCGTGCTGGAGGGCAAGCTGGTCCGCGTCCTCTCCTGGTACGACAATGAATGGGGCTTCTCGAACCGGATGGTCGACACCGCCGCCGCCATGGCCCGCCTGATCTGACGTCATGGCGTCGTTCGCCACCCTCGACGATCTCGCCGACATAGAGGGAAAGCGCGCGCTCGTGCGCGTCGATCTCAACGTGCCGATGCAGGACGGGCGGGTGAGCGACGACACCCGGCTGCGCGCGACCCTGCCGACCGTCACCGAGCTTGCCGACAAGGGCGCGATCGTGCTGCTGCTCGCCCATTTCGGCCGCCCGAAGGGGGCGCCCCGGGCCGATATGTCGCTGGCGCTGGTGACGAAGCCTTACGAGCATGTGCTTGGCCGGTCCGTTCAGTTCGTCGGCGACTGGGACGAGCGGTCCGTCGCGATGCTGGCGCCCGGCGACGTCGCGATCCTCGAGAACACCCGCTTCGACGCCGGCGAGGAGCAGAACGACCCGGCCTTCGCGCGGCGGCTGGCCGCGCTCGGCGACCTCTACGTCAACGACGCCTTCTCCACCGCGCACCGCGCCCATGCCTCGACCGAGGGTCTCGCGCACCTGCTTCCGGCTTATGCCGGCCGCGCCATGGAGGCCGAGCTGAGGGCGCTGGAACGGGCGCTGGGCGATCCCGAGCGGCCCGTGGCGGCGGTGGTCGGCGGCGCCAAGGTCTCGACCAAATTGGACGTGCTGAGGCACCTGGTCGGCAGGGTCGAGCACCTGATCATCGGCGGCGGCATGGCCAACACCTTCCTCGCCGCGCGCGGGGTCAGCGTCGGCAGGAGCCTCGCCGAGCGGGACCTCACCGGCACTGCCGAGGAGATCTTCGAGGCCGCCGAACGGGCGGGCTGCACCGTCCACCTTCCCTATGACGTGGTGGTGGCGAAGGAATTCGCGGCCAACCCGCCGTCGTTGCGCACCTGCAACGTCCACGAGGTCGCCGCCGACGAGATGATCCTCGACATCGGCCCGGCCGCAGTCGAGGCGCTGGCCGACGTGCTCAAGACCTGCCGCACGCTGGTCTGGAACGGGCCGCTCGGCGCCTTCGAGACCCCGCCGTTCGAGGCCGCCACCGTGGCGCTCGCCCGCACCGCCGCGGCGCTGACCGCAGGAGGGCAGCCTGGTCTCGGTCGCCGGCGGCGGCGACACCGTCGCGGCGCTCAACCAGGCCGGCGTCGCCGGCGATTTCACCTTCGTCTCCACCGCCGGCGGCGCCTTCCTCGAATGGATGGAAGGCAAGGAGCTGCCGGGCGTGGCGGCACTCATTCAGGGAAGATGACAATGCAGGATTCGGACATGATGGCGCAGATGGCACAAGGGCGGGGCTTCATCGCCGCGCTCGACCAGAGCGGCGGCTCCACGCCCAAGGCGCTCAAGGGCTATGGCATCGAGGAGGGCGCATGGAGCTCCGACGAGGAGATGTTCGGCCTCATCCACCAGATGCGCTCCCGGATCATCACCTCGCCCGCCTTCACCGGCGACAAGGTGATCGGCGCCATCCTGTTCGAGCGCACGATGGACGGCGAGATCGACGGCAAGCCGGTGCCGCAGGTCCTGAACGAGCGCGGCGTGGTGCCGTTCATCAAGATCGACAAGGGGCTCGAGGCCGAGGCAGAACGGCGTGCAGCTGATGAAGCCGATGCCCGATCTCGACGCGCTGCTCGGCCGCGCCAGGGGCCTCGGCGTGTTCGGCACCAAGGAGCGCTCGGTGATCAACCTCGCCGACCGTGCGGGCATCGCCGCGATCGTCGCCCAGCAGTTCGACGTCGCCCGGCAGGTGCTGGGCGCCGGCCTCGTCCCGATCATCGAGCCCGAGGTCAACATCAAGAGCCCGGAGCGGGCCGAGGCCGACCGGATCCTGCTCGACGAACTGCTGAAGGCGCTGGATGCGCTGCCGGAGGGCGACCGGGTGATGCTGAAGCTGTCGCTTCCGGTCGAGCCCGGCCTGTTCGACCCGCTGGTCGATCATCCGCGGGTGCTGCGCGTGGTCGCCCTCTCCGGCGGCTATTCGCGGCCCGAGGCCTGCGCGCGAGCTCGCCAGGAATCGCGGCATGATCGCCAGCTTCTCGCGCGCCCTGCTCGAGGATCTGCGCCACGGCATGAGCGATCGCGGAGTTCGACCGCGCGCTCGGCACGGCGATCGACGACATCTACCAGGCCTCGACCGTCAAGGCGTGACCGGGCCCGGCTGCCAGCTCTATCTGATCTCGCCGCCCGATGTGGGCGGCGGCTTTGCCGACCGTCTTCGGGAGGCGCTCGACGCGGGCCCGGTCGCGGCCTTCCAGTTCCGCGTCAAGGGCGTGGACCAGCATCAGGCGGCCCGGCTCGCCGAACCATTGCAGCGCCTCTGCGCGGAGCGCGACGTCGCCTTCATCGTCAACGACGACATGGCGCTGGCGAGAAGGCTCGGCGCGGACGGCGTCCATCTCGGTCAGGGTGACGGCGATCCGCGCGAGGCGCGCGCCCTGCTCGGCCCCGCCGCGCAGATCGGCGTCACCTGCCACGACAGCCGCCACCTCGCCATGGAGGCGGGCGAGGCGGGGGCCGATTATGTCGCCTTCGGCGCCTTCTTCCCGAGCGCGACCAAGGAGACCCGACACCGGCCCGATCCCGAACTCCTGTCCTGGTGGTCGGCCCTGTTCGAGCTGCCCTGCGTGGCGATCGGCGGCATCACGCCCGGCAACGGCCGCGCCCTGGTCGAAGCCGGCGCGGATTTCCTCGCCGTCTCGGGCGGGGTCTGGAATCATCCCGACGGTCCCGCTGCGGCGGTTGCGGCTTTCCGCGCGATCCTGGAGCGCTGACCCGCTTCGCTCGTTCACCCGCCATGCAAAGGCTGGTGCTCGGCGCGCTCTTTCTTATCACCGGCGGGGTGATCGTCTTCCTCGTCGCGATGATCTTCCTGTCGGCGGAGCCGCCGCCGCGGCCCGCCGCCGCCGCGGTGCCCGCGCCTTCGGGCCTGCTGATCCCGGTCGCGGGCGTCGAGGCCGGCCAGCTCGCCGACACCTTCGCCCAGGCGCGCGGGGCGGGGCGGCCGCATGACGCGATCGACATCATGGCGCCGCGCGGCACGGCGGTGCTCGCGGCGGCCGAGGGGACGGTCGAGAAATTGTTCCTCAGCCGCGGCGGCGGCGGGATCACCGCCTATGTCCGCTCGCCCGACCGGCGCCTGATCTATTATTACGCCCATCTCGACGCCTACGCGCCCGGTCTCCGCGAAGGCCAGGCGGTCCGCCGCGGCGACCCGCTCGGCACCGTCGGCAGCACCGGCAATGCCAGTCCCGCCGGCCCGCATCTGCATTTCGCCATCCACGAAATGCGCCCCGACGAGCGCTGGTGGCAGGGGCGGGCGGTCAATCCCTACCCGCTCCTTGCCGGGGAGGGCCGGCGCCGCTAAAGCCCCCGCCAACCCCTCGAAAAATCCAGCGAGCAGACCATGAAGATCAGCGGCGTGGACATCCGTCCCGGCAACATCATCGAATATGAAGGCGGCATCTGGCGCGCCGTGAAGATCCAGCACACCCAGCCCGGCAAGGGCGGCGCCTACATGCAGGTCGAGATGAAGAACCTGATCGACGGCCGCAAGAACAACGTCCGCTTCCGCTCCGCCGAGACGGTCGAGCGCGTCCGCCTCGACACCAAGGATTTCCAGTTCCTGTTCCACGACGGCGATATGCTCATCTTCATGGACAAGGAGAATTACGAGCAGGTGTCGCTGCCCGAGGATCTGATCGGCGATGCCGCCGCCTTCCTGCAGGACGGCATGGACGTGATCATGGAGCTTTACAACGAGCGGCCGATCTCGGTGCAGCTTCCGGACACGATCGAGGCGACGATCGTCGAGGCCGACGCGGTGGTGAAGGGCCAGACCGCCTCCTCCAGCTACAAGCCCGCCATCCTCGACAACGGCGTCCGCGTCATGGTGCCGCCGCACATCCAGGCCGGCACCCGCATCGTCGTCGACGTCTACGAGCAGACCTACGTCAGAAGGGCGGACTAGGCTGCAATTCTCCCCTCCCTTGCAAGGGAGGGGATCGAGGGGTGGGTGGCGAGCTTAGCGAGCTTTCTGCCTTGCCCTGAGGCGCCGCCATCGGCATCGAGCCGATAGCGTCGCCACCCACCCCTAACCCCTCCCTTGAAAGGGAGGGGCAGGAGATCGAGTTGGTTAGCCACTCCGGATTGATCACCGTCATGCAACGCGCCGCGCGCAAGGCGGCGCCGCGCTTGAGGCGCGACTTCGGCGAGGTCGAGCAGCTCCAGGTCAGCCGCAAGGGCCCGGCCGACTTCGTCTCGATGGCCGACGAGCGCGCCGAACGGACCCTGGTCGAGGAATTGCGCCACGCCCGGCCCGACTGGGGGCTGCTGCTCGAGGAAGGCGGGTCGCTCGAGGGCGATCCGCTGAAGCCGCGCTGGATCGTCGACCCGGTCGACGGCACCTCCAACTTCCTCCACGGCATCCCGCATTTCGCGATCTCGATCGCGGTGCAGGAGCCCAAGCTCGGCGGGCAGGGCTGGGGCGAGCTGACCCAGGGCCTGGTCTACAATCCGCTGACCGACGAGAGCTTCTGGGCGGAGAAGGGCCGCGGCGCCTGGCTCAACGAGCGGCGGCTGCGCGTCTCCGCCCGCCGCGACCTCAGCGAGAGCCTGATCGCCACCGGCATCCCCTACAAGGCGCATGGCGACCTCGACCGCTTCGACCGCATCCTCAATGCGGTCTCGCCCGAGGTCGCCGGCATCCGCCGCTTCGGCTCGGCCGCGCTCGACCTCGCCTGGGTCGCCGCCGGCCGCTTCGACGGCTTCTGGGAGGAGGATCTCCAGCTCTGGGACGTCGCCGCCGGGATCGTGCTGGTGCGCGAGGCGGGCGGCTTCGTCACCGATTTCCGCGGCGGCGAGGCGGGGCTCGCCAACGGCCAGGTGCTTGCCGGCAACGACCAGCTCCATTCGAGGCTGCACAAGCTCCTCGCGGGAGCCCTGCGCGGGTGAGGCTCGGCCTCGCTGCCGCCCTCGCGCTCGCGCTCGCCGCCTGCGCGGTGCCGGCGGCCCGGAGCAGCCCGGTTTGGCCGGCGCAAAGCGACGATTTCGCCGCGCTCGCCGCCCAGTTGCCGCAGAGCGCCACCCTGCAACGGCGCCTGCTGGCGGCGGCGCACCAGCGGCGCGACTCCGCCGCCGTCCGGACCGGCCTCAACCGCCTCGCCGCGCTCGGCTACGCGCCGGGCGCGCCGACGCTGGAGCAGCTCGGCGTTCACCTGGCGGAGGCCGAGATGGCGGCGCTCAGGCTGCGCTTCGACGCCAACCGCGCCAGCGTGCAGTCCAGCCGCCTGCTCGCCACCGTCGCCGCCGAGCATCGGCTGGTCGAGGGGATCGCCTGGGACGCCGGGCGCTCGCGGCTGTTCGCCGCCACGGTCGTCTCGCGCGCATTGCTGGTGCGCGAGCCGCTGGGATGGGTGAAGGTGGAGGGGCTCGAGACCGGCAGCCTGTTCGGCCTCGCCATCGACGAGCGCCGCGAACTGCTCTGGCTCGCTTCGGGCCGGCTCGAGCAGACGCCGTCGCCCGAGACCGCCTTTCGCGGCCTGATCGCGATCGATCTCAACAGCCTCATGCCGGCCCGCCGGCTCGCCGCGCCCGCCGACGGCTCGCCCGCCGACATTGCCGTGGCCGCGGACGGCACCGTCTATGCCAGCGATCCGGCGGGCGGCGTCGTCTATCGCGCCCGGCCCGGGGATGCGGCGCTGTCGGTGCTGGTCCCGCCCGGGCTGATCATGAACCCGCAGGGCCTGGTGCCGTCCGGCGACGGGCGCCGGCTCTACGTATCCGACTATGTCCAGGGCCTCGCCATCGTCAGCCTCGCCGACGGCAGCGTGACCCGGCTCGAATCGGACGTCGACACCATGCTCGACGGGATCGACGGCCTCACCGCCTGGCTGGGCGGCCTGATCGCCATCCAGAACGGCACCAGTCCCCGCCGAATCCTGTTCCTGCGGCTCAGCCGCGACGGCCGCCGCATCACTGCGGTGCGGGTGCTGGAGAGCAACCATCCCGACTGGGGCGAGCCGACGCTGGGTTTCGTGCGCGGCCGCGAGTTCGTCTACGTCGCCGACGCCCAGTGGGACCACTACGGCGCCGGCGGCGCGCCGGTGGGGGAGGGGCCGCCGCGCGCCACCGCGATCCGCGCCTTGCGGCCCGCCACTCCATGACGTCATCCTGACGAAAGTCAGGACCCATGAACACGACGCGGCAGGTGCCTCCACAACCGTGTTCATGGATCCCGGATCAAGTCCGGGATGACGAAAACGGAGCGGTTGCGATGGCTTTCGCGCTGGCCTAAAGCCGCCGCAACCTTGGGAGCGTATGATGGCGTCCGTCGCCGCCGATTATCTGCCGATCCTCTTGTTCCTCGCGGTCGCGCTCGGCCTGTCCGCCGCGTTCGTGGTGCTGCCGATGATCGTCGCCCGGCTGACCGGCGCCAACCGGCCCTATCCCGACAAGCTCACCGAATATGAATGCGGCTTTCCGGCCTTCGAGGACAGCCGCGCCCAGTTCGACGTGCGCTTCTATCTGGTCGCCATCCTGTTCATCATCTTCGACATCGAGGCGGCCTATCTCTTCCCCTGGGCGGTCACCGTGCTCGGCCTCGGCTGGACCGCCTGGGCGGCGATGATGATCTTCCTCGTCGAGCTGGCGCTGGGCTTCGCCTATGCCTGGAAGAAAGGCGCGCTCGAATGGGAGTGATCCTCGACGCGCGGGGGCAGCCGATGCAGCCTGCCGGCGATACCCCGCCCGATCCCTACCTGTTCAGCCAGATCCAGTCCGAGGTGTCGGACAAGGGCTTCCTGGTCACCACCACCGAGGACCTCTTCCAATGGGCGCGAACCGGCAGCCTGTGGTGGATGACCTTCGGCCTCGCCTGCTGCGCGGTCGAGATGATCCATGTGAACATGCCGCGCTACGACCTTGAAAGATTTGGCGTCGCGCCGCGCGCGAGCCCGCGCCAGTCGGACGTGATGATCGTCGCCGGCACGCTCTGCAACAAGATGGCGCCGGCGCTGCGGCGGGTCTACGACCAGATGTCGGAGCCGCGCTACGTCATCTCGATGGGCAGCTGCGCCAATGGCGGCGGCTATTATCATTACAGCTATTCGGTGGTGCGCGGCTGCGACCGGATCGTGCCGGTGGACATCTACGTCCCCGGCTGCCCGCCGACCGCCGAGGCCCTGCTCTACGGGATCATGCAATTGCAGCGGAAGATCCGCCGCGAGGGCACGATCGAGCGCTGATGCCGAGCCCCGCTCCCCTGGTTCCGGCGCGCGAAGGCATCGTAGATGCGGTGCGAACAGCTATAGGCAAGTCGTTCATTTCAGTAAAGGACGAGGTCGACGAGATTTCGATCGACGTCGTTCGCGAGGACGTCGCCGAAGTGCTCGCCTTGCTGCGCGATCAGTTCGAATATCAGCAGCTGATGGAGATTGCCGGGGTCGACTATCCCGAGCGGCCCGAGCGGTTCGAGGTGGTCTACCACCTGCTCTCGGTCACCAAGAACCATCGCCTCCGCATCCGCGTCTCGACCGACGAGGAGACGCCGGTGCCGACCGTCACCACCGTCTATCCGGTCGCCGGCTGGCTCGAGCGCGAGGTGTTCGACATGTACGGCGTGGTGTTCGAGGGCAATGCCGACCTCCGCCGCATCCTCACCGACTACGGCTTCCGCGGCCATCCCCAGCGCAAGGATTTCCCGCTCACCGGCTATGTCGAGCTGCGTTATTCGGAGGAGCAGAAGCGCGTCGTCTACGAGCCGGTCCAGCTCAGCCAGGATTTCCGCACCTTCGACTTCCTCAGCCCCTGGGAGGGCGCCGAATATTATCTCCCCGGCGACGAGAAGGGCCGGCCCGAGGCCCCGGGCGCGCCGAGCCCGCTCAAGGCGGACGAGATCAGGAAATGAGCACCGTCCCGCACCAGATCGAGGCCGAGGCGCAGGCCGAGGGCACCAGCCCCGCCCATAGCGACATCGCCAATTACACGATCAATTTCGGCCCGCAGCATCCGGCGGCGCACGGCGTGCTGCGGCTGGTGCTGGAGCTGGACGGCGAGATCATCGAGCGCGTCGATCCGCATATCGGCCTGCTCCACCGCGGCACCGAGAAGCTCTGCGAATACAAGACCTATTTGCAGGCTCTGCCCTATTTCGACCGGCTCGATTACTGCTCGCCGATGTGCATGGAGCACAGCTTCGTGCTCGCCATCGAGAAGCTGCTCGGCCTCGAAGTGCCGCTGCGGGGCCAATATCTCAGGGTCTTCTTCGCCGAGCTGACCCGCATCTCCAACCACATGCTCAACCTCGGCAGCCACGTGATGGACGTTGGCGCCATGACGCCGAACCTGTGGATGTTCGAATTGCGGGAGGACACGCTCAACTTCTACGAGCGGGCCTCGGGCGCGCGCATGCACGCCGCCTGGTTCCGCCCCGGCGGCGTCCACCAGGACGTGCCGCTGAAGCTCCTGACCGACATCGGCGACTGGCTCGACACCCGGCTGCCGCGCTTGTTCGAGGATGCGGTCTCCCTGGTCGCCGACAATCGCATCTTCAAGCAGCGCAACGTCGACATCGCCACGGTGTCGAAGGCCGACGCGCTCGTCTGGGGCTTTTCCGGCCCGATGATCCGCGCCGCCGGGATCCCCTGGGACCTCAGGAAGTCGCAGCCCTACGACGTCTACGACCGGATCGATTTCGAGGTGCCGGTCGGCACCAGGGGCGATTGCTACGACCGCTTCATGGTCCGCTGCGAGGAGGTGCGGCAATCGGCGCGGATCATGAAGCAGTGCCTCAACGAGATGCCCGACGGGCCGGTCGCCTCGCTCGACCGCAAGGTGGTGCCGCCCAAGCGGGCCGAGATGAAGCAGTCGATGGAAGCCCTGATCCACCACTTCAAGCTCTACACCGAGGGCTTCCACGTCCCCGCCGGCGAGGTCTATGTCGCGACCGAGAGCCCGAAGGGCGAGTTCGGCGTCTATCTGGTCGCTGACGGCACCAACAAGCCCTACCGGGTCAAGATCCGCCCGACCGGCTTCAGCCATCTCCAGGCGATGGATTTCATGTCGCGCGGCCACATGCTCGCCGACGTCACCGCCATCCTCGGCGCGCTCGACATCGTGTTCGGCGAGGTCGACCGCTGAGCATCATGGTCGCGTCGCGCGAGAGCATCGGCTGGCGGTTCCTGTTTCTGGCCGGCCGCCTGGCGCTCGGCGCGCTCATCATCGTCACCGGGGTCGCGCTCGCCAAGATCGGCCAGTCCATCGCCGTCGACCGGCTCGGATCGTCGCTCGGCTTCGACCTGGCGTCGCTGGTCGGCGTGCTGCCGGTGATCGTCCTCTGCTACTGGCTCGCGCATCGCTTTCCGCGCCTGCGGCGGCGGCGATAATGGGCGGCGCGGGTTCGGCTTTGCGCTCGGCCCGGAGTGGCGCTATGCGTCCCGCGCCTCCAACGTCCGTGAGCGACCGATCGACCAATGGCTGAAGCAAAGCGCCTTGCCGCCACTCCCGAAATCCGCGAACGCTGGGGCGCGTTCGCCTGGACCGGGGAGAATGCCAGGAAAACGAAGACGCTCGTCGACCGCTACCCGCCGGGGCGTCAGCAGAGCGCGATCATTCCGCTGCTCGACCTCGCCCAGCGGCAGATCGGCGCGGAGACCGGGACGCAGGGCTGGCTGCCGATTCCGGTGATCGAGTTCGTCGCCGCCGAATTGGGCATGCCCTATATCCGCGCCTACGAGGTCGCGACCTTCTACACCATGTTCAACCTCGCGCCGGTCGGCCGCCACCATGTCCAGGTCTGCGGCACCACGCCCTGCATGCTGCGCGGCTCGGACGACGTGCTCGCGGCCTGCTACGCGCGCGGGCTGAAAAAGGGCCATACCACCGAGGACGGGCTGTTCACCCTGACCGAGGTCGAGTGCCTCGGCGCCTGCGCCAACGCGCCGATGGTGCAGATCAACGACGACAATTACGAGGATCTGACCTTCGACAGCATGACCCGAATCCTCGACGCGCTCGCCAAAGGCGAGACGCCCCGGCCCGGGCCGCAGATCGAGCGCCAGACCAGCTGCGCCGAGGGCGGCCCGACCGCGCTCAAGGAGATGATGACCGGGAATCACGATTATCGTCCGCTCTGGGCGGGGAAGGCGGAGGCATGAAGGGGCTCGGCTCGCTGCTCGTCACGATATTGATCGCCGTCGTCGGGATCTGGCTCGCCTTCAAGCTGCTGGTCGGCGCGCTCAAGCTGATCGGCATCCTCATCGTTGCCGGCCTCGCGATCGGCGCTTTCTACGTGATCAAGGGCAGGATCGGAGGCCCGGGTGCTCGCTGACCGGGACCGGATCTTCACCAACGTCCACGGCTTCCAGCCCTGGGTGCTGAAGGCGGCGCAGCAGCGCGGCGACTGGGACGACACCAGGGCGCTGATGGCGCTCGGCCAGGACGCGATCATCGACATCGTCAAGGAGTCCGGGCTGCGCGGCCGCGGCGGCGCCGGCTTCGTCACCGGCATGAAATGGGGCTTCATGCCCAAGGATCCGCCGCCGGGCCGCCCCAATTTCCTGGTCGTCAACGCCGACGAATCCGAGCCGGGCTCGTGCAAGGACCGCGAGATCATCCGCCACGACCCGCACAAGCTGATCGAGGGCGCCCTCATCGCCGGCTATGCGATGCGCGCGCGCGCCGGCTACATCTACATACGCGGCGAGTTCATCCGCGAGACCGAGGTGCTCGAGGCCGCGGTCGCCGAGGCCTATGCGGCCGGGCTGCTCGGGAAGAACGCCGCCAAATCGGGCTACGATTTCGACCTGTTCGTGCACCGCGGCGCCGGCGCCTATATCTGCGGCGAAGAGACGGCGATGCTGGAAAGCCTCGAGGGCAAGAAGGGCATGCCGCGGCTCAAGCCGCCTTTCCCCGCCGGCGCCGGCCTCTACGGTTGCCCGACCACGGTCAACAACGTCGAATCGATCGCGGTCGTGCCGACCATCCTGCGCCGCGGCGCCCAATGGTTCAAAGGGATCGGCAACGAGAACAATGCCGGCACCAAGCTCTTCCAGCTCTCCGGCCACGTCAACCGGCCCTGCGTGGTCGAGGAGGCGATGTCGATCCCGTTCCGCGAGCTGATCGACAAGCATGGCGGCGGCATACGCGGCGGCTGGGACAATCTGCTCGCGGTCATTCCCGGCGGCGCCTCGGTGCCCTTGGTCCCGGCCGCCGAGATCATCGACGCGCCGATGGACTTCGACGGCCTCAAGGCGCTCGGCTCCGGGCTCGGCACCGCCGCCGTCATCGTCATGGACAAGTCGACCGACGTGGTGAAGGCGATCAGCCGTATCTCCTATTTCTTCAAGCATGAGAGCTGCGGCCAGTGCACGCCCTGCCGCGAGGGCACCGGCTGGATGTGGCGGGTGATGGAGCGGCTGGTCGAGGGCGATGCCGACGCCCACGAGATCGGCACCTTGTGGGACGTCACCAAGCAGGTCGAGGGCCACACCATCTGCGCGCTCGGCGACGCCGCCGCCTGGCCGATCCAGGGCCTGATCCGCCACTTCCGCCCCGAGCTCGAACGCCGCATCGCCGAGCGCCGCTCGGGCCTCACCCCGATCATGGAGGCGGCGGAATAAAATTTTCCGCTTGATTCTCAACATCATGAATGGCAGGGGCCGCTCCGACATCAAAGCCGCGGGGACGGGGAATGAAATTGCGACTGCTCAAGGCGGCATGTGCCGCACTGCTGATCGGCGGCGGCCTTGCCGGCACCGCCACTGCCCAGGAGCGCGCGCAGCGCACCCGGCTCGGCGGCGCGCCGACCACCGCCCAGGACATCCGCGTCCTGCACGAATTTTCGCGTTGCGCCGCGCGCCAGGAAACCACGCGGGCGCGCTCCGTCCTCGCCATGGATTTCCGCACCGCCGAATATCAGCGCCGGCTTCGCGGCGTCGCCTATGACAGCTCGCACTGCCTGCCTCCGGGCGGGGTGCTGAGGTTCAGCTACTTCCTCTTCGCCGGCGGCATGGCGGAAAGCCTGCTTCGCCTGCAAAGCGGCCCCAGCGAGCTCGCCGCGCGGGTCGCCCACGATCCGGCGCGGCCCGCCATCCGCGCCCGCGACGATTCGGAGATGATGTTCCTGTGCACGGTCCGCGCCGCGCCGCACCAGGTCGCCGCGCTGCTGCGGACCGAAGTGGCGAGCGATCGCGAGGCCGCGCTGCTGGGCGAGCTCGCGACGCACGCCGGGCGCTGCCTCGCCGACGGCAGCCGGATCGGCCTCAACCGCGTCGGACTGCGCGCGCTGCTCGCTTTGGCGGCCTACCGGCTCAGCGAGCACAATCTTCGGACCGCCGCGCGCTAGCAGGCCGAAGCCCCCGATCGGGCCACTTTACGATTGCGCGGCGCCGTGAGATAGTCGCCGCCATGACCCGCTCGATCCTCACCCTGTCGCTGGCGGTCACGCTCACCGCCGCGCTCGCCGCCACGCCCGCCCGGGCTGAGCCCACCCAGAGATCGGTCAATCACGTCTACGCGACGGTCGATTGCCTGCTGCAGCGCCGGAGCCCCGACGTCAGAAGCGTCCTTTCCGAGATACCCGGCTATAACGGCCTCAACCAGCCGATCGTGCCCGCGGCGACCCGCCATTGCGTGATCGAGGACCACAATCTGCCCGCCTCGGAATTCTACAATCGCGGCGCCATCGCCGAGCGGTTCCTCTACCGCCATTTCGAGGCGATCGGCGCGCCGCCGCGCGGCGACCCGCTGAGGGTGTTCGCGCCCGTCTCCGCTTATTATCTGCAAAATGCCGGCGGCTATGGCCGCAACGCGCTCGCGGCGCTCGACATGGCGGCCTGCGTGGTCCGCGCCGAGCCGCAAAAGGCCTATGCCTTCTTCCGCACCGAGCGCTACAGCGAGGCCGAGCGCGCCGCCATCGCCGAGCTGATGCCGGCGATTTCCGGCTGCGTGACGGAAGGGCAGAATGTCGAGCTTTCGCCGCCCATCTTCCGCGCCTTCCTCGCCGAAGCGGCCTATCGGGTGGCGGTGGGGCGGCCGAGGGTGTTCGCGGCCGACTAGGTCGGCCATGCGGTGGGCTGGGAGACGCAGATGAACCGCAAGACCATGGCCCTTGCCGCGGCCGCCTTCGGGCTGCTCGCTTTGTCCTCGTCGCCGGCGGCGGCGCAATATGGCAGCGCCCCGCAGCCTCCGCCCCAGCTGCCGCCTCGCGACGGCCAGGCCGAGGCGCCCGCCGCGGCCAACCAGCCGACCGCGGCGACGGAGGTGCTCCGCGCCGCCGCCTGCGCGGTCGGACGCGACGCCAATCCGGCCGCGGCGCTGCTGGCGACGGTGCCGCGCTCGACAGAAGAACGCAGCCAGGCCGCCCCCTTGCTGCGCGCCGCGCAGCGCTGCCTGCGGCTGCGCGAGCCGATCGCGACCTCGGCGACCCACGCGCGCGGCGCCTTCGCCGAGGCGCTCTACGAGGCGCAATTCGCGACGCCGGCGGCGGCGCGCACGCCGGCGGCCGGCGCTGCCCCGCTGCCGCGCCCGGCCGACCCAGCCGATCAGATGACGGTGGCGCTGGCGCCGATGTACGGGCTCGCCGATTGCTCGACCCCGCGCCACCCGGACCTGGTCCGGGCGGTGCTCGCGACCGAGCCGCGCACGGCCGAGGAAACGACCGCGCTGGCGGCGCTGCACCCGGATTTCCAGGCCTGCGTGCCGCGGGGAACGGCGCAGCTGAGCTACGATCCCCGCTTCATGCGCGGCTTCCTTGCCGAGGCGCTCTACCGCTGGTCGGTGGTCCAGCGCGACGGGCCGACCTCGCCGATGGCGGCGCCGGCGGCGCCCGCGCCCGGCGGGTAAGGCAATCCGTGCGCGCGCCCTTGTCGCCGACGGGGCGCAGCGGCTAACGGGAGTGGGCATGTCGAGGCTGCTTTTCCTGGCCGTTTCCGGCGCCGCGGCGCTGCTCCTTCCCGCCGCTGCGGCGCAGGGGAGGGTGGGCGACGGCGCCTGGGCGGCCTGCGTGTGGCAGGCCGCGCCCCGCTCGGCCGCGAACTGGCTGGCCATGGCGGCGCCGGCCTGGACCGACAATATGGCGACGCCCGCCGAGTTGCTGGGCCACCGCCTGATCGCGATCTGCGCGAACGAGGCGGCCGACGAGCGCCGCCCGAACCGTATGCCGCGCTGGACCTCGCTGATGTCGAGCCTGCGCGGCGCCCGCCCCCGCGAGCCCGGCGGCGAGGACCGGCCCGCGCCCGCGACGCTGCTGTGCGCGCACCACGCCCGCATCGGCGGGGCCAGCATCCTCTACCGGATCGACATCGCCCGGGTCGGCGCCGGTGGCGAGCGGCTGATCGCCTTCCAGCAATATTTTCTCGAGCATCAGGGCCGCTCGCTGCGCGCGCCGCAGGACATCCGGCACATTCCGAGGGTGGGGACCGAGCTTTCGGAGCAATGCCGCGCGATCACCGCGGCCGGAACGCTCGCCGATGCCTAGCGCCGCGGGCGGCGGCGTGGCCGAGCCTTTGCTCCGCCGGTCCGCCGCGGCGACGCCTTCGCGGCCGTGACGAAATCGGCCGGCGCCCCCTTGTCGGCCAGGGGGATAAGCGTCTAACGGCGGCGGGCATGTCGAGGCTGCTTTTTCTGGGTCTTTCGCTGTTCGCGATCCTGGCTGCGCCGGCGCTGGCCCAGGCCCCGGCGCCGGAGCAGGGGACGCGATTGGGCTCGCGCATTCCCGAGCGCGACACGCCCGAGCTGGCCGCCCAGCGCGAGGCGGAGCGCGTGCTTCAGCAATTCGCCCGCTGCGTGGTCGACCGGGACGGCCGCCGGGCCGCCGCCGTCGTCCAGCGCGCCCGTTACGGAGTCGAGATCACCCAGACCGATTTTGCCGAGACGCGCCGCTCCATGACCCGCTGCATGACCGCCGCCGGCGGCGGCGCCATGGGCACCAGCGCACTGGTCATGGTGGGGGCGTTCGCCGGCGAGCTCTACCGGCGCGGCTATTCGCGTCTGCCGGCGCTGGGCGCGGCTCCGGTGCCGCCGCCCGCCGCGCCCGGCCAGGTGACGACCCTGACCACGCTCGCTTTCGCCGCCTGCCTGATCGACCGCGATCCGGGCGCTGCCGATTCGCTGGTCCGCTCGAGCGTCGGCTCCACCGATGAACAGGCCGCCTATGCGGGGCTTGCCGGCCATTATCCTTCCTGCCTCGACGCCGGCAGCAGCCTCACCCTCAACCGGCTGACCCTGCGCTCGGCGCTCGCGGACCAGCTCTACCGGCGCGCCATCGCCGGTGCCGCCGGCGCTCCGTCGGGGACCGGCTGATGCCGAGGGTCAAGGTCGACGGCGTCGAGATCGAGGTGCCGCCGGGCGCCACCGTGCTCCAGGCCTGCGAGCTGGCGGGCAGGGAGATTCCGCGCTTCTGCTATCATGAGCGGCTCGCCATCGCCGGCAATTGCCGGATGTGCCTGGTCGAGGTGAAGCCCGGCCCGCCCAAGCCGCAGGCCTCGTGCGCGCTGCCGGCGGCCGAGGGCCAGGAGATCTTCACCACCACGCCCGGCGTCCGCAAGGCGCGCGAAGGGGTGATGGAGTTCCTGCTGATCAACCATCCGCTCGATTGCCCGATCTGCGACCAGGGCGGCGAATGCGACCTGCAGGACCAGGCCATGGCCTATGGGCGGGGCCACAAGCGCACGCTCGAGAACAAGCGGGCGGTGGCCGAGAAATATATGGGCCCGGTGGTCAAGACCTTCATGACCCGCTGCATCCACTGCACCCGCTGCGTGCGCTTCATGGAGCAGGTCGCAGGCGTCGAGGATCTGGGCGCCATCGGCCGCGGCGAGGATATGGAGATCACCTCCTATCTCGAGCATGCCCTGTCGAGCGAGCTGTCGGGCAACGTCGTCGATCTCTGCCCGGTCGGCGCGCTCGTCTCCAAGCCCTACAGCTTCGAGGCGCGGCCCTGGGAGCTGCGCAAGGTCCCGGCGATCGACGTGATGGACGCGGTGGGCACCAACATCCGCCTCGACGCGCGCGGCCGCGAGGTGATGCGCGCGCTGCCCCGCCTCAACGAGGAGGTCAACGAGGAGTGGGCGCACGACAAGACCCGCCACGCGGTCGACGGCCTCACCCGGGGCCGGCTCGACCGGCCGTGGCTGCGCGAGAAGGGCAGGCTCCGGCCCGCGACCTGGGAGGAGGCGTTCGCCGCCATCGCCAGGGTCGCCAAGGCGGCCAAGGGCAGCGTCGCGGCGGTCGCCGGCGACCTGGTCGAGGTCGAGACCATGTATGCGGCGAAGCGGCTGCTCGCCGCTTTGGGATCGGGCCTGATCGAGGGCCGCCAGACCGGGCTTGCCTACGACGTTTCGAGCCTCGCCGCGGTCAATTTCAACACCACCATCGCCGGCATCGAGAGCGCCGACAGGGTCCTCCTGGTCGGCACCAACCCGCGCTGGGAGGCGAGCCTCGTCAACACCCGCATCCGCAAGGCGGTGCGCGGCGGGGCCAGGGTGTTCGCGATCGGCCCCGAGGTCGACCTCACCTATACTGTCGGAATGGCTCGGCGACGATCTCTCCTTGCTCTCCGACCTGCCCGAGGCGCTGAAGGAGGCCGAACGGCCGGCGGTGATCGTCGGCGGCGCGGCGCTGAAGGTTCCGGGCGGGCAGGCGGCGACGCTGGCGCTGGTCGACAGCCTGAACCTCGTCCGCGACGGCTGGAACGGCTACAATGTCCTGCACACCGCCGCCGCGCGGATGGGCGGCCTGATGCTCGGCTACGCGCAACCTGGCGGCATGACGTCACTTGCGGCCAAGTCCCCGAAATTGCTGCTCCTTCTCGGCGCGGACGAGCTGGATTTCGCGCCCTTCGAGAGCAGCTTCAAGGTCTATGTCGGCCATCATGGCGACCGCGGCGCCGCCGCGGCCGACGTGGTCCTGCCCGGCGCCGCCTATAGCGAGAAGCACGCCATCCACGTCAATCTCGAGGGCCGCGTCCAGCATAGCGAGAAGGCGGTCGATCCGCCGGGCGACGCCCGCGCCGACTGGTCGATCCTGCGCGCCTTGTCCGACGCGCTCGGGCGCCCGCTGCCGTTCGACAGCTTCGCCGAGCTGCGCGCCGCCTTGTTCGCCGACCATCCCGAATTCGCGACCGCCGGGCCTGGTGCCCTTCGAATGGGCGCCGCCGACGCTCGACGCCGTCGCCATCCCGAAAGGGACCGCGCTCACCTATCCGATCGCCGATTTCTACCTGACCAACCCGATCGCCCGCGCCTCGCCGACGCTGCAGCGCTGCTCGGCCGAGCTGCTGCACGGCGCCGATTATGCGGAGGCGGCGGAATGACCCTGCAGCTGCCTTTGTGCTCCTGCGAAAGCAGGAGCCCAGTCTCCGGCCCGAGCTGGGCTCCTGCTTTCGCAGGAGCGCAGGATTTCGCCCATGACTGAGTGGGTTCAATCCTATCTGGGCGAGGGCTGGGGATAGCTCCTCGCAAATTTAGTCCTTATCCTGTTGATCGCGCTGCCTTTGATGCTGGCGGTGGCGATGATCATCTATGCCGACCGCAAGATCTGGGCGGCGATCGCGCTGCGCCGCGGGCCCAATGTGGTCGGCCCGTTCGGCCTGCTGCAGAGCTTCGCCGACGGGCTCAAGGTGTTCCTCAAGGAGACGATCATCCCGAGCTCGGCCAATCGCGGCCTGTTCCTGATCGCGCCGATCATCACCTTCACCGTCGCGCTGGTCGCCTGGGCGGTGATCCCGTTCGGGCCGAGGGCATGGTGCTGGCCAACATCAATGTCGGCCTGCTCTATCTGCTCGCCGTCTCCTCGCTCGGCGTCTACGGGATCATCATCGCCGGCTGGGCGTCGAACTCGAAATACCCTTTCTACAGTGCTTTGCGCGCCGCTGCTCAGATGGTGTCCTATGAAGTCTCGATCGGCTTCGTGCTGATCCCGGTGATCCTCTGGGCGGGCACCTTCAACCTCTCCGGCATCGTCACCGCGCAGCAGGGCCATATCTTCGGGATCGTCAACGGCTTCGGCCTCAATCCTCTGCTGTTCCCGATGGCGGTGATCTTCCTGATCTCCTCCATGGCCGAGACCGCGCGCGCGCCGTTCGACCTCACCGAGGCGGAGAGCGAGCTCGTCGCCGGCTACCAGACCGAATATAGCTCGATGAGCTTCGCCCTCTTCTGGCTCGGCGAATATGGCAACGTGCTGCTGATGTGCGGCATGAACGCCGTGCTCTTCTGGGGCGGCTGGCTGCCGCCGATCGACTGGGCGCCGCTCTATTACGTGCCGGGAATCCTCTGGTTCTTCCTGAAAATATTCATCTTCTTCTTCATCTTCTCCTGGGTGAAGGCGACCGTGCCGCGCTTCCGCTACGACCAGCTGATGCGGCTCGGCTGGAAGATCTTCCTGCCGATCTCGCTGATCTGGGTGTTCCTGGTCTCGGGCTATCTGATGGCCCAGCGCGACGGGATGCTGCCATGGTGAGCGCGCTCCTGCTCGCGGCGCTGGAGCCGGCGCCGCCGCCGCCCCCGGCCATGTCGTCCCGCTTTCGCTGCGAGATGCATCGCGGCGACATCCTGACACCCGATCGGCCGCCGACCGCGGACGACATCCGTCTCCTGCCCGAAGCGTGGACGCTCGAGATCGGCGTGCCGGTCGATCATGGCGACGACGTGCCCTATGACGATCCCGTTCTCGGCCAGCCCACCCACTTGCTTGCGCTCTGGGGCCATCGCCGCGGCAATTATTGGGGCAACGGCCGGCTGGTCCACAGCGAATATGATCACTGGATCGTCGAATATACCGTGGTGTTCGGCGCCGCCGGCGAGGCGATCATCTGGAATCGCTATTTTCGGACGCAGATGGAAGGAGGCAGGCCGCACATGGCCGAGGCCGCCGGCCAGGGCGATTGCCACGAGCTCGCTTCCTTTCCCGTAAGGAACCCCTCATGATCGCCCACTGGATCAAGACCTTCACGCTCTGGGAGTTCGTCAAGGCGCACTGGCTGACCCTGCGCTATTTCTTCAAGCCCAAGGCGACGATCAACTATCCCTACGAGAAGAACCCGATCTCGCCCCGCTTCCGCGGCGAGCATGCGCTGCGCCGCTATCCCAATGGCGAGGAGCGCTGCATCGCCTGCAAATTGTGCGAGGCGATCTGCCCGGCGCTCGCCATCACCATCGAGGCCGAGCCGCGCGAGGACGGCAGCCGGCGCACCACCCGCTACGACATCGACATGACCAAGTGCATCTATTGCGGGCTCTGCCAGGAGGCCTGCCCGGTCGATGCGATCGTCGAGGGGCCGAACATGGATTTCTCGACCGAGACCCGCGAGGAGCTGATCTACGACAAGGCCAAGCTTCTCGAGAATGGCGACAAGTGGGAGCGCGCCCTGGCCGCGAACCTTGCCGCCGATGCGCCCTACCGGTAGGCGCGGCCCGGGATGATCCAGGTCTTCGTCTTCTACCTGTTCGCAACGCTCGTCATCGCCTCGGGCGTGATGACGATCGCGTCGCGCAACCCGGTGCATTCGGTGCTCTGGCTGATCCTCGCCTTCTTCAACGCGGCCGGCCTGTTCCTGCTGGTCGGCGCCGAGTTCCTCGCCTTCCTCCTGGTCATCGTCTACGTCGGCGCGGTCGCCGTCCTGTTCCTGTTCGTGGTGATGATGCTCGACGTCGATTTCGCCGAGCTTCGCGCCGGCTTCGCCCGCTACTGGCCGTTCGGCTTCGGCCTGGCGCTGGTGATCCTCGCCGAGATCTTCTTCGGGGTGATCGCCTGGAATGCCGGCGGCATCGCGCCGGGCGGCCGCGCCTCCCGCCGCGCGCCAGTCGAACATCGCGGCGCTCGGCCAGCTGCTCTATTCGCGCTATCTGTTCATCTTCGAGGCGGCCGGCATCGTGCTGCTCGTCGCCATGGTCGGCGCGATCGTGCTGACCCGGCGCAAGCGCTCCGACGTCCGCCCGCAGAGCGTCTCCGCCCAGGTCCGCCGCCGCCCGCAGGACGCGGTGGTCAACATGCGGCCGCGGCGTGGGGCAGGGGGTCGAGCTGTGATCGGGCGCCGTTTGAAGGGACGCCGATCATGATCGGCTTGGGCCACTACCTCACCGTCGGCGCGATCCTGTTCGTGCTCGGCGTGTTCGGCATCTTCCTGAACCGCAAGAACGTGATCGTCATCCTGATGGCGATCGAGCTGATCCTGCTCTCCGTCAACATCAACCTGGTCGCCTTCTCGGCCTTCCTGGGCGACATGGTCGGCCAGGTCTTCGCGATGTTCGTGCTCACCGTCGCCGCGGCCGAGGCGGCGATCGGCCTCGCCATCCTGGTCATCTACTTCCGCAACCGCGGCACCATCGCGGTCGACGACATCAACCAGATGAAGGGGTGACGGCTGCATGACCGTCCAGCTCATCGTCTTCCTGCCGCTCGCCGCGGCGATCATCGCCGGCCTCGGCAACCGCATGCTCGGCAATACCGCCGCCAAGCTGATCACCACCGGCGCTCTGTTCGCTCGCATGGCGCTGAGCTGGCCGATCTTCCTCGGCTTCCTCGCCGGCACCGAGACCAGCCAGCTCCACCCGGTCTTCACCTGGTTCAGCTCCGGCAGCGATGCAGGTCGACTGGGCGCTGCGCGTCGACGCGCTGACCGCGGTGATGCTGGTGGTGGTGACGACCGTCTCGGCGCTCGTCCACCTCTTCTCCTGGGGCTATATGGCCGAGGACGACAGCCAGCCGCGCTTCTTCGCCTATCTCTCGCTGTTCACCTTCGCGATGCTGATGCTGGTGACCGCCGACAATCTCGTCCAGATGTTCTTCGGCTGGGAGGGCGTCGGCCTCGCCTCCTACCTGCTGATCGGCTTCTGGTACCACAAGCCCTCGGCCAACGCCGCGGCGCTGAAGGCGTTCATCGTCAACCGGGTCGGCGATTTCGGCTTCAGCCTCGGCATTTTCGGCACCTTCCTGGTGTTCGGCACCATCTCGATTCCGGCCATCCTCGAGGCCGCGCCCGGCATGGCCGGCTCGACGATCGGCTTCCTCGGCCTCCGCGTCGACACCATGACCCTGCTCTGCATCCTCCTCTTCATCGGCGCGTGCGGCAAATCGGCGCAGCTCGGCCTGCACACCTGGCTCCCCGACGCGATGGAGGGCCCGACCCCGGTCTCCGCCCTGATCCACGCCGCCACCATGGTCACCGCCGGCGTGTTCATGGTCTGCCGCCTCTCGCCGATGTTCGAGACCAGCGAGACCGCGCTGGCCGTGGTCACCTTCGTCGGCGCCGCCACCGCCCTGTTCGCGGCCACGGTCGGCACCGTGCAGAACGACATCAAGCGGGTGATCGCTTATTCGACCTGCTCGCAATTGGGCTACATGTTCTTCGCCGCCGGCGTCGGCGCCTATGGCGCGGCGATGTTCCACCTCTTCACCCACGCCGCCTTCAAGGCTCTGCTGTTCCTCGGCGCCGGCAGCGTCATCCACGCCATGCACCACGAGCAGGACATGCGCTATTACGGCGCGCTCCGGAAGCGAGATCCCGTTCACCTTCTGGGCGATGACGATCGGCACGCTGGCGATCACCGGCGTCGGCATCATCCAGGTCGCCGGCCTTCCGGCGCTCGGCTTCGCCGGCTTCTTCTCCAAGGACGCGATCATCGAGAGCGCCTTTGCGAGCGGCGCCGCGTTCGGCGGCTTCGCCTTCTTCGTCGGCGTGTTCGCGGCCCTGCTGACCAGCTTCTATTCCTGGCGGCTCGTCTTCCTGACCTTCTTCGGGCAAGCCGCGCTGGGCCGAATCCGAGCATATCCAGCACGCGCTCCACGGCGACCATCACGACCATCCGGACGCCGAGGATGCCGGCCACGACACCCGTGCGCACGAGAAGGGCGCGGCCGAGATCAGGCCGGGCACCGGCGGCTATCACCCGCACGAAAGCCCGTGGACGATCCTGGTCCCGCTCGGCCTGCTGTCGCTCGGCGCGCTGCTCGCCGGCCAGCTCTTCCACGAGGCCCTCATCGGCCACCATGCCGGGCACGCATTTCTGGCACGGCAGCATCGCCTTCAGCGCCGCATCTCGCCGACGCATGCCCACGGCGTCCCGCTCTGGGTGAAGCTCTCGGCGACCGCGGCGATGCTGACCGGCCTCGCTGATCGCCTGGTACGCCTATATCCGCAACGCCGCGCTTCCCGGCGGCGTTCGTCGAGCCAGTTCGGCGTGCTCTACCGCTTCCTCTTGAACAAATGGTATTTCGACGAGATCTACGACGCGCTGCTGGTCCGCCCCTCGGTCTGGCTCGGCCGCCTGCTCTGGAAGCGCGGCGACGAAGGCACGATCGACCGCTTCGGCCCGGACGGCGCCGCCGCCGCGGTGTTCGCCGGCACCCGCCTCACCGCGCGCATCCAGACCGGCTATCTCTACACCTATGCGCTGGTGATGCTGCTCGGCGTCGCCGCCGCGATGACCTGGGCGATGGCGCGGTGAGTCGCGGGCCGTCCTTGCGAAAAAGCCCCTCCCCTCGATGGGGAGGGGTTGGGGTGGGGTGGACTCTCCGTTCGCTCGGCGCCGCTCGACCTCCACCCCCACCCAACCCTCCCCCGTCAAGGGGGAGGGCTTCGAGATGCCGCGGGCATGACCGGCTTCCCCATCCTCTCGGCGATCCTCGCTTTGCCGTTGCTCGGCGCGCTCGCCTGCCTGCTGACCGGCGCCAGCGGCGCGCGCTGGATCGCGCTCGCCACCACGCTCGCGACCCTCGCTGCTCTGCATCGGCCTGTGGGCCGCCTACGAGATCGGCGGGCCGCAATGGCAGTTCACCGAATATGCGCCGATCTTCGGCCGCTTCGCCTGGGCGCTCGGCATCGACGGCATCGCGCTGATGCTGATCGTGCTCACCGCCTTCCTGATGCCGATCTGCATCGCCGCCTCGTGGGAGGCGATCGAGAGCCGGGTGCCCGAGTTCATGGCGAGCTTCCTCGCCATGGAGACGCTGATGCTCGGCGTGTTCTGCGCGCAGGACCTGTTCCTCTTCTACATCTTCTTCGAGGCCGGCCTCATCCCGATGTACCTGATCATCGGCATCTGGGGCGGCAAGGACCGCATCTACGCCGCCTACAAATTCTTCCTCTACACCCTGCTCGGCTCGGTGCTGATGCTGGTCGCGATGCTGTGGATGGTGAACCATCGCCGGCACCACCTCGATCCCCGAGCTGATGGTCGACCGATTTCCCGCCGGAGGCGCAGACCTGGCTGTGGCTCGCCTTCCTCGCCAGCTTCGCGGTCAAGATGCCGATGTGGCCGGTCCACACCTGGCTGCCCGACGCCCACGTCCAGGCGCCGACCGCCGGCTCGGTGATCCTCGCCGGCGTGCTCCTGAAGATGGGCGGCTACGGCTTCGTCCGCTTCTCGCTGCCGATGTTCCCCGAGGCCTCGGCCCAGCTGGTCTGGGTGATCTTCGGCCTCTCCATGGTCGCGGTCGTCTACACCTCGCTGGTCGCCCTGGTGCAGCAGGACATGAAGAAGCTGATCGCTTATTCGTCGCGTCGCGCACATGGCCTTCGTCACCATCGGCCTGTTCGCCTTCAACCGGCAGGGGATCGAGGGCGGGCTCATCGTCATGCTGTCGCACGGCCTGGTCTCGGGCGCGCTCTTCCTCTGCGTCGGCGTGGTCTACGACCGGCTGCACTCGCGCGACATCGACCGCTATGGCGGGCTTTCCAACAACATGCCGGCCTATGCGCTGCTGTTCATGATCTTCACCATGGCCTCGGTCGGCCTGCCCGGCACGTCGGGCTTCGTCGGCGAGTTCCTGGCGCTGGTCGGCGCCTATGCGGCCAACTCCTGGGTCGCCGCGGTCGCCACCACCGGCATCATCCTCGGCGCCGCCTACATGCTCTGGCTCTACTGGCGGATCGCCTTCGGCACGGCGCGCACGCCCGAGGCCGCGGCGAAGCTGCCGGACCTCAGCAGGCGCGAGCTCGCCATCCTCGCCCCGATCGCCGCCGCCGTGCTGTGGATGGGCGTCTATCCGGAAAGCTTCATGGCGCCGATGCGCGAGGACGTCGCCTGGCTGCTCGAGCGGATCGGCAACGACGCGCCGGAAGGCGACGCCCGCATCACCGTCGCGCCGCCGCCCGCCGCGGCCGAGGCGCATGCCGCGCCGGAGGCGCATCACTGATGGCGCAGGACTTCCTCCTCATCCTCCCCGAGGAGATATTGAGCGTCGGCGCGATGCTGCTGATGCTCGCCGCCGCCTGGGTGGGCGACCGGGCCGGGCCGGCGCTGACCTGGCTCGGCGTGGCGATCCTCGCCGCTCGCGGCCGTGCTGCTGCCGGGCCTTCGCGATGCGGGCGGCACCGCCTTCGACGGCCAGTTCGTCGCCGACAGCTTCGCCGCCTTCGCCAAGGTCGTGATCTATGCCGGCCGCCGCCGCGGCGATGCTGATGGCGATGAGCTGGTTCGGCCGCGACCGCGACTATCGCGCCGAATATCCGGTGCTGATCCTGTTCTCCGCGATCGGCATGGCGATCATGGTCTCGGCCGCCGACCTCATCACCCTCTATGTCGGCCTCGAGCTGCAGAGCCTCGCCGCCTATGTCCTCGCCACCTTCCAGCGCGACGACGCGCGCTCGGCCGAGGCCGGCCTCAAATATTTCGTGCTCGGCGCGCTCGCCTCGGGCATCCTGCTCTACGGCATCTCCTTGCTCTACGGCTTCACCGGCACCACCCTCTTCGGCGGCGTCGCCGAGGCGCTCGGCGACGGCGTCTCGACCGGCGAGCTGTTCGGCCTGGTCTTCGTCCTCGCCGGCCTCGCCTTCAAGATCGCCGCGGTGCCGTTCCACATGTGGACGCCCGACGTCTACGAGGGCGCGCCGACCCCGGTCACCGCCTTCTTCGCCTCGGCGCCCAAGGTCGCGGCGATGGCGCTGCTGGTCCGGGTCGCGGTCGAGGCGATGGGGCCGGCGACCGAGGCCTGGCGGCAGATCGTGATCTTCGCCGCCCTGGCCTCGACCGTGCTCGGCGGCGTCGCCGCGATCGGCCAGAAGAACATCAAGCGGCTGCTCGCCTACAGCTCGATCAACAATGTCGGCTTCGCCCTGGTCGGCCTCGCCGCGGCCGGCGTCGCCGGGGTCGCCTCGGTGCTCATCTACATGGCGGTCTATGTGGTGATGACGCTGGGCGCCTTCCTGGTCGTGCTGAGGATGCGCGACGCGGAAGGGCGGCCGGTCGAGGCGATCGCCGCGCTCTCCGGCCTGTCGCGCACCCGCCCCTGGCTGGCGCTCGCCATGGCGATCTTCATGTTCAGCCTCGCCGGCATCCCGCCCTTGTTCGGCTTCTGGCCCAAATTCCTGGTGTTCGACGCGGCGGTCGCCGCCGGACCTCACCTGGCTCGCCGCGGTGGCGATCGCGACCTCGGTGATCGGCGCTTATTATTACATCATGATCGTCAAGCTGATCTATTTCGACGAGCCCGCCCCCGCCTTCGCCGAGACCCGCGAGCCGGTCGGCGCCGTCATGATCCTCGCCTGCGCGCTGGCCGTCTCGCCGCTCGGCTATCTCGGCATCCGCTGGCTCGGCGCGGCCTCGACCAACGCCGCGCAGGCCCTGTTTTGATCCGCGCCGTCGCCGAGACGGGCTCCACCAATGACGATGTCGCCGCGCTGGCGCGCGACGGAGCCCGCGAGGGGACCTGGCTGCGCGCCGAGCGGCAGACCGGGGGCAAGGGGCGGCAGGGCAGGGCGTGGGTGTCGCCGCCCGGCAATCTCCACGCCTCGACCTTGGTGCGGCTGCGGCGGCGCGACCCGCCGGCGCCGACGCTGGCCTTGGTCGCCGCGGTCGCGCTGCACGAGGTGGTCGCCATCTACGCGCCCGGCACGCAGATCAAATGGCCGAACGACCTGCTGTTCGACGGCGCCAAGCTCGCCGGCATCCTGCTCGAGCGGGAGGGGGAGGCGGTGATCCTCGGCTTCGGCGTCAACCTCGCCGCGCATCCGGACGGGCTCGATCGGCCCGCCACCAGCCTCGCCGCCTTGGCCGGCATGGCGCCCGATGCGGCCGATTTCCTCGAAATCCTCGCCCGCAATCTCTCGCGCTGGCTGGCCCGCTGGCGGCAGGAGGGGCTGGAGGTCGTGCTCGCCGCCTGGCGCGACGCCGCCCATCCGCCCGGCACGCCGCTCTCCACCAGCGAGGGCGAGGGCCTGTTCGACGGCCTCGACGAGACCGGCGCGCTGCGGCTGCGCCTGGCGGACGGCAGCCTGCGCACGATCACCGCCGGCGACGTCTTCCTGCTCTAGGGCCCGCGCCGCATCGTCGCGCCCGCCGGCCCGGTGAGGTCGAGCCGGCCGAGCTCGCCGATCCGTCCGCCGCTGAGCCCGCCCTCGACCAGGTCGGTGCCCATCAGCGCGAAGATCCGCCCGCCGGTGAAGATCGGCCGCGAATTGCCGTACCAGTCGACGCAGGAGACCTCGCAGCGATAGGCGGGATCGTTCCCGCGCGGCCCCAGAGCGAGCTCGCCGGCGCCGGCCAGCGCCTTGTCCGGCCCGATCGCGATGAAGCTGAGCTCCGAGCTCTCGCTGTCGGACCAGCCGCGCCCGGCGCGCCATTCGCGCAGGCTGGTCGGCAGGCCGATCAGGCCGCTGCCGTCGCGGCGGATCCAGGCGCTGAACGCATGGCTGCGACCCTCGCTCTCGAAGCGGTCTGGCAGCAAGGTCGTCGAGGCGATTCGCGGCCGCGTGCCGAGGCTGACATAGCTGATCGAGAGGCCGGCCATGTCGCGATAGCCGGTGACCACCGCGTCGCTGCCGGCGCGCTCGATGCGCAGGGCATTGTGCGGCAGGTCGAGCCTGGCCGGCGCCTCCGGCCGGGCGAGCGGCACCGCGATCAGAGTCGACCGCGCCGGCCGCGCTGCGCCGGGCTCCGGCACGCCGGTCCAGCCGCTGCGGCCGCCATAGACCAGCCAGTCGCCGAGGAAGCGGTTCTCGAGCTCGCCGGCCGCGATCGGCGGCACCGCCGTATAGGCGGCGTCGGCGGCATGGCGGACGCTGGCGCCGAAATCGGAAAGCGGCAGGTCGAGCAGAGCGAGCGTGCGCGCCTCGTCCGGCTTGACGCAGCCGGCCGGCGTGCGGGTCAGCAGCGCCCGGAAGCGTCCGTCGCGGCTGTCGAAGGCGAACTGGTCGGCCGGGATCCCCTCCGCCGCCACCGCGCCGACCGGGCCGCCGTCGAGCGGCAGCCGGTAGAGCATCGCGGCCTGCTCGGGGCCGCCCTCATTCCAGGATTCGCCGCTCGGGCAGGCCTGGCGGCGCTGGTTGGCATAATCGATCGACCAGGGCAGGCCGTCGGGCGCGCCGATCCACAGGAAGGCGTCGCTCGGCGACACGTAGAATTCGCGCATCGGCGGGCCGATGAAGGCTGTCGTGCGGCAATCCATCCCGCGCCGGAGCGGGCAGACCGAGACGGTGTGCAGCACCGGCCATTCGATCTCGCCGACCGGCTGATAGACGTCGGTCGGGCCGATCAGCGCCTCGCCCTCGCCGGCCTCGCCGTCGCCATCCGCGCGCCGCAGCCGCGGCCATTGGAAGCCGCCGCCGGGGCCGCGGCTCTCGAGCGCATGCGGCGCGTAGAAGACCAGATTGTCCCCGACCAGCCGGGTCGCGTAATTCTCGGTGCTGTAATAGTCGCTGGAGCTCAGCAGATAGCGGCCCTCGCGGGTCAGCCGCCCGGCCTCGTCCATCCGCACCACGGTGATCTCGCTGGCCTGCTCGCGATAATTGTAGGCGGTGACCAGGATGCGGTCGCCAAGCACCAGCATCTCGTCGTACCAGCTCGCCGCCTGCTGCGGGCTGCGATAGACGTCGAGCCGGTCGGCCAGCCGGAGCGGCGCGCCGGCGCCTGTCCCGAGGTCGGCGCTGAACAGCCGCCCGTCCTGCAGCACGACCAGATAGCGCCCGATCTGCTTGACGATGCCGCCTTCGTCGACGCCGACATTCTGGTTGTTGGTGATCTCGGGGTTGGCGGGCGGCTCGCCCTGCGCCGCGCCCGCCGCCGGCGCCGCGTCCAGGGCCACGGCCGGGGCCTCGCTCGCGACGTCGAAGGTGGGAAGATCGGGGCGGGGCCGCGACCTCAGGTAGCGCTCGAACTCGGCGGCCGAGGCGAAGCGGCGGAGCTCGAGGCTGTTGCCGGCCTCCACCGCCGGGGACGCGGTCCCGCCATGAGTGACGGCGATCGCGCCGAGGCCGGCGACCGCGGCAAGGCCGATCGCCCCGGAAAGAAGCAGCCGCGACATCGGACCCTCCTTCGCTGTTTCCAACCTTCCTTTATAAGGAATGATATAATGTATCAATAGGGAATCCAGGCTGCGGCGGCGCCGCCCGGTACCTGGCCGGGCGGCGCGCCGTCCTCTCAGACCATGCGGACCTGAAAGACGCATTCGTCGAGCGAGTAGACCACGCTGACGTTGACCGCCGAGCCGCTATTCTGGTCGGCGATCGCATAATAGGTATAGCCCTTGTTCACCGGGATGATCTGGGTCAGCGTATGGTGCTGGACCCCCGCGGCGGCCTGGTAGAGCGTGCGATGGGCGCCGGTCATCTGGTAGGTGCTCGCGGCGATCTCGGACAGCACGCCGAGCCGCACCCGCGTCCCCGCCGCCAGGTTGAGCGGCAGCGAGATGGTGAACTGCGCGTAGCCGGAGCCGGGTGCGGTCCAGCCCTTGGCCGCCCCGCTATATTCGTCGCCGAGGTCGAACCGCTCGTTCGAGAAGTCGAGAATCGACCCGGCCGTCGTATAGCCGCTCGCCGGCACGCTGAAGGGCGAGCTCGTATAGGAGGCGGCGGCGAGCGAGCGCGGCAGCAAATCGTAGATCGGCTTGCCGGCCAGCTCGATCCGCACCTCCAATTCGGGATGCAGGTTCGAATAGAGATCGCCGGCGACGATGCCGTAGCTCATATTGTCCTGCATCGAGAGCTCGAGCCTGGTCGCGATCGGATAGCTCGGATAGCTGTTGAAGTCGGTGAAGGCGCCGAGATCCGATTTGCTTCCGGCCGGGCCGTCGATGCGATGCTCGATCTGCAGCCGGCAATATCTGCCGTCCGGTCCGACCGGCGGGTCGTTGAAGCCGTCGTTGAACTGGACGGCGACCCGCGGCCAATAGGCGTTGCCGCGGAACGCCAGCAGCGCGCCGCTCCCGCCCGAAGGCTTGCGGTGGATGAAGCGGAATTGCCGGAACGTGCAGAATTTCGCCCGGCCGAGGAAGATCCCGAACTCCGGATCGTCCAGCTCCGCCGCGCCGACGTGGAAGCCGGTCGGCACGCCGGCGACGCATTCGACGTCCGAGCCGTCGTGCAGCGCCCAGCCGCGGCTGGTGCCGACGGTGATCGTATCGACGAAGTTCGTCGAGCCGAATCCGTACCAGCAGCCGACCCGCGGCGCGTCGCGGCGCTCCGCCTCGGTCCCCGAATGGTCCTCCGGCAGGTGTGGAAACTCCTCGGGCGGTCCGGCATCGTAATCGGCGAGCGCGGCATAGCCGGCATTGGCCGCCCGGACCCCGCCGAACCTGTTTCCGACCAGGCCGTGGAAATTCCGGTTCTCCACGACGAACTGGAGGTTGCGGAAGCCGACCACGCCCTGAAAGTCGCAGTCATAGACGTGATAGGGATCGGGATTGGTCCCGCCGACCACCTTGAACGGGAGGAACAGGGTGGAGCCCTGCAGGTCCAGGCCCTGGATCACGCCGAACCTGACCTGCTGAAGGCCAGAGAGCGACAGAGCGTGGCGGTTCGTGCAGGTGCCGTCGAAGTCGACATTCTGGACGGTGAAGCCGCCCAGTTCGCCGCCGTGCCAGACCTGGTCGTTGACCACCGCCGTGGTGCCGTTGCTGATCGAGATCATCGGCTCGTCGGCCTCGCCGCGGCCGAAGAACACCACATTCTCGTGCCCGGCGGTGCGGATGATCGGCCAGGGCGTGTCGACATTGCCGTTGTCGAAGGCGAGCGCGCCCCAATCGACATAATAGCCGCCGGGCGGGATAAAGCCTTCGCATCCCGTGTCGATGCAATGGTTGAAGAAGGCGAGCATCGCCGCCGTGTCGTTTGCGCCGGCGGTGAAGGTCCCGCCGACATAGGTGGAATCGCCGACCGCGCCGAAATCCATCGGCGTGCAGGCCTCGCGCAGCTTGTCCTCGACGGTGCGCAGGACCGCGCCGGTGCCGTCCTGGATGAAATTCACGTTCGCCGACAGGTCGGTGCCAAGATTTTCTCTTGCGTCCGCCGCATTGTTCGCGCCGGTGCCGCCATCGCTGATTGCCAGTACCATCGTTTCTCTCCTCAACTGGAAACAACTCGCCAGCTACGCCTCCAAATCCAACAATAATCCAACAAAATGCAGGCCGCCGCGGCGGCCCGATTGCGGACCATTGCGGGTACCGGGTGCGGGCCCTAGGAAGGCGGCCATGCTGCTCGCCGTCGACGCCGGCAACACCAACCTGGTCTTCGCGCTCGTCGAGGACGGGGTGATTCGCGCGCGCTGGCGGATCGCGACCGATCCCAGGCGGACGGCGGACGAATATGCGGTCTGGCTGCATCAGCTGCTCGCGCTCGAGGGCTTCGCCAGGGATGACGTCAAGGCGGTGATCATCGGCACGGTGGTGCCGCGCGCGCTGCACAATCTCGAGGTGCTCGCCTCCAAATATTTCGGCGTCGAGCCGCTGGTCGCCGGCGTCGGCCCGGCGCAATGGGGGATCGAGCTCGACGTCGCCGAGCCGGCCTCGGTCGGCGCCGACCGGGTGCTGAACGCGATCGCCGCCCACGCGCTCTACCAAGGCGACCTGATCGTCGTCGATTTCGGCACCGCGACCACCTTCGACTTGGTCGATTATTCCGGCGCCTACAAAGGCGGGATCATCGCCCCGGGGATCAACCTGTCGCTCGACGCCCTGGTCAGCGCCGCCGCCAAGCTGCCGCGGATCGCGATCGCGGCGCCCGAGAGCGTGACGGTGATCGGCCGCACCACCGAGGAGCAGATGCAGATCGGCATCTACTGGGGCTATGTCGCGATGATGGAGGGGCTGGTCGCGCGGCTGAAGGCCGAGATCGGCCGCCCGGCCCAGGTCGTCGCCACCGGCGGCCTCGCCACCCTGTTCGACGCCCATAGCGACATGTTCGACGCGATCGAGGGCGACCTCACCATCCAGGGCCTGGCGATGCTGTATCAGCGGAGCCAATTGAGTGACTAGGCGTCATCCCGGGGAAGGCCGGGATCTCGGGACAGGAAGTCACGGCCCTGCATCACGAGGCCCCGGCCTTCGCCGGGGCGACGGAGGATCATGAAACCCGGCAAGGAACTCCTCTTCCTCGCGCTCGGCGGCTCGGGCGAGATCGGCATGAACGTCAATCTCTACGGCTGCGAGGGCAAGTGGATCATGGTCGATCTCGGCCTGACCTTCGCCGACCCGGCCTATCCGGGCGTCGAGCTGGTCCTGCCCGACCTCGCCTTCATCGAGCAGCGCCGCGAGGATCTGCTCGGCATCGTCCTCACCCACGGCCACGAGGACCATATCGGCGCCATCCCCTATCTCGGCCACGATCTCGGCGTGCCGCTCTACGCGACGCCGTTCACCGCCGGCCTGATCGCCGGCAAGCTCGAGGAGGAGGGGCTGACCGGCGAGGTCGAGCTGAACGTCGAGGACATGCACACCGATTTCCGCCTCGGCCCGTTCGGGCTCCGCTATATCCCGCTCGCCCATTCGATCCCGGAGGGCAACGCGCTGCTGATCGACACGCCCTACGGCCGCGTCTTCCACACCGGCGACTGGAAGCTCGACGACACGCCGCAGCTCGGCGACCCCTCGACCGAGGCGGAGCTGCGCGCGATCGGCGATGGCGGGGTGCTGGCCCTGGTCTGCGATTCGACCAACGTCTTCCAGGAGCAGGTATCGGGCTCCGAGCTCGGCGTCCGCCAGGGTCTCGACGACGTGATCCAGGGCCGGGAGGGCAGGGTGCTGGTCACCACCTTCGCCTCCAACGCCGCCCGGCTCAAGACCCTGGGCCATGTCGCGCAGGACACGAACCGGCAGGTCTGCGTCGCCGGCCGCTCGCTCGAACGCATCTTGCGGGTTGCGAAGAGCGTCGGCTATCTGACTGACTTTCCTCCTGTAATCGACTTCGAGGAGGCGATGCGCCTGCCCCGGCGCGAGGTCATGATCATCGCCACCGGCGGCCAGGGCGAGCCGCGCGCGGCGCTCGCCCGGATCGCCTTCGGCCAGCATCGCCTCAGCCTCGAGCGCGGCGACCTGGTGGTGTTCTCGTCCAAGCAGATCCCCGGCAACGAGATCGCCATCGGCCGCATCCAGAACGAGTTCGCCGCGGGCGGTATCGAGATGATCACCGACCGCCAGGCGCCGGTCCACGTCTCCGGCCATCCCGGCCGCCCCGAGCTCGCCGCCATGTACGACTGGATTCGCCCGGAGATCATCGTGCCGGTCCATGGCGAGATGCGCCACATGATGGAGCAGGCCCGCTTCGCCAAAGCGCGCGGCATTCCGCACGGCATCGTCCAGAAGAATGGCGACCTCGTCCGCCTCGCTCCTGACGGGCCGGAAAAGCTGTCGGAAGAAAGGGTTGGAAGGCTTATCTTAGACGGCGACGTGATCCTGCCCGCCGACGGCAACACGATGAACGAGCGCCGCCGCCTCGCCATTGCCGGCCTGATCTCGGTGGCGGTGACGCTCGACGCTGCCGACTGCGTCCAGGGCGGCGTCGAGATCGACCTGCAGGGCATTCCGGTCGAGGAGGACCGCGCGGCGTTTCTCGAAGAGGCCTGCGCGGCCGCGGCGGAGGCGGTGGCGAAGAACAGCGGCAAGGAGGACAGGCTGCGCGAGGCGGTGCGGCTCGCCGTGCGCCGCTGCGCCACCGAATGGACCGGCAAGAAGCCGGTGGTCAGCGTGCTGATCGTGCGGGTCTGAGCGGGCGGTGCGCTGGACCTCGATCCTCGCCATCTACGTGCTGTTCTGGACGCTGTCGCTGTTCCTGGTGCTGCCGTTCGGCGTGCGCACGCCGGAGGAGGAGGGCGCGGCGCCGGGGCGCGGCCATGCCGAAAGCGCGCCGCACGCCTTCAGCTTCCCCCGCGCCGCGCTTCGCGCCACGCTCGTCTCGGCGGTCCTGTTCGGTGCCTATTACGCCAACTGGAGCTACGGCTGGGTCGGCGTCGACGATCTCGACTGGGTCCACTGAAAATGGGGACAGCCACCTATTTTCCGAAATAGGTGGCTGTCCCCATTTATTTGCGGATCCGCTCGATCGCCTGGGCCAGCGCCACGTAGAGCTTGCCCATGTCGGAGGAGAGGAGGGTGACGCCGAGCGCGGTGCCGTCGCGGTCGGCGAGGATCCGGCGCAGCATCGCCTCGAAATCGTGGATGTAGCGGTTCACCTGGTCGCGGAAGTCGGGCTCCTCCTCGTAATGGCGGAGGATCTCGCGCGCCTCGCCCAATTCGAGCAGCTTCACCGCGCGCCGCGTGAAGACGCCGCGATCGCCCTTCAGATAGGCGGCCCAGGCGGCGTCGCCCGCCTCGTTGGAGAGGATCTTGGAGACGTCGATCGCGGTCGAGTTGAGCGCGTCGATGATCAGCGACACGCGCTGCGACAGCGCGTGCGCCTCCTTGGCCTCGCGCTCGGCGCGGTCCTCCGCGATCCGGTCCTCGATCGCCGCCGCGGTCTCGCCGATGGTGAGCAATTGCCGGGTCAGCCGCTCGCTCGCCGCCTTCGCCGTGGCCAGCGCCATGTGCGAGGCGTTGCCCAGTTCGGCGATCTGCTCGCGGACCGGCTGCTCGACCGCCTCGCCGAGCGCCGCGCGGGCGGCGTCGGCCAGGGCGGCGACGCTCTCCGGGATCGCCGCGGCGATCGCCTCGCGGGCATGGCCGGCCGCCTGGTTGGCGGCGTCGCGGACCCGGATCAGCGCCTCGATCAGCTCGGGGCCGGTCTCCTTGACCAGCCGCTCCGCCTTGCCGTCGGCCTCGCCGATCAGGGTGCCGAGCTCGCCGAGCCTGGCCTCGGCCTCCGCCGCGCCCTCGCGGACCGTGGCGAGCAGGGCGTCGAGCGCCTCGCGCTGGCGCGCCATGCTCGCCTCGCTCTCGGCGACGCGGCTCGCGGCGGTGTCGGCGGCGGCCTGCATCCGCTCCATCCTGGCGACCACCGCCTCGGCCGAATCGGCGGTCCGCTCGGCCTGGATCTCGATCCCCGCCATGGCCGGCGGCATGTCGTCGCGCAGCTGCCGGGTGACCTCGGCCAGCGCCGCGCCGAGCGCCTGCGCCTTGCCGGTCATCGTCTCCGACTGGGCCTCGCCGGCCTCGATCTCGATGCGCAGCGAATTGGCGGTCTCGCGCAGCGCCGCGAACGAGCCGGTGAGCCGGGCATTCTGCTGGTCGCCGCTCTCGCCGACATGGGCGATCTGGACGCCGATCTCGTCGATCTGGCGGGCGATGCCGGCGAGCAGGGTGCGGCTGGCCGCGTCCTGGCTGGCGAGCCGCCCGGCCAGCATCTCGATCTTGCGGCTGGCCGCGTCGAGCCGCTCGCTGAGCCCCCGCGCCGCTTCCGCGCCGGCCTCCTCGAAGGCGGCCCGGCTCTGCTCGATCATCGCCAGCATCGCCTGGCCCTGCGCCTCGAGCCCGGCACGGGCGCCGTCGACCGATTCGGCGGCGCGCGCCATCGAGCCGTCGACCGCCGCGTTCATCTGCGCCGCGGCCTCGCTCATCCGCTCCGCCGCCGCGCCGGCGCCGCTCTCGATGCGGGCGATATGCGCGCCGAGCCGCTGCGCGGCGCCGCCGGTCACCTCGTCCGCCTCGCGCGAGCGCGCCGCCAGCGCCGCCAGCTGGCCGTCGAGCGCGCCGGCCTGCTCGTGCGCGGCGAGCCCGGCCTGCTTCATCGCCTCGGCGGCGGCGCGGGCCTGCGTCTCGGCCCGCGGCAGGTCGCTCATCAGCACGCCGATGTCGATCCGCGCCGTCGCCGCGGCGTCGTCCAGCGCCTGCGCCTTCTTGTCGAGCTCGGCGGTCTCGCGGGCGAGGAACTGGGTGACCCGGCCGAGCCGGTCCGAGGCTTCGTCGCCGAGGCTCATCAGCCGCGCCGTCTCTTCGGAGAGCGCCGCGCGATTGGCCTGCAGCCGCGCCGCCACCGCGGCGAGCACGCTCTCCAGCTGCCGGCTTTCGGAGCGCATCGCAGTCACCGCCTCGGTGAATCGCTCGGTCTCGCGCCGCGCCGTCCGCCCGAAGATCAGCCAGACCAGGCCGAGCAGGATCAGCGGCGCGCTCAGCGTCCCCGCCCAGCCGACCCACGCCTGCAGGCTCGGCCCCGGCCAGGCCAGGCTCAGCGCGTAGCCGCACGCCGCCAGCCAGCCCAAAGCGGCCAGGATCAGCAGCCCGGCGAGGACCCGCGCGCCCCAAAGCGAGCGCTCGGGCAAGGCCTCGATCTCGTCGATCCGGAAGTCGTCGGCCTCCGCCGGCGCCTCCCAGGCGCCCTCGGTGACCCACTCGCTCTCGCCGCTCAGCGGCTGCGCTTCGGCGCGCTCTGCCCCCATGTTCATGGCTTGTACTGTATCACTTTGGGCCGAATTTGAAACGCCGCGTTAACACCGTTCGCCGTATCGCCCTCCGATGGCCTTTGATCCCGGAGCCCTGAACGCCTCGCTCGCCGCCGCCGTGGGCAGCGACAGCGCGCTGATGGCGGAGCTGAAGATCGCCTTCATCGACAGCGTCTCGCGCCAGCTCGACCTGCTCGGCCGCTCGCGCTGCGACGCCAATTGGGAGATCGCCGCCGCCCGCCTCAAGAGCATCGCGGCGAGCTTCGGCGCCACCGGCCTGATCGCGCTCGCCGACGAGGCGCTGGCGGGCGCGCCCGGCGATCCGGTGGTGCTGAGGAAGATCTCGGCCGCGATCGACGATTTCGGCGCGGCCTGAGCCGAACGGCTTTGCATCGGCGCCTCCGCGCGCTTACCCTTTCGCGTTGACGCGGAGGGTAAGGTGGCGCTTGCGGCGCTGATTTCGGCTTATCACGAATCGGGCGAGCCCGGGCATTTGCGGGCCACGCTGCCGCTCGCCGGGCGCACCGTGCTGGAGCGGCAGGCGCGGCTCGCCGCCGGCGCCGGCGCCGACCCTGTCATCATCTTCGTCGAGCGGCTGCCGGCGGCGCTGACCGCGGCGGTCGAGCGGCTGCGCCGCGACCGCGTGCCCGTGAAGCTGGTCCGCAACGTCGAGGAAGCGGCCGAAGCAGTCGATCCGTTCGATCGCGTGCTGCTGGTCGCCGACGGCGCCGTCCTGCCGCAGTCGCAGCACGTCCGGCTCGCCGCGGCGGAGGGCGCCGCGGTACTGACCGTGCCGGACAGCGGCTTCGGCGACCTCTACGAGCGGATCGACGCCGAATCGCGCTGGGCGGGGCTCGCCGCGATCGACGGGGCGCAATTGCGCGAGACCGCGACCATGCTGCGCGACTGGGACCTGCAGTCCACCCTGCTGCGCCGCACCCTGCAGGCCGGCGCGCGCCACGTCGCCGCGGAGGGCGCGGTCGCGATCCTCGACCGCGAGGCCGATCTGGACGAGCTCGAGCGGCGCATCGTCGCCGGCGCCGACGGCGAGGGCGGCGGCTGGGCGGAACGGATCCTGGCGCCGCTCGAGCGCTTCGCCACCGGCATGCTGATGGGCAGCCGGCTCTCGCCGCACCTGCTGGGCTTCGCCGCCGCCTTGCTCACCCTCTTGGGCGCGGTCTCCTTCTGGCTCGGCTGGTACTGGATCGGGCTCTTGAAGCTGCTGGCGGCGACGCCGCTCGACGGCATCGCCGCCCGGCTGGCGCGCCTCAGGATGCAGAGCGGCGTCCGGCAGAGCTGGTGGTCCTATCTGATCCCGCTGTTCGCCGCCGCCGCCTTGGTGGTGCTCGCCTACGCGCTGGTGCCGGCCCATGGCTGGGGCATGGTGCTGCTGGCCTTCGTCACTTTGGCCTTCCTCGTCGCGCTCGCGGTCGAGGCCGAGGGCCGCAAGCTGCGCGGCGCCGTCCTGCTCGCCGAGCGCAAGGGCATGATCTGGCTGATGCTGCCCTTCGCCCTGCTCGGCCTGTGGAATGCGGGCCTGGTCTTGCTGTTCGCTTATGCCGCCCTCTCCTTTTTCTGGGCGCAGCAGCAGGTGCACGGCGTTCCCGCGGCGCCGCATCAGGATTAGCGACAGCTTAACCCTGTGCAGGCTATGGCAAGCGCATGGCCGAAGGCGGATCGAACGGTCGGGACAATCGGAGCGATGCCGCGCGGCTGTTGCTGGCCGCGGCGCGGGAGCGCTTTGCCGTCGCCGCCGCCGACCTTTTGCTCCCCGACATGGCCCGGCTGACCGAGTGGCAGCGCCTCACGGCCGCGGCTTTGCTCAACCGGCTGATCCAGGGCATCGAAGGCGAGCTTCGCGCCCGCCTCGCCGCGCGTTTCGAGGGCCATGCCGCGCTGCACGCCGCCCTGTCCTCGGCGCGGGTGCCGATCGCGCTGCCGATCCTCGAGCGCGCCGACGTGCTGCGCGACGCCGATCTCGGCGCCGTGCTGGTCCGCCGCGTCGAGGAGCACCGCTTCTGGAAGGCGCACGCGCCGGCCGAGGGCGCGGATCTGCTGTTCGAGCTGGTCCGCGACCCCGACGGGGAAATCGCCGCCGAGGCGATGGAGCTGGTGATCGCGCGCTCCCGCCGCTTCGACCGTTTCCAGGAGCCCGACATGGGCCGGGTGGACCTGCCCGCAGAGCTCCAGCACAAGCTGGTCTGGCTGGTCGCCGCGGCGCTCCGCCACTACATCGTCCAGCAGCACCGGCTCGGCGCCGTCGACGGGGTGATCGAGGAGGAAGCGGGCGCGCTCGTCGCCGGCCATGACGAAGGCGCGATCCTCGAGGCGCGGGCGATGCGCCTCGCCCGCCGCCTGCACGCGCTCGGCCGGCTCGACGACGCCACGCTGGAGCGTGCGCTCGCCGAGGGGCTGCTGCCCCTGTTCATCGCCGGTCTCGCCACCCTGACCGGGCTCCAGCACAATGCCGCCTGGGAGGTGATCGCCGATCCGCGCGGCCACGGTCCGGCGCTGCTGCTCCGCGCCGCCGGCATCGACCGCGCGGCGGCGGCGGCGATCCTGCTGCTCGCCAACAGCCATGGCCCGCTCGTCTCGGGCGCCGAGGGCGACGCCACCGCCGAGCAGCTCGAGCTGTTCGACAGCCTCGATTCCGCGAGCGCCGCCGAGGTGCTGCGGCTGTGGCGCGCCGATCCCGGCTACCGGGCCAGCGTCGCCCGCGTCTCGACCCGCGCCCGCCCCGCCGCCGAGGCCGCGTGATCGCCGCCGCCGGCAGCGAGGCCGCCATCGCCGGCCGGATCGACGCCGAGGGCCGGCTGGTCGCCGCCGATCCGCCGCTGGCGGCGCTGCACCAGCAGGCCGGCGGTCGCGAGGGCGGCGTCCTCGCCGTGCCCCAGATCGCCGCGCTCGCCCGGCTCGCCCGGCGGCTCGGCATCACCATCTCCCGCGCCGCCGTCGCCGCCGACGGCGAGCAGGATCTCGATCTGTGGGTGCGCGCCGAGCCCGAGGGCGAGGAGGTGGCGCTGGCGATCACCGGCTGGGCCCAGCGCCCGGCCCGTCCCGCGGCCGCGGCGCCGCCCGCCGAGCGCGACGCCGATTTCCTCCGCGCCGCCGCCGACTGGACCTGGGAGACCGACGACACGCTGCGCCTCACCGCTTTGTCGCCCGGCGCCGCGGCGGCCATCGCCCGCGCGCCCGCCGAGTTCATCGGCAAGCAGTTGACCCGTTTGTTCCGCTTCCGCGAGAGCGCGGACGGCGCGCTGCCGATGCTGACCGCGCTCGCCGAGCATAGGAGCTTTGCCGGCCAGGCCGCCGAGCTGCGCGGCGGCCGCAAGGGCCGCTACCTCCTCTCCGGGGTGCCGCTGATCGACGGCGCCGGCCGGTTCGCCGGCTTTCGCGGCGCCGCCGTGGCCGAAGCCGACGCCGCCGCGGCCGGGGAAGCCGGGCTGCCGCTGCGCGACGGCTCCGCCTTCGGCGAGCGGCTCGACGCCGCGCTGCGCGGCCCGCTCGCCCACATCATCGACTATGCCGAGCGGCTGCGCAGCCAGGGCGAGGGGCCGCTCCGCCGCGACTATGCGGGCTATGCCGGCGACATCGCCTCGGCCGGGCGGCATTTGCTCGCGTTGGTCGACGATCTGGTCGATCTGCAGGCGGTCGAGCGCCCCGATTTCCGGCCCGAGAGCGAAGCGATCGACCTTGCCGACCTCGCCCGCCGCGCCGCCGGCCTGCTCGCGGTCCGCGCCGCCGCCCGCGAGGTGACGATCGACGCGCCCGGCGTCGACGAGGCGCTGCCCGCGACCGGCGACTTCACCCGCGCGCTGCAGGTGCTGATGAACCTGATCACCAACGCGGTCCGCTACACTCCCGAAGGCGGCCAGGTCTGGCTCAGGACCGAGCGGGAAGGGGACCTCGCCGCGATCATCGTCGCCGACCAGGGCAAGGGCATCGCCGCCGAGGACCAGGAGCGGGTGTTCGCCAAGTTCGAGCGGATCGACGAGAACGAGCCCGGCGGCACCGGCCTCGGCCTCTACATCGCCCGCCGCCTCGCCCGCGCCATGGGCGGCGACGTCGCGGTCGACAGCGCGCCGGGGCAGGGAGCGCGGTTTACGTTCACGCTGCCTCTGAGGAACGAGCGCTAACTACCTCTTGTCCACCGGCACATAATCCCGTTGGGTCGCCCCGCAATAGAGCTGGCGTGGGCGGCCGATCTTCTGCTCGGGGTCGGAGATCATCTCGTTCCACTGGGCGACCCAGCCGACCGTGCGGGCCAAAGCGAAGAGGGCGGTGAACATGTCGGTGGGGAAGCCGATCGCGGAGAGGATCACGCCCGAATAGAAATCGACATTGGGGTAGAGCTTCTTCTCGATGAAATAATCGTCCTTGAGCGCGATCTCGGCGAGCTCGCGGGCGGTGTCGAGCACCGGATCGGAGATGCCGAGCTCGTCGAGCACCTCCTCGGCGGTCTTCTGCATCACCTTCGCGCGCGGGTCGAAATTCTTGTAGACCCGGTGGCCGAAGCCCATCAGCCGGAACGGATCGTCCTTGTCCTTGGCGCGGGCGATATAGTGCGGGATCCGCTTCGGCGTGCCGATCTCGCGCAGCATGTTGAGCGCGGCCTCGTTGGCGCCGCCATGGGCGGGCCCCCACAGGCAGGCGATGCCGGCGGCGATGCAGGCGAACGGATTGGCGCCCGAGGAGCCCGCCAGCCGCACCGTCGAGGTCGAGGCGTTCTGCTCGTGATCGGCGTGGAGGATGAAGATCCGCCGCATCGCATTCTCGATCACCGGATTGACCTCATAGGGCTCGGCCGGGACCCCGAAGGTCATGCGCAGGAAGTTGCCGGTGTAGGAGAGGTTGTTCTGCGGGTACATGAACGGCTGGCCGATCGAATATTTGAACGCCATGGCCGCGATCGTCGGCATCTTGGCGATCAGCCGGTGCGAGGCGATCATCCGCTGCAGCGGGTCGGTGATGTCGGTGCTGTCGTGGTAGAAGGCCGAGAGCGCGCCGACCACGCCGCACATGATCGCCATCGGGTGGGCGTCGCGCCGGAAGCCGCGATAGAAGGTCGCCAGCTGCTCGTGCAGCATGGTGTGGCGCGAGATGGTGTAGGTGAACGCCTCGAGCTCGGGCTTCTTCGGCAGCTCGCCGTTCAGCAGCAGGTAGCAGACCTCCATGAAGGTCGAGTGCTCGGCGAGCTGGTCGATCGGATAGCCGCGATGCAGCAGGATGCCGGCGTCGCCGTCGATATAGGTGATCTCCGAGCGGCAGGAAGCGGTCGAGGTGAAGCCGGGATCGTAGGTGAACACGCCCGCCTCGGCGTAGAGCTTGCGGATGTCGACCACCTCCGGGCCGACCGTGCCCGCCAGCAGCGCGTAATCGTGGCCCTGCTTGCCGATGGTGAGGCTGGCCTTATCCGCCATCTGGTCGTTCCTTCTTGTTCGCCACGTCGCCGATCCGGGCGAGGCTTTCCTCGCGCCCGAGCAGGACCAGCACATCGAATATCCCCGGCGAGGTCGCCCGGCCGGTGAGCGCCGCCCGCAGGGGCTGCGCGACCTCGCCCAGCTTCGCGCCGTGCTTTTCGGCCACCTCCCGCACCGCCTGCTCGGTCGCCTCCGCCGTCCAGTCCGGCAGCGAGGCCAGCGCCTGGAGGGCGGCGCCGAGCAGGTCCGGCGCGTCTCCCCCGAGCAAGGAAGCCGCTTTCTCGTCCATGTCAAGCGGGCGGGCCCTGAACAGGAATTGGGCGCCGTCGGCGAGCTCGCCGAGGTCCTTCGCCCGCACCGTCAGACAGGGCATGGCCCGCGCCAGCAGGTCCGCGTCCGCGCCCGGCAGCCTCGGCGCGACCAAAGCCGCCAGCCGGGCGGGGTCGGCCTCGCGCAGGTAATGGCCGTTCAGATTCTCGAGCTTCTTGAGGTCGAAGCGCGACGGCGACTTGCCGACCGCGCCGAGATCGAACCATTGGGTCGCCTGCTCGCGGCTGATGATCTCCGCATCGCCATGGCCCCAGCCGAGCCGAAGCAGATAGTTGAACAGGGCCTCGGGCAGCACCCCCAGCTCGTCGCGATAGGCCTCGACGCCGAGCGCGCCGTGGCGCTTGGAGAGCTTGGCGCCGTCCTGGCCGTGGATCAGCGGCACATGGCCGTAGACCGGCTCCGGCCAGCCCATCGCGCGGATGATCGCGAGCTGGCGGAAGGCGTTGTTGAGATGGTCGTCGCCGCGGATGACATGGGTGACGCCCATGTCGTGGTCGTCGACGACAACCGCTAGCATGTAGGTCGGCGACCCGTCGGAGCGCAGCAGCACGAAATCGTCGAGCTCGCTGTTCTGCACGGTGACGCGGCCCTGCACGCTGTCGTGGATCACCGTCTCGCCCTCGCGCGGCGCCTTCAGGCGGACGACGTAGGGGGCGTCGGGCTTGGGCCGGTCGGGCGCGCAGTCGCGCCAGGCGCTCTCGATCCGGAACGGCCGCCGCTCGCGTTGCGCCGCCTCGCGCTGCGCCGCGAGCTCGTCCTGGCTCATCCAGCAGCGATAGGCGTGGCCGCTCTCCAGCAGCTCCCGCGCCACCGCGGCGTGGCGGTTGGCGAATTCGGACTGGAACCAGGCCTGGCCGTCCCAGTCGAGCCCCAGCCAGGTCATGCCGTCGAGGATCGCCTCGATCGCCTGCGGGGTCGAGCGCGCCTTGTCGGTGTCCTCGATGCGCAGGAGGAAGCGGCCGCCATGATGGCGCGCATAGAGCCAGTTGAACAAGGCCGTGCGCGCGCCGCCGATATGCAGGAACCCGGTCGGGGAGGGCGCGAAGCGGGTCACGACATCGCTTGCGCTCACTGGGCCTTTCTCCGAGGATGGGAACGATGGCGACCGGTCACGCGAGCGCCCCTAGCATAGCCGAAGCGCGCCCTCCAATTGCGATCTTCGGGCCGCTGGGTGCGCGGATCGAACGCCGCTTCGAGGCCGAGCGCGCGCAGCTGCCGCTCTGGCTTCCGGTCGGGCTGATGCTCGGCATCGCCGCCTGGTTCTGGCTCCCCGACCGTTCGCAATGGATCGCCTTCATCGCCGGGGCCGGCGGCCTCGCGCTCGGCCTGCTGGCGACGGTCCCGGCGACGCGCTGGGGCCGCGCGCTCGCCATCTTCCTCGTCGCCGCGATGATCGGCTGCGGCCTGATCTGGTGGAGGGCGGAGAGCGCCGCGGCGCCGCGGCTGACGCGCGAGCGGATGATGGAGGTCACCGCCACGGTCGAGACGGTGCAGACGCTCGCCGCCGAGGACAGCGTGCGGTTGCTCGTCCGCCCGATCGGCGAAGGCCTGCCGGCGCGCCTCAGGGTCAATGTCGACGAGGACAAGCTCGTGCCCGGCCCCGAGCCCGGCGCGACCGTCCGCCTCCGGGCCTGGCTGATGCCGCCGGCGCCGATGGCCGTGCCCGGCGCCTATGATTTCTCGCGCGCCGCCTGGTTCCAGCGGATCGGCGGCACCGGCAGGGCGCACGACATCGCCCTCGTCCGGCCCGCCTCCGGCCAGAGCCTCGCGGCGCGGATCGCAAGCTGGCGGCAGCGGCTTTCGGCGCACATCCAGGCGCGGCTCGGCGGCGCCGAGGGCGGCATCGCCGCCGCGCTCGCCACCGGCGACCAGCACGGCATCTCCGAAGCCGACGCCGAGGCGATGCGCCGCTCGGGGCTCGCCCATCTGCTGTCGGTCAGCGGGCTTCATCTCACCGCGGTGGTCGGCGCGGTGATGCTGCTCACCCTGAAGCTGCTCGCGCTGAGCCCGGCGCTGGCGCTGCGCTTCCGGCTGGTCCTGGTCGCCGCCGCCGCCGGCGCGCTGGCCGGGATCGGCTACACCCTGCTGACCGGCGCCGAGGTGCCGACGGTGCGCGCCTGCATCGCCGCCTTGCTGGTCCTCGCCGGCGTCGCGCTCGGCCGCGAGGCGCTGACCCTCAGGCTGGTCGCGGTCGGCGCGCTCGCGGTGCTGCTGCTCTGGCCCGAATCGCTGCCCGGCGCGAGCTTCCAGATGAGCTTCGCCGCGATCACCGCGATCGTCGCGCTGCACGAGCATCCGCGCGCGCAGGCCTGGCTCTCGCGCCGCGACGAGGGCTGGGCCGCCAAGGCCGGGCGCCTGGTCTTCGGCCTCGTCCTCACCGGGCTCGCGGTCGAGCTCGCGCTGATGCCGATCGCCTTGTTCCACTTCCACAAGGCCGGCCTTTACGGCGCGCTCGCCAACGTCGTCGCCATCCCCTTGACCACCTTCGTGATCATGCCGCTCGAGGCGCTCGCCTTGCTGTTCGACCCGGTCGGGCTCGGCGCGCCCTTCTGGTGGCTGGCGGGGAGGGCGCTGGCGCTGCTGCTCGCGCTCGCCCATGCCGCCGCGGCGGCGCCGGGCGCGGTGGCGCTGCTGCCGGCGATGCCGCCCGCCGCCTTCGCCCTGCTCGTCGCCGGCGGCCTCTGGCTCTGCCTGTGGCGGACGCGCTGGCGCCGCTGGGGCCTCGCCCCGGCCGCGCTCGGCGCGCTGTGGGCGCTCTCGATCCCGGCGCCGGACCTGATCGTCACCGGCGACGGCCGCCATCTCGCCCTGCGCACGCCCGCGGGCGGCTTCGCCCTGCTGCGCCCGCGGGCCGGCGACTATGTCCGCGACACCCTCGCCGAGGCGGGCGGCGCCGAGCCCGATTTCCTCGATCTGGACGGTCTGCCGATCGCCGCCTGCAGCCCCGATTTGTGCGCGGCCCATCTCGATCGCGGCGGGCGGCGATGGCGCCTCCTCGTCACCCGCTCGCGCCATTTCGTGCGCTGGGAGGAGATGGTCCGCGCCTGCGCCGGCGCCGACATCGTCGTCGCCGACCGGCCGCTGCCGCGCGCCTGCGCGCCGCGCTGGCTGCGCGCCGATCCGCTCTTCCTGCGCCGCACCGGCGGCCTTACCATCACGCTGGGCGAGCGGCCGCGCGTCGCGACGGTGGCGGAGCGGGTGGGGCGCCATCCCTGGGCGGAGCGGCATTAGCATGGAGAATTTCGTCACCGTCGCCGAGAATCTCGATGTCGCGCCCGCGCTCGCCGAGCTCGCCCGCCAGCCGCAATATTGGCTCCGGCTGAACGCCAACGAGGCGCGCACCATCCCGCTGGTCGGCGCCGGCAACATGCGCCTGCTCGAGGCCGAGATGCCCGAAGCATGGCGGCTGATCGACGAGCTTCTCGCCATCGTCGCGCGCGAGCATGGCGACCGCGGGCGGCTCGACCATGCGCGGGTCCGGCTGACGCCGCCCGGCGACGGGCTGGCGCCGCATTTCGACGGCATCGACGGGGTGCGCCGGCGCCGCTACCAGCTGACCCTCCAGTCCGGGCCGGGCGTGGCGCTGACCGTCGGCGGCGAGACCCGCTGCCCGCGGCCGGGCGAGGCCTGGCAGATCGCCGCGCACCGCACCCACTCGATCGTCAATCGCGGCCCCGGGGACAGGATCGCAATCCTGTTCGACACGCGCACCGAGGATTAAGAAGCGCCATGCTGATTCGCCCCGCCCGCCCCGACGACGCCGACGCCATCTGGCGGGTGCTCGAGCCGGTGATCGGCGCCGGCGAGACCTGGGCGCTGCCGCGCGACATGAGCCGGGCCGACGCGCTCGCTTACTGGCTGGCGGCGGACCGCGAGGCGTTCGTCGCCGAGGAGGACGGCCGGGTGCTCGGCACCTACATCCTGCGCGCCAACCATCTCGGCGGCGGCGGCCATGTCGCCAATGCCGGCTATATGACCGCCGAGGGCGCCGAGGGCCGCGGCGTCGGCAGCGCGATGTGCCTCGATTCGCTCGATCGGGCGCGCGCCCACGGCTATGCGGCGATGCAGTTCAACTTCGTGGTCGGCAGCAACGAGCGCGCCGTGCGGCTGTGGCACAGCCTCGGCTTCGAGACCGTCGGCCGCCTGCCCGGCGCCTTCCGCCACCCGCGCCTCGGCGAGGTCGACGTGCTGGTCATGTACCGGCGGCTCTAGGATGGCGTCGATCGCCGAGCTCGAGGCCGCCCTCGCCAGCGCCCGCGCGCGCGTCGAGCGCGCCTCGGGCATCTGGGCGCGCAGGCACAGCGAGGCCGAGCGCGCCGAGGTCTTCGCCGCGCACGATGCGATGCTCGAGGCGGAACGGGCGCTGGCGGCGGGGCAGGGCGTGCCTTATGCCGAGCCGGTCGACTTTCCGGTCCGCTGGAGCCGGGGCGCGCCGCTGCCGCACCTGCTGGCCAGCGACAGCCGTTGCTATCTGCTGTTCCACGTCGAGGAGATCGATCCCGATTGGGACGGCACCACCTGCCGCGTGGTCGGGCCGGGCTCGCAGGTCGAGGTCGCGATCGTCGAGTTCGAGCTGTGCATGGCGGCGACGCTGGGCATGCCGAACGACGAGGCGCTCCATGGCCATCCGCTCTGGGGGCGCGGGCTCGCCGCCTATGGTGCCTATCGGGTGCGCAATTCGGCATGGATCGCCGAGCAGTCGGCGATCAACGCCGTCCATCCGCACGACAGCCCCGCGCTGTGGTCGGGCCTCGCCCACTTCATCCTCGGCTTCCACGACACCACCTTCGAATGCGTGGCGGCCTCGTTCCGCGTGCAGACCCGGCGGACGACGATCGTGGAGGCGCTGCAGGAGGTCTGCGGCCGGCTCTAGTCCGAGGCCCCCTGGTCGTACTGGGCGCAGGCCAGCTCGTTGCCGCTCGGATCGAGGAACTGGAAGCGTCGCCCGCCGGGAAAGGCGAAGATCGGCCGCACGATCATGCCCCCGGCCAGCGTGACCGCGTCCAGCGCCGCCTCGAGGTCGTCGACGGCGATCACCGGCAGCGGCGCCCGCGTCGCCTCGGCGGCGTCGCCCTGCAGACCGATGTCGGTGTCGCCGCTCAGGGTCGCCGCATAGGTCGGCCCGAATTCGGTCAGCGCCCAGCCGAACGCGCTCTCGTAAAATTCCCTGGCCGGCCCGACGTCCCGCACCGGCAGCTCGACATAGTTGAGGCGTGCCATGCCTGTCTCCTTTGGCTCCGCGCTTGTCATGGCCTGCTCCCTCCCCCTTGATGGGGGAGGGTCGGGGTGGGGGTGGACTTGCCGCAATAGGTCGATAGCAGCGTCGCCACCCCGTCCCCATTGCCGGGCACGTCGTGATTCCAGACTCGGATCACACGATATCCTTCGGCCTCGATCGTTGCCTGGCGAGCCCGGTCGCGGGCGCCGCCATGTTGTCCACCATCGACTTCGATCGCCAGCCTGAGACCGTGGCTCGCGAAATCGACAACGAAATTCCGGATCGGCACTTGGCGGCGAAAGTGAGCATGCGGAAAGCACTCACGAAGCAGCCGCCACATCTTCCTCTCGGCGTCGGTCGAGTCCGCGCGAAGTCTGCGCGCGCGTCGTGTGCTGCCTGGTGGTGTCCTGTATTTGAACACCTCGCGTGCCTCCCAAGCCACCCACCCCTGACCCCTCCCCATCAAGGGGAGGGGGAGGAAGGGGAGGGGGAATATCAATACCTCCGCAGCAACCCCGCCAGCCGCCCCTGGATGACCACCTGCTCGGGCCGGTAGCGCTGCGGGTCGTAGCGGCGGTTGGCCGGGTCGAGGCGGATCATCTGGCCTTCGCGGCGGAAGGTCTTCAGCGTCGCCTCCTCATTGTTGACCAGGGCGACCACGATCTCGCCGTCGCGCGCCGTCTCCTGGCGGCGGATCAGCGCGAAGTCGCCGTCCAATATGCCCTCGTCGACCATCGAATCGCCGGCCACCTCGAGCGCGTAATGCTCGCCGGGGCCGAGCAAGGCGGCGGGGACGGGCAGGGTGTCGGTGCCCTGCAGCGCCTCGATCGGCGTGCCCGCGGCGATGCGGCCGTGCAGCGGGATGTCGAGGACGTCGTTGGCGGCGCGGGGCGCCGCCGCCGGCGTGCCGGCGCCCGCCTGGGCGCTGCGCGTCTCCGGCATCTTCAGCACCTCCAGCGCCCGCGCCCGGTTCGGCAGGCGGCGGATGAAGCCGCGCTCGACCAGCGCCGAGATCAGCCGGTGGACCCCGCTCTTCGACTTGAGGTCGAGCGCGTCCTTCATCTCCTCGAAGGACGGGGACACGCCGGTCTGCGACAGCTGGCGTTCGATGTAGAGAAGAAGCTCATGTTGCTTGCGAGTCAGCACGTCCGGTTCCTCCCGCTGGAACGTATGCGGAACGTGTACGGAACGTAACGCACGAAGTCAAGCGGCTGCGCGAATCAGTCGTGCGCCAGCTCCCAGCGGGTGACGCGGCCGGCCGAATCGAGGTCGATCAGCAGCCATTCCCGGCGCCCGCTCTGCCAGGCGCGGCGCGGCCCCAGCACGTAGGCGAGCTCGCGCTCGGGCCAGCGCGCGGTGCGGGTGGGCTCGCCGAGCAGGTTGACGACCTGGGTGTAGGTCCGGCTCTCCAGCCCATAGCGCGCGACCAGGTCGCCGACCATGTCGGCGCGGGCCCGCGTCGCCGGATCGGCGGCGAGCCAGCGCGCGCGGTCGAAGCGGCCGTCCGGGAGCCACAGGTAAAGCGCCGCCACGATCAGGATCGCGACGAGCAGGGCGGCGTTGACGGTCCGGCTTGCGATCAGGCGGCCGAGCATGCCCGGAAATTAGCATTGCGGGCGGCCGCGAGGAAGTTGGTCAGCAGCACGTGGCCATGCGCGCTGGCGATGCTCTCGGGGTGGAACTGGACGCCGTGGATCGGCAGCGCCGCGTGGCGCAGGCCCTGCACGGTGCCGTCCTCGGCGCGGGCATTGACGATCAGCGGCGAGGCCAGGCTCGCCGGCGCCAGCGTCAGCGAATGGTAGCGGGTCGCATCGAACGGGGAGGGGAGGCCGGCGAAGACGCCGCTGCCGTCATGCGCGATTTCCGAGACCTTGCCGTGCATCGGCGCCGGCGCGCGCACCACCCTGGCGCCGAAATGCTGGCCGATCGCCTGATGGCCGAGGCAGACGCCGAGCAGCGGCCGCCCCGCTTCCGCGCAGGCCGCGACCAGCTCGAGCGAGATGCCGGCCTCGTCGGGCGCCCCGGGCCCGGGCGAGATCAGCACCGCCTCGGCCCCGCTCGCCAGCGCCTCGGCCGCGGTCAGCGCGTCGTTGCGCGCGACCCTGACCTCGGCGCCGATCTCCCTCAGATAATGGACCAGGTTCCAGGTGAAGCTGTCGTAATTGTCGAGGACGAGGATCATTCCGCCGCGAGCGCGCCGCCGCCGGCCTGGCGGCGGGCGCGGGCGATCGCCGCCGGGTCGCGGGTGATCTCGGCGCCGCGCTCGACGGCGCGGGCGAACTGGCGGGCCAGCTCCTCGCTGGCGGTGCGGTTGAACTCGGCCCGGGTGGTGCCGATCAGGGCCGGGTTGCTCGCCGCATTGCCGGGCGTGCGCTCGAGGTGGGCGACGATGAACCAGCCGTTATTGGCCGGCGCCCGCACCACCCGCGCGCGGCCCTGCGGGATGCTGAACAGGGTGACCAGCGGCGCGGGCACCTGCTGGCCGGAACGGGCGATCTGCAGCCGCTGCATGTCGACCGTCTCCAGCGAGGGCACGCGCGGCTGCGCCTCGGCGAAGGCGCGCGCCGCCGGCATGCCGCCGTTGATCCGCGCCACGATCGCGTCGGCGGCCGCCTTCGCCCGCTCGAGCGCCGCGCGGGCGATGAAGGCGGCGCGCACCTGCTCGCGGATCCGGGCCAGCGGCGGCGGCGCGGCCGGCTCCGCCCGCTCGAGGCCGATCAGGATGAAGCGGGCCTGGTTGGGCAGCTGCTCGATCACCGGCTCCGGATCCTCGGGGTCGATCTCGAACGCGGTCGCCAGCACCGCGGTGAGCTCGGGCGGGGCCTGCCAGGGCGCGCCGCCGCCGACTGCCTGGCCGGCGCTGCTGATCGGCGGCGTGGTCGCGGCGGTGAGGCCGCCCGCGCGCGCCGCATCCTCGAAGCTCGCCCCGTCGGTGATCTGGTCCTCGATCCGCCCGATCAGCGCGTTGAGCGCCTCGCCGCGCTTGCGCTGCTCGATGCTGCGGGCGATCTCGTCGCGCACCGCCTCCAGCGGCCGCGCCGGAGTGGCGGTGACCCGCTCGACGCGGACGAGGTGGAAGCCGAGCGGGGAGCGGACCGGCCCGGCCAGCGACCCCTGCGCGGCGGCGAAGGCGGCGGCGGCGACCTCGGGCGTGGTCGCGGCGGCGAACTGCTCGCGCCGCTGGTCGGCGAAGGTGACGTCGCCGGCCGAGAAGCCGGCCTGGCTCGCCGCGTCGAGGAAGCTGGTGCCGCCGCGCACCCGCGCCGCGAACGCCTGCGCCGCGGCTTGCGTGGGCAGCACGATCGCCTGCAGCGTGCGGGTCTCGCGCGGGCCGTAGGTCGCCTGGGCGTTGCGATAGGCCTGGGCGATCTCGGCCTCGGTCGCGGCGGCGGCCTGGGCGACCTGCTCGGGCCCGATCAGCGCATATTTGAGCACCCGCCGCTCGGGCAGGGTGAAGTCGGCGCGGCGCTGCTGGTAGAAGCGGGCGAGCTCGGCGTCGGTCGGGGCGATTCCGGCCGTCATCATCGCCGCGGGGATCCCGCCGATCAGGCCGCGGCGCCGCTCGAGCAGCAGCGAGGCATATTCGCGGGCCACCCCTTCGGGCACGCGCATGCCGAGCGCGACCGGGCCGAGCAGCTGGCGCTGGATCAGCGAGCGGGCGATATCGTCGCGCAGCCGCGCCTCGCTGATCCGCTCGCGGGCGAGCGCGGCCTGGAAGGCGGCCTGGTCGAACTGGCCGGTGAAGTTGCGGAAGGCGGGGATGTTGACGATCTCGCGGTCGACCATCCGGTCCGAGGCGACCAGCCCGCGCTCGGCCGCATAATGACGGATCGCCTGGGCGACGATGGCCTGGTTCAATATCTCGTCATAGGCGCCCTCGGAGAGGAAGGCGGCCATGTCGAGCGTCGGCTGCTGCTGGCGCGCCTGGGCGAAGGCGCGGTTGACCAGGTCGCTGACCTCGGAGGCCTCGATCGGAGTGCCCTCGACGCTCGCCAGCCGGTCGCTGCGCTGGCCGCTGCCGCCGCTGAGGCTGCCGAGGCCGCCGATCCCGTCGGTGCCGAAGCCGGTGACGACGATCGCCAGCAGGGCGAGCAGCAGCAGCAGCACGGTGGCCCAGGAACGGAGCGACTTGCGGAATCCGGCGATCATAGGGGGTCCTGGCGAAGTTGGTTTGCGCGGCTCATAGAAGCGCGCTAGGCGCCCGGCAACCATGATTGGGTGCGAACGTCCCCCGGACGTTCGTGGCCATGTCCGGAGGACATGGCGGCCCGATCGTCACGCAGGAAAAGCCCATGCACCTCCGCCGCAAGCTCGTCGCCGGCAACTGGAAGATGAACGGCAGCATCGCCGCCTTGGCCGAGCTCGGCGCGATCGCCGAGGCGGCGCGCGCGGCGGGCGGGGTCGACGTCGCGGTCTGCCCGCCCTTCACCCTGATCGCGCCCGCCCTGACCCGCTCCGGCGGCCTGATGATCGGCGCCCAGGATTGCCATGCGGCCGAAAGCGGCGCCCATACCGGCTGCGTCTCGGCGGCGATGATCAGGGAGGCCGGCGCGAGGCTTGCGATCGTCGGCCACAGCGAGCGCCGCGCCGAGCAGCACGAGACCAGCGAGGCGGTCCGCGCCAAGGCGGCGGCGGCGCTGAAGGCGGGCCTTGCCGCGATCGTCTGCGTCGGCGAGAGCGAGGCCGAGCGCGCCGCCGGCCGCCATGTCGCGGTGGTCGAGGCGATGCTCGCCGCCTCGCTCCCCGACGAATGGGAGGAAGGCGAGCTGGTCGTCGCCTACGAGCCGATCTGGGCGATCGGCACCGGCAACGTCGCCACCCCCGCCGACGTCGGCGAGATGCACGCCGCGATCCGCGCCGCGCTCGTCGCCCGCTATGGCGACCGCGGCCAGCGCATCCGCATCCTCTACGGCGGCTCGGTCAAGCCGGCCAACGCCGCCGAGCTGTTCGCCGTCGCCGACGTCGACGGCGCCCTGGTCGGCGGCGCCAGCCTCGCCGCGGCCGAGCTCGTCCCGATCATCGAGGCCGCCGCCGCCAGTTGAACCCGCGGCGATCATCGACTAGATCGCGCGCTCGCTTCCATCCCGAAAGTCTCCCATGGCCGGCCTGTTCACCTTCATCCTGATCGTCCAGACGCTCGTCGCGGTGTCGCTGATCACCCTCATCCTGATGCAGCGCTCCGAGGGCGGCGGGCTCGCCGGCGGCGGCAGCCCCGCCGGGATGATGAGCGCGCGCGGCGCCTCCGACTTCCTCACCCGCGGCACCGCCATCCTGGCCACCGCCTTCGTCGCTTTGTCGATCGTGCTCGCCGCGCTCGCCGCCGGCCAGCGCTCGGGCCGCGCGATCGACCCCAGCCTCGCGGCGCCGCCCGCGGGCACCGCCCCCGCCGCCCCCGCCGCGCCGATCCCCGGCCAGGCGCCCTTGGGCTCCGTCCCCGGCCTGCAGCCCGCCCCCAAGGCGGCGCCCGCCCCGGCCCCGGCTCCCGCCCCGGCCCAGCCGGCGGGCAACAGCCAATAGCATTCCCTCCCCCTTGATGGGGGAGGGTTAGGGTGGGGGTGGACTTACCGCCGCCACCGCTTCCGACTTCGAGTTCCACCCCACCCCCGACCCCTCCCCATCGAGGGGAGGGGAGAAAAAGATGATTCGCCCGCTTGCCCTTTGCGGCCGCCTCCGCTTAAGCCTGTCCTCCCATGGCGCGGTTCATTTTTATCACCGGCGGCGTGGTCTCATCGCTTGGCAAGGGCCTGATGGCGGCATCGCTCGCGGCGCTGCTGCAGGCGCGCGGCTACAAGGTCCGCCTGCGCAAGCTCGACCCCTATCTCAACGTCGATCCCGGGACGATGTCGCCCTATCAGCACGGCGAGGTCTACGTCACCGACGACGGCGCCGAGACCGACCTCGACCTCGGCCATTACGAGCGCTTCACCGGCGTGCCCGCGCGCCAGAGCGACAACGTCACCTCGGGCCGCATCTACCAGGGGATCATCGCCCGCGAGCGCCGCGGCGACTATCTCGGCGCCACCGTCCAGGTGATCCCGCACGTCACCAACGCGATCAAGGAGTTCATCCGCGCCGACATCGACGAGGAATGCGACTTCATCCTGTGCGAGGTCGGCGGCACCGTCGGCGACATCGAATCGCTGCCCTTCATCGAGGCGATCCGCCAGTTCAGGAACGAGGCGGGGAGAGGCCAAACCCTCTCCATCCACACCACATTGGTCCCCTATATCGCCGCCGCGGGCGAGCTGAAGACCAAGCCGACCCAGCACAGCGTGCGCGAGCTGACCAGCCTCGGCATCCAGCCCGAGATCATCGTCTGCCGCTGCGAGCACCCGCTCCCCGACAACGAGCGCGAGAAGATCGCCTTGTTCTGCAACGTGCGCACCGAGGCGGTGATCCCCGCGCTCGACGCGCCCAGCATCTATTCCGTGCCCAAGCAATATCACGAGGCCGGGCTCGACGCCGAGGCGCTGCGCGCCTTCGGCATCGCCGACGCGCCGCCGCCCGACCTCGCCCGCTGGGACGACGTGCTCGACCGCCTGTTCAATCCGGAAGGCGAGGTGACGATCGGCGTGGTCGGCAAATATGTCGGCCTGCAGGACGCCTACAAGTCGCTCACGGAGGCGCTGGTCCACGGCGGCCTCGCCAATCGGGTCAAGGTCCACATCCGCTGGCTCGACGCCGAGCTCTTCGAGCACGAAGACGCCGAGATCGCCGCCACCCTCGAGCCCTGCCACGCCATCCTCGTCCCCGGCGGCTTCGGCGAGCGCGGCAGCGAAGGCAAGATCGCCAGCGTCCACTTCGCAAGGACCCGCGACGTCCCCTTCTTCGGCATCTGCCTCGGCATGCAGATGGCCTGCATCGAAGCGGCGCGGAACACCGCGGGGCTGGAAGGCGCGGGCAGCAGCGAATTCGGCGAAGCCGAAGAGCCGATCGTCGGCCTGATCACCGAATGGATGAGCGAGGAAGGGTTGCAGAAGCGGGCGGCGGGCGGCGATCTGGGCGGGACGATGCGGCTGGGCGCCTACGAAGCAATGCTGACCGGCAACAGCGTCGTACGAACGATCTACGGAAGCGACACGATCAGCGAACGCCACCGCCACCGCTACGAAGTCAACGCCCACTACAAGGACGCGCTGGAAGCCGGCGGGCTGGTCTTTTCAGGCATGAGCCCGGACGGGGAATTGCCGGAGATAGTCGAGCGGCCCGACCTCAATTGGTTCATAGGCGTCCAATTCCACCCGGAGCTGAAATCGAAGCCTTTCGAACCTCATCCCCTCTTCGCCAGCTTCATCGCGGCCGCCGTGCGCCAGTCGAGGCTTGTATGAAAGCGCCAGCGCATCGTTGTAGAACGTTTCGCGAACGTATATTATTCCGATTCGAAACTCATTTCCGGAGGACAGCAATTTGACCGGCAATAGGCATTCGTTGCCTCCCTTCCGTCGTAGAAAACTAACCCCATTGCACACCTTCGAAGCGGCAGGTGCACGTCGGGGATCTAACCACTATCTGCGATCACACCAGTCAGGCTCCGGAGCGGATAATCGCTCGTGAAAGCGTTGGAGGTCATCGCCAAAGCGACGGCTGGACTCGGGTATCGCCGCGATGCCGTTCGGAAAGATTACCTCTACAGCGACGTATGGGGCTCCGAGGCGATACCTCGATCTGTGCCATTTGCGGCTTTCACCCAGACCCCGCCATCCTATCGATCAGCTGCCTTTGCCGCCATCTCAGGCGGCCATCGAGATCCTGCGGATCTCGTTAACGAACACAGGGCGCTAGGCGCTCCTCTGCTATTCGTCATTGAAGGCCCAGAGGTTTCGACATGGCAGGTATATGCCAATGGCCCCCCCCGGCTGCTTGGGCGAACGCCCTTAAAGAGGCTTGCCGCCTACTTCCGATCACACAAGAGTATGTGGGCCCCAGATGTCATTCATCGTGCAAAGTCATTTGGGAAAATAGATGAAAGTTACCAACTCGACTTTGTGGACGTAGGTCTAGTTACAGCAATTGAAGGCGAGATTCATAAAAAGCTGGATCGCCTCTTGCAGGACGCTTTGTCTGATACCCTCGAATTGAAAGACGAGCTTCAAGTCAGATATCTTTTCCGGGGTGTTTTCCGGCTCTTGGCAGCAAAAATCCTTATGGATCGACGCCATGAGCGAGCTGGCTATTGGGACAACGCGGACGTTGATTCGGTTCTTTCTGCGATGGGCGATTATTATCAGCTGGGGTCTGGGAAACAGGCATGGCCGGCGGACGTAATAACATTGCTTCAACCAGTGTGGAGGTCGCTGTGTCGCGGCCTAAATGTTGCAAATATTTCAGCAGATGATTTGGCCTTTGTTTACGAACACACACTTGTTACCCCCAAAGCCAGGAAGGAGTTCGGAACGCATAGCACTCCCAGGCATGTGGCTGATTATATTGTAAGTCGGCTGAGGCTTTGGGAACATGGGTCTTCACCGCCCCAGATATTTGAGCCATTTACGGGAGCAGGAGTCTTCCTAGTCTCTGCGTTGCGACACTTGAAAGACGGTCTTCCTCATAATTGGAGCGATAAGAAGCGGCATAATCTGTTGGTCCGGCATATTCGCGGAGCAGAGATTGACCCATTTGCCTGTGAGGTTGCAAAGCTATCACTGATCCTTGCGGATTACCCTAATGCGAACGGCTGGGCGATTGACGAGGCCAATTTGTTCAAGGGTAACGCTCTGTCACGTCGAATGAAATCGGCAGACATAATTCTGTGCAATCCACCCTTTGAGAGCTTTACAGATGAAGAGCGTTTAGCGTGGCCAGAGGCTGCTTCGCTGACGCCTTCGAAGGCGATCTTTGCCTTGGAAACGGCCTTGAGAGCCAAGCCAAATGCTCTTGGGTTTGTGGTCCCTCGCGCCCTGTTGGTGGACCGTCGCTATCGTGACCAGCGCGCGGATTTGGAAAAGAGTTATCATGAGATCGAGTTGGTTTCGCTTCCTGATGGTGTCTTTAATGTCTCCCAAGTTGATACTGCTCTATTAATAGCTCGGGACACAAAGAACATTAAGCAACAGACTATACGGTCGAGTGAAGTTTTCGACGCCGATAAGAAGCGCTTCGCCATCACGGGTTTGCCATCACGGACCCGAGAGGAGAAGCGCTTGCGTCCTACCCATACGGCGGGGTCGATTTGGCTTACGCCTCTATCCAACCTTTGGAAGGATTTGAGTGACAGACCGCGTCTCGGAAGCGTCTTGGAGGGACATTGGGGACTGCGGTGGAAATCTCAGCAAGGTCTCCGCTCAAGGACGAATCCTAAAGCTGGTTGGGCGAAGGGTTTGCTCAACACCTTCGACCACCGACAATATCTTCTAGGGCAGGCGGTTTGGCTCGACGCTCGCCCCGAAGAGATTTATGGCGGTGAAAACCTTCCTTGGGATAGCCCAAAAATTCTGTGCAACGCCGGACGGAAGGGGCGAAAGTACTGGCGCTTAGCTGCTGCGGTAGACCGTAGTGGCCTTCTGACATCACAACAGTTTATCGCGCTTTGGCCCCGCGAGGATACCCCTAGCATAGACTTGGATGCCATAGTCGCTTTGCTTAATGGTCCACTAATCAACGCGTATGTTTCGGAGCACTCTTTCGATAAGCGATTTAGAATTCAGACGCTTTTGTCTGCGCCACTCCCTCGGCAAATTCCGATTGAGCTTGGTAAATTGAGCCGGGAATATGCGCGGGCTGTAACTAGCCGTTCGCGTACTGGAGAATATCTCCGGGCCTTGCTTTCGAGGATCGACGCGCTTGCCCTTTCTGCCTATGAATTGTCGGACACCGCTGAGCGAGATCTCTTGGACGCATTCCAGGGCAGCGAACGCCCGGTTGCCTTTAACCAGGATGCCGAGGACTTGTTGACCCTGGGGCAGCAAAGTCTCGATTTCGACGCGCCCACGAAAGAGCGCCTTCTATTTGATTATTTCGGATCGGTGGAACGCGCGGTTGGGTCTGGCATAGGCCGGCGGATTGGGAAGAGTAACGGCCTCGCGGCCCTTTCCGAATATGCTCAGTCGGTGCCCGTGGACACTTGGGCAGGCGAAACCGCCAGGCCGGGTGATCTGCTCCGCCTTTTTGGGATTCGCGGATCAGAATTGGCTGGATGGCGACGGGCTGGCTCAGTGGTAGCTCTGCGGCAGGATGATCGGTCGCTGACCTATCCACTTGAGCAATTTGAACGGGGCACTCCACTACCGGGAATTAAGGACGTGATCGAAACGGTGGGTGACACTCGTTCAGCTTGGCTGTGGTTGCGCCAGCCCCACGAAGCGCTAAGTCAGCGAACGCCCCTTGACGCTCTTCGGCGCGGGAGAATTGGGGATGTTGTTGAAGTCGCGAAGCGCGACTTCGACTGATTCAATGAAGCTCAATCAGACTATTATCACAGAGCTAACTAGACCTTACACGCCTGACTCTCTAATAAGAATCTCTCCGCTCAAACACAAATCTACGCCGCTCGGCATGGGTTGGAGCAACACTAAATTCTCAAGTCCTCTCCGCAGCTTCCAGCTGCTCTACATTGCGAAGGATCTCAAGACTGCACTCGCGGAAACGATCATACGCGACCGCTTTGAGGGCTCTACCGCTCGGGATATGATGTTCGGCGAAGTGCTTGGTTGGGGCGTTGTACTGGTGTCGGCTTCGTCGCCCCTTTTATTGCTGGATTTGCGGACAACAGGATGCCTCAAACTCGGTGTATCGACCGATATAAAAGGTGCGAAACTGCAGGCTGAGTCGCGGGCGTTCAGCCAATCACTTTACGATCAGACTTCGCTGGACGGCATTCTCTTTAAGTCTCGTCTCACGGGTGTGGACTGCGCGGCGATTTATGATCGAGCGGTTGGTCTGAAACTCACCGCCGGAAAGATGATGGACGTAGTTGGAACATCTGAGTTTGTGCCAGCCTTGAGGGCCCTGCGCATTAACCTAATAAGGTAAGCTTTCCGCGTGGCATGGCTCCCATTAGTGCGTTTGCCGAGATACGATTGTTGGATTACAAAATAGGATTCGATCTGCCAGCCCAGGGCGGTGACCCGCGGCCGCGCCACTCTAAGCGCCGCTACCGCCGCGCTTGGACGCGCTTTCGCCGCGCCCCAGGCAACATCCGCCAACATCCGCCAACACGAAAGCCACGCAAAACCGCGATTCCGTCAGCATTCGCCGCCGCAATCGCACGCTCCGCGCCACTTTCGCCAACATCCGCCCGAATCCGGGCGCGCGATGCGGCCCGTGGCACCCGCGCCCCGAGTGGGCTAAGGGAGTCCTGGTGCCCCTTTCCATCCTCCTCGGCCTCGGCCTCCTCGCCGCCGCGCAGGCGCCCGCGCATGCCCAGGCCCCCGCCTCGCCGCTCGAGCGCTTCTTCGTCGGGCGCACCGAAGGGCAGGGCAGCGTCCACGTCATCCTCTCCGGGCGGCACGGCGTGCGCCATCGCAGCCGGGGGCGGATCGAGCGGGGCAATGTGCTGGTCATCGATCAGGTGGTCGAAGAGGAGGGCAAGCCCGCGCGGCTGCGCAGCTGGCGGCTCGCCCGCGCCGGCGGAAATCGCATCACCGGCTCGATCACTGACGCGCGCGGCCCGGTCACCGGCACCGTGGCCGGCAACGTCCTCACCCTGCGCTATCGCCTCGCCGAAGGGCCTTCGGTCGAGCAGTCGATCACCGTCCATGCGGGCGGGCGCAGCGCGCAGAACCGGATGACCTTCCGCCGCTTCGGGCTGGTCGTCGCGCGGGTCGAGGAGGTGATCCGGAAGGTCGAATGAGCGCCCGTCTCACCCCGATGCTCCACGTCCCCGACGTCCGCGCGACGGCCGAGTGGTACCGGGCGATCGGCTTCGCCCTGCTCGGCTGGCACGCCTGCGACGCGCACGAGATGGGGACCGGGATCCCGCCCGAGGACGATGCCGAATGGGACTGGGCGTGCGTCCGCTACGGCGCGGGCGAGGTAATGTTCAATGCGGGCGGCCGCGCCAGCGACGCCGAGCGCCGCGAGGTCGATCTCTACATCCAGCTCGAGCCCGGCCCGGACCAGCCCGATGTCGACGCGCTCCACGCCGAGCTGGACGGCCGCGTCGAGGTGATCGCGGCCCCCTACGACGCCTTCCACGGCAATCGCGAGCTGATCGTGCGCGATCTCAACGGCTTCTGGATCACCTTCGCGCAGCCGGTGACGCGATGAGACAGGCAGGAGCGCGGCGATGACTCGCTTCCGGCTCCGGGGCCGCCTCGTCGCGGGCGATATCCTCACCGACAAAGGCTGCCGCGCCCGGCGCGATCTCAGCGTCGGCTTCTCCGGCGGTGCCGCCGGCGGCTGGTGGCCGCTGCTGACGCCGGCCCGCGAAGGCCGCGACGTCGGGCGGCCGCGCATCCTGCTGGTCCGCGAGCATCCGGACAGCGCCGCTCCCGCGCTCGCCCAGCCGCTCGGCTTCGGCCTGCTCTGGCGGGACCGCTGCGACGCCGATTTCTATCGTGCGGGCGCGCCGGCCGGCTTCGTCGCCCTGGGCGACCTCTTCTCCGTTCATCCGGAGCCGCCGGTCCGCTGCGTGGCCGCCGATTGCCTGCGCGAGGTCCGGCTCGGCGGCTGCATCTGGGACGATCGCGGCAGCGGCAACCGCAACAGCATCAGCCTGTGGGCGATCGAGGGCAGCGGCAAGGGCGGCTGGCAGGGCTTTCGCGCCAGCTCCTCGCCGGGGCGGCCGCCGGACGGGCCGACCTGGTGGCTCGACACGAGCCTCGTGGAGATGGTCGGCGACGGCTAGCGCAGCGCCAGCACGATCACCACGGCGACCACCGCGGCGCCCTGGAGCGCGGCCCAGCTGAGGAGGCCGTTCTTCGCGGCCAGCGCCAGCATCAGCGCCTGCTGGCGCAGCGTGAAGCGGCCGCGCAGCTGGCAGCCGAGCCGGCCGTTCAGCGCCCAGCGCACGTCGGCCTCGACCTTCTCGCCCATCGGCAGCAGCAGCACGACCCGGCTCCCGGCGCGGACCGTCTCGGCGCACTCGCCCATGAAGCCCGAGGGGGAGACGTTGCGCAGGGTGAAGGGGGCGTCCGCCTCGCCCTCGCGCCGCAGCCGGGTGGCGAGGCGCGCCCTGAGCCGCCCCTCGGCGCGCGGCACATGATGGGCGGCGTCGCTCGCGCGCGTGTCGATCCTGCCTTGCATGATATCCTTGTCCCCGCTGCCGTATCGGATGCGGATAGCCGCATCCGCCCTGCGAATCGGTTAACCGCGCCACGGCGGTTTCCGCGCCGGCCTCAGCGCCGCGGCGACCCCGCCGGGATCCGCCCGAGCTTGTCGGCGCGCAGCTCGGTGAACCACATCGCCCCGCCCGGCCCCGCGACGATCCGGTGCATCACCGTGTCGCGGGTCGGCACCGGGTAGAAGGTGAAATGGGCCCGGGTCAGCGCCGCCGGCACGCCGGCGAGCCCGGCCCGGTCGATCCGCACGATATGATCGGCCCCCGCCGGCTCGGGCCGGTTGTGGTCGACATATTGCTGGACCCAGAGGTTGCCGGCCCGGTCGAAGGCGAGGCCGGCGAGGATCACGTTGGGGTGCGGCCGCGGCACTGCGAATTCGGTGATCGTCCCGTCCGGGGTGATCCGCCCGACATTGCTGCCGGCCTCCTCGGTGAACCACATGTTGCCGTCCGGCCCGGGCACGATCGCGATCGGCCGGGCATAGGGCGTGGGAATGCCGAATTCTCTCACCTGGCCCTCGGGCGTCACCCGCGCGATCTGGTTGCCGGTCAGTTCGGTCACCCACATGTTCCCGTCCGGGCCGGCGCGGATGTAGATCGGCGTGCTGCCCGCGGTCGGCAGGGCGATGGTCTCGACCTCCCCGTCGGGGCGGATCCGGCCGACCGTCCCGGTCGCCTTGCCGGTGAACCAGATCGTCCGCCCGTCGGCGCCGACGCCGAGCCCGTGCGGATGGCTGTTGATCGGCGCCGGGCAGCTGGCGCAGTCGAGGCGGACGTCGTGATCGGCGACCTGCCGGCCGCTGCGGTCGAACGCGACGATGCGGCCCATGAATTCCAGCGTCACCCAGCGCCGGCCGGCCGCGTCGAAGGCGATGCCGTGCGGGCCGCTGCCCGGCGGCAGCTCCTGGAAGCCGATCCGCGGCCGCCCGTCCGGGCCGAGCGTGACGCGGGCGAGCGAATCGTGATTCTGTCCGGAGATCCAGAGCGCGCCGCTCGCCTCGTCATAGGCGATCTCGTGGGTCGAGCCCGGATGCGGCGCGCCGCCCGGCGCATGGACGCCGTGGCCCGGCGCCGGCGGGTTGGGCTCGCCGGGATAATGGATGGCATATTCGGCCGCCTCGACGCCGTCCCGCGGCGCGTCTGCCGGCGTGCAGCCGGCGAGCCAGAGCGCGGCGGCGAAGGCGGCCGCGGCGAGCGCAGATGTCGAGCGAGGCATGGCTTCCCCCCTTTTGCACGCGCCATTGACCGCGACTTTGCCGCAAAAGACAAGTGCCCGGACGTTTCCGTCCGGGCACCCGTGAGACGACGTTGCCGCCGTCTACCCCCTTTTGTGACGCTGCGGCCCGCGCGCTTCCCTCACCTCGCCAGAGGGAGCGGGGCCGTAGCCTCCCCGAACCAGGCCGTTAAGTCCTTGGTTGCGTGGGAATCACGGTATGCAGGAGGGCGGCGCTTGTCATCGCCCGATTGCGCTTCGTGGCGAGATTGCGGCAGGCCTGTTGCGAACCGGCCACAGGCGCGGGCGCCGGCCGGCTTGTTGCGTTGCGGCAGCCGCCCCCCTAGAGGTTCGGCAGCCATGCGCCTGACCCGTTATTTCCTGCCCGTCACCCGGGAGACGCCCGCCGACGCCCAGATCGTCAGCCACCAGCTGATGCTGCGCGCCGGCCTGATCCGCCAGACCTCCGCCGGCATCTACGCCTGGCTGCCTTTGGGCCACCGCGTGCTCGGGAAGATCGAGCGGATCGTCCGCGAGGAGCAGGACCGCGCCGGCGCGATCGAGATGCTGATGCCGACCATCCAGTCGGCCGAGCTCTGGCGCCAGTCCGGCCGCTACGACGCCTATGGCCCGGAGATGCTGCGCTTCCCGGACCGCAAGGGCGCCGAGATGCTGTACGGGCCGACCAACGAGGAGATGATCACCCAGATCTTCCTCGGGTCGGTCAAATCCTATCGCGACCTGCCGCGCACGCTCTACCACATCCAGTGGAAGTTCCGCGACGAGATCCGCCCGCGCTTCGGGGTGATGCGCGGCCGCGAGTTCCTGATGAAGGACGCTTATTCCTTCGACCTCGACGAGACGGGGCTCAAGGCCAGCTACGAGGCGATGTTCGTCGCTTACCTGCGCACCTTCGCCCGGCTCGGGCTGCAGGCGGTGCCGGTGCGCGCGCCGACCGGGCCGATCGGCGGCGACCTTTCCCACGAATTCCATATCCTCGCCGACACCGGCGAGAGCGCGCTCTTCTACGACGCCGCGCTCGAGGACGTGTCGCGCCACGAGCTGCTCGCCGCCGACGCCGCCACCATCGCCCACCTCACCGGCCTCTATGCGATGGAGGAGGAGGAGCATGCCAAGGTCGCCGACTGCCCGGTGCCGCCCGAGCGGCTGCGCAGCCGCCGCGGCATCGAGGTCGGCCACATCTTCGCCTTCGGCGCCAAGTACAGCGCCTCGATGGGGCTGAGCGTGCAGACCGCCGACGGCGCCCAGGTGCATCCGCAAATGGGCAGCTACGGCGTCGGCGTCTCCCGGCTGATGGCGGCGATCATCGAGGCGAGCCACGACGAGACCGGCATCGTCTGGCCGGAGGCGGCGGCGCCGTTCGCGGTGGGCCTCGTCAACATGCGCGCCGACGACGGGGCCGTGGCCAGCGCCGCCGACGAGATCTACGGCAAGCTCGCCGACGCCGGGGTCGAGACCCTCTACGACGACCGCGACGAGCGCGGCGGCGCCAAGTTCGCGACGATGGACCTGATCGGCCTGCCCTGGCAGCTGATCGTCGGGCCGAAGGGGCTGGAGAAAGGGGTCGTCGAGCTGAAGCGCCGCGCCACCGGCGAGCGCGAGGAGCTTTCGATCGAAAGCGCGCTGGCGCGGGTGACGGGCGGGTGATCCTCAGCCGCTACGAACGGATGGTCGCCAGGCGCTATCTGCTGCCGGGCAAGGGCGAGGGCTTCATCTTCCTGGTCGCCGGGATCAGCCTGGGGGCGGTCACCCTGGGGGTGATGGCGCTGATCGTGGTGATGAGCGTGATGAACGGCTTCCGCGCCGAGCTGTTCGAGAAGGTGGTGGGCCTCAACGGCCATGCCGTCGTCCAGGGCTATGGCGGCCGGCTCGACAATTGGCGGCCGATCCTGGAGCGGGCGCGACGCACGCCCGGCGTGACCTCCGCCTCGGCGCTGATCGAGCAGCCGCTGATGGCGAGCCACGAAGGCCGGGTCGAGGCGATCCTGCTGCGCGGCATGCCCCGCCAGGACATCCTCGAGAACCAGACCATCGCCGGCAACGTGCTCGCCGGATCGCTCGCCGCGCTGCAGCCGGACAGCAACAATGTCGCGATCGGCTCGCGGCTCGCCGAATTGCTCGGCCTGTCGGTCGGCAGCTCGATCACCATCATCTCGCCGCAGGGCCGCACCACTCCGTTCGGGACCGTGCCGAGGATCGTCGACTACAATGTCGCCGCGATCTTCGAGGTCGGGCTCTACGATTTCGACAAGGCGTTCGTGGTGATGCCGCTGGAGGAGGCGCAGAACTTCCTGATGATGGGCGACTCGATCGGCATGATCGAGGTCGACACGGTCGACCCCGACCGGGTCGAGGAGATCCTGACGCCGCTCGCCGGCTCGGTCTCGCGCCGCGCGATCGTCAACGACTGGCGCTCGATGAACGCGGCCTTGTTCGAGGCGATCCAGGTCGAGCGGGTGGTGATGTTCTGCATCCTCTCGCTGATCATCCTGGTGGCGGCGTTCAACATCCTCTCCTCGCTCACCATGCTGGTGCGGGCGAAGACCCGCGACATCGCAATCCTGCGCACGATGGGCGCGCCGCGTGCGGCGATGCTGCGCATCTTCATCACCGTCGGCCTCACCATCGGCGTGCTGGGAACGCTGCTCGGCGTGCTGCTCGGCTTCACCATCCTCTATTTCCGCCAGGGCATCGTCGGCTTCGCCCAGACGGTGAGCGGGCAGAATCTGTGGGACCCGACGGTCCGCTTCATCACCGAGCTGCCGGCGCGGACCAATCCGTTCGAGGTCGCGCTGATCGTGGTGCTGGCGATCGGCTCCTCCTTCCTGTTCACGCTCTACCCGGCGTGGAAGGCGGCAAGCACCGATCCGGTGCAGGTCCTGCGCTATGAATGAGGTGCCTCCCCTTCTTTCCCCCTCCCCCTCGATGGGGGAGGGTTGGGGTGGGGGTGGATTCTACGCACGCGCCGTGCGGGCCGTCTTGGTTCACCCCACCCCAACCCCTCCCCATCGAGGGGAGGGGCTGAAAGGTGCCGCGCCATGAGCGCCGTTCTGGAGGTGCAGGGCCTCAAGCGCAGCTTCCGGCAGGCGGGCGTCGTCATCGACGTGCTGCGCGGCGTCGACCTCGCGGTCGCCAAGGGCGAGATCGTCGCCCTGCTCGGACCCTCGGGCTCGGGCAAGTCGACCCTGCTGCAGGCGGTGGGGCTGCTCGAGGGCGGCTTCGAGGGCTCGATCCGGATCGAGGGCGAGGAGGCCGCGCGGCTCGACGAGGCCGGCCGCACCCGCACCCGCCGCGAGCGGCTCGGCTTCGTCTACCAGTTCCACCATCTGCTCCCCGATTTCACCGCCGCCGAGAATGTGGTGATCCCGCAGCTGGTCCGCGGCGCGACCAAAAAGGAGGCGTGGGAGCGGGCCGAATCGCTGCTGGGCGCGCTCGGCCTTGCCGAACGGCTCACCCATCCGCCGGCCAAGCTTTCCGGCGGCGAGCAGCAGCGGGTCGCGGTCGCCCGCGCGCTCGCCAATCGCCCCGCTTTGGTGCTCGCCGACGAGCCCACCGGCAATCTCGACGAGGCCACCGCCGACCTGGTCTTCGCCGAGTTCCTCCGCCTCGTCCGCGACGAAGGCTCGGCCAGCCTCGTCGCCACCCACAACGAGCGCATCGCCGCCAAGATGGACCGCGTGCTGCGCCTGCACGAGGGCGTGATCGAATAGAGCAGGATCAGCAGGTCGCCCTGTCTCCCGGACAGGGCTGAGCTCCCCTGCCGATCCTGCTTTATGCTGTGGAAAAGCCGAAACCGGCGCTTCCCCGAATCGGTGCCGGCTCCCATAGTCGGCCCATGCCGTCCGCGCCCTACGTCCCGCTTCGCCTGTTCTCCTGCTACACGATGCTCGAAGGGGCGATGGAGCCCAAGGCGATCGCCAGGCAGGCGAAGCGGCTCGATTTCCCAGCCGCCGCGGTGACCGACCGCAACGGCCTCTACGGCGTCATGCCGTTCAGCGACGCCTGCCTCGAGGAAGGCGTGCAGCCCATCGTCGGCACCCTGCTCGGGGTGGCGCGCCCGGGCCGGGCCGGGGCCCAGCCGGTGATCGACTGGCTGCCGCTCTACGTCCAGGACGAGGAGGGGTATCGCAATCTCTGCAGCCTGGTCTCGTCGGCGCATCTCGACCGTCCGGTCGAGGACCTTCCCCATGTCGAGCTGGGCGCCCTGACGGGGAAGACCGGAGGGCTGATCGCGCTCAGCGGGGGCGGGGAGGGCGCCCTCGGCCGCCTCATCGCCGAGGGCCAGGACGCGCTCCCCATGCTGGAGGAGCTCAAGCGGCTGTTCCCCGGCCGGCTCTATCTCGAGCTCAGCCGCCGCGGGGATCCGGTCGAGGAGGCCGCCGAGGCCGCCCTGATCGACCTCGCCTACGCGCACGATTTGCCTTTGGTGGCGACCAACCCGGCCGCTTATGCCGAACCCGACTTCCACGCCGCGCACGACGCCATGCTGTGCATCGCCCAGTCGAGCCACCTCGACCGCGACGACCGGCTACGCTCCTCGCCCGAGGCCTGGATCAAGCCGGCGCCGGCGATGCGCGAGCTGTTCGCCGACCTGCCCGAGGCGATCGACAACAGCTCGGTGATCGCGCGCCGCTGCGCGTTCAGCGCGCCGAAGCGCAGGCCGATCCTGCCGCGCACCGCCGGCGATCTCGACGCCGAGGCCGCGCAGCTGCGTGGCGACGCGCTGGCGGGCCTGGAGGCGCGGCTCGCCGCGATCCCCGACCTCGGCGAGGCGGACCGCAAAGCCTATTTCGAGCGGCTCGATTACGAGATCGAAGTGATCGTCGGCATGGGCTTTCCCGGCTATTTCCTGATCGTCGCCGACTTCATCAAATGGGCCAAGGAGCGCGGCATCCCGGTCGGGCCCGGCCGCGGCTCCGGCGCCGGCTCGGTCGTCGCCTGGTCGCTGACCATCACCGATCTCGACCCGATCCGCCAGAGGCTGATCTTCGAGCGCTTCCTCAATCCCGAGCGGGTGTCGATGCCCGACTTCGACGTCGACTTCTGCGAGACCCGGCGCGGCGAGGTGATCCGCTACGTGCAGGAACGCTACGGCCACGATCGGGTCGCCCAGATCATCACCTTCGGCAAGCTCAAGGCGCGCGCCGTGCTCAAGGACACCGGCCGGGTGCTGCAAATGCCCTACGGCCAGGTCGACCGGCTGGCCAAGCTGATCCCCAACCACCCGACCGACCCGTGGACGCTGCGGCGCGCGCTCGACGGGGTCACCGAGCTCGAGGCCGAATATCGCCGCGACGCCGAGGTAAAGCGCCTGTTCGACCTCGCCATGAAGCTCGAGGGGCTGCCGCGGCACAGCTCGACCCACGCCGCCGGGGTGGTGATCGGCGACCGCCCGCTCGCCGAGCTGGTCCCGCTCTACCGCGATCCGCGCTCGGACATGCCGGTCACCCAGTTCGACATGAAATATGTCGAGGCCGCGGGGCTGGTGAAGTTCGACTTCCTCGGCCTCAAGACCCTGTCGGTGCTGAAGAAGGCGGTGGACCTGCTGGGCCGTCGCGGCATCGCGGTCGACCTCGACCGAATCGATCTCGAGGATCCCGCCGTCTACGAGATGCTCCAGCGCGGCGACACCGTCGGCGTGTTCCAGCTGGAATCGGAGGGGATGCGCCGCACCCTCGCGGTGGTGAAGCCGACCTCGTTCGAGGACATCATCGCCCTGGTCTCGCTCTACCGGCCGGGGCCGATGGATTCGATCCCCGCTTACGGCGCCCGCAAGAACGGGCGCGAGCCGACCACCTATCCGCATCCCCTGCTCGAATCGGTGCTCAAGGACACTTACGGCATCTTCGTCGTCCAGGAGCAGGTGATCGAGGCGGCCCGCGTGCTCGCCGGCTTCTCGATGGGCGAGGCCGATCTGCTCCGCCGCGCCATGGGCAAGAAGATCAAGGCCGAGATGGTGGCGCAGCGCGCCGGCTTCGTCGAGGGCTGCGCCCGCGTCAACGACATCCCCGCGGCCAAGGCCAACGAGCTGTTCGACCTGATCGACAAGTTCGCCGGCTACGGCTTCAACCGCTGCCACGCCGCGCCCTATGCCCTGCTCGCCTACCAGACCGCCTGGCTGAAGCGGCACCATCCGGTCGAGTTCTACGCCGCCTCGATGTGCTTCGACATGGCGCAGACCGACAAGCTCGCCATCTTCGTCGACGACATGCGCCGCACCGGCACCGCCTGCCTGCCGCCCTCGATCAACCTGAGCGAGGCGGAATTCTCGGTCGAGCCGCACGGCGAGGGCCATGCCGTGCGCTATGCGCTCGGCGCGCTCAAGGGCGTCGGCGAGAAGGCGATGGAGCAATTGGTCGAGGAGCGGCGCGCGCACGGCGCCTTCGCCAGCCTCGACGATTTCGCCGCCCGGATCGACCCGCGCCTCCTCAACCGCCGCCAGATCGAGAGCCTCGCCGGCGGCGGCGCCTTCGACGCAATCGCGGAGCGCTGGGCGGCTACGGCCGCGGCCGAGACGATTCTCGCCGCCGCCGCCAGCGCCGCCGAATCGCGGGTCAGCGGGCAGGGCGGGCTGTTCGGCGAGGGGCCGGCCAACGTCGTGCCGATCCGCATGCCGACCGCCGAGCAATGGACGCTGGCCCAGCGCATGGCGGCCGAGAAGGAGAGCTTCGGCTTCTATTTCTCGGCGCACCCGGTCGACAATTACCGCCATCTCGCTTTGGCTCACGGGGCGCGCAGCTTCGCCGAGCTCGCCGCAGCTGCCGGCGAGCGCCGACGGCGGCCGCAGCCCGGCGGTGATGGCGGGGCTGGTCGAGGAGGTGCGCTGGCGGACCTCGGCGCGCGGCCGCCGCTACATGATGGCGACGCTCTCCGACAGCTCCGGCCAGTTCGAGGCGACGGTGTTCGACGATGCCGTCGCCGAGCAGGTCGCGGCCGCGGCCAAGGCGGGCGGCTGCGCCCTGCTCTCGGTCGAGCTCGACCGCCGGCCCGGCGAGGAGACGCCGCAGGGTCACCATCCGCTCGCTGCAGTCGTTCGAAGGGCTGGCGCGTCGCAGCCGGCTGCAGATCGAGGTCGAGGTCGAGGACGAGGCCGCGCTCCGCCGCCTCGCCGCCGAGGTGGCGGGCGAGCATGGCGGGACGGGCGTGCTGCGTCTCGCGGCCGCCTGGGGCGGGGGCACGGCCGACGTCGTGCTGGGCCGCGATTTCCTGCTCGACGCCGAGCTCGCCGAACGGCTGCGCCGGGTCGAGGGCGTGACCAGGGCGACGCTCAGCGTAGTGCCTCTTGACCAACCTCGATTGGCGCAGGCATCCTGAGCGGCCTTGACGGAGTGGTCCGCGATGCTGGGCGGAATGCAGGATTTCGAGCTGCGCGTGCCGCGGCTGATCGATCATGCCGAGCGCGAGCACGGGGCTCGCGAGATCGTCACCCACTGGGCCGACGGCAGCCAGACGCGGACCGACTGGGCCGGCATCGCACGCGATGCGAGGAAGCTTGCACAAGCGCTTGAAAGAATGGGCATCAAGCGCGGAGATCGCGTCGCCACTTTGGCCATGAACCACAGCCGCCACCTGGTCGCCTGGTACGGCACGATCGGCATGGGCGGGGTGATCCACACCATCAACCCGCGGCTGTTCGACGAGCAATTGGTCTACATCGCCAACCATGCCGAGGACAAAGTCCTGTTCTACGACAAGGCGTTCCAGCCGATCGTAGACAGGCTGAACGAGCAGTGGACGACGATCGACCACTATGTCTGCTTCGACAATGGCGAGTTCGAGGCGCTGATCGCCGCCGAGGACGGCGACTATCAGTGGGTCGAGGGCTCCGAGCGCGAGCCCTGCATGCTCTGCTACACCTCGGGCACCACCGGCAATCCCAAGGGCGTGCTCTACGAGCACCGCTCCTCGGTGATCCACGCTTTGGCCGAGGTCGCGCCGGCCTGCTTCGACCTCTCGCCTTCCTCGGTGGCGCTGCCGATCGTGCCGATGTTCCACGCCGCCGCCTGGGGCCTGCCCTTCGCCGGCGCGATGGCCGGGATCAAGTTCGTCTATTCCGCGGTCAACGACCCGCTTGTGCTCTGCCGGCTGATGAACGAGGAGAAGGTGACCCACAGCGCCGGCGTGCCCACGGTCTGGCTCGCCATGTTCCAGCATATGGACGCGACCGGGCAGCAGCCCGAGCATCTCAGGATCGTCACCATCGGCGGCTCGGCGGCGCCGCGGGCGATGATCGAGCGGCTGATGAAGATGGGCATCCGCGTCGGCCACGCCTGGGGGATGACCGAGACCTCTCCGATCGGAACCATCGGGTCGCCGCCGGCCAATTGGGACGAGCTCAGCTTCGACGAGCAGGTCGACCTCGTCGCCAAGCAGGGGCGGGTGCCGTTCGGGGTCGAGCTGCAGGTGGTCGACGACGACGGCAACGTGCAGCCCCGCGACGGCAAGAGTTCCGGCCGGCTGCAGATTCGCGGCCCCTGGGTGATCCGCCGCTATTTCCAGGACGAGCGCGGCGACTGCACCGGCAATTCCAACTGGTTCGACACCGGCGACGTCGCCGTCATCCATCCCTGCGGCACGATGCAGATCACCGACCGCTCCAAGGACGTGATCAAGTCGGGCGGCGAATGGATCAGCTCGGTCGAGCTGGAGAATGCCGCGATGGGCTGCGCCGGCGTCGCCGAGGCGGCGGCGATCGGCGTCCGCCACCCCAAATGGGACGAGCGGCCGCTGCTCCTGGTCGTGCGCAAGGCGGGCTCCGAGGTGGGCAAGGCCGAGATCCTCGACCATCTCAAGAACCATGTCGCCAAATGGTGGCTGCCCGACGAGATCCTGTTCGTCGACAGCCTGCCGCACACCGCCACCGGCAAGCTGCTCAAGATCGCGCTGCGCGAGCAATATCGCGACTACCAGCTGGAGACGGCATAGTCCTTCGATACGGGCCTTCGACAAGCTCAGTCCCTACTCAGGATGAGCGGGATAGGATTCCCAAACCGCTCATCCCGAGTAGCCGGTGAGCTTGTCGAACCGGCGTATCGAAGGACCACCATATCTTTACCTCTGTGCGCTACCAGCGCGGCCATGAATTCGTTGGGCCGGATCGCCTGGGAGCCGGAACGGTCGGGCGTGGCGCCTGTCCGGCTCGAGGCCGTGCCGGCTTCGTCCGAGGTCCGGGCCACGCTGCGGCCAGCCGCGGAAGCGCTCGAAGGGCTCGCCGCCGACTGGGCCGGGCTCGCCGCGGTGGCGGCCGAGCCGAACCCGTTCGCCGAGCATTGGTTCATCGCCGCCTCGCTGCCGGCGATGGCGGGGGGCCGCGAGGTCCGGCTGATCGAGGTGCGGCGCGGCGCCATGCTGATCGGCGTCCTGCCGGTGACGATCGAGACCGGCTATGCCCGGCTTCCGCTCCGCCTGGTCAAGAACTGGTGCCACGAGCAGGCCTTCCTCGGCACCCCCCTCGTCGCCGCAGGCGAGGAGCGCGCCTTCTGGGCCGCCGCCCTCGACACGCTCGACCGCGCCGACTGGGCGCCCAACTTCCTGCATCTGCGCGGGCTGGTCGAGGGCGGCCCGGTGCATCGCGGCCTCGCCCGCGGCGCCATCGTCCATCGCGAAGCGCGCGCCCTGCTCGAAAGCGGCCTCGCTCCCGAGGCCTATTACCAGGCCGCGGTCCGCCAGAAGAAGCGCAAGGAGATCCGCCGCCAGCGCAACCGCCTCGCCGAGCTCGGCGCGCTCGATTCCCGCATCCTCGACGATCCCGCGGACCTCGACGCCTGGTGCGACACCTATCTCGCGCTGGAGAAAGCGGGCTGGAAGGGCGCGGCGGGGAGCGCGCTCGCCTGCGATCCGGCCGCCGAGCTGTTCTTCCGCCGCGCGGTCCGCGCCGGCTGGAACGCCGGCCGCCTGCAATTCCGCCGCCTCGACGTCGGCGGCCGGGCGGTCGCGATGCTGGTCAACTTCCTGACGCCGCCCGGCGGCTTCACCTTCAAGACGGTATTCGACGAGGCCTTCGCCCGCTTCTCGCCGGGCGTGCAGATCCAGCTCGACAATCTCGACATCCTCACCCGCCCCGACATCGCCTGGATGGACAGCTGCGCGGTCGAGGACCATCCGATGATCGACAGCCTGTGGAGCGGGCGGCGCTCGATCGTCCGGGTCACCGTCCGCCTCAAGGGCGCCCGCCGCACCGCCGTCTTTGCGCTGTGCCGCGCCCTCGAGCTGGGCTCGGCCGCGCTCAGGACCTATCTCGGATGACCCGCTTCGACGCCGCCGCCCTCGAGACGCTCGCCGCCGCCTATCCGGAGGCGCCGGTGCTGCTCGCCCACGGCCTTGCCGGGCACCCGCTGCTGCAGCTCGACGCGCTGGCGGCGCTGGCGACTCGCATCCGCCCCGTCGACGCCGAATATAATCGCGGCGACGTCCCCGTCGGCCTCGACCCTGCCGAGACTCCGGCCAACGGCCTTTCGATCGAGGAGACGATCCGCCGCATCGAGGAGTGCGGCTCGTGGATGGTGCTGAAGTTCGTCGAGCAGGACCCTCTCTATCGCGACCTCCTCCGCGAGACGCTGGCCGGGCTCGAGCCGGTGGTGCGCCCCGCGACCGGGCGGATGCTGAAGATGGAGGCGTTCGTCTTCATCTCCTCGCCCGGGGCGGTGACGCCGTTCCACTTCGATCCCGAGCACAACATCCTGCTGCAGATTCGCGGGACCAAGACGATGACGGTCTTTCCAGCCGGCGACGAGCGGCTGGCCGCGGGCGAGGCGCACGAGGCCTTCCACCATGGCGGCCACCGCAACCTCGCCTGGCGCGACGAGTTCGCCGCGCTCGGCCGCCCGTTCGATCTGGCGCCGGGCCAGGCGGTCTACGTGCCGGTGAAGGCGCCGCACTGGGTGCGGAACGGCCCCGGCGTGTCGGTCTCCTTCTCGATCACCTGGCGCTCGGAATGGAGCTATCGCGAGGAATATGCCCACCGCATGAACGCGGTGCTCCGCCAGGCCGGGCTCAGCCCCGCTCTGCCCGGGCGCTATCCGCGCCAGAACCACCTGAAGTCGCTCGGCTACCGCGTCATCGACAAGGCCCGCCGGATCGCGGGCCAGGCCGAGCGATGAAGCCCGAGCTGCTCATCGTCGTCGACACCGAGGAGGAGTTCGACTGGTCGGCGCCCTTCTCGCGGGAGAGCGTGGCGACACGCTCGATCCCGGCGCAGGCGCGGGCCCACGAGATCTTCAACCGCTTCGGCGTGGTGCCGACCTACGTCGTCGATTTTCCGGTCGCGACCGATCCCAATGCGGTGCATTTCCTGCGCGGGCTGAAGGAGGCCGGCAAGGCCGAGATCGGGGCCCACCTCCATCCCTGGGTGACGCCGCCGCACGTCGAGGAGATCAACGCCCGCAACAGCTATCATTGCAACCTCCCGCCGGGGCTGGAGCGCGCCAAGCTGGAAGCGCTGACCGGCGCGATCGAGGCGGGCTTCGGCGCCCGCCCGACAATCTTCAAGGCGGGCCGCTACGGCTTCGGGCCGAGCACCCTCGAGGCGCTGGTCGAGCTCGGCTATGAGGTCGATTGCAGCCTCGTCCCGCACACCGATTTCTCGGCCGACGGCGGCCCCGATTTCCGCGGTCGTCCGGACGTGCCGCACTGGCTCGACGAGGGCAGGGGGCTGCTCGAAGTGCCGCTCAGCGTCGGCTATTTCGGCGCGATGGCGGGGCTCGGCGGCAGAGCGGCCTGGCTGTTCGACAATGCCAGGGCGGGGGCCCTGCACCTGCCGGGCATCCTGGCGCGGGCCGGGCTGGTCAGCCGCGCGCGCCTCACTCCGGAAGGCACCGGTGCGGCCGAGCAATGCCGCCTGATCGAGGCGATGGCGGCGCGCGGCCACCGCCTGTTCAGCCTCACCTATCACAGCCCGAGCCTCGAGCCCGGCCACACGCCCTATGTGCGCAGCGAGGCCGATCTCGACCGCTTCCTCGCCCGCATCGAGACGGTGCTGGCCTTCTTCCGGGACCGCATGGGCGGCCGCTTCACCACGCTCTCCCGGGTCCGCCGCGACTTCGCCGAAAAGCGCGCCGCCGCCTGAAAAAGGGGACAGTTACTGTAACTGTCCCCATTCCTAGCGCGCGGGGCGCTGCGCCCGGGGCCGGTCGCCGCCGAAGGCCGCGCCGAAGAAGCTGTCGGCATACCAGAGCGGCGCCGCGGGGGCGTCGGCGATCTCGCGCGCGATCAGATAGTTCAATTCGGCGAAGCGGGCGCCGGCCCGCCAGTCGAACGGCTGCGCCAGGTCGTCGCTGGGCCCGTGATAGCGGGTGTCGAGGAAGCGGCGGAAATGGCGCTCGCCCTCGCCGGCGAAGCCGGTCATCAGGAACACCGAAGGCACGCCCTCGCGGACGAACTCATAATGGTCGGAGCGTGTGAACAGCCCTTCCTCGGGGAGCGGGTCGGGCGACAGCCGCACCCCCATCCGCTCCGCCGCGCGCGCCACCATCGGCCCCAGCGTCGAATGCTCGGCGCCGAACGCGGTGACATCCTCGAAATTGTAGCTGAGGATCGGCATGTCGAGGTTGACCACCGCGACGACGCGGCCCTCGACGACCGGGTGCCGGGCCAGATATTCGGCGCCGAGCAGGCCGCGTTCCTCGCCGGTCACGGCGGCGATCAGGATCGGCCGGCGCGGCGCGTTGCCGGGCCGGCCGAACTGGCGCGCGACCTCGATCAGGGTCGCCACGCCGCTGGCATTGTCCATCGCCCCGTTGTTGATCCGGTCCGCGTCGGCGGCGTCGCCCGGCCGCGGCTCGCGCACGCCGATATGGTCGAGATGGGCCATCAGCAGCACATATTCCCGCGCCAGAGCGGGGTCGCTGCCCGGCAGCACCGCGACCACGTTGGGGCTGGAAAGGCGGCTCGTCGCCGCCGCCTCGCGGGCCACCCGGGCGGTCGTCGCGAGCGGGAAGCCGCGCGGCCGCCTGCCGGCGCGCGCCGCCTCGCCGAGCACGGCGGAGAGCGGTCGCCGCGCGCCCTCGAACAGGGCCGCCGCGGAGGCTTCGTCGACCGTCGCGCTGAACCTCAGGCCCTCGCCGTCGACGAACGGAGTGCCGTCGCGCTCGACCCAGGTCATGCCGGGGCGATTGGCGAAGCGGGTCACCCGGCTCCACGGGGTGCGCCCGCTCGACGCGCGCGACCGGACCATGATCAGCCCGGCCGCCCCGCGCGCCGCCGCCGCGCGGCGCTTCTCGCCGTTCAGATGGGCGGCAACGTCGCTCGGAATGCCGGACGGCGTGCCGTCGATCGCGACGACGATCTTCCCGCGCACGTCGAGCCCGCGATAATCGTCATAGCCGCGGGCCGGCAGGTCGAGCCCGTAGCCGGCGAAGACCAAGGGCGCCTCCAGCGCCAGCGCCGCCGCGTCGGGGCTCGCCCGCATCACCATCTCGCGGCCGTGGGTGAGGGTGCGCCCGCCAAAGCTCAGCGTAGGCGCGCCCGCGAGCGTGTAGCGGACGAACTCGACCGGCTGGTACCAGCTGCCGCCGCTCCCGCCCGGCCGCAGCCCCAGCGCCGCGAACTGGGCGGCGACGTAGCGGGCGGCGATCTCGTAGCCGCGGCTCCCGGTGTCCCGCCCCTCGAGCAGGTCGTCGGCGAGGAAGGTGACATGGGCGCGGAAGGCGGCGGGCGAGAAGGCCGGCGTTTCGGGCTGGGCCGAAGCGGCGGGGCCGAGGCACAGCGCCGCGAGCGCGGCAACGAGCGGCAGGTTGGGCTTCATGGAAAGAGACTCCGAGGCGACGCGTTTTCCGCCGCCTAGTGCGATCGCTGCGACAATTGAAACACTTTTCCTTGGGATCCGGCATCGCGCTGACACGCGGCTGGGGCAGAGGAGCGGCGTCGTGAGGGCTGAACGGTGGACAACCAACTCGGTCATCCACTGTTCAGTTCGTCTACAGTATAGAACGATTCGTCGCAGGGAGACGCGACGAGCACAGGGAGTGAGTGACATGCGCGGTTCGATTTTCGCAAGGCTGGGCAAGGCGCTGCCGCACGATCCGGCGCGGCGCGGCTACCATGTCGTCTACCGCGAGAACCAGGTCAACCACTGCCCCGGCTGCGGCCGCTCGCACTGGTATATCGGCCGCCTCTCCGCCGAATGCGGCTTCTGCGGCACCGCTTTGCCGCGCGTCGAAGCCCTCACCATGGGCGCCGGCCTCTTCGTCAGCCGCGGCACCGCCCTCGCCGATTTCGCCACGGCGGCCTGATCCCCGCCCCCCGCCGGCGGGGCAACCCCGCTTGCCCTCTGCATCGCCCCTGCTATAGACGCCGCCTTGCCGTGGCCCGGCGGGCGTGGCGGAACTGGTAGACGCGCCAGGTTTAGGTCCTGGTATCGAAAGATGTGGGGGTTCGAGCCCCTCCGCCCGCACCAGCGGTCCGCCCCATCCCGCCGCGCGCCATTTGCTGACATGAAAGTTTGAACCCGCAATGCAGACCGTCGAGACGTTGAACCAGGGCCTGAAGCGCGCCTTCAGGATCACCATCGCCGCCAAGGAGATCGACGCGCTCGTCGACAAGGAGCTGAAGACGATCGCGCCGCAGGTGCGCATGCCCGGCTTCCGTCCCGGCAAGGTGCCGGCCAATCTGGTCCGCAAGATGCACGGGCCCGCGCTGGAGCAGCAGGCACTGCAGAATGCGGTGCAGGACGGCGTCCAGAAGCTGCTCAGCGACCAGAACATCCGCCCGGCCATGCAGCCCAGCGTCGCGCTCGAGGAAGGCGGCCCGGGCAAGGATGCGGTGGTCACCGTCGAGGTCGAGGCGCTGCCCGACGTTCCGGCGGCGAATGTCGACGGGCTGAAGATCGAGCGGCTCAAGGTCGCGCCGACCGAAGCCGCGATCGACGAGGCGGTCGCGCGGCTCGCGCAGGGGCAGAAGAGCTTCGATCCCGCGCCCGCCAAGCACAGGGCGGAGACCGGCGACCTCGTCATCATCGATTTCGAGGGCAAGGTCGACGGCGAGCCGTTCGAGGGCGGCAAGGGCGAGGGCATGTCGCTCGAGCTTGGCTCGGGCCGGCTGATTCCGGGCTTCGAGGAGCAGCTCGTCGGCGCCAGGGCGAACGACCAGGTCCAGGTCGGCGTCACCTTCCCGGCCGACTATCATGTCGACTATCTGAAGGGCCGCGCGGCGACCTTCGACGTCACCGTCAACGAGGTGCAGACCCCGCGCGCGATGCAGCCGGACGATGCCTTCGCCAAGTCGATGGGCCTCGAAGGGATCGGCCAGCTGCGCGACCTCATGAAGGGGCAGATCGAGCAGGAGCTGAACGGCCTCACCCGCACCCATATGAAGCGGCAGCTGCTCGACCAGCTCGCCGCCGCCCACGATTTCCCGGTGCCCGAATCGATGGTCGAGGCCGAGTTCGAGCAGATCTGGCGCCAGCTCGAGGACGAGGCGGGCCGCGAGGACGACCCGGCCGCGGCGCGCGCGGAGATGGAGAAGGAGAAGGACGATTATCGCGCGATCGCGGTGCGCCGCGTCCGCCTCGGCCTGCTGCTCTCCGAGATCGGCCAGAAGAACGAGGTCACGATCAGCCAGCAGGAGATGAACCAGCTGGTCATGCAGGCCGCCCAGCAATACCGGCCCGAGGAGCGGCAGAAGTTCGTCGAATATGTGCGCAACGAGCCGATGGCCGCGGCCCAGCTGCGCGCCCCTCTATTCGAGGACAAGGTGGTCGACCATCTCTTCGCCCGCGCGGAGATCAGCGAGCGCAGCGTCGAGCGCGAGGAGCTCGAGGCCGCGATCGAATCGGAGGATGGCCATGTCCACGGCCCCGGCTGCGGCCACGACCATGGCGACAAGCCGAAGGTGAAGGCGGCGGCGAAGAAGCCCGCCGCGAAGAAAGCGGCCGCCGCCGACAAGCCTGCGAAGAAGACTCCGGCGAAAAAGCCTGCCAAGAAGGGCTGATGCGAGCCTAAGGGGGCGGGATGCCGGTCGAGATCAGGGAACTGCAGGTCGCGGTTCTGCTGCCCTGCTACAATGAGGAGGCGGCGGTCGCGCAGACCGTGGCCGGCTTCCGGGCGTCGCTGCCGGATGCCAGGATCTACGTCTACGACAACAACAGCACCGACCGCACCCGCGAGGTCGCCGCGGCCGCCGGCGCGACCGTCCGCACCGAGCGGATGCAGGGCAAGGGCAATGTCGTGCGGCGGATGTTCGCCGACGTCGAGGCCGACGTCTATGTGATGGCCGACGGCGACGCCACTTACGACCCGGCCGCCGCGCCCGCCCTCGTCGAACGACTGATTGAAGAACAACTCGACATGGTCGTCGGCGCCCGCCGCCCGGACGGGGAGGGGGAGGCCTATCGCCGCGGCCACCGGCTCGGCAACCGGCTGTTCACCGGCCTGCTCGCCAGCCTGTTCGGCCGCACCTTCAGCGACGTCTTCTCCGGCTACAGGGTATTCTCGCGCCGCTTCGCCAAGTCCTTTCCGGCGCTGTCGCGGGGCTTCGAGACCGAGACCGAGATCAGCGTGCACGCGCTCGAGCTCGCCATGCCGGTCGCCGAGGTCGAGACCCTTTATGCCGCCCGCCCGGAAGGCTCGCACTCCAAGCTCTCCACCTGGAGCGACGGCTGGCGGATCCTGAAGGCGATCGTCCATCTCTACCGGATCGAGCGTCCGGTCCTCTTCTACGGCAGCTTCGCCTTGTTCCTCGCCGCGCTCGCCGTCGCGCTGGCCGTGCCGCTGGTGATCACCTGGCTGGAGACCGGGCTGGTGCCGCGCTTCCCGACCGCGATCCTCGCCACGGGCCTGATGATCCTCGCTTTCCTGAGCTTCTTCACCGGCCTCGTCCTCGACACCGTGGTGCGCGGCCGCCGCGAAGTTCGCCGCCTCCATTATCTCAGCCTGCCGGCGGTCGGCGCGGAACGATTGTAACACTAAAGCAACGATCCATCGGAATTCGCGCGCTGTTGATCCGCGCGACTTCGCTTTTGACTTCCGCGACCCTGCCGTTCGGGGTTAACTCCGCTCGGTAGGGCGAACGCGCCCACGGCGGTCGTGAGCGCGCCCATCAGGGAGGGTAGGGTCATGACCAACCTCAAGCGGACGTTCCGTTACGGCAGCGCCACCCTGGCCGTCGCGGCCGGGCTCGCAGGGATCACGCCCGCTTACGCCCAACCCGATCCCGACCCCGTCCCCTCGACCCAGCCCGGCGCGACCGGCACGCAAAGCGACGCGCCGATCATCGTCACCGGCTCGCGCATCCGCCGCGACCCGCTCGATCAGGACCAGCCGGTGGTGTTCGTCGACCGCACGGACATGGACCGCACCGGCCTCATTTCGGCCGCGGAGATCCTGCAGCGTCTGCCGAGCTCCGGCGGCGCGCTCAACAGCCGGTTCAACAATTCGGGCAATTTCGGCAATCCGCCGGACGGCGGCGGCGTCGGCGCCGGCGCGGCCGAGGTCGACCTGCGCTATCTCGGCTCGCGCCGCACCCTGGTGCTGGTCGACGGCCTCAGCTACGTCAACGCGGCCTCGGCCAGCGGCGTGCCCGGCTCGGTCGATCTCAACTCGATCCCGGAAAGCATGATCGACCGGATCGAGGTGCTGCAGGGCGGCGCCTCGGCGATCTACGGCTCGGACGCCATCGCCGGCGTGGTCAACATCATCACCCGCCGTCAGCAGAACGATCTCAGGGTGTCCGCGCAGCTCGGCACGTTCGGCGAGGGCGACGGCTTCACCCAGAACTACCAGATCAGCTGGGGCGCGGGCACCGACGACGACACCACCCGCATCGTGATCGGCGCCAATTACGTCAAGCAGGAGGAAGTGAGCTCGGCCGACCGCGACATCTCGCTCTTCCCGACCCCCGGCGCCACCGCTTGCGACGGCAGCTGCAGCTCGGGCACGCCCAACGGCCGCTTCATCCTGGCCAATTTCGGTCCTCCGGGTGGTCTGACCCTGATCGCGCCGGTCATCGGCCGCACGCCGACGCTGGCCGACTATCGGGACTTCGTGTCGCCGGGCGACCGCTTCAACTTCGCGCCGTTCAACTTCATCCAGGTGCCGGTCGAGCGCTACGGCGCCTTCGTCAACATCACCCAGGAGCTCGGCCCCGACGTCGAGCTGAACGTCCACGCGCTCTACAACCGCCGCAATTCGTCCAACCAGGCCGCGCACCTGCCGCTGTTCGTCGGCCCCGACGCCGGCAACGGCAACCTGCTCGATACGATCGTGATCGACGCCTCCAACCCGTTCAATCCGTTCGGCACGCTGCGCGGCGACAATCCGGCAACTCCGGCCAACGAGGCCACCTACGCCTTCATCGGCCGCCGCGTGGTCGAGAATGGGCCGCGGCGTTACGATCAGGAGGTCGACACCTGGTATTTCGCCGGCACGCTTGACGGCTCGTTCGAGTGGCTGGGCAATGAGTGGAACTGGGATCTCAATGCCGTCTATGGCCGCAACCGCGCCGACCAGGAGGTGCATGGCAACATCAACGCCGCCAACCTCGCCCGCGCGCTCGGCCCGGTCGCCAACTGCATCGCCCCCTGCACCCCGTTCAATATTTTCGGCGGGGAGGGGTCGATCACCCCGGCGATGCTCAATTATGTCGCGTTCACGCAGCGCGATTCCAGCGTGCAGAAATTGCTCGATTTCTCCGCCAATTTGACCGGCGGGCTGTTCGACCTGCCGGGCGGCACGGCGGGCATCGCGATCGGCGTGCAGCATCGCAACCTCAACGGCCGCTTCGACCCCGATCCGATCGTCGCGGCCGGGCTCGGCTCCGACATCCCGGCGCTGCCGACCTCCGGCGGCTACAATGTCGACGAGGCCTATGCCGAGCTGCGCCTGCCCTTGCTTCGCGACACGCCCTTCTTCCACCGCCTCGAGCTGACCGGCGCCGTGCGCTTTTCCGATTATTCCACATCGGGTTCGACGACGACGTTCAGCGCCGGCATCAACTGGGAGCCGATCGAGGACCTGCTCTTCCGCGGCTCCTGGGCGGAGGGCTTCCGCGCCCCCAGCATCGGCGAATTGTTCGGCACGCCCTCGCGCTTCGACCAGGAGGTGCAGGACCCCTGCTCGGGTCTCGCCCCCGCCCCGCCCAATTGCGTCGCCGACGGCGTGCCCCCGGGCGGCTATACGCAGCTCAACGCGCAATTGCCCGTGATCACCGGCGGCAATCCCGCGCTGGATCCGGAAACCAGCGAGAGCTGGGGCTTCGGCGCGGTCTGGCGGCCGAGCTTCCTGCCGCGCTTCTCGGTCGAGGCCAATTATTACAACATCCAGGTCGACGGCGCGATCGCCGCGATCGACGCCGGCACCTTGCTCGGCCGCTGCTTCGCCAATGGCGACCAACTGAGCTGCGACGCGATCGACCGCAGCGCCTCGGGCCAGGTCATCCAGATCCGCGGCCTGTTGCAGAACATCGCCTCGATCGAGACCGACGGCGTCGACCTCACCTTCAACTTCCGCACCGGCGAGACCGGCGCCGGCACGTTCAACTTCTACTGGGCCAACACCTTCCTGCGCAATTTCCGGGTGACCGTGCCGGCCACCACCGGCTTCACCGTGATCGACCGCGAGGGCACCGAGCAGGGCAGCCCCGACCAGGCCTTCCCCAAGTACAAGTCGACCGGGATCATCGACTGGACGATGGGCGAGGTCGGCGCCTCGCTGACCGGCCGCTACATTTCGGGCGTCGAGGAGGGCAACGGCAACCAGATGAACAGCCGCTTCTACACCGACGTGCAGTTGCGGTGGAACCCGGGCTGGCTGAACGAGGGCCTCGGCTTCGCGATCGGCGCCAACAATCTGTTCGACACCGACCCGCCGCCCTGCTTCACCTGCGGCCTCAACAACATGGATCCGACCACCTACGACGTGCCCGGTACCTTCTATCTATGCGCGGGTGACCTTCCGGATGCGGTGACGACGAAGGGGACAGTTACAGCAACTGTCCCCATTTCGGTTCACGCGGAGACGCGAAGATAGGGGGCTCGATCATGGCTGCTCCGAACTTCGACCGCCGCGCGCTGCTAGCCGCCGGCCTCATTCTCCCGGCCGCGATTGCGCTTCCGGGCGAGGCGAGCGCACGGGAGCCAGCGCCAGCGCTCCACACCCGCCTAGCCCCCTTGAGCCGCTTCCTCGGTAACTGGCGCGGCGAGGGCGACGGGCAACCCGGCCACAGCACCGTGGAGCGTAGCTACACATCCATTCTCGGCGGGCGCTTCATCTTCATCCGCAATGTCTCCACCTATGCGCAGCAAGAGCGGAACGAGCACGGCGAGCGCCATGAGGATCACGGCTATCTCAGCTTCGACCGGGCGCGCAGGCGGGCGGTGCTGCGCCAGTTCCATGTCGAGAGCTTCTTCGTGCAATATGTCTCGGCATCGGAGGTGCTCGACGGCCCCGAGCTAGTATTCAACAGCGAGGCCCTGGAGAGCCTTCCCAACGGCGTTAGGGCACGGGAAACCTACCGTTTCAGCGGAGCGGACGCCTTCGAGGAAATCTTCGAGACGGCCGATCCGGGCGGGGAGTTCGAGGTTTACTCCCACAATCGGCTTGGACGTGTCGCCTGAGCGACGCACGTCAGGAGGGCATCCCTATGAACCCTGTGACCTTTGGCTTGCTTGCCGGCCTCGTCTTCGGGGCCTTTGCCGTAGCGATAATGATCCCGATGGACTTCCCGGACAAGATGACGGCGCTGCTCGGCGCTTTCACCAGCCGGTTCGCCATCGGCTTCCTCATCCCGCTGGTGCACATGCCTCTGCCCGCTTGGGCGATTGGCGGTATCGTCGGGCTGCTCGTCAGCCTGCCCGATGCGATCATTACGAAGGCTTATGCGCCGATCCTCGGTCTCGGCCTTATCGGCGGACTTATCATAGGCTGGACTGCCGGGCGCTTCGTGGCCTGATCGAACCAAGCCAGGCCCGCGCCGCCTCCCGTTGGCGCTGCGCTCGCACCATATCCACGCCGCAGGAGAGCTTCTTCAGAATGGCGTCGCGGCGGCGGGGACAGTGACCGCAACTGTCATTCCGGTTCGCGGGAGGATGAGGCCGGAAAGGGGGCGGTTGGAGGCGCCTGCCTTGCGCCCTTCATTGCTCGTTCTCAGGCGCCGCCCGGCAGCCTCAGCAGCGCGAGCAGCCGCCCCGGCACGTCGGCTTGCGCCAGCGCCTGCAGCAGCGGGATCAGGTTGACGCCGGCGAGCGGCAGCGCCCAGCTCAGCAGCGCCCACATCAGCCCGAGCATCACCGCCGTCCCGATCGCCGCGCTCAGCATCGTCTGCACGGTCAGCACCGGCGCCATCCACATCCGGTCGGCCGCCAGCACCGCCTTGCCCCGGGGCATGCGCGCCGCCAGCCGCGCGTGCAGCCCCGGCACGCCCCGCATCAGCGACAGCGCGCCCAGGGCGACGTTGACGATGCTCGGAATCAGGGTCGCGAACAGCATCGCGTAGAGCCACCAATATTCCGCCTCGGTCCGGCGCGCCGGGTCGGCCAGCGCCTCGAGAAGGCGCGCCACGTCGAGCACCAGCGCGCCGCCGCCGATCAGCGTGAAATGGCCGAACAGCTGCACCGCCCACAGGGTGGCCACCGCCAGCACGATCACCACCGCGGCCGCGACGAACAGGTCGATCAGCCCGAACACCAGCGGCCACCACCCGCCCAGCTCCAGCCCCCGCCGCAGCAGCGCCCGGGTGAGGCCGAGCGTGATCCAGTCGAACGGCGCGTTGACCACGGAGAGCACAACGAGGAACAGGAGGACGGCCCCGACGCCATACCATCGCCCGCTGTCGCCGAGCCAGAGCGGCGCCGTGATCGACGCCAGGAACAGCAGGACCGTCCAGGCCGAGAGATAGGCGCCGAGCCGGCCGCGGTCCTCGCTCGCGCCGGCGCTCCGCTTGACGACTTCCGCCACCCCGGTGAGGACCACGACGGAGGCGAAGATGCTGAGCAGATTGTTGCTGATCGATCCGACCGCCAGGGCCACCGCGGCGGCGGCGGCCACCGCGGCCGTGCCGGTCGAGTATCTCGGCTGCACCTCCGCCGCCAGGATGATCAGCAGGCCGGTCGCGGCGAGGGCGCCGATGCCGGGCTCGACCGCCAGGACCGATGCCATGCCGACGGCGGCGAACAGCACCATCCACCAGCCGGTCGCCCAGCCGCCCTTGGCGTGCTCGGCGCGCAGGCCGGTAAAGGCCAGCAGGGCAAGCGTGGCGACGCTGAGGGCTCGGCGCCATCCCTCGGCACCGGCCGGCAGCCGCAGCGCCGTCTCGGCCGGCCCGACATGCGCGGTCGCGGCCCAGACGAGCACGATCACGGCAACCGGGTAGGCGAGCGCGATCAGCAGGCAGCGGTCATAGGATTGCGCCGTCCACAACGGCGCCCGCTGCCGCAGCCCGAAGGCGCCCGGGAACAGCGTCCGCTCCGCCTGGTCCGCATCGCCGAAGAAGCGGTCGACCGCGTCCAGCGTCCGCCGCAGCATCCGTTCGTAGACCGGCGCGATCCGCCCGCCGCCCTTCAGGGCCGCGCGCAGCCGATTGTAGCGTTCGCGCTCCGGCGACCGCGCAGCGAAGCCGCCATAGCCGAGCAGGGTCCAGTAATAGAGAGCGATGCCGACCGCGAGCGCGGCGAAGACCAGGCCGACGATCCAGGGCCAGGCGACCGCGTCCCCCGGCCGGTCGCCGAGCAGGACCTTGGTCAGCACATTGCCGAGAAAGCCGCTGATCCCGCCGGAGACGATCGCCGACAGGAACAGGAAGGCTGCGTTGCCCCGCGCCTCGCTTCGCGCTTCCCTCGTCGCCCTCGCCTGGGCCATGCTCCCCCCGCAGGCTTGCCGTCGCCGAAACCCGGCAACCCTACTTTTTCGCGCTGACCGGGACACCTACTTTTTCCGAAAACGTACGGGTGCCATTTCGGCCGGCTCTTCTGGGCCGACCCGGCGGGCCGCGGGACGGCGGCGCCGGGCGGCCCGTCCTGTTTGCGCCGGAGCGGGGAACCATTTGATGCAGGTTAATGTTGTTCCCCTTCGCACAGGGGGCACGCAGCGTGGCGAAGAAAGTGGCCGAGGAACTGTTGATCGAGATCGAGGAGACGCGGGCCGCGTTGCATGACAGCATCGAGCGCGCCAAGGAGCTGGTCTGCGAGGCGCGGCAGGTGATGCTGCAGCACCGCGAGGAGCCCGAGCCCGCCGAAGTCGCGCCGCCGGAGCCCGCGGCCTAGGCCGGCCCGCATTGCGATCTCTGGCGCGGCCTTCAGCGTCTTGAGCCTCCTCGTCAATCGCGACACCCGCGCCGGCAATGGCGTGAGCGTGATCCCCGCATGGCCGCGGCCGGCGCGGCGGCGCGAGACGGCGCGCACGCCCGCAGCACGCCCTCGCGGCCGGGCGGAACGGCTTTCGCTCGCGGCTCGTTCAGGGCCGATGCGCGACCGCGACCGGGCCTTGGCCGAGTTCCGCCGGATGATGATCTGGATCGCCCTGGCGGCGGTGCTGATGGTCGCCGGGGCGCTCTGGTACCTGTCGCTCTACGGGCCGCTCCGGCTGCACATGGTGATCGCCACAATCGCCGGCGTGTTCTTCTCGGTGCTGCTCGGCTGCGGCCTGTTCGCCGCCGCCTTCTTCAGCGACAAGAGCGGCCACGACCGGGACGTCTCCGACGCCACCCGCCGCAAGGATGAGTGAAGGACGTTCCGTCCCGCTTGGAACGGGCCGCCCGCCGCCCTATCTTGCGCGCCGCGGGCAGCGGACATTCGGGAGCATCGCCATGGCCGGAGGCTGGGCGCGCGACGGCGCCGTGCAGGAGCAGATCGACGACACCGTCGCCGACGCGGTGAAGGGCGCCCGCGCGCGGCTTCCCGCCGGCGAGGGCCTCGAGCATTGCGAGGAATGCGGCGAGCCGATCCCGGAGCGCCGCCGCCGCGCGCTGCCCGGCGTGCGCACCTGCGTCCCCTGCCAGTCGGCGCGCGACACCAATGTGCGCAGCGCCGGCATCAACCGCCGCGGCAGCAAGGACAGCCAGCTGCGATAAGCGCCGCCGCCGCGCGACAGGGGACAGTTACCGTAACTGTCCCCAGCTAGCCTTCGAGATCGCGGTCGACGGCGAGCAGGCCGACGGGGAAGCCGAGGGCGAGGAGCGCCACCGGCGCGCCGACGGCAGGCGCCGCCCCGGCGATCCACAGCGCCGCCGCGGTGGCGAGCACGAGCAGGACGAGCAGCGCGAAGGCGACCGCCGCCTCGCTCTCCGCCGCGGCCTCGGCCAGGGCGGAGCGATCCTGGAGCAGCCGGTGGAGGCGGGAGATGGTGCGGCTCGCCGTGCTCCGGCACAAGGCCGGCACCAGAGCGTGGAGCAGGCAGGCGAGCCCCGCCGCCGCCAGCATCGCCCCGACCAAGGCGGCGAAGCGCAGATGCGCACCATAGCCCTCGCCCACCGCGGCGAGATGCTCCCGGCTGCCGCGCAGCAGCGGCACTGATCCTATCCTCATGCTCCACCTCCGGCGCCGACCGCCGACGAGTGTGCGGCCTTCCCGGGCCGGCGCGAAGCACCGGCGGCCCGTTCCGCCGCAGCTTCGCCCCCGCTCATCTCAACCGCAGCGGTGGAGAATGCGCGTCCCTCCCGCTGGACGGGCGCGGCGCGGCCGTGGCAGAGGCCGGGCCGCCATGCTGCGCCGAATCGGCATCACCGGCGCCCCGGGCTGCGGCGTCACCACCCTGGGCCGCGCGCTGGCGGCGCGGCTCGGCGCCGTTTCTATCGACACCGACGACCATTATTGGGTCGCCACCGACCCGCCGTACCGGGAGAAGCGCGACGTGCCCGAGCGGCTGCGCGGCATCCGCGCGGAGCAGGCGCGCACCGGGCGCTGGGTCGTCTCCGGCACGCTCGACAACTGGGCCGAGGGCGTGACCGCCGAGGCCGAGCTTATCGTCTTCCTTGAGGCGCCGACGCAGCTCCGCCTCGAGCGCCTGCGCGCCCGCGAGCAGGCCCGCTTCGGCGCGTCGCTGCGGCCGGGTGGGGCGATGCACGAGATCCACCTCGAGTTCATCGCCTGGGCCGCCCATTATGAGGATGGCACCCAGCCCGGCCGCAGCCGCCCGCGCCACGAACGCTGGCTGGCCGGCCTCGCCGTGCCGGTGCTGCGCCTCGACAGCCGGCAAAGCGTCGACGCGCTGGTCGCGGCCGTGCTCGCCGCCGGCGACCGGATCAGCCAACGCTGATCCTGTCCGCCATCAGCCGTCGCGGAGCCGGCAGCCGGGCTCGACCCGGAAGCTGCCGCCCATCCCGCCGGTGACATAGCCCCAGCGGTGCCGCCGACCGTCGCGGCAGGTGATTTCGACCAGGCCTTCGATGCCGGGAATGCCGACGAACAGCCCGCCCGGCAGGTCCCACAGCACCTGTTCGTCATGATCGTTGACGAAGGCCGCACGCGCTACCTGCCCGTCGGGGTCGCGCACGACCACCGCGGACATGTAGAAGTGGAGCGAGAACAGGATCCCGCCGAACAGCATCAGGATCGCAAGGATCACCGCCAGCCTGGTTCGCCACGTGATCATTCGGTCGAGGGGTCCGGGCAGGCGGTTGCGGGCTCGAGCCGGACGTTGGCGAGGCCGAGCGCGACCTCGCGGCGCGTTTCGTCCGTGCCGTAGCGGCCGATCCGGGCACGCCCGGCGAAGGTCGCGGGAAGGGTGCCGGACGCTTCGCTCGGCGGGTCGCGCAGCCCGACCAGCACCAGATGCCGCAGCGGGCCCAGCCTGCGCGCGTCAAGAAAGGTGACGCCGTGCGAGGCCTCGCCGGCAACCACCCCGTCGGGCGAGGCCATCCGCCCGGCCCTGATCTCCCAGCCGGGCGGAATCCGGCAGACCGCGATCATGTCGACGCCCCAGGTGTCGATCGAAAAAGCGTCGAGAAACTCGCCCTCGGCAAGCGCGATGCCCTCGATCGAGGCGAGGTAGCTGCGCCCGGGATCGTCCGCGGCGGCGAGGGCCAGCCCCGACAGGGCGACGAAGGCGGCGCGGATCATGCCGCCGAGTCTATCCGCGCCCCGCGCGTCGCGAAAGGGGACCGCGCCCGCTGGCGCCCGCCCGCCCGGCTGAGGGGACAGTTACTGTAACTGTCCCCATTTGCTCCGCGCGGCCCCGGCCTCGGGAATTGCGGCCATTCCGGGCTTGAACCTTCCCGCCCGAGCGCCGATGTTGCCGGCACGCGCCAGCTCAAGAAGGACTCTCCCGTGCCCGACCATCAAGACATCGTCTCCACGCTCGTCCCCATCGTCATCGAGCAGTCGAACCGCGGCGAGCGCAGCTTCGACATCTATTCGCGGCTGCTGCGCGAGCGGATCGTGTTCATCACCGGCGGCGTCGAGGACCATATGGCGACGCTGGTGACGGCGCAGCTGCTCTACCTGGAGAGCGAGAATCCCAAGAAGGACATCTACATGTACATCAACTCGCCGGGCGGGGTCGTCACGGCGGGCATGGCGGTGCACGACACCATGCAGTACATCCGCCCCAAGGTCGGCACCGTCTGCATCGGCCAGGCCGCCTCGATGGGCGCCTTCCTGCTCTGCGCCGGCGAGCCGGGGATGCGGGTCGCGCTCTCCAACGCGCGGATCATGATCCACCAGCCCTCGGGCGGCGCCCAGGGCATGGCCAGCGACATCGAGATCCAGGCCAAGGAGATCCTGCGCATCCGCCACCGGATGAACGAGCTGATGGCGCAATATACCGGCCAGCCGATCGAGGAGATCGAGAAGAATGTCGAGCGCGACAAATTCTTCTCCGCCGAGGAGGCCAGGGCCTTCGGGCTGGTCGACGAAGTGTTCGACAAGCGTCCGATGCCGAGCGAGGACGAGAGCGCGGTGAAGGCGGCCTAGGGCGCGTTTCCCTCCCCTCGATGGGGAGGGCAGGGTCGGGTGAGCGCCTGCGCGCGCATCGACCAAACTCCGTTCGACCCGTCCCGGACATTCGGCAGGCGCTCGCCGACGGGCTGGAGTTGGCCGGAACGCAAGGCCTCGCCAGGGCTTGCAAAGCCTATCCGACCGAGACGATCCGGTGTCCCTCGAGTTCGAACGAAACCGGGATTCCCAAATCCTTCGCGGCTCGAAGCAGCGGGGCGAAGCGGTCGAAGCCTGGGTCGGATCTCGGCAGTTCATAGATACCGGCCATGCCGGCGAACTGAACCACCACCCCCGCGTCGCGCTCGGCGAATTCCAGGACTTGCTTCCGGTATTTGCTCATGTTCCCCTCCACTCGAACATAATCATGATGGCATTCGTGTTCGCGGTCGCGGCGTCATCTCGGATAATCACTTGGGGGCGCTCGGGCCCTTATGCACCAAATCACGACCAGCGGGGACACAAAGGTGTGTGTCCCCTTTCGGCCATCCCACTGGCCTCCGGGGACCGTCCGCATTGTGGACCGGAGCTGCCGTTCACTTGCGGGACGTCTGGTCTGCAAATGGGTCGGTAGCCTGCAGGACGCCGAGGACGGACACCCGATCCCACCATCTCTGCAAAGCGAGGTGACGAGAAAGTGCCTCCTTTCCCTCCTCGGCTCGCACAAAGTAATCCATCATCGGAGCAAGATGACAGTCGGCAAGGGTGATATCGCGCCCGGTCAAGACTTCGCCCTCTCCTGCGACACGGTCCAGAAAGGACAGAACCTTCCTTGATGCCTCTAGGCCTGAGCCCACCTCCTCACGGCTCGACGGCTCGCCGACAGAAGGGCGGAAAAAGGCATGTGAAGACACTTGCCTTACCATCGGCCAATAAGCGTATGCATCGATGACCGCGATGACCTGGTCCATTCTGGCCAGGGCGGCGGCACGCTCCGGCTGCAACGGCGGACCATCGAATGCCCGATCGACATAGCGCGTGATCGCGCTCGTTTCGAAAAGCTCGAACGACCCGTGGATGAGAACGGGAACCCGGCCGAATGGATGCAGCATCAGGTACGCTTCGGAGAGCTCGGCGAACGGATTGACCTCGATCGTCTCGTGCTCGACGTTCTTCGATAGCAGAACTACCCGCGCGATCCGGTTGTAGACACTGTATCGGTATCCATGAAGATGAACCGGGTCCGCCATCCACCACCTCTGCGAGCCTTTTTGGGCTAGGCCAATGGGGATAGCAAACCGAGAGAACGGGCCCGAAGCAGGCATTCCCGACAAGCTTGCGGGCCTCGGCCATTCGGACGGGGCGACGACCAGCGCGGCGGCCGGATTGCATCGGCTTCGTTTCTGCGTGAAATCGGCTCAAGCTTTCCGAGAAACCTGGATGGAGAGTCCGCAGCATGGCCAAGCTCGTCTTTGGAATGAACCAGTCGCTGGACGGCTATGTCGATCACATGGCGTTTGCGCCCGGCCCCGCGCTGTTCCGTCACTTCATCGAACAGGTGCGCGGCGCGGCCGGCAGCGTCTATGGCCGCAACCTGTACGAGGTCATGCGCTATTGGGACGAGGACCGTCCCGAGTGGGGCGCGGACGAGCGCGACTTCGCGGCGGCGTGGCGGAGCCAGAAGAAATGGGTCGTGTCGCGCTCGTTGAAGTCGGTCGGCCCCAACGCCACCCTCGTCGCGGACGACCTCGAGGCGGTGATATGCGGGCTGAAGGCTGAGCTCGCCGGGGAGATTGAAGTCGGCGGGCCGGAGCTGGCGCGAAGCCTGACCGACCTTGGTCTTGTCGATGAGTATCGACTCTACCTGCACCCCGTCGTGCTTGGCCGCGGCAAGCCGTTCTTCGCCGGCCCCCGGCCGCCGCTGCGGCTGGTGGCCAGCGATCGCCTTGGAGAGGACGTGATCAGGTTGACCTACGTCCCTGCCTGATCGCGCGACCGGTCGCCCGGTCGGGCATAGAGCATGTTTCGAACTCTGTCCCGCCTTAAGAACAGAGCGGCATGAGCGCGTCGGTCCACCGGCAGCGTGCGAGCCCCTTGCCCCAGCGCCGCGCCGGGGCCACATGGCCCCCGCAGGGCGGTCTTAACGATTAGGCCATTGTCCTGATGTAGATTTGCCGTCTAGGATAGGCGGCCGAGTTGAGGAGAGCGGGCGCGCAATGCGTCCCGGAACGGATTTATGACGAAATTGAGCGGCGGCGACAGCAAGAGCACCCTCTACTGCTCGTTCTGCGGCAAGTCGCAGCACGAGGTGCGGAAGCTCATCGCCGGGCCGACCGTGTTCATCTGCGACGAATGCGTCGAGCTGTGCAACGACATCATCCGCGAGGAAACCAAGTCGGCGCTGGTCAAGACCCGCGACGGGGTGCCGACGCCTGCGGAGATTTGCGGCGTGCTCGACGATTATGTGATCGGCCAGGATCATGCCAAGCGCGTGCTCTCGGTCGCAGTCCACAACCATTACAAGCGCCTCGCCCACGGCTCCAAGGGCGCCGACGTCGAGCTCGCCAAGTCGAACATCCTGCTGGTCGGCCCGACCGGCTGCGGCAAGACCCTGCTCGCGCAGACGCTGGCGCGGATCCTGGACGTGCCCTTCACCATGGCCGACGCCACGACGCTGACCGAGGCCGGCTATGTGGGCGAAGATGTCGAGAACATCATCCTGAAGCTGCTCCAGTCCTCGGACTACAATGTCGAGCGGGCGCAGCGCGGCATCGTCTATATCGACGAGATCGACAAGATCAGCCGCAAGTCCGACAATCCCTCGATCACCCGCGACGTCTCCGGCGAGGGCGTGCAGCAGGCGCTGCTGAAGCTGATGGAGGGCACGACCGCGAGCGTGCCGCCGCAGGGCGGGCGCAAGCATCCGCAGCAGGAGTTCCTGCAGGTCGACACCACCAACATCCTCTTCATCTGCGGCGGCGCCTTCGCCGGCCTCGAGAAGATCATCGGCGACCGCATGGAGGGCAAGTCGATCGGCTTCGGCGCCCATGTCGCCGCCCCCGACGAGCGCCGCGCCGGCGAGGTGCTGCGCCACACCGAGCCCGAGGACCTGCTGAAGTTCGGCCTGATCCCCGAGTTCGTCGGCCGCCTGCCGGTGATCGCGACGCTCGAGGACCTCGACACCGACGCGCTCGTCAAGATCCTGCGCGAGCCCAAGAACGCCCTCGTCAAGCAGTATCAGAAGCTGTTCGACATGGAGGACGTCAAGCTCACCTATACCGACGACGCTTTGGTCGCGACCGCCAAGAAGGCGATCGAGCGCAAGACCGGCGCCCGCGGGCTGAGGTCGATCATGGAGAACATCCTGCTCGACACCATGTTCGACCTGCCCTCGATGGACGGCGTCGACGAGGTGATGATCGACAAGGACGTGGTCGAAGGCCGCAAGGAGCCGATCCGCGTCTACGCCGAAAAGGCCGAAGACGCGGCCTAGGCATGAAGACCAATCATCGCCGCGATTTCAAGGCCCCGACCCACCGGGACAAGGCGATGTCGGGCTTCGGGGCCAGGCTTACCCTTTCGGACCAAGGCATCTTCGCCGGGATCACCAACGATTTCTGCAATGGCAATCGCGGCATGGCGAAGGCGGTGCGCGGCGCCAAGAAGTTCATCCGCTCGCGGACCCGTTTCCACGAGAACGGGGCGGCCAGGCGGATCGCGGACGAGATCGAGTAGGACCCCGTAAAAAAGCGTGACTGTCACTCTTTTCGTGCCGCGGCGCGGGTGCCGCGCATCAGCACCGCGTAGACGAGCAGCGCAATGGCGAGGCCGATGAACCAGGCATAGGCATAAGCGGCCGCCCACGCCGGGCCGATCCAGTCGAACGCGTCCGGGGCGGCGGTCTTGAGGAAGCCCGGGAGGTTGGGCAGCACGCCCGCGGCGAAGGCGATGACGGCGGCCGGGTTCCAGCCGCTTGCGGTAGCTGTAGACGCCCGCCGCCTCGTACAGCGCGTCGACGTCGAGGCGGGTGCGGCGGATCAGCCAGTAATCGGCGATCAGGATGCCGGCGATCGGGCCGAGCAGGGCGCTGTAGCCCGCCAGCCAGACGAAGATGTAGCCGCCGGTCGTCTCCAGCAGCTTCCAGGGCATGATGAGGACGCCGATCGCGGCGGTGATCATGCCGCCGGTCCGGTAGGAGATGCGCTTCGGCCAGAGCGAGGAGAAATCGTAGGCGGAGGAGACGAGGTTGGCGGCGATGTTGCACGAGACGGTGTCGATGCTGATCACGACCAGGCCCAGGAGCACGAACGGCCCGGCCAGCGTCCCGGCGAGCTCGACCGGGTCCCAGATCGCGCGGCCGTAGATCACCACGGTGGCGGAGGTGGTGATCACGCTCGCCAGCGCGATCAGCCCCATCATCGGCGGCAGGCCGAGCGCCTGGCCGACGACCTGGTCCTTCTGGCTCCTCGCGAAGCGGGTGAAATCGGGGATGTTGAGCGCCAGCGTCGCCCAATAGCCGATCATCGCGGTCAGCGCCGGCCAGAACACGATCCAGAACTGGCCCGCTCTGGCGCCGCCCTCGACGAAGGCGGAAGGGGCGGCGAAGATCGGGCCGGCGCCGCCGGCGCGGTCGAGCGCCCACCAGACCAGAGCGACGCAGATCAGGATCTTGAACGGCGCCGTCCAGGTCTCCAGCCGGCGGATCGTGGTCAGCCCCTTGCGCACGAAGAAGAACTGGATCGCCCAGAAGGCGGCGAAGGCGAGGAGCTGGCCGAGCGCCGATGCCGAGCAGCGGGAGCGGCGCCCCGCGCAGGTCGGCGCCGAGGAAGATGCCGAGCAGGGTGAGCAGCGCCGCGCCGCCGATCCAGGTCTGGATGCCGTACCAGCCGCAGGCGACGAGGGCGCGGGCGAGCGCCGGCAGGCGGGCGCCGATCGTGCCGAACGAGGCGCGGGCGAGCACCGCATAAGGCACGCCGTGGCGGGCGCCGGCATGGCCGATCAGGAGCAGCGGGACCAGCACGATGAGGTTGCCGAGCAGCACCGTCGCGGTCGCTTGCAGCGCCGACATGCCCTGCTCGACCAGCCCGGCGGCGAGCATCCAGCCCGGCACCGCGACGATCATGCCGATCCAGAGCGAGGCGTAATGATACCAGGCCCAGGTCCGCTGCTCGGGGCCGGTCGGCGCCAGATCCGGATTCCAGAGCGGGTTGCTCTGCGACATGCCGCGTCCCCCCTTTGCAGGGACAGTCACTTTCACGCGCCGGCGCGCGCGCCTTCGTGCCGTCCCGCGCTAAAGTGACTGTCCCATTTCCGCGGCGATTGGGACAGTCACTTTTCGTACTTCCGTGCGCGGCTTCGTGCTGCCGCGCGTGAAAGTGACTGTCCCTTAACGAGGAGACGGCGGTGGCGGCCCCGTCCAGGGCACCGTCGCGACGTAGTAGCGGTTGACCTCGGCCTGGGTGAGGCAGCGGCGGGTCGAGCGGTTCTGCGCGTCCTGCGACCGCGCTCTGGCGGTACATGATCTCGGTCAGCAGCCGGCGCGAGATGCCCATGCGGATCAGGAAGTCGTTGTCCTCGCTGGCGAGCAGCGCCGATTGCTGCTCGATCTCGCCGATCAGGCTCGACCGTATTCTCCTCGCCGCGCGCGACCTCGGAGCGGATCACCTCGCGGTCGCCGGTATGGGTGAACATGTGGACGATGAACAGGCCGCCCGGATCGACGTGGCGGACGAGGCCGCCCATGAACATGAAGTTGCAGGCCGAGAAGCAGGCCCAGCCGGCCGGGATGCGGGTCGTGCATATTGTTCTCGCGCAGGATAGCGCCCGGCCTGGTTGCCGACCGGGCATTGCCGCCCGGCGAGCGCAGCCAGATCTCGTCGCCCTGGAAGCCCCGCACCGCCGCCTGCAGCCGCGGCATCATGTTGTCGTCGATCAAGCCCTCGGCGAGCAGCACCGGGCGGCCGTTCACGGTCTGCTGGGTGAAGCGCATCTGCGCGATTGCTCGACCAGTTCGGGCTGGCCGGGCAGGTCGGGTTGTCGGGGTCCATCGCCACCCGCTGGGCCGTCGCGCCCTCCGCGGCGGCGAGCGCCAGAATCGCCAGCAGCGGTGCGAGCCGGCGGCGCACCCGGCTAGACCCGGACGTAGCGGTTGTTCGGCGGCCGGCGGCACATCCGCTTGGGCGCGCGGGTCTCCTCGCCGTCGATGATGACGATGTCGGTGACGGTCACGCACTGGCTGCCGTCGGCCGCCGCAGGCTCCGCGGCGGTCAGCGTCGAGGAGCCGGTGACGTTCTGGCCGGGTCTCGCTCTGCCAGGTCGCGGTGGTGCCGACATTGCCGCGCACCGCTTCCTCGGTGGCGCCGGCGGCCTGCTGCTGCTCGCGGCAGTCGAGCAGGCTGGCGATCGCCTCGCCGAGCAGCGAGCCGACCGGGAGCACCGAGGTGACGGTGCCGACCGGGCCGCCGATGAAGCCGCCGGCGATGCCGCCGAGCATGCCGCCGAGGCCGCGGCCGCGGCGGCGGCGGCGCTCGCCCTGCTGCTCGCAATTCTCGCCGGTGCGGGATTGCACCGCGTCCGCGCCCATGGCGGGAGCGGGCAGGGCGACCGGCGCCAGCAGCAGCGGAAGCGACAGGAACGCGGCACGAAACATCGGACAAACTCCCCGGTTTGAAGGCGATATTCCCTAAACCCCGCCTCCGGGGGGGTCAATTGCAAAGCATCGCTTAGCGGCGCGTGAACGGCGCTTCATTGATGCCGGCCGTGCGATCTGCCCCATATAGGCTGCGAGCCGGACCAAGGCCGGCCGCGTGGAGTAACCATGAGCGAAACCTATCCCGTCCTGCCGCTGCGCGACATCGTCGTCTTCCCGCACATGATCGTGCCGCTGTTCGTCGGCCGCGACAAATCGGTGGCGGCGCTGGAAAGCGCGATGGCGGCGGACAAGAGCATCTTCCTGGTCTCGCAGCTCGATCCGGCCGAGGACGATCCCGACCGCGAGGCGCTCTACGACCTCGGCGTGGTCGCCACCGTGCTGCAGCTGCTGAAGCTGCCCGACGGCACGGTGCGCGTGCTGGTCGAGGGCAAGCATCGCGCCACGCTGAAGACGCTGCTTGCGCGAGGGCGGCCATCTCGTCGCCGAGATCGACCCGGTCGAGACGGTCGAGCCCGAGGGCGTCGAGGTGAAGGCGCTGGTCCGCTCGGTGATCGAGCAGTTCGAGAATTATTCGAAGGTCAACCGCAAGCTGCCGGCCGAGACCGCGGTCCAGCTCGGCCAGATCGAGGAGCCCTCGCAAGCTCGCCGACGCGGTCGCCGCCAACGTCAACATCAAGGTCGCCGACAAGCAGGCCCTGCTCGCCGAGCTCGATCCGGTGCGCCGGCTCGAAATGGCGTTCGCCTTCATGGAGGGCGAGCTGGGCGTGATGCAGGTCGAGAAGAAGATCCGCAGCCGCGTCAAGCGCCAGATGGAGAAGACCCAGCGCGAATATTATCTGAACGAGCAGCTGAAGGCGATCCAGCGCGAGCTCGGCAACGAGGGCGAGGAAGGCGAGCGGCGACGAGCTCGCCGAGCTCGGCCGCAAGATCCAGCGCACCAAGCTCTCCAAGGAAGCGCGGACCAAGGCCAATTCGGAGCTCAAGAAGCTGCGCGCGATGGCGCCGATGTCGGCCGAGGCGACGGTCAGCCGCAACTATCTCGACGTGCTGCTCGGCCTGCCCTGGGGCAAGAAATCGAAGCTGAAGCACGACATCGCCGAGGCCGAGCGGATCCTCGACGAGGACCATTACGGGCTCGAGAAGGTGAAGGAGCGGATCGTCGAATATCTCGCGGTCCAGGCGCGCACCAACAAGCTGAAGGGCCCGATCCTCTGCCTGGTCGGCCCGCCCGGCGTCGGCAAGACCTCGCTCGGCCGCTCGATCGCCCGGGCGACGGGCCGCGAGTTCGTCCGCCAGTCGCTGGGCGGCGTGCGCGACGAGGCCGAGATCCGCGGCCACCGGCGCACCTATATCGGCTCGCTGCCGGGCAAGATCGTCACCAACCTCAAGAAGGCCGGGACCTCGAACCCGCTCTTCCTGCTCGACGAGATCGACAAGCTCGGCCAGGATTTCCGCGGCGATCCCGCCTCGGCCCTGCTCGAGGTGCTCGATCCCGAGCAGAACAGCCGCTTCCAGGACCATTATCTGGAGGTCGACTACGACCTTTCCGACGTGATGTTCGTCACCACCGCGAACACGATGGACATGCCGCAGCCGCTGCTCGACCGCATGGAGATCATCCGGCTCGAAGGCTATACCGAGGACGAGAAGGTCGAGATCGCCACGCGCCACCTCATCCCCAAGCAGATCGAATCGCACGGCCTCAAGGAGGGCGAGCTGACGCTGACCGAGGAGGGCTTGCGCGCGCTGATCCGCCATTACACGCGCGAGGCCGGCGTGCGCACGCTGGAGCGCGAGATCGCCAAGGTCGTCGCGCAAGGCGCTGCGCCAGATCCTCGAGGGCAAGGCCGAGGCGCTCGAAGTCACCGCCGACAATGTCGGCGACTTCGTCGGCGTCCGCAAGCTTCCGCCACGGCATGAGCGAGGAGGAGGACCAGATCGGCGCGGTCACCGGCCTCGCCTGGACCGAGGTCGGCGGCGAATTGCTGACCATCGAGGCGGTCACCGTCCCCGGCAAGGGCCAGATCAGGACCACCGGCAAGCTCGGCGACGTCATGCAGGAGTCGATCCAGGCGGCCTTCTCGTTCGTCAAGGCGCGCAGCCCGAGCTACGGGATCAAGCCGAGCGTGTTCGGCCGCAAGGACATCCACGTCCACCTGCCCGAGGGCGCGGTGCCCAAGGACGGGCCGTCGGCGGGCATCGGCATGGTCACCGCGATCATCTCGACGCTGACCGGCATTCCGGTCCGCCGCGACGTCGCGATGACCGGCGAGGTCACGCTGCGGGGCCGGGTGCTGCCGATCGGCGGGCTCAAGGAGAAGCTGCTCGCGGCGCTTGCGCGGCGGCATCACCAAGGTGCTGATCCCGGCCGAGAACGAGAAGGACCTCGCCGAGATCCCGGCCAACATCAAGGAGGGGCTGGAGCTGATCATCGTCTCCCATGTCGACGAGGTGCTCGCCCAGGCCTTCGCCACCCCGGTCGTGCCGATCGAATGGACCGAGGCCGACGAGCTCGCCGCGCTGCCGCCGTCCGAGCTGGCGGCGGCGCCCGACGAGGCGGGCGCTTCCCGTCCGCCACTGATCGGCGGCCCAACTGTCCGAAACAGGCGCATTTTTCCGCGGATTTGCGCCTGTTTCCTTTTGACTCCCGTCCGGGCCTGTCTTTTAATCGCGCTTTCGCGGGCGTGCCGCCGCGAGTTCTCGAAGACGGGGATTCGGGAGCAGATGAACAAGCAGGAGCTTATCGGGCAGGTCGCGGACGCGACCGGCCTCAGCCGCGGCGACGCCTCGCGCGCGGTCGAATCGGTGTTCGAGACGATCAGCAACGCGCTGAAGCGCGGCGACGAGGTCCGGCTGGTCGGCTTCGGCACCTTCTCCTGCTCGCGCCGCAAGGCCTCGACCGGGCGCAACCCGCGCACCGGCGAGCCGATGCAGATCAAGGAATCGACCCAGCCCAAGTTCAAGGCCGGCAAGGGCCTCAAGGATTCGGTCAACACCTAGCGCGGTCACCACCTGAATGGGGACAGTTACTTTCGGCACGGCGGTACGAAGCCTCGAGCGCCGGCGGCTGAAAGTAACTGTCCCCGTTCCGGCGCGCGAAAGTGACTGTCCCCTTGTGACTCTCCGAGGCGCCCGCTATGGGCCGCCTTCCGTCCGCTCAGGCGTGGGCGCGTAGCTCAGTGGTAGAGCACCGTGTTCACACCGCGGGGGTCGCAAGTTCAATCCTTGCCGCGCCCACCACGCCTCGCCGATGACCGTCTTGCTCGAAATCTCCGGCCTGACCAAGCGGCACGGCGGCGCGCGCCGCGCTCGACGATGTCAGCCTGACCGTGGAGGCGGGCCAGTTCGTCGCGCTGGTCGGGCCCTCGGGCTCGGGCAAGACCACCCTGCTCAAGTCGATCAACCGGCTGGTCGAGCCCGACGCGGGCACGGTCGCGCATCGAGGGCCGCGACGTCCGCGACCTCGCCACTCGCACGCGCTGCGCCACGGCATCGGCTATGTCATCCAGGGCGATCGGCCTGTTCCCGCACATGACCGTCGCCGAGAATATCGCCATCGTCGCCGGGCTGACCGGCGAGGTCGAGCCGAGGACCGCGTTGCCGAGCTGCTCGAGCTGGTCGCGCTGCCCGCCGAATGCCGCGCAGCGCTATCCGCGCGCAACTTGTCGGGCGGCCAGGCGCAGCGGGTCGGCGTCGCCCGGGCGCTCGCCGCGCGGCCGAAGCTGATGCTGATGGACGAGCCGTTCGGGGCGCTCGACCCGGTCACCCGCGACGCGCTCGGCCGCGCCTATCGCGAGCTGCACGACCGGCTCGGCCTCACCACGCTGATGGTCACCCACGACATCGCCGAGGCGCTGCTGCTCGCCGACCGGATCGTGGTGCTGATCGACGGCCGCATCCGCGCCGACGCGCGCGCCCGCCGCGCTGCTCGCCAGCGACCGACCCGGAGGTGCGCGCGATGGTCGACGGTGCCGCGCCGCCAGGCGGAAAGGCTGGCGGCGCTGTGAGCCCCGCGCTCGCCGAGGCGCTGGCCGCGCTGCCGGCGCTGCTCGCGCGCGCACCTGCTGCTGAGCGGCGCGGCGGTCGGGATCGGCGTCGCGCTCGGCCTGCCGCTCGCCATCCTCGTCGGCGCGCAGCCGCGCGCGTGCGCACGCCGGTGCTCGGCCTTGCCGGGCTGATCCAGACCGTGCCGGCGCTGGCGCTGCTCGCGCTCTTCTATCCGATGCTGCTGATCCTCGGCCAGCGCGACCGGGCTCGCCATCCCGGCGCTCGGCTTCCTGCCGGCGCTGATCGCGCTCAGCCTCTATGCGCTGCTGCCGATCGTCCGCAACGGCGTCGCGGCGCTGCGCGGGGTCGACCCGGCGTGCTCGAGGCGGCGGACGGCATCGGCATGACCCGCGGCCAGCGCCTGCGGCTGGTCGAGCTGCCGCTCGGCGCGCCGGTGATCCTCGCCGGCATCCGCACCGCCGCGGTGTGGACGATCGGCGCCGCGACGCTCGCCACCACGGTCGGCCAGCCCAGCCTCGGCGACCTGATCTTCTCCGGCCTGCAGACCGAGAATTGGGTGCGGGTGCTGACCGGCTGCGCGGCCGCCGCGGCGCTGGCGCTCGCCGTCGACGGGCTGCTCGCGCTGGTCGAATCCGGGCTGGCGCGGCGCGCGCCGCGGCGGATCTGGGCCGGCCTCGGCCTGCTCGGCGCCGCGCTCGCGCTGGCGCTGGTGCCCGGCGGGGCGCCCGGTCGGCGAGACGATCGTGATCGGCGCCAAGAATTTCTCCGAGCAATATATCCTCGCGAGCGCGATCGAGCGGCGCCTGCGGGCTGCCGGCTTCAGCGCCGAGCGGCGCGACAATCTCGGCTCGACCGTCGCCTATCAGGCGCTCGCCGCCGGCGATATCGACGTCTATGTCGATTATTCGGGCACGCTCTGGACCAACATCCTCCAGCGCACCGATACGCCCGCGCCCGAGGCGATGCTGGCGGCGCTGACCGGGGAGCTCTACCGACGCGACGGCGTGCAGCTGGTCGGCGCGCTCGGCTTCGAGAATGCCTATGCGCTGGCGATGCGCCGCGAGCGCGCCGAGGCGCTCGGGGTGCGGACGCTGGACGATTTGCGCCGCGCGGCCCCCGGCTGCAGTTCGGCGCCGACCTCGAATTCCTGACCCGCCCGGAATGGCGCTCGGTGCAGTCCCGCTACCGGCTCGCCTTCGCCGGGCAGCGCTCCTACAGCCCGACCTTCATGTACCGCGCCGTCGCCGACGGCTCGGCCGACGTGATCACCGCTTTCTCCTCCGACGGGCGGATCGCCGCGCTCGATCTCGTCACCCTCGCCGATCCGCGCCGCGCCCTGCCGAGCTACGACGCCGTGCTGCTCGCCGCGCCGGAGACCGACCCGCGCGCCGTCGCCGCGCTCCGCCCGCTGCTCGGCGCGATTTCGGTCGAGCGGATGCGCCAGGCCAATCTGATGGTCGACCGCGATGCGGACAAGAGGACGCCCGCCGAAGCCGCCCGCTGGCTCGATCCCGGGGATTAGAGCGATCTACCCTCCGGGCATGGGCAGGTGTTTCGAGGTGAACTTGAAGGTCTCGTCGATGAACCGGTCGGGCCCGGCCCTGAACTCGGGCGGGACGGCGGTGTCGACGACCATCTTGACGATGGCGAAAGCCAGCGCCGCCAGCGCGCCCCAGGCCTGGGCCTTCTTCCGCGCTTCCTCCGCCTCGAAGCTCAGCTCGGCGCCGCCATAATCCACCCGGCCGCGCCGTTCCGGCAGCATGCTATGGCCGGCGATCAGCGCGATCCGGAGCATCGGCGAAGAGGGGCAATCGACCGCCCCATCGTCGGGCAGGTCGATCCGGTCGCGGAGCGGTGAATGGTCGTCGAGCAGGAGGGTCTGGGTGACCGGGTCCGGCCAGCCCATGGCATGATATCCCTCGAGGAACGGATCGAAGCCCGCCGACATGAAGATGGTGCGCAGATCCGGCTCGCGGGTCGAGGCGCCGAGCGACCAGGTGGTCAGCCGCAGCGCCCATTTTTCGGGGCCGGAAGCCCGCTCGGCGAGGCGCGGGATGTGGTTGACGCCGGTGAGCAGGTGCTCCGAATCGATCGCCAGCCAGGGCCGTTGCGGCTCTTCCGTCGCATCTGGCCCCACCACCTCCCGATAGACCAGGAGCTGGACCAGGGTGTAAGTGAAGCCGCCGTCGGGCCGGACGGCCAGCACCAGCACGGGGCCCGGGCTGGTGATCCAGTCCGCATCCCGGGCGTCCTCGCAGCTCGGGAAGTGGCAAAAGCCGATCCGGGAGGTCGGCTGGTCGCCGGTATAGCCGCCCGGGAAGGTGAAATCGGTTTCCGGCACCACCCCGGAAAAGGAGTTGTCCTGCCAGAGGCGCTGCGCGAGCGCCCGGGCGGCGGCGAGCGAGGGCGGGTCCCCGGTCGTCTCCGCGGTCAGGTCCGGCAGCGGCCGGACGATGTGCAACGACAGCCCGGTCATCAAATATCTGAAGGCATTGGCGCCGCTGCTCTCGATCCAGCCGGGGAGCGCGCCCCAATCGACCTGTTGGCCGACGATCAGGAGCGTGTTCTCGCTCGACGTGTTGACGATTTCTTCGAGGATGAGGAACATGGCCGCCCTCCCGTCGCGGCGAAGCTTAGCGCATCGCGGTCCGATCGCAACGCGTTTGCCCGGCGGCGCGGCCGCTCGCGCGCCTTGACGCTGGGGGCCGCGGACCCCTATGTGCGCCTCCGCATCCGCAGCATGGCGATCGTAGCTCAGCTGGTTAGAGCATCGGTTTGTGGTACCGAGGGTCGCGGGTTCAAGTCCCGTCGGTCGCCCCATTCTTCTTGAACCAATACAGGATCGGCTTGATGGACTCGCTCTGGGATTTTCCCGATTTCGACGAGCATGAGCTCGTGCATTTCGTCACCGACCGGGAGACCGGCCTCAGAGCGGTGATCGCGGTCCATTCCACCCATCTCGGCCCCGGCGCCGGCGGCACCCGGCTCTGGCATTACAGCCAGCCCGCCGACGCGATCGCCGACGTGCTGCGCCTGTCGCGCGGGATGAGCTACAAGAACGCCATGGCCGGGCTGCCGCTCGGCGGCGGCAAGGCCGTCATCCTCGCCGACGCGGCGCGCAGCAAGACGCCCGAGATGCTCGCCGCCTTCGGCCGCGCGGTCGAGGGCCTGTGCGGGCGCTACGTCACCGCCGAGGATGTCGGGATGAGCGTCGCCGACATGGTCGCCATCGCGAAGGAGACCGGGTTCGTCGCCGGCCTGCCGGTCGCCGAGGGTGCGGTCGGCGGCGACCCGGGCCCGCACACCAGCTACGGCGTCTATCTCGGCGTCAAGGCGGCGGTGAAGCGGGCGCTCGGCAAGGACAGCCTCGACGGCCTGCACATCGCGCTGCAGGGCGCCGGCAGCGTCGCCGGCGGCCTCGCCCGCCGCGCCGCGGCGGAAGGGGCCAGGCTCAGCATCGCCGACGTCGACGCCGCCAAGGCGCAGGCGCTCGCGGCCGAGACGGGCGGGACGGTGGTCGGCACCGAGGAGATCATGACGCTCGAGGCCGACGTGCTCAGCCCCAACGCGCTCGGCGCGATCCTGAACGAGCAATCGATCGCCGCGCTCAACGCGCCGATCGTCGCCGGCGGCGCCAACAACCAGCTCGCCACCCGCGAGGACGGCGACCGCGTCCAGGCGCGCGGCATCCTCTACGCGCCCGATTACGTGATCAACGCCGGCGGCATCATCAACGTCTCGACCGAATATCTGAAGGACGGCGACGAGGCGACGGTGCGCGCGCGGATCGAGGCGATCCCCGGCCGGCTCGACACGATCTGGGACGAGAGCGCCGCCACCGGCCGCAACCCCGCGCGGGTCGCCGGCGACATGGCGAGGCGGCTGATCGGGCGGGGCTGACGCGCCAAGTTCCCTCCCCCTTGATGGGGGACGGTTAGGGTGGGGGTGGCAGTTGCGCATGCAGTGCCTTTCCGGAGAGTCCACCCCACCCCAACCCCTCCCCATCAAGGGGAGGGGCTTAACTTAAAGCGGCTCCGCGGGCAGCTTCTCGCGCCCGAGCTTGTGCTCGCGATAGACGGTGTAGAGGCCGCTGGCGACGATCACCGCGGCGCCGAGCCAGGTCGAGGGCGGCGGATGCGTGTCCCAGATCGCCCAGCCGAGCAGCACCGCCCAGAGCAATTGCGTGTAATCGAACGGCACCACCACCGCGACCGGCGCGAAGCGCAGCGCCGAGGTCAGGAACAGCTGGCCGATCCCGCCGAACAGGCCGAGCGCGACCAGGATCGCCCAGCCGCGCCCGTCGTGCGCCTGCCCGAACAAGGGCAGCAGGGCGCCGGTCGCGGCCATCGAGAAGAGCGTGAACCAGAGCACCGTCGTCGGCGTCGATTCGGTCCGGCCGATCTGGCGGATGGTGATCGTGACGGCGGCGACGCCCGAACGCCGCGGCGAGGGCCAGCGCCAGACCGATCGCGGGCAGCTGGCCGCCGCCCGGCCGCATCACGATCAGCACGCCGAGGAAGCCGAGCGCGACCGCGCTCCAGCGATGGCGCCCGACCGGCTCGCCGAGCAGCAGCGCCGACAGCATCACCGAGAAGAGCGGCGCGACGAAGCCGATCGTCGCCGCTTCGGCGAGCGGCAGAATAGGCGAGGGCGCTGAACGCCAGCATCATCGTCGCGAGCCCGATCGCGCCGCGCGACAGATGGGCGAGCGGCCGCTCGGTCCGCCAGGCGCCGAAATTGCCGGTCCAGGCGATCCAGGCGAGGAGCGGCGGCAGCCCGAAGGCGAAGCGGTAGAAGGCGAGCTCCGGCACGCCGATCCCCGCCTCGCTGCCCAGCTTGATCGCCGCCGCCATGAACCCGAAGCTGGTCGCGGCGCCGATGCGCAGCGCGATGCCGAGCAGGCGGTTCTGGTTGACGGGCGCGCTCATCTCTCGCCTTAAGCACAAGCCTCCGCTAAACCGCCAGCGAACATGCACCTCTACGCGAATCCCGCCCGTTTCCTGCGAATCGCCCGACCCCTTACAGCCTGGCTCGGCTGGGGCGGCGGCGCGATCGTCGCGGCGGCGCTCGCCTGGGGCCTGTTCCTCGCCCCGCCCGAGCGGCTGCAGGGCGAGGCGGTGCGCATCCTCTACGTCCACGTCCCCGCCGCCTGGCTGGCGATGGCGGGCTGGACCGGGATCGCGCTCGCCAGCCTGATGCAGCTGGTCTGGCGCCACCCGCTCGCCGCGGTCGCCGCCCGCGCGATCGCGGTGCCGGGCCTCACCTTCACCGGCATCTGCCTCGCCACCGGCTCGCTCTGGGGCCGGCCGACCTGGGGCACCTATTGGGAATGGGACGGGCGGATGACCTCGATGCTGGTCCTGCTCTTCCTCTACGTCGGCTTCATCGCCTTGGCCGGCGCCGAGAAGGAGAAAGGCGGGGAAGGGCGGATCACCGCCATTTTCGGCCTGGTCGGCGCGGTCAACCTGCCGATCATCCGTTATTCGGTCGAATGGTGGGAGAGCGTCCACCAGAAGGCAGAGCATCAGCCTGATCGAGGGCCGCTCCAGCATCGACGCCTCGATGCTCTGGCCGCTGCTCGCCTCCGCTCTCGGCTTCAGCCTGCTGTTCGGCGCGATCGTGCTGATGCGGATGCGCGCCGACCTCGCGCGGCTCAAGGTCGAGGCGCGGCTGAAGCGGATGGCGGGCGAGTGAGCCCCTGGCCGTTCATCCTCGCCGCTTATGCGGTGGCGCTTTCGGCGACGCTCGCGGTCACCGCCTGGAGCTTCGCCGCGATGCGCCGCGCCGAGGCCGAGGCCGACGCGCTGACGGGCCGCCCGTGAAGCGCAAGAACCAGCGCCTCGTCCTGCTCGTCCTCGCCGTCGGCGCGGTGCTGGGCGCGGTGCTGCTCGCCATGTCGGCGATGCGCGCGCAGGCGAGCTTCTTCTACGCGCCGGGCGACGTCGCCCGCAAAGGCCTGCCGCTCGACCGCGCGGTGCGGATCGGCGGCATGGTCCGGCAAGGCTCGATCCGGCGCCATGCCGACGGCGTCACCATCGACTTCCTGGTCGGCGACGACACGCCGCCACCATCCGGGTCCGCTACCGCGGCCTCACGCCGGACCTGTTCCGCGAGAATAGCGGCGTGATCGCCGAAGGCCGCTTCCGGCCCGACGGCAGCTTCGTCGCCAGCGAGATCCTCGCCAAGCATGACGAGAATTACATGCCGCCCGAGCTCGAGCGGCGGGGGCTGCACAAGACCGAGACGCTGCAATGATCGCCGAGGCGGGGCTCGCTTTGCTGTGGCTGGCGGCGGCGCTGTCGCTGCTCCAGCTGGTGCTCGGCTGGGCGGCGCTGCGCCCGGACGGCGAGTCGATGCTCCGCCTCGTCCGGCCGGTGGCGGTGGGGCAGGGGGTGCTCGCCGGACTCGCCTTCCTCTGCCTGATCTGGCTGTTCCTGCGCACCGATCTCTCGGTCGAGCTGGTCGCCGCCAACAGCCATTCGATGAAGCCCTGGCTGTACAAGTTCGCCGGCGCCTGGGGGAATCACGAAGGCTCGATGCTGCTCTGGGTGACCGTGCTGGCGCTCGCCGGCGGCGCCGTCGCCCTGTTCGAGCGCCGCCTCCGGCAGGACACCTTGATCGCGACTCTGGCCGCGCAGGCGGCGATCGGGCTCGGCTTCTACGCCTTCCTGCTCCTCGCCTCCAACCCGTTCAAGCGGCTGTCGCCGGTCCCGGTCGAGGGCAACGGCCTCAACCCGCTGCTGCAGGACCCCGGCCTCGCCTTCCATCCGCCGACCCTCTATTTCGGCTATGTCGGCATCTCGATCGCCTTCTCCTTCGCGGTCGGCGCGCTGGTCACCCGCGACGTCGGCCCCGCCTTCGCGCGGGCGATGCGGCCCTGGGTGATCGTCGCCTGGATCTTCCTGACGCTCGGCATCACCGCCGGCTCCTACTGGGCCTATTACGAGCTCGGCTGGGGCGGCTGGTGGTTCTGGGATCCGGTCGAGAATGCCTCGCTGATGCCCTGGCTCGCCGCGACCGCCTTGCTGCACAGCGTCACCGTGCTCGCCACCCGCGCGGGGCTTCGCGCCTGGACGATCATGCTCGCCGTGGTCGCTTTCTCGATGTCGATGATCGGCACCTTCCTGGTCCGCTCGGGCATCCTCACCAGCGTCCACGCCTTCGCGGTCGATCCGCTGCGCGGCGCCTTCATCCTGGTGCTGCTGGCCCTCTATATCGGCGGCGCGCTGCTGCTGTTCGCGCTGCGCGTCCGCCACGTGAAGGAGGGCGCGACCTTCGAGATCGTCAGCCGCGAAGCCGCGCTGGTGGTCAACAATCTGCTGCTCTCGGTGATCCTCGGCCTGGTCTTCATCGGCACGCTCTATCCGCTGGTCACCCAGGCGATGGGCCACGAAATCTCGGTCGGGCCGCCTTATTTCAACGCGGTCGCCGGGCCGGTCGCGCTGGTCCTCGTGCTGTTCATGGCGCTGGGGCCGATGCTGCGCTGGCGCCGCGATTCGGCGAAGGCGCTGGCCGGGCGCATCGCCGCGCCCGCTTTGGCGGCCGCCCTCGCGCTGCTCGCGCTCGTCATCGCCGCGCCCGGCATCCGGCCGCTGCCGCTGCTCGGCCTCGCGCTCGCGCCCGCCGTCGCTCTCGCCAGCCTCGCGCCCCTGTGGCGGCGCAACCTCCGCCGCACGCCGCTCTTCATCTGGGGCATGGTGATCGCCCATCTCGGCATCGCGGTCAGCCTCGCCGGCATGGCCTCGGAAAGCGCGTTCAGCCGCGAGACCCTGGTCGCGGCGCGGCCCGGCCAGACCGTCGCCGCCGGCCCGTTCGCCGTGCGCTTCGCCGGCGTCACCCCGGTCGCCGGGCCGAACTGGACGGCGATCGAGGCCGAGCTCGAGGCGCGGCGCGGGGGCGGCGCGCCGACAATGCTGCGGCCGCAGGCGCGGTTGTTCAGCTCGCCGCCGACCCCGACCAGCGAGGCCGCGATCGCGACCCGCTGGGACGGCCAGCTCTACGTCGCGATCGGCGAGGAGGACGATGAGGGGCGCTGGCAGCTGCGACTGTGGTGGAAGCCGCTGGTCACCCTGATCTGGCTGGGCGGCGCGATGATCGCGCTGGGCGGCCTCGTCTCGCTGCTCGGCCGCCTGCGCCGCGAGCGTCGGAGCGCGCCGGCATGACGCGGCGGCTCGTCCTGTGGGTGCCGCTCGCCGCCTTCGCGGTCTTCCTCGCCGTGGTCGCGGCCGGCCTCTACGCGCCCGGCGACCGCGCGGTGCGCTCGGGGCTGATCGGCCGCCCCGTCCCGGCCTTCGACCTCGCGCCCGGCCTGCCGGGCCGCCCGGGGCTCAGCAGTGCCGCGCTCAGCGACGGCCGGCCGCACCTCGTCAACGTCTTCGCCAGCTGGTGCCTGCCCTGCCGGGTCGAGGCGCCGCAGCTGGAGGCGCTGCGCCGGCGCGGCATCCCGATCGACGGCATCGCCGTGCGCGACCGGCCGGAGGACCTGGCGCGGTTCCTCGCCAGCTACGGCGACCCGTTCCGCGCGATCGGCGCCGACACCGACCGGCGCGTGCAGATCGAGATCGGCTCGGCCGGCGTGCCCGAGACCTTCATCGTCGACGGCGACGGCATCATCCGCCACCAGCATATCGGCGCGATCATGCCGCAGGACGTGCCGGCGATCGTCGCCGCCTACGAGGCGGCCCGATGAGGACGGCGCTCGCCCTCCTGGCGCTGCTCGCGGCCTCGCCGGCGCTGGCCGATTCGCGGCTCCCCGCGGCGCCCTATGCCGACACCCAGCTCCCCGACCCGCGCCAGGAGCGGCAGGCCAAGGCGCTGATGGAGACGATCCGCTGCCTCGTCTGCCAGGGCCAGTCGATCGCCGATTCGGACGCGGAGATGGCCGGCGACATGCGCTCGCTGATCCGCGAGCGGATCGCCGCCGGCCAGACCCCGGACCAGATCCGCGCCTGGCTGATCTCGCGCTACGGCGACTGGGTGACCTACGAGCCGACCTTCCAGCCCTGGACCTGGCCGCTCTGGGCGGCGCCCGCCCTGCTGATCCTCGCCGGCCTGTGGCTCGCCCGCGGCCGCTTCCGGCGCCGGAGGCGCTGATGGGCGGCTGGGCGATCATGATCGGGCTGGCGCTGGCGGCGGGACTGGGGCTCGGCTTTTTCCTCCGCCGCGACACCGGCGCGCTGCAATTCCTGGCGGCGGCGCTGCTGCTCGCGCTGGCCGGCTACAGCTGGCAGGGCGAGCCGGGCCGCGCCGGCGCGCCCAAGCGGCCGCCCGAGCGCCAGCTGCGCCCCGAATTCGGCCTTCGCCAAGGCCCGCGGCGACTTCCTCGGCCGCTTCGACCGCGCCGACTATTGGCTGAACCTGTCGGAGGGCTACCAGCGCCGCGGCGACAGCGCGAGCGCGGCCGAGGTCCTGCAGGTGGCCGTGCGGCGCAACCCGCGCGACCCCGACCTCTGGGTCGGCCTCGGCAACGCGCTGGTCCTGCACGGCGGCGGCATGATGAGCCCGGCCGCCCAACTTGCTTTCAACCGCGCCGCGAGCCTCGCGCCCGACCATCCTGGCCCGCCCTTCTTCTACGGCCTCGCGCTCGCCCAGGGCGGCAATTACGACGAGGCCGAGCGGATCTGGCGGCGCCTCATCGCCACTGCCCCGCCCGATGCGCAATATCCGCGCCTGATCGAGGCGCAGCTCGAGCAGCTGCAGCGGGCGCGGGCGATGGGAGCGGGGCCGGGCGCGAATAGCCCTCCCCCTTGATGGGGGAGGGTTGGGTGGGGGTGAACGTCGCCTCCCGCGCGCGCCTCGGAGGTTCACCCCACCCCTAACCCCTCCCCATCGAGGGGAGGGGAATCACGAAGGAGCAGGGAGCCTACGCCGCCTCGAACGGCAGGCCGAGCGCCTCGGCGACCGCGGCGTGGCGGATCTTGCCGCCGGAGACGTTGAGGCCGTTGGCAAGGTGCGGGTCGGCTTTCATTGCCGCTTCAGCGCCTTGGTTGGCTAGCTTCAGAACGAATGGCAGCGTCGCATTGTTGAGCGCGAAGGCCGAGGTCCGCGCCACCGCGCCCGGCATGTTGGCGACGCAATAATGGATCACCCCGTCGATCTCGTAGACCGGGTCCGAATGGGTGGTCGGCCGCGAGGTCTCGAAGCAGCCGCCCTGGTCGATCGAGATGTCGACCAGCACCGAGCCGCGCTTCATCGTCTTCAGCATCTCGCGAGTGACCAGCTTGGGCGCCGCCGCGCCCGGGATCAGCACCGCGCCGATCACCACCTCCGCTTTGGTGACGGCATGGGCGATCGCCGCGCGGGA
>CAWGYE010000005.1:0-885000 GCA_963826805.1 uncultured Alphaproteobacteria bacterium
CCCTGAATTATCCATCGTAGCCTGTCCTAGTCGTATCTGATCTTTGCCTCTTGAGGAAGCGCGCCGGCCAGTGGCGCGCGCGGCGCCCGTCACTCGGTGACGGATAACTCGGGATTATCGATGGGAGTCTCCGACAGCTTAAGCGCAGCGCCAGAAGCGTTTGCCGAGGACGACTATGAAGAGGTCAACGAGACTTATTTTCGTGACATTCTTCGGTCTCGTACTTGGTCTGCGCTGCCCGCTGGCTGGCACAATCCCTACAGCGAGGCGGCCGAACGTTTTGAGGCACCCCGACTCAGCTCTCGCGAGCATCAACAATATGCGCTTGATGAAGGGGGTGCGCTTAGCGCTCCCAAGGAGGCCATCCTGACCCTCTTGTCGGCGTGGGAAGGCCTGCGCCTCCTTCCCGAACAGGTAACGCTCTGCCCTTCGGTTTCTTGTGCCAATCTCGCGCTGCTGTGCGCGATGAAGCGGCGAGGGCTCACACGCGTTCTCTTCGAAACCCCCGCCTATTTTGCAACCGTCGAGCAGGCTAAAATGCTTGGGTTCGAAGTTGTTCGCATCGCATCAACACGTGAAGAGGGGTTCGACGCGTCTCTTGATCTATTTATCGACGGTGCGCGGCAAGCGAAACACGCTGCTGTTTGGCTGACCCAGCCGCGCTTCGGGATTGGAACGGACCAACCGCTGGAACGAATCCTTGCGCTGGGCGAGGCTCTGGGTCGTGACCATCTGCTTGTCTTGGACGAGGCTGGTGAGCAGCACCATCCGAGCACGCTCTCCGGGCTGCAGGGCCTCGAATGTGATATCGTTCGAACGCGAGGCCTCTTAAAGGGCATTGGCCTGAACGGCCTGCGCATCAGTCTGATCTTACATCCCCGACATTGGCGTGATGATTTCGAGCGCGTTCTCGAAACAGCTGGCGGATCGATCGACCGCTACAGCCTGATGAGCGCGGCAAGTCTCGGCGCGGCGCCCAGCCTACTGCCCAGTTTACTTGCGGCTGCCAATCGTCAGGTTTGTCGCTTGCGGCGCCAGCTAGAAGTCCAGCTCCTTGGCGGATGGGCGACGCCCACCCCTTTGGCGAACAGCTACATCGGCACGGTGATCCTCGACCTCTCCGGCTTGCCCGGCGGCTACGGGCAGCAGCGTGTCGCCTTGCTCGAAGAGTGCCAAGCACTGCGCATGCCTGTCGTGCTACGCGCGAGTATTGGGTTCGCCTTCGATCCCACTTGGGAAGGGGTGCGCGTGAACTATTTCACGCCCGAGGAGAACGTCGTCGAGACCGGCCGCCTCTTGAATGCGGCGTGGAGGGGGGTGCGGCGACGCTTGCGCCTGGCATGATCAAGCCCACCAGCACCGCACGCGCTCGCTTGAAGACGGCGACGCTGAAACAGAGATGAAGGTCAAGGAGTAGTGATCGCGGAAGCAGGGTTCGGACATTTATCTCATAATCGGCGGGGCTTACCTTTGAGAAACCGGCGGAGAAAGCCACAAGCGAGCGGCCCCGCCCTAGCTCGTCATGATCGGTCCGCGACGTTGTAGCGAGCTTCAGCAGCTCGAGCCTGGTGCGGCAGGCTAAAAACAACGCAATCGCGCCGATCAATTCGCCGTGGTCGCTAAATGCCGTAGCGAGGTCGATGGGGGAATTGCGAGGCCGGACCGAAACTACCCTCACTCCCACCATTCCTATTTCCCGGAACCATCGCCGAAAATAGTCAGGGTCGACGGGGCCTTCAGCGGCGAAATGCACAGTCGTCGAAGCGTCCATCGCGTCTGTCATGACAGTAAGTTGGACGGCAAACGCGTCGACCTCCCGTGTGAGGGTCAAATGGACACCTGCTGAGATTTGATAGAGCGGGAGAAGCTCTTCCCTTCCGGCGAGCCATTCGAGGAAGGCGAAATTCTTAGAATGCAGCACCAGCAGAGGATAGAGGGGCGCATCGTCGGCATAGTACAGGGCAAGGAGGAATTGGCTGAAACTCGATAGTTGGGCACCGAGACTGGCCTGCACGACCGCGTCGTTGCTCCAGTTTCGGAGATCGAGCGCGGCCTCAAGCGCCTCGGGGTCGCCATCGACCTCTCCGCTCCAAAAATAGGAGAGTCGGAAGCGCTCGATTGGGTTCAACTCTGGCACCGCCAATGCCACGGATTCTGAAACCTCGTCTCCTCCACCGATTGTGGAGACAAGGCGGCAATCGCTCAGCTCTGATTGGCGAAGTCCGAAATTGCCGGTGACTAGCGTCAGCGCTAACTCCATCCCGCGCCACGCTGTCCGTAGCAACAGGCTGCTTTCAATGATCCGATTGGAGGTTTGGCAGCCGTCGAAGAAGCACTCCTCAAACCGGCTGGATTTTACAATGATGGACGTAAAATTGCACTGTTCAAACCTGCAGCCCGAATAGCTGCTGTCGCTAACGCCGGTGTCCGGAAAGCGGCAACCTATGAAAATGCAGTCGGCAAACGCATTCGTGATCATGGATGCGTGCCCAAGGTCGCAATCGATGAACGTTGCGCGATCGATGCGGCAGTCTTTCCAATCGCATCGACTGAAATCGACTTCAACGAACTCTATGTCTTCAAGGCGGGATTCAACAATATTGCCCCGGAACTCCTGCCGCTGGGCGGCGCGCCCGCTCAACCGGCGGCGCCGAATATCTCCCTCAGCTATCTCGCTCAGCAACCCTTGGGGAACTTCCGTCATGTGATTGTTGCTGTCCGAAACCCAAAGTCCCTCCATCCCCATAATCCCGAGTTATCCGTTTTGTTTGGATGATGATGGTAGCGGGTTTCCCAAGGTCTAGAAACCCGGCAAGCATTCCGAAAAGATCATCCGTTATGGAGCAACCTGCGGGCGCCTGCGCCCTGGTTTTCCGGCGGAGGTGGCATTGCTCAATACAGCAGCTGAGGCTGCGGCCTACGTAGGTCGCATGAAAGCGACGCGCGACCCATCAGAGCATACGCTAAGAGCGTACGCGTCCGATCTGAGAGACTTCGTTCGGTTCATTGATCAGCGCGCACTCTGTCCGCGCCAAACCGAAACGCTGTTGGCTTACGCGCAGCACCTGATGGTCGAGCGAGCCGTCGCGCCCCGCACGCTTCGGCGACGTATGGCGTGCCTCAGAGGCTTCTATAAGGACATGGTGCGCACGGCGGCCATCGCCCAATCGCCGTTCACAGGATTGGAAATGCAATTGCCGCGACTTCGTTCGTTGCCGCGCGCGATCACTCGCGAGGATGCGAGAAAGTTAGCGGAGACGGCTTGGCGTATCTGCGCGGATCGCAAGCTATCACTGGATGCAAAGGCGTTCCCCGCTGCCGTTCTCCTTCTCATTTCGGTCGGACTGAGGGTGGGTGAACTGGTGCAATTGCGGCCAAGCGACTTCGACGCCGACATTGGCGCACTTCGAGTGCACGGCAAAGGCAGGCGCGAGCGTTGCGTGTTCGTCGTTGATAAGCGGTTGCGCCAAATCATGACCAGGCTCGCGGCACGGCCCAAGGCTCCCCGTCTCCTGGGGCCGAATGCCGTCGATTGGTCAACACAATCCGTCCGACGCGAGTTGCGGCGCCTCGGGCAAGCGGCCGGAGTGGAGAAGAGAGTTACCCCTCATATGCTGCGGCACACCTGCGCAACCTTGCTACTTGAGGATGGCGTGGATCTGCGCTTCTTGCAGCGGTTGCTGGGCCACGAGAATATCGCGACGACGGCCATATACGCACACGTGGGCGATGCCGGATTGAGGCGAGCACTGGAAGGTGCTGGCTTGTTGTCATCCTTGAGCCGAGCAGCCTGAGGAGATCCGGGTCGACCTGTGCAACACCCGCCGTCCCGGGCGCAGCTTCCCGCTCCCCTTGTGCTGCGATGAAGACGGCTTGTCCGCCAAGGCCTGCCACGCCGGAAGCTGCGTTATCGAAATCCTTCAGCCAGGGTCATCCGTGAGCCATGGTCGCGGCAAGGAGATCGAGAACGGGCGCCTGGCTCGGCAGGATCTTCTCGCGCGCCTCGTCGAGCGGGAACCAGGCCGCGCAGGCGATCTCGGGATAGCTTGCGAAGCGCCCGCTCCTCGGCGGCCATTCCATCGTGAAGCTGTTGCTGACGATTCCGTCGGGATCGAGATCGCCCTCCAGCGCAAAGGCCTCGACATATTTGCCGCCCTTCTGGCGTATGCGGCCGAGCGGGGCGAGCGGCCCCTCGGGCCGGGTGCCGAGCTCCTCCTCGAACTCGCGGCGGGCGCAGGCCTCGAGATCCTCGCCCGGCTCGACGAGGCCTTTGGGGATCGCCCAGGCGCCGGCGTCGCGCTTCGCCCAGGCCGGACCGCCGAAATGGCAGAGCAGCACCTCGATCGCCTCACCGCGGCGTCGCCACATCAGGATGCCGGCGCTCAACGGTGCGGCCATGACAGCCCTGTCGGGGCAAGGTTTCGCTCGGTCAAGGGGTGTGGAACCGGCCGGCGCCTGGGGTGAGCATGCCGGCCGGTTCCGCCAGCGCGCCTGCACGCGCCGACACCGATCCCGCCCCGTCTTAGCGGGCGATCAGGAGCGGGATCGGACAGTCGTCGAGCAGCCTGCGAGTCACGCCGCCGAACAGCGCCTCCATGGTCCTGGAATGGCCGAAGCCGCCCATGACCAGATAGTCGAAGCCACCGATGGCCGCCTTCGCGAGGATGATCCTGGCGGCCGGACCTGCCTCCCGGACGATCTCGGGCTCGATGCCACTGCGCGACAAATAGGTCGCCGCCTGTTCGGCGGGCACGCGGATCGAGCCGTCGTCGACCTCGAGGATGGTGACCGCCTCAGCAAGGCGCAGCAGGGGGACGGCGGCGGCGAGGGCGTCGGCAGCCTCGCGCGAGCCGTCCCACGCGACGAGGGCAGTGCCGGACACGTTCAGTCTCTTCGCGTCGTCGGGGACGGCGAGGATCGGTCTGCCGGAATTGACGATCAGCGAGGCGGCGACGTTCCGCATGTCGGGCTCCGGCAGCGAGTCGACCGCGCGGTTGACGACGATGAGATCGGCAAGCGTCGCCGCATTCTCGATCGCCGGTTCGAGATAGTCGGTGGTGTCGATCCAATCCCAGGACACGCCTTCCCTGGCGAGCCGCGGCTCCAGCCGGGCGCGGTTTGCGGCCTCGGTCCTGCGCTCCATCTCGATCAGCATCGCGCCGCCGGAAATGCCGGTGGCATCGCCGACGAACGGCGTGACCAGGCTGACATCGAGGCAGGTGAGGTGGCCATTGACGGCGCGGGTGACGTCGAGCGCCGCCTGCAGTCGCGCTTCCTGGCCGTCGTCGTCGTGAATCATGACGAGGATGTTCTTCACGGTGGGTCTCCTTTCGGTTGATCTCAAATGCGGTCGTGGCGCTCGACCCCCAGCGTCCAGGCGGGAGGATCGCTGCAGGGGAAGGAGTCGATCGAGGCCTGGTCGAGCATATCTCTCGAGGTCATCGCGGCCAGGCTCGCAAAAGGGCCCGGCCCGATGCGGCGCCAGGACAGCGCGATTAGCAGTGCGGCGAGAATGAGCAGCGCGACAGCCATCTGGCCCTCCATCTTGCCGCGAGCCTAAGGCGCGCCTGGGGGCTGCAATATGCGCAATTGTACTTAGGACGAGTGCCCGCCTAGAGACGCCTTTCGCCCGTCGCCGCTCGCTACGCGGCCTGTTGGGGGGTTCATGCAAACCAAGATGAAAGCCGCGATCTTCGTCGAGCCCGGCCGGATCGTCCTCGGCGAGAAGCCGGTCCCCGACGTGGGGCCGCTCGACTCGCTGATCCGGATCACCACCACCACGATCTGCGGCACCGACGTCCATATCCTGAAGGGCGAATATCCGGTCGCGCGCGGGCTCACCGTCGGTCACGAGCCGGTCGGGGTGATCGAGAAGCTCGGCTCGGCGGTGACCGGCTATAAGGAGGGCCAGCGCGTCATCGCCGGCGCGATCACCCCGTCGGGCACGTCCAACGCTTCGCTGTCGGGCTGCGGCGCGCAATGCGGCGCGGGGACTGCGCATGGCTGGAAGCCGCTCGGCGGCTGGCGCTTCGGCAACACGATTGACGGCGCGCAGGCGGAATTTCTGCTCGTCCCCGACGCGATGGCCAATCTCGCCGTCATTCCGAAGGGCCTCACCGACGAGCAGGTGCTGATGTGCCCGGACATCCTCTCCACCGGCTTCGGCGGCGCGGAGACCAGCGGCATCCGCATCGGCGACACGGTCGCCGTGTTCGCGCAAGGGCCGATCGGCTTGTGCGCGACCGCGGGTGCTCGGCTGATGGGAGCGGCGACGATCATCGGCGTCGAAGCGCTGCCGGAGCGCAGCGAGATCGCGCTGGAGATGGGCGCTGATCATATCGTCGATTTCAGCCGCTGCGATCCGGTCGCGGAGATCATGCGGATGACCGATGGCCGCGGTGTCGACGTCGCGATCGAGGCCCTTGGGCGTCAGGAGACGTTCGAGGCGGCGCTGCGCGTGCTCCGGCCGGGCGGCACCTTGTCATCGCTCGGCGTCTATTCGACCGATCTCAGGATCCCGCTCGACGCCTTTTCGGCCGGCCTCGGCGATCACAGGATCCTGACCACGCTCTGCCCGGGCGGGAAGGAACGGATGCGGCGGCTGATGGAGATCGTCGCCGCCGGCCGGGTCGATACGGCCCGACTGGTGACGCACCGCTTCCGCCTGGACGACATCGAGGCGGCCTATGACTTGTTTGCGCACCAGCGCGACGGCGTGCTCAAGGTGGCGATCACGCCCTGACGCCGGCTCCCCATGTCGAGGACTATCCAGCGGCCAGTTTGAGCGCGCTTTCGTAGTCCCGCGCGTAGCGCGGCTTGGCTCCGTGCTCCTCGAAGAGGGGCTTCAGCGTCCGGAGCAGGTCCCGCCGGACGCCGCACAATATGATGCGGATGCCCGCGCGCTCCGCCTCGACAAGCAGTTCGTGGACCGCGATCGCCCCGCTGGCATCGAGGAACGGCACCCGCTCCAGGCGGAGAATGATCGTCGTCGGCGACGCGCCGACGCGCTTGAAGGCCTCGAGCAGGGTCTGGGCGACGCCGAAGAAGAACGGACCGTTGATCGCGAACACCTCCACGCCCGCGGGCAATTGGTCGCGCTGGGACGCATCGTCGGCTTCGGCCGCATCGTCGCTCGACGTGACCGCCGCGCCCTCGCTCATCCGGGCCATGAACAGCAGGCTCGAAAGCGTGATGCCGACGCCGATCGCGACGGTGAGGTCGACGAGGATCGTCAGCCCGAAGGTGAGGAGCAGCACCGTCCGCTCCCCCAGGGGCATGCGCAACAGCACGAGGAAGCGCCGTGCTTCGCTCATGCCCCACGCCACGAGGAACAGGACGGCGGCGAGCACCGCCATAGGGACCATAGCCATCAGGTCGGTCGCGAAGATCACGAAGACGAGCAGGAATGCGGAATGAGCAATGCCGGCCGCCGGGCTGCGCCCGCCGGCCTTGATGTTCGCGGCGGTGCGGGCGATCGCCCCTGTCGCGGGCAGGCCGCCAAACAGGGCGGAAGCCAGATTGCCGACGCCTTGCCCGACAAGCTCCTGGTTGGAACGATGACGAAAGCCCGTCATCCCGTCGGCGACCACTGCGGACAGCAGCGACTCGATCCCGGCGAGAAAGGCGATCGTGAAGGCGGCCGGCGCCAGCGCTTCCACCTTCGCCAGCGAGAACGCAGGCAAAGCGGGTATTGGCAGCCCGCCCGCCATGTCGGGGAAGCGCGAGCCGATCGTGTCGACTGGAAGTCCAAGCAGCGACACCAGGATCGCGCCCACGCCGATCGCGACGAGAAAGGCGGGCAGGCGTGGCGCCCATCGGCGCAGCATCACGATTAGAGCGAGCGAGCCGCCGGCGAGGGCGAAGGTAATCGGGTCGATCCTGTCCAGGACCTGTAGATAGGCGGACCATCGCGGCAGGAAGTCGGCGGGCAGCCGCTCGATTCCCAGCCCCAGGAAGTCGTTGACCTGGCTCGAGGCGATGATGACCGCGATTCCGGCGGTGAAGCCCGTGATCACCGGATGCGGGATGTATCGGATGACCCTCCCCGCGCCCGCATAACCGGCCACGATCAGGATGATGCCGGCCATCAGCGTCGCAAGAACGAGGCCGTCATAGCCATGCGCAGCGATGACGTTGAACACCACGACGACGAAGGCACCGGTCGGCCCGCCGATTTGAGTGCGGGAGCCTCCGAGAAGCGAGATGAAGAAGCCGGCGACGATCGCGGTGAGCAACCCCCTGTCGGGCGAGGCCCCGCTGGCGATCCCGAGCGCCATCGCCAGCGGCAGCGCGATAATGGCCACGGTGAGGCCGGCGATGACGTCGGCCTTGAACCGAGCGAAGCCATAGCCCTCCCGCATCGCCGTGATCAGCTTTGGCGTGAACTCGGTCCAGCGAGGCTGAGGCTTGGGCGTGGAGGCCATGCTTGCCGTTTTGCCGGGCAATTTCTCTCTTTCCAACCGTGCCGCCGCTATTTGCGCAGCAGCTTGTTCATGTCGGTGACGAAGACCGCCGTCGACCAGCCGAGCAGCAGGAATCCGACCAGACCTTCGAGGGCGCCGACGAGCCGCCATTGGGCTGGGAAATCGATGTCCGGATGACCCAGCGTCGCATAGCTCGACGCGGAGAAATAAAGGGCTTCCTCGACCGTTCCGATCGCACCCACCTGCAGGTAGAAGAGCCCGAACAAGGCGATCTCGAACGCATGCAGCGCGAACAGGCTCAGCGCCATCGAGGTGAGCAGGCCGAAGGCGCGATAGTCCAGCGCGTGCGCGCGGAGCGCGCCGTCTTCCAGTCTCAGAAGCTTCGTCACCAGTACGACGCCGAGGCCGTGCACCAGGGTCATCAGCACGACGAGCAGGAAGGCGGCGAGAATCTGGGTGCCGAGTTGCATGAGGAGTGCTCCGCGGGGTTGCTGTATGTGATCTAAGTGTCGATGGGCGGCGATCCATCCGGAAAACCACCTAACGCCGTTCACCGGCGCGGCGCATAATAGCCGGCGATGAACAGCATTCCATCGGATCGCTATCGCGGGCTCGGCGAGGACGAGGCTGCATGGCGCCTCGCCGAGCATGGACCGAACCTGATCCGTGAACCACACAGCCGCGGCCTGCTCGAGATCGCGCGCGGCACGCTTAGGGAGCCGATGTTCCTGCTGCTGCTTGGCGCGGCGGGCCTGTATCTCCTGTTCGGCGGGCTGGGCGAAGGGCTGTTCCTGCTGGCCGGCGCCGCGGTGACGATCGGCCTCGTCGTCTTTCAGGAGGCGCGAAGCGAACGGGCGCTCGCAGCGCTGAACGCGCTTGCCGAGCCGGTCGTGCGCGTGATCCGCGGCGGTGGGCAGAGGCTGATACCCGCAAGGGAGCTGGTCCCGGGCGATCTCTTCGTCGTCGCCGAGGGAAGCCGATTGCCCGCCGACGCGATTCTGATCGGCGGCGACGCGCTCAGCGTCGATAAATCGGCGTTGACCGGCGAAGCGGCGGCGGTGACCAAATGCGCCGGCGAGGAAGCGAGCGAGGGCTCCCGGCTGTCCGCGGGCACCATGGTCGTTTCCGGCCACGGCGTCGCGCGGGTCACGCGCACCGGCGCGGCAACCCGCTTCGGCAAGATCGGCACCGCCCTCGCCGCCATTTCCGAGGAGCCTACCCTGCTCCAGCGAAACGTGGGGCGGCTCATCGCGCGCCTGGGCGTCCTCGCGATGGCATTTTGCGTGATCGTCACCGCTTCCTATGGCTGGATTCGGGACGATTGGTTCGCGGGAGCCCTTGCCGGCATCACGATGGCCATAGCCTTGCTGCCCGAAGAGTTCCCGATGGTGCTGGCGGTGTTCATGGCGCTCGGCGCCTGGCGGCTGGCGCGCCACAACGTGCTCGTCCGCCACTCGGCGGCGATCGAGACGCTGGGCGCCACCACCCTGCTCTGTGTCGACAAGACCGGCACGCTCACCGAGAACCGGATGACCCTGACCGCCCTGTGGCGAAACGGGCGCGAGCACGCGCTGGGCGGAGGTGAGCATGCGGGCGACATGGCCGAACTGCTCGCGGTCGCGAGGTTGGCGTCCGCGCTCCATTCCCACGATCCGATGGACGCGGCGATCCAGGCGATCACCCGTCGCGCCCGCGGCGGCCGCCCCCGCCCGCAGCTATCCGCTGCGGCCCGACCGCCTCGCCTTCGTGCAGGTCTGGGACGAAGCGGGCGGCGCGGCGGTCTATGCCGCCAAGGGCGCGCCGGAAACGATCCTCGCCATGTGCCGCCTCGACGGCACCGCCGCCGCGGAAGCGGAGCAGGCGGTGGCGCGGCTGGCGGGCCGGGGCATGCGAATGCTCGGCGTTGCGGAGGCGCGCGTCGAGGCGGACAGCGGCCAGGACCCTGCCGAGCTCGGCTTCCGCTTCCTCGGGCTGCTCGGCTTCGTCGATCCGGTGCGGGCGGACGTGCCGGCGGCTCTCGGCGAGGCGCGGCGGGCCGGAGTGCGGGTGGCAATGGTAACCGGCGACTACCCGGCCACCGCGCTCGCCATTGCCGGGGACGCAGGCATCGAGACGGACGACGGCGTCGTCACCGGCGTCGACATCGCGCGCGGCGAGGACTTCAGCGGCGACGCGCAGGTGTTCGCGCGGATCATGCCGGAACAGAAGCTGGCCCTGGTCGAGCGCTTCAAGGCGGCCGGCCATGTCGTCGCGATGACCGGCGACGGAATCAACGACGCGCCCGCGCTCGCCGCGGCGCATATCGGCATCGCCATGGGCCGGCGAGGGACGGACGTGGCGCGCGAGGCGGCGGACCTGATCCTGCTCGACGACCGGTTCGCATCGATCGTCGGCGGCATCCGCCTCGGCCGGCGCATCTTCGCCAACCTGAGGCGGGCGATGATCTACATCACCGCCATCCACGTGCCGATCGCCGGGCTGGCTCTGCTGCCCATCCTGCTCGGCCTGCCGCCGCTGCTCTATCCGATGCACGTGGTCCTGCTGGAGTTGCTGGTCGATCCGCTCTGCTCGCTCGCCTTCGAAGGCGAACGCAGCTCGGATGCCGACATGGCCCGGCCGCCCCGGCCGGCGGGCGAACTGCTGTTCGGCACCCGCCACATCCTCCTCGCCGGGTTCCAGGGCGCGGTGCTTCTCGCGGCCGTGTTCGGCCTCTATGCCTGGCTGATCGGCGGGGGCGCTGAGCATGGCGAGGCGCGCGCGGCTGCGTTCGTGGCGCTCGTGGTCGGCAATCTCAGTCTGGCTTTGGTCAATGCGAGCGGCGAAGCCGCCTCGCTGCTCGCCCGCCGGCCCGTCTTCTGGATCATCGGCACGCTCGCCCTGCTGGGGCTCGCCTCGGCCCTGCTCGTGCCGCAGCTGCGGCAGATTCTGCAATTCGCGGTGCCCGGAGCGCCGTTGCTGGCGCTGGCGGCGGCTGCCGGGCTGACGGCGGGAGCGGTGGCGATGACGACGCGACGCTGGAATTAGGGCCGCTCGCGCACGCCTTCCAGTGTGTCGCGGGCGCGGCCGGGACCGGGGAAAGCGTGGCGGACGCTGCCGTCGCGGTCGATCACGAAGGCGATTCCGTCGGCCGGGCTGGCTTCGAGCAGGTGTGGGAAGTGGCCGATGAGCGCCCTGAACGCCGCGCCGTCGGGATCGAGGCCGAGGTTGATATGAGGCCCGGCGCTGTCCTCCGGCGCATCGGCCGCGGAGGCGATGACGCCGATCATCCAGGCGCCGGCATCCTGGAACTGGCCGGCCAGCGCGCGATAGGCCTCGATCTCGGCCGCGGCGGCCTGCGGGCCGCCGGCGGCGCAGAAGAAGACCACGAGCTTCTGGCCGCAGAAATGGCCGAGATTGGCCGCACCGCCGTCGAGCAGCCTGAGCCGCGCGTCCGGCAGCCGTTCGCAGATCGGAGCGTCGGCCATGGCGCTATCTTTCGTCGGTCAGGCTTTTGCGGACCAGCGTCAGCGTCGCGTCTCCGGGATAGGGCGTCGCGGTGAACCCCATCTCCTTCTCGAGCGCGATCGCCGCGCTGTTGTCGCGGTATTCGACCGATTCGAGCGCCTTGATGCCGCGCATCCTGGCGTCGCGGGCGATGAAGTCGAGCAAGGTCCAGCCGACGCCGCGCTGCTTGTATTCGGGGCGCACCGCGATCGCGACCTCGGCCCGCTCCATCGACGGATCCGCGGCGAGCATCGCGCTGGCGATCAGCTCCTTCTCGCCGCCGACATCGGCGAAGACCAGGAAGTCCTCGGTGCGGACGTGATCGACCTTGATCAGCGCCTCCAGCAGCGAAATGCAGGGATGCGCCAGCGGGGTCAGGAAGCGGAAGCGCAGATCGTCGTGCGACAGGCTCGCGAAGAAGCGGTCGACGAGGTCCTCGTCGCCCGAGGTCACGGGCCGCACGTAGAGGCGAAGCCCGGTGCGGGTGATGAGCTCGGCGCTCCATTGCCCGAGCAGTGGCTGTTCGACGATGAGCATGTTGTTTTCCTTTCGCGTGCAGGTTCGGCGCGGGGCGCGCGCGCCGCCATCCGTAATTGCCCCTAATGTCGCGGATTGTGTCGCGATGGCGGGCGTGACAGGCTCGGACGATGGACGATCACGGAGGAGCTGAAGCCACCGGGCAGGATACGCCCAGGACCGAGCCCACGCCCGCCAAAGCGGGGTTCTTCGCGAGTCTCGGGCCGGGCCTGGTCACCGGCGCCGCCGACGACGACCCGAGCGGCATCGGCACGCACAGCCAGGTCGGCGCCCAGTTCGGCTACGGGCTCGCGTGGACGTTCGTATTGAGCTTGCCGTTGATGGTGGTGATCCAGCAGGTCGCCGCGGACATCGGACGAATCACCGGAGCCGGCATCGCACGCAATCTGCGCCGCCACTATCCGCGGCCCTTGCTGTGGTCGATGGTGACGCTGTTGCTGATCGCGAACATCGTCAATCTCGGGGCGGACCTCAGTGCGATGGGCGCGGCGCTCGTGCTGCTCACGGGGGGCAATCCGATCGTCTACACCTTGTTGTTCGGCATCCTGTGCGTCGTCCTGGAAGTCGCGCTGAGCTATCCCCGCTATGCCGCTATCCTCAAATGGACGACGCTGTCCCTGTTCACCTATGTCGCGGTCGTCATGGTCGCGGACGTGCCATGGGGCCGGGCGCTGACATCGTTGGTGGTGCCCGAGCTGCAATGGAACGCGGCCTATGCGACCGCGATGGTCGCCATCCTCGGCACCACGATCAGCCCCTACCTCTTCTTCTGGCAGGCCGCGCAGGAGATCGAGGAAGAGCATCGCCATCACGCTAAGCCGCTCTGCATCGCCCCGCGCGAGGCTGGGCCCGAGCTCAAGCGCATCCGCACCGACACGCTGGTCGGCATGGCCTTCAGCTCGATCGTGTCGCTGGCGATCGTGTTCGCCACCGCGGCGACCCTCAACGCGAACGGCATCACCGACATCGAAACCTCGGCGCAGGCAGCCGAGGCTCTGCGGCCGGTCGCCGGCCAGTTCGCCTTCGCGATGTTCGCGCTTGGCATCATCGGTACCGGCCTGCTCGCCGTCCCGATCCTGGCCGGCTCGGCGGCCTATGCGGTGACCGAGATGGTCGGCAAGGCGGGAAGCCTCGACGCCAAGCCGCTCCAGGCGCGGCTCTTCTACGCGACGATCGCGGTGACGACTTTGGCCGGCGCCGCGCTCACCTCGATCGCCATCGACCCCGTTCGCGCGCTCTATTGGGCGGCTGTGGTCAACGGCGTGCTGGCGGCGCCGCTGATGGCGGTAATGATGCTGATCGTCCGCAACCCGCGCGCGATGGGCCGGCTGACGCTGTCGCCCGCGGCGACCGCGCTCGGCTGGGCCGCGACCCTGGTGATGGCCGCGGCGACCGTGCTCTTCTTCGCGTTCATGCTGGCGGCATAAGTAAGCTTGCGTATGTCGCGGACTCGCGTTCCGGTCTTTGCAGGAGCCCGGAGGAACCGAGCCATGATCGACTATCTCAAGTCCGCCGCCGACGTGATCGCGCTGCGCATTGCCGGCAGGATGAGTCGCGACGAGACGATGGAAATCGCGGACCGCCTCGAGCGCTCGCTCGCCGAGCGGGACAAGACCCACATCTACGTCGAGATATCCGACTTTCAGGGGTTCGATTGGACCATGATGGGCGAATATCTGCCGCGCGCGATGCGCATGCTCGGGCAGCGCGAGCGATTCGGCCGGATCGCGGTCGTGACCGACATCGCCTGGGTGCGCTGGGCGACCCGGATCGAGAGCGCGCTGCTGCCGGGGATCAGCTACGAGACCTACGAGATGGAGGAGCGCGAGCAGGCGCTCGCCTGGGTCGAGGGACGCAACCCGTTGCCGCACCGCCCGGCCCTGACGCTGATCGAGACCGACCAGCCGGACGTGTTCGGCTTCGAGCTCGACGGCCGGATCGGCGCAGAGGAGATGCACGCCCTCGTCGCCCGCATCGACGAATTGCTCGACCAGAGACCGGGGCCGGTCCGGGTGCTCGGCAATTTCAAGCATTTCAGCATGCCCGCACTCTCGGGAATCGATGCCGATTACGCGCGGATGAAGCTTAACGCGCTGCACCGCGTCGAGCGCTATGCGGTGGTCGGCGGTCCCCTCTGGCTGAGCGCATGGATCGTCGCAATGGCGCCGCTGCTGAAGCTCGAGGTGCGCCACTTCGGAGCGAATCAGGAGGACGAGGCTTGGCGCTGGCTCGGCGCTTCCCCCAAGAAGGTGAGCCGCCGCGCCGCTTGAACGAGATTGACCTCGGAGCGCGAAGGCAGGAAACTGCCCCGACATGTCCGCGGGGGAAGCTTCGGCCAGCGATCAGCAACCGGTTTTCGCGCGCGAGGCCCATCTGCGCTCGATCCTGGAGACGATTCCCGACGCGATGATCGTCATCGACGAGCGCGGGCGCATCCTTTCGTTCAGCACCGCCGCCGAGAAGATGTTCGGCTATCGCGAAGCCGAGGTGGTCGGCGAGAATGTCAGCGCGCTGATGCCCTCGCCCGACCGCGAACGGCACGATTCCTATCTCGAGCGCTATTTGCGGACGGGCGAGCGCAAGATCATCGGCATCGGCCGCCTCACCACGGCCCGGCACCGGGACGGCAACACCTTCCCGATCGACCTCCATATCGGCGAGGCGCGGATGGGGGACGAACGGGTCTTCACCGGCTTCATCCGCGATCTGACCGAGCGGCAGCAGGCGGAGCTCAGGCTTCACGACCTGCAGTCGGAGCTCGCGCATGTCTCGCGCGTGACCGCGATGGGGACGCTGGCGACGTCGATCGCCCACGAGCTCAACCAGCCGCTGACCGCGATCGCCAATTATGTGGAGACGGCGGAGGAGCTGCTCGACAAGCCGGACGAGGAGACGCTCGCCATCGTGCGCGAAGCCCTGCGCGAGTGCGCCGCCCAGTCGGTGCGGGCCGGGCAGATCGTCCGCCGCCTGCGCGACTTCATCTCGCGAGGCGAGACCGAGCGGCGGATCGAGAGCCTCACCCGGGTCGTCAACGAGGCGAGCGCGCTGGCGATGATCGGCGCCGGCGAGCACGGCATCGAGATGCAGGTCAAGCTGGATCCGTCGGCGGAGCAGGTGCTCATAGACCGGATCCAGGTCCAGCAGGTCATCCTCAACCTGGTGCGCAACGCGATCGAGGCGATGGCCGAAAGCCCGGTCCGGCGCCTAAGGATCAGTGCCAGGACAGTGGAGGGCGGGCAGGTCGAGGTGATGATCGAGGACAGCGGTCCCGGCCTTCCCGCGGAAGTCGCCGCGAGCCTGTTCCAGCCCTTCGTCAGCACCAAGTCGGAGGGCATGGGGCTCGGGCTCTCGATCTGCCACACCATCGTCCACGGCCATGGCGGACGGATCTGGGCGGATTCGTCGATGCTCGGCGGCACCGCTTTCCACTTCACCCTGATCGACGCTTCGGAGATTGCCGATGACTGAGAGGAACCGCCATGTTCATCTGGTCGACGACGACGAGGCGATCCGCCGCTCGGCCAGCTTCATGCTGCGCACCTCGGGCTATCTGGTGAAGACCTATGCCTCGGGCGTGGAGCTGCTGAAGGAAGCGAAGGAGATCGTGCCCGGCTGCATCCTGCTCGACGTCAGGATGCCGGAGATGGACGGGCTGGAGGTCCAGCAGGCGCTGAAGGACAAGGGCGTGCTGCTGCCCGTCGTCATCATGACCGGCCATGGCGACGTCAATGTCGCGGTCCAGGCGATGAAGGCCGGCGCCGTGGACTTCATCGAGAAGCCGTTCGAGAAGGCGGTGCTCCTGAGCGCGATCGACGAGGGCTTCGACCGGCTGGAGCAGTCCGGCAAGCGGCAGGCGCGGGCCGAGGAAGCCCGTGTCCGGCTGGATGCGCTGACGCCGCGCGAATATGACGTGATGAAGGGCCTGGTGCGCGGCCATCCCAACAAGACCATCGCCTACGATCTCGACATCAGCCCGCGCACCGTCGAGATCCACCGCGCCAATCTGATGACCAAGCTGGGCGTCGCGAGCCTCTCGGAAGCGCTCAGGATCGCCTTCGCGGCCGGTCTGGGTGAGGAAGGCGGCGAGGCGGTCTAGTTGATCGTCCTGAGGCTCGCGACCCGGAATGGGAGCTGGCGGCCGTCCGGCTCGGTCAGCGTCACATATTCGCCGAGCCGGATCGGGTGGGTCTCGAGGTGGAAGACGGTCTCGTCGTCCTCCTCGCCCGGCTCATAGGAGAGCGCCCAGCCCCGCGGCGTCCGGATCACGTAGCCCGCCATGTCGCGCTCGTTCGGCCAGAAGCGATGCACCGTGGCGCGGGCGGGCGAACGGCCCAATGTCCGCTCGTCGATGAGGCCCTCCTCGTCGAGCGGCAGGTGCAGGAGATAGGCGCGGCTGGCGGAGCCCTCGGGGAACTCCCTGGTGCGCGCAAGCTCGAGACGGATCGATTTCCAGTTCATGCTGCCGGTTTGAAGCGATCCGGTCATCCCCGAAATAGGGAAACATACGGATACGCGCCCTCTCCGGGCCGGCCTAGGCAAAGTGCGAGGGTGCCGATGCCCGCTACCGGAGGGATGCGAGATGAAGACCGTGCTGCTCTACGCCAATGAGGATAGTGGGCTCGAAAGCCGGCTGCAGGCCGCGCTCGACGTCGCCCGCGCGTTCGAGGGGCATCTTTCCTGCGTGCAGGTCACGCCGTTCGACTCCTTCATCATGGGCGACCCGTTCGGCGGGGTCTATGCGCTGCCGACCGTGCTCGAAGCGGTCTCCAAAGCCGAGGAGGCGCATCGCGCCAGGTTGGAGGAACGGCTGCGGAGCGAAGGCGTCGCCTGGGACTGGTACCGCTATGACGGCTCTCCGGCGCAGGTCGTCGCCGACCGTTCGCGGCTCTCGGACCTGATCGTGCTCAGCCTGCCCGAAGCGGACGGCGAATATAACGGCCCGCTGTCGATGGTCGGTGACGTCGCCCTTCACGCCCGCGCGCCGGTTCTCGCGGTCCCGCAGGCGAGCCGCTCGCTCGACTGCCTGGGACCGGCCGTGGTCGCCTGGAACGGCTCGACCGAGGCGGCGCATGCCCTGCGCCTGACGCTGCCGATGCTGGCGCGTGCCTCGCAGGTCCACATCGTCGAGGTGACCGAGGACAAGGCCGGCTTCCCGGCGATCGACGCCAGCCAGTATCTGGCGCGGCACGGGATCGAATCCGAGTTGCACGAATGGCCGGCCTCGGGTCGGAGCGTGGCCGACGCGCTGTACGACGCGGCGCAGGTGCTGGGCGCGAACTACGTGGTGATGGGCGCCTACGGCCATTCGCGGCTGCGCGAGAGCATTCTCGGCGGCACGACGCGCGAGATGCTCCATCGCGGCGCCCTGCCGCTGCTGCTCGCGCATTGAACTTGGGCCTCAGGCGCGCTTCCGGCGCGCCCGATGGTTCGCATATTGGTCGATGACCTCGCGCATCCTCGCGATCGCTTCGGCGCGGCGGCGGCCGGATTCGATCCGCTGCAGCTGCCGTTTCAGGTTGGCCGCGAAGTCGGCATAGTCGTTCTGCCAGTCGCGCCGCAGCACGTCCCGTAGCTCGATCCGGCCGGTCTTGAGGCGCCGCGCGGGCGCGCCGGCCGGAAGCTCGTACATTTCGCCGATCTCGGGGATCAGAACATTCGGAACGATGGTCCCGACCGCGGTCTTGAGGCCGTCGAGGGCGCCGCTTTCGCCATGGGTGAGAAACAGGCTGCCCTTGACCGGCTGGCGCGCCGTGACCCAGGCGACCAGCTCCTCGCGGTCGGCATGGGCCGAATAGCTGTCGATGCGCCGGACTTGGGCACGGACGGCGACGTCTCGGCCGGAGATGCGGACCCGCTTAGCGCCTTCCAGGATCGCGCGGCCGAGCGTTCCCTGGGCCTGGAAGCCGACGAAGAGGATCGTCGAATCCCAGCGCGGCAGATTGTGGCGCAAATGATGGCGGATGCGCCCGGCCTCGCACATGCCCGAGGCGGCGAGGATCACCGCGCCGGACATGGCGTTCAGCCCCATCGATTGCTCGACGCTCTCGACGAAATGGAAGCCGGGATGGTGGAAGGTGTCGCCGTCGCCCAGATCCTCCAGCTCGCGGCGATGCCGGCGGAAGATCTCGGTCGCGCGGCTTGCGAGGGGCGAATCGATGAACACCTGGAGATGCGGGATGCGGCCGCTGTCGATCAGCATCGCGAAGTCGAGCAGCAGCTCCTGCGTCCGCTCCAGCGCGAAGACCGGGATGAGCAGGTTGCCGCCGCGTTTCAGCGCCGCCTTGACCTCGGCTTCGAGCAACGTGCGCCGTTCCTCGATCGTCACCGGTTCCCGGCTGCGGTCGCCATAGGTGCTCTCGCACAGCAGATGGTCGACGCCGCGCGGGCCGTTGGGATCGAGGTGGAAGCTCTTATGCTCGGGCCCCAGGTCGCCCGAGAACAGCAGGTGCGAGCCGCCGGCGAACAGCTCGACCGAAGCCGAGCCCAGGATGTGCCCGGCATTCCAGAATCGCGCCTGGAAGCCAGGGGCGACCTCGAACTGGGCTTCGAGCTCGATGGGTCGCGCGAGGTCGATCGCCGCCTGCGCATCGGCCGATGTGTAGAGCGGGAGGACCGGCTGCTCGTCGGCGCGGTCGGCCCGCCGGTTGCGCCGCGCCGCCTCCTGCTCGTGGATCCTGGCCGCGTCGGGCAGCATGATACCGATGAGGTCGCGAGTCGCCGGCGTGCAGTAGATCGGCCCGCGAAACCCCTCCGCCGCGAGCCGCGGCAGCAGGCCGCCATGATCGAGATGGGCGTGGGTGAGCAGGACCGCGTCGATCGCAGCGGGATCGAAGGCGAACGGCTCGTAATTGAGCGCCTCGAGCGAGCGCGGACCCTGGAACAGCCCGCAGTCGACCAGCACCCGCCGCTTGCCGAACGCGACCTCGAAGCAGGAGCCGGTGACTGTGCCAGCGGCGCCGTGAAAAGTGAGCGTGGCCGCGCTCACGCGCCCACGCTCTCGCGCTCGGGCACGACGAGGACATCGTGCGGACACCAGAACAGGGTGTCGACGGCGTGGCTGCCGATATAGGTCGCCCGGCGCCGCGTCCCCATCGCGAGAAGGTCGGGCTTCAGCGCCTCGGCCTCCCTCATGACGACGCTGAGCGCCTCGCCGGTTTCGACGATGGCATGCGTATCGGCGGTCAGTTTGGCCGCCGCGCGTCCGGCCTGGGCCGCGCCGAGCAACTTCTCCAGCTCGAGCGCCCGCCGCATCTCCTGCCGATCCACCTCGCTCAATCCACCCAGTGTATCGCGCAGGGAAGGATAGAAGGCATGGACCGCGAACACCTCCGAAGCGGGCGCGACATCGAGCGTCGCGGCGAGAATGGGCGGCGCATCTTCGGCGTCGTCGATCGCGAGCAGAACCTTTGAATAGGGAGCGGCATAGTCGTTCTGCACGATCAGCACCGGCCGCTCGCTGTGGCGGACGACGTGGGTGCCGGTCGTGCCGAACAGAGCGTCGCGGAAACGGGGCTCGCCGTGCGCCCCGAGCACGATCAGATCGGTGTCGAACGCCTCGGCTTCGCGCAGGATCGCCTCCTCGGCACTGGCGGAAGAAATGTAGACCGAGATGTCCAGGGCGCGGTCGGTCAGCTCCTCGGCCATGATCTGCGCTTCGGTGACCATCCTGCGGTGCGTGGACGGGCAGGCCTCCGGATCCTCGGACTCCGCCGCCGCATGGACGATGCGGATCGCGGCGCCATCCTTCGCGGCGAGGCGGATCGCGCGCGCCAGAGCGTTGGTCGCGCAGGGGCTGAGATCGGTGGCGACGAGAATGCGCTTCATGGCGTGCCTCCCTGAGTAACGATGGGCTGAGTTCCGGATTGCGAGGCCGTCGCCTGCGCGGCGGCGAGAGTGGCAAGGACGCCCGCGAGGAGGCCGAAGCCCAGCTTGATGCGGGAGGCCTGGCGGGGCGCGCGGCGCATGGTCAGGATCATTGCGGCCTCCCTCAAAGCGTCGCGACGATGATCGCCACGGCGATCCCCCAGCCGACGACGAGGACCGGAAGGATGAGCACCTGCACGATCGCGCCGCCGCCGGAGATGCGGCCGGTCTCGATTGCCATGCCTTCCGCGAGAAACTCCTCCCAGGTCTGGAAGCGACCGACGGGCCGGCCCGCGACACGCGCCCACAGGCTTGGCACGCCGAATGCCATGACGATGTAGATCGCGCAGATGGCGAACGGGATGAGGAGCTCGGGGGTTCTGAACGTCGCCGCCATGATGCCGAGGAAGGCGAAATAGGCGCCGATCGTGGCCACGAACAGGCGCGGCGGCAGCCCGAAGGTGCGCTCGGCGTGGTTCGGCAGCGCGGCGGCCGGCGGCGCCGGCACCGCGAAGATTTGAAGATCGGTGCGGGAGAGATGCTTGCTCATGACCTTACCCCTTGTTCTCGATGGAACCGGGGTAGGCCGGCCGCGCGGGCCGCTGGATACGCAATGATCCGTAGTCGGGTTCAGCGGGTCGCGCGGCGAAGCTCGTCCCGGAACCTGGGGTGGGCGATGCCGATCAGCGCCTCGGCGCGCTCGCTCAGCGACTTTCCCTTGAGGTCGACCCAGCCAAATTCGGTTGCGACGATGTGCGTGTCGTTTCGGGGCGTCGTGACCGGCCCTTCGAGCCGCGGCACGATCCGCGATACCGTGCCCTTTTTCGCGGTCGAATGGCAGGCGATGATCGACTTGCCGCCCTTCGAGCCGCAAGCTCCGCGCACGAAATCGAGCTGGCCGCCCGAGCCCGAATATTGGCGGCCGAGCATGTGCTCGGAATTGCAGGCGCCGCCGAGGTCGACCTGGAGCGTCCCGTTCACCGAGACGACATTGTCGTTCTTGGCGATGTGCCGCGGATCGTTGACGATCTGCACCGGAGCGCTGTGCATCGACGGATTGTCGTCGAGGAAATCGTATAAGGCCCTGTCGCCCATCGCGAAGGTGAACACGGTGCGGCCGCGATAGGTGGTCTTGCGGCGGTTCGTGACCGCGCCGCACTGGATCAGGTGGGCAAGGGCCGGCGTCATCAGTTCGGTATGGATGCCGAGATCCTTATGCCCTGTAAGTTTCGCGCAGACCGCGTTGGGTAGCGTGCCGATTCCCATCTGTATGCAGGCGCCGTCGTCGATCATGCCGGCGATTATCGCGGCGATCGTCTCGTCCTCGGCGACTGGCGCGGGATAGGCCGCCTCGAACAGCGGGGCCTCGTTCTCGACGATCGCATCGACCTCGGAGATGTGGAGCAGCGACTCGCCGAACACGCGAGGCATGTTCGGATTGACCTCGACGATCAGCCGCTTCGCGCTCCGCGCGGCGGTGGTCGCATAGTCGTTGCTGGTGCCGAAGGTGAACCAGCCGTTCCTGTCCATCGGCGAGACTGTGGTGACGAATGCCTCCAGCGCGACCCGCTCGGACAGCAGCCGCGACGATTCGCTGAAGGCGACCGGCACGAACTCGATCGGAATGCGGCCCTCGGCCTCGCCGCGCTGGATCAGCGCGCGCTCGATCGGGCTGAGGAACATGCAATGCGGCCGCACCCGATCCAGGAGCTCGTAACGCAGCAGGGTCGTGCCGGCATGGAGCAGCGAATGAAAATACCATGGTTTGAGGCCGGCCAGATCGCCGGCCTCGACGCGCGCGGCGAGCGCCGCGAGCAACGCCGGCGGCTCGGCCACCGCCATGCCGATGGCAATATCGGCGTCGCCGGGAATGGTCGCCACGGCTTCGGGCGCCGTCCTTAGCTTCGCGCGATAGTCGGCAGCGGGCGAGGGCATTTTCATCGAGATGGAGCTAGCCATGCCTTGCGTGCCGCTCGATACGCAATGATCCTTAGCGCCCCTGGTCGGGATTCACTACATATGGAAACGCGCGGCAAGCGGGACATTCTGCCACGGTCAGGAGCCCGGGACCTTGTTGCTGTAATCCGGCTGGCGTCGGAGGGACACGATTGTGAACCAAATTCACAAAGACTCCGAACCTCGTCCGGAGGCGCTATTGCATGGCACGGTCTGGACTTGCCCGATGCATCCGCAGATCCGGCGGCCCGAGCCCGGCCATTGCCCGATCTGCGGAATGGCGCTGGAGCCGGCCGAGCCTGGTCTTGAGGATGGCGCCAATCCCGAACTGACCGACATGTCGCGGCGCTTCTGGATCAGCGCAATCCTGTCGGCGCCGCTGGTCGTGCTTGCGATGGGCGGTGAGCTGTTCGGCTGGCACCCGCTCCCGATGCGGACTTCAATGTGGCTGCAGCTCGCCTTGGCGACACCGGTGGTCCTGTGGGGCGGGTGGCCATTCTTCGCGCGCGGCTGGGCGTCCCTCAAGAGCCGCAACCTCAACATGTTCACGCTGATCAGCCTCGGCGTGGGCGTCGCCTATGGCTACAGCCTTGTCGCCGGTCTGGCGCCGCGCCTATTCCCAGCTTCGTTCCGCACCATGGGCGGCGCGGTTCCGGTCTATTTCGAGTCCGCGGCCATCATCACAACCCTGGTGCTGCTCGGACAGGTGCTGGAATTGCGGGCGCGCTCGGCCACGGGCCGCGCAATCCGGGTGCTGCTCGGGCTGGCACCCAAGACGGCGCGGGTCATACGGGAAGACGGCACCGAGGAAGACATCCCCCTCGAGAACGTTGTGCCGGGCGACCTGCTGCGGGTGCGTCCGGGTGAGAAGGTGCCGGTCGATGGTGTGGTGATCGAGGGCAAATCTTCGGTCGACGAATCGATGATCAGCGGGGAGCCGGTCCCGGTCGAGAAGGGGCCGGGAGAAAGGGTGACCGGTGCGACGGTCAACGGCACCGGCAGCCTGCTGATCCGGGCCGAGCGCGTCGGCCAGGACACGATGCTCGCGCGGATCGTGCGCATGGTGGCCGAGGCGCAGCGGTCCCGGGCTCCCATCCAGGCCCTGGCCGACAAGGTCTCCGCCTGGTTCGTCCCCGCGGTCGTGCTGATCGCGATCTTCGCATTCATCGTCTGGGCGGTCTGGGGTCCGGAGCCGAGATTGAGTCACGCTCTGGTCAATGCGGTGGCCGTGCTGATCGTCGCCTGTCCCTGTGCGCTCGGCCTCGCCACGCCAATGTCGATCATGGTCGGCACCGGCCGCGGGGCGGCCGCTGGCGTCCTGGTCAAGAATGCCCAAGCCCTGGAGGTGATGGAGGAGGTCGATACTCTGGTCGTGGACAAGACCGGCACTCTGACGCTGGGCAAGCCGAAACTCCTTGCGGTGGTGGCCATTGCCGGGAGGAATGAATCCGAGGTTCTGCGTTTCGCGGCAGCTCTGGAGCGGGGGAGCGAGCACCCGTTGGCGACGGCGATCGTGGAGGGCGCGGAAGATCGGGGAATTGAGCTCCCTTCTGCGCAGGACTTCAAGTCCTACACCGGCAAAGGCGTGATCGGCACGGTCGATGGTAAGCGTGTCGCCCTCGGCAACATGGCGCTGATGGAGCAATTGGCGATCGATTCGTCGAGCCTGGCGGCGAAGGCAGACGAGATGCGCGGCGATGGCCAGGGAGTCATGCTTGTCGCAATGGACGGTCTGCTTGCGGGGCTGATTTCAGTGGCCGACCCGATCAAGGAGAGCGCAATCGAAGCGATCGCGGCTCTGCGCCGCGAGGGCGTGCGGCTGATCATGCTGACCGGCGACAATCGCCGCACGGCGGAGGCCGTTGCGCGAAAGGTCGGCGGGATCGACGAGGTCATGGCCGACGTCTTGCCGGAGCAGAAGCTATCGGTCGTGGATGGGCTGCGGAAGGACGGTCGACGAGTGGCGATGGCCGGAGACGGAATCAACGACGCACCAGCGCTCGCAGCCGCAAATGTCGGGATCGCGATGGGGACCGGAACCGACGTGGCGATGGAGAGCGCCGCAGTGACACTCGTTAAAGGCGATCTGGCGGGAATCGTGCGGGCGCGGCGACTGAGTCGGGCGGTCATGCGCAATATCCGGCAGAACCTGTTCTTCTCGTTCGTCTTCAACGCGGCCGGCGTCCCGGTCGCTGCCGGAATACTCTATCCCTGGTTTGGCCTGCTGCTGAGCCCGGTTATCGCCGGTGCGGCGATGGCGTTCAGCTCCGTCGCCGTGGTGGGAAATTCGCTGAGGCTCAGGTCGGTGCAGCTCTAGGCTCGAGCCTGACCGGTGTCAGACCAGCGCGAGCGTGACCGGGGTCAACAGCGCTATCGCCACCGCGGCAAGCGCAGCCGCGCCGCCAAGCGCGCGGCGCCAGCCGCCGATGACCACGAACAGGCCAAGCTTGAAGAGCGTGTTGAAGAAGGTCGGCGCGGCGAGCGCCAGCGCCGCGACCTCGACCGAGAGCGTCCCAGGCGGTTGCGCGCCGACGGCCGCGATCGCGGCATCGATGTCGGCGAGGCCGCCGATCGCGATCAGGATCGCCCCGCTGTCGCCGCCCCAGCGCGCCTGCGCCCAGGCCGAGCCGACCGAGAGCACGGCCACGGTCGCCGCGAACAGGAAGGCGAGACCGAGGCCGGGCGGCCGCAGCGTCCCGGTCGTGACCTCGGTCGTCTTGGCGCGACCGACATAGAGGAGCAGGGCGGAGGCCAGAGCAGAGGCGAGAAGGCCCGGCAGGACCAGCGCCGCGAACGGGCCGAGGGCGAAAGGCGCGATCACCGCCACCAGGAAGAGCGAACGCAGCAGCATCACCGATGACGCGATGGCGACCGAGGCCTGGGCCCCGGGCCCCGTGGCGCCGTCGCGCACGCGCCGCGCGGCATCGACGGTGACCGCGGTCGAGGAGACCAGCGCGCCGACCGCCGCGGTGACCAGTGCCCCGCGCCGCTCCCCCAGCCAGCGGACCAGGATGTAGCCGACGAACGAGATCGACCCGGTGATCACGACCACCGTCCAGAGCCGATAGGGATTGAGCGCGCCGAACGGCCCCATCCCGGCGTCGGGAAGCAGCGGCAGGATGATGAAGACGACCAGGACCAGCCGAAGCAGCGCCTTGATGTCGGTTTCGCTGGTGGCCTGGATGGCCCGGTGCAGCGGCTCGCGCGAGGCGAGCAGGATCGTGGCGGCGCCCGCTCCGACCGAGGCCAGCGCCATATTGCCGGTCGTCGCCATCGCGCCGAGGGCGAGCGTCAGGACTCCGGCCAGCGTCGAGGTGGCGCTGACATTGTCGTCGCGGTGCATGTCCGCGCTGTAGCCGAGCAGCAAGGCGGCGATGGCGCCGACGACCAGGATAACGGCCAGCACCCAGGCCGCGCCGGCGATACCGATCCCGGCGAGGCCGCCGAGCAGCCCCAGCAGCGCGAAGGTACGAATGCCTGCGACGCGCTGCCCGGCCGCCTCCTCGCGCATGCGCCAGCCGCGCTCGACTCCAAGAAGGAGGCCGATCGCCAGAGCCAATGCAAGGCCGGGAAGGAAGCCGTTCATGCCAGCTGGATAGGCCGCCCGCGAGGTGCTTCGCATTACGGAACAATGCGTAAGGCGCGCCGGACACGCGCCGGCTAGTCATCGGCCAACAGCAAGGGAGGTTGGCATGCGCGCTGGTGTCTGGGGCAGTCTCGCGGGGTTGGTCGGTTCAGCCGCGGCTTCGGTCGCGCTCGGCCGCATGTTCCGGCACGACATGCAGGACATGGCGGCGGAGCTCGAAAGCGGCAGCGCCATCGCCTGCACCGACGTCGGACCGATCGAATATGGACGGACGGGCTATGGGCCGCCCGCGCTCATCATCCACGGCGCCGGCGGCGGCTACGATCAAGGCCTGTTGGTCGGGCGCGAGCTGCTCTGCGATGGCTATGACATCATCGCGCCGTCGCGCTTCGGTTATCTGCGCACGCCGCTGCCGGCCTCCGCGAGGCCGGAAGCGCAGGCGGATGCCCATGCGGCCTTGCTCGCGAGCTTGCATGCGAAGATCGCGATCGTGCTCGGGATCTCCGCCGGGGCGCCGAGCGCGATCGAGCTGGCGCTGCGCCATCCGGATAAGGTGTCGGCGCTGCTGCTGGTCTCGCCGCGCGCCTACGCGCCCGGGGCCGAGGTCTCTGCCGAGGACACGCCGTTCAATCGGGCCATCATGAACATGGTCGCGAAGGGCGAAGACTTCGCCTACTGGCTCGCCGCGCGCCTGGCACCGCGCCGCATCTTGCGCTTTCTCGGCGTGCCGCCATCGGTCTACCGGGACGCCGGTCCGCTCGAGCGTGCCCGCCTCGAGGCGATCGTCCGGAGCATAATGCCGCTTTCGGCGCGCATGGCCGGAATCCGATATGACGGCGACACACGGATCGAGCCTTGGCCGCTCGAGCGCATCAAGGCACCGACCTTGGTGATCGCCGCCGCCGACGACCTGTTCAACACCTTGCCGGCGGCGCGATACACGGCGCAGCACATCCCCGGCGCCGAGCTCATGGAGCTCGAAACCGGCGGCCATCTGCTCGCCGGCTGCACCGTGAAGATCCAGCTCAGGATCGACGACTTCCTGCGACGGCGGGTGAGCACGCCGTGCCAGGTCGCGGCCTGACTCTTTCGTACGGGAGGATGATAACCATGGGCATCGCGGGGAAGCTGCTGATCCTGTTCGCTGCGGTCGCGGCACAGGCGGGCATGTCGGCCGAGCCATCGCTGGAGGTGGGCTCCGTGATGCAGGCGGCCGAACGGCTTAAGGCCGGCGAGTTCCTCTGGGCGCCCGACATCGCGCCGGAGGGCCCGGTGCTGCTCGTCGTCAGCCTAGCGACGCAGCGCGCTGTGATCTACCGCAACGGTGTCCCGATCGGCATCTCGACCGTCTCGACCGGCCGACCCGGCTACCGCACGCCGACCGGAGTGTTCACCATTCTGCAGCGCCGCGTCGAGCACTATTCGAGCATCTACAACAATGCCCCCATGCCCTACATGCAGCGCCTGACCTGGGGCGGCGTCGCGCTTCACGGCGGCAACCTGCCCGGCTATCCCGCTTCCCACGGCTGCATCCGGCTTCCGCAAGATTTCGCCCGGTTGCTCTACGGCGTCACCCGGCTCGGCATGACGGTGATCGTGACCAACGAGACCGTGGTCCCGCGCGTGGCGCCCGGTGACGCCTTGCTCCAGACCGCCGCCCTCGAGGCTGGCGGACGCACGAGCTGGCATCCCGAGCGCTCGCGTTCGGGCCCGGTCTCGATCGTGATCAGCGCCAGCGACCGCCGGCTCGTCGTGCTCCGTAACGGCATCGTCATAGGCACAGCGCCGGTCACCGTTGACGGTCCAGTCCAGCGCACTTCGGCCTTCATGCTGCGTGCCGGGCTGCAAGGCGAACGCGTCTGGCTGCGCATCGGCCTGCCCGGTCAGGAGAGCGATCCGCAGGCCGCGCCGGAGCTGCGCGGCCGCGTCCATGTCGCGGAGAGCTTCCGGCGCTCGGTCGAAGCGATCCTCCAGCCGGGCGCCACCGTGGTCGTCACCGAGGATTCGCTGCGCGGCGGCGACACGGGCCGGCGGATGACGGTGGTCGAGGGCGGCTGAGCGTCCGTCCGAACCGAATCAGAAGCGGGCGCGCAGCACGAGCACCACGCGCGGCCGGTAGGCGCGGCTGAGGCCGCTCCGGTCGGTATCGTGGATGCGCAGGTCGGCGGAGAAATGCCCGCCGAACGCATGGGTGACGCCGGCGTTGAAAGCGGTGTAATCCAGCTGCAGGGCACGTTCCCGGCGGGCGACCGAGGCGCTGAGCGATGTCGAGGATGTCAGCCGGACCGACGCCCCGCCTTCAGCGTAGAGCGATTCAGCCGTCGCTCCCAGCTCGTCCGGGCTGTAGGTGAGAGCGATCCTGGGAGTCACGCGGCCCCGGGTCCGGCTTGCCGCAACGCTCAGCTCTAGCGCTTCCCCGTCGCCCGGCCCGTGCGTCCAGAGCCATCTCTTGTAGGTGGCACTGCCGTTCAGGTCGAACCCGTCGACACGGCCGCGCCAGCCGACGAACAAAGCGGATTCCGCCTCGGCCGACGGGGAAGTGATGTTCTTGATCTGCCCGCCCGCATAGAGGCCGCCGCTCGCCAGCTCGATGCGGGCGAGCGCCTGCCCGCTTTCGGTCTGGGCGAGCCCTTTCGACATCCCCTCGCTGGCGACGACGATTTCGATATGCGGCGTAACGGGCGGGAGGTCTATCATCGCCCTCGTTATCCGAGCCGCGGCGCACCGCCATTATCCGCAATATTACGGATGCGGTCCCTGGGTTCGAAGGTCCGTCCGCTTCAATCCGCGAACAGCTCGGCCGGCTTGACTTTGAGCCCGTCGGCAAGCCGGTGAATGTTGATCAGGCTGAGGTTGCTTTCGCCGCGCTCGATGGCGCCGACATAGGAGCGGTCGAGGTCGCAGATCAGGGCGAGCGCTTCTTGGGAGAGCTTTCGCGCCTTGCGGAGCTTGCGCACACGGGCGCCGAACCGGCGCTTGATCCGCTCCTTGTCCATGCCCGCTTCTCAGCGGGATGCGGACAATAGGTCCACGGGCTATGTTACCCATTCTATGCGGCTATGAGAGGGCGAAAAGCCCGTTAGGCGACGTCCTGCGGGCGGAAGCGTCGCGCTTCCTTGCGGGTGGCCAGGCGGACATAGAGCTTGTTGAGGCGGCGGCGCTGGCGGCTGAGCCGAAGCAGATCGGATGATGTGGCGCCCCCACCGCGCCGAAGCCGGTGCTCGGCGAGGTCGAGCACCGCCTCGAGGAGGCGGATGAAGGATGAAACTCTCATGGCGCGTCGCTGACTAGCTCAGTTTTGCGGGCTATAATACCCATTTCGAGAGAGGCGGACTTGCGACGCGCGATCGACGGTATCCGCCGGCCTACCTGTCGCTCGGCGTCTGGATCACGAGAACGTCGCTCGGAAGGGTGGCCCGGAGCGTCAATATGCCCGGGCCGGAGGCAGCGAGCCCGTCGTCTTGCCCGGCGTGCACGTCGTTCCCTGAGATCGCTCCGCTGAGGATGGCGAGGTAGAGGCAGGCGTCCTCGTTAATGCTTCGGTCGACTTGCTCCCCCGTGCCCAGCTCGAGGCGATGAACCTGGGCCGCGGCGCGCCACGCCAGCGCGCCGGGGGCGGACGCCGGGCCAGAGGCGATCGGACGCTCGAGCCCGGTGGGGCAAGCGGGGAGAAATCGATGACGCGAACGCCGCATGGGAGCGTTCGACCGGACCCAGATCTCGATATAGGTCCCCGGCTCGTGCCCGAGCGCATCGAGGCCGAGATCGGCGCCGGTGCCGGCGGACACGAGCTCGGCCGCGCCGGCGCGCAGGGGCTGGATCGGCGCGAAGGTGCCGGTGCGGCGCAGGCATCCTCCGGTGACGAGGGTGAGGATTTCGAAGCCCGCGTGGAAGCTTGGCGGCCGGCTGGCCCGAGGCTCCAGCCGGTAGAAATTCACCGCCCGGAGCGCTCCCCATTCGAGCCGGTCCGGCCGCTGATAGGCTGCGAAGGAGAAATGATGCCGTCCGCTGAGGCCGCCCGATCGCGTCGCCCCCAGTTCCGAACCTGGACGCAGCTCGACGGCACAACGGGCGATCACAGGATCGTCCATAGGCCCGTCTAGCCGATCCTGGCGGCCGGGACGACCCCGCGCGATGGCGCCCGACAATGGCTGGCGCAATCGGCCTTCCGGTTGCATCGTGATTGTGGGCGACTAAAGACCAAGTGGGGGGGGGACGCTCTAGGAAACCCCGGCACGCGCCGGGGAAGGATCGATCCCGCCGGAATGGCTATCGGCCAGGAAGTCGAAAATTTCATTGGCACGACCTTCCGGTCGGTGTGGGCGCTGGAGCTACTCTGCCTCCTGCGGCAAAATCGCGAGCGCAGCCTGTCGCATGCCGAGATGGTCGCGGGCCTTAGGGGCAGCGACCTGGTGGTGACCCAAGGCGTCGAATCGCTGACCGCCGCGGGCCTGATCGTGGTCGACGCGAAGGGAGACGCACGTTTTCGCCCCGCCTCTCGCGATCTTGATGCCTTGGCCGCGCAGGCGGCGGCGCTTTACGCGAAAAGCCCGGATGCCGTGCGGCGAATGATCGTGGCCGCAGCCAATCCCGGCATCACCGCGTTTGCCGACGCGTTCAAGTTGCGGAAGGATTGAGCCCGTGGCGGACTATTTCCCGACGGCCGTCTACACGCTTTGCTTCCTGACCAGCAGCGCCTGCGCCGCGTTGCTGGCGCGCAGCTATTGGCGCACCGGCACCCGGCTGCTGCTGTGGAGCGCGCTCTGCTTCCTCTTCCTCGCGGCGAACAATCTCATGGTGATCGTCGACCTGCTGGTGCTTCCTGAGATGGATTTCAGGCTCTGGCGGCACTTGCTTTCGCTGGCGGCGCTCGGCGTGCTGCTGTTCGGATTCATCTGGGACCGGGAGGACTGAGGCGATGCTGTTCGACTTCCTCTCCGGCGCGGTCACCATGGGCTTCGCCATCGCCGGCCTGTTCTTCCTGCGTTTCTGGAGGCGGACCGGGGAAGGGCTGTTCCTCGCCTTCGCGGTCGCCTTCTGGCTGCTCGGCCTCGGCCAGGCGTTGCTCGCCTTCACCGACATTCCGGTGGAGGAGCGCAGCTGGCTCTACCTGCTCCGCCTGGCCGCCTTCTCGCTGATCCTGATCTCGATCTGGCTCAAGAACCGCAGGAGCTAGGGAAGCGCTGCGCCGCCGCCGCTCGCGCTGCTGACGGTTCTCAGCGCATCCGGCATGCTCGCCTGGTCGTACGGCTGAAGAATCCTGCCAGCCCGTCGCCGCAAGGGCACACGAAAAATCGCCGACGATTTGAACCGGTTTAAGCTTGCCGGGCACCTAGCTTCCGTAGACGCTCGATCGGGGAGGCCGCGATGGCGAGGGACAGGGAGCGCATCCTCGATGCCTATCTTGTCGCGTCGGCGCGGCTCGGCGACCGGGAGGCCCTCGCCGCCCTCGTCCGTCGCTGGAACGGCAAGCTGGTCGCGCATGCCTGGCGGCTGCTGAGGGATCGGGAGGGCGCGAAGGATGCGGTGCAGGACGGCTGGGCCGAAATGCTGCGCGGCTTTTCGCGCCTGCGCGACGAGGAGGCCTTTGCGGCCTGGGCCTATCGGATCGTGTCGCGGCGCTGCGCCCGGCAGATCGGGCGCATGCGCGGCGAGAGACAGCTGGGCGAGGACATGGCCGCGGCTCCGGGCGACCAGAGCGTCCAGGACCTGTCGTCATTGGAGGTGGCCCCCTTGCAGAGGGCGATCCGCACGCTGCCTCCCGAGCAGCAGGCCGCGATCGCGCTCTTCTATCTCGAGGATATGAGCGTCGCCGAGGTGGCGGTCGCTCTCGACGTGCCGGCGGGCACGGTGAAGACCCGCCTGATGCATGCGCGGCGCAAGCTACGCGACGCTTTGGAAGGAGACGAGTGATGCGGGACGTGGACGATCTGATCGAGGAAGCGCTCGACCAGGAGGAACGGGAGATACTGGCCCGCATCGGCGAGGAGCCGGGCTTCTTCGGGATGGCCTTCGGGCTGTTCTCCGGCAAGCTCGGCTGGGTGCACATCCTGATGACGGTCGTGCACGCGTTGGCGTTTTTCGCTGGTGCCTACGCGGCCTGGATGTTCTTCGAGGCGGCGGACCCTGTTTCCCAGTTGCGCTGGGGCCTCCCGTCGGCGGTGCTGCTGATCCTCGCGACGATGATCAAGATGGCGATGTGGCCGATCATCCATGCCGACCGGCTGATGCGCGAGCTGAAGCGGATCGAGCTGCAACTAGCGCGCGCCAAGCGGGGAGAGAGCGCTTGAGCGCAATTTCCGGCGGCGCGGATTTGCGGCATTCGCGCCGCCGGGCTAGGCCGCTCTTGTGCCCTGCGGCCAACCCGCAGGGGCGGCCCGATGCCTGATATGATGACCATCCTTCCCACGCGCCGCGCGCGCTCCGCCTTAAGGCATTTCCTCGGCAGCGAAGCTGCCGGGGGAATCCTCCTTATGGCTGCGGCGGCGCTTGCCCTGATCATGGCGAACGGAGGGATGCGCCACGCCTATGAGGAATTTCTGCATTGGGAAATCGGCCCTGTTTTGACTCCCAAGCTGGGCCCGATGACCGCTCATATGTGGATCAACGATGGGTTGATGGCGGTCTTCTTCCTGTTCGTCGGGCTGGAGATCAAGCGCGAGTTTGTCGACGGGCGGCTTTCCAGCTGGGAGCGCCGTCGCCTCCCGGTCATCGCGGCGGCGGTCGGCATGACGGTGCCTGCCCTGATCTATCTGGCGATCGCGCGGGGCGAGCCCATGCTCGCGCGCGGCTGGGCGATCCCCGCCGCGACGGACATCGCTTTCGCGATCGGGGTGCTCGCGCTGCTGGGAAGCCGGGCGCCGACCTCGTTGAAGCTTTTCCTCACGACGGTGGCGATCGTGGACGATCTCGGCGCCGTGGCGATCATCGCGATCGCCTATACCGAGCAGCTCGACAAATTCGCCCTTTGCGCCAGCGCTGCAATCATAGGCGGGCTCTGGCTGCTCGGCCGGATGGGATTGAAGCATCCGGGCGCCTATCTGATCGGCGCGGGTGCTCTCTGGTATATGGTGCTGCTCTCCGGCGTGCACGCCACGGTCGCGGGCGTCCTTGCCGCGGCGGCCGTGCCCATCGTGAAGACGCCCGGCACGCCCGATGCGGCCCATTCCCCGCTTCACCGGCTCGAGCACGCGCTTGCTCCCTGGGTGGCCTTCGGGATCGTCCCGCTGTTCGGCTTCGCCAACGCGGGCGTCTCCCTGGAGGGGCTAGGGCTGCAGTCGATTCTCGCTCCGCTGCCGCTCGGCATCGCCGCGGGCCTGTTTCTAGGCAAGCAGCTCGGCATTTTCGGCGCGGTCTGGCTCTCGGTCCGATACGGGATCGCGACCAAGTTGCCCGGAGTGACCTGGCTTCAGATCTATGCCGTCTGCGTGCTCTGCGGCATCGGCTTCACCATGAGCCTTTTCATCGGCGCCCTCGCATTTCCCGGCCGGCCCGAATTGATCGAACAGGCGAAAATCGGAATCCTCGCAGGATCGATGCTGTCCGCCCTGGTCGGCTATCTCATCCTGCGTCTCGCCACTCCGAAATCATGCCCGGAACGGATGGCGTGAAGCACGAGCGCCGCGTCAACGATCTTTGAGACGCTCCAGATGGCAGCAGCCGCGCCGCAATTTAGATGGGAACCGAAACGGCGTTTTGCGGCAGCCCGTCCAAACGGACAACCTTCCGCCCTTCCTGCCAAAGCTCAAGCGGATGCCCGGATTGGCGCTGCTGAATTTCGTGGATCGCGGCCACGTCATCCGTGGCGGCAACCTCTTCTGCGCTGTTGATGTGTCCGGTGTGTGGGTCGAGGTGATAGAGTCGATAATAAGGCATCTGACCGGTCCCGAATCGGCGAAACACCAGGGTGGAAAATACGCAAACCCGTAACGAGTTCCAGGGTTGCTCCGTCTCGCTTACAAACTGATCCACAACCTAGGCGGCAGGGTGGGCAGGTCAGGGGCGCCCGAGACACATGGCGGACAGCGTTCCGCGGGCGCCTCCAGGGCGCACGGCGCTTTCCGGGATTATCAATAAAAGGAATAATCGATGCCAAACGACCCATAGTCGTAAGGGTCGTCAATCGAGATGAGGATTGGCGCGGCAATTTCGCAAGGCTCAAACCGCTGCTGGCGATCAACCCAGATCAGCATTTGCGACAAGGCGTCCACCTGATCGTCGTGACGCGAGGATGGGAAGGCCAGGAGCTCATGCTTGAACTCGCCTAGCCAAGGGGCGTCGAGCGGCAGCAACAACCGGCCTGCTTCGATCATCGCGGTCACTCCAGCCAGTCGCGTGCGCTTGTCAGCTTCCGGCTTGCGAGCGATCGGAAGAGGCACGCCTACCGGCTGCTCGTTGCGGAGGCTTTGAAGCAACTGAGTCCCGCTCGCCTGGTCCTCGATCAGTATCGCATTGGCGCGATATTCCCTGGCGTTTGCGATGGCCGCTTTGCGAAGGGCAGGAAACGCGACCTTCCGGCGCCAGACGTCCAGCACGAACACCTCCTGTCGGCGGACGAAGGCCGTTATACAGACCGACCAGTCGTTGAGCACCCCTTCCTTCGAGGCCGTATCCCAGCTTTGAACAATCCGGCCTCCGCCTTCCGCGCGTGCCAAAGCCGTGTCGCAAGCCTTTAGCCATTCGGCCCGGATCATATTGCCTTCGGCGGGGACGGGCTGCTGCTGATACTGCGCGGCGAAATTCACCGACCCGATCGATTTCTTGATGCGCAGCAAATCTTCAAGTGGCTCGCGCGCCGCGTGCAGGGCCTCGCCAGCGGTTCGGCGGTAAGTGCGTCCGCGGGCTAGCGGAATCACCGCATCGTCGGTCGCGATCGCCGAAATAGACAGCTCGTCCCATTCGCCGCTCTCGAGCAGCATTCCCGCAAGGTCAAATTGATGCAGCCGCTGCATCACGGTGAGGATCGAGCCGTGCTTCTTGTCATTGAGTCGGGAGGCGAGCGTGGAGAGGAACCAGTCGTTCACGGCGTTCCGGGTCGTCTCGGACATAGCCTCTTCGGGCTTCAGCGGATCGTCGATAATGATGATGTCGCCCCCGCGGCCGGTAAGGGTGCCGCCGATCGACGTCGCCAGCCGCCCTCCCCCCATCGTCGTCTCGAAATCATAGGCGGCGGAGCGCGACGCGGCGATGACGGTGCGCGGAAAGAGCTGCCGATACCACAAGGACTGCATCAGGGCGCGGCAGTCCCGGGCGTGCTTGGCTGACAGTTCGTTCGAATAGCTGACGCAGACGAAATTGAGGGAGGGATCCTGTCCCAGGCACCATGCCACCCACGCGACCGAGATCATGAGCGACTTCAGATTACGGGGCGGCAAGGTCACCAGGAGACGCCTGCAGTCTCCCCGCCGCACCCGCTCGAGCTGGTAGGCAATGGCCTCAAGATGCCAGTTGGGCAGAAGATTGGCGCCGCCGCGCACATGCGGAAAGGCGCGCATCATGAACGAGACGAAGTCTCTGCGGATCAGCTCGTCCACGAGGGCGTGCGGGTCGCTGATCGGCGGCCGAGCGAGCGGACCTGTCATTCCGACGTCTCGCGGCTGTCCGCCTCGGCATCGGGCCCAGGAGTGGTCGCCGTCCCGTCACCGAGAAACTGGTCGAGGATCATCTGATCGGTGTCGGAAAGCGGGCGACGGGCGGGCCGCTGGTCTTCAAAGCCTTCGGCCTGGATGACCAGAGACAGCAGCCGGTCGGCCGCGGCGACATTGCCCTTGGCAGCCTTGGCGGCGAGCGCCTTGATCACCAGCCGGCGCTTGCGGATGCGCTTGGTCTTGCCACCTTCGACCGTGATGGTGACCCATTCGTCCAGCTCTTCGCGCAACTCGGTCTTGAGGCCCTTGGCGCCCCTCGGCCGCCCTTTGGGGTTGCCGGACTGGCCGGGCCGGAACTGGTTCTTGCGCGGCGGCTTGCCGTAACCGACAGCCTCGTCGCCGCCGGCCTCGGCCACCGGCTCTTCGGAATCAGCCATTGGAGTCCTCCCCCTTGGCGCGTGCCGTGGCGACGTCCTCCCAGGCGCGGCCGTCCGCGAGCCGCGGCGTCAGGCCGCTCGCCGATGCAAGCCGGCGAAGGCTGGTGTCCACATAAAGCGGATCGAGCTCGATCGCGGCCCCGCGGCGCTTCGTACGGTGGGCTGCCACCAACGTCGTTCCCGAGCCACTGAACGGGTCGAGGATTAGATCGCCGCGGTTGGAGCAGTCGAGAAGCGCGTCCATGACCATGGCCAGCGGCTTGACGGTCGGATGGTCCTCCAGATCCTTGTCGCGCCCTCTACGGAACGTGTTGGCGCCCGCATAAGCCCAGACATTGGTCCGGTGCCGGCCCTTCTCCCCCAGCCCGAAATTGTTGATATGGCGACCAATCCCCGATTTGAACACGAACACCAGCTCGTGTTGCGAGCGATAGAATGCGCCCATTCCGGCATTGGTCTTCGTCCAGACCGCCAGCTGCTTGAAGGCGGAGTAGACGCCGTCTGCCGCGTCGAGGATCTCGCGGATGTGCCTCCAATCCTGGCAGTGATAATGGATGCTGCCGTCGGTCGAGAACCGGACGCAGTTTCGGAATACGGCGCGCAGGAAGGCGATATATTCCGGGGACGACATTTCGCCTGAGGCTTCGACGAACTCCGGATGCGTCTTCCGGCCCAGGCCCGACACGTTGCGGGCGATCCGAACGTTGTACGGCGGATCGCCGAAGACCAGCGCGGCACGCTCGCCGGCAAGAAGCGCCTCGTAGCTGATGGCGTCGCAGGCGTTGCCGCAGTAGAGCCGGTGCGGGCCGATCAGCCAGAGGTCGCCCAGCCGGCTGACCACGGGCTCTTCGGCGCCGGGCAGCTCGACCGGCGGCTCGCCGGCTTCGCCGCTTTCCACGATTGCCAGATCGAGATCGCTGACCTCGAAGCCGGTGACGGTCAGATCGTAGTCCTGCTCGAACAGGAATTCGAGCTCGGCCGCCAGCAGCTCCTCGTCCCATTCGGAGAGCTCGGCGATGCGATTGGCCGCAAGCGCGAAGGCCCGTTTATCTTCCTCGGACATGAAGCGGATACGGATCACGGGAACTTCGTCGAGCTTCTTCAGGCCCGCTGCGATCCAGCGGCCGTGGCCGGCGACGATGAACCCTTCATCGTCGGTGATGATCGGGTCAATGAATCCGAAGCGATCGATCGAGCGGACCAGGTGCTCGATCTGCGACGGAGAATGTCTGCGAGCGTTATTCGGATTCGGGCTCAGCGACGTGCGCTTCACCATCTCCATACGGGGGTGGGTTCGTAGGTCCATTGGACGCTCCTCGGTCGAAAGGAGCTATCCAGCTATCGCCCGCGGGCGTCCGCGCTAAGGACAATAAATCGGTGCGGCCAGCTCGAAGTGCTGCAGCCTGTAGCCCGGCGCGGGTATCGGGGCCATGCTCTGTTCGTCGATCGTGCTCCCATACAAGGGGAAGAAGTCCCGAAATCGCATGGGCTTGCCGGCATAGGCGCGACGGGCATCGCGGACGATATTGACGAGCTGGATTCTGGTGACGGCCGGGTCAATTTCCAAAAAAAGACGCTCAATCGTCTGGCTGACGCCCCCTGCCAGCTGCGGATCATAGACGCTGTTCTTTTCGCGGAGCCCAAGTACGGGCTTGCCACAAGTCTCCTGGATCAAAGCCATCAGCCCCTCGACATGATGGCGCAGGCAAGGGCTCGCCGGTCGGCCTCGTATCGGCTGCAAGCTGTCCGCAATCTCGGCGGCCGCTTGCTGCACGAATTTATCATGGTCCGGCCCGAGCATCTCGGTGGCGGCCACGCCGGCCAGCTTGCGAGCGCGGTGATTAATGAGGATTTCGAGACGGGGATCCAGCCGGGATTCCGATTGGCCAGGAATCTTCGGTCGTCCGACGGCCTTCTTCAATCGGGCGAGCGACCGGTTGAAGTTTTTGTAATCTGGGAAGTGGTCCTTGCCGAACCGATAGCTTGCCGCGAGGTAGCTCAGGCGGCGGTTGAATTCTTCGAGCACCTCCGCCTCGCGCTCGGGATCAGTGACGCAGATCGGGTTGTCCGACACGCCAAGCGGATCGTTGCGACGGGGACGCGGCACGCGGTTTAGACCTCCCAAGCGCATTCTAGCGCGGGTCCTGTTCTGGCGCCATTCCTCTCCTGATCCGGCGAATTATTTCCCTGTTCCGATCGTAGGGAATTTGCGCTGCGATGACCCAAAAAACCGCGCTTTTCCGCGGGGCGCGGATCCCCTTAGCCCGCGGGACTCGCCGACTTCCCTGTTAATTCCCTGTAGAACAGGGAATCTCATGCGGAGACTGGTTCGCGCCAGACTGCGTGGCGCGCCAGCCATTCCTCGCATCGTGCCGGGCAGCGGAGCCGGGGGCCAGGCCGCTTGGCGATGTCTCGCTTCGATGCTAGGCTGCCAAAGTACAGAAGGAGCAGGGCAATGATCTTCCCCAGCTTGCCCGAAGACGCCAGCGTCCGGCACGCGCTCCGCCTCAATCCCGCCGCCGGGAAATTGCTTTCGGAATATCATCAGCAGATCCTGCGCGGCCCCTCGCCTCTTTCGGTTGCCGAGCGCGAGCTGATCGCGGCCTATGTTTCCGGGCTCAACAACTGTCATTTTTGTCACGGCACGCACCTGGCCGCGGCCGAGCTCTTCGGCGTGTCGGGCGAGCTGGTGCGGACGCTGATCAGGGACGAGAAGCTCGCCGCCGCGCCGGACAAGCTGCGCCCCTTGCTCGCTTATGCCCGCAAGCTGACGCTCGATCACAACCGGATCACCGCGGAGGATGCCCAGCGGGTGTTCGGCGCCGGATGGTCCGAGCGCGCGCTCCACGACCTGATCCTGATCGCCGCGACGTTCAATTTCATGAATCGCTTCGTCCACGGGCACGGCATCGAAGGGGATGACGACCTTCACGCGGAGCGCGGCCGCTATCTCTTCGAAAACGGTTATGCGGGCGTGGCCGAAGCGGCGTTGAATTCGGCGCAACAATAGCATTCGACGTCGCCTATTGCGGGCCGCGCGCGGGGCTCGTTTCCGCCGCGCCGAAAGAACTGTCTCAATCAGCGGTCCTGCTGTACTATCGCGAAGCAAATCGCCCGCCTTTTCAAGCGGTCGCTTGTTTATATCGGAGTCAGATATCGGACGCTTTTGAGACTCTAATCGACAACAACGTCCAGAATTGAAGCCTGGGGGGAGGTCTGCCGAAGTGGCGCGTGGAGAGGCTGTCCTTGGCCGTTGCTTGAGCGCAGAGCTTCCAGCGTCCGCTATCGACCGCCTTCTTTGCCGGCTGCTCGCGATCGCGCCGTCGGAGGCAGATTTCGAGCGGCGGGGATTTCCTCCGACCCCCGCACGCGCGCGGCTGGAAAGCGCCGGCGCCGCTTTCATCGCAGGCTATAATGAAGCTTTAGTCGGACGCGCGCCGCGGGCATTGTTTGCGGCGCTGTCGGGCCTGCCCGCGGCCGAGCGCGGTTTCTTCGCCGAAGGCGCCGCCATGGGCGCGGCGGTGCGGACGATGTGCCTCCCTTGGCGCAATTCGCTCGCGCCGATGCTGGGCGCGCTGACCGAGCGTTACGTGCATCTGGCGCATGTCGGCGTGGGCTGGGCGATGGCGCGCATCCCGTTCGCCCGGCGCATCCTGACGCCGATGCTCGATCCGATGCTGGCGCCGCTCGCGATCGACGGGCGCGGCTTTCACGACGGCTATTTCCATCCTGCCGCGATCGCGCGCGGCCGCCGCCGGCCCCGCGGCGAGCCCGGCCGGGTCTACGATCAGGGCGTCGGGCGGTCGCTCTGGTTTTCGGGAGGCGCGGATCCGGAGCGGATCGCCGCGGCCGTCGGGCGCCTCGACGCCGGCCGCCGCGACGACCTCTGGGCGGGCGCCGGGCTCGCCTGCGTCTATGCTGGCGGCGCCGACCAAGCCGCGGTCGAGCGGCTGATGGCGAAAGCGGGGCCCGCGCTGCGCTGGCTGCGCCAGGGCGCGGCCTTCGCGGTCGGCGCGCATGCCCGGGCGGGCGTCGTGCCCGCCGAGGCCGCTACGGCCGCCAAGCGGATTTGCGGCCTCGCGCCCGAGCCGCTGGTCCGCCTCGTCGACGATGCCTTTCTGGCCGCGCGGGGCAGCGACGCGCCCCAGCCGGCGCGCTACCAGGGCTGGCGCCGCCGCGTCGCCGACGCGCTCGACCGCAGGGTGCCGGGGTGAGCGTCGGCCGGCTCATGCGGGGGCAGGCCGCCCGCATCACCGTCGGCGCGATCGCGCTTTCGTTGTTCCTGGTCGCGCGCGCGACCAGCGGCCAGCCCGAGCCCGCCGATGCGGGCCTGCGCTTCGAAACGGTCGCGTTGGGAGCGCCCGAACGAGCCGGCGACCGCCGGGTGCGCCCGGTCAACCCGCGCTACGAGCCCATTCGCGGCTGGATCTCCGCGGTCGGCGCGGCGGTGGCGATCGCCGACATCGATGGCGACCGCCGGCCGAACGACCTTTGCCTCGTCGACACGCGCGACGACAGCGTGACCGTCCTTCCCGCGCCGCGGACCGGCGCCCGCTACCCCGCCTTCGCCCTGCCGCTGCCGGCCGACGGCTACGATCCGGCGACGGTGGCGGCGATGGGCTGCCTGCCCGGCGACTATGACGAGGACGGCAGGACCGACCTGCTGGTCTATTATTGGGGGCGGCCGCCGCTCATCTATCACGCGATCGGCGAGCCGTCCGCCGCCGGCTACCGCCCGACGCCGCTCGTTGCCGCCCATGAAGCCTGGTTCACCAATGCGGCGCTCCAGGCCGACGTCGACGGCGACGGTCGTGCCGACCTCCTGTTCGGCAATTATTTCCCGGAGGACGCGCGGGTGCTCGATGCCGCCGCGGCCGACGGCGGCGTCATGCAGCGCTCAATGTCGCGGGGGTTCAACGGCGGCCGCGACCGCCTCTTCCTGCGCGACCCGGCATCCACCGCCGCATCGGGCTTTACCGACCACAGCGCCGCGCTCAGCCATGAAATGGCGAACGGATGGACGCTGGCGCTGGCCGCCGCCGACCTCGACGGCGATCTCCTGCCCGAGCTCTACGTCGCCAACGATTTCGGGCCCGACCGCCTGCTGGTGAACCTCTCCGGCGCGGGCGCGCCGCGTTTCCGCCTCGCGGTCGGCGAGCGGGGGTTCTTCACGCCGCGCTCGCGCACGCTCGGGCGCGATTCCTTCAAGGGCATGGGCGCGGACTTCGCCGACGTGAACGGCGACGGCATGCTCGACCTTGCGGTCAGCAACATCGCCCAGGACTATGCCCTGCTCGAGAGCCACTACCTGTTCATCAACGGCGGGCGCCCCGATTTGCTGAGGGCGGGCATCGCCGCCTTTCGCGACGAAAGCGGGCCGCGCGGGACCGCCCGCAACGGCTGGGCCTGGGACATCAAGGCCGCCGACTTCGACAATGACAGCCGCCCCGAGCTCTTCCAGGCGCTGGGCTTCCTTGCCGGTACCGTCAATCGGTGGCCCGAGCTGCAGGAGCTGGCCACTGCCAATGACGACCTGATCGACAGCCCGGCCTTCTGGGCCGCCTTTGCCGGCAGCGCGGATCTGTCGGGCCACGACCACGACCGGCTCTATGCGCTGGACGATCGCGACGTCTACCGCGACGTCAGCATCGCGTCGGGCCTCGGCAGGCGCGGGGTTTCGCGCGGCATAGCTGTCGCGGACGTCGATTTCGACGGGCGCCTCGACGCCGCGGTGGCGCGGCAGTGGAGCCGCTCGCTGCTGCTGCTCAACCGCAGCGCGGCCGGGACCTTCCTGTCGCTCGATCTCAGGCTGCCCAATGCCAATGGCACGAGCCGCCCGGCAATCGGCTCGGTCGCGCGGGTCGAGCGGCCGGGCGCGGCCCCGCTCATCGGCTTCGTCGACGGCGGCAACGGCCACAGCGGCAAACGCGCCCCGCTCGTCCATTTCGGCCTCGGTGAAAGGACCGGCCCGGTCAGCGTCTCGATCGAGTGGCGCGACGCGCGCGGCCGGCATCGTGCGCGGCTGAGCCTGCGCCCCGGCCACCATCGCCTCTTGCTCGGGAGAGCCCCGGCATGAACGTATCGGCGAAGGTCCGGCCCGCCGGGACGGCGCCGGCGCCGGCCGAAATGCGGGCGCCCGCCGGGCTGACCCCGGAGCAGCGGCGCGAGGGCGGGCTGCTCCGCTTCGCCATCGCGATCACGATCCTGAACATCCTCGGCCATCTCTGGCTCGGTTTCGAGCCGAGCTGGGCGACGCCGTTCGTCGCGCTCGCGGCCAGCTACGCCACCGAGCTGGCCGGCGAGTGGAGCAGCGCCCGCGCGGCCGGGCGCCGTCCCCGCTTCGCCGGCTCGGCGCGCGCGTTCGCGAAGTTCCTCCTGTCCGCGCACATCACCGGGCTCGCGGTCGGAATGCTGCTCTACGCGGCCGAGCAGCTCTGGGTGATCGCCTTCGCGGCGAGCGCCGCGGTTGCCTCCAAATATATCCTGAGGGCGCCGCTCGGGCCGGGCGGCGCGACCCGCCATTTCTACAACCCGTCCAATTTCGGCATCGCCCTCACCCTGATCCTGTTCCCGCTCGTCGGGATCGCCCCGCCCTACCAGTTCGCCGAGAACATCTCGGGAGCGATCGACTGGCTGATCCCGCTGGTGGTGATCACCACCGGCACGCTGATCAACCGCAAGTTCACCCTTCGGCTGCCGCTGATCGGCGCCTGGCTCACGGCCTTCGCGCTCCAGGCCGTCGCCCGCGCCCTCGTTCATGGCAGCCCGGTCCTGGCGGGGCTCGCACCGATGACCGGCTTCGCCTTCATCCTCTTCACCTTCTACATGATCACCGATCCGGCAACGACCCCGGAGGCCCGGCGGGAGCAGGTCGGCTTCGGCGCCTCGGTCGGCATCGCCTACGGGCTGCTGATGGAGCTCCACATCGTCTTCGGGCTGTTCTTCGCGCTGGCGCTGGTGAGCACCTTGCGCGGTGCGTTCCTCGTGCTGAAGGCCCGGCAGCGGCAGCGGCAGCGGCAGCCGTGGCCGCTCGAGCCGAGCGCCGAGCCGAGCCATGCCCGCTGAGGGCGCCCGCATCGCGATTGCCGGAATGGCCTGCCGCTATCCGGACGCGGACGATCCCGCCGCCCTGTTTCGCAACACGCTGGAGGGCCGGCTCTCCTTTCGCCCGATTCCGCCGGAGCGGCTGGCGCTCGATGATTATGCCGCCGCCTTGGTCGGGGAGGCGGATTGCGATCACCCGCGTCCCCGCCGGCCTGCTGACCGGCTGGCGCTTCGATCCGGCCCGCTTCCGCATCCCGCGCGCGGCCTTCCAGGCCACCGACCTCGCGCACTGGCTGGCGCTCGACGTGGCGGCCGATGCGATCGAGGCGGCGGGCGGCGTCGCTGTCCTCGACCGCGAGCGGACGGCGGTGATCGCCGCCAACACGCTCACCGGCGAGTTCAGCCGCGCGGCCCTGCTGCGGCTGCGCTGGCCGTGGCTGGACCGCGAGCTCGGCGAAGCGCTCGCCGCGGCCGGGCTCGGCGCGGAGGAGGCCGCGGCCGCGCGCGCCGGCTTCCGCGACCGCATGCGCGCGGCCTTCCGCGCGCCCGACGAGGAGAGCCTTGCCGGCGGGCTCGCCAACACCATCGCCGGGCGGATCGCCAACCAGTTCGATCTTCACGGCGGAGCCTGGTCGGTGGACGCCGCCTGCGCCTCCTCGCTGGTGGCGGTGGCGAGCGCCGGCGACCTCCTCGCCTCGGGCCGCGCGGACATGGTCGTCGTCGTCGCGGTCGACCTCAGCCTCGATCCGTTCGAGCTGGTCGGCTTTTCCCGCAACGGGGCGCTGGCGCCGCGGCGGATGCGGGTGTTCGACGCCCGCGCGGAAGGCTTCTGGCCGGGCGAAGGCGCGGGCGCGCTCGTCCTGGTCGCGGAAGAGGCCGCGCGGCGCATTGGGCTCGCCCCGGGGCTGACCCTTGCCGGCTGGGGGGTCGCGACAGATGGGAGCGGCGGCCTCACCCGCCCCGACGCGGACGGCCAGCACCGCGCGCTGGAACGGGCCTATGCCCGGGCCGGCATCGAGCCGGCCGAGCTCGGCTATGTCGAGGCGCACGGCACCGGCACGCCGATCGGCGACCCCACCGAAATCGCCTCGCTCGCGGCGCTGCTCGGCGGGGCTTCCGGGCCAGCGCTGCCGATCGCTTCGATCAAGGGCAATATCGGGCACGCCAAGGCCGCGGCCGGCCTGGCCGGGCTGATCCGCACCGCGGTCGCGATCGGCGAGGGGATCGTGCCGCCGCACAGCGGCTGCGAGCAGCCCCATCCCGCCTTCGCCGAGACCGGCCACCGGGTACGGGCCACGACCGAGCCCGAGCCATGGCGTTCGGGTCGGAGGCGGGTCGCCGGGGTATCCTCGTTCGGCTTCGGCGGCGTCAACGCGCATGTCGTCCTGACCGGCCCGGAGAGCCCGCCCCGTCGCCCGCTTCCCGCCGCGCCGCCGCTGCGCGGCGCCGAGCTTTTCCTGTTTCGGGCGCCCGATGCGGCGAGCCTCAGGGAGGCTCTGTCGGCGCTCGCGGCCCGCGCGCCCACTTTCTCTTTCGCGGAGCTCGGCGACGCCGCCGCCGCGGTCGCGGCGCAGGCGCGGCCGGGACCGGTGAGCCTCGCCTTCCAGGCGTCGAGCCCGGATCAGCTCGTCGCGCGCCTGGCGGCCGCGGCGGGCGTGATCGACGGCGCCAGCCACCCCGACATCCGCTTCGGCCGGAGCGAAAAGCGCCCTCGCATCGGCTTCGTCTTTCCGGGCCAGGCCGCGCCCGTGCGGCCCGGCGGCGGCGCCTGGGCGCGGCGCTTCCCGGGCCGCTACGCGCCCGTCGAGATCGCCGGCGATCCCACCCACACCGCGGCGGCACAGCCGGCGATCGCCCGCGCCTGCCTCGCTGGGCTCGACCTGCTCGACCGGCTCGGCATCCGGGCCGACGCGGCGCTCGGGCACAGCCTCGGCGAGCTCGCCGCCCTTGCCTGGGCCGAGGCGATCGCGCGCGACGATCTCGTCCCCCTGGCCGCGGCGCGCGGGCGCGCGATGGGCGCGCTGCCGCCCGGAGCGATGGTTCAGCTTGCCTGCGAGCGCGATCGGGCGGAGGCACTGGCGCGCGGGCTGGACGTCGCCCTCGCCTGCCTGAACGCGCCCGCGGAGATCATCGTCTCGGGCGCGTTTGCGGCGATCGAGGCGCTCGAGCGGCGCGCCGCGGAGGCGGGGATCGGGCACGTCCGGCTCGCCGTCTCGCACGCCTTCCATTCGCCGATGATGGCCCCGGCGGCCGGCCCCCTGGCGGACGCGCTCGACCGGATCGGGCTCGGGCCGCCGCGACGGCCGGTCGCGTCGACCGTCACCGGCGCCTGGGTCGGGGCCGACGCCGACCTTCGCGCGATGCTGATCGGACAGCTCACCAGCCCGGTCCTGTTCGCCGGCGCGGTCGCCGCTTTGTCGGGCAAGGTCGAGCTGATGATCGAGGTGGGGCCGGGTGCGGGCCTCACCCGGCTGCTCGCCGCAGCCGGGCATCGGGCGCTCAGCCTCGATGTCTTCGCCGAGCATATGGGCGCGGCGCTGGACGCGGTCGCGACCCTCTTCGCCCTCGGCGCCGACGTCGACCCGGGGGCTTTGTTCGAGGGCCCCGGCATCCGGCCGCTGGCGCCCGAGCCGCCGCTGCTGCTGAGCAGCCCGTGCGGCGTCGCGGGCAGCGCCCCCGCCCCGCTCGCCGCGGCCGTGCCCGAGCCTGAGCGGCCCGCCGCGGCTCCGCCCGGGCGCGACGGCGGCGACCCGCTGGCCCTGCTGGTCGGGCTGGTGGCCGAGGAGACCGGCCTCGATCCGGCCGCGATCTCGCCCGACGACCGTTTCCTGGACGACCTTCACCTCAATTCGCTTGCGGTGAGCAGGCTCGTCGCCCGGGCCGGCGCGACGCTGAGCCGGCGGCCGTCCGCAGTCCAGACCGCCTTCGCCAATGCCCGCCTCCGCGAGGTCGCGGAAGCGTTCGAGGACGGCGCGGCGCTCGGCGCCCCGGCCGCGGCGGAGCGCGTTCAGGGCGTCGCCCCCTGGGTGCGCTGCTTCGCGCCGGTGCTGGAGCCGCTGCCGGATCGCCCTGTCGGCCCGGTCGCATGGCACAGGACCGCGCTCTCGGCGCCGGAGCTCGAGCCCGCGGACGGCTTGCTGATCGATCTCGATCGGCCATGGGATTGCGCGCGCGACGCGCCTCCCCTGCTCGCCCTTTGCCAGCGCGCGGTCGCCGATTACGCGCATCTCGCGATCCGCCATGACGGCGCGCCGCTCGGCGGCTATGCGCGCTCGCTGGCCGAAGAGAATCTGTTCGAAAGCGTGAGGCTGATCGCGGGCGGCGCCGATCCCGCCTTGCTGTCCCGCCGGATCTTCGGCTTCGAGGAGGTCGTGCGCGACGCGGACGGCCGGCTCGCATCCCCTGCCCTCGCGCTGCGCGCCGATGCGCCGGAGCCGGGCGAGCCGCCCGCCGGCACCATCCTCGTCACCGGCGGCGCCCGCGGCATCGGCGCCGAATGCGCGGTCCGGATGGGGACGCGCTGCCGGCGCCCGCTGATCCTCGTCGGGCGGGCGGCCGCGTCGGACAGGGACGTCGCGGCCACGCTCGCCCGCCTCGCCGATCTCGGCATCGGCGCCCATTATATCTGCTGCGACGTCGCCGACGCGGAAGGCCTCGCGGCCGCGGTGGCGGCGGCCGCGGCGGACCTGGGCCCGGTCACGTTCCTCATCCACGCCGCCGGCGCCAACGAGCCCGCGCCCTTCGGCGAGATCGACGCGGATCTGCTCGAGCGCACGCTGGCCGCCAAGACCGCCGGCCTCGTCGCCTCGATCGACGCCTGCGGCCCGTCGCTGGCCCGCGCCGTCGCCTTCGGCTCGATCATCGGCCGCATCGGGCTCGCCGGCGAGGCGCATTACGCGCTCGCCAATGCCGAGCAGACGCGCCTGCTGGGCGAGATCGCCGCGTCCACGCCGGGGCTGAGCGCGCTTGCCCTCGAATGGTCGGTCTGGAGCAGCGCCGGCATGGCCGAGCGGCTCGGCGTCATCGAGCGGCTCTCCTCGGAGGGCGTGGATGCGATCTCGCTGGACGACGCGCTCGATGCGTTCGAGGCGCTGGCCCTGGGCGGGATCGAAGGCGCGGTGGTCGTGACCAGCCGCTTCGGCCGGCAGGCGCCGGTCGAGACCGGCACAGCGCTTCGCTTCCTCGACCGGCCGCTCGTGCACACCCCGCAGGTGGAACTGGTGGTCGAGACTCGCGTCGGCCTCGGCCGCGACCCCTATCTCGAGGACCACAAGCTGGCGGGCGGGGCGCTGATGCCCGCGGTGATGCAGATCGAGGCGATGGCCCAGGCCTGCCAGGCGCTGCAGCCGGGCCCGATTTCCGGGCTCGAAGACCTGCGGTTCGACCAGGCGGTCCATGTCGGCCCGGACGACCTGCCGATCCGGATCGGCGTCCTGCGCGAGCCGGGCGGAGCGATCAGAGCGGAGGTCCGCACGGCGCAGGACGGCTTCCTCTCGCCCTGTCTCGGCGCCCGTTTCATCGCGGGCGCGCGTCCCGCCGGCGCCGCGGCCGGGGCGAACGACGGCGCCGGGATCGACGCGGCGCCGCTCTACGGGCCGCTCTTCTTCCAGGGCTCGCGGTTCCGCCGCCTTGCCGGCCTCGGCGGCCTCTCCTCCCGATCGGTCGGCGCGGTTTTCAGCGACGCGCCGGATCGGCCCTGGTTCGGCGCCTTCGAGCCGCAGGCGCTGCTGCTCGGCGACCCCGGCCTTCGCGACGCCGCGCTTCACGCGCTGCAATGCTGCGTGCCCCATCGCCGGCTGATCCCGATCTCCGCGGCCGCGATCGACCTGTTCGCCGGCGGCGCGCCGGCCCGGCTCGACGCCGCCGAGCGCTGGTCGCGGGGTGACGACTACGGCTTCGACATCCTCGTCTCGGACGCCGCCGGGACGATCGTCGAGCATTGGCGCGAAGCGGTGTTCCGCGCCGTCGGCACGATCGACATCGCCCCGGTGCTCGCCGCCGCGCCCGGCCTGGCGCGCGCCTGGCTCGAGCGCCGCGCGCGCGAGATGATCGGCGACGACAGCCTCGCCTTGGCGATCGTCGACGACCCGTCCGCGAGCCGCGCCGGGCGGCGCGCCCGCGCCGCCGCCGCGCTCGGTTTCGAAACGCCGCCCGCCCGCCGCGGCGACGGCAAGCCGGTTGCCGTCGATTGCGGGCGGGACATCTCGTTCGCGCATGCGGAGGGGGTAACGATCGCGGTCTGCGCGGCCCGCCGGGTCGGCTGCGACATCGAGCAGGTCGCCGCCTTCGCTGCCGAGGAGCTCGCTCTGGCCTGGACCGCGGAGGAGACGCTGCGCAAGATCGGCAGCCGCGCCGCGCTCAACGGCGGCGGCGACCGTCTCTACACCGGCGACGCCAACGAGCGGATCGCCGCCTTCGGCCCGCTGCCGACGGAAGGCGCCGGCCCGGTCGCGGTGGCGGTCGGAACGGCCGCGCCATGAAGCCGCAGGGCCACGAGCATGACGGGCCGCCGGGCCGCAGCTATTGCTGGTGCCCCTTTATCGGTTTCGAAGACACCAACCTCGTCGGCAACGTCTATTTCTCCCATTTCGTCTCGTGGCAGGGGCGATGCCGCGAGGCATTCCTCGCCGAGCACGCGCCCGACGTGCTGGCGGCGCTGGCCGGCGACCTTCGCCTGGTGACGCTGAGCGTGTCGTGCGATTTCTACGAGGAGCTGCGCGCGTTCGACGAGGTCGCGCTGGAAATGCGCCTGGCGAGCCGCCAGGGGCACCGGCTGGGGCTCGCCTTCGACTATCGGCTGCACCGCGACGGGACGTCGCGCCTCGCCGCCCGTGGCGCGCAGGAAGTGGCGTGCATGCGCGTCAGCGGCGAAGGACGGCTGGTCGCGGCGGAGCTGCCCGAAAGCCTCGCCGGCGCGCTCCAGGCCTATGCCGGCGGCGGGGCCTGATCGTGCCGCCTGCCCTGTCGATCCCTCGCCCCGCCATCGACACGATCGGTCGCGGCGACGATCGGCCCGCGCAGCATCCTCGCTCGCCGCTCCTGGCAACGGCGCTGCAAGACGTCGTCGCCCTGATGCGGCGCGATCCGGCGGTCGAGTTCCACACCGCGACCGCCGCCGCGCGCCTCGACCTCCCCTCCTTCGCCTTCATTCGCGCGTTCAAGCAGCTGACCGGCCTCTCGCCGCAACGCTTCCACGCCGCATTGCGCATCGAGCTCGCCAAGCGGCTGGCGGTCGAGACCGACCGATCGGTGACCGAAATCAGCTTCGACGCGGGCTACAATTCGCTCGGCACCTTCGTGCGCACCTTCACCGCCCTGGTCGGTGTCTCGCCGGGGCAATTGCGCCGGCTTGCGCGCGGCGACACGGCAGTGATCGACGAGCTTGCCGCCGGGCTGCCTGCCGAGCCGCCGTCGCGCGAGGCGGCCGGCATCCGCGCGACCATCGACGCTCCCGTGCCCGGCGCGTCGATCCTGGCCGCGGGCCTGTTTCCGCAAGGCCTGCCCGCCGGCCTGCCGTTCGACGGCTGCTTCGTCGATCCGGCCGATCCCGTCTTCCGCCTCGCCTGGCCGCCCGGCCGGCGGCGCGCGAGCCTGCTGGTCGCGGCGATCGGCGCATTCTCGATAAGGCACGCGTGGGCCGGGCGGCTCGAAGGCGTTCGAGTCTGCAGCCTCAGGCTCACCGCGCTGCCCTGTCCGCCGAGCGCCGCCCCGCTCCGCCTTCGCCTCCGACCGCTGAAGGAGACGGACCCGCCTTTCCTGACCCCGGTGCCTTTGCTGATGCTCCTGCAGGCCCGGCGCCGGCCCTAGCGCGCCATGGCATCCATCGAAATCTGCAATCCGGGAGAAGCGCGCCCATTCCATCGCGGATAGCCTCTCGATCGCAAACAGCACGCGAGGGAGCGCCATGCCGAGACCGATCATCCAGGGCCCGTACCGGACCTTTCGTCGCCTCACCCAGAACGAATCGTTTCTCGAGTTCGAGGGCTCCACGATCACCGTCAGCCTCAAGGCCCGCAAGCCCGGCGGCCCCTGGATGTACGAGGAGCTGAAGCTGCGCGCCTTCATGCGGCTGGAGATTTTCCCGCCCTACATCAACAACCTGGGCACGCGCGAATTCCAGTTCATCATCCGCGACTGGTGGCTGAACGGCAAGAGCGAAATGCTGAGCGAGCTCTTCTTCGACGACCCGCGCGGCTATTGGCTCGGCAACACCAAGGGGCTGCCCTATCGGGACTATGTGCCCGCGACCGTCACCTTCCGCGTGGCGAATCACTACGACGTCGACGTCGACCAGGAAGGCGTCAATCCCTGCGACGTGTTCGCGCCCTCGCGGGAGCTGGAGATCCGCAACCTCACCAGCCACGATCTGCGCACCTGGGCCCCGGTCAGCGAACGCGGCGAGCAAGTGGTCGAGGGCGGGCAAAGCGCCTATTCGCTGCCAGCCGAGCGGATCTACTGGGAAATCCTGCCCGCCGCGGCGGTCCGGAAGGGACGAGCCAGGGAAATGCTCGAAGAGTCGGACGAGCCGGTCATTCTGTTCCACAACAAGCCGCCGTCGGCCGGGGAGTTCATGCTGGAGGATGACGGCTACGATCCGGTCTCGCACCTGCTCGCGGTGGGCAGGCTCGGCGGTGGCGGCGCCCGCGGCGCAGGCCTGAGCGACGACAACGGCTTCGTCGCCCGCGCCCCCTACGGGCGCGGCGGCCATCTGCTCGAGGCGCTCAAGGTGCAGCAAACCGGCAATGTGACCTTGTCGCCGCTCTACCGCCCCCGGCGCGATCTCGAAATCCGCTGGGGCCTCGCCAGCGGCGCCGGCCGCGAGGGGGTGATGAGCCAGCTGAAGCAGAAGCGCCGGCTCTCCGGCTCGATCAAGATCGTCAGCCCGTCACGCAGCCTCGGCACCGCGGACCAGGGCCCGCTGCCCGGCGAGCCGATCAATTCCTGCGACTTCCCCGCGCGGATCACCTACGCGATCAACTACGCCATCGCGGTCAATCGCGAGCAGTTCGTCGAGGATCAGGCGGGGATCGCGATCGCAGTCGGCGTGGACGACGTACCGCCCCGCGACGTCACCGTCGCGTTCGACAAGCCGCATATCGGCCATGTCTTCGACAAGTATCTCGAATTCGGCGCCGGCCATTGCACGGGCATGCACGAGATCACCCAGGCTGAATATGATCACGGGGTCAATTTCTGCCGCTACTGGCGCACGGTGCCGCTCGATCCGGACCCCGCGGCCTGGCAGGGGTTCGAGGATTTCGATCCGTCGAGAGAATATTGAACGGCTACGCCGCGCTCCGGCTCTCGCGGGTTCTTCTCCTGGCAGCCTGGAGCGCGCTGCTGCTGGCGCCGGCGTTCGTGCGTTTCCGGCGGCGGGACCGCGATCGCTGGAATGAGGCGCTCGGCCGGCGCCTCGCACTGTTCTGCGAACGATGCGGCCCGGCGGCAACCAAGCTGGCGCAGCTCGCCGCGTCGCGCGGCGACCTCCTGCCGCGCGCGCTGATCGAGCCGCTGGCGCGGGTCCAGGACCGGGTGCGGCCGCCGTCGCGGCGGGCGGTGCGGCGGGCGCTGGTCCGGGCTTATGGCCGACCGACCGCCTGGCCGTTCGCGCTCGTCTCCTGGCGGCCGATCGCCTCGGGAAGCATCGCCGTCGTGCTCGAGGCGCGTTTGCCCGACGGCACGGGGCTGGCGATCAAGCTGGTCCGCGCCGGGGTGAAGCGGCAGGTCGAGGCGGACCTGATCTGCCTGTCCTGGCTGCTGCGCCGGCTCGAGCGGCGCCCCCGTTTCCGCGCGGTGCCGCTCACCCTCGCCTTCTCGCACCTCGCCCCGCTCATTGCGCGCCAGAGCGACATGTTCGAGGAGGCAAAGGCGCACCCCCGCCTCCTCCCCTCGCTCGCCGAGGTGACGATGCCCGCGCTTCGAGCCGAGCTGATCCGCAGGGGCGCATTGGCCATGGAGCTGCGGCCGGGCCTGTACCGGCTGAACGATCCGCAGGTGCCGCAGCAGCTCTACGAGGCGGGATGTCGCACGCTCCTGCACGCCCTCTACCGGATGATCTTCGTGCACGGCTTCGTGCACTGCGACCTCCATCCCGGAAACGTCGCCATCGACCGGGATGGCGTCGTCATCCTCTATGATTACGGCCTGGTCACGGAGCTGAGCGACCGCGATCGCAGCATTCTCGCGGGGCTGTTTGCCGCAATCGTAAACCGGGACCCGGTGCGGCTGGTGCACGAGATCCTGAGAAGCGCCTTTCTGGCGCCGCATGCGCTCGACCGGAATGCCTTGGCGGCGGATGCTGACCGGCTGCTCCGCCGCTGGGCCGGAAAGCCGGTCGGCGAGTTTCTCGTGGCCTCGTTCGCGCTGGAGCTGTTCGACCTGCAGCACAGGCACCGCATACGCAGCTCCCCGAGCTTCGCCGCAGCCATCTGGGCGCTTGCAACCTTCGAGGGGCTGGTTCGCGAACGCTATCCGGAGCTGGATTTTCAGCAAGAGGCGAGGCCCTTCGTCGTCTCGCATTTGCTGACCTTGTTGCGCCCCCCGAGCGCCGGACGATCGCGTCGGCCAGGCTGAGAAATGAGGTCATCCGCACCGACCGCCTTGCACCCCCGGCCAGACCGAAACTGGACTTTGAGCGCTCGCTCCGTGCAGGATGGGGAGCTGAGGTTTGCGGAGGGCAGGATCGGACATGGAGGTTTCGTTTGTCGCGGACGAGGAGGTGCGGGCCGCGATCGCCGGGATCGGCCGGACCGAAGACGCGCAATTCTCGCCCGATGGCGGTCGCCTCGCCCTGGCCGGATTTGGCAGGAACCGGCTTCTCGTCCTCGAGCTGACGACGGAGCTGGACGAAGCCTCCCCACGGGTGATGCTGACCGGCTGTCTCGAGGTGAGATCGGCCGCGCTCAAGTCGCCGCACGGCCTGTCCTGGGTGGACGAGCGCGTCCTCATCGTCGCCAATCGCGAGGGGGAGGTCGCGATCTTCGAGCTGCCCGCGGGCGGCCCGGGAGCGACGCGCGCGACCCTCAAGCCGGTGCGCCGCATCGGCGCCGACCAGGCGGATCTGGTGACGACGCCGGGCTCGGTCTCGGTTTCGCCGGCAGGGCTGGGGCTGCTGGAACTGATCGTGTGCAACAACCTTCGCCACAACGTGACGCGCCATTTGCTGGATCAGCGCGACCTCTATGCGCCGGTGGCGAGCGAAGTGCTGGTCGAGGACGGGCTGGTATTGCCCGACGGCGTCGCCCAAAGCCGCTCGGGCCGCTGGATCGCGATCAGCAATCACGACCGCCATTGCGTCTTCATCTTCCGCAACGCGGGCCGCCTGGACCGCGCCAGCAAGCCGCAGGGCGTGCTGCAGGGCGTCCGCTATCCGCACGGGCTGCGTTTCACGTCGGACGAACGGCACCTGATCGTGGCGGAGTCGGGCATGCCCTTCGTCCGCCTGTTCAGCAGCGACGACGGGGACTGGGGCGGGGAGCGCCAGCCAAGCTCGTCCATCCGCACCGCCAGCGACGAAGGCTTCGGGCGGTCCCGGCGCACCGCTCACGAGGGCGGGCCCAAGGGGATCGACGTGACCCCCGACGGCCGGCTGCTGGTGACCACCTGCGAGGCGCACCCGCTCGTCTTTTTCGATGTCCGCGACCTGGTCGGCCAAGGCACGATCACGCCGGCACCGCCGAGCGATGCGGACGAGGCCGAGCGGGCGCGCGAAGCCCTGCTTCGCTATCTCGCCTCGGTGCAGTGCGAGAGCCCGGCCCCGGCCGAGACGACGCTGCGCCTGCTGGAGCGGGAGCTTCGCAATTTGCTCGACAGCCGCTCGTTTCGCGTCACCGCGCCCCTGCGCCGGATCGCGGCGACGTTGCGGCGGAAGCGCATTGCCCGCTAGGCGGGGCGAAGGGAGGCTGAGATGCTGGCAGGCCAGGAGACCGCGCTGCTGCTGCGCGGGGACATCGTCACCCCGGACGGGTTCGCCCGCGACCGCTACGTGCTGGCCCGCAACGGCGTCATCACCGAGATCAGCCGGCGGCGCCCGCCGCGGACCGAGGGCCTGCCTTTCCTGGAGACGAAGCGGGGCGACTGGATCTTTCCCGGCCTGATCAACCTCCACACCCACTCCAGCTACAATTTCCTGCCCTTGTGGGGATCGCCGAACGCGCCCTTCGTCAACCGCTTCGAATGGCGCGGCGATGCCGCCTACAAGAGCGAGGTCGGCGGCTTCGCGCGCGACTTCGCCAAGCGCGACGGGATGCGCGACATCATCAGCGTGTTCGGCGAGCTCCAGGCGATCGCCGGCGGCACCGCGGTCCTGCAGGAAGATTTCGCGCTCGATGCGGAGAAGAAGCTGGGCGGGCTGCTGCTCTGCCGGGACACCGCCTCGCCCGAGGATTTCGGGCTCGATCCTTCACGGCAAATTCTCTCCGTGGTCGATTTCTTCAGGCCCGGCAGCGACGGCGCGCCGCAGAAGGTGGCGGACAAGCTCGCGCTCTACGCGAAGCTGCGCGACGAGGGCAGCCTCGCGGCGACCATCGTCCACCTCGCCGAAGGCCGCTCGGGCTTCGGCTCGAATCGCGGCGTCGATCCCTATTCCCGCGCCGAGTTCGAGGCGTTCATGGCGCTTCCGGAAATGCAGGATGCGGCGGCGGTGCGCCGGTCGCCGCTGGCGCTCGTCCATGGCTGCGGCATCGATCCGCGCAATCCGGCGCATTGCGATTTCCTGCGGGAGCGGAGCATCTCGCTGGTCTGGTCGCCGGTCTCCAACCTGCTGCTCTACGGCGACACGATCGACGTCGAGGCGCACCTCGCGGCGGGCATCAACGTCGCGCTCGGCTCCGACTGGGCGCCGAGCGGCTCCAAGCATGTCTGGGACGAAGCCAAGTTCGCGCGCGCCTATTTCGACGCGATCGGCTCGCCGGTGCCCGACGCGCTGCTTTTCGAAATGGTGACGGTCAATGCCGCGCGCTGCCTCGGCATGGACCATGTCGGGAGGATCCGGGAGGGCGCGCTCGCCGACTTCTTCATCCTGCGCAGCCCGGTCGAAACCGACAATCCGCACGAGGTCTTCCTCGGCACCGAGGACAAGGACGTGCTCGCCGCGATCATCGGCGGGCAGGCCATCTATGGCGACGGCGCCACGCTCGCCGGCTTCACGCCCGGCCTCCAGAAGCTGCCCAAGGTCGAGGGATCGGCGGTCCGCAACAAGATGGTCCGGCTGCCGCCGCAGCTCGCCTTCGACGTCGACGCCGAGCTCGGCCGGCTCGAGCGCGAGCTCAAGGCCTGCGACCCGCCGGTCAAGCGCAGCAACCTCCTGGTCAGCTCCGACAAGCCCTACCGGCGCCGCATGCAGCGGCTGCGCGGCGAATTGCAGCAGTTCGGCTGGGGCGTGCGGCAGTGGCGCCACGACGGGCCGTCGGCGGCGCCCGGCTTCGTCCCCGTCGATCCCGGTGCGGTTCAGGTCTGGCGCGGCTACCGGAACCCGGCGATCGATCCTGCGCAGTTCGTCGACCATCTCGGCGCGATCGTCGTGCCGTGCGCGGTCGACATCCAGGCGCCGCTCGGGCTCACCGCCTATCTTGCGGCGCTGCTGCCGGAGGCGAGGCCGCCGGCGGTGCCGGACGAGGTCGCGCTCGCCTTCTTCGAGGACCGGAAGGTCTATGCCCGCGCGTTCGACAGCGTCGCGGGGCGGGCCTACGGCCTGCTCCACGGCGCGGTCTTCGAATCGCCGGGCCGCAGCAGGAGCGATTTCCCGGCCGCCTTCACCGGCGCGATCGTCGCCGACCGGCCGGTCCACCTCTTCGCCGGCAAGGCCGATTGGCAGGCGGGCGGGACCGAGGTCTTCGTCGGGTCGCGGCCCGACGGCATGGCCGCCGAGGCCTTTCTCGCCGCGCTGGCGCAGGCGGCCTCCGCGCTCCAGGCGGCACCCCCGGCCGGCATGGACGGCGCGATCGTCAGCGCCGGCGACGACTATGTGATCTGGTGGCAGCACTGGACCGGCGCGCCCGACGCGGCGGCCGCCATCGCCACGCGCCTCGCCGGCGTCGCGCTGCCGCATCTCGATGCACAGGCGCGCACTGCCAAGGCGCCGCCGCTCTTCTGGCCGTCGCGCGGGGTGGCGTTCGCGCCCGGCGACGCGCTCAATCTGCTGTTCCAGCGGCGCGCGGCGACACCCTGGTGACGCTTATTCGCCGGCGATGAAGAACCCCCAGTCGAGCCAGCGCCGGCGATCGCCGTCGGGCGCCCGCCACGACCGCCGGACCTCCTCCGGCGTCAGCCCCAGGTGCATCGCCACCGCCTCGATCCCGGCGTCGACGCCGCCCCCCTCGGCCATCGCCGTCAGGAACAGAAAATGCGGCTCGCTGAGCGGAATGGTGCGGGTCACATAGTCGGTCCGCACCAGCGCCGCGAAGCTGTCGCCGACCGGCGGGAGCGGCGGGTCCTGCTTCAGGCGCACGGCGTGATAATAAACGGGCACGGGAAAGCGGTAGGCGCCAAGGTCGAAGCAGGGCTGCAGGCGCAGCCGCCGATCCGGCGTGGCGGCGTCGGCGAACGGCCTGCCCTCGTGCCCCGGGGCGTCGAACATCGCGAACACCTGGCGCTCGAAGCGGGCCAGATCGATCATGAAGTCGGCCCAGGTCTCGCGCTCCGCCGGAGGCAGGTCCCGGTCCGGCCGGCTCTCCTCGAGCCAGGCCGGGAAGCGCCGGCCGAGATCGTAGAGCGTGTGGCTCTCGGGCGGCCGCTCACGGATATAGTCGGCGACGAAATCGTCGAACAAGGCCGCGCCCAGTGCATGGCACAGCGCCGGGAATTGCTCGCGCATGCAGCTGGCGATGCGCAGGAAATAGCCGCGCTGATAGACGGCCAGCCCCTCGGCCCCGCTCAGCCGCGCCGACGAGGCGAGCATCCCCTCGACGGCCTCGCGCTCCACCCGGCGCGGAAAGACGAGCGCGTCCTGCATCCAGCCCTGAACGGACTGCAGGGGCGTTGGCGCGCCGCTCATGCCTGCTCCATGACGGTGCTGTCCATCACGTTGGGCACCAGGAAGCCCACCGGATTGGAGACCGCGTCCGCGTCGCCGCCGTCCTGCGGGCCGGCGCGCGCCGGTTCGAACCGGTCGTCCATATAGCGCTTCGCCTTCAGGAGCTCGGCACGGCATTCGGCGAAGGAGGGGATGTGGTCGTCCCATTCCAGCAGGGTGGCGGCGCCGGTGCGGGCCCAGGCCAGCCGGAACAGGTCCCACACCTCGCCCCGCACCGGGCGGTCGTGGGTGTCGATGATGTGGGTGCCGCGATGCTGGTGGCCCGCGAGGTGCATCTGCACCACGCGCTCGCAGGGGAAGGCCTCGATATAGGCGACCGGGTCGGTGCCGGCGTTGAAGCAGCTGACGAAGACGTTGTTGACGTCGAGCAGCAGCCCGCAGCCGGTCTCCTCGGCCAGCCGGCGCAGATATTCGGGCTCCTCCATGGTCGAGTGGGCGAAGCGGATGTAGCTGCTCGGATTCTCCAGGATCAGCGGCCGCTCGAGCATGTCCTGCACCTGCCGCACGCGCGCGGCGACGTGGGCCAGGCTCTCCTCGGTGAGCGGCATCGGCAGCAGATCGTGCGAATTGAGGCCGAGCACGCCGGTCCAGCAGAGATGGTCGCTGATCCAGGCCGGCCGCACCTCGTCGGCGAGCGCCTTCAACCGCGAGAGATAGTCGCGGTTGAGCGGATCGGCGCTGCCGATCGACAGCGAGACGCCGTGCAGCACCAGCGGATAATGCTCCGCGATCTCGCGGATCACGGCGCGCGGGCGCCCGCCCGAATCCATGAAATTCTCCGAGATCGCCTCGAACCAGTCGACCGCCGGCCGCTCGGCCAGGATCTCGGCGAAATGGACGCTGCGAAGCCCCAGGCCGAGACCGAGCCTGGGCAGGTCCGCGATCGCGGCTCTAGGTGCAGCCACCGGCGCCACTCAGCCCGCTCTGGCCGCAGGCGGTCATGTTGCTGCGCGTGTGGTTGACCTCGCTGACCCAGAGATAGGTCGGGCCGGTCGCGGCGAAGGGCGCGGGCACCGGGCCGAGCTTCTTCGGCAAGGGCTGGTCCGCCGGGACCTTGCCGGCCGCCTGCTGCTCGAGCAGCTCCTTGCGCAGCGACGGCCAGACCTGCTCCTCGAACACCTCGCGCGCGCGCACCCAGACGCTCTTGCCCCGATTGGGCCCGTCGGTGCTGAACCGCTCGGCGTTGATCGGCGTCGCGCACGAGCCCAGCGAGCGGCAGTCGTTGACGCCCGGCTGGTCCTGATCCTCCTCGGTGCCGTAGAGGCCGCAGCCGCCCTGGTTGCGGCAATCGTTCTGGACCTTGCATTGATGCAGGCCCGCGGTGGCGCAATAGCCCTGCCCCGCGCAGGCATTGGGGCCGAGGCCGGGGGCGCCGTCGAGACCGAACCGGTCCGAGCCCTTGCAGCTGTTGAGGCCCATGCAGGCATGCTGCGGCATGCCGGCCGGCCCCGGGGCCATGGCCTTCACGAAGGTCGGCGGGTCGGCGACATAGGGGCTGTCCTTGGGGACCGGCTGCCCGGGGTTCAGGGAGGGGGACGGCTTTTTGGGAGCTGGCATGATTCAATCCTCTCGCAAGGAGGCCGGGAGTCGTCTCAGGATCCGCTGCCGCGCCAATAGGGTGCGACATCGGGCAGGTGCATGGGCTTGCCGTCGGAGCCGGTCGCGGTCAGCGCCACGCCGACATAATAGGTCACGTCGCTCATATAGGGGGCCCAGGGGCTGTTGGGATCGTTCGCGGTGATGAGGTTGGCCGCGGCGATCGCCTGGTTGCCCAGCGCGGTCAGGCCGGCGAACGAGGTTTCGCGCGGGCCCAGATTGACGTTCTCGAAGGTCGGCCCCATGAACTTGCCGGCGCCGAGCGGGAGGTTCCGGAGCGTCTGGGCATATTTGTCGAGCACCCAGATCATCGAGCGGTGCAGCCCTTCGTTGAAGAACAGCTTCTGCCCCTTGGGCGGCACCCGGTAGATCGTCTCGATCATGATCAGCATATATTGGAACAGGCCGCTGCAGAAGGCCGCGATCGGCTGCAGCTCGGGCGGATAGCCTTCGTTGGTCGGATTGTCGGGAAACTCGACCAGGACGCCCGCCTTGACCAGCTGCGCGGCGGTGAAGGACGGCGTGATCGGCTTGGGCGGCCTGGGCCTCTTCGGCAGCTTCTCCCTGCAGCCGACATATTCGGGGAACTGGGCCTGCAGCTCCAGGAACTTCACGTAATGCGATTGCTCGTCCTTGGACGGGTCGTCGTCCTGCTCGTTACCCACCGGATAGCCCTCGCCCTGGTCGCAGATCGTGTCGATCGCGCTCGCCGCGTCCTTGCGGGACTTGACGGCGATGAGGTCGGTCGGGCCGACATGGCTGTCCTCGGCGTCGGTGAAGACGGCGGCCTCGGCGCCGCTTGGATGCTTGTCGTGCCTCGCCCAGGCGGGCGTCGGCACCGGCGGCGCCGGCTTCCAGGGGTCGAAATTGCCCTTGGGATAGACCGTGTCGATGTTGTTCGGCGAGTAATTATAGGGCTGGATCGCCTTGGCCACGTCGCCTTTGCGGAAATCCTCGTCGGTCACGAACTTGGTGCTCAGCAGGCAGCGTATGTAGGAATAGAATTGGCCGATCGTCTGCCAGTTCCGGTCCTCGGGCATCGCGTCCCGGCGTTCCGGATATTCGATCTGCAGGAAATGCCACAATTGCTCGAAGCCGAATCCGCCCAGCGGGATCAGCTCGGCGGTGGAGCCGTCCGGCCCGGGCGGGCCCTTGGGCCGGTGGTAGGGCAAGGGCGTCGGATAGGGCTGCGGCGCCTTGCCGTAGAGCTGCGGCGCCTCGCCCAGCGCATGCAGGACGTTCGAGGAAAGCGACAGGTGCAGCATCTCCTCGACCGCGACGCTCATGATCAGGCCGCCGGCCTTGTTGGCGAAGATCTGCTCCCCGCTCATCCCCTCGCCGCTCTCCTTGTTCCGGATCAGCGAATAATAAGCGTAGAGGTAGATCGGGATGGTCGCGAGCTCGATCTCGATCGCGGTCTGCAGGTTGGCCTTCAGCTCGGCCAGCACCTCCTTGCGGCTGCTGTGCTTGTCCAGCTTGGCGACGAGCTTCTTCTCGGCCGGGGTCAGCGGCGTGATCGGGTCGGTTTTGCCCATGGGTGGCCCTTTCGAGGTCGATCGGGTTCGAAGGAAGCGTACGTTACGCGGCGCGGGTCGCGGTCTCCCCTAGGAGCCCGCCACCTTGGTCAGCGTGTTGGTGGTGATGTGCGGGAAGAGGACGGTCCCGCTGGCCAGCGGAATGCTCATCATGATGGTCTGGCTGTATTGCAGCTGGGTGTAGGTCTCCGATCCGCCGAAGGCCTCCAGCCAATAGGTCGCATAATATCTCATGACGTCGCAATGCTGCTGCTCGAAGCCGATATTGGTGACCGCGCCGCCGCCATTTTGGGAATCCACGTCGAGCTGGATGAATGAGGTGGGCTGCGGATTCGTCGCCGCCAGCGCCTGGCTCAAGGGCAGGTTGGGGTTCAGCGCGCGGTCGGGATTGAGGTTGCCGACGCTCAGCGCGTCATAGGCATCGGTGTTGATCCCGGACGGGAGCACCTGCGGCGGCGGGCCGATGGTCGGCGCGCCCGACTGGTTCGAAAAACTTCCGCAGGCGAGCACGGAATTGCCGTGCGGAACGGAGATTTGCTTGAAGAGGTTGAATTCCTGCGTCGGCGGTGTGCTGTCCGGAATGACCTGGGTGCCCAGACCGGGATCGTTGCCATTGCCGTACGGCCCGAGCGCCTGCTGGGCGTCGGTCAGATAGCCCCAGATGCCGTTCTCGAAGTGGACCAGCATGTCCTCGGCGGGACCGGCCGAGATATAGACGCGCTGCTCGTAGAGAATGGCGTTGGAGGTCTGCGTGCCCAGCCCGCCCCGGTTCGCCGCTGCGCCGTGAACCGCCGTGAAGGTGATCTCCTCATAATAAGGCATGCTCTTGAGGATGTAGCCATAGGGCGATTCCGGATCGACCTGCGGCAGCACCATTAGGTTGTAGGAATAAGGATTTTCGGGGCCGCCCGCCATGCTCGTCCCGAGATTCTGGTTGGTCCAGGTGCCGAGCAGATACTGGAGCGGGCCCGTCGTCGTGACCGCCGCCGGGGGATTGGCCTGGGCCGGCTCGTTGATCAGCGGAAGGCTGAGGTCGGGCGGAACGACCGGGTTCGCGGTGTTGACGAGCTGGCCCTGCTGGCCACCTGTCACGCGGGTATGATTTGGCGGTGCTGTCGTGGCCATGCTCGTTTCCTCTCCTGCGCGTGACAGTCCAGTTCCGCACAGACGAGCGCGGATCGATCAGGGAAACTTTTATTTCGCCCCGGCGGAGTTGATGGGGTTACGGGGACGCCGCCCAAATAAATCGAATCGTTTCCTACTCTGATCGTTCGGGATCGTCCAGATCGGGACAGGCGGTTTTTCCAATTCAAAACTGTGCCGGCAAGAAAAAGATCGGGAGCTCTGCTTGCCGGCCCGGTCCGGGCGGGAATTGCCCTCGGCCGGCCGGTAACCACGGCCGGCAGCGGCGTGTTAACCCGGGTCTGGCATAAGGCGAGCCGAAGATTGGGAGTAGCGTCGTGGCCGATCTGTCCTTCATCCTGTCGCGCGCGCTCGCCAACGGCCGCGCCGACAGGGGCGTGCCGAAAAGCCGCGCCGAGATCCTCGTCGCCCTGCTGCGCAAGCGCGCCGAGGCGCATCGCCACGGCCTCGACGATCAGGAGCGCAGGCTCCGCGAGCAGATCGCCTGGGCGCTGCCGATCGAGGAGCCCGTCGACTCCGCCTAAGGGTCGAACAGCAAGGCATCGAACGCGCGCTGGGCGCGGGCGAGCGCCTTGCCGAGATAAGCGTAGCGCGGATCGTCCGACAGCGGGAAGAAGTTCATCGTCGCATTCGCCTCGAACAGGACCAGCCTGTCCTGGCAGAGCGCGCAATCGACGCCGAAGAAATCGAGGCCGAGCGCTCCGGCGATGCCGGCAAGGCCGGCGCGGACCGGATGCGGGAAGGCCTGCATGCCATATTCGATCGCGTCCCGCTCCTCGCGGACCAGCGCCGGGCGCTCGTTCATGAACCGGGCGCGGTCGGCGGCGTGGACGTTCCAATCGTCCGAGACCAGCATGTGGCGCATGACGATGTCGTCGCCGATGAGGGCGAATCGATATTTCCGATAGAGCCCGTCCTCGCTCCGGAAATCCCGAAATTCGGTGAGATAATGGTCCGCGCCCGGGACCATCCGCGCGATCAGCGCATCCGCATCGGCGACCAGCCCGAGCACCCGGCCGGTATGCGTCCCCGCGAGCCGAAGGATTCCGGGAAAGCGGAAATGGCTCACCGCCTTGCGGGCCGGTGCCGGCCTGGTGTTGGCGATGCGCAGCGTCTGCGGCACGTCGACCTGCGGCAGCTCGCGGCAGGCGCGGGCGACCTTCTCGCGCGTCGAGCGCAGCACCCTGTGCGGGCGGTTGATCACCCGGCCCCGATACTGGCTGACCAGCCGGACGAGGTTCGCCAGCACCCTGGGATTCTGGTCCGGATCGGTGACGAGGTTGACGAGCAGGTCGAAACGCTCGGGCCGGTAGCGGACCGGCTGGCGGAAATAATTGGGCGGCACGTGCAGCCGCGCATAGCCGGTGGGGTCGCGGGTGCGCAGCTTGAAGAAGTCGGTGCAACCGGTGGTCACGACCCCGGCGGCTTCGTCCTCGATGCCCTTGTCCGCATCGGTGCCGACAAGATAACCGATCAGCACGCCACGCTCCCCCTCCGCCGCATCGCGCCAGCTTGGCCGCAGCGGGGCCCCGGCGCCAGAGCGATTCTGCCGCGGCGATCGCGCCAATTCCCCCTCCCCTTGATGGGGAGGGGTTAGGCGCGGGCTGGACTTCCGGCAGGCAATGGCGGAGATTGGGCCGGCGCCGCAACGGAGACCTGCCTTGCCGGCAAATCGATTGCTCGTCGCTGTCAGCCTGGGCGCGCTCTGCGCCACCGGTCTCGGCGCCCATGCCGGATCGGCGCAGCAGCCGACTCCGGTCACCACGCCGGAGCAGGCCGCGGCCGAGGCCGCGCGCCGCCGGGCGGCGCAGCAGGACTATGAGGCCCGCGCTCGCGAGGCCGAGGCCGCGCGGCTGCGTTACGAAGCCGAGCGCGCCCGCTACGAGGAGGCGCGGCGCCGGCACGAGGCGGAGGTCGAGCGGGCCAACGCCGCGCGGGCCCGTTACGACCGGCGCATGGCGGAGCGCGAAGCGGAGCGGAACGAGCGGCGCGAGGCGGACGCGCGGCAGGAGGCGCCCACCCAGGCCTCGGCATCGGAACAGCAATGCGAGCAAAGGCAGCGGCGCGACCGCCGCCGGGGGCGCGCGATCGGCGGCGTGCTGGGCGGCGTCGCCGGCGGCCTTGTCGGGCGCGGCACCGGCCGCGTCGCGGCCATCGTGCTGGGCGCGCCGGTGGGCGCGCTGATCGGCGATACGATCGCGCGCCTGCTCGATTGCGACGAGCAGCGCCAGGCCGCGGCGGCGACCGAGCAAGCGGTAAGCGGCAGCGTCGGCACCACCGCCGCCTGGCGGAGCGAGACCCGCCCGGAGGTGACCGGTTCCTCCACCTTCACCGCGGCCGAGCCAACGGCGCCCGACGGTAGCCAGTGCATCACCGTCACCGACATCGTCATCGTCGACGGCGAGGAGACGCGCGCGCCGAAGCGGATGTGCCGCAGCGGGCCCTCCGCCCGCTATGCCCGGGTCTGATCCTATTCGTGCCTTAGCGCGTCGATCGGGTTGAGGCTGGCGGCGCGGCGGGCGGGGAAATAGCCGAAGACGATGCCGATCAGCGCCGAGACGCTGAACGCGATCAGGTTGATCTGGGGATCGAACAGGAACGGTACCTGGATGATCGGCGCGAGGATCAGCACCGCGACGAAGGCGAGGACGAGCCCGATCAGCCCGCCGAGGCAGGCGAGCACCACCGCCTCGACCAGGAACTGCATCAAGACCTCGCCCGCGACCGCGCCGATGGCGAGGCGGATGCCGATCTCGCGGGTGCGCTCGGTGACCGAGACCAGCATGATGTTCATGATGCCGATGCCGCCGACGATGAGGCTGACCGCCGCCACCGCGCCCATCACCGCGGTGAGGATGCGGGTCGTGCCCTGCAGCGTCTCGGAGATCTGGCGGGTGTCGAAGATGTTGAAATTGTCCTGCTCGCCGCGGCCGACATGGCGGCGCTCGCGCAGCAGGCTCTCGATCTGCGCCTGCACCGAGCTCGTCTCATAGGCGTCGTCGACCGCGACCATGATGAAGCGGATGTCGCGATTGCCGGAGAAGCGGCGCTGCACCGCCTTGATCGGCATGATGACGACGTCGTCCTGGTCCTGGAAGCCGCCCTGCCCGCGCGAGGCGAGCGTGCCGATCACCTCGCAGCTCAAATCGCGCACGCGGAAGCGCTCGCCGACCGGTTGCTCGCGCGGGAACAGGTTCTGCTGCACGGTCGCGCCGATGATGCAGACCGCCTTGCCGGCCTGCTCCTCGGCCTCGGTCCAGATCCGCCCGTCGGTGAGCTGCCATTGCTGGGCGGTGAAGAATTGCGCGGTGGTGCCGGCGATCGTGGTCTGCCAGTTGGCGGCGTTGCGCACCGCGAGGCCCGAGGACTGGGCCTGCGGCGCGACCGCGCGGACGCCGGCGACCTGCTCCTCGATCGCCTCGACGTCCGCCATGTCGAAATCGGGCGATTGCGGCCCGCCCCCGCCGCGGCCGAAGCCCTGGCCGGGACGGATCTGCAGGATGTTGGCGCCGAGGCTGGAAATCTGCTCGGCGACCGCCGCCGTCGCGCCCTTGCCCAGCGTCACCATCGTCACCACCGCGGCGACGCCGATGACGATGCCGAGCGTGGTCAGGAACGAACGCAGCATGTGCCGCCGGATCTCGCGGATGGCGAGGACGATGGTGGTGAGGAACATCAGGCCGGCACCCGCGGCCGGTTGTCGTCGACCCTCTCGACCAGCCCGTCGCGGAAATGGACGACGGTGCGCGCATAGGCGGCCATGTCGGCCTCGTGGGTGACCATCAGGATGGTGATGCCGAAATTGCGGTTGAGGTCGGTCATCAGCTCCATGATCTCGGCCGAGGTCGCGGTGTCGAGATTGCCGGTCGGCTCGTCGGCGAGCAGCACGTCGGGGTTGGTGACGATCGCGCGGGCGATCGCGACGCGCTGCTGCTGGCCGCCGGACAGCTCGGCAGGCGTATGGTCCCACCAGTCGCGCAGGCCCACCTTGTCGAGCGCGGCCATCGCCGACTCGCGCCGCGCGGACTTGCTCTCGCCGCGGTAGAGCAGGGGCAGCTCGACATTCTCGAGCGCGTCGGTGCGGGCGAGCAGGTTGAAGCCCTGGAAGACGAAGCCGAGATAGCGGCGGCGCAGCAGCGCGCGCTGGTCGCGGTCGAGGCTCTCGACCGGCACGCCCTTGAAGCGGAACGAGCCGGTGGTCGGCACGTCGAGGCAGCCCAGGATGTTCATCGCCGTCGACTTGCCCGAGCCCGACGGGCCCATCACCGCGGCGAAATCGCCTTCCTCGACCTCGAGGTCGACGCCCTTCAGCGCCTGGAAGGCGGTGGCGCCGCTGCCATAGGTCTTGGTGACGCCGCGCAAGCGCGATGATCGGCTCATTCGGCATCGGCCGGCGCGCCTTCCTCGGCCTCGCGGCGCTCCCGAAAGCGGCGGCGGCGTTCGCGCATCTCGGCGCGCTGCTCGGGCGTCAGGCTCTCGAAGAAGGCGCGGCGCTCCTCGGGGCTCATGTCCCTGATGCGCTGCCCGCCAGGGCCGCGGAAGCCGCCGCGGCCACGTCCCGCGCCGTCGCCGCGCCGCTCCCGGCGGGCCGCCCTGGGCTCGCCCTCCGACGCGGCCGCTGCCGGCGGTTGCTGCGCCTGCGGGCGCTGCGGCGTTGCGGCCGGCGGGGGAGCCGGGGCCGGCTCGACATCGCGCTCGCGCTCACGCTCGCGCCCGCCGCGGCGGCCTTCGCCGCGCTCCCCGCGCCGCTCGCTCTTCTCCTGGGTCTGGCCGGGGGCGAGCCGGGCGGTGATCACCTCCTGGCCTTCGCGGAGCTCGCCGCCGACCACCTCGGTCTCCGAGCCGTTGCTCTCGCCGACCACCACCCGCACCGGGGTCGGTGCGCCGTCGGCGCCGAGCACGTAGACGGTCTGCCGGCTGCCGCGGCCGATCGCGACCTCGCGCTCGCGCCGGCCGCCGCCGCCGAAGCCGCGCCGGCCGCGCCCGCGCGGCACCAGCACCGAGGTGATGCCGCCGCTGCTCGCCGCGCTGGGCGGCGGCGTCGCGCTCGGGCGACCAGCGCAAGGCGGCGTTGGGCACGAGCAGCACGCCCCGCCGCTCGGTGGTGACGATCTCGGCGGTCGCGGTCATGCCGGGGCGCAGGATCAGCTCCGGATTGGCGACCGACAGCTCGGCGGTATAGGCGACGACGCTGCCCGTGCCCGCCGCGGCGGAGGCGCTGGAGCCCGAGGTCGTCGAGCCCGAGGCATTGGCGCCGACGTCGACCCGGGTCACCGTCGCCGGGAAGCGTCCGGCCCGGATAGGCGTCGACGGTGAAGGTCGCCCGCTGGCCCTCGCGGACCTGGCCGACATCGGCCTCGTCGACGCGGACCTCGAGCTGCATCGCGGAAAGATCCTCGGCGATGGTGAACAGCACCGGCGCCTGGAACGAGGCGGCGACGGTCTGGCCGGGATCGACCTGGCGCGAGAGCACCACGCCGGTCACCGGCGAATAGATGGTCGCCTTGGAAAGATTGGTCTGCGCCGAGGACAATTGCGCGCGGGCCTGGCTGACCTGCGCCTGCGCCGCGCGCACGCCGGCGATCGCGCGCTGGTTCTCGGCGCGCGCCGCATCGAGCTCGGTCCGCGACGGCACCCGGCCGTTGGACAGGCGGAACACCTCCTCCTGCCGGGCGAGGTTGGCGCGGGCCTGCGCCGCCGAGGCCTGGGCGGTGGCGACCTGCGCCTGCGCGGAGGCGAGCCCGGCCTGGGCCTGGACGATCGTGTCCTGCAGCCGCGACGTGTCGAGCCGGGCGAGCGGCTGGCCCTGCGCGACGCGGTCATTATTGTCGACGAACACCTGGGTGACGAGGCCGGATTGCTCGGAGCCGACCTGGACCTCGTTGGTCGGCTGCAGATTGCCGGTCGCGGAGACGGTGACGGTGAGGCTGCCGCGGCGCACCGTCTCGGTCGCATAGCCGCCCTCCGCCGTGCCGGCGAAGCAGCGGGTCAGCAGCAACAGGCCGACGACCAGCACGGCCAGCGCCGACCAGATAGAGCGGCCGCTTGTACCAGGGCTTCGCCGCCGGCGCGCCGAGGAAGACTTCGAGCCGCTCCTTGTCGGGCGGCGGCGTCGTTGCTGACGGGCGTGGCTCTGGTCTGGTCGTTCATCCGGCTCTTCCAATATCGGGAGGGGCGCTCGAGTCCCAGCCGCCGCCGAGCGCGCGGTAGAGCTGGACCAGCGCCAGCGCCTCGTCGCCGCGGCTGCCGGCGAGGCCGTCGCGCGCGGAGAGGAGCGAGCGCTCGGCCTCGAGCAGCTGCTGGAAATCGGTGAGGCCGGAGCGATACTGGGTGCGCGCGAGGATCGCGGTGTTGGTCGCGGCCTCGAGCGCGATCGCGAACTGCGCCTGCCGCTCGCGCGCCGCGCGCAGCGCCAGCAGCGCATTCTCGACATCCTCGAGCGCGGTCAGCACCGACTGGCGATAGGCGGCGAGCGCGCCCTCGGTCGCCGCCTGCTGCGAGCGCAGCTGCGAGCGCAGCCGGCCGCCGTCGAACAGGGTCTGGCTGAGCCCGGAGAAGATGCCGCCGGTGATCGCCTCGAACAGGCCGCCCAGCGAGAAGGCGGAGGTGCCGATATTCCCGGTGAGGCGCAGCGCCGGATAGAGCTGCGCCTCGGCGACGCCGATCCGCGCGGTGGCGGCGGCGAGGCTGCGCTCGGCCGAGCGCACGTCGGGGCGCTGGCGCAGGGTGTCGGCGGGAATGCCGAGCGCGACCTCGGCCGGCCCGCGCGGGATCGGCTTCGCCTCGGCGAGCTCGGCGGTGAGCGCGCCCGGCGCGCGGCCGGTCAGCACCGCGAGCCGGTAGGTCGCGCTGGTGAAGGCATTCTCGATATTGGGGATGGCCGCGGCGGTCTGCGCCCGGGCGGCGCGGGCCTGCTCGGAATCGAGCGAGGAGACGAGGCCCGCCTGCACCCGCCACCGGGCGATCTGGAGATTGTCGTCGGCGATGGCGAGCGTGTCGCGGGCGAGCGCCAGCCGCTCCTGGGCGAGCCGGGCCTGGATGTAGTTGGTGGCGACCTCGGCGGCGATCGCGACGCGCAGCGCCTCGCGGTCGTAATAGACGCCCTCGGCGTCGGCGCCGGCGGCCTCGATGCCGCGGCGGATGCGGCCGAACAGGTCGACCTCCCAGGCGGCGTCGGCGCCGAGGCTGAAGCTGGTGCGGTCGTTGCCCGGCCCGAAATCGCGGCCCGCGCCGGCCGACGCGCCGACCTGCGGCACCAGCCCGGCGCGCGCCTGCACCAAGGCCTCGCGCGCCTGCACCAGCCGCGCCGCCGCCTGCGCCAGATCGAGATTGCCGGCGCTCGCCTCGCCGATCAGCCGGGCGAGCAGAGGATCGTCGAACCGCTCCCACCAGCGCGCCAGCTCGGCCGGCGCCGGCTGCGCCTCGCGGCCGTAATAGGCGTCGGGCACGGACAAAGCGGCCGGCTCCGGCCGCCGGTAATCCGGCCCGACCGTACAGGCTCCAAGCGACAACACGCACAACGCGGCGGCGACTCTCATGCCGCCGGCCCTAGTCAATCGAACCTGTCGCGCAAGTTTATGAGCGCAAAGAACTTGTCTCAATTTGTCGCGGGCTGGAGGCCCGCACTAGCCGATATGCGGCTGGCCGATCATGCAATAGAGCATCGGCAGCGACAGGATGAGGTTGGTCCGCGATGCCATCATCGCATTGCCCGCCGCCCGCTTGGTGCCGGCCTCGTCGGTGGGCACGATGCCGAGCGCCTTCTTCTGGTTCGGCCAGATGACGAACCAGACGTTGGCCGCCATGATCAGCCCGAGCCACATGCCGATGCCGATCGTGCGGAAGCCCTCCTGCAACTGCAGCGCGCGCATCACATAGCCGCCCTGGCTCATCTCGGCGACCAGCAGGCCGAGCACGACCGTCGCCACCGCCGCCCAGCGGAACCAGAACAGCGCCGCCGGCGCGATATAGCCGGTCACGCCCTTCTTCAGCTCGGCCGGAACGCTGGGCATGGTCGGGATCTGCACGAAGTTGAAATAATAGAGCAGGCCGATCCAGAGAATGCCCGCCCAGACGTGCAGATAGCGCATGAACTGGGCCCAATAGGCCCCCTCCATGGCGTCGCGGTGCAGGCCGGCCATGACCGCGATCAACAGGACGACGCCGATCGCCAGCGCCAGATGGAAATTGCCGAGAATCTTCGCCATTGCACATCCCCCTTGGACAGCCGTTACGCCTGTCTATCCTTCGATACGCCGGTTCGACAAGCTCAGCCGCGTATCGAAGGAAGGATCAATCGAGACGCCACATGATGCTCTGCTCGAACGGCGTCCACAGGCCGGTGCGCACGCCCGCCTGGCGCAGCGCCCGGCCGGTCCATTCGTTGCAGGTGAGCACCAAGCTGTAGCCGCCATTCGCCTCGTAGAAGATGTCGTGGGCGGAATAGCCGCGGCCGAGCACCGGGATCGGGCGCCCGCCCGGATCGAGCCGGAAGCGGCGCTGGATGAAGCCGGCGAGGCGGCGATACTGGTCCGCGCTGATCCGGATCGGGCGCTGCCACTGCTCGGGGCGCGGCCGGTGGATATGCTCGACGTGCAGCAGGGTCGGGCCGCTGCCGAACAGGGCGAGCGCGGCGGTGCGCGGCGAAAGGTCGCCCCAGCTCGGCGTGTTCAGATAGAATTCGCGATTGCCGTAGCCGATCGCGACATGGTCGGCCTCGCCCCAGCGCGGGTCGGCGAGATGCTCGCGGCGGGCATAGGGTCGCCAATCCATCTCCCCGCTGACCTTGGGCATGACGATCCAGGTGTGGACCCCGTTCGAGCGGACGAAGATGGTGATGCCGCGCGCGGGCTGGTGGAAGGCGACATTGGCCGGCACCACGCCGAGCACCAGAGCGGCGAGGAGATAGAGGAGCGGGACCGCAACGATCCCCGCCACGACCCTCAGCGGCCAGATCGCCGCCCGCCGCCACCTTGATCCCCTTCCCGCCACGGCCTTGTGCTAGCGCGCGGCGCGGGCGACAGAAAGGGGATGATGCGCGCGCACCTCGTGCAGATGTTTCAGGCCGGGATCGACGCCTGCCATCCCCGGCAGGTGCTGCCGCCGCACCTGCCGGAGGCGAAGCGCGTCCGCCTGCTCGCCGTCGGCAAGGCGGCGGACGCCATGGCGAAGGTCGCCGAAGCCCGTTATCCGGACGCGACCGGGATCGCGGTCGTGCCGCACGGGACCCTGGCCGAGCTCGGCCGGATCGAGTTGCTCCACGCCGGCCATCCCCTGCCCGACGAAGCCAGCGTCGCCGCCGCCGAGCGGCTGCGTGCGCTGGCCGATTCGGCCGGGCCGGACGAGCTCGTCCTGGTCCTCTTGAGCGGCGGCGCCTCCGCTCTCGCCTGCCTGCCGGGCGAGGGCCTCTCGCTGGCCGAGAAGCGCGCGCTGAGCGAGCGGCTGCTCCGCGCCGGCGCGCCGATCGGCGAGGTCAATTGCGTCCGCCGCCACCTCTCGCGGATCAAGGGCGGGCGCCTTCCCGCCGGCCTCACCCTTGCCATCTCCGACGTGCCCGGCGACCGCCCCGAGGATATCGGCTCCGGCCCCACCGTCGCCGACTGGACGACGGTTGCGGAGGCGAAGGCGATCCTGGAGCGCCGCGGCATCGCGGCGCCGGCGCGCGGCTGGTCGGAGACGGTGAAGGTGCGCGCGTCCGATTTCCGAATCCTTGCCCGCAGCGCCGACGCGGTCGCCGCCGCCGCGGCGGACGCGAAAAGGCTCGGTTACGCGCCGGTGGTGCTCGGCGAATGCAATGGCGACGCGCACGCCACCGGTACGGCGCATGCGCTGGAGGCGATGCGGGCGCCGCCGGGCACCGCCTTCATCTCGGGCGGCGAGCTGACCAGCCCGGTGGGCGCCAATGCCGGCCAGGGCGGGCGCAACCACGTCTATGCGCTCGCCGCCGCGTCGCGGCTCGGCGGCAAGGCGAACATCGTCGGCCTCGCCGCCGACACGGACGGGCTCGACGGCAGCAGCGGCGCCGCCGGCGCCTTCTTCGACGGCACCACCCGCGCCCGCTCCGGCGAGGACCCGCTCGAGATGCTGAGCTGTCATATGAGCGCCCATTTCTTCCGGATGGCCGGCGACCAGTTCGTCACCGGCCCGACCGGCACCAACGTCAACGACTTGCGGATCATCCTCGTCGGAGGGTGACTTCGCTTCGTCCCGCTCCCCCTTGATACTTCTTTTATTCCCTCCCCCTTGATGGGGGAGGGTTGGGTGGGGGTGGACTCTCCGCCCGCACGGGCCTCGAAGGTCACCCCACCCCCAACCCCTCCCCATCGAGGGGAGGGGAGGTGCTCTCGACATCCACTCGCGCCTCGTCTCTAACGCCGGCATGAGCGAGTGGGTGATCGGCATTATCGGCGGCTCGGGCCTTTATGAGATCGACGCGCTCGACGAGGCGCAGTGGATCGCCGTCGACACGCCCTGGGGAGCGCCGTCCGACCGATTGCTGACCGGCCGGATCGCCGGCCTGCGCTTCGTCTTCCTGCCTCGTCACGGCCGCGGCCACCCGATCCCGCCTGGCGACCTCAACTACCGCGCCAATGTCGATGCGCTGAAGCGGGCCGGCTGCACCGACCTCCTCGCCATCTCGGCGATCGGCTCGCTCCGGGAGGAGCTGGCGCCGGGCCGGTTCGTCGCCGTCGACCAGTTCGTCGACCGCACCGCGGGGCGGGCGTCGAGCTTCTTCGGGCCGGGCTTCGCCGCGCATGTCTCGATGGCCGAGCCGGTTTGCCCGCGCCTTTCCGCCCTGGCGGCGGACGCGGCCGAGGCGGCGGGCGCGGCAGTGACGCGCGGCGGCACCTATGTCGCGATCGAAGGCCCGCAATTCTCGACCCGCGCGGAGAGCCGGCTCTACCGGCAATGGGCCTGCGACGTGATCGGCATGACCGGCCTGCCCGAGGCCAGGCTCGCCCGCGAGGCGGAGCTGCCTTACGCCCTGGTCGGCATGGTCACCGATTACGATTGCTGGCGCGAGGGCGAGGAGACCGACGTCGCCCAGATCGTCGCCCGGCTCCACGCCAATGCGGAGACGGCGCGGCGGCTCGTCGTCGAGCTGGCGCGGCGGCTGCCGGCCGAGCGCGCGCCGTCGCCGATCGACACCAATCTCGACGTCGCCATCATCACCGCGCCCGAGGCCCGCGATCCCGAAATGCTGGCCCGGCTCGACGCGATCTGCGCGCGGGTGCTGGCACGATGACGTCGCTGCCGCCTTACGCGCAATTCCTCGGCATCCGCGCCGAGCGCTCGGAGGCGGGCGAGCTCCTGTTCGTGATGCCGTTCGCCGACGTGGTGCTGGGCCGGCCGGGCTATCTGCATGGCGGCGCGATTGCCGGCCTGCTCGAGTTCGCCGCCTTCGGCGCGCTCTACGAGGCGCTCGGCGGCGAGACCGGGGTGACGATGAAGCCGGTCAACGTCACCGTCCAATATATGCGCGGCGGCACCCAGCACGACACCTTCGCCGCGGCCTCCGTCACCCGGCTCGGCAATCGCGTTGCCAATGTCGAGGCGCATGCCTGGCAGCACGACCGCGCCAAGCCGATCGCGGCGGCACAGCTCAACGTGCTGTTGCGCCGCCGCGACCGCGCGCCCGACCAATTGGCGTGACGATTCCGTAATTTTGGTGTATAGAAGAGCCTCCTTAGAGGGGGAGGACAATCATGGAAGGCAATCGCCACGGCTTCCATATCGCCAACATCATCATCATCATCTTGCTGATTATTATCATTTATCTCTGCTACTTCAGAGCGATGTAGAGCGATCGGCCGCCGCGCCCGATCGTCTTGACGGCGATCGCGCGCGGCGCAGCCTCTCAATGCCATGATCGGCGCCGGAACCCGCGGCGCCGACTGCGTGGAGTGTACGCCCGCCGTTCGGCCGCCGCGTCCGCTCAGCGGCGCGGCATCAGCGCCTGCGCCGCCACCGTCATCGCCTCGACGCCCGCGGTCACCGACGGCTCGGGCTCGATGCGGAACAGGGGCGAATGGTGGCCCGGCGCGGTGGCGAGCCGTTCCGGCGGGGTGCCGCCGACGCTGAAATAGACGCCGCGCACGCCGCTTTCCGGCGTCACGAAATAGGCGAAGTCCTCCGCGCCCATGCCCGCGCGCGGTTGCTCGATCAGCCGCGCCTCGCCCATCGCCGCCGCGATCGCGCCGCGGACCTGCCGGGCGGTGGCGGTGTCGTTGATCGTCGGCGGCGTGGTCTCGGTCGCCGAGCGGGTGACGACCGGCAGCCGGTCCTCGGGCACGCCCATCGCCAGCGCGGTGCCGCGCGCCACCCGGTCGATCCCGTCGAGCAATTGCCGGCGGACCTCCGGCGTGTCGGCGCGGACGGTGAGCTGCAGCTCGACCTGCTCGGGGATGATGTTGCTTTTGACGCCGCCATGGATCGAGCCAACGCTGATCACAGCGCCGTCCAGCGGACTGATCGACCGCCCGACCATCGATTGCAGCGAAATCACGATCTGGCTCGCGACCAGCACCGGATCGACGCCGAGATGGGGATAGGCGCCGTGGGTGCCGACGCCGCGCACCTGGATCGTCACCGAATCGGCGCTGGAGGCGTAGATCGTCTCCGGCACCTCGATCCGCCCCGCGGGCATCTCGGCGGCGACATGGAAGGCGAGCGCGTAATCGGGCTTGGGAAAGCGGGTATAGAGCCCATCCTCGATCATCGCCCGGGCGCCGGAGATCGTCTCCTCGGCCGGCTGGGCGATCAGGATCAGGGTCCCCGACCAGTTCGCCCGTCGCGCGACCATCTGGCGCGCGGTGCCGACGAGCGCGGTGATGTGCACGTCATGCCCGCACGCGTGCATTACCGGCTGCTCGGTGCCGGAGGCGTCGGCCTGGCGGACGCGCGAGGGGTTGGGGACGCCCGAGCGCTCCTCGAGCGGCAGCCCGTCCATGTCGGCGCGCAGCATCACCGTCGGCCCCGCGCCGTTGCGGAGCATCGCCACCACGCCGGTGCCGCCGACGCCGGTGGTGACCTCATAGCCGAGCGCGCGCAGCTCGCGCGCCATCCGCGCGCTGGTCTGGACCTCGCGGCCGGACAGCTCGGGATTGCGATGGAAATGGTCGAACAGGGCGCCGAGATTGTCGCGATAATCCTGCGCCACCGCCTCGCCGAGCGGCCGCTCCTGCGCGAAGGCCGGGCCGGAAAGCGTCGCAAAGGCGACCGCGATGATCATGCTTGTCTTCATCTCGACCCTTTCCAAAAGCCCCTCCCCTTGATGGGGAGGGGTCGGGGTGGGGTGGACTCTCCGAAAAAGGCAGCGCTCTTCATGACTGCCACCCCCACCCTGACCCCTCCCCCATCAAGGGGGAGGGAATCAGCCCCCGTTTCTGATCGTCTCGCGCGCGATGACGAGCTGCTGGATCTGGCTCGTCCCCTCATAGATACGGAACAGCCGCACGTCGCGATAGAGGCGCTCGATGCCGTAATCCGCGACATAGCCGGCGCCGCCGAAAATCTGCACGGCGCGGTCGGCGACGCGGCCGACCGTCTCGCTCGCGAAATATTTGGCGGCGGCCGCCTCGAGCGTGATCGGCAGGCCCTCGTCCTTGCGTATGGCCGCCTCCAGCACCAGCGCCCGCGCCGCCATCGTCTCGGTCTTCGAATCGGCGATCATCGCCTGGACGAGCTGGAAATCGGCGAGCGGCTTGCCGAATTGGCTGCGCTCGGTCGCATAGCCGACCGCGTCAGCGATCAGCCGCTCCGAAATGCCGACGCAGACCGCGGCGATGTGCAGCCGGCCGCGGTCGAGCACCCGCATCGCGATCCGGAAGCCCTCGCCTTCCTCGCCCAGCCGGTTCGCCGCCGGCACCGGCGCCTCGTCGAAATTGACGTCGCAGACATGCGCGCCCTGCTGGCCCATCTTCTTCTCGGGCCGGCCGACGGAAAAGCCGGCCAGGTCGGCCGGGACCAGAAAGGCCGAAACGCCGTGCGCGCCCTCGCCGCCGGTGCGCGCCATCACCGTGAACAGCGAGGCCTTGTCGGCATTGGTGATGAAGCGCTTGCTGCCGGAGAGCCGGTAGACGTCGCCATCCCGGACGGCGCGGGTCTGCACCGAGGCGCTGTCCGAGCCGGCGCCGGGCTCGGTCAGCGCGAAGCTGGTGACGATCTCGCCGCTCGCGATCCGCGGCAGCCACTCGGACTTCTGGGCCTCGCTGCCGGCCATCACCAGCCCCTGGCTGCCGATCCCGACATTGGTGCCGAACACCGAGCGGAAGGCCGGCGTCGTCCGCCCGAACTCGAGCGCGACCCGAACCTCCTCCGACATGGTGAGGCCGAGCCCGCCATGCTCCTCCGGGATGGAGAGGCCGAACAGCCCCATCTCGCGCATCTCGCGGACGATCTCCTCGGGGACCTCGTCCTCCTCGGCGACCTTCTCCTCCAGCGGCCGCAGCCGCTCGGCGACGAAGCGGCGGATCGTCCCGATCAGCGCGTCGAAGGTCTCGGGGTCGAGCGCCACGTTCAGGGGTCCTGATAGCCGAGCGCGCGCAGCTCGGCCCCGCGCGGATCCCGGCTGAAGAACAGCCCGCCGCGCCGGGTCGAACGGCCAGGCACATAGTCGATCGTCGCGGTGGCAGTCTCTCCGTCCGGCAACCGGCCCTCGACCGCCACCTGGGCGGCGGTGGCCGGCGAGGCGTTGCGCGCCTCGAACTCGACCACCCAGCCCGCGCCGACCTGCCGCGCGCCTATCGCCGATATCCGGATGTCGGGCGTCATCTCGCTGCTGCCGTTAAACGCATCGCGCGCGATCGCCGCCATCACGGCCAAAGCGAGGACGAGCCCGATCGCCGAGGCGATCCATTCGAGCAAGGGGGGCTTCTGCTTCGCGCGCGCCATCGTCAGACCACCAGCCGCGCGATCGCCGCGCCGAGCGCGCCCGGAAAGGCGATCACCGCCATCGCCGCGGCGATCTGGTCGGTCGCGGTGCCGTCGGTCCGGCCGAACGTCCACAGCACGTAGAGCCCGACCGCGAGCGCGATCCCGTAGCCCGGAATCGTATAATGCAAGGCGGTCCGCAACGTGCCGGCGCCCTCCGGATGCGATTTCTGGCCCGCGAAACCGAGCCGATAGACGAACAGGTGCAGGACCAGCATCGAGGCCAGGATCAATGCCAGAAGGTGCCAGGTCGACATCATATAGGCGATCAGGACCATCTCCTCGGTCGGGGCGACGTTGAACGACAGAAACAGGGCGCCGGCCGCCATCAGGAAGAGCTGGCCGCCATAGCCGGCGCCGCGCATTGCCGCCTCCTCATCCGCCGGCTCCTCGCCGCCGCTCAATTGCTTGCGCGCAATCATCGCGCCGAAGCTCATCGGCACGCTCTGGATCGCGACCTTGCCCGCGACCTCGTCGAGCGTCATCGAGCCGTCGATGGTCGCGAGCAGCCAGAGCACTGCCGCGGAGCCGATGATGCCCACCCCGCAGGCGGCGAGCGCGTCCATCACGTCCTCGGCGAGCCGGTCGGTACGCTCGAAGCCGCCGAAGCGCGACAGGCCGACCAGGATAACGAGGTTGACAGCGAGGAAGGCGAGCAGCCGCCCCGAATGCAGCGAACTGCCGAGGAACCACATCTCCATGGTCATCAACAGCGGCAGGCCGAAGATGATCGCCCCGGCGAAGGCGCGCGCCAGGCCCATCGCATAGGCTCGGTTGGGATCGGGCTGGGCGCGGCTCGGCAAAGGCTCAATATCCCTTCATCCGCGCCAGCCTGTCCGCGTGATAGGCGGGGTCGCCGAACAGCTCGTTGAGCACGCGGTCGCGCTTCATGTAGAGGCCGATATCATATTCGTCGGTCATGCCGATGCCGCCGTGCATCTGCACGCCCTCCTGCGCCGCGAGCTGCGAGGCGCGGCCGGCCTTGGCCTTGGCGACCGAGACCATCGCCTCGGCCTCCGCGCTGCCCTCGTCGAGCAGTTGCTGCGCCTTGAGCGTCGCCGCACGCGCGATCTCCAGCTCGGAATAAAGATGCGCGGCGCGGAATTGCAGCGCCTGGAACTCGCCGATCAGCCGACCGAACTGCTTGCGCTGCTTCAGATAGCCGACGGTCATGTCCATCGCCGCCGCGCCGACGCCGACCAGCTCCGCCGCCGCGCCCGCCCGGCCGGCGTTCAACGCGCGGCCGAGCGCCGCCTCGCCTCCGCCGACCTCGCCGACCACGGCGTCGGCATCGACCTCGACATTGTCGAACGTCATCCGCGCGCCGATGCTGGCATCGGCCAGCCGCACGCCCTCGACCTCGATGCCCTCGGCGTCCCTTTCGACGGCGAACAGGGTGAGGCCCTCGTCGGTCCTGGCGGCGACCAGGGTGACGTCGGCCGACGCCCCGTGCACGACGAACTGCTTGCGGCCCGACAGCCGAAAGCCGTTGCCCGAGCGCTCGGCCCGCATCGCGATCGCCTCCGGACGGTGCTTCGGCCCCTCGTCGATCGCCAAAGCGGCGACCGTCTCGCCCGAGAGGATGCCCGGATACCAGCGCTCGCGCAGCCCCGTCCCCTTCAGCGCCGCCACGAAGGCGACCGCACTGGCGAGGAAGGGCGAGGGCGTCAAATTGCGCCCGATCTCCTCGAGCACGATGCCGGCCTCGACATGGCCGAGCCCGAGCCCGCCATCGGCCTCGTCGATCAATATGCCGGTGAAGCCCATCTCGGCGAACTGCTTCCACAGCGCATGGCCGAAGCCGTCGCTGCAGCCCGTGTCGCGCCAGCGGCGGAGCTCCTTGGCGATCGCGCCTTCCTCGGCCATGAAGCTCCGCGCCGTATCGCGCAGCATCGCCTGATCGTCGTTGAGGTAGAGCGGCATTCTCATCCTTCCTTGTTCCCCTGCGAAAGCAGGGGTCCAGTCTGGGTTCCTGCTTTCGCAGGAACACAAATTCAGGCGCCCGGAAGCTCCAGGATCCGTTTCGCCACGATGCCGAGCTGGACCTCGCTGGTGCCGCCCTCGATCGAATTGGCCTTGGTGCGCAGCCATTCGCGCGCGGCCTTGCCCTTGTTCGAGCGCTCGCTTTCCCATTCGAGCCGGTCCGAGCCGCCCGCCGCCATGACCAGCTCGTGACGGGCCTTGTTGAGCTCGGTGCCGGCATATTTCATCATCGACGGCTGGGCCGGGTGCGCCTGCCCGGCCTTCAGCTCGTCGATGAATCGCTCGGACATCGCCCGGAACGCCATCTGGTCGACGTCGAAGCGGGCAATGTCGGCGCGCAGCACGGGATCGTCGGCCAGCGCGGCCGCGACCGCCGCGCCGAGCGACTCGCCCTGCCCGCCCAGGCCCATGCCGCTGATCATCTCGCGCTCGTGGCCGAGCAGATATTTGGCGACGTCCCAGCCCTTGTTGACCTCGCCGACCACCTGATCCTTGGGCACCTTCACGTCGTCGAAGAAGGTCTCGCAGAAGGGCGAATAGCCGGAGATCAGGAGGATCGGCTTGGTCGAGACCCCCTCGCTCGCCATGTCGAAGAGGAGGAAGCTGATCCCCTGATGCTTGGGCGCGGCGGGATCGGTGCGCACCAGGCAGAAGATCCAGTCGGCCTTGTCGGCATAGCTGGTCCACACCTTCTGACCGTTGACGAGCCAGTGATCGCCCTTGTCCTCGCATTTGGTCTGCAAGGACGCGAGGTCGGAGCCCGCGCCCGGCTCCGAATAGCCCTGGCACCAGCGGATCTCGCCCCGCGCGATCTGCGGCAGATAGTGCTTCTTCTGCTTCTCGCTGCCATATTTGAGCAGGGCCGGGCCGAGCATCGAGATGCCGAAGCTCATCAGCGGGTTGCGCGCGCCGATCCGCGCCATCTCCTGCTTCAAGAGCTTGGTCTCGGCCGGGGAAAGCCCGCCGCCGCCATAGTCCTTCGGCCAGTCGGGCACGGTCCAGCCGCGCTCGGCCATCGCCTCCATCCAGCGTCTCTGCGCCTCGTTCTTGAAAGTGGGAATGCGGCCGCCCCAGCACATGTCGCTCTCGTCGCGCATCGGCTCGCGCATCTCGGGCGGGCAATTGGCTTCCAGCCAGGCGCGCGTATCTTGACGAAATTGATCCAGATCGCTCATCGGGAGCCTCTCCTTTACGTAAACGTCAAGTGCCCTGCCCGGCTTTCCGAGTCAATCGGCCCTCCTGAACTCCATCGCCGAATCCGCGACGGAACGGAAGCGCATCGCGGCGAGGTCCTTGAGGTAATTCTGGTGGACGCGCCAGGGCGGCGCCGGCCCCTGGCTCGGAAGGAACGGCGCGGCGCGGGCGACATAGCCGGAGGAGAAATCGAGCATCGGCCGGCGCTCGGGCGCGGCCTCGCCGAGCCGCGGCACGCAGGAGGCGAAGCCGTGGCGATCCATGTGCCGCAGCAGCCGGCAGACGGTGCGCGCGGTGAGGTCGCATTTCAGCGTCCAGGAGGCGTTGGTGTAGCCGAACACGACCGCGAGATTGGGGACGTCGCTCAGCATCATCCCCTTGTAGCTGAAGCGGTCGGCGACGTTGACCGGCGCGCCGTCCACTCTGAGGGCGATGCCGCCGAGCAGCTTGACGACGAGGCCGGTCGCGGTGACGACGATGTCGGCCGGCAGCGTCTCGCCCGAGGCGAGGCGCAGTCCCTCCGCGGTGAAGCGCTCGATCGTGTCGGTGGCGACCGACACCCTGCCCGCCTTCATCGCCGCGAACAGGTCGCCGTCGGGCACCAGGCAGAGGCGCTGATCCCAGGGATTGTAGCCGGGTGAGAAATGCCGCTCGACGTCATAGCCCTCGGGCAGGCTTTCGCTCGCCATCTTCAGGATCAGCTGCTTCACTCGCTCGGGCCGCTTGCGGGCGCGCGAGAAGAAGAAGATGCCGAGCAGCACGTTCTTCCAGCGCGTCGCCTTGTCGGCGAGGGAGAGCGGCAGCCGCCGCTGCAGCCAGCCGGCGATGCGGTCGCGCGACGGGCGGGCGACGATATAGGTGGGCGAGCGCTGCAGCATGGTGACGTGCGCCGCCGTTTCCGCCAGCGCCGGCACCAGAGTCACCGCGGTCGCGCCGCTGCCGATCACCACCACCCGTTTGCCGGCGGTGTCGAGGTCCTCCGGCCAGAATTGCGGATGGACGATGCGGCCGCGAAACTCGGCCTCGCCGTGCCATTGCGGCCGGTAGCCCTGCTCGTAGTCGTAATAGCCGCTGGCGAGGTAGAGGAAGCCGCAGGTGAAGCATCGCTCCTCCCCGTCCGCCTCGACCTCCACGGTCCAGCGCGCCTCCGCCGACGACCAGGAGGCGCCGGTGACGCGATGGCGGAAGCGGATCCGCGCGTCGATGCCGAACGCCCGCGCCGTCTCCTCGACATAGGCGCGGATGGCGGGGCCGTCGACGATCGCCCGGTCCCCCGCCCAGGGCCGGAAGGGGAAGCCCAATGTGTACATGTCGCTGTCCGAGCGCACGCCGGGATAGCGGAACAGGTCCCACGTCCCCCCGATCGCATCGCGCCCCTCGAGGATCAGCCAGGACTTGCCCGGGCAGCGTTTCTGCAGGTGATAGGCGGCGTCGATCCCGGAGATGCCGGCGCCGACGATGAGGACGTCGAGATGCTCGGTCGCGGCCGCGGCGGTGCCGCCGGCTTCATGCGGCAAGGGAGAGGCCGGCGTGTCGCGCATTCGCGCAGGCTAGGAGGGGCGGCGCGCGACGGCAAGGCGATTGCCGTTTCCCGGCCCGCCGCGACGCCTCACCAGGGGTCGGAATCGGGCGGGCCGATTCCGACCTCTCCTTCCGGCGAGACATCCTCCACCGCCTCGATCTCGCGCAGCTTCGCCGCCACGGCCTCGTCGCCGCGACCGGTCACGACCCCGATCTCTTCGAGCACCTGATCGACATCGAAGCCCGCATCGACCAGCCGGCGACGGGCGTCCGGCAAGGCGGAGCCCGCGGCCAGCGTGACGATCCATCTCTTTCCCTTCGCCATGGGCGTCTCCCGTGCCGGGCCAGGGTCCGCCGACGACGGTCAGCTCGGAGCCTGGACCAGCCCCTTTCCAACCCTGCTTGCCGGAAAGGCAAGAGGCCTCGCCGTCGCGAGCAGCTTATTCCACAACGCCTGGCCGCGCAGCCCCGAATTCGACTGCGCCCAGAGCGCGGCGCAACCGGCGACGTGCGGCGTCGCCATGCTGGTCCCGTTCTTGAACCCGTGCAGCCGCGGCCGCGGCAGCGACGAAAGATGTCGCGGCCGGGTGCGGCGATGTCGATCTTGCCGAAGTTGGAGAAGCTCGACGGGCTCAGATTGGGGTCGAGCGAGGCGACGGACATGATCGTCGGCGAATTGGCCGGCGCTCCGGTTCCCGACGCTTCGTTGCCCGCCGCGGCAATGATCAGCAGGCCCCGGTTGAGCGCGTTGCGGCCGGCCGCGGTATAGGCCGCCTGCGGCGCGGTGCGCGCGCCGAGCGACAGGGAGATGACCGTGCACAGGTTCGCGATCGCCCAGTTCATGCCCGCGAGCACGCTGCCGTCGACGCTCCAGCCCGAATTGGACAGCACCTTGCCGACGAAAAGCGGCGCGCCATAAGCGATGCCGTAGCGCTGGATCGGCCCGGCCGGCGCCTTCGGCCCGCAGGCGGTGCCGATGCAGTGGGTGCCGTGGCCGTGCAGATCCTGCACCGGCTGGCCGACGAACGTCTTGGTGGTGAACGAGCGCCCGACGAAATCGGGATGGCCGAGGTCCATGCCGGTGTCGAGCACCGCGACCCGGATGCCGCCGCCGCTGCGCGAGCTCTGCGGGACCCGGCAGGCGGCAAGGCCCCACGTGGCGCCGACCGACTCGGCGGAGAAATCGAACTGCTCCGTGGCCGTGTCTGCCGCCTCGGCCAGGTCCGCGGCGATCGTCTCGGTCGCGCGACGGAAACCGCGCAGATAGTCCTGCGTCGCACCGGCGGCGAAGACGAACGTCTCGGGCTCGATCGCCTCGATCGGGCTGTCGGACGCTATTTCCGACTCGACGCCGAAGCCGCGCGCCTCGAAGACCGGCCCCGACACCACGGCGATGCCCAGCTCCGGCAGCACCATCGCGTCGGCATCCGCGACGTCGTCGAGGCTCACCGCCTGGCCGGAAAATTCCCGCGCATCGGCGGCCCGCAGGCCCAGCGACTGCAGATGCTCCGCGCCCTGCTCCATCGCGCCTTCCTTGTAGGTGACGATGTAGCGGCCGGTCTTGAGATCGGTCTCGTCCCGCTCGAGCGCCGCAAGCAGCATCTCGTCGATCGGGCTTGCCGTCGACAGCGCCGCGCCGGCGCCGGAGGATCGCGTGGGTCTTCTCACCATGATCTGTTCCTTCCCTCGAAAATAACCGTCGGCGCGGACCGAGGCCCGCGCACGACCAGCTCGCGCCCGATCGCTCGCGGCTTTGCGCCATCGAGCGATCGGCGAGGGACGATCATGCCCCCGGAAGTTCGGGAAGGATGTGACCTCCGTCACGCGCCGCGCGAAACCTCGCGACCGACCGGGGCCGGCCCGCGAAGCGCCGGCGGCCCGGGCGCCTTGCCCCATCGCACCGTGACGCGCGGCTCAGCCGATGACCAGGTTCAGCGTCTCTTCCGCCACCCGGACCTCGACGCGGCGGCCCCAGTCGAAGGCGAGGAAGTCCTTCTCGATGCCGTCGGCGAAGATCGCGCCGCCTTCGTTGAGGCGCGAGGTGACCGCGATCGCCTCGCCAGCCTTGACCCGCCCGGCGCGCACCTCGGTGCCGGTCGCCACGCTCGGAAACGGCTCGCGCACGAAATAGCCGAGCGCCCGGTCCTCGGGGCCGAGCGGGATGCGATCGCCGGTCGCCTCCATGATCGAGCGCGCCCAGCCGGTCGCGCCGGTCCCGGACGAGACGATGAGGCCGCTCGACGACTGGAACTCCTCCTTGCCCCGTACCGCGATCTCGTAGCGCGCCGACTGATGGCTGCGGTGGCCTACGAACACCTCGTTGAGGGCGAGCAGGCGCTCGCCCCCGTCCAGCGTCGCCACCACCATCGTGCGCCGCTCCAGCGCCGCGTCGCCGGCCAGCGACCGCCCGAGGCTCGCGCCGAGCACGTCGGCGGACAGGCGGACGAGGATGCCGTCATATTGGTCGGGGTCGGGATTGACCCCGAGCACATACTGGCCGCTCAGATATTTGGCGACGTTGGCGACGAGGCCGTCCTGGCCGACGGCGACGATCAGGTCCTCCGGGGCGAACAGGAAGCGGTCGAAGTCCGCGCGCCTGACCAGCACCTGGCGCCAGTCGGCGGGCACCGTCCCCCGCGCCGCGTGCAGCACCGCCGCGAAGCGCCGGTGCCGGCGCTCGACGTCGGAGAGGCTCTGGCCGCGGGTCTCGAGGAAGAAGCGCGCCTGCTCGCGGGTGGCGTGGCGGGCGAGCAGCAGCTCGTAATCCGTCTCGCGGGTGACGAACACCGCTCTCGGAGCAATCGTGCTCACCGCGCGCGCCTTTCGCGCCTCAGCCCGGCTCGCTTGCCGCGGGCGGCTTGCGGAACTCGCCGACCAGGGCGGCGAGCAGGTCCGGGGTCACGTTGAGATGCTCGATCGTGTCGAGCTTGCCGGCCAGCTCGCGCGCGGCGAGGCCGAGCAGGATCTGCCCGGAAAGGTCGCGGTAGATGGCGATGCGCTCATGCTCCGCCTCCGCCTTCGCGGCCTCGACGGTGCGGATGCGCGCGGCCTCGGCGTCGGCCTCGACGCGGCCCGCCTCGGCGACCGCGACCGCTCGCGCGCGGGCGTTGTCCGCCTCCTCGGCGATCAGCAGCTTCTCGCGGCGGGCGAGCTCGGTCTTGTTGGCGAGCTCGTTCTCGGCGATCGCCCGCTCCTTGTCGACGGCAAGCGCGCGGCGCTCGAACATGGCCTCGTCGGCCTTCTGCTGGAGCGCCTCGAAGGTCGGCGTCTGCAGCGCCCGCTCGAGCTCGCTGGACGGCGCGATGCTGCTGAGGCGCACGGTGATGATCTCGACGCCGATGTCGGCGAGCGCGGGCGTGCCGGTCAGCGCGGTCTCGATCCGTTGGCGGAGCGGCTCGGGGCCGGCGTCGAGCAGGGCGCGCACCGGCTGCTCGATCAGATATTGCGCGGCGGCCTGGTGGGCGAGGCCGGAGAGGCGGCCCTCGATCTGGTCGAGCGGTTCGCCCTGGCGCTGCCCGCTCGACAGGCCGATGGTGAAATCGACGCGGCCGGCGAGCCGCTCTGGATCGGCGATCCGCCAGCTGATCCGCCCCTGCACCGCGATGTCCTGGAAATCCTGGCTGCGGCCGTTGAGGTAGAGGCCCATCTCGCGATCGTCCATCGGCAGCTCGGCGATGCTCGCGCGCTGCGGCATGAACCAGAAGGCAAGCCCGCGCCCGGACCTGACCGCCCGGCCGGAGCGATAGCGGATGATGTGGCTGCTCGCCTCGCTGCGGAGCTGCGCGAAGAGACCGAAATTGCGGATCGTGGCCATGCTCGTCCTTTCGTCAGACGGAAATTTGCCGCGCGGACCTAACCGGGCGCCTGGAAGCAGAGCACATAGCCGTCCGGATCGCTCAGCCAGAGCTGGCGCATGCCGTAGGGCGCGGTGTCGGGGCCTTCGACCTCGAGGCCGTGAGCGCGCAGATGGGCGGCGGCGGCGTCGGGGTCCGGGCAGTCGAAGAACAGGCCGACGTCGCGGTGACCCTCGATCCGCGCGGGATCGGGCTCGTCGGGACGCTCGCCCTCATCATAAGCGGTGTTGAGCATCAGGTGGACGTCGCCGAGCCGCAGCCAGCACCAGTGGAAGGTGCGGCCTTCCGGCGTATCGACCTCCTCGGAGCTGTCGACCATCTCGAAGCCGAGCACATCGCGGTAGAAGCCGACCGACCGCGGCATGTCATAGACCTGGATGAGCGGCGCCATGCCGTTGACTTCGATCGTCATGCGACTCTCCTGCGCTTGCGCAACAGGCTATGGAGCGGCCGGCGCGGGGGTCAATAGGTGAGCGTGAGGCGCACCGGCGCGGAGCCGTCGGCGGCGATCACCAAAACGCCGGACGCCCCACGCCGCACGGTGCCGCCTTCGGCGCTGACCGCGACCGCGCCGGCATTGCGGACGACGATCGCGCCGCGCTCGATCGCGATCGCCGGCTCGGGCGGCTGCCGGACCACGATGGCGCCGACGCCCAGCGCCGCGCCGGCGGTGCGGAGGGGCGGCGCCGGCGTCGCGGCCGCGGCGGCCGCCGCGATGAGTCCGGTCAGGATCATGCGCCGGCAATGCCCTCGAAACACGGGCTTTTCCAGATCGGGATTCCACCGCCATCGCCGTTAAGTCCCGATTCGGGATAACCGCGCATTAGCCATGCGGCGCACGCTAGCCCCTCCCCTCGATGGGGAGAGGTTTTCATCTCGCCGACGGGCGTTGAACGCGGCGCCGCGCCTGCTAGCCTGCCGGGCGGACGGAAGAGGGGCGCATCGGGGTGACCAGGGCGGGGCGGATGATCGTGCGCGGCGCCTCGGCCTCGGTGGCCGGCCTCGGCGTGCGGCTGGGCGCGCGGCTGATCTTCCTCGTCGTCGCCGGCCAGCTCTACGGCGCCGAATTGTTCGGTGCCTACGCGCTCGCCGTCGCCGCGATCGAGCTCGCCGTCGCGATCGGCGGGCTCAGCATGAAGAAGCTGATCTTCCAGCGCCTCGACGAGCGCGGCGAGCGGCCCGCCGGCCATGTCCTCGCCGACGCGCTGCTGCTGGTCGCGGCGGTCAGCGTCGCCCTGGCCGGCGCCCTCGTCGCGACCATCCTGATGCTCCCGGACGGGGCGGTTTCGGCCAACACCGCCTGGGCGCTGCTGGTGCTGGCGCCGATGATCCTCGGCCAGGCGCTGATCGACGTCCTGCTCGCCGCGACGCGCTGGACGCACGTCATCCGCTACGAGGTCGCCGCGCGCAGCATCGTCGAGCCCTATGCCGCGCTCGCCGCGGCGGTGCTCGCCTGGCATCTGGGCTATCAGGCGAGCGGGCTGCTGATCGCCTATTGGGCCGGCACGCTGGCCACCCTCGCCTTCGCGCTTGCCGGCGCACGCGCCTGCCTCAGGCCGCTGTCGCTGCGCGCCTGGCGGATCGAGCCGGGGCGGCTGCGCGCGATGCTGCGCGGCGCGCTCGCCAACACCGCCACCGACGCGCTCTCCGGCCTGTTCCTGCGCCTCGACCTCTATCTGGTCGGCATCCTGCTCGGCGAGCGCACCGCCGGCATCTACAATATGGCGCGGCAGCTGGCGCAGCCGATCCGGCAGGTGCGCCAGGGCTTCGACGGCCTGCTGACGCCGCTGGTGGCGAAGACGCTGCACCGCGAGGGCCCGGCCAAGGCGGCGAGCGCGATCGCCTCGGCGACGCGGCTGATCCTGGCGCTGCAGCTGCCGATGGTGGTGGCGATGTGCGCGGTCGGCTACCCGCTGCTGTACTGGCTGGGGCCGGAGTTCGCGGTCGGCTGGATTGCCGCGATCCTGCTCGGCTGCGCCGAGACGGTGCAGGGCGCCTACGGCATCGGCGACCTGCTGTTCGTCTACCGGCGCCCGCGGCTCGGCCTCAAGGTCTACGGCGCCAATGTCGGCATCGCTTTGCTCACCGGCTATGCGCTGACTTCCTCGTTCGGGATCGACGGCGCGGCCGCGGCGGTGCTGATCACCTATGCGGCGCGGGCCTGGCTGCGCCGCGCGGTGCTGAAGGCCAGCCTCGGCGTCGGCGTGCCGGTCCATCACAGCCTCGGGCCGATCGTGGCGGGCGCCGCCGGCGCCGCGGCCGCGCTCGCCGGACCGCTCTGGCCGACCGCGCTGGCGGCCGGGCTCGCGGTCTACGCGGCCTTGCTGTTCGCCTGGCTCCGGCTGGGCCGCGAGACGCTGGCGCTGCGCGACTTCAGCGAATAGCTGACGCGGATTCGCGACGGGCGCGCTAGGTGCACATCGACAGCCAGGCGATCTCCATCACCGTGCCGCCCTCGACCCGCAGCGCGTTGGGCGGATAGTCGACCCGCTCGGTGATTGTGCCGGCGGCGTCGCGCCGCTCGCGGGTCCTGGGATTGATCGTGCGCGCGGCGCAGTCGATGTCGAGCAGATAGGCGTCGGCGCTGGGCCCGGCCGCGCCGGGGTCGGTCATCCGGAACCAGGCCGATCGCCGCGCCCCGCTCTGCTCGATCGAGGTGGCGTCGATCGCGATCGACTGGCCCGAGCCGGCGGCGCCGAGATTGAGCCAGGACGGCCGCCGCTGCCCCGCCGACGCGGCGGCCTGGCCGGGGCCCGGGCCGGCACCGGGGGGCGGCGCGGCCGGCGGCGGCGGCGCGGCGAGCGCCGCCTGCGCGCCGCACGCCGCGGCGGCGCGCTCGAGCGCATATTTGACCTCGCGGTCGTCCATCGAGCTCGCCACCCAGACGAGGTCGCGCAGGCCGAGCCGGCCCGGCTCGTAATAGCCCCGCCGCACCGAGCCGGCGGCGCGGGCGAACAGGCGCAGCTGGCGCGGGGTCAGCGCCGTCCCCAGCCGCTCGCCGACGCAGCGCGCCTGGGTGAGGTCGAGGCCGTAGCGGATCAGCTGCGGCGAGACGATGCTCGAGCGCGACCCGATATAGTCGGCGACATGGCCGGCGCAGCCGGCCAGCGCGGCGAGGATCAGCAAAGGCAGCGGCGCCGGACGCATCAGGCGCGCTGGTTATCAACAGCTTGGGCCGGTTGCACGCCCTATTGCGCGCGCCCGAAGGATTCGCCATGCCTTGGCGATGACAGACCAGACGCCCGTGCTTTCCGCCACGCCGCTCCATAAGGCCGCGACCGTCGGCGACCTGATGTCGCCCCCGATCGGGGTGTTCACCCGCGACATGACGGTCGCGCAAACGGTGGAGAAGCTGCGCGAGCTGACCCAGGCGGCGGTGATCACCTATTGCTACGTGGTCGACGAGAACGGCCGGCTCGAGGGCGTGGTGGTGATGCGCGACCTGCTGCTCGCGGCGCCCGAGACGAAGCTCGCGGAGATCATGCTGACCAACGTCTTCTGGCTGGGCGAGGCGATGCCGCTCGCCGACGCGCTGAAGGCGGCCTTGAACAAGCATTTCCCGGTCTATCCGGTCGCCGACGCGGGCGGCGTGCTGAAGGGCCTGGTGCGCGGCGAGGAATTGTTCGCCGAGCAGGCGATCGAGATCTCCGCCCAGGCCGGGCAGATGGTGGGCGTCGAGAAGGAGGAACGGCTGGCGACGCCGTTGGGACGCAGCCTACGCCTGCGCCACCCCTGGCTGCAGATCAACCTCCTCACCGCCTTCGTCGCCGCCGCCGTGGTCGGCATCTTCGAGGACACGCTGGCGCGGCTGGTCATCCTCGCCGTGTTCCTGCCGGTGATGGCGGGGCAGACCGGCAATACCGGCTGCCAGGCCCTGGCGGTGACGCTGCGCGGCATGACGCTCGGCGAATTGAAGCCCGGGCTGGTCGGGCGGCTGGTCGCCAAGGAGGGGCTGCTCGGCCTTTGCAACGGGGTGCTGGTCGGGATCACCGCCGGGATCGGCATGGCCTTCTACGCCACCCAGCAGGGGGAGGCGCAGCCCTGGCTGATGGGCGCGGTGGTCGCCTTCGCGATGGCGGTGAGCTGCACCGTCGCGGGCATCTCGGGCGCGCTGATCCCGCTCACCCTGAAACGGCTCGGCGCCGATCCCGCGACCGCGTCGAGCATCTTCCTCACCACCGCCAGCGACGTCGCCTCGATGGGCGTGTTCCTGACGCTCGCGACGATGCTGCTGATCTAATTATTTCCCGAAGGTCGGCTTCAGCGCCTGGATGCGGTCGACCGTGCGGCGGGCCTCGATCTTCATCTGCTCGCGCTCGGCCTTGGTGCGGCAGGAGCGGACGCGGTTGAGGCGGCTGCCGATCTCGGTATTGGCCTCGCAGGTCCGCTTGGCCGGAGATTCCTTGCGCGGCGGCGTGCCTTCCTGGCCGCTCACCGCCACCGGCACCGCCACCACCGCGACCGCAGCCAGCATGAAACGAGCAAAAGCGGACATCGCGCGTCCTCCGACCCTCAGGGCCCGCGCATGCTAACGCAGCGGCGCGCCGGCCGCAATCACGCCGCGGCCGGGGCGACGTGCCGGCGGCACTGCATCAGCGGCTGGATGCGGGTGCCGTACTTCTCGGTGCCCTCGATGAAATCGTCGAAGGTGAGGAGCACGCCGCCGGTATTGGGCACGGTGGCGACCTCGTCGAGCATCCGCGCGATGCTCTCGTAGGAGCCGACCAGGGTCCCCATGTTGAGGTTGACCGCCGATTTCCCTGTCGGCGAGCTGACGGACGTTGGTGGTGGTCGAGGTCTTGTCGGCCGCGCCCTGCGCGCCGAGCCAGGCGACCGCTTCCTCGTCGACCCCCTCGCGATACCAGATCCACTTCTCCATCGCCTCCTCGTCGGTCTCGGCGGCGATGACCATGAACAAGGCGTAGATCCTGACGTCGCGGCCGGTCTTGGCGGTGGCGGCCATCAGCCGCTCGTTGTTGGAGGCGAAGGCCTTGGGCGTGTTCACGCCCTTGCCGAGGCAGAAAGCGTAGTCCGCATATTGCGCCGAGAAAGCGAGGCCCTCGTCGGACGAGCCGGCGCAGATGATCTTCATGTCGCCGGTGGGGAGCGGCTTCACCCGGCAATCGTTCATCTGGTAATATTGGCCCTTGAAGTCGGAGACGCCGGTCGCCCAGAGCTCGCGCAATATGTGCGCATATTCGCCGAGCATGGTGTAGCGGTTGCGGAAATGCTCGTCGCCCGGCCAGCAGCCCATCTGGCTGTATTCGGGCCGTTGCCAGCCGGTGATCAGGTTGAGCCCGAAGCGGCCGTGGCTGATCGAATCGATGGTGTTGCACATCCGCGCGCAGAAAGCGGGCGGGACCACCAAGGTCGGACAGGTCGCGTAGATCTTGATCTTCTCGGTGATCGCCGCGAGCCCGGCCATCAGCGTGAAGCTTTCCAGGTTATACTCCCAGAATTCGGTCTTGCCGCCGAAGCCGCGCAGCTTGATCATCGAGAGCAGGAAGTCGACGCCGTATTTCTCGGCGCTGAGCGCGATCTCGCGGTTGAGATCGAAGGTCGGCATATATTGCGGGCTGTTCTCGCTGATCAGCCAGCCATTGTTGCCTATCGGCGTGAAGATTCCGACTTCCATCATGCAGCTCCCTTCAGGCGCGCGCGGCCGAGCCAGTCGCGCAGGACGTGGTTGAAATAGAGGGGTTCGGTGACGTTGCAGGCATGGCCCCCGGTCATCGCCGCGAGCGTGGCGGCGGGCATGCCCTCGGCGAGGCGCTCGGACGCGGAGGCGGGGACCAGCATGTCGTCCCCGGCGGCGATCAGCAGGGTCGGCGTGGCGATCTCGCCGAGCCGCTCCTCGACGTCGAAGGCGAGCAGCGCCGCGATCCGGGCCTCGATGTTGGGCGCGCCCTGGAACTGCTGGAGCTGGTGCGCCTCCTCGGCGGCGAGGCGCTCGCCATGCTCGGAGATCCAGCGGGCCGGGTAGAGGAAGATCGGCTGGGCGTGGAGGAAGGCGCGCACCCCGCTGTCGCGCAGCAGCGCGAGCCGGGTCTCGAAGCAGCGGATGAAATGCGGGTCGGGCTTCGCAAAGCCGTTGACGACGACCAGCCGGTCGAGCCGCTCGGGCGCGCGCAGCGCCAGCGCGAGGCCGATCGCGCCGCCGGCGGCATGGCCGACGAAGCCGGCGCTGGCGAGGCCGAGGCCGTCCATCAGCGCCAGCACGTCGCCGGCCATGTCGTCGACGCTGGGGTTGAAGGCGAGCGCGCGGTCGCTGCGGCCGGTGCCGCGATGGTCGTAGAGGATGACGCGGTGGCGGTCGGCCAGCGCCGCCAGGTTCGGCGCCCAATAGGCGCCCGAGCCGCCCAGGCCGGCCGAGAGGATCAGCGGCGGCGCGGCCGCCGGGCCGTGCTCTTCATAGTAAAGCCCGGCGATCTCGCCCATCAGCCGATATGCGCCACGGACGCGATCTCGACGAGCAGGCCCGGCTTCACCAGCCCGCACTGGATGCAGTAGCGCGCCGGCTTGGCGCCCGGAAAATACTCCGCATAGACGGCGTTCATCGCCGGATAGTCGGCCCAGTCGGTGAGGAAGATGTGGTTGAAGGCGACGTCGGCCAGGCTTGCGCCGGCCGCCTCCAGCGTGATCCGGATCGTCTCCAGCACATGCCGGGTCTGGGCGGCGGCGTCGCCGGGATGGAGCACGCTGCCGCCTTCGCCCAGCGCCAGCGTGCCCGAGACATAGACCGTGCCGCCCGCTTTCGTGCCCGCGGAATAAGGCGCGATCGGGGTCGGGAATTGCGGCGGGTTGATCGATTCGAACGGCATCGCCTCTCACTCCTCGTCTTGCGGGATCTGGCCGAACGCGCCGCAGAAATCGGCGACGGTGGAGACCCAGCCGAAGAACTTCTCGACATTGTAGACGCTGGCCGCCTGGATGAAGTCGGGCCCGAGATGGTGGGTCGCGTCCTCCAGCATCACCCCGAAATATTCGAGGTGGAAGCCGTCGCGCAGGGTCGATTCGACGCAGACGTTGGTGGCGATGCCGACGAACACGATGTTGCGGATGCCGCGCGAGCGCAGCGTCGAATCGAGCTGCGAGTTGAAGAAGGCGCTGTAGCGGGTCTTGGGCAGCACGATGTCGCCTCCCTGCGGCGCCAGCGCGTCGACCAGGGCATAGTCCCAGCCGCCCTTGGCGAGCAACTTGCCCTGCAGCTCCGGCCGCTCGCGCATCGTCTTGAGCGCGTTCGACTTGTGCCAGTTGGGCGAGCCCGGCCCGCCCGCCTCGACATAGTCGCGCGTCCCAGCCGTTCTGCAGGTAGACGACCGCCACGCCTGCCGCGCGCGCCGTCTCCAGCACCTTGGCGATCTGCCCGATCGTGCCGGCGGCGCCGGCGATGTCGAAGCCGGCGAGATCGACATAGCCGCCCTTCGAGGCATAGGCGTTCTGCATGTCGATGACGACGATCGCGGTCTCGTCGGCCGAGACCCGGATCGGCTCGGGGCGCGCGGGCAGCGTCACCAGGCGGTCCTTCGATGCGCCCGCTTCGACCGTCATGCCCAAGCCCCCTTCAGCCCGAGCCGATGAATGTTCACCTTTTGCGGGCCGGGCGCAAGCGCTTGCTGGTCAGGCCGGGAAGCCGCCGCGGAAGACGAAGCCGCTCTGCGGCTTGCGCTCCGAGGGGTGCTCGCGGGCGCGAAGCTTCTCGTCGAGCTGGGCGGGGTCGCCGATCCGGCCGATCACGCAGGCGGCGTTGAGCGCGTAGCGCTCGGGGATGCGCAGCTCGGCGCGGGCCAGCTCGTGCTCGATGCCGGACATGCCGTGGGCGTGATAGCCCATCCGCGTCGCCTGCAGCGCCAGGCTCACCCAGGCGGCGCCGGCATCGAAGCTGTGGGTGGCGGACGGCTTCGGCTCGCCGGTCGCCTTGTCGGTGAACGGCATGCTGTCGGAGAGGATGTAGACCAGCACCGAGGCGGTGTGCGCCCAGCTTTGGTTCCACGGGATCAGCAGCGACAGGAACCGCGCCCAATCGGCGTCGCCGCGCTTGGCGTAGAGGAACCGCCAGGGCTGCGAGTTGAACGCCGAGGGCGCCCAGCGCGCCGCCTCGAAGATCGTAGCGAGGTCGGCGTCGGGCACCTCGCTGCCGTCGAAGGCGCGCGGCGACCAGCGCTCGAGGAACAAGGGATCGATCGGGTGATCGGCCTGGCGCTGGGTCATCTCGGCTCCCCGCGAAACGGAGCCGAAGCTTGTCGGGGACATTGCGCGCCCTGGCAAGAGGCGCCGCCGCCCGGCCGCTAACCTGGATGAGCGCCCGGCGGGCGAAACCATGCTAGAAACGGCCATGCCCGATTACCGACTCTTTCTGATGAACCGCCATAGCGGCCATATCGACGGGGTCGAGTCGTTCCACAGCGCCGACGACGTCGAGGCGATCTGCCTGGTCCGCCACCGGGCCGGACCGGTGCCGCTCGAATTGTGGTGCGGCGGGCGCAAGGTGATCCGCGTCGACGCGGTGCCGGAGACGGCCGCGGCCGTTCCCGCTCGGACGCGGGCCTAGCCGAAAACAGTGACAGTCACCCTTTTCCGCAGGCGCGGGCCTAGCGGCCCATCGTTGCCTTCATCGTCTGGATGCGGTCGACGGTGCGCCGGGCCTCCTGCTTCATCGCGTCATATTCCGCCTTGGTGAAGCAGCGGCGCCGGTTGTTGAGCCGGCTGGCGATGTCGGTATTGGCCTCGCAATAGCGCTTGGCGGTGTTGTTGGTGCGCGACGGTGACGTCCGGTCCTGGCCGACCGCCGCCATCGGAATCGCGACCACCGCGGCCGCGGCAATCAATAAACGAGTATACATAAGCACTTCCTCCGGCCACGAGCCCACCAAAGACGTCCGGAAGAATATCGCAAAGCGCGGCCGGGCGCAATCGGGCGCGTGCCCGGCGCCGCTCCCGGACCGGCACGCTTCAGGCGGCTTCCACGCCGCCGCTCAGCGCGATCCGCACCGCCTCGGCCGTGCTGCGCGCGCCCAGCCGGCTGAACAGCTGCGCGCGATAGGCCTCGACGGTCCTGACGCTGAGCCCGAGCTGCCAGGCGATGACCTTGTTGGGGCGGCCGCCGACGATCCCGGCGAGGACCTGACGCTGGCGCACCGGCAGGCGATCGACCAGGGCGCGGCTTTCGCAGCTCGCCGCGCGCGCGGCGCGGGCCTCCTCGTGCGATGCCGCGCTCCGCCGGATCGCCCGCAGCAGCGCATCGGCCGCATAGGGCTTCTCGATGAAGTCGGCGGCGCCCTGCCGCATCGCCGCCACCACCATGGCGATGTCGGCATGGCCGGTGACCACGACCACCGGCGGCGCGTCGTCGCTCCCGGCGAGCGCGCGCAGCACGTCGAGGCCGCCCATCCCGGGCATGCGCATGTCGAGCAGCACGCAGTCCACCGGCTCGGGGAGCGGCGCGGCCAGGAAATCGTCGCCGCCGGCGAAGGGCAGCACCCGATAGCCCTCGCTTTCCAGCAGCCAGGCGGTCGAGCGCCGGGCCGCCGCTTCGTCGTCGATCACCGCGAGGAGCGGCGCGTCCGGCGCGGCGCGGGCCGGCGCGGCCGGGCCGAGGTCGAGGTCGAGCTGCCCGGGCTCGGCCGGGAATGCTTCCGTCGCGGTCATCGCTGCCCCCTCGCCCGGCTCAGTCGGCCGCCGGCAGCGACAGGCCGAAGCGGGCGCCGCCGCCGGGCGGGCTTTCCGCCCACAGCCGGCCGCCATGCGCCTCGACGATCGTCCTGCAGATCGGCAGGCCGAGCCCGAGCCCGTCCGGCTTGGTGGTGAACAGGGGCTCGAACAGCCGCGCCAGCGCATAATCGGAGAAGCCGGGCCCCGAATCGGAGATGGCGATCGCCACCTCGGCGCCCTGCCGCGCCGCCTCGATCGAGATGCGGCGGTCGTCGCGGCCGTCGAGCGCCTCGCTGGCGTTCTTCAGGAGGTTGGCGAGCACCTGCTCGATCTGCACCCGCTCGACGATCACGAAGCGGGCGTCGCGCGCGATCGACCAGCCGACGCCGACCTCACCACCGTCCGGGCAGGTGAGCCCGGAGGCCACGTTCTCGACCATCCGCGCCAGATTCTCGCGCCGCCCGCTGATCTTGCCGCTGACGATGAAGCTGCGCATCCGCCGGATGATCTCGCCGGCCTTGACGGTCTCGTGGCTGGCTTCCTCGATCATCGCCAGCACGTCCTCGTATCCCTCCCCTTTCTGGCGCAGCCGCCGCGCCGAGGCATGGATGAAGTTGGTCGCCGCGGCGAGCGGCTGGTTGACCTCATGAGCGAGCATCGAGGCCATGGTGGTCATCGCCGCCAGCCGTACCCGCGCGTCGGGCGTGTCGAGGAGGCAATAACGGCCGAAGGCGGGCCGGGGCTGCTTGGACGAGGATTCGAAAGTACGCATCTCAACTCCAGAAAAAACGAGCGGTAACGGTAAGCAAGCTGAACGCGAACGAAGGAACGACTCCGCAACCCGTCCTAATATTACGGTTCCGTGACAGCTTTTCCGATCGCGACAGGCGCTTTCCACTTCGCGTCATCTGTGAGAACATGGTGGGGCCGAGACCATGCCGCCGGCGAAGGGAAGGCAAAGGTGCAGCCTCGGGTTCGCGCCGCCGCACTGACCAATTATTTCGAGGTCGCCCGCTTTGTCGGTCTCGATCCCCTCGCAATGCTGCACCGCGCCGGGATCAACCCTGCCATTCTGGCCGACATCGATAATCCGGTTCCCATCGACCGGGTCGCGCGGCTGCTCGAGGAATCGGCCTCCCGATCGGGCTTCCCCTCCTTCGGCCTGCTGCTGGCGGAAACCCGCACGGTGGCGAGCATCGGCGCGGTCGGCCTCTTGCTGAAGGAGCAGGGCAACGCGCGCGGGGTGATCGAAGAAATCGTGCGCTATCGCGTGCTGCTCGCCGAAGCGTTCGTGTTCAGCATCGAGGACGTCGGCGACACCACCATCATCCGGACCGAGATCATACCTGGGCTCACCGGCCGGCAGGGGATCGAGCTGCTGATGGGATTTGTCTGCCGGGCGGTCAGCGAGGTGGTCGCCGGGCGCTGGCACCCGGAGAGCGCGCATTTCGTCCACGCCGCGCCCGCCGACCTGAGCGTCCACCGCCGGGTCTTTCAGTGCCACCTCGTCTTCGAGAGCGAGTTCAACGGCTTCGCCTGCCCGACCGCCTCGCTCGACGCGCCCAATCCGGCCGCGGACTCGGTGCTCGCGCGCCACGCCCGGCGCTATCTCGACATGCTGGTCCCCGATCCCGCCGACGGCTCGGTCGGCGAGCGGGCGCGGCGCTCGCTCTATCTGCTGCTGCCGGCGGGGCGCGGCACGCTCGAGCAGGTCGCCGACAATCTGGGCCTCCATGCGCGCGCGCTGCAGCGCGGCCTGGAGAAGGAAGGGCGCAGCTTCGCAACCCTGCTGAACGAAGTCCGCCGCGAGCTGGCGCTTCGCTATCTGTCGAACTCGACCCACAATGTGACCGCGATCGCGCTGATGACCGGCTATGCCGCCCCGAGCTCGTTCACCCGCTGGTTCGCCGCCGAGTTCGGCATGGCACCGGCGCAATGGCGCGCCGAGGAGCGGCAGCCGCTTTCTAGTTGACCTCATCTGTGAGACCATGCGCCGTCCGGCCGAGGCGATGCCGCCGGCATCCGTCCGGACATGGAGGCGACAGGTGCAGCCTCTGGTTCGCGCAGCGGCGCTGACCAACTATGCCGAAGTCGCCCGGTTCGTCGGTCTCGATCCTGATCGGATGCTGCACCGCGCCGGGATCGACCCCGCGCATCTCACCGATCCCGACCGCATGATCCCCAGGAACGCGGCGGCGAAGCTGCTCGACGACAGCGCGCTCGCTTCGGGCTGCGAGAGCTTCGGCCTGCTGATGGCCGAGGCGCGCAGCCTCTCGAACCTCGGCGCGATCAGCCTGCTGATGAAGCATCAGGGCACGGCGCGCGAGGCGCTCGACGCGCTGGTGCGCTACCAGGGGCTGCTCTCCGAGGCGCATGCGGTCGGCCTCGAGGAGGCCGGCGGCACTGCGATCATCCGCACCGGCTTCATCGGCGGGCTCGGCTCGCGCCAGTCGCTCGAGCTGCTCACCGGCGCCGTCTGCCGCTCGCTCAGCGAGGCGGTCTCCGGGCGCTGGCATCCCGACAGCGCGCATTTCGTCCACCCCGCCCCCCGCGACCTTTTGATCCACCGCCGCGTCTTCCAGTGCCACTTGATCTTCGACAGCGAGTTCACCGGCCTGACCTGCCAGAGCGCCGCGCTGGACGCGCCCAATCCGGCCGCCGAATCGGTGATGGCCCGCCACGCCCGCCGCTATCTCGACATGCTGGTCCCCGACCCCGCCGACGGCTCGGTGGGCGAGCGGGCGCGGCGCTCGCTCTACCTGCTGCTGCCGGCCGGACGCGCCAGCCTCGAGCAGCTCGCCGACAATCTCGGCCTGCACCCGCGCGCGCTCCAGCGCGGGTTGGAGAAGGAAGGGCGGAGCTTCGCCATGCTGCTCAACGAAGTGCGCCGCGAGCTGGCGCTGCGCTATCTCTCGAGCTCGGCGCATAGCGTTACCGCGATCGGCCAGATGATCGGCTATGCCAGCCCCAGCTCGTTCACCCGCTGGTTCACCGCCGAGTTCGGCATGGCGCCCGCGGCGTGGCGCGCGGAGGAACGGGCGGAGGGAGATGGCGCGAGCGGGAAAGTCGCCGCCTAGGCCCGGACGGCGCGAGGCTCAGGTCGGGGTCATGGCGCCGCGCCGCGCCTCGAAGCGCTTCTCGGCCAGTTCGAGCAGCTCGGCGCGCCGCGTCCAGGCGGCGGCGCTGTGCTCCATCCGCCAGCGCAGCGGGTCCGCGCCCAGCGTCGCGGCGCGATGGAGATCGGCAGCGGCGAGGGCGCGGCAGCCGGCGGCGGTATCCTCGGCGCGGCGGGTCACTTGCTTGCGAACTCGCCCGGCATCGCTCCGAACTGCGCCTTGGCATAGGCGCGGGCGGCGGCGGCGCTGGCGAACGCCTCGCTGACCCGGGTCGCGGTGACGATCGGATAATGCTGGCTGTTGTAGCGGGTCTCGCGGACGGTCAGGCGATAGTCGCCGTCGGCGTCGCGCTCGATCAGGAAGGGCCGCCCCTTGACGCGGTCATGGTCGGGCCGGCCGGTCATTGCGAAGGCGCCTTGCCGGCGGCCTCGAGCGCGGCAGCGGCGGCGCCGTCGCCGAGCAGCGCCGGCCGGGTGGTGTCGTCGAGCACCCGACGCGGCGGCCAGCGCCTCCTGTCTGGCTTCATCGTTCATCTCCTCCTGAAGTTGCGGCGCGGCCCGCCGCCGCCCGAGCCGGGAATCTTCTCGCGATAGACGATGCGGCCCTTGGAAAGGTCGTAGGGGGTCATCTCGACATGGACGCGGTCGCCGACGATCGAGCGGATGCGGTGGCGGCGCATCTTGCCGGCGGTGTAGGCGATGATCCGGTGCTCGTTGTCGAGCGTCACCCCGAAGCGGCCGTCGGGCAGGATCTCGTCGATCAGGCCCTCCATGGTCAGCAATTCTTCCTTCATCCGCGCGCCTCTCCCGGGGGTGGCAATGTCCGCGCACCGGTGTCGGCGCGGGGCCGGGCGGCTTGAAGGGAAAGGAGAGGCGCAGGGCCAATCGGTTCCGTCGCAGGCGACGTCAGCAGGGAGGATATGGGCGCTTCGGCGCTCATTTACAATGGAGGACGCCCGCGCCGCCGCCGCGGAATGCGGCCGGCGCGCGCTCCGCGTCGGCGAATTCAATCGCTATCCCGGCGCCGACCTGCTAGGCCCGCGCCATCACCTGCGTTTTCCCGCAAGCGCCCCGTGACTGAGAGACGCTTCGTGCTCCCGCTTGCAGAACCCTGGCGAACCCTCATGAAGAAGCAATATTGGATCGGCCGCAAGCGGGCGGCGATGGCGATGGCGCGCGCGGCGACGAGCGCCGAGGCGCGGCTCATCCATTACGACATGGCGGGGCGCTACAGCATCAACGCGGCGCAGTGCCCGCCGTTCATGCTGCCGCACAAGGGGCCGGCGACGCCGGGCGAGCGCGCCGCGCTGCGGCTCCCGCTGCCCCGACCGGCCCGCCCCGGCCGGCCCGCGGAGGACGGTCAGTGAGCCTGCACGACTGGCTCGGCACCCACGCCGCCGACACCAGGCGCAGCCACTGGGAAGGCGGCCATTTCGTCACCCGCTGCCTGGTCTGCGGCAAGACCATGGTCAAGCTGCCGGGCCTGCCCTGGCAGATCAAGCCGGCAAGGACCTGAGACAAGGGGCGCCGGGCGTCCCGGCGGGGGAGGTCGGGGCGCCCGGCTGCGCCGGCCGCCCGGCGATTCAGCGCGGCGGGCCCACGGGCGGCAAGGTCCCGCTGGAGAGGGCCGGGCGGCCGGGGATGTTGTCCACGTTGTTGAAGATCTTCAGCGCCTGCACCCGGTCGACCACGGCGCGGCTCTCCGCCTTCATCGCGTCATGCTCGGCCTTGCTGTAGCAGCGCCGCGCGCGGCTGAGCCGCGAGCCGATCTCGACCGTGGCCTCGCAGATCCGCCGCTCGGACTTGGCCGACGCGACTGGGGCAACCTCAGTGGGCGCCTGCGCGTAGAGCGCCACCGGCACCGCGACGACCGCAGCCGCGGCCAGGACCAGACGAAGCGACATGAGACCTCCCTCCGACATGCGAGCCCGACGCGATCCTATGCACGAAACGGCGGGGCGGCAACCGGTGCTGCTCCGGTGCCTGCCCACTTCCCCAAAACGGCGGTTTCTGGCAGCGAGGGACTTGCCCCACAGGCAAGTCGGACAGAGGGATCCCGCCCGCATGGATTTTGACCTTACGGAACGGCAGGCTTTTTACCGGGACCGGGTGCGGGAGTTCATCGAGACTCGGGTGCGGCCGCGCAATTCCGATTACAAGGCGCAGCTGGCCGAGGGGGATCGCTGGCAGCCCATCCCGGTGATCGAGGAGCTGAAGCCGCTCGCGCGCGAGGCGGGGCTGTGGAATCTGTTCATGCCGCCGGGCGGGGCGCTTTCGCATGTCGACGAGAGCTTCGAATTCGAGGGCACCCAGCTCAGCAATCTCGAATATGCCCTCTGCGCCGAGGAGATGGGGCGCCTGCCCTGGTCGTCGGAGGTGTTCAACTGCTCGGCGCCCGACACCGGCAACATGGAGGTGCTGCACCGCTACGGCACGCGTGAGCAGAAGCAGCAGTGGCTCCGCCCGCTGATGAACGGGGAGATCCGCTCGGCTTTCCTGATGACCGAGCCGGCGGTGGCCTCGTCCGATGCGACCAACATCGAGTGCGACATCGCTCGCGACGGCGAGGATTATGTGATCAACGGCCGCAAATGGTGGTCGTCGGGGGCCGGCGACCCGCGCTGCAAGGTCGCGATCCTGATGGGCAAGACCGACCGCGGCGCGGACAGGCACCGGCAGCAGTCGATGATCCTGGTGCCGCTTGACGCGCCGGGCCTCAGCGTGCTGCGCGCGCTCACCGTCTACGGCTATGACGACGCCCCGCACGGCCATATGGAGATCGTGCTCGAGAATGTGCGCGTGCCCGCCTCCAGCCTGCTGCTCGGCGAGGGGCGCGGCTTCGAGATCGCGCAGGGCCGGCTGGGGCCGGGCCGCATCCACCATTGCATGCGCACGATCGGCGCCGCCGAGGAGGCGCTCGCGGCGATGGTGCGCCGCCTGCAGTCGCGGGTCGCGTTCGGCAAGAAGCTCAGCGAGCATTCGATCTGGGAGCAGCGCGTCGCCCAGGCGCGGATCGACATCGACATGTCGCGGCTGCTCTGTCTCAAGGCGGCCGACCTGATGGACAAGGCCGGCAACAAGGCCGCCCAGGCCGAGATCGCGATGATCAAGGTGCAGGCCCCCGCCATGGCGCTGCGCATCATCGACGATGCGGTGCAGGCGCATGGCGGCGCCGGCGTGTCGCAGGATTTCGGCCTCGCCGCGAGCTGGGCGGGAATCCGGACGCTGCGGCTCGCGGACGGCCCCGACGAGGTGCACAACCGCGCGATCGCCCGGATCGAGTTTTCGAAGCATGCGGAGTGATATCCTCCCCGGTCCGGGGAGGGGGACCGCACGAAGTGCGGTGGAGGGGGCCTTGAGGCCCGCAGTGCGGTTGGAGGGCCCCCTCCACCATGCTGCGCATGATCCCCCTCCCCGTACCGGGGAGGAATAGATGAATCTGTTCGACCTGACCGGCAAGGTCGCGATCGTCACCGGCTCGTCGCGCGGGATCGGGCGTGCGATCGCCGAGCAGCTGGCGCGCCACGGCGCCAGGGTAGTGATCTCGTCGCGCAACATCGAGGCCTGCCAGGACGTCGCCGCGACGATCAACGGCGCCCATGGCGAGGAGCGCGCTTATGCGGTCGCGGCGAGCATCTCGTCCAAGGAGGCGCTGCAGAGCCTCGTCGACGAGACCCGGCGGCACTGGGGCCGCATCGACATCCTCGTCTGCAACGCCGCCTCCAACCCCTATTACGGGCCGATGGCGGGGATTTCGGACGAGCAGTTCCGCAAGATCCTCGACAACAATGTCATCGCCAATCACTGGCTGATCTCGATGGCCGCCCCCGAGATGCTCGAGCGCGGCGAGGGCTCGATCATCATCGTCTCCTCGATCGGGGGCCTCAAAGCCTCGGGGGTGATCGGCGCCTACAACATCTCCAAGGCGGCGGACTTCCAGCTGGCGCGCAACCTCGCCGCCGAGTTCGGCCCGCGCCAGGTCCGCGTCAACTGCATCGCGCCGGGCCTGATCCGCACCGATTTCGCCCGTGCCTTGTGGGAAAATCCCGACACGCTGAAGCTGGTCACCATGCACACGCCGATGCAGCGGATCGGCGAGCCCGACGAGATTGCCGGCGCCGCCGTCTTCCTCGCCGCGCCGGCCTCGAAGTTCATGACCGGCCAGGCGATCGTGATCGACGGCGGCTCGACCGTGGGGGTGGGGCTGTGACCGCGCTCCCCCGCGCTCCTGCGAAAGCAGGAGCCCGGTCGGGCGCCGGATGCCGGGTTCCTGCCTTCGCAGGAACGCAAGGAGGTTCGGAATGAGACTCGAAGGCAAAGTCGCCATCGTCACCGGGGCCGCCTCGGGGATCGGCAAGGCCACCGTCGCTTTGTTCGAGCGCGAGGGGGCGACGGTGGTCGCCGCCGACGTTGCCGCCGCCGAGGGCGTGATCGCCGCCGACGCGGGCAGCGAGAGCGACGTCGTCGGTCTGATCGAGCTGGCGGTGCGCGAGCATGGCGGGCTCGACATCTTCTTCGCCAATGCCGGCATATCGGGCGGGCTCGCCTCGATCTTCGAGCAGACGCCCGACGACTGGCAGGAGATCCTGCGGGTCAACCTGATCGGCCCCTGGCTGGCGATCAAGCACGCCGCGCCGGCGATGCGCGAGCGCGGCGGCGGCTCGATCATCTGCACGGCGAGCGTCGCCGGCATCCGCGCGGGCGCCGGCGGCCCGGCTTATTCGGCGTCCAAGGCGGGGGTGATCAGCCTGATCGAGGTGGCGGCGACGCAGCTCTGCGGCGCCAACATCCGCGTCAACGCCATCTGCCCCGGCCTGATCGAGACCGGCATGACCCAGCCGCTCTACGACATGGCCCGCGCCGGCGGCAAGGAAGCGCTGATCGGCCAGCTCAACCCGCTGAAGCGCGGCGGCGTCCCCGACGAGATCGCCCGCGCCGCCTTGTTCCTCGCCTCGGACGAGGCCTCCTACGTCAACGGCCACGCTCTGGTCGTCGACGGCGGCCTCAGCTGCTCGCACCCGCACTACAAGCAGGAATATGGACGCACGTCATTCTAATGGGGACAGTTACAGTAACTGTCCCCTTTCACGGAGACCGACACAGATGAGCCCGATTTCCACCAAGCGGCACGGCGACGTGCTGATCGTCACCTCGAACAACCCGCCGGTCAACGCGCTCGGGGCCGCGGTGCGCGAGGGGCTGGTCGCGGCGATCGGCGAGGCGGACGGCGACGAGGGCGTCAAGGCGGTGGTGATCGTCTGCCAGGGCCAGACCTTCTTCGCCGGCGCCGACATCACCGAGTTCGGCAAGCCGATGCAGCTCCCGATGCTGCCCCAGGTGGTCGACATCATCGAGAATTGCACCAAGCCGGTGGTCGCCGCGATCCACGGCACCGCCTTCGGCGGCGGCCTCGAGGTCGCGCTCGCCAGCCACTATCGGGTCGCGGTGCCGTCGGCGAAGCTCGGCGTGCCCGAGGTCAAGCTCGGCCTGCTGCCCGGCGCCGGCGGCACGCAGAGGCTGCCGCGCGTCGCCGGGGTGCGGAAGGCGCTGGAGATGGCGGCGACCGGCAGTCCGATCGGGGCGAAGGAGGCCTGCGACATCGGCCTCGTCGACCGGCTGATCGAGGGCGACCTCGAGCAGCATGCGGTCGCCTTCGCCGAGGAGGTCCGCGACATCCGCCCGATCCCCAAATCCTCCGCGCGCGACGACAAGCTCGAGGAGGCGCGGGCCAATCCCGCGATCTTCGAGGAGTTCCGCAAGGCCAATGCCCGCAAGTTCCGCGGCTTCGAGGCGCCCGAATCCAACATCCGCGCGATCGAGGCGGCGGTCGCCAAGCCCTATGCCGAGGGGGTGCAGGACGAGCGCCGGCTGTTCATGGAGCTGATGACCGGAATCCAGGCCCGCGCCCAGCAATATTTCTTCTTCGCCGAGCGCAAGGCCGCGAAGATCGACGACATCCCGGACGGCACCCAGCCCCGCGAGATCAGGCGGGTCGGCGTGATCGGCGCCGGCACGATGGGCGGCGGCATCTCGATGAACTTCCTCTCCGCCGGCATTCCCGTCACCATCGTCGAGATGGAGCAGGCGGCGCTCGACCGCGGCACGGGCGTGATGCGCAAGAACTACGAGGCGACCGCCGCCAAGGGCCGGATGACCGCCGACCAGGTCGAGGGCGCGATGGGCCTGCTGACCCCGACCCTGAAGCTCGAGGACCTCGCCAATTGCGACCTGGTCATCGAGGCGGTGTTCGAGAATATGGACGTCAAGAAGGAGATTTTCGGCAAGCTCGACGGCATTGCCGGGCCGGGCGCGATCCTCGCCTCCAACACCTCCTATCTCAACATCGACGAGATCGCCGCCTCGACCTCGCGGCCGCAGGACGTGCTCGGGCTGCACTTCTTCTCGCCGGCCAACGTGATGAAGCTGCTGGAGGTGGTGCGCGGCGCGAAGACCGCGCCGGACGTGCTGGTCACCGCGATGCAGATCGCCAAGAAGATCAGGAAGGTCGCGGTCGTCGCCGGGGTCTGCCACGGCTTCATCGGCAACCGCATGCTGATGCCGCGCCAGGTCGAGGCCAACAAGCTGCTCCTCGAGGGCGCGACGCCCGAGCAGATCGACCGCGTCCATGTCGAGTTCGGCATGCCGATGGGGCCGTTCCAGATGGCCGACCTCGCCGGCGTCGACATCGGCTGGCACCGCGACCCGGGCCGCGTCGAGAACGTCCGCGACGCGCTCTGCGCCGCCGACCGCTGGGGCCAGAAGAAGGGCGCCGGCTTCTACGATTATGACGAGAAGCGGCGGCCCTCCCCCTCCCCGATCGTCGCCGGGATCATCGAGGAGTTCCGCGCCAAGGAGGGCGTCGAGAAGCGCGACGTCTCCGACGAGGAGATCGTCGAGCGCACGCTCTACACCATGGTCAACGAGGGCGCGAAGATCCTCGAGGAAGGCATGGCGCAGCGCGCCTCCGACATCGACGTGGTCTGGGTCTACGGCTACGGCTGGCCGGTCTATCGCGGCGGCCCGATGTTCTGGGCCGACAGCGAAGGGCTCAAGAAGATCGTCGAGGGGCTGGAGCGGCGCGGCTTCGAGGTCGCGAAGCTGCTGGCGGACAAGGCCGCGGCGGGGGAGAAGTTCACGCGCTGAAGCTCGCGAGGGAGGACATGAAGTCTCCGATTTCGAGGCGGCCGGCGCCGGCCCGACTGACCCTCCCCCAGGGGACGATCGGCGTCGGGACCGAGGGCAATATCGGGCTCTGGAACCCCGTCTTCGGCCGCTGGGGCGACCTCGCGACGCCGGGCGCGCCGCACATAAGATCGCTCGCCCGGTCGCCGAGCCAGCCGGTTTCGGCGGTCACCACCGACGGCAGCTTCTGCGCCTGGCGCGGCGACCATTGGGGCGATCCGTCCAGGCTGGCCAATTGGACGCTCAACATGCTCGCCTGGCGCCACGACAGCGTTCTGCTCGGGGTCAGCACCGCCGGCAAGCTTGGAATGATGGGTTCCGACCGTTGGTTCGAACAGAATAACGGCGGGTGGACGCTGAAGATGATCGCCTGGAATGCGGGCCTGCGGCTGGTGGGCGTCGGCGCCAACGGCAATGTCGGCTTGTGGAACGGCACCGGCTGGACCGACCAGGGCCTGATGGGCGGGTGGACGCTGAAGATGACCGCATTCGACCAGGGCGGCGTACAATGGGGCGTCGGCACGCTGGGAAATGTCGGTTGGTGGAATGGCGGGAGCTGGACCGACTTCGGTACGCCCGGCGGCTGGACCCTCGACTGGCTGCTGTTCCCATGAGCCCGGCGCGCGGCATGGCCGGGCAGCGTCCGGAACGGGCCCGCGGCTAGCCGGTCATCGCCCTCGAGATCGTCTCGAACACGCCGGCGAGGCTGAGGCCGAGGCTGTTGAGCACACCCAGCATGACCAGCGAGAGCAGGGCGAGCATCAGCCCGTATTCGATCGCGGTCGCGCCCCGCGTGTCTTCGAGCAATTGATTGAGATTAAACACGTTTTGATTCTCCCACCGGACGCGCGGTCTATCGATAGAGAAGGTTTCGACTTGCTTAATCCGGCCGTGGCGGCCGCTTGTTCGGGCCTGGAACCGGACCCGCGGAAACTCCGGCACCCGGCACGTCCCTTAGTTTGCAGCGGCGCTTATGCTATGCTGCGTGCCCCCCGCGGAGTCGTCTCCAAGTCAACGGCAGTCGCGGTGGTCCTGCAATGCATGAGGAGGGTCTCACTATGATGAATCTGCGTAAGCTCGCCATGGTCCTGGGCGCCGTTGCCGGGATCGTCACGATCAGCGGCTATGCCTCGGCGCAAGCGACCCGCACCTGGGTCTCGGGCGTCGGCAACGACGCCAATCCGTGCAGCCGCACGGCGCCGTGCAAGACCTTCGCCGGCGCGATCACCAAGACCGCCACCAATGGCGAGATCAACTGCCTCGATCCGGGCGGCTTCGGCGGAGTCACCATCACCAAGGGGCTGTCGATCGTCTGCAACTACACTGAGGGCGGCGTGCTGTCGGCCGGCGCCGGCGTCAACGGCATCGTCGTCAACGCGCCCGCCACCTCGCACGTCTATCTGCGCGGGCTCGACATGCACGGTGCGGGCAGCGCCCAGAACGGCCTCCGCGTCATCGCCGGCGCTTCGGTGACGATGGAAGATTCGGTCATCCGCGCCTACAATGCCTCGAACGGCCTCGGCATTTCGTTCCAGCCCAGCGCCGCCACCGCGCTGACGCTCAACAACGTCACCGTCGACAATAACGGCACTGGCGCCACCGGCGGCGGCATTCTCATCCAGCCGACCGGAGCCGGCGGCTCCGCGCGCGTCGTCATGAACAACGTCCGCGTGACCAACAACGCCAATATCGGCCTCAGGATGGATTCCACCGGCAACACCTCGGCGACCGGCAACCGGATCACGATCAGCAACAGCATGTTCTGCGGGAGCCCGACCGGCATCCAGATAAAGACGGTGCTCGGCAACAGCTTCGTCGAGGCGATGCTGAACCATTCGACCGTGTGCGACAACACCACCGGGATCAGCGCCGACGGCTCGGCCGCGGTGATCCGGGTGAGCGACACCGCGATCACGGCGAACACCGCCGGGCTCAACACCGCCAATGGCGGCCAGATCAAGAGCTACGGCGACAACCTTCTGGACGGCAACACGAACCCCACCTCGTTCACGCTGCCGAACATCCCGAAGGTCTAAGCCCGACTGACGCGCCAGTCTCTGCATTGGCGTGAATTCGATTGAAGACATCGACGCCGCCAGCAGCCAGGCTGCTGGCGGCGTTCGACACGAGGTCAGAGAGCATGAGGATCGTTCTGCCAGCCCTGCTGCTCGCCGCCTGCGCGCCCCGGCCGGCCTATGACGCCGCCGCCGAGGAGCGCGCGATCCGCCAGGTGATCGCGGGCATGGAGGCGGCGTGGAACCGCGGCGACTTCCGCGGCTATATGGCCGGCTTCAAGAATCCCGACGTGGTGTTCGTCTCGCGCGGCCGCTTCCAGCGCGACTGGCAGGGGACGCTCGACCACTATGTCCGTGATTATGGCGGCGATCCCGCGCGGCGCGGCCGGCTGCACTTCTTCGCCATCCGCGTCGAGATGCTCGGCCCGGACGCGGCCCAGCTGGTCAGCCGCTACCGGCTCGAAGGCGGCGAGCGGCCGCAGGACGGGATCAACACCCGGCTGATGCGCAAGGTGGACGGGCGCTGGGTCGTCGCCCTGAACCATGTGAGCTCGCGCGAGGTCGAGCGAAGCCCGCGCTGATCGAGCGCGAAAGGCGGCTCATGCCCGGCCCGCCTTCGCGGCGAGGCAGCGCAGCAGCACCAGGGCGAGGCCGCCGGCGACCGGCACCATCGACCACAAGGCCGCCCGCTCGATCGGCACGAGCAGCCAGACCAGAGCGTGGCCGAGGCCGGCGAGCACGAACACCCAGCCGGAGAAGCGGATGATCGCCTGCCGGCGCGACGGGCCGGTCGCCGCCGGATCGTAGCGGACCAGCTTGCGGGGCGCGATATTGCCATAGACGGCCAGGATGAGGCCGATGGCAATTCCCGACAGGCGCTGGACGAGCGCGCCGTCCGGATCGTCGACCAGCCCGGCGGAGTTGGCCGCGATCAGCGCGAGCGGCAGCAGGATCAGCAGGGCCGCCCCAAGGAGGGCATAGATCAGGTCCCTTCTGGCTTCAGTCATGATTCGCTTTCCCTTGCTTCGGTGAGAGTCTCCGGCGCGTCCTCGCCCCCGCGGGCGAGGTCGAGCCCCACGGCCTGGGCGAGCTCCATCAGGGCCTCCTCCAGCACCGACATCTTCAATCGGTAGATGATCGATTTCCCGTGCTTGCTGGCGTCGATCAGCCCGGCTTCGCGCAGCACGGTGAAATGCGCCGACATGGTCGGCTTGGAAACGTCGAACCGGTCCGCCAGCTCGCCCGCGCTCATCGGCCGCTCGCGCAGCAGCGCGAGCACCTGGCGGCGGGTCGGATCGGCGATGGCCTTGAACACGCTGCTCATGATTCGTCATTTAGCTAAATGACGAAATGAGTCAAGCCCTATCGTTTCGGCGGCGCGCTCCGCTCAGGCGGGCGCCGGAGCGAATGGCTCGTTGCCGACCTTTGCCCAATCATGGCCGCTGACCTTGTCGGTGGCGAGGACGTTGACGCCGGCGCCCTGCGCCTTGTCCCAGATCCCTTCGGAGTTGAGCACGTAGCCGCGCACCAGCAGGCGTTGGGCGCGCAAGCTGGGGACGAGCTTCTTCCATTTGTCGTAATCGTCGGAATAGAGGTGGAGGTTGGCGACGGCGCGATTGCCGCTGGTCACCGGGCTCGTGGTCTTGGTGTCATCGACGTCGACGTCCGAGAAGCACAGCCGGTGGCTCAGATCGTCGTTGGCGTAAAATTCCTTCCACGAATTGGTGCCGCTCAGGCAGAAGAGGAACAGCCCGCGCAGGGTTTCGAGCGCGGGCCAGCCGTTCTTCTCGAGGTTGCCGACCAGGTCGAGATCGGGATCGGTCAGCAGGTTGCCGGGCGTGAAGATGAGCGGGCCGCTGAACCACTCGCGCAGATAGTTGTCGATCTCATCGGGAAAGACCGACACGTCCCCTTCCTTGCTCCTGATGTCGAGGTCGACGAAGACTGGGTCGTGCCCGGGATCGGCGAGGTGCCAGGACAGCAGATAGCCGAGATAGTTGGCGAGCGGCGGCCCATTGCCGCCTTGGTCGTGCGACACCTGGAAATAGCCCAGGCTGGTGCCTTTCGTCGAATTGGAATGGCGGACGATGTCGACCTCGAGACCCCGGCAGCCGCCGTCATAGGGCTGCGACGGATTCCATTTGAGCTGCTGGTGAAAATCCTCGTCGCGATCGTAGCTGTTGTGAGACGCCTTGAACGCCAGCTGGTCGTACTGACTGTCTTGATTGCCCATGGCTCCGGTTCCTCTTCCAAGGTCCGCAGCAGGACTTATAGACGATTTGGCGGCTTCCAGCGAGCGGCGCCGGCGACTCTATCGCTCCGTTCTGGCCAGCAGATCGGCCAGCTCCGCCTTCCAGAAGCGGGCCCAGCTGTGGGTGCCGTGCCCGCGCGTCTCGGCGCTGGCCGGGATGAGCACGTAGCGGACGCTCGGCATGCGGCGGATCGCGGCCTCGGCGATGCCGTATCCGGCGGGGTTGATGAAGTCGTCGGCGGAGTTGACCCAGGTCATCGGCGCGCGAATGCGCTCGAGGCCCGGCCCGGGATCGTAGTGGCGCGAGGATTCGAGCTGGTAGATGAGGTCGTTGGCGTCGCGCGTCGCGATGTCGCGCTCGATCCGCTCGACGACATAGGCTTCGGCGCTCGCCCGATCGGGATATTGCCGCTGCAGATAGAGCGGCGCCATGCCGGCGACCTGGAGCAGGCTGACCGCGGTGCGCAGGCCCTGCAGCGGCTGGCTGGAATAGTTGCCGCTTTGCCAGGCGGGGTCGCTGCGTATCCCCTCGACCGCGGCGCGGCGCCACATCCGGTTGTGGCCGGCGATCTCGACCGGCAGGCAGGCGAGCGGCATCGCCGCGCGGGCGAAGCCCGGATGGGCCTCGGCCCAGACGAAGATGTGCATGCAGCCCATCGAGGTGCCGATGACGAGGCGAAGCCGGGCGACCCCGAGCGATGCCAGCATCAGCCGCTGCGCCTCGACCATGTCGTCATAATCGTAGGCGGGAAAGCGCATCCTGAGGCCGTCGCTCGGCTTCGACGAGCGGCCATGGCCGATATTGTCGGGCAGGATGACGTAGTAGCGGGCGATGTCGAGCGGCTGGCCGGGGCCGTACAGTTCGTCGGCGAACTGGGGCTGCAGGAACTGCCGCCCGGAGCCGCCGGTGCCGTGCAGGACCATCACCGCGTTGACGATATTGCCCGCGGCGTCGCGGCGCGGCGTGCCGAGCGTCGCATAGTGGATTCTGAGCTCCGCCAGCGCCTCGCCCGAGCGGAAGCGGAAATCGCGCAGGGTCGCCTCGCCTTCGACGAGGCGCGCCGCCCAGTCGGTCTGGGCGGCGGCGGGCGCGGCCGCCAGCAGAGCGAGCAGCAGCACGAGCAGCCTCATGGCAGCGCTTCCTCGAACCGGCGGCGCGCCGCCTCGCGCTGCTCGCGCGTCAGGCGGTAGAGCCACCAGAATTCGGCCGGGCCGGTCGCCCGGGTCAGCGCGTCGTAGATGCGCTGGATCTCGGTCTCTCCGGCTTCGGGAAGGACGATCCGCTCGGTGGCGATGGTCAGCCGCAGCGTCTGCCCGCGATGCGCCTCGAGAAAGGGGCCGACCGCGCCCTGGACGATCTGCGCGGCGATCCGCCCGCGCCCGGGCACGTCGATCTGCGCCCAGAGATAGTCGCCCCGCTCCCAGCCGGCGAACACACCCTCGACCGTCTCGCTGCGCAGCACCTGCCCCCGCCCCGCCGGCCGCGGCGGCTGGTCGAACGCGCCCGCGGGCGCGGCCGCCGCAAGCAGGAGCAGGAGCGCGAGCAGCCTCATAGCGCCTCGCCGTAGAGCGCGTCGCTGAAGCCGAGCAGGCGGCGGCCGCCGAGATCGAGCACGGGCCGCTTGATCATCGACGGCTGCGCCAGCATCAGCGCGACCGCCTTCTTCTCGTTCAGGCCCTCCTTGTCGGCGTCGGGCAACGCGCGGAAGGTGGTGCCGGCGCGGTTGAGCAGCTTCTCCCAACCGAGCTCGCCCGCCCAGCCACGCAGGCGCGCCTCGTCAATCCCGGCCGTCTTGTAATCGTGGAAATCGTAGGCGACCCCGCGGCCGTCGAGCCAGGCGCGGGCTTTCTTGACGGTGTCGCAGTTGCGGATGCCGTAGAGGACGGGGCGGGCCATGGCGCCGGTCCTAGAGCGGGATCGAGCGGCCGTCGAGATAGGCGACGCCGGCGAAGTCGCGCACGTCGACGTTCGGGAAATTGGCGATGTTGACGCCATATTCGCTCGGCATGCTGCGCCGCCGGTGATGGGTGTAGATGCCGCAGACCGAGCAGAAATAGTGGCGGGCGCTGCCGGTGCCCCAGGTGTAGAGGCTGAGCTTGTCGGCGCCTTTCACCACCTTGAGCTCCTCGACAGCGACGCTCGCCACCACCGCCCAGCGCCGCGCGCAATAGGAGCAGTCGCAGCGGCGCAGCTTCCTGAATTCCCCCTCCCAGGGGATCTCGATCTCGACCGCCCCGCAATGGCAGCGGCCGGTGAGGCGCGACTCGCTCATCGCCATGGACGTGGCATGATCGGAAGCCGCTGTCATCTCCTATCATGTCTTTGAAAACGAACTTGATGTTAGTTATATTTGACATGTCGTTCGTCACAACGTACATCGCGTAACAAATCGCCAACATCAGGAGGAACTTTCAAATGGCTTTTCGGGAGAAGATGGCGTGGCTCACGCTCGGCACGATGCTGGTCGCCTACGGCATCTATTTCGGCATCGTCGGCCCTGCCGCCCGCTTCGGCGAGGACCGCATGGTCGACATCATCTGGTCGTTCGGCCTGGTCGCGGCGGCGCATGCCGTGGCGACGATCGTCGGCGCGGTCGCCATCGCGATCCTGTCGCGCAAGGAGGCCAGCGCCCCGGCCGACGAGCGCGACCGCGCCATCGCACGCCGCGGCGGGACCATCGGCTATTACGTGCTGATCGTCGGGATGATCGTGGTCGGCGTGGTGATGCCGTTCAGCGAGCCGCCGTGGAAGATCGTCAACACCGCTTTGCTCGCCATCGTGATCGCCGAGCTGGTCCACCAGGCGGTGGTGCTGCTCAGCTACCGCCGAGGCTGGCATGGCTGAACGCGCGCACCCCAAAGGAGAGGAGCAGGCCATGACCTTCCGCGAGAAGACCCGCTGGGCGGCGCTCGTCATCGACCTCGCCATCTGGGCCTGGTATTTCAACCGCGTCGCCGGGGCGCTGCCCGACGGGCCGGCCGACGAGATGCGCTTCTTCTGGTTGGCGGTGGGCGCCACCGTAGCGACGATCGTCATCCATGTCGGCGCGCAGGTGCTGTTCGCGGTGCAGGCGCCAAGCGAGGCGGGCGCGGCGATGGACGAGCGCGAGCGGGCGATCGAGCAGCGGGCGGGCTCGGCGGCCTACACGCTGCTCGCCGTCGGCCTCGTCAACGTGCTGATCGCCTCCTATTTCGGCTGGTCCAAGTTCATGACGGTGAACGGCGTGCTGGCGGTGTTCGTGCTCGCCGAGCTGTTCCGCTACGTCTACGAGATCGCCGCCTACCGGCGCGCGGGAGCCTGAGCCGTGGGCAAGCAGCTTTCCAACCAGATCCGCACGCTGCGCTTCCACGCCGGCGAGATGACCCAGGCCGAGCTCGGCGAGAAGATCGGCGTCACCCGCCAGACGGTGGCCGCGATCGAGCAGGGCAAATATTCGCCGACGCTGGAAACCGCGTTCAGGATCGCCGACGTATTCGGCGTCCGGCTCGACGAGGTGTTCGGCTGGGCGGAGGAGTGAGCCTTTACGAAACCGCGATCGGCGTCTGCAGGCCGGTGAGGTCGGGAATGCCGGTGTCGGGATAGCCGGGCAGCGACGACCATTCGGGATCGTCCGGCGTCACTGCACGCATATAGGCCCAGTGCGTCACGTTCATGAGGGTGGTGCCGCTCGTCATCTGCATCAGGAAGGCCGCGCCGCCTTCGTCCTCGAGCAGCATTCCGTCCCCGATCGTCGGCGGCGGCGGGTCGCGGCCGCCGGCGGCGCCGAGCGGCGAGAAGCTCAGCTTCACCGCCCCGCCCGGCGCGACCGATCCGACGACGAGCATGTAGCTCCAGCCCGCGCCGATGTTCGTCGCGCTGGTGCCGACGAGATAGCCGTAGCGGCTGTGCTGGAAGAACCACACGGTCTGATCGACCAGGGTGCGGACTTGCGGAGAGTCGCCGTTTATCGCCTGCAGCGCGGGGAGATAGGGGCCAGGGACGTACCAGTAGCTGGCTTGCAGCCAGTCATAGCTCTTGTCGGTCATGGCGCGTCACTCCCATTCGATCGTCCCCGGGGGCTTCGACGTATAGTCATAGACCACCCGGTTGATGCCCTTGACCTCATTGACGATACGCGTCGCGACGCGGCTCAGGAAGGCCGCGTCGAACGGGTAGATGTCGGCGGTCATGCCGTCGGTCGAGGTCACCGCCCTCAGCGCGCAGACATGGTCGTAGGTGCGGTGATCGCCCATCACGCCAACGGTGCGCACGGGGAGCAGGACCGCGAAGGCCTGCCAGATCGCGTCGTAGAGGCCGGCGGCGCGGATCTCCTCGAGGTAAATGGCGTCGGCCTTGCGCAGGATGTCGCAGCGCTCCTTCGTCACCTCGCCCGGGATGCGAATGGCGAGGCCGGGGCCGGGGAACGGATGGCGGCCGACGAAGGCCTCGGGGAGGCCGAGCTCGCGGCCGAGCGCACGGACCTCGTCCTTGAAGAGCTCGCGCAGCGGTTCGACCAGGGCCATGTTCATCCGCTCGGGCAGGCCGCCGACATTGTGGTGGCTCTTGATCGTCACCGAGGGGCCGCCGGTGAAGCTGACGCTCTCGATCACGTCGGGATAGAGCGTGCCCTGGGCGAGGAATTCGGCGCCGCCGAGCTTCGTCGCCTCGGCCTCGAAAATGTCGATGAAGGTCTTGCCGATCAGCTTGCGCTTGGCCTCGGGCTCGTCGAGGCCGGCGAGGCCGGAGAGGAAGGCCTCGGCGGCGTCGACGTGGATCAGCGGGATGTTGTAATGGCCGCGAAACAGCGAGACGACCTGCTCGGCCTCGTTCGCACGCATCAGCCCGTGATCGACGAACACGCAGGTGAGCTGGTGCCCGATCGCCTCGTGGATCAGCACCGCGGCGACGGCGGAATCGACCCCGCCGGAGAGGCCGCAGATCACCCTGCCCTCACCGACCTGGGCGCGGATGTCGGCGATCTTGGTCGCGCGATATTCGGCCATCGTCCAGTCGCCGGCGAGGCCGCAGACGTGGCGGACGAAATTGGCGAGCAGCTTGCCGCCGTCGGGGGTGTGCACGACCTCGGGGTGGAACATCAGGCTGAAGAAGCGGCGCGCCTCGTCGGTCGCCACCGCATAGGGCGCCCCTTCCGACGATGCGACCACGCTGAAGCCCTCGGCCAGCGCTTCGACGCGGTCGCCGTGGCTCATCCAGACCTGGTGGGTCTCGCCCGGCTTCCACAGGCCGTCGAACAGCATCGAATCGCCGGTGATGGTGATGAAGGCGCGGCCGAACTCGCGATTGTCGGACGGCGCGACGCGGCCGCCGAGCTGGTGCGCCATGGTCTGCTGGCCGTAGCAGATGGCGAGCACCGGCACGCCCGCCTCGAAGAAATGCTGCGGCGCGCGGGGGGAATCGTCCCACATCACCGACGAGGGGCCGCCCGACAGGATGATCCCCTTGGGCTGGAGCCGCGCGAACGCCTCGTCGGCCCGGTTGAACGGGGCGATTTCGCTGTAGACGCCGGCCTCGCGCACCCGCCGTGCGATCAGCTGGGTCACCTGGCTGCCGAAATCGACGATCAGGATGGAATCGGGGTGGTGCGACATGGCGGGGCGATAGGAAGCGCGGTAGCGCGTGTAAAGTTAAGCAGGTGCTGAAGTTTCTGATTGCACAGGCGCCCGCGGCTTGTTAGTTAAGCACATGCTTAACGAATCGGCCCGGCTCGATCTCGCTTTCCAGGCGCTCGCCGATCCGACCCGGCGGGGCATGCTGGCGCGGCTGTCGCGGGGACCCGCCTCGGTGAGCGAGCTCGCGCGGCCGCTCCCGATCAGCCTGCCCGCCGTGCTGCAGCATTTGCAGGCGCTGGAGGCGAGCGGGCTGATCCGCTCGGAGAAGAAAGGACGGGTGCGCACCTGCAGGCTGGAGCCGAAGGCGCTGTCGGCGGCCGAGGCCTGGATCGCCGAGCAGCGCGCGCTCTGGGAGGGCCGGCTCGACCGGCTCGAAGACTTTCTCGCCGATATGCAAACCAAGGAGAATGAGAAGTGAACAACCACGACCTCGTGCTCGAGCGGGTGCTCGACGCGCCGCGCGATCTGGTGTGGCGCGCGTGGACCGATCCGGAGCTGATGAAGCAATGGTGGGCGCCCAGGCCCTATCGGACGCCGGAAATCGAGATCGAGCTGCGCCCCGGCGGCCGCTTCTATACGCGGATGACGGGGCCCGACGGCTTCGATTCGCCGGGCGAGGGCTGCGTGCTCGAGGTGTCCGAGGGCGAGAGGATCGTCTGGACCAGCGCGCTCTTGGGCGGCTGGCGGCCCGCCGCGGACATCCAGGATTGCGGCGGCTTTCCCTTCACCGCGATCGTCACCCTGGAGGATACGGAGGACGGCAAGACGCGTTACAAAGCGGTGGCCATGCACCGCAACGCGGCCGACCGCGAGACCCACGCGAAGATGGGCTTTGAGCAAGGCTGGGGCACCTGCGCCGAGCAATTGGCCGAGGTGGCCCGCGGCCTGAAACAGACTGCCTGAGAGGAGATCGAGATGCGCAAACTGATCGTCGGGATGATGGCCAGCCTGGACGGCGTGATGCAGGCGCCGGGCGGGCCGCAGGAGGATCCGAGCGGCGGCTTCGAATTTGGCGGCTGGGTGTTTCCCCATTGGGACGAGGTGGGCGGCGAGGCGATGAGCGAGAGCTTCGCCAGGCCATTCGATCTGCTGCTCGGGCGCAAGACCTACGAGATCTTCGCCGCCTACTGGCCCTATCAGGAGGGCGAGATCGCCGACCCGTTCAACGCCGCCACCAAATATGTCGCCACGTCCTCGGTCGAACCCCTCGCCTGGCGGCACAGCGTCAGGCTGGAGGGCGACGTGATGGGCGCGGTCGCGCGGCTGAAGGAGGGCGACGGGCCGGACCTGCTCACCCAGGGCAGCGCGACGTTGGTCCGCTCGCTCCTCGCCGCCGGGCTGGTCGACGAGCTCTTCCTGCTCGTCTTTCCTGTCCTGCTGGGCAGGGGCAAGCGCTGGTTCGGCGAGGACGCAAGGCCCGGCGAGTGGAGCATGGTCGACAGCCGCACCTCCACGACCGGCGTCACCATCTCCCGCTTCCGGCCGAAGGGCCCGGTCCGCACCGGCTCCTTCGCGGATGACGAACCGAGCGAGGCCGAGCTCGCCCGGCGCGCGAAGCTGAAGGAAGAGGAAATCGCATGAGCGCCGCAACGACCGCGACCGTCCAGGTCTCGCGCCATATCGCGGCGCCGCCGGAGCAGGTCTACGACGCCTGGCTCGACCCCGAGCAGGCCGGCCGCTGGCTGTTCCGCACGCCGGACGGCAGCCTGGCGCGCTGCGAGATCGACGCCCGGATCGGCGGCCGCTTCCGGATCGACGAGCGGCGCGGCGATGAGGTTGCCGAACATTATGGCGAATATGTCGCGCTCGACCGCCCGCGCCGGCTCGCCTTCGATTTCTGGACCAGCTTCTCGGACGAGCGGACGCGGATCGCGATCGACATCGCTCCCGAAGGGGATGGCGCGCGGATCACCCTCACCCACGACGGCGTCTGGGCCGATTGGGAGGAGCGCACGCGGCAGGGCTGGACGATGATCCTGGAAGGCCTGGCGCGAACGCTGAACGGCTGAATGGGGACAGTTACTGTAACTGTCCCCTTTTTCAGCAGTCGCGGGCGATCTCGCGGCCGATCAGGGCGCCGATCGCGCCGCCGATGATCGCGCCCGTCGCGCCGTCGCCGCGCCCGCGATAGCGGCCGTAGCGCCCGTAGCGCCCGTAGCGGCCATAGCGCCGGCCGTCGCGGCCGATCTCGCGGCCGACCAGGGCGCCGGTGGCGCCGCCGATGATCGCGCCGCTCGTTCCGGAGCCGCAGCGATAGCCGCGTCCGTAACCGTAACGATAGCCGCGGCCGCGATAATAGCGCCCGCGCTGGTAATAGCCGCGGCCGTAATAATAATCGCCCGGCCGGTAGCGGTGGCGGCCGCGATAGCCGTCATAATAGCGGCCGTAATAGCCGTCATAATAATAGCCTTGCGCCTGCGCGGCCGCCGGCAGCGCCACCATCGCGCTGACCGAGACCGCGGCGCCAAGGATCAGGGTCCTGAGCATGATACGGGCTCCTTTGCAGGCAGTCGGACAATCAACGCCGTCCGGATGCCCGGGGTTTCCGCCCCCGCGCCTGAGCGCACGATGAACAGGAGGGTTACGGAGCGCCCCGTTCGCCCGCCGCCGGCACGGCGAGCCCGGTGAAATGGGCGATGAAGGCGTACATGTCGCTATATTCCTCGATCTGCTTGTCGGTCGGCTTGCCCGCCTGGTGGCCGGCGCGCGTCTCGACGCGGATCAGGTGCGGCGCCCCGTTCGGGTCGGCGTGCTGCATTGCGGAGATGTACTTGAAGCTGTGCATCGGCACGACGCGGTCGTCGGTGTCGGCGGTGGTGACCAGCATCGGCGGGTAGCGCACGCCCGCGCGGATGTTGTGATAGGGCGAATAGGCGCGCAGCAGCCGGAAATCCGCTTCCCGGTCGGGGCGGCCGTAATCGTCGACCCAGTAGCGGCCGGCGGTGAAACGGTCGAAGCGGAGCATGTCCATCACGCCCACGGTCGGCAAGGCGGCGGCGAACAGGTCGGGCCGCTGGTTCAGCACCGCGCCGATCAGGAGGCCGCCGTTCGAGCGGCCCTCGATGGCGAGCTGCTGGCGCGTCGTCAGCCGCTCGCGGATCAGATATTCGCCCGCCGCGATGAAATCGTCGAACGTGTTCTGCTTGTGGGCGAGCCGGCCGGCATCGTGCCAGGCGCGGCCATATTCGCCGCCGCCGCGCAGGTTCGCCACCGCGAGCACCCCGCCCATATCGACCCAGGTCACCCATTTCGGCTGGTAGCGGGGCAGCTCGGGCGCGTTGAAGCCGCCATAGCCGTAGAGCAGCGTCGGCTGCGGCCGGCGGCGGTCGAGGTCGCGGCGGTGGACCAGGAACATCGGCACGCGGGTGCCGTCGCGGCTGTTGTAGAAGACCTGGCGCACCTCGTAGCGGGCGGGGTCGAAGCGCAGGGTCGGCTCGGCGAAGGTCGACGTCCGCCCGGTGGCGCTGTCGTAGCGGACGATCATGCCGGGCCGGTTGAAGCTGGCGAAGCTGTAGAAGGTCTCGCTCGACGACTGGTCGCCCTGGAACCCGCTGACGCTGCCGATGCCGGGCAGGCGCACGGTGCCGGTGCGCTCGCCGGCCAGCGTGAAGGTGCGCACCTCGCTCCTGGCGTCGACCAGATAGCGGGCGACCAGCTGGCGTCCGACGATGGAGGCGCCCTGCAGCGTCGCGGCGTCCTCGGGCACGATCTCGCGGACGGTCAGCCGCGGGCGGGAGACGTCGGTGGCGACGATGCGCTGGCGCGCCGCGTCGTTGTTGGTCTGCCAGTAGAAGGTCGTGCCCGTGTTGCCGAGATAGGACCAGTCGTGCTCGAAGCCGGTGATCAGCGGCCGCGGCCGGGCGTCCGGCCGGGTGAGGTCGATGAGGGTGATATCGTAGCGGTTGTCGGTGCCCTGCGAGGTGGTGACGATCAGCCAGCGTCCGTCCTCGGAGACCTCGCCATTGTGGCTGAGCTGGGGCCGGTCCGGGGTGGCGTAGACCAGCCGGTCCGCGCTCTGCGGCGTGCCGAGGCGGTGGAAGTAGACCGAATGGTTCTCGTTGGTCGACTGGAACTGGGCGGCCGCGTCCGGCTCGGGGAAGCGCGAATAATAGAAGCCGGAGCCGTCCTTGGCCCAGTCGAGGCTGGAGAATTTGACCCAGCGCACCTCGTCGTCGAGCGCCCTCCCCGTGGCGACGTCGAGCACGCGCAGCGTGCGCCAGTCGGTGCCCCCGTCCTGGACCGCGTAGAGCAGGTGGCGGCCGTCCTCCGACGGGTCCCAGGAGGCGAGCGCGGTGGCGCCGTCCTGCGACCATGTATTGGGGTCGATCAGCACCCGCGGCGTGCCCGCCAGCCCGTCGCGCACGTACAGGACGGACTGGTTCTGCAGGCCGTCGTTGCGGGTGTAGAAATAGCGGTTGCCCGCCTTCTCGGGCAGCTCGAAGCGCTCGTAATCGTACATCTCGGTCATCCGCGCGCGGAAGGCGGCACGGGCGGGCAGATTGGCGAGGAAGGCCTGGGTCACCTCGTTCTGCGCGGTCACCCATTGGCGCACCCTGGGATCCTGCCGCACGTCGTTCTCGAGCCAGCGATAGGGATCGGCGATCCGCTCGCCGAACTGCGTCTCGACGACCTCGCCCCGCGCCGTCTCGGGATAGGCGATCGGCGCCGCGGCGGGCTGGGCGAAGGCAGCGGCGGCGGCAGCGGCGAGCGGGACGAGGAACGCGGCGGTGAAGCGCATGAGCGGCAAACCTTTCGAGCTGGACGAGGCGCTCTAGCAGCCTTCGCCGCCGCTCGAAAAGCCGCCATGCGGGCCCGTTCACCTTCCTTTCACATTTGCGGCTGCATCAATGATGATATTATATATCATTGTGAGGGAGAGACGTGATGGGCTCGCATCTTTCGAAGCGGCGGAGCCGCTGGATCGCCGGGATCGCAGCCGCGATCGGTGCCGGGACGCTGCTCGCCGGAGCGCTTGCTTCGGCGCAGGAGCAAAGCGAGCCGGCCCGCCCCGCGGCTCGCCCCGCCGCGGCCGGCGGCAGCCTCGCCGCCTTCGGGTCGGAGGAGGAATTGCGACGCTTCCTGCGCGGCCTTCGCCAGCGTCAGCGCCGCGCGCAACCCAACATGGCGATGCCCTCCCCAGCGCCCCCCGCAGCCGAAGTGGCCGAAGGCATGGTCGCGGTCACCGGCTCGCGCATCGCCTCGCCCAACATCACCAACCGCCAGGAGGCCGATGTCGACGAGGGCGGCATCGTCAAGGTGCGCGGCGACATCCTGGTGATCCTGCGCCGCGGCCGGCTGTTCACCGTCAGCCTCGCCGGCGGCGGCATGCGCCCGGTGGATTCTATCAACGCCTTCCCGCCCGGCGTTTCCGGGCGCGGCGACTGGTATGACGAGATGCTGATCGCCGGCAATCGGGTGATCGTGGTCGGCTACTCCTATCAGCGCGGCGGCACCGAGATAAACCGCTTCCGCATCGACGATGCGGGGCGGCTCCGCTTCGAAGACGCCTATCATTTGAAATCCAACGATTATTATTCCTCGCGCAACTATGCGTCGCGGCTGATCGGCAACCGGCTGATCTTCTACACGCCGCTCTATCTCGGCTGGAGCGAAGACCCGCTCGAGGTCCTGCCCGGCATCCGCAAATGGCAGGCCGGAGCGCGCGACCGGCGCTTCCGCCCGATCGCGGGGGCGAACCAGATCTTCATCGCGCCGTCGATGCGCGACGATCCGGCGGGCAGCGTGCAGGCGCTCCATTCGGTGGTGAACTGCGATCTCGCCGCCGCCGAGCTCGATTGCTCGGCGACCGGCGTGCTCGGCCCCGCCTCACGCACCTTCTACGTCTCCTCGGGCGCGGTCTATCTCTGGGTGACCGATTTCCGGCAGCGCCGCCGCGGAGGAAGCGAGGACGCCTACGTCTTCCGCCTGCCCTTCGGCCGCGAACGGCCGTCGGCGATCGGCGCCGAGGGCGCGCCGGTCGACCAATTCTCCTTCCGCGAGGACCGGGCCGAAAACATCCTCAACGTCCTCCTGCGCAACGCCGGCGGCGGCGATGCGATGGGCGGGCCGGAGGTGAGCGGCGGCCGCGTCGCCCTGCTGCGCCTGCCGATCGCCGAGCTCGGCGACGGCTCGCGCGAAGCGGCGCCGTCGCGCTATCGCTGGCTGCCGGGCCTGCCGGGTGCGAGCTGGTCGTTCCACAACCGCTTCGTCGGCAATCACGTCCTCTATGGCGGCGGCGCCTTCGGCGAGGGCGGCAAGACCCGGCTGGTCGTCGCCTCCATCCGCGGCGGGCCGGTCGCCGAGCTCAACCTCGGCCATGCAATCGGGAGGATCGAAGCGCTCGGCAACGACGCCGTCGCGGTCGGCAGCGGCGCGAACCAGGAGCTCGGCTTCACCGCGATCGAGCTGCCCTGGCGCGGCGCGGCGCGGCTCGGCGACGTCTTCACCCTGCCCGCGGCGTCCGAAGGCGAAACCCGCAGCCACGCCTTCTTCTTCCGCGCGAGTACGCCCGACGGCAGCTCCGGCCTGCTCGGCCTGCCGGTCGCCCACCCCGTCGAGCCCGCCTATCGGCGCTTCTTCGGCAGCGCGGCGGGGATGCTGTTCCTGCGCCGCGATGCGCGCCGCTTCGCCGAGGCCGGGGAGCTCGGCGCCGAGCTGCGCGGCGTCGCCGACGACGATTGCCAGGCCTCCTGCGTCGACTGGTACGGCAATGCCCGGCCGATCTTCCTTGGGCCTCGCATCTTCGCCCTGCTCGGCTATGAGCTGGTCGAAGGCCGGATGGCGCGCGGGTCGATCCGCGAGACCGGGCGGATCAGCTTCGCCCCCCGCCCCCGCCGCTAGCCCTGCCGCCTCGCCCCGGCAACCTCGCGCCGGCGGGTCATGCCTTCGGTACATGACGGTCCGCTACTTCGGCGGCCATGACCGCTGCGAAGATATCGGCTGCCCGCGCCGTAACGCAATAAGTGTCGCCAAGATAACTGGCGCTGATCTTTTTTAGCCGGCAGAATCTAACGACTTAGCATCTCTTTATGCATCGTGGCGTCATATCGAGTTTAAAATAACGAAGAAAACGTGTATTCACCAAACTATTGTTGATCGCGTTTTGTCACGTGGGAGATTCGAAATGCCGACAGTGATGGGAATGAACGACGTGTTCTGGCACTGGCCGAACGACTATATGTGGACCGGCAGCGGACCGCGCAATTTCATCCAGCAGATAAACTTCCCGCCCAGTTCTTTTACCGCCGCTCCGAAGGTGGTGGCCTCGCTGGCCGGGCTCGACAGCTCGCAGGCTCACAATTTGCGGGTCAAGCTTTCGGTTCAAAACATCACCGCCACGGGCTTCAAGGTCAAGGTGGACACCTGGGCCGATACCAAATTGGCCCACGTCGCCGTGGCCTGGGTCGCCCACAGGCCGTAACCGGGCCGCCTGCGCGGACCGCAGCGAGCATCCCTGCGAGGGCTCGAATGTCCCGGCGGCTCAAGGCGCCGCGCGGGCCGCCTGCTCCGCCTTGGTGGCGAGCGCCGCGCCGGTCAGCGCGGCCGCCAGCTTGGTCGCGTGGGAGAGCGCCGCCCAGCCCCAGATCGAGCCGCTGGCATGCGCGCCGAGCAGGATCGCCAGATCCAGGACGACATAGACCAGCGCCGCCGCGCCGGCCGCGAGCAGGGCGGCGCGCCTTTGCCGGCCCCTGGCCAGCAGGAAGCCGGCGAGGAGCATGAGCGGGATGCCTGCAACGACGCTGCCGATCGGCGCGGCGGTCTCGGCGAAGCTCTGGTAATAAGAGAGCGTCCGTCCGGGGCTGATGAAGGTCGAATAGACCCAGACCATGCCGAAGCTGATCGCGACGTTCGCGATCATCACGGCCAGCGCCGCCGCGGGAAGGAGCAGGAGATCGCGCCGCTTCATCGTCTTCCCCCTAGATGATCACGTCGTCCGGCAGATCGGTCGCCTTGTAGGCGCGCTTCGCCAGCGGGATCGCGCCTCGCCGGAAGCTGCCGTCGCTGACATGCTTCAGCGCCTTGGGGAGGAACCAGCGGAGATAGAAGCGCCAGCCCATGCCCATCGCGAAGGTGAGCGCCCACGGCTGGTTCTCATAGGACTGGACGAGCTCGACCCGGGTCCCGCCCGCGACCGGAGTCAGCGTCCATTCGACGCGCATCGGCGGCGGCTGGGTCGCGCCCTGGACCGCCCGGTTCTGCCAGGACCAGGCGAGGCGGTGCGGCGGGTCGACCTCGATGACCTCGCAGTCCACGATCCCGGACGGGCACAGCCGTTCCGGATCATATTGAAAGCGGAATTTGCTGCCCACTTTCGGCTCGAAGAAGGTGGTCGGCATCAGCCATTCGGCAAGCGCATAGGGATCGGTGAGCGCGGTCCACACGTCCTCGACGCTGTGCTTGTAGGTCGCCACCCGGCGGAACGACTTCATTGGGGCCTCGCTTTCCGGTCCAGATAGTCGCCGAGCCTGGCCAGCCGCTCGTCCCAAAAGGCTTCGTACGGCTTCAGCCAGTCGAAGGCCTCGGCCAGCGGCCGGGCATTCAGCGAATAGATGCGTTCGCGCCCCTTCGGCCGGGCGTCGACGAGGCCGGCGCGGGAAAGGACCGACAGGTGCTCCGAAAAGGCCGGCTGGCTTGCGCCCGGGATGCGCGGCGCCAGCGCCAGCCGCAGCTCGCTCGCGCTCCGCTCGCCGGCGCGCAGGAGATCCAGCACGGCGCGCCGCGTCGGATGGGCGATCGCGCTGAACGCGGAGGAATCGGCGGCGGGCCTCGACATCCGCGCATAATACATCGGGTTTCCCCGATACGTCAATGGCCGCTAGTGCACCGCCCGGTTTGCCTGCTCTGCCTTGGTGGCGAGGCTGAAGCGCGGCTCGGGCGCGGCGAGGCGGCCGAGCAGCAGGTCGGCGGCGTAGCGGCCGACGGCGGGGCCGTGCTTGAAGCCGTGCCCCGAACCGCCGCCGACCAGCACGACGTTCTGCCATTGCGGATGGCGGTCGATCAGGAAATCGCCGTTCGAGCTGTTCTCATATTGGCAGACCCGCGCCTCGCTGAGCGGACGATCGGCGAGGCCGGGAAAGCGGCGGGCCATGAAGGCGCGCACGTCGGCGAGCGCTTGTGCGGAGGGGGTGCGGTCGCCGGTGTCCGGATCCATCGGCGGCCCGTGCGCGTCGTGGGCGATCTTGAAGCCGCGGCTTTCGAGGTCGGGAAAACCGTAATAGATGTCGCCGCCGTTGAAATCGGCCCAGCCGGGCAGGCGGCCGACCCCGTAGCGTTCGTCGCCGGCCTCGGGTGCGAAGAAGAACACCTCCTGCCGCGTCGGGAAGATGCGGCGGCCGAGCAGATCGGGGAACAATTTGCCGAGCCACGGGCCGCAGGCGAAGACCACGTGAGAGGTCGGGATAAGAGTTCCGCCCGCCGTCCGAAGGCTGGCGGGATCGTCTCCCGGCGCGAACGGCGGGATGAGCCCCTGCGCGTAGCGGCCACCGGCGCGGACGAACTCGGCGACCAGGCTCTGCACCGCCCGCCGTGCCATCAGCGCGCCGAATTGCGGCTCATAGAGGCCGGCGGCGACGCCGGTGAAGTCGATCTGCGGGAAGCGGCGCCGCATCTCGCCCGCCTCGAGCAATTCGGTGGGCAGGCCGAGCCGGCGGTGCACCGCCATGGTCTGGCCGAGGAACGGGTCGTTCTCGGGAAAGAAGAACAGCACCCCGGTCGGGTGGAAGATCGGCAGCCCGGTCCGCTCGGAGAGCGCGCGCCAGTCGGCGAGCGAGTCCAGCGCCATGCGGGTATAGACCTCGTCGGCGCCATAGGCGCCGCGGGTCATCCGCGATTCCCCGCCCGAGGAGGCGCGGGCGTGGGCCGGGCCCCAGGCGTCGAGCAGCAGGACCTGCTTCCCCGCCTCCTGCAGCTTCTTCGCCGTCCAGGCCCCGAACACCCCGGCGCCGACCACCACCGCGTCCCAGGGCCGGCGCGGCACCGAGGCCGGCAGTCGCCCGGGCGCGACGAGCGCAACCGCCGCTCCCGCTCCGGAGAGGAGCAGGGAACGGCGGCTGATCCGCATGCCGGACGGCCTAGTTGGCGGCGCCGAAGCGCTTGCGCAGCGTCACTCCGATGATCCGCGGCTGGCCGACGTTGAAGCCGAGCCGCGCCCGGCCGCCGCGCTCGCGGTCGAACGACAGCAGCGCGTTCTCGTCGAACAGGTTGGTGACGTAGAGCATCACGCCGAGGCCGTTGTCCCAGTCGATGCCGGCGCTGAGGTTGACATAATCGTAGGAGGGCAGCCTGAGGTCGACGGTCGTCGCCGCGCCGGCCGGAGCCCCGCCGAACGGCAGGCCGTGGACGAAGATGCGCGGATTGTTCTCCTGGTCGCTCGGCTGCGTGTAGCGGCTGCCGACATGCTGGTAGGAGGCGCCGACATAGCCCTCGGCGCCGTCCCCGACCGGGAAGCTGTAGCTCGCACTCGCCGAAAGCTGGAAGCGCGGCACGCTCGGCAGCCGATTGCCGTCGCGCATGCCGGCGATGACCACGCCCGCGGTGGTGGTGACGTCGGAATCGAACTCGGCTTCGAGCCACGAGCCGCTGACCGAGAGGTCGAGCCCGTCGACCGGCTCCGCCGACACCTCGACCTCGACGCCCATGGTGTGCGCGCTCGGCACGTTGAAGACGATGCGCGACGAGCAGGTGCCGGCATCGGCGGTGACCTGGAGGTTGTTGATGTCGGTGTAGAAGGCGGCGGCGGCGAAGTTGAGGCCGCGGCGCCGTCCGCGCACGCCGACCTCGTAGTTCCACAGCGTCTCGTCCTCATAGGTCGGACGATTGCCGTAGGTCTGCGCGTCGATGCCGCCCGCGCCGCCCGAGCAGAGCGGGATGTTGAGCGGGTCGTTGACGCCGCCGAGGCGGAAGCCCTTCGAGGCCTGGGCGTTGACCCGGATATTGTCGACCACCTCGTAGGTGGCGATCACGCGCGGGCTGAAGCCGTCGGACTTGGTGCGCTCGTTGAGATCGGTGTCGAGGTTCGAGAACAGGCCGCTCGAGACGAAGTCGCGCTCTTCCTCGAACCAATAGTAGCGGCCGCCGGCGGTGACCGCGAACTGGTCGGTGAAATTGTACGTGGCCTCGCCGAAGACCGCGGTCTGGCGGATGTCGTAGGGCAGGTTGGCGGCGTAGGGCGAATTGCCCGGGAAGCCGGCCACCGTGGTCGCCGCCGCCGTGCCCGCGCCGAACCTGATGTCGGTGAACACGTCGTAGCCCGGGGTGGGCAGGCGCTGCCGGTAGAAGCGGTCGACCTCCGAGCGGAAGCCGCCGATCACCCACTGGAACGGCCCTTCATAATTGGAGGACAGGCGCAGCTCCTGGGTGACGCTGTCGAGGTCGGTGGTGTCGACGAGGTTCGACGGGATCAGGAACGCGCCCGGCTGGTAGCCGAGGTCGATCGAGACGCTGTGGGTGAGCGCGCTGGCGTCGCGGCTGACCAGGATGTCGCGATGGATGTACGAGCTGACCGAGGTCAGCACGACCGGGCCGAAATCGTAGCTGACGTTCAAATCGGCGATGTAGGTGTCGTCGCGGAAGCCCTCCTCGAGCAGCAGATGCTGCTGCCGTTCGCCGAGCTGGATGGGCGGACGCCCGCCGGCATTGGTGGTGAACGGATTGGCGTAGAGGTTGTACACCTCCTGGCGGTTGAAGCCGTGGGCGCGAATCTCCTGGTAGAGGAAGCGCGGGGTGATGGTGAGCCCGCCGGACTCGAAGCGCAGCGCGATGCGGCCGCCGGTGCGGTGGCCGTCGTTGATGTTCTCGGTGAACGCCGTGTCTCCCTCGAACCGGGCGTCGATGAAGCCGGCGAACTCGCTATGATAGGCGACCGCGCGGATCGCCGCATTCTCGCCGAGCGGCAGGTTGATCATGCCCTTGAGGTGGCCGCCGAGGTCGCCGCCGGCGGCGACGTTGATATTGGCCTCGACCGAGCCGCCCAGCGAGCCGAGATCGGGCTGGTTGGTGATGTAGCGGAGCGTGCCGCCGACCGAGCCCGAGCCGAACAATGTGCCCTGCGGGCCGCGCAGCGTCTCGACGCGGTTGAGGTCGTAAAGGTCGATGTCGGGGGTGAACAGCGACAGCGAGATGACGCTGTCGTCGAGATAGACGCCGACCTGCTCCTTGACGCCCGGCTGGTCGCGGACGATCTGGCCGGCGGAGACGCCGCGCACCGAGACCTGGCTCTGGCCCGGGCCGAGATTCTGGATCGAAAGGCCGGCGACGTTGCGCGACAGGTCCTCGATCGTGGTGGCGCCCGAACGCCTGATGTCCGCCTCGGTCTGGGCGTTGATCGAGAAGGGAATGTCCATCAGGTTCTGCTCGCGCAGCGTGGCGGTGACGACGATCTCGTCGTCGTCCTCCTGCGCCCCCGCCGGCGGGTCCTGCGCGAAAGCGGGCGTGGCCGCGCCGAGCGCCAGCACGGAGACGGCGGCGAGGGCCGCGATGCGGCGGCGAGCGAAAGAGCGTGACATATTTCCCCCTGTGGGCCTTGTTGTTTCGCGCCGAGAATAAACCCCGTGGGCGAGTCCGTACACCCGCGCTGTGGCGGCGCGGCAACAAGGCCGGCGCGCTGTTGCTGCTTTGCAACATAACTCGATCAAGAGGGAAGTAGCTTTCACAGGTGACAGTCACAGGGGACAGTCACTTTCACGCTCCCAGCGCCGAGAGCCCGAACCGCGGCGCGTTAAAGTGACTGTCCCCATTCCGCGCGTGAAAGTGACTGTCCCCATTCCCCCGCGCTGGCTATCGTCCGCACACCCAGGAGAGCCCCCGCCATGCGCCTCGTCGTGATCCTCGCGTCCCTCGCCCTCAGCCTCACGCCGGCCTCCGCGCAGCCGCCGGCGCCCGCCCCCGCCGCTCCGGGACCGGTGACCGTGATCCATGCCGGCACCCTGCTCGACCGACCGGGACGGCCGCCGCGCCGCCAGGCCAGCATCCTCGTCCGGAACGGGCGGATCGAGGCGGTGCGCGACGGCTTCGTGCCGGTGCCCGAGGGCGGCACGCTGATCGACCTCTCCGACCGCTTCGTGCTGCCGGGCCTGATCGACAGCCACGTCCATTTGGTCTCCGACCGCGCCGGCATCGAGGGCCAGCTCGCCGAAATGACCGAGAGCGTGCCGCTGCGCGCCTACGAGGCGGCGTGGAACGCGCGGAAGACGCTCGACGCCGGCTTCACCACCGTGCGCAACCTCGGCTCGGACGACGGCATCACGCTCGGCCTCAGGGACGCGATCGCGCGCGGCTGGGCGATCGGCCCCCGGATCGTCGACGCCGGCACCTCGATCTCGGCCACCACCGGGCACATGGACCCGACGCTCGGGCTGCGCGACGAGTTTCACGACGACCTGCTGCGCTCGGGGAGCACCTGCGACGGCGCCGACGACTGCCGGCGGGCGGTCCGCCGCCAGATCGCGCGCGGCGCCGACCTGATCAAGATCGCCACCACCGGCGGCGTCAACAGCCGCATCGGCCTCGGCCTCGGCGCGCAGATGTTCGAGGACGAGGTCCGCGCCATCGTCGAGACCGCCCACCTCTACGGCAAGCGCGTCGCCGTCCACGCCCACGGCGCCGACGGCATCAACCTCGCCTTGCGCGCCGGCGCGGATTCGATCGAGCACGGCACATTGCTCGACGACGAGAGCCTGCGCCTGTGGCGCGCCAGCCGCGCCTATTACGTGCCTACCCTCTCCACCGTGAACGGCTATCGCGAGCGGCTCGCCGCCAACCCCAATGCCTATCGGGGCGAGGTGCTCGACAAGATCCGCTGGCGGATCTCGATCACCGGCCAGGCGCTGCGCCGCGCCGTCCCGGCCGGCGTCAGGATCGCCTTCGGCACCGACGCCGGCGTCTCGATGCACGGCCGCAACGCCGACGAGTTCCTGCTGATGGTCGAGCACGGCATGACCCCGATGGCCGCGATCCAGGCGGCCACCGTCAACGCCGCCGACCTGCTCGGCCTTGCGACCGAGGCCGGCACCATCGAGCCCGGCAAGAGCGCCGACATCGTCGCCGTCCGCGGCGACCCGCTCGCCGACGTCGGCGTGCTCCGCCGGGTCGATTTCGTGATGACCCGCGGCCGCCTCCACCGCCGCGACTAGGGGGACAGTCACTTTCACGCGCCCAGCGCCGGGAGCTCGAGCCGCCGTGCGCTAAAGTGACTGTACCCATTCCCCACCGCCGCATGGGGACAGTCACCGGGGACAGTCACTTTCACGCGCCCGGCGCCGGGAGCCCGAACCGCAGCGCGTTCAAGTGACTGTCCCCATTCCGCGCGTGAAAAACGGGGACAGCTTACAATTTCCGGTCGCCGAGAAGGCGAAAATGTAAGCTGTCCCCGTTCATGCTGGCGTCACCGTCAGGCTCCCCGCCGGCAGCGGCCGCAGCAGCCCGGCGGCGGGGACGGCGGGGTCGAGCCAGCGCTCCCACTCCTCCTCGCGCAGCACCGCCACCTGGCGGCCGTGATAGGGCGCCACGTCCGGCCCCGGCGCGATGGTCAGCATGGTGAAGGCCTCGCCGACCCCCGGGTGGTCGCGCACCAGCCCGGCAATGGCGAGCTCGCCGCCGCCGGCGAGGGCGAACAGCCAGCGGTCCTTGCGCTTCTGCCCGGGGTCGGCGGGGGCGGTGAACTCGTAGAAGCCGTCGGCGACGATCAGGCAGCGGCCGCGCGGGAAGTCGCGGCCCTCGGCGCGGAAATTGTAGACCGGCTTGCCGGTCGGCCCCGGCCAGCTCCAGCGCCGCTCGACCAGCTCCGCCCCGGCGGCGGCGGCCCGGACGATCGGCGCCCGCTCGGTGATCCGCACGTCCCGCGGCTCGACGTTCGGGATCCCTTCGGGAAAGGAGAGCTGGCGCCCGAAGGCCTTGCGCAGCGCGTCCGCCCCCTTGGTCAAACGATAGAGGTTGCACATGCCGCCTCCTATCAAAGCGGACGGCCCAGGGGACAGTCACTTTCACGCGCCCGGCGCCGGGAGCCCGAACCGCGGCGCGTGAAAGGACCGTCGCCATTCAAAAGGCGGTTGCGCGTCCGCCGCGGCTCTGGTTGATGGCGGCGGGGTGGGCAGCCGCAACGATCCGTGGAGACCGGAGCCATGACCATCGCCCTCGACCGCCGCCAGTTCCTGCTCTCCTCCGCCGCCGCGACCGGCGCGCTCGCGCTTGGCGGCTGCGCCGGCATGGTGCCGCGCTCGCAGACCGGCGCGGCGCACGCGCTCTACGACAGCATCTTCGAAGGCATGCTGCGCCGCGCGCCCGAGCTCGCCACCGGCCTCGGCCTCGATACCGGCGAGCGCGCTTACTTGAAGAGCCGGCTCAGCGAGTCCGGGCCGGCCGGCCGCTCCGGCGCCTATCGGGCGATCCTCGATCATCTGCCGCAGCTGCGGCGCATCGGCCGCGCCGACCTCCCGCCGCGCGAGCAGGCCTGGCTCGACACCGTGCTCTGGGCCGGCGCGCGCACCGAGGAGATCGCCACCATTCCCTATGGCAATTTCGGCGGCTATCCAATTCCCTACACCGTCTCGCAGCTCACCGGCTCCTATCAGGGCGTGCCGGACTTTCTCGACAGCCAGCACAAGATCGAGACGCGGGCCGATTGCGAGGCCTATGTCGCGCGGCTCGAGGCGTTCGCGCGCAACGTCGACCTCGAAGTGGAGGCGTCGCGCGCCGATGCGGGCCGCGGCGTCGTCCCGCCCGACTTCATCCTCGACCGCACCCTCACCCAGACGCGGAGCCTCAGGGCCGAGCGCGGCGAAGAGGCCGGCCTCGTCCAGTCGCTGGTGCGCCGCGCCCGCCAAAAGAACATCGCCGGCGAGTGGGGCACGCAGGCGGCGGCGATCGTCAACGGCCGGCTGGCCGCGGCGCTCGACCGCCAGCTGGCGCTGCTCGCCGAATTGAGGCGCGGGGCCGGGCCCAATCCGGCCGCGCACCGGCTCCCCGACGGCGAGCGCTTCTACGCGATGTGCCTGCGCTACCATACGTCGACCGCCCTCGGCCCCGAGGAGATCCACCAGACCGGCCTCCGGCAGATCGCCGAGCTTTCCGCCCAGGCCGATCCGCTGCTGCGCGCCGAAGGCCTCAGCCAGGGCAGCGTCGGCGCGCGGATCACCGCGCTCGGGCGGCAGGAGCGCCATCTCTATCCCAACACCGACGCCGGCCGCGCCCAGATGCTCGCCGATCTCACCCGCTCGATGGAGGTGCTGCGCGCGCGGATGCCGGAGGTGTTCCAGACCATCCCGCGCTCGCCGATGGAGATCAAGCGGGTGCCGCCGGCGATCGAGCTCGGCGCGCCGCGCGGCTATGCCCAGGGCCCCAGCCTCGATGGCTCGCGGCCCGGCGCTTATTATATCAACCTGCGCGACACCCGCTCCTGGCCGAAATGGGCGCTGCCGACGCTCACCCATCACGAAGCGGTCCCGGGCCACCTCTGGCAGGGCTCGATCGTGCTCGAGAACCAGTCGATCCCGCTCTTGCTGCGCAATATCGGCGTCTCCGCTTATGGCGAGGGCTGGGGCCTCTATGCCGAGCAGCTCGCCGACGAGATCGGCATGTACGCCGATTATCCGCTGGGGAGGATCGGCATGATCCAGAGCTTCCTGTACCGCTCCGCCCGCCTCGTCGTCGACACCGGCATGCACGCCAGGGGCTGGAGCCGCGAGCAGGCGATCCGCTTCTTCATGGAGAATGTCGGCCTCGACGAGCTCTCCTCGACCAGCGAGATCGAGCGCTACGTGGTCTGGCCGGGCCAGGCGTGCAGCTACAAGATCGGCCACAACGAGATGGTGCGGCTGCGCGAGGAGGCCCGCGCCCGCCTCGGCGACCGCTTCGACCTCAAGAGCTACCACGACGCCGTCCTCCTCAACGGCGACATGCCGCTCGAAGTGCTGGCGACCGTGGTCCAGGACTGGACCCGGGCGCGGACGGGCTGACCAGGGGACAGTCACAGGGGACAGTCACTTTCACGCTCCCGGTGCCGAGACCCCGAACCGCCGCGCGTTAAAGTGACTGTCCCCATTCCCCACCGCCGCAAGGGGACAGTCACTTTCACGCTCCCGGTGCCGGGAGCCCGAGCCGCGGCGCGTTAAAGTGACTGTCCCCATTCCGCGCATACTGTCCCCCATTCCCGCGAGGAAAATTGTATCGAATTTTCGCAAGCGTGATTTTTATCACGCGGCGGGAACCCGCGCCGTGCTAGACAGTTGCGGTTCCAGTCGGTTTCGATTATCGGCGTGGGACCGACCCCATTGCCCTGCATTTCCGCCGGGCCTCGGGCTAAGGGAGGACGTATGCTTTCCAAGAAACTGTCGGCGCTCGTCGCGCTTTCAATGATCACCGCGAGCAGTGCCGCAGTCGCTCAGTCTGCTGCGCCGCTCAGTCTCAGCAATTCGCCGGCGACCGCGACCACGACGGACGCGAGCGCGCTCGACGACCGCAACGGCATCGGCATCTACATTGTCGGCGCCGTCGTGCTCGGCCTCATCATCTGGGGCGTCATCGAGCTCACCAGCGATGATGAAGGCTCCGACAGCCCGTAAGGGCTGGCTTCCGGCCTAAGGGCTGCAAGGCCCCGGGTTCCGACCCGGGGCTTTTTGCGGGCTGTTGTTGCATATTCATACACTTTGCTGCATAACAATCACATGACCACCGCCACCGCCATCCTCGGCGCCTCGGGCTATGTCGGGGCGGAGCTGCTGCGGCTGCTGGCCGGCCATCCCGTGCTGCGCCCGACGCGACTGTTCGCCGACAGTCAGGCCGGAATGGCGGTGGGCGCGGTCCATCCCCACCTGGCTTTGGCCTATGGCCCCGCCCGGTTCGAGGCAGTGTCCCCCGCGGCTTTGGCGGGCTGCCCGCTGGTTTTCGCGGCGCTGCCCCATGGCGAATCCCAGAAGATCGCGTCCTCCATCCTCGAAACGGGCGCGCATTTCGTCGATCTGGGCGCGGATTTCCGGCTTCGGGAGGCGTCCGAATACGAAAAATGGTATGGCGAGAGCCATGCTGCGCCGGAGCTGCTCGGACGCTTCGTCTACGGCATCCCGGAGCTCAACCGCAGGGCGATCGCCGGCGCCAGGGCGGTGGCCGCGGCGGGCTGCTACCCGACTGCGGCGATCCTGGCGCTGAAGCCGCTGCTCGGCCTGATCGATCCGGCGACGATCGCGGTCGACGCCGCCTCGGGGGTCAGCGGCGCCGGCAAGGGCCTCAAGGAAAGCAGCCATTTCAACACGGTCGACGAGAGCATGACCGCCTACGGCCTGCTGACCCACCGCCACACCGCCGAGATGGAGATGGCCTTGGGCGGCAGGATCCTGTTCACCCCGCACCTCGCGCCGATGAACCGGGGCATCCTCGCGACCTGCACCGCGGTCGCCAAGGGGCCCTGCGACCCGCTTGCCGCCCTCGCGGAAGCCTATGAGAACGAACCCTTTATTTGCGTCTCCGAGCGGCCGCCATCGACCAAATGGGCGCAGGGCTCGAACGCCGTCCACCTCACCGCCCGCTACGACGCGCGCACCGGCCGGGTGCTCGCCATCGCCGCGCTCGACAATCTGGTGAAGGGCGCCGCCGGCCAGATGATCCAATGCGCCAACCTGATGCTCGGCCTCGACGAGGATGCGGGCCTGCCCAAAGCGGGAGTCTGGCCATGAGCGTCACCGCCGCGCAATTCCTCCCCGCGATTTCGAGGGGAGGGGGACCATGCGAAGCATGGTGGAGGGGTGACAGGCAGACTTTCGATTTCACCCCTCCACCGCGCTCCGCGCGGTCCCCCTCCCCTTGCAGGGGAGGATCGCGATGAGCGTCACCGCCGCGCCCGGCTTCGTCGCCGCCGGCTGCCATGCCGGGATCAAGCGCGCCAAGCCCGACATGGCGCTGATCGCCACCGACGACCGCCGGCCGGCGACCGCCGTCGCGGTGTTCACCCAGAACAAGTTCGTCGCCCCGCCGGTCGAGCTCGACCGCGCCCGGCTCGCGGAGAATGGCGGGCGCGCGGCCGCGATCATCGTCAATTCGGGCAACGCCAATGCCGGCACCGGCGCCGCCGGCCTCGCCGACGCCGAGGCGATGACGCAGGCCGCGGCGGAGGCCCTGGGCGTTGATAAGCAACTTGTTCTGGTCTCCTCGACCGGGATCATCGGCACCCCGCTGCCGATGGACGCGATCCTGAAGGCGACGCCCAGGCTCGCCAAGCGGCTCTCCGCCGGCGGCGGGCACGACGCCGCCAGGGGCATCCTCACCACCGACAGCGTGCCCAAGGAGGCGGTGGTGAAGGGCTCGAGCTTCACGCTTGGCGGCATGGCCAAGGGATGCGGCATGATCGCGCCGAACATGGCGACGATGCTCGCCTACCTCACCACCGACGCGGAGCTGCCGCGCGACAAATTGCAGCAAATTCTGAAGGATGCGGCCGACGCCACCTTCAACACCCTCAACGTCGACGGCGCGACCTCGACCAACGATAGCGTCATCCTGCTCGCCAACGGCCGCGGCGGGCCCGCCGACCCGGCCGAGCTCGCCGAGGCGGTCCGCACGGTCTGCGAGGAGCTCACCCTTCAGATGGCGAAGGATGCCGAGGGGATGACCAAGATGGTGATGCTGCGCGTCACCGGCGCCGCGTCCGACGCCGAGGCGCGGGCGGCCGCGAAGGCCATTGCCGAGAACAATCTCGTCAAATGCTCCTGGTACGGCTCCGACCCCTATTGGGGGCGGCTGCTCGGCGCGGCGGGATCGGCGGGCGTCGCCTTCGCCACCGAGAGGAGCGCAGTCGCCTATGGCGGCATCGCCGTCTCGCGGGGCGGCGTCGAGATCGACCATGACCGCGCCGCGGTCGCCGCGCACATGGCGAACGAGCGGATCGAGATCGAGGTCGGCCTCGGCTCCGGCTCGGGCACGGCGCAGGTGATCGGGATCGATCTCGGCCCCGGCTACATCAAGGAAAATTCGGTGACCTCATGACCCCGACCGAAACCGCCCGCATCCTCATCCAGGCGCTGCCCTATATCCAGCGCTTCACCGGCAAGTCCGTGGTGGTGAAGCTGGGCGGCGCGGCGAGCGATCCCGACCTCGACCGGGCGCTGGCCCAGGACGTGCTGCTGCTGAAGAGCGTCGGCGTGCGCTGCGTCCTCGTCCACGGCGGCGGGCCGCAGGTCGACAAGGTGATGAAGAAGATGGGCAAGGCGCCCGAGTTCAGGGACGGGCTGCGCGTCACCGACGCCGAGACGCTGGAGATCGTGCGCATGGTGCTGGTCGGCGGGGTCAATCGCGACCTCGTCGCCACCATCAACCGGGAGACGCAGGGACGATCCGGTCGCGGTCGGAGTCGCGGGCGAGGACGGCGGCCTGCTGACCACGACGCCGCGCGACGAGGCGCTCGGCTTCGTCGGCGACGTCGCCCATGTCCGCGCCGGGCGGCTGCACGGGCTGCTCGACCAGGGGCTCGTGCCGGTGGTCTCGACGATCGGCGGCGATCCCTCCGGCCAGCCCTACAACATCAATGCCGACGAGGCGGCGATGGCGATCGCGGTGGCGATGCAGGCGGAGAAGATCGTCTATCTCACCGCCGCGCCCGGCCTGCTCGAGGACCCGAAGGACGAGGCCACGCTCGTCCCCCGCCTCACCTCGGCCGAGCTGCGCGAGCGGATCGCCCACGAAGGCGTGTCGGCGGGGATGATCCCCAAGCTCAGGGCCTGCGCCGACGCGGTCGACGGCGGCGTCGGCTCGGCGCACATCATCGACGGCCGCGTGCCGCACGCGCTGCTGATCGAGATCCTCACCGACGAGGGCATCGGCACCATGGTCAAGAAGGAGCGGGACTGGTGAGCCGACCTGCTCAGCATCGCCGACCTCGACGAGGCGGCCTTCGCGGAGATCCTGGCGCTTTCCGAGCGCGACCGATCTCGGCACGCCGCTCGCCGGCAAGGGCGTGGCGCTGGTCTTCCAGAAGCCCTCGGCGCGCACCCGCAACTCGATGGAGATGGCGGCGGTGCAGCTGGGCGCGCACCCGGTCTACATCCAGAAGGAGGAGGTCGGGCTCGGCACCCGCGAGAGCGCCGAGGACGTGGCGCGCACGCTGGCCTGCTATCACGCGATCATCGCGGCGCGGGTGATCGACCATCGCGACCTGATCGCAATGGCGCAGGCGACCGAGACGCCGCTGCTCAACCTGCTTGTCCGACACCGACCATCCGCTGCAGGCGCTGGCCGACCTCTTGACCGTCAAGCAGTTGCTCGGCCGGATCGAGGGCGCGCGTATCGCCTATGTCGGCGACGCCGACAACAACGTCGCCCGCTCGCTCGCGCAGGCCTGCGTGCTGGCCGGGGCCGAGCTGACCCTGGCCAGCCCCGAAGCCTATGCGCTCGCCGACCCGCCCTATGGCGTGCGCCACGTCGTCGATCCCGCCGAGGCCGTTTCCGGCGCGCAGATCGTCTACACCGACGTCTGGGTCTCGATGGGCCAGGACGAAGAGGCCGACGCGCGCCGCGCCGCGCTCGCCGCCTATCAGGTCGACGAGGCGCTGATGGCGAAATCGGACGACGCCTGGTTCCTGCACTGCCTCCCCGCCCGGCGCGGCGAGGAGGTCGCCGACGCGGTCATCGAAAGCGCCGCGGAGCGCGGTCTGGAAGCAGGCCGAGAACCGCATGCACACCGCCCGCGGCGCGCTCGCCTGGCTGGCGGGGGTCAGGTGATGCGGACGCCCAAATCCTCCCCTGCATTTGCAGGGGAGGGGGACCAGGCGAAGCCTGGTGGAGGGGCCTCTTGCGGCCGAACTGCCCCTCCACCGCGCTACGCGCGGTCCCCCTCCCCTCGGAATCGAGGGGAGGATCCAAGATGACCGACACCCGCAGCCGCCGGCTGAAGAGCCTCGCCGCGCTGATCCGCAGCGAGGCGCTGGGCAGCCAGGAGGAGGCGACGGCGCGGCTGAAGGCGCTGGGCTTCGCCGTCACCCAGGCCACCGTCTCGCGCGACCTCGAGCAGCTCGGCGCGGTCAAGGTGAAGCGCGGCGGCGTGCTCGCTTATGCGCTGCCCGACCAGCTCGCCGGCGCCGACTGGAGCACCGCGCGGCTCGAGCGGATCCTGCGCGAATGGGCGCTGTCGATCGAGACGTCGGGGCAGCTGCTGGTGCTGAAGACCCCGCCCGGCTCGGCCCATCTCGTCGCCTCGGCGATCGACCATGGCGGCCTGCCCGAAGTCGCCGGCACCGTCTCGGGCGACGACACCTTGTTCGTCGCCCTGCGCGACGGCGTCACCGCCCACGCGATCCTCAAGCGCTTCGAGCGGATGATGGGCCGGGGGAAGGTGACCTGGGCATGAGCCGGCCAACGGGGACAGTTTACATTTTCGGGGACCGTCAGCAGACAGACGCGCCGGCGGGCGTGGCGAAAAATGTAAACTGTCCCCATTTTCCGCGGAGCTGAAATGACCGACAAGCCCAAGAAGGTCGTGCTCGCTTATTCGGGCGGGCTCGACACCTCGATCATCCTGAAATGGCTGCAGACCGAATATGGCGCCGAGGTCGTCACCTTCACCGCCGATCTCGGCCAGGGCGAGGAGGTCGAGCCGGCGCGGCGCAAGGCGGAGCTGCTCGGGATCAGGCCGGAGAACATCTTCATCGACGACCTGCGCGAGGAGTTCGTGCGCGACTACGTCTTCCCGATGTTCCGGGCGAACACGCTCTACGAGGGACAATATCTGCTCGGCACCTCGATCGCGCGGCCGCTGATCGCCAAGCGCCAGATCGAGATTGCGAGGGCGGTCGGCGCCGACGCGGTCTGCCACGGCGCCACCGGCAAGGGCAACGACCAGGTCCGCTTCGAGCTCGGCTATTATGCGCTGGAGCCCGACATCCGCGTGATCGCGCCGTGGCGCGAATGGGAGTTCGCCAGCCGCGAGGCGCTGATCGACTTCGCCGAGAAGCACCAGATCCCCATCAGCAAGGACAAGCGCGGCGAGGCGCCCTTCTCGATCGACGCCAATCTGCTGCACTAGCTCGTCCGAGGGGAAGGTGCTCGAGGACCCCGCCGTCGAGGCGCCCGAATATGTCCACCAGCGCACGCTCTCGCCCGAGGAGGCGCCGGACCGGGCGACGGTGATCGAGATCGCGTTCGAGCGCGGCGACCCGGTCGCGATCGACGGCGAGCCGCTGTCGCCCGCCAGCCTGCTCGCGAGGCTCAACCAGCTCGGCCACGACAACGGCATCGGCCGCCTCGACCTGGTCGAGAACCGCTTCGTCGGGATGAAGTCGCGCGGCGTCTACGAGACGCCCGGCGGCACCATCCTGCTCGCCGCCCATCGCGGCATCGAATCGATCACGCTCGACGGCGGCGCCATGCACCTCAGGGACGAGCTGATGCCGCGCTATGCGAGGCTGATCTACAACGGCTTCTGGTTCAGCCCCGAGCGCGAGATGCTGCAGGCGCTGATCGACAAGAGCCAGGAGCATGTGACGGGCACGGTCCGCATGAAGCTCTACAAGGGCAATGCGACGGTGATCGGCCGGGAGAGCCCGCTCTCCCTCTACGACCAGGAGCTGGTCACCTTCGAGGAAGGCTCGGGCGGCTACGACCAGCGCGACGCGGCCGGGTTCATCCGGCTGAACGCGCTGCAGGCTGCGGATCGCGGCCAAGCGGGCGCGGCGAACGGCGCGCTAGGCGCGCTTCGCCGCGCCCGCGTCGGCCGCCGCGCGCGAGCGCCGGCGCTTCGAGCGCCGGGCGGCGCGGAGGTGGCGGACATAGGCACGCATCTCGTCGAGCACGACGACGCAGATCAGGATGAGCCCGAGCTGCGCGAGATGGCTGCCGCCCAGCGGCAGCAGTGCGCGGGTCGATGGCACGAACTGCTCGCAGCCGACCGCGGCGAGATCGATCGCCACCAGCACCCTCAGCAGCATGAACATGGACAATCTCCCGGCGGGGAACTCCCCTACCGGTTACTGGCGGTCGACGGCGGCCCTTGGCTCATCCCAAATTTATTTTTCGCCTGGTGCGGAATTTGCCCTCGCTCGCCGCCCAATAATAGTATCGACGCGATGCGCGCCGATGGAGGCGACGAATGTCGGACGAGGTCAGGAAGGCATTCCGGGAGACGTGGAGCGGATCGTGCTTTACGCGCTGAAGCGCGGCGCTCGGCACAAACAATGGGTCGCCAAAAAGGGGCTCGAGACCGGCGAGTTGGAGGCTTGGGCGTTAATCAACGCCGTTTGGCTTCAGATCGAAGACGGCGCAGCAACCTGGGATCCGACCCGCCAATCATTTTACCATTTCTATCGCGGCAGGATCGACGAACGCGCGCATAATATCGAGCGGCGGGTGCCGCGTCGCGACACGGTCGGTGAGGTCGATTTAACCGAGATTGATCACGAGGACCCGAGGGCGCTTCGCGAATTGCTCGACGGCATCGAGACGGACGATCTCCTTGGCTTCATCGAGAGTTCGCAATCCGAAGCTGAAGACGCTGGCGATCCTTTTGCTGGCGGACGCTTCAAAGGACGAGATCGAACTGGAGCTGGGAATCTCGGACGACACGCGCGTGCGCTGGCAGAAAAAGCTGGTTGCACTGATTCGAGAGCATCTGCGCGTTCCCGACTATGGAGTACAGGCATTATGAACCGCGATGACGAACTGAACGAGCGGCTGGCGGAAGAGATTCTCGCCATGCCGATCGACGCGGTGCGCCGCGAGCTTAAGGAGGCAGGCCTCCATCCCGTCGACGCCGCCGAGGCCTATCCCGAGGCCTTCGCCTATTTCGCGGCGCGCGCGGGGGTGAACAGGGCCGCGAACGACGACGATGAGCGGCTGGTCCGCATGGCCGCCTTCGACGGCAGCCGCGGCGCGCCCGCCGCCATCGGGGACGCCCCAGGGGCCGGCCTGCTCGGACAGGTCGCCGGCGCCCAGGGCGCGGCCATGCTGGCGCTGCGTGACGGCGTGGTGGAGATCCGCCTCGAAACGCCGGCGGCGATCTCGCGCCTCTGGCTGGGCGCCGACGATTTCAAGCTGAGCGCCGTGGACGGGAGCGGTCTCATCTACACCGTGATCGGGCTCGGCGAGGACACCGCCTATCTGTTCGGCTTCGACCACGGCCAAGACCCCGCCAACCATCCGGTAAGCTGGAGCTGAGGCGATGATGGACTCCCCTTCGATCGCCGCCCTTGCGGACTGGATCGCGGGACAGAGGCTGGCCCTCGGCGCCTCGCTGCTCGCCGCCAAGGGCGCGGCGAGCCCCAACGAGCAGACCCTGGTCTTCGCCGAGCTTTGCGTCCATCCGCGCGCGCCGGTCGGAGAGGCGCGGGAGGCCTATGTCGCGCGGCTGCAGGAGCTGCCGCCGGCGGCGCTGGAGATGCTCACCGGCCTGCCCGACGCCGCGGTCGGCCACTGGCACGAGCATCGGCCGCTCTGGGCCGAGGCGCTGGAGCGGTTCCGCTGGGACGGCGAGCGTTCGCCGGCGGCCGCGGCCAATCTGGTCGCCGACCGGATCTTGGGCGGAACGCTGACCGCGCAGCAGATCATCCGGCTCGCCCGCGGGGAATTGGGGGCCGGCGACTGGTGGCAGACTCCTGGCCTCGAGCAGGCCTTGGGCGCCCTGATCACTGCGATGCGCGCGGCCCGCTCGTCCAGGCAGCGGGTTTTCGCTCTCGCCGCATTTCGGGCCGGCGAGGTTCCGTCGCGCTGGGGGATGGTGGAGAACGCAATCGCCCAGCGGGTGCACTCCTGGCCGTTGCTCGTCCTCGAGGGCGATCAGGCGATCTCATGCGCACTGCCGATGAGCGTCGAGGTCCTGCCGGGCAGTTCGGAACGGGCGCGGCGCCAACCCACCCTCGTCGCGGGGGACCAGATACTCTGCAATGACTGGAGTTCGTCGGTTGCGCGGGCCCTCAATACGGCCATCAGTCTCTGGGAGCACAAGCACGGCTCGTGGAGCCCCGCCTTTCAGAACGTGGTGTCCAACGCCTCGGTCGACGTCAACCTTCACCTCGCGTCCACGATCGTCGCCCCCTACGTCCCCGCTTTCGGCCGCTTCCAGTTCGAGGGCGGGAGCCTCGAAACCTATCTCGCGCTCGAGATGCTCAACCAGATTCTCGGTGCTCTTAGCCTCGGCACCGTCTGCGCGACCGGGAAGCTCGGCAGGGTCATAACGAACGGAATTGGGCAGTATCGCCACTACAAGGGGGCGGATCGCGAGGTCGAGGCGCTTCCCGATCTCCCCGGGGCACCCAATCGTGTCAGGGAGAAGATCGCTTGTGCCCGCCGCGCCTTCTTCGATCACATGATCATCCGCGCCGGGAGCGCGCCGACAGGCTATAGCATGCACCTCAAAATTAGTGACGGCGAGGTTTTCAGCGATTTTGCGGACCACGCCTTCGGCCAGGACTGGCGGCATCACCGCTACGTGCGGACTCCCGATCTCGCGCACAGGTTCAAGCAATATAAAAGACGCGCTCCGGATGGTCCGGAGGCCGATGAGCTTGGGTACGTCTTCGAGCGAATTCACTATTCCAGGCAAGAGATCGTCGAGCTTTCGGGTTGCAGCCCGGTGTCGGTCGCCCAGGCGCTTTACCAAGTCAACCGTGCCGCCGAGAGAGATAGCGATCCGGAGTTTTATAGCCTCGAAGGCAATGAGCGGCAGGCCAATTTCGCCTTCGTCCGCGTGGTCCCGGACGAAACGGACGAGCAATTCTGGCGAACGATCTGGGACGCGATTGGCGGCGACGCGGACAGCTACCGCCGGTTCTGCGCTTCACCCGGCCGGCGGCAGGCCGCGCGAATTCTCGCCGGGCAATTGAACTGGCTCTCGCCGACGTGGGAGAAGCGGCGCCGCGCGCCGGACGTGCTGGTCATCGCGGGCGGGCGCTATCTGCCGTCGCTGCGCGCCCCTGCCAAGGGTCGTCCCGGGCATCTTGCGCCCCTGCCTCTTCTCGAAACGGTTTACGACGAGGAGCTGCTCAGGCCGCCGTCCAACCCGGCGGTCCGCAGGCATCTCGGCCGGACGCGCATCGTCCTGGTCGACGACGACTGGCTGGAGAGGACCGCCTCGCCGGACGCCGTCGATCCGGAGCTCAGAGCGGCGCTCGGGGCGCTGTCGATCTTCCGGTTCGGCTTCACCTTTTCCATGGCGCGATCGTTGTGGGGGGTCGACGACGCCGAATGCGACCGAATCCTGCGCGGCCTTTGCAGGAAGCGGGAGGGCGGGGCGGCCCTGTACTACGAGGACTCGGCGGGCGAATACTGCCTGGACCTGCGGGTCGACACGGCTTCGGATGCGGCCGCGGACGCGGCGCGCCACTTCGACGCCGCCTGCGCGATCGTCGGCTTTCTCGATCGCAGCGTCTTTCCCGAACGGCTCGAATTCGACCAGGCCTTGCGGCCCGACCGGCTCCACGAGGCGAAATGGCATCTGCGGGAAGCCGCCCGGCTCGCGGAAAGTGCGGGCGATGCCGTCCTGCTCGGAAAGTGCCGGGGCGCGCTCGATCGCCTCGGCCACATCGCGCCGCCGGTCAAATATGAACGCCCGCCGGCCAGGAGGCCGCGCCTGGCCGCCGCCGCCTTCCAGCCCCAAATGGAGGCCTGCTGATGCGTGTCGCCGCCATAGAAGTCGGCAGCCGGGCGGTCCGCCTGCTCGTCGCCGAGATCGCCGACGGCACGCTGACGCAGGTGGTCAGGGACGTCGAGGATGTCGACCTGATGCGCGCGCTCGTCCAAGGCACCGAGCTCGCCGCGGTCGATGAGACCCGTCAGGTCATCGACAGGTTCCGCCGGCGGGCCGGCACGGCCGGCGCCGAACGGGTGCGCGTCTTCGGCACCGAGGCCGTCCGTCAGATTGTCGCGCGCGGCCATGGCGAGGGGCTGGGCGAGATGGACGTCCTGAGCAAGGAGGATGAGGCCTTCTGCTCGCTGGTCGCGTCCGCACGGGATCTGCCGGCAGCGGCCTCCGGCAAACGGCTGGCCGCGATCGACCATGGCAACGGCAGTCTCGAGCTCGCGGTCGGCTGGAACGGGCCGACGTTGGAAATGCTCGGTTTTCTCAGCCTTCCGCTCGGCAGCGAGACCCTGCTCTCCTTGCTTGCCGACTCCGGTTTCGCCGTGGAGGGGTTCGAGGAAGCGATCCGGGCGCGGCTCGTCGTCGGCATGCTGCCAGACGTGTCGGTCGAGGAGGTCGTGATCCAGGGCAGCGTCGCCACCAAATGCGCCTGGCTGGCCGTGCGGCGCGACCTCGAGGACCGTTACGATGCGCGTCGGGTGCACGGATGCCGGATGAACTTGGATTCGCTTCGCCAGGTAATCGCTCTGGCGAAGAAGACGCCGCGCAGCGGCTGGCGCATGCTCAGCAAGGCAGTCAATCCGCGCGACGTCCCCAGCGACCAATTCGAGCGCCTGTTTACCGGCTGCATTCTTCTCGAGCGGCTGATGGTCCGGCTGGGGCGCGAGCAGTTCGTGGTCAGCGCCCATGGCACGCGGCACGGCTTCATCTGGAAGCTCGCGGAGGCGGCGTGAAACCGGATCCTGCCGCGCCCGGGGGCCGGCTCGCCATCCTCGAAACGGGTGCGCCGCCGGAGCCGCTGATCGGCGAATTCGGGCGCTATCCCGACATGTTCCGAGCGCTGCTGGGCATGGCGGCGCCGAGCTACGACGTGGCGGCGGGGGAATTGCCCGCGCAGGTCGAGGATCATGACGCCTATCTGATCACTGGCTCGCCGGCCGGGGTCTATGAGGATCTGCCATGGATCGGCCGGCTGACCACTTTCCTGCAGCTTGCCAGGGGCCGGGCGAAGCTGGTCGGCGTCTGCTTCGGGCACCAGATCATGGCGGAGGCGTTCGGCGGGCATGTCGAGAAATCGGCCAAGGGCTGGGGCGTCGGCTTGCAGACCTATCCGATCGTCCGGCACGAGCCGTGGATGGACGGCGTCTCTTTGGTCTCGATCCCCGCCTCGCACCAGGACCAGGTGGTGCTGCAGCCGCCGGGGACCGAGCTGATCGCCTCCTCGACCTTCACCCCTTATGCCGCGCTCGCCTGGGCCGAGGGCAGCGCCATCTCCTTCCAGTTCCACCCGGAATTCTCGCCCGACTACGCCAAGGCGCTGATCGAGCAGCGCTACGACCGTACGCCCGATCCCGACGCCGCGATGGCCTCGCTCGACGCGCCCAACGACAATCGGCGCGTCGGCCACTGGATCCGCCGCTTCCTGGAACTGTAACCCCTCCGCCCTCCCCTCGCCAGATAACAACCTGCAGCTCGTTACCCAAAGTCCTTATAAGGGAGCTTCCTTATAAGGGACTGGACGGCCGCCACGCCGCCCTCCGTGCGGGTCGTTCGTGCTCTGCGCCGGGGACCGGAGGGCTTTTGCTGCCCGGGCGACGCATTATAGGGGAGCGAGCCATCGCCGCAGGAGGACCGTCCCCATGAAGACCCGCGCCGCCATCGCCGTCGCGCCCAACGCGCCGCTCGAGATCCACGAGGTCGACCTCGAAGGCCCCAAGCCGGGCGAGGTGCTGGTCGAGATCATGGCGACCGGGATCTGCCATACCGACGCCTATACGCTGGAGGGGAAGGATTCGGAGGGCATCTTCCCCTCCATCCTCGGCCATGAGGGCGCGGGGATCGTGCGCGAGATCGGGCCGGGGGTGAGCTCGGTCGCGGTCGGCGATCACGTCATCCCGCTCTACATCGCCGAGTGCCGGACCTGCCCGTCCTGCCTGTCCCGCAAGACCAACCTCTGCACCGCGGTCCGCGCCACCCAGGGCAAGGGGGTGATGCCCGACGGCACCAGCCGCTTCAGCCTCGGCGGCGAGACCATCGCCCATTATATGGGCTGCTCGACCTTCTCCAACTTCACGGTGCTGCCCGAGATCGCGCTCGCCAGGGTCCGCGAGGACGCGCCGTTCGACAAGATCTGCTATATCGGCTGCGGCGTCACCACCGGCATCGGCGCGGCGATCTGGACGGCCGGGGTGGAGCCGGGCGCGACCGTCGCGGTGTTCGGGCTTGGCGGGATCGGGCTCAACGTCATCCAGGGCGCGCGCATGGCGGGCGCGGTGCAGATCGTCGGCATCGACCTCAACCCCGCCAAGCGGGCGATGGCCGAGCGTTTCGGGATGACCGACTTCGTCAATCCCGACGAGGTCGGCCGCGACCAGGTCGTCAAGGCGGTGATCGACGTCACCAGGGGCGGCGCCGACTATACGTTCGATTGCACCGGCAATGTCGAGGTGATGCGCCAGGCGCTGGAGAGCGCGCATCGCGGCTGGGGGGTGTCGACGGTGATCGGCGTCGCCGAGGCGGGCCACGAGATCGCGACGCGGCCGTTCCAGCTGATCACCGGGCGGACCTGGAAGGGCACCGCCTTCGGCGGGGCGCGCGGGCGCACCGACGTGCCTCGGATCGTCGACTGGTACATGGACGGCAAGATCGAGATCGATCCCCTGATCACCCACACCATGCCGCTGGACGAGATCAACTCGGCCTTCGACCTGATGCACAAGGGCGAGAGCATCCGCTCGGTGGTGCTCTACTGAAAATGGGGACAGTATATATTTTTCGCACCGCCCGACGCTGGCCACGCCCACGCCCCTGCCCGAAAAATATATACTGTCCCCATTTTCCGGCCGCGCCGGGCGGGGCGGAACGGGTGCGCCCCTCTTTGGTTCTCCCTCCGAAACGCGCCGCGCGGCGCGGCGAGGAGATCGGTCATGAAGGGTATCGCGCTGTGGCTGCTGGGCGTGCCGGTGTCGGTGATCATCCTGCTCTACATCTTCAACATCCTCTAGCGGCGGCCTGAGCCGTGGAGACGCTGTCCACGGCGAAGAGCCATGGCGGGACGCAGGGCGTCTACCGCCATCAGAGCCGCGAGACGGGCACCGCCATGACCTTTTCGGTGTTCGTGCCGCCGCAGGCCGGGGCGGGGGCGCGCTGCCCTGTGGTCTGGTACCTGTCGGGGCTCACCTGCACCCACGCCAACGTCACCGAGAAGGGCGAATATCGCCGCGCCTGCGCCGAGCTCGGGCTGATCTTCGTCGCGCCGGACACATCGCCGCGCGGGCCGGACGTGCCCGACGACGAGGCCTATGATTTCGGCCAGGGCGCGGGCTTCTACGTCGACGCCACGCAGGCGCCCTATGCCGCCCATTTCCGCATGTACCGCTATGTGACGGCGGAGCTTCCCGCGCTGGTCGCGGCGAACTTCCCGGCCGACATGGCGCGGCAGGGAATCATGGGCCATTCGATGGGCGGGCACGGCGCGCTGACGCTCGCGCTGCGCAATCCCGGCCGCTACCGCAGCTGCAGCGCCTTCGCGCCGATCGTCGCGCCGGTCCGGGTGCCTTGGGGCGAGAAGGCGCTCGGGGGCTATCTCGGGGAGGATCGCGCCGGCTGGCGGGCGCACGATGCGGTGGCGCTGATCGAGGACGGGGCGCGGCTGGAGGAATTGCTGGTCGATCAGGGGACGGCCGACAATTTCCTCGCCGAGCAGCTCAGGCCCGAGCTGCTGGAGGCGGCCTGCGCCGCGGCCGGCATCCCGCTCACCCTCAGGATGCAGCCGGGCTACGACCACAGCTATTATTTCATCGCGACCTTCATGGCCGAGCATCTCGCCTGGCACGCCGAGCGGCTCAGCCGATGATGCCGGCCTCCCGCAGCGCCGCGACGCGCTCGGGATCGTAGCCCAATTCGGCGAGCAGGCCGTCGGCGTCGGCGCGGAGCGGCGCCGGCCGGTCGGTGCCGGTCACCGAGTAGCGCGGCGCGGGGGCGGGCTGGGTGACGCCGCCGATGTCGGCGAAGGTGGCGCGGAACGCGTTGTGGGGATGGGCGGGCGCCTCGGCGAGCGAGAGGACCGGGGCGAAGCAGGCGTCGGTGCCTTCGAGCAGGTCGCACCAATGCTGGCGCGGATGTTGGCGGAAGGTTGCGGCGAGCCTGGCCTTGAGGCCCGGATCGTGCTGCGGATCGTCGATCCCGAGCCTCTCCGCGAGCGCCGCCCAGAATTGCGGCTCGATCGCGCCGATCGCGATCCATTTGCCGTCGGCGGTCTCGTAGGTGTCGTACCAGGCGCTGCCGCTGTCGATGCTGTTGGCGCCGGTTTCGTCCTTCCACAGGCCCGCCGCGTGCAGCCCCCAGGTGAGGCTCGCCAGCAAAGCGGAGCCGTCGGTCATCGCGCAGTCGATCACCTGCCCCGCCCCGCCCCGCCGCACCGCCAGCAGCGCGCTCGCCACGGCGAAGGCGAGCAGCATGCCGCCGCCGCCGAAATCGCCGACATAATTGACCGGCGGCGACGGCCGGCCGTCCCGCCCCACCGTGTGCAGCGTGCCGGAGAGGGCGACATAGTTGATGTCGTGGCCGGCGGCGCCGGCGAGCGGGCCCTCCTGCCCCCACCCGGTCATCCGGCCGTAGACCAGAGCGGGATTGCCGGCGAGCAGCACCTCGGGGCCGAGCCCGAGCCGCTCCATCACGCCGGGCCGGTAGCCCTCGATCAGGGCGTCGCAGCGGCCGGCGAGGCCGCGGACGACGGCGACGCCCTCGGCGCGCTTGAGGTCGACGCGGATGGCGCGGCGCGAGCGCGCCAGCGGATCGCCCTCGAAGCGGAAATTCCCCTCCCGCTCGATCCGGATCACCTCGGCGCCGTGATCGGCGAGCATCATCCCGGCGAACGGGACCGGGCCGAGCCCCTCCATTTCGAGGATGCGCAGGCCGGCGAGCGGGCCGGGCACCGTCAGCCCGCCTCGGCGAAAAATGGGGACAGTATATATTTTTCGCGGCTCCCGATTGGCCAGACAGGCCGCTCCGCAACTCGAAAAATATATACTGTCCCCATTTTCTACAGCGCCTCGACGATCGTCACGTTGGCGACGCCGCCGCCTTCGCACATCGTCTGCAGGCCGTAGCGGGCGCCGCGGCGCCTCAGCGCGTGGACCAGCGTCGCCATCAGCTTGGCCCCGGAGGCGCCGAGCGGATGGCCGAGCGCGATCGCGCCGCCATGGACGTTGAGCTTGTCGGGGTCGGCGCCGACATGCCCGAGCCAGGCGAGCGGCACCGGCGCGAACGCCTCGTTGACCTCGTAAAGGTCGATATCGGCGATGGTCATGCCGACGCGCCGCAACGCCCTGTCGGTGGCGAAGAGCGGCTCTTCCAGCATGATCACCGGGTCGCCGGCGGTGACGGTGAGGTTGTGGATCCGCGCCAGCGGGGCGAGGCCGTGGTCCTTGAGGGCGCGCTCGGACACCACCAGCACCGCCGAGGAGCCGTCGCAGATCTGGCTCGCGGAGGCGGCGCTGATCACGCCGTCCTCCTTCAGGAGCTTGACCGCGGCGATGCCTTCGAGGCTGGCGTCGAAGCGGATGCCCTCGTCGACCCGGTGCGTCTCGCCGCTGCCGTCGGGCAGCGTCACCTCGACCGGCACGATCTCCGCGTCGAACGCCCCGGCCTCGGTCGCCGCCTTGGCGCGCCGGTGGCTGCGATATGCATATTCATCCAGCTTCTCGCGTGAATATCCATATTTCTTCGCGATCATCTCGGCGCCGATGAACTGGCTGAAGAAGGGCACGCCATATTTTTGGGTGACGCTCGGCGGGAACGGCTGGAAGCCCTTGTCCGCCACCATCGAGAGGCCCATCGGCGCCCGGGTCATGCTCTCGACGCCGGCGGCGATCACCGCGTCCTGGGTGCCCGACATCACCGCCTGGGCGGCGAACTGGATCGCCTGCTGCGAGGAGCCGCACTGGCGGTCGATGGTGACCGCGGGCACGCTCTGCGGCAGCTTCGAGGCCAGCACCGCGTTGCGTCCGACATGCAGCGACTGCTCGCCCGCCTGGGTGACGCAGCCCATCACCACGTCGTCGATCGCCGCGGGATCGATCCCGGAGCGCTCCACGGCGGCATCGAGGCTGATCGCGGCGAGATCGACCGGATGGACCCCGGCGAGCCGCCCGCCCTTGCGGCCCCCGGCAGTGCGGACGGCGGCGACGATATAGGCTTCGGGCATCTTCGCTCCTCTTCCAAGAATTCACCGGCAGGCCAGCGACCGATAGAGTTCCACCCGTCATTGCGAGGAGTGAAGCGACGAAGCAATCCAGATTCGCGGGCTTTGGATTGTAGCTACGACTGATGGTCCGCGGTGACAGGTACGTACCTGTCACCGAATGGGAGGCTGGTCCGCGGTGACAGGTACGTACCTGTCACCGAATGGGAGGCTGTCCCCTCAGCGCCAGCGCTCCGCCGGCTCCTTCACATAGTGGCGCCAGACATAGCCCCAGGGGATGATGAGCGCGAACACGAACGGGAAGAAGCCGATCTCGAAAAGGTCCTTGCTCAATTGCGGGTCGACCCGCCCCGCCGTCCATTGCGGCAGCCCGAACCTGAGCAGCCAGATCGTCTTCCAGACGAACTCGAACAGGAAGATCGGAACCATCTGCAGCGGATAGCGAAGCGCGAGGAACGCCAGCACCCACAAGCCGCCGAGCATGCTGTTCGTCATGCCGCGCGCGGTGGGATCGGGGTCGAGCAGCCCCGGCAGGTAATTGGAGAAGCCGCCGATGACGAAAACGAGCGCGATGGCGCGCATGAGGTACAGCCGCCAAAGCGGGACTTCGAGGTCGCGCCTTTCCCTCCGCGAAGCCGGCTCAGCGGTGGAAGCCATGTCGACTCTCCTCAGGACGCGGCAGGCGCCGTCGCCGCTTCATTGCCCGGCCGGCGAAGCGTCCAGGGATCGCCGGGCCTCGCCACATAGTTCGCCCAGACATAGCGCCAGGGGATCACGACGATGAGGACGGCCCCGAGCGACGTCTCGAAGACGGTGCTTCGCATCCCCTCGTCGAGCGTGCCGTCGAGCCAGCGCGGGAGGGCGAAGGCGGCAAGCCAGATCACCTTCCAAATCAGCTCGACCAGCAGCACCGGGAGCATCTGCAGCGGGTAGCGCAGCCCCAGCAGCGCCAGCAGCCCGATCGTCCCGATGAGGGCCCAGGCGACGCCGGTCATGCGCGGCAGCGTCGAACCGTGGCTGACGATCAGCGGCCAGATGGTGAGGCCGATACCCGCCGCCATGACCAGATACATGGCCCGCATCACCCATAAGCGGATCGGCGAAACCTCGGTCATTGCCCTTTCTCCATGTTCGAAGACCTCTCCCGACCCCGGCGGGGAATGAGCGAGAGCACCAGCCCGAGCGTCAGCAAGGTGAGGAGTCCGTAATTCACGTACCAGGCGACGTCGGTCATCCGAGCGCCCGGCGCCGCGTAGCTCTGCGCGATGAAGCGCCGGAAGAGCTGCTCGCCGAGCAGCACCAGATAGATGAACGGGACCAGCGCGCGGTAGCGGACCAGGACGGTGAGGGCGATCAGGGTGAGGAACAGTTGCCCGAGCGCCAGGAGCGCGAACAGCAGCAGCACCTGTCGCGCCGCGGCAGGGCCGAAGCTCGCCAGCGGGATGCCGTCGGCTCCCCCGGCGATGGCCGCGGTATTGAGGATCGAATTGAGGCTCATCGCGAGCTTCACGAAGATCAGCAGCCCGAGCAGCCACAGCGCCGGACGGAGCCCTTCGAACCTGTTGTCGGCCTGTCGGGGAAGGAGGCGATTGAGCATGGCTGGCCGTCCTTTCAGACGCTCGGAGCGGGGGCGCGCAGCTTCAGCCGGGCGATCGCTTTGCCGAAGCGCAGGCGCACCAGCCAGAAGGCCATCACCGCGAACGGCGCGAAGGCCAGCACGAACAGGATCGGCGAGCCGCGCACGGCCTGGGGCAGCACGTCCTGCTGGCCGAGGAAGAAGGAGCCGGTGGCGATGAAGAAGGCGACGCACATCCGCCACAGGTGACGGGAGATGCGCTGAACCGGCGTGAGCTTCGCGCGCAGGATCGCGTTGAGGTCGAGCAGGCCGGCGAGCAGGCACAAGGCGGCGACGGCGAAGATCGGGCCGCGGCCGACCGGAGTCGTCCCGGTTCCCGCGAAAGCACCCCAGGCCATGAGCGCGGCCGTTCCGAACGCGGCCGCGCAGGCAAGGACCTCGAACCAGCCCGTCGTCCCGTCGCGCCGGCGGGCGGCGACCCAGGACGTCGTAATGAAATAGCAGACGAAGAGGCCGGCGATCGGCGATCCCGGCGGCGTCCTGAACGGCTCCAGGATCGAGGCGGTGACGCCGAGAACGAGCATCGAGGCGAAGAACCAGGTGCCGGCACGGGCGTGCAGGCGGCCGCCCTTGCGCGCGGCGACCGCGATCGTACCTGCGGGGAGGGCAAGGATCCCCGCCGCGATATGGATCCACATGACGAGGGTCATGCCGCCTCCGCCTCCTCGACGATGTCGGGCAGATATTCGAGGATGTCGCCCGGCTGGCACGACAAGGCGGCACAGATCGCCTCGAGCGTCGAGAAGCGTATCGCCCGTGCCTTGCCGGTCTTCAGGATCGACAGGTTGACGATGGTGATGCCGACGCGCTCCGCGAGCTCGGTCAGGGTCATGCGCCGGTCGTGGAGCAGGTCGTCGAGCTTGACGGCGATCGCCATGTCACACCGTCCCTTCCAGGTCTTCGCGCATCAGCGCGCCTTCCGCGAACACCCGGGCGAGCACGAAGGTGAGCAGCACCGCGAGCCAGCCGTTGGCCGAGAAGCCGGCATCGAGATCGACCGGATGCGCCGGCGTCGAAACGGCCTCGCCGATGCCGCCGATGACGATGCTGAGAAGCTGCAGACCGAGCAACGCCCAGGCGATCGTCTGCAAGCGGCTGGCGTTGGCAGCGACGAACGGGTCGCCCGCGCGAACCGTCCCGACCATCGCGAGCAGCCGCGTGAGGACGATATGGTTCAACGGGATCGTGACCAGACCGAGCATCGCGGCCGCGCGCAGGCCCATGATCAGCCGATCCGCCTCGGGCGACGGAGAGAGGTCGAAGGCCGACATGATCCACTGCTCGTTGGGCATGGCCACCAGCAGCGCGAGGATCGCGGCGCCCACCAGCCAGTTCAGGACGACGAGGATCCACAGCACGACGTGGGCGATCGGCAGCGCGGCGGAATAGGGGCGGGTCATGACGGTAACGCTCCAACGAATCGCAATATCGATAAACGATATAACACTTATCGAAGGTCGTCAAACCCCATATCGAATTTCGTTAGGGGACAGTCACTTTCAGGGCTGTCAGCGGCCCGAATTCGTAGCGCCGCGCGTGAAAGTGACTGTCCCCGTTCCGCGCGTGAAAGCGACTGTCCCCATCAGAGCGAGCGCGCGATCAAGAGCTTCATGATCTCGCTGGAGCCGCCGTAGATGCGCTGGACGCGGGCGTCGCGCCACATGCGGGCGATCGGATAGTCGTTGATATAGCCGTAGCCGCCGTGCAGCTGCAGGCAGGCGTCGACCACCTCCCAGTGCGCCTCGGTGGCCGAAAGCTTGGCGATCGCCGCCGTCGGGAGATCGAGCTCGCCGGCGAGCAGCCGCTCGATGCAATGATTGACGAACACCCGCGCCACCACCGCCTTGGCCTTGCAGTCGGCGAGCACGAACTGGCTGTTCTGGAAGTCGAGGATCGGCCTGCCGAACGCCTTGCGCTCCCGGACATAAGCGAGCGTCTCGGCGATCGCCTTCTCCATCGCCACCGCGCTGCCGTGCGCGATCAGCAGCCGCTCGCGCGGCAACTCGGCCATCAGCTGGTAGAAGCCCTTGCCTTCCTCCAGGCCGAGCAAATTGTCGGCGGGCACCCAGACGTCGTCGAAGAACAATTCCGAGGTGTCCTGCGCGTCGAGGCCGATCTTGTCGAGCTTGCTGCCGCGGCGGAAGCCTTCGGCCTCGTCGGTCTCGACGACGAACAGCGAGACCCCCTTGGCGCCCTCGCCCGGATCGGTCTTGGCGACCACGACGATGAGGTCGGCGACCTGGCCGTTGGAGATGAAGGTCTTGGCGCCGTTGATCCGGTAGCCGTTGCCGTCCTTCAGCGCCGTGGTGCGGACCGACTGCAGGTCGGAGCCGGCGCCCGGCTCGCTCATCGCGATCGCCGAGACGCGCTCGCCCGAGACCAGCTTCGGCAGCCAGCGCTGCTTCTGCCCCTCGGTGCCGTGCGCCTGGATGTAGGGGAGGATGATGGCATTGTGCAGCCCGGCCGCGAAGCCGTCGGCACCGTGCCGGATCACCGCCTCGGCGACCACCGCGTCGTGCCGGAAATCCCCGCCCGGCCCGCCATAGGCCTCGGGCACGCTGACCCCGAGCAGCCCTGCCTGCCCCGCCTCGCGCCAGAAGTCGCGCTCGACCATGCCGTCGGCGCGCCACCTCGCCACCCGCTCCGCCGGCGCGGCGCGCTGCAGGAAGCGCGCCACCGAGTCCGCGAACATGCGGATCTCCTCGTCGGCCATGAAGGCGGGCTCGGGGAAGTCGCTCATCGCGGCGGAGTTGAGTGGAAAATCCCGAGCCTGGCAAGGCGGGAACTTGGGGGTGCGGCGCTGGAATGGGGACAGTCACTTTCACGCGCGGCGGCGCGAACTCTCGGCGCGGGCAGCCTGAAAGTGACTGTCCCCTTTCGGCCATCCCCTTTCGAGGAACGGATCGCGACGGACATGCGTCTTCGCGGCATGTCCGCCGCCTCCGACTTGCTGGTCATCGCCTGCCCCGTCGACGGGGCGCTCAACCGCGTGCCCCGAGCGAGGCTCGGGGCCGGCCCCAAATGCGGGAAGTGCGGCAATCCGCTCTTCCAGGGCAGGCCGGTCGACCTCGGTGTGCAGAATTTCGCCGGGCACGCACTCAAGAGCGACCTGCCGGTGGTGATCGACTTCTGGGCGGAATGGTGCGGCCCCTGCCGGATGATGGGTCCGAGCTTCGAGGCGGCGGCGGCGCTGCTCGAGCCGCGGGTGCGGCTGGCCAAGCTCGACACCGAGGCTGAGCCGGCCATCGCCGCCCGCTACGGCATCCAGGGCATTCCCAGCATGGTCATGCTCAGAAAGGGCAGGGAGATCGCCCGCACCTCGGGCGCGATGCCTACGCCGGCGATCGTCCAATGGGTCGAGCAGGCGCTCGCCCGGGCGGGTTAAGCGGCTCGTTCGGAAGGGAAAATGGTGGGCGTGGCAAGGATTGAACTTGCGACCCCTGCGATGTCAACACAGTGCTCTACCACTGAGCTACACGCCCACACAGGGACCCCATCAAAGTAGTACTTTGATGGGAACCCGGGCGCGCCATGTAGCGAGGGGTCATGCGCGGCGCAACCCCGCCCCTCACCAATAAGCGATCAGCCGTCCGGCGGTGAGCGCGACGAGCCAGGCGACGAGCGAGACGAGGCCCGCCCAGCGGCGGCGGCGCGCGAGACGCTCGTCGGTCCAGTCGCCCGCGAGGCGCAGGACCGCGACATTGACGAGGCCGAGCAGGATGGCCGCGAACTTGATGTAGAGGAACGGATTGGCGACATATTCGGTCGCCTGCACGGCGAGCAGCGCCGCGCCGCTGGCGATGGCGAGGGCGAGCCCGGTCGCGGCCACCGAAACGGCGGGCGGGCCGAGCATGGCCACCGGCACGGCGCGCCACAGCCCGAGCAGGCGCAGGTCGAGCAGCACGATCGCGCCGACCAGCAGGGCGATGCCGAGAACGTGCAGCGTGTTGACGCCCGCATAGAGCCAGCCGCTCTCCTGCAGGAGGAGCGCGGGCGGCGTGCTCTCGAGCCAGGCGGCGAAGGCGCCGAGCGCGCTCAGCTGCGTTCCGGATAGAGATCGAAGGTGCGGGCGCCGACGACGAGGCGCTCGGTCTTCATCTCGAGGCGGCGATGGTCGCGATGGCGATGGCCGCGCGCCGTCACCCGCGTCCCCCGCGGCACGTGCGCGGCGGCGAGCCCCGCGCGCTGGTTCCGGGTCGGCGGCGCCAGCACGACGTCCCAGACCGCCCGCCCGGCGCGCACCCTGAGCAGGCCGTGCGGGCCGCCGAGATTGGCGCTCACGACGGTGCCGGTCAGCGAGAATTCGGCGTCCTCATAGCCCGCCCAGCCATGGTGGGCGGCCGTGGGGCTGGCGAGCGCCAGAACGGCGATCGCGGCGGCGAGAAGGCGTATCCTCATGCCCTTCCTCCAGACGAGTCGTGGACGGGGCATCTTAGCGCCGGACGGCGGGAATGGGGACAGTCACTTTCGCGCACTGCGGGTCGAATCTCGGCGCGGGCAGCCTGAAAGTGACTGTCCCCTTCCGGCCCTGAACGCTACCGCGAGCCGAAGCCCGTGACGACGGTTCTCACCGTCTTGATCACGACCATAAGATCGAGCCGGGCGGAGAGGTTGGCGATATAATAGAGGTCGTATTCCAGCTTCGAAATCACATCATCGACTGCCGAGACATGCCCTTGGTTGACCTGCGCCCATCCCGTGATACCCGGTCTCACGAGATAACGACGACGATAGCGATAGCTAAACAGCTCCGTTTCGTACCAGTTCGACAGGATTTCGGCCTCGGGGCGCGGCCCGATCCAACTCATCTCGCCCCTTAGGACGTTAAGGATCTGAGGCAGCTCGTCGATGCGTGTCCGGCGCAGGAGTCGTCCCAGGCGCGTGACACGAGGATCGTTGTCCACGGTCACCGCAGAGACAGGCTCTCCGCTCCCGGCGCTTGCCGAGTGGTACATCGTTCGAAACTTGAACAGCTCGAACACGATCCCGCCAGCGCCGACCCGACGCTGCCGGAACAGGACAGGCCCTTTGCTGTCGAGGCGTATCGCGAAGGCGAGGAGAAGGAGGAAAGGGATCAGGACGACGCCTGCGAGAAGCGCCGTCAGCAGATCGAGACGGCGCTTCCACTTCGCATAGGCGCCCGCCGGGACCGGCATCTCCGGATCGATCTCTGCAAGCCGGACCGTCCGCACGGTGCGGGCAAGGGGGAGGTTCTGAGGTCCTGTATCCCGCGCCGGCTCGCCGAGCGACGCGGCCTCCACATGACATTGGCTGGTTTCAAGCATGCTTACGGATCAGGAAGCAGATGGAGGTGGAGAAGATATCCGGGAGCAGCCTATGGACGACCAGGAACAGCCGGTAAAGAAGTGGGCTGCCGAAATAATAGGCCGGCTCGGCGCTGTCCCTGTACCAGGCTATGTCGCATTCGCTGAAGTAGCGCCGGATGGCGCCGACGGAGTTCATCCGGAAATAGGTTGGGAACACGTCCTGCGCCTGCCGGTCCGGCTGCACATGCTCCAGCACCCGGACATGATAACGGTTCGGCACGAGCCCCGTCAGTATCCTGGCATAGCCATATTTGTTGGGCGTGCGGGCGCAGATGCAGCCGCCCGGCCGCGTGACGCGGAGCAACTCACGCGCGACGAAAGCGGGATTTTCGACATGCTCGAACGTCACGTCGCTGACAACCATGTCGAAATGGGCATCGGGAAAGGGGAGCTTCCCGCCCGGCGCCAGCACGACCTGGTGGTCCGAAGCGGGATGCGCGCGCACCGCCTCGTCGATGTCGCAGGCATAGACCTCGGCCCCATATTGCCGGAGATCCTGGAGTTCCCGCTTCCAGCCCGAGCTGAGCGCGTGCCAGGCGCCCCGGCCCGCTCCGAAATCCAGCACCCGCCTTGCGTCCAGGTCGCACATGATCGCCTTGACGAAGCCGTAGAAGGTGATCGTGCCGTCGGTCTTGGTAAATCCGGTGACGGCCCGCTCCGGGTGGATGCGGTCAAGGAAGTCCATCCAGCCTCCAGCGAAAGCTCTTCTCGCAGCCTCTCAACCATTTTCGACGGTGCGGGTCACGACAGAAAGCCGCCGCGTGGTCGATTTGTCGGCATTGCCCGCGATGCTAAGAGTCTTCGCCGTGGCATTGAAGGCCGTGATCCTGGCGTTGTTCTCGAGCGTAAACGTATCGACCCGCAGGTTCTGGTAAATCCAGTCTCCAACACCTCGCGGCGAGAGAGGCGTCGACGGTCCCGCTCAAGATGCCCGCCGCAATCGCCGCGTTGCGCTTGGCGGTCGCGGCGGCGGACCAGGTCGAAGTCCCGTCGCGCACGTACAGGGCGGCACCTTTGCCCACCTGCGAATAACCCGAAGTTTGAATCATGTCCGTGCCACCCGGCACGGTCGTCCCGCCCAAGTTAACAAAAAGTCCGACAAACATGATTTTGTCCGCTTCAAGTTGCCGACTTAGGAGCTCCCTGGTCCGCATTCAATTATGACACAGACGATCGGCAGAGGAAAGGGCGAGCGCACGCGTAGAATTGGGGGCCAATACTTTCAGGTGGCCGGCGGCTAGACGTTGAACCGCGATGTCTGAAAGTGACTGTTCGCTTGGACTGTGCCCTTATAGCCGGCCGTGCTGGTCCTCGGTCATGAACATGCGCTCGACCTCGGCGACCAGGTCCTTGAGGTGGAAGGGCTTGGAGAGGACCTTGGCCTCGGGGCTCTTGCGGCCGGCCTTGAGCGCGACCGCGGCGAAGCCGGTGATGAACATGACGCGGATGTCGGGCGCGAGCTCGGCCGCCTTCTGGGCGAGCTCGATGCCGTCCATCTCGGGCATGACGATGTCGGTCAGCAGGAGATCGAACGGCTCGGCTTCGAGCAGCGGCAGAGCGGCGAGGCCGTTGTCGACCGCGACCACCCTGTAGCCGACCCGCTCGAGCGCGCGGCCGAGGTAGAGCCGCATCGATTCGTCGTCTTCGGCGAGCAGGATCCTCAGCATCGCCGCATCTTATGCGCGAAGGCGGCGCGATTTGCCAGCCGCAAGGACGCCGGCGATTGCACCCGTCCCAGACCGGGCCTAATCACGGGCGAGGCATGACCGAGCCCGAGCACCCCCCCTTCATCCGCATCGGCCCCGCCCGGCCGGTCTCGCCGGTCATCCTCTCGGTGCCGCACGCCGGGACGCGACTATGCGCCGCGCCTGCTTGAAGGCCGCGCGGCTCGGCCAGGCGGCGCTGGAGACGCTCGAGGACCGGCTGGTCGACCGGCTGGTGTGGCGCGCCACCGCCGGCGGCGCCACCGCCTTCATCGCCCGCGCGCCGCGCGCCGAGATCGACCTGAACCGCGACGCGCGCGAGATCGACCCGGCGCTGATCGCCCCGCCGCTCGCCGTCGGGGAGCCTGGTCCAGTCGGCGCGCACCCGCGGCGGGCTCGGGCTGATCCCGTCGCGGATCACCGGCGCCGGCCCGATCTGGCGCGAGCGGATCCCGCGCGCCGAGCTCGCCCGCCGGGTCGACGAGATCCACGCCCCCTATCACGCCGCGCTCGAGGCGGCGCTCGACCATGCCCGCGCCCGCTTCGGCGAGGCGGTGCTGCTCGATTGCCACTCGATGCCGCCCCGCCCGCGCGCCGGCGGCGAGCGGGGCGAGGGCGGGCGCGACGCGGCGATCGTGTTCGGCGACCGCCACGGCACCACGATCGGCGCCGACCTGCTCGAGGCCGCGCTCGCCGCGGCGCGCGGCCTCGGCTACCGGGCGCAATGCAACGCGCCTTATGCCGGCGGCTATATCGTCGCGCGCCACGGCCGGCCGGGCGAAGGGCGTGCACGCGGTGCAGATCGAGATCGACCGCTCCGCCTATCTCGACGCCGACCTGCGCACGCCGGGGCCCGGCTTCGAGGGCGCCGCCCGGCTGATCGCGGCGATCGTGCAGGCGATCGAGCTGCGGCTGCTGCGCCCGACCGCGATCGCCGCGGAATAAACGGGGACAGCTTACATTTTCCGCGCCGCTAGGCCTCGAAAATGTAAGCTGTCCCCATTTCCCCTCGATGGCGAGAAGGAATGGGGACAGTTACTGAACTGTCCCCATTTACGAAAAAGACCGCCTCACGGAATCGTGAGGCGGCCAGGTTCAGGGAGGTGCGCCCCCGCTTGCGAAGGGGCGCGATAGGCCGCCGAAAGGGGGGAACGGCGGCGCTGATCCTTAGATAGGAAGCGGATTTCCGGTTTCAAGAGGAAACGGGAATGGCAAAACGGAATGGGGACAGGCACTTTCAGGCCGCCCGCAACGAAATTGCGTCCCGCCGCGCGTGAAAGTGACTGTCCCCAGTGACTGTCCCCAGTGACTGTCCCCAGTGACTGTCCCCTTTTAGGCGGCGCCCTGCGGGGTCAGGCCCTCGAGCTGCTTGGGCACCTTGCCCATCTGCATCTGCCGGCGCGAAGACGTCGCGGATCTGCGGCAGCGAGAAGAGGTGGGCGTAGACAGCGGCAGGATGCCGTTCTGGTTGAACTTGCGCAGCTGATCGCCGGTCAGCGTCGCGGACCTTCTCCTCGTCGACCATGCGGAAGCCGCGATAGAGGAAGGGCTGGGCGGCGTCGCCCGGCTGGATGGTGACCTCGCCGTCGATCAGCAGGTCCATCTCCTGCAATTCCTTGACGAAGGCGTTGGTGCGCTGGGCGGCGATCTCGAAATCCTCGCAGAATTTGAGGATCGCGTTCAGCGCCTCGGTCGGCTTCTCGTCCTCGAACAGGGCGTTGCCCTCGCCGCCCTCGCCGATCAGGTCGCTCTCCGGGTCGAAGCAGAGCGAAAGCTCCTCGGCCTTCTGGTCGAGCCGGGCGAGCAGATAGGGATAACGGCGGACATAGGCCGGGATGTAGACCGGGTTGATCGGCTTGCCCTCGTCGTCGATGAACACGTTGACGCCGTCGTTGAGGCCCATCAGCGCCAGCGGCACCGGCACGTCGCCGGACGAGAAGACGATCGGGAAATGCCGCTGGGCGGTGGTGAACTCGTCGATGGTCAGCGGAATCGCATTGGCCGTGGCGAGATAGGGCGCGCTGTCGGTCGGGCGCGTCTTGTAGCCGGCGTGGACGCTGCTCGAGAGCGGCTGCAGGTTCTGGTAGAAGATCGGCAGATTGGGGGGCGGCGGCTGAGTCGCCATCATCGGGTCTCCATAGGATTGAGAGTGCGCCGCTCGCGCGGGCGCGGATTTCGGCGCAACCCTCTATGGGCGAACGCCTTGTTATGCAAGGCTCTCCTGAGCTTGGTCGAAGGACGGTACCAGCTTGCCGGGATTCATGATGTTGCCGGGGTCGAGCGCCCGCTTGATCGCGCGCATCGCGCCGAGCCGCGCGGGGTCGCCGAGGCGGGCCAGCTCGGCGAGCTTCATCTGGCCGATGCCGTGCTCGGCGGAGATCGAGCCGCCCGCCGCGGTGACCAGGTCGTGGACGAAGCGGCTGACCTCCTCCCCCTCCTCCTCGACCCAGCCCGCGCCGGCGCCAGCGGGCGCGCGGACGTTGAAATGGACGTTGCCGTCGCCGAGATGGCCGAAGGCGTTGACGCGGGTGCCGGCGAAGCGCGCCTCGACCGCGGCGGCCGCTTCGGTCATGAAGGCGGCCATGGCGTCGGGGGCGACCGAAATGTCGTGCTTGGCGGCCGGCCCGTCCTTCTTCTCCGCCTCCGAGATGGCGTCGCGCAGCCGCCAGAAAGCCTCGGCCTGCGCTTCGCTGGCGGCGATCGTCGCGTCGGCGACCAGGCCGATCTCCAGCGCCGAGCGCAGCGCTTCGTAGAGCCCCCGCTCCGGGCCGGGCGCGGCCATCGGCGCCACCGCCTCGACCAGCACGTTCCACGGCGCGGCGCCCGCCAGCGGGGCGCGGGTGCCCGGAATGTGGGCGAGGACGAGGTCGAGCGCGCTCTTCGGCACCAGCTCGAAGCTCTCGACCGCCTCGCCGAGCGCCGCCTCGAGATGGCGCAGCAGCCGCATCGCCGCCGCCGCGGACTCGAGCCCGGCCCAGGCCACCGCCCGCTCGCCGATCGCCGGCACCAGCCGCAGCGTCGCCGCGGTGACGATGCCGAGCGTGCCCTCGGCGCCGATCAGCAGCTGCCTCAGATCGTAGCCGCGATTGTCCTTCTTGAGCGGCGGCGAGCCCCTCGAACAGGCTGCCGTCGGGCAGCACCGCCTCGAGCCCCAGCACCAGCGCGCGCATCGGGCCGAAGCGCAGCACCTGGGTGCCGCCGGCATTGGTCGAGACGAGGCCGCCGATCGTCGCCGAGCCCCTGGCGCCGAGGGTCAGCGGGAAGCGGCGGCCGACCGCCAGCGCGCGCTCCTGGAGGTCGGCGAGGATCACCCCGGCCTCGCAGACGGCGTGCCCCGCGGCCGGATCGAGCGCGCGGATCGGCGTTCATCCGCCGCATCGAGACGATCAGCGCCTCGCCCGAGCGCGTCGGGCGTGGCGCCGCCGACCATCGAGGTGTTGCCGCCCTGCGGGACCAGCGCCACGCCGGCGGCGGCGCAGAGCCGGACGAGCTCGGCCGCCTCCTCGCGGCTCGCCGGCGACAGCATCGCCGCGGCGGCGCCGCGATAGCGGCCGCGCCAGTCGTCGAGCCATGGCGCCATCTCGCCGCGGTCGCGGCTGAAGCCCTTCGGCCCGAGCAGGCCGGCAAGCTTGTCGAGCAGCCCTTGCGGAGGATAGACCATCGCGCCGAGATAGGCGCGGGCGCCGGGAGGGGCAAATTAATCGCATGTTCAAGCGAGGGACGGGGATTGCGGTCGGCGATGGAGCGAAATCGATGATCCTCGCCGGCACCGCCGCGATGCTGCTGTTCGTGTTCGGCGGCGCGGGCGACGAGCAGGCGAGCCCCCGCAGCCGGCGCAGCAGGGACTGGCGGGGATGCGCCAGCAGATCATCGTCCGGGTCACCACCGGCCTCAGGCCGATGCAGTTCCGAAGCACCGGCCCGCTGGTCGAATGGCGCGAGAGCCGCGGCCCGCGCTGCATCCCGGCCGCGCGGATCCTCGCCGCGACCTTCCCCAGCCAGAACAGCGTCGACCTGATCATGCGCGACCGCACGCGGATGCGGGCGCGGCTCGAGCGGCGCTGCGCCGCGCTCGACTTCTACCGCAGCTTCTACCTCGCCTTGACCCCGGACGGGCTGGTCTGCGCCGACCGCGACTCGATCCGCTCGCGCAGCGGCGGCGAGTGCCAGATCGACCAGTTCCGCACACTGATGGCGAGGCCGGCGCGGCAGAACCGCTAGGGCCCTTAGGTTGACAAGTGCGCCGCTATCGCACAAGCGGCGCGACGCAAGCGCCGCCGCCAGCACGACGGCCCTAACCCCGGATCTTCCATGACCTTTGCCGATCTCGGCCTTTCAGACGAATTGCTCCGCGCGGTCGGCGAGTCGGGCTATGACACGCCCACCCCGATCCAGCGCCAGGCCATCCCCTCGGTGCTGATGGGCCGCGACATCATCGGCATCGCCCAGACCGGCACCGGCAAGACCGCCGGCTTCGTGCTGCCGATGATCGACATCCTGGCGCAGGGCCGCGCCCGCGCCCGCATGCCGCGCTCGCTGATCCTCGAGCCGACCCGCGAGCTCGCCGCCCAGGTCGCCGAGAATTTCGAGAAATACGGCAAGCATCACAAGCTCTCGATGGCGCTGCTGATCGGCGGCGTGCAGATGGGCGACCAGGTGAAGGCGCTGGAGAAGGGCGTCGACGTGCTGATCGCGACGCCGGGGCGGCTGATGGACCTGTTCGGCCGCGGCAAGATCATGCTCAACGGCTGCAGCCTGCTCGTCATCGACGAGGCGGACCGGATGCTCGACATGGGCTTCATCCCCGACATCGAGGAAATCTGCACGAAGCTGCCCAAGACCCGGCAGACCCTGCTGTTCTCGGCGACGATGCCGCCGCCGATCAAGAAGCTCGCCGACCGTTTCCTCACCGACCCCAAGTCGATCGAGGTGGCGCGGCCGGCCTCCTCCAACCTGCTGATCGACCAGCGCATGATCCGGGTCGACGCGCGGAAGAAGCGCGACACGCTCGCCGAGCTGCTGCGCCGCGACGAGGTGCGCAGCGCGCTCGTCTTCTGCAACCGCAAGACGACGGTGCGCGAGCTCGCCACCAGCCTGAAGCGCGGCCATCTCATCGTCGGCCAGATCCAGGGCGACATGGCGCAATCGGAGCGGATCAAGGAGCTCGACCGGTTCAAGAATGACGAGATCAACATCCTCGTCGCCTCCGACGTCGCCGCGCGCGGGCTCGACATCAAGGGCGTCAGCCACGTCTTCAACTTCGACGTGCCCTGGCATCCCGACGATTATGTCCACCGCATCGGCCGCACCGGCCGCGCCGGCAAGACCGGGGTCGCGATCACCCTGGTGACGCGCGAGGACGCCGAGTCGATCGACAATATCCAGAAGCTGACCGGCACCAGGATCGCCGAAATGGGCGACGCACCGGCGGCCGAGGCCGGAGAGACGCGCGCGCCCCGCGAATCGCGCGAAGCCCGGCCGCCCCGGGAGCCGCGCGAGTCGCGCGAGACCAGGGAGCCTCGCGAGGCCCGCCCGGCCCGGCGCGCGCGCAAACCCCGCGCCGAAACGCCCGCGGCCGCCCCCGTCCCGGCTCCGAAGGCCGTGGAGGAGCGCAAGCCACGCCCGGACCGCGAGCGCAGACCCGAGCCCGAGCCGGCCGACGAAGGCGGCTGGAACGGCCCGGTGCCGAGCTTCCTCGACAAAGGCTTCGGGAGCTAGAGGTGCGGGCGGCGCTGCTGCTCGCCACGCTGCTGCTCTGGCCGGCCGAGGCCACCGCCCAGCCCTCGCGCGACGATGCCCTGCGCGCCTTCCTGCAGACCGCCTTCGCCGACGCCCGCGCGAACTGGGCCGAGACGAGCTATGTCAGCGCCTTCGCCGACCTCGACGGCGACGGCCGCGACGAGGCGCTGGTCTCGCTGCATTCGGGATTGTTCTGCGGCTCGGGCGGCTGTGCGCTCTACATCTACACGCCCGCCGGCGCGTCGTGGCGCGAGGTCGCCGAGCTCACCATCGTCAACGCGCCCGTCCGGCTACTCGCCACGCGCAGCCGCGGCTGGCGCGATCTCGCCGTCCATGTCCGCGGCGGCGGCGCCGAAATCCCCCATGAAGCGCGCATGCGGTTCGACGGGCGGACCTATGCATCGAATCCGTCCATGGCCCCGCGCATCCGCGGCCGCGCGCCGGGGCGCGTGCTGATCGGCGAGGATACGGAGAGCCGGCGCCTCTTCCCGTGACGATGGCGACCGCGGCGCCGCTCGGCTAGCCGTCCGAGAAATCGAGATCGACCCAGAAGCCGATCGCGTCGAGACAGTCTCCGCTTCGGCCGCAGATTCCGCGCAGGGGACGAGTGACCCGGGTGTGAGCGAACGGGCTTGGTTCGGCCTTGAAAATCTCGTGGAACTGCTTCCCGCCGCCGCCGCCACAGGGGCCATAGATGTGGCCGAGCGAGGTTTCGAAGGCGAGCCAATCGACCAGATAGGGCCGGAGGCTACACCGTCGTTACGAGGGTGTCCCGTTCTCGCCCGGCTCCCGGCGATAGCGGGCGCGGAACGTATCCGCGAAAACGGCGAGCCGCCCTTGCGCGATCGCCTCGCGCAGCTCCTGCATCAGCCGTTGGTAGAACCACAGATTGTGCTCGGTCATCAGCATGGCGCCCAAGATCTCGCCCGAGCGGACGAGATGGTGGAGATAGGCTTTCGACCAGCCCGCGGTGGGCGATTCGGGATCGAGCGGCTCGCGATCCTCGGCGAATTTGGCGTTGCGGATGTTGATCGCCCCGTCGCGGGTGAAGGCCTGCCCCGTCCGCCCGCTGCGCGTCGGCAGCACGCAATCGAACATGTCGATGCCGCGCTCGACCGCGCCGACGATGTCGTCGGGTTTGCCGACGCCCATCAAATAGCGCGGCGCCTCGTCGGGAAGCTGGTCCGGCACGAAATCGAGGCAGGCGAACATCCGCTCCTGCCCCTCTCCCACCGCGAGGCCGCCGACTGCATAGCCGTCGAAGCCGATCCGGGTGAGCGCGTCGGCCGAGGCTTGGCGCAAGTCCTCGTCGAGGCCGCCTTGCTGTATGCCGAACAGCGCCCCCTCCCCAGCGAACACATCCCTGGAGCGCTGCGCCCAGCGCACCGAGCGCTCCATCGCCGCCGCCTGCTCCTCGCGGCTCGAGGTGGTGGGGACGAGCTGGTCGAAGGCCATGACGATGTCGGAGCCGAGCAGCGCCTGGATCTCCATCGAGCGCTCGGGGGTCAGCAGGTGCTTCGTGCCGTCGAGATGGCTGGCGAAGGCGACGCCCTCCTCGCTCACCTTGGTCAGCTCGGACAGGCTCATCACCTGATAACCGCCCGAATCGGTCAGGATCGGGCGCTCCCAGCCCATGAACGCATGCAGCCCGCCGAGCCGCGCGATCCGCTCGGCGCCGGGACGAAGCATCAGATGATAGGTATTGCCGAGGATGATGTCGGCGCCCGCCGCGCGCACGTCGGCGGGCTTCATCGCCTTCACCGTCGCCGCCGTTCCCACCGGCATGAAGGCCGGGGTGCGGATTTCGCCGCGGCGCATGGCGATCGCGCCGGCGCGGGCGCGACCGTCGGTCGCGGAAATGGCGAAGGCGAAGCGCGGGCCGGTCATGGCGCGCCCTTAGCGGCTGCTCGCGGGGGCGCAAGCCGGGCGGCCGCGCCGAGGCCGGCCGGTCCGCGCCCGGCCGGGGCGTAGGATTGCGGCGAAAGCCGCGGGGGATTGAGCATCCGGACCGGAAATTTCCTCGATCCGTCCATCTTTCCCTCGGTCCGCCGGCTTATGGTAAGGGCGAGTGCGGCCTGTTTCGAGGAGAAGGAAAAATGGCGAGCAACGCAAAAGCGGGCGATACCTATTTCGAGCTGAAGATCGGCAAAAAGGCGGGCCCCTTCCGGGCGACCTACAACATCGACAAGGACAAGCAGGAGGACTACAGCTATCTCGACGTCGTCAAAGGCGGGTCGCGCTATCCCACCAAGCTCGATTTCGAGAAGTTCCACACCGTCACCGGGATCTCCTTCAAGGACGATGTCGGCGGCAAGGAAACCAAATGGTCGAGCTGGATCTACTGGAATCACAAGGACTGGGAGGTCGATCGCTTCGCCAGTCTGAGCTGAACGAGGCTGCGGGTCAGGCCAGGTCCAGCTCCCAGGTTTCGCCCTGCTCGGGCTTGCCGAATTCGTGATGGACGGCGGTCGAGACGACCCGAAAGCCGGCCGCCTCGTAGATGCGCCGGGCGCTGGTCAACACGCTGTGGGTCCACAAGCGGATCGTGCGGTAGCCGGCCTTGCGTGCGAACGTTACGCATTCGGCCACCAGGGCACTGCCGATGCCGAGACCGCGCGCCCAGGGCTCGACGTGGAGCAGGCGCAGCTGGCCGACATTGCCGCCCGCATCGACGATGAGCACCGCCCCGGCCATCATCCCGGCCCGCTCGGCCACCCAGCATTGCTCGCGCCCCGGCTTGAACTGCTTGAGGAAGGCGGCGGTGACCTCGCCCTGCAAAATCTCCATCGGCCGACCCCAGCCATAGGGCTCGTAGAGGATCGACTGGCGCGATGCGATCGACGCCAGGTCGCCGGTGCGGAAGGTGCGGATATGCCAGGGCGCGCCGCCGCCGCCGAGCAAGCCGGTGACCGCCGCCATCGCGCCGACCAGGGTCTCGCGGTCGGCGGCGCCCAGCCGCTCGATCCGGCCGGCGACCTCGGCGCGGGTGCGCGCGTCGAGCGCGTCGAAATAGGCGCGGCCCGCCTGGGTGAGGCTGATCGGCCGCCGCCGCGCGTCCTCGCCGCGGCCGCGCTCGATCCAGCCCTTGGCCTGGAAGCGGCGGAGGATGCGGCTGACATAGCCGGCGTCGAGGCCGAGCTCCGCCTGCAGCTCGGCGGCGAGCGGCGCCTCGCGATTGGCGATCTCGTAGAGCAGCCGCGCCTCGGCGAGCGACAGCTCGCTCTGCATATAATGGGCGTCGAGCGCGCCGGCGAAGCGGGTGTAGAAGCGATTGAAGGCGCGCAGCGCGGCGACCGTCTCGTCCATAGGCACAGCTTGGCGATATAGTTGACGATGTCAACTATATCTGCGCGCGTCATGCTGGTAAGGCAGAGGAATGGCGAAAGCGACTTGGAACGGCGCCACCATCGCCGACAGCGACGACACATTGGTGGTCGAGGGCAATCATTATTTCCCCCGCGACTCGGTCGATGCGTCGCTGCTCCGCGACAGCGACGCCACGACCGTCTGCCCCTGGAAGGGCACCGCCCATTATTACACGCTCGAGGTCGACGGCTCGGAAAACCGCAACGCCGCCTGGTACTATCCCGACCCCAAGCCCGCGGCGGCCGGGATCAGGGACCGGATCGCCTTCTGGAAGGGTGTCCAGGTCGGCTAGGCTTCAGGGATCAGCAGGCTCGCATCGCCATAGGAATAGAAGCGATACCCCTCCCTAATCGCGTGCGCATAAGCGCGCTGCATCACCTCCAGGCCCATCAGCGCCGAGACCAGCATGAACAGGGTCGAGCGGGGCAGGTGGAAGTTGGTGACGAGGCCGTCGACCGCGCGGAAGCGGTAGCCCGGGGTGATGAAGATGTCGGTGTCGCCCTCGAACGGGCGGATCGCGCCGTCCTCGCCGGCGGCGCTTTCGAGCAGGCGGAGCGACGTGGTGCCGACCGGGATCAGCCGGCCGCCCGCCGCCCGGGCCGCGTTGAGCCGGTCCGCCGTGGCGGCGTCGATCCGGCCCCATTCGGCGTGCATGACATGACCCTCGGTCTCGTCGGCCTTGACCGGAAGGAAGGTGCCGGCGCCGACATGGAGGGTGAGCGTCTCGTGGCCGATCCCGGCCTCGGCCAGCGCAGCCATCAGCCGGGGGGTGAAATGCAGCGCCGCGGTCGGCGCGGCGACCGCTCCGTCGGCGGCCGCGAACATGGTCTGATAATCCTCCGCGTCGCGCGCGTCGGCGCTTCGCCGGCCGGCGATGTAGGGCGGCAGCGGCATCCGCCCGGCGCGGGCGAGCAGCGCCTCGACCGGCTCGTCGCCGTCGAAGGCGAGCAACGCCGAGCCGTCGCCCGCCTTCTCGAGCGCGACCGCGCCGACGCCTTTGCCGAAGTCGATATGGTCGCCGTCGCGCACCCGCCTCGCATTGCGCAGGAAGGCGCGCCAGGTCCGCGCGCCCTCGCGCTTGTGCAGGGTCGCGCCGATCCGCGCCCCGCCCCTCTTGCCTTCCAGCTGGGCGGGAATGACCCGGGTGTCGTTGAAAACGAGCGTATCTCCACGGCGCAACAATCGCGGCAATAGCGCACAACAGCGGTTCGAAATGCAGGCTCCCGCCACCATCAGCAGCCGCGCCGAATCGCGCGGGGAGGCGGGCCTCAGCGCGATCCGGTCTGCGGGAAGCTCGAAATCGAAAAGGTCGACGCGCAACTTATTGTTGCGGCTGCGGCGCCGGGGCTGGCCGCGGGCGCCGGGTCGGCAGCTGCAGCGGGGTCCGGTTCTCGAGCGGCGCCGGCGCATTGGCGGCGGCGAGGCGGGCGGCGGCGGCGCGCAGCTCCTCGGCGCTCATCGGCGGCACGTTGTCGGAGCCCAGCGAGGCGCGGATGATCCGGCTGGGATTGGCCGGCGGCTCGCCCCGTTCGATCGCGTCGACGAAGTTCATGCCGCTGACCACCCGGCCGAACACCGAATAGCCGCGGTCCATGTTCAGCCGCGGTACGAACATGATGTAGAACTGGCTGTTGGCGCTGTTCGGGTCCTGGGTGCGCGCCGCCGCGACCGCGCCGCGGACGTGCAGCAGGCCGTTGATCTCGGCGTTGACGTTGGGCAGCGTCGAGCCGCCGGTGCCGTTGTTCTGCGGGTCGCCGCCCTGCGCCATGAAGCCCTCGATCACGCGGAAGAAGGCGAGGCCGTTGTAGAAGCCCTGCCGGGTCAGCGTCTTCACCCGCTCGACATGGTTGGGCGCCATGTCCGGCCTGAGCTGGATGACCACGCGGCCGCCGGTCGACAGATCGAGGTTCCAGGTGTTGTCCGCCTCCAGCGGCGGCGGCGGCGGGGCGGCCTTGAGGCTGACCTGCTGCTGCGGCGCCTGGGCCGCCAGCACGGCCGCCATGAACAGGCCGGAAAGCCCGGCGAAGATCGAAAACAGACGCAACATGTTTGAACCCCGATTCCCGTTTAGCGATTGATTCTAAAGCGAGCGGCGTCCCCGCTCAAGCCTTTCGGCCGTCCCGCGCGACTCGCGCGCGAACGTCGGCGGCGACCGCCGGCGTCACGAACTTGTCGATGTCGCCGCCGAAGCGGGCGATCTCCTTGACGAGGTTCGACGCGATCGGCTGCAGCGACACGCCGGCCATCAGGAACACCGTCTCGATCTCGTCGTTCAGCTGCTGGTTCATCCCCGCCATCTGAAACTCATATTCGAAATCGGCGACCGCGCGCAGGCCGCGGACGATCATCGAGGCGCCCTCGCGGACCGCGAAGTCCATCAGCAGCGAATCGAACGACACCACCCGGATCTCGGCGGCGCCGCCGTCGGTGATCGCGCCGGTCTCGCGCTCCACCATGGCGAGGCGTTCGGCGACGGTGAACATCGGCGACTTGGCCGGATTGGTGGTGACGCCGATCACCAGCCGGTCCACCAGATGGGCCGCCCGCCGGATGATATCCATGTGCCCCAGCGTGATCGGATCGAACGTGCCGGGATAGACGCCTGTCCTCATGCCCTCCCCCATAGAGCAGTCAATGGTCGCGCTCCACCGCGAACCGCGCCACCGCGCGCAGCAGGTCCGCTTCCTCGCCGAAGCCGTGCAGATGCTCGATCGCCTGCACGGTGAGCGCGTCGGCCTGCCGCCGGGCCCGCTCCGGGCCGAGCAGCGAGACGAAGGTCGCCTTGCCCGCCGCGGCGTCCTTGCCGAGCCGCTTGCCGGCTTTCTCCTCCTGTCCCTCATGATCGATCAGGTCGTCGGCGATCTGGAAGGCGAGGCCGACGTCGCGCGCATAGCCTCTCAATCCCGTCCGCCCCTCCAGCGGGGCGCGGCCCATGATCGCGCCCGCCTCGACGCACCAGCCGATCAGCGCGCCGGTCTTCAGCTGCTGCAGCCGGGTCACCGCGGCGAGGTCGAGGCCCATCTCGGCCGCCTGCAGGTCCATCATCTGACCGCCCGCCATCCCCGCCGGCCCCGCCGCCTTGGCCAGCTCGGCGACCAGCTCGATGCGGACGAACGGGTCCTCGTGCGTCGCCTCGTCGGCGAGCAGCTCGAAGGCGAGCGCATGCAGCGAATCCCCGGCGAGGATCGCGGTCGATTCCTCGAAGGCGCGGTGCAGCGTCGGCTTGCCGCGCCGCAGATCGTCGTCGTCCATGCAGGGAAGGTCGTCGTGGATCAGCGAATAGACATGGATGCACTCGACCGCGAGCGCGACCCGCATCGCCCGCATCCGATCGACCTTGAACAGGTCGCAGGCGGCGAGGACCAGCAGCGGCCGGATCCGCTTGCCGCCGCCGATCGCGGCATAGCGCATCGCCTCGTAGAGCCGGCCGCGCGCATCCGGCGGGGCGTCGAGCAGCGCCTCGAAGCCGCGATCGATCCCCGCGCTGACTTCATCGAGCGCGGCCTGGAGGGTCATTCGCCGCCGAAAGGCGCGGTGCCCGCTGGGCCGCCGTCGCGCCCGAACTGGATCTGCTCGATCTTCGCCTGGGCGGCCTGCAGCCGCGCCTCGCATTGCTGCCTCAGCCGGTCGCCCTCGTTGTAGAGGTCGATCGCCTCGTCGAGCGACGCCTCGCCGCTCTCCAGCTTGCGCACGATCTCCTCGAGCCGCTTCAGCGCCGCTTCGAAGGAGAGCTGGGCGACGTCTTCCTGCTGCTCCGCCATGGCCGCGAGCAATGGGCTCGCGCTCAAGCTCGGTCAAGTCGCAGCTGCCCGGTCAGGCCCGGGCGAAATAATATGCCCCGTCCCTGACCTCCCGCGCCGCCCTGCCCTCGACCTCCAGGTGCCTCAGATGCGCCATCGCCTCGCCGGTGGCGAGGCCGTAGGAGCCGTCCTCGATCTTGCGGCCGAACAGGACGGAGAAGCAGTCCACCGCGCGGCGCGGCTCGGCGAGGTGGGCGTGGAGCGCGTCGAGGCGGCCCTTGTGGCCGGCCGCGAGCGCGTCGAGGCGGGCGTGCAGGCCGGTGAACGGCTCGCCGTGCGAGGGCAGGACGAGCAGGTCGTCCGGCAGCGTCTTCAGCTTCGCGATCGAGGCCAGCCATTCGCCGAGCGGGTCGGCCTCGGGCTCGCTGAGGCTCAGCGAGACGTTGGAGGTGATCCGCGGCAGCACCTGGTCGCCGGCGATCATCAGCTTGCCGGCATCGTCGACCAGGCAGGCATGTTCGGGCGAATGGCCGCTGCCGATCACCACCCGCCAGGTCCGCGCGCCGATCTGGAGCCGGTCTCGCCGTCCTGCAGCCGCACCATGGCGACCGGGACCGGGCTGACCATCGAGGCGAAGCGGCCCCAGCCCTTGGCCGCCTCGTCGGCGATCCGCTCCTCGCTCCAGCCGGCCGCCCGCCAATAGGCCGAGCGCCTCGGCCGGCGGCGCGCTCGCGGACGTCGGCGGTCAGCATCCGCGCGAACAGCCATTCGCCGCGGGTCATCCACAGCCGCACGCCGAACCGCTCGCGTCAGCCAGCCGGCGAGGCCGAGATGGTCCGGATGGAAATGGGTGCAGATCACCCGGCGTGACCGTCCGCCCGGCAAGCGGCCCGGCGAACAGCCTGCTCCCAGGCCTCGCGCGCCGGCGGGATGTCGAGGCCGCTGTCGACCAGCGCCACCCCTTCGCCGTCGTCGAGCAGCCAGAGGTTGATGTGATTGAGCGACCCCGGCACCGGCGAACGAGTCCAGCCGAGCCCGTCGGCGAGCTGGATCACCTCGCCATAAGCGGGCCCGTCGCGGCCGAGCGGATAGGTCAGGCCCTTGTGCGAATAAGGCTCGCTCGCCAGCGACGCGTCGGGCGTCGGCGGCTCAGCGTTTGAAGAGGTCGTCGGCATTCGGCTCGGCGCTCTGCCTCGCCGGCCTCGGCGGCGAGCGCGGCCTCCGCCTCGCGGGCGTGCGGCCTCGCGCTCGGCGCGCAGCTCCTCGATCAGGGCCTCGCGGTCCTTGTCGATGCCGGTGTCGCGGACCGTGCCGTCGGTGCCGGCCGCCTTGGCCGCCTTGGCGACCGCCGCGTCCAGCTCGCGCTGCGAGGTCAGGCCCAGCGTCACCGGGTCCTTGGGCTGGATGTTGGCGATGTTCCAGTGGGTGCGCTCGCGCAGCGCCTGGATGGTCGAGCGGGTGGTGCCGATCAGCTTGCCGATCTGGCCGTCGGAGAGCTCGGGATGGTTGCGGATCAGCCAGGCGACGCCGTCGGGCTTGTCCTGGCGCTTGGAGACGGGCGTGTAGCGCGGCCCCTTGGTCCGCACCGCCTGGTCCGGCTCCTTCTGCATCCTGCAGCTTGTAGGCGGGGTCGTTCTGGCCGCGCTCGATCTCCTCGAGGGTCAGCTCGCCCGACCGCAGCGGGTCGCGCCCGGTCAGCTTGGTGGCGGCGGTGTCGTCGGCGATCGCCTGCACCTCGAGGATGTGCAGGCCGCAAAATTCGGCGATCTGCTGGAAGGTGAGCGCGGTGTTGTCGACCAGCCAGGAAGCGGTCGCGTGCGGCATGAGCGGCTGGGCCAATTTGTCCTCCAGAAACGATAAGGGCCGCCCCTTCACGGAGCGGCCGGCTTCGCTGCCGGATTTAGGCCCGCGTGCGGCGCGACGCAACCGAAAGCTTGCGCCGGGGCCGAATCCGCGCCTTGCGGTTGTTGGACGCGGCGCGGCCACCTATCTCCCCGGCAAAGGGAGACTTTTCGGGGATGTTGCTCGCCGCGCTGGCCTTTGCCTACGCCGATCCGGTGCCGCAGCGGATGGTGGTCGATCCGCCGCCGCCGCGGCCGATGACGCTCGAGGTGCAGCGCGACCCGATCACCGACCAGGTGCGGGCCAAGGCCAGCCTCTACGACGCCGGGCAGCGGCTCGACGTCGCCTGCGACCCGGCCCGCTACGAGGGCGTCCAAGTCAGCTTCAGCACCCGGAACTGGATGGCCGGCGACAGCTTCTTCACCGGCGAGCGGCCGCTCATCTACCGCTTCGATTCGCAGCCTCCCCGCCGCTTCGTCTGGATCATGCGCGACCGCGGCGCGCGCCTCTCCGGCCGCGGGCGAGTCGCCTATTTCCTCAGCGGGCTGATCGTCGCCGAGCGGCTGGTCCTCCGCGCCCGCGACATCGAGGACCACCGGCTCGATCTCACCTTCCGCCTCGTCGGCGCCTATCCGGCGATCGCCGAGCTGCTCCAGGCCTGCGGCGAAGGCGAGATGCGGACCGCCCTGTTCGGCTCGATCTAGCTCTCCCGGTTCGCGCCTCGTTTGACATGGCCGCCCGAGAAGCGGAAATGACCTTCGGATGAGCAGAGACGAAGCAACGGGGGGCGTGACCCGGGTCGAGGACATCCCGCGGGTGATCGACAGCCTCCGCGCCATGTACGACGAATTGGTCGCGAACCTGCGCAACGCGCTGGCCCGCTACCTGAAGAGCGGCGAGCGGCCCGATCCGGCCGCCCGCGCCGCGGGGCCTGTTCGCCTATCCCGAGCTGCGCATCGACTATCGCTACAGCCCGTCCGAGACGATTCCGGCACGCTCGTTCGGCCGGCTCAACCATCCCGGCCGCTACGCGACCAGCATCGCGCGGCCGCACCTGTTCCGGAAATATCTGACCGAGCAGCTGACCTATCTGGTCGAGGATTACGAGGTCGAGGTCTCGGTCGGCCGCTCGGCGAGCGAAATCCCCTACCCCTATGTGCTCGACGGCACCGACGACCTCCGGCTGGACGGCGCCCAGGCGCTCGACCTCGCTTTGTGGTTCCCGACCACCGAGCTTGCCAATATCGGCGACGAGCTCGCCGACGGCGAATGGATGCAGCCGGCGGACGTGGCGCGGCCGCTGTCGCTGTTCGACGGCCCGCGGGTCGATTTCAGCCTCGCGCGCCTGCGCCATTATACCGGCACGCCCAGCCGAGCACACCCAGCGCTACCTGCTGTTCACCAACTATATCCGCTACGTGGACGAGTTCGTTCGCTGGGCGATCGACGAGCTGAAAAAGCCCGGACAGCCCGTATCGCGGCCTCTCCGCGGCCGGCGGCGTCTATGTCACCAGGGACACCGAGGATGCGGTCGCCAAGGTGACCGAGGGCGGCTGGCGCAAGCACCAGATGCCCGCCTACCATCTGGTCGCCTCGCGCGGCGAGGGGATCAGCCTCGTCAATATCGGCGTCGGCCCGTCCAACGCCAAGACGATCTGCGACCATCTCGCGGTGATGCGGCCCGAGGTGTGGCTGATGATCGGCCATTGCGGCGGGCTTCGCCCCAGCCAGACGATCGGCGACTATGTCCTCGCCCACGCCTATCTGCGCGACGACCATATCATGGACGACGTGCTGCCGACCGAGGTGCCGATCCCGGCCATCGCCGAGATCCAGCAGGCACTGTTCTCCGCCGCGGTCGAGGTGACCGGCGAGGAGCCGCAGGACCTGAAGCAGCGCCTCCGGACCGGCACGGTCGTCACCACCGACGATCGCAATTGGGAGCTGCGCTTCACCTTGTCGGCGCTGCGCTTCAACCAGTCGCGGGCGGTGGCGATCGACATGGAATCGGCGACGGTGGCGGCGCAGGGCTACCGCTTCCGCGTCCCCTACGGCACCCTGCTCTGCGTGTCGGACAAGCCGCTGCACGGCGAGATCAAGCTGCCCGGCCAGGCCAACGCCTTTTACGAGCGGGCGATCAGCCAGCATTTGCGAATCGGCATCGAGACCCTGCGAATCCTGCGCCGAGAGGGCGCCAAGCTGCATTCGCGCAAGCTGCGCGCCTTCGACGAGCCGCCGTTCCGCTAGATTCCGGCGCCGGAGCGATACCGTAATAACCGCAGATATCCGTGGATTCCCGGGCACGCGGTGCATCGGCGCAACGCTGTCCACAAATTCTTGGCCGATGCTGTGAAGAGTCTTTGAACCGTAAAAACGGCCTTGCTATAGCCGGAAGCATAGGGAGGCACTTTCCAGCCTCGGGGGAATCAGCACCATGAAAAAAATCGCACTGCTTTGCGCGTCCACCGCCTTTGTCATGCCGAGCATGGCCTTTGCCCAGTCCACCGGCTCGATCGAGGTCGAGGAAGAGGTCGAGGTCGTCGTCACCGGCACCCGCACTTCGTCGGGCGTCGACGGCATCGTCGTTCCGGACACACCCAAGGCGGCCGGCGTCCTCACGGGCGAGATCATTCAGCGCCAGGCGCCGGGCCAGTCGATCCTGCAGACGGTCAACCTCGTCCCGGGCGTGAACTTCACCAATTCCGACCCGTACGGCTCCTCGGGCGGCAACCTGCGCATCCGCGGCTTCGACGGCAACCGCATCTCGCTGACCTTCGACGGCATCCCGCTCAACGACAGCGGCAATTATGCGATCTTCTCCAACCAGCAGCTCGATCCGGAGCTGATCGAGCAGGTCAACGTCAACCTCGGCCAGACCGACGTCGACAGCCCGACCGCCTCGGCGGCCGGCGGCACCGTCAACTACCGCACCCGCATCCCCAGCCGCGAATGGGGGATCCGAGCGGCCGGGTCGCTCGGCGAGTTCGACTATCACCGCCTGTTCGCGATGATCGACAGCGGCGAATTGTGGGAGAACGGCCCGCGCGCCTTCTTCAGCTATTCGAACGCCAACAACAACCTGTTCCGCGGCCCGGGCGAGATCTACAAGCAGCAGGTCAACGCCCGCATCTACTAGTCGCTGGGCGACAATGGCGATTTCGTCTCGATCGCCGGCCACTACAACCGCAACCGCAACAATTTCTACCGCAACCCGTCTTTCAACGACCTCAGGACCTCCGCGGTGCCGCCGGGCGCGTTCCTGGGCGCGGGCGGAGTGGGCATCCTGGGCACGCTGGCCGTCGCGCCGGCATCGACCGCCCAGCCCTCGACCATCGGCTCCGATTACAGCGAGGCGCAATGGGACGCGATCTTCAACTTCAACAACTTCGCGACCTGCACCCGCACCGTCCCCGGACCGGGCGTTCAGAACGAGAATTGCGAACACCGGCCCGAACGGGACCGGCCCGGCCGCGCCCGGCGGCGCCAACAACATCCTCAACACGTCGAGCTGCACCAACTTCGCCGGCGTCAGGATCAATCCGTCCAACACCGGCAACATCCGCATCAACGGCCGCTTCACCCTGGCCGACAATCTGATCCTGACGGTCGACCCGAGCTTCCAATATGTGCTCGCCAATGGCGGCGGCACCACGGCGATCTTCGAGAACAACGTGCGGGTTCGCGGCGGTAATCCGGGCGGGCCCGGCGTCGACTTCAATCGCGACGGCGACTTCGTCGACAACATCCGCTTCTACACGCCGAACAACACCAACACCCACCGCATCGGCCTCACCACCTCGCTGATCTGGAACATCACCCCGGATCACCGCCTGCGCGTCGCCTACACGTTCGACCGGGCCCGCCACCGCCAGACCGGCGAATGGGGCTTCCTCGGCGTCACCGGCGATCCCGAGAGCCCGTTCGGCGGCCGCACCGCGACGCCGGTGCTCGACTCGGTCGGCTTCCAGTTCCAGCAGCGCGACCGCAAGTCGATCGCCATGCTGAACCAGGTCGCCGCCCAGTATATCGGCCGCTTCTTCGAGGACCGGCTGCGGGTCGAGGTCGGCCTGCGCGCGCCGTTCTTCCGCCGCGAGCTGGACCAGCGCTGCTACACCGAGGCGCGCGGCAGCGCGGGCTTCGCCTATTGCACCAGCGAGCCGGCGGCGTCGCTGGTGATCATCGCGCCGACCGCGCCGGTGCCGGCCGCCGGGCCGACGCCTTATTACGCGCCGTTCCAGGCCACCTATAAGTTCGACGCGCTGCTGCCCAATATCGGCATCGTCTACGATTTCGGCGACGGCCTGACCGCTTTCGCCAGCTACGCGCGCGGCCTTTCGGCGCCGCGCACCGACAACCTCTACCGCGCGCCGATCGTCGACATCGAGCCGGAGACGACCGACGCCTTCGACCTCGGCGTGCGCTACCGGCGCAGCAACATCCAGGCGCAGGCCACGGTCTGGGCGATCAACTACCAGAACCGGATCGTCAGCTCGTTCAATCCGGACCTCGGCATCTCGATCGACCGCAACGTCGGCGAGGTGCGCAGCTGGGGCTTCGACAGCAGCGTCGCCTGGCAGCCGAACGACTGGTTCTCGTTCGTCGTGTTCGGCTCGTGGATCGATGCCGAGCTGCAGGAGAACGTCCAGATCGGCACGCTGCCGGCGGGCGTGACCTCGTGCGGCAGCGATCCGGTGCCGATGACTCCGGCCGGCGTCCCGATCGCCGAGACGATCTGCGCGCGGACCGCGGGCAAGTTCGTCGCCGAGACGCCCGAATGGCAGGTCGGCGCCCGCGTCCAGTTCGAGGTCGGCGAGCACGTCACGCTCGGCGCCCAGGTCAAGCGGGTCGACGACCGCTGGGCGACCGACGTCAACGACCTCCTGGTCGACGACTACACCGTGGTCGACGCCGACGCGCGGGTCAGCCTGGCGCCGATCGGCCTCGAGGACAGCTACTTCCAGCTGAACGTCATCAACCTGTTCAACGAGCGCTATTTCGGCAACATCAGCACCCAGATCAACGCCGGCGGCAATCCGAACTTCTCGACCGGTGCGCCGCGCACGTTCATGGTGACGCTGAACCTCGCCTACAGATAGGATCGCCGGGCTTCCGGTTCGGGCCGCCGCGGCTTCGGGTCGCGGCGGCCCTTCTTTTTGCGCGCGATCGGCTTATGCTCGCCGGCATGGCTTCGGACCCCCTCGTCGAGAGAGCGCGCGAAGCGGCGCGCACCGCTTACGCCCCTTATTCGCGGTTCAGCGTCGGCTGCGCGATCGAATCGGCCGACGGCCGCATCGTGCTCGGCGCGAACATGGAGAATGCCTGCTACCGGCTCGGCATCTGCGCGGAGATCTCCGCGCTCACCGCGGCCCGGCAGGAATTCGGGCTCGACAAGGTCAGGCGGATGGCCGTCGCCGGCGGCGCGCTGCGTCCCGACGGCACGCTGACTGGGGAGGCGCCGGTCACCCCCTGCGGCGGCTGCCGCCAGGCGATCTACGAGGCCGCCGACCTTTCCGGCCTCGACATCGAGGTGATCTCCGCCAATGGCGACGGCGACAGGACCATCGTCAGCACGATCAGGGCGCTGCTGCCCGAGGGCTTCGGCCCCGCCAACCTCAAGGACGCGGGCTGATCCCATGACCGTCATCCCGGCGAAAGCCGGTATCTCGGGACAAGAGGTCACGGCGTATCCCGACGAGATCCCGGCTTCCGCCGCGATGACGACCTACGTCGTCAGGCCAGCTTGATCTCCCGCAGCCGCTCCTGGAGATACTCGTCCGCGGTGATCGGTTCGGGATAGCGGTCGGGGCGCTCGGCCGAGACGCAGTTGGGCAGCGTCTCGATCAGGAAATCCGAGCGGAAGTGGAGGAAGAAGGGCATCGAGTAGCGCGAGAAGCCGCGCCGCTCGGGCGGCGGGTTCACCACCCGGTGGGTGGTCGATTTCATCACGTTGTTGGAGAGGCGCTGCAGCATGTCGCCGATATTGACGGCGAGCTCGCCGGGCTTGGGCGTCACCGGCAGCCAGTCGCCGTCGCGGTCGAGCAATTGCAGCCCCGCCTCCTCGGCGCCGAGCAGCAGGGTGATGGTGTTGATGTCCTCGTGCGCGCCGGCGCGGACGTTGGGCCCGTCGCCGGGGATCGGCGGATAGTGCAGCAGGCGCAGGATCGAATTGCCGTCGCGCACCGTATCGACGAAATAATCGGGCGCGAGGCGGAGATAGCGCGCGATCGCCTCCAAGAGCTTGGCCCCGGCCTTGTCGAACGCCGCGAACAGCTCGAGGAAGGTCGCCTTGAACGACTCGACTTCTTCCGGCCAGAGGTTGGGCGGCATCGAATCTTCATATTTGTGCCCGGGCGGCAGCTCGCGCGCGACGTGCCAGAATTCCTTGAGGTCGTAATTGACCGCGCCCTTGGCGGTCTCGATTCCGAACGGCGTGTAGCCGCGCGCGCCGCCGCCGCCCTTCTGGTGATATTTGCACTTCACCTCGGTGGGCAGCGCGAAGAAGGCCTTCGCCTTCTCCTCGGCGCGATGGATGAGATCGGCCGGGATGCCGTGATCGGAGACGATGGCGAAGCCGTAGCGCTCGAACGAAGCGCCGAGCTCCTCGGAAAAGCCTTCGGGGTCGCGGTCCGCGTCGAGCAGCGAGACGGAGGCGACGGACTTCTGGGGTGCGAGCGTGCTCATGGCGCCCTTGTAATCCAATGCGGCGCTTTGCTCAAACCGGAGCGATCCCGCGCCGGAACAGGGCCGCGATTCCGGCCGCGTCGCGCGCGGTGTCCCAATCGAGCTGCGGCGCGACCTGGAGGCGGGCGAACAAATAGCCGAGGTTGAGGCTGATGAAGCTGTGCGCGATCAGCCTCGTGTCGGCGAAGTCGTCGATTTCGCCCGCGCCCTTCAGCGAATCGAGGCAGCGGACCAGCGGCTGCCAGACGCCGGCAAGCCAGCTTTCGCTGTAGCGCGCCTTGAAGCCCTCGTTCTGAATGATCTCCAGCAGGAACAGGCGGCCGACATGCGAGCGCACGGTTGGCGACTTGATCCGCTCGCCGAGCAGCGCGCGGTGCCAAAGCTCGAACGCGTCGAGCGTCAGCGGCGGATCGGTGCGGAGCGTCGCGAAGGCCGATTGCGCGATCTGCGCGGTCGCGACCATGTCCAGCACCGAGGTCAGCAGTCCTTCCTTGCTGCCGAACTGCTTGAACAGCGTGCGCTCGGTGCTGCCCGCTCGCTCGGCGATCTCGCGAGTCGTGGTGCCGGCCAGCCCCTTTTCCATGATCAGGCCCGCCGTGGCCTGCAGCAGGGCCTGTCGCTTCGCCGCTCCGCGCTTCATTTCAGTCATGAACTCAACCTCTTGGCAAAAAGTATAGTGCGCACTTTACATCATGTGCGAATCAAAGTATAGTGCTTGCTATACATATCGCAAGGGAGGTTTTCATGATGGCTCAACCGAAGCTCGCCGACCGGCTCTGGCTGACGGCGCCGATCGTCGACGACGTGATCCGCTCGCGCCGCGCGATTCGCCGCTTCTCGCCCAGGCCGGTGCCGGCGGGAATGGTCCGCGACATTCTCGACGTCGCCCGCCACGCGCCGAGCGCCAGCAACATCCAGCCGTGGAAATGCTATGTCGTCACCGGCGGCGCCCGGGACCAGCTGGTGGCCGACGCGCTCGCCGCCTTCCGCACCGAGCTCCAGGCGCACGGCCCGGAATATGACTTCTACCCGGCCGAGCTGCCGCAGCCGTTCCTCGGCCGCCGCGGCGCGTTCGGGATGAAGCTCGGCGGCGCGCTCGGCATCGACCAGGCCGACATGGCCGCGGGGATGGCGTTCATGGCGCGCAACTTCATGTTCTTCGAGGCGCCGGTGGGGCTGATCTTCACCATCGACCGCGGCCTCGAGCGGGCCAGCTTCATCGACTATGGCTGCTTCCTGCAGAACGTGATGCTCGCCGCCAGGGCCCGCGGCCTCGACACCTGCGCCCAGCAAACCTGGGCGATGCTGCACAAGGTGCTCCGCGCCCGCCTGCCCATTGCCGACCGGGAGATGGTGGTCTGCGGCATGTCGATGGGCTGGGCCGACCCGGAGGCGCCCGAGAACAGGCTCGGTCTCGACAAGGAAGACGTCGGCTCCTTCGCCGCCTTCTTCGACGAGCCGGTCGAGGAGGAGGTGCTGCTCGACGAAGCCGCCTGACCGGCTATTGCGGCGGCGCCGGCGGCGCCGGCGGCGGTGCGGGTGCCGGAGCCTCCGCGGCCGCTGCCGGCGCGGGTGCCGGCGCGGCCGGCGGCGGCGGCGACGCGCTCAGGATCAGCCCTGCGAGCGCGGCGCTCATCAGGTTGGAGAGCGAGCCCGCGAGCAGCGCCTTCAGGCCCAGCTTGGCGATCATCGGCCGCTGGTTGGGCGCGAGCCCGCCGGTCACCGCCATCTGGATCGCGATCGAGCTGAAATTGGCGAAGCCGCACAGCGAGAAGGTGACCACCGCGATCGTGATCGGCGACATCGCCGGGGCCCGGCCCATCTCGATGAACGCGACGAACTCGTTGAGCACCACCTTGGTGCCGAACAGGCCGCCCGCATCCCCTGCTTCCTGCCACGGCACGTTCAGCATGAACATGACCGGACGGAAGATGTAGCCGAGCAGCCTTTGGAAGCTGAGGTTGCTGAGCACTTCCGTGGCGGCCGGGCTGAAGGGGTTGCCGATCCGCTGCGCGAGATAGACCAGCAAGTCGCCGGCCGCGTTCAGCAGGCCGTTGGCGAGCGCGACCAGGGCGACGAAGGCGAGCACCATCGCTCCCACCGCGACGGCGAGCTTGATGCCGGTCTGAGCGCCCTGGGCGGCGGCCATGATGATGTTCGCCGGCCGCTCTTCGCCATGGTCGTCCTCGCCGACGGGCTCCGGCTCGACGTCGCGGGCGGCGGGATCGTCGGGCATCATGATCTTGGCCATCAGGATGCCCCCCGGGGCGGACATGAAGCTCGCCGCCAGCAGATAGGGCAGAAGATGCTCGCCGATCAGGCTCGCATAAGCAGCAAGGATGGTGCCGGCGACGCCCGCCATCCCGACCGTCATGACCAGGAAAAGCTGCGCCGGGGTGAGGTTCGGCAGATAGGGCTTGATGACCAGCGGGCTTTCCGACTGGCCGACGAAGATATTGGCCGCCGCACCGAGCGATTCGACCCGGGTGACGCCGGTCACCCATCGGATCCCGCCGCCCACCCATTTGATGATGAACTGCATCACGCCGAGATAGTAGAGAATCGAGATCAGCGAGGCGAAGAAGATGATCACCGGCAGCGCGCCGAAGGCGAAATTCTGCCCGAGCGGGCTTTCGTAGAGCGCGTCGCCGATCAGGAAGCGCGTGCCGGCGCTGGCATAGCCGAGCAAGGCGGAAACGCCGTCCGACATCGCGCGGATCGCCCGGATACCCCAGGGTGTGTAGAGCACGAGGACGGCGATCCCCGCCTGCAGCGCGAAGGCCGCGCCGACGACCCGAAGGCGAATCCAGCGCCGGTTCGAGGAGAACAGCACGGCGATGGCGAGGATCAGCAGGATGCCGCCGATCCCGATCAGATATTTCATGCAATTCCCCCCGGAGTCTCTTTGTCACCGCACCATGAAGCGGCGCAGCGGAATCACCAAACCATTTTCGGCTCGGTCGCGCCGATCGCGGCGTCGAGCGCTTCGATCGCAGCGTCGATCGTGTCGGCGAGCAGCAATTGCCGGCGCCGGGCGGGGGACATGAAGCCGCTCTCCATCACCGTGTCGAGGAAGGCGATCATCCCGTCCCAGAAGCCGTCGACGTTGAGCAGGCAGAAGGGCTTGGCGTGGTAGCCGAGCGCGTTCCAGCTCCACGCCTCGAACAATTCGTCGAGCGTGCCGATGCCGCCCGGAATGGCGACGAACGCGTCGGTGAGGTCAGTCATCATCGCCTTGCGCTCGTGCATCGAGCCGACGATGTGGAGCTCGGTGAGGCCGGTATGGGCGACCTCGAGGTCGATCAGCGCCTGCGGGATCACGCCATAGGCCGTGCCGCCCGCGTCCATCACCGCGTCGGCGACGACCCCCATCAGCCCGAGCCGGCCGCCGCCATAGACCAGGCCGATGCCCCGCGCGGCCATCTCGGCGCCCAGCGCCCGCGCGGTCTCGGCGAAGGCCGGGTTCGTGCCCATGCTCGACCCGCAATAGACGGCGAGCCGCCTCACAGCTTCGCCACCAGCGCCTTGAGGTCCGCTTCCGGCCGCGCGCCGAAATGCGAGATCACCTCGGCCGCGGCGATCGAGCCCATTTTCAGGGACTCTTCAAGGCTGCGCCCCTGCGCCTGCCCGACCAGGAAGCCGGCGGCGAACAGGTCGCCGGCGCCGGTGGTGTCGACCACGCCCGTGCCGAGCCGCGCGATCGGCACCGCCACCCGCCGCCCGCGCTCGATGGCGAGGGCGCCCTCCGAGCCGCAGGTGACGACGATCAGCGGCACCCTGCTCTCGATCGCCGCGATCGCCGCGTCGCGGTCTCCCTCGGCGGCCAATTCCCTGATCTCGTTCTCGTTGGCGAACAGCAGGTCGATCGCGCCGGCCTCGAGCATCGCCATCATCTCCGCCCGGTGCGGCGCGATGCAGGCGATGTCGGACAGGGTGAAGGCGACCTTGCGTCCGGCCTCGTGGGCGATCGCCATCGCCTGCTCCATCGCCGCGCGCGGCCCCGCCGAGCGCCACAGATAGGCTTCGAGATAGAGGATCGCGGCGCCCCTGATCTGCTCGGCGTCGAGCGCGTCTGCGTCGAGCTCGTGGGCGGCGCCGCGAAAGGTGTTCATCGTCCGCTGCGCGTCGGGGGTGACCAGGATCAGGCAGCGGCCGGTCGGCTCGCCGCCGGTCTTCGGCGGGGTCAGGAACTCCACGCCAAGCGCGCGGATGTCGTGGGTGAAGATCTCGCCCAACTGGTCGTCGGCGACCTGGCCGACGAAGCCGGCGCGGCCGCCGAGCGCGGCGACTCCGGCCATCGTGTTCGCCGCCGAGCCGCCGCTGGTCTCGCGCGCCTGGCGCATCTGAGCGTAGAGCCGGGTGGCGCCGTCCGCGTCGAGCACCTGCATCGAGCCTTTGACCAGCCCCTCCTTTTCGAGGAACGAATCCCCGGCGGTGGCGATCACGTCCACCACCGCGTCGCCGATCGCCAGCACGTCGAGACGGGTCTCAGTCACTGGGTGCTGATGGCCGGAATGCGGCGGATGCGAAAGCCCTTTTTGCACGGCCTGAAACCGGTTACGCAGGCGTCATGAGCACGCAGCCCGCACCCGCCTATCCCCGCTCCCTGTTCTGGTTCGCGATCTTCTACGGCGGCATGGTCTGCATCGCGGGCGTGCTCGGCAACAAGCAGGTCGCCTTGGGCCCGCTGGCGGTCGAGGCCGGCATCTTCGCCTTCCTGCTGCTGGTCGTCACCTCGAGCGCGACTGCCGAGCTGTTCGGGCGCGACACCGCCAACAAGCTGGTGCTGGTCGGCTTCGTGCCGCTGATCTTCACCATCCTCCTGACCCTGCTCGTGCTCAACGTCCCGGCCTCTGCGGACATGGCGCCCGAGCGGCTGGCCGCGTTCGACATGGTGATGGGCTCGACCCCGCGCATCTGGATCGGCGGCATCGTCGCCTACGGCACCTCGCAGATCCTCAACGTCACCATCTTCAGCAAATTGAAGCAGGCGGGCGGCAAATTGCTCTGGCTGCGCGCCGGCGTCGCCAGCGTGCTGTCGCAGATCGTCGACACCTTCCTGTTCATCACGATCGCCTTTTACGGGGTGTTCCCGATCGGCGAGTTGCTGCTCGGCCAGATGCTGGCCAAGGTGGTGCTCTCGATCGTGCTGGTGCCGCCGCTCATCTATGTCTTCGTCGCGCTCGGGCGCCGGCTCGACGCCCGGGACTAGCCGCGGAAGCGCTCCCACGGGCCGGTGATCGCCAGGGTGCGGCCCGGATTGTAGGCGTTGACGAACATCGTGCGCGCGTCCGGCGAGAAGCAGACGCCGGCCAGCTCGGTCCTCTCGTTGAGCTGGGCAAGCGTGTAGATCCGGCCGTCCGGAGTCACGCCGCGCAAATGATTGGGCCGCGCCGCGCGCGGTATGTCCTCGCAGACGATAAGGTGGCCCCACGGCGTCGCTGTCAGATTGTCGGCATAGTCGAGCAACAGCCGGTCCGAGGATTCGACGAACAACTGCAGCCGGCCCCCGCGGTAGCGCATGATCTGGCCCTGCCTCGCGGCGCCGCCCGACGTGCAGCAGAAATAGACGCTGCCGCCGGCCCAGTGCACCCCCTCGCCGCGCGCGAAGACGGCCGCGCCCCCCGCCCTTCCCCGACCGCGCAGGTCGTCGTTCGGGCTGTCGGTCTCGTCGAGGTCGATCCAATAGGCGTCGCGCGCCTCGCCGGGCCGGAGCCAGGCGTCCTCCCAGTTGCGGGTATCGGCGCCGGGCCGGTCGCGCAGCGCCAGCGCCTGCAGCCGGCCGCCGCGCGCCAATTGCCCGCGCACGCTCGGCACGAAGCGGTAGAACAGGCTGTCGTCCTGATCCTCGGTCAGATAGACGATCCCCGTCGCCGGATCGACCGCGGCAGCCTCGTGCTTGAAGCGGCCGAGCCCGGTGAGCGGCCGCGCCTCGGAGAGGCCGCGCCCGCGCGCCGGAACTTCGAACACCCAGCCATGTGTCTGGCCCACCTCCTCGCGGCCGATCACCACCTCCTCGCAGCTCAGCCAGCTTCCCCAGGGCGTGGCGCCGCCCGCGCAATTGACCGCGGTGCCGGCGAGGCTGAGATGCTGGCCGATCCTGCGGCGCCGCCTGAGGTCGTAGACGATCGTTGAGGTGCCGGCGGGCAGTATCCGTCCGTCATGGTCGCGGCCGTAGGCAGGGCCCCGCGCCAGCCGCGCCGCGAGGCCGGCATTGCCGGCGGCGGGCCCCAGCGCATGATCGTCGGTGCGCAGCTCGTGGTTGCGCACCAGCGCCACGCGCTGCCCGCCGAGCGGGAAGCAGGCCATGCCGTCGCATTTGTTCGGCACGACGAAGCCGTCGTCCATCGCCTCCCCTGCGGAGGAGACAAGCGCATAACGAAAGCCCGCCGGCAGGTCGAAATAGCCGGCCGGGTCGGAGACCAGCGGGCCGTAGCCGGGCACCTCGTTGCGATAGGAAGGCGGCGCCTGGCTCCATCCGCGCCGGGCGAGGCCGAGAAAGGCCAAAGCGGCCAGCCCGCCCCCGAATTGCCGCCGGTCGATCATCCTGGGCCTCGTCCCTGCCAGCCTTGCCAACTCATGCCCGAGGCACATGACGGATTTGGGACAGGCGCACCAGCCGCCGCGGCGCCGGAACGGCCCTTTCCTCGCGGCGGCAATGCGCCCAATATGCGCCGTTCCGATCGAGGCGGGGAGGTGAGATGATCTATCTTCTGTGCGTGGCGATCGGGATCGTCGCCGGGCTTCGCGCGATGACCGCGCCCGCGGCCGTGAGCCTCGCCGCCTGGGCGGGCTGGTTCCCGCTCGACGGCACGCCGCTCGCCTTCCTCGCCGCGCCCTGGGCGGCCGGCTTGCTGACCCTCCTCGCCCTGGTCGAGCTGTTCGCCGACACCCGGCCCTCGACGCCGAGCCGCAAGGTGCCGATGCAGTTCGGCGCGCGGCTCTTGACCGGCGCGCTCGCCGGCGCGGCGATCGGGGCCGCGGCGGACCTGCTGGTGCCCGGCCTCGTCGCCGGCATCGTCGGCGCCGTGCTCGGCACCTATGGCGGCGCCGCGCTCCGGGCGGCGCTCGCCCGGATGTTCGGCCGCGACCTGCCGGCGGCCCTGATCGAGGATGCGATCGCGATCGTCGGCGCCTGGCTGATCGTCGGCCGATTGTGAGCGCGCTAGGCTTCGACGCGATCGTGATCGGCGCCGGCCAGGCCGGCCCGCCGCTCGCGGTGCGCCTCGCCGGCGCCGGCATGCGGGTCGCCTTGGTCGAGCGCCACCTGGTCGGCGGCACCTGCGTCAACACCGGCTGCATGCCGACCAAGACGCTGGTCGCCAGCGCCCGCGCCGCCCATCTCGCCGGGCGCGCCGACCTCGGCGTCGTCAGCGACAATTTGCGCGTCGACTTCGCCCGGGTGAAGGCTCGCGCCGACGCGGTGTCGGCCAATGCGCGCGCCGACCTCACCGCCTGGATCGAGGGCACCGAGCGGCTCAGCCTGATCCGCGGCCATGCCCGACTCGACGGCCCGAACCTCGTCCGCGTCGGCGCGACCGAGCTGGCCGCGCCGCGCATCTTCCTCAACGTCGGCGGGCGGGCGCGGCTGCCCGACTTTCCCGGCGCCGGCGAGGTGCCGGCGCTCAACAACACATCGATGCTGGCGCTCGATCGGTGCCCCGAGCATCTGATCGTCGTCGGCGGCTCCTATGTCGGGCTCGAATTCGCCCAGATCTATCGCCGGCTGGGCGCGCGGGTGACCGTGGTCGAGCGCAACGCGCGCCTGATCATGCGCGAGGATGAGGACATTTCCGAGGCGATCCGCGCCAAATTGGAGGGCGAGGGAATAACGATCCGCACCAGCGCCAACTGCATCACCCTGGCGCCCGGGCCGGCGGTCGGACTCGATTGCGCCGAAGGGCCGCCCGAGGTGCAGGGCAGCCACGTCCTGCTCGCGGTCGGCCGCCAGCCCAATACCGACGATCTCGGCCTCGAGACGGCCGGCGTCGCCACCGACAAGCACGGTTACATCCAGGTCGACGACGCGCTCGCCACCAGCGCGCCCGGCATCTGGGCGCTCGGCGAGTGCAACGGCCGCGGCGCCTTCACCCACACCGCCTATAACGATTTCGAGATTCTCGCCGCCAACCTGCTCGACAAGGGCGATCGCAGGCTGAGCGACCGGGTGCCGGCCTATGCGCTCTACACCGATCCGCCGCTCGGCCGCGCCGGATTGACCGAGAAGGAGGCGCGCGCGAGCGGCCGGCCGCTGCTCGTCGCGCGGCGGCCGATGAGCCGGGTCGGCCGCGCGGTCGAGAAAGGCGAGACCCAGGGGCTGATGAAGGTGGTCGCCGACGCGGAGACGAAGCAAATCCTCGGCGCCGCCATCCTCGGCCCGGGCGGCGACGAGGCGATCCACGGCATCGTCGACATGATGAGCGCCGGTCAGCCCTGGCCGGTCCTGCAGCGGGCCGTGCCGATCCACCCCACGGTTTCCGAGCTGATCCCCACCCTGCTGGCGGACCTCGCGCCCGCCGATTGATGGCCAGAAGGTGATGGAGAGCTTCGACGCCCTGATCGTCGGCGGCGGCCATGGCGGCGCCCAGACCGCGATCGCGCTCCGGCAGCTGGGCTATGGCGGCACCGTCGCGATCGTCGGGGACGAGCCCGACCTTCCCTATGAGCGCCCGCCCCTCTCCAAGGACTATCTCGCAGGCGAACGGGCGTTCGAGCGCATGCTGATCCGCCCGGCCGCCTTCTGGACGGAGCGCGGCGTGACGATGCGGCTCGGCGCCCGGGTCGAGGCGGTCGATGCCGAGGCGCGCACGGTCGCGCTCTCCGACGGCACGCGACTGGGCTATGGTGCGCTGGTCTGGGCGGCCGGGGGCACGCCCCGCCGGGTCGCCGGGGCGCATGCGATCCGCAGCCGCGCCGATGTCGACCGCATTCTCTCCGCGCTTCCCGGCGCCAGCCGCGTGACCGTGATCGGCGGCGGCTATATCGGCCTCGAGGCGGCCGCGGTGCTGGCGACGCTGGGCAAGCGGGTGACCTTGCTCGAGCTCGAGGACCGCGTGCTCTCCCGCGTCGCGGGCACCCCTTTGTCGCGCTTCTACGAGGCCGAGCACCGCGCCCGCGGCGTCGACATCCGCACCGGCGTGCGCCGCGACGAGAGCGGGACCGGCCTGGTGATCGCCGGCGTCGGCATCGATCCCGCCGTCGGCCCGCTCAAGGCGGCCGGCGCCGGCGGCGAAAACGGAGTCGACGTCGACGAGCAGTGCCGGACCAGCCTGCCCGGCATCTACGCGGTCGGCGACTGCGCCGCGCACGCGAACCGCTTCGCCGGCGGCGCGCGGATCCGCCTCGAATCGGTGCAGAACGCCCGCGATCAGGCCACCGCCGCGGCCAAAGCGATCGCCGGCCGGGCGGAGCCTTATGCGGCCATCCCCTGGTTCTGGTCGAACCAGTACGACCTCAAGCTGCAGACTGTCGGCCTGTTCCACGGCCATGACGAGATCGTCGTCCGCGGCGACCCCGCCGCGCGCAGCTTCAGCCTCGTCTACCTGCGCCAGGGGCGCGTCATCGCGCTCGACTGCGTCAACGCGGTGCGCGACTATGTCCAGGGTCGCAAGCTGATCGAAACCGCCGCCGCCCCCGCCCCGTCCAAGCTCGCCGACCCGAACGTGCCCTTGAAGGAGCTCGCGACATAAACGGGGACACCTTACATTTTCCGCCCACACGCGCCGGAAAATATAAGGTGTCCCCGTTTTTCAGTGGCTGAGCACGATCTCGGCGATCGAGCGGCGGCCGGCGGTGCGGTCGAGCTGGACGAAGACGTCGACGGTGCTCCACACATAGTGGCGGACGTCGTCGCGGCTCAGCTGGGTGCCGGCCTGCAGCACGAGCAGCACGATCTGCTCGATCGCCCGCTCGGCCGAATCGGCGTGCACGGTGGTCATCGAGCCGGGATGGCCGGTGTTGACGGCGCGCAGGAAGGCATAGGCCTCCTCGCCGCGCAGCTCCCCCAGGATGATCCGGTCGGGGCGCATCCTCAGCGACGCGGCGACCAGGTCGTTCGCGCTCACCCGCGCCTCGCCGAGCGAGGAGCGCGACGCGAGCATCCCGACCATGTTCTCGTGGCCGACCTGCAGCTCGGGCGTGTCCTCGATCAGGATCAGCCGCTCCTCCGCCGGGACCTCGCGGAGCAGCGCGTTCAGGAAGGTGGTCTTGCCGGTCGAGGTGCCGCCCGAGACGAGGATGTTCTTGCGCGCCCTGACCGCGGCGGCGAGCATGCCGGCCATCTCGCCCGCCTCGAGCTGCGCCGCCAGCGCGCGGTCGACGTCCGAGCGCTGCAGCGAGTCGCGCGCCTTGGTGCCGGCGAACGCGCCCGCCGCGACATAGTCTTCGAGCGCCAGGTCGGGCGAAACATGCTTGCGGATCGCCAGCGCCAGCGGCCCCCGGGTCGCCGGCGGCGCCACCACCTGCACCCGCGCGCCGTCCGGCAGCGTCGCCGACAGCAAAGGGTGCTCGCGGCTGATCCCCTGGTGGGTCAGCGCCGCGATCTGCCGCGACAGCCGCGTCAGGGTCGCCTCGTCGAGCGCGGGCGCGTCGTGCCGCTCGATCGCGCCGCCGGTCGTCTCGACCCAGAGCTCGCCGGGACGGTTGACGTAGATGTCGGTCACGTCCGGCCGGGCCAGCATGCCGGTCAGCGGCGCCAGATAGGAGCGGAGGTAGACGCCCTCCTCGGCGACCGCGGCGACGCTCACCGCCGGCCGCCCGCGCCGGTGAAATCGAGGTCGCGGGCGACGAAGATCGAGATGCTGGTGCCCTGGCGGACGGAGAGGGTCGGGGTGATCTGCTGCGGCTGGATGATCTGGGCCGTCGCGCCCTGCACGGTCCCCGGCAGCACCACCACCGTGTTGTCGCCGGTGCCGGCCCGCCCGGCCAGCGCCACGCCGATGTCGAGCGCCGACTGCAGGATCGCGCCGGCGAAACGCTCGAAGAAATGGCTGTTGACCCGCGCCCGGATGCCGCCGCGGCCGAGCGGGTCGCCGGCCGGCGAGCCGATCGCGATCGTTACCCCGTCGGGGCGGATCAGCCGGATCCAGTTGACCAGCGCGCGTTTCTGCCCCGGCGCGTTCTGCGACTGATACTCGCCGATCAGCCGGCTGCCTCGCGGGATCAGCACGCGGGTGCCGTCGAAGCCGCGCACGTCGCGCGAGACGATCGCGCGGGCGAGTCCGGGCCGGGTCGAATTGAGCGCGGTCTCGAGCACCGCCGGGATCAAAGTCCCCTGCGCCACCGTGGTCGAGCGGTTGGCGAGCACCCCGGCCCGGGTCCGGGTGCCGGCGACCGCGGTGCCGCCGGTCGCGGCCGGCGCCGCCTCGGCCTCGGCCGCGGCCGCGGCCGCGGTGCCCTCTGCCGGGGTGGCGGCACCGTCGAACACCAGGGCCGGCGCGTTCGCGACCCGGACCGGCTGCGGCGCCTCGGCGGCCGGCGCCGGCGCGGGCACGGGGTGAGGCACGTAGACGATCTGCGGCGGGGGCGGCGGCGCGGGCGGCGGGGGCGGCGCTTGGGGCGGCGCCGTCACCACCGGCTCCGGCGGCGGCGCGGGCGGGACGTAGAGCGGCGGCGGCGGTGCCGGCAGCACGAGCCGGTCGGCGGCGCGCTCCCGGACCGAGGGCGAGGACAGCGAGCGCCGCCGGGCGTCGAGGAAGCTGAACAGCAGCACCGCCGCGATCACCGCGACGATCCCGAACACCAGCGGCGACGGGCCCGAGCGCGACCGCGCGACCACCGGCATCACGCCGGTTTCGCCGGCGCCGGCCCCGGCGTCGGTGGTCGCCGCGACGCGCGGGTCTCCGGTGGCGCGCCGGATCGCCATCAGTTGCGCGCCCGTTCGACGACCCGCTCGGCGCGGGCCACGTCGCGGTCGATCCGGAACACCAGCCGCGGCACCACCGCGTCGATCACGAACAGATCGTCGCGCATCATGCCGTTGACCAGGCTCTCCTGGCCGCGCTCGTCGAGCGAATAGACCGCCGGCAGCGTGCTCTCGCGCGGCCATTCGATATAGGTGTGGGTGCCGTCGTCGCTGATCCGGCTGGGCCGGAGCGCGCGGGCGCCGCTCAGCCGGTAGCGGCCGGCGACCGCCGCGGGCTCTGCGTCCGCGCTCTCCTCGGCGGCGCCCGGATAGGTGAAGCGCACGACATAGGCCATCGAACCGGACCCGCTGAACAGCGGGTTCAGCTCGAATGTGTAGAGCCGGGCGCTGGTGACCACGGTGAGGTTGCTCGGCATCGCCTGCAGCGCCTTGACGAAGACGCGGTCGCCGGCGCGGTTGGGGGTCACCTGCCAGGCGCCGCTGTCGCCGACCGCAACGCTCTCGATCCGCTCGTCGGGCGCGAACTCGAGCATCAGCTGATAGCCCGGCGCGACCTCCAGCGAGACCACCTGGTCCTGCCTGTACTCGACGCTCTGCACGCGCGGATCGCCGCCGGGAGCCGGCTGCGGCCGCACCTGCGCGGCGAGCGGCGCCGCGACCAGCAACAGCAAAGCGAGCAAGGCCCTCAAAGCTCGACCTCGGGCCGGGCCGGCCGCGCCGGCTGTTGCTGGGCCGGAGCGGCCGGCGCCGGCGCCGGCACGATCTGCAGCTGCGGCACGGTCGCCGGAGCGGCGGGCCCGGTCTCGGCCGGCGCCAACGCCTCGGCGTCGCGGCGGTAGCGCAGCACCTGGAAGCCCAGCGGGTTGATCATCCGGTCCTCGATCGACATCGGCTCGCCGGAATAGCGGTAGCGGATCATCGCCACCCAGGCGCTCGGCGGGCCGACCTGGCCGCCGGCGTCGCGGCGCCGGGTCTCGAAACGGACCATGGCGACATTGCCCCCGACCGGAGAGATACTCTTGACCCGCGTCTCGATCACGCTGGAACGGGGCAGCCGGTTGAGCGGGCTGTCCGGATTGGAGACCTGGATGCCGGCGACATATTCCGCCCGTGCGCGCTCGGCCGACCACAGCCCGACCCGCTGATAGTCCCGTTCCAGCGAATCGATGTCGAAGCTTTCGCGCGCGATCACATATTGGACGAGGAAGCTCTGGGTGAGCGCCCGGTCGCCGGAAATCTGGTCGGGGTCGAGCGGCCGCAGCGCCTGCACGAAGCCGGTATTGCGGTCGACCAGCAAGGTGTAGGGCTCGACCGTCTTCAGCGGCATCAGCACGACCAGGGCGATGGCGAGCAGCACCGCGACCAAGGCGGCGGCGGCGGCCACCCGCCAGGCGGTGCGGCGCGAGGCACGCAGCGCGTCCTGCTGAGTGCGCGCCCAGCTGTCGGCTTCGACATAATAAGCGTCGAGCGCTTCGCGTGTCTGCTTCTTCATGACGCTAGGTCCCGTCTGCCCGCGCGTGCCGAGACGCGGGATGTGGTGCGGCGGCGGAAGCTCCGGCCGAGCGGCGCGGGCGCCGGCGCTTCATAGTCGCGGGCCGGCCCCTGCGGCCGGATGCGGCTGCCGGGCGGCGGCGCGGCGGCGGCGAGCCCGGCCGGCCCCGGCGCGGTCTCGCGGCGCTGGCTGGCGGCGACGGCGTCGACCACCGCGGCCGCGCGCGAGCGGCCGAGCGCGGGCGCCGCGGCCTCGCGGCCGGCCCCGGCGAGACGCAGCTGCTCGCCGCGCAGGGCCGCGCCAAGCGCGGCCGGCGCCGAGCGCCAGGCCGGCGGCAGCCTGAAGCCCAGGGCGACGCGCGCGGAAGCGTAGAGGATGCCGAGGAGGACCAGGCCGAACAGCAGGGTGGCGACGAGCAGCTCGACCGGCGCGCCGGGGATCGCCTGGCCGGCATAGCGCCGGGCCAGCAGGTCGGCGAGCCAGGGCTCGAGCAAGGCCAGCTCGACGCCAAGCACGATCGCCGTGCCGAGCGCGCCCAAGGCGGCTCCCGCGAGCACCCGGATCCAGCCTTCGAACAGCCCGCGCGTGCTCTCGAACAGGAGGAAGGCGATGAAGAAGGGGCCGAGCGCGAGCAGCAGGCCGGCGGCCAGCCGCACCAGCGCCAGCGCGCCGAGCGCGGCGGTCAGGAAGGCGATGCGGGCGCCGCCCAGCGCCCAGCTGTCGAAGCCCGGGAACATTTCCGGCGTCGCGCCCGGCGTCGCCACGGGCAGGCCGCCTGGCCGGCCCGGCGCGGCCGGCGGCGCGATCAGCCGGCCGGTGCCCTCGATCGCCAGCAGCTCGAACGCGCGGTCGGCATAAGCGAGGCGGTTGGCGAGGCCGCCGGCCGCGCCCGGCAAAGCGGCGGGACGGCCGATGTCGGCGGCGAGCTCGGCCGGCCCCTTCAGCGCGACGTCGTAGACCAGGGTCCGGTAGGCGGTCCAGCTGGTCGCCAGCGCCAGCACGATGCCGATCTTGACCAAGGCGAGGACGCCGTCGCGAACGCTGGGCGTCTGCCCGAACAGCAGCCGGTAGCCGAAGAAGGCGACGAACAAGGTAAGGAAGCCGGTCAGCACCAGCGACAGCGTCGAGCCCGGCGCGGCCAGCGCCTGATAGCCGCCGGCGCCGATCGCCTGCGCCTGGCAGTCGACGAAATCGAGCATCCGGCGCGCGAAGGCGACGCCGGGCGCGGCGGCGGGGCAGCCCGCGATCATGCCCGCTCCAGGAGGCGCGGCACCCAGGCCTCCGGGTCGTCGCCGGTTTCGGCGCGGATCTCGTCGAGCAGCCGCACCGTGCGCTCGCGGCCCGACAGGATGGTGAGCATCTTGCGCTCGCCGGTGAGGTTGAGGCGCGCGACCACGCTTTCGGCGCCGTGCTTGACCAGGAAGCAATGGGCGTTGTCGGGCAGGGTGCGGACCAGCTCAAACTCGTGCGGAGTGAGGCCGAAGCCCTCGATATAGTCGGCGGCGCGGGCCTTGGGGTTGGCCATGAAGATCTGGGTCGCCGCCTGCTCGATGATCGCGCTGGCGATGCGGCTCTCGAGCGCGTCCTGCGCGCTTTGCGTCGCGAAGGCGACGATGCCGTTGCGCTTGCGGATCGTCTTTTCCCAGTCCTTGATGCGGCGGACGAACACGTCGTCGTCGAGCGCCTTCCAGCCCTCGTCGACGACGATGATCGCCGCCGAGCCGTCGAGCCGCTCCTCGACGCGGTGGAACAGGTACATCATCGCCGGCGTGCGCATCGCCGGATCGTCGAGGATCGAGGTGATGTCGAAGCCGACCGTCTCGGCGGTGAGGTCGATGCGATCGTGCTCGTTGTCGAACAGCCAGGCGCGCTCGCCGTCGCCCCACCAGGGCCTGAGCCGCGACCAGAGATCGCCGGCGTGCGGCCGCGACGCGCCGCGGAACAGCTCCGCCAGGTGCCTGAGGCGGCGATGCTCGAGCGGCTGCTGGAAATTGGCGTCGACCGCATCCTTGATCCGCGCCACCTCGTCGATGTCGGCGCCGCCCGCCAGCAGGGCGATCCAGTCGATCAGGAACTGGCGGTTGACCGGCAGGTCGGGAAGCTGGAGCGGGTTGAGCCCCGATGGCACGCCCGGGCGGAGCAGATCGTAGGTGCCGCCGATCGCGCGGATGAAGATCTCGGCGCCGCGGTCCTTGTCGAAGAAAATGATCCGCGGGCGGAACTTGCGCGCCTGCGCGAGCAGGAAATTGAGCACCACCGTCTTGCCCGAGCCCGACGGCCCGATCACCGTGAAATTGCCGAGGTCGCCCTGGTGGAAGTTGAAGTAATAGGGCCCGGCCGCGGTGGTCTCGAGCAGGGTCACCGCCTCGCCCCAATGATTGCCCTCGGCCTGGCCCAAGCGGGAAGTTGTGCCCCGAGGCGAGGCCCGCGAAATTGCCCGTCGAGACCAGGCCCCGCCGGGCGATATATTTGAAGTTGCCGGGGAATTGCGCCCAGAAGGCCGGCTCGAGCGCGATCTCCTCGCGCACCGAGATGATGCCGAGGTCGGCGAGCGCCGCCTGCGCCTCCGCCACGCCCTCGTCGACCTCGCGCGGGGTGTCGCCCTTGACCGCGATCGTCATGTGATGCTCGCCGAAGCCGGCGCGGCCGGCGGCGACCTCGTCCTTGGCGCTGGAGAGGTCGGCGCGCAGGCTCACCGCCTCGTCCTCGGCCGAGCGCATCCGTCGCAGCGCCAGGTTCATCCGCGACAGCGCCGCCTGGCGGTCGACGAAGCCGAAGCTCTGGGAGACGGTGAGCTCGAACGGCAGCCGCAGCAATTCGTCGAGCATGCCCGGCGCGGTCTGGCCGGGATAGTCCTTGATCGAAACCATGCCAACGAAGCCGCGCTCGAGATTGGCGCTCGGCCCCAGCTCGACCGTCTCCTGGCCGAAGCTGATCCGGCGATAGGGCAGATAGGCGCCCAGGTCCTGCATCGGCATCAACACCGGGCGCATCTCGCCATTGTAGAGGGCGGAGAGGAACTCGAGCGGCTCCGAGCACGGCCCCTGGGCCGTCTCGTAGACGCCGAGCAGCCGCGGCGCATAGCTGCCGAGCGCCGCCAGCAGGGCATCGCGCGCGACGTCGAGCTGGCGCGCCTCATAGGCGGCGCTGGCGTCCGCCTCGGTCGAGGTCCGCCCGAACATCACGCCGAGCCGGTCGAACGTCCCGGCGCGGCCCTGCAGCGGACGGCGGATCAGGGTCAGGAAAAGGTCGTTGACGTAGAGCCGCTTGGCCGCCAGCCGCGCCCGCCACATCTGGTCGAGCTCGCGCGAGAAGGGATCGACATGGCCGGCGCTGAGGCTGACGTCGATCCGGCGGCGGATGATATGGTGGTAGAGGGCGAAGCGCGACGAGCCGATCGCCTGCAGCATCGCGTCGCGCAGGCGCTTGCGGTAGTTGATCTCCTCGCTGTCGGCGGTCTCGAAGAGGAGGCCGCGCAGATGGATCATCTGCATCAGCAGGCCGTCGCGGGTCTCGATCGTGTGGTCGTCGACGTGGCGCGCGTAGGGAAGGTGCTTGCCGGCCGGCAGCTCGCGGGCGACGATCCTGGCGTCGCGGGTCAGGGCCGGTAGGAGTTGCACCGCCAGATCGCGTGGTTCTTGACCCGTGGGCAGCGGCCCACCCGGGTCAGCCAGAGATCGAAGAAGCGCGGCTCGCGCACGCACAGCACCACGCCGACGGCGTGGATCAGGACGGCCGCCAGGATCACCCAGGCCGAGCGGAAGACCAGGAACAATTCGGTCGCGATCACCGCATTGGCGATGAAATAGCTATAGGTGACCCCAGCGAACATTTGCGGCCGCGTCAGCGCCACGAACAAAGTGTCCCGCTCCAGTCCCGTCACCGCTCATTGTCCCAGGCTGGCGGTGGACTGGATGCCGGCGACGATCGAGGCCGCGCCGAACAGGATGAAGCAGCCGAGGATCACGGTCGCGCCGTAGCGCCAGTTGATCCGCCCGGTCAGCATCAGAAAGCCGACCGAAGCGACCGCGATCACCGCCACCACGGTGGCGATGGTGCCGAGCAGGGTGCCCTCCAGCCAGCGCACCGCCGACACGATCACGCCGGAGCCGGCGGGATCGGCCAGCGAGCTCTGCGCCTGCGCCGCGCCGCTCCACGCGGCCGCCCACAGGCCAGCGAGCGCTTTGCCCACGCCTAAGCCGTTGCCGGTCGCCGATTTACGGTGCCGAGACATGCGATTCGCCTCCCAAGCTGATACTGCCCCTTAAGAGGCGGCTTGCCAATAGGAAGCGAAGGTTGCGGAAATCCGGTTCGGGACAGCCCGTGCCAAGCCCCCTCCCCCTTGATGGGGGAGGATTGGGGTGGGGGTGGGCTCTCCGCGCACGCGGCGCCGGTCGCCGAGCCCCCCACCCCCTGACCCCTCCCCATCAAGGGAGGGGAATGGAGAGGGTCGCGGGTCCTTGCCACCGCCTTTGCGCTGGCCGATTGTCGCGCGCGATGAGCGCCTCCGGCCACAGCCTCACCTCTGCCGCCGATTTCCGCCGCGCGGCGCGGCGGCGACTGCCGCGCTTCCTGTTCGATTATGTCGACGGCGGCGCCTATGACGAGGTGACGCTGCGGCGCAACGTCGCCGATCTTCGCGAGGTGGCGCTGCGGCAGCGGGTGCTGGTCGACGTCTCCGAGATCGACATGTCCACCACCCTGTTCGGGCGCCGGCAGAGCCTGCCGGTGGCGCTGGGGCCGGTCGGCCTTGCCGGCATGTACGCCCGGCGCGGGGAGGCGCAGGCGGCGCGGGCCGCCGCCGCCAGGGGCGTGCCGGCCTGCCTGTCGAGCCTGTCGGTATGCGGGATCGAGGAGGTCGCCGCCGCCTGCCCCGACCCGATCTGGTTCCAGCTCTACGTGATCAAGGACCGCGGCTATATGGCCGAGCTGCTCGCCGCCGCGCGCGCGGCGGGCTGCGCGGCTTTGGTCTTCACCGTCGACCTGCCGATGCCCGGCGCGCGCTATCGCGACGCCCGCTCGGGCCTCTCCGGGCCCTATGCACGCTGGCGGCGGCTGGCGCAGGCGCTCGCCCACCCGCGCTGGACCTGGGACGTGGGCGTGATGGGGCGCCCGCACAGCCTCGGCAATTTCGCGCCGGTGGTCGGCAGGGGCGGCGGGCTGGAGAATTATATCGGCTGGATCGGCGAGAATTTCGATCCGTCGCTGACCTGGCGCGACGCCGAATGGATCCGCTCGCGCTGGGACGGGCCGCTGATCGTCAAGGGCATCTTGAACGTCGAGGATGCCCGCCAGGCCGCGGCGCTCGCCGCCGATGGCATCGTCGTCTCCAACCATGGCGGGCGCCAGCTCGACGGGGTGCTCTCCACCGCCCGGGCGCTGCCGCCGATCGCCGACGCGGTCGGCGACGCGCTGACCGTGCTCGCCGACGGCGGCGTCCGCTCGGGCCTCGACGTGGTGCGGATGCTGGCCTTGGGCGCCAGCGGCGTGCTGCTCGGCCGCGCCTGGGCGTTCGCGCTCGCTGCGCGCGGCGGCGCCGGGGTGGGCGAGTTGCTCGACACCGTCGCGGCCGAAATGCGCCTCGCCATGGCGCTGACCGGAGTCACCCGGGTCGGCGCGATCGACCGCGCGATCCTCGCCTGACGCGGCTCCGCGTCAGCGATCGCCGCCGGCGCCGGCCTGTTGCTCGGTCCAGTCCCGACTCATGTCTTCGAGCCGCCGCAATTGTTCGCGCAGCTGGAGGTTCTCTCGGATGAAATAGACGTAGATCACGAAAATGGTTGCTACGACCACGAACTTTTCAAGATTTACCTGGAGCGGGTCTCGAAGAATCCAATCGAGACCGTTGAGCCCCTCGGAAGCCTTCGAAAGCGAAATCGAGGCGATGAAAACCGGCCCCCCTACGCATAGAGAGACCGTCGACAAGCTTATTTCCGATCGCAAATTCTTGATCGCGGTCGCATAGAAGACCCCGGGGTCGTCGACGGTGGCCAGCGCGGTCCGGGTGATCTGGTGACGCTTCCAGCCGTGCCAGAGCACCCCCGCCACGAGCACGGCGAAGCCGAGCTTTACCTGCCACGACGCCGGGTTCATCCACAAAACCAGGCAGACCATGGCAATGGCCAGGACTGCCAAGGCCAGATCGACCACCTGCTTCCGCTTGGCGCTGCGCGCGATGGTCTTCGCCCGGGCCTGAATCCGGGCCAGCTCCTCCGGGCCGATCTGCTCGCGCCACAGCTCGGCATATTGGGGGAAGTCGTCGAGCGTCATGGCAGCGCCTCCATGGCCGTCCTCAGCGCTGTCTTGGCGCGATGGCAACGCATCTGCGCCGCATGGGTCGAGATTCCCATTGTCTCGCCGATCTCCTTGAAGGTGAAATCCTCGAGGCAGAGAATGATCGCCTGCTTCTGCGCCGGCGGCAGCGTCTGGACGACCTCCAGCATCCGCTTCTTCTGCTGATTGCGGGACGCGACCTCGTCGGGGAGCGGGTCCTCGCTGATCAGGTCGTCCGAGAGCGGCGCCGCTCTCGGTCGCCTGACGGCGCGGGAGACGTGCGAGATCGACCTCTTATAGGCGATGCCGGCGACGAAGGTCTTGAGCGAGGAGTCGCGGCGGAACTGGGGCAGGCTGGACCAGATTGCGAGCATGATCTCCTGCACCAGCTCGCGCCGAAGCGTCGGATCGGCCTCATAGGCGAGGGCGATGCGCGAGATCATAGCCGTGTGCCTGGCGACGACCAGATCGAACAACGCGGCCGGCGAGAGGTCTTCGCCTGCGACGCCACGGCTGCCGGCGCTGCCGGCCTTGCCTGTCCTACCCTCGTCCATTGCCTCGACTTGCCCGGATGGAAGCAGGGTGAAGGGGATCCGACCCGCCCTTCACTCCGTGGCCCCCGCCCCCGTCCGAGGGCCATCTCTTTAGATGCAGAGTCGAGATAAAACTTCATGCGGAAATCGTCCACCCGAAACACCCTTTTTCGGACGGCTGAAAAAAAAGTTTAGCGGAAGCGTGACGTTTTACGCGTGTGAAAGACTAAACAGTCCCGGAACGGCGCGACAGACGCCGATCAGGTGGATGCCGGCTCTGCGAGTTTGTGCATTCTTGGTTGGAGAACTCGGGAGCTCGGGGGGGGCTTTAGGACACATCGAAGTTGAGCGGCGGTGCAGCACGACCGCGCCTGACAAGAGGCGCGGCGAACGACCCGCCATGTCGTCGAGAGATTGAAATCTCTCAAAGTCAGTTGGGTAGGGGTACTTAAAATCATGGGTGCCGATCAGGCGCTGGAGTTGATGAATCAGCTCCTGTGGAACGCTTTGCTTGTCGCCGGGCCGGTGCTGGTTGCCGCGCTCGGGGTCGGACTTGTGATCAGCGTGATGCAGGTCGCCACGCAGCTTCAGGAAATGACGCTGAGCTACGTCCCGAAGCTGCTCGCCGCAGTGTTCGTGCTGATCGCGCTCGGCCCGTGGATGATCCACCAGATCACGCAGTTCGCCATCACCACGATCGGCATGATCCCGGAGCTCGGCTCCTCATGACCGAGACCGGGCTGATCGGCTGGGCGCTGTCCGCGCTGCTCCTGAGCCTGCGCATCGCGCCGGTGTTCGCGCTGGCGCCGCCGTTCACGCTGGTGCGGCTGCCAATGACGTTCCGGATGCTGATGAGCCTGGGGCTTGCGGCCTGCCTCGCCGCGGCCAATCCGGCGGCCGCGGCGCTCACCGACGTCAGTGCCGGCGCGCTGATCGTCACCGGGGTGCGCGAGCTCCTGCTCGGCACCATCTTCCTGGTCGCCTTCCAGCTCGCTTATGCGGCGCTGCAGGTCGCCGGGCGGACGGTCGACATCCAGGCGGGCTTCGGCCTGGCGCTGCTTGATCGACCCCACCACCCGCGGCTCGATGCCGCTGACCGGCACCCTCTTCGTCTACGCGACCGGCGCGATCTTCTTCGCGATGGACGGCCATGCCGAGCTGCTGCGCACGCTGGCCGCCTCGCTCGAGGCGGTGCCGCTCGGCGCCTACCAGCTGGCGCCGTCGCCGGCCGGCCTGATCGGCTATGTCGGCCTCGTCTTCCTCACCGCCTTCGGCGTTGCGGGCGGCGCGATGCTGGCCTTGTGGCTGTGCGACGTCGCCATCGCCGCCTTGTCGCGCACGGTGCCGCAGATGAACGTCCTCATCCTCGGCTTCCAGGTGAAGACGATCGTGCTGCTGCTCGCCCTGCCGGTCACCTTCGGCACCGCCGGCGCGCTGCTCGCGCGGATGTCGCGGATCACCCTCGAAGCGCTGCCGGGGCTGATCTGAGATGGAAAATACCGAGCAGGACCGGTCGGAGCAGGCCACCCCGTTCAAGCTGCAGCGCGCGCGCCGCAAGGGCTCGGTCGCGCGCGGCATGGATTTGGGCTTCCTGGTCGTTCTTGCCTCCTTTCTGCTTTACATCTGGATCGCGGGCGACAGCCTCGGCGAGCAGCTGACGCGGGCGAGCCGCGACGCCATCGTCACCGCGCCCGACGTGGTCGGCGGCTCCAGCGAGCTGTTCGCGCTCACCGGCCATGTGTTCGGCGCGCTGCTGCGCCCGCTCGGGCTGCTCGCCCTCACCGTCTTCGCGGCGGTGCTGCTGTTCGAGCTGCTGCAGACCGGCATCGTGTTCAGCGCGCACCCGCTCAAGCCCGATTTCTCGCGGCTCAACCCGGCCAAGGGGCTGAAGCGGATCTTCTCGAAGCGGATGCTGATCGAGACGTTCAAGAACGTGCTCAAGTTCGCCGTCTATGTCGGCATCACCTGGCTGGTGCTGCGCCGCGAGCTCGACCATGTCTCGGCCTCCACCGCCGACGCCGCGAGCCTCGCCCAGGCCCTGTTCCGGGCGACCTTGCGGCTGCTCGCCTGCTTCGCGCTGGCCGCCTTGTTCTTCGCCGGCATCGACCAGCTGATCGTGCGCAAGGAATTCTCGAAGAACATGCGGATGAGCCGGCGCGAGCTGCGCCGCGAGGTCCGCGACCGCGAGGGCGAGCCGCGCCTCAAGCAGAAGCGCAAGCAGCTCCACGCCGAGTTCGTCGCCGCCAGCCAGAGCCTGCGCAACGTCAAGGACGCCGACGTCGTCGTCACCAATCCCAGCCATTATGCGGTGGCGCTGCGCTACGATGCCGAGGCGATGGCGGCGCCGCTCGTGGTCTCGCGCGGCGCCAACGCGCTCGCCAGGCGGATCAAGCGGCTCGCTTTCCGCCACGGCGTCGTCACCGTCGAGGACAAGCCGCTCGCCCGCGCCCTCTATCGCAGCTGCGCGCTCGACGCGCCGGTGCCCGAAAGCGTCTATCGCGAGGTCGCCGCGCTCTACCTCCGGCTGCGCGAGGAGGCCGCCTGATGCTGGGCCGGCTGCTCGGGCGCAATCAGGACCTGTTCCTGGTCGGCGGGGTGATCGCGATCCTCCTGATCCTGTTCGCGCCGATTCCGAGCGTGCTGCTGGATCTCCTGATCATCTTCAACTTCGCGTTCGCGCTGACCCTGCTCCTGCTGACCTTCTACATGCAGCGGCCGGTCGAGTTCTCGACCTTCCCGTCGCTGCTGCTGGTCGCGACCCTGTTCCGGCTGTCGCTGAACGTCGCCGCGACCCGGCTGATCCTCACCGACGCCCATGCCGGCGACGTGATCAACGCGATCGGCGGCTTCGCGGTGCAGGGCAGCTTCGTGATCGGGCTGGTCGTGTTCTTCATCCTGGTCGTCGTCCAATATGTCGTGGTGACCTCGGGCGCGCAGCGCGTCTCCGAGGTGGCGGCGCGGTTCGTGCTCGAATTCGATGCCCGGCCAGCAGATGAGCATCGACGCCGACCTCAACATGGGCCTGATCGACCAGGAGGAGGCCAAGCGCCGCCGCAAGGACCTCGAGAAGGAGGCCGCCTTCTACGGCTCGATGGACGGCGCCTCCAAGTTCGTGAAGGGCGACGCGATCGCGGGCATCATCATCCTGTTGATCAACATCTTCGCCGGCTGGATCATCGGCGTCGCCCAGATGGGGATGGGCTGGTCGCAGGCGCTGCAGACCTTCACCCTGCTGACCATCGGCGACGGTATCGTGACGCAGGTGCCGGCGTTGATCATCTCGACCGCGACCGGCATCATCGTCACCCGCTCGTCGGCCGACCGGCAGCTGTCGACCGAGGTGTTCCGGCAGCTCGCCTCCTTCCCGAAGATCGCGCTGATCGTGCTCGCCACCCTGCTGGTGCTGCTGGCGCTCCCCGGCATGCCGAAATGGCCGATCGCCATCCTCGCCTTGCTGTCGTTCGCGGCCTGGGTGGCGGCGCGGCGGGTGCGGCGGGCGGCCGCGGCGGAGAGCGAGGAGGCCGAGACCGAGGCGGCGGAGAAGCGCGACAGCGCCGTGGCCCCGATCGAGGTGCTGCTCGGCGCCGAGCTGAGCGCCGCCTGGCAGGGCATGAAGCCGCTGCTCGGCGAGCGGGTCACCGCGCTGCGGCAGCAGCAGGAGAAATTGAGCGGCTTCGCGATCCCGCCGGTGCTGTTCCAGGACGGCGCGCAGCTCGGCCCGCTCGCCTATGAGTTCGCCCTGTTCGGCGCCCGCCACGCCCGCGCCGAGCTCCGGCCGGACATGGTGCTGGCGATCGGCACTCCCCCGGCCGGCACGCGCCTTTCCGGCATCGAGGCGCGCGACCCGGCCTTCGGCCTGCCGGCGCTGTGGATCGACCCGGAGCGGCGCGACGAGGCGCAGCGCGCCGGCTACACGCTGGTCGACCCGGTGACGGTGCTGATGACCCATCTGGGCGAGCTGCTCCGCAACGAGGCGGCGCAGCTGCTCACCCGCGCCGACGTCGTCGGCTTCCTCGAGGGCGTCCGCACCCGCCAGCCGGGGCTCGTCGAGGAGCTGATCCCGAACATCATGACCGTCTCCGACGTGCAGCGGGTGCTGCAGAACCTGCTCGGCGAGGAGGTCTCGATCCGCAACATGGACCTGATCGTCGAGGCGCTGGCCGACGTCGGCCGCGCCTGCAAGGACCATTTCGACCTCACCGAGATGGTCCGCCAACGCCTCGCCCACGTCATCTGCCACGGCCTGCGCGGCGGCCGCGACCAGCTGGCGGTGCTGAGCCTGCATCCGAGGATCGAGGGCCAGATCGGCGACTCCGTGCGCGGCGGGGGCGGCGGCGCGTTCGTGATCGAGCCGAGGCTCGCCGAGCAGCTGATCCGCGGCCTCGCGCCGCTGGTCGAGGCGATGGTCCGCGAGGGGCTGGCGCCGGTGCTGCTCTGCGGCCCCGAGCTGCGCCGCCACCTGCGCACCTTCACCCGGCGGTCGCTGCCGCGCCTCGCGATCATCTCGGTCAACGAGATCCCGCACTCGGTCGAGCTGACGTCGTTCGCGGTCCTCAGCCCCGAGGACCAGGGCAAGCTCCCGGCGCTGACATGAGGAGGCTGGCATGCAGATCACCGAAATAGCGGCGCAGATCCTCTCCCGGGCGCAGGAGCGCGCCGAGGTCGCGGCGCAGAACATCACCAACGCCTCGACGCCGGGCTACCGCCGCCGGATCCCGTTTTCCGAGATGGTCGCGGCGGCGCAGCCGCAGGAGGGCGCTCCGCAGGGTCGGGTCCGCACCGGCGCGGCGGCCGACTTCACCGCCGGCCAGCTGGTCGAGACCGGCAGCCCGACCGACATCGCGATCGGCGGCCAGGGCTTCTTCGCGGTCCGCGGCGATGATGCGGTCTTCTACACCCGCCACGGCCAGTTCCGGCGCGACGCGGAGGGCCGGCTGGCGACCGCGCACGGCCTCGTCCTGCAGTCGGTCGATGGCGGCGACGTCGTGGTCGGCGAGGGTCCGTTCGACGTCGCCCGCGACGGCACGGTGACCCGGAACGGGGCGCCACTGGCGCGGATCGCCCTGGTCGATTTCGCGGACCGCGCGGTCCTCGCGCCCGGCGAGGCCGGCGCCTTCTCGGCCGGCGGGGCCGAGCCGGTCCCGGTCGCCGCGCCCTCGCTCCGGCAGGGAATGATCGAAAGCTCAAACGTCAGCATGGGGGATGAAATGGTTGCAATGATGGAAGCGGTGCGCCGCGCCGAGACCGGCCAGAGGCTGGTGACGACGTGGGACGACATGATCGGCCGCGCGCTCAACACATTCGGGCAGAATTGAGATGAACGGCGTCTTCCACATCGGTGCGACCGGCCTCCAGGCGCAGGACCGCGCGCTCCACGTCGTCGCCAACAACATCACCAACATGAACACGCCCGGCTTCAAGCGCGCGGAGATGCGCTTTGCCGAGCTGATCGGTCCGACGCTGCCCGTCGAGGGCGGTGCCGCGGCGCCGGCGGCGGAGGGGGGCATCGCCACGTTCGGCGTGTCCGCCGCCAGCGCCGAGCGGGTGTTCCTGCCCGGCGAGATGCGTGCCACCGGCAACCCGCTCGACCTCGCGATCAGCGGCGAGGGCTTTATCGAGCTGACCGGGCCGGACGGCCAGACCGTGCTGTGGCGCGGCGGCACCCTGCGCATCACCGAGGACGGCTTCCTGGCCGGCGCCAACGGCTTTCCGCTCAAGGCGGCGATCTCGGTCCCCGAGGGCGCCACCTCGATCACCATCGACGCGGCCGGCGAGGTGCGGGCGATCGCTCCCGGCGAGACGACGCCGAGCTCGATCGGGCGGATCGACCTGGTGCTGGTGCGCAACATGGCCGGGCTCACCGACATGGAGGGCGGGGTCTACCGGGCGGCCGCCGAGACCGACATCGTCACCGCCGAGGCGGGCGAGCAGGGCGGCACCTTCGTGCAGGGCTCGGTGGAGCTCTCCAACGTCGAGCTCACCGACGAGATGGTGCAGCTGATGATGATGCAGCGCGCCTATGCGGCGAGCGCGCAGGTCGTCCAGGCGGGCGACCAGCTGATGGCGATCGCCAACGGGCTGAAGCGCTGATGCCGATGGCGAGCCTCCTCTGCCTGACGGCGATCGCGGCGATCCCGGCCGGGGCGGTGGCGGTGCGCGGCGATTTCGCCGAGGCGCCCTGCCCCGCCGAGCCGGCCCGCGCGCTGCGCTACGACGCCCGGATCCGCGCCCCGCGCGCGATCCGCGACGTGGCGGCGGGCGAGACCATCGCCGGCGTCCCCGGATCGATGCTGCCCGACGTGCGCCCCGGCGACACGCTCTATCTCATCGCCCGGGTCGGCACCGCGACGGTCGAGCGCGCGGTGACCGCCGCCCAGCCGGGCCGGCGCGGCCGCAGCCTGTTCGTGCGCACCCCGGACGGCCGCACGGTCCGCGCCCATCTTCCGGAGGAGCCGCAATGATCCACCCCGGCCTCATCGCGCTCGCCTTGCTCGGCGCGCAGGACGAGAACATGTACCGCCACGACAATTGGGCGGCGCTCGCCTCGGACCGGCGCGCCTCGGCGGTCGGCGACATATTGACCGTGATCGTGCTGCAGAATTCGACGGCGGCCAACTCAGCCGGGGTCGGCACCCGCCGCGACAGCCGGCTGGGCGGCGAGATCAGCATCTCGGGCACCTCGATCAACGAATCGGCGACCGCTGGCCTGCGCGGCGCCTTCGACGGCACCGGACAGAACAGCCGCTCCGGCCGGATGGTCGCGCAGATCAGCGTCAGGGTCGACGAGGTCTACGGCAATGGCGACCTCGCTGTCTCGGGCACGCAGGCGCTCAACATCTCCGGCGAGCGGACCAACATCCGCATCCGCGGCCGCGTCCGCCCGACCGACATTTCGAGCGCCAACACCGTGCTCTCGGCCCGGCTCGCCGACGCCCAGATCGACTATGACGGCTCCGGCTTCGTCAGCCGCAGCGCCCGCCCCGGCCTGCTGCAGCGCATCTTCGGCTTCCTGGGGATCATGTGATGGCGTTCAAACCTCTTCTCGCGCTGCTGCTCCTGCTGACCGCCTCGGCGGCATCGGCCAACGAAGTCAGGGTGCGCGACCTCGGCCGCTTCATGGGCCAGCGCGACAATGCCCTGGTCGGCTACGGCATCGTCACCGGCCTCGCCGGATCGGGCGATTCGCCGCGCAGCGAGGTCACCCGCCAGGCGCTCAGGAACGCGCTTTCCCGCCTCGGCGCCAACGTCTTTCCCGAGCAGTTGCAGAGCCGCAACGTCGCCGCGGTGATCGTCACCGCGACCCTGCCCACCGCGGCCAATGTCGGCGACCGTATCGACGTCACCGTCTCCTCGATCGGCGACGCGCGCAGCCTCGCCGGCGGCACCTTGCTGATGACCCCCTTGATGGGGCCGAACCAGCGCACCTACGCGCTCGCCCAGGGCTCGCTGGTGGTCGGCGGCCACCGCTTCGACGCCAACCTCAATTCCAACCAGCGCAACTATCCGACCGCCGGCACCATCGCCGGCGGCGCCACCGTCGAGGCGCCGGTCCAGGCCAGCCTGGTCGGCGGCGCCGGCGAGCTGACCTTCATCCTGCGCGACCCCGATTTCAGCACCGCGGGGCGGATCGCCGACGGCATCAACCGCAATCTCGGCCGCGCCGCGGCGCGGGTGCGCGGCGCCGACGCAGTGGTGATCGCCGCCGCCGGCGCGGACGCGACCCGGCTGATCGCGGAGATCGAGAATGTCATGGTCACCCCGGCCTCGCTCGGCCGGGTGGTGATCAACGAGCGCCTCGGCACGGTCGTCGCGGGCGAGGCGGTGCAGATTTCGAGCGTGGTCATCTCGCAGGGCGACATCCGCGTCTCGGTGACCTCCGAGAACAGCGCCTCGCAGCCGCAATTCTATACCGGCGGCTTCGGCGACAACGTGCAGAGCCTGATCGTCACCAGCACCAGGCTCGACGTCTCCAATTCGCGCGACGCGGTGGTGCGCATGCCCAACACCAGCGTCGGCGACCTCGTCCAGGCGCTGTCGCAGGCGCGGGTCGACACGCGCGGCATCATCGCGGTGCTGCAGGCGATCCGCGCCGCCGGGGCGCTGCATGCCGAAATCATCGTTCAATAAGGGGGAAGCCAGGTGGCCGAAATCACATCCGCTCTGATCGTCAAGGCGCTGGACGGGCTCTCCGCCCGCCAGCTCGCGACGGCCGAGAACATCGCCAATGCCAACTCGCCGGGTTTCCGCCCGCTCAGGGTCAGCTTCGAGCAGGCGCTCGCCGCCGCCGCGCAGCGCGGCGAAGGCGCGGTCCGCGCCGTCGAGCCGCGCACCGAGGGATCGCCGCTGGCCGAGCCGGTGCGCGTCGACCTCGAGCTCGCCACCGCCCAGGCGACCGCGGGCCGCTATTCGGCGCTGGCCGAGCTGCTCAACCGGCAGCTGCAGATCGAATCCCTCGCCATCACCGGAGGGCGCTAGGCCATGCCGCAAGCTCTGAACCCGATGGAGATCAGCCGCACCGGGCTCGACGTCGAATGGCGCCGGCTCGAGATCATCGCGCAGAATCTCGCCAATGCGAACACCAGCCGGACCTCCTCGGGCGAGCCCTATCGCGCGCTCCGGCTGGTCTCCGGCCCGCGCACCAACTTCGCCTCCTATCTCGACGGGGCGCGGCCCACCGGCGTCGCGGTGCTCGGCGTCGAGGCGTCGTCCGCGCCGCCGCGCCGCGCCTACGAGCCCGGCCATCCGCATGCGGACGAGAGCGGCTACGTCTCCTATCCGGCGCTCGATCATGCCGGCGAGATGACCCGGCTGGTCAGCACCCAGCGCGCCTATGAGGCCAATCTGGTCGCGCTCAACATCGCCCGGCAGATGTACGCCAAGGCGCTCGAGCTGGGGAGGCACTGATGGCCGCCACCCCGCTCGAGGCCGTCGCCGCGGTCGCCACGCCGGAGACGCTGTCGCTGCGCAGCGTGCTTCCCGCCGCCACCGCGCAGCCGAACGGCACCTCCTTCTCGCAGGTCATGATGGACGGGATCGCGGCGGTGAACCAGCGCGTCGCCGATGCCGACGCGATGGTCCGCGCCTTCGCGCTCGGCGAGTCGATCCCGATCCACCAGGTCACCTTCGCGCTCGAGGAGGCGCGGCTCTCCATGGAGCTGATGATGCAGGTCCGCGCCCGGCTGGTCGAAAGCTACCAGCGGATGATGGAAATGCAGCTCTAGGCCGAGGCGAGACGACATGCTCCAGACCTTCCGTTCCGCCCCGCCCTCGCGCCAGCTGGCGATCGTCGCCGCCGCCGGCCTGCTGCTGTGCGCGCTGCTCGCCGCTCTGTGGTTCCTGTTCCTGCGCACGACCTACGAGCCGATCTTCCGCGATCTCGGCCAGACCGACGCAGCGACGATCGTCGCCGAGCTCGAGCGCGCCGACATCCCCTACCGGCTCGGCGACGGCGGCCGCACCATCCTGGTGCCGTCGGGCGCGGTCGATTCGACCCGACTGCACGTCGCCGGCCAGGACCTGCCGCTGCAGGGCACGGTCGGCTTCGAGCTGTTCAACAGCTCCAGCATCGGGCTCACCGAATTCGCCCAGCGGATCAACCTGCAGCGGGCGCTGCAGGGTGAGCTCGCGCGTACGATCATGCGCATCGACGGGGTCGAGGCGGCGCGCGTCCATCTCTCGCTGGGCGAGCAGACCGCGTTCCGCCGCGACCGCCGGCCGGCGCGCGCCTCGGTCGCGATCCGCACCCGGCCGGGGCGGCGGCTCAACAACACCACGGTGCGCGGCATCCAGCGGCTGGTCGCGGGCTCGGTGCCCGATCTCGAGCCCGCCGCCGTCGCCGTGCTCAACGATCGCGGCGCGCTGGTCAGCGCCGAGCCGCTGGCCGAGCCGGCGGCGCTGCCCGGCGGCGAGGAGGAGCGCAGCGTCGCCCGCTTCTTCGAGGCGCGCATCCGCCGCGCGGTCGAGGCGCGCTATCCGGCCGAGGCGATCGACGTCAGCGTCTGGGCGGCGGTCGGCGCCAATGCCGAGCTGCCGGCGGTGCCGCCCGCCGGGGAGGCGCTCGCGCCGGGCCGCGATTTCCGGCTCCGCGCCACCGTCGCCATCGCCTCGCCGATGAGCGAGGCGGCGCGCGAGCAGGTCACCCAATGGGTGCAGGGCGCGATCGGCTACGACGCCGCCTTGGGCGACAGCGTAACAGTCACCGCCTCGGCGCCGGTGCCCGCGGCTGCCGATTGGGGCGAGGGACTCGCCGAGACCGCAATCGAAGCGCCCGGGGCGCCGGCTGCGGCGGCGGCGGAGCCCTCCCTGCTCAGCTATTTCTGGACGCCGCTGGCGCTGCTGCTGGCGATCGGCGGGGCGGTGCTGCTGCTGCGCCGGCGCGGCCGCGGCTCCGGGCAGATGAGCGAGCAGGACCGGCTCGCTTATGTCGCCAATCTGAAGGCGCTGCTTGCGCAGCGGGATGCCGATGTCGCGCCGCCGGCGTGAGCGCGCCCTGAGGCGGGCGGTCGCGGACCTGGCGCGGCTGCATCCCGGCGACGTCGAGGCGATCCTCGGCGCGCTCGACGCTGCCGAGAAGGCGCGGGTCGAGGCGCTGGTCGCGGGCTTCGCGGGCGGACCTCCGGCCGAAGCCCCGCCGCCGCCGCCGCCCGAAGAGCCGGTCTGGACCTATGAGGGCCTCTCGCCCTGGCTGCTCGACCGGATCGACCCCGAGGGCCGCAGCGGCACGCGTACGGGGCGCGGCTTCGTGCTGATGACGCCGGCGAGCACCGAGGCGCTGCAGGCGGCCGCCATGCCGTTGCGCAGCCAGGCTCAGTCCGGCGACGGGCGCGGCGCGACGCTGATCGACAAGGCGATGGCGTTTCTCGCCGGAGGGCGGGCGTGAGCGGGCTGATCAAATCGGGCGCCGCCGGGCTCGACGCCCGGGTTCGGCCGCTCGCCTTCGACCCGGCCGGCGCCGCGCTCGCGCCGGCCGTCGACCCGGAGCTTGCGGCATTGCGGGAGCGGGTGCTCGACCTCGAGGCGCGGCTGGCCGAGCACGAAACCGCGGCCGAGGCGCTGAGCAAGGCTGCCGACGAGGCCTATGCCGAGGGTGAGGCGGCCGGGCGCGAGGCGGGACGTGCCGAGGCGGACGACCGGCGCGGCGAGGCGCTCGCCCTGCTCGGCGAGACGGCCGAGCGCGCCGCCGCCGCGCTCGACGAGCGGCTCGAGGCCACCGACCGGCTCGCCGCCCTGCTCGCCGCGACCTGCCTCGACACATTGTTCGGCGCCCCGGGCCGGCGCACCGAGCTGGTGCGCGACCTGATCCGCCGCCAGCTCGACGGGCTGCGCAGGGAGACGATCATCGAGCTGCGCGTCTCCGCCGAGGATTTCGACAGCCCGGAGCAGGCGGCCGCGGCGGCGCCGGGCTGCGCGGTCTCCATCGCCGACGAGCTCGTGTCGGGCGATTGCACGATCCGGCTGCAGCTCGGCGAGCTCGACGTCGGCCTCGGCCGGCAATGGGGCACGCTGCGCGCGGCGCTGGAGGACATGGCATGAGCCACGCCTTCGTCCGGCGCCTTGCCTTGCTCGACACGGTCGCCCGCAGCGGCCGGGTGACCAAGATCATGCCGACCCATGTCGAGGCCGACGGCCCCAACGTGCCGCTGGGCGCGTTGTGCACGATCGAATCGGGCGATGCGCCCGTGATCGCCGCGGTGGCGCGGGTCGATCGCAGCACCATTTCGCTGGTGCCGTTCGAGGACGTGCCGCGCACCTTCGCCGGCGCGCGCGTGCTGGCCCATAGCGACGACGATTGCGTGCCGGTCGGCGACGCCTTCCTCGGCCGCGCGGTCGACGCGCTCGGCCGCCCGATCGACGGCCGCCCGGCGATCGCGACCGCCGAGCGGGGGCGCCTGCGGGGCACCGAAACACCGGCGCTGGAGCGCGCCTCGCCGCGCCAGCGCGTCGAGACCGGCATCCGCGCGATCGACGCTTTGCTCACCATCGGCCAGGGACAAAGGGTCGGCCTGTTCGCCGCCAGCGGCGTTGGCAAGACCAGCCTGATGACGCAGCTCGCCAGCCAGATCGAGGCCGACCGCACCGTGATCTGCCTGGTCGGCGAGCGCGGCCGCGAGGTCGAATCGCTCTGGTATGACGGCCTTTCCGACGAGGCCCGCGCCAAGACCGTGATGGTGGCGGCGACCTCCGACCAGTCGGCGGCGATGCGGGCTCGTTGCTGCGATCTCGCCCTCGCGCTGGCCGATCACTGGCGCGCCGAAGGCCATCATGTCGTGCTGCTGCTCGATTCGGTGACCCGGCTCGCCATGGCGATGCGGGAGATCGGCCTTGCCGCCGGCGAGCCGCCGACCGTGCGCGCCTATACGCCCAGCGTGTTCGCCGCGATCCCGCGGCTGGTCGAGCGCTGCGGCGCGTTGCGCGCGGGCGGGGCGATCACCGCCCTGATGACGGTGCTGAGCGAGACCGACGATGTCGACGACCCGGTCTCGGAGATGATGAAATCGCTGCTCGACGGCCACGTCATCCTGTCGCGGACGCTGGCCGAGCAGGGCCATTTCCCGGCGATCGACGTGCCGCGGAGCGTCAGCCGCATGGCCCGGGCGCTGGCCGGCGAGGCCGAGCGCTCCGCGGCGCAGCGGGCGATCGCGCTGCTCGGCGCCTACGAGCAATCGCGGATCCTGATCGAATCGGGCGTCTATGTGGCCGGCGCCAATCCGGAGCTCGACGAGGCGATCGCCCGGCGGCCGGCGCTGCTCGATTTCCTGAAGCAGCGGCCCGACGAGCGCATCGCGCACGCCGATGCCGCCGCCATGCTCGAGCGGATCGTCGCCAAATGAGCGCCCGCCGCACCCGCGCCGCCGACTGGAAGGCCGTCGCCGAAATTCGAGCCCTGAAGAGCCGCGCCGCGGAGATGGCTGCGGCGCGCGCCGGCCAGGCGCGCGGCACCGCAGCCGAGCGCCACGAAAGCGCCGAAGCCGCGCTCGACGAGGCGCAGCAGGGCTGGGCCGCGGCGCTCGAGGAACGCGCCTTCGATCCCGGCCTGGCGCGCCACTGGTTCGCCCATGTCGGGCACCGTCAGGACGAGGAAAGGCAGGCCGGCGCGGCGCTGGCCGAGGCCGACCACAGGCTCGGCGAGGCCCGCACCGCCTGGCACGGCGCCCAGGCCCGCGCCGACGTCGCCGGCGCGCGCTCGCGATCCGCGACCGCCACGGAAGCACGGCGCCGCGACGAAACCCGGCTGGCCGCGGTCGAGGACCGCGCCGCGCTCAAGCGGAGAGACGCATGAAGATCGCACCCGAACCGCCCCGGCCGACCCCCGAGCGACCCGCCCCTCCGGGCGGCGAGCCGGCACGGCCGTTCACCGACTTCCTCGCCGAGCCCGAGTCCCGGGCCGCCCGCTTCACCGAGCTCGGCATGTTCGGCCTGAGCCGCGCGTCCGCGGCGCCATCGCCCGGAGGCGGCGATGCCGCCCCGCCGGTCGGGCCGGCGCAGCCCGAGGAGGTCCCGAGTCCTGCCGCCCGGAGCACGGCGCCCGTCACGGTCAGCGAGACCCCGGCGGTGCAGGCTCCGCTCGATTCGCCCGGGCCGGTGACCTGCGAGCTGCCGCTCCCGACTTCGGCCAAGGCAGAAACGGACAGAACCTGCACGCTGCCCGGCGAGGCGCCGGGCCATCGCCAGGAGGCGGACGGGGACTTCGGCCCCGAGGGGCCGACGCGCACGAGCCGGGCGCGGCCGCGGCGGCCGGCGCCCAGGGCCGGGGTCAGCCTGACCGTGCGCGAGGCCGACGGCGCGATCGAGATCATCGCCGGCGCGCCGCCGATCGACCCGGAGACGCGCGCCCAGCTGCGCCGGCTGATCGAGGCGATCCTCGCGCGCAACGGCCTGGCGCTCGCGCAATTTCAGCTAAACGGCGCGCCGCTCGCGCCGGACCTATCAGGCAGGAGGGGAGGCATTCATGGCACTGGCACCCGTTAGCCCATCGACGCCGGGGACGCAGTCGGCGAGCAGCGCGTTCGGCCTCGACTTCCAGTCGCTGCTGCGGATCATCCTGACCCAGCTGACCTATCAGGATCCGCTGAAGCCGATGGACAATTTCCAGTTCGTCTCGCAGCTCGCCCAATTCTCGCAACTGCAGCAGAGCCAGACGCTCAACGATCAGGTCACCAACCTGCTCGCCTCGCAGGCGGCGAGCCAGGCCACCAGCCTGCTCGGCCGCACCGTGGATTTCGCCACCCAGGCGGGCGGCACGCCGCAGTCGGGAATCGTCAAATCGGTGTCGTTCGCCCGCGGCCAGCCCGAGGTCACCGTCGAAGACGGGGCCGGCAACATCTTCGCCAACGTCCCGATCGCCAACATCAGCCAAGTCCGTCCTTGAAGGGAAGCTCATCATGCTCGGTTCCATCTATATCGGCCTCAGCGGTCTCACGGCTTATTCGCGAGGCCTGCAGACGATCAGCAACAACGTCACCAATCTGAACACGCCGGGCTTCAAGGCGACCAGCTTCAACTTCGCCGATTCGTTCAGCTATGGCGGGCTCGGCAGCACCTTCTCGCGTTATGTCGGCGGCCAGCAGCTGGGCACCGGCGTGCGCTACGGCGACGAGCAGATCGACTTCCGGCAGGGCGACCTCCGGCAATCGGACGGCGATCTCGACCTCGCCATCCAGGGCACCGGCCTGCTCGTCCTCCTGAACGGCGACCGCACCTATTATTCCCGCACCGGCCAGTTCACCGTCGACAAGGACGGCTTCATCGCCGATTCGGCCTCCGGCTACCGGCTTGCCGTGCTCAACGAATCCGGCCAGGCCGTCGACGTCAGCGTCGACGCCAACAGGACCTTCCCGCCGTCCGCGACCAGCAACATCAAATTCACCGACAATCTGTCGTCGACCGCCACCCAGGCGGTCCACGTCTCCGACATCGCGGTCTACGATTCGAGCGGCACCAAGCATGTCTGGAAGGTCACCTTCGAGAAGGTCGGCAACACCGCGCCCGGCGAGTGGACGGTCAAGATCACCGACGGCAAGGGCGTGTCGATCACCGACGCGACCACTCCGCCGCGGCTGAAGTTCATCGGCAGCATCGTCGATCCGGCCAACAACACGATCACCATCTCGACCACGCCGAGCGGGGCGGACCCGCTCAGCGTCGTGCTCGACTTCTCGACCGGCATCTCCTCTTTCTCGTCGGGCGACGTCAACGGCATCCACGTCGGCTCGGTGGACGGCTACGGTCTCGGCACGCTGAGCACCATCAAGGTCGACGACACCGGCCATCTGCAGCTCAATTATTCGAACCAGAAGACCGAGCAGATCGGCCGCGTGGCGATCGCCGACGTGCGCGACCCGGATCGGCTCGAGCGCGTCGGCGCCGGGATGTTCCGCGACGCGGGCGGCGCCGGGATACGCCTGCTCGGCAGCCGCGAAGACGGCATTGGCGCCCTGATGTCGCGCCAGATCGAGGCGTCGAACGTCGACCTGGCGCAGCAGTTCGGCGACCTGATCCTGGTGCAGCGCGGCTTCCAGGCCTCCTCGCAGGTGATCAGCATCTCCAACGACATGATCCAGCAGCTGTTCGGCATCCGGGGCCAGGGATGAGCGGCAACGTTCGCGAATGGCTGCCGCCGGGAGCGGCGGAGAGCGGCGCCGTCCGCCGCCTCGTCGGCGAGGCGGTCGGCCAGTGGGCGGCGAAATGGTTCGTCCGTGCCGAAGCGGCGCCGGCCGGCTTCGCGGCGACGCGCGGCGCGGCGCCGCACCGGGCCTGCGGCTGGCGCTCGGGAGGCGCCGCGGCGACCTCGCAATCGGCGGCCGAGACCCTCCGGCTCGCCGGCCTCGCCCTCGGCGCCGATCCCGAGCAGCTCGTTCTCTCGGAAGCCGACCGCGACCTGATCGACCGCTTCACCGCGGCGGTGGCCGCCGATCTTGCGGCGTCGCTCGATCGCGCGCTCCGGCTCGAGCCGGCCGCCGCCGGCACGTCGACCGAAGACCCGTTCGCGGACGAGGGCGGCCTCGTCTTCACGATCACCGATCGCGCCGAGCGCCCTCTGCTTCAGGCCGCCATCCCGGCCGCCGCCATGGTGCCGTTTCTGAAAGGCGCCATCGCGCCGCCGCGGCGCAGCGCCTCGCCGCTCGCCCGGCTCGGCCGCAGCTTCGAATCGACCGCGGTCAAGGTCGAGGCCCGGCTCGGCGCGGCGACGCTGCCGCTCGGCGAGCTGGCCGGGCTCGCAGTCGGCGACGTCCTCATCCTCGACCGCGCGGTCGCCGACGGCGCCGAGCTCGCCATCGCCCCCGCCGGGCCGCCCTTCGCGCACGGCGCGGTCGTGCCGGACGAGCGTGCGGTTTCGCTTCTTCTCCTTCCCCAACAGAAAGACACGTGATGGACTCCACATCTCTGGCCGCGGAAGCGGGCCGTTCGACCCGGCATCAGGACAATGGCGACGCCGGCGACACCGGCCCCGACCGGCCGAGCAGCGGCAAGGCCAACGGCAAGGGCCACGACAAGGACGCCGGAGCGCCCCTGCTCCCGCCCGATTCGCCCCTGCTCCGGGACCTCAACGTGACGCTGCAGGCCCGGCTGGGCGATGCCGTCATGCCGATCGCCGAGCTGCTGGCGCTGCGCGCCGGCTCGGTGCTCAGCCTCGAGACGCGGCTGAACGAGCCGGTCGAGCTCTATCTGAACGACGCCCTGGTCGGCCGCGGCGAGATCGTCGCCGTCGACGACCGCTTCGGCGTCCGCATCCTGGAGATCGCCGCCGCATGACCGGTTCCCGCCCGGCTGCCGCGCGGTTCACCGGCGCCGCCTTCCTTCTGCTCGCCGCCGCGCCCGCTTTCGCGCAGCGGATCGGCCAGGGCACCGGGACCGAGGTCCCGGTGTGGCGCGTGCTCGGCGCGCTCGCTTTGTGCCTCGCGCTCGCCGTGGCGGCCGCCTACCTGCTGAAGCGGCGCCTCGGCGGATCGCTGCCGCTGGCCATGGGCCGCGCGCGCCGGTTGCAGCTGCTCGAGACGCTGCGCCTCAGCCACCAGGTCGACATCTGCCTGGTCAGCTGCGACGGCGCCGAATTCCTGGTCGCCGCTTCGGCGCAGGGCGCGACGACGATCAATCCGAGCCTGGCGCCGCCGCCCGCAGCCCCGGCCGGGGACGAGGAGGCGGCGCGATGAGCGCGGCGGCCGCCCGCCGCCTGCGCCTCGCCGGCGCGCTCGCGCTGCTGCTGCTCGCTCCGGCGGCCGCCTTCGCCGCCGCGGCGCCCGACCCCGGCGCCGTGCTCGGCGCGGCCGGCGGCCAGCCGGCGCCGACCGCCAACGTGGTCCGCATCGCGCTCATCCTCACCATGATGGCGCTGATTCCGGCGCTGCTCGTCTGCATGACCTCGTTCGTGCGCATCGTGGTGGTGCTGTCGATGATCCGCCACGCCTTCGGCATGCCCGAGACGCCGCCCAACCAGGTGCTGGTCGCGCTCGCCTTGCTGCTCACCGCTTTCTCGATGGGGCCGACCTTCTCGACGCTCAACGAGCGCGCGGTGCAGCCCTTCCTGGCCGGCAACGTCAGCGTCCAGCAGGGCCTCGACCGCGGCGCCGACCCGCTGCGTGCCTTCATGCTCCGCCAGGTCCGCGACCAGGATCTGGAGACGGTCTATGCGATCTCGCGCCAGCCGCTTCCCGACAGCGCGGAGGAGGTCGGGCTGATGCAGCTCACCACCGCCTTCATGCTCAACGAGCTGCGCGTCGCCTTCAAGATCGGCTTCGTCATCCTCCTGCCCTTCCTGCTCATCGACCTCGTCGTCTCGTCGATCCTGCTCGCGCTCGGCATGCTGATGGTGCCGCCAACCACATTGTCCCTCCCGATCAAGGTGCTGATGTTCGTCCTCATCGACGGCTGGAGCCTCGTTCTGGAGGGCGTGCTCGGAAGCTTCCGATAAAGATGGCCGCGCTCGCCCTCGCCCCGGACGACTTCGCCGCCGAGGAGGTGTCGCTCTGGCGGGCGATGCGCGAGGGGTCGGAGGCGGCGCGCGAGCGGATCTTCGCGCACCACCTGCCTTTCGCGCGCGGGCTCGCCGGACGCCAGTTCCGCGGCCGGACCGGCGGCGACATCGAATATGAGGATTTCCTCCAGCTCGCCTGCGCCGGCCTGCTGGAGGCGATGGACCGCTACGATCCCGCTCTCGGGGTGCCGTTTCGCGGCTTCGCGGTGCGGCGGATCAACGGCAGCATCCTCGACGGCCTCGCCAAGATGAACGAGGTGCGCGAGCAGATCAGCTTCCGGCGGCGGGTGAAGCGCGAGCGAATGCGCTCGCTCGCGCCCGCCGACGCGGAAGGGCTGCCCCCCGGCGAGGCGATGGAAGCGTTGATCGACCTCGCGGTCGGGCTCGCTTTGGGTTTCATGCTGGAGGGAACCAGCCTCTACCGGGAGGACGGCAACGCCGCCGAGGCCCAGCCGACCGCCTATGACAGCCTGGTCTGGAAAGACCTGGTCGAGCGGCTGACCGCCGAGCTCGGCCGCCTTCCCGATCGCGATCGGGCGATCGTCAGGCTTCACTATCTGGAGGACGTCAGCTTCGACCAGATCGCCGCCTTGCTGGGGCTCAGCAAGGGGCGAATATCGCAGCTTCACAAGGCCGCGCTGGCCCTGCTCCGAAAACGGATTTCGGGCGCGGGCGGCTTCCGGCTCGAACGATGAGGAACTAGAGATGGAAACCGCCATGGACCGGCCCTGCCCCGACGACCTCCTCGCCGACGCGATCGCGCTGGCCGGCGACGACGAGACCGCGGCGATCGTGCAGATCGAAGCCTTGTTGGGCGCCTACCCCGCCGACGAACGCCTGTACTTTCTCGGCGGCTCGCTGCTCGCCGCGCAGGCTCGCTATGAGGAGGCGCGCCGGGCGATGGCGCGCTCGATCGAGATCGCGCCCGATTATGCGATCGCCCGCTTCCAGCTCGGCCTCCTCGAGCTGAGCTCGGGCGACGCGGCCGCCGCCGACGCCACGCTGGCGCCGCTCGCGGAGGCGGACGGCGAGGGCGCGCTCGCCTTGTTCGCGCGCGGCCTGCGCCACCTCGCCCGGGACGATCTGGCGCAGGCGGCCGCGCTGCTGCGCGAGGGCATGCGGGTGAACCGCGAGCATCCGCTGGTCAGCCGCGACATGCAGCTGATCGTCGAGCGGATCGAGCAGGGAGGCGAGGCCGAGGCCGAGCCGGCCGAGGAAATGTCGGCCGCGCAGATGCTGCTCCAGCAGCACGCCGCCAAGTCGACCAAGCACTAGGAAGGCGCGGCCCACGATGGATCCGGTCTCCAACGCCAACAGGATCGCGATGATGCTGCGCGCGCGGCTGCAGGAGCGCGCGAAGAGCGCCGCCGCCGAGCGCGGCGGGCGCCGCGACCTGCCCGGCACCGCCGACGCGCCGAAGAAGGGCGCGGTGCCGGGCGCCGACGCGGTCGGCGCCCTCGACGACCGGCGGCTGAAGCGGGCGCTGGTCGAGAACATCCTCGCCGACCAGCTCGGCCCCTCGCTGATCAACGACGCGCGCTTCCAGCAGGTGGTCGATCAGGTCGCCGACGCGATCGAGGCGGACAGCGAAGGCGCCGCCCTGCTCGCCCGCACCATCGCCGACCTGCGCAGCCGCGCCTAGCCGGGAACAGCCCCTATTTGCCGCGGGCGGCGAGGCTCTTGGCGATGGTTCTGCCGCCGGGGCCGATCGGGAAGTTGAGGGCGGCGTCGCGGATCTTCTGGGCCGCCTCCTCCTTGCCCTCGCGCTCCAGGAGCATGCTCATGGCGAGCGCGCCCGCGAAGCAGTCGCGGTCGAGCTTGAGCGCGATCTCGGTGCGCCGCCGCGCGCTTTCGAGGTCGTCGTCGAGGAGGTCGAGCACGGCGAGCGCGCCCTGGGTCTCGGCGAAGGTGTCGTCGAGCGCCAGCGCGGTCTCGAACCGAGCCCGGCTCGCCGGCAGGTCGCCCTTCACATAATGCACCCAGCCGGCGGCGACCCAGGAGCCGAGATGGTCGCCGAACCGCGCCGCCGCCGCGTCGATCCGCTCGGCGGCGGCGTCGAGCTCGCCCCGGGCGAGCAGGCCGAGCCCCTTGCCGAGCAGCGCCCGCGCATTGCCGGCGTCGGCGGCCAGCACCCGATCGAACAGGGCGCCCGATTCGTCGGGCCGGTCCTCGTCGAGCAGCAGCATGCCGAGCGTGGTCAGCCCGTCATGGCTGGTCCCGGCGCGGCCGGCGTAGAGGCGGGCGAGATCGACCCGTTCGGCGTCGAGCGCCGCGCTCGCCAGCGCTCCCATCAGCGCGGAATCTTCGGGATAGAGCTCGGCGAGCTTCTCGCCGCATTCGAGCGCCTCGTCGAGCCGCTCGAACTGGTGCAGCAGATTGACCTTGAGCGCGGCGCCGCGCGGCCCGGCCGCCACCACCTCGTCGTCGAGCAGGCCCAGCGCCCCTTCATAATCCCCGGCCATGGTGCGCGCCCAGGCGAGGTTGAAGCGGACCACCGGAGCGTCGTCGCCGGCGGCGCGCAACGCCTCGAACTCCGCGACCGCGTCCTCGAAGCGGCTCTCGCGGAGCGCCGCCAGCCCCTTCAGATTGCGCATCGCCGGCGGCAGCGGCGCCAGCGCGGCATGGCGGTCGAACAGGCCGGCGGCGGTCTCGAACTCCTCGGCGTCCATCGCAGCGCCGGCCGCGTCCGCGATCAGGCCGAGATTGTCCGGATCCTGCTCGAGGTAGCCGAGCAGCTGGCCGAGACGCGTCCCCTCCCGTGACAGCTCCGCCATGACATTCATCCTCTGCTCCCCGGACATATGGATATTACGTCAATTATCGGACGAGTCAGGGGAAAGTTTAGGTCCGGCTAGGCCGATTCCTGCCAGCCGCCGCCGAGGGCGAGGAACAGGGTGACGAGGTTGTCCGACACTTGCGCCTCCGACCGGGCGACCTCGGCGTCGACCTGGGCGATCACCCGCTCGGCGTCGAGCACCACCTGGAACGGCTCGCGCCCGGCCTGATAGCGCAGCCGGGCGATACGCGCCGCCTCCGCGCTCTGCGCGCGGGCGCGGCGCAGCGCCGCCAGCCGGTCGAGCTCACGCGCATAGCGGGTGAGCGCGCTCTCGGTCTCCTCGAGCGCGCGCAGCCAGGCGCCCTCGAACCGGGCGAGCGCGCCCTCGGCGTTCGCCTCGGCCTGCACGACCCTGGCGCGGCCGACGGCGAGGTTGGTGAACGACCAAGTGATCAAAGGCCCGAGGCTGAAGCGGAAGGAGTCGCTCGAGCCGAGGCCGGAGAGCGAGGTCGCCGAGCTGCCGATCGAACCGCCCAGCGTGATCTGCGGATAGAGGCTGGCCACGGCGACGCCGACCCGCGCCGTCGCGGCGGCGAGCTCGCGCTCCGCCTGGCGGACGTCGGGGCGGCGGGCGAGCAGGGAGGCGCCGTCGCCGACCGGGATCGGCCGGGCCAGCTCCGGCGGCCTCTCGCAGGTGGCGACCTCGGGCGGAAATTCGGCGGGCGGCCGCCCGGTCAGCACCGACAGGCGGAACAAGGCGGTCTGGCGCTGCGCCTCGAGCGCCGGCACGCTCGCCCGCACCTGCTCGAGCAGCGAGCCCGCCTGGCCGGCCTCGAGCGCGGTGGCGCGGCCGCCCTCGACCAGCCGGCGGGTGAGGTCGAAGGTCTGCTCCTGGATGCGCAGGGTCTCGCGCGCGACGGCGAGCTGCCGACCCGCGCTGCACGCGTCGGCATAAGCGCGCGCCGTCTCCGCGGCGACCGTGATGCGGCTGACGTCGAAGGCGGCCTGGGCGGCGCCGACGTCGGCGCGGCTGGCCTGGATGGCGCGGCGAATGCGGCCGAACAGGTCGAGCTGGTAGCTGGCGTCGGCCCCGATATCGTAGCTCTCGCCCTCCCCGGCCACGCCCGCGAAGCCGAGTTGGTCGCCCGATTGCCGGCTGTAGGTGGCGCTCGCCGAAAAATCGACGGTGGGGAAGAGGCCGGATCCGGTCTCGCGCAGCACGGCGCGGGCGCGGCGCAGGTTCGCGGCGGCGACGCGCAGGTCGGTGTTCGCCCGCAGCGCCTGCTCGACGAGGCGATCGAGCAGCGGATCGCCGAACAGGCTCCACCAGCGCCCCGGCGGCTCGTCGCCGGTGAAGGCGGGCGCACGGCCGCTCAGGAACGGATCCTGCGCCGGAGCGCCGGGGGCCGGGGACCGATAATCCGGCCCGACCATGCAGCCGGCCAGGGCCAGCGAGGCCAGGAGAGCGGCAGCGGCGCGCCTCATTCCGCCGCTCCCGGCGCCGGCTCGTCGGGGACGCCGCCGAACGCGGTGGGATAGTGCGTGTCGCGCTGCGGCCGCTTCGGCAGCCAGCCGCCGAGCTTGCGGCAGACGACGTAGAAGACCGGGGTGAAAATGAGGCCGAACAGGGTGACGCCGATCATGCCGAAGGCGACCGCGGTGCCCATTGCCTGGCGCATCTCGGCACCGGGTCCGACCGCGATCACCAGCGGGATCACGCCGAAGATGAAGGCGAAGCTGGTCATCAGGATCGGCCGCAGGCGCGAGCGGGCGGCGTGGACCGCCGCCTCGAACGGGTCCATGCCCTGATCCTCCTCGCCCTGCCGCGCGAACTCGACGATCAGGATCGCGTTCTTGGCGGCGAGCGCGATCAGCACGATCAGCCCGACCTGCGTCAGGATGTTGTTGTCGAGCCCGCGCAGGTTGATCCCGGTCATCGCCGCGAGCACGCACATCGGCACGATCAGGATCACCGCCAGCGGCAGGGTCAGCGATTCATATTGCGCCGCGAGCACCATGAACACGCACAGGACCGCGATCGCGAAGATGATCGGGGCGGTGTTGCCGGCCTGCTGCTGCTGATAGGCGAGGCCGGTCCATTCGAAGGCGAAGCCGGGCGGGAGGGTCTGCGCCGCGATCTGCTCCATCGTGCGCAGCGACTCGCCCGACGAGACGCCGGGGGGCGTCTGACCCTGCAGCTCGGCGGCCGGATAATTGTTGTAGCGCGCCACCTGCACCGGGCCGCTGCCGTAGCGGAAGGTCGCCACCGCGGAGAGCGGCACCATCGCCCCGGTGGCGGAGCGCACCTGCAGGCGGCCGACGTCGGCGAGATCGTCGCGCGCCGCCGCCTCGGCCTGCGCGGTCACCCGGAAGGTGCGGCCGAGCAGGTTGAAATCGTTGACATAGGTCGAGCCGAGATAGGTGCCGAGCGCCTGATAGACCTGGATCGGCTGCACGCCGAGCAATTGCGCGCGGTCGCGGTCGACCTCGGCCTCGATCCTCGGGGAGCCCGTGTTGAACAGGGAAAAGACCTGGGCGACGCTCTGATTCTGCTGGGCGGCGCCCATCATCGCGAAGGTCGCGCCCTGCAGCGCCTGATAGCCGCCGCCGCCGCGGTCCTGCACCATCATCGCGAAGCCGCTGCCGTTGCCGAGCCCCGGCACCGGCGGCGGCGAGAGGAAGAAGACCATCGCGCCTTCCTCCGCGCCGGCGACGGCGCCGGTGATCCGGCCGGCCAGCTCGGCCGCCGCCTCCCCTTCGCCGCGCCGCTCCTCGTGCGGCGCCAGGCGAATGAACATGATGCCGCTGTTCGAGGCGGGGCTGAAGGTCGAGCCGTCGAGGCCGGCGAAGGCCGCCGTCTCGACCACCATCGGATTTTGCGAGACGACGGCGCGGATGCGCTCGACCGCGGCCTCGGTGCGGTCGAGGCCGGCCCCGGGCGGGAGCTGGATGACGCCGATCAGGAAGCCCTGATCCTGGTCGGGGATGAAGCCGGTGGGCGTCGCGTTCAGCCGCCAGACCGTGAGGCCGAGCAGGCCGCCATAGATGACCAGCATGATCGTCGAGCGATGGACCAGCTTGGCGGTGAGCCGGCCGTAGCGGTCGGACAGCCAGTCGAAGCCCCGGTTGAACCGCGCGCCCGCGATGCGCAGCGGCCGCGTCCAGCGGCGGCCCTCGTGCTCCTCTTCGGGCCGGTGCGGCTTCAGCAGGATCGCCGCCAGCGCGGGCGACAGGGTCAGCGACACCAGGGTCGAGATCACCGCGGCGGCGGCGATGGTGACGGCGAACTGGCGGTAGAAGATGCCGGGTATGCCCGAGATCAGGGCCGCCGGCACGAACACGGCGATCAGCACCAGCCCGATCGCGATCAGCGCGCCCGAAATCTCCTGCATGGTGCGATGGGCGGCGTCGCGCGGGCTGAGGCCCTCCCGGATGTGCTTCTCGACCGCCTCGACGACGACGATCGCGTCGTCGACGACGATGCCGACCGCCAGGATGAGCGCGAACAGCGACAGGGTGTTGATCGAGAAGCCCAAAGCGAGCTGGAACGCGAAGGTGCCGATCAGCGAAACCGGAATGGCGACGATCGGGATGATCGCGGCGCGCCAGGTCTGCAGGAAGATGACGATGACGAGCACGACCAGGACGATCGCCTCGAACAGGGTGCTCTGCACTTCCTCGACCGAAGCCTGGACATATTCGGTGGGATTGTAGGGGATCGAATATTCCATCCCCGGCGGGAAATCGCGCGACGCCGCCTCCAGATCCTCGAGCACGCCGGCCGCCGCCTCGAGCGCGTTCGATCCCGGCAGCTGCTGGATCGCGATGAACACCGCCTGGCGCCGGTTCGAGGTGCCGCGAATGCCGTAATCCTGGCTGCCGAGCTCGACCCGGGCGACGTCGCGCAGCCGGGTGATCGCCCCCGTCGCGGTGTCGGTCTTGAGGACGATGTCGGCGAACTGGGCGGGATCGGTGAGGCGGCCCTGGACCTGCACCGGCAGCTCGAAGGCCGGGCCGCGCCCGCCGAAGGGCGGCTGGCCGACCGAGCCGCCGGCGACCTGGACATTCTGCCCTCGCAAGGCCGTCACGACCTCGTCGGCGGTGAGGTTGCGCGCGGCGGCGCGATCCGGATCGATCCAGATGCGCATCGAATAATTGCCGGCGCCGAACACCTGCACCGCGCCGACGCCCGGCAGGCGCAGCAGCCGGTCGCGCACCCGGGTATTGGCGTAATTGCCGACATAGTCGATGTCGAGCGCGGGATCGGTCGTGGTCATCGCCGCGACCATCAGAAAGTCGGTCGCCTGCTTGGTGACGGTGACGCCGATCTGGCGCACCTGGTCGGGCAGCCGCGGCTCGGCGAGCGCGACTCGGTTCTGCACCAGCACCTGCGCGGTGTCGATGTCGGTGCCGGGCTGGAAGGTGACGGTGATCGAGGTCAGGCCCTGGCTCGAGTTCGAGCGCATGTAGAGCATGCCCTCGACGCCGTTGACCTCCTGCTCGATCGGCGCCGCGATGGTCTCGGCCATCGTCTCGGCCGAGGCGCCGGGAAAGGCCGCGACCACGGCCACCGAGGGCGGCGCGATCTCGGGATATTGGGCGAGCGGCAACGCCGGATAGGCGAAGGCGCCGAGCAGGGTGATGAACACTGCGATCACCGACGCGAAGATCGGCCGCTCGATGAAGAAGCCCGAGATGTTCATGGCACGGGCGTCGCCACCGAAGCGGGCGCCGGCTGCGGCGGGGACGCGCTCGGCTCGACGTTGGCGGGCGGCGGGATCCGGCCGCGGCGGGGGGTCACCTTCTGGCCGGGCAGGATGCGCTGGAGGCCGTCAATGGCGACCTGCTCGCGCGGGTTCAGGCCGCCGTGGATGACCCGCAACTGGCCGACGCGCGGGCCGAGCACGACCGGGCGGTTGGCGACATTGCCCTGGCGGTCGACGACATAGACGATGCGGCGCACGCCGTCGGTGGCGATCGCCGTGTCCGGCACCAGCAGCGCCCGATAGGGGGGCGAGCCGGCCAGCCGCAGATGGCCCATCATGCCGGGCCGCAGCAGGCCGCTGTTATTGGGGACGATGGCGCGGGCGCGGATCGTGCCGGCGCCCGGATTGATCGCCGCGTCGACGAAGTCGAGCCGGCCGGCATGGACATAATCGGCTTCGTCCTGCAGGCGGATGCGGACCTCGCTGCCGAGACGGCCGCCGCCCCGGCGCTGGTAGCGCAGCAGCAGCGCCTCCGAGCCGTCGAACACGAAATGCAGCGGCGCGGTGGAGACGATGGTGGTGAGCACGGTCTCGTCGGCGGTGACGGCGTTGCCGGGATCGACCCGCCGGTCCGAGATCCGGCCGGAGATCGGCGCGAGCACGCGGGTGAAGCCGAGCGTCAGGCTCTGCGCGCGCAGGTTCGCCCGCGCCGCCGCCACGTCGGCCTGGCCGGCGCGCAACGCCGCCTGCCTTTGCTCGACCTCCTCGACGCTTGCCGCCCGCTCGGCCGCCAGCGCCCGCGAGCGGGCGAGCTCGGTGCGGGCATTGGCGAGCGTCGCCTCGGCCCGGGCGAGCTGGGCGCGCGCCTGCTCGACCTGCGCCCGGGCGGGCCGCTGGTCGATGGTGAACAGGAGCTGGCCGCGGCGGACATGGTCGCCGTCGCGGAAGTGCACCGCCTGCAGATAGCCCGACACGCGGGGCTTGACCTCGACGCTCTCGATCGCCTCGAAGCGGCCGACATAATCGTCCCAGTCGACCACCTCGCGCACCAGCGGCACGGCAACGGTCACCGCCGGCGGCGGCGGCGCGCCACCCTGCTCCCCCGACGAGCAGGCGGCGAGCAGCGCAAGGAGGAGCGCCAACATGCCGCCTGCACGGGCCGGTCGCATCAATCCCATATCCCCGTTCTTTCGTTCTCCGGCCCCTCTAGCGCCCCTTCCTCCCCGGCACCACCGTCAGACGGCGGCGGGCCGAAGATGGCCCGCGACCGGCTGCTCCGGCCGCGCCCGCGCGCGCCGCGCGCCGGGGGCGCCGCGGCGCCGGACGAATAGCCTAAGAAAAAAGCTGAAAATCGGCGGCGAGACCGATTCCGCCGTTCGCCAAATATCGTATATCATGCGTCGGCATGAGCGGGGCCGAACAAAATCGGGACAATGGAACGGCGCACGACTCCGTCTGCCGCCTGCTGTGCGGCGTGTTCGACTGCTCGCTCGACCTGGCGGGGAACATCCTGCTTCGCGGCCGGCTCCGCGAATATGAGGCCCGCGCGGTCATGGTGCGGCAGGGCGACCGTATCTCGACCCTCTATGTGATCGTCGCCGGCCGCGCCCACGCCATCGTCTACTCGCTGGACGGCCAGGCGGTGCTGCTGCACGAATATCGCGCCGGCGACTTTTTCGGCGTGGTCAGCCCGCCTTACTGGGCGACCCACGACGCGGACGTCGTCGCGGTCGAGCAGGTTTCGGCCTTCCTGCTCGACGGCGGCGCGCTGGCCCTGCTCGCCGAGCAGCACGGCTGCATCGGCCTCGCCCTCCTGAAGGTGATGGTCGAGCGGCTGCAGCAGACGGCGTCGCGCATGTTCGAGCATGTCGCGCTGTCGGCGGCCGGGCGGGTGCATGCGGAGCTGCTGCGGCAGGCGCGGCAGAGCGCCGACCTCGCCATCCGGCCGGCCCCGATCCTCTCCGACCTCGCGCTGCGGGTGTCGACCACGCGGGAGACCGCGTCGCGGGCGGTGAACGCGCTCGAGCGCCGCGGCATCATCCGGCGCGATGCCGACGCGCTGGTGGTGGTCGCGCCGCACCGGCTCGAGGAGCTGATTCTCTAGCTCGGCTTCAGCGCGTAGAGGCCGATCGCGGAGCCGCCGTCGAACGCGTTGATCTCGCCGATCCAGCTCGCCTCGCCGGGGCGGCCCGCGGAGCCGGCGAGCACCGCCGCGAAATCGTCCGAGACGCAGATCGAGCCCGGCGGGGTCGCGCCGGCGATCGCCTCGACGATGTCGACGCCGCTCCCGGTCGGCCGCAGCGCCGCCGAAAAGGGATCGCGCACGCTCTCGATCAGCCCGTAATGGCCGGCGATCTGCAGCGGCATCTGCTCGCGCAGCCGCGCGTGCAGCGTGCGCGCCGCCGCCGCCGCGCCCTGCGGATCGGCGTGGCCGACGAGGATATTCTCGCCGCTGAGATGCGCCGCCAGCGCGGGCGCCTCGGTTTCGGCCAGCGCGTCGCGCACCGCGCCGAGCCGGTCCTCATAGCCGGCCTCCTCGCCGCCGCCGACGCGCAGCGCGATCAGCGCAAGGCCGCCGTCGTCCTCGCCCGCCGCCGGCCCCGACTCGACCGCCGCGCCCATCAGCCGCTCGGCGTTGAGCAGCGCCGCGCCGCGGGCGATGCGGTCGGCCAATGCGATCTGCGCCCGCTCCGGCGGGCGGCCCAGCGGGCGCACCGAGCGCACGCTCTCCGCCGCGGCCAGCGCGGCATCGAAGCGCTGCCGCCATGCCGCGCCGAACGGGTCGACGAAGGCCGCGGCGAAGCTGGCCGGGTCCGAAGGCAGCACCACGTGCAGCTCGGCGCCGCGCGCGAGCAGGGCCTCGGCGGCGAGCAGCTCGGCGCCGGCGGCGAGGGCGCCGAAGCCGAAGCCGACATCGGCGTCGAGGACGGGCGGCGAGGCCGCCTCCGGATCGGCGCCGGCGGCCTTGTCGGCCGAATAGTGGAACGAACGCGGCGGCCGCAGCAGATCGAGCCAGCCCGAATCGATGCCGAGCGCCTCGTCGATGGCGACGAACTGCCTGAGGGTCGAGGCATGGTCCTCCCACGCCTGCGGCGCCGCCGCGACCGCCGAGGCGAGCGCCGAGCGCGAGTCGTCCAGCCGGTCGAGCAGCAGCAGCGCCTCCGCCTCGGTGGCGGCGCGCCAATAAGGCGTCTCCGGCTCCTCCGGCTCGCGCTCGATTCGCTCGAGCACCTCGCGCGCGATCTCCTCGGCCTGGCCGCGGTCGCCGGACAGCAGCGACAAGGTGGCGGCGTTGATCAGCGGATAGGTGCCGGGGCGCAGCGCGGCGGAGCGGCGATAGGCTTCCGACGACTGCAGATAGAATCGCCGCCGGTCCGCCTCGTTGGCGGCGCGCAGCGCATAATCCTTGAGCAGCCGCCCCTTGACGGTCAGCGCGGCCGGGTCGGCGTCGTCGCGGTCGAAGCCGGCGGCGCTGAACCGCGCCCAGGCATGGTCGAGCGCCCCGGCCCGGGCGAGCGCGATGATGGTCGAAAGGGGAGCGGCGGTCAGCATGAGCCCACGAACATAACCCTACTGCGGCGCGAAGCCTAGGCGCCCGAACGTCCGGGCGGATCGACAATCCGGGAGTCCCGGCCTGGTCCCCGGCGGCCGGTCATCCCGCTTCTCCCGAGCCGGCCCGTTCCAGCGCCTGCTCCATGCGACCCTGCAGGGATCGCCATGTCGCGTTGTCCGGATCGTGACGGCGTAATGCCTGGAGCTTGTCGGGAAGCGGGCGGAGCCGCGCCCGGGCCGCCGCGCGGTCGCCGCGCTCCAGCTCGATCTCCGCGAAGCCGATCTGCCCGCTGACCTCGAACTCCCGATAATCGAGGTTGTTCGGCTCGGCTTGCAGCAGCGCGCCGACCAATTGCTCGGATTCGCGCAGATGCGGCAGCGCCCGATCCCAGCGCCCGTTCGCATACCAGGCCCTGACCATCCAGGCGTGGCGGTTGGCCAGCCCCTCGGTCAGGGCCGGATCGGGGCGTTCCAGCCGGCGCACCTGCTCCATGCGCTGCAATGCCGCGGTGCATGCGCGCAGGGCGCCGGCGGGATCGGACGTCTCGAGCGCGATCGTGCACAGCGCGCCCTCGCCCCAGCTCGCCTCCCTGAGCCAGGCCGGATTGGCCGGGTTGATCGCCAGCAGCCGGTCGGCCAGCGCCTTGTAGCGCTCGAACCATCGCTTGGCGGCGGCGAAGTCGCCGCGGGAATAGGGGATGCGCCCCATCCAGAACTCGCTCTGGGCATGGGCGAAGATGCGGTCCGGCTGGTCCGGCGCCCGCTCGAGCAGGGAGCGGGTCGTGCGATGCGCCTCGCGGAAGGCGGCGAGGGCGGCCCGCGGCTTGCCGCGCGCCAGATCGTCCTCGCCCATATTATGCAGGGCGCGGGCGCGCCGCAGCAGCGACTCGGCCGGCAGGTCGGCGAGATCCTGGCGGCCGTAGAAATCGAGCGCGCGCTGGTTGACGGCGCCCATGATGTCGAGCCGGCCGACGCCCTTCAGCCGCGTGCGCAGATCGGTCAGCATGAACTCGATCTGCCCTTCCGCTTCGGCGCGCTGGCGTTCCGCTTCGCGGCGGGCTTCGAGGGCGACAAGTGCCATGGCGGCCATCACTAGCATCGCGATCAGCGCCGCCACCGTGACCGCCGTCACGCGCCGGACGCGGCGGCTGGCGTCGCGCTGGACGAGCGCGTCGAGGCCGACGCCGGTGATGCCGGCGACCAGCTTCAACAGGCCGAGATGGGGACCGTCGCCTTGCGGGCGCAGGTCGGTGGCGAGCGGCTCGTGCCAGGTGCCGTCCTGGCCGAACGCGCGCAGCGGCGCCGGGAAGCAGTCGGGCGGGTCGCCGTCGAGCACCGCCGCGAGGATCGGCCGGTCGGGATGCAGGCGGCGGAAGACCTCGATCTCCTCGGCGACCCAGAGCGACTCGGCGGCGTGTGGCGAGCAGAGCACGATCAGCGCGCCCGATTCGGCGAGCGCCTTGCGCACGCTGGCGCTCAGATCGGTGGCGGCCGGCAGCTCGTCGCGGTCGCGGAAGATCGGCGCGAGGCGCTCCGGCACGGCGCCGCGCGGCGTCTCGGTGCCGACCAGCCGCTTCGGCACCCGATAGGTCTCGAGCCGGCGGTGCAACCGGCCCGCAGCGGCCGCATCCTTGTGACTGTAGCTGAGAAAGGCCGTGTAGCGGCAGCCGCCGGCGCCCCGCTCGTCCTCGCCCATCGCTTGTTCCCCCGGGCGGACCGGTGGCCTCCGGTCCCCGCCCTTGCAAAGAAAAGTGACAGAATTCCCGGGCGTTCGCAAGGTCACGGCAAGATGTTGCGGCCTCTCGACGGGCAGGCGCAGGTCGCGGCGCCGCGCAATATTGCCGGGATCGGCTAGTCTGCCGGCCGCTCCAGCGCCCGGATCAGCAGCGCCATGTTGGCGATATAGGTGGCGGTCGAAATGCCGATGACCGGCCGGTCGGTCGGGTAGGGCGAAGTGTCGCTCGAGTCGCCGACATGGCCGGTGCGGAAATCGCCCGGCGGCGCCCGCCTCGGCCCGGGGCCGCGATAGGGGTTGCTGGTCGCCCTCAGCGGCGTCGGCCACCAGCCCTCGACGTTCAGCGTGCGCGCCGCCTCGGCGGCGCTGGCGGCGGGGCTGGAATTGAGGTCGGAGCCCGGATCGAGATTGACGACGAAATAGCGCGGCAGCGGCTCGCCGCCCGGGGCGCGGAGCGGCGAGGCCGCCAGCAGCCGCTCGCGCGGCGTTGTGGCGAGCTCGGCATATTCGCGGCGCAGCGCCGCGATGTCGATCGCGCGGAAGGCGCCGTAATGGCCGAGCGTCGCCTGCCCGCTATAATCCCAATAATAGCGGCCGTTGACGACGTTGGAGCCGCGCCGGTGGACGTAGATCGGCCGGTTCGTCCCGAGCTCGACGAAGGTGGGGAAATCGCGCCCGCGCCGCGCCGGATCGGGCGGCAGGCGCAGCGATTCGAGCCAGTCGATCGCCTCCGGCACCCGCCCGAGGAAGCGCGCGTCGGCGGTCATCCGGTAGAAATTCATCATGTGGCGGAGGTTGGACGCGGTGGTGTGGGTGGCGAGCGAAAGCGGCTCGTAGCTGCGCGCGCCGGCGGGGCGCAGGTCCATCCGGTGCTGCAGGCTCCAGCCCGGCTGCGGCGCGCGCTGCTGGGTGGCGAGGAAGATCTCCATCGCCCGCAGGATCGCCGGCTTCACCCTCTCCTCGCCGAGCGAGCGATAGACCATCAGCAGGAAGCGGATATTCTCGGCGGCGACGTCGTCGTTGAACGTGACCAGCCGCGCATAGGACGGGTAGCCGCGCACGTGCGGCCAGCGCTGCGGCCAGCCGCCGTTGGGATATTGGCTGCCCAAGACGAAGCCGATCGCGCGGTCGAGCGGGGCGCGGTAGCGGGGATCGCGGCGCTCCAGGTAGATGCGCAGCAGGAGCTGCATCGCCTCGGCGGTGCCGGCATCGTCGAAGGTCGCATTGTCGGCATAATGCTGGAATTCCTCCATCCGCCAGGCGTTGCGGCCGATCGTCGCGTACCAGCGCCGCGTCGAGGCCTCGCCGGCGAAGTCGATGAAATAGTTCCAGCCGCCCGAGCGATGCTGGCCGCGGATCAGCGCCCCCGCCGCGGCCTCGGCGGCGCGGTAATAATATTCGTCGCCGGTGGCGTGGAAGGCGTCGAGGAACAGGTGCCCCATGGTGGCGGTGCCGGGCGGCTGCACCCAGATCATGCTTGGGTAGGCCTCGATCTCGCCCCAGCGGCGCGAGCGGTCCGGCAGATAGGACCAGACATAGCCGCCCTCCGTGGCGACATGCTCGACCATATATTCGGTGGCGCGGCGCATCGTCCGCAGGGTGTCGGCCCGGCTCTGCGCCGGGGCCTGGGCGGCCGCCAGCGCCAGCCCGGTGAGGGCGATCAGATATTTGATGAGCTTCATCGCGCCCGCTCCGCCAGATAGTCCTCGAGATTGGTCATGCCGTCGCCGTCGCGATCGAGCGCGCCGTCCGCCCGCGCGGGATCGAAGCCGTGCCGGATTTCCCAGGCGTCGGGCATGCCGTCGCCATCGCGGTCCGGGACGGGCGTTCCGGCGGCGAGCGGCGGCCATCCGCCGACCTCCTCCTGGCTGTCGATGTGGCGGCCCGAGCGGCGGCGAACGCTTTCGACCACGCGCGCGTCCGCCGCGTCGCGGGGCCGGGCCCCGGCCCGGGCGAGCACGCGCGCCATCGCCGAGGGCGCCGGATCGGCGGCGACGGGGGCCACGTCCGGCGGCCCGTCCAGCCGGTAGCCGGCCGGAAGCCGTCCGCCGACCAAGCTCCAGGGATCGGCCGGGATCGCTCCGTTCATGCTGTTTCCCGCGAACCAGGCGCGGGCGAGGCGGTTATTCTCGCGGAAGGCCAAGGCGCCTTCGCTGTCGGGGCCGGCGAGATAGGCATTGTCGATGAAGCTGTAGCGGATCAGCGTCGCCGCGTCGTCATTATAGCCGGCGAAGCCCTGCCCCCAATTGTAGAAGAGGTTGGAGCGGAACTCGATCGCGGGGCCTTCCGGATCGGCCTGCGGGCCCAGATAATTGCCCGGCCGCGGCATCCGCGCCTGGTGATGCGCCCAGAGGTTGTGGTGGAAGCTGATCCGGGCGCCGCGGCCGCCGCGGATCAGGCTGCCATAGCCGTGCGCGCCCTTGGCGTGGGTCGAGCGGCGCAGCGATTCTGCGATGATCGACCATTGCACGGTGAGGTCCCAGAAGCCCTCGCCATTCTCGTAGCGGGCCGAGGCGGACAGGGTCTCGTCGACCGACCAGCTCGCCGAGACATGATCGAGGATGATCCGCCGCCCGCCGGCGATCCAGATCGAATCGCTCTCGCCCGGCGTGCGGTCGCCCCGGCGGACGCGCAGGTGGCGGACGATCACGTCGTCGGCGCGGATCACCAGCGCGTGGCCGGCGAGCGCCACCCCGCCGCCCGGCGCGCTCTGCCCGGCGACGGTGACCCTCGGCTCGCGGATGACGAGGTCCGAGGCGAGCCGGATGGTGCCGGCGACGTCGAACATTATCGTGCGCGGCCCCGGCGTCCCGACCGCCGCGCGGAGGCTGCCCGGGCCGGAATCGGCGAGCGTCGTCACCTTCAGCACCGCGCCGCCGCGACCGCCCGCCGAGAAACGGCCCGCCCCTTCCGCGCCCGGAAAGGCGAGCGTCTGCGCCGCGGCGGGGGCCGCGCAGAGGACCAACAGCAAGGGGGAGGACGCCCTCGCGAGGCGCCCTCCCCCCTTGCTCCCCGCCTCAGAAGCGGACCCGGGCACCGAGATAGAATTGGCGCCCCGTATGGTGGATGACCGACGGGCTGTTGCGGTCGCGGTCGACGAACTGGTCGTTGAACTCGTCGGTGAGGTTGATCGCCTCGGCGGTGAGGGTGATGTTGTCGGTGAGCTGGAACGAGGCCGAGGCGTCGATGTTGAGCGTCGAATTCTTGCCCTCGACGTCGTTGACGACGTTCTGCGCCGGCACCCGCTGCAGATAGTCGCTGCGATAGGCGACCGAGCCGCGGATGCTGAACCGGCCGTCGTCATAATAAAGCGTCGCGTTCCAGCTGCGCGGCGAGAGGTTGACGAGGTCGTCGGTGATCAGCGCGGCATTGGTCGCCGAGGTCACATATTCGATCTCGGATTCGACATAGGTGAAGTTGAGGATCGCGCCGAAATTGTTGAACGGCCGCGGCAGGAAGCGGAACGGCGCCTGGACGGTGACCTCGAAGCCCTTCAGCGGCCCGCCTTCGGTATTGATCGGCGCGGTGACCAGGAAATCCTCGTTGCCGGTGAAATTGGCCGGCAGCAGGCTCAATGGCAATCCCGTCTGGTTGAACGGGATCGTGGTCCGCAGCGTCTGGATGAAGGTGCCGATGTCCTTGTAGAACAGGCCAAGCGCGATCAAGGATTCCGGCGCGAAATACCATTCGAAGCTGGCGTCGATCGTGGTCGCCCGGAACGGGTCGAGCAGCGGGTTGCCGGTGGTGATCGTAAGCTGGCCGACGGTGTTGATCGAGCCGCCCGGCGACATGTTGCCGAGCTGCGGCCGCGCCATCACCCGCGCCGCCGCGAGGCGGACGACGAAATCGTTGGTGATGTCGATCGAGAGGTTCGCCGACGGCAGCCAATCGTCATAGGAGCGGTCGACGACGGTGAGCGTGCCGCCGCCCAGTGCCTGATAGCCGGCCGCGCGCAAATCGGTCTCCACGTAGCGCAGGCCGATATTGCCCCGCGCCGGCCGGCCGAACAGCCGCCCGCGCCAGTCGACCTGGACATAGCCGCCGACATCCTGCTCGCGCACCGCCCGGTTGTTGCCGCGGGCGTTGCCGTTGGTGATGCTCGACAGGGTGAAATCGTCCGGCCCGCCGGGCGCGCCCGAGCGCAGGCAGTTGCAATAGATGTTGTAGAGCGCGGCGATCGCGTTGAGGTCCGGGATCAGCCAGCTGAGCGGGGTGCCGCTGCCGCCGAGGCCGAGGCCGCGGCCGAAGCCGGTCAGCTGGGTGGTGACCGCCGAGAGCGGGGTGCCGGCCGGGAGCGCCAGCATCGTGTCGAGCTGGTTGACGCGGCGGAACTCGAAGGTCTCGAAGTCATATTCGCGGTAGAAGAAGCCGGCCTTGGCGGTGAACTGGTCGGGCACGAAATCCCAGGCGACGTCGCCGCGGAAGGTGGTGAAGCGGTTGTCGGCGCCCTGCGGCCGGATGCGGATCTCGGACGGGGTGATGTTGGAGGGCGTGACGCCGGGCGGCGTGCCGATGATGGTCAGCGGACCCGCCGTCGAGGTCGGATCGAACGGATAGGTGATGGTCGGCTGGCCGCGGCTGTCGCGGAAATCGATCGTATAGCCGTTGACGTTGGGCGCATCGAGCGTGGTGGTGGTCTGGAACGGGTTGCGGAACTCGCTGGTGGAGCGGCCGGCGAGCCAGGAGAAACGCAGCCGGTCGGTGATCTCCTGGTCCCACTGGATCTGATATTGCCAGAATGCGGTGTCGAGCTCGTCGAAGCGCGATTCGGAGCGGATGTCGACGCCGTTGAAGGTGCCGAACAGCAGATTGCCGTTGGCATCATATTCGGCGTTGACGACGCTGGTCTGGGGCTTGCCGCCCTGGGCGGCGGTGCGGCTGAACGAGATCGCCTCGAGGAAATCCTCCTGGCGGGTGGCCTGCAGCCGCGCATGCAGCACGTCGACGGTGAAGCGGCCGCCCTCCCAGGGCTCGGCCTGCAGCGCGAAGGTGACGCCGAGCCGTTCCTGCTCGTGGGTCAGCCGGCCATAGCGCGGCAGCCGCGGATGGACGTTGGTCGCAAGGCTGGCCTCGTCATATTCGGCCTGGTTGCCCGGCGTGTTGGGCAGGCGCGGCACCGGCGGGATGCCCGGGATGTTGGTGTTGGCGCCGCAATTGGCGCCGCCGCCTGTCGGGTTGAGCGGCACGTGGCCGACCGGCGAGCAGAAGCCGCCGACGCTGTTGCCGGCATCCCAGCGGACCGAGCTGAAGCCCTCCTCGAACAGGCCGCGGCGGCTGTAGGCGGCCGAGACCAGCACGCCGAGGCGGCCGTCGAGGAAGGTGCCGGAGACGAGGAAGGCGCCGCGCGGGTCCCAGTCGCGGGCGAGGTCGTTATAGCCCAATTGGCCGCTCGCCGACATGACGAAGCCGTCATAGTCGAACGGCCGCGCGGTCTGCAGGTCGACGGTCGCGCCGAGCGAGCCCTCGTCCACTTCCGCCGAGGCGGCCTTGCGCACCGTGATCCGGTTGAACAGCTCGGAGGCGAAGACGTTGAAGTCGAAGGCGCGGCTGCGATTAGCGCCGCCCGAGCTGTCGGTGCCGCCGGTGGTGGCCAGCGCCTCGAGCTGGTTGAGGCGGACGCGGGTGAAATCGCCGCCGAGGCCGCGCACGGTGATCTGCCGGCCCTCGCCGGCGTCGCGGTCGATGGCGACGCCCGGGATGCGCTGCAGCGATTCGGCGAGATTCTGGTCGGGAAAGTCGGCGATGTCCTCGGCGACGATCACATCGGTGATGCCGGTCTCGTTGCGCTTGGCGCCGAGCGCCGCGGTCAGCGACTGGCGGAAGCCGGTGACGACGATCGCCGGCTCGTCATCGCTTTGGCCTTCGGTGGCGGGCGGGTTGATCTGGTCGGCGGGCGGCGGGGTCGGCTGCGCGGCGGCCGCGGACGCGGCAGCGAGCAGCGAGCCGGCGGCGAGCAGGCGGGCAAAGCGGCTGGTGCGCGGCGTGGTCTCCAGTTTCATGTCCGGTCCCTTTAGCTGAGCGCGCGCGGCGCTCTTCCCCTCCTTTTGACACCGGTGTCTATGCCGGCCCAAAAAAAGCCTGCGCAAGCCGTGCGCGTGCGGGTGGAGGCTCGAAAGGCCGGTACGGCCGTCCCCTTTCCCTCTCCCGTGCGCCGCGTTTTCCGCAGTCGCCTTTTCCGGTCGCCCGATAGAAGTAACCGGTGTCATAAGAGTTTTGAGCCGAACGCCTGCGTCTGTCAAGACCGTTACGGGTCCGCATCCGGGACGGGCGCCGAGGTCAGCGCCGCACATCCCTTTCGCCGGCGAGAAAGGCGTCGATGTCGCGCTGTGAGAACAGGCCGGCATCCCCGGGCAGCGAATGTTTGAGGCACGCCAGTGCAAGCCCGCCATGGACGACGCCGTCAAGATCGAGGCCGGAGCGCAGGCCGTGCAGCACGCCCGCCGCGAAGGCATCGCCCGCGCCGATCCGGTCGACGATCCCGGCGACCGTCACTTCGCCGGTCTGCGCGGCGCCGTCGTGCGAATCGATGCGCGCGGCGATGCGATGGGTGTCGGCATCGACGATGTGGCGCGCCGTCGAGGCGATCAGCTTCAGCCGCGGAAAGGCGGCAAAGGCCGCCTGCGCCGCCTCGAGCCGCCGCCCCTCCCCGTCGCCGCCGAACTGGCGCGCGAGGAGGAGCGAGATGTCGCGATGATTGCCGAAGAGCAGGTCGGCGCCTTCGACCAGCCGGGTGAGGATTGCCTTCGGATCCCCGTCCCGGCGCGCCCAGAGCTGCGCGCGGTAATTGCCGTCGAACGAGACCTGGATCCCCCTGGTCCGCGCCGCTTCGGCTGCCACCAGCGCCGCGTCGGCCGAAGCGCGGCCGAGCGCCGGCGTCACGCCCGACAGATGGAGCATGTCGGCGCCCTCCAGCAGCGCGTCCCAATCGAAATCTCCCGGCCCCGCCAGCGCAAAGGCGCTGCCCTCCCGATCGTAGACGATGTCGGAGGGACGCACGCCCGCGCCGGGCGAGAGGAAATAGAGGCCCATCCGGCCCGGCCCGGTCGAGACTGCCGAGGCGTCGACGCCGTAGCGCCGCAAGTGACCCGCCGCGGCGTCGCCCAGCGCATTGTCGGGGACCCGGCTCACCATCGCCGCCTCGTGCCCGAGCCGGGCGAGGCCGACCGCGACATTGGCCTCGGCACCGCCGACATGGACGTCGAGCCGCCCGCTCTGCAGCAGCATCTCCCGCCCCGGCGCGGCCAGCCGGAGCAGCAGCTCGCCGAAGCAGACCACGCGGCCCATCAGCGCGCCAGCCAGCCGCCGTCGACGGCGAGGATATGGCCGTGGACATAGTCCGACGCCGCCGACGACAGGAACACCGCCGCGCCGCCGACATCCCCCGGCTCGCCCCAGCGGCCGGCCGGGATCCGCTCCACGATCTGGCGGTTGCGGGTCTCGTCCGCCTGCAGCGCGGCGGTGTTGTCGGTGGCGACATAGCCCGGCGCGATCGCGTTGACGTTGACGCCCCGGTGAGCCCATTCGTTGGCCAGCGCTTTGGTCAGCCCGGCCACCGCGCTCTTCGAGGCGGTGTAAGCCGGGACCCGGATGCCGCCCTGGAAGCTCAGCATCGAGGCGATGTTGACGATCTTGCCCTGGCCCTGGGCGAGCATGTGCCGCCCGGCTTCCTGGCAGAGCTGGAACAGCGCCTTCAAATTGGTGTCGAGCACCGCGTCCCAATCTTCCTCCGGGAAATCGACGGCGTCGGCCCGGCGGATGATCCCGGCATTGTTGATCAGGATGTCGAGCCTGCCGAGCGTGTCGAGGGTCGCCTCGACCATGCCGTGGGCGGCGCCGGGCGCCGCGACGTCGGCCTCGATCAGCACGGCCTTGCGGCCCGCCGCACGCGCCTTCTCCTCGGTCTCCACCGCCAGCGTCCGCCCGGCCAGCGCCACGTCCGCCCCCGCCGCGGCGAGCGCCAGCGCGATCGCCTGGCCGATCCCCTTGTTGGCGCCGGTGACCAGCGCGGCCTTGCCGGTGAGATCGAACGGATTGGTCATTCGTTCTCCTTCGTCATTCCGGCGAAAGCCGGAATCCACCTTTCTTTCATAGCGCAAGAAGATGGATCCCGGATCAAGTCCGGGATGACGTGATGCCGAAGCATCACGCCAGCTGGCAGATGTCGAGCACATTCATGTCGGTATAGTCCTGATTCTCCCCCGCCATCGCCCAGATGAAGGCATAGGCCCGCGTCCCCGCACCCATATGGATCGACCAGACCGGCGAGATCACCGCCTCCTCGTTGGCGACCACGATATGCCGCATCGCCTCGCCCTCCCCCATATAATGGAAGACGCGGTCGTTCTCCTGCGGCAGCTCGAAGTAGAAATAGATTTCCGAGCGCCGCTCGTGGATGTGCGGCGGCATCGTGTTCCACACCGATCCGGGCTTCAGCACGGTCAGCCCCATCACCAGCTGGGCGCTGTCGCAGACGCCGGGAATGACCAGCTGGTAGATGGTGCGCTGGTTCGATTCCTCGAGGCTGCCGCGCTCCAGCGCATTGGCCTCGGCGATCGAGAGCTTGCGGGTGGCGAACGCCTTATGCGCCGGGCACGAGGCGAGGTAGAAGCGCGCGCCGGCGCCGGAGAAGGTCACTTCCTGCGCCCCCATGGTGACGTAGAGGCAGTCCTTGTTGGCGAGCGGGAAGGCCTCGCCGTCGACCGTCACCGTCCCCTCGGCGGTGCCGACATTGACGATGGCGAGCTCGCGCCGTTCGAGGAAGGGATGGCCGGCGGCCGAGGGCGGCTCGGCCTGGTCGGGCAGCGCCACCGGCGCCGCGCGGACCACGACGCCGCCGATCACGAAGCGGTCGGCATGGGTGTAGTTCAAGACGCATTCGCCCTCGCGGAATAGGCCCCGCACCAGATAGCGGTCGCGCAATTCCTCGTTGGAGACGCACTCCATCATGTCCGGATGGGTGGCGTAATAAGTTCGCTCGAACATCCGACTCTCCCTCACGCGCACAGGTAACCGGTGTCAGGGGCCATCGCAATCCTCCCCTGCATTTGCAGGGGAGGGGGACCATGCGAAGCATGGTGGAGGGGCCTCTTGGGCTTAGAACGCCCCTCCACCGCACTGCGTGCGGTCCCCCTCCCCTCGAAATCGAGGGGAGGATTAGGGCGGCGGCGCCACGCTCGCGCGCTTGACCAGGGTGGAGGGCAGCTCGGCGGGCTGCTCGGCCGCGGCGGCGCCGCCGACGATGTCGCCGACCAGCTTGCGCGCGGCGGCCCGGGCCATCGACACGATCGGCCAGCGCACAGTGGTGAGCGGCGGCCAGATATGGGCGGCGATCGGAGTGTCGTCGAAGCCGATCACCGACAATTCCTCGGGCACCGCGATGCCGCGCTCGCGCGCCGCGAACACCACGCCCGCCGCCATCTCGTCGTTCGAGGCGAAGATCGCGGTCGGCCGGGGCGACAGATCGAACAGGCGGTTGGCGGCGGTGACGCCGGTCTCGAAGGTGTAATTGCCACGCGCGATCAGGCTCCGCGCCAGGCTGAGCCCGGCCGCGCCGAGCGCGTCCTCGAAGCCGAGGCGCCGCTCGCGCGCCGAGCGGAAGCCGTCCGGCCCCTCGACCAGCGCGATCAGCGTGTGGCCCTGCTGGATCAGATATTCGGTCGCTTCCCTGACCGCCTCGCGATCGTTGGAGGCGACCATGTGCTGGGCGTCGTCGAGCTGCGCCGAGCCCATCCGCACGTAGCGGCAGCCTACCTCGTCGCAAAGGCCGGCGAGGGCGTCGTTCTCGCTGATCGGCGGCAGCAGCACGACTCCGAACAGGCGCTGCCGCTCGAGGAACGTGCGCACGTCGTCGAGCATCGCCGAGCTGGTCCGGTCGACCGGCCGCACCACCATCTCGAACTCGGTGCCCTGTAGCGCCTCCAATATGCCCTGCTGCATGTTGAGCACCATCTGGGCGTTGGGATTGTCGTGGATCAGGCCGATCAGGAAATTGCGCCGGAGCGCCAGCGCGCGCGCCTGCGGATTGGGCACGTAGCCGAGCTCGCCGATCACCTTCTCGACCTTGAGCCGCGTCTCCGCGTTGAGCAGGGGCGAGCGGTTGATCACCCGGCTCACCGTCTTCTTGGAGACGCCGGCAAGGCGGGCGACGTCGTTGATCGTCGGCTTGGCGGCGCGGCCGCCATTGTCGTCGCTCGTGCCCATCGCCCCCGATTAGCGCGCCCTTGCCCGGCCCGCCAGCGGACTTTAGACACCGGTTTCCATGAGCTGGGGCCTCGACATCGACCGCATCCTCGGCGCGGCGCCGGTGATTCCGGTGCTGGTGATCGACCGCGTCGAGGACGCGCTGCCGCTCGCCCGAGCGCTGGTCGAGGGCGGCCTGCCGGTGCTCGAGGTCACGCTGCGCACGCCGGCGGCGCTCGCCGCCATCACCGCGATGCAGGCCGTGCCGGGGGCGATCGTCGGCGCCGGCACGGTGCTCGATCCGGAGCAATTCCATGCGGCGCGCAGCGCCGGGGCGGAGTTCGTGGTCAGCCCCGGCCTCACCGGCGCGCTCGCCGAGGCGGCCGACGACACCGGCATGCCCCACCTTCCCGGCGTCGCCACCGCCGCGGAGATCATGACGGCCCGCGACCTCGGCTATTCGCGGCTCAAATTCTTCCCCGCCGAGGCGGCGGGCGGAGTGGCGATGCTGAAGGCGCTGAGCGCCGCGTTCGGCGAGATGCGCTTCTGCCCGACCGGCGGCATCGCTTCGGACAAGGCCCAGGCCTGGCTCGACCTTCCCTCGGTCGCCTGCGTCGGCGGAAGCTGGCTCGCGCCGGCCGGCGAAGCGCTTGATTTCGACGCGATTCGGCGCCGCGCCCAGGCCGCGGCCGCCCTCCGCCGAGCCTGATCCCGCCTGGGCGACTCCACGCCCGGTTGCTTATGACACCGGTTTCCGTTAGCACGGGCGAAAAAGCGGGAGAGCCTTTTGTCCCTCGTCGAAGACCGCAGCCGCATCGCCGGCCGATTCCTCGCCGCGCGCCGCGCCGCGGCCGGGCTCGACGATTATCCGGGCGATTTCCCGACCACGCTCGACGACGCCTATGCGATCCAGGACGAGGCGATCGCCCGCTGGGGCCGGCCGGTGATCGGCTGGAAGGTCGGCCGGGTGCCGCCGCCCCTGATCGAGCGATTCGGCACCGACCGGCTGGCCGGCCCGATCTTCGCGGAGGTCGCCGCCTCCCCCGCCGGCGCGCCGGTCGAGATGCCGGTCTTCGCCGAGGGGTTCGCCGCCGGCGAGGCCGAGTTCCTGCTTCGGATCGGGGCGACTCCGCCGAGCGGAGAAGAGCGATTACGACCTCGACGAGGCCGCCGAGCTGATCGACGCCGTCCATGCCGGGATCGAGATCGCCAGCTCGCCGCTCGGCCGGATCAACGAGCTCGGCCCGATCGCGGTGATCTCCGATTTCGGCAACAATAACGGGCTGGTGATCGGACCGGAGATCGTCGACTGGCGCGCGAGCGGCTTCGAGGATTGGGAAGTGACCGCCTCGATCGACGATGCCGTGGTCGGCACCGGGCGTGCGGCCGCCTTTCCCGACGGGGCGATCGGCGCCGCGCGCTTCCTGTTCGAGCTGATGGCCCGGCGCGGGATCGCGCTTTCGCCCGGCCAGTGGATCTCCAGCGGCGCGGTAACGGGCGTGCATCCGGCCGGGCCGGGCCAGACCGTGGAGGCGCGGTTCGGCGACGGCCTCGCACTGGCCTGCACCCTGGTGGCGGCGCGGCCGGAATAGGGAGGCGAGGATGAGCGAGGCGGCGGAAGCGACGGTCGGGCGCGCGGCGGCGCGGGTGGGCCATTACCGCTGGATCATCGTCGCCCTGCTCTTCGCCGCCACCGTCATCAACTATATCGACCGGCAGATGCTGGGCGTGCTGAAGCCCACGCTTTCGGAAGACCTCGGCTGGAGCGAGGTCGATTTCGCCAACATCGTCTTCTGGTTCCAGACCGCTTATGCGATCGGCTATATCGGCTTCGGCCGGATCGTCGATTTGATCGGCGCGCGCATGGGCTATGCGATCGCCTTCGTGATCTGGACCATCGCCCACATCGCGCACGGCGGCGTCCATTCGGTCACCCAGTTCGCGATGGTGCGCTTCGGCCTCGGCATCGGCGAGGCGGGCAACTTCCCGGCCGGGATCAAGGCGGTGACCGAATGGTTCCCGGCCAAGGAGCGCGCCTTCGCGATCGGCCTGTTCAACGCCGGCGCCAATATCGGCGCGATCGTCACGCCGCTCGTCGTGCCCCTGCTCACCGTCGCTTATGGCTGGCGCGCCGCCTTCGTGATCACCGGCATCGCCACCTTCGTCTGGCTGTTCTTCTGGCTCGCCATGTACCGCCGGCCGCACGAGCATAAACGGGTCACGCCGGCCGAGCTCGCCTACATCCAGCAGGATCCGGTCGACCCGGTCACCCCCCTGCCCTGGCGGCGCGTCGCGACGATGCGCGAGACCTGGGCCTATGCGCTCGGCAAGTTCTGCATCGATCCGATCTGGTGGTTCTTCCTGTTCTGGCTGCCCGGCTTTCTCGCCACCCGCTACGAGCTCAACATCCTTCAGTTCGGCCCGCCTCTGGTCGCCATCTACCTCATCTCCGACATCGGCTCGGTGGCGGGCGGCTGGGCGTCGTCGCGGATGATCAAGGCCGGCCGAACGGTCAATTTCGCGCGCAAGATGACCATGCTCGCCTGCGCCGTCGCGGTGACGCCGATCTTCTTCGCGCAATATTATGACGACCTCTGGGTCGCGGTGCTGGTGATCGGGATCGCCACCGCGGCGCACCAGGCCTTCTCGGCCAATCTCTACACCTTGCCCTCCGACCTGTTCCCGAGGAGCGCGGTGGGCAGCGTGATCGGCATCGGCGGCACCGTGGGCGCGGTCGGCGGCATGATCTTCAGCCTCTATACCGGCCAGGTGCTCGAGCGGATCGGCAGCTACACGCCGATCTTCATCGTCGCCGGCAGCGCCTATTTCGTGGCGCTCGCGATCGTCCACCTGCTGACCCCGCGGCTGGAGCGGGCGCGGGTCGACTGAGCCCTGATCCGTCATTCCGGCGAAAGCCGGAATCCCATTGCCTTTGGCACTGCCGGATAAGAAGTGAGATCCCGGCTTTCGCCGGGATGACGAGAAGGGACTCATGCCCGAGCACCTTTCCTTCTACCTCCTCGCCATCCCCGCGGTGATGCTCGTCGGGCTGGCCAAGGGCGGTTTTTCGGGGATGGGCGCGCTCGGCATGCCGCTGCTCGCGCTCGCCATCGACCCGGTCCGGGCCGCGGCGATCCTGCTCCCGATCCTGATCGCGCAGGACCTGGTCGGGGTCGCCGCCTTCCGCAAGACCTGGGACGGGCGGATCCTCGCCATCATGCTGCCGGGCGCGATCCTGGGCGTTGTGCTCGGCTGGTGGTTCGCCGCCTCGGTCTCCTCGAACGCGGTGATGGTCGCGGTCGGCGCGATCTCGGTGCTGTTCGGCGCCTACCGCCTCCGGGCCGAGCGCGGCGGCCGCATCGCCGCCTCCTCCAGCTCGCCCGCCTGGGTCGGCGCCCTGTTCGGCATCGCCACCGGCTTCACCAGCCAGATCGCCCATGCCGGCGGGCCGCCTTTCCAGATGTGGGTGATGCCGCGCCGGCTTTCCCGCGACGTGCTCGTCGGCACCACCGCGATCTTCTTCGCGGTGCTGAACTGGGTCAAGGTCCCGGCCTATGTCGCGCTCGGCCAGTTCACCTGGCCGAACGCGCTGACCACGCTGGTGCTCCTCCCCTTCGCCTTGCTCGGCAGCCTCGCCGGCGTCACCCTGGTGCGCCGGATCGCGATGGAGCGGTTCTACACGATCGTCTACGCGCTGATGGTGATCGCCGGCGCCAAGCTGCTCTGGGACGGGCTCGGCTTGTCCGTCTAGCGCGCGCCCTCGGTGAGGCCGCTCGAGGTCAGCGACCGCGCCACCTCGCGATATTTCCGGCCCACGGGCACGCGCGCGCCGGAGCCGAGCCGCAGGACCAGCCCGCCCCAGCCCGATTTCTCGACCGCGACCACCTGGTCCGGATTGATCACCGCCGAGCGGTGAATCCTGACGAAGCCGAACGGGGCGAGGCGGACGGTGGCGTCGGTCAGCGAGCCGCGCTCGAGGAAGGAGGAGGCTCCCGCGTGAATCCGGACATATTCGCCTTCCGCCTCGATCCAGTCGATGGTCGGCACGTCGAGCCGGATCGTCTCGGCCCCCTTGCGCACCCAGATATGCTGGTCGGCCTCCGCGTCGGCGCACAGCCGCTTCAATTCCTCCAGCTGCGCCGAAAGCTCGGCGAGCCGCCGGCCGGCCTCGCGCCGCTCGATCGCCCGCCGGGCGCGCTCCAGCGCCTGCTCGAGCCGGCTGAGGCGCACCGGCTTGCTGATGAAGTCCAGCGCGCCCGAATCGAAGGCGTTGGCGGCAAGCTCGGGGTGGGCGGTCACGAAGACGATCAGCGGCGGCTCGTTCCCGCCGTTCCACGCCATGCGGGACAAGGCCTCGACAACGTCGAACCCGTCCATTCGCGGCATTTCGATATCGAGGAAGACGACATTGGCGTCTCCCCTCCGGAGCGCCTCGACGAGGTCGCCCGCGGCGAGCAGAGAGCCCAGCACCTCGACCTCCGGGCAGCGGGACAGGAGGTCGCCGAGCCGGTCGAGCGCGAGCGGCTCGTCGTCGCAGATCAGGGCCCGGATCGGCTCCATCACGCCCGCCTGAGCGGCATCTGGATCAGCGCCGAATAGCCGCCTTCGGCGAGCCTGCCGGCGGTGAAGCTGGCCTCGTCGCCGAAATGCAGCTGCAGCCGGTCGGCAACGTTGCGCAGCCCCAGCCTGGTTCCGCCGGGCGCCGGATCGGGCGCGTTGCCGCCGTCGTTGCGGACCTCCAGCGACAGCCGGCCCCGCTCCGCCCGCGCGATCACCTCGAGGTGGATCGGCTCGGTGCTGCGGGCGACGCCATATTTGATCGCATTCTCGATCAGCGGCTGGGTGATGAGGTTGGGCACGAGCGCGTCGCTTATGTCCTGGGGGATGTCGATGGTGACGTTGAGCCGGGCGGGAAAGCGGGCTTTCTCGATCTCCAGATAGAGCGACTGCAGCCGCACTTCGTCGCCGAGCGGGATTTGCTTGCCGGGATCCATCGACAGGGTCGAGCGCAGGAAGTCGGAGAGGCTGACCACCATCGCCTCGGCGTCGGTGCCCTTGCTCCGCCCGATCAGGGCCGCGATCGAATTCAGCGTGTTGAACAGGAAATGCGGGTTCAGCTGATAGCGGAGCGCCTTCAGCTGGGCGGCATTGGCCTGCGCCTGCAGCGCCGCGATCCGATCGTCGCTCTCGGCGAGGTCGGAGGCATAGGTGAGCGCCAGCACCATGATCGACAGCGCCGAATAGAACCACAGCCAATCGAGACCGGAGAACAGGTAGGAGACGAACAGCTCGCCGATGCCGCTCTCGGGCGGGAAGAAGAGCGTGAAGACGAGGAGGTTGGCGGCGGCGTGGACGTAGGAGCCGGCGACGGCGAGGCCGGCGGCGATCAGGATGCGGCGGAACAGGCTCGCCCGGCCGACGCCGCGCTGCACCTTCAGGATGAACAGCCCGAACAGCGCGCCGCAGATCGTGACGATCAGCCGCGGCAGCACGACCTCCCAGCTCTCGTCGGGCACGCGCATGAAACGCGACAGCGTCATCATGCTGAACTGGGTGGCGAAGAAGAGCAGGATGACGAACACCGCCGTGCGGCGCAGCAGCCGCGCGCCGCGCTTTGGAACATCGTCGATCCCGGCATCCGATTCGCGCGAGGCCGTCTGAACGGGTCGTTCGGCCGCGATTTCGGGTCGTTCGTGGGACAATTTGTCGCTTGTTGTTGATAGGGCGCCGTTCATGACTTGGCCGTTCGTCCCCGCTGCCCTCCACCCTTATGATTTGCTCTATGGGGTGTCAAAGGCGGTCCCTAAACGACGCAAATCACGGCCGCCCCGGACCCCGGCAACGTTCGATCAGGGGGTCCATAATGCGCATCACCAAATCCCGCGTCCTGGGTCACGCATCGGCTCTGGCCCTTGCCGTTGCCGGCCTCGCCGCGCCCGCCGCCGCGCAGGACAGCCCGGCCGACGCCGCCGATCAATGCGCCAATCTGCCGACCCAGGCCGAGCGCGACGCATGCCGGGGCGGCGAGGTCGGCGTCGACGCGCAGCAGCCGGCCGAGAGCGGCGGCATTCTGGTCACCGGCACGCGCATCCGGCGCCCCAACCTCGAATCGACGGTCCCGATCACCTCGGTGGGCATCCAGGAGCTCACCGACACCGGCGACGTCTCCTTGGGCGACAACCTCAACGACCTGCCGTCGCTGCGCTCCTCGTTCAGCCAGTCCAACTCGACCCGGTTCATCGGCACCGCCGGCCTCAATATCCTCGACCTGCGCGGGCTCGGCGTCGCCCGCACGCTCGTCCTCGTCAACAACCGCCGCCATGTGACGGCGCAGCCCGGCGACTATCTGGTCGACGTCAACACCATCCCGCTGACCCTGGTCGAGCGGGTCGACATCGTCACCGGCGGCAATTCGGCGATCTACGGCTCGGACGCCGTCGCCGGCGTCGTCAACTTCATCCTGCGCCGCGACTTCGACGGGCTGCGCTTCCGCGGCCAGGCGGGCATCTCCGACCAGGGCGACCGCGGCCAGTATTTCGCCGGCCTCACCTGGGGCATGAACTTCGCCGAGGACCGCGGCAACATCGCCGTGGCGCTCGAATATACCAAGGCGAACCCGCTCTACTTCACCGACCGTCCGGACCTTACCGGTGCCTATGACGGCCGCTGCCAGTTCAACGTCGCCGAGCCGCAGGGCGCGGCCGGCGGGGAGACCGGCCCGAGCGCCAGCGACGACATTCCGGACAATCTCTTCTTCTGCGGCATTCGCAGCAACTCCATTTCCAACGGCGGCACGATCGGCACCTTCGCCAACGGCAACGCGCTGCGCTTCGATTCCAGCGGCAACCTGTTCATCGACGTGCCGGTGTTCAATTTCGGCCCGTTCGGCTCGGGCAATGTGCAGGCGCCCAACGGCTTCGGCGCGACCCTGCGCGACACCGGCCAGCTCGCCGCGGGCCTGCAGCGCTACTCGGCGAACCTGCTGGCCCGCTTCGAGATCAGCCGCGGCTTCCAGCCCTTCCTCGAGGCCAAATATGTCCATATCGATGCCATCCAGGAGGGTCAGCCGAGCTTCTGGCAGGGGTCCCTGCCGGCCTTCCTCGGCACGCCGGGCAATTTGCGCTGCAACAACCCCTTCCTGACCGCCCAGGCGCTGGCGACGCTGCAGTCGTTCGGCATCTGCGCCAATGTCGCCGCGGGCACCTTCACGATGAGCCGCTTCAACGTCGATTTCGGCGGCCGCGGCGAATTGCACGACCGCGACACGTGGCGGGTCGTCCTCGGCATCGAGGGCGATTTCTTCGACGACTGGCATTATGAGGTCGCGCTGAACTACGGCCGGCTGCGCACCCGCCTGCGGTCGCTCAACAACCTGCTGCTGTTCGACATCAACGGCAATCCGGACGGCTTCAACCTCGCCATCGACGCACGGCGCAACGCCGCCGGCCAGATCGTCTGCGGCGTCAACGCCGACGCCAATCCGAACAACGACCGGCCGGACTGCGTGCCGATCAACGTGTTCGGCTTCGGAGCGCCCAGCCAGGCCGCGCTCGACTTCGTCAACACCACCGGGCGCCGCCGCGAGCGGGCGAGCGAATTGCAGGCGACCGCCTTCGTCTCGGGCGACCTCTCGCAGCTGTTCGAGCTGCCCGGCGGCCCGATCGGTTTCGCGCTCGGCCTCGAATATCGCCGCGAAACCGCCGATTCCGAGTTCGACGCGCTGACTGCGAGCGGCGGCACCTTCCTTAACGCCATCCAGCCCTTCCATCCGCCCGCGCTGGAGATCAAGGAGGTGTTCGGCGAGATCCGCTTCCCGCTGCTGCGCGACCTCCCGTTCGCGCAGGAGCTGACCTTCGAGGCGGCAGGGCGCTACTCGGACTATAATCTCGGCAATACCAATTCGGCCTTCGCCTACAATCTGGGCGGCACCTGGGCGCCGGTCCGCGACATCCGCTTCCGCGGCAATTACTCGACCTCGGTGCGGGCGCCGACCCAGTCCGACCTGTTCTTCCCGGTCGTGCAGAACTTCGCCGCGATCCAGGATCCGTGCGACGTCAACTTCGTCGGCAACAATCCGAACCGCGCGGCGAACTGCCTCGCCTTCGGCGTGCCGCCGACCTCGAACGCGGCGCTGGAGGCGGTGTGCGCCGCCACCGGCTTCCCCGCCCCGGCCGGCGGCCCGTACATCAACTGCGTTGCGCGCTCGGTGACGCTGAGCGTCGCCCAGGGCGGCAATCCCAATCTGGAGGAGGAGCGCAGCAAAAGCTACACGATCGGGGCGGTGATCGAGCCCCGCTTCCTGCCCGGCTTCTCGCTCACCGTCGATTATTATCACATCAACGTGCGCAACCTGATCGCGGTGCTCACCGCGCAGGTGATCATCAACAACTGTTTCGACGATCCGGGCGGGATCAACAACCAGTTCTGCACCACCGTCAGCCGCGATCCGGCCACCGGCCTGTTCAACGACCCGGCGGTGCTCGCCGGCGGCGTCAATTTCGCCCGCCAGATCACCGAGGGCGTCGACGTCGAGCTCGCCTATCGGCACACTTTCGGCAACGGCCACCGGCTGAACGCGCGCGCGATCGGCACCTACGTGCTGAAGCTCAACAACTTCATCAATCCGGCCGATCCCACCGTGCCGAACCGCCAGCTCTCCGAGCTCGGCGACCCGGTGTTCGCCGCGAACCTCAACCTCAATTACGATTTCGGCGCGCTCAATGTCACCTACAACCTGCGCTATATCGGGCGGCAGACGGTCGGCTTCTACGAGGAGCAGCACGCGTTCAACGGCAATCCGCCGACCAACGCCGACCGCTATGCGGCCAACCAGGTCTATTATCCCGACATCTTCTACCACAACGTGCGCCTCGGCTATGAGGTGAACGAGCGGTTCAGCTTCTACGGCGGCGTCGACAACATCACCGACCGGCTGCCGCCGCTCGGCACGCTCGGCACGGGCGGCGGCGAACCGTTCGACTCGATCGGCCGCTACTTCTTCGTCGGCGTCAACGTGAACTTCCGGTAGGCGCCGATGCCGACGCCGCCTCTGCCTTCGGTCGCCCGCGCATCCCCACCCGCGCGGGCGGCCAACGATCTCGCGCCCGACCTCAACCGGCCGAAGCGCGGGCGCCCGCGCCTCTATCCGGTGCCGCCGCTCTGCTCGACCACCCTGCTCTGGCTGCCGGCGCGGGAGCGCGAGCTGGCGACGATCATCTACACGCGCGGCGAGCTTTCCGCGCGCGAGGCTGGCCGGGCGGTGGCCGCTCCGCTCACCGATTCGGCGATAAGGACGATGCTGCGGCGGCTCGAGGCCAAGGGCGTCGTCGTCCGGCGCAAGGTGGGCAAGAAGTTCCTCTACGCGGCGGCAATTCCCGACCAGGTCGCCCGCGAGGGGGCGCTGCGCCGGCTGAGCCTCGACTATTTCAACGGCTCGCTGCAGGAGGCGGCGCTGGCGCTGCTGCTGCTCGTCGACGAGCAGCAGCCCGGCGTGGTCCGCAGCCTCTCCCGCCGCCTGCGGCACCGCCGCGGCCGGCGGGCCGAACTCGGCGGCACCGCCCGGCTGGTAGCCGTACCGCCCAGGCGGCCGCTCGCGCCCGATGCGGGACCGTCTGTCCCGTCTCCTGCACGATTTATCCTTTGATATTCGGATTATGCGCGACCTGTAACTTGCCTGCAAAGATAGCTCCAAGAATAGGTGCTATCGCGGCCGGGCTGTGTTATCCCACCGTCTTTGAGCCCAGTGTGATTCGAGGGCGTACGATCAACCCCGGGCCAAGGTTGATCGGGTGCGAACTTCGCGTGCCGCCGTCGTGTTCAATTCCGGGATCTGCGGGGATTGAGGGGGCTGTCGCGTATGGCTGCTCGGTTCGTGGATTTTGGCATCGTGGGAAGGTCGCCGGCCTTCGTCCACACCCTTCGGCTGATGCGCCGCTACGCGGAGTTCGACGCGCCGGTGCTGATCTCGGGCGAGACCGGCACCGGCAAGGAATTGTTCGCCCGCGCCATCCACTATCTCGGCCGCCGCGGCGGCGGCCCGTTCGTGCCGGTCAATTGCGGCGCGCTGCCCGACACCCTGCTCGAGGACGAGCTGTTCGGCCATATCCGCGGCGCCTTCACCGACGCCCGCGGCGACCGCAAGGGGCTGGTCGGCCAGGCCGAGGCCGGCACCCTGTTCCTCGATGAGATCGACGCGCTGACCCCGCGCGCGCAGGTGGCGGTGCTGCGCTTCCTGCAGGAGCGGCAATACCGGCCGCTCGGCTCCGAGCGCCCGCTCGAGGCGGACGTGCGCATCGTCGCGGCGACCAATGCCGATCTCTCCGCGCTAATCGGCGCCGGCGGCTTCCGCACCGACCTCATGTTCCGGCTCGACGTCGCCACGCTCCGGATCCCGCCGCTGCGCGAGCGCCCCGACGACGTGCCTTTGCTCGCCCATCACTTCCTGCACCATTATGCCGAGCGCTACCGCCGAGCGGTGCCGGCGCTGTCGGAAAGCGTGCGCGCCGAGCTCGCCGCGCACAGCTGGCCGGGCAACGTCCGCGAGCTGGAAAATGCGATGCACCGGGCGGTGATCCTGGCGGTGGCCGGCAAGGTGCAAAGCCTGCCGCTCGGCATGCTCGCCGCGGCTCCAGCGCCCGCGCCCGGTTCCGCCGCGGCGGAGCCGTTCCTGCTCGGGCTCGGCCTCAAGGAGGCGCGGGCGCGCGAGGTCGAGAAATTCGAGCGGCGCTATCTCGGCTGGCTGCTCGACCAGACCCAGGGCAACATCGCCGCCGCCGCCCGCCACGCCGGCACCGAGCGGCGCAACCTCGGCCGGATCATCAAGCGGCTCGGCGTCGCGGCGGAGGATTACCGGCCCGGGCGGGCGCAGCGCGCGTCCTGAGCCGCCGCGCTCAATCCTCCTCGAACAGGTCCCGCGCGACCGCCTCCAATCCCGCCAGCCGCTTCCGGTGAAGCGTCACGGGATGCAGGTCTCGCGTTCGTCCTCGCGGAGGCCGAAGCCCTCCGGCATGACGCTGTCGTCGATGCCGCCCGCGAACGGCGTCCCCTCGCTATGCAGCCGCGTCTCGGCGTCGCGCATCCTTTCTTCGGCCCGCAGGTCTTCCAGCAGCGGCGCGACGGCGGGGCCGAGGACCGGGCGCGCCCGCTCCGGCCGCGGCTCGGTATGATCCCAGTCTTCGCGTCCCATTGGCACGGTGGCATCGAGGAGCGCGTAGACGGCAAGGCCGACGGCAAGGCCGACGATGAAGCCGATCGCCGTGCCCACCACCGGAGCCACCGAGCCTGCCGCCGCGCCGTAGCCGGCGGCGGTCATCACGAACAGCGCGCCCGCGGTGGCCGGCGCGACCGTGGCCGCGCCGGCGTAGAAGCCGATCTCGGTCGACGCGATGCCCATGCCCGCGGCGCGGAGCGGCCGCACGACCCGCTCTTCGGGGCTGTGATAATAGGGTTCGTTATACTCAATGTCGTACACTTCCATCACGCCCGAGGTGAGCCCCGAGCCCGCCCGGCGCCCGAGCGTGCGTAGCGCGGTGCTGGTCGCCCCGGGCAGGAGACGGCCGCCGCTGGTCACCGCGGCTTCCTCTATGATCTGCGGGGCGCCGCCGCTGATCACGCCGCGTCCGCCCTGAGCGGCAAGTTCCGCGGCCCATTCGGGATGGTCGCGGGCGTCGACGAGCATCTCCACTCCGCCGATCGTGATGGCGATGATGCCGCTCGCCCCGGCCCCGATGCCGACCCGGCCGCCCGGCGTTCCTGCCGGCTGGATCGGGCCCGGCGTCGCCTCCGGCGAACCGGCCGGGCGGCCCTCCCAGGCGGTCACCCGCGCCTCGACGTCGGCGGGCAGCGAATCGCCCCATCCGTGATCGGCAACCCTCCGGTCCGCCGCGGCCTGCAGCTCGGGCAGACTACGGACCGCTTCCTCGGGAACCAGGATGTGGACGACGACGCTCTCCGGATCGGCCGGGGCAACCCGCCAATAGGTGTCGGTATCGACGGCGAGCGGGTCGCGGGGAGGCGTGTTCCGTTTGTTGACCATGTTGCTGAGCGCCCCGCGGACCACCGAATCGATATGATCGGGGGTGGCCTGCTCCAGACCCGAGAGGCTCTTGATGCTGATCCATTCTCCGCCCTCGATGGTTTGGGTGACGACCCCGATGCGCGCTCGCCTCGGACCTTCGAATCCCAGCGTCGAATCCCAGGTGCCGCCGCGCACGGCGTCGTAACCCGGATAGGCGCGCGGCAGCGTGACCGCTCCCGGATAATAGACAGCGGTGATCGGGCCTTCCGCGGCCGTGCCGAAGGGATAGGCCCTGGCGGGCGGCAGCGGAGTCGAGAGAAGCGGCCCGCGCATTGGCGGCATGCCGGGCGACCAGGGTTCGCCGGGCTCCGCGGTCGGATCCCAGACGGGCGATTCCCCCCCCGGCGCCAGCGGATCGCATATTCCATAGGGGTCCTCGGCCGGGCTCTCGCCCATCGCCGCAAGCGCCTGCGGCGAATCCGACGCAACCGATTCGATCCCGTGCGCGGTGAGATATTGCTGGAACTGGGCCGGCGTCATGATCGGGCTGCCATGGGAAAGGTCGGGCACGCCGAACGCGGCCGTCAGGTCGGCGACCACGACGTTGACGCGATCGCCGCTGCCCACCAGGTGATAGAGCACGGTCGGCATTTCCGCTCCGGCCTCCGCCATCCAGAGATGGCCGGCCCGGACACGCGCCTGACGTTCGAGGCGCAGCATCCGGCCGAGCTCCCGATATTCCGGCAGGTCGGGGTCGGTGTCGGTCGGATTGCCGCGCAGCCAGTCGTCGACCCGCAGCGACTCGGTATTGAGCATTTCGTTGGTCATGCCGGGGACATCGATATCCGCCGCGCGGAAGGTCGGCTGGTCCGGCTCGCAGGTTGCAGTCTCGTCCTCGACGACCGGTTCTTCTTCCGGCTCGCAGGTCAGGTCTTCGCGGTGGATGCCGGGCCCGAGCGCCGCCGCCGGACGGACCGGCCCGCCGCCGAGCAATGCCGGGCCCAGCCGCGCCGCCTCGCGCTCCGCCGCGGCGCCGCCGTCGCCGCTCCCGGCGCCGTTGCGCGCCCGCTGGGCGACGTGGATGAGCTCGTGGGCGAGGCTGGTGCGGCCGGCCCCGCTGCCGAGGACGATGTTGCTGCCGGCGAGGAAGGCGCGGGCGCTGATGCCGCGCGCCGCCTTCTCCGCGGCGGCGCCGCGATGGACCCTGACATGGCCGAGGCCGACGCCGAGCCGGGCCTCCGCGGCCCCCCGGGTGTCGTCGTCGAGCGCGGCGCCACCCCCCGCCAGCGCCTTCTGCATCGCCTGGTTGCCGAGCTCGGCGGGGGCGGGTTCGACCTCGCTCTCGCGGCCGCCGCCCCGGACGGGATCCGGCCGCTCGCTCTGCAGGGCGGCGGCGTGGGTCATGGCTGCAGGCTCATTTCCGGCTCCTGCTCCGACTGGCGGATGCCGTAGCCGGCGGGGATCGCGTCGTCGTCGACGGCGGCGGCATAGGGCGTGCCCGCGCCGATCAGGCTCTTCTCCGCCGCCATCTGGCGCAGATAGGGCGCCCGCGCCGCCTCGAGCCGCGCCTGATGCTCGGCGCGCTGCTGCTCGCGCTGCGCCTCGTCGGCCTCCCAGGATTCGCCGCCGCCGGGGACGTTCTGTTCGAGCTTGTAATAAGCGTAGAGGCCGGCGCCGAGGCCGACGATGAAGCCGGCCGCCGTCCCCCAGCCGGGCAGGATCGAGCCCTCCGCCGCGGTGAGCGCGGCCGGGCCGAAGATGACCGCGATCGTGCTGGTGGTGGCGATGGTGGCCCCCGTGCCAACGGCATAGGAGGCGGCGCCGATGCCCCCGCTCCGCACGGTCCGGGTGACGATCTCCTCGGCCGAATGGGGGCGGTCCTCGAAATAGCCCATGCTCAGCCATTCCCCGACGACCGCGCCGGCGCCGCCGGCCCCCGCGCCGGCGCCCATCTTGAGCATGCCGGGGCGGATCCAGCGCGACGCTCCGGCGCTCAACCCGTAGCGCCCGCCGGCGGCGAGCAGCGGCTGCTCGATCATCCCGGTCACGGCGTTGCTGACGAGACCGGTGCCGGCGGAGCGGCCGAGCTCGGCCGCCCAATCGGGATGATCGGCCTCGTCGAACACCATCACGCCCGCGGTGGTGACGAGGCTGATGACCGTGCCGCTGCCGCCGGCGCGCAGGCCGGCGGCGCCCGCGACCCGCGCCTGGCCGCGCCAGGTCTGGCCGGCGCGCAGACCGCCGATATAGGCCGGCGTCGCCCAGTCCCCGACCTCGCCCACGCTCATCGTGCCGGGAGCGGCGTTGCGGGCGGCGCGCAGGCGGATGACCTGCTCGGTGGTGATGCCCGAGCTGACGACCCGCCGCGCCACCCGCGCCCCGACCATCGCCTTGGCCTGGGCGATTTCCTGGGGGGTGAGCCCGGTCGCGCCGTTGATCTGGGCGACGCTGTCGAAGGTCCGCGGCCCGCTCGAGGTCTGGATCGTGACCGCGCCTTCGCGAAGCTCGGCATTGTAGATCGCCGCGAACAGCGCATGCCGCCAATTGCTTTGGGTGTCCTGCAGCGACGCCTTGAAAGCGAGGACGTCGTCGGCATTGACCGCGAGATAGGCGTCCTGGATGATCGCCGTTCGGGCCGCCTCATAAGCGGGGCTCGACCCCCCCGCCGGGGGCTTGGCGACGCCCGACAGCCCTTCCTGGTTGCGCAGATAATGCTGGAAGGCGGTGCCGCGCGCGTCGAGCATCTCGGCCAGCCCCTCGCGATAATAAGCGAAGCGGCCGTTTTGGTTGCGGGCGCTGGTCTTGACCTGGATGCGCTGGACGCCGAGCAGGTCGGCGCCGAGCTCTCCCTGGCGGCGCGAAAAGTCGAAGCTTGGATAGGCGTGCTGGCTAGCCGGGTGCGGGATCGGCGCCGGCTGGGTCGGGCTCCCGACGAAGTCGGTCCATGGACGGGCGTTGAGCACGTCGGTGAACAGGCCGTAGCCGGCGCCGCGCCCGCCGCGATAGCTTTCCTCGGCCATGTTGCCGATCCAGGTTTGGATGTTTCCGCCGGTGGTGGCCCGGGCCGGCGCGGAGAATTGCCGGCCGATATAATAATCGGTCGGGCTCATGTAGAGGCCGCGCGTCGCCAGGGCCGCGGTCGCCCGCCCGTAGTCGGCAGGGGCCCCGACGATGTTCTCGTCGCCCCAGGCCGTGGTCTCCCCGGTCGCGCCGAACGGCAGCACCGAGCCCTCGGGGGCGGCGAGCCCGGCCTGCGGGTCGGACGAGACGAGCTGGTTCTGCTTCTGCGCCTGCTCCTGCTCGGCGAGCCAGGCGAGATAGCCTTGCTCGTCGGTGATGGTGGCGTTGCGTGCCGCCAGCGAGGCGTGGAACTGGGTCTCGGTCATGATCATCAGCCCGCCGGGCATCTCCGGCGGGCCCATGGCCTTGGCGAGATCGACCAGGATGATGTGCTGCCGCGTCCCCTCCGTCTTGAGGCCGATCAGCCGCCCCGGCGAGGCCGGCTCGACCGTCGCCAGCCAGACATGGCCGGCCTTCACCCGTCTCTGGCGCTCCTTCCTGAGCCTGCGGGCGAGCGTCCAATATTCCGGGGTGTCGGGATCGCCGCCGAGGCCGTAGCCGCGAAGCCAGTCGTCGACGCGAAGCGCTTCGGCGTTCAGCATCTCGTTGGTGAGCGCGGCGACGTCGACGTCCTCGGCGCGGAAGCTGGGCTCGTCCAATTCGCAGGTCTGCGAGGTAAGGTCGAACGGGGGCTCCACCGCTTCCTCGGCGGCCTCCACCGCTTCCTCGGGGCCGCAGGTCAGGTCCTCCCGGTGGATGCCGGGCCCGAGCGCCGCCGCGGGACGCACCGCTCCGCCGGCGGCCAAAGCGGGCGCCAGCCGCGCCGCTTCGCGCTCCGCGGCGGCGCCCCCGTCGGCGCTCCGCACGCCGTTGCGCGCGCCCTGGGCGACATGGATCAGCTCGTGGGCGAGGCTCCGGCGGTCGGCGGCGCCGCCGAGCACGATATTGTCGCCGGCGGTGAAGGCGCGGGCGTTGAGGCCGCGCGCGGCGCCCTCGGCGTCGGCGCCGCGATGGACCCGGACATGGCCGAGGCCGAGGCCGAGCTGCGCCTCCGCGCTCGACCGGCTCGCCGGATCGAGCCCGGCGCCGCGCCCGGCCAGGGCCTGCTGCATCGCCTGGTTGCCCGCTTCCCCCGCTACTCCGCGGCGGTCCGGCGAGCCGCCGCTCCGCCGGGGGCCGCCCGCCGGACGCCCGGCGCGCACCCCCTTCATGCGCCGCCCCGGCCGGCATCGCCGGCAGGGTTCGCCCCGACCAGCAGGCCGCGCTTCAGCAGCTGCCGGGTGATCGCGGTCTCGAGCGCGTGGCCGTCGATCACGCCGCCATTGCCAGCGGCGAGGAAGCCGGCCTCGAGCGCCGCGGCGCGGATGTCGCCGCCGGTCATCTCGAAACGGACGCCGAGCGCGGCGAGATCGACGCCGGCGCCAAGCGGCGCGCGCTCCGGGATCGCCTTGCGCCACAGCCGCGCCCGCGCGGCCGGGCCGGGAAACGGGAAGTCGATCACGAACGGAATCCGCCGCATGAAGGCGGCATCGAGGTTGCGGCTCGAATTGGTCGCCAGGATCACGATCCCCTCGAACAGCTCGATCCGCTGCAGCAGATAGGCGATCTCGATGTTCGAATAGCGGTCGTGCAAGTCGCGGACCTCGCTGCGCTTGCCGAAGATCGCCTCGGCCTCGTCGAAGAACAGGATCGAATCGCCGGCCTCCGCGCTGGCGAACAGCCGCTCCAAATTCTTCTCGGTCTCGCCGATATATTTGCTGACCATCGCCGACAGGTCGATCTTCCAAAGGTCGAGGCCGGACGAGGCGGCGACGACGCTGGCGCTCATCGTCTTGCCGGTGCCCGAGCCGCCGCTGAACAAGGCGGCGAGGCCGGAGCCGGTGGCGCGCCCGACCGCGCCGAAGCCCCATTCCTCGAACACCTCGCTGCGCCGCTCGATCGCCCCGGCGAAGTCGCGCAGCTGGCGCAGCGCGCCGTCGGGCAGCACCAGATCCTCCCAGCCGCAGGACGGCGGGATCCGGCGGGCGAGCGGGCCGGGATCGGCGGCGGCCTCGGCGCGCGCGCCGTCGAGCAGGCGCAGCGCGAGCGGGCGCTCCTCGGGCAGCAAGGCGGCGCGGCGGGCGGCGCGGGCGATGGCGGGCGGGGTCAGCCGGAACCGGGTGGCGGCGGCCTGCACCGCGCGGCGCGGCGCGGCGAGGCCCTGCTCGCGCAGCGCCGCGCGCCAGCAATCGGCGCGCGCCGGGGCGCCCGGCGCCGCCGTGCCGAGCGGAAGCACCAGGCGCGGCCGCAGCATCCGCGGCCAATTGCCGGCCGCCGGCGCGGTGACGGCGAGGGCGACATCCTCAGCGAAGCACGGAAACGGCTCGACCCCCTCGCCGGCCACGATCAGCATCGCGTCGTCGAGGCGGGCGGCAGCGGCGGCCTCGGCGAGCAAGCTGGCGCGGTCCTCGCCCGCCGCGGTGGCGTCGAAGACCAAAGCGCCGAGGCCGGCGGCGGCGGCATGGCCGGCGGCGAGCGCCGCGCGCCCCGATCCGGGCGGGCCGCAGACCAGCAGGGCCGGCCAGGGCGGCTGCAGCGGCAGCGGCGCCGGAACCGGACCGGCCGCGCAGGCCTCGAGCCAGGGCGCGTGCTGGCCGGCGAGGCCGAGCGCCCGCTGCACCAGCGCCGGCGCGGCGCGCCAGCCGCGAAGCCGCAGCGGCCGGGTGCGGTCGGCCGGGTCGCTCGGCACCGCAAGGCCCAGCCGGACGATCGGCGCCGCCGGGGCGAACAGCGGCTCCCCCGGCGCGCCGAGCAGGCGGCCGACCAGATCCGGGGTCGGCCAGCGGCGCGTCGCCTCGTCGTTCAGATAGGCGTAGAAGGTCCAGTAGCGCGGGTCGATCTCGGGCGCGAGCAGGACCAGCAGCGCCGCTTCCGCCTCCGCCCCGAGCGCTAGATGACCGGCCAGCCCGTCCAGCGGCGCGCCCACCGGCGGCAAGGCCGCGGCGGCCGGCGCGGTGTCGCCGAGCAGGGCGTCGACCATCGCATCGGAGATGAACAGCCCGCGCAGCTCGTCGAGCGAGAGCTCGTAGCGCGCGCGCAGCCGCCGCGTCTCGGCCGCGACCCGCGCCTCCAGCCAGGCGAGGCCGTCTGCGAACCGCGTCATTGGCGCCGCTCGAGCCGGACCGGCCGACCGTCCGGCAGGATGAGCTCGCGCTCGGCGGCGCCGGTGACCGACAGCAGCACGTCGAGCGGCGGCCGCTCGAGCCGGACCGCCAGCACGCCGTCCGCCTCGCGCAAGGTGGCGCCGGCGCCGAGCAGATTGGCCCTCAGGAAGGTGGCGGACGCGGAGGCGAAGCCGGGCAGCCGCGCCGCGAAGCGGCCGAGCGTGCGCCGCGCCAGCCCGGCGATCGCCCGCCGGGCGGTCCGGCCGCCAAGCCCTGCCGGAAGCGCCACCGCGCGATCCGAGCCCGGCGGAAACGGCCCGGCCCGCCGCGGCGGCGGCAGCGCGGCGAGCCAGTCGGCAAGCGCCGCCACGGACAGTCGCGGCGGCAAGCCGAGCAGCAACCGCCAGAACGGGTCGTCGAGCAGCTGCCGGTCGCCGGCGGCCGCGGCGAGGATCATGAGCTGCAGGGCCGGCCCCGGCGTCGCCCCGGGCGGCCCGGGCCAGCCGGCGGTCAGCGCCGCGAGGTCGAGCTCGAGCAAGGCGGGGAGCAGCAGCGCGTAGCCGCCGAGCGGGCTGAACAGCGGCGCGGCAGCCGAGCCCGGGGCCCGGTCGCGCGCGGGCGCCTCGAGGGCCGCGCGCAGTGCCTTGGGGAGCGCCGCCGCCTTCGCGCCGCGCTGCTCCGCCCGGTCCCGCTTGCGGCCCCGGCCTGGCGCGTCGGCGAGGACGAGCGCGGCGGCCCGGGCGGCGGCCGCGACCTCTCCCCCTATCGCGGGCGCCCCCGCGCTCGCCGCCAGCGCGATCAGCGCCTCGAGCGCGCGCGGCAGCGGCGCGCGCGCCGCGCACTCGTGCAGCGCGGCCGCGAGCGCGGCCCAGCCGGCTTCCCCGGCGGGCGGCGAGGGCAGCGCGGCGAGCGCGTCGAGCAGCAGGCCGGCATCGGCGGGAGCGAGCGACGCCGCGAATCGGCTGCGGATGGCGGGATCGAGGGCGGCAAAGATGGCCGGGATCGCGGCGGGATCGCGAAGCAGGACGGTGCGTGCGGCCGCCGACAAGGGCAGCAACTGCACGCCTTCGAAGCTGCGGAACCACCAGGCGCCGCGGTCGCGGCCTTCGACAAGCGAGGTTAGGAAGGCTGCGGTCCGCGCGGCGGGGCTGGCGAAGCGCGGGATCGCGTCCCCCTCCGTGCCGCCGCCCGGGTCGGCCGCCGCCGGCAGCAGGGCGCAGCCGATCGCGGCGGCGATCGCCTCGGCGAGGCGGACCGCGAAACGCTGCGGGTCGTCGCCCTCGGTGAGGCTCAGATCGAGCTCGACGCGGCGGAGCATCAGCAGGTTGTCGCCCTCGGCATCGGGAAGACGCTCGGCGAGCGCTCCGGGAAGGAAGTCGCGCACCGCGCGCTCGGCCAGCCGGGCGGCCGCCTCGGCCCTGGCGGGCGGACCCTCGACGGCCAGCGCGAAGCGTCGGATTGCAAGCGCCGGAGCGGCCATGGCTCAGCCGCCTTCCGCCGGCACGGCCCGGGCGAGGGCCTCGTTCAGCGCCTCGAGCATGCGCTGCTGGTTGGCGAGCGCCGCGGCGAGCGCCGGCAGCGGGCCCGAGCCCTGCACGCCCACCGCCACGCAGACCCGCCCCGGCCCCGCGTCCGCGCGGTCCCCCCAGGCGCGGCCGACCACCCGCCCGGCGTCGGCGGGCGAAAGCTGGTCGGGAGGCACCGCCCGCCCGGCCCCGTCGCTCCGCCCCGAGGGCAGGATGAAGTCCCCCGACGCCACCGGCCCGTCCACCTGCACCCGGACCTGACCGATGAACGCAACCGTCTCGCTCGCTTCCGTATCCCTGATCGCATTGCCGACGACCACCGCCCGGTCGGTGGTGACCATCAGCGCGTCGGCCCCCTCGGTGTCGAGCGAGACCTTGCCGCCGCGCACCCCGACGATGCGGCCGGCGCCGATCGGGGTCGCGCGGTCGCGGCGCGGCAGGCATTCGGCGAAGTCGGCACCCCCCGAAAGCAGGCGCAGGAAATTGCCGCCGGTGGTCGGATTGTCGTCGGCGGGCTCGGTGCTGTGCTCGATCCGCCCGACCGGGCCGGAGGCATCGAAGAAGGTGATGAAGTTGTGACCGGTGCCGGAGGTGCCGGCGACGCGCAGGGCGAGCACGTCGGCGGAATCGCCGGCGCTGACATTTTCGATCAGCGCGACATGCGCTCCGATCTCGGTGGCCGATTCAGACATGTTGCCGCGCACATGCAGATGGTTTGTCGGCAGGCTGCCGCCGAGGTTGATGCCGACGCGGTTCTGGGACCAGGTCATGCTGGTCGAGCCGCTGTTGCGCAGATGCGCCGCACCGGCGGAGGTGTGGGCGATCTGGGTGTCGTTGCCCGAGGCGAGGACGAGGGTCGCCTCGCCGCTGCTCGCCTCGACCCGCAGGGCCGGCCAGGATTGCAGGATGTGCAGCATGCTGGAGGGATTGTCGGTGCCGATGCCGAGCCGGCCGCTGCCGGTGATCGCGACGCGCGAGCTTTGCGAGAGGCCGGAATGGAAGATCACGCCGCCGCCGCCGCTCTGCATGTCGAGCCGGGTCGCGGCGCCGCCGTCGAGCGCGCGGATCGCGCCGGCGTCCAGCCGCAGCGATTCGCCGCTGCCGGTCGCGCGGATGTCGATCCTCGCCAGCGGCGCGTCCGTGCCGATGCCGAGGTCGCCGGTCGAATCGATCGTCACCCGCACCCCATGATCGGTGCCGAACTTCAGCTTGTCGCTGTCATGCTCGTAGCGGATGAAGCCGCCCGGCACCCCGCCGGCCGCGTCGGCGAAATGGAGGCTTCCGCGCGAGTCCGCCGCGCCGAGCAGGGTGAGGCCGACGTCGCCGTCCTTTTTCACCACCAGGTCGTCGGCGTCGCCATGGACGTCGCCGGGCGCGTCGGTGCCGATGCCGACGCTGCCCTCGGCGGTCCAGTAGGTGAAGCTGGCGAGGTCGGTGCCGACGCCGGCGCGCAGCTTCTTGGTGGCGTCGTCGAAGCCCAGATGGGCGAGCTCGGTCAGCGCGGGCAGCGCCTGGAAGACGAGCTTGCTGGTCACGCCGGCATTGGCGGCGAGGCCGAGGATGACGCCGGCGGGCGCGGCGACCAGGCCGCTATTGCCCTTGAGGTCCGCGGGAATCGCGGTGCCGGCCGCGACCACGCCGTTGCTCTTCACCAGGAAGCGCTCCTCGAGGTCGCCATAATCGGCGGCGGCGGGCCCGACCGCGAAGCGGTGCTTGCCGTCGGACTGCTCGCCGATCACGATCTGGAAATCCTGTCCGTCGAGGAGGTTGTTCGGGCTGACCGCGCGGCGTGCGTAGAGCGGCGCGCCGTCCGTCTCGTCGCCGGATTCGTCGCGCAGCTCGAGCCGGGTGCCGAACAGGCGCGCCTGGCCGGTGACCCGCAAATTGCCCTCCACCCAGACCAGCTCGCGGCCGACCAGGCGCGGCGTGGTCGCGTTGCTGTCGATGGCGTCGGGCGCGTTGACGAGATCGTCGGCGGTGATCGCGTGGGCGGCGCACAAGGTGTCGAGCGGGACGCCGGCCTGGAACTGCTCGAAGCGGTCGCGCAGGCGGATGACGCCGTCGGCGGCGAACAGGCCCTCGGTGACCAGCCCCGCCATCCGGCGCAGGGTGCGGCTGAGCTTGAGGCTGGTCTCGGAGCGCGCCTGCAGGCTGCCCGGCGCGCCGCCCAGCCAGGTGGCCACGCCGATCGGCACCAGCCAGCGCTCGCTGTCGGCGGGGAAGGCCTGATGGGGTACCGCCCCGTCGCACAGCACCGGCGCGGTGTTGTCCGTCGAATCGGGCTCGGCGTCCTGGAACAGGCGCGGCGCGAGCCGGGCGTCGTCGGTGGCGATGCCGGCGATCTCGATGCCGCCCTCGCGCTGGCTCAGCGCGAACGAGCCGACCTCGATCTCGACATTCTCGCGGATGCGCGAATAGGCTTCCTCGACGCCGCACGTCTCGAAGCCCGGGCGGAGGCCGCGGAACGGGGTTTCGTCATAGCGCAGCCACACCGCCTGGTCGCCGCTCGGCAGCCCGGCGAACTTGCCGGGGGAGACCTGCTTGGGCTCGAGCAGGACGATCGGCCGGCCATAGCCGTCCCAGCCGAAGCCCGGCAGCACGAAATAGTCGACGCCGCCTCCTTCCGCTTCCACCTCGACCAGGTCGAGCCCGGTTGCGACCCCCCAGCTGTGGGCGCCGAGGGCATGCTCGCGCGCGAGGTCGCGGGCATAGGCGATCACCGCTTCGAGGTCCGCCGACCCGATATACTGGCCTTCGAAGAAGCGGGGACGTTCGAGCCTGGTGGCCATGGTCGTGCTCCTCAGCGTTTGCGCGCCGGCTTGGCGGCGGCTGCGGCGCCGCGGCGCAGCTCGGCGATCTCGGCGTCCTGGCGGTCGAGCCGGGCCCGCATTTCCGCCATCTCGTCCTTGGGCCGCACCGCCACGGCGCCGCCGATGACCTCCGCCGCGCGTTCGGTCACCCCGGTCGCGCGGATGAGATCGGCGGCGGCCCGGGCGATCCCGCTCTGCGCGAGCCCGCCGGAATTGCCGGCGGCGAGACGCGGGCGGCGGAAGGTGAGATCGAACAGGTCCGAGGTGCGCAGCGACTCCTCGCCGCCGACGCCGGCGAGCAGCGCGCGCGCCAGCATGCGGGTCCGGTTGCGCGGCGCGCCGAGCCGCAGGCTGACCGGCCGGTCGAGCGGACGGTCGCCGCCCGGAGCCGCTGTCGCGCGGGTCCTCGCGGCGACAGCGTCGGGAGCCGGATCGGGGGAGGCTCCCGCGGCGATGCCGGTGCTGGCGCCGGGCGAGGGATTTTGCGGATCGACCTGCTCGGGCAGCTCCAGCACGCTGCAGCAGACCGCCTCGATCGCGTCGCGGATCAGCCGCCGCAGCGGCAGCCAGCCGAACCAGTAATCGAGGTTGCGGAAGGTGGTGACGTGGCGGCGCAGCGGCGTCCAGTTGCACACCTTGATGATGTCGCAGCCCTTGCGGCGCACCGTCACCACCGCCAGCGGCACCCGCGGATCCTCGGGCGCGGGACAGGCCGGCAGCAGGTTGGAGCAGACGCAGTGGAGCATCGCCTCGATGGTGACGATCATCAGCTGCACCTGGACCTCCTCCATCGCCTGCTCGAAGGCGGCGGAGTCCATCGATGGCGGCGGCACCGCAATCGCGGCCAGCTTCGCCACCGCTTCGCAATTGGTGCCGCCGATGCGCGCGAAATAGGCGGCGAGCAGGCGCTTGGTCGCGCAGGCCCAGCGATACCAGTCCTGCTTCTGCTGCGCCGTCCACTGCCCCTGCGGGTTGGGCGGCGGCTTGGGCGCCGCCTTTTCCACTTCGCGCAGGCAGCAGGTGATGCGCCGGGCGAGCTCGCCGTCGAGCTTGGCGAAGATGCCGGCGATCGAGCCGATGAACCATTCATCGTCGTCGTCGCCGCCTTTCGGATCGTCCTCCTCTTCCTCGGGCTTGCGGAAGATTTCGTAGCGATAGCCTTCGCAGACGATCGTCGGCTCGCAGCTCGGCGGCGCGCCGCGGCGCAGGCGCGGCGATTCCCCGTTGCTCGCCTCGGCCGCGTCGGTGCCGGCGCACGAGCAGCCGCTGCCGCCGCAGCCGCCGCAGCCGCATTGCGACTTGCCGCCGCAGCTGCAGGCCGAAGCCGCAGGGGCGCCGCAGCCGCAGCTCGAGGTTCCGGTGAGCGCGGTCATGCCCCGCGCCGGCGCCTCCATGTAGCGGATGGCGAGGACCCACTCCTCCTCGACCTCGTCGCAGCCGTCATTGCCGGCATAGGGGCGGCAATCGACCATGTCGGTCCTGCGGCAGCGCTCGATCAGCGCGCAGATGTCGACATAATCGGGCTTGCACACGACGATGTCCTCGCCGCACGGCGAGAGGGCGTAGCCGGGCGTCACCCGCACCCGTTCCTCGCACTGGTCGCAGAGCACCTCGAGCCCGCAGACCACGCCCCAGCCGACCAGATAGCGGTTATGGAGCTTGGACTTCTCGACCATATAATGATCGAGCCGGTTGAGGTCCTGCTCGGTGAGCAGCTGCCCGGCGAAGAAGCGCGGCCGGCACAGGCATTCGAGCCCGCCGCAATCGGGACAGGGCTGGCAGGACGGATCGGGTCCGTAGCCGGACTTCGCCGCCGGTTGGGACGGCCAACGCACGCCCAGCGCGGTCGCTTCGCCATGGCTGTGGCTGTCGCTCATCTCACTTCTCCTTCCGCGCCGTTGGCCGCGCCGTCTTCGCTTTTGCCGGTGCCGCTTTAGCCTTCGCCGGAGCGGCCTTGGCCTTTGCCGGCGCAGCCTTGGCTTTCGCGGGCGCGGCCTTGGCTTTCGCGGGCGCCGCTTTGCGGGCGGCCCCGCGCGGGCGAGGCGTGGCGGCGGTGGCGCCCCCCAGATTCACCGAGCCGGCGTCGATCCGGCCGGCCAGTGTCCCGGAGCCGCCCGGGCGCACTCCGCCGATCCCGTCGGGGATGAGCTCGAACCAGCTTTCGAACAGGCCGCCGGCAATGCCGTCGCCGCTTTTCGCGACGGGCAGCCAGGGCGCGATATGGTTGCCATCGACCGACTTGCCCTTTTCGTCCGCGATCAGGTCGCAATGGACCAGCACGCGCACCCGGCCGCTGTTTTGCAGCAGCGGCTCCGGCCAGCCGTTGGGGCGCCAGCGTATGGCGGTCGCCGTCGTCCCCGTGGCCCGTGCGGGCGGGTTGTCCGCGCACGGCGGGTCGATATTCACGCCCTCCAGCGGTTCGCCCGGCCAGTTGCAGCGGCAGAAGAAGCCGCGGCCGTCGGGATTCTCGAACTGCACTTCGACCGACATGGGGTCGATGTCCGCGCGCATGACCGGCTTCTCGAAAGCGATGATCAGGCCCTTGTTGCGCAGGTCGGTGTGGGTCAGCGGCCCGCGATGCGGCCAGCTGATCCGGCAGATACGGGTGACCTCCGGGTCGAGGCCGCTGTCGCCCTTTTCGCCGGGGTCGCCCTTGTCGCCTTTCTCGCCGGGGTCGCCTTTATCCCCCTTGTCGCCCTTGTCGCCTTTGTCGCCTTTGTCGCCCTTGATGCCTCCCTGTCCGGGATCGCCCGGGTCGCCTTTGTCTCCCTTGTCGCCTTTCTCGCCGGGGTCGCCCTTGTCGCCCTTCTGGCCGGGATCGCCGGGATCGCCCTTGTCGCCCTTTGCGCCCTGCGCGCCCATCGGTCCGGGCGGGCCCTGGGCGCCGCCTTCGCCGCCTTTCTCGATCAGGCAGAGGAGGGCGTTGGCGATCGCCTGGGTGCTCGGCAGCCAGACCCGGCCCTTCCTGTTGTCGAGCCGGGCGATGCCGGCGGCGAGGTCGGCGGGCTTGTCGCGCGTCCCCTCCGGCATGTCGGTGAACTTGAAGCCGGGCCGCCAATTCTCGATCGTGGCGAGCACCACGCAATCGGGCTCGAGGCAGGCCGGGCAATCGCCGCCGCGCAGCAGCGCGCAGCAATCGGTCTCGCTGACCTCGAGCACCGCGACGCCGCCCGAATCGGGGTCGGCGAGATCGCCGGCATAGGGCACATAGGCGCGGTTGCCGGCGGGTGAGATCACCACTTGGCGGGCCTCCGGCCCCACCTCAACCCCCTCTCCCGGATCGGTCGCCGCGCCGCTGCCGAGGGCGGCGAGCGAAAGCGGCTGGACATGGCGGGTGCTGCCGTCGTCGGTAAGGACCAGCGCCCAATTGCCGCCCTTGGCCACCGCGGCTCCGATCGGCGCATTCGCGAATTGGGCGGTGCCGAGCAGCGTCGGCCCGCTCGTGTCGATCAGCAGCGCGGTCCTGGCATCGCCGTCGAGCAGCAGCAACCGGTCCGGCCCGGTCGAAACCGCCACCGCGCCGCCGGCGAGCTTGGCGCCCGCGGGCACGCCCGCGATCGCCGTCTCGGCGAGGCCGGCCGCGGCGGGATCGAGCGAGAACAATTTGTCCGCGCCCTCCTCGGCCAGGTAGAATGCCGCGTCGGCCGCGCCGAGACCTAGCCCGGCGCGCTTGCCGGCGCCGGCATTGCTCTCGGCCGGGGTCGCCGGATCGGGCACGCCGGCCGGCCAGGCCACGGCCATGCCGCTGGTCTCGGCGAGGCCGAGCAGCCGCCCGTCGGCGAGCGCCGCCAGCCGGAGCGGGCCGCCGCCGCCGCTGTTCGGCACCGCGCCCTGCCGGTCGGGCGCATTGGCGAGGGTGCCGCCATTGGGCGCGAACAGGGCGAGCCCGGCATCGACGGTCGCATCGGCCGGATCGACGGTGGCGACCGCGACGCTGCCGTCGCCGAGCACGGCAAGGCCGGTGGCGCGGCCGGCGAGGCTCGCCGAGGCGATGTGGACGTGATTGGAAAGGCCGAGCTGGTGCAGCGTGCCGGCATCCGCGGCGGTGGCGATGTAGAGCCGGTCGTTGGCGTCGTCGATCGCGGCGAGGCCGGCATGGGCGTAGTTGAGCGAATCGGTCCATTCGAGCTTGGCGGCGCCGTGGTGGACGACCGGATCGGGCGGGTCGACGCGGACGTCGAGCGCGAACGATTCGAGGATGCGGTTGGGCGCGCACTGGGTGTCGTCGCAACCGCATTCGTCGAACAGCACCGGGACCGGCTCGGACGGGCATTCGTGATATTTGAGGCAGAGCTGCAGCACGTGCGGCGGCGGCGGATCGGCGCCCTCCAGCTCGGCCTGCTTGGCCTCGTCGACCAAGGCCTCGACCGCGGGATATTGGGTGAGGTCGATCGTCTCGGGCTCGATCACGAAGACGTCGTGGCCGCAGCAGTCGATCGCGCTGCCCGGCTCGAGGATGACCAGCCGGTCGCGGCAGCTTTCGTTGGGGTGCTGGACCACCGCGAGGCCGCAGACCACGCCGACGCCGTGCAGGCGCTGGTGGTGGAGCCGGAGCTTCTCGCGGAAATAATGCTGCTCGTCGGTGAAGTCGCGCTCCACCAGCAGCTTGCCGGTGAAATAGTGGTTGCGGGTCGGGGCCTCCGCCTCGCAGGGCTCGTTGCAGTCGCAATGGGCGATTTCGGTCATGGCATGGCCTCACCGGTTGAAGCGAAGGAAGGAGTGGATCGGGGCGCTCTGAGCCGCGCGCCGCGGCCGAGCCGCGGCGTTTCGACACCGTCCGGGACGGCCCCCGAAAGCACGGTGCCGCGGCCGAGCGCGGCCTCGCCAAGCTCGATGCCGCGCGGCCAGCAGCCGACCACCGCGTCGAAGCCGATGCTGGACTGGATGCCGATCCGCATGCGGGGATGGACGGGGACGACCCGCGCCTGGACATGGGCCGGCTTGTTCTCCGCGACGAGGCGCAGCGCGGCGCCGCGGGCGGCCGGGGTGGCGAGCGCGCAGGCCGGCAGGAACAGGCTCATCTTGTGCGCGCTCTCGTGGAAGGGATCGCGCAGCGGATCGCGGACCGCGTCGAGCCGGGTGGCGCCGGCCTGGGCGGTGTCGCCGAGCTTGGAGCGGCCGAGCAGCCGCGAGCCCCACAGATAGGCGGCGTCGCCGAGCCGGCCGGCGCCGAGATAGAGCCAGCGCCGCAGCTTCCAATGCTCGAGCACCAGCAGCGGCAAGGGCGGCGGCGGCGTCTCCGGCGCGCATTGCGGCGCGCAGCGCGCGCGGCTGGGCAGCAGGCCTTCGAGCCGGTCCCAGCCGAGCCACAGCAGCAGCGAGCCGCGCAGGCCATTGAAGGTGCCGCGGCAGGCGAACAGCCGCCCGGCGAGGCGGAGCAGCGCGCGCCGCCGCGCCTCGGGCCAGCGTCGGTCGAAGCTGATCCCGACCCAGGCGGCGAGCCACGACAGGAAGTCGGGCCCGCCGCCCGCCCCGGACGGCGCCGAGCGCGGATCGAACCAGGCCGCCTGCCGGTCGATCCGGCCTTCGATGTCGCGCAGGCCAGTGTCGAACAAGGCGAGCATGCGGTCGGCGAAGTCCGCCGAGGCCGGTTCGGCGCCGAAGGCGGCCGGCAGATAGCGGCGCAGGCTGATGCGCGGATATTCGACCTCGATCGCGCGCACCGTCGGGCTGGCGGCGCCGTCGCCCGAGAGGGTGATGCGCAGCCAGGCATAGCGGCCGGGCGGCGCCAGGATCAGTGCCTCGCCGATCCCGCCCGTGCCGAGCGGCACCGCCGACCAGGCGCTGTCGGCGAGGCCGGCGATCACCGACGCCGACAATTCAACCTCGGCGGTGGCGACCTCGACCCGGACCGCGCCGTGCGCCGGCAGCGCGGCGTCGACCAGCAGCCGGTGCCAGCGGCAGCGGGCGATGCGGCTGTCCAGCGCGACGGTGAGCGCGGCGCCGCCTTGCGGATAGGCCGGGCCGGTGTCGGCCGGCGCCGGGATCGCTTCGCCGGCAAGGTCGAACCAGCCGGCGCCGGGGCACCGGCCGGACAGGTCGATCCGCCCATCGCGGTCGACCGGGAAAGGGGGCGGCGGGAAGGCGCAGCGCACCTCGTCCGGGTCGGACAGGGTGGCGAGGATCTTGCCGGCGCTGTCGTAAAGCATGGCGGCATCGAGCCCGGCGCTGACGGCGTAGAGCGTGCCGCAGCGGTCGAAGGCGAGCCGCGCGGGCGCACCGGTGCCCTCCCACGCCGCGATCCAGCCGCCCCAGCCGGCGAAATGGTGGATGCGGCCATTGGCTGCGTCGGCGACCAGGATGCGGCCGCGATGCGCGGCGACGGCGACCGGCTGCCATGGATCGCTGCTCTTGGGCGGCTGCAGCAGGCCGCGCAGCACGAGGTGGCGGGCGTCGACCACCAGCAGCCGTCCCGGCGGCGCCGCGTCGGCGATGTAGAGGCGGTCGCCCTCGGCATGGATGGCGCGCGGGTCGGCGAGGCCGAGCTGCCCGCACGGCACGTCCTCGAACCGGCAGGTACAGCGGTTGAAGCGGCGCAGGCGGCGGCCCGCCCTGTCGAGCAGCCAGATCGTCTCCTCGCCGTCGATCGCGACATGGCCGGGCGCGATCAGCCCGCCGAGGCTGCCCGAAGGATCGCCGAGCACCGGGAAGGTGCCGGGCAGCGGCGCCAGCGAAAGGGCGTTATCGTGCTTGCCGACCTTGAGCTCGCCGCCCTCCCCCTCCAGCCGCCAGTCCGCGCAGCCGCCGAGCGTCATCCAGAGCGGGTCGTGGGGCGGCGCCGGCGGGCGCGCGATCAGGGCGGCGGCGCTCATGCCGTGGCCCCTTCCTCGGCGTTGCGCACCGCCACGGTGACGGCGTCGACGCGGAGCAGCGCGCCGGTCGGGATCGTCACGTCCTGGCAGGTCGGCTGCTCGACCGAATCGAGCGTGATCACCAGCTCGGGCACCCGCTCGACCCCCTCGAGCAAGGCGCGCCGGTAGACTTCGCCGTAACGGATCGGCTCGCCGAACGGCCAGCCATCGCCGTCGCGGCCGCCGGTCAGCGGGTGCAGATAGGCGCGCAGCGCGTCCTCGACCGCGATGGTGAGCGCGCCGGCGTCGGCATCGGCCTCGGCGACCACGTCGAGCCGGAGCTCCACCCCGACATAAGGCGGCGCCGTCACGAACAATTCGGTGGTGAGCAGCCGCCGGGCATCGAGATGGGCGCAGACCGTCTGCATCAGCGCCTCGCTCGGGCTCGGCGCGTCGCCCGGCGCGTCGGGGACGATCAGCACGGTGACGGTGCCCGGCACCTCGATGTCCGGATAATGGGGATGGTAGAGCGGCAGCGCCTTGGCCCGCCGCACCGGGCCGGCCTGCGCGGCCAGCATCTCGTAATCCTCGGCGGTGACGGCGCGGTCGCGGGCCTTGAGCGCGACCGGGGCGCGCTTCATCGCCGCCTCCAGGCTTTCCTCGTCGGTGCCGCCGTCGGCCGCCACCGGGTTGGTGATCTTGCCCGAATCGACGCCCGACAGGCTGCCCATCAAGGTGCTGAGCTGCGCCGCCGCCAGATTGCCGTGGGTCCCGCCGCCGGTGCGATAGGCGGCGGCGACGATGTTGGACTGCGGATTGTCCGGATTGGCGGCCGGGATGCGGCCCTGGCGGCCGTCGCCGAAGCGGACCTCGCCGGTCGAGCGGTTGAGCATGAAGTGCGCGTCGCGCGGGCCGGAGCCGAGGAAGTCGGAGACCTCCTGCCACGGCGCCGCCTCGCCGGTCTCGTCGACGGTGAGCGAGAGGCTGCCGTCGAGCACCGGGGCGCTGCCCAGGGTGAAGGTCTGGTTGGGCGTGCCTTCGCTGCCGCCGAGCACCTCGAGCGCGACCGATTGCGCCTGCTCGGCGCGCACCGCATTGGCGCGCACCCCGAGCAGCTTCGGCGCGGTCTCGTAGGCGGCCTCGGCGAGCCGGGCGCGGATCCACCAGCGCAGGCCCGCCGGCTTGCCGACCGCCGCCTTGACCGCCTGCGCGGGCGGCGGCGTGCGCAGCCGGACGAGGCCGGAGCGGGTGAAGGCCAGGGTCTCGTCGGCGAGCAGGGTCATCGGCCGCCACTCGGTGCCGGCCCAGAACTCCCAGACGAGCTGGGCCGGCGCCGCCGCGGCGACGGTGCCGCCGCCGCACGGGGCCGGGGGCGGCACCTTGCGGTCCGAGGCCGGCCAGAAGGCCAGCGACAGCTCGACCGACGGCGGCAGCTCGGCGTCGCCGGTAAAGCCGAGCAGCAGCGAGGCGCCGGCATTGGCATTCTGCCCGAACGGCAGGAATCCCTCGAGCGCGGCATTGGCGGCGCTGACGTCCGAATAAGCGTAGCCGTCGTGCGACTGGACCGAGTCGAGGCTCGTCCTCAGCGCGGTCAGCGAGCGTTCCGTCTCGAACAGGATCGGCCCGTCCTCGCCCGGCTCGGCGGCCGCCACCTGGGTGCGCGCCGGCACGGTCACGAACGAGCCGGCAAAGCTGGACTGCACCGGGAACACCAGCACGGTGGTGGCCGGCCGCGCCGGCGCCAGCTCGATCCCGACCAGCTCGAGGAACTTGAGATAGTTGAGCTCCGGCACCCGGCCTAGCCGGTAGATCAGCATCTCGCTCATCCACGAGAACAGCTCGAGCAAGGCGATGCCCGGATCGCCGGGATTATAGTCGGTCCATTCCGGCGTGTAGCGGGGGATGCGGGCCAGCGCTTCGCCGAAGATGTCCTGCTCCGTGCGGTCGTCGATGCGCGGGAAATGGTCGGCGAGCGGCATGGCCTACACCCCCTCTGCCACGAAGAACGGATAGACGAGGTTGGTCATCGCGTTGTTGCCGCGCAGCCGGTAGTCGATCCGGATCAGCAGCACGCCCGGCGCCAATTCCTGGGTCTCGCCGGTCACCTCCATGACGTCGATGCGCGGCTCCTGCGCGACCAGCGCCCTGCGCACCTGATCGACGATGCGGGCGATGGTGGTCGGGTTGGACGGCTCGAACAGGGCGTCGTGCGCGGCGCAGCCGAGCGCTGGCCTCATCACACGCTCGCCCAACGCCGTCGAGAGCAGCAGCCAGATCGCCTGCTCGACCTTGGCCTCGCCGGATGCGGTCGCGATGCGGCCGTGCGGGCCTACCCCGAGCGGGAAGGCGAGGCCCTTGCCCAGGAAGGCCCGCGGCGGCGGCGTGGAGGCGGGCGCCGGGGTCATACCGGGATCGCCTCGGCAATGCCCTCGATGGTGAGCACCACCTGCTCGAGCGTTTCGATCGCCGTCTTCATCGCGTCGAGGTCCTCGACCGCGGCGAGCGACGGCAGCTCGATGGTCGGCGCCCCCGGCATCAGCGAGAAGAAGGCGCCGGCGATCTCGAGCACGGTGGCGATCGGGTCGATCGCCATCATCGTGCCCTGCGCGGCCAGCATGCCGTTCTCCTTGGCGCATTCGAGCTGGGCGGCGAGCGCGTCATTGCCGTTCTGCGCGGCGCTGGCGATCTCGAGCTCGAGCCCGTCGAGCAGCTCGACCACGCTCTTCAGCGCCTGCAGGATGCACTTCAGCATCTTGGCGATCAGCAGCAGCAGGTCCTTGATGAACGGCGGGATGGTGAGCCCGAGCGGCATGCCGAAGCACGGGATGAGGTCCTCGCCCGCCGCGATGATGTCGCCGAATGCGGTGAGGATCTTGGTGGGGTCGGTGATGCCCTTGAGGACATCGATCAGGGTGGCGATGAACTTCAGCACCTTCAGCAGGCACTCCATGCTCGCCATGATCGGGGCGATCTGGAGCATCAGGTTGACGTTCATCGAGCAGTCGCTCGGGATGCCCTTGGTGATGTCGCAGATCGCCTGGATCTTGCCGCCGCTGGGCAGGGTCAGCGAGGGCAGGTTCGGCTTGGGGAGGCTGAGATCGAGGCATTGCGGCGTCGCCAGCGCCTCGGTGAGGCTGTCGGGAAGGGGAATGTCGAGCGTCGGCATCGTCCCCTCCTCAAATCGGATTCGGCGAGGGCGTGACGACGCGCGCGTAGCCCGGCCCCTTGAGGATGATGACCGGCGCGTCGAGCTGCAGCACGGCCTTGGCCTTCACCGTCACGTGCGTGTTGGACATCACGATCACATTGCCATGCGCGTCCTCGATGATCAGCGCGCCCATGTCGCCGGCGGTCGGCGTCGAATCGACGAAGCGGATGGTATGGCCGTTCTTCGAGCGGATCATGCGCTGGCGCGGGTCGGGCGAGGGGGCGGCGGCCTGCCCGTTCCACATCGAGCCGAGCACCACCGGATGGTCGAAATCGTCATGGATGAAGCCGACCACCAGCTCGTCGCCCACCTCCGGCATGAAGTAGATGCCGCGGTCGTCGCCGGCGAGGTGCGAGACGACCGGCACCCAGTCCGATTCCAGCTCCTCGCTGAGCCAGGGGTAGCGCAGCTTGACGCGGCCCTGCTTCAGCGGGTCCTCGACGTTGACGACGAGGCCGATGACCAGCCCGGGCATCTTGCCGGGGGTCATGACGCGGTTTCCTTCAATTGCTCGCGCCGCGCCTCGAACCTGGTGACATAACCCTTGTCGTTGATCGCATGCTCGGTCTTGGTGACCAGATATTCGCCCGACAGCCGCGCGCCGAGCTCGCCGATCCAGACCTTGGTGCCGGCCTTGAGCTCGGGCAGGCCGACGGTCCGGCCGGTCGCCTTGATCACCGAGGCGGCGCGGTCGCGCAGGATGGCGAGGGCCAGCTTGCGGGCCTGGTCGCGATTGAACACCGGGCGGTCGACGACCAGCTCCTCGCGCCCTTCGCACTTGATGAACTCGTGCAGGTCCGCGTTGAGCTTCTTGAGCTCCTTGTCGTCGAGGTCGACCTTTTCCTTGATCGGCTTCTGGGCGGCGCGGTCCCAGCCGTTGACCGTCACCGACTTCACCTGGTTGTGGGTGGTGATGACCGGCTTGAAGTCGATCAGGGTGCGGCCCCAGGCGAGCTCGTAATTGACCGGCGCGCGGGCATGGCCGCCGGGACCGAAATAGAGCCGCTCCTTGAGGCCGTTCGCCTTGTCCTCCGGCACGACGATCAGCTCATAGCCGTGCTGGCGCGCCAGGTTCAGCAGGAAGTCGACGTCGGTCTGGTTGGTCTGCGCGGTATAGGGCAGCTTCTTCTCCTTGGCCGCCGCCTCGGCGTGGGGGACGATCTCGGGGATGCGCGGCTTGCCCTTGTGCTGGCGCGTGGCGAGGTCCTTGGCGATCTCGGTCGGCGTCTTGTCGACCCAGGCGGTGGTGAACTTCTCGCCCCGCATCTTGTGGAGGACGTTGAGGCCGGTGACGGTGAGCGTCGGCGCGCCGGCGGACGGGAAGTTCGGCTCCATCGTGGTGAAGTTGCCGGGCATCATCAGCAACAGCTCGTCGGCATAGCCGAGATAGATCTGGACCTTCTTCTCGCAGGGCTGGAACAGCCGGAACAGCTTCGCCGCGGGGTCGCCGCTGGTCAGATAGTCGGGGGGCTCCGAGCCGATGAACTTGAACCGCCGCTCCTTCGGGTCCCAGTTGGAGATGGTCATCTCGAACCGGTCGATCTCGGTCAGGCTGTCGATATATTTGAGCTCCATCACGTCGCGCAGCACGTTCTTCGGCAGGTTCTCGCCTTCGATCTTCACCGCGAAGCCGGGCGCGTAGAAGTGGCGGTTCTCGGGCCGCACCGATTCCTGGTGGACTGGCCAGAACATGGTCATGCCGCGACCCCCTTCTCGAGCGCGGGGACGCTGAGCGCGCGGCCCGGCGTGAGCCGGCGCGGGTCGTCGATCCGGTTGGCGTCGGCGATCGTGCGCCACGCCGACGGCCGCTCGTAATAACGGTGGGCGATCGACCAGAGCTGGTCGCCGGCCTGGAGGACATGGCCGTGGGTACGGTCGGGCGACTTCAAGTTCAGCATCGAGAGCTGGTCGTCCAGCGTCTCATATTCGGTGATGGTCAGCGACAGCTTGGCCCTGAGCGGGATGCCGCCGGCGCTGAACAGGGTGAAGGTCTGGCGGATGCTGGAGACGATGCCGGTGAAATGCTCCCGGCACTGGCTGGCCAGCTTGTCGCTGAGGCTGCTGCCGGGGAAGCCCGGCCCCCACTGGAATTCGACGATCGGCGGGGCGTGGCCGTCCGGCTCGATGCGGGCGAGCGAGTAGATCTTGTCGGTCTCGGTGGCGACGCTGGTCGCCTCGACCCCCATGCCCTTGTCGGAGGTGTCGAAGAACAATTCGACGGTCAGCACCTCGGCATTGCCGCGCACGAACTGCTGGAGCGGGGAGGTCAGGCCGGGAATGCCGATCTCGGCGAACTGGACCTTCTTCTCGAGCACCAGCTCGGTGGGATTGTACTGGACCGGAATGGTCTCCTCGCCATTCTTCCAGCGGGCGACGAGATAGGCACGGCCGGGAGGGGGCGAGCCGGTCACATCCCGCCTCCCCGGGCGACGCCGCCGCGGCCGTCGTCGGGAATGTCGGTCGCGTCGGTCTGGCGGCGCTCGCGGGCGAGCCGGTCCTCGACCGCGGCGAGCACCGCCTCGATCAGCCGCCGCTCGGCGCGCGGATCGAGGCCGCCGCCGTCGCCGACCCGGACGGTCGCCGCCACCTCGTCGATCTCAACCTGCAGCGGCATCCTTCCTCCCTTCAGAAGATCGCGTCGACGACGTCGCCGATGGCCTTGCCCAGCGCGCCGCCGGCGTCCTCGCGGCAGACGCCTTCGTGGGCGATTTCGAGCAATTCGATGGCGACCTCGCTACGGCCGGCGTTCAGCGACGGACCGATCCATTTGGCCGGAAGGCCGCGGCGGAACGACCAGACGTGGACCGGGCTGCGATCGGCGCCGAGCAGGGTGATGAGGCCGTCGCGGCGCTTGCCCCGCCCTTCCAGATATTCGCTGAACCAGGTCCACAGGTCGGTGTCGTCGAGCGGGTCGCGGCGGCCGACGATGCCGCGCTTCAGCACGATGTTCGACCATTTGATGTGACCCGGGAACTTGAGCGTGCGGTCGTTGACGCCGCCCGAGACATAGTCCTCGACGGTCATGGTGAGCTCGAGGCCGGAGACTTCGGCGAAGCCGGCATAGGAGCGGGTCCCGGCCGTCGACAGCGCGATCGTGCCGGTGCCGGCGCCGTCGGCGTCCTTGGACGGCAGCAGCGCCACCGAGAAGTTGCAGCCGATGATCGGGTCGCGGCGGATGTTCGACACCATCAGGCGGCTCCCGCCTGGGCGACCGCGATGCGGCCCTGCTCGGCGAGCTCGAAGCCCGCCTCGCTGCGCCCCAGCCGCAGCAGGATGAACTCGAGCGGCTTGGCCGGGGCGATGGCGATGTCGATCGAAAGCTCGCCGCGCGCCCGCGCCGTGACCGGGTTGTTGGTCTCGTCGCAGCGCACCCGCCAGGCGTGCGCCGGCCGCTCGCCGGCGAGCGCGCCGCCGCGGCGCAGCAATTCGAGGAAGGCGCCGATCGACTGCTGCAGCAGCGTGCGGGTGGTGTCGTCATTGGGCTCGAACACCGCCCATTGCGTGGCCGCGTCGAGCGCGCGGCGGAGCATCGAGACCAGCCGGCGCACCGGCAGGAAGCGCCAGTCGGGGTCGCTCGACAGGCTGCGCGCGCCGAGGATGCGGGCCGGCCGGCCGTTGCGGGCGACGACGACGTTGACTCCCTCCTCGTTGAGCAGGCCGTGCGCGGCCGGCAGCACCGCGATGGTCGGCGCCTCCATCCAGGCTAGCGGCCGGTTGGCGGCGGCCTTGTGCGGCCCGGTGGCGAGATCGGTGGCGGCGAGCTGGCCGGCGACGTGGCCCGAGGGCGGGATCGCGCGCAGCGGCGCCGCGCCGAGCGGGTCGGCGACCTCGAGCCAGGGAAAGGTCAAGGCGGCGAAGGCGCTGTCGAAGCGCTGCCGCCAGGCGAGCACCGGCCCCACTCCCACCGCCTGCGAGCGCGCGGCGGCGAGCGGCGGGTCGATCAGCGCGATGCGGTCGCGCAGCCGCTCGCACTGCTCGACCATCGCCGCCTGCACCTGATGCACCGCCTCGGCGGCGAGCGGCGTCGGCAGCTCCGGCTGCGGCGGCGCCGACGGCACGGCGGCCGGCGCGGGCAGCGGACAGGGCGCGCAGGGGTCGGGATCGGGCGGGTCGAAAGCGAGATAGCTGCGGGAGACCGGGGCGACGACCGCATCGGGCGCGGCGAGGACCGAGACGTCGCGCTGGGCCTCCAGCAAGGCGAGGGCACGCACGAAGTCGGCGGCGGCGAGACCGGCGAGTCCGTCGCGGCCGCCGGTCAGCGCCAGCCAGCCGCCCTGCGCCGGCGGCAGCGGCACCGCGTCGGCGGCGATCGCATCGACCTCGACCACCACCGGCGGCGGCACCGCCTCGTAGCGGCCGTCGCCGTCGGGCGGGTGCGGGCGCAGCACGTCGCCGATAAAGTCCGCCTCGCCCGCGACCATGCCGAGGTCCGGATAGACGGCGAGCGGCAGGCGCTCGCGCCGGACCGACAGGCTGAGCACCAGCCGCTCGATGCGCACCGGCTGCGCCGGATCCAGCCCCTCGAGCGCGCGGTCGGTCGCCCGCCGCCGCTGCGGCTCGGGATGAACGAAATAGAGCTTGCCGGCGGCCGCATCCGCGAGCGCGAGGATGCGGTAAAGGTCGGGCTTGCCGGGCTGGCTCAGCCGGACCAGCGCCCCGGCCGCGAAGCCCTCCGTCGCGTCGACGTCGAGCGACGGGCCGCCGAGCGGCGGCGTGCGGGCCAGCGTCTCGGCGCGCCAGGCCGGGGCGAGCAGCACTTCGAGGCCATTGCCCCAGCTGCCCTCGCTGGCGGCGCGGATGGTAAGGCCCGGCGCGCCGGCGACCCGCACCGAGGCGCAGGCCGCGCCGGTCTCCGGGTCGTCCGAGGCGACCCGCGCGACCAGGCACTCGCGGCCGCCATTCTCGAAGAAGGCACGCAGCGAATAAGCGAGGAAGCCGGCGCCGGTGTAGCGCCCGAACGCGGTCTCGAACTGCCGCATCGTCTTCACCCGGACCGCGGCATCGAGCGGCCCGGCCTCGGCGATGCCGGCAAAGCCGGCAATGTCGGTCCGCACCCGCGCCACGCCGATCTGGGCGCGGTCGTCGCGCTGGATGAAGACGCCGGGGCCGTCCGAGGGGCGAAGCATCGCGCCGGCCCTCAGACGTCGATGTCCACGCCCTCATGGACGAGCTCGATGCTCTCCATGGCGACCTCGTTGCCGGTGGCGTTGAAGCTCGGTCCTTCGACCTTGTTCAGCCAGGCGTTGCGGAAGTTCCAGCGCAGCACATCCTTGTGCGCCTCGTCCATCAGCACGATCGCGCCGTTGCGGCGGTCGGGGTCGCCGTTGGCGATGTTGCGGTACCAGGCCCAGAGCTCCTTGTTCTGGGTGTAGCCGCGCTTCAGCACGATGTTCTGATATTTGCGCAGGCCCGCGAGCTTGCGCACCGAGTTCACCATGTCGGCGCCCTCGCGATAGTCGACCGGATCGCCCTCGGCGACCAGCCCGCTCGCCTCGGAGAAGGAGGCGATGGTGAGGCCGTCCACCTCGAGCCGGAAGTTGAAGCCGCGATAGGGATCGTTTCGTGTACCCGTAGCCATGTCATTTCTCCTGGAGAGGGGCCGGCATCACTCCTCGGCATGGGCCGTGAACAGGCCGATCCGGACGATGACGAACTCGGCGGGCTTCACCGGCGCGACGCCGATGACGCAGATCAGCCGCCCGTTATCGATGTCGGTCTGGGTCATCGTCGTGCGGTCGCACTTGACGAAGAAGGCTTCCTCCGGCTTGACGCCCTCGAGCGCGCCGGAGCGCCAGACGTCGGTCAGGAAGTTGCGGATCGTCCGCCGCACCCGCGCCCACAGCACCTCGCTGTTGGGCTCGAACACCACCCATTGCAGGCCGCGCTCGATCGACTGCTCGATAAAGATCAGCAGCCGCCGGACCGGCACGTACTTATAGTCGCTGTCCGAGGTGATACAGCGCGCGCCCCAGGCGCGGATGCCGCGCCCGTCGGGCCGGAAGTCGCGGATCACGTTGATGTTGACCGGGCTGGGGTTGAGGATGTCGTGCTCGCCCTTGTTGAGCTTGCGGGTCAGCCCGGTGATGCCGCGCACCACCTCGTTGGCCGGCGCCTTGTGGACGCCCCGCTCCTCGTCGGTGCGCGCGTAGATGCCGAGCATGTGGCCCGACGGCGGCAGCGCGAAGTCCCGGATCACGGTGAGCGTGTCCGGGTCGGGGTCCGGGATGGTCAGCCAGGGATAATAGAGCCCGGCATATTTGGTGTCGAAGCTCTGCCGCTGCTGCTGGACGTCGGCCAGCGAGGCGTCGGGCAGCTCGGCGTCGAGCACCGCGAAGCGGTAGCGCATCAGCTCGCAATGGGCGATCACGCCCGCCTGCAACGCCGCCGAGGCCTGGCCGGGGACGGCGACGATGCTGACGTTCTGGATCGACTTCAGCGCGTGCAGCCCGGTGCGGTTGAGCGGCTCGACGTCGTCGACGCCGAGATAGGTGCTGTCGTCGATCGTCGCGATCGCATCGTCGCCGCCGGCGAGCGCGTGGCGGGCCGGCGCGGTCAATCCCGACGGCAGCAGGTCGGTCAGCGCCTCCGGACCGGTGCGGATCGCCGCGGTGTCGGCGGCGAGGTCCGATTCGGCGACGCGGATCAGCTGCGATTCGCCGTCGGGCCGGCGATCCTCGAGCCGCGGCGGGCCGTTCATGTCTCCGATCACCTTGACGAAATAGCGGCTGTGGCGGGCGTCCATCGACAGGTGGCGGAAGCTCTCGGTCGCGACGATCATGCTGTCGCGCGAGGGCACCGCGGGGTCCGGCCGCCGCCTCAGGCGCACGGTCAGGGCGAACTCGCGGCTGCGCACGTCGAGCGGCAGCACGAAGGCGCCGAGCGTCGCCATTGCCGCCGCGTCGAGCCCGGGGGCATCGAACGTGACCTTGCGGCTGGTGCGGTCGATCCTGCGCACCTTGAGGAGCACGGTGCCGCCGCCCGGGGCCGGGTTGCTGAGCTCGATCAGCGTGCCGGCCTCGATGCCGGTGAGGCTCGCCACGTCGATTTCGAGCGGGGCGTTGACCGCGGTCGCCTGGGTGCGGGTGGAAAGGCCGTTGGCCTCCTCCTCGACCGAGATCAGCAGCCGGTTGCCCCAGGCGCCGACGTCGAGCGCCTCGACCCGGATCAGCTGGTGCGCTTCGGCCACCGCCTCGCCCGGCTCGTGGTCGCGGTCGAGCACCGCGTCGAGCGTCACCGAGCCGATATTGGCGAATGCGCCGGCGGCGCCGAGCCGGTGCAGGCTGATCGTGCCGTCCGGCCGCTCGATGCTGACGAAATCGGCCGCCACCAGGGCATGGCCGGGCAGCACGCTGATCGTGCCGGCGCCGGCCTCGGCGGCGAACAGGGTCCGCGTGGAGCCGTGGGTTCCGGCCGCGACGGCATCCTGGACCTGGACCTGGGCGCCGTCCGCATGGTCGCGGACCAGCGGCTGGGCGAGCGTGATCGTCCCCGCGTCGGGCGCGGCGCCGCGATCGCCGGTAATGGCGGCGATCACGCCATATTCCTCGGAGGCGACCGTCCCGATCCGGACCGGCTGGCCGACGGCGAGGTCGACGCGGTCGTCGAGCGCGAGCACGCGCGCCCCGGCCGAGACGGCAGCCGTCAGGGCCTTGGCGCCGATCCCGGCGGCGTCGGCCGGCGCACCGACATGGCTGACGAGGCTGCCCGCCGGCACGTCGAGCGGCAGCGCCTGATCGAGCGCGAAGCTCGCCAGCGCCGCGAACCGGCGCGCTTCGTTGGACGCCGGATCGGCGGTGTTGAATTCCACGATCGAGGCGGCGGCCGGGGCCGCATTGCCGGGCACGCGGAAGGCGATCTGGCCGCCCGCCGGAAGGTCGGTCTCGAGCGTGTCGCTGTCGGCATCGCATTCGAAGATCGCGACATTGGCGCCATTGGCATGATCGTGCGCGAGCGGATCGACCGGCGTGACCTCATAGGGGCCTGCGCCGGTCGGGACCGTGTTGACGACGAGGAGGTCAACGGACCCGCCGCCGCCGATCTCGATCAGGAAAGGAACGGCGAAGGCGGTGAGGTCGTCGGCGCTGGTCACGCTGACCGTGGTGTCGCCGGCGTCGGCGGCGCTGGCCAGCGAATAAGGCGGAGTGACCACGGTCGCCGGCGGGGCCGCGCTATGGACGCTGATCGGATCGCCCGCCTGATAGCCGCGGCGCAGCGGCGCGCTCAGCGGCAGTACGTCGCGCTCGTCGCCCGGGGCGCCGTCGACGGTGCGATATTCGGCGCGGCTGCCGTCGCCGATCCTGATCGTGTCGGTGTCGGCCACGCCGGACGTGTCGAGCACGTAGATCGGCACTCCCACGCCGCCGCCCTGGGCGGCGGAGCGCAGCAGCATCGTGCCGGCGTCGCCGGGCTCGGCGCCGCTGTAGAGGAAGCCGCCGGCCCGGTCCGCGTCGACCGAGGCGACGCGCACGACATAGGCGCGCTTGCCGCCGTTGGTGAAGAAGCCCTCGACCGCGTGCGGCAAATAGCAATGGGCGCGGTCGGGATCGACCGGGTCGATGAAGTCGCGGCGCGGCAGGCGGCCGCCGAACCAGCGCTCATAATCGCCGATGCTGGTGACCAGGATCGGCACGTCGAGCGGCCCGCGCTCGGCGACGCCGACCATGCCGGCCGTCGACGTGCTGACGCCCTCGATCGGCTTGGCTCCGGTGTCGACTTCCTCGACGTAGACGGCGGGGGCGAGATATTCAGCCATGGACTCTCTCCTCGAAGGTGTCGCGGGCAGCGATGGCGGTGGTTGCGGTCATGATCGGGCTCAATCGAACAGGATGTCGGCGAGGGCGTCGCCGGGCGCGTTGAGGCTGAAGCGGACCGGGCCGATGCCGGGCCCCTCGATCTCGACATGGGCGGCGCGGTGGATCGGCGGCAGCCGGTAATGGCCGTCGGGGCCGGTCTCCGCCCGCCACATCGCGATGCTGTGATATTCGGGGTCGAGGCCGACGCCCCCGCCGGTGATCTCGATGGTGCGGTTGGCGGGGGTGAGGCCGAGCAGGCCGTCCAGATAGATCGAGAGGTCGCCCGTGCGCCCCGCCCGGACGAAACCGTTGGCGGGCCCCGCGGCGCCGGCGAAGGTGGTGCGCTGGGCGGTGATGCCGGCGCCGTGGCCGCGGCGCAGCGGATGCTGGAGGGTGACGCGCGCCGGCTGGTCCGCGCTCCAGGTCGTGTCGATGGCGGCGATGCCGATATATTCCTCGCGCTCGGGATCGCCCGGCTCGATCGCCAGCGGCCGGTTGGCGAGCAGGTTGAGGCGGTCGGAGAGGATGAGCTCGGTCGCGCCGGCGGGGGCGGCGGCGACCAGGGTCTTGGCGTCGGGCTGGAGCATCAGCGTGCGCCGGTGCGCCTCGGCGCTGTTGTCCCGGTCCCGGTAGAGGCCGCTCCACAGGCACAAAGCATTGGGCGCCAGCCCCAGCGCGCCGATCGCGGCAAAGGTCCGCCAGTAGAGCGTGACCGAAAGCGCGGCGCCGACGGCCGGCGCCCCGGTCAGCCGATGCACCACCCGTCCCGAGAAAATCGTCGCGCGGCGGTGCAGGTCGGTGGGAGCGAGTGTGGTCAGCGCATAGCGCTCGGGCATGTCCGGTTGCGGATCGAGCGGGCTCTCGAGGGCGAGCGGCAGATGCTCGCTGCTCTCCGCATCGATGGCCACCGTCGGCGCCGGCGCCGGCCAGGGATCGAGGAACAGGGCGTTGGGGCGGCCGACCAGCCCGATCCTGCCGCCCGCGGTGGCGGTCGCGGACAGGCCGGGCGAGGGCGTCGAGACTTCGAGGCGCGCCCGCGGCGGCGCCTCGGTCAGCTCGTCGAGCAGCTGCACGCTGAGGATCGCCTGGAAGCGGTCCGCCTCGCGCGGGTCGGGCTCGGCCAGCAGCCGCCAGTCGCGCCCGTCGGCCTGGACCAGGACGCCGCTCACGGCAGCGCCTCCGGCTCGGCCTCGGCGACATTGTCCCAGGCGGCCAGCACCACGGGCCCGGACTCGTCCGGCCTGGCGCTCTCCACCTCGACCAGGCTGACCTCGTAGCACAGGCTGGTGCGATAGGGCTCGTCGAGCGTGTCCCAGATCCGCGCGACCTCCTCGAGGTCGGCGCTCTCGAGCCGCACCGCGATCTCGCGGTCGGTGCCGGCGAGCGCCCCGGCCAGATCGGCGCCGGCGAGCAGCGGCCGGTCGTGGAAGGTCCTCAGGATCAGGCCGAGGATCTGCTGGTCGGTCTCCGGCGCCGGATCGCCGAGCGCGCCGCGCATCATCGGCGTGATCAGATAATGCAGCCGCAGCGGCAGCGGCACGTGCCGGATGAGGTCGGGCGGCAGCCGGCGCGGCGGCTGGTTCAGCCGCTGGTCGTCGCGGGCCAGCCGGTAGAGCCAGATCGAGACGCCGGTCTGCTCGAGCTGCACGATCCCGTCCGGGCTGGCCAGCGAGACGACGCCGGTGCCGGTCGGGGTGAACAGCAGGTTCAGCACCGGGTCCTCCTGCAGCCGTGCGAGCAGCACCGCCTGCAGCGTCTGGCTGGCGGCGAGGAGGGCGGCGCTCATCGGCGGTCAGCCGGCACGGCCGAGCGCCGGCCCGGCCGTCCACAGCACGGTGCCGTCGGGATTCTCGATCCGGCGCAGCTCCCCGGCCTCGGCAAGCGCCTCGAGCGCCGCCAGCAGCCGCGCGTCGTCGGGTGCGGGCCGGATATCGCGCAACCACCAGTCGCGGATGCCGCGAAGGCTGTCCGAAGCGGCTGGATGCGCCTGGACGTAGCGGCGGATGAGATCGGCCAGGTCTGCTGTGCCTCGATCAACCAAATCTCCCCTCTCACCCAGCTTTGCGGCGCTCGCTCCGCAACGATCGTGCCAGCCGGCGCGGGGTGCGCCCCGACCGAGGGGAGAAGGGGGAGCGGGGCGGACGGGGGGGCGGCGGGCGGGGTGCCGGCGACCCGCTTTCGCGGCGCAGGCGCGGCCCCGGCGCCCCGCCCCGCGGCCCGAAGCTCAGCCCGTGCCGATCGGGTATCGTTTCCCGGGAATCAGGTGGGTCCGCGCTTCCGCTCGCGCACGTCGAAAGCAGTGCGCCGTCACCGCGATCCTAGTCGTCCGAAAGAGGCTTGTCGGCGTCGAGGTCGGCTCCCTCGCGATTCAAATAGGCAATGAGCCGGCTTATGGACGTCGCGTCACCATGCACGGAAAAGCCGATGAAGGTCTCGATTTCGACCAGCATCTCCCGGCCAAGCAGCTCATATCTTACTTCCCGCAATTCCTGCGAACCGTAATGCCCGGACGTGTCCGATAGAACCCTGACATCCTTGTCTTTAAGCACGGCGTCAAACGCTCGCAACAGGACGCCATCATGTTCTTCGCCCAGGATGACCTGCTTCATTCGCTCAATATCCAAGGTCGCTGCCGCCGGAATGCCCGGAATCCCAAAATAGCCTGGAACCGAAGAATGCCTATTCAGTGTATTGTGGCTCGGATCGCCTGACTTGTGGATATCGGATCAAGCTGATGCCGCCGCGGCCACCGACCGGACCTCTGTCATCGAGCACTCCGAGGGTCGGACGATTTCTTTCGTCCACCCAATATTGAACAAGGCCCGGTGTGGAAAACCCACGCTCGCCCGACCGAAACGGGCCTCTGAGATGCCGCCTGGCAGCCACTTGTCGCGCGGCTGCCGATCCTGCACGCACAAATTCCGGCGGTAGTATCACGTCACAGCTGGCCTCTTCCAGAGTCGGCTCGGCAATCTCGTCAAAGAAGTAGAGCATGCCGATATTCGTCGGTGAATTGGTCGCGCGGACCTCCCATTCGATGCCGGTCACGCGCGCCCGACAGTCCTCGATGCTGGCTTTGGTGATCTCTCCAATGCAGTTCGCGCGCTCCTGCAGATATTGCGCCTTGGCCCAATCGAACGAGCGCCATTCGAAGCGCTCGGCTTCGATCAGAGAGGCAATGCCGGCGACGGATGCCTGAATCTCCCGGATCGGCGCCGAACCGGCGAGGCCGCAGCTTGCTGCCGCCAAGGCCGGGCCGGCCACCAGCCAGAAACCCAACGATCTATTCCGCACGCATCGTTCCAGTCGAGATCAACATATCGGCGTTGCGCTCTCTACCTCCCGCGCGTTGGTCTGTAGGGAGCATAGTTGTACGGGCTGCGACGGCTGTAGAAATAGTCGTACGTCCCTTCACGAGGCACATAGATCGGTCGATCACGCCGCACCCTTGCTTGGATTCCTCCAATCAATGTCCTGTAGCCCGCATCGATAGCCGCGTCACGCCCTCGCGCGTCCAACCGGCTGAACGATGCCCGGATACGCGGGTCTGCGTTGAAGCTATCGATCACGTCACGCACCTTCAGGGCAGCAAATCTTATGCTCACATCGCTATCGGGCGATCGCAGGTCGTTGTACAATCGAGTATAGTCCCGTCGGTATATCCTCAAATTGAGCGGATCGGCGCGAGGGTGCGCAGCGTAATACTCTTTTAGAAGCCTAATCGACTCGCCGAAATTGATGTTCGCTACTCCAATATCCTGTGCCAAAATGATCCCTGAAGCCTTTGCAGTATATCGGCCTAATGTGCTGTTGCCGCCAATAGGTCGCCCACTTTCAATTGATGATCTGTACATTTGATCTTGTTCTTCAATTACCGTTTGTTCGGTCCCGCCTAACCTGGTGGCATCTCGAGTGACCTGGAGAGCGTTATCCTCCAGCCAGGTCTCGCCAGCGCGAACGTTCCTCATCTCCTCGCCGATCACGCCCTCAACTGCGGAAGGTGGAACGCCGAGCGCTCTGGAATACCGTTCGGTCGCACCCCGGTTGCGTTCCAAATAGCTGGCGATTTCCGGATTTTCGCGATCAGGTGGCGTCTCCTGCGGAGCGATCAAATAAGGCGCGACATCTCCCGGCACCTGTTCCTGAATTTCGAACGAGGCATTCTCAACGGTGGCGGAGGCGCCAAAGGCCTTCTGTAAACGATCTCGCGGCGTATCCGCGTAGACGGTGTCGTCATATGATGGACCCTTTGCCTTTGGCGCGAAAGTTACTTCAGTTTCATCCTTGCCCTTGCTCCCGCTGCCCTGCACATCTCCAGCAATGCTGTTGCCGATCATGTTGCCGATCGTGCCGCCGATCACGTCGGGAAGCGCGGCGATCAAATTGTCGCCGAAGCTGGTGCCGGTGATGAGGCTGCGGGCAGCGGCGTTGGCCATGGCGCTGACCCCACTGCCCAGCCCGTCCGCCATGGTCGAGCTGATCAGCCCGTCCTTGACGGCGGGAATGAGCGACCTCGATACCGAATTGCTAATCCCGCCGCCCAGCGCCGCGGTGGCGACTCCGAGCCAGGAGAAGTTTTTCTGCAGGCCGGTGGCAACGCCGATGCCCTGGGTGGCCAAGCTGCTGACCGCGCCGCGCAGTGCGCCTTGCGCGAAGCTCGATCCGACCTTGGTGAACGCCCCGGCCTGGGTTAGGCCGCCGGGCGCCAACGCACCGCCGACCGCGCCGCCGATCGCGCCCATCGCGACGCCCTTCTACGAGAACTTGTCCTGGATGCCGGTGCAACGCCGACGGCCTGGCTGGCGATCGAGCCTGCGGCGGCTGCCGCCGGGCGTTCGTAGTAGCGGGTGATCGCCGCGGCCACGTCCCCCGCGCTACTCGCGGCGTTACGGTGACAGTTTACTTAACTCCGAGATTCCGCTCGCCCAGCTGTAACGCCGCACCGGTGGCACCCTCACGTCCGGTCGGCAAGGATCCAAGCCGGATAGGGGGTTAGGTAAACTGTCACCGTAATAGTGTCGTAATAGGAGGCGGCGCGGGCTACCCTTGGCGCCGTAGGCCCGGAGCGAAGCTGAACGGCTCGTCAGATATTGTGTCCGCGGAATTCCCGGATCAAGGACAAGGAGCCGGAAAGGATTCTCCCGTCGCCGTAAGCGCGGTGCCGTTGAGTCGGAAGCTTCGGGCGCTGCAGCCACTGGCCGAGCCGTCCGCCGGGCCGTAGGTGACTTCGACCATGTTGCTATCCCTGCGGCCTCGCACATCGTAAACTGCGTCGGTGTCATTCGAACTGGGTGGAACTTCGATAATGCCCCCCGTGCGGCGATCGACAATCCAGAACGCCGTACAGCCGGTCCCGCAAGACACGATTGCCTGGGAGTAATGCCCGTCGATGGTGACCGTTGGCTCGGTATTCCGGCGGACCGCCGGGACGTCGAAGCGCCTGTTAGCCGGATCGACGAAAAAGCGTGCCGGAACGAGCCCGGACCGGTCAGATTTGGTTTCCAAAGCTGGAACCTGACGAAGTTCATTCGCTCCGGCGGTACCAGCGTTCTGGTCCGCACAAGCGACCAAAGCGCACCACGACAGAAGGAGGCAAAACCGTCTCATTTGCTCGCGCTTTCGTCAGCCACAGAGCGAAATCGTATAGTTGGAAACAGTATCTGCCTCTACCCCCTCGTCATCGTCCTGGCGGCCTCGGCAATTCGATTGTAAAAGGCCGAGGTTGATAGCGCCGCAACTCGGGAACGGTGCCGTGCCGGTGGATGGCTCTGCCTCTGCCATAAACCGGACCGTTAAGATTCATGATCCAGCGCAAATTTCTCGCGTCTGAATAATGCGGGTTAGCATAGTTCAGGTGCGAGCCTACGGACGACGGCGTGCCATTGGCGCGCTCGGCTAAATAGTAATCGACGAAATCATCGACACGCTTGGACACACGAGAGGCGGGGAATTCCTCGACCGAATCGCGGCCGTGGCGCCGTGAGGGCGGGCCATTAATGTCGGAAAACTGATTGCGGGCGTTGACGACCGAAGAAACCGTCGTGCCCCAATGACCCGAGGCCAAACGATTGAGAATTGTATCAACTATGCCCCTTGCTTGATCAGGCCCGGCTGACGGCACCCATTCGGTTTGCAGTGTTTTCTTTATGTTGAGCACATCCGCGGCCGTGAGCGGAATGACGCGACCCGGCTGACGCTGCGCCCGCTCGGCCCGCCGCGGACCCGTAACCACGATGTTTCCTTCGCCATCGCTTGCAGCGGCGCGGGGAAGTGGGTCGGGGTTCGGAAGGGACTCTGCGGGGACTACCACCACCCGGTCGGGCGGAAGCGAGTCTATGACCGGCTGCATCTCGCCGGCGAAGTCTTGTGCGCGCTGCCTCATCGCTGAATCCGCCGCCAACGCATCCAGATCGACAGGGAGTGGCTGCATCCCGATCAACCCCGCCGGCCCGGGGGCCATCAGATAGACAACATTCCTTTTGATGGAGCCCGCTGAAGCCGCGGTCCCTTGGTTCGCCAACATGGCGGCGAATTCCGTCTCCTTTCGCGCGACCGCGGCGGCGTATTCGGCATCCTTCCCGGCAACGACTGCCGTCGCATAGCTGTCGCTCTGTTCGGCGCCCGATACGATCCCGTCTCCGTCATAGTCCCAGCTGCCGGCGGCCGGCCTTCTTCCGACGGCACCTGCAATCATGTCGCCGATCGTCGACCCGATCACATCAGGCAGCGCCGCCATGATGTTGTCGCCGAAGTCGGTGCCGGTGAGCAGGCTGTGCGCCGCGGCATTGGCCAGCGAGTTGGCGGCGGAGGTCGCGAGATTGGCGCCGATGTTGCGCGCGGAGAGGTCGGACAGGGGTCCTGCGCCCAAGGCCTTGCCGACGGACGCGCCGACCCCGCTGCCGATCCCGGCCGCCGCCACGCCTGCCCAGCTGAACTTGCCCTGCAGGCCGGTGGCGACCGCGATGCCCTGCGTGATCGCGCTCGAGGCGGCGCCGCGCAGCGCGCCCTGCAGGAAGGCGCTCTTGATCCCGCCGAACACGCCTGAGGCCCCGACGCCGGCGCTCACCGCGCCGCTCAGCGCGCCAAGGGCAACGCCTTTCCATGAGAACTTGTCCTGAACGCCGGTCGCGACGCCGACCGCCTGGCTGGCGATCGAGCCCATCGCGCCCGCGACCGCGCCGATCCCTGCGAGCGTCCCCGCGGTGAGCCCTGTCGTACCCGCCGCGATCGCGCCCATGCCCGAGAAAATGCCTGAGGCTGCGCCGCTGAGGGCTGCGCCCGCCCCTGCCGTGAGCGCCGTCACCGCAACGGCGACGACCACGAGCAAGATCGTTCCCATGATCCCGCACTTGCCGCCCTTCTTCGTGGCCTTGGGCGCCGTGGGCGAGGTGGGCGCGAGGTCGCCGAGCGCGCGATTGGGGTCGAAGACCTCGAACGTCGAGGCGCTGTTGCGGATGTTGGTGACCCGGTCCGGGAGGAACAGGCTCTGGCCGGCGATCAGCTGCTCGGCGCCGCTCAGGCCGTTGGCCGAGGCGATCAAATACCACAGGCTCGCATCGCCCCACACGCCGGCGGCGATCGATTGCAGCGTGTCGCCGCCGCGCACGATATAGGAGCCGCCGGTGGCGTTGGCGCCGTCGCTCTCCGGGTTGATATAGTCGTAGCCCGCGCTCGTCCCGAAGCTGCCGCGGGTCACGCCGGCGGTCGTGTTCCAGCGGAACGGCGCCGAGGTCTGGGCGGCGGTGAGATTGCGCACCTTGAGGATGTTGGTGGCATAGTCCTCGAAGGCGGGGTCGTAATTGCCGTTGTTGGTCAATTCGCCCACCTGCATGCCGGAGAGGAACAGGTGCTGGTCCTCGGGGTTGGTGGTGGCCACCGAACGCTCCTTCCGCAGCAGCGTCTGGCCGTCCGGCGTGTAGGCGAAGGACACCGCACGCCGGCGCCCGTCGTTGATGTCGACCGAGGCGACCCGGCCCACGCCGTCAAAATAATAGGTCGAGACGCCGACCGTGTTCGCGCCGGTCGAGGTGTCGCCGTCGAAGGTCGTCGTCAGGATCTGCGGCCCGTCCCACCAGGTATAGCTGTAGGTGGTGAGCGAGTCGGGCATGCCGTTCGGGCCCTCGTCGATATTGTTCTTCAGCTCGCGGTTGGCGGTCGAGACGAGCAGCCCGTTCACATAGGTGTTGTTGGTCTCGGTGACGTAGGTGTTGTGCACCATGTTCAGCCCGAATCCGGTCGACTTGCGCTGGCTGACGCTCTCGTCGTCGATGTGGTTCTGAAGGTCGTAGGTGATGGTGCGGTCGCGCGCGATGGACCAATGGTCCCACTCGCGGTGCCGAGTGACCCGGCCCATCGCGTCGCGGTCGAACTGGGCGCGAAGCTGCGCGGCGGCGATCACCCCGGTCGAGGTGACCGTCCCGTCGTAATTGTCGGTATAGCCGGTCTCGGCGAACTTGACCGTCGAGAGCGCCCCGTCGGCGCGATACTCATATTCCTCGCGGCGGATCCCGTCGTAGGCAAAGGTCGTCGGCTCATAATGGCCGGGGGGCGGATCGCCCTCGCCGACCTCGAGCGGCTCCTGATATTGCGGCGGGCCGTCCGGCACCCAGGCGTGGGCGATGCCGATCAAGGTCGCGTCCCTGGTCTGCGTGCGCCGCCGGCCGGCGACGTCGTAGCTGATGTCGACGCCGTGGGCACCGCGCACGATCGTGCCGTCTGAAAGCACGCCGTCGGCGGTCACCGTCCGGTTCATGCTGTCGTAGCGATACCATTTGTCCTGGGTGACGTTGCCGAGCTGCGGATTGGCGAGGTCGGGGAAGACCGAGTTCGTCCGCCGCACGTTGCCGTTGAGGTCATATTCGTTGGTGACCGTGACGCGGGCGGGGCCGCCCGGGATCCAGTCGGTGAAGCTGGTGACCCGGTTCAGCGCGTCATAGGTGATGGTCGCGTTCTGCAGGGTCGCGCCCGCCCCGCTCGTGCCGGAGGGGTAATTATAGCTCATCACCCAGCCGATATAGGCCTCGAGGATGCGGTTGCCGGCGGCATCGTAGCTATAGGTGGCGTTGAGCGAATTGGCGCCGCTATGCTGGTCGGCGATCTGCCAGACCCGGCCGGTGTTGAGATAGGAATGGCCTTGCGACTGCGCCTGGTTGGTGGTGTGCCAGGCCAGCCAGCCCGCTTGGTTGTACTCGTAATAATGGGTATGGCCGCCGAAATCGTTCCGGTTCGTCATGCGGCCGAAATAGTCGATATGCTCGACCGAGGACTGGCCGCTGGCGAGCGTCGTGGTCTTGGTCCAGCCGTCGGAATCGCCGAGGCCGTAGGTGGAGATGGCGGTGTTCCAATAATATTGGGTGGTGGTGGCGGCGCCGGAAAAGTCGGTCTGGTAGACGACCCGGCCGTTGATGTCGTAGTCGGTCCGCTCCGTCGCGGACGCGGTCAGCTGCGTGTTGTAGTGGCGGATGCGGCGGCCGAACCCGTCATAGGCGTAATAGTCGGTGAGCAGCACGCCGCGCTGGGCCACCGCCCAGATCCGGCCCATCTTGTCATAATAGCGATATTCGTCCTGGCCGAGCTCGTCGCGCACCAGATAGGCCTCGCGGAAATCGTTGTACAAGCTCCGCGCGACGCCGCCGTCGGCATGATATTCGTTATAGACCAGCGCCTCGCCGCCGTCATGGCCGGTGCCCTGCACGAGCGTGCGGGTGGTGAGGTTGTTGTTGGCGTCGCGGATGCCGACCAGCCGGCCCGAAAGGTCGTAATAATAGGTCTCGGTCGGCCGCGCGCTGGCCACCGCGCCGGTCTCCGAGGTCCAGTTGACGCTCGGGCTCTGCTTCAGGATGAGACGGCCCATCGCATTGTAGCTGTAGTCGGTGACATAGCCGCGCGCGTCGGTCTCGCTGGTCGCCTCGCCGAACGCATTGTGGGTGCGGCTGGTGACGATGGTGGCCATGTTGAAGCCGCCGGTGCCGTTCGAGGAGAGCTGGCGGAACGGCTCGCGCGATTCGACCATCTCGCCCCGGCGGTTGTAGACCTGGATGGTCGCGGTGACGCCCGAGACGGCGGCCGCGCCGACCGTGTGGGCGCCGTTGTTGGTCAGCCGGTTGAGCGCCTGGTCGATCGAATCGGCGCCGAGGTTGGTCCCCGAAGAGGCGATGGTCAGCGTCACCGCGCCATTGCGGTCGTGGACGTAGAGCTTGGCGACGCCGTCGCCCTCGGTCGAACGCCACAGCCGGCCGGCCGCGTCAAAATCGAACGTCTCCTGGTAGACGGCGGTGTCGTTGGGGCCGGCGGTGATGCCGCGGCCGGTCGTCTCGCCGAACGTGTTGTAGCGGATCCGGGTGGCGTCGCCGAACGCGAAGGACGAGCCGTTCCAGGTCGCGCCCACCTGGGTGATCACCCGGCCGGCGGCATCGTAGCGATAGCCGATCGCCTCGGTCACCGTGGAGCCGTCGGACCTGACGCGGGTCCAGCTTTCCTTCACCACCCGGCCGGCGGCGTCGTAGCCGTAATGGCGCGTGAAGCCTTCCGCGTCGGTGGCCGACGCCAGCCGGCCCCCGGCGCCGTAGGTGTAGGTGGTGACCCGGTCGTCGGCTGCGGCGCCGCCGAGCTTGTTGAGCTCGTTGCGCACGACGTTGCCGAGACCGTCGTAGACGGTTTCGGTGGTCGGCGTGACCGAGGCGCCCGTATAGTTGGTGTAGGCCGCTTCCTTGACCAGCTTGAGCCGGCCCTGATTGTCATATTCGAACCAGGTGACGTCGCCATTGGCCTCGGTCTTGCTCTCGACCAGGCCGAGGGGGTTGAAGGTGTAGGTGACGGTCGCATTGGTCGGGGCCGCGGAGAGCGCGAGGCCGCTGACCGTCCAGGCGACGACGTTGGCGCGGGTCGCGCTCGTGCGGTGGCCGTTCTTGTCGTAGGTGAAGCTGGTGGTGCGGTCGAGGCTCGGGGCGCCGCCGCCGACCAGGGCGATCAGCTCGGCGACCGTGGCGGTGAGCGCCGGCGCGCTCGCCACGCGATAGGCGTAGCGGGTCTCGGTGACGGAGTTGCCGTTGCTGTCGAGCGACCAGACGGTGAGGAAGTCGTCGCGGTCGACCTGCGCGACCTTGCGGCCGAGCCGGTCGTAGAAGGAGCGCACGGCATAGCCGACGCCGTCATATTCGGCCACGACGTTGCCCGCCTTGTCGAAGACGCGATTGGTGCCGACCGCGTCGACATAGGTCGAGTAGGTCGAGCCGTTCCAGCCGCCCAGCCGCAAGCCGGCGACGCTGGTCGTGTACAGCCGGTTGGCCGGGTCGTAGCCGAAGCCGGTCTCGCGATAGGTTCCGCCGGCGGCGGGCGCCGGCGGGGTGCCGCCCGGGCTGCCGGGGATCGCCACGGCGTCGCTATAGACGCGCGCGCCGAGCACATTGCCGTTGCCGTCATAGACCCAGGTGCTGAGCATGCCGACCGGGCTGACCTCGGCGGTCTTGCGGCCGCGCGCGTCGTAATAGGAAAGGGTCTTGCCGCCGCCGGCGTCGACGCTCTGGATGAGGTCGCCGCGCATGTTGTAGGTGTAGGTCTCGGTCGGCGTGACGTTCGACACCGTGGAGAGGTCGGCAGCGACCACCTGGACCTGGTCGTGGGTGACCTGGATCAGCCGGTTGCCCTTGTCATAGGCAAAGTAGGTATTGCGCCGCTCGGTCTCGTAATAGGATTCTGCCTTGGCGGTGACGTTGCCGCGGCTGTCATACCAGAACGCATTCTGGTGGAACCCGGTCGCCTGGACCGTTCCGTCGGGGCGGTGGACGGGCACGGGCACCCAGTCCCAGGCCAGCCGCCCCAGCCGGTCGTAGGCGTAGGCCGTCACGCCGCCCGCCTTGTTGGTTTTCGAGTAGCGGTCGCCGAACGCGTCGACGCCGTAGCTCTCGGTATGGCCCATCGCGTCGGTGACCGAGGTCAGCCGGCCCATCTTGTCGTAGGTGAAGGTGGTGGTGGCGTCGGCCGCGCTCTGGTTGACCGTCGGCTTGACGGTGATGGAGCGGGGGCCGCTGCCGCGCAGGGCGCAGCGCGTGACCTGATAGATCTCGCCGAACGGGGTGTAGGAAGTGGCGGTGATATACTCCTCATTGTCGGACTGGAGGATCATCCGGCCGAGCGCGTCATAGTAGGTGAAGGTGCTGTTGCCGCGCGCGTCGGTGACCATGCCGAGGTTGCCGAACGCGTCGTAGCCGTAGCTCGTGACGAGATTGTTGAGCGGGTTCGAATCGAGCGGGACGGTGACGGTGAGGACGCGGCCGCCGGTATCGTAGGTTCGCGTCGTGATGTTGCCGCGCGCGTCGGTGATCGCGGCGACGTTGCCGAGCGCGTCATAGGCGTAGCCGGTGGTGCCGGCGGCGCCGGTGCCGTAGGCGGCGGTCTCGCTGACCACCCGGCCGACCGCGTCATAGACCCGGCGCAGGGTCGAGGCGTCGGCGGTGCCGTAGGCGATGGTGGTGTCGGTGAGCTGCCCGAGCGAATCGTAGACGTAGCGGGTGACGGCGCCGGTCCCGTCGACCGTCTCGGTGCGCCGGCCGTCGGCGTCATAGCTGTGGCTGACCACGACGGCGCTGGCGGGCAGCGCGCCGATCTGGGCGGCGAGGCTCGCCTTGGTGACTCCGTCCGACACCGCGTAGGCGCCGGCATAGCGGATTTCCTTGGTCACCCGCCCGGCCCGGTCGTGCTGGACCTCCGAGACGTAGCTCTCGGCATCCACCGTATAGGCGATGCGGCCGAACTGGTCGTAGACGTTGCGCGAGACCCGGTTCGAGGTGTTGCCGGCCTGCCCCGTCGCCCAGCTCTGCATCGCCGAGAGGCTGGGATCCTCCGCGGTCGCATAGGCCACCGCATATCGGGTCTGCTTCACGACGTTGCCGACCGCGTCATAGGCGAAGGCGGCGACCGCGCCGACCGCATCGATGCTGAAGGCGACCCGGCCGGCCGCGTCGTAGACGGTCCGGCTGATCCGGTTCGCGGCGAGGCTGTTGAGGCCGTGCGCGGCGATCTGGGCTTCGACATAGGCGAACGAATAGGTCGCCGCGGGCGTGATCGATGCGGCATAGGCCACCGTCCGCACCGCCCGGCCGGCATTGTCGAGCTGCAGCCGGGTCGGCTGCGCCGCCGAGTTCAGCGTGTAGCGCAGGAAGCCGCGCGCGTCGTAGACATAGTCGGTCTTGCGGTCGGCCGGGTTGGATCCGACGCTCGCCTGCAACTGGCCGAGCGTGCCGGTTGCCCACAGGCTGGAGCTGGCGGGGTTGGCGGAGGCGAACTCCTGGATCTTGCGCCCGGCCTTGTCGTAGACGAACTGGACGAGGCCGCCGGCGCCGTCCAGCGCGGCGACCACGCGCCCGTCCTTGTCGTGGAAGTTGCGGGTGATGCGGTCGCTGGCGGAGGTGGTCGGCAGGACCGCCGCCGTCGCGCGCGTGCGGGTGAAGACCGGCGCGGCCGCGATGGCCGCATCGCCCGCTGTGATCACCGGCCAGCTGCAATGGTTGACGTAGAGATAGCCTGCATAGCCGGTGGTTTGCTCGAGCCGGCGGGTGATGGTGACGCGGGTCGCTTGCGTCGTCGAAAGGCCGGTGATCCGGTAGAGGCTGCCGTCGAGCCTGGTCAGCGCGCCGGGCCCCGAGACGATGAAGGCGCCGCCGTCGGCATTGGCGCCCCAATTGGCGTTGCCCCAGATGCCGAGATCCTCCGAGGTGACCGAGCCGACGCCCTTGATCGAGATGGTGAAGCTGATCGTGTCGCCGGCGTTGCTTATCTGGCCGCCGCCGCAGAAGCCTTCCCACTGAGCGCTGTTGACGACCGAGAACTGGAAGGCCGGGGCGCCGTCCATGGAGGTGCCGGTCGCGGACACGCTGAGGTTGCTCTGCGACCACAGCAGGCCGTTGTCGGCATAGGACCAGAGGTTGGGGGCGCCGGCTTCGGCCTTGAGCGCGGCCAGCGTGCCGGCGTCGAGCTTGTTGGCGAACTGCCTGGTCGAGGTCAGCCGCGAGGCGCCGTCATAGCTGAACGCGCTGGTCGCCCCGCTGCCGTCGATCGTCTGGATCAGGCGCTGGGCGGCGTCGTAGACCTGGAAGGTCCACTGATCGTCGGCATGGGCGGCCGGGCGGAGCTCGTTGAAGCTGCCCTCGGTCGGGTTGCCGAAGGCGTCGACCAGGTGCACGACGTTGATCTTGTTGACGTAGCGGGTGGTGCTGGTGAGGTTGTCGCTGCCGTCGTAGCGATATTCGATGACCGACCCGTCGCCGTCGATGTCGGCGACCTTGCGGCCGACATGGTCGTACATCATGTAGTTGCGCCGGCCGGTCGGATCGACCGTCATCCTGAGGCGGCCGCGGCTGTCGTAGCGGTAGAGCGAGGTGGCCGCGTCCGGCCCGAGCACGGTCGCGGTGCTGACCTGGCGGACCTCGGGCGCGAGGAAATAGGTCGAATATTGGAGGTTCGATTCGCCGTAATAATCGAAGAAGCGGCTGTGGACCGTGTTGCCGGGCCGCTCCGCATTCCAGCGGAAGGTGGTGGCGTTCCAGACCAGCTGGCCGGTGGTGGTGTCGTATACGCCGCCCAGCGGGACGCCAGGATCGGCGGCGCCCTGCGGCAGCACGTAGCCCACCACCTTATACCAGCGGTCACTGACGAGATAATTATTCTGGTCCGTCGTGCTGAGGGCGACGAAATAGGGATTGGTGTTGTCCGTCCCGGCGAGATTTTCGACCGTTGCCGGCGAGGTGCCGCTGATGCCGAAATAGACGTTGTGCTTGCCGCGGTCGCTGAGCTTGAAATAGTAGGTGAATTCATAGGCCTTGCCGCCGTCGATCGCGATCTCATTGGTGTAGTTGCCGCCGCCTTCCGAGGAGGCGTCCAGCTGGCCCGCCTGCATCGCCACGACCTGCAGGCCGTCCGGACCCATCGTCGAGGCCCATTGCGTCTCGTCGACCATGTGCGACGGATTCAGCCAGCCCGGCAGGGTCGCCTGACCCGACGGCACGTTGCCCGGATGGCCCGGCCAGTTGCTGGTGTCCACGAGGTTGCCGCCGGCGGTCGACCTGGAGAATGAGATCAGCTCGCCGGCGCGGTTGTAGGTCGAGATCTCGCTCAGCCCGTTGGCGTGGGTGAGCACGGTCTGGCCGCGCGCGTCGAGGAAGGTGGTGCGGGTGACGGCGCCGCCGAAGTCGGTCGCGGTCAGCTGCCGCCCCAGCCCGTCATAGGTAAAGACCTCGCTGCCCGAGACGCCGGTGAAATGCCGGCTCAGCAGCTTGCCCTGGGCGTCGTGGACATAATTGGTCTGGGTGTATTCGCCGCTATAGTCGAACGCGCCGCTGCTCTGCAGCTTCGACCAGCCGGTGACCCGGGTGACGTTGCCGCGGAAATCATATTCGGTTTCGCTGTATCGCGTCGCGCTCTTGTCGGCGGTCCCGTTGTGCCAGGTGTCGAGCGACTCCCGGCTGATCGGCGCGTCGGGCGCGAGGCCGGCGAGGCTGTAGGCGTTGGCGGCATATTCGCGCCACGAGGCCTGCTCGCCCGCCGCGTAATAGTCGAATTTGGTGACATAGCCTTCGGCGCTGACGACGTAGCGCAGATGGCCTTCGGTGTCGTAGGCGTAGCGGGTGGTGAGCGGCACGTCCGGGTCGCCCGATCCGTCGGGATCGGGCACCGCATATTTGGTCTCGGTGAGCAGCTCGTTCTTGTCGCTGTAGGTGCGCTTGATGGTGTTGCCGGCGCTGTCGCGCTCCAGAGTGAGGTTGCCGTCGTCGTCATATTCGTAGGTGATGACGTTGCCCGGGCCGAGCGTCGCCGAGGTGACGTCGCCATTGCCGTTATAGCCGAACCGGACCACCTTCGGCGTGCTGTAGGCGGTGTCGGCCGGATAGCTGATCTGGGTCAGCTCCTTGTTGCCGTTGTAGAACAGGATGGTCTTCTGCCCGGCCATGTCGGTGACGGTGGTCCGGTCGGGAAGGCTGTAGTCGAAGAAGGCGCCGCGATAGACGCCGGCGGCGACGGTCTGGACGTAGGAGGCGACCTTATAGTCCGCCCCGACCTGTACGTAGGTGAAGTTGATATAGGAGCCGTCGGTCTGGCTGATCGAGGCGACCCGCTTGCTGTCGCCGTCATAGGTGTAGCTGGTGACGTAGCTGTAGCCGTCGGCGACCGAATTGTCCGCCGGGCTGAGGTCGACGGTGACCGACGACAGGCGGTTGAGCCCGTCATAGCCGTAGCGCACCCGCGTGCTCATCCCCGGCGAGGTGGTCCTGAGCTCGGTAAGGTTGTTGCCGGAATAGACGAGCTCGGTGGATTCGCCGCTCTCGGTGGTGACGGTGACGAGCTTGTTGGCGACGTCGTAGCCGTAGGTGAGCTTGTTCCCGTCCTGGTCGGTGCGGGTCTTGATCTGGTTGCCCTTGTCCGACGCATACCATTCGTCGATCCGGGTGTTGCCGTCGATCCAGTGCCACTGGCCGTTGTGGACCATCGTGTCGTAGGCGCCGGCGCCTTCTTTCGAGACATATTTGCCGAGCGCGGCGTCGTAGGTGAAGACCGTCTCCGAGCCGTCCCAGTCGCGGCGGGTGACGGTCGAGCCGGCCTGGTTGATGGTGCCCGTCGACCAGACCTTCTTGGTCGGGGTCGGCTTCCAGTTGTCGGCATTGTCGTCGCTGAGATTGCCCTGGCTGTTATAGGCGCGGCCGATGCTGCTGTCGGGGCCCTTGCCGATCAGGAACTCGTCCTGGCCGGTGATGACGAGGTTGCCGGTGGCGGCGTTGACGTAGAGGGCATCGGCGCTGCGGCCGAAGGCGGCCGAGCCAAGCTGCCCGCGCGAGCCCAGCACCCACGCCGAACTGCGCTCGAGACCGGTGCCGTTGCCGGTGATGATCGCAACCATTTCGGAATTCCCCCACTCGCCCAGACCGGCGCCCAGAACGCCGGGCGCGCGCTGCCTAATTGATCGTGGCCGAGGCGGGACGGTTTAGGAAAAATTCCCCGGGGCGGCGGGAGGGCCGCGCGGGGACCGACGAGGCGGGCGGCAGGCCCTATCCAAGGCGATATTGGTCGCCCGCCTGCATGCGCTCGCCGACCGTGTCCTGGACGAGCCTCGCCAGCGCGCGGGTGTCGTGGACGACGATGCAGCGGTGCTGCTGCCGGAGGATGCCGCGATCGACGAGTTGGCGCATTTCCCGCGTCACCGCCTCGCGATGGGTGCCGATATAGGCGGCCAGCTGCGCGTGGGTCGGCGACGGCTGGAGCTGGACGACGTCCTCGTCGGGGCTGACCTCGCGGCAGCGGCGCAGCAGCTCGCAATGCAGCCGGCTGCCGACCCGCAGCGCATTGCGCTCGAGCAGGCGGCTCGTCAGATCCCGGACCTGGCCGGACAGGCGGCGCGCCAGCCACTGCCAGGCGCCGGGGATTTCGTTGATCGCGGTGCAGAAGGCGTCGGCGGGGATGCTCGCCAGCACGCAGTCCGAGAGCGCCACGATCGTCGCCGAGCGCGGCTGGCCGTCGATGGCGGCGATCTCGCCGAAGATCTCGCCTCGGGCGATCTCGCGAAGGATGATCTCGCGGCCGTCGATCGAGAACAGCATCACCCGCAGCGACCCCTCGCGCACGATATAGACGGCGGTCGAGGCGTCGCCCTGCGACATCAAGGTTCGCCCGGCCCTGGCATGCAGCCGCGCCGCACTCGTCAGCAGCCGCTCCGTCAGGCCGGGCGGAGGCTCGTTCGCGGCCGGCGAGGGCCGCGCCCGCGGATCCTTCATAAGTCTCCCTCGCGCTCTCTTCGTTTCCTTATTCATAGGCGAGGCCGCCGGTCAAATAACTCTCGCCAAATCCACTATTTTTCGCTTGTCAGTCGCCGCGATCGGGCAAATGATGGAGGGCGGGGACAAAGCCCGGGGATGAGGGGAATGACAGCATATCCGGGGCGCCGCCGGTGACGGAGGCGACGCGATTCGATCCCGCGTCGCCCGAAGCCCCGCGCCGCCTCACCGCGACCATATTGTTCTCGGATCTCTCCGAATCGACGCGGATCACGGGCAACCTCGAAGCCGAGGATTATGGCGATCTGCTCTGGCGGCTGCAGACGATCTTCCACCGGATCATCGCCCGCCACGAGGGCCAGATCGCGCAGATCAGCGCCGACGGGATGCTCGCCGCCTTCGGCTATCCGGAGCCGCGCGAGGACGATCCGCGCCGCGCGGTGGAGGCGGCGCTCGACCTCCGCGACGCGGTGCGGGCGCTCGGCGACGAGGAGCGCTGGCGCGCGATCGCGCCGAAGCTGCACAGCGGCGTTCACAGCGGTCGCGTGCTCTTCACCTTCGGCGACGAGGTCCGCGGCCGGTTCGAGTTGCTCGGCCGGCCGACCAACATCGCCTCGCGCCTGTGCAGCCAGGCCGGCCCGGACGAAGTCCTGGTCAGCGAGGAGACATTGGGGCCGGAGCGCCATCTGTTCGACACGGGCCAGCCCTACAAGGTGCGGCTGCGGGGCAGCGACCAGCCGCTCTCGGTGCTGGCGGTCACCGGGCGGGCGCCGATCAATTCGCGCTTCGCGGCGAGCGAGCGCGCCGGCCTGACGCCGTTCGTCGGCAGGGAGATGGAGCTGGTCCGGCTGGTCCAGGTCCTCGACCGGGTGAGCGCGGGCGAAAGCCTGTCGCTGGAGATCAGGGGGCCGCCCGGCGAGGGCAAGACCCGGCTGGCCGAGGAGTTCCTCCGCCACGCGATCGATCGGCGCTGCCTGGTCTATCGGGGCGAATGCGATGCCACCGCGGAGCCGCTGCAGCCTTTCCTGCAGATCGTCCGCTCGATCTTCGGCATCGGCCGGCTGCTCACCGCGGAGACGGCGATGCAGCGGCTCGATGAAGGGCTGGCGGCGATCGACGAGAGCCTGCTCGCGCACCGCCCGGTCTGGCTCGCACTGCTCGGGCTCGACGGCGACGAGGCGCCGGTCGCGGCGGCCGCCGCGCTGACCGCGCTGCTCGCCCGGCTTGCCATGCGCGGCCCGCTGATCCTGTTCATCGACGATTGGCACGCGGCCGACGACGCCTCGCGCGCGGTGCTGGCGGCGCTGGGCGGGATTCCGGCGCTGTTCGTCCTGCTGACCGCCCGGCCGGCCGCGGCGGGCGAAGTCCAGATCGGCGAGGGGGAATTGCTGCCGCTGCCGCCGTTCACCGAGCTGGAGACCTCGCAGGCGGTCGACCGGCTGCTGCCCGGCGCCGACCCCTTTCTCGTCAGGGACATTCGCGAATCCTCGGGAGGCAACCCGCTGTTCATCGAGGAACTGTGCCATTCGTTCGCCTCCGGCCGGCAGGCGGAGCGGCCCAGCGGCGGCAGCCCGTGGCTCGACGTGCTGATCGAATCGCGCTTCTCGCGGCTGCCCGCCGAGCAGGCCGATCTGGTCCGCGCGGCGGCGATCATCGGCAACGTCGTCCCGGCCTGGCTGCTCGAGGCGATCACCGGGTGCGGCGAGAAGGATCCGATCCTGGACGAGCTGGCCGAGCAGGACTTCATCTTCCGCGGCGAGCGCGAAGGCACGCTGCGCTTCAAGCACGGCATCACCCGCGACGCGATCTACGAGTCGGTCGGCCTGCGCGAGCGCAGGCTGCTCCATCTGCAGATCGCGGAGGCGCTTCGCGGCTCGGGCGCCGGTTATGGCGAGGACGAGCCCTATGAGGCTCTCGCCTATCATTACGGCGCCGGCGGGGATGCCGCGGCCACCGCCCATTATGCCGAGCTCGCCGGCGACAAGGCGGCGGCGGCCTCGGCGCTCGACCGCGCCCAGGCGCAATACCGCGCCGCGCTCGCCGCAATCGAGCAGCTCCCGCAAACGGACGAGAATGCGGCGCGCTGGGGCCGGATCGCGCAGAGCTTCGGCCGCGCCGGCGTGTTCGACCCGTCGCGCGGCCAGCTGCCGGTCTTCGAGCGCGCGGTCGAGATGGCGAACGAGCGCCGCGACGCGGGGGCGCTGGTCTGGGCGGAATTCTGGCTTGGTTACATCAATTATGCGCTCGGCGAGCCGGCCGCGGCGATGGATCATTACGAGCGGGCGCTGGAGGCCGCGCTCGCGGTCGGCGACCAGCGGCTCGTCGTCCAGGTCCGCGCCGCGCTCGGCCAGACCAGGCAGGCGGCCTGCGACTATGCCGGCGCGCTGCCCCTGCTCGACGAGGCGATCGAGGCGAAGCGCCGCTCCTATGCCGGCGCCGCGCCGCGCATCGGCATCGCCTATTCGCTCGCCTGCAAGGGGTTCGCGCTCGGCGACATGGGCCGGTTCGACGAGGCCCACGCCCATTTCGAGGAGGCGATGGCGGCGATCGGCGGGCGCCGCCGCGAGCTCGAGGCGTCGGTCTTCGACCAGCGCAGCGCCACCTGCCTGTGGCAGGGCCGGATGGAGGAGGCGCTGCGTTTCGCCGAGGAAGGCGAGCTGATCGGCGAGCGGATCAGGAGCCGCTACGACCTCGCGATGAGCCGGGCGCTCGCCGGCTACGCCCGCTGGAAGATGGAGCGCGCGCCCGAGGCCCTGCAGATGGTCGTGGAGGCGACCTCATGGCTCGAGGAGGGCGGGCACAACCAGAACATCTCGCTCAATTACGGCTGGCTGGCGGAGATCATGGTGGAAAGCGGCCGCATCCCGGAGGCGCGCCGCTATGCGGCGCGCGCCCTCCGGCGGGCTCGCAAGCGGGACCCGATGGGCGAGGCGATGGCGATGCGGGCGATGGCGCGGGCGGCCGCCCGCGAGGGCTGGGCGAAGCCGCCCGCCCGCTATCTGGAGCGGGCGATGGCCTCGGCCCGGGCGCGCAGCGCCCCCCACGACGTCGCGGTCACCCGCCTGTGCGCGGCCGAGCTGGCCTTCGCCGCCGGCGACCGCAAGCGCGCCCGGGCCAGCCTCGCCGAGGCGCGCCGCGCCTTCGCCGCCCTCCGCATGGCCTGGCACGACTGCGAGGCTGCTAGTCTGGCCCGTCGGCTGGAAGATCGGGCTCGTCCGTGACGGGCTCCGCGTAGGGCGGGTCTTCGTCCTCGGTGCGCCCGTCCGTCGCCGGCGGCCCGAGGTCGACCTGGGCCGCGGCCATGATTGCCCTCGCGATGCCGTCGATCCGGGGCAATATGCCGCGGATGGCCATGCTCGGCTCGCTGATCTCGACCAGCATCGTCGCGGGAAGCGGCTCGATCCGGAAGCTGTCGAGCAGCCCGCTCAGAATCCCGAGCATCGTTCCCATCGCCGCCTTGTAGCCCGGGCAGGCATGCAGCGGAGAATCGGCCCGGCCGCGCTGGCCGCCGAAAATGGGGTAGACGTCGGTGATGCCGGCGGCGGCATCTTCCGCGAGCGCCGAGACGAGGCCGACGAAGATCCGGTCGCCTTCGGCCACCTCGGCGTCGCCGAGCCGATGGCCGCAGGTCGCCGTACGCCACACCAGGTCGGGCGCGGGCCGCTTCTGCATCGCCCGCTCCAGCCAGGGGCGCAGCCGCTCGCTCGCCCGCTCATAGGGATCGCCCTCCGCGGAGATGAGATCGTGCTGGACGCGCGGCAGCGTCTTTTCCTCTATCCATTCGTAGAGCGCCCAGCGCATGCAGCCGTCGGCCGGCGGCAGGAAGCCCGTCATGACTCCGATCACGTTGCTGGCGAGCTCGTCATTGTCCGTGAACATCGGCGCCATGACGGTGGTGAGGAAGCCGTGCGGCAACGGATCGGGCAGCGGAGCCGGCGGCGGGGGCAGCGGCGCGGCCAGCGGCGCGAGCACGCCGGGGCCGTTCGGGCCGGGCGGGCGCAAGGTGTCGAAATAGTCCCGGATCGTCTTGCGCAGCGCCTGTCCGTGCGACTTGCCGAAGGCCCGCACCCGCGGAATCGGATCGGGATAGAAGCAGAAGCGCGAGGCGGCCATATAGTCGCCCGGGCAGCGCGCCTTGCGCGTCTCCGCCGGCTGCCAGGTCCAGCCCCATGGGTCGACGAAATTGTCCAGCCTGTCGCTCGCGGGGGACGGCACGTCCGGAATGCCGAACCAGTCATGGCAGATGTCGGCCAGCGCGGGAGTGAGCAGGTGCCGCCGCAAGTCGATCTTGCACCTGGGCACCTGGACGAGCTGCTTGACCTGGAAGGCGATCGCCAGCGCCTTCAGCGCTTTGGCGCGCGCCAGCTCGAAGGCCTGCCGTTCGGTGATGCGGGAGATGGTGCCGTTGATCTTCGATTTCTCGTCATAGACCTCCCCCGCGTCCATGCCGAGGAAGATCTCGCCGAACGACTGCTTCATGCGCTCCATCATGCCCGACATCGAATAGTCGCCCGATTGATTGCGCAGCACGCGCATCACCAGGTCCTTGCTGGCGACCAGCACGGCGTCGCGCGGCGTCTCGCGCGGCGGCACCAGCCCGTAGGGAACCTTGAGGGCGCCGGCATGGTAGAGGCGGATCGCCGCCCACACCGCGTTGGCCTCGTCCTTCTCGGCCGGATCCTTGGCGGCGAAATCCTCCAGACAGTTCTTCCAGGCCGCGCCGGCGGCGATCCTGCCCTCCGGTCCCTCGGCCGCCAGCGCCAGCAGCCGGCTGACGATCTCCTCGCCCCGCCGCGCCTGTTCGAGCTCGACCGCCTGGTCCGCGCTCTGCAGATCCGGCGCCAGGCCGGCGATTGCCCGCAGGCCGCTGATCGAGGGAACGAACAGATAGGCGCCCCAGCGCAGCTTCACGAAGGGATCCGGAATGTTGACGCGGCAGGTCTTGCCGCCGTGGACGAAACGGAACGTGCGCGGATCGCCTTCCTGGCCCACCCCCATCAGCGGATCGCTTTGCCAGGACGCGACCTTGGTGCTGTTGCCGCCGCTGATCCAGCGCTGGATCACTTCGAACTGCTCGGCGATGCTGGCATTGTAGGCCATGAAGAAGACGCCGCGCCGGTCGTCGTCGTGCTTGATGTCTTCGCTGACGCTGTAGGGCGGTCCGTAGGAGAGGCCGCGGCGCAGGATGCGCGGTGTCGGCCGGGCGTTCGCCCCGCTGCTCGTTTCCCTCGGATTGGCCCGGCGAACGTGCGACTGGAACGGGCAGAGCCGCCCGCTGCGGTCGCCGTGATAGTCGAACCTGTTGTAGGTCGTCGATTGGTTGGGCGCGACGAGGGTCCTGCCGTCGGTGAAGCGGCCCATCATCTTGGCCAGAAGGTCGTCCTCGCCGATCGGGGTGCCCGCCGCGGTCAGCCGCTGCGCCTCCTCCTTGACGAACTTCTTCAGCCGGCCGACCCCCTGGCTGAGCTTGCGCACCACCAGGAAGGTGCCGTCGTCGAGGATGGCGCTCGGCGGCGACGGGCCGTCGGTCCGGCCGTTCGAATAGCCGAGGAAAATCTCGCCGGGCGGGACCGCGTCGCGGTCGGCGGGGTCCGCGGGGGCGGGGTTGGGCTGGCTGATTCCGTCCTTGAACCCGAAATGATCGACCCCCGTGATCGGGCCGTTCTGCGGCGCCCGCCGCATCGGCTCGACTGCGAGCAGCTCGAGGCCGCGCCCCGGCGTGCGCGCGAACCTCTGCACGATCTCGTCGATCCTTCCTTGGCCCTTGCCCGGCGGCACATATGGGTCGGCGCGCTCCTCGACCGTGCGCAGGGTGATCACGACATCGACCTCGCTCATCTCGACCGGGGCCTCGGCGACGTCCGGCCGGTTCGTTGCGGCCGGCGCGCCTGGCGGTTCGATCAGCCTTGCTTCCTCCGGCGTCGCCGGCTGCGGCCGGATGATCCCTCCCGCGCCGTCGGTCTCCCCGACCTCGAACGCCTTGATCATCGACTCGTCCGCCGGAGCCGGTGCGTCCTGGCGGTATCGCGGTGGCAGCTGCCAGCGCCGCGGATGATTGTCGCGCACGTCGCCGAGCAGTCCCGCCCGTTCCTCCATCCCCTCGCGGAACTCCTGAGGCAGGCGGTCATATTCTGCCTGGGGGAGCCCGATATTGCGCAGGCCGTGGCGCGTGAAGGCGACGTTGAGGAAGGTATTCTCCACCGCCGTGCTTCCGGGCCCCGCCTCGGTCCGGATACGGAGTCGGTCAATGAGGTCCTTCGGCTCCGGTGGGCTTTTCGCCGCTGCCGTGTCGGCGCCGGGCTCCTGTTCCGGGACTTCCGGGGAAGCGGCTTCCGCGGCCGCTTCCTGGCCCGTGTTCGGGACCTTCTCCGGCGGATAGTCGATGAGCCGCTTCAGATAGGCGCGCGCCTGCGCGGCATCGGTGATGCGCATCAGCAGCAGGGCGCCGTGCAGGACGGACTTGTCCTGGTCCCCGTAATTGGTGAGGATTCCGCCCTGGAGATTCTCCTTCTTCAACGAAAGCCGATTGCCGGGCGCCCGCTTTTGCGGCGCACCTTCACCGTTCAGCCAGGCGAGCTGATCCGCAACCAAGCCGTGCCATTTGAACTTGCTGAGGTCCTGCTTGCCCCATTTCTCGAGCAGCTGCTGGGTCGACCACAGCAGATATTTCCCGTCCGGACGGTCCGGCGGATAGAAATCGGTGAGCTTGTAGAGCGCCACCAGCGCCTCCATGCCCAGCTGGCAGCTCTCCGCGCTCTGATCCGCGCGCACCTTCTCCGCCACCTTGATCGGATCGTCGGCGGTCACGGCGGAGGCCCGGTAGCGTCGCCTTGCCTCGCGCTGCAGCTTCTCGATCTGGGTCAGATACTGGATGTCGGTGATGCTGTGGCCGCTCGCCGCATAGAAGAAGTTGGTGTCGATCTGGCTCTTGCGCACCCAGGCGAGATATTCCTCGAAGCTGTGCTCGGTGGCGGTGACATAGCCTTCGCAATTGCAGAAGATCACGTCGAGCAACGGACCGAGCGGGTCCCAGATCAGCCGGATATAGGGCTCGAACGGCTTGTCGAAGGTCGCCGCGAGCAGCAGCTCCTTGCCGTGGATGGCGAGCCGGAAGTCGAGCAGCGACTGGATCCGCTCGGCGGTGTCGACGAACGGCTTGATCTGCGAATGCTCGCGCGCAGTCGACCGGATCCGGAACAGCGCCTTCATGATCGTGCGCAGCCGGGTTTCGTAGGTGACCGTCTCGAACGCGTCGATGAAACCCTGCTTGATCGGGGCGCTCAGCGTGAGATCGCTGACGCCCTCAAGATGCTTGCTGCTGACGGGCTTGTGCATCGCGCTTGCCTCCCCTTGGTCCACCGCACCGAGGATCACCGTACCTGCGCGCAGGAAGAATCGGGAGTCTGTGATCTTTCACACACTCGATATTTTCTGGGCGATCTTCCGTGCGGGCCGGCGCCGCTTCAGCGCGTCCCGTAGGTGCGGTCGCCGGCGTCGCCGAGGCCCGGCACGATATAGCCGTGGCCGTCGAGCTCCGGATCCATCGCCGCCGCCCAGATCGGCACGTCCGGATGGGCGGCGCGGACCGCCTCGGCCCCCGGCCGCGAGGCGAGCAGGCAGACGAAGCGCATGTCGGTGACGCCGGCCTCCTTCAGCCGGTCGATCGCCGCGATCGCGGTGTGGCCGGTGGCCATCATCGGATCGACGACGATGACGAGGCGCTCGGCGACGTCCTCGGGCGTCTTGAAATAATATTCCACGGCCTGCAGCGTCACCGGATCCCGATAGAGCCCGATATGCGCGACCCGCGCCGACGGGAGCAAATCCAGCATGCCCTCCGCCATGTTGAGCCCCGCCCGCAGGATCGGCGCGATCACCAGCTTCTTGCCCGCGATCTTCGGCACCTCGGCGACGGCGATCGGCGTTTCGACCCGAACGAGGTCGGTCGGCAAGTCGTGCGTCACCTCGTAGCAGAGCAGGGTCGCAATCTCGCGCACGACCACGCGGAACAGCTGCGTGGAGGTGCTCCTGTCGCGCAGGATGGTGAGCTTGTGCTGCACCAGCGGGTGTCGAACGATCGTCAATCCGTCCATGTCTCGCGTCCCTAGAATACGGTGCCGTCGCTGATGATGGTGAAAGGCGGGCCGCCGCCGGGGCGGCGCTCGGCGGCGATGCGCCGGCCGGCGGCCCAGCTGCCGCCTTCGAGCATCCGGGCCAACGGAAAGGAGGCCTGGTCCACGCCGAGCCGCGTGCGGACCTCGGGGGCGAGCCGGTCGAGCAGGGCGACGGTCAGCGCGCGCCAGGCGACGATCAACGGGTCCGAGACCTGGTGCGGGCGGGTGGCGTCCCCGGGATCGGCGAGGGCGAGCACGCCCGTGTCCACGAACAGGCCGCCGTTCCGATATTCGGCGAGGCCGGTGAGGCCGTCGATGTCGGTCACCCCGGTGCCGGCCTCTTCGAGCGGCTCGATCAGCGAGTAGGAGAGCCATTGCGAGAGCTTGTGCAGCGGCACGAGGCCGTCGCTGGCGTCGTCGCGGCTTATCGCCGGGTGCCGCCAGCAATCCCCCAGCGGAATGCCCTCGACGACCAGCCGGTCCGCCCAGATCGGCCCCAGCGCCTCCAGCAACAGCTCGAGGATCGCCGGGGCGGGCAGCCGGCCGCCCTCGGCCCGGGCGGCAAGGATGTCGTAAAGGCCGCCGGGGCGACCGTCGGGAAACAGGTCCGGGCGCGCCACCACCTGCTCGCCGAGACGGCGGAGCAGCGCCGTCCGGCCGTCGAGGCCGACGAGCGGATTGGCCTCGCCGACCTGGAAGCCGCGGACGAGCATGCCTTGGCCGAGCGCGGCAAGCGCGGCACCGTCGACCCGCAGCGGCGCCGAGGGGTCGGAGGAAAAGGCGCCCGCCTCGAACAGCCGCTGGCTCGCCACCGCCAGTCCCTCGGACCGGCCGAGCGTCTTGCCGCTCCAGGCGTCGCGGTAGCGCCAGCCGGCCCCCGCGCCGGCATCGAGCAGCACCGACACGATGACGAGGTCGAATGCGGCGCGCGCGCGCTCCGCCGGGTCGGTCCCGGCCGAGAGCGTCGGCGCGCCGGCGACGAAATGCCGGGAGCGGGCGTGGAAGGGGATGTCGAGGTCCGGATAATTCTCGCGGGTGACCGCGGCGGTGAGGTCGGCCGCGTCGCCGAGGCGGGCGAGATCGACCGTCCAGCCCTCGACCTTTCCTTCCAGCGCGAGCCCCAGCATCTCGTGCGCCCGCTCGCGGACGGCCGCCGCGCTCAGCAGGCGCCGGAGCGGTTCCCTCGCCTCGGTCACGCGGGTCAGAACTTCCCGAGGTCGCGGCCGACCGTGGAGCGGAGCTTCTTCTTGTTCGGCGCGCCTTCGGGCGTGAAATAGCCGGCCGCCTTCTTGGCCTCCATCTCGACGCTGGCGTCCTCGGGAACCAGCCAATCGGGGATCGGCACGCGCTCGCCGATCTCGACGCCCCCGGCGGCGAGCGCGTCATATTTCATGTTGGACATCGAGACGAAGCGGTCGATCCGCCGAATGCCGAGCCAGTGGATCACGTCGGGCATGAGCTGCTGGAAACGGGCGTCCTGGACGCCGGCGACGCATTCGGTGCGTTCGAAATAGGTCGCCGCCTGGTCGCCGCCCGGCTGGCGCTTGCGGGCGTTGTAGACCAGGAACTTGGTGACCTCGCCCAGCGCCCGCCCCTCCTTCCTGTTGTAGACGATGAGGCCGACGCCGCCGGCCTGGGCCTGCCGCGTCGCCTCCTCGATGCCGTGGGTGAGATAGGGGCGGCAGGTGCAGATGTCGGAGCCGAACACGTCCGAGCCGTTGCATTCGTCATGGACGCGGCAGGTCAGCGTCTTGCGCTTGTTCCCGAGGAAGGCGGGGTCGCCGAAAATGTAGAGCGTCATGCCGCCGATCGGCGGCAGGAAGACGGACAGATCGTGGCGGGTGACGAGGTCGGTATACATGCCGCCGGTCTGCTCGAACAGGCAGCGGCGGAGGCTCGCCTCGCTGACCCCGAACCGCTCGGCGACGCCCGGCAGCCACCAGACCGGGTCGACCGCGATCTTGGTGACCGAGACGTCGCCCGCCTCGTGGACGATCTCGTTGTCGACCTCGAGCCGGCCGGCGGCGATCGCGCCCTGGATCTCGGGCAAGGTGAGGCGCGCCTTGGTGATCGCGATCGAGGGGCGGATGTCGATCCCCTCCGCGATCAGGTCGCCGAAATCCTGCGCCACCCGGTGGCCCCAGGGATCGAGCGAGACGATCTTGCCGGCCTCGCCCCATTGCTTGTGCGGGCCGATCTCGCAGACCGGCGAGGTGTCGTTGAAGTCGGGACGCGCCTGCGGGTCCATCGCGCCCGAGGAGATGGCGAGCGCGCGGTAGATCGAATAGGAGCCACCATGCGCGCCGATCGCGTTGCGGTGGGCGCCGGCGTTGACGGTGGCGATCACCGGCCCGCGCGCCGCGGCGGTCGGCGCGCCCCAGGTGAGCGGGAAGCGCGCCGGCCCGCGCGAGCCGGGGTGCGAGGTCAGCCGGATATGGCCGCTCTTCCCGTCGGTCGATGGATTCATGCCCTTGTCCCCGCGTCGCGTCTCATGCGCGCGACGCTACGCCAGCCGCGCCGCCGGGGCTAGGCCTTAAGCCCTGCGATTCTTGAGCCAGACCGAGACCAGGATCAGCGAGAAGGCGGCGAGGCGCAGCAGATAGAGCCAGCTGCGCTCCTCGACCGGCACGTCGGTGAAGCTCAGCAGCGCCTGGCAGAGCCCGAGCAGCCAGAAGGCAACCGCGAAGGCGGCGAACAGCCCTTCCCCGGTCCGCTTCCAGAAACGCAGGAAAAAGAGGCCGGCGACGGCAAAGCCCATGGTGATCGCGCCGGAGAGGAAGTCGAACAGCATCGCGCTCAATCCTCCCGGTCCCAGATGAAGCCGAACAGCAGCACGCCGACGGCGGCGAGCGCCAGCAGGTGCCGTGCCAGCCGGAAGTCGCGGTCCGGCAGCAGCAGCAGATCGAGGATGACGACGAGATTGTTGCCGGCGAGGAACAGGAAGCAGAGCGCGCTCCACAGCAGCAGCCTTGTGCCCGTGCGCCGGTAGCTACGTGCCAGCAGCAGCGCGCAGGCGCCGCTGGTCAGGAAGCAGAGCAGATAGACCGAGGCCGGGAAATAGGCCGCCACGCGTCAGTCCCTCCTCAGCCTGAAGGCGTCGGCAAAGGCGGTGATGGCCGGATTGGCCGCCGCCACGATCATCCGCCGCACCGCGTCCGGGCTCCTGGCGTAGAGTGCCTCGGCGCGTTGGGCGAGGTCGTCGAGCTCGTCGGAGGCCGGGCCGTAGCGGGCCGACCCGTCCTCGCCGGCGAGCACGAGGCCCGCCGCCGCCAGCGATTCGACGCTTTGGGTCACCACCAGCTCGCTCCCCCGGAGGCCCGCCACCATCTCGGCCTGGGTCAGGCTCCGGTCGCGGTTGTGCCGGAGAAAGCAAAGCAATTCCAGCGCCCAGACGGCCCGGAAGGTAGAGCGGATGAAGGCCGGAATGTCATGCGTCGGGGCCATGAAGTCGGGTGCGTTCCACTCCCTGGTCGTCCAGGTTCCTTGCGCTCGTCCCCGCCCCGGCCCGCCTTGTAGCCGCCGGCCCTGACGGCGCAACCCCTTGCCGCGGCGCAATTCCCGTTAAGGACTTTTTTATTGGGTACAGCGGCTTGCTTGTTGCTATGGAACGCGAAGGAAGGGGATCTGCATCCGGATTCGAGCGGGGGGCCGCGCGAAGGAGCGATGCGTGAACGAACTTTCCCATGCCGAGTTTCTCGATCGCCGGGAGCTCGTGGGCGCGCTGCGCAAGCTGCGGCGCGGCGATTTTTCGGTTCGCCTGTCCGAGGACCTCCCCGGCACCGACGGCGAGATTGCGCGGCTGTTCAACGAGGTGGTCACGCTCGAGGAGCAGCTGACCAGCGAGTTCGAGCGCCTGTCGGTCGTGGTCGGCAAGGAAGGCAAGATCAGCCAGCGCGGGCGGGTGCGCGGCGCCACCGGCGGCTGGGAGGCGAAGCTGCGCGCGGTCAACGAGCTGATCGAGGACATGGTGCAGCCGACCGCCGAGGTCGCGCGCGTGATCGGCGCGGTCGCCAAGGGCGACCTTTCGCAGGCGATGACGGTCGAGATCGACGGCCGCCGGCTGCGCGGCGAGTTCCTGCGCATCGGCAAGATCGTCAACACCATGGTCGAGCAGCTCGGCTCGTTCGCCTCCGAGGTGACCCGCGTCGCGCGCGAGGTCGGCACCGAGGGCAAATTGGGCGGCCAGGCCAATGTGAAGGGCGTCGCCGGCACCTGGAAGGACCTCACCGACAACGTCAACGCGATGGCGACCAACCTCACCGGCCAGGTCCGCAACATCGCCGAGGTGACCACCGCCGTCGCCTCGGGCGACCTTTCCAAGAAGATCACCGTCGAGGTGAAGGGCGAGATCCTCGAGCTCAAGAACACCATCAACGTGATGGTCGATCAGCTGAACAGCTTCGCCTCGGAGGTGACCCGCGTCGCCCGCGAGGTCGGCACCGAAGGGAAATTGGGCGGCCAGGCGCGGGTCGAGGGCGTCGCCGGCACCTGGAAGGACCTCACCGACAACGTCAACCTGATGGCCGAGAACCTGACCGGCCAGGTCCGCAACATCGCCGAGGTGACCACCGCGGTGGCCTCGGGCGACCTCTCCAAGAAGATCACCGTCGACGTGAAGGGCGAGATCCTCGAGCTCAAGAACACCATCAACACGATGGTCGATCAGCTCAACGCCTTCGCCTCGGAGGTCACCCGCGTCGCCCGCGAGGTCGGCACCGAGGGCAAGCTCGGCGGCCAGGCGCAGGTGCCGGGCGTCGGTGGCACCTGGAAGGACCTCACCGACAACGTCAACCTGATGGCCGACAACCTGACCGGCCAGGTCCGCAACATCGCCGAGGTCACCACCGCGGTGGCGCGCGGCGATCTCTCCAAGAAGATCACCGTCGACGTGAAGGGCGAGATCCTCGAGCTCAAGAACACCATCAACGTCATGGTCGATCAGCTCAATTCGTTCGCCTCGGAGGTGACCCGCGTCGCGCGCGAGGTCGGCACCGAGGGCAAATTGGGCGGCCAGGCGCAGGTCCCCGACGTCGCGGGGACGTGGGCCGACCTCACCGACAACGTCAACCTGATGGCGGCCAACCTCACCGGCCAGGTCCGCAACATCGCCGAGGTCACCACCGCGGTGGCGCGCGGCGACCTCTCCAAGAAGATCACCGTCGACGTGAAGGGCGAGATCCTCGAGCTCAAGAACACCATCAACGTGATGGTCGACCAGCTGAACTCGTTCGCCTCGGAGGTGAGCCGCGTCGCCCGCGAGGTCGGCTCGGAGGGCAAGCTCGGCGGCCAGGCCAAGGTGGAGGGCGTCGGCGGCACCTGGGCCGACCTCACCGACAATGTCAACGCGATGGCGGGCAACCTCACCGGCCAGGTCCGCAACATCGCCGAGGTGACCACCGCGGTGGCCTCGGGCGACCTCTCAAAGAAGATCACCGTCGAGGTGAAGGGCGAGATCCTCGAGCTCAAGAACACCATCAACACCATGGTCGACCAGCTGAACTCGTTCGCCTCGGAGGTGAGCCGCGTCGCCCGCGAGGTGGGCTCGGAAGGCAAGCTCGGCGGCCAGGCGAAGGTGGAGGGCGTCGGCGGCACCTGGAAGGACCTCACCGACAACGTCAACGAGCTCGCCGCCAACCTCACCGGGCAGGTGCGCAACATCGCCGAGGTGACCACCGCGGTGGCCTCGGGCGACCTTTCCAAGAAGATCACCGTCGACGTGCGCGGCGAGATCCTCGAGCTCAAGAACACCATCAACACGATGGTCGATCAGCTGAACAGCTTCGCCTCGGAGGTGACCCGCGTCGCCAAGGAGGTCGGCACCGAAGGCAAATTGGGCGGCCAGGCGCAGGTCCCCGGGGTCGCCGGCACCTGGGCCGACCTCACCGACAACGTCAACCTGATGGCCGACAACCTGACCGGCCAGGTCCGCAACATCGCCGACGTGACCACCGCGGTGGCGCGCGGCGACCTCTCCAAGAAGATCACCGTCGACGTGAAGGGCGAGATCCTCGCCCTCAAGGACACGATCAACGTGATGGTCGATCAGCTCAATTCGTTCGCCTCGGAGGTGACCCGCGTCGCCCGCGAGGTCGGCACCGAGGGAAAATTGGGCGGCCAGGCGCAGGTGCCGGGCGTCGGCGGCACGTGGAAGGACCTCACCGACAACGTCAACCTGATGGCGACCAACCTTACCAACCAGGTGCGCGGCATCGCCGACGTGGTGACCGCGGTCGCGCAGGGCGACCTCAAGCGCAAGCTGACCGTCGACGCCAAGGGCGAGATCGCGGCGCTCGCCGAGACGATCAACTTCATGATCGAAACGCTCGCCACCTTCGCCGACCAGGTCACCAACATGGCCCGCGAAGTCGGCATCGAGGGCAAGCTCGGCGGCCAGGCGCGGGTGCCGGGCGCGGCCGGCCTGTGGCGCGACCTCACCGACAACGTCAACCAGCTCGCCGCCAACCTGACCAACCAGGTCCGCTCGATCGCCGAGGTGGCGACCGCGGTGACCAAAGGCGACCTCACCCGCTCGATCGCCGTCGAGGCGTCGGGCGAGATGGCGGCGCTCAAGGACAACATCAACGAGATGATCCGCAACCTGAAGGAGCAGACCCTGAAGAATGCGGAGCAGGACTGGCTGAAGACCAACCTCGCCCGCTTCTCGCGCATGCTGCAGGGCGAGCGCGACCTGGCGACGGTGTCGAACCTGATCATGTCGGAGCTGGCACCGCTTGTGAACGCGCAATATGGCGTGTTCTACGTCGCCAAGCGCGAGGAAGAGGAAACCAAGCTCGAGCTGGTCGCCTCCTACGGGGCGGAGAGCCATGCCGAGCTGAGGCGCGAGTTCAACCTCCGCGAAGGGCTGGTCGGCCAGGCCGCCGCGGACAAGAGGGCGATCCTGCTCCAGGACGTGCCGGGCGACTTCATCCGGATCGGCTCCGGCCTCGGCCACGCGGCGCCCGCCAACGTCAACATCCTGCCCGCTCTGTTCGAGGACGATGTCAAGGCGGTGATCGAGCTGGCCTCGTTCAACGAGTTCAACGAGACCCACCAGAGCTTCCTCGACCAGCTGATGGAATCGATCGGCATCGTCCTCAACACCATCGCCGCGACGATGCGCACCGAGGGCCTCCTGAAGCAGTCGCAATTGCTCACCCAGGAGCTGCAGGCGCGCCAGACCGAGCTCACCACCAAGCAGGAGGAGCTGCACGCGACCAACGAGGAGCTGCAGGAGAAGGCGCAGCTGCTCGAGAACGAGAAGAAGCAGGTCGAGGCCAAGAATCTCGAGATCGAGATGGCGCGCCGCGCGGTCGAGGAGAAGGCCGAGCAGCTCGCCCTCACCTCCAAGTACAAGTCCGAGTTCCTCGCCAACATGAGCCACGAGCTGCGCACGCCGCTCAATTCGCTGCTGATCCTCTCCAAGCTGCTCGCCGACAACCCGCAGGGCAATCTCAACGAGAAGCAGACCGAGTTCGCGCGCACGATCAACTCGGCCGGCTCGGACCTGCTCTCGCTGATCAACGACATTCTCGACCTGTCGAAGATCGAATCCGGGACGATCTCGATCGAGACCGGCGACATGCCGATGACCGGCCTCAAGCAGCATATGGAGCGCACCTTCCGGCAGCTCGCCGCCGACAAGGGGCTGAAGTTCGAAGTCGAGTTCGGCGACAATCTTCCGGAGACGATCCGCACCGACGAGAAAAGGCTGCAGCAGGTCGTCCTCAATCTCCTGTCCAACGCCTTCAAGTTCACGCCGACGGGCAGCGTGACCCTCTCGGCCCGCTGCGTCGACAGCGGCTGGAGCACCAACCACCCGGTGCTGCGGGGCGTCGAGCAGGCGATCGAGATCGCCGTCACCGACACCGGCATCGGCATCCCGGAGGAGAAGCAGAAGCTGATCTTCGAGGCGTTCCAGCAGGCCGACGCCACCACCAGCCGCAAGTTCGGCGGCACCGGCCTCGGCCTTTCGATCAGCCGCGAGATCGCCCGCCTGCTCGGCGGCGAGCTACAGGTGCGCTCGATCCCCGGCCAGGGCTCGACCTTCACCCTCTTCGTGCCGCTCGAGGCGACCGCGATCGCCGCCCCGGCCGGGGCCACCACCGCCCGCTACGAGAATAGCGGCGCCGCGGTTCCGTCCGCGCTGCCGGCGACGATCGAGGTCAGCGACGATCGCGACAGCCTCGGCGGCGACCCGTTCGTGCTGATCGTCGAGGACGACGTCACCTTCGCCTCGATCCTGCTCGATCTGGCGCGGACGGCGGGGCTGAAGGGCGTGGTGTCGACCGCGGGGGCCGGCACGCTCGCGCTCGCGCGCAGGCTCCAGCCCGATGCGATCACGCTCGATCTCGGCCTCGACGACATCAACGGCTTCGTCCTGCTCGACCTGCTCAAGCACGATGCCGAGACCGGCCAGATCCCGATCCACGTCATCTCGGGCGCCGAGGAAGCGTCTTCGGCCGCCGGCCTCGGCGCGCTCGGCGTCACCGGCAAGCCGGTGGACCATGAGCAGCTGGCCAGGATCTTCCGGCGGATCCGCAGCCAGGCGAAGACGCGGCGCAAGCGGCCGGCTCCGGGGGCGCGGCGCCGCGAAGCGCGGCCGACGCCGCAGACGCTGCCCGAGCTGGCCGGCGCGAAGATCCTGATCGTCGACGACGACATCCGCAACATCTACTCGCTGACCAGCGTGCTGGAGAGCTTCGATGTCGAGGTGCTGCACGCCGAGCGCGGCCAGGACGGCATCCTCATCCTCGAGCAGACCCCCGGCATCGATGTCGCGCTGATCGACATCATGATGCCCGAGATGGACGGCTATGAGACGATGCAGCAGATCCGCCGGCGCCGGGCGCTCGCCGAGCTGCCGCTGATCGCGGTCACCGCCAAGGCGATGAAGGGCGACCGCCAGAAATGCCTCGATGCCGGCGCCTCCGACTATATCGCCAAGCCGGTCGACATCGAGCTGCTGCTGGCGCTGCTGAGGGTGTGGATCGGCAAGGTCCGCGGCCGCGCGGCGACGCTGGCCGAGCCGGCCCTCGCCCGGACGGCGGCGGAGTAGGCCGATGCGGGCCGACGCCGTGGCCGAGCCCGATCCGCTCGCTGCGCCGTCCGAGCGGGCGCGGGTGCTGGTGGTGGACGACGACGAGCACAATCTGCTCGCCATCCGCACCGTGCTCGAGGACCTGGCCGACATCGAGGTCGCCGGCTCGGGCGACGAGGCGCTGCGCCACCTGCTCAAGGGCGAGTTCGCGGTGATCCTGCTCGACGTCTACATGCCCGGCATGGACGGCTACGAGACCGCCCGGCTGATCCGCGGGCGCGAGCAGACCAAGCGCATCCCGATCGTCTTCCTCTCGGCGGTGAACAAGGAAAAGGACCATCTGCTGCGCGGCTATTCGATGGGCGCGGTCGACTATGTGTTCAAGCCGGTCGAGCCGATCGTGCTTCGCTCCAAGGTGGCGGTGTTCGTCGACCTCTATCAGATGACGCGCGAGATCCGGCGCAAGGCGGATCAGGAGCAGCGCCTGGTCGAGGAGCTTCGCCTTGCCGAGAGGCAGCTGCTGCAGGCCCGCAAGATGGACGCGATCGGCAAGCTGACCGGCGGCATCGCCCACGATTTCAACAATCTGCTGGCCGCGGTGCTCGGCGGGCTCGGCATGATCGAGCGGCGCCTGCCCCTCGATGCCGAGCAGAACCGGATCGTCGGCATGACCCGCCGCGCCGCCGAGCAGGGGTCTGAGCTGGTCGGCCGGCTGCTCGCCTTCGCGCGCCGGCAGCAGCTGCAGCCGGCGGCGGTCGACATCGGCCGCCTGTCGGCGGCGGTGCGCGAGCTGCTCGCCCATACTTTGGGCGGGCTGGTCGAGCTCGACTGGCGCACCGAGGACGACATCTGGTGCGCCTGGGCCGACAGCGCCCAGCTCGAGCTCGCTTTGATGAACCTGATCATCAATGCACGCGACGCCATGCCCGAGGGCGGCACGATCGCCGTCACCGGCGGCAATGCCGGCGCCGCGGAAGGCAACCCGCTCGGCCTGCCGGCGGGCGACTATGTCGTGCTCGCCGTCGCCGACCGCGGCAGCGGCATTCCCGCCGAGATATTGGAGCAGGTGACCGAGCCCTTCTTCACCACCAAGGACATCGGCAAGGGCACCGGGCTCGGGCTGTCGATGGTCTACGGCTTCGCGCGCCAGTCCGGCGGCGCGATCGACATCGTCAGCCGGGTCGGCGAGGGCACGCGGGTGGAGCTGTGGCTGCCGCGGGCGTCCGCGCCTGCCGCCGCGGGCGAGGAGGAGGCGCCCCCGGCCGGCGCCGCCGCCCCGATTCCGCCGCTGCGCATCCTCCTCGTCGACGACCACGAGGCGGTACGGGAGACCACCGCCGGCATGCTCTGCGACATGGGCCATCAGGTCGAGGCAGCCGCCGACGGCCCGACCATGCTGCGCGTCCTCGAGGCCGCGCCCGCCGCCTACGACCTCATTATCACCGACTATGCGATGCCGCAAATGTCCGGCGGCGACATGCTCAAGCAGGCAAGGAAGCTCCGCCCCAACATCCCCGGCATCATCATCAGCGGCTATGCCGACAGCCAGTCGATCTCGCACGAGCCGAGCGAGATCGTCGTGCTCACCAAGCCGTTCACCGCCGACCAGATCACGGCCGCCATCTCTTCGGTCTTCCGCGACAGCCAGCCGGGGGGCGGCGCCTGACGCCGGCCGATCGGTGCGATGTCCGCCTGTCGATGCTAGGCCGGCGGAGCGACGCGGATGGTGAAGGAGATTTAGATTCTGATCAGGTCGGTAATCGAATTGCGTCCGTCACCGCCCGGCGCCAGAAAGATGTCGATCACCCTGGCTTCGCGCCTGATCCTGCAAGTATAATTTCCCGGCTCAAGCTCGATAAACTCTCCGCCCCAGGCCCCGTCCGGCTCAAACCCGCCTCCCGTGGCCTCCTCGCCAGGGCCTATGAACAATTTCCCCGATCTAACAACTATCCTGTATTCGTGCTTTGAGTCGAAATCGTTCGGCAGAATATTGACCGAATATGTTCCGTCGTCGCCGACATTCAGGAACAAGGCATTGCCTTCGACAGCCTCCTGCAACTCATTCCGGGGCAACGACCACCAGTCTCCAACGTCATCTTTCCGATGCGCGAGGCACTCCTTGTCGAACATGCAAATCGTAGCGGTATCGGTCGATATCTCCATGACCTTCCCATCACCTGAAAATGACCGACCAGATGGGATCACCCGGCTGCAGGCCCGCGCGTTTTGCAGCCTGCCTCAAGGACGAGCCCACGCTTTTGTTTAGGGATTCGTTGAGCAATCTCAAGGGCTGAGTCGGCGAGCCGCCGATTATCAGGTCGATCGGATGATCGGCGTTAAAACGGCTTAAATCCAAAGGCCTGCCATACATTCTTTGGTAGCGGGCCGCGACCGCGTCACGATAGGCGGCTTGAAGAGATTCGATACGGACCCCTTTCGTCCCGGGAGAAAATACGAGCTCCCCACGATCGGCCGCTCGCCGGATCGACGCCTCCTTCCTGGCGAATTGCCTCTGAACGTAGGCGAGATCGCTGGCCGAAAGGCTGGTATCCGACAGGATCGAAGGCCGGCTTGCAACGAGATCGGCGCCGCGCCTCTCGGTGGCCACGAGCGGTGCGCGGGGCGCGATGCGCGGGCCCATTGACGGCATGGGCGGTCGTGCGGCCGGGCTGAAAGAGGTGCCGCGCACATAAGCCGGGGGCGGCGCAATGTATGAACGCGTGGTTCCGGAAGACGCTCTCAATGGTGTCGGGCGCGCCTGCGCAAATATGCTTCCATTGATGCGCTCGACTTCCGCCAGCCGAGGCGCGGCCGGGATCGGCAGGCTCGCTCTGGTCCCGGCGCCGACCGCGGTCTGGGTGGTCGCCGGCGTAGCCGCCCTTACAGCCGCCGTCGTGGAAATTGTTGCCGTGGGGTTCCCGGCAGAGCCGAGCCGCACGACGCTGCTATCGAACGTCGCCGTGCTTGTCCGCTGCACGGTGGCGCTCGCCGGTGCCGCCCGCACAGCGGGGAGAGCTCTGGCCGCGGCCGCATCGACGCGCGTCGTTATGGTTCCACCGGCGCGCTCCAATCGCGCGACCGTCGGCGCGAGGCTCGTGTAGCGGCCGGGATTCGAAGCGACGATCGGCCTTGGAGCCACCGTCGGGCGCAGCGCCGTCGAGCTGCCTCGAGGGGCGACGCGTATGAACCGGGGCCCGAACAGTTCGAAGCTTCCGATCGCCAGGTCCGTCAGTCCCTCGCGAGCAAGCTGAGGATCCTCGTAGATCTCCGCGTCGACGAGTTTGGCGACGCCGGTCGAGATCCTGACCACGGGTTCGGTGACGACCGAAACGACGCGGCCGGTCGTCCGGCTCAGCGCGTCCAGCCTGTCCGAGAAGGAGGTGGAAGGACGAGGATCGAAGATCGTTCCAAGGTCGGTGACCACCTCGGTGGCAATACGCCCGACCGCCCCATAGAAGGTTTCAGCGGGCACGAACGGATCGCTGTCGACCGACGGGTCGGGGAAATAGTAATCGTAATCCGCCGCCGCTCGCTCCAGCTGCCGAGCCTCGGGCTCCAGCCGGGCGGCGATCTCCGCATGGCGCGGAAGGCCCTGTTCCCCATATCCCGCGAATTGCGTGATGATCGCCCTCAGATTGCCGGCGACAATTCGATTGTATGCGCTGAGCGGCTGATCGCCGGCAAGCACGGCGCCGTCGAGGCGCGCTCCGGAGACGACCCGGGTCACATAGGCGTCCACCCCCCAGTCGCCGATCGACACCTCACGCGCCTGGGCCCAGTCGAGACCAAAATCATATTGCGACCATTGCCACAGCGGCAGCGTGCCGCCGGTATCGAACTGGTGGACGCCGGCGAAGCTGGAATAGGAACGCCGCACCGGCGCCGGCGCGGTCACCGGCCGGGCGGGCGCCCTGGCCGCCCTCGCGCTAGCCTCCGCGCGCCGGGCGTCCGCGGCGATCTGACGGTCGATCGCGGCGTCGCGCGCGGCCTCGCGCGCGATCTGGGCGTCGGTGATCCGGTCCCTTTGCGCGCGAGGCGGCGCGGTCACGATGATGGTTTGACCATCATAGGGCTCTTCGACGGCGGGAGGGGCTGTCACCTCAGGCGCCGGCACGGGCGGCTCGAAGTCCAGCCGGAGGCCTGAAAGAATGTCGATCGGCTCGAACAGCGGCCCGTCGGGCAGGAAGTTGAACCGGGAATTCAAGTTGACGACGATCCCGCCGGCCGGCGCCGGCGGGGTTTCCGCGCCCGCGGCCGGCTGGCTGGCCGGTGTCGGGCGTCCGCCGCTCCCGGAGGCGAGGCTGGAGCCGATCAGATTGCCCAGGGTGGTCGCGATCGCGTCGGGCAGTGTGGCCAGGATGTTGTCGCCGAAGTTGGTGCCGGTGAGCGCGCTGCGCACCGCCGCGTTGCCGATCGCCCCCGCAGCGCTGACCCCGGCATGGGAGAGGACGTTGGCGAGCGAGCTATTCTCGCTCAAGGAGGGGAGGGTGCGTCCCAGCTTGGCGGAGATGCCGCCGGCGACCGCGGCGCCGGCCACTCCGGCCCAGCTGAACTTGTCCTGCAGGCCGGTGGCGACGCCGATGCCCTGGGTGAGGGCGCTCGAGGTGGCTCCAGTCACCGCCCCACGCAGGAAAGAGCTGTTGATGCCGCGGAACACGCCCGTACCGCCGATGCCGCCGCCGATGCCGCCGGCAATCGCGGCCATGGCGACGCCTTTCCAGCTGAATTTCTCCTGGAGGCCGGTGGCGACGCCCACGCCCTGGCTGACGATCGAGCCGACCGCGCCGCCGATCGCGCCCGCGGCGATCAGCACGGCCGGGCCGACTGCTGCGACAGTCGCGGCCGACGCGGTGCCCAGCACCACGCCGATGCCCGCGCTGATGCTGCCGATGCTCGCGGCGGCCGGCGCCAGAGCCGCGACCGCCGCGCCGGCGGTGGCGATCGAGACCGCGACCGCGATAACGACGAGCAGCATCTGCCCCAGCATCCCGCAGCCGCCCGGCTTCTTGGGCGGCTTGGCGGCGCTCGGCGAAAGATCGCCCAGCGCCTGGGCGGGATCGTAGGGCCGGAAGGTGCCGTCATTGTGGGCGTTCGACACGACGCCGGCGGGAATGATGAGGCTTTGTCCCTCGACCAGGCTGCTGCTCCCGGACAAGCCGTTCGCCTCGGCGAGCCTGTACCAGAGGTCGGCATTGCCCCAGACGTTGGAGGCGATCGATTGCAGCGTTTCGCCCGGGCGCACCACATAGTCGCCGCCGGCGCCGCCCTGCTCGTAGCTGTTGATCGGAGTCAGCGACTGGCTGAAATCGGCATAGGTCTTGGGCGTGTTGCCGCCGAGCCGGAACGCCCCCAGCGCCTCGCTGTCGCCGAGCCAGACCTGGCGGTAGACCAGAGACTGCTGAAAATCGTTCTCGAGCGTGCCGTTGTTCGAAATATGGCCCATCTGCCGGCCGCCGAACCGGTACCAGATCTCGTGCGGCGCGCCGCTCGAGGTGCCGCCGGTCTCGTCCCGGCGGATGACCTGGCCGGCCATGTCGGTGATGAAATAGACGTCGCGCGGGCGGCCGTCCTGGATGTCGACCGATGCCAGGTCGCCGGACGCGCCGTAAAAGTAGGTGGTGGTGTAATTGGTGGTGCCGCCGACCTGCCTCACGGTGTTGATCGTGGTCGAATTGTTCACCGGGGAGTCGCGCCAATCGTAGGTGTTGGTCGTGGTGGCGGTCGAATGCGCGCTGTTTTGCCGTGTAACCGTCGAGGTGGACGAGACGACCGAGCCCAGCGCATAATCCTCGCCGGTGCCGTAATTGTTCTCGATCACGTTGACATAGGCGACGGTGTTATTGCCCTCGGAGGCGAGCGTCGTCACCGTCTCGTCGGTGATCTGGCCCTTGTCGTTGTAGAGGATGCCGGTCCGGGAATAGCCGACGACGCTGGGCGACACCCGGTCGGACTGGCTGGTCACCCGGCCGAACGCGTCGCGGGTGAATTCGGAGAGCAGGGCGCCGGTGCCGCTGGCCACCGGCACCGAGATGGTCATGAAATTCGCCGGCCCCGTCTCCGCCCCGTCTTTCCAGCTCACCTTCCACAGGCTGCCGTTGTCGAAATAATCGTACGTTTCCTTATGTTCGCGGAAATAGGCGTTCTGGGGGAACCCTCCCTCGTAGCGCACCTTGGTCATCGCCATCGACATGCGGCGCCCGGTCTGGTCATATTGATAATCGTAGCCGACCTCGCCGAGGCGATTGAGCGACGTCAGGATGCCGGGAAGCTGGCGCTGGATCGTGCCGATGCCGCGCGCGTCATCGCCGGTCTTGACCTCGCTGCCGACTATCGCGACGAGGAAGCCGCGATCCCTCGTGACGCGGTTCATCACGTCGTAGAGGTACCAATTGTCCTGTGTCGGGAGGAGACCCATTGGCTGGCCGGCACCGTCGAGCCGCTGGAAGCTCGCCTTCTGGCGGCGGACGTTGCCGACGCGGTCATATTCGTAGAGGATCGAGGCCGCCGGCAGGGTCGAAGTGCCCGCTTCCGCCCAGCTCGACAGCCGCCCAAGCGCGTCCCAGGTCGCCGTCGCGTTCTGGATGAGCTGGGAGCTCTTGTAGACGACTTCCGACGTCTCGTTGCCGGACTTGTCATAGCCGAAAGCGCTCGAATTCCCGGCGCCGTTCGAGATCGAGGCGAGGCGGCCGGTGTTCAGATAGGTATAGGTCAGCGTCTCGTCGGGGCCGGTCTGGCTGGTCACCCGTCCGCCCCAGTCGAACGTGAAGGAATACGCATTCTCGCCGAAATCGGACCGGGCGATCGTCCGCTGGAAATAGTCGAGCGCCTCTGTGGCATCGAGGGTGGCGGCGTTGATGGTGGTCTTGAGCCAACCGCCCAGATTGCCCATCTCGCCGGTCGTGTACTCGCCGTGCCAGGCGTAGGTGTAGATCGTCGTATCGCCGCCGAAGGCGACATGGCTGATCACGCGCCCCTGCCTGTCGTAATCGGTGGTTTCGGTGAGGCCGTTCATCGTGTGCCGGGTGCGCTGACCGAGCTCGTCGTAAGTGAAGGTCTCGGTGAGCAGGCGGCCGAGATGCTGGACCTCGACGAGCCGGCCGAACTTGTCATAGGCCATCAGGACGTCGGTCTTGGCGGGGTCGTTGGTTTGGCCGTCGATCCAATATTCGTTGCGCCGGATCCGCGCGTCGCCGAACACGTCGTACAGCAGCTGCGCCTTGTTGTTGTCGGCATGATATTCGACCGTGACCAACGCCTCGGTCTCGCCATGGCCGGTGCCGGCGAGCAGGTTGCGCCGGATGGTTTGGCCGTTGGCGTTGGTGGCCGCGACCAGGCGGCCCGACACGTCGTAGAAATAATGCTCGGTCGGCCGTGCGTTCGCCAGCGTGCCGTGTTCGTCCGTCCAGCTGACCTCCGGGCTCTCCTTGCGGATCAGCCGGCCCATCGTGTTGTAATAGAAGTCGGTGATGTTGTTCCTGGCGTCGGTCTCGCGCGTCGTTTCGCCGAACGCGTTGTAGGTGCGGCTGGAGGTGATCGTGACGTTCGCCGCGCCGGCGCCGAGCTGCCGGTCGGGCTCGATTATCGCGGTCTGCTGGCCGCGCTTGTCGAACACGCCGATCGTGGTGACCGCATTGGCGATGCTGGTGTCGCCGCTGCCGCCCGTGGCCTCGACCGAGCTCTTCGCCGCGGCGAAGCTCAGCGCGCCGACATTGGCTCCGGCCGAGCCCAGCGTCAGAGTAGCGTTGCCGTGCTGGTCGTAGAAGAAGATCTTGCCGCTGCCGCCGTCGGTCGAGCGCCACAGCCGCCCGCCTTCGTCATAGTCGAACGTCTCCTGGTAGAGCGGGAGGTCGTCGGCGCCGTAATTGGTGCCGCGCCCGATCATCTCGCCATAGACATTGTACTTGAAGCGGGTGACGTCGCCGAAGCCCCATTTCGGAACGGCGGGCGGGGTGGTGATTCTGGTCGCCCCCTGCTGGCTGAGCAGCCGGCCGCTGACGTCGTAAGTGTAGGTGATCGAATCGGGGGCATTGGAGCCGCTTGATTTCCTGCGGTTATACTGGTCCCACACGACCCGGCCGCCGGCGTCATAGGTGTAGGTGTGGCTGGCGCTGTGGGTCGCGTCCATCTGCCGCGTCGTCTGTGCCAGCCAACCCAGCTTGTTGTAGATGTAGGTGGTGACGCGGGCATCGGCGGCAGGACCGTTGGGATCGTTGAGCGTGGTCCGCACGACGTTGCCGAACGCGTCGAACAGATTATCGGTGGTCGGCCGGACGCTCGCGCCAAGATGGTCCGTAAAGCCCGGCGTCCGGGTCTTGGTGAGCCGTCCGAACTCGTCATACGTGAACAAGGTCTCGTCGCCGTTCGCCTCGAGCCTGCGTGTGACCTGGCCGAAGCCATTATATTCGTAAAGGATTTGCGACGCGACGTGCTGCGTCGTGGCGAGCACGCCGGCTATCGTCGTCGAGACGGTGACCTCGAGCCGGGTCTCGGTTTCCCGCCTGCCGTTGCGATCGTAGGTGAACAGGGTGATGCGGTCGTCGGCGCTCGATCCCGCGGCGGCATGGAGGTCCTCGATGCTGGCGCCCTGGTCGATCGGTCCGGTCACCTTGCTGGCGTGCCGCGTCTCCTCGAGCACGTTGCCCTCGGCGTCCCGCTCCCAGACGGTGAGGTAATTCTCGGCGTCGAGCTGGCCGATCCTGCGGCCGAGCTTGTCGTAGAAGTAGCGCGTTTCGACATCGCCGACATATTCGCGGATCGCGTTGCCGGCGGCGTCATATTCGACATGGGTGACGATCGCGGCGGTCGCGAAATCGTAGCTGTCGCCGTCCCACCGGGCGGTCGTCAGCGCCGCCCCGTGGCTGGTCTCAAGCCGGTTGACCTTGTCGTAGGTGAAGTGGGTCTCGCGGAAGTTGTTTGCATTGATCGGATCGGGCGGCGCCGTCGGGCGGGTTCCGGCGAAGGGAACCGCGTCGCCATAGACCTTGTGCGCGGTGACGTTGCCGTTGGCATCGTAGCTCCAGTGGCTGAGCATCCCGGCCTCGTCGACCTCGTCGGTCTGCCGGCCGAGCGCGTCGTAATAGGCGTAGGTCTTGGGCGCCCCGGCCACCTGCGATGCGATGACGTTGCCGCGCAGGTCGTAGGTGAAGCTGTCCTTCATCTCCATGGTGAACGCGTCCATGAAGAGGCCGATCGTCACCGAGTTGATGTCGGGACGGTCGATTTCGATCAGGCGGTCGAGCTTGTCGTAGGCGTAGCCGGTCACGCGCTCGTCGGCACCGAGCCCGACGCCTTCGGTCCTGGTCGTGAGATTGCCGCGCCTGTCATAGTCGAAATCGGTCTGGACGACGGTGGCGACCAGGCTCCCGCTGGAATCGTGGACATCGACATGGACATATTGGGTCTTCAGCCGGCCCAGCTGATCGTAGACATTGTCGGTGACGCCACCGAGCTTGTTGATGACCTGGGTCCGGTTGCCGAGCACATCGAGCTCGTAATGCTCGCTATGCTCCTTGGCGTCGGTGACGTCGGTCAGCCGCCCGAGCTTGTCATATTCGAAGCCGGTGGTCGCGTCCTCGGCCGCGTCGACGATGATCTCGGGCGGTGCCGTGACGGTCGCGCCCGTCACCCGCGTCGCGTAGCGCGTGACCGACACCGGCTCGTCGCCGAGCTCGTAGACCGTTTCGGTGACATAGCCTTCCGCGTCGACCTGCAGGACCAGCCGGTCGAGGCCGTCATAGTAGAAATAGGCGCTGTTGAGCCGCGGATCGGTGACCTTCGCGATATTGCCGAACGCGTTGTAGAGATAGGAGGTCGTCGCCTCGGCGGTCGTGCCCGCGGCGACGGTCTCGCTCTCGAGGCGGCCAAGCAGGTCATAGTCGCGCGTGGTCACCTGCTCGTCGATCGTGCCGGGCGCGACCGTGGTCGATTCCAGGTCCCCGAACGCATTGTAGCCGTAGGCGGTCGTGACTTCCTCGTCTTCGCCGACGGCGCGGGTCTCGGTCTCGAGCCGCCCGGCCTCGTCATAGGTCCTCGAGGTGACGCACTCGTCCACGCTCCCCGCGGCATAAGTAATCGTCACCAGCGCGCCGAGCGGATCATAATCGTAAACGGTGGTGGCTGCGTCCGCGGTGCCGGCGGCGCGGGTCTCGGTCTCCACCCGGCCGAGCTCGTCATAGCTGAACTCGGTGGTGGCCGCGTCGACCGTGCCGTGGGCCCGGGTCGAGGAGGTGACCTGGCCGAGCTGGTCGAGCGTCATCACCGTCCAGGTGCCGATCGCGTCCCGGGTCTTTTCGAGCCGGCCGGCGCTGTCGTAGAAATATTCGGTCGTCACCGCGCTTGCCGGGACGGAGGCCGGGAGCAGCGCCGCCATGCTCGCCGGCGTCGCACCGTCGTCGACCGAATAGGGGTCGGCGTAGCGGATCTGCTGGGAGACCTGGCCGAGCCGGTTGTAGCGATATTCGGTGACATAGCTCTCGGCGTCGACGCTGTAGGCGAGCCGCCCCTGGCGGTCGTGGACGGCGCGGCTGACCCGGTCGTCGGCATGGACGGAGCCGGCGGCCCAACCCTGCATGACGTCGCTGAGCGGATCCTCGCCCCCCTCGTAGGCGGTGGCGTAGACGACCTGCTTGATGACCCGGTCCATGCTGTCATAGCCGAATGCCGTTACCCGGGCGGTCGCGTCGATCGCGAAGGTCATCCGGCCGGCGGCATCGTAGACGGCGCGCGAGATCCGGCTGGGATCGGCCGCGTGGAGGTCGACCTGGGCCTGGAGGTCCTCGAGCGTGTAGGTCGAAGAGGGCGACACCGTCCAGCCGTAGCGGATGGTCCGTACCCTGTTGCCGACGTCGTCGTAGCGATATTCGGCAAGCACCCCGGCGCCGTCGACCGTGAAGCGCAGGCGGCCGTCCTGGTCGTAGGCGTTGCGGGTGATGCGGTCGTCTGACGAGCCCGATCCCAGCTGCCCGGTGACCTGGCTCGCGGAGATCTGGAGGCCGAAGCCGGTGAGCGAGATGGCGGCGGCGTAGGCGCGCGTGGCGACCACGCGGCCGTCGCCGTCATGGCTGGTCTCGACGACCCCGCCGAGCGCGTCGACGGTGAAGATCAGGCGGTCGGCATCGTCGTAGACATAGCGGGTGACCTGGTCGAGCGCGTCCGTGACCGCGACCAGATTGCCGCGCGCGTCATAGGTGAACTCGGTCGTATTCTCGAGCGCGTCGGTCCTGCTGGCGACGCGGCCGCCCCGGTCGTACGCTGTCGCCCGGGCATGGGTGTTCGCGTCGATCGTCTCGATCTCGCGGCCGAAGGCGTCATGGTCGTAGCCGGTCGTGATCGCCTTGCCGCCCGCCGCCGAATCGACGATCTGCGACGTCAGCAGCCCGCGCCGGTCGTAGTCGAAGCTGGTCTTGATCTCCGTCGCCACGCCCGGCGTGCCCGACTCGCCGAGCGCGACGCTGCGAAGTTTCACCGCGCCGAAGCTGTCATAGGTGTAGGCCGTGTAGGCGCCCAGCTGCCCCGAAACCAGGGTCAGCCGGCCGGCGGCATCGTAGGTCGCCACCGTCTTCTCGTCGAGCGGCGCGTCGGCCAGCGCGGCGACGATGCCGGCCACGTCCGAGGCATCGCCGCCGACCAGCTCCCACAGCGTCTCGTTGTCGATCCGCGACGCGTAGACGATGGTTTCGGAGCGCTCGCCGAGCCCGTCATAGCGATATTCGACGACCGCCCCGAGCTCGTCGACCTGATAGACCAGCCGATCGGCGGTGTCGTAATAGAGGAGCGTGCGGGCGCCGACGGCGTTGCTCGTCGAGATCTGCCGCCCGGCCGCGTCATAGCCGTAGAAGGTGCCATATTCGGCCCAGATCGGGTCGACCAGCTCCTGGTCCGGATTGGGGCCGAGCGCCGCGACCATGGCGCTGCCGATCCCCGACAGCTCGCTGTGCAGGCGGCCGAGCGAATCGTGGCGCCGCAGCGTCGTCCACTGCGCGGCCGTCCCGACGGCGCGGGTGGTCGAAACGAGGTCGCCGAGCGCATCGTATCCAAAAGCGGTCGTCGTCTCCTCGGGCGTGCCGTCGGCGCGGGTTTCGGTGAGCAGTCGGCCGAGCGCATCGTAGGAGCGGGTGGTGGTGGCGGCGTCGCTGGTGCCATAAGCGACGGTCGTCGACAGGACCTGGCCGCGCTGGTCGAGCGTCATCTGCGTCAGGATGTTGAGCCCGTCCCGGGTGCCCTCGAGCCGGCCGGCGCTGTCATACAGGAATTCGGTGGTCATCGCGCTTTGCGGGATGGCGCCCGGCAACAGCGCGGCGACGCTCGCCGGCGTGGCCCCATCGCCGATCGCATAGGGGTCGGCATAGCGGATCTGCCGGGTGACCTTGCCGAGCCGGTTGTAGCGATATTCGGTGACGTAGCTCTCGGCGTCGACGCTGTAGGCGAGCCGTCCCTGGCGGTCGTAGATCGCACGGCTGACCCGGTCGTCGGCGTGCGCATTGGTGATCGCCCAGTCCTGCATCACTTCGTTGAGCGGATCGTTGCCCGTCTCGTAGGCGATGACGAAGCCCACCTGCTTGATGACCCGGCCGGCGCTGTCATAGCTGAACGCGGTGACGTTGCCGGTCGCGTCGATCGCGAAGGTCATCCGGCCGGCGGCGTCGTAGATCGAGCGCATCGTCCGGCCGGGAACGCCCTCATGCGCATCGACCTGGGCCTGGAGGTCGTCGAGCGTGTAGGTCGAGGCCGGCGAGACGGTCCAGCTGTGGCGGACGGTCCGCACCGCGTTGCCGAGATCGTCGTAGCGGACTTCGGTAAGGTTGGCGGCCCCGTCGACCCTGAAACGCAGGCGGCCGTCCTTGTCGTAGGCGTTGCGGGTGATCCGGTCGCCGGCGTCGGTCGTCAGCTGGGATGTGATGTCGTCTGCGGAGATCTGGGCGCCCAGGCCGTCGAGGGAGATCCTGTCGGCATAAGCGCGCGTGGCGACCACGCGGCCGTCGCCGTCATGGCTGGTCTCGACGACGCCGCCGAGCGCGTCGACCGTGAAGATCAGGCGGTCGGCCTCGTCGTAGACATAGCGAGTGACGTGGCCGAGCGCGTCCGTGGCCGCGACCAGATTGCCGCGCGCGTCATAGGTGAAGGTGGTCGTGTTATCGAGCGCGTCGGTCCTGCTGATGAGGCGGCCGGCTTGGTCGTAGGCGGTCGCGGTGACATGCTCGTTTGCGTCGGTCGTCTCGAACGCGCGGCCGAAGCCGTCATATTCATAGGCTGTCGTGATCGCCTTGCCGCCCACCGCCGAATCGACGATCTGCGACGTCAGCAGCCCGCGCCGGTCGTAGTCGAAGCTGGTCTTGATCTCCGTCGCCACTCCCGGCGTGCCCGACTCGCCGAGCGCGACGGTGCGAAGCTTCACCGCGCCGAAGCTGTCATAGGCATAGGCCGTGTAAGAGCCGAGCTGACCCGAGGTCAGGCTCATCCGGCCGGCGGCGTCGAAGGTCGCGACCGTCCTTTCGTCGAGCGCCGCGTCGGCGAGCGCGCCGATGGTGCCGGCGACATCGGACGCATCGCCGCCGACCAGTTCCCACAGCGTCTCGTTGTTGACCCGGGCCGCGTAGAGGATCGTCTCGGTGCGGTCGCCAAGCGCGTTGTAGCGATATTCGACGACCCCGCCGAGCTCATCGACCTGATAGACCAGCCGATCGGCCGTATCGTAGTAGAAGAGCGTGCGGGCGCCGACGGCGTTGCTCGTAGAGATCTGCCGCCCGGCCGCGTCATAGCCGTAGAAGGTGCCGTATTCGGCCCAGATCGGGTCGACCAGTTCCTGGTCCGGATAGGGACCGAGCGCCGCGACCATGGCGCTGCCGATCCCCGACAGCTCGCTGTGCAGGCGGCCGAGCGGGTTGTAGCGCCGCAGCGTCGTCCACTCCGCGTCCGTCCCGACGGCGCGGGTGACCGAAACGAGCGCGCCGAGCGCATCGTACCCAAAAGCGGTCGTCGTCTCGGCTGCGGTGCCCGCGGCGCGGGTCTCGGTGACGAGCTGGCCCAGCGCGTCATATTCGCGGCTGGTCGTGCTGGCGTCGGCGGTGTCGTAAGCGACGGTCGTCGAGAGGATCTGTCCGACCTGGTCGAGCGTCATCACCGTGCGGTGGCCGAGGCCATCGACCGTCTCGGCGAGACGCCCGGCGCTGTCGTAGACGAAGTCGGTCACGATCGCCGAAGCCGGGATCGAGCCGATCTGCGCCGCGAGGCTCGCCACGGTTGCGCCGTCGCCGACCGTATAGGGCGCCGGGTAGCGGATCTCCTTCACGACGCTGTCGCGCTTGTTGTAGCGATATTCGGTGACGAAGCCTTCGGCATCGACGCTGTAGGCGAGCCGGCCCTTGCGGTCGTAGATGGCGCGGCTGATCCGGTCGTCGGCGTGCGCATTGGTGCTCGCCCAGTCCTGCATCACGTCGTTGAGCGGATCGTTGCCCGTCTCGTAGACGACGGCGAAGGCCACCTGCTTGATGACCCGGCCGGCGCTGTCATAGCTGAACGCGGTGACGTTGCCGGTCGCGTCGATCGCGAAGGTCATCCGGCCGGCGGCATCGTAGACGGCGCGCGTGATCCGGCCGGGTTCGGCCGCGTGGGCATCGACCTGGGCCTGGAGGTCGTCGAGCGTGTAGGTCGAGGCCGGCGAGACGGTCCAGCTGTGGCGGATGGTCCGCACCGCGTTGCCGACATCGTCGTAGCGATATTCGGTCAGCGCCGAGACGCCGTCGACGACGAACCGCAACCGGCCGTCCTTGTCGTAGGCGTTGCGGGTGATCCGGTCGCCGGCGTCGGTCACAAGTTGGGAAGTGACGTCCTCCGTGGAGACTATGAAGTCGAAGCCGTCGAGCGAGATCCTGGTGGCATAAGCGCGCGTGGCCACCGCGCGACCGTCGCCGTCGTAGCTGGTCTCGACGACGCCGCCGAGCGCGTCGAGCGTGAAGATGAGGCGGTCGGCCTCGTCGTAGAGATAGCGGGTGACGTGGCCCAGCACGTCCAGAATGGCGACCAGATTGCCGCGCGCGTCATAGGTGAATTCGGTCGTGAGGTCGAACGCATCGGTTATGCCGGTGACGCGGCCGACGCCGTCATAGGCGGTGCTGGTGACATAGCCGTTCGGATTGGTGAGCTGAACGGCGCGGCCGAACGCGTCGTAGCCGTAGCTCGTCTCGATCGCCTTGCCGCCGGCGGCCGAGTCGACGACCTGGGTCGTTACTTGCCCGCGGCGATCATAGGCGAAGCTGGTCTGGATCGTCGTGCTGGCGCCCAGCGGATCCGTTTGCAGCACGAGCTCGCCGAACGCATTGTAGGCGTAGCTGGTCAGCGCGCCGAGCGGGTCGGTCCGCAGGGTCAGCCTGCCGGCGGCATCGTAGGCCGCCACCGTCTTCTCGTCGAGCGCGGCATCGGCCAGCGCCGCCACGATGCCGGCCACGTCCGAGGCATCGCCGCCGACCAGCTCCCACAGCGTCTCGTTGTTGATCCGGGCCGCGTGGAGGATCTCCTCGGTGCGGTCGCCAAGCGCGTTGTAGCGATATTCGACGACCGCCCCGAGCTCGTCGACCTGATAGACCAGCCGATCCGCGGTGTCGTAGTAGAGGAGCGTGCGGGCGCCGACGGCGTTGCTCGTCGAGATCGTCCGGCCGGCCTCGTCATGACCGTAGAAGGTGCCGTATTCGGCCCAGATCGGGTCGACCAGCTCCTGGTCCGGATTGGGGCCGAGCGCCGCGACCATGGCGCTGCCGATCCCCGACAGCTCGCTGTGCAGGCGGCCGAGCGCATCGTAGCGCCGCAGCGTCGTCCACTCCGCGGCCGTCCCGACGGCGCGGGTGATCGAAACGAGCTCGCCGAGCGCGTTGTACCCATAAGCGGTCGTCGTCTCGGCGGCGGTGCCGTCGGCGCGGGTCTCGGTGAGCAGCCGGCCGAGCGCATCGTAGGTGCTGGTGGTGGTGGCGGCACCGCCGGTGCCGTAGGCGGCGATGGACGAAAGGACCTGGCCGCGCTGGTCGAGCGTCATCACCGTGCGTTGGCCGGTCCCATCCGCCGTTTCGGCGAGGCGCCCGGCGCTGTCGTAGACGAAGTCGGTCACGATCGCCGAAGCCGGGATCGAGCCGATCTGCGCCGCGAGGCTCGCCACGGTCGCGCCGTCGCCGACCGTATAGGGCGCCGGGTAGCGGATCTCCTTCACGACGCTGTCGCGCTTGTTGTAGCGATATTCGGTGACGAAGCCTTCGGCATCGACGCTGTAGGCGAGCCGGCCCTTGCGGTCGTAGATGGCGCGGGTGACCCGGTCGTCGGCGTGCGCATTGGTGCTCGCCCAGTCCTGCATCACGTCGTTGAGCGGATCGTTGCCCGTCTCGTAGACGACGGCGAAGGCCACCTGCTTGATGACCCGGCCGGCGCTGTCATAGCTGAACGCGGTGACGTTGCCGGTCGCGTCGATCTCGAAGGTCAGCTGACCGGCGAAATCGTAGACGGCGCGCGTGATCCGCATGGGGTCGGCCGCATGCGCGTCGACCTGGGCCTGCAGGTCGTCCACCGTGTAGGTGGAGGCGGGCGAGACCGTCCAGTCGTAGCGGATGGTCCGCACCGCGTTGCCGACATCGTCGTAGCGATATTCGGTCAGCCCCAGAATGCCGTCGACGACGAACCGCAGCCGGCCGTCCTTGTCATAGGCGTTGCGGGTGATCCGGTCCCCGGCGTCGGTGGCCAGCTGGGCGGTGACGTCGCCAGCGGCGATTTCGAGACCCCAGCCGTCGGGCGAAACGGCGTTGGCATAGGCGCGGGTCGCGAGCACGCGGCCGTCGCCGTCATAGCTGGTCTCGACGACCCCGCCGAGCGCGTCGACCGCGAAGATCTGGCGGCCCGCATTGTCGTAGACGTAGCGGGTGACGTGCCCGAGCGCGTCGGTGACCGCGACGAGATTGCCGCGCGCGTCATAGGTGAAGGCGGTCACGCCGCTGAGTGCGTCGATGACGCTTTTGACCCGCCCCACCCGGTCGAAAACGGTGGCGGTAATCTGGTTGTTCGGGTCGGTCAGCTGAACGGCGCGGCCGAAGGCGTCGTAGCCGTAGGTGGTGGTGATCGCCTTGCCGCCCGGGGCGCTGTCGACGATCTCGGTCTTGAGCAGGCCGCGGCGGTCGTAGGTGAAGCTGGTCTGCAGGCTGTTCGAGGCCAGCTGGGTGATCGCCACCTTGTCGAGCGCCGAGACCTTCTCGGTGGCGGACGCGGCGCCGCTGAAGGTGATCACGGCCGAGCTGTTGACGGCCTGGAAGGCGGACGTGGTGAACTGCACAAACCCCGTCGAGCTCGGCGTGAACGTGCCGAGCACGACGCCGTCGATCGACACCGTCACCGGATTGGCGTTCGCGGTCGCCCGCTTCGCCAGATAGAAGGATACCTGGTAGGAGCGGCCTGGAATCAGGTTGGTGAGCGTCTCCGAAATCGAGCCGGTGCCGGTCGAGTTGCTTTGCAGGAAGGCGACCTGATCGCCGTCGGGCGCGGCCGCGAAGCCCCAGCTGCTGCCGTTTCCGGCCACGCCCGCCTTCGATGCGAAGGTAGCCGTCGAAATCGACGGATTGTAGACGCTGCCGGTGCCGACCTCGGGCGTCTCGAACGAGGAGTTCGGCACGCTGCCGACCTGGGTCACAATGACCTTGTCGATCGCCGTCATCTTCTCGGTGCTCGACGCGGTGCCGACGAAAGTGATCGTGGCCGTGCTCGAGGTGGCCTGGAAGGCGTTGGTGGTGGTCTGCGAGAAGCTCGTCTGGCTGGGCGCCCACCAGACGTAGGGATTGCCGTCGATCGATACCGTGATCGCATTCGAGGCCGTGCTCGCGCGCTTCGCGGCCATGAAGGACAATTGGTAGAAGGTGCCGACGTTGAGGCCGGTCACGGTCATCGTGATCGAGCCGGTGCCGCTGGAATTGCTTTGGATAAAGGCGATCTGGTCACCGTCGGGGGCGGCCACGAAGCCGAGGCTGCTGCCGTTGCCGGTCACGCCCGACTTCGCCGAGAAGGTGACGCCCGAGACCGTTGGATTGTAGCTCGTGCCGGTGCCGACCTCCGGCGCCTCGAACGAGGAATCCGGGGTGACGATGTTCGGCGCGGGCAGGCCGCTTTCCAGCGGCGCGATCTGCCGAGCGAGGTCGCCGAAGCTGTTATAGGCGTAGATCGTCACGCTGCCGAGCGGATCGAGCGAAGCGCGGACCCGGCCGGAAATGTCGAACACGTCGACAGATCTTTGATCGAGCGCGGGATTGGTCAGCGCCGCGACCACGCCGGCGATGTCGGCGGCGGCCCCGCCCGTCATTTCCACAAATGTCTCGGTGTCGATCCGCGCCGCGTAGAGGATCGTATCGGTGCGCGCGCCGAAGGCGTCGTAACGATATTCGACGACCGCGCCGAGCGCGTCGACCTGGTAGGCGAGCCGATCGTCGGCGTCGTAATAATAGAGGGTGCGGGCGCCGGTCGCGTCGGTCCGCGCGATCAGCCGGTCGACCTGGTCATAGCCGTAGAGGGTCCCGTATTCGGTCCAGATCGGCTCGGACAGCTCCTCGTCGGGATTGGGGCCGAGCGCCGCGAGCAGGGCGCTGCCGATTCCCGAAAGCTCGCGCTGGAGGCGGCCGCGCAAATCGTAGCGCCGGCTTTCAATCCTGGCGTCGGGGCCGCCGGACTGGGTGGTCGTCGACACCAGCCGCCGCATATTGTCGTAGATATAGGTGGTGACCGTGCTGGTGCTGCCCGTCAGGCTCTTCGTCTCGGTCAGGGCCTGGCCGTAATGGTTGCGGGTGTAGGCGGTCGTCTCGAGCACCGTCCCGGACGGCGCCGCGGGCAGGTTGGCAAAGGTCGGCGGGGTGGTCAGCAGGGTCGCCGGATCGAGCTTCTGCCCGGTGACGACCTCGCTGACGTCGCCGAGCGGCGCATAGGCGTAGCGGGTAAGGTTGCCCTCGCCGTCGATCTCGCCGCGGAGCAGGCCCCGGGCGTCGTAGACGCAGTAGCTGTGGACATCCTTGGCGTTGTCGATGGTGATGCTGCCGAGCAGCTGGGCGAAGGTGCCGCTGGCGCGATAGCTGGTGCCGGTTGCGCCCGAATAGGCGATGGTTTTCGACTTCAGCCCGGCCTTGTCGTAGATGATCTGGGTCAGATAGCCCTCGGCGTCGAGGGTCCCGGTCAAGCGGCCGTCCTTGTCGTAAAAATGGCGCGTGACGCGGTCGTTGGCGGCATCGGTCGCGGGCAGGTAGGTGGTCGCGACCTGCGACCTCGTCATCACCGGCCCGGCCAGAATGATCGACAGGCCGCCGGTGTAGTGCTGCATCTGCTGGGCGTTCCATTCGGCGATCCAGAAACGGGGCCGGATGAGCTGGTCCGAAGTGAACGTCCGGACCATCCCGATTCGCGTCGCTTCGGTGGTGGAAAGGCCGCTTATCCGATATTGGCCGCCCGACAGCTTGGTCAGGGTTCCGGGTCCGGACAATATGACGACGTCCATCGCGAAACCCCATTCGTACGGAGCTTCCCAGTCGGTCCAGATCCCGAAATCGTGGGTGGTGTTGGTGCCGACGGCCAACATCGAAACCGTCATGGTGAGGACGTCGCCCGTATAAGCGGGGATCTCCTCGATCGTGTCGACGGCGTCGTAATAGCCGTTGCCGGTGAATTTGTAGGCGACGTGCCCGTCTATCCATCCCGCATTGGTGACGCTGAGGCCGGGCGCGCTCCAATATTGGTCCTCGTCTTCCATCAGCAGGATATTCTGGACTTCGGTGCTCGTCTTGAGGCCGTTCAGGACCGAAGCGGACAGAGGCGTCGCATATTGCTTCGTGGAGATGAGGCGCGACGCAGCGTCATAGCTGTAGATCGTCGTCACCCCATTGCTCTCGATCGTCTGGGCGAGGCGATGGGCGTCGTCGTGGATCTGCCAGGTCCACCGGTCGTCGGCGCTGGCGACCGGCCGGATGTCCTCCACGAGATAGGCGCTCCAATCGTCCGCCACGCCGGCCACCATCTCCGCGCTCAGCCTGGTGGCATAGGCGGTCGTGCTGCGGAGGTTGCCGCGCGCGTCGTAGCGATATTCGGTGACCGAGCCGTCGGAGTCGATCGACGCCGTCTTCTGCCCGAACGCATCGTAGAAAAGAATTTCCGCCTGCCAGAGGGAGTCGTACGTCACCCTCAGCCGGCCGAGGCTGTCATAGACATAGACCTCGCCGGCGCTGGCGACCCCGGCCCCGGATTCGGTGTAGGTGAGCAACTCGCCGGCGTAGCCGAAGAGCGAAGTCTGGGTCAGGCCGTTGGCGAGCGAGACGACGGTGGTGCGCGCCGCATCGTTGAACGCGACGGTCGTGGTCACATTGTTGAAATCGGTCGATGAGACGATCCGGTTGAGGCCGTCGTAGATGAAGGTCTCGGTTGCGGACGAACCGTTGATCAGCTTGCTCAGCAGGTTGCCGGCCTGATCGTAGACATAGGTGGTCTGGCTGAGCTCGGAGCTGGTGTCGAACAGGCCGGTCGACAGCAGCTTCGAATAGCTCTTCTCCGCCGACAGGTTGCCGCGATAGTCATATTCGAACTGGGTCCGCCGCGTCGTGCTCTTGTCGCTGATCCCGGCGACCCAGGTGTTGAGCGCGCTTTCCGAGATGGTGGCGTTGAAGGCCAGGCCGGCGACGTTATAGGCGTTGGCGGCATAATCGATCTCGGCGATCCGCTGACCATGGCCGAGATTGGCCGGGTTGGTCTCGTAGCGATATTCGGTGACGAAGCCTTCGGGGCTGACGACGTAGCGCAGGTGGCCCAGCGTGTCGTAGGCGTAGCGGGTCGTCATCGGCGTGCCGGTCTCGCCGGTCGTCGTGAAGGCGGCGACGTAGCGCCGCTCGGTCAGCACCCGGTTCTGGCTGTCATAGGTCCGGATCACGCTGTTGCCGGCGCGGTCCTGCTGGATGAGCAGGTTGCCGCGCGCGTCATAGCTGTAGGTGATCAGGTCGTGCGGCCCGAGCGAGGCCGAGGTGAGATCGCCGTTCGAATTGTAGGTGAAGGAGTGCATCCGAAGCGCGCCCAAGACGTCGCTCGGATGGACGATGCGCGTGAGGTTCTTGTTGGCGTCGTAATAGAGTGTCGTCCGCTGGCTGAGAGTGTCGGTGACGATGGTGCTGTCGGCCTGGTAGGTGAAGGTCGTCAGCTGGTCGTAGCCCCAGCTCGTGCGCACGCTCAGCGTCGAAACCTTGTAGGTCGAGCCATCCAGCACATAGCCGAGCTGGATCAGCGAGCCGTCGGACTGGGTGATCGTGGCGATGCGTTTGTCGGTGGTATTGGTATAGGTGTAGGTGGTGACGTAGTTGGTGCCGGTCGTGTCGCTATTGTCGGTCGGGTTGAGATTGACCTTGACCTGGGTCAGGCGGTTGTAGGTGTCGTAGGTGTAGAAGACGCGCGTCAGCGTGCCGCCGGCATGGGTCTCGAGCTTGAGCAGCTGGGTGCCGCCGGTCCCGCCATAGACGAGGTCGGTATATTCATCCGCGTAGGAAGCGCCGTTGGCGTTGGTGACGCGGGTGATCAGGCCGGCCCCGTTATAGGCATAGGTGAGGCCGTTGCCGTCGCTGTCCGTCCTGGCGGTGATCCGGCCGCCATTGTTGTCGTCATAGCTTTCGAGGATCTGGGTGTCGCCGTCGGTCCAGGTCCAGACGCCCGAAGCGCGGGTCAGCTTGTCATAAGCGCCGGTGCCGTCGGTCGCGACGTAGGCGGCCTCCGTCGAGCTCCAGGTGTAGAGCGTGTCCGAACCGTCCCAGTCGATCCGCTTCACGGTGGTGCCCGCCGCGCCATAGGTGCCGCTGAGGCCGGTGACCTTGCGGTAGACGCCCATCCGCCATTGATCGTTATTGTCGCCGTCGGTGATGCCGGCCACGGTCTGGCTGTTGTAGGTGCGGTCGATCGAGACATCCGGGCCGCGGCCGATCAGGAACTCGTCCTGACGCGTGATGACGAGGTTGCCGGTGGCGGCGTTGACATAGACGTTCTCGCCGCCTCGCCCCTGCGTCGCCAGGCCCAGCTGGCCCTGGGAACCTAGCACCCAGGCCGAACTGCGCTCCAGGCCGACGCCCTTGCCGCTAATGATCGCGACCATTCCGACCTCCATCCGTGCCCGGACGGCTGGAGATAAGACGCCGCCCGATCATAGGTCGGTTGATTGCCGGCGCGGTTTAGCGAAATGCGCGCCGGCGCCCGGCCGGCCACAACAAAAGTGTAACAATCGCGGTGCAGGGTCAGCCTGGGCCGGTGCGCGCTCGGCGGAGAAGGCATGTCTCACGAAGTCGAGCTCAAATTCGACCTCGCGCCCGGCGACGTCGAGCAGCTGCGCGGCTGCCCCGCGCTGGCCGCGGAACCGCAGCGCATCGTCCATTACGAGACGCGCTATTTCGACACCGGGGACGACGCCCTGCGCCGCGCCGGCTTCTCGCTGCGCATCCGCCGCGCCGACGGGCGCTACACGCAGACGGTCAAGCGCAAGCGCGCCAGCAAGGCGGGGCTGTTCGTGCGGCAGGAATGGGATCGCCCGGTCGCCGGCTTCGCCCTCGATCGAGGCGTGCTCAAATCGACGCCGCTGAAGCGCCTGCTCGGCGCGGTGAAGCCCAAGGCGCTCGCCTCGCGGGTGCGGACGCGCTTCCGCCGCTCCGCCTGGCTCGTCGAACGGCGCGGCAGCCGCGTCGAGGTCGTCCTCGACGAGGGCGTGGTCGTGAGCGGCAAGGCCGAGGCGCCGCTGTGCGAGATCGAGCTGGAGCTGATCGAGGGCAAGCCGCGCGTCTTGTTCGAGCTGGCTGCGGAGATCGGGGCCGCCGTGCCGCTGCGGCTCGGCGTGTTCTCCAAGCAGGAGCGCGGTCTCGCGCTGGCGGAGGGGCGCCTCGGCCGCGCCGCCAGGGCGGAGCCGATCGCGCTCGCCGCGCCGCTGACCGAGGCCGACGCCTTCCGCGCCGTCGCCCATGCCTGCCTGCACCATTACCGGCTGAACGAGATCGTCCTGCTCGGCAAGCCGGACGGCGAGGCGCTCCATCAGGCGCGGATCGCGCTCCGCCGGCTGCGCTCCGCCTTGTCGCTGTTCCGGCCGACGGTGCGCGGCAAGGACCTTCACATGCTGCGCGACGAGCTCGGCTGGCTTGCCGGCCAGTTCGGCGACGCCCGCAATCTCGACGTCCTGCTCGCCGGCGATCCCGGGCTCGGCGGCGACGCGTCGCTGCTCAAGGCGCGGGGCAAGGCCTATGACCGGGTGGGCGCGGCGCTGCGGGCGGAGCGGACGCTGCGGCTGCTGCTGCGCCTGGCCTGGTGGATCGAGAGCGGGCCGTGGCGCTATCGCGACCGCGCTTGCGGCGACGCTTCAGGTTTGGCGTCGCGCCAGCTCGAGCGGCAGTGGCGCAAGGTCCGCCGCGAGGCCTCGCTTATGGGCAAAGCCGATGCCGATGAGCGGCACAAGCTGCGGCTCGCGGTCAAGAAGCTGCGCTATTCAGCCGAGTTCTTCGCCGGCCTCTACGGCAGGCGCGCCAAGGCGGCGGGGCGGGACCGCTTTATCGCGGCGCTCAAGGAGCTGCAGGATCGACTCGGCGACCTCAACGACGCGGAGGCGGCCGAGGCGATGACCAGGCGGCCGCGTCGGCCCGCTCTCGCCGAAGAAGGCATGGCCGCGGCGGAGGATGCGCTGCATCGGGCGACGGTGACGGCCGGCTACTGGCTCTGAGCCCGGCTGATCCGGACCGCATCCTCGCCGGAGATCTCGCCGCCCCGCGCGAGCGCCCGCGCCGCGGCGCCGAGATTGGGCCGCTCGCGAAAGGCGTGGCTGGCGAGGATCGCCGGGTCTCCGCCCCCGCCGATCAGCCGCCGCATGGCGGGATCGATCGCGATCCCCTCGAACAGCCCGACCGTGCCGGCGAAGCCGGTCTCGCCGCAGGCCGGGCAGCCGTCCGCCCGCCAGACGATCGCACCGGGATCGAAGCCGAGCCGGGCCGAGAGATCCGCACTGGCCTGGGCCGGATAGCGGCATTGGGCGCACAGGCGCCGCACGCGCCGCTGGGCAAGGGCGGCGCGCAGCATGGCGGCGACCAGCGACGGCTCGCCGTGCAGCGCGCACAGCAGGTCGATCGCGCCCACCGCGGTATCGGCGTCGACGGAGGCGAGCACGATGCGGCCCTCCAGGCTGGCCTGAATCGCGTCCACCGCGCTCACCCGGCTGCCGATCGGCGCCGCCATCGCCGCGCCGGGCCTCGGGCAAAGCGCAAGCGCCTCATCCAGCGCATGCGAGCGCCCGGAGCCGGCGGGACCGGCGAACAGAATGAGTCCGCTGGGCGCCGCCAAGGCGGCGACGAGGAGCGTGCGCACGGTCCCGCTCATTCCGGCCAGGCCGGCCTCCTCGAGCGTTGCGCTGTCGATCCGGCCGTGCATGGAACGGCCTTATTCGATCGTCGTGACTGTGAGGTTGCGGATTTGTGACCGGGTCAGAAGTGGATCGTCGCGCCCAGGCTGAGGCTCTGGCCGACCTCGTAGCTGTTGATGTCGATCCGGTTGCCGCCGGCGCGCTGGAACTCTTCATAGTTGCGCCCGGTGAGGTTGCGTGCCTCCAGCTTGAGCTCGGTGCGCACGCCGTAGAGCCGCACCTCCTGCCGCAGCACGAGATCGAGCCTCAGCCCGGGACGCTCGATGATGTCGGGCTGGCGCAGCAGGCCCTGGATCGGGCCGCGATTGGTGACCCGCTCGCTGGCATAGGTGACGAGGAAGGTCGCCTGCGACAGGCTGTCCGTGTCGTCGATGCCGATCTGAAGGTTGGCGAGATGGTCGGATTGGCCGGTCAGCGGCGCGTCGTCGCGGAACAGTAGGTCGGCCGCGACCGGTTGCAGATCGGGTCCGACGATGATCGAGCTGTCGGCGCTGATCTCGGATTGCGTATAGGTGTAATTGCCGACCAGGACGAGCCGCCGGCTGGCGAAGAAGGCGCCGCCGAGGCTCGCCAGCGGCAGATGCGCCTGTATCTCGATCTCGCCCCCGTAGAGCGTGGCGCGGGGCGCGTTGGCGAAGCCGGTCCTGAGCTGCCCCCCGCCGGCGAAGAAGGCGGCCGCCTCGATCGGATTGTCGATGCGCTTGTAGAAGCCGGCGACGGTCAGGCGCTGGCCTCGCGCGAAATACCATTCGTAGCGGCCCTCGAAATTGAGCAGCTCGCTGTCGGTCAGGAACGGATTGCCGGTGAACTCGCGATCGGATTCGAAGTCCTGGTAGATTTGCGGGGCCAGCTCGCGGAACTGCGGCCTCGCGATCGTCTTCGACGCGTGCAGCCTCAATTGCATGTCGGGCAGGAAGCCCCAGGTCACCGTCGCCGCCGGCAGCCAATAGCTGTTGGCGAGCAAGGTCGGCGGGAGGGCGCCGCCGACCGGCTGCACCGTCTGCTCGGCATCCTCATAGCGCACGCCCAATGTCGCGCGCAGATCGGCGAGCGGCTCGATCTCGATCTGCGCGTAGCCGGCATGGATGCGCAGGTCCGCGTCATAGGCCGCCGCTCCCTCCGCGCCCGAAACGTCGCGCAGCTGGATGTTGAACGTGTAGACGTTGAAGTCCGAGAGCAGGAAGTCGGGCCGTTCCTGCGAGACCCCGAGCGGCAGCGCGCCGTCGGGGCTGAAATATTGGAACTGGAGGCGGGAGGAGGTGCGGTCGGTTCGCGTGTAGGCGTAGCCCGCCGAGACCGTCACCGGGACTCCGCCCTCCAACCGGTAGGCGAGGTCGGCGCCGCCGGCATAGACATTCTCGTGAAGGTCGCTGAAGGCGATGGTGGCGAACTGGCCGCTCGAGGCGAGGTTGTTGACATAATCGTCGACGTCGGTGGCGCTGGTCGTGGCCGGGTTGTCGTCGCCGAGATAGAAATAGCCGATCGAGCGCTCGTAGGGCGATTCCCGCTGCGAATTGGCGAAAGTGCCCCTGAAATCCACGCTGAGATCGCCGAAGCGCAGCTCGCCGACCAACTGGGTGTCGACCAGCTGGCGCTCGAACCAGAAGGTGTTCTGTTCCATCAGCGAGGGCGGCAGCGCCGGGTCCTGATCGGCGACGTTGCGGTTGAAGCCGGCGGCAAGGCGGCCCTGCTTCAGCGTGTCGCGGATGTAGAGGTTGGTCCAGCGGATGCTGTGCTCGCCGAACTCGATGCCGTAGCCGATCAGGGCGTTGACGATGATCCGGTTGTCGGTGGAGACGTTGCGGAAGCTGGTCTGCGGCGTACCTGCCAGATCGGGGTCGAGCGAGGTCTGCTGCAGCGCGGCGCGCGAGCGCCAGGCGTTGCTGTAGCCGAACGCGGCGATGAAGCCGACCCGGCCGCCGCGTATCTCCCGCGATGCGCCGCCGCTCAGCTCGACCGCGAAATTGGCCGGCGTGCCGCCCAGCTGCTGCAACAAGGTCGTCGGCGCGTTGACCAGGCTCGCGGCGAAGTCGCGACGCTGGGCCGCGGTGGTGGCGGCGTTGAAATTGCCGGCGGCGACCGCGCCGCGCAGGCCGGCCGGGAGGTCGCGCGTGCCGTTGTCGAAACCCAGCGGGTCGCGGCGGGAGCCGTAATAGGAATAGCCGAGGTTGAAGGTGGTCTCGGCATCGCCGGAGACGCTGCCGCCGACGTCGAGAAAGGCCTCGCGCGGGACGGCGGGGGTGGTGAGGTTGATCACGCCGCCGCCGAACTCGCCCGGATAGTTGACCGAATAGCTCTTCTGGACGAGCGAGCTCGCAATCACGCCGGTCGGGAAGATGTCGAGCGGCACCACCCGGCGCAGCGGCTCGGGGCTCGGCAGCGGCGAGCCGTTCAGCAGCGCCAGCGAATAGCGGTCGCCGAGGCCGCGCACGAAAACGAAGCCGTTGCCGACCACGGAAAGGCCGGTGACGCGCTGCAGCGCGCCGGCGATGTCGCCCTCGCCGGTCCGGGCGATGTCCTCGCTGGAGAGGACCGACACCACCTGCGGCACCTGCCGCACGACATTGCCTGCCCGCGTGCCGCGGACGACGATGTCGGCCCCCGGCGCGGAGACCTCGATGTCCTGCCCCCCTTCCTCCGCCGCCGGCGGCGGGGCAGCCTCGGCCGGAGGCGCTTCCGTCTGCGCGAGGGCGGCCCCCGGCGCAGCCAGCGCCGTCATCAGGAGCAGCCGCGCGATGATGGCCCGCCGCTTCATCAGAAGATCGGCACGGTGGTGCAGATGGCGCTGGCGACCCCGAAATTCGCGTAGGCCGAGTTGCAGGTCCACGCCGCATACCAGGTGTCGGCGCCGTCGCGGACGGCGCCGATATAGGCGACGGCGCTCAACCGGTTGGGCGCCGCCGCGTTCACCGTCGCGTGCGGATCGGCGTTGAAAGGCGTCGGATCGGTCGCCGCCACGGCGGTCTCGTTGGCGCCGTTGATATAGGGGCCGGTGCCGGTCAGCGTCGAGACGTGGGCGTCGCTGCTGTTGTTGGCGCCGGCACCGAAGATCGCCGCGATCGTCGCGGTGGTGACGTTGCCGTCGTTGCGGAAGTTGGTCGGGCAGGCGAGCCGGACCGAGCGGAAGACGGGCGGGCCGAGGTCCTGCAGCGCGCCGTCCGCGGCCCGGGTGGTGGTGCCGCCCGTCTCGTCGATGTCGAGGCAGGCCGCCGGGCTCGAGATGACGCTGTTGAGCAGCGCATAGTCGGCGCCGCCGCGCAGCAGGACGGCGTTGCCGCCCGAGCCGTTGTGATTCTGCACGGCGGTGAGGTTGGAGACGCGGGTATATTGGCGCGGCAGCGCGTCCTCGTTGCCGTTCGAATCCGCCTCGATCACCGAATCGCCGTCGCCGCCCGGCTTCTGGATCGAGATCACGAACTGGATGGTGCCGCGATAGCCGAGGTCGGTGTCGAGATTGTCGTCGTCGGCGCCGGTGATCACCAGATGCCTGAGGTTCGGCCGGCCGCCGAAAATCTCGATGCCGTCGTCCGAGCTGTTGTGGACCTGGACATGGTCGATCGTGGTGGCGTTGCCGACCCCGCCGAGGGTCAGGCCCTGCAATTCGTTGCCCGGGGCGATGGCGAAGCCCGAATAGCGGATCTGGACGAATTGCAGGGTGCCGCTGTTGTCGGTGGCGGTCGCGCCGCCGTAGAGCGAGCCGGTGGTGCCCTCGACCACCTGCTGGCAATTGGCCGAGCCGCCCGGCACCGCGGTGTTGCAGTCGCTGATCGGGGCGCGGCCCAGCAGGATGATGCCGCCCCACAGTCCCTGGCTGGTGTCGGTGGCGGTGCCTTCGACATTGGCCCGTGCGGTGAAGATGATCGGCTGGGTCGCGGTGCCGATCGCGTTGATCCGCGAGCCGCGGTTGACGACCAGATAGTCGTTGCCCGACGAGGCGAAGATGGTGACGCCGGCCTGGATGGTCAGCAACACCGGGTCGCCGCCGGCCGCGGCGCCGTCGCCGCCGACGTCGGTGCCGACATTGACCGGCCCGGCCAGCGAATAGATCACCCCGGGCAGCCGCTGGACCGTGTAATCGTCGCTGATCCGGCCCGACAGCTCGCAATTGCGGAAGGCCGTGGCGATCACGCCGCGATCGACCGTCCCGGCCGGACAGCCGGCGGCCGGGGTGCCGTTCCCGGGCACCGGCCCGCCGCCGCCACCGCCGCCTCCCCCGCCGGGGACCAGCGTCCCCTCGCCCGGCGATGCCACCCCCTCCGGCCCGCACGAGGCGAGCGGCATGAGCGCGGCGACGAGGAGCAGGGCATGGAATTTCGACATGGCGGGACCCCCTAGGTGAACAGCCGAGCGACTCGACAGAGGGTCGCCCTCCCCACCGCAGCTAGGGGCCGAGGATGATGGTTTTGTTACAGGTCACGCCGATTTCAGGTTTATTTAGAGTAACTTAGTCGTCATTCGACCGACACAGTGGCGTCATCTATCCGTCACATCCGGACCTCCGCCCAGAGCCACCCGGAGACGGCGGCCGCCGCGCTCGATCTCGAACTCGGTGCGCGTCGAATTGGCGATCTGCCAGGACAGCTCGAGCATCCGCTCGTCGTCGAAAATGCTGCCGTTGACGGCGAGGATCGTGTCGCCCGGGCGGATGCCCGCGCGGGCGAGCGCCGGCAGCTCCGCGCCGCGCCTGACGGTGAAGCCCATGACCCTGCCGCCCACGCGCCGCGGCGCCAGCCCGAGCCGGTAGCGCAGCGTCTCCTCGCGCCCGCCACTCTCCGCGGCCCGGGGGGGCGACGGCGCGGCGCTCGGCGCGCCCGCCGCCCCGTCGAAGCCGAGCCGCGCTTCGCTCCCGGCCGAAGCCAGGACCGCATGGTTCTGCTCGATCCGGCGCAGCACGACCCCGGGCAGCGCCTCGCGGCCGACCGGGACCAGCCGCTGGCGGCCGTCGGGAAAGGCGATGATCGCGCCGCTGGCGAGCAGGCCGTGCAGCCTGAGGCCGGTCGCGTTCCCTGCCGGCGCGGGCGCTGGCAGCGGTTGAACCGGCGTCGGCTGCACGGCCGCGACCCGCGCCGATACAGGCGGCGCCGGCGTCTCTCCACAGCCGGCAAGCAGCAATGCGAGCCCGGCAGGCGCGCTAGCTTTCATCGTCGTCGAGCGCATAGCCGGCCGAGCGCACCGTCCGGATCAGCTCCGGCCCGCCGCCGGCATTGATCGCGAGGCGCAGGCGGCGGATGTGGACGTCGACCGTGCGCAGCTCGATGTCCTTGTCGCGCCCCCAGACCGCGTCGAGCAGCCGCGGGCGGGAGAAGACCCGGCCGGGATGCTCCAGGAAATGGCGCAGCAGCCGGAACTCGGTCGGGCCGAGCGGCACGGTGCGGCCGCCGCGCTTCACCTTGTGGCTGACGATGTCCATCTCGATGTCGGCGAAGCGCAGATGCTCGCCCGCCAGCGCCGGCCGCACGCGCCGCAGCACCGCGCGGACCCGTGCGACCAGCTCCTTCGGGCTGAACGGCTTGGTCACATAATCGTCGGCCCCGGTCTCGAGCCCGCGCACCCGGTCGCCCTCCTCGGCGCGGCCGGTCAGCATGATGATCGGCACGTTGGCGGTCTCCGCCGCGCGCCGCAGCCGGCGGCACACCTCGATCCCGGAAATGCCCTCGATCATCCAGTCGAGCAGGATGACGTCGGGCGGTGTCTCGGCGGCGAGCAGCAGCGCCTCCTCGCCATCGGCGGTGTGCTCGACGACGAACTCCTCGCGCTCGAAATGCCATTTGATGAGGTCGACCAGAGCGGGGTCGTCCTCGACCAGCAGCAGGCGGCCCTTCATCATGCGCCTTCGCCCTCGCCCGCAGCGAAGCGGACCATCTCGGCGATGCCGACGGCATGGTCGCCGATCCGCTCCAGCTTCTGCGCCGCCACCATCAGATGGGTCGCCGCGGTGATCCGCCGGGAATCTTCGGCCATCAGCGCGATCAGGCCCTGCGAGATGCAGCTGCGATAGCGGTCGACGGCATCGTCCAGGGCGGCGACCCGCGCCGCCGCCGCCGCGTCGCGATGGGCGAAGGCGTCGAGCGCGGCCTTGACCATCGCCGCCGCCTCGCCGCCCATCGCCGCCAGCGTCTTGAGCTGCGCCAAGGCGCGGCAGTCGCCGATCGCTTCGACCTGGTGCGCGACGTTCTTGGCGCAATCCCCCATCCGCGCGAGCAGGCCGGCGATCTTGAACGCGGCCATCACCTCGCGGAGATCGTCGGCCAGCGGCGAGCGGAGCGCGATCAGGTGAACGGCGGTCCGCTCGACCTCGGCCGCCTGCGCGTCGATCCTCGCATCGTCGGCAACGACGCCCGCGGCCCGCGCCGGATCGCCCTGGACCAGGGCCGCGACGGCACCGCCGACGGCGGCCTCGACCCGCCCGCCCATCTCGCAGACGAGGGCGCGCAGCTGCTCGAGCTCCTCGTCGAACACGGTCAACGTATGGGGCGCGGCCCTCACCCTTTTCTCCCCGGCGCCCGATGACGCCATCGGACCCGGCTAGCCGGCTTTGCGAGCGTTTCGGTGACGGGCTTGTGACAATGGTGTGAAAGCGGCCGGGCCGTCTTCTGCTCCCCGGGATCGAACGCTATGGGTGTGCGGGGAGGGGGCGCGCCGATTGACGGAAGCGAAAACCGAAGCGGAAGCCGTGGGCCTGCTCGAACGGCGTTTCGAGCTCGGCGCGCGGGGCAGCGACCTGCGCACCGAGATCCTTGCGGGCGTCACCACCTTCCTCACCATGGCCTATATCGTGCTGGTCAATCCGGCGATCCTCGGCCAGGCCGGCATGCCCGTCGCGGCGGTCGCGGCGGCCACCTGCCTCGCCGCGGGCCTCGCCAGCATCCTGATGGGAGCGAGCGCCAACATGCCGCTCGCACTCGCGCCGGGCATGGGCCTCAACGCCTATTTCGCCTTCACCGTCGTCGGCGCGATGGGCGTGCCCTGGCAGGTCGCGCTGGGCTGCGTCTTCATCTCGGGCGTCGCCTTCCTGCTGCTGACCTTCGCGGGCATCCGCCAGCTGATCATCGCCGCGATCCCGCCCTATCTGTTCGCCGCGGTGGCCGGCGGCATCGGGCTGTTCATCGGCTTCATCGGGCTCAAGAACGCCGGCATCGTCGTCTCCAACGAAGCGACGTCGGTCGCGCTCGGCAATCTGCGCGCGCCGAGCGCCGCGCTGGCGCTGCTCGGGCTCGCGATCATCGCGGCGCTGGCGGCGTGGAAGGTGAAGGGCGCGATCCTGATCGGGATCCTCGCCACCACCCTCGCCGGCTGGGCGCTCGGGGTCGTCCAGTTTACGCCGCAGCCCTACGACCTGACCGCGATCTCCCAAACCGCCTTCCAGCTCGACCTCGCCGGAGTCTTTTCAGGGACATACGGGATCGGCCTTTTCGAGATCCTGTTCGTGTTCCTGTTCGTCGACCTGTTCGACAATATCGGCACGCTCGTGGGGGTGACGCGCCGCGCCGGGCTGATCGGCGAGGACGGCCGCATCCCGCGGCTCAACCGCATCCTCTTCACCGACTCGGTCGCGACCATGGCCGGCGCGCTTGCGGGGACCAGTACGGTCACCTCCTATGTTGAGAGTGCCGCCGGCGTGCAGGCGGGCGGCCGCACGGGCATCACCGCGATCGTCACCGGCCTCCTGTTCCTGCTGGCGATGCTGGCCGCGCCCTACGCCCAGCTCGTCCCCCTCGCCGCCACCGCGCCCGCTTTGATCCTGGTCGGTGGCCTTATGATGGCCCCCCTCGTCGACGTCGCCTGGGACGACGCCGAAGTCGCCATCCCCGCCTTCCTGACGGTGGCGATGATCCCCCTCACCTTCTCGATCGCCAACGGCCTCGCCTTCGGCCTCACCGCTTATGCCCTGATCAAGCTGGTGCGGGGGAAGATCGGCTGGACGGACTGGCTGCTGCTGGTGATCTCGGCGCTGTTCGTGGCGCGCTTCGTGTGGCTGTCGGCGGGCTGATCGGACGTTCCCGGTCCGGGATTTTCCGCCCTCCTCATTTTATCCGGATATGCATCCGTCCGCTATGGACACTTGCCGCGCCGCGAGTCACTCTGATCGTCCAAACGGTGCCGGGGGACCGAGTCGCTTCGCGAAAAAGGCAGGGACGGGCACCTCTTTCCCCGCTTTTGCCGTTCCTTCGGTTCCGCAGGACGGAATGAGATCGGGAGCGGCCGCGCCAGCATATTGCATTTTTGATTGGTTATTTCCGCGGGATGCCGGTGTGCGCTGCGCTTGATCGTCGAAGAGCGGGAAGGAATTGGGCGTGGCCGACAACATCACCTACGGCACAAATGGCGACGACACCCTGTCGGGCGGCAACGGCAAGGACACCATCTACGGTCTCGACGGCGACGACATCCTCTCCGGTGGCAATGGCGTCGATAGGTTGTTCGGCGATGGCGGGAACGACACACTCTATGGCGACAACGGCGACGACCATCTGACCGGCGGCGCCGACGACGACCTGCTCGACGGCAAGAACGGCTTCGACATCGCTTATTATTCCGGGTCGATCGGCGAATATTCCTTCTTCGCCGCGGCCGGCTATCTGCACATTCTCCATCTCGGCGGCGCAGGGCCCGACGGCCACGACCGGGTGATCCGCGTCGAACGGCTGGTCTTCGCCGATCGCGTCATCAACATCGGCAGCGGCAACAACGTGCCGATCGCGGCCGACGACCATGTCTTCATCGACGAGGAGACCGGCACCTACAGCAGCGGCTCGGCCAGCGTGAAGGACAACGACTTCGATTTCGATGGCGACCCGCTGACCGTGACCGGCGGCACCTTCACCGGCGCCTACGGCACGCTGACGCTCAATTCGAACGGCACTTATAGTTACACCTTGTTCGCCTCCGCGCAGGCGCTGGCCGAGGGCGAGAACGTCCAGGACAGCTTCAACTATACCGTGACCGACAATGATGGCAGCGACACCGGCACGCTCGTGTTCCACATCGCCGGCCTCAACGACGGCCCGGTCGCCAATCCCGATACCGACACGACGAGCGAGAATGCGGCGGTCCTGATCGACGTGCTCGCCAACGACACCGACCTCGACAATGGCGCGGTGCTGACCGTCACCGCCGCCTCGGCGCCGGTGGGCCAGGGTAGCGCGAGCGTCGTTTCCAATCAGGTCGAGTTCGATCCCGGCGCCGACTTCGACTATCTGGCCGAAGGCGAGAGCGTGGATGTCGTCGTCAGCTACGACATCGAGGACGAGCATGGCGCGACATCCTCCTCGACGATCACGATCACCGTGACCGGCACCAATGACGGCCCGGTCGCCAATCCCGATACCGACACGACCAGCGAGAATGCGGCGGTCCTGATCGACGTGCTCGCCAACGACACCGACGTCGACAATGGCGCGGTGCTGACCGTCACCGCCGCCGCGGCGCCGGTGGGCCAGGGTAGCGCGAGCGTCGTTTCCAATCAGGTCGAGTTCGATCCCGGCGCCGACTTCGACTATCTGGCCGAAGGCGAGAGCGTGGATGTCGTCGTCAGCTACGACATCGAGGACGAGCATGGCGCGACATCCTCTTCGACGATCACGATCACCGTCACCGGCACCAATGACGGCCCGGTCGCCAATCCCGATGCGACCACGACCGGCGAGAATGAGGTCGTCCTGATCGACGTGCTCGCCAACGATACCGACGTCGACAATGGCGCAATCCTCACCGTGACCGCCGCCTCGGCGCCGGCCGGCCAGGGCACCGCCTCGGTGGTGGGCAATCAGGTCCAGTTCGATCCAGGCACCGACTTCGACTATCTCGCAGAGGGCCAGACCGCCGAAGTGATCGTCGACTACACGATCGAGGACGAGCATGGTGCCCAGTCGGTCTCCACCGTCACCATCACGGTCGAGGGCGAGGACGACCCGGGTGCCGTGATCATCGGCACGCCGGGAGACGATACGCTGACCGGCACAGCCGGCGACGACATCATCACTGCGCTCGGCGGCGACGATACCGTCTCCGGCCTGGCCGGCGCCGACCTCATCGACGGCGGCGACGGCTCCGACGTCCTGAGCGGCGACGGCGGCAACGACGTCATCAACGGCGGCAACGACGACGACGTCGTGATAGGCGGCGACGGCAATGACCAGCTGTCCGGCCAGGCCGGCAATGACAGCCTCATCGGCGAGAGCGGCAACGACCAGCTGTCGGGCGGCGACGGGTTCGACTCATTGAGCGGCGACGATGGCGACGACGTCATCACGGGCGGCAATGACGGCGACTTCCTGTCGGGCGGCGAGGGCAACGACCAGCTGTCCGGCGAAGCGGGCAGCGATGTCGTCTTCGGCCAGAGTGGCGATGACCAGTTGTCGGGCGGCGATGGCGACGACACGCTCGACGGCGGCGACGGCGACGACAATCTCGACGGCGGCGGCGGCCATGATTCCCTGTCTGGCGGCCTTGGCACCAACGTGCTGACCGGCGGCCTCGGCGACGACCAGATCGTTGCCGACTCCTCCGACGGAGCGCAGACGATCGACGGCGGCGACGGCAACGACACGATCCGCCATTATTACCGGACCTCCGCGAGCACGATCACCACCGGCAGCGGCAGCGACACGATCGAGATCGCCCATGCGAATGTCGGGGCGGCGGCGATCACCGTCACCGACTTCACGCCCGGGGCCGGCGGCGACATCTTCCGGCTCGAGGGCGACGACGGGGCGCTGCTGAGCCTGCTCTCGGGCTGGGACGGCAGCTCCAACCCGTTCGGCTCGGGCTTCCTGCGGTTGCAGCAGGACGGTGCCGACACCTTGCTCCAATGGGACCAGGACGGCAGCGCCGGCGGCGCCGACTGGGAGACGCTGGTCGTCTTCGAGAACACCGATGCCGACGACTTCACCGACGCAAACTTCGCGCCCGGCTACCCGCCCGACGGATCCGCACCGGCGGGCCAGACGATCACGGGCACTGCTAACGGCGAAACGCTGATCGGCACGATCGGCGACGACGTGATCAATGCGCTCGGCGGCAACGATTCCGTCTTCGGCCGCGCCGGCGCCGACCAGATCGATGGCGGCGACGGCGGCGACGTCCTGAACGGCGAGAGTGGCGACGACATCGTCGCGGGCGGCAACGACGGCGACCAGCTGTCGGGCGGCGACGGCAACGACCAGCTGTCCGGCCAGGCCGGCGTCGACAGTCTCTTTGGCGACAATGGCGACGACCAGCTGTCGGGCGGCGACGACTCCGACAATCTGAGCGGCGACGCCGGCAACGACATCGTCGCGGGCGGCAATGGCGACGACATCCTGTCGGGCGGCGAAGGCGACGACAGCCTCGACGGCGGCGACGGCAGTGATGCCCTGACCGACTTCATCGGGGTCAACAGCTTTGTCGGCGGTCTCGGCGACGACCAGATCACTGCCGGCTCGTCCGACGGAGCCCAGACGATCGACGGCGGCGACGGCAACGACACGATCGTCCATTATTATCGTACCTCGGCGAGCACGATCACCACCGGCAGCGGCAGCGATACGATCGAGCTCGCTTATGCAAACCAGGGGACGGCGGCGATCACCGTCACCGACTTCACGACCGGCGGCGGCGGCGACATGTTCCGGCTGACGGGCGCCGACGGGGCGCTGCTGGCCCTGCTCTCGGGCTGGGACGGCAGCTCCAACCCGTTCGGCGCGTTCCTGCGGCTGGAGCAAAGCGGCTCCGACACCCTGCTCCAGTGGGACCAGGACGGCACCACCGGCGGCGCGAACTGGGAGACGCTCGTCGTCTTCGAGAACACCACTGCCGGCGATTTCACCGATGCCAACTTCGTGCCCGGCTACGATCCTGACGGATCCGTCCCGGCGGGCGAGACGATCAACGGCACCGCGGGAGACGATTTTCTGGAGGGTACGGTCGGCGGCGACACGATCAATGCGTTCGCCGGCGCGGACTTCGCCTTCGGCATGGCCGGCGCCGATTTCATCTATGGCGGCGACGGCGTGGACAATCTGTTCGGCAATGAGGACGACGACACCATCGAGGGCGGCAATGACGACGACTTCCTGTCGGGCGGCGAGGGGAACGACCAGCTGCTCGGCCAGGCCGGCAATGACATCGCCTTTGGCGAAAATGGCGATGACCAGTTGTCGGGCGGCGACGGCGTGGACGATCTGGCCGGAGAAGCCGGCAACGACATCATCGCGGGCGGCAATGACGACGACGCCCTGTCGGGCGGCGATGGCCTTGACAGCCTCGATGGCGGCGACGGCAACGATCTCCTGACCGGCGGCTCTGACTCCGACGTGCTGACGGGCGGTGCCGGGGTCGACACCTTCTCCTTCCAGTTTGTCGCTGCCGGACCGGACGAGATCACCGACTTTGTCAGCGGCAGCGACCTGATCCAGATCCTGGCCGACGGCTTCGGCGGCGGCCTGGTCGCAGGTGAACCGGTCTCGCTGGTCTCGGGGTCGGACCCGACGGCGTCGACTGCGAGCGGCCAGTTCCTCTACGATACCGATGACGGGCGCTTGCTCTGGGACGCCGACGGAACGGGGAGCGAGGCTGCGGTGCTCCTCGCGACGCTCAGCAACATCCCGTCGCTCACGGCTTCGGACTTCGTCGTGATCTAGCGTCCAGGCCTCACCCGGATCTCCTCGTCGGGCCCGAGCGCGATTTCGTCGCAATTGTCGCCGGGGCCGGCGCGATCGACGACGAGGAAATCGCTGTCCGCATCCAGCACCAGCAGGAAGTGGTGCCAGGTGCCCTTCCGGTAGTGCACGCCCTGATGGCCCTCGGCGCGGAACAGGCGTATCCGGGTGGGATCGAAATGGCCGGCGGGGGCCACGGCGACGAGGTAGGGGCGGCCGCTTAGAGGCATGAAGGCCTGGCTGCCGAGGGGATGGCGCTCGAAGGTCTTCAGGACCAATTCGGCAAGCGGCCTTGCGCGGAACAGGCTGATGACGCCGACGCCGCCCTCGCCCGCGACGTCGATCTCGGCGAGGCGGTCGTAGCGGATTGCGTGGCCCTGGTTGATGTCCAGCTTCACGGCGTCGTCACCGGCCTCGATCACGCTGCCGAACGGCGCGAAGGCTTCGGCGGTCAGCGGCTCGGGCGTGAGTTCGCGCATTTAGGGTCCGAACCCACAACCGGAGGTGGCCGTGATCGGCCGGAGCAGCCGGCTGGATAGGAGGACGGTGAAGGCCGGGCCGGGCAGCCCGGTCGAGCCGGCCGACGCCGCCAGCCGGCTCCTCCGGCCGACCGCGCAGCGGCGGGCTGTCCTTTGCCGCCCGGCGGCGTCGCTGCGTCGGTCACGATGAAACTTCATCGCTCCCTCCTTACTCCTTGCCGGACAACAAATGCCAACCCGTCACGACCGCCTCCGGTTGTGGGTTCGGACCCTTACCTCCTTCGCTTGCCGGACAAGGGCGCACATCCTAGCATGTCTTGATAGGGGGTGCGTTTGACCGAGGATAGCTACCCGCGCGATCTGGTCGGCTACGGCCGAACGCCGCCGCATGCGGCCTGGCCGGGCGGCGCGCGGATCGCCGTTCAGTGCGTGCTGAATTATGAGGAGGGCGCCGAAGCCTGTGTCCTCGACGGGGATGCGGGCGCGGAGGTTTTTTTGTCCGACATCCCCAATGCGGCCCCCGTGCCTGGCGCGCGGCACATGAGCATGGAGCAGATCTACGAATATGGCTCGCGCGCCGGGGTGTGGCGGCTGCTGCGGCTGTTCGCGGGCTACGATCTTCCCCTGACCGTGTTCGGGGTCGCGCTAGCGATGCAGCGCAATCCGGCGGTGGTGGAGGCCTTTCTGGAGGCCGGGCACGAGATCGCCTCGCACGGCTGGCGGTGGATCAATTATCAACATGTGCCGGAGGCCGACGAGCGCGCGGACCTTCAGCGCGCGATCGACGTGCACCGGCGACTGACCGGCGAGCGCCCGCTCGGCTGGTACACCGGCCGGACCAGCCCCAACACCCGTCGGATCGTCGCCGACGAGGGGGGCTTCCTCTACGACGCGGACGATTATTCGGACGACCTGCCCTTCTGGACGAAGGCGGCGGGGAAGAGCCACCTGATCGTGCCCTATTCGCTGGAAACCAACGACATGCGCTTCGCCTCCGCGAACATGCAGACCGGCGATCAGTTCTTCCAATATCTGCGCGACACGTTCGATGTCCTTTACGCCGAGGGCGAGGAGCGCCCGAAGATGATGTCGGTCGGGCTCCACTGCCGGCTCGCGGGCCGGCCGGGCAAGCTCGCCGGGCTCGAGCGGTTCCTGCGCCATGCGCTCGGCCGCCAGGACGTCTGGTTCTGCCGGCGCATCGAGATCGCGCGTCACTGGCGCGCCACCCACCCCGATGAAGCCTAGCACGCTGACCCGCGACGCCTTCGTCGCCCGGTTCGGCCCCGTCTACGAGGCTTCGCCCTGGGTGGCGGAGGCGGTGTGGCCGGCGGTCGCACGCGGCGCGCTCGACGAGCCGGCGGCGCTGGCGCAGGCGATGCGCGAGGCCGTCGACGAGGCGCCGCGCACGCGGAGGCTCGCGCTGATCCGCGCGCATCCTGAGCTCGCGGTCGCGGGCCAGATGGCAGAGGACTCGGTTCGGGAGCAGCGCGGCGCCGGCCTCGATCAATGCTCGCCGGAGGAGCTCGCGGCCTTCCAACGCCTCAACGCGGCTTATCGCGACCGCTTCGGCCATCCGTTCATCGTTGCCGTCAGGGGCCTGGCCCGAGGAGATATCCTCGCGGCCTTCGCGGAACGGCTGGAAAACGACGCCGAGGTCGAGTTCGCTACCGCCCTGGCCCAGATTCATCGTATCGCGGGCTTCCGCCTTGCGGCCCTGTTCGACCCGGGATGAGCATGTTCGAAGATCTGCGCCGGCACTATGTCAACCTGGCCCAGCCTCGCCTGGGGACGGAGGTGACTTATGCGACCGACGATTTCTTCGCCGACAAGGCGCGCCTGATCGACCCCGCCGAACCCCGGTTCATCCCGGGCAAATATGACGAGCACGGCAAGTGGATGGACGGGTGGGAGAGCCGGCGCAAGCGGACGGAAGGCCATGACTGGTGCGTGATCCGGCTGGGCGTGCCGGGGCTGGTCGCCGGCTTCGAGATCGACACCCGGCATTTCACCGGCAACTACCCGCCGGGCGCCGAGATCGAGGTCTGCCGCAGCGACGAAAGGGTTCCGGACGATGAGGCAGGCTGGACGAAGGTCACCGGGCGCCTCGCGCTGAAGGGGGACGACCGCGTCTATGTGCCCATCGAGCATGATGAGCCCGTGACGCATGTGCGCCTCAGCATCTTTCCCGACGGCGGCGTGGCGCGCCTCCGCGTCTGGGGCAGGGTCGCCAAGGACTGGTCGGCGGTCGACGCGGACGAGCGCGTCGACCTGCTGGCGATGGAGAATGGCGGCCGCGCCATCATCGCAAACGACGAGCATTACGGCTGCATCGAGAACCTCACCGCGCCCGGCCGCGGCGTCAACATGGGCGATGGCTGGGAGACGCGGCGGCGGCGCGAGACCGGGCACGACTGGGCGGTGCTGGAGCTGGGCGCGCCGGGGCGCATCGAGGAAGTCGTCATCGACACCGCCCATTTCAAAGGCAATTATCCGGACCGCTGCTTCCTGCAGGCGGCGGCGAGCGCGACCGGCTCACCCGAGGAAATCGCGGCGGCTTCGGAGAGCTGGCCGATGCTGCTCCCCGAAGTGAAGCTCGAGGCGGACAAGGTTCACGTCTTCAGGGACGGCTTGGCCGGGCTCGGCGCCATCCGCTTCGTGCGGCTGAACATCATTCCCGACGGGGGAGTCAGCCGGTTGCGGCTGATCGGGCGGGCCCAGCGATGAGAAAGGCAGACGCGGCATGACCAGCCTCAGCACCCACGTCCTCGACACCATGCACGGCCGGCCCGCGGCCGGCCTGACGGTGGCGCTGAGCGGGCCGGACGGCGAGATTGCGCGGGGCACGACAAATACCGACGGCCGCTGCCCCGATTTGGCGCAGGGGGCGATCGGGCCGGGGCGGTACACGCTCCGCTTTGCCGTGGCGGAGTATTTCCGCGGCCTCGGCGTCGCGCTGCCCGATCCGCCCTTCCTCGACGTCGTCGCGGTGGATTTCGGCATCGCGAGCGACGGCGGCCATTATCATGTGCCGCTGCTCGTCTCGCCTTACGGCTATTCGACCTACCGGGGCAGCTGAAAGATGTACTTCGACCTGTCCGAATGGCTCAACCTCGCGCTCAGATGGCTGCATCTGGTGGCGGGAATCGCCTGGATCGGGTCGTCCTTCTATTTCGTCTGGCTAGACAATCACCTCAGGCCGTCGGCCGGGGGCGAGGCCTCGGGCGAGCTCTGGTCGGTGCATGGCGGCGGCTTCTATCACAACCAGAAATACCAGGTCGCGCCGAGCGCGATGCCCGAGCGGCTGCACTGGTTCAAATGGGAGGCCTATTTCACCTGGATCAGCGGCTTCTCGCTGCTGGTGCTGATCTATTATGTCGGCGCCGAGAGCTTTCTGATCGATCCGGCCAAGGCGACGATCAGCCCGGCGGCAGGGATCGCCATCGGCCTCGCCTCGATGGCGCTCGGCTGGCTGGTCTACGACCTGCTCTGCCGCTCGCCGGTGGGGTCGAGCAACCTCGCGCTCGGCCTCTTCTGGTTCGTCTGCCTGCTCTGGGCGGCTCATCTGCTCGACAGCCTGTTCAACGCGCGCGCCGCCTATATGCACGTCGGGGCGATCGTCGGCACGGCGATGGTCGCCAATGTGTTCTTCATCATCATTCCCAACCAGCGCAAGGTGGTGGCCGACCTGGTCGCCGGCCGCACGCCCGATCCCGCGCTCGGCCAGGCCGCCAAGCAGCGGTCGCTGCACAACAATTACATGACGCTGCCGGTGCTGTTCATCATGATCAGCCAGCATTACCCGATGACCTACGGCGCCGAGCGGCCCTGGCTGGTGCTCGCGTTGCTCGGTCTGACCGGAGTGGCGGTCCGTCATGTGTTCAACCTGCGCGGCCGTGGGCAGCCGGCGGGCTGGGCGATCGTCCTGGCAACGGCCCTCGCGCTCGCCAGCGTCGCCTATGTCACGGTGGAGAAAGGCCGCGTCGCACCGGGGCCGGCCCAAAATATCACTTTCGCAGAGATCCAGCCGATCCTGGCCACCCACTGCGCGTCCTGCCACAATCTGAACCCGCCGCCCCGCGGCGTGGCGCTGGACAGCTGGGAGCATGTCAGCGCCGCCTCGGCGCGGATCAAGGCCGTGGCGGTCGATACCGAGGTGATGCCGCTGGGCAATCCCACCGGCATGACCGAGGCCGAGCGACGGCGCCTCGGCGCCTGGATCGCGGCGGGGAGCCCGAGATGATCCGCTTCCTCCTCGACGGCGAGGTGATCGAGGTCGAAGAGCCCGATCCCACCGGCACCGTCCTCGACTATCTGCGCTACACGCTGCGCCGCACCGGCACCAAAGAGGGGTGCGCCGAGGGCGATTGCGGTGCCTGCACCGTGGTGCTCGGCGAACTGGAGGGCGAGGCGGTCAAATGGCGCGCGGTCAATGCCTGCATCCTCTTCCTGCCGATGCTCGACGGCAAGGCGCTGAAGACCGTCGAGAGCCTGTCGCGGGGCGGCGCGCTCCACCCTGTCCAGCGCGCGATGGCCGACGGCCACGGCTCGCAATGCGGCTTCTGCACGCCGGGCTTCGTGATGTCCTTATATGCGAGGAGCATCGGCGCCGTCGGGACCGAGGGCATTCCGGTCAAGGACGTCATCGCGGGCAATCTCTGCCGCTGCACCGGCTACGGTCCGATCCTGGACGCCGGCGAGGCCAACCCGCCTGAGCCCACCGACGATCGCGAGATCGCGGCGCTTTTGCGCACGATCGCGCCCGCCTGCGCGGGGCGCGGCTGGTTCGCGCCCAAGACCTCGGATGAGCTGGCGGCGCTGCTGATCGAGCACCCCGAGGCGCGGATAATCGCCGGGGCCACCGATGTCGGGCTTTGGGTGACCAAGGGCCTCCAGGACCTCGGCACAATCATCTTCATCGGCGACATCGCCGATCTGAGACGGATCGAGGATGCGGCGGGCGGACTCACGATCGGCGCTGGCGTGCGCTACACCGAGGCCAAGGACGCGCTCGGCAGCCTTCACCCGGATCTGGGCGAGCTGGTCCGCCGCATCGGCGGCCTCCAGGTCCGCAACGCGGGCACGATCGGCGGCAATATCGCCAACGGCTCCCCGATCGGCGACATGCCCCCCGCGCTGATCGCGCTCGGCGCCGAGCTGGTGCTGCGCAAAGGCAGCGAACGTCGTTCCATGCCGCTCGAGCGCTTCTTCCTGTCCTACGGCCAGCAGGACCGCGAGCCGGGCGAGTTCGTCGAGAGCGTCCGCATCCCCCGCCCCGCCCCCGAGACAAGCATCCGCATCGTCAAGCTCTCCAAGCGCTTCGACAGCGACATTTCGAGCGTCTGCGGCGCCTTCGCCATTCGCGTGGAAGAAGGCCATGTCGCCGAGGCCCGGATCGCCTTCGGCGGCATGGCCGGCATCCCTGAGCGCGCGCTCTCTTGCGAGGCAGCGTTGACCGGCAGACCCTGGTCCGAGGAAACGATCGAAGCTGCGGCGCAAGCAATCGCCGAGGACTATCGGCCGCTCAGCGACCTTCGGGGATCGGCGGAATATCGCCTCGCCGCTGCCGCCAACCTGGTGCGCCGCCTCTGGCTCGAACCCGAAAGCCTGTTCGATGTCTGAGGCCGTCCGCCAGCCGCTCCGCCACGACAGCGCCGAGGGCCATGTCGCCGGCAGCGCACTTTATGTCGACGATCTGCCCGAGGCGCCCGGCACGCTCCATCTCGCCTTCGGCCTCGCCGTCGACGGCCATGCGCGGCTGACCGGCCTCGATCTCGCCGCGGTCCGCGCCGCCCCGGGCGTGGTCGCGGTGCTCACGGCCGCCGACATTCCCGGCGAGAACAATGTCGGCCCGGTCTTCCACGACGACCGGCTCTTCGCCGAGAACGGGATCCTCTACCCCGGCCAGCCCTTGTTCGTCGTCGCCGCGACCGGCACCCGGGCCGCGCGCGTCGCCGCGCGGCTGGCCACGGCCGAAACCGAGCCGCTCCCCGCGCTCGTCACCATCGCCGAGGCGCTCGCGGCGGGTTCCGAGCTCGAGGACGCGCAGATCATGGCTCGCGGCGACGCCCAGGCCGCGCTCGCATCTGCCCCCCACCGCCTGCAGGGCAGCGTCGAGATGGGCGGGCAGGAGCATTTCTATCTCGAAGGCCAGGCCGCGCTCGCCACGCCGGGCGAGGGCGGCCAGCTCCATGTCGTCAGCTCGACCCAGCATCCGAGCGAGGTCCAGCATCTGATCGCGACCTTGCTCGGCCTCCGCAGCGCCGACGTGACCGTCGAGGTCCGCCGGATGGGCGGCGCCTTCGGCGGCAAGGAGACGCAGGCCGCCGCTTATGCCGCCGCCTGCGCGCTGGTCGCCGCCAAGACCGGCCACCCCGCCAAGATCCGCGCCGACCGCGACGACGATATGGCGATGACCGGCAAGCGCCACGATTTCACTGCGGACTATGACGTGGGCTTCGACGGCGCGGGCCGGATCGAGGGCATCCGCATCACCCTCGCCGCGCGCTGCGGCGCCACCGTGGACCTCAGCCTCGCGATCAGCGACCGGGCGATGTTCCACGCCGACAATTGCTACTTCCTACCCGCGGTCGAAATCGTCTCGCATCGCCTCAAGACGCACACCGTCTCGAACACCGCCTTCCGCGGCTTCGGCGGGCCGCAGGGGATGATGGCGATCGAGCGGGCGATGGACGCGATCGCCGCGCATTTGGGCCTCGATCCCCTGGCGGTGCGCCAGGCCAATCTCTACGGTCCCGGCCGCGACCTGACGCCCTATCACATGACCGTCGAGGACAATGTCGCGCCGGAGATCATCGCCGAGCTGGCGGAAAGCGCGGGCTATGCCGCGCGGCGCGAGGCGGTGGCCGCGTTCAACGCGAGCCATCGCATCCTCAGGAAGGGCCTCGCGCTCACGCCGGTCAAGTTCGGGATCAGCTTCACCACCACCCATCTCAACCAGGCCGGCGCGCTGGTGCTGGTCTATGCCGACGGCTCGATCCACCTCAACCATGGCGGCACCGAGATGGGCCAGGGGCTGATGATCAAGGTCGCCCAGGTGGTGGCGGACGTCTTCGCCGTGCCCATCGGACACGTGAAGGTCAGCGCGACGCGCACCGACAAGGTGCCCAACACCTCGGCCACCGCCGCCTCCTCGGGCTCGGACCTCAACGGCATGGCCGCGAAGAACGCGGCCGAGACGATCAAGCAGCGCCTCGACGCCTTCGCCGCGAACGAGCCGGACTCGGCGAGCTGGAGCTTTCCCGAGCTCTGCCGCCGCGCCCATCTCGCGCGCGTCTCGCTCGCCGCGACCGGCTTCTACGCGACGCCCAAGATCCACTACGACCGCGCCGCGCACCGCGGGCGGCCGTTCCTCTATTTCGCGTATGGCGCGGCGCTCAGCGAGGTCGTGATCGACACGCTCACCGGCGAGCATCGCGTGGTCGCGGTCGACATCCTCCACGACGTCGGCCGCTCGCTCAATCCGGCGATCGACCTCGGGCAGATCGAGGGCGGCTTCATCCAGGGCATGGGCTGGCTGACCACCGAGGAGCTGGTGTTCGACGCGCGCGGCCGCCTGCTCACCCACGCGCCCTCGACCTACAAGATCCCGACCGCGAGCGACCGCCCGCCGCACATGGACATCCGCATCTTTGAGCGCGGCGAGAATGCCGAGGCGACGATCCACCGCTCCAAGGCGGTCGGCGAGCCGCCGCTGATGCTCGCCATCTCGGTCTTCTCCGCTTTGACCCAGGCGGTCGCCGCCGCCGCGCCCGAAAAGGGGCTGCCGAAGCTCGACGCCCCGGCCACGCCCCAGCGCATCCTCGCCGCGATCGACGAGCTGAGGGCCCGCAATGGCTGACTGGACCAGCCACGCCCGCGAAGCGCTGAGCCAAGGTCCGGCGGCGCTCGTCACCATCCTCGCCACCGAGGGCTCCGCCCCGCGCGGGCCGGGCGCACGCATGATTGTGACGGAGCGGGGCCTCCAGGGCACGATCGGCGGCGGCAGGCTCGAATATCAGGCGACCGAGCAGGCACGCGCGATCCTCGCGCACCCGCCGGGGAGCTGGCGGGTGCAGGATTACCCCCTGGGACCGCTGCTCGGCCAGTGCTGCGGCGGGCGGGTGCGGCTCATGGTCGAGCGACTGGACGAGGTTCCCGAAAGCAACGGCCCGTACGAAGTCGCCCTGTCCGATCGCGTCGAGCGCAGGCTGGACCCCGGCCTTCGCCGGGGAACGATAGGGGCGAGGGGGCCGCTGCCCGTTTCCGGCGCCTGCTTCCTCGAGCCCGCCGAGACCGACTTGCTGCCGGTCACCATGTTCGGCGCCGGCCATGTGGGCCGCGCCATCGCCACCCGCGCCTCGGGCCTGCCGCTCCACATCGCCTGGCATGACAGCCGCCCGGAGGCGGCCGAAACCGCCGGCGTCGTCCTCGCCGACGAGGATGCGATGGTCGCCTGCGCGGCAGGCGCGTCCGAGGGTGCGGCGGTGGTGATCCTCACCCACGATCACGGGCTCGATTACCGTCTCACCGCCGCCGCGCTCGCCTCACCGGCCCGCTTCGTCGGGCTGATCGGCTCGCGGACCAAGCGTGCCCGCTTTCTGTCGCGGCTCGAGAAGGACCGGGTCGATCATGCCCGCCTGACCTGCCCGATCGGGCTGCCGGGCATCGTCGGCAAGGAACCGGAGGTGATTGCCATCGCCACGCTCGCGCAATTGCTGACGTTGAGGAGTCCGGAATGAAGGCGTTCCGAGGGGAAATCCTGAGCGTTCCCGACGATCCGACCGTCGCGGGCGCCGAGGCGATCCGCCATTTCGAGGACGGCCTGCTCGTAGTGGAGGACGGCCTCGTGCTCGCCTGCGGGGCCCAAGCTGATCTCGTCGAAAGGTTCGCCGGTGTCCCGGCCGAAAAGCTGCAGGGCCTGATCGTCCCCGGCTTCGTCGACGCCCATGTCCATTATCCGCAGATCGAGCGCATCGCCTCGCACGGCGAGCAGCTCATGCAATGGCTCGAACGCCATATCTTCCCCGCCGAAAAGGCCTTCGCCGACCGCGGCCATGCCGACGAGGTCGCCGCCTTCTTCCTCGACGAGCTGCTCCGGCACGGCACCACCAGCGCGCTCGTCTTCGCCACCGTCCACGCCGGCTCGGTCGACGCTTTGTTCGAAGCCGCGCTCGAGCGCGACATGCGGATCGTCTCGGGCAAGGTGCTGATGGACCTGGGGCCCGAGGGCCTGCGCGACAGCGTCGCCTCCGGCCGCGCCGACACCGAGGCGTTGATCGCCAGATGGCGCGGCCGCGGCCGCCTCGGCTATGCCGTCACGCCGCGCTTCGTTCCCACCTCCAGCAGCGAGCAGCTCGCCGACGCAGGCAAGCTGATCGCCGCGCATCCCGACGTGCTGCTGCACACCCACCTCTCCGAGAATCCGGGCGAGATCGCGGCGGTCGCGGAGCGCTACGCCAGGGCCGCCGATTATCTCGACGTGTACGACCGTTTCGGGCTGGTCGGCCCGCGCTCGGTCTTCGCCCATTGCGTCCATATGAGCGACCGAGCGCTGAGACGCATGGCCCAGGCGGGCGCCGGCATCGCCTTCTGCCCGACCAGCAATCTCTTTCTCGGCTCGGGCCTGTTCGATCTGGCCAAGGCCGACCGTCACGGCGTCGGGGTCGGCATCGGCACCGATATCGGCGCCGGCACGAGCCTCTCCATCCTCCACACGCTGGGCGAGGCCTACCGGGTCTGCCAGCTCAACGGGGCCAGCCTCGACCCCTTCCGCGCGCTGCATCTCGCCACCGCGGGCGGGGCGCGGGTGATGGGCATCGCCGATCGGGTTGGCGCGCTCCTGCCCGGCCAGGAGGCGGATTTCGTCGTCCTCGACGCCGCGGCCACGCCCTTGCTCGCCCGCCGCTGCGCCCCGGCGTCGCTGCACGACCGGCTGTTCGCCCTGCAGGTGCTTGGCGACGACCGCGCCATCGCCGCCACCTATCTGCGCGGCCGCCTCGCCCACCCGGGAGCAAATTGAGGTAACGGCGGAGATATTTGGGAGAAGCGGCAGGACAATATCCTGGTCGATTTGCTTCCCGGACTTTGCGGCCATTCTTCGATTGCGCCCATTTTTAAACTGCGCCATGCTTTGATTTCGGGGGCGGACCAATGCGGGGCGGCCGGAGATTCGGAGAGAAAGCCGACGCCGTTGCCGACCGGGGCGACGCCAATCCGAAACAGGGCAGCGCGCGCGGAAACCCGCCCGAACTCGGGCGCCGCAGCACGCAACCGCAAAGCCGCAGCCGGTCACGCGCCGAGCGAGGGTGCCGGGCGGTCGCCTGGAGCTCCGCCGCAATCGGTCCCGGAACTGAGCCTGCCAAAGGGTGGCGGAGCCCTGAAGGGCATCGGCGAGACAGTCTCGGTGAACCCGGCGACCGGAACCGCCTCGCTCTCGGTGCCGCTGCCTCTGCCGGCCGGGCGCGAGGGGATGTCGCCGGCAATATCGCTGAATTACGGCTCGGACGGCGGGCTCGGGCCCTTCGGCATGGGCTGGTCGATCGACGTGCCGCGGATCAGCCGCCGGACCGAAAAGGGCCTGCCCCGCTACGGGCGGGGCGATGCGCCCGACAGCTTCGTCCTGTCCGGCTCCGAGGCCCTCGTCCCGGCGCATGAATTCGACGGCCAGTCCTGGAAGGCCGACGTCCGCAGCGAAGGCGGCTTCACCGTCACCCGCTTCGTGCCGCGACAGGAAGGCGCCTTCCTCCGGATCGAGATGTGGGAAGGCGCGACCGGCGACGTGCACTGGAAGTCGATCGACAAGGACAATGTCGCCAGCCTCTACGGGACGGGGGCGGCCAGCCGGATTGCCGACCCCGCGGACCCCTCCAGGATCTTTGCGTGGCTGCTCGACGAAGTCCGCAACGACCGCGGCGACCTCGTCCGCTACCATTACAAGGGGGAGGACGATACCGGGCTTCCCGCGAACGCCGCCGAGCGCAATCGCAGCGCAGGCGAGGCCACTGCCCAGCGCTACCTGAAGCGGATCGAATACGGCCTCGACGCGCCGCTCCAGCCGACCTCGACCGCCGCGTCCGCCTTCCATTTCGAGATCGTCGTCGATTATGGCGAGCACCATCCGGTCACGCCCGACCCCGCCGACGGCGGCGACTGGGACTATCGCGTCGACCCATCCTCGGATTTTCGGGCAGGCTTCGAGGTCCGCACCCGGCGGCTGGCGCGGCGCATCCTTGTCTTCCATCGCTTCGCCGAGCTCGGGCCCGATCCCGTCCTGACCCGAAGCCTCGATTTCAGCTACGATCACGATCCGGCCGGGGCCCGGCTGACCAGCATCGTCGAGCGCGGCTGGGACGCCGCGGGACAGAGCGCGGCACGACCGCAATTGAGCCTGGGCTACAGCCAGGCGTCGCCGGACCCGACGGTGAGGCCGCTGCGCGGCGAAGCGCTCGACAACCTCCCGCAAGGGGTCGACGGCGCCCGCTTCCGCTTTGTCGACCTTTATGAAGAGGCCGCGCCCGGCGTGCTCGTCGACGAGGCCGACGCCTGGTTTTTCAAGCGCAACGGCGGGAACGGGCGGCTCGAAGCGGTCGAGCTGGTCGCCGAGAAACCGAACTGGGCGCGGCAGGGCGCCGGCGCCGAGCTTGCCCAGATCGAGGCCGACGGCCGGCTCTACGCCACCAGCCGCCAGGCGCCGGCGGGCTATGCCGCCCGCAGCGACGATGGCGGCTGGGAGCCGTTCCGGCCCTTCCTCGAGGACGCCGCGATCGATTGGAACGATCCGGCGCTGCGCCACGCCGATCTCGACGGCGACGGCCGCGCCGAGGCCCTGCTGCTGCGCGACGAGGTGATCCGCTGGTTCCGCAACCGCGGCCGCGCGGGCTACGAAGCCGAGGCCCGGGCCTTCACCGGCACCGACGAGGAGGCCGGCCCCGCCCGCGTGCTGACCAATACGCTCGAAGGGATCTTCCTCGCCGACATGACCGGCGACGGCCTCTCCGACATCGTCAGGATCCGCAACGGCGAGATCTGCTACTGGCCCAATTGCGGCTATGGGCGGTTCGGCGCCAAGGTGGCGATGGACGCCGCGCCGACCTTCGATCACCCCGACCAGTTCGATCCGGCCCGGCTGCGGCTCGGCGACATCGACGGCTCCGGCACCACCGACCTCCTCTATCTCGGTCGCCGGCAATGCCTGTGGTGGACCAACCGCGCCGGCAACAGCTGGTCGCCGGGCAGCCCGGTCACCGTCGGCTTTCCAACCCTCGACCCGCTGACCAGCGTCGAGCTGGTCGACCTGATGGCGATCGGCACCTCCTGCCTGGTTTGGTCTTCGGCCCGCCCGCACGACCAGCAGCACCCTCTCCTTTTCGCCGACCTCATGGGAGGCGTGAAGCCGCATCTGCTGGTCGCCGTCGACAACGGCGCCGGCGCGCGCACCCGGATCGAATATCGCTCATCGGGCGAATATTATCGCGACGACCGCCGCGCCGGCCGGCCCTGGCGGACCACGCTCCCCTTTCCCGTGCACGTGGTGAATCGGATCGTCCGCGAAGACCTGATCTCGGGCGGACGGCTCGCCTCCGAATATGCCTATCGCCACGGCTATTACGATCGCGCCGAGCGCGAGTTTCGCGGCTTCGCCATGGTCGAGCAGCGTGACGTCGAGACCATCGCGGCGCCGGCGACGCACGATCTGCCGCCGGTCGTCGTCCGCACCTGGTTCCATACCGGCGCCTGGCATGCCGGGACGGTGAGCGACGCGCTGGCCGGCGAATATTTCCAGAACGCGTTGCGGCTGCCGGACAGCCTCGTCGAGGGTGCCGAAAACCCGCGCGAGCGACGCGAAGCCTGCCGCGCGCTGCGCGGCCAGATGCTGCGGCAGGAAATCTATGCGCTCGACGGCAGCACGGACGAGAGCCGGCCCTATCTGGTGACCGAGACGCGCTGTCTGGTCACGCGACTGCAGCCCTGCGGTGCCGGCGAACACGAGCATGGCGTGTTCATGGCGCAACCGGTCGAGACGCTCAGCCAGCATCTCGAGCGCGACGCCGACGATCCGCGCATCGCCCACGAGCTGGTGCTCGACCGCGATCGCTACGGCAATGCCCGGCGCACCTTCAAGGTGAGCTATGCCCGCGAGGCGGCCAAGCGCCCGGCAGGCGCCGCGCTTGCCGACGTCGCTCTGGCCCAGGGCCGGGTCCTCGCGACCCTCGAGGAGGCCGGCTTCGCCCACGACGTCGCGAGCGGCGGCCGCCATCGCCATTCGGTGCCGGTCTGGAGCACGACCTTCGAAGTGACCGGCCTCGAGCCAGCACACGGCATCTTCCGAATGGAGGAGGCGCGCCAGGCGCTCGACGCGCTCACCGCGGTCGTTCCGTTCGAGCAGCAGCCGGGCACCGGCCCGGCGCGGCGGCTGATCGGCGCGAGCGTCAACATGTTCCGCACCGACGGCACCGCCGACGCCGACAACGCGGCGGGTGCGATCGAGAAGCCGTTCGGCAACCTCGATCCGCTGGCGCTGCCTCATCGCAGCTACCGCCTCGCCCTCACCGACGATCTGCTGACCCAGACGATCGGCGCCGCCAATCTCCTGGCAGCCGCGGTCGACCTGGCGCAGGACGGCTATGTCGGGCGCAGCTTCACCGTCACCGGGGCGAACAATGCCGCGGTCGCGCTCGACGGCTGGTGGGTCGCCTCGCCGCTCGAGTCTTTCGTAGAGGCGGGCTTCTACCAGGGGGTCAAAAGCCGGGATTCATTCGGCGCGCTGTGGCGGGTCGGCTACGACCCCGCCTGGCTGACCCCGGTCGAGGTCACCGATCCGCTGGGCTCGACCACGACCGCAACGCTCGACCTGCGGCACATGGCGCCCGCCGAGATCGTCGATCCCAACGGCAACCGGTGTCTTGCCGGTTACGACGCCCTGGGGCGCGTCGTCGCGCGGGCGGTGGCGGGCAAGGCCGCGTCGCCCGACGGCGACACGCTGGCGGCGCCGACCGAGACCTTCACCTATGTCGAGACCGAATGGTCGAGCGCCGGGCGGCCGAATTACGCCCATGCGAAAGCGCGGGAGACCCATAGCGACGGGGCGAGCCGCTGGCTCGAGACAAGGGTCTATTCGGACGGCTTCGGCCGCGAGCTTGCGGTCAAGACCCGGGTCCGGCCCGGCCCGGCTCATTATGTCGATGCCGGCACCCTCAAGAACCGCTTCGCCGATCCTCGCTGGGTCGGCACCGGCCGCACCATCTACGACAATAAGGGAAACGTGGTGCGCCGCTACGAGCCCTATTTCAGCGTCACCGCGGATCATGAAGAGGAGGACGCGCTGCGCCTTTGGGGCTTCTCGCCCGAGATGCGCTACGACGCGCTCGGCCGGCTGGTCGAAACCCGCTTTCCGGATCTGACCTCGTCGCGGGTGACGTTCGACGCCTGGCAGCAGGCGAGCTGGGACCGCAACGACACGCTGGGCGGCGCCGCGCCGTGGGACAAGGCCACGGCCGCCAGCATGACGGGCACCAAATATGAGCGGGCACGGGCGCTCACCACCGCCCATTCGGCAACGCCGGGCGTGGTCCATCTCGACACGCTCGGGCGCCCGCTCATGGCCGAGGAGGACAACAAGGCCGTCGCCACCTACAAGACCCGCACCGTCCTCGACATCGAAGGCCGCCAGCGCGAAGTCTGGGACGCCAACGGGATGCTGGCGCTGCGCCAGGATTTCGACATGGCGGGCGAGCTGCTGCACGCGCTCAGCAACGACGCCGGCGAGAGCTTCGCCCTGGCCGCGGCCGACGGCCAGCCGCGCCACCGCTGGACGCCGCGCGGCTATCGGTTTCGCCACGACTATGACGCGCTGCGCCGCCCGACCGCGACCTGGGTCACCGACCAGGCGGCGGTGACGATCGTCAGCGACCGCCTCGTCTATGGCGAGGCCGCCCCCGGCGCGGCCGCGCACAATCTGCTCGGCAAGCTTTGGCTCGCCTTCGACGGCGCCGGCGCGCTGCGCACGCCCGACCACGACTTCAAGGGCAATCCGCTCGCCCAGGAGCGGCTCGCTTTCGCCGCTCCCACCGCCAAGGCCGACTGGAGCGGGCTCCCCGCCGATTCCGGCATCGCCCCCTGGCTCGCCGCAACGGCCCTGTTCGAGGCGCCGTTCCGCACCGGGATCGCCTACGATGCGCACGACCGGCCGGTTGTCGAGACCGCTCCCGACGGCACCGAGACGGTCTACCGCTACGACGAGGGCGGCGCGCTGACGATGATCGCTCTACGCCGGCTGCCGGGGCGGGCGCGCGTGCCGGCCCCGGTCAAGGACATCGGCTACGACGCCAAGGGCCAGCGCGCCTGGATCGAATATGGCAACGGCGTTGCCGTCTTCTACAGCTACGATCCGACCACCGACCGGCTCGCGACGATGCTGGCGACGCGCGACCATGCGCGCGATGCCGACGGTGTGCCCGTCCCCGCCGCAAGCCAACCGGCGCCGCTCCAGCACCTCGTCTACGTCCACGATCCGGTCGGCAACATCGTGGAGATCGAGGACCTCGCCCAAGACAAGGTATTTCACGAGGGCGTGATCGCGCCGCGGCGGCTCTACGAATATGACGCCCTCTACCGGCTGACCATGGCGACCGGCCGCGAGCATCGCAGCCAGACCGCGGGCGGCGCCCAGCACGAGGCGCCGGCCGCTCTCATTCAGCAGAGCGACATGCAGAATCTGCGCTCCTACATCGAGCGCTACGGCTACGATCCGGTCGGCAACGTCACCAAGCTGCGCCATTTCGCGGTCGGCGGCGGCTGGACCCGGGACTATGTCTACGATTACCAGCGCGCCGGGCTCGGCCTGGTCTCGCCCTTCCCCGCCGGCCATCCGGGCAATTCGAACCAGCTCTATTCCACCCTCCTCTCGGGCGCCACCACCGCCGAGCTCTACGCGCACGACGAAGCGGGCAACATCCTCGCTTTGCCGTCGATCGCCGCGATCGAATGGGACCCCGAGGACCGGCCCGAGAAGATGCGGATCGGCGCCGTCGACGCGCACTACCGCTATGACGGCGGCGGCGAGCGCGTGCGCAAATATGTCGACAAGGGCAATGTCAGGGAGGAGCGCCTCTATCTCGGCAATTACGAGATCTACCGGCGCTGGGGCGGAACAACGCTCGACCTGCGTCGCGACAGCCTCCACGTCGCCGACGATGAGCGCCGCGTCCTGCTGATCGAGACCGAGAAGGACGCGGCCGGCGCCGTCGCCGCGGGCCAGGCGCCGGTGCTTCGCTACCAGCTCGACGACCATCTCCACAGCGCCTGCATGGAGGCGGACGAGACGGGCCAGCCGATCTCCTACGAGGAGTTCCACCCCTACGGCACCACCGCGCTCCACTGGAAGAATTCGGGCCTCAGCCAGAAACGCTACCGCCACACCGGCATGGAACGCGACGAGGAAAGCGGCCTGCAATATCATTCGGCGCGCTATTATCTGCCGTGGCTCGGGCGATGGCTGAGCGCCGATCCGGCGGGCTTGGTCGATGGCCTGAGTCGCTTCAACTATGGCAAGGCTTCGCCCGTGTTGCGAAGCGATATCGACGGCCAGCAGTCGAAATTGCCCGACAACAAGCCGAAGCCCGATCCAACTCCGCGCCCCAAGCCCGGCCCCCTCGATAAATTGCGCCAGCTGGCGCTGGCCGATCAACCGGGCGGTGAGGACCAGAGCCTCAGCAAGGGTGAGGGCAACGTACAGATGCAGACGTTCAGTGTAAAAGTATCTGGATCAAAGGCCGACTTCGAGAAATTCAAACAAGAATTCACGACGAGCCCTCAGTCTATAACCAATAATAAATGGGCAGAATATGTCCCGGTCGATGTTAATAAAGATAAAAAACTATCAGTGGGCGACAGGATCGACATTGCGATCTGGGGCGACAGTGGGCGTGTTCGGGTAGCTGAGATAAATAAAAATTCAAACAGCTTCGACATGTCGTTCAAGACTCTCGAAGGGCATCCGGAGGCCGGGGCGATCACGTTCTCCGGGCGGTATGTCGAGGATTCCACCGGCGCGGGAACGATCGAGTTCAACGTGACCAACATTACGCGCTTGTCGCTGCCGCCCGGCGCCTCGCTCCTGGGGTCCTGGGTGGGCAAATTCGCGCGGTTTGCCCAACAGGATCAATGGAAAGACGTCATGGCGAATTTTGGCGATTTTATGGGGAAGAAAGTGACGTCGGCCCAAAAGCAAATCGTCAGCTCGGAATGGGATGAGAAACGGCAAGGTATCGGGCGCGTCATCAGCAACATCAAGGAGGATTTGACTGAGGACGTGCAGGACAAGCAGGAAATAGACTTTGAATTCAACGGATTCGGGGGAGGAATGTTCGGCGGGGGTGGCTCCGGCGGGCGTTGGTAAGACGCCGGTTCGGCCGGACAAGGATGGATACGTAGAAACCTGCAAACAGCCCGGACGATGCTGGGTTGGGGGCCTTTGAGTGGGGGCAATGAAATGACCAAGTTCGTGCTGAATCTCCGGGTCAATTTCCCGCCGCACATGCTCGCGCTCCGCACCGTCCCGGCACGGATGCTCGCGGTCGTCACCCATTTCGACCCCGCAGGCGCGCATGAGGACGTCGCCCGCATCGCCGGGGTCGGTACGGCGCCCGTCTCGACGACGATCGATCGGGACGATCTCGCGTCGGTCAATCCATTCGTCCAGCTCTACGCGACGGACGGGGGCGAGCCGATCGCCGTCTCGCCGGTCCATTACGGCGTGCGCGGCGAGGTCGAGGTGGTGATCGACTTTCCCGATCCGCTCGCCGGGCGGAGCGAGTATGAGCGGGTGACGGCGATGCTCGCGCCGTGGCTGATGGAGCGGCCGCTGGCGGCGCTGCCGGCCGAGGAGCGCGCGGCGCTGCCCCGCATCTCGGGCGTCGACGAGGCCCTGATCGACCGGCTCGCGGCGGCGCAGGCGCACGCGGTCGCGCTGGTCGGGCCACCGGAGCCGGCGAAGCCCGCAGCGGGCCGCCCGCCGGCCGGCCGCCCGCCCGATCCGGTCCCGGCGCTCTATGCGCTGGTCGCCGACGCCGGCGAGGTGCCGTTGGCGGCGCTGCTGCTCCATTCACGGGCCGGCCTGGCGAGGAGGCTCGCCGCGGCGGCGGAGGCGAGGATCGCGCCGCCGGTCTCCCAGCCGGTCGTCGAGGCGCTGATCTACATGCGCGACAAGCTCCATTTCAATCTGGATGACGACGGCCGCTACGCGCCGGCCAAGGCGCTCCGCTGGGCACCGCTCGAACCCGGGCTGCGTTCGCAGCTGCTCGACGCCGAGCTCGATGCCGGCAGCGGCAAGGCCGTGCGGGTCACGCCCGAGCAGAAGGCTTTGGTCGCCGGGATCTTCACTTTATTCGACGCGCTCGGCCGCCACGCGCCGATGCTCGCCGCGCTCGCTCCGGACGAAGGCGGCGCCATGCTCCTCAGGCGCGGCGCGCTCGACCGGCTGCATCTGATGGCCGCCGCCGACTGGCGCGCGCTGATCGAGCGCGCCGGCCATCCTTCGAGCTACGCGGCGAGGCCCGAGCCGGCCGCGGCCTATGCCGCCGACATCGTCGCCGCGATCGCCGCCGCCGCGCCCGGCCAGCGGCTCGCCGCCCGGCTGCGCGTCAGCAAGGTCCGCGGCACCACCAAGCTGGCCGACGCGCTGGCCGACCATCCCACCTTCGACATCCGCACCCAGCCGGTGCAGAGCTATTTCGCCGAAGGCGAACGCCGTGCCGTGTTCAATGACGGGCAGATCAGCCTCCTTGCCGCGGTCCAGCGGACGACGCAGCTGGCGCCGGACGGCGATTTCGCCGTCGTCGAGGCGATGCTCGAACAGGGCTTTACCTCCGGCTATTCGGTGCTCGCCGCGGGCAAGGCGGCCGTCCGGGAGCGGCTCAGCCCGCTCCTCGGCGTCGACCAGGTCGACCGCGTCTACAGCAACGCGCAGCAGATCTTCGCCGACACTTATGCGCTCTGCCTGGCCGAGCGATCCTACTGGCCCACCGACTTCCTGTCGGGCCTGCTCGTGGAAGACGGGCCGGAGCTGCCCAACCTCACCACCTTGTTCGGCAATGCCGATTTCTGCGCCTGCGCCCACTGCCAGTCGGTCTACGGCCCGGCCGCCTATCTCGCCGATCTGCTGCACTGGATGCGTGCCGACGTCGTCGACGTCGCCGCCGGCGCCAACGCCTATAATGAGCTCGCGCAGCGCCGGCCCGACATCCCCAAGATCCTGCTCAACTGCGCCAACGCCAATACGGCGATGCCCTATATCGACATCGTCAACGAGGTCCTCTCTTACCCGCTGCTGGCCTCGCCCGGGCCGCTGCTGGGCACGCTGCAGACCCATGGCGATTCCGCCGACCGGATGCTGGAACCCGAATATCGCGGCAAGTTCGACGCGGTCGACGCGCTGCTGCTGAAGGAGGCCGTGCAATGGGGGCTGCCCTACGACTCGCTCTATGACGAGGCGCGCGCCTATCTCGAGGCGGCGGGACGCGACCATGCCGGCCTGGTCGAGACGCTGTCGGTGCGCGGCTGGACCGCGCGGAGCGGCGAGGAACGGACGGCCTGGGCCTGCGCCCGCTTCGGCATCATCGCCGAAGAGCTCGCGATCATCGCTACCGACCATGCGGTCGCGGGTAGCAGCTTCTGGAAGACCTATTGGGGGCTGCAGACCGCGGCCGGCGCCTCCCTCGATCCCGGGTCGCAGGTCAAGCCGCTGCTCGGCACCGGCGAGTTCGCCGATCTCGCCGCGCTCGAGGCGCTGCTCAAGACCGGCTTCGTGCACGGCGGCCGGGCGTTCCCCTTCGATCATATCGGCTTTGCCGCGGGCGCGCCCTGCGACGTCGACCAGGCCTTTCTCGCGGACTCGAACGATGCCGCGCTCAACCTCGGCCTCGCCGCCGCCGACCGGCTGATGCGGTTCGAGCGGCTGCGGCGCCGCGCCGGGCTCAGCGTCGCCGAGCTCGACCACGCGCTCGCCGCCTTCGGCACGGGCGGGCTCGACACCGGCTTCGTCTGCCGGCTCGCGGCGGCGAGCGCGGCGGCAGCGCGGCTCGGCCTGCCGCTCGACACGCTGTCCGACTGGTTCAAGACCCAGCCGGGCGGCTGGCCCGCGGACTGCGCCGCTGCCCTCGGCATAACGGCGGCCGACCTGGACGCCGCCGGCGAGCTGCTCGCCCCGTCGGCCGAGCCCTGGAAGCATCCGGACTACCTGCTGCAATTCCTGTTCGACTTCGATGGGCTGCGCGACCTCGCCGTCGCGCCTGCCGAGCTGCTGGCGATGCTGAAGGGGACGGGCCGCTGGCAGCTCGACGCCGCCGGCAAGGCGGCCGACAAGGCGACCGCCAAGGCGGCCAAGGCGGCGTGGGAAGCGGTCGAGGCCGCGCTCGATCCGGTGCCGGCGGTGCCGGACGCCGTCACGGCGGCGCAACTGACCCCGGCCGCGCTCGCCGCACTGAAGGCGGCGCGCGCCAACGCGGTCGATCTTGCGCTGGCGAGCGCGCTGGGGCTGTCGGTCGCCTTCGTCAGCCAGGCGAACTGGATCTTCGTCTCGGCGATCAACACGATGGCGGGGACGACGCCCAACAGCCAGGTGCCGCTGACCGGGCAGGGCTGGCGTGCGCTGTTCGATCAGCCGCGCGAAAGCGTGACCGCCACCGGCGTCAAGACCGTCAACCGCAGCTGGGACGGCGCGGGCGCGATCGAGGGTCTCTTCACCGAATATTACCGCTATCTCTGGCGCTGCGAGCGGATCGCCGCGGCCGCCGGCTTCGAGCCGGTCGGCCTGCAGATCGTGCTGTTGCTCGCGGCGGTGAAGGAGAGCCCGAGCTGGTTCCTCAGCGCGGATTTCCCGGTCGCGCTCGACCTCGCCTTCAACCGCTTCGGCTCGGTCTCCGCCACCGGCGCGCCGCTGATCTGGCTGCGCCGGGGGACCCGCCAGGCGGCGGCGCTGGCGGTCAGCCAGATGATGTTCCTGATGCGCACCTCGGCGTTCAAGCAAACGTCGCCGATCCCGAATTTCGGGGCCTGGGCGACGGCCGAGATGGACGCCGGCTCGGTGCTGGCCGGGCGCGACGCGGCGGCGCTGCAGCGGCTCGCCGTTGCCGCGCAGCCGTTCGAGCCCGCGGGAGACTTCGGCGCCCTCGTTGCGCGCATGCTCGACCTCGCGGGGCTCGACGAGGATCTGGCGCTGATCCCGACCGACCCGGTCGCCGGGCCGCTGCCCGATGTGATCGGCCTAGTCTGGACGACGGCGCCGGGCCTCGGCGGCGCCCCGGTCGAGAACCGGTTCACCAGGCCCCAGGCCGATCAGCTCAAGGCCGCGCTCAAGGCGGCCGCCGGGGGCGCCGCCGCCTGGACCAAGCTCTACCAGCCCATCACCAACCGGCTGCGGCGCGAGCTGCGCGACGCGCTTGTCGCTTATTATCTCGGCCAGCATCGCTTTGCCGACATCCCGCAGCTCTACGCCCATTTCCTGATCGATCCGGAAATGGAGCCCTGCATGCAGACCTCGCGGATCGTGCAGGCGACCAATGCCTGCCAGACGCTGATCCAGCGCGGCCTGCTCGGGCTCGAGGCGAACGTCGTGCTCGACGAGGGCGACAAGAAGCAATGGGTGTGGCGCAAGAATTATCGGGTGTGGGAGGCGAACCGCAAGGTCTTCCTCTATCCCGAGAACTGGATCGATCCCTCGCTGCGGCTGGTGAAGACGCCCCTGTTCGCCGCGGCCCAGGAGCAGCTGCTCCAGGACGAGCTCAACGCGGCCAATGTCGAGAAGGCGTTCAACGCCTATCTGACCCGGCTCGAGGACATTTCGCGGCTCGACATACGCGGCCAATATTTTGATGACGACCCGGACGTCAGCGACGACGAGAAGAACGTCACCTACGTGTTCGCGCGCACGTGGAACCCGCCTCATACCTATTTCTACCGCCGACGGGAGAAGAACCGCCGCTGGACCGCGTGGGAGGAGATTCCGATCGACATCGAGGGCGATCATCTCATCCCCGTGCTGTTCAACCGGCGGCTCTATCTGTTCTGGCCGACCTTCGCCCCCAAGGAGCACCGGACCTACCGGGATGCGGACGACAGCAACAAGGCCGCGCCCTATGTCGAGCTCAGGCTTTGCTACTCCAAGCTCGAGTTCGGCAAATGGAGCCCGAAAAAGCAATATGGCCAGGTCTGGATCTGCGGCGCCTATTCGGGCGCCGAGCTATTCGCGCTGGGAAGTCCGTCCGACGACCGCGTGATGAAAGCGCGCCTCGTCCGGGGCTCGGACAACGCGCCTTATTCGATCCAGGACGCGAGCCTCGAGCCGCGCGGCTTCTATTTCTGGGCGGAGCCGGGGGGCGGCGATTTGACGATCCACGTTCGACGCCTGACCGATCGCAAGGAGAACGTCTATCACCTGTTCACCCACGAGGTGGATTTGGTGATCAGCGGCTGCGACGAGCGCCTCGCCTTCAAGAAACCCAGCGAATGGTCGGTCGACGATAGCCGGCGTTTCTTCCTCGCTGGGCCGTCATGGACAGTGCCCGACGGGATGCAGCTCGTCATGGGCGAGGTGGTCCATGACGGCAATTCCTGGCCGACGCTCCAGATACGCGTCGAGCCTGTTTTTTCGGTCGGGTCCGTTGGCAGCTCCACCATTATGCCGGGCGACCACTTCCCTTTCATCAATGCCCCGTTCGTCCTCACCTTCGCGCACCAGAGCCGGGATCGGTTCCCCTACTACCCCTTTTTCTTCGCCGACCGCCGCCACACCCATCTGATCGGCCGCACCCGGCATGGGACGGGCGCCTCCTTCTACGACCGCTATTTGGTCGAGCTGCACGAGCATCCGTATTGCTGCCGGATGCTGCGAGCGCTCCACCAGTTCGGCATCGAGGGGCTGCTCGCACCCGCGGACGAGGCCGATCCGCTGCGGCGCCAGCAGCTGGAAGATCCTGCCTATTTTTACAACGACTATCACCCGACCAGCGAGGTCTCGGCCGTTCATCCCACCCTGTCGTTCGACTTCGCCTATACCGGCGCCTATGCCGCTTATAATTGGGAGACTTTCTTCCATCTGCCGGCGCTGATCGGCCATCAGCTGCGGCTCGACGGCAAGCATGCCGAGGCGCTGCGCTGGCTGAGCTTCATCTTCGACCCGACCAACCGCGACACCCAGCTCGGCGGCTCGCGCTTCTGGATGATCAAGCCCTTCCACAAGCATGTCACCGAGGGCTCGATCGCGGCGCTGATGCAATTGCTGCAGAGCCAGGCCCCGCAGGATCAGCCGAAGCGCCAGGCCTTCGCCGCCCAGATCGCCGAATGGCAGAAGCACCCGTTCGAGCCGCACGCCGTCGCCGAGATGCGAATCCAGGCCTACATGCGCTGGACGGTGATGGAATATATCGAGACGCTGCTCGACTGGGGCGACAAATTGTTCCGCCAGTTCACCACCGAGAGCGTCAACGAGGCGCTGCAGCTCTACATGCTGGCCGAACAGATACTCGGCCCCGAACCGCGCCAGGTGGCGGGCAAGCCCCGGCCCGACAGGAATTTCGAGCAGCTGCTCGCCTCGATCGACGAATTCTCCAACGCCGCCGAGGCCGTCGAGAACATGATGACCGGCGTCTGGACCCAGCCGGTCAACGGCCATCCCCGCGTCGTCTCCCCGCCGGCCCTCTATTTCTGCATCCCCGAAAACCCGCAATTGCTGGCTTATTGGGACCGGGTCGCCGACCGCCTGTTCAAGATCCGCCACTGCCGCGACATCGATGGGAACGAGCGTGCGCTCGCGCTGTTCGCGCCCGAGATCGATCCCGGCATGCTGGTCAAGGCGGTCGCCTCGGGGCTCGACCTTGCCGACATTCTCGACAGCCTCGCCGCGCCCAATCCGCGTCACCGCTTCTCCTACCTGCTGCAGCGCGCGAGCGATTATTGCAACGAGGTCAAGGCGCTCGGCGGCCAGTTGCTGGCGGCGATCGAAAAGCGCGACGCCGAGGCGCTCGCCGACCTGCGCCAGGTCCACGAGATCAACCTGCTCGGCGCGACCCGCGGCCTCAAGAAGCTGGCGGCCGAGGAGGCCAAGCAATCGCTCGCCGCCGCCGAATATGCCAAGAAGCTCGCCGAGATACGGCTCGGCCATTATTCGAGCCGGGAGTTCATGATTGCCGAGGAAAGCGCCGCCAAGAAGCTGACCGAGGTGGCGCACGGCATCCAGGTCGTCGAGCATGGGCTGATGATCCTCTCGGCGGCGCTGTCGCTGCTCGACATCCAGGTCGGCGTCTCCGGCCCGGGCCCTCACGTCACCACCAAGCTCGACCTCGCCAAGGCGCCCGCCGCGGGCGCCCAGGCCGCGGGCGCGATGGCCTCGAGCCTGCTCAACAAGGCGAGCCGGGCGCTTACCGCCGCCTCCTACGTCCGCCGGCAGGAGGATTGGACGCTTCAGGCCAACCTCGCCGCCCAGGAGGTCCAGCAGGCCGACCGGCAGATCGCCGCCGCCGAGATCCGGCTGGCGATGGCCGAGAAGGAGCTCGAAAATCACGATCTTCAGGTCGAGCAATCCAAGGCGGTGCACGACTGGATGCGGGCGAAATTCACCGGCGAGCAGCTCTACGGCTGGATGTCGGGAAAATTGAAGACGCTGCACCGCCAGGCCTATAACCTCGCCTTCGACCTCGCCCGGCAGGCGCAAAGGGCTTTCCAGCTCGAGCTCGGCCGCACCGAATCCTACGTCGAGTTCGGCGACTGGGACAGCAGCCGCTCCGGCCTGCTCGCCGGCGAGATGCTGAGCGGCCAGCTGCGGGCGCTCGAGGCGGCCTATATGCGCTTCAACACCCGCGAGTTCGAGCTCACCCGCTCGATCTCGCTGCGCCTGCTCGCCCCCGAGCAATTGGTCGCTCTGTGGAGCACCGGCAAAGCGGAGTTCGTGCTTCCGCCATGGCTGCTCGCCACCATCTTCCGCGACGACATGACGCTCTACGCGATGCGGATCAAATCGGTCGCCCTGTCGCTGCCCTGCGTCACCGGCCCGCATGTCGCGGCCAACGTGAAGCTGAGCCTGAAGAAGAGCACGATCGGCTGGAAGCCGGGCGACAGCCTCTCGGACGACCCAAGCGCCTGGGCGGACGCGGGCGTGACCGGCGAGATCGTCACCTCGAGCGCGGTCAACGATCCGGCGCTGTTCGAGGCCAACCTTCGCGACGAGCGCTATCTGCCGTTCGAAAATGCCGGGGCGGTGTCGCAATGGACGGTGACCTTGCCCGCGACCGAGGAGTTCGACCGCCAGACGATCGCGGACGTCATCCTCCACCTGCGCTTCGTCGCCCGCGGCAGCGTCGAGACGGACGCCGCCCTCCCCGCCAACAAGCCGAACCTGCCGGACCCGCGGCCGCAATTGCTGACCTCGTGGCGGCACGATTTCCCCGACGAGTGGACGCAGCTGCTCGCCGAGGCGCGCAAGCCCGGCACGTCGACCTCCGCGTTCGAGCTGCCGAAGCTGCAGCCGTCGGCGATCCCCTATCGGGCGAGGATGCATCCGGGCCCCGGCGCGAAGACTCCGGCCGGCGTCTGGATCGTTCATCGCAACGCCGCCAGCGGGGAACGGACATTGACCGCCCAGACCAACGTCTCGGCCACGTTCAAGCTGCCGGTCGTGCGGCCCGCGGCCAACGCGCTGCCCGCGGCCGGCGACGTGCTGACCTATGACCACAGCGTACCCAAGCTGCTCTATGCCGCCCCGGGCGCCGGCGACGTCGTCGAGGATGTGCTGATCACCTTCAAAATGTAGCGCGCCCGCGGAGTGACGGAGCAACGATGCGCGCCCGGTGACTCTTCGCGCGGGCGCGCTCAGTGGCCGCCGGCGGCGGCCGGCTTCGTTGCGGTGCCTCCGGCGGGCGCGGGATTCGCCGTGCCGGCGCCGCCTCCGGATGCGGTGGTGCCACCCCCCGATGCGGGCGCGGCGGTACTGCCGCCCCCCGTCGCCTTGTCGTCCGCGGGGGCGGTCAGCTGATCGAGCTTGACCCCCGTCGACGACGGCGGCAGCGGCGGCGGAGGCTTCAGCACCGACTCCATCTGCTTCGAGCGCGCGGAGCGCTCGCTCGCGCGCGCGGTCTCCCTCGCGGCCCGCTCGTCCGCGATGCGCTTCGAATTCGACCTCGGGATTGAGCGTGTTGACCTTGATCCGCTCCTGCGCGGCGCCGCCGGCCAGCCGGTCGAGCGGGACATAATCGGTGCGGAAGACGAGCTCGACGGCGCTGTCGAGATTGAGGTCGGTGTTCATCTCCTCCGAGGTCGAGGTCCGGTTGGTGGAGACATAGCCGATCGTGTTCTGGACCTTGGCCTCCACTCCCCAGGGCCCGAACTTGGCGCCGACGCTGGCGTCGGTGGTGTTGCGCATGTCGAATTGCGAGCCCTTGTCCTGGTTGGCGACGCTGCTGGTGTCGATGTGGAAGCGCATCGAGGCGTTGATCCGGCCGCTCTCGATGACGATCCGCTGCAGCCCCATCTGCACCATCGTCGCCAGCAATTGCTGGCGGTTGCGGGCGAGGATCTGGCGGGCATAGGGGACGAGCGCCTCGGGATTGGCGCCCGAGACGCTCTCGCCCTCGGTGAGGCCGAGCGCGCCGCGCAGCGCGCCCTCGGTCGGCGGGCTGGCGCCGGGGCGCATCACCAGCCTTGTGGCGGCGTCGCGCTCGGCCTGGATCTCGGCCTGGCGCTCGCGCCGCTCCTGCGGGTCGAGCCCGGACAGGTCCTCGGGGAAGGCGTCCTCTTCGGCGCCCTCGATCATGTAGGAGCCGGGGAAATGCTCGGCGAGCCAGGCGCGGGCGCCGGCGATGCCGACGTTGGAATCGGCGAAGCCCTCGGTGGTCTGGGCGACGTTGCGGATGAGGTCGACGAAGGCGGTCAGCTGCTGCTGGTTCGAATCGTTCATCGCCTTGAAGACGCCGGTGATCAGCTCGGTGACGAAGCGCGGGAAGGAGACCGCCTCGAGAATCGCCTTGGTGGTGCCGGCGACCTTGTCCGCGGCGACGCCGGAAAATTCGTCGCCGGCGTTCTGCGCCCGCGCCAGCGCCGACTGCGGCGGCGCCATGCCGGCGCCGGCGTCCTCGTTGGCGAGCGCCGCCGAGCCGATCCGGGCGAGGCCGCCGGCGAGCTCGCGGCGGGTCGTGTCGTCGAGCGCGGCGAAGCCCTCCTGATTGGCGAGCAGCGCGCGCACGCCGAGCCGCGCGTCGTCGCGCGGGGCCGCGGGGCACGAGACGGCCGCGGGCGCCGGCAAGGATGGCGCCGCGCTGGCCATGTCAGCTCCCCAGGGCCGACCAGGGTGAAGCGGCGGCGGCCGGCGGGGCGGCCGGCGGCGGCTCCGAGGCGGCGGCCTCGCCGATGTCGAGCGTCGCCTCGAGCCAGTCGATCGCCGCGCCGACCACCGGATGGCCGATCGCCACGATCGCCCCCCCCATGCCGCCGAGCTGGTCGGCAACCTCGGCGAGCCAGGCGATCACCGTCATTCCCGCCTTGCCGCGGCGGATATAGGGGCTCGCCGGGCGGAAGCGCTGCCGCGCAACCCGGCCGATCCCGCCGACCACGCCCCAGATGTCGCGGGCGCCGAAGGCGCCGCGCAGGTCGCGATGGCCGACGATCGCGAACGCCTCCTTCAGCATGGCGACGATCTCGGCGGCCATGAAAGCGGTGATGCCGCCGCTCGCCTCGCCGAGATTCTGGACGACCGCCCGGGCGGCGGCGCGGCAGCGCGCCTGCTGGGCGGTGCCGCCGAAGCTGTTGCCGGCCGAGAGCTCGTCGAGCTTGTAGAGCGCCTCGCACAGCTCGAGCATCCGGTCCTCGAAGCTGGCGTTGCGATTGGCGTCGGCGGCGACCGGGCCGGCCGAGGTGCCGAACAGGCGCGAGAAGAAGGCGTTGCGCTCGAGCGCGTTGACGCGATCGTTGCGGTGCTGCCACCAGCTCACCACCAAAGGCTGGGCGCCGCCGAGATCGAGGCTGGTCGCCCCCGAGGAGGCGAGCCCGGCGAGCGTCTCCACCGCCGGGATGATCCCGGCCGGTTCGAGGTCGGAGGCGAGGTAGAGCGTCGCCAGCGCCCTCAGCTGCGCCTTGTCGATCCGCGCCATCGCCGGCTCTGGGATGTCAATGTCGCCGAGCTGGTCGAGGGCGAAGGCGAGGCCCTCGGCGGTCGCCTCGCCGACGAGCCGCTCGCTGACCGCCAGCGCCGAGCCGAGCAGCGCATCGGCGACCGGAGCGATGACGACGGCGGCGTTCACGGCTCAGGTCCCCGCGGCGGGCTTGTTGGGGTTGTATGGCGTGCTGTTGCCCTGGATCACCGACATCATCTCGGGCGTCGCCATCTTGTCCATCGGCAGATAGTCGCTCTTGAAATTGACCCGGACCTCGCCCGACAGCTTGGCCTTGACCTCGGCCTTGGATTCGCTGGTCTCGTCGAGCGCCGAGCCGACGGTGGCGACGTGATCCGTCGAATATTCGTTCGAGTGGGAGGCGTCGATCGGCGAGAACCAGGCGCCGTAGCTGACGCTGGTCGCCTGCTTGAATTTCTGCTGCTCGCGGTCGTGCATCGAAGCCTTGTAGTTGCGCTTGGCGGTATCGGTCGCGCGCATGTCGAACACCACTTTGGCGTTGATCGAGCCGTCGGTGACGACGATGCGATTGATCCCGAGCATCACCATCGAGGACAGCAATTGCTGGCGCGACTTGGCCATCTGCAGCCGCGCCGCGGTGACCAGCCGCAATTCGGCATTGGCGTCCTCAATGTCCGAGACCGGCGGGTTGAGGTTGAGATCGCGGCTGATCTCGGCGAGGCGGACGGCCGGGTCCTCGCCGGTCGCGGCGAGCTTCGACGTCGCTTGGCCGACGCCCTCGCCGTCGGCGAAGGAATCCGAGGTGCCGCCGACCTCGACCGAGAGCACGTCGGGATAGGCGTCGGCGAGGAAATCGCGGCCGGCCGCCTCGCCGATATTGTCGCGCATGAACTGGTCGGTGGTTTTGGCCACGTTGGCGATCAGCTCGCCATAGGCGCGCATCTGCTCGATCGAGCTCTCGACGATCGCCTGGAAGACGTTCTTGATCAGGCCGCCGACGAACTTGGGGAAGTCGACCTTCTGAACCATCTCGCCGAACTGCTCGACGCCCTGCCTGACCGCGCCGGCCTCGAAATCCTTGCCGGCGAAGCCCGGGCTCTGGGAGAGCTGGCGCTTGGTCGCCTCGGTGGCGCTCTCCTTCATCGCCTCGGCGACCGGCGCCGCTTGCGCCTGGGCGACCGGCGCCGGCGCGATCGCCCCGCTCGCCGGCAGCTCGCCCCTGACCTCGCGATCGGCGATCTCGGCGCGGACGCCGCCAGGATCGGTCATGTAGGCGACCACCTTGACCGTGTCGCGGGCGATCTTTTCGCGCTCGGCCGGCGAGAGATCGAGGAAATTGGGGATGCTGAGCAGGAGCTGGCGGACCTCGGGGCGGGTCGCGTCGAGCGCCGCGGCGCTGGTCGAGGCCCGGGGATCGGGCGGCGGGGGAGGGATGCTGGCCATCGCCCGCGCCTCAGGCCGCCGGCGCCGGCGCGACGGTGCCCGCGGGGGCCGGAGCCGGCGTCGCCGCCGGCGCAGCGGCGGCGGGCGGGTTCTTCGCGCTGGGCACGACATTGGGGTCGGCGGGCGACGAATTGCCCTGGATGGCGGCGATCATCTGCGGCGTCGCCATCTTGTCGAGCGGCAGATAGTCGCTCTTGAAATTGACGTCGACGGCGCCGCTCAGCTGGATCTTGGTCTGCAGCGTCGACTGCGACGCTTCCGAGGCCGAGGTCTGGGCGGTGATGACCGGCTTGTTCTCATATTTATACTCGCCCTTGGCGAAATAATCGGCGCTGTATTCGCTGTCGCCGCCGGTGCGGCTGCCGCTGCGGTTGGAGCCGCTGTCGTAGGTGCCTTCGCCGGAGCTGGTGGTCTGGACGTTGCCGTAGCGGTCGCGGGCGACGTCCATCGCCGCGGCGCTGCGCCGGCGCGCATAGCTGTCCTGCGCCTTCACGTCGTAGATGATCTTCGCGGAAATGCGCCCGTCGGTGACGACGATGCGGTTGATCCCCATCAAGACGATGCTCGCCATCAGCTGCTGGCGCTGCTTGGCGAGCTGGATGCGGCTGTTCTCGATCAGCGCCTTCTCGACATTCTCGTCGCTGAGATCGAGGCTCTTGAGCTGGCCGTCCTGGAACTCGAGCTTGTTGTTGACCTTCTTCAGCGCCTCGGCCTCGTCGACGCCCTCGCGCAGCTTGAGCTTCGGCTCGCCGCTCTCGGACCAGTCGTCGGTTCCGATTTCGAACAGGTCGGGGAACTGGTCGACCATGTTGTCGCGGCCCTGGTTCGGCGAGACGTTCTCCTCCATGAACTGGCGCAGCGAGGTCGCCACCGCGGCGATCATCTTCTGATAGGCCTCCATCTGCTCGATCGAGCTCTTGGTGATCGACATGAAGACGCCGTTGATGAGGCCGGAGACGAAGGCCGGGAACTTGACCTCGTTGAGCAGCATGCCGGCGACCCTGGCGCCCTCGCGTGCCGCGCTCGCCTCGAACTTGTCCTCGCCGATCGCGTCGACCGCCGCCTGGCGGTCGGCCCAGCTCGCCTCGCTCGCCGATTTGTCGTTCGACGCGGTCGGCGGAGTCCACAAGGGCTCGGCCAGCGGCTCGGTGGACTGGGCCTGCGCCGGGGCCACGGCGAGGCCGCCCGGGATGCGGTTGCCCTCGATACCCTCGGGCCGGGCGAGATAGTCGGCGACGACCGCGGTGTTGCGTGCGATCTCCTCGCGGTCCTTGGGCGACATCCGCATGAAGGCTTCCGACTGCTGGAGCATCTGGGCGACGCTCTGCCGCACCTCGGTCGCGGGGGGAGTGGAAAAGGCGGTGGCGGCGGCGGTCATGACGAACCTCTTCTGGCTTGCGGGCGCGGCGGTCAGGCGGCCTGGGGCATCGCCTCGGCCGGCAGCTCGAACTCGATCGGCCTCAGGTACAGGCTGACCCGCGGCGGCGACGCCCGGTCGGTGCGCAGGCTGACGATCGAGAAGCGGCCGGGCCAATTCTCGTCGTCGGGCGTGAACGCCCCCATCCAGCGCTCGAGCGCCGCCAGCCCGCGCGGACGCTCGGCGAGGCCCATGGTGAGCAGGCTGAGGAAGCTTGGCGGCACGTCCGGGATGGCGGAGAGCAGCACGTAGATTTCAAAGTCGGGCCCGTTCGGCCCCTCCCCGAACGCCAGCAGCGCCCCGTTGGCGGGCAGATCGAAGCGGCCGCCGAGGACGAGGCCGATCATCTGCATGATCCCGGGCAGCCGATGGCCGAGGCCGAGCGCGTCGAGCACGGTCTGCAGGTCGGCGAGCTTGAGCGGCTGGGTGCAGGCGAAGGTCAGCCTTTGCCCGCCCATGTCGCGTTGCGCGGCCAGGGTGGTGAACAAAGGCCGGAGCCCCGGCACGAACTGCAGCGCCGCCTGGACGATGCGGGCGAGCGACATCGGCAGATTGTCGATCTGGCCGCGTCCGCCGGGCAGCTCGTAATAGACCTTGGAGGCATAGAGGCCGTCGCGGTCGTAGCTCGAGCCGAAGAAGGCGCCGTAATCGAGCTTGCCGCCGCCATTGGCGAAGCCGCGGAAGGGCTCGCTCGCCTCGTCGAACCAGCGCAGCGCGTCGCGGCCGATCGAGGCGCCGATCAGTCGGCGCATCTCCCGGGTCGATTCGTCGCGCCGGTCGATGGAGCCCGCCTGGGGCGGCAGCGGCTCGATGGTGAAGCGCAGCTTGTTGGGCTGGGCCTCCGAGAAGCTCGGCTCGAACGGCACCGCGTGGGGGAGCAGCGCATTGTCGGCGTAGCGCCAGTCGTCCATCGGATATTGGAAGGTGCGCATGAACAGGTCGCGCGAAGGCGTGAACGGATCGGCGGTGCCGAGCGCGCTCGCGGCGCGGGCGAGGCGGCGCTGGACCGCCTCGACCGCCGGTCTGCTAGTCAGAGCCATGGTGCATCTCCTTGCAAATCTCGCGGGGCGACGGCGGCGTCAGGGACGCGCGCCGTTGCCGCCGTAGGACTGTCCGCGGCCGAGCCCGAGACCGACGTCGAGCCCCTCGAGCATGTCGCGCGCGAGCGCCGGGATCGGGATCGGCTTGGAGGTCCCTTCCGGAGTCATGCGCGGGTTGGTAGCCAACTGGTCGACTTGGCTCTCCGACGTCGCCGTGTCGGCGAGCCAGAGCTCGCAGGCATTGACGAGGTCATATTCCGTCGGATTGACCGTCGCCTTATGCTTGGCCCCGATCGGCGGGTTGCGGACCTTGTCGATGTCGATCAGCGGCGTGCCATGAGTGGTGCGGTTGATCTTGTTGACGTTGTTGGCGAGCCAGGCGGTGATGATCGTGCCGCAGGTCGCCAGCGTCCGGTAGCGCGGGCTCGGCTTGGCGCCGCCGAGCTCGTAGGTCGCGACCTGATCGACCACCTGCCACATGTCGCGGGCGCCGTAGGAGGCGAGGATCTCCTTGTCCTGCAGCAGATCGATTATCTTGCTGATCTGATCCTGCACCTCGCGGGCGGCATAGTGGGCCATGCCGTAGCCGTGGAGCGACAGGTTGGAGGAGAGATCGCGGGCCGCCTTGCGCAGCGTCTGCTCGCTGATCGGGACCGGCAGCGCCGCGCGCAACATCTGGTCGACCTCGTTCTGGCGGATGTAGGAGGACACCGCCGAGACGAAGCGCAGCCACAGATCGTTGAACTCGCGGTTGACCATCGCGCCGGGTTCGCCGCCCGGAATGCCGAGCGTGATCGAGGCGAAATTGCGCCGCTCCTGCTCGCTGATCCGGTTCGGCGTCTCGCGCCAGTAGCGGTAGAGCAGCCGGCCGGCGTTGCCCGGGCCGATCGGCAGCATGCCCTGCTGGAACTGCTCGACGATCCGGTCGACGACCTGGAACACCTTGAGCTCCTCGAACATCGCCGAGACGATCATCGGGCCCATCGCGCGGACGTTCTCGGCGACGATATTCTGGTCGTAGATCGCCTCGAGGTCGGGCAGGTCGATGCTGAGATCGGCGACGCGGTCTTCGGAGCCGACGTTCTGGACCTGGTCGAGGATCTCGTTGACGCGGCGGCGGAGCTGGGGCTCGTCGTCGGCCACCTCGCGGCGGGCAAGGCCGCGCATCACGCGCGCGAACTCCTCGGCGCGGACCGTCGGGTCGGCGCCGCCGCGGCCGTCGGGATCGCCCTCGACGGCGAGGATCGCCAGCACCTTCTCGGCGAGCAGGCCGTAGCCGCGGGCCTCGCCGAACGCCTCGAAGAAGTCGACGGTGAAGCTGCGGAAACGCCGGTCGCCGCGATTGGGCTCGATGACGCGGGCCCTCGCGTTCGGCGGCGTCACCACCTGCACCGGCGGCGCTTCGGCGCCGTCGAGCATGAGGATGCCGAGCGTCAGCGCGACCATGGTCACGACATCGTCGCCGACCGGTGCGCCGCCGGCGATGGTGGCGAAGATGAGCTGGCCGTTGATATGGGTGCGCAACGCCGGATCGATCAGCGACTGATCGTTGAGCAAGGCGCGGGTGGACACGAATAGCGGATCGCAGACCTGGCGCCGGGCCGGATTGTTGAGGTTGCGCCGCGCCTCGGTCAGGATGTCGTTGGCGAGCGTCTGCTCGGCGAGCTCGGCCGACGTCAGCGGGCGCCTCCGGGCGACGGCGGTCAACAGGCTGACCTTATCGACGAGGGTGTCGAAGGCCGCCCTCTCCCTCTCGGCGACGTCGCGGAAGCGGGTATCGGTGATGATGGTCATGGTCTTGTCTCCTTGAATTCCTGTGGGTTCCTGGGATCAGCGAAAATGCTTCGGGTCAGCCGTCATCGGCGCCTCCATCCGCTCCAGCCTGTTCTCCCGCGGTGCGGTCGATCTCCTGGTCGAGGGCGGCGAGCGCGGCGGCCGCATCGAGGATGCCGGCTCCGCAGCCCGCGCTGTCGCCGGCGGCAAAGGGTTGCGCCGTGCGGGTGAGCAGGTCTCGCGCCAGGCGGCAGTCGATCGGTCGGGCGCGGCGGTGGCTGTGGGCGACCAGCAGGGCGACCGCGCCGGCCACGAACGGGGCGGCGAAGCTCGTCCCGGTCGCATGTTGATAGCCTTCGATCGCGGTCGTCAGCACCTGGTCGCCGGGCGCCGACAGGGCGACATGGTCGCCGCGCGTGGTGAAGGAGGTCGGCCGGCGATCGTCGCCGACCGCGCCGACCGCGATCACGCCCGGATAGGCGGCCGGCCAGTAGCGCGTCGTGCGGCCGTTATTGCCGCTGGCGGCGACGAGGATGCAGCCGCGGGCGAGCGCATAATCGACGACGTCGGCATGGGGCTTGGGGCTGCGCGGGCCGAGCGCGCCATCGTCGGTGCCGAAGCTCATGTTGATGATTTTGGCGCCGAGGTCGACGGCGAGCTTGACCGCCATGTCGAGGTCGCTGATCGCACCGAGGCCGACCGCCGCGCTCTTGCCCGGGAGCCGCGCCGCGGCGAGCGCGCGCATCGCCACCACCCGGCACGGCCCGCCGAGGCCCGGCGGCATCTCCCTGCCGTCGGCGGCGATGATGCCGGCGCAGCCCATGCCGTGGCCGACGAAGAGGTCTTCGGGATTGTCGTCGTTGCGGCGATGGTCGCCGAGCAATTCGACGCCCGGAGCGATGTCGCCGGTCTCCAGCCGGACGGTGTCGTAGCCGGCGCGGAAGGTGCGGGCGAATTCGGGGTGCTTGCGGCTGATGCCGCTGTCGACCAGGCCGACGACGACGCCGTCGTCGCCGGGCTCGATCGCGTGCGCCTCCGCCATGCGCACCATCCGCCGCGGCGCCCAGGCGGCGTCGGAATTGGGCTGGGCGATGCGCCCGCCGGCGTCGAACGGGGTCACCGAGACGTAATTGGGGCTGGCGCTCTCGACCGTGCTGATCTGGGCCAGCGTCTCGCAGAGCGGGCCGACCGGCGTGCCGGCGGGCACGCGCAGGATCATCGTCCGCGCCATGCCCGTGGTCTGCTCGATCGGGTCGTAGCCGACATGGCCGCAGCCGGGCCCCTGCGGGCCGCCGGCGGCGCTGAACAACCGCGCGGCGCGGAAGCCTCCCGCCTTCTCGGTGAGGATGCGGTCGATCGCGCCATGGCCGAGCGAGGTCGCCGCCGGCTGCGCCTTCCTGGTGACGTCGCGGACCGCCGGGATGTCGTCCGGCGTCTCGCCGAGGGCGAGCTTCACCATCAGGCTGGTCGGCAGGCTGAACTGGCGGTCGCCGGCCGAGGCCCAGGGGGTGGCGAGGACGCGGATGGTCATGGCCGAGCCTCCTCGGGCACCGCGCCAATGCCCATTGCCTCGGCGGGAGGCGGCGGCGCGAAGGCGCTTAGATCGAAGCTCATCGCGGTCGCCATCGTCGGCGCCGCCTCGACGGCGAGCTCGCCCGCCCATTGATCCTGCGACGGCGCCAGCAGCAGCTCGCGCGGCGAGGAATGGAGGATCGAGACCGGCCGGTCGCCGATCCGCACCTGCGGGAAGGTGCCGCCGCGCACCAGGTTGCGGCCGGTGACCCGGATCAGCGGAGGCTCGCCCGCCTCGGCATCGCCGTTGCGCGGCACCGGCTCGACCCGCTGGACGAGCGGCTCGGAGGCGCGCTCGAGCGCCTTGCGCAGCCGCTCGACCGGCAGGTTGGTGACCCGGCCGATGGTGTGGACGCTGCCGCGCTCCTGCGCGTCCTGGAATTGCTTGACCGTGCGCACCCCGGCCCATTCGAGCCGCTTGCGCTCCTCGCTGGTCAGCTCCTCGCCGAGCTCGTCGAGCGACTGGTCGTCGGGATCGTCGGCGAGCGAGATCGCATTCTCCTCGATCGCCGGCCGGGTGATCGCGGTGAAGACGAGGTGGAACAGGCTCGCCTCCTTCTCGCCGGCGGCGGCCGGGCGGATGCGGATCTCGCTGTCGGCGAACTCGACATGGGCGCGCAGATCGAGGTTGATGTCCTTGATCGCGAAGGTCAGCGGCAGGTTGAGGTTGCGCGCCTTGATCGCCATCGCCGCCTGGGCGTTGTCGAGCTGGCTCTGCACCGCCTGGATGAAATCCTCGAGCCTTAGCGTCGCCTCGCGGGTCATGACCGCGCCTCCCCGCTCCAGGGAATCGCGTGCCACTCGACCTCGAGCCGGGCCGGATCGGGATCGAAATCGGTGCGCATGCGAAACAGGGGGACGTCGCCGATCAGCTCATAGCCGTCCTCGCCCGGGACCAGGCGGAGGTCGATCGGCAGCGAGATCGCCATCGACCGGGCCCGGACCATGCCGTCGCCGCCGGCGAAACCGGCGACCCCGTCCGCGAGCTCGCCGAGCAGCGCGGCGAGGGGGCGGCGGCCGTTCATGCCGGCGCTCCGCTCGCGGGCGGCGCGGCGACGGCGGGTGGGGGCGGGGCCGGTGCCGCGGCTGGCGGCACCGCCGGCGCGGTCGGCGGCGGAGTCGCGGGCGCCGCGGCGGCGGGGGCGGCGGGCACCGCCGCGCGGGCCTGCACCCGGCTGTGACGCTCGAGCAGGGTCCGCGCCGCCTCGTCGGCGAAGCGGTCGAGCGGCAGCGTCTCGGAGGCGAAGTTGATCTTCACGTCGCCGAACAATTCGGCCTTGAGCTCGCTGTCGGACTGGGCGTTGACGCCGACGGTCGAGACCTTGGTGATCGCGCCTTCGCTGGCGCGGCCGCCCCAGGTGCTGCCGCCGGTGCCGGGATCGTTGGAAGTCGCATATTGGACCGCGGCGCGGTCCGCCGCCGCCGCGCGGAAGCGCAGGCGCGCGCCGATCGTGCCGTCCTTGATGATCACCCGCTGCATGCCGAGCAGCACCATCGTCGAAAGCGTCGACAGGCGCTGGCGGGCGACGCGCTCGCGCGCCCGCGGCAGGATCGTTTCCTCGAGCATCTCGGCCGACAGTTCGTTGCCGGCCTCGCCAAAATCGGCGAGCCAGGCCGGCGCCGGCGGCTCCTCGCTGCCCGGCGGGATCAATGGCGCCAGCCGATAGTCGCCGCCTTCCTCGACCAGGGTGACGTCGCGCGGATATTGCTCGACCAGCCAGGCGCGAGCCTGGCCCGAGGTGACGTTCTCGTTGGTGAACTGGTCGAGCGGCTTGGAGACCGCGGAGACGAGGTCGGCGAAGCTCTCCATCTGCTTGATCGAGCTGTCGACGATGGCGTCGAACGTGCCGTGGACGAGCGAGGCGACGAAGGCCGGAAAGTCGATCTCGTCGGAAAGCGCGCCGGCGCGCCGGCCGAGCGCGTCGGTCGCCTTCTCCTTCGGCACCGATCCCGGCTGCTGGGCGCCGAAGCCGGAGAGCGCCGCATCCTCCTGCCCCGGGGGCGGCGCCGGGGCCGAGATCTCCCGGCCGAAGGCGTCGCGGGCCAGCGTCATCGCCGGGGCGAGCCGGCCTTCGGACGGCGGCGGCGGGATGTGGCTGGCCATGGCGCGGCTCCCCGACGCGCGATCAGGCCGGGACGGCCTGGCGCGCCGGCTCGGCGGCAGGCGCCGGCGGCGGCGCCTGATCGGCGTTGTAATGCTTCTGCGCCCGCCCGTCGGCGCCGAGCAGCACGTCGGTCACCGCCACCTGGTCCTTCTCGCCCTGGTGCGAGAAGGTGGTGGTGACTCGGACGCTGAGATTGACCCGCTCGGGAGTCGAGGCGGCGCGGGCGATGTCGGCGCGGACGGCGGCGGTCCAGCCGTCGAGCATCTGGCCGCCCGCCGGGGCGATGACGACATTGCCGACCGCGCCGCCCTGGACCTGCCAGTCGATCGAGATGCCGGCCTGGGTGCGGCCGCTCGGACCGTCGATATAGGGCCAGTCGGTGAGCACGGCACGCTCGCCCGGCAGCACCGGCGCGCCGGCCCCGCCGGCGAGCGCATTGGCCGGCGTCACCATCCCCGCCAGCTGGGCGAGGTCGTAGCGGCGGCCCGGCTGCTCCGAGACCTGCCGGGTGAGGCTGACGCCCACCCCGAAGCCCGCGTCGCCGGCCGGCGCCGCCGAGGCCGGCGCGACATCGCCGCCGCCGAGACCCTGGGCATAGCCGGCTGCCTTGGCGCTGCCGCGGTTGAGGATATGGTCACCGGGGCCGCCGCTGTGGAGCAGTTGCGCGAAATCGGTATCGCCGGCCGCTTCGAACTCGGCGGCGAAGGCATCGTAGGTCATGATGTACTGGCTGCCGCTGGCGTGGGTCTTGGCATATTTGCCCGGCGCGCCGGGCAGGCCGACCACGCGATCCCACGGGTCGGTGATGCGGACATAATATTGGCCGTTTTCCCGATACATGCCGGTGACGACGATGGCGTGGAGGCCGGGAACCTTGGCCGCGACCCAGATCGGCCCTTTCGCTTCCAATATGTCGCGGAAGCCCTCCGGCGTGTAGCAGGCGTTGGGGTGAACGGTGAAGCCGATCGCCGCGGCGAAGCGGGCGGCGCTCGACGGCGGCAAGCCTTTCTTCGTGGTGAGGTTGTCGAACTCGGCGATCGAATCGATCGACACCGATTGCTTGCGGCGCCACCCGTCGATCATTGCGGCGGCCGTGGCCCAGCAGCTCAGATTGGTGGGCTGGCCGACCGGGTAGACTTCGTCCCAGTTGATCGACCAGTCGTCGCCGGCCAGGCTCTGGGCCTGGTAGGACTGACCCGACGAGGTCGAGGCCGCCACCGTCGTCCAGGCGGTGTCGACGTCCTGGTCGGCGGGCGGCATCAGCGCCATCGGGCCGTTGCCGGCGGCGACCGGATCGTAGCCGAACAGCCGCTTCTTGTTCACATAGAGCTCATGCGCCGGGAAGCCGTCGTGGCTGCCGAAGGCCTTGGCCTCGATGCCACCCGCGGTCCGGCGCAGCAGCACGGACATGTCGGCGTCGATCGCCGGCGAGCCGGGGACGAGCGGGTTGTTGCCCGACATGTAGATGCTGACGAGGCTCGCTCCCTCGGCGATCGCCATGATGCTGCGCTGGGTGCCAGGCGCGCCGATATAGGCGCGTAGCGTGTCGTCGCTGGTCGGGCAATTGCCCTCGCCGGTGTGGGCGGCGCCGGCGTTGAGGCCGAGCCACCAGTCGGGCTTGCCCTCGACCGCGGGCGTGTCGGACGAGGAATAGGAATAGGTCGGGCTCCAGCCGCGGTGGCTGTAGCGCAGGTTGGAGAGGCCGCCGCCGGGGCTCATGTCGACGAGGAAGGTGATCTCGCCGCGGCTGCTGCCGCCGGCATAGCTGAAGCCGCGGCCGTCGCCGTGATAATTGTCCATCAGCGGCGGCCCCTTGATCGCCGGCGAGGGGATGAAGGCGCGATATTTGATCTCGATCGTGTCGCCGTCGCCGCTCATCGCCCGGCTCGTCGCCGACAGGCCCTGGCCGGTCGGCTGCGCCGCGCTGGCGCGATCGTTGACCAGGCGCATGAAATGCTTCCAGTCCCAGGCGCCGTCGGGGCAGCTGGCGTGGGTGGTCTTGGTGTCGGCCTCGCGGTGGCCGATGATCGTCGTGCGGTCGGGCGTCAGGCCGTATTTGTCGCAGAGATGGCAGACGAGGGCGGCCGATTCGCTATACTGGATGTCGGTCGGCGGCATGTAGGGATAGGTCGTCTTGCCGTAGGTGGCACCGCCCTCCTTCACCGCGACATGCTCGATGCCGATGCTGTTGCGGTTGGCGCCCTTGGCGTGCCAGGCGGTGTCCGCCTCGGACACGAACTGGACGATCTCGCCGTCCTGGCCGACGAGATAATGGGCGCTGCTATTGGCGTCCTTGCGGGTGAAATGGTTGACCGTGCTGCGGGTCGTCGGCGCGTCGGTGATATGGATGACGATGCGGTTGATCGCCTGGCCCGAACGGCCCGGGGTGAAGGCCGGCGAGATCGCGACCCGCGACACCCGGTCATATTCCTTGGCACTCAGCGCCAGCGCGCTGGCCTGGGCCGCGGGCGCGCCCTCCTCCTCGCTATAGGCCGGCCCCTCGATGCCCATCGCATCGGGATCGACCTCGAGGCCGGCCGCCAGGCCGATCGCGCCGCGCACTGCCTTGATCGCACCGCCGACAGCGCCGCCGACCGCTTTGATCGCATCGACCACGGCGCCGCCGGCGGCCAGCACCGCATAGGCACCGGCGACGAGGGCCATATAGGAATCCCAATCCCAGGCGCCGTCGGGGCAGGCGGTGTGGGTGGTGCCGGTGTCGGCCTCGCGATGGCCGATGATCGTCGTCCGGTCCGGGGTCAGCCCGTATTTCCGGCAGAGATGGGCGACGAGGACGGCCGAGGCGCGATATTCGGCGTCACTGGGCGGGGTGTAGGGATAGTGCGTCTTGCCGTAGGTGGCGCCACCCTTCTGGACCGCGACATGCTCGATGCCAATCGACCGGCGGTTGGCGCTGCGCGCGTGCCAGGCGGTGTCCTGCTCGCGGACGAACTGGATGATGTCGCCATTCTGGTCGACCATGTAGTGGGCGCTGGACTTGGCTTCTTCGCGGGTGAACCAGCTGCCGAGATAGGGGGTTTGCCCGGCGCCGGTGATGTGGATGACGATCCGGTCGATCGCCTGGCCGCGCCGGCCGTCATTATAAGCGGGCGAGGGCATGAGCTTGGTGACGCCGCCATATTCGGCCGCTTTCAGCGCCCGCGGCCGGGCACCGAGCGCCATCGCCTGGGGCGCGACCTGCTCGTCGAGCACCGGCTCCTCGATGCCCATCTGATCGGGGTCGGCCTCGAGGCCGGCCGCATAGCCGAGGCTTTGCCCGGTGCCGGTGGCGCCGCCGGGGGCGGCGGCGACGAGCGCCGCATGCTCGGCCGCGACCAGCGCCATATAGGCGTCCCATTCCCAGGCGCCGTCGGGGCAGGCGCTGTGGGTGGTCTTGGTGTCGGCCTCGCGATGGCCGATGATCGTCGTCCGGTCCGGGGTCAGCCCGTATTTGACGCAGAGGTGCGCGACCAGCGCCGCCGAGGTGCGATATTCGACGTCGGTCGGCGGCGTATAGGGGTAGGTCGTCTTGCCGTAGGTCGCGCCACCCTTCTGGATCGCGACATGCTCGATGCCGATGCTGCGCCGGTTGGCGGCCTTGGCGTGCCAGGCGGTGTCCTGCTCGCGCACGAACTGGATGATCTCGCCCTTCTGGTCGACCATATAATGGGAGCTGACTTTCGACGCCGGGTTGGTGAACCAGGTGCCGAGATGGGGCGATTGGGGGGCGCCGGTGATGTGGATGACGATCCGGTCGATCGTCCGTCCCGCCCGCCCTTCATTGTAGTTGGGCGAGGGCATGAGCTTGGTCACGCCCGCATATTCGGCAGCGGTCAGCACCGGAGAGCTGCCGCCCAATGCCATCGCCTGGGGCATAGCCTGCTCGTCGAGCACCGGCTCCTCGATCCCCATCTGGTCGGGGTCGGCCTCGAGGCCGCGCGCATAGCTCTGCGCCGCGGGGGTCGAGGCCGGCGGCTCGCTCGCCAGCGGCGGCAGCGGGCCGAAGCCGTCGTCATAGGGCACGCTCGCCGGCGGCGGGGCCGCGGGCGCGGCGGCGCCGTTGCCGGGCGCCGCTGCGGGCGCCTGGGGCGCCGCCGGGGCCATGCCGGGCTCGGCGCGGTCGCCGGCCCAGTCGAGCGTCGCCGGGGGGGAGCCGGCGGCGTAGCGGCCGGAGCCGCGGCGGGCCGGGAACATCCGCACCCGCCGGAGCGCCCGGTCGGAAAGGCCGGTCAGCGAGACATAGGGGCTGTCCTCGGCCGGGCGCAGCTCGACGGTCCAGTCGTCGCCCTTGGGCGGGGTGGCGGTGGCGAGGCCGAAATAGAGCCGGTCGGCGGCGACGAAGCGCCCCAGCACCTCGGGCGGCACGACATAGACCGCCTCGCCCTTGGCCACGCTCAGCAGGCCGTGCTCGCGGCTGGTGTAGAAGTTCGAGGGGGTGCGGCCGTCCTTGGAGGCGAACAGCGCCGGGCTGGTCGCCAACACCACCTCGGCGAGGCGTGGCGGGTTGGTCGTGCGGATGGTGAAGCCGAGCATCGGGAAGCGGTCGGTGACGTCGAGACGGGTGGGGCGGAGTTGCGCTGCCATGGGGAACTACCTCTCGTTGAAGTCGGGATCGTCCGAGCTCGCGGTCGCGGCGACCATCGCGCGTCGCCTGGCGTCGATGGCGAGCCGCTCGAACTCGTGCGGGTTGCTGATGGCGAGATCGGGGTCTATCGCGCTCGCCGCGGCGAGATCGGGAATGTCGTGATGGGCGCGCTCGAACTGCTCGATCGCCTGGCTCAGCAGGCGGGCGAGCAGCTTGGCGTGGACCGGGCTGACGGCGATGCGGCTGAGCAGCTGGACCTGGCCCGATTGCGGCTCGACCTGGCCGGCGTCGAGCAGGAACTCGAAGGCATTGTGGCCGACCTCGAAATAATTGGCGTAGCAGGCAAGGGGCGGGCGCTCGCGGAAAGCCGCGGCCGCGGCGACATTTTCATTACTTTGTTCGCCGTGCCCGCTGGTCACGCGCGTCCCCTTGTCATTGGCCGGACGAGCCGGCGCCTCACCTCAAGCAAGCGCCGGGCCAAATCGCGCTACGATCAGCACGTCTTTGTTTCTGGAAGAGATTTCTGACATTTGCGCCGCCGGGCGGGCGCCGGCGGCGCTGTCACAGGTGACAGTCGCGCTGTGACGGATGTGACAGCTCAGCCGGTCTCGCCGCCCTCGCCGTCGGGGGAGGCGAGCTCATATTTCGCCAGCTTGCGATAGAGCGTCATGCGCGACCAGTTCATCTGGCGGGCGGCCTCCATCTTGTTCCAATTGGTTTTCCGCAGCACCTCGACCAACCGCTCGCGCTCGGGCTCGGACGGCGAGCGTTGCTCGTTGAACAGCCGCTTGAACGAGGGCGGCAGGTCGGCGATCGAGACGCTGGGGCCGTCGGGCGGGTCGATGAACAGCGCCTCGACCATGTTGCGCAGCTCGCGCACGTTCCCCGGCCAGGGATAGCGCCGCATTCGCGCCAGCAACGGCCCGTCCGGCCGGCCGACCCGCATCGCCCGGCGGCGGTTATGTTCCTCGATGAAATGGCTGGCGATGAGGCCGATGTCCTCGGGTCGCGCGCGCAGCGGCGGCAGCTCGATGCGGGCGACGTTGAGCCGGTAGAAGAGGTCGGCGCGAAATTCGCGCGTCTCGACCATCTGCTCGAGCCTCTGATTGCTCGCGGCGACCAGCCTGACATCGATCGGGCGCGGGCGGGCGCCGCCGACCGGGGTCACCGCTCCCTCTTCGAGCACGCGCAGCAATTTGACCTGGCCCGAGGGCGACATTTCGCCGATCTCATCGAGGAACAGGGTGCCGCCGTCGGCCTGCGCGAAGCGGCCGGGGAAATCGTCGACCGCGCCGGTAAAGGCGCCGCGCCGGTGGCCGAACAATTCGGATTCGATCAGCGCCTCGGGAATGGCGGCGCAGTTGACGGCGACGAACGGCTTGGCGGCGCGCCGGCCGAGCCGGTGGACGGCGGAGGCGACCCGCTCCTTGCCGGTCCCGGTCTCGCCGGTGACCAGCACGGTGGCGTCGCTCATCGCGACCTTCGAGAGATAGCGGCGTAGCTCGGCGATCGCGGGGCTCGCGCCAAACAGGCCATCGCGGGCGGCTGCTGCCCTCCCCTCATGCACTGCGCTGTCCTCGCCACGAAATTAAGGCCGCTGGCCTACTTCTGCCGCAACAGACACCGCCGCACCCCGCACTCGTGGCGTCGCATCAGACGAATTCGGTTCGTTCTTATCTTTGGCCTCACGACACCGTCGGAGGCCACCGGCGGATCGCGCGAAGCATCGCCATTCTAACCCGGCCCCGGAACGTGGGCAACCCGCCAGGCGAATCGAGCAAGTCCTTCGCGCACCATTATTAGCGAGTTCATTTCAGATATTTACCAACAAGTCAGTCGAGTCCGGGCTGAACTGGCATAGTTGCCGACGCCGCGGCCCACTTTGGTATGACGGATTCCGGTCGGGTCATCGCGTCACCATGCCGGCGAGTCGCTGCAGACTCAGCGGCCCAACGGGAGCGCCGAACTTCCTTGCGCTGTCCGCCGCGAGACGTCTTTCGGACCTCCTCGAACATGACCAGGATTCGTCCAGATTGGGTTTTCACCGGCGATCTTCCCTTAGGCGGCTACGTCATTGCCGGTTTTCGCGCTTGCGGAGCCTGGCGGACCTGCGCCTCGACCGTGCCGTCGGCCGCGACGTCCACGCTTTCTATTTCAGCCTCGGCGGAGCGTTTCCGATCTGGCGCGTCAGCCGAACAAGGAAATGGCGGAAAGCGAGACTGCGAAACTTATCAGAGGGAATAGGGCAAGTTCCCCAAGCGTTCCCTCGTTCGAACCCACATTCGATGCTGGCGCCATTCCGGATCAGGAAGATCCTATTTCTGGGGCGCAGGCGGAGTGCGCCGTGCCTCCAGAGCGGCTGCCTCTGCCTCATAGTCGTCGGCCAGCATGCGAAGGCTTGCGGCGGTGCGGTCATCGGCTGCCTCGGCGAGGGCGCGGCATTTTCTCGCTAGTTCGCGCTTTTGAGCGGGCTCGGCCATAGGAGATGCTCAACGAGCGTCAAATTGGCGGCGTTCCGATTGTTTCACCTCCGGGAGGAGATACGGCGCTACGCGTTGGCGAACCGTGCGTTTGACCTACATGACCGACCTTCTCCAAATTCCCGCCGTTCCCGGCCTTGCCTACGGGGAGGAGCTCCTTTCTGCGAGCGAGGCAGCGGCTCTTATCGCCGCCATAGATGCAAGCGGGCTCGCCCCGTTCCGTTTCCAGGGCTGGCTCGGCAAGCGGCTTACCGCCTCGTTCGGCTGGCATTACGATTTCGACCGCGCGTCTTTCGCGCCGGCCGCGCCGATCCCCGATTTCCTCCTCTCCATCCGCGAGCGGGCCGCAGGCTTCGCCGGCTTGGCCGCGGACGCGCTCGTCCAGGCTCTGCTGATCCGTTACGATCCCGGCGCCGGTATCGGCTGGCATCGCGACCGGCCGGTTTTCGACCAGGTGATCGGCCTCTCGCTCGGCGAGGAAGCGGTGCTCCGCTTGCGCCGCCGCAAGGAAGGCGGCGGCTTCCTGCGTGCCGCGCAGCGGCTCGCGCCGCGCTCTGTCTATCATCTCGGCGGAGAGGTACGGCACCAATGGGAGCACAGCATCGCGCCGTCGGAAGCCCGCCGCTGGTGGATCACCTTCCGCAGCCTTTCGGGGCGCGGGCGGCGGATTGGCGAAGCGTGACACCCGCCGCTATGCGATTACATCTTCGATGAGGCTCCGCAGCTTCCGATCGTACGCTTGCAGGAAGGCCTTGTTCACGGGCCCGTGAGGCGGCTCCGGCGAAGGCTGATCTGGATCAGCGAGATTGCATGGGCCTCATGCCGCGCCAGCGCGTTTGACGTCCGTGCGGCGTCTCGCCGCCTCGGATACCCTCCCGCCCTCTCTGCAAGGAAATATCATGGCCTCGAAGTCAAAGGGCGCTACGAGCGCATCCAGCCCCGCGGCAGTCGAGAAGATCGGCGACGGCGGCGAACTCCACCAGGTGGCATCGCGGACGGTCTTCTAGCACGGGCGCCGGCCGGATGCCGCTCGTCATCGGCACCGCGGGCTGGAGCATCCCGGGGAAGGAGGCCGCGCGGTTCGGTCCGGGCGCCTCCGCATTGGAGCGCTACGCGACGCGGTTCGGCGGGGTGGAGATCAATTCCTCCTTCCATCGCCCCCACCGCTGCGCGACCTGGAAGCGCTGGGCGGACAGCGTGCCTGCCGGTTTCCGGTTCGCGGTCAAAGTCCCCAAGACCATTTCGCACGAACGCAGGCTGGTCGGTTGCGGCGAGCTCGTCGCCCGCTTCCTCGACGAGGTCGGGGGGCTCGGGGAGAAGCTCGCGATCCTGCTCCTGCAATTGCCGCCGAAGCTCGCCTTCGATCCGCTGGTCGCCGAGCCGTTCCTGGACCGCCTCGCCGCCTCGTCTCCGGCGCGGCTGGTGTGCGAGCCGAGGCATCCGAGCTGGTTCGAGCGCGAGCCGGAGGGCTTGCTGGATCGTTTCGGCATCGCTCGGGTCGCCGCCGACCCGGCGCCCGTCCCCGCCGCCGCGCGGCCGGGCGGCTGGCAAGGGCTGAGCTACTGGCGGCTGCACGGATCGCCTCGCATGTACCGATCTAGCTATGACGACGGGCGCCTTGATCTCTATGCGGCCCTGCTCCGCGCGGAGCAGGCGGCAGATCGCTCGGCTTGGTGCATCTTCGACAATACCGCGGCGTCGGCCGCCACCGGAGACGCCCTAGGCCTGGCCGCGCGCCTGTGACGACAACGGCTCGCTGAGTATGAGGATATCCCGCACGCGCGGGATTGAGGCGGCAGGCCAAGTTCACGCCTTAGCAATCACGGCGCCAATGGCGGCGATCCGCTCGACGTCCTGGTAGCTAGCGCCCTCCAGCTCTTCGCCGAAGATGTCCGGGTCGATTTCGTCATAGCGCATCGTGCAGCCGAGCGCGGGGAGCCTCGCCGCCAGATCCGCCTCCAGGCGATCCACTCCGTCGACGATGGCGCTGCCGCTGTAGAGCAGGACGCGCCCGCCCGGATCTACCCGACGGGCGGCAGCCAGAGCCCATTCGAGCGACAATGCGCCTCCGTGCGGGCCGCCGCCGTGGCGATAGCTTCGCTGTGCCGGGTCCGCGAGGAAGGGAGGGTTGGCGATGGCGAGATCGAATGCCGTGGTCAGCCGGTCGATGCCGCTGCCCTCGATCGTCTCTATTTCGACGCCCGCGTGTCGCGCGTTGATCGCCGCAAAGCGAAGCGCGAGAGGATTGGTGTCGATCAGGGTCAGCCGCGCATTGGGAACCGCCCGCGCCGTCACGATCGCGCCCACGCCGCCCCCCGCACCGATGTCGACAAGATGGCGGACGCCTGGGTCGGGCTTAATTTCCATCTTCAGGAAGCGCGCGAAGCGATAGCTGTCCGGCCCGAGGAAGACCGCATCCCGCTCGACGGTCGGATAGGCGGAATGCAGGAACAGCCTGCTTTCGACTGTGGAGGCCCTGATGAGGCTCCGGCACAGACCTTCGCCTACTTCCCTGATCATGTCGGCGATTTCGAGTTGCTGCCAAATCGGATGGGGAAGCGCCGAGGCTGGAAAAGGCAAATTCCACCCGAAAATGTCGCGCAAGTCGCTGCCGACGGCTTTGGAACCGCGGCTCAAGACTCGGCGGTGGGTTTCCGGAGTGGGCGTGACGAAGCGGTAACCGAAGAGAGTCAGCTGCTCGAGCAGCTTCAGCAATGCCATGTCGGCAGCGCCGAAGATCATTGGCGAAGCGGCTCCCGCTCCCGCGCCGAGGGCAGAGTCAGGCAATGCACCCCTCCGCCACAGCGCGTGAATTGGTCGATCGCGACCTCGATCACCTCGAAGCCGCTTTCCTGAAGAATAGGATTGGGCCGGCCATTTTGGGATGGGGCCAGCAGGCGGTTGTCGACGCAACCGTTAGTTCGGTCGCGACCGCGCCGGGTGGCAGGGCAAGTCTCGAAGCCTCGGCGAGCATCACCAAAGCTCGGCGCGGTAACGCTCGAAGCAGCGTTCCCCGCACCTGAGGCGGATAAGCGCGCCTTCGGCCATCGCCGTGGCGCGGCGCGGATCCTCCTCGATCAAAGGCCTGATCGCCTCGCGGTTCCAGGCTTCGCTGTGCTTGACGTCGAGCACAGCATGGAGGTCGAAATAGCGGCGCTGCCGCGCGTCGAACCCGAGCCGGCGCAGGCCCGCTACGGTCGCCGCCGAGCGGCCAGGGGCGGTCAACTCGATCGCTCCGAGGGCGCCGATCGCCTGAAACGCATAGCGCCGCGTCGTCGCCATCGCCGTCATCGCATTGGCGAGGGCGAGGCTCTGCCATACCGTCGTGTCGATCTCCGGCTTAAGAACCAGCGACTTGATCAGAAACTCGAGCATCGGCCCGTGCATGCCCTTGGCGTTGCCGCGCCCCATCTCGTCCCAGTAATTGCGGGCGAGCTCCAGCTTGGCCCGTACCGGCAGCTTCACCTGGGCGTAAGCGACAAGATCGTCGAAGCCGGCCTCTCCCGCCGCCTCCTGGGTGAGGAACCAGCGCATATCTTCGATGCTCGCCGCCTCGGCGAGCCAGGGAAAGAGCGGATCCGATTGTCCGGGCCCGGTTTCCTTCAAGCCTTCGAACCACGCCATAAAGCCCTCGGCATCGTCCGGCGCCGACAAGGCCTCGTCCGCCACTTGGGCGCGGAGCTCCTCCAAGAAGGCGCCCTCCAGCCGAAGCATCTTGGAGTCGCCGTCGAGGATCAGCTGCCAATCCTCGCTGGGCAGGGTCGGCACAAGCCGCTGATGATTCCAGTGCGCGAGGCCGCGCTGGAAATCATCGCAAAGAAATTGGGAGGTCGCCGGCTCTCGCGTCGGGTCAGGTAGTGTTGCCATCGTGGAAATGTTCCGGTTCTTGCGTGACGCTAAGCGGCGATCGGGAAGCTTTGTTCCGGCGTCCGACACTAAGTTGCTCTAGGTTAGTCTTTTTCTCCCAAAGGCTTATCGTTCCTTTGCTGCACTGGAACCGATGCCGTCAAAGGGGATTTGATTTTCGTCCGCGACGCCAGCGAAAGGACGGCCGGCCATGCGTTTCCTGGGCGTCACCGAAACCTGCGACCTGGGGGCGCTCTATCTGCGCCTTTCCGCTGAGGGCCATGAGGTGAAGATCGCCGTGAGCGAGCCGATGGCGCAAGGTACGCTCCTCGGCCTGGTGGATCGGACCGAGGATTGGAGGTCGGAGCTCGACTGGATCCGCGCGGCTGGCGAAGACGGCGTGATCATCTTCGAGGCGGTCTCCGAAGGCTATGGCGCCCTCCAGGACCAATTGCGCGCCGAGGGGTTGTCCGTGGTCGGCGGCAGCGCTTTCGGAGATCGGCTGGAGAACGACCGCGCCTTTGCGCAGGCCCTGCTTGCCGAGCTGGGCTTCCAGATCGCGCGGGTGCGCGAATTTTCGGATGCCCGCTCCGCCGAGGCCTTTCTCGACTCCTCTCCCGGCCGCTACGTCCTCAAGTTCAGCGGGCCCGACTTCGCCTCCAGCGACAATTATGTCGGCCAGCTGCCCGACGGGCGGGATGTCCGGGCGATGCTTGGCGCGCGGCTCCGCCTGCGCGGCGACGCGCCGGCAAGCTTCATCCTCATGGATCATCTCGAGGGCGTGGAAATGGGGGTCGGCGCCTATTTCAACGGCGAGGATTTCCTCCTCCCCGCCTGTCTCGACTGGGAGCATAAACGGTTCTTCGCCGGCGATCTCGGGGAGCTGACCGGCGAGATGGGAACGATCGCCACCTTCGACCGGAGCGAGCGCTTCTTCGACCTGACCCTGGCACGGATTGCCCCGCTGCTGCGGCAGCACGGCCATGTCGGCTACGTAAACCTGAACACCATCGTCAACGAGCAAGGCATCTGGCCGCTCGAGTTCACCTGTCGCTTCGGCTACCCCGGCTATGCCGTGCTCGATCCGCTTCAGGATATTTCCTGGGCCACCTTGCTGCGGATGATGACCAGCGGATCCGGCCGGAGATTCTCCGCGTCGCCCGGCTTTTCAGCCGGTATCGTACTGACGACCCCGCCCTTCCCCTATTCGCGCAAGCAGATCGATGAACCGATCGGCCTTCCTATTCTCCTCGCGGATTCCCTCCGCGCCGAGGACCTGCGCCATCTTCATTATGGCGAGGTCGGCCTCGCGGCCGATCAGCTGGTCACCAGCGGGCTATACGGCTGGACGATGGTAGTGACGGGAACCGGACCGACGATCTCGGCCGCGAGGTCCGCAGCCTACGACCGGGCACGACTCGCTGCGATTCCCAACGTGCGGTACCGGCTGGATATCGGGGACCGTCTCGAAGGCGAGGATTTCGCTCGTCTGGAGCGCCTCGACCTCCTGACCCCGAACTAGGCGGCCGCTGCCGGCAGCGCGTCGAAGATCAGATCGGAGGCGCTGCTCCGGAACGTGTCGCAGATGGTTCGGTAGTCGGAGGTCAATTCGGTGCCGGCGCGCAGGTTATCTGCGGCTATGTCGTCGCCAAACGCGATCCCCATAGAGATCGTGTTCGGGCTGTTCGAATGGTTGAAATGCCGGCCATTGTCGCCGCAGAGCACCCATAAGCCGGCGGTCGCGTGCCATGTCGAATAGGTGCGGAGGAACTCGCGCTGCTTCGGAGGCAAGCTGAGAATCTCCTCTTCGCAATAGATCCGGTCGATCCGGGAATCGAAGCGCCAGATCGTTTCACCCTTCCCGACGTCCTCAAGCAGAAAAACTCCAATGCCATGGATGGGGCTGGGCCGAAGCTCGGTTTCGAACAATAGCATTCGTAAATCCTGCTACTTGGGCCGGCGCAGACAAGACAGTAGCGAACGGCCGATTGGACGCGGCCCAAACCGCTCCCGTTCCCGTCGGTTCCGGCCGACGGGCGGTGCGCTAATCTGGATTAGTGCAATAATCGCCGCGCTCTGCAGCGGATTCGGTCATGCCCCGGTCTGGCTGTGCGGCGCCGCGACGGCTTTCAATTCCGGCGATTCCCGCTGCCGCAGGAAAATCGTCAGCACCACCAGCACCGCGGTCGAGAGGAACTCGCTCTGCCAGTTCTGGAAGAATTCGAACCAGAGCTGCGCGTCCCAGAGATAGGCCGTCGTCGAAAGCGGCACCCGGCCATGGCTGATCGCCTCGTCGGCCGCCTGGGTGGCGCTGTAGGTCCAGTGCATCAGGAAGGAGATGACGAACAGCAACAGCAGCGTCAGCCCGAGCGAGTTGGCGTACAGCCACCGGGCCGAGGGGCCCGCGCTCAGGATCCGCGGGGCCCCGGGCTTCCTGGCCTGGGCGGCGAGGTCGGCGTCGCGGGGAGGCTCGTCGGGATCGCTCGATTCCGCCGAGCCACGTTGAAAGAACCAGCAGGTGAGCAGCACATAGGCCGACATTTGCAGGAACTCGCTCTCCCAATTCTCGAAGACGGTCGAGATGAATTGGGCGTCGGTCGCATATTGGCCCAAGGTCAGGGTCCGCTCGCCGTGCCGTGCCAGTTCTTCGTTCTCGAAGCGCCAGCCGGTCAGCCACTGGCCGATGATGCTGCCGAGAAAGAGCAGCATCAGGACGATGGTGAGGCCGTTGTCCCGGAAGAATTTCGCCATTTCGGGTCTCCGTTTCGACGACGCAATGGGCGCGAGGCCGCGATGGTTCCTTTGCGCGGGAGGAACCCCTGCCGACGCGGGCGGTTACCGGCGGCAGCGACAGGAGAAGCCCGTGACCTCTGACCCATCCTCGCAGCGCCCTGGCGCAGCGGAAGAATCCAATCGCGGCAAGCGCGCGACGTTCGATCGGAAGACGGGAGAGGTGTCCGGCAGTGGCGCCGGCGCCGGCAATCCGGACGGTGGCGATGAGGATTATGCGGACGACCTGAGCACCGGCTCGGGGGGCACGTCGACGGCAGGCGACCCCGGCAACGGCGCGTGAGAGATCGCTCGGGCTCCCTCCGCGAGGGCCCGGCGCAGCTGCTCCCTGATTGCGACGCCCTCTCGGGGGTTCCTCGGGAATTGAACGTGGATTAGCGCCGGCCCACACCATCAGCGCGGGCGGCATTCCAGCGAGAGATATTCCGGCGAAAACTCTGCTACGCGCTCGAGCCCCGGCAAGTCCTCGATCGACACTCGACCGCCGCGAAACTCGACGAGCTTCATTTCCCGTAACGTCTTCAAGGTCCGGTTCACGTGGACGGCGGTGAGGCCGAGACATTCGGCCAGGTCGGTCTGGGTAATGTCGAGAGGGAAGGAGAGCCCGTCGGTGAGCCCGACAATCCCCAGGCGGACGTAGAACTCGCAGAACAGGTGGGCCACCCTCGCCACCGCGGTGCGCCGGCCCAGCGACAATACCCACTCCCGATGGATCGCCGCGTCGAGATTGGTGGAGAACCAAAGCACCCTGGTGAGGTGTGGAAACTCCTCGGTGATCCGCTTCAGCTTCTCGTGCGGCACCGGTGTCACGAGGCAGGGCGTCAGCGTCATGATGTTATGATCGAGCCGTTTGAGCGTGAAGCTGTGCAGGTCGACGAAGTCGCCGCTGACGTGCAGTTCCGAGATCTGGCGGCTGCCGTCGCGCAGATCCTTGTATCGGCACATCAGGCCTTCGACGAGCAGGGTCAATTCATTCAGGTCCTGCCCCGCCCGGATGAGCGTCTTGTCCGAGGGGACCTCCTTCACCGGTCCCATGGCCCGTCGCAGGGCTTCCTCCTCCTCGGGGCTCAAGCGATCGCGCGCGTTGAGCTTCATGAGAAGCTTCTCGATCACCTACAGGCTCCAATCATTTATGGACGGCGATGGAACGCGGCTGAGGCCGCAAATTTCCAGCCGAAGACCGAAGAGCCGTAACATCGGGCGGATAGCCAAGCCAGCCTCACCCAGGCGGCTCCATTCATCAGCGCCACGAGGGAGGCGGCATATCGCACAGTCTCTGTCCTCGTGCCCGTGATATCCATAATATCCACCTTGGCGCCCTGCTACGCGGCAGGCCAACAGTTCTAGAGGGGGAATTGCGTCGTCTGCGGCCATCCGCGAACATCGGCCAACAAAGAAGTGGCGGAGAGGGAGGGATTCGAACCCTCGGAACGCTTGCGCGCTCAACGGTTTTCGAGACCGCCCCGTTCGACCACTCCGGCACCTCTCCGCATGGGGATTCGGCCCGCGCGCAGGACGGGCCCGGTCGATGAGCCGCGCGCTCTAGCGCACGCCCGCAACCTTGCCAAGAGATTGGGGCTGCGCTGTCCCCCGGACAGCGCGATGGGGCCCCAATCTCTTGAGCCTGACGAAGGGTTCCTTGCGGCACCCCGCGCGCGCGACTACATATGGTGGTGTGACCCAGGCCGACAACATTCCGCTGGACAAGGCCGGCTCCCCCAAGGCGCCGCCCGTCGCCCACGCCCGCTTCTCGATCGGCGACGTGGTCCGCCACCGCATGTTCGATTTCCGCGGCGTGGTCTTCGACATCGACCCGGTCTTCGCCAATTCGGAGGAATGGTACCAGGCGATCCCCGAGGATCTGCGCCCGGCCAAGGACCAGCCCTTCTACCACCTGCTCGCCGAGAATGCGGAATCGACCTACATCGCCTATGTCAGCCAGCAGAACCTGCTGCCCGACACCGGCGGCGAACCGGTCGACCATCCGGCGATCTCCGGCCTGTTCGAGAAGTTCGATCGCGGCCGCTACAAGCTGAGGCGCGAACGGCGGCACTAGAGGGGGACAGTCACTTTCACGCTTCCGATGCAGAGTGCTCGATCCGCCGTGCGTGAAAGTGACTGTCCCCATTCCTCCCCTGCGGTTGACAGCCGCGCCGTCCCTCTGTAGCAGCCCTGCTTCCCGCGCGGGGCCTGCCTCGCGCGTCCATCGTTTTGACTTATTGGATAGGCTCATGTTCGCAATCGTGCGCACGGGCGGCAAGCAGTATCGCGTCGCCGCCGGAGACAAGATCGTCGTCGAAAAGCTCGCGGGCAATGCCGGGGACACGGTGACGCTGGACGACGTCCTGCTCGCCGGCGACGGCGGCGAGCTGAAGTCGACCGACGGCCTCACGGTGGCGGCCGAGATCGTGGCCCAGGCCAAGGCCGACAAGGTGACGGTGTTCAAGAAGAAGCGGCGCCACAATTACCGGCGCAAGCGCGGCCACCGCCAGCAGCTCACCATCCTCAAGATCGTCTCGATCGGCGGCAAGGGCGCGAGCAAGAAGGCCGAGGCCAAGCCCGCCGAGGAGAAGCCGGCCAAGGCGGCGAAGGCGCCGAAGCCCGAGGCTCCGGCCAAGGGCGGCGCGGAAGCCGCTCCGGAGGCGGTCGCGGAGGAGCCCAAGAAGAAGGCGGCCACCAAGAAGGCTTCGACAAAGAAGCCGGCCGCTGATAAGGGCGAGTAAACGGATTCAGGTTAGAGAAGCACCATGGCACATAAGAAAGCAGGCGGCTCGTCGCGTAACGGCCGCGATTCTCAATCGAAGCGCCTCGGCGTGAAGAAGTTCGGCGGCGAGCGCGTCACCGGCGGCAACATCATCGTGCGCCAGCGCGGCACCAAATATTATCCGGGCCAGAACGTGGGCATGGGCAAGGACCATACCCTGTTCGCGCTTACCGACGGCACCGTCGCGTTTCGCGACGGCAAGCTCGGCCGCAAGTTCGTCTGTGTCGACATGTGGCCGATTAGCGCGTCGGAATAGGGGCAGCCGAGGACGGGCTGCCCAGGGAGGGCGGCCCAAGGTTCAGGCAACGGGACCAAGCGAGGGAGAGGCCGCCGCCTCTCCCTTTTATTTTGTCTCCCTCGCATCGAAGTGACCCAGGTCCGTAACTCCGAGGGAGCACGGGCGGGCAACCGAGTGAAGGGGATGAGCGATGTTCGCGAGGACGGAAAGACTGCTCCTGAGGCCCGGCTGGAGGGAGGACGCGCCCGCGCTCTTCCGCGCGATCGCCGACGAGGGGATCGTGCGCAATCTCGCGCTCGCGCCGTGGCCCTACAGCTTCGCCGACGCCGAGAGCTTCCTGATGCGCGAGCGCGCCCCGCACGACGTCGCCTGCCTCATCTTCCTGCGTGAGCGAGGCGCGCCGCGCCTGGTCGGCGGCATCGGCTTCGGGCGCAAGCCCGGCGATGTCGAGCCTGAATTCGGCTATTGGGTCGCGCGCCCTTATTGGGGCCGCGGCATCGCCACCGAGGCGGGGCGGGCGCTGCTCGCCAATGCCCGCGACACGCTGCGGCTGAAGCGGCTCGAGGCCGGCCATTTCGTCGACAATCCGGCCTCGGGCCGGGTGCTCGCGAAGCTCGGCTTCCGCCCGACCGGAGCCACCCGATCGCGCTACAGCGCCGGCCGGGGCGCCGAAGCCCCCTGCCGCGAGTTCGTCCTCGAGCTGGACGCGGAGCCGGAGACCCGCGCCATGGCGGCCTGAGGAATGGGGACAGTTACAGTAACTGTCCCCATTCACCCGAGCAGGCGCCGCGGGCCCGATCCCTCTTCCGCGAGGCGGTCCTCCGGGTTCCTGAGCGGGCAGTCGTCGACCGAGAGGCAGCCGCAGCCGATGCAGCCGTCGAGCCGGTCCCTGAGCCGGGTCAGCAGCGCGATCCGCCGGTCGAGGTCGGCGCGCCAGTCGGCCGCGAGCCGCGCCCAGCCTGCCTTGCCCTTGGGGCTCGCGGCGAGCCGCGCGCGGATCTCGGCGAGCGGGACGCCGACCTGCTGGGCCACCTTGATGATCGCCACCCGGCGCAGCACGGCGCGCTCGTAGCGGCGCTGGTTGCCGCGCGTCCGCCAGCCCTCGATCAGCCCCTCGCGCTCCCAGAAATGCAGCGCCGAGACCGCGACGCCGCTGCGCCGCGCGACCTCGCCGACGCTCAGCACCTTGGGCAGCGCCCCGCCGCGATTCATCTTTTGGCCTCCATGCCCTGCCGGGGACAGTCTCCTCGGGGACTGTCCCCCTCGTCCGCCGCACCGCGATTTATCGCTTGACCTCAACCATAGTTGAGGTTGCATAAGCCGGGGCCGAGGCAATCGCAACCGGGGAATCAGATGCACGCCGAAGCCGTTCTCGAGCCCGCCGCACCCACTTCCGGCCACGGCTGGAGCGACCTGCTCGCCGAAGGACGCGCGCCCGCTCTGGCGCTGATCCTGCTCGGCTGCTGGGTGGTCGCCGCCGATTCGCTGGTCACCGCGACGATCATGCCGAGCGTCGGCGCGGCGCTGGCGGGCTATGCCTGGTTCGGCTGGGCGGCCTCGGGCTTCATGACCGGCCTCGTCGTCGCCGGCGCCTCGTCGGGCTGGCTCGTCGGGCGGGTCGGGCTCAGGGCGGCGATGATGCTGGCCGGCGCGGCCTTCGCGGCCGGCTGCGCGATCAGCGCCGCCGCGCCCGGCATCGCCTGGTTCCTCGCCGGCCGCGTGCTGCAGGGCTGCGCCGCCGGCTGGATCTGCGGGCTGATGTACGTCGCTTTGGCATTGCTTTTTCCCGGCCGGCACCTGCCGCGGATGTTCGCGCTCTGCACCAGCGTCTGGGGGAGCGCGACCCTGGCCGGGCCGCTGCTCGGCGGGCTGTTCGCCGATGCCGGGCTGTGGCGCGGCGTGTTCTGGCTGTTCGCGGGCCAGGCGCTGCTGTTCACCGCCGCCAGCTTCGTGCTGGTCCCGGCCGGGGCGGCGCGCGAGGAGAGCGGCGCCATCCCCGCCCGCCCGCTTGTCCTGCTCGCCGCCGGCATCGCCGCCGTCGCCACGGCCGGCGTGGTTCAGGGCCTCGCACTCTCCATCCTGCTCGCCGGCGGCGGCCTCGCCCTGGTCGGCCGCGCGCTCGCCGCCGACCGCGCCGGCGCCGACCGGCTGCTGCCCCGCCGCGCCGCCGATCCGGCCTTCCCGCTCGGCGCCGCCTGGCTCACCTATTTCGCGACCACCGCGGCCGGCACCGCCTTCGCCCTCTACGCGCCCGCCATGCTGCAGTTCAGCGCCGGCCTCTCCGCGCTCGAGGCGGGCTATGTCGTCGCCATCGAGGCCCTGGCCTGGACGGCGGCCTCATTGTCGGTGGCGAGCGCCGGCGAAGCCTGGCGCGCGCGGCTGATCGTCGCCGGCCCCGCCTCGATCCTGATCGGCGTTACCGGCATCACAATGCTGATGGGAAGCGGCAGCCTCGCCGCGGTGGCGCTCGCCGGCGCCTTCCTCGGCGCCGGCTTCGGCCTTTGTTATTCGTTCATCGGCCAGCGGGTGATCGGCGCGTTCGACGATGCCACGCGCGCCCGCGGCGCCTCGGCGATCGGCGCGGTGCGCAATGCCGGCGGCGCGCTCGGCGCCGCGCTCGCCGGCATCGCCGCCAATGCGGCGGGCTTCGGCGAGGGGCTGGACACGGGCAATTTCTCCTGGGTCGCCTGGGGCGCGTTCGGCACCGGTATCCCGTTCGCGCTGGCCGGCCTGATCGGCGCGCTCCGGCTGGCGCGGGGCGCACAGCCGCTTGCGATCCGCGAGGCCGCGCTCTAGCCTTCCGGGGCATGGCGATGAAACCGCTCTTCTCCCACACGCGGCGCGAAAAGCTCGGCATCATCGACGGCATCAACCTGTTCTTCGGCGCCTTGCTCGGCGCCAATCTCGGCACCGTCGGCGGCATGCCGCTCACCGACTATGTCGTGCTGATCGCCCTGCTGGCTTCGCTGGTGATGGCGATCCGGATGACGAGCGTCTCCGAGCGGCGGCTCTACGCCTACGTCATGCTGGCGCTGTGCGCCGCCATCTTCCTGGCGATCCTGCTGGTGCCGGCGGCGCGGCCGGACGGCCTCGAGGAGGACGACCTCAACCGGTTGATCGCCACCATCCTCATCTGGATCGCCGCCACGAGCGCAGTCGATTTCTACCCGGACCACGATTCCGGCGAGGATCAGGCAGGGACGTAAGCCTCGCTCTGCGGGCGCGATGCGAGCCCCTGCTCCGCTTTCTCGATCAGCCCGCGGTCGTCCTGCTTCCAAGGATGGAAGCCGGGCATGAAGAAGGCGAGCCAGGCGCCCAGGATCTTGCGCAGCATCCCCGGCCGCACCCAGGCGAACCACAGCATGCGGGCGATCGCGCGCGGGCCGGTGATCCCGTCCTGACGCAGCAGCTCGAGCGTGCCGAAGGTGCGGTCGACGACGAAGTTGCGCGTCACGAACAGCATCACCTTCAGCTTGACCTTCCAGCGCTTGGCGCGCGGCCAGTCGCGGGTGGCGTGCAGCCAGGTGTCGTAGGCGACCGCCTTGTGCTCGATCTCCTCGATCGAGTGCCAGCGCCACAGCGCCGCGTCCTCGGCATCGGCGCCGGCGAGGTGGCGGGGATTCTTGAGCAGCTGATGGGCGAGGATGGCGGTGAAATGCTCGAGGCACATGGTCGCCGCCAGGTTGACGATCGGCGGCCGCGAGCGGGTGATCGACAGCCGCCATTCGACCCGCTCTTCCAGCGGGCTGATGTCGTAGCCGGCCTCGCTCGCGCGCTTGTTGAACTGGACGTGCTCGCGGCTGTGCATCACCTCCTGGGTGACGAACGCCTTGATCTCATTGGCGAGCCGGGGCGGCGTCCCCTCGCGGAACGCGCGCACGCTCTCGACGAAGAAGGCCTCGCCCTTGGGAAAGGTCGCCGACAGCGCGTTGTAGAAAGCGGTGGCGACCGGATCGCCGCCCAGCCACCAGCGCTGCTGCCGGGTGCCGCGCCCGAAGCGCCGGTCGCGCGGCGTGATCGTCAAATCCTGAGGTGTTCGTCCGGCCGTCATATGTGTATCTCCGTCACGACGGGATAACACTACTGACACTAATGTCAATACGCGAGCGCCTCAGCCCCGAAGTCAGCCGCGCCGCCGCGCTGGAGGCGGCGCGGACGCTGCTGATCGAGGAGGGGCCGCAGGCGGTGACGCTGAAGGCGGTCGCCGCCGCGATCCGCAAGAGCCACGCCAATCTGCTTCACCATTTCGGCTCGGCGGCGGGGCTGCAGGCGGCGCTGGCCGGGATGATCAGCGAGCGGGTCTGCGCGCGGATCGAGGAAGCGGTCGAGCGCGCCCGCGCCCACCGGGCCGACGCGATGGAGATCGTCGACGCCACCTTCGACGCGTTCGGCCGGGAGGGCGCCGGCGCGCTCGCGGCCTGGATGATCCTTTCCGGCAATCGGGACGCGCTCAATCCGGTGCTCGACGCGATCCACCAGCTGATCGACCGGCTGCGCGTCGGCCACGAGGATCGGCCGGTCGCCGAGACCACCTTGTGGATCGTGCTGATGGCGATGGGCGATTCGCTGCTCGGCGCGGAGATGGCGGCCGAGCTCGGCCTGCCGCCGGACAAGGCGCGCGAAATCGCCCGCCGGCTGCTGCTGGCCTCGACCGGACTTGGCGAAGGAGAGAGACGATGATCAACGGCGCCCATGTGATGATCTTCACCGCCGACGAGGCGGCCGACCGCGCCTTCCTCAAGGACGTGCTCGAAATCCCCTGCATCGATTCGGGCGGCGGCTGGCTGATCTTCCGCCTGCCCCCGGCCGAGCTCGGCGTCCATTCGGGCGACAACGGTTTCCACCAGATCTACTTCATCTGCGACGACGCCGACGCCTTCGTCGCGAAGATGGCGGAAAGGGGCGTCGAGACCGACCCGATCGCCGAGCAGGACTGGGGCCGCAGCACCGGCGTCACCCTCCCCGGCGGCGGCAAGCTCGGCATCTACCAGGCCACCCACGCCCGACCCTGAACCCGCCTCCTCCGTCGGTGGAGGTTCTGCGAAAAAGCCCCTCCCCCGACGAGGAGGAGGAGGGGCAGGACCTCGCCTCCCGCTAGAAGCGGAAGCCGATGCTCCCGACGAGCTGCTCGCGCTGGAGGAAGCCGTCTTCATAGTTGGAATAGCGATATTCCGCGCCGAGGAAGGCGCGCCGGCCGATGTTGAGCTGGCCGCCCGCGCTAACCCGATAGCCGTCCTGATAGGATTCCTCGCCCCCGACCGGCCCGAACGGCCCGCCCGCCGGATTGATCAGGAAGAAGAAGCTCTGCCGCGCGCGGGAGTAGCCGGCGCCGCCGTAGACGCTGAAATGGCGCGACACGATGAGGGTCGCGCGCGCCCCGACATAGGCGTCCGGCCCGTCCTCGAGGATGAGCGTCCCCGGCGCCGGAAAGAGGTTGAACTCCTGGTCGGTGGTGACGTCGTTGAGCTCGCCGTCGATGCCGAGCAGCAGGCCCGGCGTCACCCGGAAGTCGTAGCCGATCCGGCCGCCATAGAGCAGGCCTTCCTCGAACCCGTCGGTATCGTAGCCCAGCAGCACCTCGGCCCTGAAGCCGCCCGCCGGCCGGGCCGGCGGGGCGGCCTCGTCCGGGGCGATCTCGACCTCGACGGCCTCGTCCTGGGCCCGGGCGGCATGGGTCGGCAGCGCGGCCAAAGCGGCCGCGACCAGATAAAAGCCCTTCATGATCAACTCCTGTGGTCGTTTCATCATGCGCATCATGATGAACGCCCTCCGGCCGCGTCTCGCGGCGGCCTGGCGGCGCTGGACGGACAGGCGGTCAACAGGTGCCCCCGCTACTCGATGACGCGCTTTTCGATCGCTACTGTCATCCAGTCCGTTCCGCCGCTGGAACTATTGGCGAATTCCGGCGCAATTGTGGCCGTCGATCAGGCCAGCGCGATGACCGCGGCGCCGTCATAGCCGCCCGCCGCGGCGGCGGCCTGGACGATCGGCGCTTCGCCGCCGAGCCCGCGGAAGATGAAATCGTCGCCGTTCCTGAGCCGCCTGCCGGCGCGCGCGGCATAGGGTCCCTCGGCATAGATCCGGTCGGAGAGCGCGTCGTCGAAATAGAGCTGCGAGGTGATTTCGCGCCGGTCGGAGAGCCAGGCCTTGACGTGGATGTGCGGCGCCCGCCCCTCGTACCAGCCGGGCCACAGGGTATGGAATTCGGCCACCCCCTCGGCGTCGGCGAGCTGGGTGCCCCGCAGCCACCGCTGGCCCCGCGAGCGCTCGCGGTCGTAGCCCGAATAGGCGCCGGCGGCGTCGCAATGCCAGACGTCGACCCGCGCCCGCGCCGAGGGCGCGCAGCCGGCCGCGTCGACGATCTGCAGCCTGAGGCGCAGCGGCACGCCGGGCCTGCCCTCGGCGATCTCGCGGCGCACCAGCTCCGGATCGAAATAGAAGGGTCCCTCGGTCTGCTCGGGCGTGACCGGGCAGGCGGTGCCGGCGATCAGCCGGGCGCCGGTCGCGGCCGGCGCCGCCGGCTGCCGCGCGCAGGCGATCATCGGCAGCGCCGAAAGGCCGAGCGCCCCGGCCCCGGCGAGCATCTCGCGGCGATGGACGAGAAACGGCGGCTCCATGCTTCCTCCCAGTCGCCCACCGCTCCGTCATGGCTCGCGGATGTCGCGCCAGTGTACCGCAACCGGGAGGAACTTGTCCCGCTTTGTCGCGGGCGACGCTTCCCTCTCCGGCTCTGCGGCACTAAGTCGCGGCGATGCACTTCCTCGACCAGGCCAAGATCTTCATCCGCTCCGGCGCGGGCGGGCCGGGCGCGGTCAGCTTCCGGCGCGAGAAGTTCATCGAATATGGCGGCCCGGACGGTGGCGACGGCGGCAAGGGCGGCGACATCATCTTCGAGGCGGTCGACGGCCTCAACACCCTCATAGACTTCCGCTACACCCAGCATTTCAAAGCGCCGCGCGGCAAGGGCGGGGCGGGCCGCAACCAGACCGGCGCCGGCGGCAAGGACCTCATCGTCAAGGTCCCGGTCGGCACCCAGGTGCTCGACGAGGAAAAGGCGCATGTGCTCGCCGACTTTACCCGCGTCGGCCAGACGATCACCCTCCTGAAGGGCGGCGAGGGCGGCCGTGGCAATGCCAGCTACAAGACCTCGACCAATCGCGCCCCGCGGCAGCACGGCACCGGCTGGCCGGGCGAGGAGATGTGGGTCTGGCTTCGCCTCAAGCTGATCGCCGACGCGGGCCTGGTCGGCCTGCCCAATGCCGGCAAGTCCACCTTTTTGAACGCCGTCTCCAATGCCGGGGCCAAGGTCGGCGACTATCCGTTCACCACCCTCCACCCCAAATTGGGCGTGGTCCGCCACAAGGGCGCCGACTTCGTCCTCGCCGACATTCCCGGGCTGATCGAGGGCGCCGCCGAGGGTGCGGGCATCGGCGACCGCTTCCTCGGCCATGTCGAGCGCACCCGCATCCTCGTCCACCTGGTCGACGCCAATGTCGAGGATGTCGCCGCCGCCTGGCGGACGGTCCGCGGCGAGCTCGACGCTTATGGCGCCGGCCTCGCCGGCAAGCCCGAGCTGATCGCGCTCAACAAGGCCGACACGGTCGGCGACGAGCTCGCCGAGGCGCTCGCCGCCGAGCTGCGCGAGGCCGCGGGCGCGCGCGTCTTCATCGTCTCCGGCGCCACCGGCGCGGGCGTCGGTGCCGTGCTCGACGCGATCCTTGCCGCGCTCGCCCCGCTCGACGCCGAGGCCGAAGCCGCAATGCCGGACTGGTCCCCGCTATGACCCCCCCCACCCTCGCCGTCACCGGCGGCACCGGCTTCGTCGGCGGCCATCTGATCGCGGCCGCCCGCGCCGCGGGCTGGAGGGTGCGCGCGCTGACCCGCGGCTGGCGGCCGCCGGAGGACGGGATCGACTGGGTCGAGGGCGCGCTCGACCGGCCGGACGGCCTCGCCAGGCTGTGCGAAGGCGCCGACGCGCTGGCCCATGTCGCCGGCCTGATCAACGCGCCGGACCGCGCCGGCTTCGAGGCGGTCAATGTCGGCGGCACCGCGGCGACGATCGACGCCGCGCGCCGCGCCGGCGTCAGGCGCTTCGTCCACATCTCCTCGCTGGCGGCGCGCGAGCCCGGCCTCTCCGACTATGGCTGGTCGAAGGCGAAGGCGGAGCGGGTGGTCGCCGCCTCGGGCCTCGACTGGACGATCGTGCGCCCGCCCGCTTTGTACGGCCCGGGCGACCGCGAGACGTTCGAGCTGTTCCGCATGGCCCGGCGCGGCCTGGTCGCGCTGCCGCCGCGGGGCGGGCGCTTCTCCCTGCTCCACGTCGAGGACCTGTGCCGCCTCGTCCTCGCCATCCTCGCCGAGCCGGACACGCTGGGGGCCACCTACGAACCCGACGACGGCAGCGAGAACGGCTGGGACCACCGCCATTTCGCGCGCACGCTCGGCCGCATCCTCGGGCGCCGCGCGGCGACGCTCGCCATGCCGAAGGTGGTGATGAAGGGCGCCTCGCGGCTCGACCGGCTGGTGCGCCGCGAGCGGGCCAAGCTGACCCCCGACCGGGTCCGCTATTTCTGCCATCCCGACTGGGTGGTGACCGCCGAGGCCCGGCCGCCCGCCTCGCTCTGGCGCCCCGCCATCCGCACCCCGACCGGCCTCAAGGCCACCGCCGAATGGTACCGCCAGCAGGGCTGGCTGCGCTGAATTCGCTCCCCCTTCGATAAATGGGGACAGTATATATTTTTCGAGCGCGAGCGACGGCCAAGCCGGGCTCAGCGGCTGCGAAAAATATATACTGTCCCCATTTTCAGAGGAAATAGCCGGCGACGAAGGCGGCGAAGCTCGCCACCAGCCCGGCGAGGAAGATCCAATAGGCATAGCCCAAGAGCCGGTATTTCTTGCGCTCGAGCACCAGCCCGTTCTGGTAGAGGTCGGTGAGCATCAGCCGGAACGCCGCCTCCTCGTCGCCGATCGTCTCGATCACCCGGTCGAGATAGGCCTGCTCGCCGAGCCGCGAGAAGGAGCCGAAGAACAGCAGGTTGATCCCCTCCTGGCGGGGGTGGCGGGCCGAGGGCAGCACCGCCAGCACCGCGAAGATCGCCGAGAAGAAGGCGGCAGCACCGAGGATCAGCAGCGGCAGCGGCTCGGCCATGGCGCGCACCTGGCCGATCGCGATGGTGAAGATGACGAAGGTCGCCGCCAGCAGCATGTTGGCCTTCTGGTCGGCCATTTGCGACAGCATGACGTGGATCTGCTGCGCGGTCCGGATGACGTGGACCGTATTGGGCGGGAAGCTCCTCCCCTTGTCCTGCTCGTCCATATGCCTGTCCCCTCGGCCCGCCTTCCTCGCAGCCTTGGCCGCGCTTGCCAAGCGCGACGCTCCGCCCGCGCGCCCGCAATCGTCATTTCGGAAACGAATCAACCCTTTGAAAAAGAAAAGCAAGTTGACGGATTTGGGCGGATCGGCCTACGGGGGCACTGGGGTGTGAACCGCTCTGCCGCTGAGGCGTCGGAGCATTAGGATTTCTCCCAGAGAGCGTAGCGCCGCAGGCGGCCATGCCGGCCGCCTGCGGCGCGCGCGTGCGAATCGGAGCAAGGCGGAACGATGGTGCAGCTGTACAGGCGCAAGGGCGGCGAGGTTCTGGTCAACACCGAGACCGTCAACGGCCAGTCCACGTCCAACGTCGCGCTGCTTCCGGGCGGCGGCTATGTCGTGGTCTGGCTCGACGGCAGCATGATCGGCGCCGACGCGAGCGGCTTCGCCATCAAGGCCCAGCGCTTCGATGCCGACGGCGACAAGCTCGGCGGCGAATTCCTGGTCAACACCATCGTGTTCGACGACCAGGTGGCCCCCGCCGTCGCCACGCTTCCCTCGGGCCGCTTCGTGGTGACCTGGACCGACTTCAGCGAGAGCAGCGTCGACACCGACAACGGCGCGGTGCGCGGCCAGATCTACGAGGCGGACGGCACACCGGTCGGCGGCGAGTTCCTGGTCAACGCGGTAACCACGGGCAGCCAGGGCCCATCGGCGATCACCGAGCTCGCCGGCGGCGGCTTCGTGATCGCCTGGACGGACGGCAGCGTCCTCGGCGGCGACACCAGCGGATCGGGCATCAAGGCGCAGCTGTTCGACGCATCGGGAGCGAAGGTCGGCGGCGAATTCCTGGTCAACACGGAGACGACGGGAGGCCAGGGCGTGTCGACCGCGGCCGCCCTTCCGTCCGGCGGCTTTGCGGTCGCCTGGCAGGGCCCGACCACATCCAGCGGCGGGGTGGTGAGCGGCTCGGTCCGGCTGCAGCTGTTCGATGCGGCCGGCGTCAAGGTCGGGACGGAGCAGGTCGTCAACGAGAGCAACATGGGCAATTTCAGCACGCCCAGCGTCACCGCGCTCGCCTCCGGCCTTATCGTCACCTGGACGCAGCAGGATTCGCCGCAGGGCTTCGGCATCCCGTCCACCTTCGACGTCCGCGCGCAATTGTTCGACGCCGCCGGCGTCAAGGTCGGCGACGAATTCGTCGTCAACAGCACGACCGCCGGCAACCAGTCGGCCGCCGATGTCGATGCGCTGCCCGGCGGCGGTTTCCTCGTTACCTGGCAGGGAAACGACGCCACCAACCTCAACATTTACGGTCAGATCTTCGACGCGGCGGGCGCGAAGCTCGGCGCCGAGTTCCTCGTGAACAGCGTGACCGCGAGCAACCAGCTCCGGCCCCGCGTGGAAGTGCTGCCCTCCGGCGACATCGTCCTCATCTGGACGGACAATAGCGGCGTCGGCGGCGACGCCTCCTCCAGCGGGATCAAGATGCAGATCCTGACCCCTTCCAGCGATGCGCCGACCGACATCATCCTGTCGGCGACCTCGATCAGCGAAACCGCGCGCGAGGACGTGCCGCTGATCGCGCTCGACAGCGACGGCGCGATCAATTCGGACTTCAGCTACGAGATCGTCTCCGATTCAACCGGCGGCGCGTTCGCGATCGACGGCGACCATCTGGTCGTGGCGAACAATGACCTGCTGAACTTCGAGGCCGCGCCGCAGGTGGAAATCCGGATTCGCACGACCGACGACAACGGCAACAGCTTCGAGAAGACCGTCCTCATCGACATCGCCGACACGCCCGAGGGGGGTTACGAGCCGGCGGACGGCGAGTTCCTGGTCAACGCCACGACCGCGGGCTTCCAGGGCAGCTCGACGATCGCGCCGCTGGAGTCGGGCGGCTTCCTCATGCAGTGGTTCCACGTGCCGCCCGGCGGCTCCATCCCCGAGGGCAGGGGCCGGCTGTTCGACGCGGACGGCAACCCGCTTGGCGGCGAGCTCTCGATTTTCGGCCACGCCGCGGTCGGCCTGCCAGGGGGCGGCTTCGTCGCCATCGGCCAGGCCCCGGACGGCGCTGCCAGCATGGGCCTCGTCGCGCAGATCTACGATGCCGCCGGCGCGCCGGTCGGGAGCGTCATCCCGGTCAACAGCACCACCCCCGGCGAGCAGCTCCTCGCCTCGGTCGCGAGCTTCGCGTCGGGCGGCTTCGTGGTCACCTGGACCGATTATCCCGGCTTTCCTGTCGATGGCGATGTGCGGGCGCAGATTTTCGACGCCGCGGGCGCCAAGGTGGGCGGCGAGATCCTCGTCCCGCCCTCGCCCGCGGGCCCGCAGGAATATTCCGAAGTGGCGGTGCTCGAATCCGGCGATTTCGTGATCACCTGGCTGGACGGCGCCGGCGTCGGGATCCAGATGTTCAGCGGCTCGGGCGCCCGCCTCCTTTCGACTCGGATCCTGCCTCCCTGGGAGCGGACGACCGACTCGCATGTCACCGCGCTCGCCGACGGCGGCTTCGTCGTCACCTGGGCCGACAATCTCTCGGGTGGCGGCTTCGTCGGGATCGGCAATTTCAGCGGGCAGGTCTTCGATGCCGACGGCAACACGGTCGGCGATCCGTTCCAGATCAGCGCACCCGTCGCGCGGGTGAATTCGACCGGGATCGACGCTTTGCCCTGGGGGGGCTTCGTCGCGACCTGGACGAGCTATGACGGGCCCGGGACCAACGATTCCAACGTCCATACCCAGGTGTTCGACGGGACCGGCGCGCGCGTCGGCGAGGAGATGGTCGTCAACGAGGTGACGACCTTCGATCAGGATACCGCCCGGGTCGCGGTGCTCGAATCGGGCGATTTCGTCATTGCCTGGCGCGACGGGAGCGGGATCGGGGGCGATCCCGACGGCGGCGTCAAGGCGCGGCTCTATTCCGGCGTCGGCCCGATCGAGGGCACCGCGGGCGGCGACACGCTGATCGGCACCTCGGAGGCGGACGAGATCAACGGCCTCGGCGGCGATGACACGCTCGACGGCCGCGCCGGCGACGATGTCCTCGACGGCGGCGCCGATGACGATTCGCTGCTCGTCTCGGGCACGGGCAGCGACGTCGCCCATGGCGGCTCCGGCACCGACACCTTGTTCGTCGACTATCGCGACGCCGTCTCGCCGCTGTCCGCGACCCTTGCCGGCGCCAGCCCCGGCACCGACGGCTTCACCGGCTCGATCGCCACCGAATCCGGCGACCGCATCGTCCATTTCGACGGAGTCGAGCGGATTCAGCTGCTCGCCGGGAGCGCGGACGACGTAATCCACATGGAGGCGAGCCAGGACGATATCCGCGGCGGCGGCGGCCACGACGAGATCTCGACCGGCGAGGACAACGATTATCTGGACGGCGAGGCGGGCGACGACTGGCTGCGCGGCGAAGGCGGGCACGACGTCCTCATCGGCGGCCTGGGCGACGATCTGCTCGAGGGCGGGCTCGGCAATGACGAGCTGATCGAGACCGCGGGCGGCGATGACGAGATGCTCGGCGGCGACGGCGACGACATGCTCTTCTATACCGGCGCTCTTTCCGACGACGACGCCGAGGCGGTGATGGACGGCGGCATCGGCGACGACCTTATCAACTACCACGCCTATGGGACCGGCGATTCGGCCGCGCTGGACGGCGGCGACGGCGACGATGTCTTCATCGTCACCGGCGGCGGCGACCTCGCGATCGACGCCGGCGCCGGCGGCGACTATCTCGAGCTGGTCGCGCTCGGCACGCACTACACGGTCAGCCTGGGGGCGGGCTCGGACCTGCTGGCGCTGCACGCCTACGACTTCCCGGACTCGCAAGTCGGGGCGGTCACGGTCAGCGACTTCGGCGTCGGCGACGGTGCCGACGCGCTCGGGCTCGATCGATATCTTTCGATCATGCTCGAGGGCTGGGACCGGGTCGCCAACCCGTTCGCCTCCGGCCACCTCGCGCTGGTGCAACGCGGCGCCGACGCGGTCGTCCGGATCGACCGGGACGGCGCCGGCAACGGCTACGGTTTCGCCGATCTCGTCGTGCTGCAGAACGTCGCCGCCGCCAGCCTCACGCCGCGCAATCTGGGCGGCTGGGCGGCCAACGGCTCGGCGGCCGCCGGGCAGACGATCACGGGCACCTCGGCCGACGAGATCCTGACCGGCACCAGCGGCAACGATCTGATCACCGGCCTCGACGGCGACGACACCCTCCACGGCGCCTCGGGCAACGACCGGCTCGAGGGGGGCGAGGGCAACGACGTGCTCAACGGCGCGTTCGGCAACGATCAGCTCTTCGGCGGCGCCGGCAACGACCGGCTGCTCGATCCGCTCGGCGGCAGCGATCAATTGTTCGGCCAGGCCGGCATGGATGTCATCACCGTCGACCGCCAGATCGCTCCGGGCGACTGGACCCTGCTCCTCGACGGCGGCGCTGACCGCGACACCCTGATCTATTTCGGGCGGATCGGCAGCAGCGACCAGGTCACGCTGGTCGGCGGCGACGGCGACGATTGGATCACCGCCTATCGCGGCGGCGCGGTGACGATCAATGCCGGCGACGGCGCCGATTTCATCCTGATCGACGTTCGCGCGGCGAGCTACGAGATCACGCTCGGCACCAGCGCGGCCCATGTGGACATTCTCGCTCTTGGCAATTCTTTCGGGCCGATCACCTCGTTCAACGTTCTCGATTTCACGGCCGGCAGCGGCGGCGACATGATCCAGATGAGGCTTTTCCTCGACAGCTATGCCCCCGCCTGGGATCCGAACACCAATCCGTTCCAGACCGGCTTTCTGCTGCTCGGCCAGCACGGCGCCGACGCGGTGATCCTGATCGACCAGGACGGCGGCGGCGATTCCTTCGCCTTGCTGGGCACGCTGGAAAATGTCAGCGCGACGGCGCTCAACGCGGTCAACCTCGAGTTCACGCCGGGCCCGGTCGCGATCGTCGGCACCGACCAGGCCGACAGCCTCGCCGGCACCGCCGGCAATGACGACATCCGCGGCTTTGCCGGCGACGACGTCCTCAACGGCGGCGGCGGCGCGGACGCGATGCAGGGCGGCGCCGGCAACGACCTCTATATCGTCGACAATGCGGGAGACGTGGTCATCGAAGCGCCCGGGGGCGGCGCCGACGCGATCTATTCGTCGGTGAGCTACGCCCTCAACAACGTCTCGGAGGTCGAGAACCTCTCGACGCTCGACTGGAACTCGACCGCCGCGCTCAACCTCACCGGCAACGCGCTCGCCAACTACATGATCGGCAATGCCGGAGTGAACATCCTCGACGGCAAGGGCGGCGCCGACATCCTCGTCGGCCGGCAGGGCAACGACATCTATATCGTCGATGACGCCGGCGACATCGTCTACGAGAATGCCGGCGAGGGGGCGGATTCGATCTACACCTCGGTGAGCTTCGCGCTCAACGACGCGCTCGAGGCGGAGAATCTCTCGACCCTCGACTGGAACTCGACCGCCGCGCTGGCGCTCACCGGCAACAACCTCGCCAACTACATGATCGGCAATGCCGGCGCGAACGTGCTGCGCGGCAATGGCGGCAACGACATCATCGAGGCCAAGGCGGGCGACGACACGATCATCGGCGGCAGCGGCGCGGACGCCCTGTTCGGCGGGCTCGGCAACGACGTCTACATCGTCGAGGACGCGCTCGACGCGATCATCGAGAATGGCGGCGAAGGGCTCGACGCCGTCTATGCCTCGCTCAGCTACACGCTGGCCGAGGGGTCCGAGGTCGAGACCCTCTCGACGCTCGACTGGAACTCGACCGCCTCGCTCAACCTCACCGGCAACAACCTGGTCAACTACATGATCGGCAATGCCGGGGTGAACATCCTGGACGGCAAGGGCGGCGCCGACATCCTCGCCGGCCGCCAGGGCAACGACATCTACATCGTCGATAACAGCGGCGAGATCGTCTACGAGAATGTCGGCGAGGGCGCGGACTCGATCTACACCTCGGCGAGCTTCGCCTTGAACGACCAGCTCGAGGTCGAGAACCTCTCGACGCTCGACTGGAACGCCGTCACCGCGATCGACCTCACCGGCAACAGCCTCGCCAACTGGCTGATCGGCAATGCCGGGGCGAACGTGATCGACGGCAAGGGCGGCAACGACATCCTCGAGGCCCGCACCGGCGCCGACACGCTCGCCTTCACCACCGCGCTCGGCGGCGGCAATGTCGACCTCATCTTGGGCTTCGCCACCGGCAGCGACAGGATCCATCTCGACGACGCGGTGTTCACCGGCCTCGGCCTCGGCGCGCTCAACGCCAATGCGTTCGTGACCGGCAGCGCGGCCGGTGACGCCGACGACCGCATCGTCTATAACAGCGCCACCGGCGCGCTCTTCTTCGACGCCGATGGCAATGGCGCCGGCGCCGCGATCCAGTTCGCGACCCTGCAGGGCGCGCCGGCGCTCAGCGCGAGCGACTTTGCAGTGATCTGAGCCGAAAGGCGGAGAGGTTTGAAGTTGGCGACGGTTACCGGGACGTCGGGCAATGACAGGGTGAACGGCACTCCCGAGGCCGACCTGCTGCTCGGCCTTGCCGGCAACGACCTGATGTTCGGCTTCGAGGGCAACGACGTGCTCGACGGCGGCACCGGCACGGACGACATGCGCGGCGGCGCCGGAAACGATCGCTATATCGTCGACGATACCGCCCACTATCCCGACGAGACGTTCGACCGGGTGGTCGAGGCGGCGGGCGAGGGTTACGACACCATCTATTCGATGGGCGACTACCGGCTCGACGATCTGTCGGAGGTCGAATCGCTGTCGGCCTACGACTGGACCGCGACGACCGCGCTCAGCTTCTGGGGCAACGGCCTCGCCAACTACATGATCGGCAATGCCGGCGCCAACCTCCTCGACGGGATGGGGGGCGCCGATATCCTGGTCGGCAAGGGCGGCGACGACACCTATCATGTCGACAATGCCGGCGACCGGGTGTTCGAGGAGACGGGCGACGGCTACGACCGGGTCGTGACGAATGTGAGCTTCACGCTCGCCGAAGGCTCGGAGGTCGAGGAGCTGGTCACCACCAGCGGCAACACCAACCTCACCGGCAATTCGTTCAACAACCGGATCGTCGGCATGTGGGCGGGCACCAACATCATCGACGGCGGCGCCGGCGCCGACGTCATGATCGGCGCGGAGGGACCCAACGCCTCATTCGACAGCAGCGACATCTATTATGTCGACAATGTCGGAGACGTCGTCGTCGAGACCAGCAATCATGCCGACCCCGACGAGGTGCGGACCTGGCTCGCCAGCTATTCGCTCGCCGGCACCAAGATCGAGAACCTGACCGGGCTCGGCAGTCTCGGCCAGAGCTTCACCGGCAGCGCCGTCCGCAACATCATCGACGGCGGCCTCGGCGCCGACACCATGGCGGGCGGCCTCGGCGACGACGTCTATGTCGTCGACAATGGCGGCGACGTGGTCAGCGAGCTGGCCGGAGAAGGCACCGACGAGGTCCGCACCAGCCTCGCCAGCTATGTCCTCGGCAGCACGCTCGAGAACCTCACGGGCATTTCATCGTCCGGCCAGACGCTGACCGGCAATGCCGCGAGCAACGTCATCCTCGCCGGCGCGGGCGCCGACGTCATCAACGGGGGCGCCGGCGCGGACACGATGCACGGCGGCGCCGGCGACGACATCTTCATCGTCGACAATGCGGGCGACAAGGCGATCGAGGTGTTTCTCGAAGGCAGGGACGCCGTCTACACGTCGGTCAGCTACGCGCTCGATGCCTCGACCTATGTCGAGACGCTTTCGACGCTGGACTGGAACAGCACGGCGGCGCTCAACCTCACCGGCAACGGCGTCAACAACTATATGATCGGCAATGCCGGGGTGAACGTCCTCGACGGCAATACCGGCGTCGACATCCTGGTCGGCAAGGGCGGCAACGACGTCTACATCGTCGATGATTCCAGCGACATCGTCTACGAGAATGCCGGCGAGGGCGCGGACTCGATCTACACCTCGGGGAGCTTCGCGCTCAACGACCAGCTCGAGGTCGAGAATCTCTCGACGCTCGACTGGAACGCCACGACGGCGATCCACCTCACCGGCAACAGCCTCGCCAACTGGCTGATCGGCAATGCCGGCGCGAATATCATGGACGGCAGGGCCGGCAACGACATCCTCGAGGCCAAGGCCGGCGCCGACACGCTCGCCTTCACTACCGCGCTCGGCAGCGGCAATGTCGACCTCATCCTCGGCTTCGCCACCGGCAGCGACAAGTTCCAGCTCGACGACGTGGTGTTCACGGGCCTCGCGACCGGAATCCTCAACCCGAACGCATTCGTGATTGGAAGCGCGGCGGCCGACGCCGACGACCGCATCCTTTACAACAGCGCCACCGGCCAGCTCTTCTTCGACGCCGACGGCAGCGGCGCCGGCGCCGCGATCCACTTCGCCACCCTGCAGGGCGCGCCCGCGCTTGCTTCGAGCGATTTCGCGGTGGTCTGAGCATCGCCGGCCCGGCGGCCGCTGTCTGGCTTGAAAACGCAATGATTCTGGTCGATTAGTCGTGTCACCGCTCCCGGCCGGCTGACCTGGGCGATCTGCAACGAGGATTTAACTCATGCCTCTCGGCCCCGGCTCGATCGCGTTCACCGGCATCAACACCAACAGCAACGACGACCTCGCCTTCGTCCTGCTCGAGGACATCCCCGCCGGCACGGTGATCTTCTTCACCGACCGCAGCTGGAACGGAACCGCGTTCAACATGAGCGCCAGCGACGGCGAGATCAGCTGGACCGCGAGCGCAGCGATCTCCGCCGGCACGATCGTGACGATCAGCGACATCCACGCCACCCCCACCAGCAATCTCGGCACGGTCACCGGCACCTCCAACCTCCAGGACCATTTCGAGACGGTCATGGCCTATGTCGGCACGAGCCTGAATCCGACCGCCTTCCTCGCCGCGCTGGCGACGACCAACTTCCAGGGCGCCGGCACGACGCTCAACGGCACCGGCCTGGTCAGGGGCCAGACGGCGATCGAATTCGCCGCGACCCCGAACGGCGTCGACATCGCCGCCTATAACGGCACGCGCAGCGCCGAGGGCTCGTTCGAAGACTATCTCCACTTCATCAACGACGGCGCCAACTGGGTCATCTACCACGCCCCCGGCGAAGGCTACGACCATGACGGCCTTTTCCCGGACGTGCCTTTCTCGACCGACGGCTTCGTGACCGGCGGCGCACCGCCGCCGCAGACGGTAGGCTTCGCCGCCAATTCGCTGACGGTCGCCCGCGCCGAGGGCGATGCGGGCACCACCGCGCTCACCTTCACCGTCACCCGCACCGGCGGCAACAACCAGGGCGACCTGATGGTGACGGGCACGTTCGCGCCCGGCGACACCGATGCGGCCGATTTCGGCGGGACGCTGCCGACCGGCTTCGCGGTGACGATCCCGGCCGGATCGGCGAGCGCCAGCTTCTCGATCGACGTCAGCGGCGACACCACGCTCGAGCCCAGCGAGGACTTCAGCCTCACCATCACCGGCGCGGTCAACAGCCTCGGCGGCGCGATGGTGGTCGGCGGTGCCGCGACCGCGACCGGAATCATCCAGAGCGACGACATCACCAGCCCCGAGATCGGCGGCGTCACCGTCTACGACGCCGAGCCCTCGCTCCAGGGCTCGGCGACGACGCCGGTCGCGACCGAGGACGTGGTGCTGATCCGCATCGGCCTCGCGGGGATCGGGAGGGAGCTCGACTACGATCCCCTCGACCACCGGATCTACGGCGTCGAGCCGGTGTCGGATCTGGTTCAGATCGCGCAGCTCAACGCCGACGGCACGTCGACGCTGCTGCAGAGCATCAACGTCTCGCCGCTGACCGCTTATGGCGAGGTCCGCTCGGTCAGCGTCCAGGACGGCATCATCGCGGTCTCCTACGAGAATGTGTCGAAGGACCAGGCCGGCTATGTCGCGCTCTACGACACGGCGACCCGCACCCTCCAGACGCTGGTCCAGGTCGGCGTCGGCCCCGGCGGCATGGCGTTCACGCCCGACGGCACCAAGCTGCTGGTCGCCAATGAGGGCGAGGCCCTCAGCGCCGCCAACAATCCGGCGGGCTCGGTCTCGATCATCGACCTGTCGGGCGGCGCCGCGGCCGCGAACGTGCAGAACACGATCGGCTTCGGCACGCTCACCGGCGAGGAATATACGCTTCAGCAGCGCGGCCTCGCCGTCTTTCCGCTGCAGGATGCGGGCAACGACATCGAGCCCGAATGGATCACCGTCTCGGCAGACGGCACCCGCGCCTACGTCACCCTGCAGGAGGTGAACGGCGTCGCGGTGATCGATCTCACCAATCCGGCGGCGACCCAGCCGCTCGCGATCCAGCCGCTCGGCGGCGTCGACCACAATCTCGCCGGCAATTCGTTCGACGGCAACGACCAGGGCGGCGGCCGCATCAATGCCGACGTGGTCAGCCTGCTCCAGCCCGACGGCATCACCAGCTTCGAGGTGGCCGACGTCACCTATTTCATCACCGCCAACGAGGGCGCGATGCGCGCCGGCGGCCTCGCCGATTCGGCGCGGCTCTCGACCATGACGCTCGACCCCACCGCCTATCCCAACGCCGCGGCGCTGCAAAGCAACGCCCAGCTCGGCCGGCTCCAGGTGCTGACCGGATTGGGCGACCTCGATGGCGACGGCGACCTCGACCAGATCTACGGCCTCGGCGGCCGCGGCATCTCGATCTTCCGCCAGGAAGCCGACGGCTCGATCACCAAGGTGCGCGAGACCGGCGGCGAGTTCGAGGCGCTCGGCCATGGCGGGCTTTCCGACAGCACCGGCCCGGCGCCGAGCGATGTCGTGGTCGGCGCGATGGGCGACCGGCTCTACGCGTTCGTGCCCATGGCCAATTCCAACGGGCTGCTGGTCTATGACGTGACCGACCCGGCCAACGCCTTCTTCGTCACCAAATGGCTGTCCACCATGTTCGACAGGGTGGAGTTCGTCGCCCCGGCCGACAGCCCGACGGGCGATGCGCTGCTGCTGGCCGACGGTGCGGGGTCCACCACCAACATCTTTCGCGTCGTCCGCGTTACGGAGGGGCCGGACACGATCGTCGGCGGTCCGGACGCCGACACCCTTTCCGGCCGCGGCGGCGACGACGTGCTGATCGGGGGCGGCGGCAACGACCGCCTGTTCGGCGACGCGGGCAACGACGTGCTCGATGGCGGCACCGGCAATTCCGGCGACGAAATGACCGGAGGGAGCGGCAACGACACCTTCATCGTCGACAATCCGCTCGACAAACCGATCGAAGCGGTCGGCGGCGGCAGCGACGCGGTCTACAGCGCCGGCAGCTTCATCCTGCTCGACCAGTGGGAGATCGAGACCCTGTCCGCGCTCGACTGGAACGGCACCGCCGCGATCAACCTCACCGGCAACCAGTACGGCAATTACATCATCGGCAATGCCGGCGCGAACATCATCGACGGCAAGGGCGGCGCCGACATCATGGTCGGCAGGGGCGGCGACGATACCTATAAGGTCGACAGGAGCGACGATCAGGTCTTCGAGGATGTCGGCGGCGGCTACGACAAGATCCAGACGACCGCCAGCTTCGCGCTGGGCGAGGGCCAGGAGGTCGAGGAGCTGATCGCTTTGGTCGGCGAGACCGACCTTACCGGCAATGCGTTCAACAACCGCCTGGTCGCGGGCTCCGGCGGCACCAACATCCTCGACGGCCGCGCCGGCGCCGACACGATGATCGGCTTCGGTGGCAACGACATTTATTATGTCGACGATGCGGGTGACGTCGTCACCGAAAATGGCGGCGTCTTCGGGCACATGGACGAGGTCCGCACCTCGCTTGCCAGCTATTCGCTCGCCGGCACGAACATCGAGAATCTCACTGGCCTCGGCGCTGCCGACCAGGTCTTCACCGGCAACGCGCTCAACAACGTGATCGACGGCGGCGCCGGCGCCGATGCGATGACCGGCGGCGCCGGCAACGACGTCTATGTCGTCGACAATGGCGGCGACGTCGTCAACGAGCTGGCCGGTGAGGGCACCGACGAGGTCCGCACCAGCCTCGCCGGCTACGCCCTCGGCGACACCTTCGAGAACCTCACCGGCATTTCATCGTCCGGCCAGACGCTGACCGGCAATGCCGGGAGCAACGTCATCCTCGCCGCCGCGGGCGCCGACATCCTCAACGGCGGCGCCGGCGCGGACAGCATGCAGGGCGGCGGCGGCAACGACGTCTACCTCGTCGACAATGCCGGCGACACGGCGGTCGAGGCGGCGGGCGGCGGCGCCGATGCGGTCTACACCTCGGTGAGCTACATTCTCGCCGCCGGCAGCGAGGTCGAAACGCTGTCGACGCTCGACTGGAACGGGACCGCCGCGATCGACCTCACCGGCAACGCGGTCGCCAATTACCTGATCGGCAATGCCGGGACGAACCTGCTGAACGGCGGCGGCGGCGCCGACATCCTGGTCGGCAGGGGCGGCAACGACGTCTACATGGTCGATAACGCCGGCGACATCGTCTACGAAAATGCCGGCGAGGGGGCGGATTCGATCTACACCTCGGTGAGCTTCGCGCTCAACGACACGCTGGAGGTGGAGAACCTCTCGACCCTCGACTGGGCCGGCACGGCGGCGATCGACCTCGCCGGCAACGCGCTCGGCAACTACATGATCGGCAATGCCGGCGCCAACCGGCTCGAGGGCAAGGGCGGCAACGACATCCTGGTCGGCAAAAGCGGCGCGGACTCGTTCGTGTTCGCCAGCGCGCTCGGCGCCGGCAACGTCGATCATCTCGACGACATGACCTCGGGCAGCGACAAGATCCTGCTCGACGATGCTGTGTTCACCGGGCTCGCCCCCGGCGCGCTCGGCGCCAATGCGTTCGTGACCGGGACGGCCGCGGCCGATGCCGACGACCGCATCGTCTACAACAGCGGGACCGGCCAGCTCTTCTTCGACGCCGACGGCAATGGCGCTGGCGCGGCGGTGCTGTTCGCGACGCTGCAGGGCGCGCCGGCCCTCACAGCGGGCGATTTTACGGTGATCTGAACGTCGCGGCCGCACGGCCATATATTTCTTGTGTAATTGCAAGCGCATCGTAAAGCTTCGGACTGGTTCGCGGAGTAGGAGTTCTGACATGCCGGTCGTCGTTTCGCAGGATGACAGCGTCTATACGAACAATGCGACGATCACCGACGCGCCGGCGGTGCGGATCACGGGAGACCGGGTGCGCTTCGTCAACAGCGAGAGCGGCCGGGTCATCACCTCGAACGCGGCGATCGCCGCCATTTCGATCGAGGGCGAGGACGCCGTCATCGTCAACGAGGCCGGCGGCGTCATCCGGGCGTCCGACAGCAGCTTCGACGCGCTGGTCATAGCCGGCACGAGCGGTGCCGACCGGGTCGAGAATGCCGGCCTGATCCGCGGCCGCGTCGCGCTGGCCGGCGGCAACGACACCTACGTGACCCGCCTCACCACCAACGATCTGTCCACGATCGTCGAGCTCGGCGAGGGCGACGACAGCTTCTTCCTGCGCCCGTCCTCCAGCATCTCGCTACTCCACAAAGTCGATGGCGGCGAGGGCGTCGACCGCTTCGTCATCTTCGAGGCGGACGGCAATGTCGACGGCCCCGCCGTGTTCGTGACCAATATCGAGATCCTGGAGCTTCGCAGCAACGGCTTCATCGAGAGCTTCTCGGACCTCGACACGATCCTGGTCGACTATCGCGCCGAAGGCCGTTTCTTCAGCGTGCTGCGCTTCTTCGACACGCCCGATGCGGCCGTCTCGATCCTGGCCGACAGCGGGTTCGCCAACCTCGGCATTTACGACCGCTCCGCGATCGGCTCGCTGACCGGCTCCGCAATCGGAGACACCGTCAATATCGGCAACGACACCTTGGTTTCGGGCGCGATCGATCTGGGCGCCGGCGACGACACGATCACCTTCTTCCGCAGCCAGTTCGAGCAGGACCTCCAGCAATCCTTCGGCACGCTGCTCGACGGCGGTGCCGGCAACGACGTGCTGAACCTCCAGCTGCGCGGCGGCGACGTCTTCAACGCGGCGAATGTCGTGAATTTCGAGTCCCTGTGGGTGTTCGTGTCGACGCCATCCTCGTCGGCGCTGACCGTGCGCAACGTCGACACCGTCGCGCAGGTGATCCTGTTCAACTCCAACGGGGGATCGATCCTGATCGAGGATTCGGACCTGTCGGCGGGCCAGATCAGGGTCGATCCGCGCGTGTCGGTGACGATCGACGCCGGCTCGATCGTCGGGCTCGTCCACAGCCTGGTGCCCTTCCCGCTCGACACGCCGGTCGCCGACGACACGAAATCGATCTCGATCGTCAATCACGGCCAGATCCTCGGCGACGTGCGCCTCTATATCGGCGACGATCTGCTCAATTCGCGCCTCGGGACGGTGGGCGGGAACGTTTACGGCTATGCCGGCAACGACACCATCATGACCGGCGCCGGGGACGACTGGCTCGACGGCGGCGCCGGCGCCGACATCCTCTCCGCGGGCGCTGGGAACGACGAACTGTTCGGCGGCAGCAGCAGCGACCAGCTCGATGGCGGCGCCGGCGCGGACGCGATGGACGGCGGCGCCGGCAACGACCTCTTCATCGTCGACAATGCGGGCGACGTGGCGATCGAGGCGGCCGGGGGCGGCACCGACGCGGTCTATTCGTCGGTGAGCTACGTGCTCAACGACGGCTCGGAGGTCGAATATCTTTCCACGCTGGACTGGAACGGCACGGCGTCGCTCAACTTCACCGGCAACGCGATCGCCAACTGGCTGATCGGCAATGCAGGCGCGAACATCCTCGATGGCAAGGCCGCGGCGGACATCCTGCAGGGCCGGCAGGGCAACGACATCTACATCGTCGATCATGCCGGCGACGTCGTCTACGAGAATGCCGGCGAGGGCGCGGATTCGATCTACACCTCGGCGAGCTTCGCGCTCAACGACACGCTCGAGGTGGAGAACCTCTCGACGCTCGACTGGAATTCGACCGCCGCGCTGGCGCTCACCGGCAACAATCTCGCCAACTACATCATCGGCAATGCCGGAGCGAACGTGCTGCGCGGCAATGGCGGGGCCGACATCATCGAGGGCAAGGCTGGCGACGACACCATCGTCGGCGGCGCCGGGGCCGACGCCTTGTTCGGCGGGCTCGGCAACGACACCTATATCGTCGAGGACGCGCTCGACGCGCTCGTCGAGGCGGTGGGCCAGGGCATCGACGCCGCCTACACCTCGGTGAGCTTCACGCTCGCCGAAGCCTCGGAGGTCGAGAACCTCTCGACGCTCGACTGGGGCTCGACCGCCGCGCTCAACCTCACCGGCAACAGCCTGGTCAACTACATCATCGGCAATGCCGGGGCGAACGTCATCGACGGCAAGGGCGACGCCGACATCCTCGTCGGCAAGGGCGGCGACGACATCTACATCGTCGATAATTCGGCCGAGATCGTCTACGAGAATGCGGGCGAGGGCGCGGACTCGATCTACACCTCGGCGAGCTTCGTGCTCAACGACGCGCTCGAGGTCGAGAACGTCTCTACGCTCGACTGGAACGCCACCACTGCGATCCACCTCACCGGCAACAGCCTCGCCAATTACATGATCGGCAATGCCGGGACCAACGCCATGGACGGCAGGGGCGGCAACGACATCCTCCAGGGCCGGGGCGGCGCGGACACGTTCGGCTTCACCACCGCGCTCGGCAGCGGCAATGTCGACCTCATCCTCGACTTCGCCACCGGCAGCGACAAGTTCCAGCTCGACGACGCCGTGTTCACCGGGCTCGCCGTCGGCACGCTCGGCGCCAGTGCGTTCGCGACCGGGGCGGCGGCCGGCGATGCCGACGACCGCATCGTCTACAACGGCGCGACGGGCGCGCTCTTCTTCGACGCCGACGGCAACGGCGCCGGCGCGGCGGTGCAGTTCGCGACGCTGCAGGGCGCGCCGGCGCTCGTCGCGAGCGACTTCTTCGTGATGTGACCCGCCCCGGCGCGGTCGCTTTCTTGCCTCATTCGCTTGGCAGCAGGGGCCGGCGAACCTAAAGGGCGAAAGATGACCGACCGTGACGAGACCTGGGACAAGGTCGCCAAGCTGATCGCGCCGTTCAACAAGAAGGGCGTCGGCCTTGCGGAGACCACCACCTTCGCCGCCGACCTCGAATGGGATTCGCTGGTGGTGATGGATTTCGTCGCGGGCGTCGAGGACGAGTTCGACATCCTGATCACGATGAACATGCAGGCCGAAATCGAGACCGTCGGCCAGCTGGTCGACGCGATCGAGAGCCTGAGGACCGACGGATGACGGAAGGGCGGGATGTGCCCCTGAAAGCCCTCCCCCTCGATGGGGGAGATGGGCAGGTCGCCGTGCCCCCCGGGCACGGCTCCGGATCGCGGGGCGATCCGGACCTGCCCATGGGTGGGGGTGGACTCCCCTCCCCCGCCGAGCCCGCCGCCACGTCCACCCCACCCCCGACCCCTCCCCATCGAGGGGAGGGGGGCGACCTCTTCAGCAAGTTCGACCCGCTGATCGCCCAGCGCCAGGCCCTGCTCGACACCGGCGTCAAGGACCCCTTCAGCCTGGTCATGGAGAAGGTGCTCTCCCCCACCCGCGCGATCTGCAACGGCAAAGAGACGATCCTGCTCGGCACCTACAATTACATGGGCATGACCTTCGATGCCGACGTCATCGCCGCCGGCAAGCAGGCGCTCGACGAGTTCGGCTCGGGCACCACCGGCAGCCGCGTCTTGAACGGCACCTATGCCGGCCACAAGGCGGTCGAGGCGGCGCTGCGCGATTTCTACGCCATGGACCATGCCATGGTCTTCTCGACCGGCTACCAGGCCAATCTCGGCATCATCTCGACGATCGCCGGCAAGGAGGATTATGTCGTCCTCGACATCGACAGCCACGCCTCGATCTACGACGGCTGCGCGATGGGCGACGCCCAGATCGTCCCGTTCCGCCACAACGACGTCTCGGCGCTGGAGAAGCGCCTCGCCCGCATCCCCGAGGGGGCCGGCAAGCTGGTCGTGCTCGAGGGCGTCTATTCGATGCTCGGCGACGTCGCGCCGCTGAAGGAGATGGTCGCGGTGTCGAAGGCCGCGGGCGCGATGGTGCTGGTCGACGAGGCCCATTCGATGGGCTTCATCGGCGCCAACGGCCGCGGCGTCGCCGAGGCGCAGGGCGTGATCGACGAGGTCGACTTCATCATCGGCACCTTCTCCAAGAGCGTCGGCACCGTCGGCGGCTTCTGCGTCTCCAACCATCCCAAGTTCGAGATATTGCGGCTCGTCTGCCGCCCCTATGTGTTCACCGCCTCGCTGCCGCCGAGCGTCGTCGCCACCGCCGCGGCCTCGATCCGCAAGCTGATGCACGGCAACAACAAGCGCGCCCACCTCTGGGAGAATTCGCAGCGGCTCCACGCCGGCCTCAAGGCCCTGGGCTTTCGCCTCGGCACCGAGGAGCCGCAATCGGCGATCATCGCGGTGATCATGCCCGATCTCGAAAAGGGCGCCGCGATGTGGGAGGCTCTCCTCGCCGAAGGCCTCTACGTCAACCTCGCCCGCCCGCCGGCCACCCCGGCCGGAATGACCCTGCTGCGCTGCTCACTCTGCGCCGAGCATTCGGACGGGGAGGTCGGCGAAATCCTCGCCATGTTCGAGCGCGCCGGCAAGGCCGTCGCGGTGATCTAGGATCCCCTCCCTGAAAGGGAGGGGCCAGGGGTGGGTGTGCGAAGCGCCTTTCCTTCCCCGGATTCAGCAAAAACACTGAGATTCCAGCGTTCGCCGGATGACGAGCCGCGCCGGGATCATCGTTAACCTGCGGCGAACCGAATGACTTGGGGGGCCAGACGGCCCGCCGCGCCATTCCAACGCCTCGCCCGATGCCGTAATCTTGCGGCATGGCGGAGGAGGCAGTGGCCGCGGCGGCGGAGGAGAACGGCGCGCCGTCCTGGCGTGCGTTGTGGGTGAGCGCGGGCGCGCTCGCCGCGACGCTCGCCCTGATCGCGCTCATCGTGCTGATCACCCTCTCCAACCGCGCCCGCGACGAGGCCCTGGGCTGGGAGCGGCGGACCTACGAGGTGATGTTCCTCACCCGCACCATCGACGCCGCGATCGGCCGCTCCGAGGCCGCGCTCGGCCGCTACGCGCTCGACGAGCAGCGCCGGACCGGCACCGAATATTATAACGAATGGCGCGGCGCCGCCTTCCAGATCGGCGAGCTGGCCCGCATGGTCCGCGACGATCCCACCCAGCGCCGCCGCGTCGAGCGGCTGCGCGCCCTGTTCGCCCGCCGCAATGCCGAGCTGGTCCCCGCCGCCCGCGCCGCCGGCCGCAGCCAGGGCGAGGACGGCCTCAACTTCCTCTACCAGGCCGCCTCCTCGCGCACGCTGCCCGAGCTGCGGCGCACGCTCGAGGGCATCGCCGGCGCCGAGCGCGCCAATCTGGTGCGCCGGATGGAGGAGACCCAGGGCGTCGTCGCCCGCGCCGACCTCTACACCGACTGGCTCGGCTGGGTCGCCGTGCTGGTCGGGCTCGGCGCCGTCGGCCTCGCCTTCATGGCCTGGCGGGCGTTCGTCGAAGGGGTGGCGGCGCGGCGCGAGGCCGAGGAAGAGGGCTGGCGCGCGCAGGGCCTCGAGGAGGCGGTGGAGGAGCGCACCCGCGAGCTCTCCGACGCCAATGCCCGTTTGAAGGAGGAGGCGGCCGAGCGCGCCGCCGCCGAGGAGAAGCTGCGCCAGGTCCAGAAAATGGAGGCCGTCGGCCAATTGACCGGCGGCATCGCCCACGATTTCAACAACATGCTCGCCGTGGTCGTTGGCGGGCTCGATCTTGCGCGCCGCAAGCTGCACGGCCCGCGCCGCGAGGTCGAGTTCCACCTCGACAATGCCATGGAGGGCGCCACCCGCGCCGCCGGCCTCACCCGCCGCCTGCTCGCCTTCGCCCGCGCCGAGCCGCTGCTGCCCGAGGCGGTGGCGCCGGCCGAGCTGGTCGAGGACATGCTCGAGCTGATCGACCGGGCGATCGGCGAGCGGATCACCGTCCACACCCGCTTCGCCGACGCGGCGTGGCACGTCTGGGCCGACCCGACGCAGTTCGAGAACGCGATCCTGAACCTCGCGGTCAACGCCCGCGACGCGATGGAGGGACGCGGCGAGCTGCACATCAACGTCGACAATGTCGCGCTCAAGGAGGCCGAGATCGCCGACCTTCCCGCCGGCGACTATGTCCGCCTCCGCGTGCGCGACAACGGCGCCGGCATCGCGCCCGAGCATCTCGACCGGGTGTTCGAGCCCTTCTTCACCACCAAGGCGGTCGGCAAGGGCACCGGCCTCGGCCTCTCCCAGATCTTCGCCTTCGCTCGCCAGTCCGGCGGCGACGTCGCGATCGTCTCCGAGCTCGGCTACGGCACCACCGTCTCCATCTACCTGCCGCGCTCGGCCGCCGCCGCCGAGCGCGCCGCCGCCCGCCCGCCGGCCGCGGTGCGGCGCGCCGAGCCGGCGCTGCGCGGCCCGGCCGGCGGCGCCTCGATCCTGGTCGTCGAGGACGATCCCCGGGTCAGCCGCTCGACCGTCGCCGCGCTCGAGGAGCTGGGCCACCGCCCGCACCCCTGCGCGAGCGGCAAGGAGGCGCTGGAGATGCTGGCCCGCGAGCCCGAGGTCGACCTCGTGCTGACCGACGTGATGATGCCCGAGATGACCGGCACCGAGCTCGTCGCCGAGGTGAAGCGGCGCTGGCCGCAGCTGCGGGTGCTGTTCGTCACCGGCTATGTCGGCGAGGCCGGCGAGGCCGGCGACCTTTCCGGCCACGAGCTGCTGCGCAAGCCGTTCACCGTCAACGCGCTCGCCGCCGCGGTCGCCGCCGCGCTCGACGGCGCCGCGCTCGGCGGCTCGCGCCCCGCCGCCGCCAACGAAGCCGCCGCCTAGACTCGCCGCCTAGAGGGGACAGTTACTAGTAACTGTCCCCCTTCCCACTCGCCGCCTAGAGGGGACAGTTACTAGTAACTGTCCCCCTTCCCACTCCTGGTAACTGTCCCCATTCCCACTCAGCGGATCGCGCCGCGGCGCAGCAGGCGCGGCAGCAAGGTCAGCGCGCCCAGTATCGGCCAGCGCCGCTGCCAGGGCCTGACTACGATCCGCGTGCCGGCGTGGCGGTTGATCTTCCAGGCGAGATAGTCGACCCCGCCGGCATAGGTGGTCGTCGCCTTGGCGAGGCGGACCAGGCTCAGCAGCTTGCCCCGCCGCCGGAAGCGCCTCCAGCAGGCGGCCGCGTTCGGCGCGGCGGCGACCAGCGGCAGCGCCGCCTCCCCGAACCGCCGGTAGCGCTCCGGATCGCTGTCGACGATCGAGCCCGAACGCCCCCGCCGTTCGGCGCGCAGCTCGCTGGCATAAGTGAGCGCGAAGCCGCGCCGCCAGGCGTCGAGCAGGTCGCCCTCCGCCATCGGCGGCGCGAAGCCGAGCAAAGTCGGCGCCGCCCGCGCCACCGCCGCGACCGCCGCCTCGCGCGCCGCCTCGTCCCGCGCCCAGACCAGCCGCGACGGCTGCGCGAATCGCGCCCAGACCGAGACGTCGCCGGCCTCCGGTCCGTTCAGCCGCGCGAAATCGGCCTCGCTCAGCACCGCATATTTGGCCGCCAGCCCGTCATGCTCGAACGGGAACACGTTGGGCGGGATCAGCCGGTTGGCGAACGCGAACCAGCCCCGCCCATAAGCCGCGCGATAATCCGACACGATCAGGTAGAAATCGAGCATCAGCCCGTCGAGCACCTTCTCGCGCAGGCACGACCCGTAGAACAGCACCGCCCGCGCCGCCCCCGGATAAAGCCCCGCGATCGCCCCGGCGATCGCCGCGACGCGCGGGTCGACCGGCTCGGCAAGCTCTTCGGCGACGAGGGAGCGCAGCGAGGTCATCATGCGCTCATATCCTCCCGGCGGTTTCGTGGGGAGGGGGATGAGCGGGCCGCTCACAGCCGCCGGATGCGCGGCCACGTCCGGCCGGCCGGCATCAGCTCGGTCATCGCCCAGACCATCGCGTCGGCCCGGTCCGGGCTCGTCCCCGGCCCCTCGTAGCGCCCGCCTGTGACCAGCCCGGCCAGCTCGTCCTCCAGCGCCGGGAAGCGGCCGGCAAGCTTCGCTTCTTCGTTCTCGAACAGCGCCGCGACAGGCTCCGCCCGAGCCACCTTGCCCCGGCTTGCGTTGACCAAGGTCAGCGGCAAGTGCGGCGCCGCCGCCTTCAGCAACGCGCGCACCATCTCGCCGCCATGATTGGCCTCGGCGACCACCCGGTCCGCCTGCCATCTCGCCGCCGCGCGGGCCACGGCCTCGGCCCATCCCGCCGGGCTCAGGCCCGGCTCGCTCGCGTCGGCGAGCACATAGAGCATGCCGTCGCGCCCCCGGGCGCACACCGAAATCCCGCACGTGCCCGCCGCCGACGCGGGCGGATCGACTCCGATGACGACCCGCTCGAGCTGCTCTTCCGCCGGCTGCGGCGCCCGGCTCTCCTCGATCGTATCGCGAGGCCACAGGCTTCCCTCGACATCGTCGAGCAGCTCGCCGCCCAGTTCCTGCCGGCCGAGCCGCGTGCCGCCATAGGCCGCCTTTCCGGCCGCCAGATAGTCTTGCGGCAAATGCAGATTTTCGTCGCTGCGCCCGCCGCTCCGTGCCAGCCGCTCCAGCTTCAGGATCTGTCGCAGCAAGGGCACCGGCCGGGGGGTCGTCGTCACCAGCACCTGCGGCCTCTCGCCGCATCTCAGGCCCAGCATCAGATTGTCCCAGACCAGCGCGCCCTTCGTCCATTTCGCCGCCTCGTCGCACCAGGCGAAATGGTGTTCTGGCCCCCGCAGGCTCTCCGGCCGCTCCGCCGAATAGGCGTAGGCCTCGGCGCCCCCCGGGAAACGCAGCACGCGCCGGCTCGACACCCAAAGCGGCCGCTCGCCGGTCCCGGCGGTGGCGATGAGCCCACTCGGACCGTTGATCATCACCCGCGCCACCTCGCCCAGCGTGTCGCCGACCAGGGCGACCCGCGCCTCCGGCGTCTCGCGCACGCGCGCCCACACCCATTCCGCCCCCGCCCGGGTCTTGCCGAAGCTGCGTCCGGCGAGGTTCAGCCAGATCCGCCACGGACCTCCGGGCCGGCGCTGGCCGCCATGCGCCTGCCAGCACCAGGCCTCGGCGATCGTACGGAACGCGCCCTGCGGCAGGCCCTCCAACGCCAGCTGCCGCTTTTCCGGCGGCAGCGAGTTGAGCAGCTGCATCAGCTCCCAAGCCCATCCCTTAGTCGGCGTCATCGTCCGGCGGCCCCTCGCCGCGCTCGATTCTGAGGCCGAACACCTTCAGCCGCTTCTCCAGCGCCTTGAAGGCATCCTCGAAGCTCCATTTGGTGAGCTGCCCGCCGCCCTGGGTGCCGGCGAGCCGGCGGCCGCGCTCGCGCAGCAGCTTCAGCACCCGCTCGAACTCGGCTGCCGCGTCGGCGTCGGCGGGCAAGATCTCCTTGTCGAGCCGCACCCGCAAGGCCTCCATCGCCTTGATCCGCTGCGCCACTGCCTCGGCCTCCAGCCGGGCGTAGCAATGCTCCAGCGCCTCCTCCCAGCCGGCGGCGAAGGCAGGGTCGCGGCGGCGATGGTCGTAGGCGGTCCACACGCAGATTCCGGCCGCCTCCGCCGAGGCGGTGGCATCGGCCGTGGCCGCGAAATGAGCGAGGAACGCCTCCTTGCGCTCGCGCGTGAAATGGTTGCGCCGCACCCGCTGCGCCTGCCAGCGCCGTCCGCCGCGCGGAGCCACCAGCATCGGCCGGCCGCTCTCCTCGACCGCGGCCGCCCAAGCCTCGCCGAACAGCCTGTCCCTGTCGCGATGCTTCCTCACCGTGGTCGGCGAGAAGCCGGCGAGCCGCGCCGCCTCGTTCACCGTCGCGCCGCCCGCCAGCGCCTTGACCACCGCCGCCTGATCCGCCGGCCCAAACCGTCTGACTTGCATTCTCTCCTCCCCGGAAGACAGCTGCTACCTGTGCTCCCTTGCCTTCCCGCAAGCGCAAGCTGATCCCAAACGGACTTCGCTCTTGACCTTACGGCTCTACTGCCGTATAGCACGTACATATGTACGGATATCCAACAAAATGATTGCCAAGTCGGAGCGTTTCGAGCTCCGCCTCGAGCCCGAGACGCTGGAGCGGATCGACGGCTGGCGCGGACGCCAGCACCCGCCCCCCTCCCGCGCCGAGGCGGTCCGCACATTGGTCGAGGACGGCCTTCAGCGTGCCGGCCAGCCGCGACTCACCGACGGCGAAAAGCTGATCGCCGCGATGCTCTGCGACCTGATCCGCGAGTCCGGCATCGACTCCGGGTTCGATCCCGATTTCATCGAGGAGGCGCTGACCGGCGGCCATTATTGGGCGCTCGGCCGACGCTATGGCGGCCTGTTCCGCGAGGCCGGCGGCGACAGCGACGGCACCGTCACCGAGGTGATCGACATCCTCGAAATGTGGACCTTGCTGGAAAGCGGCCACGCCGCCCTGTCCACGGAGGCTAAGGCGAAGGTCGAGCGCGAGACCGGCTGGGCGGACGTCCGCTTCCCCGGCTTCGACGGCAATAACGAAATCGAGCATCTCAGCATCGCGCGCTTCCTGGTCGAGCGAATGGATTATTTCCCTGGCCTTGGCCCCCGCGCCGGCATCAATTCGCACGCTCAGGTGCTGGAGTCCCATCGCCGCAAGCTTGCCGCCTTCCGCCCGCTGCGCCGCAGCCTCGCCGGCCGCGAGATGACTGGCGACGAGTTGATCCGCGTGCTGAAGGGGAGCGAGGCGTCGGTTAGGCTTTGAAATAGCGGGCTGGCGCCGCCGCTATGATCCGAAGCGTCACGCCGCCAGCCGCAGGAACGGCACCGGCGCGGTCGGCCGCAGCACGATCGGCTCGTCGTCATTGGCCTCGAACATCTCGCCGTCGAGGATCACGCTCGAATGCCGTCCCTCGATGCGGATCTCGTCGCCGCGCTCGAGGTGGACGCCGCGGATGCGGCCGCGCCCGAGCCGGCCGCGGATCGCGGCGATGAAGGCGCCGAGGATCGAGACCAGGCTGCGCTCGATCACGATCAGCTGCATCGCCCCCGGCCGCGGCCCGGCGCCGCTCAGCGAGCTGTTGAGCAGCAGCCGCTCCAGCGTCGTCACCATGACGAAGGCGAAGCGCCCCTGCAGCGCGCCCTTGCGGGTCACCGAGACCTTGATCGGCGCCCATTTCGCCGGCAGCAGCCGCGAGCGCCGCCCGACGATCACCGAGACCAGGCCGAGCAGGAAGGTGAGCCCGTGCGCCGCCCAGTTGGGCAGGCCGAGCGGATAGATTTTGTGCCGGCAGTAGAGGATGGTGTCGGCAAGCCCGGCGCCGCCGAGGAACATGCCGAGCACCGGCCGGCCGCCGCCCTTGCCGTCGGTGAGCGCGATCAGCTCGCGCGAGACGATGTGCGGGACGAGGTCGGTGCGCACCAGGTCGAGCACCCGCTCGAGCGCCTCGATCGGGTCGCCCGCGGCGCCGAGGTCGTGGGCGATCAGATTGGTCTTGCCGTTGGGCAGCACCGCGACCGGCGGCGGGCTCGCGCCGAAATGGCCGCCATGGTGCAGCTCGGTCAGCGCCGCCTGTACGGTGCCGTCGCCGCCGTTGATCACCAGCACCCGCGGCCTCACCTTGGCGATCTGCTTCAGCGCCTGGCCGATCTGGCTGACATGCTCCACCTCATAGTGGAAGATGTCCTTGTGCGCCGCGCAGAAGCTCCTCACCCGCGGCAACTCGGAGCGATTGCCGAACGAGCGCGGGTTGGAGAGGAGCGCGACCGACGCCATGATCAGCCGCTCACGGGGCGGATCGAGAGGCCGAAGCGGTAGTTCAGGACGACGTGGATCGGCAGCGGCCCCTGGCCGACATTGACCGCGACATTCTGGTAGCGCGGCCGGAGGTTGGCGAGGCTGATGTCGGGGTTGCGCGAGAACCCGCCGCCGTCGTTCCAGCCGGAGCGGCCGTTGCCGTCGACGTCGTGGCGGACCGCGACCGCGTAGCTGCCGGCGCGCGGCAACGCGACGCAGATCCGCATCGGCCCGCCCCGGGTCACCGGCACGTCGATCTTGCGCAGGGTGGCGCCGCGCTCGAGGAAGGTCCCCGGATTGTTGTAGATGGCGACGCGGACGTTGCCGCTGCGGCGGTTGAAGCCCTCGACGGTGACCAGCACCGCCGGGCGGTCGCCGGCGCGGCAGGTGGCCGCGTCCGGGCCCATCGCCTGCGCCCCGCCCGGCGCAGCGGCGAGCGCGAAGGCCAAAGCGGCGGGCGCTGCGATCTTCTTGAACATGACTTGGCTCTCACTCCCGAAAGCTGTCGCCGGCCCGTCTTCGGGTCCGGCGGGGTTGCGTATGCCCCCATTCTTATCCCCCGCCCCATCGCCCAGCCTTGCGGCGAAAATGTGGTCGCGAGGCGACCATCTTGCGCCAGCGTGGCGCCAAGTCGCATTCAGCCCGCTGGAACAATTCGCGGCGCGATGATAGCCTCGGCGGGACGTTGGGGCGGGGAGGAAGCCATGCGCTCGAAAAATTGCGGGAGGTCCGGCTTTGGCGGATCGGCGTCGATCGTTGCCGCGGGCCTGCTGATCGCCTCGCCGGCCGCCGTCGCCGCGTCCGGCGCAGCGCTGCAGGGCCAGCCGCCCGCGGCCGTGCGCGACCTCCGCATCGGCGAGGCCGTGGAAGGAGAGCTGCAGCCGGGCGAGCCGTCGCAGCGCCGCTATGACGATTATCGCCTGACGCTCGGCGATGGCGAGGCCGTGCAGATCGATCTCGAATCCGGCGTCTTCGATGCCTATCTGGAGCTGCTGCGGCCCGGCGAGAACGAGCCGATCGATTCGAACGACGACAATGGCGAATCGCTGAATTCCCGGCTGATCTTCACCGCCACCCGCGGCGGACCCTATATCGTGCGGGCGGGCCGGCTGTACAGCGGCGCGGGCCGCTATCGCCTCGCCGTCACCCGCATTGCCTCGGCGCCGCCTCCGGTCCGGCTGGTCCCGGGGCAGGGCGCGCGCGGCGCGTTCGACGGCAATTCGCCGATCGTCCCCGGGGCGGACCGCGGCCGCTATCGCTACGCCCTCTACGATTTCGAGGCCGCACCGGGGGACCGGGTCCGGATCGACATGATGTCGAGCGCGCTGGACAGCCGCCTCGAGCTGCTCGGGCCCAACGGCGCGGTGATCGCCAGCGAGGACCGCGGCGGCGGCAATCCCCGCGACGCCCGCCTGCTCGCCGTGATCGGGACCCCGGGGCCCCACCTCGTCAGGGCGTCCGCCGCGGGCAGCGAGCCCGGCGATTTCACGATCGAGCTGCGCAGGGGCCCGGCGGTCGCGCCCGGGCCGGCGCGGTCGCTCGCCCCCGGCGCTGCGGTCACCGAAGGCTTCGATTTCGACGCCCCCGGCGAGTCGATCGACGAAAGGCCGAACCAGCTCAGCTATTTCTACCGGGACTATGTGCTGCAGGTGAGGCCGGGCGAGACGCTGACCCTGGATCTGGAGAGCCGGGACTTCGACCCCTATCTCGAGGTCGGGGTGATGTCGCCGCTCGGCTTCGCGGCCGCGCGGCGCGACGACGACAGCGGCGACGGGCTCAATGCGAGGCTGGTGCTGCGCCCCGCGGGCGAGGGCCCGGTCCAGGTCCGCGCCCGCACGCTGCGCCCGGGCACCGGCTGCTACACCCTGCGGGTGACGCGGGGCGAGCCGCCCCCCGCCCGGCCGACGCCCCCCACGGCGCCGGCGCCGGCGGCCCCGCCCGCCAGAGACCCCGGCGCCTGCGCCCCCGCCCGCTAGCGCCGGTGCCGCGCCCGGGACGCGAGATGACGGCCGACGAGATCATCCGCGTGCTGGGCGGGCGCCTCGGGGACAGGAAAGGAGTGGCAGTCACTCTTTTCCGCTGAATCAGCGGTTCACTCATTGCTTACGTATGGTCACTAGCTCGACACCCGCAGCGCATCGAGCGTCTGCGGTGTGATCGTGCCGGTGACTTGGAGATTCCGGTCTGTCTGGAATCGCCGCAGCGCACCGCGCAGTTGCGGCCCGACGATGCCGTCGATCCGCCCCCGGTAATAGCCCTGCGCCATCAACGCGATCTGGACGCGCCGGACAATCGCGGCAAAGCGCGCGGTCCGGCCCGGCAGGGCCGGCAGCGCGTCGGTACGAGGCGGTGTGGCGCGCTCGCCGCCCGAAGGCGGCGGGACGCTCGGGGGACGCGGGGCGGGCGACGGAGCCGGCGCCGGATAAGAGGGCGGCGGCGGGCTCGGCACCGGATAGCCGCCGGTGCTGGAGCGATGGCTGGTGTGGCTGACATGGCTCGAATGGCTGTAATGCCCGCCGCCCGAGCGATGGCTGGAATGGCTCGAATGGCTGCGGTGGCTGGAATGGCTACGATGCTGCGCCAGCGTGATCTCATGATCCTGCGTGAAGATTTTCAGCAGCGTGCCGCTGCCCGGATCGTCGGCGCCCGTCGTGGTCGCGTGGGTGAGCGCGGCCTGGCCGGCATCCTGCGCCGTGAAGCCCGCCGCCAATAGGCTCGGGATGATGAAGGTCTTGCCGGGTTTGCTGGTCATAGCGGCACCACTCCTGCCATCGCGTCCTCATCGGGATGCCATTCGAAAAAGCCGCAGCACGCCTCGCGTTCGCGGCAGCCCGCGCAGGCGGGCATGTATTTACGCTTCCAGTCGGAGATCGAGGCGGGTGCCTGCGGCCGGTAGGCTTCCGGCACCGTGCAGCGCGGGAAGTTGAACAGCCGGGCCGGCACGCCATGCAGCGCCGACCAGTCGAGCGCGTCGGCAATCGGCCAGAAATTGGCGCGGTGATTCACATAGAGCTGCGGCCAGCGGTTCTTGGCGAACCCGATATGCTCAAGCTGCATGATCGACCATTGCTCGATGAAGCGCAGCCGCACCGCGATATGGCGGGCGAGATCGGGCAGCGCGCCGAGATTCGAGCTGAGCAGTACCGTGCGCAGCTCGATCCGCGCCCCCGCCTGGAGCAGATGCGCAAAGCTTTCCTCGAGGCGGCCGAAAGCGCCCTGCTTGCCGACAATCTCGTCATGCAGGGCAGGCTCCGGCGCGTAGAGCGGGATACCCCAACTCACGCGCCGGTAGACCGGATCGCGCAGCCGGGCGACGTCGTCCGCCTCGAAATGCTGCGCGTTGGTCAGCACGTGGAAATCGAGATCGGGGCGCGCGGTGAGTACGCGTTCCATCATCAGGCAGAGCCGGTCCTTGTAGAGCGTCGGCTCGCCGCCCGACACGCCGATGGTAATCTCTGGCTCGGCCAGCAGGCAGGCTTCCTCAAACAAGTCGAAGCGGTCGTGATGAGTTTTTTTCGGGGGCTGCGAACACATCACGCAGAGCTGGTCGCAACGCTCGGTGACGAGCAGCGTGTTATGCGGGGAGCCGGAGCGCAACACGCGTTCCACGCGGGCCGAGCCATTTATCTCCGGCTGCAGGATAATCACATCGCCATCGAGATCGCCGGCCGGCACGCCGTCGATCGCCACCAGCCCATGCGGCCCGGCGAAGCAGGCCGCGCCTGCCTCGCTTTCGATCAGATAGGAGTCGGATGGATTGAAAGCCCCGTCGCGCGGCGACCGGGTGAGGCGCGTTACAAAAGGCCGCGTCGCTTCGGCTGCGGCCGGAAGGGCGAGCGGGATCATGCGAGGCGGATCCCGAGCGCTGGCGGCGTGCCCGGCACGCGCAGCCAGCGGCTGAGCGAATAGCGCACCGCCGGGTCGTCGTCATAGATCAGCTCGAACACCAGATCGAACATGCTCTGATGCCGGCGACAGAACTCCGTCTCATGCCGCGGCACGTCGATGCGCCCATAGCGGGCGAGGTCGTCAACAAGATCGCGCCCACAAAACGGCTGGAAGGCGCAACGCTGGCAGGCCGGGTCGAACTGGTTGGTCGAGTGCTGGTTCAACAGCTCGCGCGCGTCACTCTCCCAGCCGGTGAATACGTCGCCGATCGCCAGATCGATGACGCCCGAGCGCGACAGCATCCGCGCCTCGTCGGTCGGATAGACCTGCCCGTCATGGTCGACGACGATGTAATCGACGCCAAGCGGGTTAGGGTTGCGGAGGTCGACATGCCGGTCGAGCCCTGGCTGGAACACCCGGCGCAGACAAATGCTGAAATAGGTTTCCTCAAGGATGCGATGGGCGCGGCGATTGGCCGGCTCCCAGTTGCGTTCGATCACGCGGCGCACGAAGCGCGCGTGATAGTCCCGCCAGGCCGCGCTCTGCTCGCGCGAGTCGGCATGGCGCTTGCGGGCAAAGCCTTGGTAATTGATCGGCCGCAGGAAGATGCTCCGGAGGCCGTGCCCGCCATAGGCGTCGACCAGCGCGTCGATGTCGGGCGGGTTTGTAGCGTCGATGGTCGGTAGCGCCGAGACTTTGTCCGGCCCGTAGCGGTCTATGACATGGCGCAGGTTCGAAAAGAAATCGCCCGTGGCGGCATCGCCACCCGTGCGCTGCTTGCCGTGCGTCGCGGCGTCGCCATCGAGCGATGTGCTGATGTAGAGATCGTCGCGATCAAACAGCTCGAAAATCTCCGGCGTCAGCGCCTGGAGATTGGTGCAGATCACGAACTGGTGTTCGTCGAAGCGCTCGCAGCGTTCGATCACGGCGCGGATCAGGTCGGGCCGCAGTGTCGGCTCCCCGCCCTGGAACTCAATCTTGATCCGGTCGGTCGGCTGGCCATCGATCATCGCCAGGACCGCCGCCAGCGTCTCGTCCGACCAATCGAAGCCGCGCGCACTAAGCGCGGCGCGCGAGACCTGGCAATAGCTGCAACTCAGGTTGCAGCGCAGGGTCGGCACGAGAATGAGATAATCGAGCGGCCCGGCCCGCGTCAGCCGCTCGGCTAGGCCATAGGCGTGCGCGCTGGCGCCGAGCTCGTCGCCTTCCGCGACGAGATGCCCCTCCCGCGCCAGAAAGCCCCGGTCTTCGTCCGTGAGACCGTCGCCCGCCAGCCGGTCGAGAAAGTCGGCCGGCGCGGCGAAGAACCGACCGGCATCGCTGACGCACAGCGCGCCCTCGCCGAGCGGCCGCGCGCGCAAGGGCAGGAACGCCGTCACTGCACCAGTGCTTCGATGACGGCAGCGCGCCGCGCGGCGCCGCGGGCGAGCAGTTTCTCGTTGGCGAGGGTGGTCTTCCAGATCAGCGCCAGCTCGGACTCGCTGCGCCGGTCCGAGGCGAGCTGCGCCCCATCGCGGTCGAGTATCAGCGCCACATCGGGATAGAAGGCGCTCAGCCAGCGGGCGGCGCTTTGCGCGACGGCAAAATCCTCTCCGATTTCACAGCGAAGCGACGCGACCATGCGCGTACCCCCAAGTCGGGACAATCTATACTCCCGATACGAGTCGCGCCAAGTACAAACTTGGTAAGACCGGCGCAAATACAGCGCCGATTGCTTGCTCGTGCCGGTTAAGTAAGATGCGCGGCGGGGGGAGAATCGCGCATGCCGACGCCGGCACCAAAGCCGCCGGGATCGCCGCCGGATAATGCCGGCGCCGTTGCGGTCGGGCTGCTCGTGGTCGGTTTCGTCTTTCTCCTGCTGGTCAACCAGTGCTCGTCACGGGACGACAGCGCCAACAACATGGCGTCCAATGCGCTGGACACCAACATGACGCTCGAGGAACCGGCCAGCGCGCCGCCGCCGGTCGAGCCGCTTAGCGCCGCCAGCGTTGCGGGCGGCATGGCGCATCTGCGCATGGCTTTCGCCGCCGAAGCCTTCCCCGGCGCCATGATCTACAGTCAGAATTGCTATGACGCGCTGAGCCGGCAATTCTCCTGGGCCCGGCTCGACCAGTGCGGCGGCTTCGACATGCTCGCCGTCCGCTCCATGAACGATGCCGACACTGGCGATCTCACCGACGAGGTGGGCTATTTCGAGAGCGAAGCCGCCGCCACCCGCTACCTCGCCGCCGCCACCGCCGCCGGTGAAGATGCGTCCGAGGCCGATAATCGGCTCGCGGCCTTGCAGGCGCAATCCGGCCGGGCGCGCCTCGTGGCACCCGCCTCGCCGCCCGATCTCGCGGAGTACGATACCGATCTCGCCAACGCCGCCGCCAACGCCAGCTCACCCGATCCCCCCGACCCGTATGTCAACGAAGGCCGCGACGACAGCTTGGACACCGCGTGGCTGGATGGGGCGATGGGGCGGCCAGCCGCGAAGCCGGGGCCAGCCGAGTGAGCGCGGAATCACTCGCGATGAAAGAGGCGGCCGAGGCCATCCGCCGTTTTCTGCCGGATATCGTTTATCTGTTCGCGAGCTTCTTCCGCCGCCGAGCGGCGAAGTTTAGCGCCATCTCGGAAAATGGCCCGCTGTTCAGACGCATCATGCTCACGGCCGCGCTTGCCGTGGTGTGTGGCGTCGCAAGCTACATCGTTATCCGGCTTGATCCGCTTGACGGCCTCGAAGGTATTATGCCCCCTCAACAACGGGCCTTCTGGACAGCGCTAGCTCCGCTGATCGCCGCCCTTCTCGCCTACTGGCTCGTCCGGCGCCCCTTCACCGGACCGATCCTCTCGACCTTTTTGAATCTCGGACTCGTAAGTTGCACGGCGCTCGTGGTGGTTCCCGGGATTCTTTCGTTGGCTGGCGCCAATCTCTCCGCACTGGCCGGCGATATCAGGCAGCTCCGTGCCGGACGTGGCGAAGGCACGCCGGTGCACGCGATCTATTGCACTACGATCCAGGAACGCGCCGAAATCGATGCTTTGATGCGCCGACTAATCCGCAACTCCGAACAGCTAGCGCAGAATAGTCGGCTACTCATGGCCAACACTCAGTCGCTTGCTCAAAACTCGCGGCAACTCGCTCCAAACGCCCGGCGCCTCAGGGCCCTTCAGGCACAGATCGACCAAGCTGGAGGGCCGGAGCGAGTTAACCCGGAAATCCTTCAAGCGTTCATGGATACCATGAGCGAAGGCCTTCCTATCGTTCAGCAGGGTATGGCGCTCTCTGAGCAGGGCCTAATTCTTCAAAATCAAAGCATGGTTTTGCACAGGGAGGGGCTAGCCACTCAGTATCGGGCTCTCGACCTTCGATATCGACAGACTACGGCGCCGTACCGTCTCTTGGGGGCGTATCCCGTTGCGACGATATTCCTCGTGGTCGCGATGTTCGCCGGGCTCCTGATGTGGCTTTTCGCCGGTGTTATCGCTTGGCGGCTGATCGTGTCGCCGCAGCCCACGCGAAAGCGCAAATGGCTCGCTGGCCTGACGGTCGTGTTGATCTTTATGTTGGTTATGTTGGGCCCAGGATTCCTGCGCTCTGGTTTGCTGGAAATTCTGCTTCAGGAATTGCCGAGCCGTGAAATGCTCGAGGCCCAACTGAAAACGCAGTTTGAAATGGCAGCGCCCATGTGCGGTCGGCTCGACAATCACGGTCTTTGGTGATGCCCGCGCCCGGTCCATCGGCCCGGAGTTACCGCCAGCATGGGCTGTTCCGGCGCTTCCAGCGGCGTGCATCTGGGTCCACGGCAACCGAAAGAGAGCTGCGCCAGGCCGAGGTGGACTTGCTGCGGCAGCAGGTAAAGCTCGGCTATGCAAACGTGTTCGCGGCCATCGTATTAAGCATCGCCCTGGTTACGATAACGACGCTGCAGCTCCTAAGCGCGGAATCGACAGCGAGGATCGAGCGCGCCAAGGCCCAGCCGCATTTTCGCATCAAGCAGGAAAATCAGCATGACGAGCTCGGCTTTATGCCGCGCCGGTTTTCCATCGAGGCTGATGCGGGCGTTTCGGACGCGACCGAGGCGCGGGCTGTGTCGGTGATGCGCATACAATTCTATTCGCTGGATTTGGGATTGCGGGGAGAATGCCGCGCTGCCTTTCCCAACTTTTACGGATGGACCAACGACGCAATCTCGTTCGAGCTCAACGATGCCGCCCAGAGACTTCTTAATTTTTCCCGGACGCCCGATCTGGTAAGCGAGTCGTACATCCGGTTGCGACCGCTATGGGTTACGGTCGAAGTTTCCTTCATCGACTTGTTTGGCTCGCCGCGCCAACAGGATCTTCTTATCAGCGCTGGAACGGCCAAGAGGCTCACGGCGAGCGACCTTGAGTCGAGGTCGCGCGCCAATATCGCGTTTCACCTTCAGACGGATGAAAGGGGCACTGTCGTTTTCCATCGGCTTCCCGGCACCCCCGAAGGTGCCGCTTGCCGCGACGCGCTACGCGTAATGAGCCGCATACCTTGGCTTCGTTTCGCCCGACCGGGCGAACTGCCCCAAGACACGGCCGTTCCCTTTATCAGCGCACCCTGAGGGAAGGGTGACTGCCGCTGCCGGTCGGGGCGTATGTCGTCTATTTCCCGCAGCAGCAGGAGAAATGTCGCACCCAATTTATTGACTTGAGCGAGCTCCCCTCGCCGGGTGCGGCCGACATTCCGGCGCAGAATTTCCAGCTTGCTCAGTGCTTGGCTTGACCCCTCTCCCCTTCCCCCTTTGCCCGGACCGAAGTACCACTTCGGTCCGATGACCCAGATCGACCGCTATCTCGCCCGGCTCATCCTGATCCCGCTCTTGGGCACGCTGGCGCTCGCGGCGATGCTGCTGCTGCTCGACCGCATGCTGCGGCTGTTCGATTTCGTGGTGGCGGAGGGGGGGCCGGTCACCATCGTGTGGCGGATGCTCGCCAATCTGGTGCCGGAATATCTCGGCCTCGCCATCCCGGTCGGGCTGACATTGGGCGTGCTGCTCGCCTTCCGCAAGCTGGCGCTCTCCTCCGAGCTCAATTCGCTGCGCGCCGCGGGGCTCAGCTACGGGCGGCTGCTGCGCGTGCCCTATCTCTACGCGGTGGCGCTGCTCGGCACCAACCTGCTGATGGTCGGCTACGTCCAGCCGTTCGCCCAATATGAATATCAGAGCCTGCGCTTCGAGCTGCGCTCGGGCGCGCTCGGCGCCTCGATCAAGGTCGGCGAGTTCACCCAGCTCGGCCGCTCGGTCACCCTGCGCGTCGAGCGCAGCGAGAACAGGGGCACCGACCTGCACGGGGTGTTCCTGCGGCTGGTCCGCCGCGACGGGCGCAGCCTCGCGGTGACCGCCGACCGCGGCACCTTCCTCGCCACCGACGATCCCGACACCATCCTCCTGCGCCTCTCCAACGGCCGCATGGTGCACAACGCGCCGAGCTATTCCGCGCCGAGGGTGCTGAGCTTCGTGCAGCACGATCTGCCGATCGAGCTGCCGACCATCGAATCGTTCCGCGGGCGCGGCAGCCTGATGCGCGAGATGACCGTGCCCGAGCTCGCCCGCGTCGGCTGGAGCGGGGCCGAGCCGCGCCAGCGCCGGCTCTACGCCCAGTCGCAGCTGCACTTCCGGCTGGTCGAGGTGGCGATGATGCTGCTGGTGCCTTTGCTCGCGGTGGCGCTGGCGGTGCCGCCCAAAAGGTCGACCTCCGGGCTCGGCATCTTCCTCGCCGTCGCCTTCGTGGTCACCTACCACAAGGTCAATCAATATGCGGAATGGATGGGGGCGCTGGGCCGCGTCGATCCGGCCGTCGCGCTGTGGCTGCCCTTCCTGCTGTTCGGCGCGCTGATCCTGTGGCTCTACCACACGCTCGCCCACCGCCCCGGCGGCCAGCCCATCGGCGCCCTCGAACGCGGCTTCGCCTGGATCGGCGGGCGCATCGCCCGGCTGGTCCGGCTGCGGCGGCGCGACCCGGCGGATGCTGCGGCATGATCAACCTGCAATTCTTCCCGTCGCGGCGGATCGCCTTCTACATGGCGCGGCTGTTCGTCAGCCGCAGCCTCGCCGTGCTGCTCGCTTTGGTCGGCATCCTGATGATGCTCGATCTGCTCGGCAACAGCGGCGAGATCCTCGCTCATCCCGGCAATGGCGACGCCGAGCTGTGGCGCTATGTCGGCCTGCGCGTGCCGCAGCTGATCGCGCGCTTCCTGCCCTTCTCGGTGCTGCTCGGGGCGCTGATCGCCTTCGCCGGCCTCAACCAGCACAGCGAGATCATCTCGATGAAGGCGGCGGGCATCTCCGCCCACCAGATCATCGCCCCGCTGATCGTCGCCGCCGCCTTGATCGCCTTCGTCCATTTCCTGTTCGTCGAGCGGGTGGTGACCCGGGCCAACGCGTCGCTCAATGCCTGGAGCGCGGTCGAGTACGGGCCGGTGCCGCCGACCAGCCAGGTCCGCACCAACGTCGCGATCGCCCATGGCGACGACCTCGTCTTCGTCCGCGTCGTCGCCGGCGAAGGGCCGCGCACCCGGCTGCTCGGGATCAACGTCTACGACCGCTCGGGCGGCACCCTTCAGCGCACGATCTCGGCGGCGCGCGGGCGGCTGGCGCCGGGCGGCGGCAGCTGGCTGCTCGAGGACGTCGCCCAGTTCGACGTCGCCAGCGGCCGGCTGACGCGGATGGGCGCGCTCGAATATGGCCGCGGCCTCGCCCCCAACGCCTTCACCCTCGCCCAGATCAACCCCGACGAGCAGAATTTCATGCGGCTGCGCCGCTCGATCGCCGAGCTCGAGACGGCCGAGCGCGACACCGCCCCGCTCTCGGCCAATCTCTGGCACAAGCTCGCCGGGCCCGCCTCGACCATCCTGATGCCGCTGCTCGCCGCGGTCGCCGCCTTCGGCATCGCCCGCTCGGGCCAGCTGATGGTCCGCGCGGTGATCGGCATGGCGCTCGGCTTCGCCTATTTCGTCGCCGACAATTTCGCCCTCGCCATGGGCAATCTCGGCGCTTACCCCCCCTTCCTCGCCGCTTGGGGGCCGTTCCTGCTCTTCCTGCTGGTCGGCGAGGCGGTGCTGATCCGGACGGAGGAATAGCGGCGGCCCGGGTGCATCTGCCCGTCGATTCCTATATGGTGCCGGCCGAGCTCTTCGCCAGCCGTTCGGAGCAGGGCCAAATGGATCGCCAACAGGTCGAGTTCGCGCTTAACTGGAGCGAGGAACAGAAATTTGCCGCCGAGCAAGTGGTGGACGACATTGAGAACGACATTTGGCTGCTCGATTGCGAAGATTCCGAGGAATGGCGCGAGGTCATGAAAGAGGTCCTGACGCTCAACCGGCAAATCGTGGAGACGATGACCAGGCACATAGGAATCTATGAAAATTGGATCAGCTTTGAAGAGACCCGCCGCGAGGACGATCTCAGGGACTTCGGCGAGGAGATCTAGCCGGCCGGCCGCGTTGGCGCCGCCGAGGACTCCGTTGGCGATCCCCTCCTAACCGACTACCACTCTGGCGGCCATGTCAGACGACCCGCCAGCGCCCCCCACCCCCGCCGTCACCCGCGGCGACGTCGCCCGCGGCGCCGGCCTCGCCGGCCTCTCCCGCGCCGGGGCGCTGATCGAGGCGCTGGCGCAGCCGCTTTACACCTGGCTGTTCGGGATCGCGACCTACGGGCTCTATGTCGTGCTGTGGGGGGCGGTGAACCTCCTCACCAACATCGTCGATCTCTCGATGACCAGCGCGCTGCAGCGGGTGGTGCCGACCCAGGACAGCGAGGAGCGCGTCCATGGCGCGGTCAAGCTGGCGCTGCTCGTCTCGGTCGGGCCGGCCATCCTGATCGCCGCGCTGGTTTCGTGGGAGGCGGCGTGGGTGGCGAGCTTCTTCTCCGCCGCGCCCGAGGACGCCGCCCGCCTGCCCCAGGCGGTCGCTCTGTTCGCCTGGGCGCTGCCCTTGTGGACCTTCGTCGAGGTCGCGACCTCCGCGGCCCGGGCGCGGCGCGCCTTCGGGCCGGAGATCCGCCTCAGGATCTTCTGGGAGCAGACCGCGCGGATCGGCTTCGCGATCGGCTTCTTCCTGGCTGGCTTCGCCACCATCGGACTGATGCTCGCCCACCTCGCCTCGCTGGCGCTGACCGCGATGCTCTGCGTGCCGCTGCTCGGCCGCTACTACCGGCTCGGCCTGATCCTCCGCGCGCCGATCCCGCGCGCGCTCGCCCGCAACCTGCTCCTCTCCGGCGTCGGCCTGCTGCCCGCCAACCTCGCCCGCCGCCTCCTGATCGACGCGCCGCCGGTGGTCCTCAACCTCACCATCCCCGGCGCCGCCGGCGCCGCCGCCGCCGGCCTGTTCGAGATCGCCCGCAAGCTCTCCACCGTCCCCTATATCGTGCGCCAGTCCTTCACATATGTGCTCGGGCCCCTGTCTTCCGCCCAGGCCCATGTCGACCGCGCGATGGTGGGGCCGCTCTACCAGTTCGCCAGCCGGGTCTCGACTGCGTTGGTGGTGCCGCTTTGCGGCCTGCTGGTGTTCGCCGGCGTCGACATCCTCTCCATCTATCGCCCCGAGGCGATGGCGGCGCTGTCGATGCTCTGGATCCTGGTCGCGGCGCGCGGCATCGAGGCCATCGTCGGGCCGGCCTCGACCATAATCGAGATGATCGGTCACCGCGGTTTGCCCCTGCTCAACAGCGCCATCGCGATCGCGCTCTGGGTCGTGCTCATGGTCTGGCTGATGCCGGCCTACGGCGCGCTCGGCATGGCGGTGGCCGTCGCGGTCGCCGTGGTCTCCTCGACCTACGCCGCGACCCTTGAGCTGCAGCTCGCCGACGGCCTGTCGCCGTTCGACCGCAAGCTCTTCCAGGGCCTCGCTATCGCGCTCGCCGGCGTGGCCTTCATGGCCGGCGGGGAATGGCTGCTCGACGGCCCCGCCCGCTTCGCGCTGGAGTTCCTGCTCTGGGCGATCACCTGCTGGCTGACCCTGCGCTACGGCCTCACCCGCGAGGATCGCGAGGCGCTGGGCGGCCTCTCGCGCAAGCTGCGGCTGGTCTGAACGCTTGCCTTTTGCAGCGGAGCGCGGCTCCATCAGCCGGTTATTGCTGAAGGAGGCTCGCGCGATGGCCCGGCTCGCCCGTCCATTCCTCATTATCGCCGCCGCGCTGGCGGCCTCACTGCCCGGCGGCGCCGCGCCGCAGCCGCGGCCGCAGCCCGATTTCGTGAGCGTGCGCGCCCCGCTGGTCGCGATCGAGCATGTCCTCGTCATCGACGGCACCGGCGCCGCGCCCCGGGCGAACCAGACGATCCTCATCGAGGGTGGCCGCATCGCCGCGATCGGGCCGGACGGGTCGGTCGCGCTTCCCGGCGGCGTCTCCCGGATCGACGGGCGCGGGCGCACCGCCATTCCGGGCCTCGTCGGCATGCACGAGCATATGTACCGCACCGCCTCGGGCGACGGCCCGTTCGCGGTCGTCCAGGCGCCGGTCACCTTCCCTCCGCTCTATCTCGCCAGCGGCGTCACCACCGCGCGCACCGCCGGCTCGGTCGACCCGCACGGCGATCTCGGTATCAGGCGGGAGATCGAGGCAGGCAGGCTGATCGGGCCCGATCTCGATCTCACCGCGCCCTATCTCGAAGGCGCGCCGCCTACCTTCCCCCAGCTCTATCCGTTGCGCAGCCCCGCCGAAGCGCGCGCGGCGGTTCGCCACTGGGCCTCGCTCGGCTTCAACTCGATCAAGGCCTATATGAACATCCGCCCGGCCGAGCTCTCCGCCGCGATCCGGGAAGCGCACCGGCTTGGGCTACGGGTGACCGGCCATCTCTGCTCGATCGGCTATGAGGAGGCGGCGCGGCTCGGCATCGACAATCTCGAGCACGGGCCGTTCGCCGCGCCCGACGGCGGGCTCGATCCCGCCCGCGCGGCCGGGCGCTGCGCGCATGAGGGCGCGGAGGCGGCCGCCGGCGCCGGGCCGGTGATGCAGCACATCATCCGGAATGTCGCGCCCGACGTCCCCCGAGGTGCAAAGGATGATCCGCACCCTCGTCGAGCGCCGCGTCGCGATCACCTCGACGCTCGCCGTGCTGGAAGGGGGCGACCGGCCCGATCTCGAAGCGATGCCGCAGCTGCGCGCGCTGTTCCCGCCGGACATCTGGGCGATTCAGCTCCGCCGCCAGCGGACCGGCGCCCGGCGGCATCGCTTCTTCGCGACGCTGCTGCGCAAGGAAATGGCGTTCGAGCGCGCCTTCGTCGCCGCGGGCGGCCTGCTCCTCGCCGGCTGCGATCCGACCGGCGATGGCCATGTGCTCGCGGGCCTCGGCGACCAGCGCAACATCGAACTGCTCCGCGAGGCCGGCTTCAGCGTGCCCGAGGCGATCCGGATCGCGACGTTGAACGGCGCAGTCTTCCTCGGCCGTGCCGACCGGATCGGCAGCCTCGAGGCCGGCAAGCGCGCCGACATCGTCCTGCTCGACGGCGATCTCTCGCGCGACATCCGGGCGATCACCCGCCCGCATCACCGTCTTCAAGAACGGCGTCGGCTACGATTCCCAGGCCATCTATGCGAGCCTGCGGGGCCAGGTCGGGCTCCACTGAGCCTGTCGCGCGCCGCTCCGCTGGTCTAGAAGCACGGCCGTGACCGAAGCCAATCCCGTCCTCGCCTACGGCGCCTGGCTCGCCGACACGCCCGCCGACTGGCCCGACGCGGCGTGGGAGGCGGCGCATCGCGCCTTCATCGACGTCGTCGCGGTCACCATTCCGGGCGCCGTCGAGCCGGTACGCGCCAAGGTGCTCGAGACGGTGCGCGGCTGGGGCGACGGCCCCGCCACCGCGATCGGCCAGGGCGCGCGCCTCGCCGCGCCCTGGGCGGCCATGGTCAACGGCACCGCCGCGCACGCGCTCGACTTCGACGACAATTTCGATCCCGCCAAGGCCCATGCCACCGCCGTGCTCGCCCCCGCCATCCTCGCGCTGGCCGAGCAGGAGGACGCCTCGGGCCGCGCCTGCCTCGACGCCTATGTCGCCGGGCTGCAGATCCTGGGCCGGGTCGGCCAGGGCGTGAACCCGGCGCACCGCAACCGCGGCTGGCACGCCACCGCCACGGTCGGCGCGATCGGCGCCGCCGCCGCCTGCGCGCGGCTGCTGCAGCTCGACGCGCGCCGGGCCGCGCACGCCGTCTCGCTCGCGACCAGCATGGCGGGCGGGCTTCATGAGCCAGTTCGGCACCATGGCGAAGCCGCTCCACGCCGGCCTCGCCGCCAAATCGGGGGTGATCGCCGCCAGCCTCGCCCGCGCCGGGCTCGACGCCGGCCTCGCCACCCTCGACGGGCCAACCGGCATGAACCGCCTCATGGTCGGCCCCGATTACGAGACGCTTCGCGACACGCTCATCCATGTCGAGCACGGCCAGAATCTGCGCTTCGAGACGGAGAGTGTCGGCGAGCCGCTGCTGATCCTCTCGAGCGGCCTCAAGGCCAAGCGCTTCCCCAATTGCGGCAGCGCCCATCGCGCGATGGACGGCCTGCTCGCGCTCAGGGAGGCGCACGGCTTCACCGTGGGCGAGGTCGAAGAGATCCACGTCCGCGCCCCGGTCACCCATTTCGCCAATCTGATGTACACCCGGCCCGAGGACGCGCTGCAGGCCAAATTCTCGATGGAACATGCGCTCGCCTGCGTGCTGCTGACCGGCAATTGCACCTTGGCCGACTTCACCGACGAGGAGGCCGCCCGGCCCGCGCTTCAGGCTCTCTATCCCCGCATCCACCGCCACCCTGTCGACAAGGCCGAAGGCGAGTTCCCGACCGAGGTCGAGGTCCGGCTCGCCGACGGCCGCGTCCTCGAGACGCAGGTCGCCTGGCCCGCCGGCAGCCTGGCCGTGCCGTTCACCCCGGCCCAGCTCTGGGCGAAATATGACGGCTGCGCGGCCGGCCTGCTCGCCCCCGCCGCCCGCGAGGCGGCGCGGCAAGCCCTTGCAGAATTGCCACAATCGCCGCGAATTGCGCCGTTGATGGCGGCGCTGGCCGGCCCCTTCCCTTCCTAAGCCGCGCGCGGCCGACTAGAAGGCGCGGCCATGGGGGAGAGACGCTACACCGCGCTGGTGCTCGCCGCGAGCCGCGGCAATCTCGATCCGCTGGCGCAGGCCGGCGGCGTCTCCCACAAATGCTTCATCGACATTGCCGGCCAGCCGATGCTCCGCCGCGTCGTCGAAGCGGTGATGGCGAGCCCCCGCGTCAAGCGCACCATCGTCGCCATCGAGCCGGACTCGATGGCGGAAGCGCAGGCAGATCCTCGCGTCCCTGCCCGGCGCCGACGCGATCGACTATGTCGCCAGCCGCGAGACGATCGGCGCCAGCGTCGCCGCCGTCGCCCGCGAGGAGCTGCTCCCGCTCATCGTCACCACCGGCGACAACGCGCTCCACACCGCCGAGATGGTGACCTTCTTCTGCGACGCGCTCGACGGCGTCGACGAGGACGGGGCCCTCGGCCTCACCCCCGCTTCGCTACGTCCTCGAAAAATATCCCGAAGGGAATCGCGCCTTCCACCGTTTCCGCGACGGCGCCTTTTCGAGCTGCAACCTCTACGCGATCCTCACCCCCGCCGGCCTCGACGCCGCCCGCGTATTCAATTCGGGCGGCCAGTTCGGCAAGAAGCCGCGGCGGCTGATCGGCGCGTTCGGGCTCGTTCGCCTTCCTCCTCTACAAGAGCCGGCTGTTCACGCTGCGGACGGTGCTCCGCACCCTGTCGCGCGGCATCGGCGTCAGGACCGCGCCCGTGCTCATGCCCTTCGCCGAAGGCCCGATCGACGTCGACCGCCAGGTCGACTGGGACCTCGCCAACCGCATCGTCGCCGCCCGCGAAGCGCACGAAGAATAGGGACAATCCCCATTTACGACGTCGACCGCCAGGTCGACCGGGACCTCGCCGACCGCATCGTCGCCGCCCGCGAGAAGGGGACGTAAGGGGGACAGTCACTTTTCCGCACCACAGCGACAGGTCTGCGAGGGCGTGCGGAAAAGTGACTGTCCCCATTCCCCGCCCCGAGGGCGCAGGGAAAAGTGACCGTCCCCATTCCCCGCCCCCCGCCCCAAAGCTGCCGCATTGCAAAATTATGACCGCGCCCCACATGGATGCGGCTTGAGGCTCCCAATCGGGGGCGCGCCGCGCTACAAGGACCATCCGGACAAGCCACGTGAAGACCGCCCAATCCCTCCGCCCGTCTTTCTGGAGACGCGAGCATCATCTCGACAGGATGACGCTGGCGCGAGCTCGTCCGTCGCCTATTTCACCTATCCGGCGATCATCGCCTATCTCATGCTGGCGCTCGCCGCGCTCGCCGCCTTCGCCTGGCGGCCGGCGCCGCTCGTCCCCACTCTGGCCGCGATCGCCGCGGCGAGCCTGGTCTACCCGCTCTTCTGGTACCTCATCCACCGCCACGTCCTGCACAGCCGCTGGATGTGGAAGCACAAATGGCTGGCGCCGACCTGGAAGCGGATCCATTACGACCATCACCAGGACCCCAACCATCTCGAGGTCCTGTTCGGCGCGCTGCACACCACGCTGCCGACGATCGCGCTCGGCGTGTTCCCGATCGGCTACGGCCTCGGCTACGCCCTCGAGCCGGCGCCGGGGCCGGCTTCGGCGCCGGCATGGCCGCGCTCGCCACCGGCCTTCTCACCACCTGCGTCTACGAGTTCGTGCACTGCATCCAGCACCTCGCCTACAAGCCCAAGAACCGCGCGCTGGCCGAGATGAAGCGCCGCCACATGGCCCATCATTTCCACGACGAGACCGGCAATTTCGGGATCACCACCTTCTTCTGGGACAAGGTCTTCCGCACCTATTACGACCGCGCCGAGCGCCCGGCGAAGAGCCCGACGGTGTTCAATCTCGGCTATACCGAGGAGGTGGCGGAGGAGTTTCCGTGGGTGGCGGAGCTGTCGGGCGGGGTGGCGACGGGGCATCCGCGGCAGCGGGGGCGGGGCTGAGGCATTTGACCCAATCCGGTGGCTGAGCAAGTCAACGATTTGCGCGATGGCAGACACGCTTTCACCTGCTGAGCGAAGCCGTCGGATGGCAGGAGTCCGGCAGAAGCACACTGCCCCTGAGACTCAGGTCCGCACCCTCCTACACCGGGCTGGATTTCGTTTTCGGTTATGTTCCCAGAGTTTACCGGGCTCGCCAGATATCGTGCTACCGAAATGGCGAGTCGCGATCTTTGTTCACGGGTGTTTCTGGCACGGCCACGACTGTCACCTGTTCAAGCTTCCTGATACGCGCAGGGAATGGTGGGCTGCCAAGGTTGCTGACAATGCCGAACGAGACGTTCGTGCTCAACGTCACCTCGCTGAATTAGGGTGGCGCGTCGTCACCATATGGCTATGCGCACTCAAGGGGCGCAGCCGCCTGCCAAGCGAGGCATTTGTATCGAAACTCGTGAGGGCGATCGAGGGTAACCAAACACAGATCGACATTCGAGGCACGTAAGGCCTAGGTGGGGTCGAGAGCGGAAGGGCACGCAGCTTCGGGGCGACATGGCAAAGAGCAAGATGCATTTTGAACGGCTCGTCGGCGGGATGTTCGCCGGAATTGGCGGCCTCGAGCTCGGATTCCAGCAGGCCGGCTTCCAGACAACCCTGCTATGCGAACTTGACCCAGATGCTCAGGTGGTTCTGCGCGATCGGTTTGCTGATACCACACTAGTTGGTGATATTTGCGATCTCACAAGCCTGCCGCCGGTGTCCATTTTGACTGCTGGGTTTCCGTGCCAGGATTTGAGTGCGGTTGGACCTCGTCTCGGTCTCCAGGGCACAAAATCAGCGTTGATTAACCGCTTGTTCGACCTTGTGGATTCGGCAACTCTGAAGCCAGAGTGGATCGTGCTTGAGAATGTGCCGTTCATGTTGCACCTGGGTCGCGGGCGGGCGATGGCGGCAATAGTTCAACGCCTCGAGACCGCGGGGTATCGCTGGGCCTATCGAGTTGTAGATAGTCGCGCATTTGGGCTGCCACAGCGGCGGCGGCGTGTCTTTGTCGTCGCAAGTCACGGGGAGGTGGATCCCTCCGATGTGCTCTTTGCTGACAATGCGGATCCAAACCCGACCGTCGACGATCAAAGGGTGGCCTGCGGATTCTATTGGACGGAAGGCAATACGGGTGTCGGTTGGGCAATAAACTCCATTCCGACGCTGAAAGGCGGTTCTTCCCTATCCATACCCTCGCCACCGGCGATCTGGATGCGGGAAACGGGCGCCATCGTGCTGCCGGACATTCGGGATGCCGAAAGACTGCAGGGCTTTGCGGCTGATTGGACGCTGGCGACGGAATGCCGGGACCCCCGGCATCGCAGGCGAAGATGGCGGCAGATAGGCAATGCCGTGAGTACTCCCGTAGCAGCGTGGATTGCGGGTCGAATGGCCACTCCAGGGCGATGTGATCATGCCCGAGCGGAGCCTATTCACGAAGGCTGGCCAAGGGCTTGCCGAGGTGCGGCGGGACAACGTGAATCTGTGGATGTGACTGAATGGCCTGTCGAAATGGGTCGCCCTTCGTTGAGTGAGTTTCTCAGATATGAGACAACACCCATCTCCGCAAAGGCGGCGAAGGGGTTTCTTTTCAGAGCAAGGAAGAGTTCGCTTAGATTCGCACCGGATTTCTTGGAGGCGGTAGCAGGTGCGGCGGGGCTCTCGCATTCCGAGGCGCAACGTAGGGACCGAGAGGGTCGCTTGCTCGGTCTGCTCGAAGTCCATTCTGACGAAGTGATAGCCCAAGCGGCCTGAGCAAAGGATAGTATGGTGTCGAACAACGAGGAAGCGTCCACTGCATATAGCATGACGTTGAGCCTCAACGTTCTTAATCACCTGGGAATCAACCTTTATAGCAACGTTCCTGCCATCCTAGCGGAGGTTGTCGCCAACGCATGGGATGCCGACGCAAGGCACGTGTCGATCGACATCGCTGCGGACGGTTCCACGATCGTGATCGTCGATGACGGCCACGGAATGACTCAGGCGGATATCAATAAGAAGTTCCTGTTCGTTGGCTATCAGCGGCGCGAAGCGGCGGGAGAGGCTGTCACGCCGGAGTTGCTCCGCCCGGTGATGGGCCGCAAGGGCATCGGAAAACTTTCACTTTTTTCGATCGCTGAAGAAATTGAAGTTCAGTCAGCGCGAGACGGCGAGACAAACGGGTTCATAATGAACCTCGCCAAGATTCGCGACGCGATCAAGAGTGGCGTTGGGACCTATAATCCTGACCCACTCGATCCGTCGCTCTTGGTGGTCTCCAAGGGTACACGGATTACGCTAGGGCAGCTCAGAAAGAAGGTTGCGAACACAGAGAAGGCCCTGCGTCGGCGCCTGGCGCGCCGGTTCAGCATCATCGGCCCCGAATACCAATTTGCGGTTAGCGTCAACGGCGTTCCGATTGGTCCGACCGATCGCGATTACTATCACAAGCTGCAATATCTTTGGCACTATGGACCAAGGGGCGAGGTCGCGGCCTCATTCGCCAAGAAGTTAGATAAGTCTGAGCATCGTGACGTGCCGAACATAGACGGATGGATAGGGTCGGTTCGAGCGGTAGGATCACTCAAAGATGATAGTGGCGAAAGTCTGAACCGTATCGTTGTTATGGTTCGCGGCAAATTAGCGCAAGAAGATCTGCTCGAAAGCTTCGGAGAAGGCGGCGTTTATACAAAATATCTTATGGGCGAGATTTATGCTGATTTTTTAGATGTTGACGACGAAGAGGACATAGCAACTAGCAGTCGGCAATCGGTGATTGAGGACGATCCGAGATACCAGGAAATGAAGCAGGCTGTTCATGGTGAACTGAAATATATCCAGAACCAATGGACCAAGTACAGAAACGAAGAAGGCACGGAAGCAGCTCTCCAATTGCCGGCAATAAAGGAGTGGTTTGGCCACCTGGGGAAGGACGATCGACAGCGGGCAGAGGCGCTATTCGGAAAGATTAATCAACTCACTTTTGAAGAAGAAGATCAGCGCAGAACCTTGTTTAAGCACGGCGTTCTTGCGTTTGAAAGTTTACGGTATAAGCAGAACCTTGCTGCCCTTGAAGACATTTCATTGGACAACCTTGCACTTTTTTCAAAGATTTTCGGGCATATCGACGATATGGAGGCGACGCTTTATCACCAGATAATAGCTGCTCGTATACACGTTGTCAGAGCATTGCAGCAGAAGGTCGAAGAAAATGTCCTCGAAAAGGTAATTCAAGAACATCTGTTTGATCACCTCTGGTTGCTCGATCCGGCCTGGGAGAGAGCCACCGGTACTGAGTATATGGAGCAGAGAGTAGCGACAGAGTTCAATAAGATTGACGCTAAGCTTACCGAGGCGGAAAAGAAGAGCCGGATTGACCTAAAATATAGAAAAACCGGTGGTCGGCATGTTATAATCGAGCTTAAGAGAGCAGGTATCTCATTAGATACAGATACGCTCCTTCCTCAGATTAGGAAATATCGGAATGCCTTGCAAAAGCTGCTCAATGAGACAGGGGCCGGACATGAAGCAATGGATATTATCTGTGTTGTTGGACGCGAGCTTACAGATTGGACGAACGATAAGAATCGCCAGATTTCAGAGAATCAATTCAAAGAGCTTGATGCTCGTGTGGTGCTGTACCAGGAGTTGATCGAGAGCGCCTATCGTGCCTATCGCGAGTATCTGGAGAAGAGCAAAGAAGCAGGGCGCATCTTCTCTCTGATAGCTACGATTGATCAGCCCCCTGACACTGTCGCTGATGCCGGTTGAAGAGGGTGGCGATCGCCCTTGTACGCTAGCGCAAAAAGACCTCTCGGCGGTGATATTCGAGATAAATCTGTTGAGCCTTGGAAAAGCCGCCGGTGTTTCGCTTGCAGGCGTTCTCAAGACCCAAGCGACGGACATCCTCCGTCGAAAGCCGAGGCGAGATCAACACGTCTCCGGTGTCCGCGAAGCTGATCAATCCTCGATCGAACAGCCGATCCACGTGAGGCGTCAGCAGCAGCCCATTTGCCCCATCTAATCGCTCGTGCGTCGAAGTGCATAATCGCCAGGGCTTAATGTGGCCCGCAGTGAGCAGAGTGGGGTTCGTCACTCCCGTCAGGCGGCAGCCGGATTCAATCTCCGAAACGTTGTCGCGAAATATGCTCTGACCGTAACGGGTCCTTACGAGCCGGTCGCGCTCGGAGTCAGTCAAAGCATCTCCGTAGGACGACCGCTCGTCGGCAATCGTATCGGCGTCTCCGGGCATCGAGGCCGCAGCTTCTGCGAGCTCCTCCCAGTCCGGCTCGCCGCCGCCCTGATCGGTTAGAAAGCGAAAGACCTCTTCGCGAATCTCGCAGAGATATGCCTTCTGATGCCCATCGCCGCTTTCTGGACCGATCGGCGAGTACTTGCTGGGCAACCATTGAGCAAACCGAGCTATTAAGGGTTTCGGCCGAAAGCGCTTTGGCAAGGGCTGCCAAGCGACCGGGAGCTGCCAGCCGTCATTGCTCCAGTAGTCTCCTGAATCGCCAAATTCGGGGGGTTTGAGCGCCGCGACGGCGAAGTCCACAGCAACGCCGACGTGACCGATCTGACTGTCGACAAAGGACAGCACTTTGTCGCCCGGAGCCACGATCCGCATGTTGTTATAAAATTGGCTGCGCTTGTTGCCCTTCTCACGCTTCGGCGACCAGAGATAGCCGCCAGCCAGCTCATGCTCCGCGGTCTGATTGTGATTGACCCACCAGTAACGCACCGCAGCAAGCTGCCCGAGGCATCGACCGATTTCAGCTCGCGTAAACGGCAATTCGGTTGGCGGCGTCCGAGCGAATCCGGGGAAAATCCGGTGAGTTGCAGGAATGGGGACAATTAGCGAGTAACTGTCCCCGGGGAGGGAGGCAGGGCCGCCCCGGCCAAGCCGTGACGTTGGTTGAGTTCGGCCGGGTTCGCCGGCCGCCTCGCCAGCCGCGCGGGGCGACTCCCGCCATAGCTTGCGGGCCGCTCTGCGTCCGCTTCGGCTATGGCCGGGGACGCCCTCGAGTGAATCAGTGCCCCGCACTGATTCACTTTGTTGGATACTTGTTGGATTTGTTCGGGGACACTCTCCGCTCGGCTGAGTCCTTCGACAGGCTCAGGATGCGCGGAGACGGATGATGAGCGAAGATCGAGCGGGCGAGGACGCCCCTCCACCGGGCGTTGCCCGGTCCCCCTCCCCTCGAAATCGAGGGGAGGAAAGAAGAGGACGGGGCTGGCGCAAGGGCGGGACGTTTGCGTTCGGGGCGGAGCGGATGGCGGCGTTTGTCGCGGCGGTGGAGCAGGGCGCCACGGTCGAAGCGGCGGCGGCGGCCGCCGGGGCGGCGGTTTCGACCGTTTATCACCGGCGGCGGACCGATGCGGCCTTTGCCGAGGCGTGGGCCGGGGCCGCCGCGCGGAGCTCGGGCTATGCGGACGCGGCGGCGGCGCTGCCCGCCGAGGCGACGAAGGTGGTGTGGGGGCACAAGGGGCGGGCGCTGATCCGGAAGCGCAAGCGGCCGGTCGAGTTCGACCGGGCGCGCAGGCAGGCGTTTCTCGATCACTTCGCCGGCTGCTGCAATCTGGAGGCTTCGGCCAAAGCGGCGGGGATCTGCGTCAATTCGGTCTATCGGGCGCTCGCTTCCGATGCCGCCTTCAACGAGGGCTTCGAGGAGGCGCTGCGGATCGGCTATGCGCTGCTCGAGGCCGAGGCGCTGCGCCAGGTGCGCGAGGAGCAGGAGGCCTACAAGCTCTCGCCGAGGCCCGATCCGGACGCGCGGGCGCTGAGCTTCGGGCGGACCATGCAGCTGCTGCGCGAATATCATCGCGGCCAGGGCAAGATCGGGCGGCGGCCGACCGACGCGCGGCTGACCAAGTGGAGCTTCGAGGCCGCCTTCACCGCGCTGGAGAAGAGGCTCAGGGTGTTCGGGCTGAGGATCGAGGCCGGCGAGGGGCCGCCCGGCGAGCATTGCGACTGAGGCGCTCCGGACGCTCCCCGTGGACTGGAAGGGCGCGCCCCTTTATCTCCTCCGTGAACGGGAGGGGAGACGATGACGATCAGCGTGCGCCAGGTGACGAGCAAGGCCGACAAGAAGGCGTTCGTCGAGCTCGCCTATCGGCTGAACCGGGGCGATCCCAATTGGGTGCCGCCGCTGAAGGACGAGGTCAGGGGGCTGATCACGCCGGGGAAGAACCCCTGGTTCGAGCATGCCGAGGCGGTCTTTTTCCTGGCCTTCCGGGAGGGCGCCTCCGAGCCCGCGGGGCGGATCTCGGCGCAGGTCGACGCGCTGGTGCTCGAGCATATGGAGGCGGGGCTCGGCCAGTGGGGGATGTTCGAGGCCGAGGACGAGGAGGTGGCGCGGGCGCTGCTCGCCGCGGCGGAGGGCTGGCTGAGGGAGAAGGGGATGCGCCGGGCGATGGGGCCCTTCTCGCTCGGCATCTGGGACGAGCCGGGGCTGCTCGTCATGGGCCACGACCATCCGCCGATGGTGATGATGGGGCACAACAAGGCGGAGTATCAGGGCTGGATCGAGGGCGCCGGCTATGAAGGGGTCAAGGACCTCTACACCTACGACGTGCCGTCCGACCGGCCGTTCCCGCCGCTGATCGGGCGGATCATCGCCTCGGGCGAGGCCAACCAGCGCATCCGCATCCGCAAGGTCGACAAGAGCCGCTTCGACGAGGAGGCGGCGCTGATCCTCTCGATCCTCAACGAGGCCTGGGCGGACAATTGGGGGTTCATCCCGCTGACCGACGCCGAGATCGCCTATGCCGGCAGGAAGCTGAAGCCGATCGTGATCGAGGACATGATCCTGATCGCCGAATATGACGGCGAGCCGGTGGCGTTCATGATGGGGCTGCCCGACGTCAACGAGTTCATCATGGACCTGGAGGGCGAGCTCCTCCCGTTCGGCTGGGTGAAATTGCTGTGGCGGCTGAGGCGGATGCGGCCCAAAGGCGGGCGGGTGCCGCTGATGGGCGTGCTCTCGAAGCTGCACGCGACCCGCCTCGCCAGCCAGCTCGCCTTCATGATGATCGAATATATCCGCCGCGCCAGCTACGGCCATTACGGCATCACCCGCGCCGAGGTCGGCTGGATCCTCGACGACAATGCGCCGATGCTGTCGATCGCCAGGGCGATCGAGAGCCGCCGCAACCGCACCTACCGGATCTACGGGAGGGTCTTGTAGCCGGAAATGCCGGGGGCATGGCTGGCCAAGAGCCCCTGTAAGACCGCATTTTCCGAGTCTTCCGCTCGGCGGAGGGGCGCGTTATGCTCGGCGCCTATCGGGGACCAGCGACGGGGGGCGATTGATGAAGGCGATTGCGATAGCGGCCGCGGGGGCGGCGATGCTGGCGCTCGCGGCGTGCGACCGGCTCGGCATCGGCGGCGGCGGCAACCTCGCCGGCAACGACAGCGGCAACGCGTCGGCCAATGCGTCGGCCGAGGCCGGCAAGGATCCGGCCGGCAGCGGCGAGCCGCAGGCGGCTGCGGGCGGCAAGGACCCGGCGGCGGGCGGCGGCGCCATTCCGGCCGGCGCCGGCGGGATCGTCCTCGACCGCGCCTTCCTCACCGGGCGCTGGACCGACAGCGACTGCTCGGCGGCGGTCGAGTTCCTCGACGACGGCCGCTTCATCACCCACCGCGGCGCCGAAGGGCTGTGGCACCTCGCCGGCAACCGGCTGACCCTGCAGGGCGACCGCACCGTGACCATGGAGCTCGATCCGGTCGACCGGAATGTGATGAACGTGGTCAATGAGGACGGCTCGCTCGGCCGCTCGACGCGATGCTGAGGCGCGCCGCCGCCGCGCTGCTGCTCGCGCTCGCGGCCGCGCCGCCGGCGCTCGCGCAGGAGGGCGCCGTCACCCGCGACTATGTCGCCGGCCGCTGGACCGACAATGGCGATTGCGCGGAGGCGGTCGCGCTCCGCGCCGACGGCCGCTTCCTCGCCGCCAACGGCAATGAGGGGCTGTGGGCCCTCGCCGGCGACCGGCTGACGCTGCAGGGCGAGCGCAGGCTGACCATGCGGATCGTGCCGGTCGACCGCGACACGATGGACGTGCTCAACGAGGACGGCTCGCGCGGCCGCTCGACCCGCTGCGGCGGCGGCGATGCCGGCGCGCCGGCGCCCGCGCTGACCGCCGGCTATATGGTCGGCCGCTGGACCGACAATGAGGATTGCGCGGATGCGGTCGTGTTTCGCACCGACGGCCGCTTCGTCGCCGCCGACAACGCCGAGGGGCGGTGGGACCTCGCCGGCGACCGGCTGACCCTCGAGGGCGTGCGGACGGTGATCATGCGGATCGTGCCGATCGACCGCGACACGGTCTCCGTGATCAATGAGGACGGCTCGCTCGGCCGCTCGACGCGATGCTGAGGCGCGCCGCCGCGCTGCTGCTCGCGCTCGCCGCGCCGGCGGCCGCATCGGCCCAGCCGGCGGGCGACCCCGGCGAGGCCGAAGCGACGCAGGCCGGCCGCGCCTATCTGGTCGGGGCCTGGACCGACAGCGACGATTGCGCGGCCGCGGTGGCGTTCGAAGGCGACGGCACCTTCGTCACCCCGGAGGGCGGCGAGGGGCTGTGGCACCTCGACGAGGCCGAGCTGACCCTGGCCGGCGCCGGCGGCATCCGGCGGGTGCTGATCGTGCCGCTCGACGCCGACACGATGGAGGTGATCGACGAGAACGGCACGCGCGCCCGCTCGACCCGCTGCGCCGGCGGGGAGGAGGACGAGGCGGAGGCCGGCAGCGCCGCGGACTTCGCCGCGCGGATCATCGCCTGAAGGGCTGCCGGGCCGGCGCACCCGCTTGGCCACGGGAGGCCGGCCCGGAGGCCCGGTGCCGATCGGACCAGAGGGAGCCGATCCCGGGCAGCCGGTCAATACTGTAGCGTTCCTGCAACCGTCTGGAACTATACAGTATTCGTCCGACGACGTTCAATGAACTGCCTTCTTATTACTTTAGCGGCTCTTTGTCGCGCAGAAAACAGCCGGGCCCGTTCAAGGCAGTGGATAAGTCGCCGCCGGGCCGCGGCCGGGACCGGCGGAGCGCTGGCAGCGACGGGCGGCGGCGATTGGCCGTTTTCGCCCCGCGCGCGCTCTGCTATGCTCGCCCCGGCGCGCGTGACACGGTGAATCTTGCTGCCGTAGCACGGGTCCGGCCCCCAGGCCGACCGAACGCATTGTGGGGAACGCAAGTCCCACCGCGCGCCACTTTCTCTTGCCGCTTCCCGTTCGCGCCGAAGGCCTCCGGCCCGCCGCGTCAGCCTGAGCGGAAGAGCGGGAACGAGTGCTTTTCAGACCGGTTCGGTGCGCGCGCGCGCCACATGCACGAAGGTCAGAATGGCGAGCGAGACGAACAGCCAGCCAAGAACGGCATAGAACGCCTTCAGCATCGCCCAAATCGTGACGGGATCGAAGATCTGGGGCGTCGCTGCGCCGGTCGCGGTCGCTGTGGCCTCCTCCGCAGCGTTCGCCGGAACGGTCGCTCGCCCGACGTCGCAGCGGCTTTCCTGGCGCAGATCGATCAGCGGAATCAGCACATCGAGCGCGTACAGCGCCTCATTGATCGTCTGCCTGCACGGCAGGGTGACGACCTGGGTGCCGGCCACGGGGGCCACACCGATGACCGGATCGAGCACATAGTGGGGCTGCGCGACCGCGGCGCCGCCCAACGGCCGCGCGGACGCCGCCTGCTCCGTCAAGGCGACTCCGCCCGGCACCCGTTCACCGACGACGGGGGACGGCGGCGCAAGGTCGATCACGAGCATGCCATCGTCGTTGGCGGCGGACACGCCCACCCATCCGACCAGAAACGCAACGATCAGGGTGAAGATGGCGCGAATGGGGCGGCGGAGATAACCGAATCCCCACCGCATCGTGAGATTCGCGAGCTGGGGCAGGAAGCTCAGCAGCAGCAGAATCAGCGCCGCGCTTACCCACCAGGACCACCGGTCAAGATCCTGTCTGGCGAGAAGCCAGCCGGCCGCGGCGACCCCGCCGCCCAACAGGAACCAGCCGCGGTTTTGAGAAATGAAGATGCTCCACTCGATCCTCTCCTTCAGGATCTCGAAGTAGCTGGCATAGTCTCCCCTGCCCTCGGCGCGGGCCACCTTTATGGCCTGCTCAAAGGGCTGGGACCGGTACGAGTGGCGTTTGATCTGGTATTTCGAAGAGGAAGGCAGTCCTGCCGTGTCGAATTGCCGGTAGATCCAGTTCCGCTTGTTCTCGACGGACGTCCAGTGCTCTCCCATCCTGAACCAGTCCGCGAGGTTGAAAAGCCAGGTGAACCATACCGGCAGCAGTTCGGCGCCGAGCCGCATGAGCCCGGAGCTGACATGCCTGAACCATTTCCTGCCGAGGCCGACGATTGCCCGCGCCAGCCACGATGCGAGGGACGTCACGACATTGCCACCGCCCGCCTTGCGCCACGCGGCGGACAGGCGGTTGAGAAGGCCCGACCTGGCCTCGAGGGCGAAGCCGCGCCGCTCCGGGGCGCGGAGGAACTCCCAGGTCGTCCGATTGTACACGAAGTGATTCATCTTGATGGTGTCGAGATGGGGCCCCCATCCGCGGCCCGCCTGGTCGTCCAGCATGTCGCAGGACAGGTTTTCGAGATCGATCTCTCCCTGGAGGAGCGCCTTGGGCTGGACGTATGAGCCGAGCTGAGCCTGGAGGGGGGAATTGTCCTCTTCCTCCTTTCCCTCCATCCCATTCCACAATGGCTCGGTCAGCCACTCTTGCTGGTCCACCAGCCGCCGCATTTCCGCTTCCGGGCGGGGAGCCGGCAGAAGCAGCCCCGCCTTGAAGCGGTACGCGAGCGCCGGCGAGCCGGCGTCGGGCTTCAGCGCCGGCGACGAGGGTTGCAGGTCGTGGCGAAGCGAATAGATGCGCCGAACAAGCTCAACCTCCGCCGGCGGATCGGTCGTGATGAAATCCCCAAACCAGGCGGCCGCCCGCGCCAGATTGTCGGCATGCCCGTCGAGATGCAGGACACGCCGCCGATAACGGAGAAATCCCGCCTGGACCAGGTGACGGTCGAGGGGAAGCCCGTCGCATCGCTCGCCCTCGCCGCACGACTTTGGCGCGGGCTTGCGCTTGCCGTCCTGCCCCGACATCGGATCGTGGCGCCACAGCGTTTCAATCAGCTCACCGCCGCGAAGACAGGCAAGCTTGATCCGCCGAGACTTGACCAGCCGATAGCGCGCGTTGCCCTGAACCACCTTCAGCGAGCGACCGATATTGCCGTCCTTCAGCGTGAAGCCTCGAACTGACGAGGCGAGACATAATTCCGAGATGTCGAGCGAGCCACCGATCCGACACCCGCTCAGGTCGACATTGCCGGTGACATCGGCGCCGAAAATTGCGTCGTTCCCCACGGCCAGTCCCGGAGCTTCGATCGCGCCGCGAACCAGCCCATTCTTGAGATACAGATCGCGGCCGATCTCGGTCGCCCTGAGATTGAGCTTCCCGACGCACGAGAATTCCCGAAACAACTGGCCCTGCTCGGTCGTGTCCCATCCCCCGTCCATCGCCAGATATCCGTCGATGCGCGCGCTCTGCAGGAACAGGGCCTGGTCCGAGGCCCGCTCCCGTCTGAGTGTCGCTCCACGAAGCCACAAGTCACCCTCTATGTGCGCGGCACGGAGCTTCGCCCGACCCTCGATGCGGCTGCCGCTGAGGAGCTGAAGATCGCCTTTGATCTCCGCCAAAGTCAGATTAAGCGCGTCATCTTCCTCTTCGCAGGCGGGGCGCGCAGCCCCGCCGCTCGGCCCGCGAAGGTGGCAGCGGGACAGGTCGATTTCCCCGACGACCCGGATTCCCATGGCATCGATCCAGAGCAGGCCGTCCGATGCAGGATCCGGACGAATCCCGCGCATGTCGAGGTCGCCATCCAATCTCGCCCCGGACAAATCGATCGTCGGCATCGGGCGGCGGCTGTCCGGGTCCTCGGGCTCGCCGGCGAAGGTACAATCCCTGAAACTCAGCCGGCTGAAATGCGCATGGACCGCGGAAAAGCCGCCCCGGAACACGCACTGTCGAAACTCAAGCGGCCAGAGCGGCCCGCCCTCCCCGCCAATCGCGGCATCGAGCTTTAGCCGCCCGTTTATTTGCGCACCCTTTATCGCCACGCCCGCGCCCGTTGTCGCACAGGCAACCTCGCGCCGGGCCCAGGCAGGGCCCTTCTCGAAGAGAGGAAGCCCCAATATGATATGGCGCAATACTTCGGCGTCGATTTCTTCCGACTCTTTGGAAAAATCGGTCTTGTCGCCGTGCTCAACGTCCTGGACAAGGATTTCCTCGGCCGGCGTGAGATTCATGATTCCCATCGACCACTCCCGAATCGACGGCTGCATTATCTGCCGATTTCATACCGAGTAAAACTCGGATCGGCAAAGGAGACACTTCTCCACGGCAACACGGCCTGGACATACGGACGGCTATATCGGTGCAAACACGACTGTTTGGCGACGATCCAAGTCGCAGTAAGTCGGGGCGGGGAAAACGGCAAATGATCGGTATGCAAGTCCGGTCCGCGGCCGTTATTCTCAGTCGATGTCGGCGGTGAACAAAAGCGCCGCAGAAATTGCCCTGTTTTCGCTTCGATGCCGGCTTCAAGTCCGATCCGCCCGGCGAAAAGCGTGACTGTCGCGGCAGCTGCCTCTTTTTCGCGTAGCTCCTCGGTTGGATGCGCCTTGCCGGCTCTGGTATCGGGGTCGCGGTCTTTCGCACGGAGGCTCGCCATGACCCTTACCCGCCGCCTCTTCCTCACCGGCCTCGCCGCCACCGCCACCGGCGCCGCCCGGGCGCAGCACCAGGGCCACGGCCCGATGGTGGTCAGCCTCAGCGACCCCGATCGCACCACGCTTCCCGAAGGCCATGAGAGCCAGCGCTACACCCATTCCTCCGCCCCCCGCTCGCCCCGTCCCGGCCGCTGGGCCGCCCGCGCGCCGCTGCCGATCCCGCGCAGCGAGATGGCCTGGGCGACGGTGTGCCGCGGGCGGATGCACGTGATCGGCGGCTATGGCGAGCAGCAGGTCAACCGGCCCTATCACCATGTCTACGATCCCGCGGCCGACCGCTGGACCACGGCGGCGGCGCTGCCGCACCCGGCCAACCATGTCGGCGTCGCCACGATCGGCGACAAGGTCTACGCGATCGGCGGCTTCAACGAGCAGAACCGGGCGCCGCATTCGCAATGCTTCGTGTGGGACGCGGGGAGCGACGCCTGGCAGCGCATCCGGCCGCTCCCCTCGCCGCGCGGCGCGATCTCGGCGGTGGCGCTGGGCGGCAGGGTCCACGCCGTCGGCGGGCGCGACGCTTTGTCGGTCGACGTCCACCAGGTCTACGACCCCGCCGCCGACCGCTGGGAGACGCTGGCGCCGCTGCCCGACCGGGTCGACCATATCGGCTGCGTCGAGGCCGCGGGGCGGATCCACGCGATCGGCGGACGCAAGGACAGCTTCCACTTCAACACCGGGCTGCACCATGTGTTCGAGGCGCAAGAGGGCCGCTGGCGGCAGGCGGCGCCGCTGCCGACGCCGCGCTCGGGCCAGGGCGCGGTCTGGCACCGGGGGCGGATCTTCGCGATCGGCGGCGAGGGGACGCTGCGCGTGTTCGGCAACAACGAAAGCTGGGACCCGGCGCGCGACGCCTGGGAGGCGCACGCACCGATGGCGACGCCGCGACACGGCATGGGCGCGGCAGCGATCGGGGAGTGGATCTACGTCGCCGGCGGCGGCCCGGTCCAGGGCGGCGGCTTCCAGAGCGCCTATAACGAGGCCTTCACCCTCGGCTGAACGGGGACACCTTACATTTTTCGCGTCGGCGGATGCGAAAAATGTAAGGTGTCCCCGTTTTCCTAGTCGATCTCGACCCAGGTGGGGGCGTGGTCGCTGGCTTTCTCGCGGCCGCGATACTCCTTGTCGACGCCGGCGTCGCGGAGCCGGTCGGCGGCCTGCGGCGAGAGCAGCAGATGGTCGATGCGGAAGCCCGCGTCGCGCTGCCAGCAGCCGGCGGTATAGTCCCAGAAGGTGTAGACCTGGCCGGTCGGGTAACGGGCGCGGATCGCGTCGGTATAGCCGAGATTGAGGATGCGGCGCAGCGCCTGGCGGCTTTCCGGCTGCATCAGCGCGTCCGAGGCCATGGCGCGGGCGGAGAAGACGTCGTCGGGGTCGTCCGAGGGGATCACGTTCCAGTCGCCGGCCAGCACCGCCGGCCGCTCCTCGGCGAGCAATAGGGCGGCATGGGCGCGCAGCCGCTCGGCCCAGGCGAGCTTGTAGGCGAATTTCTCGGTGCCGACCGGATTGCCGTTGGGCAGATAGAGCGAGGCGACGGTGACGCCGCCGACCTCGGCCTCGATATAGCGGCTGTGGGTGTCGTCCGGGTCGCCGGGCAGGCCCTGGCGGCGCGGCGTCACGGCAAGCGCCGACGGCGCCAGCACGGCGACCCCGTTGAACCCCTTCTGGCCGTGCCAGACGCCGTCATAGCCGGCGGCGCGGAGCTCGGCGATCGGGAAGGCGTCGTCGTCGCACTTGATCTCCTGCAGGCAGAGCGCGTCGGGCTTCCGCTCGTCCAGATATTCGACGAGGCGGGGGAGGCGGGCGCGGATGCCGTTGAGGTTGTAGGTGACGATCTTCATCGGGACGGACCTAGCATCCCCTCCCCTCGATGGGGAGGGGTAGGGATGGGGTGAACTCAGGCGACCCGCTCCGTGCAGGCGGAGAGTCCACCCCCACCCCGACCCTCCCCCATCAAGGGGGAGGGAAAACGACGTTTATCGGCCCTTTACCCGCTGCCGCTATGGGACGCGCATGGCGACGCAGGTCCTGCTGACGATCGACACCGAGCTTACCTGGCGGCACCTTGCGGAGGGCGCCGGCTGGCAGGGCAATTTCGCGCTGAGCTGCGAGCCGGCGGGGGTCGGCATCGCCTACCAGCTGGAGCGGCTGCGCCGGCACGGCCTCAAGGCCTGCTTCTTCGTCGATCCGATGCCGGCCCTGGTCTACGGGCTCGAGCCGATCCGCCGCATGGTAGCGCCGATCCTCGAGGCCGGGCAGGAGGTGCAGCTGCACCTGCACAGCTTCTGGTCCGACCTTGCCGCGGGGCGCGGCGACGACGCCCGTTTCGAGCTCACCCGGTTCGACGCCGCGGAGCAGCGCGCGCTGATCGCCGAGGCGCGTGAGCTGCTGGTCGCGGCGGGGGCGCCGCCGCCGGTGGCGTTCCGCTCGGGCAGCTATGCCGCCAATGCCGACACGCTGGCGGCGCTGGGCGGGCTGGGGCTCGCCTACGACAGCAGCCACAACGGCACCGAGCATCCCTGGCCGAGCGCGCTGCCGCTCGATCCGGCGCAGATCGACCCGGTCCGCTGCAGCGGCGTCATCGAGATCCCGGTCACCCAGATCGCCCGCCGCGGCGGCGGCCTCAGGCCGTTCCAGATCTGCGCCCTCTCCAGCGAGGAGATGGCGGCCGCGCTCCGCCACGCCGCGTCGAACCGGCACCCCGTCACCACCATCGTCAGCCACAGCTTCGAGCTCGCCACCCGCGACGGCAAGAGGGTCAACCGGCTGGTGCGCGGCCGCTTCGACCGGCTCTGCCGCTTCCTCGACGGCAACCGGGCGGAGATGCCCACCGCCCGGTTCGCCGACCTGAGCCTGGCGGCGGGGGCCGGCGCCGGGCGGCCGCTGCCGGCGCGGCCGCTGCGCACCGCGCGGCGGGTGGCCGAACAGGCCTGGGGCGCGGCCCGCTACGAGAAACCGCTGGTCGGCGCGGCCGCGATGGCGGGGGCGCCGCTCGCCGCGCTCGGAGGGCTGGTCGCCTATGCCGGCCTCTGACATCGCGCTGCCGCTCCGGATCGGCGCGCGCACCTTGTGGACGCTGCGCCGCCGGCTGATCCGCCGCCGGCTCACTCTGGTCGAGGGGCTGGGCGACGCCCCGCCGCCGCTGCCGCCGCTCGAGGCCGGCGACCACGGCTATCTCGTCACGGCGCTGCCGGCGGGATGGGCGGCCGCCCTCGCCGCGCGCCATCCCGGGCTGCGGCCGTTCGTCCGGCAACGCTACCGCCGCTCCTACGCCCGGCTCGACCAGGATTTCGAGGTCTATCTGGCCGGCTTCTCCGCCAAGAGCCGCTCGACGCTGAAGCGCAAGGCGAAGAAGCTCGCGGACGCCTCGGGCGGCGCGCCCGACGTGCGCTGCTGTCGCGACGAGGCCGGCGTCGCCGAGTTCCACCGCACCGCGCGGGCGCTGTCGGCCAGGACCTATCAGGAGCGCCTGCTCGACGCCGGCCTGCCCGACGGGCCCGAAGCGCTCGCCGAGATGCAGGCGCTGGCCCGCCAGGGGCGGATGCGCGGCTGGCTGCTGTTCCTCGACGGGCGCGCGATCGCCTATCTCTACGCGCCGGCGGAAGGGCCGACGCTGATCTACGCCCATCTCGGCTACGACCCGGAGTTCGCCGCGCTGTCGCCGGGCACGATGCTCCAGCTCGAGGCGATGCGGCAGCTGATGGCGGAGCGTGCCTTCGCCTGGTTCGACTTCACCGAGGGCGAGGGCCAGCACAAGCGCCAGTTCGCGAGCGGCGAGGTGGAGTGCGTCGACCTGATGCTGGTGCGGCCCACCGCCGGCAATCTGATCGCCGGCCACGCGCTCGGCGCCTTCGACCGCGGCGTCGCGCTTGCGAAAGCGGCGGTCGAGGCGCTCGGCCTGGCGCGCGCCGCGCGCCGGCTCAGGCGCTAGCGGCGCCCGCGTCCGCCCGCAGCGCGCCCGCGGCGTAGCAGGCGAAGCCGAGGGCGAGGAAGAGTTCCTTATATTCGCTGGCGTCGGGAAGGTCGGTCATCGCGGCCCCGCCCGCCAGCACCAGCGCCTGCCCCGCCGCCACCGCTGCGGCGAGCGCGGCGAACAGCAGCGCCTCCCTGCCCTCCCCCCGCCGCCGCGCCGCATAAGCGAAGGCGACCAGCACCGCCAGCGTGAGCCAGGAGGCGAGCTGCACCGGCAGCAGGTTCCACTGGCCGAAGGTGAAGATCGCGGCCGGCGCCGCCACCGCGGCGACGCCGCGGCCCGGCACGAAGGCGGCGAGGCGATGGCGCGCGAGCGCCGGCGCCAGCGCCTCGCGGACGAGCGGCAGCGCGGACAGGAACAGGCCCGCGCCGGCATAATAGACCAGCTCGGAAAGGTCGGTCTGGATGTTGTGGAGATTGAACTCGGCCTGCCAGTTCACCTCGGCGAGCGGCTCGGGCGTGCCGAAGCCGAAGATTCGCTGCATCCACGAAATCTCCTCCATGCCGAGCACGAAGAAGGCGGCGGCGAGCAGGCCGGCAAGCGCCAGCGCCGGCACGGACCGCCGCCGCGCCAGCTCGCGCGCGAAATTGAGCGCGAACAGGGCGCTGGCGACGAGCAGCAGCAGGGCCGAAGCCCATTCGAGCGGGGTGTCCTCCTGGGCGAAGGCGTGGAACGACGCCGGGTTGGCGGCGAGCAGGCCCACCGCAGCCAGCGCCACCATCATGACCGATGCCGCCGCGAGCGTCGCGGCGGTGTCGAGCCGAGCCAGGTTCAGGGCGCAGTCGCGCGCCCGCGCGGCCGTCACCGCCACGGCGAGCAGCGCCGCCGCGCCGGCGGCGAAGACCGTGCGGAGGAGATGATAGGCATCGAACCGCGCCATCTCCTCCCGACCCAGCGGCCAGCCGAGCGCGACGCTCTCGTACAAAGTGAAGCCGGCGAGGCCCGCGGCCGCCAGCAGCAGCACGACGCCGAGCCGCAAGGCAGGCGCGCTCGCCAGCCAGCCGCGCAGGGCCGGCCAAAGCGGCTGGACCCTGCCGAGCCCGGCCCCGCTCATCGCCGCCGCTCCCAGAAGGGACGCGCCAGCGCCGCCAGGGCGCCGCCCCGCACGATCAGATAATCGAGGATCGCGGGCCCGGGCTGGGCCCCCATTTCGGTCTTGTAGCCGGGATCGCCGGCGCCCCAGCCGATCGTCTCGATCCCCGCCGCCGCGGCCTGCTGGAAATCGCGGTAGAGCAGGATGCGGCCGGGGCTGCGCTCGGCGAAGCGCTTGCTGTAGCTGTTGGCGATATAATAGCGGCTGGCGCCGCTCGTGACGCTGAAGGTGAAGGCGGCGGGCACGCCCCCGACATGAAGCAGGCTGCAGGACAGGCCGGCGGCGAGGGCCGGGTCCCCGATCGCCCGCTCCCAGATGCGGCGACTCTCGGGGCAAAGGAACTTGGTGTCGCGCCGGTCGGCCTCCGCGCCCACCCAGCTCTCTTTTTCGATCCCGGCGAGGACGTCGAGGACCCCGGCATCCCAGCCGGCGCCGGTTACCGTGCGGAACTCGAGCGCGCCCATCTCTTCAAGGCGGCGCTCCAGCCAGCGGTTCTTGCGCAGCGTCTTGGTGCTCGGCCAGGGGCCGTCCGCGGCAAGCCGCCCGAGATCGATGCGGTAGCTGGTCGAGAGCCGGCGCGACAGCACCGTCCAGCCGGCCGCGCGGGCGGCGGCGGCGAGCCGCGCGCCGGTGGGATCGTCCGCATAGATCGGGCCGAGCCGCCAGGCCCGGCCGAGCAGGGCGCGGGCGGCCGGGCTGGCGAGCAAGGCGGCGAGCTCGGCCTCGCTGGCGTCGCGCGCGACCGGAAAGCTGCGATAGGGCCAGTAGCTGCCGGGCACCTCGCGCAGGCTGAGCGGGCCCGTGCCGCGCGCCACCGTCGGAATCGCCGCGATCGGCGCCCCGTCCGCCCGGCGCGCGACCAACGTCGCCAGCGAGGCGTCGGCGGCGGCGCTGAACCAGACGGCGCGAAGGAAGCCGTGGGCAGCCTCCGCCGCCTCGGCCAGCCGGTCGAGGCAAGGCGAGGCGCCCGCCTCCTCGGCCACCGTCACGAACGCGGCATCCTTCTCGATTCTGGCATGCAGCAAAGCGGCGCATCCTCGACGTTATCGGCCGGGAATGCCGATACAGCAGCAAGGCTAAGATAGCGTAACCGCCCGGTGAACCATCCGGCGCGTGGTGGGCGCGGCAGGAATCGAACCTACGTCCAGCCGTAATCGGCGGCCGGCTCTGCCATTGAGCTACACGCCCGTTCCGGCGTCTAGCGCACAAGCGCGAATTTTCCCTTAAGTGCCGTCCGCCCGGCCGGCGCGTCAGATGCCGAAGCTGGTGCCGCAGCCGCAGCCCGAGGCGGCATTGGGGTTGGTCACCTGGAAGGCGGAGCCGCCGAGGCTCTCGACGAAATCGACGGTGGAGCCGCGCACCAGATCGAGCGAGACCGGATCGACGACGAGGGTGACGCCGTTCTCGACCGCGGTGGCATCGTCCGCCGCGACCTCATCGGCGAGGCCGAAGACGTAGGTGAAGCCCGCGCAGCCGCCGCCGTCGACCGACAGGCGCAGGATCGCGGGCTTTTCCTGGCGCGCCGCGATCGCAGCCACGCGGGCGGCCGCCGAAGGAGACAAGGCGATGTCGCTCATATGCGCAAAGATAGGGATATCGCCGCGCCAGCGCCAGAGGCTGCAATGGGGACAGTTACAGTAACTGTCCCCATTGCAGGGCGCGCGGGCCGTGAACGCTTGCTCCGCCGCCGGCTTGCCGCCATAGGGCGGCCATGAAGGTCAATGTCTATGTGACGCTGAAGCACGGCGTCCTCGACCCGCAGGGCAAGGCCATCCACCACGCGCTCGAAGGGCTCGGCTTTGTCGGCGTCAACGGCGTGCGCGCCGGCAAGCTGATCGAGCTCGACGTCGCCGAAGGCACCGACGACGCGGCCCTCGAGGAGATGTGCCGGAAGCTGCTCGCCAACACGGTGATCGAAAATTATCGGGTGGAGCGAGCCGCGTGAGGAGCGCGGTCATCGTCTTCCCCGGCTCCAATTGCGACCGCGACATGGCCGCGGCGCTGACCCTGGTCGCGGGGCGGGCGCCCGCCATGGTCTGGCACCGGGAAAGCGCGCTTCCCGAGGGGCTCGACCTGATCGCCATTCCCGGCGGCTTTTCCTATGGCGACTATCTCCGCTCCGGCGCCATGGCGGCCAACTCGCCGGTGCTGCGCGCGGTCAAGCGCGCGGCGGAGCGCGGCGTGCTGGTGCTCGGCGTCTGCAACGGCTTCCAGGTGCTGACCGAGGCGCACCTGCTGCCCGGCGCGCTGATGCGCAACGCCGGCATCCGCTTCGTCTGCCGCGACGTGACGCTGAAGGTCGAGAACAGCCAGTCCGCCTTCACCGCCCGCTTCGAGGCGGGCGAGGAGATCGTCGTGCCGGTCGCGCATCACGACGGCAATTACCAGGCGGACGAAGCGACGCTCGACCGGCTCGAGGGCGAGGGCCGCGTCGTCTTCCGCTATGCCGGCGAGGTCAACGGCTCGGCGCGCGGCATCGCCGGCATCCTCAACGAGGCCGGCAACGTGCTCGGCATGATGCCCCACCCCGAGCGCGCCGTCGAAGCGGCGCACGGCCTCACCGACGGGCGGCGGCTGTTCGAGGGATTGCTGGAGACGGTCGGCCAGCCCGCGTGAAGCGGGGACAGCTGCTTTTCCGAAAATCAAGGCGCAAAGCCCCGCTGACGCAGGAAGGCAACTGTCCCCTTTTATCGAAAGAGCGCGCGTCGGGAGGAAACGCGCCCTTCCACCCCGGTTGGCCTCCAGGGGCGGAGGCGGTCTAGCGCAGCGATGGGGCCGAAACGAATATCGGGATTCCACGAGGGGGGGCGACTGTCCCGCTCTGGGCCGTCGCCGTCACCAGCCGTCAACGTCGCGGGTCGCGTCGAGCAGCGCCAGGCTTTCGGGGCGGCCGGCATAACGGCGGCGCAGGGCGGCTTCCTCGCGCGGCAGCGCCGCGCAGCGCAGGCGGCGCACCGCGCGGGCGATCTCGCGCCGGCGGGCGGCGTCATAGGGCTCCTCGCCGCCCCAGTGGTTGCACATCGCCCGGCGGGCGATGAAGCGCCGGACGATTGCGGGCTGGGCGGCGGCGCGGGCGCGCAGCGCCGCGAGCCCGGCGTCATTGGGGTCCTGAACCGCCGCGAGCAGGGCCAGCAGCGCCAGCATCTCAGCCGTGCTTCCGGATCCACTCCTCGAGCATCGGCGCGATCCGGGTGCGCCACTTGCTGCCGTGGAAGATGCCGTAATGGCCGACGCCCCTGGCGAGGTGGTAGCGCTTCAGCCGGGCGGGCAGGTCGGTGGCGATGTCGAGCGCCGCGCGGGTCTGGCCGATGCCGCTGATGTCGTCGCGCTCGCCCTCGATCGCGAGCAGGGCGACGTCGGCGATCGCCGCCGGGTCGACGCGGCGGCCGCGATGCAGCATCTCGCCCTTGGGCAGAGCGTGGCGCTGGAACACGGTGTCGACGGTCTGCAGGTAGAATTCGGCGGTCATGTCGCAGACCGCGCGATATTCGTCGTAAAAGTCCTTGCTCGCCTCGGCGCTCTCGCCATTGCCCTGGACGAGGTGCTTGAACATCTCCCAGTGGCTGGTGAGATGGTCGCCGAGGTTCATCGCCATGAAGCCGGCGAGCTGCAGGAAGCCCGGATAGACCTTCCGGCCGCCGCCCGGATAGAGATAGGGCACGGTCGCGATCACGTTCTGCTCGAACCAGGCGAAGGGGCGCTGGGTCGCCACCGTGTTGACCTCGGTCGGCGCTTTCCGCGTGTCGATCGGCCCGCCCATCATGGTCAGCGTCCGCGGCCGGCAGGGGTGCTTTCCCTCGCTCATCAGCGCCGCCGCGGCGAAGGCGGGGACCGAGGGCTGGCAGACGGCGAGCATGTGTGCGCCCGGGCCGATCGCCTCCGTGAATTCGATCAGATAATCGATATAGTCGTCGAGGTCGAAGCGGCCTTCGGCGAGCGGGACCAGCTTGGCGTCGCGCCAGTCGGTGATGTAGACGTCGTGGCCGGGCAGCATCCGCTCGACCGTGCCGCGCAGCAGGGTCGCGTAATGGCCCGACATCGGCGCGATCATCAGCAGCCTCGGCGAGCCTTCGATGTCGCCCCCGTCCTCGTCGGTGCGGCGGAAGCGCTTCAGCTGGCCGAACGGCTTCCTCAGCACGATCTCCTCGCTGACCGCGACCGTCCTGCCGTCGACGACGCTGCTCTCGATCCCGAACTCCGGCTTGCCGCGCGGCGCCGAGGCGTGGGCGAAGACGTCGAGGGCCGATGCGACGATCGGCCCCATCTGCGAATAGCTGAGCGGATTGGCGGGGCTGTTGAGCCAGCCGGCGGAGAGGTTGGCGAGCGTGCTGGCCCCGGCCAGCAGCGAGCGCTGCACTTCATACGCGTCGTAGAGCATTCGGTCTCCGCCCCCGGTTTTGCGCCTTATGGAAGCTCCGGAGTCATAGGTCCATCGGAATAACCGACCGGTCGGTCAAAAGGCTGCAGGGGGACAGTCACTTTTCCGCACGCCATCGGAAAATGCCCGCGAACGTGCGGAAAAGTGACTGTCCCCATTCCCGCGCCGTGCGGAAAAGTGACTGTCCCCATTTCCGACTCTCCTCCCGACTGCTAGGCCGCTCGGCCATGGCCGGAGCGAAGATCAAGGACGGGCCGAAGGGCCGGATCGGCAACCTGCTGACGGTCTGGCGCTACGCGCTGCGCTACAAATGGACGCTGGCCGCCGCCGGCACCGCGCTGCTGATCGCCGCCGGCGCGACGCTCGCCATTCCCGACGGCTTCCGCCGCCTGATCGACCGCGGCTTCCAGCAGCGGCGGCCAGATCGACCATCTGTTCAACTATCTGCTCGGCATGGTGGTGCTGCTCGCGCTGGCGACCGCGACCCGCTTCTACTTCGTCTCGATGCTCGGCGAGAAGGTCGTCGCCGACATCCGCACCGCGCTGCACGACAACATGCTGCGCCTCGAGCCGCGCTTCTTCGAGGAGAACCGGCCCTCGGAGATCGCCTCGCGGATCACCGCCGACACCGCGGTGATCGAGATGGTGGTCGGCGCCACCGTCTCGCAGGCGCTGAGGAACCTGGTGATGGGCGTCGGCGGCATCGTCTATCTGTTCACGCTGGCGCCGCGGATGACGCTGGGGCTGGTGATCGGCATTCCGTTGATCGTGGTGCCGGTCGTGCTGCTCGGCCGGCGGGTGCGCAACATCTCGCGCTCCAGCCAGGACCGGATCGCCGATCTCGGCACGATCGTCGCCGAGACGCTGGGCGCGATGAAGATCGTCCAGGCGTTCGGCCAGGAGAAGCGCGAGAGCAGCCGCTTCCGCGAGGCGGTCGAGGAACGCCTTCGCCACCGCCCGGCGGCGGATCCTGCTGCGCGCCTGCCTGACCGCGGTCGTGATCACCATGATCTTCGGCTCGATCACCATGCTGATGCGCCAGGCGGCGATCGACGTCTCGCAGGGCGAGCTCTCCGGCGGCACCGTCGCCGCCTTCGTGATCACCGGCGCGATCGTCGCCGGCGCGTTCGGCGCGCTGACCGAGGTCTATGGCGAGCTGCTGCGCGGCGCCGGCGCCGCCGGGCGGATCGCCGAGCTGATGGCGCAGGTGCCGCAGATCAAGGCGCCGGCCGAACCGGTGACGCTGCCCGAGCCGGCGCGCGGCGCCCTGGTCTTCGAGGAGGTCACCTTCCGCTACCCGACCCGGCCAGGACGTCAGCGCGCTGCACGACTTCAGCCTCACCGTCACCCCGGGCGAGACGCTGGCCGTGGTCGGCCCGTCGGGGGCGGGCAAGACCACCATCTTCCAGCTCGCCCAGCGCTTCTACGATCCCGACGCCGGCGAGGTCCGGCTCGACGGCGTCGAGCTGCGGCAGGCCGACCCCGCCGACATCCGCGCCCGCATCGCGGTGGTGCCGCAGGAGACGGTGATCTTCGCCGCCTCGGCGCGCGACAATCTGCGCTACGGCCGCTGGGAGGCGGGCGATCCGGAGCTGTGGGAGGCGGCCGAGGCGGCCAATGCGGCCGAGTTCCTGCGCCGGCTGCCCGAGGGGCTCGACACCTATCTCGGCGAGGGCGGCGCGCGCCTCTCCGGCGGCCAGCGCCAGCGCATCGCCATCGCCCGCGCGCTGCTCCGCGACGCGCCCCTGCTGCTGCTCGACGAGGCGACCTCGGCGCTCGACGCGGAGAGCGAGCGGCTGGTGCAGGGCTCGCTCGAGCGGCTGTTCGAGGGCCGCACCACGATCGTCATCGCCCACCGCCTCGCCACCGTCCGCGCCGCCGAACCGGATCCTGGTGATGGAGCAGGGCCGGATCGTCGAGGAGGGCGATCATGACAGCCTCTCCGCCCGCGGCGGCCTCTACGCCCGCCTGGCCCGCCTCCAGTTCGAAGGCATCGCCGCTTAAAACAGGGACACCTTACATTTTTCGCATCCGCCACCGCGAAAAATGCAAGGTGTCCCCGTTATTCCCTGAGGCCTGACAGAAAAAGGGCGGCGCCGAAGCACCGCCCGTTCGAAACGCGGAGGCGATCGGCGTCGCTACCAGCTGGTATAGGCCTCGTTGCCGACGAAGCCCATCGCGGTGACCTGCGCGCGCTTGGTGATCGCCAGCACCTCGTCGACCAGCTCGTAGCGCGCCTCCGGGTGCGGCTGCAGGTGCAGCTCGGGGGTCGGCGTCATCGTGGTGGTGATGTCGAGATACTGGCGCAGGGTGACGAGGTCGACCGGCGCGCTGTTCCAGGTGACGATGCCGTTGGGCATGATCACGATCTTGTTCTTGACCGGATCGACCGGCGGCGGCGTCTGGTTCGGCTGGTTGACCGGCAGGTCGAGCTTCACCGCGTGGCTCTGCACCGGGATGGTGATGATGAACATGATCAGCAGCACCAGCATGACGTCGATGAGCGGCGTCGTGTTGATGTCCATCATCGGTTCTGCCGATTTCGGGATTGAGGACCGATGCGCTCATCTAAATTCGCTCCTGTCTCGCGCGGTCACAGCCGCTGGCCGCCGCGCGGCGGCGGCTCGGAAATGAAGCCGATCCGCATGAAGCCGGCGCGCTGCATGGTGTAGATCGCGCCGCCGATGCAGCGATAGGGCGTGTTGATGTCGCCGCGGATATGCGCCTCCGGCATATTCTCCTCGGTGATGTTCTGGACGCCGCCGACGCGCTCGATCTGCGTCCTCGAGATGGTCGAACGCGCGATCGTAGAGCTGCTCGGCGTTCACCCGCGTCAGGTCCCAATAGACCTCGCACTGGCCGTTCACCGCGCGCACCGAAAGGTTGACGTTCTCCGGCTTGGTCTCGGTCGACTTCGAAATCGACCTTGGGCAGCGTCATCGGGATGCTCTGCAACACGATCGGAACGGTGATGAGGAAGATGATCAGCAGCACCAGCATGACGTCCACGAGCGGCGTCGTGTTGATGTCGGACATCGGTGTGTCGTCTTCGCCGCCTGATTCGCCGACCTGCATGGACATGTTCTAGATTCCTATTCTCACCTGGCGCCGCCCGCCGGACGGCGCCGGGACGGACCGGGCGGGGCCCCGTGCCCCGCCCGCAGTCTCCCTTTACGGCTTGGCGGTGCTGGTCGCGGCGCCGCCGGTGGTGGCGGCCCCGGCGGTCCCGGCGGTCCCGGCCGGCCTCGCGGACGAGGCGGGCGGCGCCGGACGCGCGGTCGCGCTCGGCGGACGGACCGCGCCGCCCGACATCATGTAGCCGTGCACGTCGTTGGCGAAGCGGGCCAGCTCCTCGCCGATCGCCTTGTTGCGGCGCATCAGCCAGTTGTACTGCATCACCGCCGGCACCGCGACGGCGAGGCCGAGCGCGGTCATGATCAGCGCCTCGCCGACCGGGCCGGCGACCGCGGAGATCGAGGCCTGGCCGGCCGCGCCGATCCTGATCAGCGCGCGGTAGATGCCGACCACGGTGCCGAACAGGCCGACGAACGGCGCCGTCGAGCCGACCGTGGCGAGGAAGGCGAGGCCCGAGGACAGCTTGGCGGTGATCGCGCCCTGGCTGCGGGCCAGCGAGTTCAGCATCCAGTCGTGCTGGTCGATCGGGTCGGTCAGCTTGTTGTGCTGCTCCTGGGCGACCAGGCCGTCGTCGACGATCTGGCGATAGGCGCCGTTCTTGTCGAGCTTGTTGGCGCCGTCGCGCAGATTGGCCGATTGCCAGAAGACGGTGCGGGCGCGGCGGCCTTCCTTGATGATCTTCTGCTGCTCGATCAGCTTCACGAAGAAGATGTACCAGGATCCGATCGACATGATGACGAGGATGCCGAGCGTTGCCCAGGCGATGACGCCGCCTTCCCGAAGGGCCGCCATGAATCCGAAATCGCTTTCCGGTGCCGGGGCGCCGGGAGCAGGTGCTGGTGCTGCCATTTGATCAAATTCCTCTTCAGTCTAAAACATTGCGAAACGAACGAAAATCAGTCTTCCGGCAGGACCCACCGGATGCGGCTGGTGACCGTGTCGGAGGTCGGCTGGCCCGTATTGTCGCGCGCCGGGGTGAACCGGGCGCGGCTCCTCAGGATGCGGCAGGTCGCCGCATCGAGCGCCGACGAGCCGCTCGACGCGGTGATCGAGCAGTCGGTGACGCGTCCGTTCGCGCCGACCGTGAGCCGGAAGGAGGCGGTGCCCTCCTCGTTGCCGCGGATCGCCGAGGACGGATAATCGTCCGTGGAGAAATAGGATTGCAGGTTCGACCGCGCGCGGGCGGGCTCGACCGTGCGCGGCGCGGGCGGCGGCGCCGGCGGCGCGGGCGGTGCCGGCGGCGTCGGGATGAATTGCGGCACCGGCGGCGCCGGCGGGACCACGAAGGTCGGGGTCACGGGCATCTGGCGCTGCAGCGGCGGCGCGGTCACCGGCGGCGGAGTCTGCTCCTGCTCGGGCGGCGGGGGCGGCGGCTCCTCCGGGGGCGGCGGCTCTTCCTGCACGTCGAAGGTCTTGAGGTCCTCCGCGACGTTCTTGACGAACTTGTAGGCGAGGCCCGTCACGAACGCATAGGCGAGGAGCGCGTGCAGGATGGCGACCGCGATGATCGCGTACACCCGGCTGGCGCTCATTCTCTGGTCAACGTATGACATTAATCAGCCGGGCTCCCTCTCATCGCATCTTGCGGACCAACCTGCGCAAAACGCGGCGGTCCGGCTTCGGTTCATCCGCGCAACGGATATCCCAAGGTCGTGGTCTCTATCGTGACGGTTTGGGCTAGGCAATCCTCCGCGTGACTCTGTAACCTTGCTGTAACGGGGCGGCGGATTTCCGCCGCAATCCAGGGTTAATGCGCGGCCCCCTAGCGAGGCGCCGACGCGCAACGGGAAAGCGATATGCCTTCATTGATCCTGGCCGCCGCGGCGGCCCTCGCAGCGACCGCCGCCCAGCCGGAGCGGCGGCAAACTCCAACGGATTCTCCGGTACTTAGCTATGCCGATCTGGCCGACCTCGCGGTCGGCGCGCCGGTCGTCGCGCACGTCCGCGTGCGCGACGAGGACCTGCTCGACGCGCGCGAGGCGGCCACTGTCCGGCCGGGCTTCCGCCGCTTCCTGATCGAGGCCGACGTGGTCGCTCTGATTCGCGGCGCGGGCGGGATTCCGGGCGCAGGTCAGCTACCTGGTCGACCTGCCGAACGACTCGCGCGGGCGCCCCGCGCGAATCGGCCGGAGGGCGGAATATCTGCTGCTGGCGCACCGGGTCGCCGAATCGGCCCGGCGAGCTTCGCCTGGTCGCGCCCGACTCGCAGATCGCCTTCACGCCGGCGACCGCCGAGAGGCTGCGCGCGATCCTGCGCGATTCGAGCGCGGCCGACGCGCCGCCGCGGATCACCGGCATCGGGCGGGCCTTCCACGTCCCCGGCTCGCTGCCGGGCGAGAGCGAGACCCAGATCTTCCTGCAGACCGCCGACAGTCGCCCGATCTCGCTGACCGTGCTGCGCCGGCCGGGCGAGCGGCCGCGCTGGTCGGTGGCGCTGAGCGAGATCGTCGACGACGCGGCCGCGCCGCCGGCGCCGGACAGCTTCCTCTGGTACCGGCTCGCCTGCACCCTGCCGGCGCGCCTGCCCGCCGAGGCGCTGCGCGAGGCTGGGCCCGACGAGGCCCGCGCCGTCGCAGGCCGACTATCGGGTGGTGACCGAGGGCCTCGGCCGCTGCACCCGGACCCGTGCGCGGCCCTGATAAATGGGGACAGCCACCTATTTTCGCGCCGGCCGAAGCGGACGCGCAAACGGTCTCCGAAAATAGGTGGCTGTCCCCATTTAGAAGCTCGACAGCTCGACGCCGACGCCGGCGCAGTCGGGATAGATGTCGGGCTTGCGGGTGGAGACGCGCAGCGCGGTGACGCCGCGGCGCGCCGCGATCAGATCGTAGATCTCGCGCACGAACGTCTCCTGCAGGTTGAACCGCCGTCCCTGGGCGAGCCCGCCGATCTCGGTGCGCAGGAAATCGTAATCCCAGGCGCTGGTCCGCTCGTCGGAGGCGGCGAAGGCGCGTTCGTCGACCCAGACCTCGACCGTGACCAGCAGCCGCTGCGGCGTGCCGACCTCGAAATCGTGGAAGCCGATGTCGACCGGCAGATCGTACCCCTCGAGCACGATCTTGCGCGTCTTCGGCGCGAGCCGGTCCGGCACCAGCCCGTCCAGATGGGCGATAGTTCTGCGTCATTGCGGCTCCAGGAATTGCACGTCGCGCGGCAGGGACAGGAAACGCTGGCCGCCGTCAAGCAGGATGGTGTGGCCGGTGAGGCTCGGCGTGGCGATGATGAAGCGGAGCGCGGCGACGATCTCGGCAACGTCGACGCCGCGGCCGAGCGCGTTGAGGCCGTGCACCTTGTCGAAATTGGCGCGGCTCTGCGGGCCCGAGACCATGGTCACCGAGGGCGCGATCCCGCAGACCCTGATCGCCGGCGCGAGCGCGCGGGCGGCGAGCTCGGTGAGCCCGGCGAGGCCGATCTTGGAGACGGTGTAGCTGAAGAAATCCGGATTGGGCGCGGCGAGCTTGGCGTCGAGCAGGTTGACGATCAGCCCCCGGCCCGCCCGCGCCGCGAACGCCCGCGACAGCAAGGCCGGCGCGCGCAGATTGACGTCGAGATGCGCGGCCCAGCTTTCGGGCGTGAAATCGGCGAAATCGTCATGGACGAAGCGCGAGGCGTTGTTGACCAGCAGGCCGCGGCGGCGGCAGCCCGTCCAGCGCCGCCACGATCGTCGCGGCCGCGTCCGGATCGGCGAGCTCGGCGCGCACCACCGAGGCCTGGCCGAGCTCCGCGGCGAGCGCCTCGGCCTCGGCGACCGAGCGGTTGCAGTGGATCAGCACGTGCCAGCCGTCCGCGGCCAGCGCGCGGCAGATTTCGGCGCCGATCCGCTTCGCGCCGCCGGTGACGATCGCGGTCTCCATGGACGGAGCGCATAGCCGGGCGCTACAGCGCGGTCCATGGACGACCTCGCCGCCCTCAGCCTGGCCGACATCGCCCGCATGGCCGAGGCGCGCAGGCTGCCGCCGGTCGAGCGCTGGAACCCGAGCCATTGCGGCGACAGCGAGATGCGGATCGCGCGCGACGGCACCTGGTATCACCAGGGCAGCCCGATCGGGCGTCCGGCGATGGTGCGGCTGTTCTCCACCATCCTGCGGCGCGAGGCGGACGGCGGCTTCGTGCTGGTGACGCCGGTCGAGAAGCTCTCGATCGAGGTCGAGGACGCGCCGTTCGTCGCGGTCGAGCTGAAGACCGAGGGTGCGGGCGCCGAGCGCAATCTCGCCTTCCGGCTCAACACCGGCGACGTGGCGATCGCCGGGGCCGACCATCCCCTGCGCTTTGCAGGGGACAGTCACTTTTCCGCACGGCCGGACCAGGCTGACACCCGCCTTCGGAAAAGCGACTGTCCCCACCCCTATCTCGCGGTCCGCGCCGGCCTCGACGCGCTGGTCGCCCGCAGCGTCTATTACGAGCTCGCCGAGATCGCGCTCGCCGAGGGCGCCGAGCCGCCGGGCGTGTGGAGCCAGGGCGCCTTCTTCGCGCTGGGGCCCGAGCGATGAGCCTCGCCGGCACGCTGCGCGAGGCGCTCGAGCTCGGCCACCGGTCGAGCCCGGAGCTGATCGGCGGCGACGTGCTCGACGAGGAGGCCGACGGCCACGGCATCACCCCCGCCGCGGTGCTGGTCGCGGTGGTCGACCGGCCCGACCCCACGGTCATCCTCACCCTTCGCCCCGAGACGATGCGCAAGCATCCCGGCCAGGTCAGCTTCCCGGGCGGCCGCATCGACCCCGGGGACGACGGCCCGGTCGCCGCCGCGCTGCGCGAGGCCGAGGAGGAGATCGGCCTGCCGCGCGACCGGGTCGAGGTGATCGGCATCGCCGACCGCTACCGCACCGTCACCGGCTTCGAGGTCACGCCGGTGCTCGGCATCGTGCCGCCGGGCCTCGAGCTGAGCCCGCATCCGGGCGAGGTGGCGGCGGTGTTCGAGGCGCCGCTGGGGCACATTTTCGACCCCGCCCACCAGCAGGTCCGCCACGCATTCTGGCGCGGCCGCGAGCGGACCTATTACGAGATCGAATGGCAGGACCGGAAAATCTGGGGCGCGACCGCGGCGATGATCGTCAACCTCAGCCGCCGGCTGGCGCTAAATGGGGACAGCCACCTATTTCGGCCCCGGCCGGCGAAGCGGCGAGACGATCGCTCCGAAATAGGTGGCTGTCCCCATTTTCCGGGACGCTCGGCATGACAGGCTCCCGGATGCGCCCTGGCAGCGCCGCGCGGGGATGAAGCGGCTGCTCGCCGCGCTCGACGCCGGCAGGGGCGAGACCCGCTTCGTCGGCGGCTGCGTGCGCGACACCTTGCTCGGCCTGCCGGTCAGCGACGTCGACCTCGCCACCCGGCTCGCGCCCGAGGAGGTGATGCGGCGGCTGGAAAAGGCGCGGATCAAGGCGGTGCCGACCGGCCTCGCCCACGGCACCGTCACCGCCGTGCTCGGCGGCGCGCCGGTCGAGGTGACGACGCTGCGCCGCGACGTCGCCACCGACGGCCGCCGCGCCACCATCGCCTATACCGACGACTGGCGCGAGGACGCGGCGCGGCGCGACTTCACCATCAACGCGCTGTCCGCGGACCCCGCGAGCGGCGAATTGTTCGATTATTTCGGCGGGCTCGACGACCTTAAGGCGCGCCGCGTCCGCTTCATCGGCGACCCGCTCCAGCGCATCGCCGAGGACCATCTGCGGATCCTGCGCTTCTTCCGCTTCCACGCCCGTTTCGCCGACGGCGAGCCCGATCCGGCCGCGCTCGCCGCCTGCGCCGCGCGGGCCAACGACCTGATGGCGCTGTCCCGCGAGCGGATCGCCGACGAGCTGCTGAAGCTGCTGGGCCTTCCGGACCCCGCGCCGACCGTGCGGCTGATGATCGCGCGCGGAATCTTGAAGCCGGTGCTTCCCGAGATCGAGAGCGCCGGGAGGCTGGCCGCCCTCATCGAATGCGAGCGGGGCGCCGGCATCGCCGGCCATGCGGTGCGCAGGCTCGCGGCCCTGCTGCCGGGCGACCCGTCCGCCGCGCTCGGCATCGCGGCGCGGCTGCGGCTGTCGAAGCGGGCCGCGAATCGGCTCGCCTCGGCGGTCGATCCGCGGCTCGACGCGCCGGAGGTGCTCGCCTATCAGATCGGGGCGGAGGGAGCGGTGGATCGCTTCCTGCTGGCCGGGCGCACGGATGCCGATCTCGCCCGGCTGCAGGGCTGGCGCCGCCCCCGCCTGCCGATCAGCGGCGGCGATCTCATCGCGATGGGCCTCGAGGCCGGGCCGATCGTCGCGAGGACGATGCAGGCGGTCGAGCGGGAATGGGCGGTTTCGGGCTTTCCGGACGACAAGGCGGCGGTGCGGGCGATCGCCCGCCGCCAGGTCGATCAGGCGCTGCGTTCCAGCCAGTAAGCGAGCGCCTCGGCCGGCGCGAGCGCCTCGGCGTAGAGGAAGCCCTGGCCGTAGGTGCAGCCGAGCTCGGTGAGCTTGGCGGCCAGCTCCTCGCTTTCGATCCCCTCGGCCGTCGTCTCCATGCCGAGCGCGCGGGCGAGGCTGAGGATGGCGTCGACGATCGCGGCCGAATCGGGGTCGGCGAGCATCGCCGAGACGAAGCGCTGGTCGATCTTCAGGATGTCGATCGGCAGCAGCTGCAGCGAGGCCAGCGAGGTGTAGCCCGAGCCGAAATCGTCCATCGCGATCTTGACGTCGAACCGCTGCAGCGCCTTCAGCGCCTTGGCGACCCGCTCCGGGTCCTGGATGATCGCGCCCTCGGTCAGCTCCAGCGTCAGCCGGTCGCCGTCGATGCCGCTGGTGGCGAGCGCGCCCGACACCGCCGCGGCGACATCGTCGCGGCTGATCTGCACCGGCGACAGGTTGACGTTGACGCTGATCGGCAGCCGCGTCCCGGTCCTGCGGTCCCAGTCGGCCAGCGTCTGCGCCGCGGAATCGAGCGCCCAGCGGCCCAGCTGCACGATCAGCCCCGATTCCTCGGCGACCGGGATGAACTCGCCCGGCGGGATCGGATTGCCCTCGTGCTGCCAGCGGGCCAGCGCCTCGAAGCCGGCGACCCGGCCGCTGGCGAGGTGGATCAGCGGCTGGTAGGCGAGCGTCAGGTCGCCCGATTCGATCGCCACGCGGAGCTCGGTCTCGATGCTGAAGCGGCGGCGGACCGCCTGCGCCTGGGTCGGCTCGTAGACCTGGGTGGTGCCGGTCTTCTTGGCCCGTTTCAGCGCGAACTGGGCGTTCCGCAGCACCTCGTCGGCGCTGTTCACGCTCTGCGTCAGGATCGCGCAGCCGATCGCGCAATCGACGCGGATCTCGAGCTCGCTGAGCCGGAACGGCAGGGTCAGCACCGCCTTGATGCGCTCGGCGGCGCGGAGCGCGTCGGCGAGGCCGCGGTCGAGCCGCAGCAGCACGCCGAACTCGTCGCCGGAGATGCGCGCCAGCATGTCGCTCGGGCGCAGCGCCGAGACCAGGCGGCGGGCGAAGGTGATCAGGAGCTCGTCGCCGGCGATGGCGCCCATGCACTCGTTGACCCGGGAGAAGCGGGTCATGTCGACCGCGAGCACCGCGTAGCCGTTCTCGGCGAAGCCGGGGTCGGAGAGCACCGCCTCGACCTTCTCGTTGAAGGCGAAGCGGTTGGGCAGGCCGGTCAGCGTGTCGCGCAGCATCTCCGAGCGCAGGCTGCGCTCGGTCTCGACCTGCGCGGTCTTGTCGATCAGCGAGACCAGGCAGCGCACCGGCTGGCCGGGCAGCACCGAGAGGCGGGCGAAGCGGACGGTGAAATGGCGGCCGGCGATGCTGCGCCCGTCGGCGGTGTCGAACTGGAAGGCCGGGTCGTCGCGCTTCAGGAAGGCGGTGAGCTTGGCGCCGATCGGGCCGGAGCGGAGCAGCGGCACCTGCGCGATGCGGCGCTCGCCGAGCCGCTCGTCCCATTCGGCGAGGAAGCGGAACTGGTCGTTGGCGCAATCGATGAAGCTGTCCTCGCTGATCGTGACGATCGCCGCGGCGATCGGCAGCGCGTCGAGATAGCGCTGGCGCACGGTCTCGAGCACGGCGTGGAAATGCGGCGCCAGCTCGGGCGGCACCCCGTCGTGCGGCGGATGGGCGTCCGCCGGCGATTTCGCCCCCTTGCGCGTCCTGGCGACCTGCATGGCGAGGGGGTTAAACAAACAGGGTTAACGCATCGTTGAGAATTCGCTCGGCTAACGCGGTAACCACAAAAGGAAAACGGGGACAGCTTACATTTTTCGCGTCGCCGGATTCGAAAAATGTAAGCTGTCCCCGTTTTCAGCCGAAGCGGTTGTCGCGCGGGAAGCCGGTGGGCGCGGCGCGGCCGGCGGCGCCGCGCGCGGTCTGCCAGAGCTTCATGTCGGGCTCGGTGCGGGTGCGGCCGCCCTCGCCGCCCATCGGCCAGCTGAGGCCCTCGGCGAGGTTGAAGCCCTTGGCGTCCGCGAGCCGGCCGTCGCGATAGCGCTGGAGCTGGACGCCCTGGCCGCGCCCGAGCATCGGCAGGTTGCCCTTGAGCGGATAGGCGACCAGCTTGCGGTTCTCGCCGACCACCGCGACCCAGTCGTCGGCGGCCCTCAGCGGCCGCACCACCCGCAGCGTCTCGCCGGGGCGCAGGTTGACGATCTGCTTGCCCTTGCGGGTCTCGGCGATCGCGCCCTCGGCGGGAGTCGACGAAGCCGCGCCCGTCCGAGGAGGCGACGAGCAGCGTCTCGGCCGCGCCGGCGCGCAGCAACGCCACCACATTGCCCTCGCCCTCGATGTCGACCATCGACTTGACCGGCTCGCCGAAGCCGCGCCCGCCCGGCAATTTGTCGGCGGCGAGCGTGTAGAAGCGCCCGTCCGACGAGGCGAGCAGCAACTTGTCGGTGGTGTGGGCGTGGAGCAACGGAAAAGCGAGGCCGTCGCCCTCCTTGAACTTCACCGCTTCCGGATTGGCGGGCTCGACATGGCCCTTCATCGCCCGGATCCAGCCGCGCTTCGACAGGATCACCGTGATCGGCTCGCGCTCGATCATCGCCTCCAGCGGGATGTCGCGCGCCGGCCCGGCTTCCTCGATGCCGGTGCGGCGCCGGCCGAGCTCGGTCCATTCGCCGTAGCGCGACTTGAGCGCGGTCAGATCCTTCTTGAGCCGGGTGCGCTGGCGCGCCGGGCGAATCGATCAGCTTCGCGAGCTCCCCGCGTTCGGCGAGGAGATCGTCGCGCTCGGTCTTCAGCTGCATCTCCTCGAGCCGGCGCAGCGACCGCAGGCGCATGTTGAGGATCGCCTCGGCCTGGCGCTCGCTGAGCGCGAACTCGGCCACCATCACCGGCTTGGGCTCGTCCTCGGTGCGGATGATCTCGATCACCCGGTCGAGGTTGAGGAAGGCGATCAGATAGCCCTCGAGCAGCTCCAGGCGGTCGTCGATCCTGCCGATCCGATGCTGCGCGCGCCTGACCAGCACGTCGAGCTGGAAGCCGACCCACTGGCCGAGCACCTCCTTCAGGCCCATGACCCGCGGCGTGCGGCTGGCGTCGAGCACGTTGAGGTTGAGGCTGATGCGGGTTTCGAGGTCGGTGAGCCGGTAGAGGCTCTCCTTGAGCACCTCCGGGTCGACGTTGCGGCTCTTCGGCACGATGATGATGCGCAGCGTCTCGTCGCTCTCGTCGCGGACGTCCTCGAGGATCGGCAGCTTGCGGTCGGCGATCAGCTGGGCGATCTGCTCGATCAGCTTGCCCTTCTGCACCTGATAGGGAATTTCGGTGATCACCAGCTGCCAGCTGCCGACCCCGCTGCCCTTTTCGGGCAGCTCGGCGAAGCGGGCGCGCACCCGAAAGCTGCCGCGCCCGGTCTCGTAGGCGGCGGCGATCGCCTCCGCGCTGTCGGCGACGATCCCGCCGGTCGGAAAATCCGGGCCCCGGACATGCTCGAGCAGCTGCGCGGTGGTGACCGGCGCGACGCGCTCCTTCTCGTCGATCAGCAGCATCGCCGCGTCGACCAGCTCGGCGACGTTGTGCGGCGGGATCGAGGTCGCCATGCCGACCGCGATGCCCGAGGCGCCGTTGGCGAGCAGGTTCGGGAACAGGCCGGGGAACACCTCCGGCTCCTCCTCCTCGCCATTGTAGGTGGCGCGAAACTCGACCGTGCCTTCGTCGAGCCCGGCCATCAGCTCGCCGGCGGCCTGGGTCAGCCGCGCCTCGGTGTAGCGCATCGCCGCGGCGTTATCGCCGTCGACATTGCCGAAATTGCCCTGCCCGTCGACCAGCGGGTAGCGGAGCGAGAAATCCTGGGCGAGGCGGACCATCGCGTCGTAGACCGACTGGTCGCCGTGCGGATGATATTTGCCGATCACGTCGCCGACCACGCGCGCGCATTTCTTGTAGCCGGAGGCCGGATCGAGGCGGAGCAGCCGCATCGCCCAGAGCAGCCGGCGGTGGACCGGCTTCAGCCCGTCGCGCAGGTCGGGCAGCGAGCGCGCGGTGATCGTCGAGAGGGCGTAGACGAGATAGCGCTGGGACAAAGCGTCGTCGAACGGGTGCTCGACGATCTGATCGAAATCATCACTCATGGGCCCCCGTTAGCAGGCGGGAATCCGGCAGGCGAGGGGGTGAAAATGGGGACGGGGTGAAAATGGGGACAGCCACCTATTTCGGTGCCGGCCGGGGCAGCAAGAGCGCCGGCCTCGGGAAATAGGTGGCTGTCCCCATTTTCCGGGGGCTCGCCGCCGCGGCGTCGATCGTCCGCGGCCGGCTCGAAAAGGCGGCTGGCCCGACCCGCGAAAAAAGGTGCTTGCCTTTCTCTACCAATATGGTAGATTTAGATACATTATAACAAGAGGAGACCGATCATGCGCCGTGCATTGCCCTTCCTTGTTGTGCTTCTCGCCACCACCGCCTGCGGCCAGTCCGAGCGGAGCTCCTATTCCCCCTCCGACGAAAGCGCGCCGGCCAATGCGGTCGAGACGTTCGCCGCCGAGGACGCGGCCGCGGCGCCGAGCGAGGCCGCCCGCGCGTCGCGCGCCGGCGGCCCCAATATCGGCCCGACCGCGGCGCCCGGCGTCGCCTTCAACTATCGCTACGCCTTCCGCCTCGCCGCGCCCCGCATATCCGAGGTGCAGGAGCGGCACGCGCAGATGTGCGAGCAGCTCGGCGTCCGGCAATGCCGGATCACCGGCATGCTCTACCGGGTCGTCAACAACCGCGACATCGAGGCGCGGCTCGAGCTGAAGCTCGATCCCGCCGTCGCGCGCCGCTTCGGCCGCGAGGGCGTCGATGCGGTGGTCCGCGCCCAGGGCATGCTCACCGAGAGCCAGATCAGCGGCGTCGACGTCGGCAGCCGGATCACCCAGGCGACGCGCTCGATCGGAGAGCTCACCGCCGAGCTGGAGCGGATCGAGGCGCAGCTGCGTTCGATGGGCAGCGGCGCGCGCAAGTCCGAGCTCGAATATCAGGCCGGCCAGCTGCGCGAGCAGATCCGCGCGCTGCGCGAGACCCGCACCCAGAGCGAGGATTCGCTCGCCACCACGCCGATGGTCTTCCATTACGGTTCGGGCGCGCTCGTCCCGGGCTTCGACCAGGGCCCGACGCTGAAGCAGGCGCTCGACGAGGCCGGCGAGTCGTTCCTCTACGGCGTCTACATCCTGATGCGGATCCTGATCGCCATCCTGCCCTGGGCGCTCGCCGCCGGCCTGCTGCTGTGGCTCGGCCGCCTGATCCGGCGCCGCTGGTTCCCCACTGCGCGGTTCGCCGGCGCGGCGCCGGAGCCGGCGCCGGAGCCGGAGCCGAAGAGCGACGCCTGAGACTCGCCCCTCCCTTTGCAAAGGGAGGGGTAGGGGGTGGGCGCGCGCCGGCGCGCCGCCTGTTCCTCGCCGGGCGGCCCGCGCCCCGCGCCCACCCCAGCCTCAGAAAACGGGGACAGTTTACATTTTTCCGATCGGGGAAGGCGGAAAATGTAAGCTGTCCCCGTTTTTCAGGCTGGCTCGACGAACACCTCGGCGGGCTCGGTCTTCGCGGTCTCGCGCATCTCGGCGAGCAGCCAGTCGCGGAAGGTGGCGATCTTGGCCTGGTTGCGCCGCCCTTCCGGATAGACCAGCCACTGGCTGCGGCCGCTCACGTAGAGCTGCCCGAACGGCTGCACCAGCCGCCCCGATTGAAGGTCTCGCCGCCAGAACATCGGCGTCATCAGCGCGCAGCCGCCGCCCGCGAGCGCCGCATTGGCTTCCATCACCTGATTGTCCATCGTCACGCCGGGGTCCACGCTGCCTTCCCGCTGCGCCACGCCGGCGGCGGCGAACCAATCGCCCCACCATTTGTCGCCGGGGCTGAGCCGGGGCAGATCGAGCAGTTGCTCCGGCCGCTCGAGCCGATGGGCGGCGACGAATTCGGGCGTGCAGATCGGGCTGAAGTGAAGCCGGAACAGGAAATGGCATTTGAGCCCCGGCCAGTCGCCCCGTCCCATCCGGATCGCGGCATGGAACTCGCCGGTCGAAAAGTCGATCAGCCGGTTGTCGGTGGAAAGCCGCACGGCGAGATCGGGATGGCGGATCTGGAACGCCCCCAGCCGCGCCGCCAGCCAGGTGGTGGCGAAGGTCTGCGCGGTGCTGATCGAGAGCAGCGCCTGGTCCTCCGCGACCAGCCCCGAAAAGGCATCGCCCAGCGTCTCGAAGGCCGACGCCACCAGCGGCGCGATCCGCCGCCCGGCGTCGGTCAGCGACACGCGGCCCTTGATGCGCGCGAACAGCGGCACGCCGAGCCGCTCCTCCAACAAGCGAATCTGATAGCTGACCGCGGCCTGGGTCATCCCGAGCTCGGCCGCCGCCTGGGTGAAATTCTGGCGGCGCGCCGCGGCTTCGAACACCCGCACGGCGCTCAGGGGCGGCAGTCGTACCATCGCTCAGACTTATAAGCACAGCTTATACTATCTGTCGAGAGTTTGGTTGGCGCTGCGCATCGGGAAATGGCATTTCCGCGGCACGGATCAGGAAAGGAAATTCGAGATGCGCGACGAACTCGACAGCCGCATGTGGGTCGAAAACCACGATCAGTTCGCCTTGTTGGTGGACGACGCCATCGCTGCGCTTCGCGCCGGCCTCGTCCGGCTCGGCCAGTGGGACGGCACCAGCCACCAGCTGCTCGCCCTGATCGCCTCGTTCGTGATCACCGGGCTGACCTTCAACACCACCGCCGCGACCTAGAAAGGACCTCGCCATGACCAAATTGCTTTCGGCGCTGCACAGCCTCGCGGAGACGATCCGCGTCGCGCTCTGCAAGCAGAACGAGCTCGAGTTCAGCGCCCCCTGGAATCCGCATCGCCCCCGCTGCGGATGAAAGCCCTCGCGGGGACAGTTACCTCCCTTGGGCATGCGAAAACGGTCGCTGCCGCGCGAAAAAGTAACCGTCCCCTTTTGAACTGACGGGCATGGCGGTCTATTCCGGGCCGCCATGCCCGTTTTGCCGAAAGCCCTTGCCCTTCTCTCCGGGCTCGCGTTAGCCGCTTGCGCGGTGAGCCAGGCGATCCCTCCCCCAGCGACCGGCCCGGACGGCCTGATGGCCTGGCCGGACCTGCTGGAACGGCCGCGGCCGGCGCCGACCAGGACGATCGGCTATGGCGCCGACCCGCTGCAGGTCGCCGACCTGTGGATCCCGGACGGGCCGACCCCGCATCCGGTGGTGCTGATGGTGCATGGCGGCTGCTGGCAGACCGAGATCGCCGACCGCACGATCATGAACTGGCTCGCCGACGACCTCCGCAACCGCGGCATGGCGGTCTGGAATATCGACTATCGCGGCGTCGACCGGCCCGGCGGCGGCTATCCCGGCACCTTCCAGGACGCCGCCGCGGCCGCGGACGCGCTGCGCGCCCATGCCGCCGCCCACCATCTCGATCTCTCCCGCGTCGTCGCCGTCGGGCACAGCGCCGGCGGCCATCTCGCGCTGTGGCTGGCGGGACGAGCCCGCCTCCCCCAAGGCTCGCCGCTGCGCGCCGCCAATCCGCTGCCGATCCGCGCCGTGGTCAGCCTCGGCGGCCTGCCCGACCTCGAGGAAGCGGCGCGGCCGCCCGGCAGCGGCTGCGGCACCGACGTGATCGCGCAGGATCAGCGGCGGCCGCTTCGCCGAAACCTCGGTGCCGCGCCTCGCCCCGCTCGGCGTGCCGCAGGTGCTGATCAACGGCCGGCAGGACCGCATCATCCCTCTCGCTTATGCCGAGGGCTATGCCGCGCCGATGCGCGCCGCCGGCGACGAGGTGCGGGTGCGGATGATCGACCGCACCGGCCATGTCGAGCTTGTCGCCCCCGAAACCGCGCGCCTGGGCCGCGGCGGTCGAGGAGATCGAGGGGGCGCTCGCCCGATGAGCTTCACCCTCGCCGAGGCGAAGGCCGCCGACGCCGCCGATCCGCTGCGGCCGCTGCGCGAGCGTTTCCACCTGCCCGAGGGCCTCGTCTATCTCGACGGCAATTCGCTGGGGCCGCTGCCCAGGGCGGCCGGGCCCGGGCTGCAGCAGGTGGTCGGCGAGGAATGGGGCGAGGAGCTGATCCGCAGCTGGAACAGCCGCGACTGGATCGGCGCCCCGCAGCGGGTCGGCGCCAAGATCGCGCCGCTGATCGGGGCCAAGCCCACCGAGGTGATCGTCGCCGATTCGACCTCGGTCAACCTGTTCAAGCTGCTGGTCGCCGCGGCGCGGCTCTCGGAGCGCCGGACGCTGCTCTCCGAAGTCGGGCAATTTCCACACCGACCTCTACATGGCGAGCGGCGCCGCGGACCTGCTGGGCATGACCCTCGACATCGCCCCGCGCGCCGAGATCGAGGGCCGGCTCGGGCCGGACACCAATTTGCTGCTGCTCACCCACGTCCACTACAAGACCGCCGAGCGGTTCGACATGGCGCGAGTGACGGCGCGGGCGCGCGACGCCGGCGCGACGACGATCTGGGACCTCTCCCACAGCGTCGGCGCCGTCCCGCTCCACCTCAACCGGGCGGGCGCCGAGCTCGCCGTCGGCTGCGGCTACAAATATCTGAACGGCGGCCCGGGCGCGCCCGCCTTCCTCTACGTCGCCGAGCATCTGCAGGAGCGGCTGCTCTCGCCGCTGCGGGGCTGGATGGGCCATGCCGCCCCGTTCGCCTTCACCGACGATTATGCCCCCGCCGCCGGCATCGACCGCTTCCTCGCCGGCACCCCGCCGATCCTCAGCCTCGCCGCGCTCGAGGCGGGGCTCGACGCGTTCGAGGGCGTCACCATGGAGCGGCTGTGGACCAAGTCGCGGGCGATGTTCGACGTGTTCCACGCCCTGATGGAGCAGCGCTGCCCCGAGCTCATCTGCATCTCGCCGCGCGGCGAGGACGCGCGCGGCAGCCACATCTCCTTCGCCCACCCCCATGCTTTCGAGATCTGCCAGGCGCTGATCGAGGCGCGGGTGATCGGCGATTTCCGCGCGCCCGACGTGATCCGCTTCGGCCTCACCCCGCTCTATCTCGGCTTCGAGGACCTCTGGACCGGCGTCGACCGGCTGGCGGCGATCATGGAACGCGAAAGCTGGCAGGAGCCGCGCTTCGCGGTGCGGGGAAAGGTGACATAAACGGGGACAGCTTACATTTTTCGGGGGCGCCATTCCGAAAAATGTAAGCTGTCCCCGTTTTTCGTGGCGTTTGCCCTCTCCGCCCCGCTCCACTATAGAGCCCCCTCCCTCGCCCCACGCCCTCGCAGCCGGAGGCCCAGAGCCCATGTCCCGCCGCCGCCAGATCTACGAAGGCAAGGCCAAGATCCTCTACGAAGGCCCCGAGCCCGGCACGCTGATCCAGTATTTCAAGGACGACGCCACCGCGTTCAACGCCCAGAAGCGCGGCTCGATCGCCGGCAAGGGCGTGCTCAACAACCGCATCTCCGAGCATATCTTCACCCTGCTCGGCACGATCGGCATCCCGACCCATTTCGTCCGCCGCCTCAACATGCGCGAGCAGTTGATCCGCCAGGTCGAGATCGTGCCGATCGAGGTGGTGGTGAGGAACGTCGCCGCCGGCACGCTGTCGCAGCGGCTCGGCATCGAGGAGGGCACCCAGCTGCCGCGCACGATCATCGAATATTATTACAAGGACGACGCCTTGGGCGACCCGATGATCGCCGACGAGCATATCGCCGCCTTCGGCTGGGCGAGCCAGGAGGAGATGAACGACATCGCCGACATGGCGATCCGGGTGAACGACTTCCTCTGCGGCCTGTTCGCCGGCATCGGCATCCGCCTCGTCGACTTCAAGCTCGAGTTCGGCCGGATCTGGGAGAACGACTATGCCCGCATCATCCTCGCCGACGAGATCAGCCCCGACGGCTGCCGCCTGTGGGACATGACCACCAACGAGAAGCTCGACAAGGACCGCTTCCGCCGCGACCTCGGCGGCGAGGCCGAAGCCTATCAGGAGGTCGCCCGCCGGCTCGGCCTGCTGCCCGAGGGCGAGGCCTCCAGCGTGCTCGACCTCGAGCAGCATCGGCAGAAGCGGGGGAAGTGACCGGGGACAGTTTCTTTTTTTCGCCCCGACCGCACGCGCCGCGCCGGCCGCGGACCGAAAAAAAGTAACTGTCCCCATTCAGCGGCTCGACGGGCGGACGCGAAAAAAAGTAACTGTCCCCCGTGGCGCACGACCATCACCATCACGGGCACCATCACCCCGCCGATTTCGGCTGGGCCTTCGCCGCCGGCATCGTCCTCAATCTCGGCTTCGTCGTGGTCGAGGCCGCTTATGGCTGGTGGGCCAACTCGATGGCCCTGCTCGCCGATGCGGGCCACAACCTTTCCGACGTCCTCGGCCTCGCCGCCGCCTGGGGCGCGGCGCGTGCTGGCGAAGCGGCCGCCCAGCCGCCGCTTCAGCTACGGCCTCCGCGGCGCCACCATCCTCGCCGCGCTCGCCAATGCCGTGCTGCTGCTGATCGCGGTCGCGTTCATCGTCTATCACGCGGTGGTCCGGCTGATCATCCCGGACCTGGTCGAGGGCGAGACGGTGATGATCGTCGCCGGCGATCGGCATCCTGATCAACGGCGCCACCGCCTTGATGTTCGCGCGCGGGCGCAACAGCGACATCAACGTGCGCGGCGCCTATCTGCACATGGTCGCCGACGCGCTCGTCTCCGCCGGCGTGGTGGTGGCCGGGATCGGCATCGCCACCACCGGCTGGGTCTGGATCGATCCCGTCGCCAGCCTCGTCGTCGCCGGGCTGATCTTCATCGTCACCGCCGATCTGCTGCGCGAATCGCTGACCATGGCGCTGGCCGGCGTGCCGCGCGGCATCGATCCCGAGGCGGTGGAGGCGCATCTGCTCGATCTGCCGGGCGTCACCCGCATCCACGATCTGCACATCTGGCCGATGAGCACCACCGAGTTCGCGCTGACCGCCCATCTGGTCATGCCCGCGGGCTTTCCGGGCGACCGCTTCCTCGCCGACTGCGCGCACGGCATCGAGCATCGCTTCGGCATCACCCATTCGACCTTCCAGATCGAGGTCGGCGGCGAAGATTGCGGCGACGGCTGCTAGCAAACAGGGACAGTACACATGTTTCCGCGCACGCGGACGACGGCGACGGGCACCGTCCGGAAAATGTAGGCCTGTCCCTGTTTTAGCGGCGGGCGGCGGCGGGGCCGCCGGCGGGGCCGCCGGTGGGTCCGCCGAGCGCCGGCGCGTCGAGGCCGCTGCGCTGCTGCAGGGCGATCAGCGTCTGGCTCGGCTGCATGAACGGCACCGGGTTGACGGCGCGGCCGTCGATGCGGACCTCGTAGTGGAGGTGGCTGCCGGTCGAGCGGCCGGTCGAGCCCATCAGCCCGATCAGCTCGCCGCGGCGGACGCGCTGGCCCGGCCGGGCGATCAGCCGCGACAGGTGGCCGTAGCGGGTCTGGATGCCCTGGCCGTGGTTGATCTCGACGAGGTTGCCGTAGCCGCCGCTATTCCATTCGGAGCGGCCGACGACGCCGTCGGCGGTGGCGTAGATCGGGGTGCCGTAGGGGCCGGCGAGGTCGATGCCGGCGTGCATCGCGGCGCGGCCGCGGAACGGATCGGAGCGGATGCCGTAGCCGGAGGTGAAGTTGCCGCCGTCGCCGATCGGGCGGGCGGAGGGGATGCTGGCGACGCCCTGCTCGAGCTGGTCGAGCGCGCGCCAGCTGGTGAACAGGGCGCGGAAGCGGGGATCGGCGTTGTCGGCGGCGGCGACCGGCTCATAGGGGCCGCCCATCGCGACGGAGCGCTGGACGCGGGCCGGGTTGATGCCGATGCGGCGCAGCTGGCGCGCGGCCTCGCGATAGCGCTGGCGGGTGACCGCGCCGGCCCGCTCGACCATCGCCATCTGCATGCCGTCGACCTGGTCGAAGCCGCGGGCGAGGGCCAAAGCGGCCGGATTGCGGGGCTGGGCGACCGCCTGCGGCATCAGGGCGGCGAGCCGGTCGGCGTCGGGATTGTCGGAGAGCAGGGTGGCGAGGAAGGCCTGGCGGCGCTCGAGCTGGGCGGCGCGGGTGTTGACCGCGACGCGGATCGCGGCGACGTCGGCCTCCATCTTCGCGACCTGCCGCTCCATCCGCGCCATGTCGCCGTCGAGCGCCTGAATCGCGGTGAAGGTCGCCGCCAGCGACCAGAAGAGCAAGAAAAAGACCGCGAAAGCGGCCGCGAACTGCACCTTGGCGCCGATCGTGAAGCGGCGCAGGCTCTTGCCGTCGTGCAGGAAAATATCGCGCGGTTTGAAGAAGTTACGGAAGGTCGCGGACAGGCCGGCGTTCGCTGTCGATACGTTGCTCGTCATCATTATCCCCGCTCGGCCCGGTATCGGCCGCCACGATCGCGCCCGGCGACCGCTTGAAATATCAGGGGCTCCCCGCCCCGGCTGTCACTTGTGGAAACTGCCCACCCGCAAAATCTGGCCGGAGATTGTTAAGCAAGTTCCACCAGGGCAACCCCTAGGTAGAATTCCCGGGACAGACCGGCTTCGTCGCGGGCTGAGTCGTTGAACGGCGGCTTGAGGCTGCCGCGGAAATACCGCCGTACCAGTGCCTGCCAGTGCGGGACCGGCCCGAATCCGCTCCTTTCGCAGCCGAATCGGAACCAGCGCGTGCCGGCCGCGACGTGGCGGATCTCGTCGCGGTAGATTCGCCCCAGAATCGCGGCCGAGCGCGCGTCCCCGGCCCGCTCGAACGCGGCGATCGTGGCCGGGGTGACGTCGAGCCCGCGCGCCTCCAGCACCATCGGCACCACCGCCAGCCGCGCGAGCGGATCGCGGGCGGTCGCTTCCGCCGCTTCCCAGAGCCCGTCATGCGCGGGCAGCGCGCCGTAGCCTGCGCCGAGCGCGGCGAGGCGGCGGTCGAGCAGGGCGAAATGCATCGCCTCGTCGGCGCCGACCGCGACCCAGTCGTCGACGAAGCCGCGCGGGAAGCCGGCGCCGAACCGGCCGGCCATGTCGAAGGCGAGGTCGATCGCGGCGAACTCGATATGGGCGAGCGCGTGCAGCATCGCGATCCGGCCCCGCTCCGATCCGGCGCTGCCGCGCTTGGGCATGCGCGACGGCGTCAGCAGCTCGGGCCGCGCCGGGCGGGCCGGCCGCTCGGGCATGGCGGCGTCGAACGCATGCGCGAGGCCGCCGCGCCGCCACGCCCGCGCCGCGGCCCGCGCGGCCTTCACCTTGGCGGCGGGCTCGGCGGTCCGCAGCACCGTCCGGCAGGCCTCGGCGATGGAGGGGACAGTTGCTATTTTTCTTGCCCAACGTCCGGGGGCGGCCCGGCCTCGCCGCGAAAAATAGCAACTGTCCCCGTTTCCGCTTCCGCGGCCGGAGCCGGGGCCTCCGCCTCGGCGGGCGCCTGCTCGATCGGATAGTGCATGTAGCGCTCGACGCTGAGCCGCCGGCCGCCGGTCGCGCCGGGCGGCCAGGGCTTGGGCTCGGCGGCCGGGGTCGCGTCGCGCCACCAGGGCCCGGCCGCCGGCGGCGAGCGGATGTCGCGGAGCGCCGCCGCGGCCGCCTGGCGGATCTCGCGCGCGTCGCAATTGCCGCCGCACTCGAAGTCGCGCGCCGCCCGCCCCGCATTCCAGTCGAAGGCCTGGGCGAAGCTGTCCGCCGGCGGCGGGGCGGCATTGGGGTCGATGCCGCGCGGCGGCGCGGGCGGCGGCCCTGGAAATGGATCGGGTTGATCTCGGCGATCGCGCTGTGGCCGAGCTGGACGCCGATCACCGCCGCCACGAACATCCCGACCGCCAAGGCGAGCAGCGCGTCGGAGCGACGTTTCAGCATGGCCGGAAAACGCGGCCGCGCCGGCCCCGTTCCGCGCGGCCGGCCCCGGTTCACGGCAACGGCCTGCGGATCACGGCAAGTCCCGCGCCGCCGCCAGCACCTCCTCGGCGTGGCCGGGCACCTTCACCTTGCGCCAGGCGCGGGCCACGGTGCCGTCGCGGTCGATCAGGAAGGTGGCGCGCTCGATCGCCCATATATTTGCGGCCGTAGAGGCTCTTTTCGCCCCACACGCCGAAGGCCTCGCAGACGCTGCCGTCCTCGTCGCTGGCGAGCTTGACCTTGAGGTCATATTTGTCGGTGAACTTGGCGTGGCTGGCCGGGCTGTCCTTGGAGACGCCGAGGATCCAGGTGCCCGCCTTCTCGAACTCGCCGGCCAGCGCGGTGAAGTCCTGCGCCTCGCGGGTGCAGCCCGAGGTGTCGTCCTTGGGATAGAAATAGAGGACGAGCTTGTTGCCGCGGAAGTCGGCCGGGCTGACCTGCTCGCCGTCCATCCCGGTCGAGCGTCACGTCCGGTACCAGATCGCCTTCGCTCAGCATGCGACTCCTCCAATGGCGACAGTTACTAGTAACTCTCCCCCGCCGCCAAGCGCTAACCTTCCCCGCCGGACAAGCGTGATAAATGGGGCCCGTGATAAATGGGGACAGCCACCTATTTTCGCAGCCACCTATTTTCGGCGTCGCGGGCGGGCGAAGGGCAGGGGCGGCGGGAAAATAGGTGGCTGTCCCCATTTAGCGCGGCGCGCCGAAGACCTGCCGCCAGAGCGCGAGCACGGTCTGCGCGCGCGGCGTCGTGGGCGGCGATCAGCGCGTCCCAGTCCGCCAGCCCGCAGGCCCGCGCGACCAGCGGCCGGCTCGGCGCGGCCGGCGCCGCCGAGCTCGGCGAGACCAGCCGCAGGATCACCAGGATGCGGGTCAGGAGGCGCAGCGCCGGATCGACCTCGGCGCCGGCCAGCCCCGCCGCCTCGAGATGCGGCGAGCGCCACTTCGAGATGCGGATCGAGCCCGGTCCGGTGGCGCAGCTGCAGCACATGGACGGCGAATTCGAGATCGATCAGGCCGCCGGCGCCGCGCTTGATGTCGAACGGCCCGTCGGCGGGCTTGTGGAGGTCCATCTCGCGACGCATGGCGAGCGCGTCGGCGGCGAGCCGGGCGGGGTCGCGCTCGCGCCGCAGCACCGCGTCGACCACCGCCTTCAGCGCCGCCCGCCCCGCCTCCGAGCCGTAGACCGGCCGCGCCCGGGTCAGCGCCATATGCTCGAACGTCCAGGCCTGCCGCGCCTGATAGGCCTCGAAGCTTTCGAGGCTGATCGCCAGCAGGCCGTCATTGCCCGAGGGCCTGAGCCGGGTGTCGACGTCGTAGAGCGGCCCGGCGGCGGTGGCGACAGACAAAGCGGCGGTGACCCGCGGCGCCAGCCGGTTGAAATAGTCGGTCGCGCGCAGCGGCTTCGGCCCGTCCGATTCCGCTTCGTGGCTGCCGCTGAACAGATAGACGAGGTCGAGGTCGGAGGCGTGGGTCAGCGCCTCGCCGCCGAGCCGCCCGAGGCCGAGGATCAGCAGCTCCGCGCCCGGCACCCTGCCGTGGGCCGCCTCGAACTCGGCGACGGTGGCGGCGGCGAGCACGCCGATCGCGGCCTCGGCGACCCGCGAATAGCCTTCGGTGACCTCGAGCGGGTCGGTATGCGCCGCGACCAGCTGCACGCCCAGCGCGAAGCGGCGCTCGTTGACCCGCCGCCGCACCCGATCGAGCAGCAATTGATAATCCTCGCCGCCCCGCTCGGGCCGCGAGAAATCCCCGGCCAGCTCGGCGATGCCCGGCGCCGGCGCGAAGGCGCTGGCGTCGATCAGGCCGTCGAGCAGCTCGGCGCGCCGCCCGAGCTGCTCGGCGAGGGGCGGGGCGTGCGAGAGGATCGCCGCGAGATGCCCGATCAGCGCCGGCCGCGCCTCCAGCAGCCGGTAGAAATTGACCGCCGTGGGCAGCTTCAGGATGAGGTCGTCGAAGCGGTTGAGCGCGCCCATCGGATCGGGCGAGGCGCCGAACGCGTCGATCAGCTCGGGCAGCATCGCCTCGAACGGCTCGCGCGCCGCGTTGGTGCGGAGCGAGCGCACCTTGCCCGATCGCCAGCCCTCGATCCGCGCGCGGGCGGCGGCGGGGGCGGCGAAGCCGGCCGCGTCGAGCTCCGCTTCCAGCGACCCGGCGCTCTCGGGCAGCCGCCGGCCCTCGTCCGGCTCCAGCGACCGGTAGATGGCGGCGACCCGCTCCACATGGGGGCCGAGCAGGGCGAGCAAAGCGGCGCCGTCGGCGAGGCCGTGCAGCCGCGCGACATTGTCCAGCGCCTCGGCCTCGGCCGGCAGGCTGTGGGTCTGCCGGTCGTCGACCATCTGCAGCCGGTGCTCGATCGTGCGGAGCAGGCGATAGGCCTCGCCCAGCACGGCCGCGTCGCCCTGCCCGAGGCGGCCGGCCGCGGCCAGCGCGGCGAGCGCGTCCAGCGTCGCCGGCGCGCGCAGCTCCGGCTCGCGGCCGCCGTGGATGAGCTGGTGCACCTGCACGAAGAACTCGACCTCGCGGATGCCGCCATGGCCGCGCTTCACGTCATAGCCCGGCCCGAGCGCCTGCCCCTGGGTATAATGGTCGCGGATGCGGCGGGTGATCGACCTGATCTCGCCGATCGCCCCGAAATCGAGCGAGCGGCGCCACACGAACGGGTGGATCGCGTCGAGGAAGTAGCGGCCGAGCGCCGGCTCGCCCGCCACCGCCCGGGCGCGGATGAACGCCGCCCGCTCCCAGGGCAAGGCCGAGGATTCGTAATAGGAGATGGCGGCGTCCACCGGCAGCGCGATCGGCGTCGCCTCGGGCGAGGGCCGGAGCCTGAGGTCGACGCGGAAGGCATAGCCCTCCTCGGTCCGCTTCTGCAGGATCTCGACCAGGCGCTGGCCGATCCGGACCGCCGCCTGGTCGGGCTCCTCGCGCGGCCGCCGCGGCACGCTCTCGGGGTCGTAGAGCAGGATCAGGTCGACGTCGGAGGAATAGTTGAGCTCGCGCCCGCCGAGCTTGCCGAGCGCGATCACCGCGAAGCCGGCGGCGTCCGCGTCCGGGGTCCGCTCGGCGATCGCCGCGGCGAGCGCGCGCTCGATCTGGCGGTCGGCGAGGTCCGACAGCGGCCGGGTCACCGCTTCGAACGGCAGCCCGGCGAGGTCGGCGATGCCGAGCGCCAGCGCGAAGCCGGACCGCTCGCGGCGGACCGCGGCCATCACCTCCCCCTCGCCTGCCCGGCGGGCGGCGGCGAGCGCGGCGGCGAGGTCGCCCTGCGCCAGCGCGTCGGCGACCTCGGGCAGCCGCTCCAGCTGCAAAGCGAGGAACGGCGAATGCCGGCGGGCCCGCGCGATCGCGGCCGCCAGCGCCTCCCTGTCGATGCCTTCCCTCATGCCACAGCCCGATGCCGATCCATTCGCGCGGCGCAACATTTGCAACTGCGCGGCTCAACGTACGTTAATCTTGGCGTGAAGGAAGGCGATAGGATGAAAGCCGCGGCCGAAAACGCATCGCGACGGTACGTGAAGGTGGCTCCCCCCACCGTTCACGCCGGGGTCGGCGACGCCTTGCGCCAGGCCTTCCGCATGGACGGCGAGATCCGCGCGCTGCGCTGCTTCGACGACCTGCTCGAACGCCTCAATTAAATAGGGACAGCCACCTATTTCCGCCGCGGCCCGCGCGGATCAGCGGCACCTGACGGAAATAGGTGGCTGTCCCTATTTTTCGCAGGTGGCTGTCCCTATTTTTCGCCGTCCCCGTCCAATTCGGCGGCCGGGTCGCGGTCGCGGCTGAGGTCGTCCACTTCCGCCATGATGCTCTGCAGCGCGGTCTGGCCGTTGCTCGGCCCCTGGGTGCGGCGCGAGGGCAGCTTGCCGTCGTTGAGCAGGCTTTCCAGCGCCACCCGGCCGCGGGCGACGCGGCTCTTGATGGTGCCGACCGCGCAGCCGCAAATCTCCGCCGCCTCCTCATAGGCGAAGCCGCCCGCGCCGACCAGGATCAGCGCCTCGCGCTGCGGCTGCGGCAGGTGCAGCAGCGCCCGCTGCATGTCGCCGAGCTCGATATGGCGGTCCTGGCTGGCCGGCGCGGCGAGCAGCTTCGACGCGGTCAGCTCGTCCCATTCGCCCTTGAAGCGGGCGCGGCGCATCTGGCTGAGGAACAGGTTCCTGAGGATGATGAAGGTCCAGGCGCGCATGTTGGTGCCGGCCTGGAAGCGCTTGCGCGCCGCCCAGGCTTTGAGCAGGGTCTCCTGGACGAGGTCGTCGGCGAGGTCGCGGCTGCCCGACAGCGAGCGGCCGAAGGCGCGCAGGTGCGGAATGACCTGGGCGAGCTGGTCCTTGAACTCGCCGTCGGGCAGCGGCGCCCATTCGCCGCCGCGCTCGGCCTCGTCCGTCTCTGCCGGCGTCTCGCCCGCCATCACGCTGCCCCTCGCTAAGCAACAATGTCACCGATTGCGCGTCCGCGCCGGCCGGCGCATCCGCTTCGCTAGATAGGACTTACCGCCAGACAAACAACAGGATGACGAAGGCGAGCACGACCAGCGCCAGCCCCCAGCCGAGGATGTAGCGCGTCATGTGCGGGGTCGAGCCCGCGCGCGCGTCGGTCGTGCCGATATGCTGTTCCTCGCCTTCATCCATGCCTGTTCACCGGTCCCCAATGAGTTCCATTCGTTTCAGGTCGGCAACGCCTGCTGCCGGAGCGGGTTCCTGGGGACGGTTACTTTCACGCGGCTGCGGCCGAATTTCAGGCGTGGCATCGTGAAAGTAACTGTCCCCATTCCGCTCACGCCGGCACGGTCGCGGTGTCGAAGAACAGCGCCTGGGCGATCGCCGCCTTCACCGTCGAGCGCTGGAACGGCTTGGTGATCAGGAAGGTCGGCTCGGGCCGCTCGCCGGTCAGCAGCCGCTCGGGGAAGGCGGTGATGAAGATCACCGGCACCGCGAACTCGGAGAGGATGTCCTTGACCGCGTCGATCCCCGAGCTGTCGTCGGCGAGCTGGATGTCGGCGAGCACCAGCCCGGGGCGGCGCGCCCGCGCCTGGGTGACGGCTTCGTCGCGGGTCACCGCCACGCCGGTGACGTTGTGGCCGAGGTCGCGGACGATGGTCTCGATGTCCATCGCGATGATCGGCTCGTCCTCGATGATCAGCACGTCGGCGCGGGTCTGGCGCTCGATCTCGGCGATCGCCTCGGCGACCAGCGCCTCGACCTCCTCGCCCGAGGCGCCGATCAGATAGCCGGCATCCTCGGGGGTGAAGCCTTCCATCGCGGTCAGCAGCAGCGCCTGGCGCGACAGCGGCGTGATCCGGGAGAGCCGGGCCTGGGCGATCCCCTCCTCGGCCTCCGGGCCGCTGTGGCCGGGCTGCTCCTCGACATTGGCCGACGACCAGATGGCGTGGAAGGTCTGGTAGAGCCCGAGCCGCGCGTCGACGTCGCGCGGGAAGGAGTCGGGGGCGGCGACGATCGCCTCCAGCGTCGCCCGGACGAAATTGTCGCCATGCTCCTGGCTGCCGGTGAGCGCGCGGGAATAGCGGCGGAGGAAGGGAAGGTGCGGCGCGAGTTCCTGGCCAAGCGACATATCGGGTGCGACTCCTTTGCTTGCGGGGCCTATTGCGGGCCTCCCCGCGCGATTGCAACCGCAACGAACCGGGCGCCGCCCCAAAAAAGCCGTCTCGCCCCGTCCTCGCGCGAGGGTGGAACCATCAACGGAGTTTTTTGTTTCCAACCCCGCGCGGCACGATTATTCGACTGCCGCCGAGTCTGTGCGTCCGGTCAGCGGGGGCGGCTGCGCTGAAGCTTCTCTGACAGGCCTGATCTTTGCGTGGACGGCGACGGGGCCGCCAGGGGTGAAACGATTGTCCGATTTCGACGATAACAGGCACCCGCGAAGCCCCGCAGGCAAGGGCGCGAGACGGCCGAAGGGCGGCGAGGTCGGCGACGCGCTGCGCAAGGTCTACGACCGCACCCTCCGGGAAGACATTCCACCCGAAATGCTCGACCTGCTCGGCAAGCTGGACTAGCCGCGGCGGGCGATGACCGACGCGCCCCTTTCGAGCAGCGAAGAAACGCCTGAGACACTTTCCCGCTGGGACCGGCTGTCGACCGGCCTCAAGATGTGGATCATCCTCTCGGTCGGCCTGCTGCCCTTGGGCATCATCGCGGTGATGGCCTCGATCGACAATGCCCGCATCGACCGCGGCAAGGCCGACATCGAGGCGCGGGCGCTGCTCACCCAGCATTTGCCGCGCTTCACCACCGCGCTCGCCCGCAACAGCTTCACCATCCGGGCAGCGCGCGACGCGATCGTCGAGGCGCGCGATCCGGCCGCATTCTGCCTGAGGACGCTGCGCCGGCTCGGCAACGCCCCCAACACGTCCGGCCGCTTCGCGCTTTACGGCGAGCGGGCGCCGCCGCGCTGCGTCTCGGACGGGTTCGTGCCGCCGCGGCCGCCGCCGGCCGATGGCGAGATCGCCCGCGTCGCCGTCTCGCCGGAGCGGCTCACCATCTTCATGTACGACGCGACGGGCGGTCTCGAGGGCATCGCCGAATATCATCGCGAAGCCCTCGCCGCCGCGATCGCCAACCCGCCCGCCGGCGGCGATTTCGCGCTGGAGCTGGTGCAGGGGGAGCGGGTCATGCCGCTGCACGCTTTGTCCGAGGCCGGCAGCCGTGCCCGGCTGGTCTCGGCCGAGGCTCCGTTCGCCAACGGCCAATATGTGATGCGGGTGCGGATGGCGGCGGCGCCGGTCAGCGTCAGCACCATCCTCGTCATCCTGACCCCGGTGCTGATGTGGCTGTGGGCCTCGCTGGTCGGCTGGATCCTGGTGCAGCGGCTGCTGCTGCGCCCGCTCGAGCGGGTGCAGGGCGTCATCGCCGGCTACCGGCCGGGCGACCGCGCGCTCGACCTGCCGGCCCTGCGCAGCCCGGCGCACGAGATCGGCGCGCTGGGGCGCGCCTTCGCCCGGGTCACCCAGACGGTCGCCCGCCACGAGGCCGAGCTGGAGGCGGCGGTGCTGCGCCAGACGCGGCTGGTCCGCGAGGTCCACCATCGGGTGAAGAACAATCTGCAGGTCGTCGCCTCGCTGCTCAACCTGCACGCGCGCGGCGCGGCCGGCGAGGAGGTCGCCGCCGCTTATGCCTCGATCCAGCGCCGGGTCGACGCGCTCGCCGTCGTCCACCGCAATCACTATGCCGAGCTCGAGGAGAATCGCGGGGTCGCGCTGAAGCCGCTCATCTCCGAGCTCGCCGCCAACCTGCGCGCCACCGCCCCGGCCGGCGCCGCCGGCATGCAGATCCGGCTCGACGTCGGCCCCTTCTATGCCGGCCAGGACGTCGCCGTCTCGATCGCCTTCCTGATCACCGAGGTCGCCGAGTTCGGCATGCTGTGCGGCGCCTCGCTGGTCTCGATCGCGCTCGACGCGGAGGAGGGCGGCAGCGCCCGGCTCACGATCGAGGTCGACGCGCTCGTCGGCGGGGTCGATTGCGAGCCGGCGCTGGCCGACCGCTTCGACCGCATCGTCGCCGGCCTCGCCCGCCAGCTCCGCTCGACCCTCGACCGCGACCCCGGCCGCGGCCTCTACGCCGTCCGCATCGCCCTCGCCCCCGCCCCGTAAATGGGGACAGCCACCTATTTATGGCGTCGCCTCGGAAATAGGTGGCTGTCCCCATTTACGGGGGCGGCCCGGACGGCGCGGCCGAAGATCGCGGCCGACGATCACCCCGAGCCGATCGAGAAAGGCAGGGCTGCCGAGCGGCCGCCCGTTCTTCTCACCCGCGCGGATCGACCCGCGCTCCGCATCGCCAAGGCCGGAGTCGAGCAGCCCCCGCCAATCCGTGATCCGCTCGCGCATCGGGCCGAGGTCGGTGAGCCCGTCCGTCCCCAGCCCCAGATGGGCGCGCGCGCTTGACCAGCGCCACTGCTCGGCGCGCTCAACCAGCCGCGCCCGGACGGGATTGAGCTCGACATATCGGACGCAGGCGTGGAGATGAGCCTCGTCCATCGGGAACGACGCGAACCGCCGCTGCCACAAATGACCCTGCCAGCCCTCGCGCCGGTTGATCTGCCACGTATAACGCTGGTGCGTCTCTCCCATCGCGGCCCGCAGACCGTCCGCCCGAACTCGGCACCAGGACCAGATGCACATGATTGGGCATCAGGCACCAAGCCCAGACCGCCACGTCCGCCCGGTCGCACCAGAAGCGCAGCAGCTTGGCATAAAGCGCAAAATCGGTCTCGGAAAAGAAAGTCTGCTGGCGACGATTGCCGCGCTGGGTGACGTGGTGGGGTATCCCGGGAACAACGAGACGCGCGGCCCTCGGCATGACCTACCGTTACGCCAGAAACGATGATTTGACCAGACATTCTGCACGAAAACGGAAAATGGGGACAGCCACCTATTTCCGGGAAAATGGGGACAGCCACCTATTTCCGGCGCCGAATACGGACGGCGGGCAGCCGCCCCAGGGAAATAGGTGGCTGTCCCCATTTTTCCGCTCCACAGGAAAATAGGTGGCTGTCCCCGTTTTCGACGGCTTGACCGGCCGCGTGTTCGCGCCAATCCTCCGCGCGCCCTGCCCCGCGAGGACTTTCCATGCGCACAGCCCTGCTCGCCGCCCTCATGCTTGCCGCCTCCGCCGCGGCGGCCCAGGCCCCGCCCGCCGACCGCTGGCACGCCAGGGCGCGCGACATCTATGCCCGCGCGATCGGCTTCGAGACCGTCCAGGGCCGCAACCAGAGCCCCGCTTTGGCCCGCTACCTCGAGGGCGAGTTCCGCGCCGCCGGCCTCGCCGACGTGCAGGTCCGCGCCTATGGCGAGACCGCGGCGCTCACCCTGCGCTGGCCGGCGGCGCGCCCGACGGGGCGCAAGGCGATCCTGCTGATGGCGCATATGGACGTGGTCGAGGCGCGCCGCGAGGACTGGTCGCGCGCGCCGTTCGAGCTCGGCGAGGCGGACGGCTATTTCTACGGCCGCGGCACGCTCGACAACAAGCAGGGCGTCGCCGCGATCACCGCCGCCTTGCTGCGGCTGCGCGGCGAGGGCTTCGCGCCCGGCCGCGACATCCTCGTCCTGTTCACCGGCGACGAGGAGACCGACGGCAACGGCGCCGATCTCGCCGCCGGCCAGTGGCTCGATCTTCGCTCGATCGACTTCGCGCTCAACGCCGACGGCGGCGGCGGCAGCTTCCTCGCCGACGGCACCCTCCTGGGCTTCGGCATCCAGACCGCCGAGAAGACCTATCAGAGCTACACCCTGACCGCGACCAACCCGGGCGGGCACAGCTCGCGGCCGCGCCCCGACAATGCGATCTACGCGCTCGCCCATGTGCTGGAGCGGCTCGAGCGCCACCGCTTCGAGCCGATGCAGAACGACACCACCCGCGGCTATTTCGCGCATCGCGCGCGCAGCGCCGAGCCGGCGCTCGCCGCCGCCATCCGCCGCTGGCTCGCCGATCCGGCCGACGGCGAAGCGGCCGACCTGATCGAGGCCTCGCCGACCGAAATCGGGCTGACCCGCACCCGCTGCGTCGCCACCCGGCTGGAGGGCGGCCATGCCGACAATGCGCTGCCGCAGCTTGCCCGCGCGACGGTCAATTGCCGGATCTTCCCCGGGGTCGACCCGGCGAGCGTGCTGGCGGCGCTGCGCGGCCTCGCCGCGCCCGACGATGTGACGGTCGAGCCGGTCGAGGCGGCGCGGCCGACCGACGCCTCGCCGCTGCGCGACGACGTGGTCTCGGCCTATACGGCGGCGGTGCGCGCCCGCCATCCGGGCGCGGCGATCATACCCGAGATGAGCACCGGCGCCACCGACGGCCTCTATTTCCGCGCCCGCGGGCTGCCGGTCTACGGAGTCGACGGCTCGTGGGCGGTGATCCCGGCCGACGAGCGCGCCCACGGCCGCGACGAGCGGCTGCCGGTGCGCGCCTTCTACCACGACGTCGATCACTGGACCGACCTGATCCGCCGCCTCGCCCGCTAAACGGGGACAGTTTAAATTTTCCGCGGTCACGAACCCGGAAAATGTAAGCTGTCCCCGCTTTTACTTGCCGCCGTCGGCCGGTGCCGCCTCGCCCGCGGCGCCCGGAGGGTTGCAGCGCCAGGTGAAGTTGCCGGCATTGGCGGCGTCGCGCGCCGCGCTGCAGTCGAGCCGCACCTCCATGCCCGAGCCGTCGCGGACCCGGACGAAGCCGGTCATGTTGTCGTCGTCGCGGCGGCTCATCTCCACCTCCTCGACGCTGCCCCGCGCGGCCAGGTTCTGGCGGATCGAATTCTCGATCTCGGTGAGCATCGCCTCGTCGATCGCCGGCTGGCAGCGCCAGTTGTAATAGGCCGCGCCCTTGCTCGGATCGCGCTCGGCGGTGCAGCCGAGCCGGCGGCCCTGGCTCTCGTTCGCCCGCTGCACGACCGCGAAGCCGGTCATCCGGTTCTCGTCCTGCCGGGTCATCTCGATCTGCTGGACGTTGCCCTGCGCGGCGAGCGTCTCGCGCATGGCATTCTCCAGCCTGTCCTCCTCGCTCGAGCAGCCGGCCAGCGCCAGCGCGCAGCCCAGGCAAATCGCGGCCTTCCTCATGGCGTCCCCTCGTCTGTCCCGGCAGCCGTGACGGGCCGGTGCGCCGAGCCTCCCCCGAAATGGCGGCCGGCGCAAGCCGCGAAAATGGGGACAGCCACCTTTTTTCCGTGAGGGACGACGCCTATCGCGGCCGGAAAAAGGTGGCTGTCCCTATTTTCCTGTCCCTATTTCCCAGGATGCTGCGGGCCGGGGCGCCCCGCCGATCCGCGCCGCGCCCGGTCGAGGTCGCCGGCGTCCTGGCCGGCCGCGGCGGCGGCCCCGGGGGTGCTGACGGCGTCCCGGTGCACGCCGTCGAGGTCGGAATGGGGCGGGGTCGGGGGCGGCTTGGGCATGGCGGAGGGCTCCTTTTCCCGCTCAACCGGCGGCCGCCGCCGCGGGTTGCGCCGCTGCCGCGACGCAAAAAATTTTCGCCCGCCGTGGAACCGAGCGCCTCCCTTCTCGTTGAGCGGCTTGGATAGTGACCTTTTGCCCCCCCGCTCTCGCTATCCATGACATGAGCCCGGACGCGCCAACCTCCCCCCCCCCCGGTAGCGCCTCCGGGCTCAACTTTGTCCGGGGACAGTTACTCTTCCGCACGCCGGTGCCGGCAAGGCGCGGGCAACCGGAAAAGTAACTGTCCCCATTCACCTCCCCCCTCCCCACGCCTTCGCCGCGCAGCCCGGACGTTTCGTCACGGCGGCGGAACCGAAGCCCGCGCGCGCGCATTGGGGGCGCATCCGCTTCGGCCGCTCCCTGCTGCCCGGAGCGCGGTCCAGGAGAGTCAGCCATGAAGAAATTGTTCGCGATCCTGGCGGTCTCGGCGACCTTGTTCGCCGCCACCGCCTGCAACACGGTCCGCGGCGCCGGCGAGGACGTCCAGTCCGCCGCCAATGCGGTCGACGAGGAGACCTGATCCTTCGCCTTCGAGAGCGAGGAAACGGGGCGCCCCTCACCGGGCGCCCTTTTTCTAGGCCTCGCTCCTGGCCGCGCCCCGCGCCCGCTTCCGCTCGGTGAACCAGATCGCGATCAGCGAGATTTCGTAGAGCAGCACCAGCGGGATCGCGAGCAGCAGCTGCGAGATCACGTCGGGCGGGGTCAGCACCGCCGCGATCACGAAGGCGACCACGATCGCGTAGCGCCGCCCGCTCTTCAGCTGGTCGCGGGTGACCAGCCCGACCCGCTCCAGCAGCATCAGCAGCACCGGCAGCAGGAAGGCGACGCCGAAGCCGAAGATGAAGCGGGTGACGAAGGAGAGGTAATTGCCGACCCCCGGCAGCGCGTCCTGCTGCACGCCGGCGATATTGCCCTCGTAGCCGAGCAGGAAGTGCAGCGCGACCGGCATCGCGACGTAATAAGCGAGCGCCGCCCCGGTCAGGAACAGGAACGGGGTCATCAGGAGGAAGGGCAGGAAGGCGCGCTTCTCCTGGCGGTAGAGGCCGGGCGCGACGAACTGCCAGAGCTGGTTGGCGATGATCGGGAAGGAGATCATGATCGCCGCGAAGAAGGCGACCTTGATCTCGACGAAGAAGGCCTCGAACACGGCGGTGTAGATCAGCCGGTCCTGGCCCGCCGCGAGCAGGGGCTGGACCAGGAAGCCGAAGATCGGCCGCGCGAAATAGAGGCAGACCGCGAACGCGATCGCGAGCGCGGCGAAGCTCCAGAGCAGCCGCCGCCTCAATTCGATCAGATGGTCGAGCAGGGGCGCCTTGCTCTTGTCGAGCTCGCCCTCATCGGCCGCGCCGCCGGCGGCGGCGGCGTCGGCTTCGGCGGCGCTGCGCTCGAGATCGGTCATGCGCCCTCGTCCCGCGGAGGCGGGGCCGGGGCGGGCGCCGGGATCGGCGGCGCCATCCCGCTCGGCAGCGTCTTGCCCCGCGCCGGCGGCGCCCTGGGCCGGGACGAAGCGGGCGCCGGCCCGGCGCCGGTGCCGGCCTCGCCTTCGCTCTCATCCCGGGGAGGCTTCTCCGCCGGCGCCGGCCCCTCGCGCATGATCCGCTCGTTCTCCGATTTCCAATTTCTCCATGTCCTCGAGCTCGGCCTCGCGCATCATCGCGTCGAAGCCGGTGCGGAAATGCTTGGCCATGCCGCGGGCGCGGCCGACGAAGCCGCCGACCGCGCGCATCGCCCGCGGCAGGTCCTTGGGGCCGATCACCACCAGCGCCACCACCGCGATGATCAGGAGCTCGCCGGAATCGATCCCGAACATGGCGCTGCTTCCGGCGGCCCCTGCTAGGCCGAACGGTCGGCGTCGGGCGCCGGCGCCGGGGCCGGCTCGGCGGGCGCGGCGGGCGCCGGCGCCACCGGCTGCGCGTCGATGGTGCGCTCGGAGGCGAGCCGCCTCTGCTCGGCCTCCTCGTCCTCGCTCATGCCCTTCTTGAAGCTCTTGAGGCCCTTGGCGACGTCGCCCATCATGTCGGAAAAGCGTCCTTTCCCGAACAGGAGCAGGATGACGAGGCCGACGATGAGCCAATGCCAGAGGCTGAAACCACCCATGTCCCTAAATCTCCCAGTGCCGGCGAGGAATCTAGGCCTCTTCGGCGTCAGTTTCCAGTTCGGCCTCGTCCATGGCCGGATCTTCGTCCGCATCGCGCCCGCCGAGGTCGAGCCGCTCCAGCGCGGCGTCGACCGGATCGAGCAGCCCCGCCGCCTTCAGATCGTCGATCCCCGGCAGGTCGCGACGGCTCTTTAGCCCGAAATGGGTAAGAAAGTCCTGCGTGGTCGCATAAGTGAGCGGCCGCCCCGGCACCTCGCGGCGCCCGGCCGGGCGCACCCAGCCCGCCTCCATCAGCACGTCGAGCGTGCCGCGCGAGATCATGACGCCCCTGATCGCCTCGATCTCGGCGCGGCTGACCGGCTCGTGATAGGCGATGATCGCCAGCGTCTCGACCGCGGCGCGCGAGAGCTTGCGGCGCTCCTCGCGCTCGCGCCGCAGGATGTGGGCGAGGTCGGCGGCGGTCTGGAAATGCCAGCGGCCGCCGCGCTCGACCAGCTCGACGCCGCGCCCGGCATAATGCGCCGCCAGCTCGGCCAGCGCCGCGGCGACGTCGACGCCCTGGCCGACATGCAGCGCGATCTCCTCGGCGCCCATCGGCTCCTCGGCCGCGAACAGCGCCGCCTCCACCGCCCGCACCCCGTCGGAAACCTCCCTCATCGCGCCCCTCTAAAACGGGAACACCTTACATTTTCGCGGTCGGCGAAATCGGAAAATGTAAGGTGTCCCCGTTTTTTCATGCCGCCCTCACGTAGAGGGTCTCGAACACCCCCTTCTGGCGCAGCGCCACCCTGCCGAGGCGGGCCAGCTCGAGCGTCGCGACGAAGCTCGAGGCGAGCGCCGAGCGGCGGAACTCGAGGTCCTGCGTCTCCGGCAGGAACGCCTCCAGCGCGGTCCATTCGAGCTCGGCCCCGATCATCCGCTCCAGCCGGTGGATCGCCTCGTCCAGCGTCATCACCGGCCGCCGCGCGATCACGTGCACGCCGGGCTCGGTGCGCGCCCGGACGATGCCGTAGGCGGCGATGAGGTCGTAAAGGTCGGCCTGCCAGGCCGAGCGCCGCACCACCTTCAGCCCCTCCGGCGCCCCCTTGAGGAAGACGTCGCGGCCGATGCGGTCGCGCGCGACCAGCCGGGCGCCGGCCTCGCGCATCGCCTGCAGCCGCTGCAGCCTCAGCTGCAGCCGCATCGCCAGCTCTTCAGGCGTCGGGTCGGCGCCCGCCTCCTTGGGCAGCAGCAGGCAGGATTTGAGATAAGCGAGCCAGGCCGCCATCACCAGATAGTCGGCGGCGATCTCCAGCCGCAATTTCTTGGCGTCGGCGATGAACGCCAGATATTGCTCGACCAGAGCGAGGATCGAGATCCTGGCGAGGTCGACCTTCTGCGACCGCGCCAGCGTCAGCAGCAGGTCGAGCGGCCCCTCCCAGCCGTCGAGGTCGAGCGTCAGCCGCTCCGCCTCGGCGGCGGGCGCCCGCTCCAGCTCGAATTCGTCCTCCGCCTCGGTCACGGCGGGGAGACTAGGGGCTCGGATGCGCGAAGTCGAAGCCGAAAGCGCAGTTTTCCACAGCGTTATGGGGGCAGCCGCCACGCGCGAAAAACAGGGACAGCTTACATTTTCCGCGATCGCCGGTGGGAAAATTGTAAACTGTCCCCATTTTCCCGGCTCGCCGGGGCGAAAAATATATGCTGTCCCCATTTATCAGCCGCCGTCCTCGGGCGCGGGCGCGCCATGTTTCTCCCGGTGCCGCCGGATCGCCGCCAGGCGCCGCAGCACCTCGTCGCGCACCTTCTCGATGCTCGGCTCGTTCCGAATCCACTTGCCGGGTCGCCCGCGCCGGCCGCCGCCGTGCCGTTTCTCCTCGCGCCATTTCAGGAACTTCAGCGCGAACTCCGGGTCGAAGGCGGCCTGCGCCGCCGCCGCTTCGCCGGCTTGCGCGCCTTCATCCGCCTCGGCGCCGGCCGCCCGCGCGGCGGCGTCGGGCGGCACCGCCAGCCGGAATTCGAGCGCCACCTCGGCCTCCTCCAGCGCCTGCTCGAGCCGTTCGGCGAAGGCGGGAACGCTGCGCCGCCGCGCCCACACCGTTTCGGGGCTGAAGCCGGCCGCGCGCGCCGCCGCCGACATGTTGCCGCTCACCCGCAAATGGGCGAAGAAGCAGGCCTCCGCCCGCCCGTTCCACCGCCCCCGGCCCGCCGCCACGATCTGCAGCTGCCCGTTGCAGCCGCGCCGGATCGTCTCGAACGGATCCGCCCCGGCCGCGGGCGCGCCGCCGGCCGCCGCGTCGGCCCGGCGCCCCCTCAGCGTCCGGTCTGCCTCCGCCCGCGCCGCCTCGCACCGCCGCGCGAAGCCCGGATCCTCGCGGCAGCGATGCTCGATCGTGGTCCGGTCGATGCCGATCGCCTCGGCCGCGGCCCGCGCATTGCCGGTGGCGCGCAGCACCGCCAGATAGGTGTCCCGCCTCAGCGCCGTCCAGCGCGCGCTCCGCCGCAATGGATTGCCGTCGTCGCTCGGCAGGCCTTCGTTCGCCGTCATTTCTCCCTCCTCCGGGCCGCCGCAACGGCCCCGCTCGCACACCATATTCGCGACGAATCCCCCATATCATCTAACCCCGTTGGAAATATCCAACAAAATTCTCCTGCCAATACAGCTACTTGCCCTCACCGCCCGCGGCGAGCCCCCAAAATGGGGACAGCCACCTATTTTCGCGCCTTGCCGCGCCCCCGACAAAAATGGGGACAGCCACCTATTTTCGCGCCTTGCCGCCGCGGCCGGCATTGCCGGGACGGAAAATAGGTGGCTGTCCCCATTTCCGCGCGGCCATGATATCAGTCGCCATCCTGCCGGGAGCCGGACATGAAGCTTCTCCTGCCCTGCCTCGCCGCCGCCCTGCTCGCCGCCTGCGCGACGGGCGCCGGCGAGCGGCAGGCGGCGCCGCCCGCCGACGCCGCTCCAGCCCCGCCGCCGCCCCCACCGCCTCCGCCCCCGCCTCCGCCGCCCCCGCCCAATGCCGGGGTCGCCGCCGGGACCGGCGCGCCCTGCCCGCTCTCGGTGGTGTTCGCCAGCTATGCGATGGGGATCGACCAGCCGGCGCGCGCCCGCGTCGAGGCCCTGCTCGCCAGCGACCGTGCCGTCACCGGCTTCCAGGCCACGCGCTGGGGCCGCGAGGGCGAGGTCACGCTCTGCGCGAGGACCCGCACCCCCGCCGACGCCGCCCGCCTGTTCGCCGCGATCCGCGCCCAGCTGCCGCCCCGCCCCCGCGGCCCGATCGCGCTCCGCACCGACACCGGCCTCAGCCACGAAGTCCCCTAGGAAAACGGGGACAGCTTACATTTTCCGCGATCGCGGCCCGGGAAAATGTAAACTGTCCCCTTTTCGAGGCGCCGGCGCGTTAAGCGGGGACACGTCCAGCAACTGCCCCCATTCCCGCCGAAGGAGAGTCCTCATGCCGCACGGAAAGACCAACCGGACCCGGCTCGCGCTCGCCGCCGCGCTCGCCCTCGCGCTGGCCCCGGCCCCCGCCGCGGCGCAGCCGGACGAGCGCGCGTTCAGCGCGATCTGGCTGATCGCCCCGAGCGACCAGCCCGCCGGGCGGCGCCGCGTCGAGGATGGCGGCTTCGTCTTCCGCCAGCGGCTGCTGCCGCCGAGCCTGGTGCGGCTCGACAGCGACGCGCGCGATCCGGGCTCGGGCCGCGTCGTCGCCGCCGCCGGCACCCAGCTCTACGGCCTGCTCACCCGCGGCCCGCCCGTCTATTGCGTGGTCGGGCGGCGCGACCCGTCGGTGGCCGGCCAGATCCTCTTGGGCGGGATGGCCGGCAACACCCAGGTCTGCATGGCCGACATGGACCGCGACGGCCGCTTCGACGTCCGCTTCAACGTGCGCAACCAGGTCCGCGGTGTCCCCAACTTCGCCGGACGCCGCCCGCGCGAGCCCGACGCGGTCGCCGGCGGCGCCTATTCGCAGATCCCGCCCGCCGCCATCGCCACCGGCTATTTCGTCGGCGTGCGCTACGAGGGCATGCTGCGCTTCACCCGCGAACCGACCCCGATCTTCCGGATCTGGTTCGGCACCGAGGAGAGCCGCGAGCAACTGACCGAGATCGTCCGCCCCTTGCGCGGCAGCACCCCGCCGCTGGTCACCCCGCTCGGCGCCCAGTTCACCGTCACCGAGATGCGCGGCAATGCCATCGAGGTCGACATAACCCGCCCCATCCCGCCCCAGCCCTTCGCCGTGCTGCGCACGGTGACCTACCGCTAGGGAGGGTCAAAGGGGACAGTCAAAGGGGACAGTCACTTTCACGCGCGGGCCGGAGCGATCCCGGCGCGGCTCGAATAAAAGTGACTGTCCCCATTCAGCCTGAAAAACGGGGACAGCTTGGATTTTCGGGCCGCGGCCGCGCGCTAATTGCAAGCTGTCCCTGTTTTTCGCCCGCCGCGCCTCAGGGCCGCCGCACGACCGCGGACCTGGAAAACAGGGACAGTTTACATTTTCCAGCGCAGCGATCGGGAAAAATGTAAGCTGTCCCTGTTTTAGCAGACTGAGGCGAAGGTGCGCGGAAGTCGAAGGCGAAAGCGGACTTTTCCGCAGTCGCGCGAGACGGACCCGGCTGTTATTCTGCCGCTATGGCCAAAGCCCCGCCGCGTCGCAAACCCGCCCGGCCGACAGGCCCGTTGCGGGCGTTCGGACGCAGCCTGGGGGACTTCGAGACACTGTCGCCTGCCGAGCGGATCCTGCTCGATTGCTGCCGACGGGGCAAACCCGCACTGGTCGCCGGGGCCTGTCCCGAGGAAGAAAGCGAGACCAACCGGATACGCGCCGGGTTCATCCGCTTTCTCGCCCTGGGCGGCGACGGAAACGCGCCGGTGCATGAGGAGGGTGTGGTCGTGCGCGGTGCCTGGCTGACCGGGCACCTCCATTTGGACGGGGCGCGGGTGCAACATCCGATCTTTCTGTACGAGTGCCGGATTGAGCGGATGTCAGCCATCGGGTCGACGCTCAGGGCGCTCTATCTTCACGGGTCGCGGCTGTCGGGCGAGTTCAACGCCGCGGGCACCCATTGCGAAGGCAGCATCATCATGCGGGATGGTTTCCACGCCTCCGGCAAGGTCCACATGCTCTATTCCACCATCGACGGGAATCTCGATTGCACCGGCGGCCGGTTCGATAACAAGGAGGACGCACTCGTGCTGGAGACGGCCGTCATCAAAGGGGCGGTCATGCTGCGCGATGGATTTCAAGCGGGCGGACGCGTGTCCTTCGCGGGTTCGACCATCGGCAACGATCTCGATTGCAGCGACGGCGAGTTCGTGAACATGGAAGGCGGTGTGCTCGACATCCGCGCGGCCAAGGTCGGCGGCCACCTGATCTGCAGCAGGAGCCGGTTCCAAAGTGGCCGGGGCTATGCGCTGGACGGCCGCCATGCGAATGTGACTGGAACCTTCTACTTCACCGAGGTCCTGACCCTCGGCAGCGTCATGCTTGACGCGATGCATGTCGGCGCCCTTTGCGACGATCGGAGCAGCTGGCCGTCGGCACCGTCGCGGCTCGCGCTTGACGGCTTCACCTATGCGCGCTTCGCCGACGGCGCACCGACCGATGCCAATACCCGTATTGCCTGGCTCGAACGCCAATTTCCTTCTTATCTCGACGCCCAGTTCCGGACGCAGCCGTGGGAACAATTGGTCGCGGTGCTGCGCATGATGGGGCTGCCCGCCGACGCTCGAGCGGTGGCCATGGCCAAGCAGAGGAAGCTGCGCCAGGCCGGCAAGGTGGTCCGCGGGGCGGGCACGCTCCATCGCATCTACGGGCTGACGGTCGGTTACGGCTATCGGCCGCTGCGGCTGTTGGTGTCGATCGCCCTGGTCTGGCTGGTTTCCGCCTATCTTTATGCCTGGGCAGCCGCGCCGGGCGGCGAATCGACCCGCCTGATCGCGCCGCCAAACCGTCAGCCGAGCGCGGCCTGCCTGATCGCCCGGGCCCAGGCCCGGAGCGGCGATCCCTGTCCGACGCCGGCGCCTGACTATCGAACCTTCGTCCCGCTCGTCTATTCGGCCGACGTGCTGCTCCCGGTCGTCGATTTCGGCTATCAGGAGGATTGGGAGCCGGTGGTGAGCGACCGCGACGGCAATCCCCTGTTCTGGGGTCAGGCGCTGCGCTTCATCTACTGGTTCGAAATCGCGTTCGGCTGGGTCGCCAGCCTTCTCCTGGTCGGCGCGCTCGGCACACTGATCAAGAAGGACTAGCGGCATCGCCCTTTGCCGCCGGGTCCGCCGGATTTTCGCGCTCGCGGGAAAGACGAGGGAATTCAAGCGTAAGCCAAGAGCGCGTCGCGCTTGGCCGCCAGCGCCTCATAAGGTCGCGCCGAAACCTTGCCCGCAATCCCCGCCATCGCCGCTCCAGCCTCGCGCCTGTGCCGCTTGCTGATCCCGCCGGAGCCCCGCCGCGATCGCCGCCTGCGCCCGGTCCGCAGGGCTCCCCGACAGCACTCCCGTCGCGACATGAAAAAGGGGACAACTATTTGAGCTGTCCCCTTCTAAAAGGTCGAACCGGACCGCTCGCCGCTCAGTTCGTGGCGGGCGGCGTCTCGGCAGCGGCGGCCGGCACGACCAGAGGCCGCGGTCCGGTGGGGCCCGCGAAGACGACGGGCAAGTCCGCTTCCAGATAGCCGACCGTCTGCGTGCCCGGCGGCAGGATCGCGCTGGTGCCGGTGACGAGGAACCCCACGACCGGAACGAACAGCACCGCCGCGACGACGCCTGCCGTGCCGGCCCGGCCGCGGTCGCCGGCCGCGCCGCTGATCCGGATCTGCTGGTCGCCGACCCGCACCGAGCGCAGCCTGGTCTCGATGATGCCTCTGCGGCCCCACATCCCCCGGTGCCGCACGCGCGTCACTTCGCCGGTGGCGATGCTGCCCTGCGGAATGGCGATCTGCCCGTTCAGGGCCACGTCCTGCGAGACCTCGAGCTCGAAGCGGTCGCCGACCCGGCTCGTCTTGGAGCTGAGCTCGCTGCGCGTCGTCATGTTGACTTCCGTTCCGGCGCGCAGAATATGGTCGGGAGCGACAGAACCGCCTATGACGAGCGGGGCCGACGACTGCGCAATTGCCGGCGAATAGGCAAGCGCGATCGACGCGCTCGCGGCGAGCGCGAAATAAATTTCTTTTTTCATCTTATTGTTCCTTTGGATTTAATATCGCCGCCGTCGGCCTATTTTATCGGCATGGCAAGAGAAATCCATAATTTCCAATAAGATATTCTGAGAATACTATCCCCTACCCTCTGTAAATACTCGATGATGACGATATTGCGACGTCAGGCATGAGCCAGCAGCGCGTCCCGCTTCGCCGCCAGCGCTTCGAAGCCCCGTCCCGAAGACTTCCCCGCGATCCCCGCCATTGCCCGCTCGAGCCGCGCCGCCGCCGCCTCGCTCATCGCCCCGAGCGCTCCGGCGACCGCCTCATTCTCCGCCGGCACGCCCGAGCAGTGCAGCGCCAGGTCGCAGCCCGCCGCGAGCGCCGCCCGCGCCCGCTCGGCCGGGCTGCCCGACAGCGCTTCCATGGCGAGGTCGTCGCTCATCAGCAGGCCCTGGAAGCCGATCTCGCCGCGGATCACCTCCCCGATCACCGTCGGCGAGACGGTGGCCGGGCGCTCCGCGTCCCAGGCCGGGTAGAGCACGTGCGCGGTCATCGCCATCGGCGCGTCCCTGAGCGCGCGGAACGGGGCGAGGTCGGCGGCGAGGTCTTCCGCCGACGCCTCCACCACCGGCAGCTCCTTGTGGCTGTCCGCCTTGGCGCGGCCGTGGCCGGGTATGTGCTTGATCACGCCGGCGACGCCGCCCGCCGCCAGCCCGTCGAGCATCGCCCGGCCCAATGCCGCCACCCGCATCGGCTCGGCGCCGAGCGCGCGGTCGCCGATCACGTCGTGCGCGCCGGGGTGGCGCAGGTCGAGCAGGGGCAGGCAGTCGACGTTGACGCCCATCTCGGCGAGGGTGACCGCGATCGCCTCGGCGTTCGCCCGGGCCGCCTCGATCGCCGAGATCGGCGCCTTTTCGTAAAGCTCGGCGAACCGCCAGGGCGCGGGGAAGCCCGGCCATTCGGGCGGGCGCAGCCGGGCGACGCGGCCGCCCTCCTGGTCGATCAGGATCGGCAGATCGGCGCGGCCGGTGGCCTCGCGCAGGCTGTCGGTCAGCGCCCTGAGCTGGGTCCGATCGCGGCAGTTGCGCGCGAACAGGATGAAGCCGGCCGGCTCGGCCGCGCGGAACAGGGCGCGCTCGTCGTCGGTGAGGGCGGGGCCGGAGAGCCCCAGGATCGCCGGAAGCATGCCGGCCCTTCTATCAGGAAACGACCGAGCAATCCTCCTGCGCGGCGCGCAGCCGGCGGCAGACGTCGCCGGCATTGGCGCCCGAGGCGCGCAGCCGGTAGAGCGTGCGGCTGCCGACGCGGGCGGCGACGACGCTGTGGCTCAGCGGCGCGAGGTAGCGGAAGCGGCGCGACAATTCGCTCCAGGCGCCGTTGGCGCCGGCCTGGGTGGAGAAGGCGCCGAGCTGGATGGTCGGGCCCGAGGCGGCGGGCGCGGGCCGCGGCGGCGCCGGACGGGCCGGCGGCGGCGGGGCCGGGCGCGGCGGCGCGGCGGCGCCGGCCTTGGGCTGCGGCTGCGGCCGCGGCCGCGGCGGCGCGGCGCGGGTCACCGGCGCCTCGGGCACCGCGTCGACGTTGAGGTTGCCCTTGGTCTGCGCGCCCTGGCTGGCGGCATAAGCGGTGTCGCCCGTGCCCTGCACGTTCATCCCGCCCTGGTCGCTCGGCTCGACCTTATAGTCCCCCTCCGGCGCCGCGATCACCTCGCCATTGCCGCCCGGCCCGTCGCGATTGCCGAGCCAGTAGAAGCCGCCGACGACCACGCCGATCGTGATCAGGCCGATGACGATCGCGGCGATCAGCTTGGCGACCGAAGGCCCGCTCCTCCGCCTCGTCCTCTTCGACCGCCTCGAGCCAGGGCAGCCGGTCCTCGTCGGCCAGCTCCATCTCGTCCTCGTCCGTGCGCGCGTCGTCGCTCATCGCAGCATCCTCTGGCTCCGCCCGCTTGCGGGGCATCACAGCATCTCCTCGGCCGCCGTCACGCCCATGACGCCGAGGCCGTTGCGCAATATTTGCCCGATCCCGGCCGCCAAAGCCATACGCGCGCGTGTCAAATCGGGATTCTGTGCCAGGAGGAAACGCTTTTCGGGCTCGTCGTTGCCCTTGTTCCACTGGGCGTGGAAGGCGGCGGCGAGGTCGCCGAGGTAGAAAGCGATGCGGTGCGGCTCGTGCGCGGCCGCCGCGCCCTCGACGATCCGCGGGAATGGTCGCGGCGAGCCTGACCAGCGCCAGCTCCTCCTCGTCGAGCAGCGAGAGGTCGGGCTCGGCCGGCAGCTCCAGCCCGGCCTCGGCCGCGCGCCGGTGCAGCGAGCAGATCCGGGCATGGGCATATTGGACGTAGAAGACCGGATTGTCCTTCGAGGCCTCGACCACCTTGGCGAAGTCGAAATCCATCTGCGCGTCGTTCTTGCGGGTCAGCATGGTGAAGCGGACCACGTCCCTGCCGACCTCCTCGACCACCTCGGCGAGGGTGACGAAGCTGCCCGAGCGCTTCGACATCTTGACCAGCTCGCCGCCGCGCAGCAGCCGCACCATCTGCACGAGCTTGACGTCGAGCGCGGGCCGCCCGGCCAGCGCCTCGACCGCCGCCTGGGTGCGCTTCACCGTGCCGGTATGGTCGGCGCCCCAGATGTTGATCAGCTCGTCCGACTTTTCGAGCTTCTGCATGTGATAGGCGGTGTCGGCGGCGAAATAGGTCCAGCTGCCGTCGGACTTCCTGATCGGCCGGTCCTGGTCGTCGCCGAACGCGGTCGAGCGGAACAGCAGCAGCTCGACCGGCTCCCAATCCTCGGCGGTCTTGCCTTTGGGCGGCGGCAGCGTGCCGCGATAGACCAGCCCCTTCTCGTCGAGCAGGGCGAGCGCCCGGTCGACCGCGCCCGATTTCTGCACCTCGTCCTCGGAAGCGAACAGGTCGTGACGGACGCCGAGTTCGGCGAGGTCCGCCTTGATCAGTTCGATCATCGCCGCGACCGTCCTGCGGCGGAAAATCTCCAGCCACGCGCTTTCGGCCGCCTCGGCATAGGTCTCGCCGAACTCCGCGGCGAGCGCCGCGCCGACGGGCTTCAGATAATCGCCCGGATAGAGGCCTTCGGGAATCTCGCCGATCTGCCGTCCGAGCGCTTCCAGGTAGCGCAGGTGCGCCGAGCGGGCGAGCACGTCGACCTGCGCGCCGGCGTCGTTGACATAATATTCGCGGACCACCCTGTGCCCGGAATATTCGAGCAAGGCCGCCAGCGCGTCGCCGACCACGGCGCCGCGGCAATGGCCCATGTGCATCGGGCCGGTCGGGTTGGCGGAGACATATTCGACGTTGACCGTGCGCCCGCGGCCCATGTCGGAGCGGCCATAGCCCTCGCCCTCGGCGAGGATCGCCCCAAGCTCCCTCTCCCAGACCGAACGGTCGAGCCGGATGTTGATGAAGCCCGGCCCCGCCACCTCGGCGCCGGCCACCTCGCCGAGCGCGGCGAGCCGCGGCGCGATCGCCTCGGCCAGCGCGCGGGGATTGGCGCCGGCGCGCTTGGCAAGCACCATCGCCGCGTTGGTGGCGAGATCGCCGTGCGCGGGATCGCGCGGCGGCTCGACCGCGACCGGGCCGCGATCGAGGTCCGGGCGGCAGCGCGCCCTCGGCTTCGAGGGCGTCAAGCACGTCGTCAACATGCGCGGCGAAGCGGGCGTAGAGCGTCACGTTTCCATCCGGTAGGCGGGAGTGCGCGGCTCTAGCGGAAGCGGGCCGGGATTTGAAGGACCGCCTTCGCTCGGGAGAAGCCTATTCCCTCGCCGGCCATTTCCTGATTGGGACGCGGGGAAGGGAATCGACATGCATGCAGCACACTGCCTCGCTCCGGCGCTCCCCATCCTGGCCCTGATCGGCGCTCAGCCTGCCGCGGCACAGCCCGCCGGCCGTCCGGCGGAAGAATTGCGCTGTATCTATGACGCACTCACCGATCCGGCCCGCGAGCAGGTCGGCGAAAAGTTCTGGAATTTCGACAATAGCGGCGCGGCCTCGCTCCTGATCCAGGCCGCCGCGGGGCAGTGCGCCGAGCGCCACGGCTGGAACAACGACCAGGTGGCGCAGGCGGGGGTCTACACTTATGCCCTTGCCACCATAGGCTATACCCGCGCCCGCCTGACCGGAATGGGCGTCGCCGTCGAGCGCTGGGACGCCCTGTACGACGCCGCGCCGCCGGAACGGCGAACGCTTCGGGCCGACGAGGGTGGGATTGCCGCCCTGTCGCCGATGGTCATCGCGGCGGTCGACGGCGATCCGGCCGCGCGGCGCATCCCCAACGTGAGGGTGCGAGCAGTGCTTCTCTTCACCATGCGCGCGACAGCCGAACGGGTCGAGCGCCGCTGGGCCGCAGGCCAATAGCAAAGGATCAGGCGCGGATCAGCCCCTCGACCGCCCGGGCATTGGCGAGGTTGGGGAACAGCGACCGCGCCGTCCGCGCATGATCGAGCCGGTAATGCTGCGCCACGGCGCTTGCGATCAGCGCGTCGAGGTCCATCGTCGGCCTGAGGTCGCGGCCCTCGTGCAGCGCCGCCTGGCCGAGCCCCGGCCAGTCGGCGAGCACGCGGCCGCCGGCGACGGCGCCGCCGAGCAGCATCGCCATCGCGCCGGTGCCGTGGTCGGTGCCGCCGGTGCCGTTGGGCGCGGCGGTGCGGCCGAACTCGGTGGCGACCAGCACCAGGGTGCTCGCCCAGCCGGCGCCGAGGCCGCTCTTCAGCGCGCCGAGCAGCGCGTCGAGGCCGCGCAGCTGGAAGCCCAGCCGGCCGCGCTGGTTGGCGTGGGTGTCCCAGCCGCCGGTCTCGATCACCGCGATGCGGGCGCCCTCGGCGCCGGCCAGCAGCCGCGCCGCCAGCGCCCCGGTTGCCGCGCCGTTCTGGCCGCCGCTCCCGGAAAGGTCGCCGGCGGCGCTCCTCGTCTGCATCGCCTGCATCCAGGCCCCGTGCAGCTCGGCGTCGCGCGCGTAGAGCGCCGCGACCCGGGCCAGCAGATCGTCCGACGCATCGGGCAGGGCCGAGGGCGCGTAGGAGGCGACCTCGCGCGCGCCGCGCAGCACCACCGGCACCGTCGCCGAGACCGCGATCGCCCGCTGCCCGGACGCAGGCAGCAGGCCGAGCAGCCGGTTCAGCCAGCCGTCGCGCAGCACATAGGCGGCGTTGCCGCCGGTCTCGAGCACGTTCTGGCCGTCGAAATGCGAGCGCTCGCGATAGGGGGAGGCGAGCGCGTGGACGAACAGGGCCTCGCGCGCCGCATGCAGTTGCGCCGTCTCGGCCAGGTTCGGATGCAGGGTGAAGAAGTCGCCGATCCGGCTGCCGGCCGCGAAGTCCTGGGCGAAGCCGCCGCGCACGCCGGCGAAGGCCGGGTCGCCGGTCGGGGCCAGCGTGCCGAGGCCGTCGGCGGCGCCGCGCTGGATGACGAACACGAAGCGCCGCTCGGTCGCCGCCTGCGCCACCGCGACATGCGGTGCCGCGAGCAGGGCGAATGCGGCGGCCGAGCCGGAGAGGAAGGACCTGCGGTCGATCATGCTCACCTCCTCAGGAACTCGGGCGCGACCAACAGCAAGGCGAGGCCCTGCGCCGGGCTCTCGGCGCGGGCGATCGCCTGCGCCGTCGCCTCGCTCAGCGCGCCCGGCAGCAGCCGCGGCGCCAGCGCCCTCGCGTCGATCCGGCCGCCGCTGCGCGCCGCGATCCGCTCGGCCGCCTCGACCCGGCGCATCAGCGCGTCGGGCCCGGCCCAACTGGCGGCGATGTCGTCATAGCCCGCCGGCGAGCCCGGCCGCCACACCGGCTGGCCCAGCTGCGCCATCAGCCCGCCCGCCGCGGGCGGCTCGACAGCGCGCGCGCCGACCGCGCGCAACGCCGCCAGCGACCATTCCCAGGGGGTGCGGAACTTGGCCGCGGCGCTCGCCCAGGCCTCCGGCGAGTCGATGATCGCGCGATAGACGGTCGGCAGGTCGCCGCCGCTGCGCAGCCAGGCCGCGGTAAGCCGCGCCACCATCGCCGGCGGCGGCTCGTCGCCGGCGAAATGGCGGGCGAGCTTGGTGGCGAGGTGGCGGGCGGTGACCGGGCTGGCGGCGAGGTCGTCGAGCACCGCGCCGGCCTGGGCCTCGCCCTGCTGGCGGTAGGCGCGGCCGAGGATCGTGCGGGCGCCCGGCTCGTGGATGCGCGGTGCGAACAGGAACTGGCCGGGCGCGCCGGTGGCGCCGAGGAAACGCGCCGCCGGCCCGCGGGTGAGGCCGTTCACCGTCCAGCCGGTCATCGCCCGCGCGAATTCGGTGACGTCGGCCTGGGCATAGCCGCCGTCGACGCCGAGCGTGTGCAGCTCCAATATCTCGCGCGCCAGATTCTCGTTGAGCCCGCGCCGCTGCTGGCCGCGGCCGAAGCGGGCGGCGATCGCGGCGGCCTGCGAATTGGGCCCGATCGACTGCGCCTGGTCGAGATAGAGCAGCATCGCCGGATGCCGCTCGACCGCGTGCAGCATGTCGCGGAACCGGCCGAGCACGTGCGGCCGCACCGCCTCGAATTCGAGCAGGCCGGCGAGGCCGATCACGGTAAGCTTGTCGGCCGAGACGGCGAAATGATTGGCCCAGAAATGCACCATCCGCTCGACGAACGGCGTTTGCGTCGTCAGCGCGGCATTGGTCCGCGCCGCGACCATGGCGAGATAATGGTCCCGCCCCGCGCGGCGGATGAAGCGGCGGGCGGAATCGGGCAGGCCGGCGAGATTGTCCTCCTGCCCCGTGCCGGGCCGCTGGCCGGCGGGGCGCCGCCGGGGCGGCTGCATGGCCATCTCCGCGCCCCCGTCGCCCTCCTCGTCCTGCATCCGCGCCCCGCGCCGGGCCTGGCGGCGGCCCTGCTGCGCCTCGGCGCGCTGCTCGAGGATATAGTCGGCGAGCTGGCCGGCGACGTCGGCCCGCGACGGCGCCGCCGCGATCGCGGTCGGGCGCGGCTCGAAGCGGTCGAGCTGGCCGGCAAGCCAGGCCCGGGCACTGGCCGGCGCCGAGTCGCCCGCCCGCATCCCCAGGCCGAAGCGATTGAGAGCAATGGCGATTTCGGACATCGGCTCCACGTCCCCAAGCAGCCAGTCTGGCCTGCCATAGCATTCGAGTGTCGCAGGGCTACGCCATGATTGTCGCTGTGTGTGTCAGACCCGTTCGAGCAGCCCGGTCGGGCCGATCAGCTCCTCGTAGCGGCGCACGGCATAGCGGTCGGTCATGCCGGCGATGAAGTCGCCGATCGCGCGCGCGACCGGGATCGGATCGGCCGACGGCGGGCCGCCACTCCGCCGGCAGCCGGGCCGGATCGTCGCGATAGGCGGCGAACAGGCCGGCGAGGATCGCCTGCGCCTCGGCGCGCACCGCGCGGACCTGCGGCGCCTCGTACATCCGCGCGTGCAGGAAGGCCTTGAGCGCCGCCTCGTCGGCCGCCAGGCCATCGGAAAAGCCGGCCAGCGGCACGTCCCGCGGTCGCGCACATCGTCGGCGCTGCCCAGCCCGGCGGCGCGCCGCCTGGTCTCGGCGAGCACGTCGTTGACCATCGTCCCGATCAGGTCGCGGACCAGCTCCGGCACCAGCCGCGCCTCTTCCACCTCCGGGTAGCGCGCCCTGACCGCCGCCCAGCCGCGCGCGGCCAGCGGCACCTCGAGCAGGTCCGCCAGCGTGAACAGCCCGGCGCGCAGCCCGTCGTCGATGTCGTGATTGTCATAGGCGATGTCGTCGGCGACCGCCGCGACCTGCGCCTCCAGGCCGGGCCAGCTCGCCAGCTCCAGCGGCCATTCCGCATCGGCCTCGGCCAGCGCCCAGGGCGGCCGTGCCACCGGCCCGTTATGCTTGGCGAGGCCCTCCAGCGTCTCCCAGCTGAGGTTGAGGCCGGAAAAGCGCGGATAGGGGCTTTCCAGCCGGGTCAGCAGCCGGATCGTATGGGCATTGTGGTCGAAGCCGCCGGCCTCGGCCATCGCCGCCTGCAGCGCGTCCTCGCCGGCATGGCCGAACGGGGGATGGCCGATGTCGTGGGCGAGGCAGAGCGCCTCGGTCAGGTCCTCGTTGAGGCCGAGCGCGCGCGCCATCGTCCGGCCGATCTGCGCGACCTCGAGGCTGTGGGTGAGCCGCACCCGGAAATGGTCGCCGTCCGGGGCGACGAACACCTGCGTCTTGTGCCGCAGGCGCCGGAACGGCACCGAATGGACGATCCGGTCGCGGTCGCGCTGGAAGGCGTCGCGCGGGCCGCGCTCAGCCCGTTCGGCCTCGGCGTGCAGCCGGCCTCTGCTCCGGTTCGGGTCGGCTGCGAGATGAGCGAGCGTCATTGGGGATCCGCAGCCGCTCTATCTCCTGGCCCGCCGGGCTTGTCCAGGCGAATGCCGAGACGTCGCGGTCGGCGAGCTGATTGACGAAGGCCTGGGCGGCGCGGGAGCTGTCGAACGGCCCGACCAGCAGCCGGTTGGTCTGGTTCAGGGGCGTCGTATAGGGGGCGCGGCCGCCGAGCAGCGCCGGCGCCCGCTCCCGCAGCCTGGCGAAGGTGCCGACCAGGCCCGCCTTATTGGCGCCGCCGGCGACCTGCACCCAGTGCCGGCTGGGATTGCGCGGCTGCGCCGGGCGGGACCGCTCGGGCGCGGGACGCGTCCCCGCGGTGCGTGCCGGCCGCGCAGGCCGCGCCTCCTCCTCGGCCGGCAGCGAGGCGACGACGCTGGCAAGATCCTGCAGCCGCGCGGCGGGAGCGGGCTGCGTCTCCGCCGGCGCGGGCTGCGGCACGGCCGGCTGCTCACCCTGCGGCAACAGGGTGAAGCCCGCCGTCGCGCTTTCGGTCGAGGCAGTCTCGACCGGCGCCTCGGCCGGCGCGGCGGGGTCCGGCTCCGCCCGCGGTGGCGACGGTTCCGGCAGCTGCGGCTGCGGTTCGGGCGGCTGCGGCTCCGGTGGGAGCGGCGGCGGGACCTCGCGGGTGACCGGGGGCGCGATCTCGCCGGCCGGGCGGCGCGGGATCAGGCTGGCGATCCGGGCGCCGCCCGCATCGGGCCGGCGGCGGGGCGGTGCGGAGACCGGCTCGGCGGGGCGGGTGCGGACGCGCGCCGGCTCGGCCGGGGCGCGGCCCTCGGCCAGCGCCATCGCGCCCGGATCGGCGCTGGTGTCATTGCCGGCATGGGCGGCGGCGACGCCGTTGCTCGGGAAATGGCCGAAATGCACCGCCATCGCCTTTTGCGACGGGCTCAATGCGGCGAGGCGCGCGAAGAACGGCGCCATGTCCTGGGCGATCGACGGCATCACGCTGCGCGCGGTCCGCGCGGCGCCGGCCGGGTCGCCGGTCAGCGCGAGGATGAAGGCCTGGGTGCGCCAGCCGGCGCGGTCGTGCACCCTCAGCTGCGCGTCGATCGCGCGCAGCGCCGCGGCGCGCTGGCCGCTGATCGCCAGCGACAGCGCCAGCCGCCGCCGCAGCTCCGCATCCTCGCCGCCGCGCAGCGCCAGCGCATAATCGGCCTGCGCCCGCCGCGGGTCGCCGAGCATGTCGTGGGCGAGGCCGCGATCGCCGGCGATCTCGGTCTCGGCCACGCCCAGCGCCACCGCTTCGGCGAACAGGGGCAGGGCGTCGCGCGCGCGCCCGAGCCGCACCAGGGCCGCGGCCATGCCGGCCTTGGCGCCGGCGCTGCGCGGCTCGACCTCGTGCGCGCGCTCGAAGAAGCTGTACGCCGCCTCGGCGTCGCCCATCGCCAGCGACGCCCGGCCGGCGCCGGTCAGCGCGGCGACGCTGCGCGGATTTTCGGAGAGGCTGGTGAGGTTGCGCCGCAGCTCGGCGCCGGCGCCGGTGTCGAGCGACTGCACCACCGCGCCCGGCGGATAGTCGGCGCGGTTCTGCGCCTGCGCGCCCGCCGACAGCATGATCCCAAGCGCCGACAGCAACAGGCTGCGGCGCCCCCACCGCGTCATGATTGACCTCATCGGCGCGCTAGACCGCGCTTCGGCTGTACCGGCAATGACCGGAAACTGCACCCTGCGGCGGGGCGGGGCGGGAGAGCGATGAAACGGGGCAATCCTCCCCGGAACGGGCAGGGGGACCGCGCGCAGCGCGGTGGAGGGGGGTAAGTGCCACGCGCCGCGCCCCCTCCACCAGCCTAGGGCTGGTCCCCCTCCCCGCAAGCGGGGAGGATTACTGGTTGTTCTGCCGGTTGAGGAAGCGCGGAATGTCGAGCGGGTCGCGGCCGGCGGCGCGCAGCCGCGGGGTCTCCTCGGCCGGTTCCTCCGCGACCTGCGCCTTGGCGGCGCCGCGGGCGATGTTCGACATCCGCTCGAACAGCGTGCCGGTCTGGCGCTGCTCGGGCGCCGTCTCCGCGGGCGCCGTTTCCTCGCGGGTCAGCCAGGAGCGCGTGCCGGGCGCGGCCGGCATTTCGGGCGGCTCGGCCTCGACCGGCTCCTCGGCGGTCATGTCGACGCTGTCGAGCAGCAGCTCGTCCGCCTCGTCCTCCTCGACCGGCGGCTCGACCATCGTCTCCTCGGGCCCGGCGGCCATGGCGGCCGGCGGCTCGGCCGGTGCCGCCGGCTCTTCCGTCGCCATCGTCGCCTCGGGCGGGGTCAAGGTCAGCGGTGGCAACGTCGCCGTTTCCGGCTCGGGCTCGGGCGTGAGCTCGATCTCCGTCCTGGTCCTGGGCAGGTCGGTCGTGCGCGCCGTCGGGAAGGTGAACAGCTTGGCCGGCTGCGGGATCGGCATCACCTCCTCGGCGCCGATGCCGGTGGCGACCACCGAGACCCGGATCTTGCCGTCGAGGTCGTTGTTGAACGCCGAGCCCCAGATGATGTTGGCGTCCGGGTCGACCAGCTCGCGGATATGGTTGGCGGCCTCGTCGACCTCCATCAGGCGCATGTCCTCGCCGCCGGTGATCGAGATGATCACGCCCTTGGCGCCGCGCATCGAGACGCCGTCGAGCAGCGGGTTGGCGATCGCCTGCTCGGCCGCCTCGATGGCGCGATTGTCGCCGAGCGCCTCGCCGGTGCCCATCATCGCCTTGCCCATCTCGCTCATCACCGAGCGGACGTCGGCGAAATCGAGGTTGATGAGGCCCGGCATCACCATCAGGTCGGTGATCCCGCGCACGCCCTGCTGCAGCACCTCGTCGGCCATCATGAACGCCTCCTTGAAGGTGGTGTTCGGGTTGGCGATGCGGAACAGGTTCTGGTTCGGGATCACGATCAACGTGTCGACATGCTGCTGCAGCTCGGCGATGCCGGCATCGGCGGCGCGGCCGCGCCGGGCGCCTTCGAAGGCGAACGGCTTGGTGACCACGCCGACCGTCAGGATGCCGCGGTCGCGCGCCGCCTTGGCGATCACCGGCGCCGCGCCGGTGCCGGTGCCGCCGCCCATGCCGGCGGCGATGAAGCACATATGCGCGCCCTCGAGGGCGCCCTCGATCTCGCTCAGCGCCTCCTCGGCGGCGGCCTTGCCGATCTCCGGGCGCGAGCCCGCGCCCAAGCCCTGGGTGATCCTGAGGCCGAGCTGGATCTTGCGGTCGGCGAGGCTGTGGTTGAGCGCCTGCGCATCGGTGTTGGCGACGATGAAATCGACGCCCTGCACGTCGGCGCCGATCATGTTGGCGATGGCGTTGCCGCCGGCGCCACCGACGCCGATGACGCTGATCCGGGGCCGGAGCTCCTCCACTTCCGGACGGATGAAATCGATGCTCATTTGCGCTCTCCCCTATGCCCTCACGGCATGTGTCGCACGTGCACTAAGTCCTTTTGCACGATGCGATTCTGCGGTGCGAGAAAAAATTAACGTTCACGACATGTTTTCCCCAGATTTCCTCAATACTGAGTCCGAAAAGCCGCAATCAGCCGCGCCAGCCAGTTGCCGCCGCTGCCGCCCGGCCCGTCGCCGTCGGGCGTGGTGAAGCCGCCGCGCAGATCGAGGTCGTTCGAGGCCGCGAACAGGGCGAGCCCGGCCAACGTCGAGAAGGCCGGGCCGCTATGCGCCTCGGGCAGGCCGGGAAGGGCCGGCCGGCCGATCCGCACCGCGCGCCCGAGCACGCCCTGGGCATAATCGGCGATCCCCTTCAGCTCGGCGCCGCCGCCGGTCAGCACCACCTGCCGCCCGAACGGGCCGGCGAAGCCCATCTGCTTGAGCGCGTCCTCGACCTGCGCGGTGAGATGCTCGAGCCGCTGGCGGATCACCGAGACCAGCTGCGCGCGGGTGATCCGGGAGGCCTCGATCCCCTCCTGGCCGCCGGCGATCGGGCCGAGCTCGATCATGTCGTGATTGTCGCGCGGAGAGGTCATCGCCGAGCCGTAGAAGCATTTGATCCGCTCGGCCTCGACCCGGCGGGTGCCGAAGGCGGCGGCGATGTCGTCGGTGATGTCGCCGCCGCCGAGCGGCAGCGACTTCAGCCCGACCAGCATGCCGCCGGCGAACACCGAGACGTTGGTGACCCCGCCGCCCAGCTCGACCAGCGCCACACCCAACTCGCGCTCCTCCTCACTCAGACACGCCTTCCCCGCCGCGACCAGCGAGGCGACGATCGCCTCAACGCCCAGATGCGCGGATCGGACGCAATGATTGAGGTTCTTCCACGGCGCCTGGTCGGCGGCGATGACGTGGATGTCGACGCCGAGCTTCTCGGCATGGAGGCCGCGCGGCTGCTTGACCCCGTCGACGCCGTCGATCGTGTAATAAGCCGGCAAGGCGTGGAGGATGATGCGGCCCTCGGGCTCGATCGAGCGGCGCCCGCGCTCGAGCAGCTCGTCGACGTCGCCGCCGGTGATGCGGCGGCCGCCGATATGGGATTCGACGCTCCCGATCGTCGAGACCAGCCCGCCCGCCGAAAAGCCGACGAACACCTGGTCGACCTGGGTGCCGGCGATCCGCTCGGCCTGCTCGACCGACTCCCGGATCGCGATCTCGCTCTTCTCCATGTCGGCGATGTAGCCGCGCTTGACGCCGCGGCTCTCGCGCTGGCCGGTGCCGAGGATCTTGAGCTTGCCGTCCTCGCCCGGCTCGGCGATCAGCGCGCAGACCTTGGACGAGCCGACGTCGAGCGCGGCGACCAGGTTGCGCGGGGCCGGCTGGGGGGGCCTGCGGACCTTCAAATCGTCCTCGAAAGGTCTTGCGGGACGGCGCCGGCGGCGGGCGGCGCGGCGGGCTCGGGCACCCGCGCGCCCGGCTGGCGGGTGATGCGGATATAGGCGCGGCGGGGGTCGCGCATGTCGATCCGGGCGAAACCGCGGCCGAGCAGCGGATCCTGCTGGTCGAGCAGCGCGAAGCGCTGGATCGCGCGCCGCGCCGCCTCCTCGCCCTCGGGCAGCGTCAGCAGCTCGCCGCTCTGGAAGCGGATGTCCCAGCGCCGCCGCCCGACCCAGGTCGCGCCGGCGACCTGCGGGCGCAGCCGCGGCGCGGTGTCGAGCAGGGCGTCGAGGGCTGCGACGTGACGGTTGGCCTGCGGGCCGATCAGCAGCGGCAGATCGGGCATCGCCTCGAGCCGCACCGGCTCCAGCACCACGCCCTCGCCGTCGATCAGGCTCAGTTGCTGGTTGTTCTGCCAGATCGCCGCGGGCTCCCGCTCGATCACGTGGACGACCAAAGTGTCGGGCAGCCGGCGCGACACCTGCGCGTCGCGGATCCAGCCGAACTCGAGCAGCCGGGCGCGGGTCGCGCTCAAGTCGACCAGCGGCATCGCCATCGAATCCTGGTCGAAGGCGACATTGTAGATGGCGAGCCGCGACACCCGCCGCGCGCCGGTTATCTCGACCCGCTTCAGCGTGAAGCCGGCCTGGCCGACGCCCTCGCCGAGCGCGAGCCCGGCGAGCTGCGGCAGCCGGAAGGCGAACACCGCCGCGACGACCACGGCGAGCGTGAACAGCCCCGTCGCCCAACTGCCGATGCGCCGCGCGGTGCCGGGCCCGAAGCCGACGCTTTCGAGCAGCCCCTCGGGCCTTGCCTTGCGCGCATTGCCCCGCGCCCCGGGCCGCGACCGCGCGGCGGGCCCGCGCCCGCCGCCGCCGCGCGCGATCCTCGCCGCCGTCATAACGCCGCCTCCACGATCCGCTCGACCAGCTCGGCATAGTCGATGCCCCGGGCCCGGGCCTGCTCGGGCACCAGGCTCAGCGGCGTCATGCCGGGCTGGGTGTTCACCTCGAGCAGGTAGAGGCCCTGCTCGCCCTGCTCGTCGTCCCAGCGGAAGTCGGACCGCGAGGCGCCCCTGCAGCCGAGGATCCGGTGCGCCCTCAGCGCCATCGTCCATCGCCGCCGCCGCGATCGCGGCGGGAATGTCGGCCGGGCAGACATGCTCGGTCATGCCGTCGGTATATTTGGCGTCGTAATCGTAGAAGCCGGACTTGGGGACGAGCTCGGTCACCGCCAGCGCCTCGTCGTTGAGCACCGCGACGGTGAGCTCGCGCCCGGGCACGAACGGCTCGGCGAGCAGCCGCTCGAAATGCAGCCAGGGCCCCTCGACGTCGCGGCCGATCGGGTCGCCGTAATTGCCGCCCCCGGTGACGATCGCGACGCCGACCGAGGAGCCCTCGTTGACCGGCTTCAGCACATAGGGCCGCGGCAGCGGATCGCCCGCATGGAGGCTTTCGCTCGCGACGATCCGGCCTTCCGGCATGCGGATGCCGTGCGGCACCAGCACCATCTTGGTCAGCTCCTTGTCGATCGCGATCACCGAGGTTTCGAGCCCGCGAATGGGTGTAGCGGAGCTGCATCAGGTCCATCATCCCCTGCACGGTGCCGTCTTCGCCCGGCGTGCCGTGCAGCGCGTTGAACACCACGTCGGGGCGCACGCCGGCGAGCACCTGCGCGACGTTGCGGTCCATGTCGATCCGGGTCACCTTGTGGCCGCGGCTCTCCAGCGCGTCGGCGACGCCGGCGCCGGTGACCAGCGAGATCTCCCGCTCGGCCGACCAGCCGCCCATCAGCACCGCGACGTGGAGCTTATCCATGCGCCACCCCCACGCGCTGGATCTCCCATTCCAGCGTGACGCCGCTGTCCGCCTTCACCCGGCGGCGGACCTCCTCGCCGAGCTCCTCGATGTCGGCCGCGCGGGCGCCGCCGAGATTGAGCAGGAAGTTGCAATGCTTCTCGGAAACCTGGGCGTCGCCGAGCCTGAGGCCGCGGCAGCCGGCGGCGTCGATCAGCTTCCAGGCCTTGGTGCCCGGCGGATTCTTGAAGGTCGAGCCGCCGGTGCGGGAGCGCAGCGGCTGCGAGGCCTCGCGCTCTCCGGCGATCCGGTCCATCTCGGCCTGGATCGCTTTCGCGTCGCCGGGCTCGCCGCGCAGCAGCGCGGCAATCACGATCGCTCCCTCGGGCAGTTCGCTGTGCCGATAGCTGTAGCCGAGCGCGTCGAGCGGCAGCGTCCTGCGCTCGCCCGATCGCAGCACGACCTCCGCCTCGACCAGCACGTCCCTGATCTCGCGGCCGTAGGCGCCGCCGTTCATTCGCACGAACCCGCCGACGGTGCCGGGGATGGAGCGCAGGAATTCGAGACCTGCGACGTGACCGTCACGCGCCGTGGAAGACACCGAAATTCCCGGAGCGCCGCCCCCGCAGCGCAACATGTTCGGACCCGCCGAAAGCACCTTCGCGAACGCCTTGCCGAGCCGCACCACCACGCCCGGCACGCCGCCGTCGCGGACGATGAGGTTCGAGCCGAGGCCGAGCCCCATCACGGGCACGGCCGGATCGAGCGCGGCGAGGAACTCGGACAGGTCCTCCGCATCCCTGGGCTCGAACAGCCATTGGGCAGGTCCGCCGGCCTTGAACCAGACGAGCGGGGCCAGCGGCGCCTGCGGCGTCAGGGCGCCGCGGACCCGGGGCAGGTCGATCACCCCGCTCATTCCGCCGCCCTCGCCGAGCGCGCGGCCGCGATGCCGTCGGCGAGCCCCGCCGCCCATTTGGTGATGTCGCCGGCGCCGAGGCAGATGATCATGTCGCCGGGCGCGGCGAGGCCGGCGAGCTGGCGGCAGACGTCGTCGGCATCCTGCGCCGCGTGGGCGCCCGAATGGCCGCGCTCCTTCAGCCCGGCGACCAGGGCCTCGTGGCTGACGCCCTCGATCGGCGCCTCGCCGGCCGCATAGACGGGCGCGACCAGCACGATGTCGGCATCGTTGAACGCGCCCTGGAACTCGGCCATCAAATCGTGCAGCCGGGTGTAGCGGTGCGGCTGCACCACCGCGATCACCCGCCCCTCGCAGCCCTCCCGCGCGGCCGACAGCACCGCCGCGATCTCGACCGGATGGTGGCCGTAATCGTCGATGATCGCGACCCCGTCGACCTCGCCGACCCGGGTGAAGCGCCGTTTGACCCCGTGGAAGCGGTCGAAGCCGTGGGCGATCACCTCGTCGGCGATGCCCATCTCGACCGCGACCCCGATCGCGGCGAGCGCGTTCTGCACGTTGTGCCGCCCGGGCATGGGCAGCTGGATGTCGCGGATCGTGCGCACCTCGCCGTGGCGGTCCCGCAGCGACACGTCGAAGCGGTTGCCGCCCGGCACGGGCACGACATTCTCGCCGCGTATGTCGGCCTGCGCCGCGAAGCCGTAGGTGACGACCCGCCGGTCGCGCAGGCGCGGAATGATCGACTGCACCTCGCCATGGTCGACGCAGAGCAAAGCGGCGCCGTAGAACGGCACGTTCTCGATGAACTCGACGAAGGCGTCCTTGACCGCCTCGAACGACGCCGTAATGGTCGAGATGCTCGGGATCGATGTTGGTGACCACCGCGATCGTGCCGTCGAGGCGGAGGAAGCTGCCGTCGCTTTCGTCGGCCTCGACCACCATCCATTCGGACTTGCCAAGCCGCGCGTTGGAGCCGTAGGCGTTGATGATGCCGCCGTTGATCACGGTCGGGTCGATCCCGCCGGCGTCGAGCAGGGCGGCGATCATCGAGGTGGTGGTGGTCTTGCCGTGCGTGCCCGCCACCGCGACGGTGAGCTTGAGCCGCATCAGCTCGGCCAGCATCTCCGCCCGCCGCACCACCGGAATGCGCCGCTCATAGGCCGCGACGACCTCGGCATTGTCCTTCTTGACCGCGGTCGAGATCACCACCACCGCGGCGTCGCCCAGATTGTCGGGGCCGTGGCCGATGGCGATCGGGATGCCGAGCTTCCTGCAGACCCTCGACGACATAGCCTTCGGCGACGTCGGAGCCCTGCACCTTGTAGCCCAGATATGTGCATCACCTCGGCGATGCCCGACATGCCGATGCCGCCGATGCCGACGAAATGGATGGTGCCGATGTCGGTGCCGGCGCCCTTCATGCGCCCAGCCCTTTCAGCGCGAAGGCGCCGTCGGCGGGGATCGGCTTCAGGATGTTGGCGCGCACGAACTCGGGGTCCATGCCGGGGTCGCGGCCGGTGCGCTCGACCAGGTCGGCGAGGTCCCGCGCCGCGTCGGGCCGACCGGCGCTCTTGGCCCGCTCGGCGGCCTTGGCGAGCGCGGCGGGCTCGAGGCCGAGCTTCTGCATCTGCTTGGCGAGCTCGACGGGGGTGAACTTGGCCTGCGCGATCATCCGCGCCCCGCCGGCGCGCGCCATTTCGCGGGCATTGTAGGTCTGGTGGTCGTCGGTCGCGCTCGGCAGCGGCACCAGGATCGCCGGCCGCCCGGCGGCGGTCAGCTCGGCGATGGTCGAGGCGCCGGCGCGGGCGATGACCAGGTGCGACCAGCCGAGCCGCTCGGGCAGATCGGGCAGATAGGTGGCGAGGTCGGCCGGGATGCCGAGCTCGGCATAGCGCGCGCGCACCTGCTCGATATCCTCGTCGCGGCATTGCTGGGTGACCTGCAGCCGCCGCCGGAAATGCTCGGGCAGCAGCGCCAGCCCTTCGGGCACCACCTCGGACAGGATCGAGGCGCCCTGGCTGCCGCCGGTCACCAGCAGCCGGAAGATGCCGTCCTCGGCGAGCGCCGGGAAGGGCTGGTCGCGCAGCGCCAGCACCTCGTCGCGCACCGGATTGCCGACCAGGTGCGCCTTCGTCCGCCGCCTTGGCCGGCAGCCGCTGCACGCTCTTGTAGGCGGTGGCGATCGCGTCGACCTTGCCGGCCATCAGCCGGTTGACCCGCCCCAGCACCGCATTCTGCTCGTGGATCAGGGTCGGGATGCGGTCGCGCCGCGCCGCCAGCAGCGCCGGGAAGGCCGGATAGCCGCCGAAGCCGATCACCGCCGAGGGCAGGAAGGTCTCGTAGAGCCGGAGCGCCATCGTCCGGCCCGGTCGCGATGCTGCGCGCCGCCTTGAGCCAGCCGACCGGCCCGCCGGTCAGCCGCCCGGCCGGGCAGCACGTGGACCTGGACGTTGTCGAACAGGCCGGGGATGCGGGCGCCGCGATCGTCGGTGATCAGCGCCACCCGGTGCCCGCGCGCCAGCAGCTCGACCGCGAGCGCGTGCGCCGGCACCATGTGGCCGCCGGTGCCGCCCGCGGCGAGGACGTAGTGGCGCGACATCATTTGAGCCCCCGCCATTTCACCACATAGGCCGGGCCGAGCAGATGCGGGTTGCGGCGGCTGAAGGCGAGCAGCAGGCCGAAGCCCAGCGCCAGCGCGATCATCGAGGAGCCGCCATAGGAGATGAACGGCAGCGTCATGCCCTTGGACGGCGCGATATGGACGTTGACCGCCATGTTGATCATCGCCTGCAGCCCGAACTGGCAGACCAGGCCGGCGGTGGCGAGGACCAGGAACTTGTCCTCCTCGGCGAGCAGCCGGACCAGCACGCGCACCACGATCGTCATGTAGAGGATGGCGATGGCGAGGCAGGCGATGATGCCGAACTCCTCGCCGATCACCGAGAAGATATAGTCGGTGTGCGGCTCGGGCAGCGAGAATTTGCGCGTCCCCGCCCCCGGCCCGGCGCCGAACAGCCCGCCCGCGGTCAGCGTCCGCAGCGCCGATTCCACCTGATACTGGTCGCCTTCGGAGAACAGGAAGCCGTTGATGCGCTGGGTGGCGACGTCGTAGAACAGATAGGCGAGCACCAGCGCCGCCAGCCCGGCCGCGCCGAGCATGTAGAGGATGCGCATCGAGGCGCCGGACAGCGCCAGCAGCAGCACCCAGGCGGCGACGAAGATCACCGTCTCGCCGAGATTGGGCTGGCGCATCAGCAGCAGCGCGACGATCCCGGTCAGCACCGCGGTCAGCGGCACCACCGGCAGCGACTTGTCCTTCTCCTTCAGCGAGAGCAGCCAGGCGATGGTGACGATGAACAAGGGCTTCAGGAATTCGGACGGCTGCAGCTGGGTGAAGCCGATGTCGAGCCAGCGCCGCGCCCCGTTCACCTCGATGGCCGATCAGCGGCACCAGGAACAGCAGGCCGAGGCAGACGATCGCGCCGAGGATCGACAGCCGCCGCGCGCTCGCCTTGCCGAGCATCGAGACGCCGATCATCACCGGCACCGCCAGCATGATCCAGATCAGCTGGCGGTAGAAATAGTAAAGCGGCGCGACGGTATGGCTGCCGCCCGAAAGCCGCTGGCCCGCCGCCGGCGAGGCCGCCGCCACCGCGATCAGCCCGATCGAGATCAGCACCGCGACCAGGATCAGCAGCACCTTGTCGATCTCCCAGAACCAGCGCCCGAGCGGGCTGCGGTCCGAGCGGCCGAGCCGGGTCGAGAGATTGGCCCTGAACGGTTGCGCCAGACTCATGCCAGTGCCTCCACCGCGGCGCGGAAGGCGTCGCCGCGCGCCTCATAATCCCGGAACTGGTCGAACGAGGCGCAGGCCGGCGACAGCAGCACCACCTCGCCCGCCTTGGCCGCATCCGCCGCCTCGCCGACCGCGGTCACCAGCAACTCGCACTCCCTGACCGGCACCCGTCCCTCCAGCAGCCGCGCGAACATCGGCCCCGCCTCGCCGATCGTGTAGGCGGCGCGGACATGGCCGAGCTCGCGCTCGCACGGACCCAGGTCCTTAGTCTTGGCCAGCCCGCCCACAATCCAGTGAACATACGGGTAGGCGGCGAGCGCCGGCGCGGTCGAATCGGGGTTGGTCGCCTTGCTGTCGTTGACGAACAGGATGCCGTCCGCGCTCCGCCACCCGCTCCATCCGGTGCGGCAGGCCGGGATAGGTACGCAGTCCGGTCTCGATCGTGTGCCGGGACAGGCCGAGCGTCTCGCAGACTGCGATCGCAGCGCGGGCATTCTGCGCGTTGTGCGGCCCTTGCAGCGCCGGCCAGCGCGACTGGTCGATGGCCAACCCCTCCGCGTCCATGAAGCGGAGCCTCGGCGCGAAGGTGGCGTCGCGAACCTCCTCCACCTCATGGGCGGCGCTGTCCAATATCGCGACATGCGTTTCGGACTGCATCGCGAACAGGCGCAGCTTCGAGGCCCGATAGGCCGCGAACCCGTCGTAACGGTCGAGATGATCGGGGGTGACGTTGAGAGCACCGCCACGTCGCAGTCGAGGCTGTAGGTGAGATCGAGCTGGTAGCTGGACAGCTCGAGCACATAGACGCCGCCCGCCGGCAGCGGCTCCTGCGCCAGGATCGGCAGGCCGATATTGCCGCCCATCGCCGCCGGCACGCCGGCGGTCCTGAGGATGTGGTGGACCAGCGCCGTGGTCGTCGACTTGCCGTTGGTGCCGGTGATCCCGACCACCTTGTGCGGCGGCAGGTCCGCGCGCGCCTGCGCGAACAATTCGATGTCGCCGATCAGCGGCACGCCCGCCGCCCGCGCCTTGCCGGCGATCGGATGGCTGTTGAGCGGCACGCCGGGCGACACGACGACGCCGTCATAGCCGGAGAGGTCGATCTCCAGCGGATCGGCGAGGCGGACCGTCCCGGCCACCTTCCCGCGCGCCTTTTCGCTCTTGTCCCAGGCCGTCACCTCGGCGCCGCTCGCCACCAGCGCCTCGACGGTGGCCAGGCCGGAGCGCGCCAGGCCAAGCACCGCATAGCGTCTGCCGCGAAAGGCGGGGCTCGCGATCACCGCAGCTTCAGCGTCGACAGGCCGGCCAGCGCCAGCACGAAGGCGATGATCCAGAAACGGATCACCACGGTGGGCTCGGACCAGCCGAGATGCTCGAAATGGTGGTGGATCGGCGCCATCCGGAAGACGCGCTTGCCGGTGCGCTTGTAGACCAGCACCTGGATGACCACCGACATGATCTCGACCACGAACAGGCCGCCGATGATGCCGAGCACGATCTCGTGCTTGGTCGCCACCGCGATCGCGCCGAGCGCGCCGCCGAGCGCGAGGCTGCCGGTGTCGCCCATGAAGACGGCGGCCGGCGGCGCGTTGAACCAGAGGAAGGCGAGCCCGGCCCCGACGATCGCCGAGCAGAGCACGGTGAGGTCGCCCGCGCCGAGCACGTGCGGGATGCCGAGATAGTCGGCGAAGATCGCGTTGCCGACCAGATAGGCGATGACGATGAAGGCGAGGCTGGCGATGATCACCGGCATGGTCGCGAGGCCGTCCAGCCCGTCGGTCAGGTTCACCGCATTGCCGAACGCGACCACGACGAACGCCGCGAAGGCGATGTAGAAGGGGCCGAGGTCGATCACCGGCCCGTTGTAGAAGGGGATGTAGAGCTCGGTCCCCACCCCGTCGACGATCAGCCAGCAGCCCGCCGCCGCCACCACGAACTCGGCGAGCAGCCGCATCCGCCCGGAAATGCCCTTGTGGTGGCGCTTCTTCACCTTGTCGTAATCGTCGAGGAAGCCGATCGCGCCGAAGCCGACGGTGATCAGCAGGCAGCCCCACAGGTAGCGGTTGGAAAAGTCCATCCACAGCAGCATCGAGACGGTGAGGCAGGTGAGGATCATCAGCCCGCCCATGGTCGGCGTGCCGCGCTTCGAGAGGTGCGAGAGCGGGCCGTCGTCGCGGATCGGCTGGCCCTTGCCCTGGCGGACGCGCAGCCAGCCGATGAACTTGGGGCCGATGATCAGGCCGAGGAACAAAGCGGTGGCGGTGGCGCCGCCGGCGCGGAAGGTGATGTAGCGGAACAGGTTGAGCAGCCCCGGATAGCCAAGCTGATCTGCGATCCACAGGAACATCAGTCTTCCCCGCCCGCCAGCGCCTCGACGAGGGCGGCCAATCCGATCGCGTTGGAGCCCTTGACGAGCATAGCGTCTCCGGGGCCGATCGCCTCGCGCGCGAGCGGCAGCGCCGCCGCCGCGTCGGGCACATGCGCCATTTTGACGAGGCCGCCAAGCGCCTTTGCGAGCGCCTCCATCTCGGTGCCGACCAGGATCGCATAATCGACCTGCGCCGCTTCCAGCGGATCGGCGAGGGCGCGGTGGAAATCCTCGCTGTCGGCGCCGAGCTCGCGCATGCCGCCGAGCACCGCGATCCTCTTGCCCGCGACCGGCTCCTCGCCGAGCACCTTCAGCGTCGCCGCCATCGAGGCCGGGTTGGCGTTGTAGCTCTCGTCGATCAGCAGCGCCTCGCCGCCGGCCACCGGCACCACGCGCCGCTCGCCGCGCCCCTTCAGGCCGCCGAGATCGGCCAGCGCCAGGCCCGCCGCGGCGAGGTCGCCGCCGACCGCCTCGACCGCGAGCAGCACGGCGAGCGCGTTCGACACCCAGTGCGCGCCGGGCTGGCGAATCGTGAAGGAGAGCTGGGCGCCGGGCAGCTGCGCGGTCACCATCGAGCCGCCGCGCGGCCCGCGCACGACATAGCTGGCGCGCGCGTCGGCGCCCTCGCCGAGGCCGAAGCTGACGATGTGCGCCGCGAACGGCCGCGCCGCGGCGACCAGCCGGCCGCGGTGCGGGCTGTCGTGGGGAACGATCGCGATGCCGGGCGGCTCGAGTCCCTCGAAGATCTCGCTTTTGGCGTCGGCGATCTCGGCGTCGCTGGCGAAATATTCGCGGTGCGCCGGCGCGATCGCGGTGACGATGGCGGCGTGCGGCCGCACCAGCCGGGTCAAGCGCGGCGAGCTCGCCCGCATGGTTCATGCCCATCTCGAAGACGCCGAACCGGGCCGAGCGCGGCATCCGGATCAGCGAGAGCGGCACGCCGGTATGGTTGTTGTAGCTCTTCACCGAGCGGTGCGCCCGCCCCGGCACGCTGCGCTCCAGCGCCGCGAACAGCGCCTCCTTGGTGCCGGTCTTGCCGACCGAGCCGGTGACGCCGACGATCCGCGCCTGGCTGCGTGCCCGCGACGCCCGGGCGAGGTCGTTCAGCGCCTGCATCGTGTCGGCGACCAGCACATGCGGCCCGTCAATCTCCTCGGAGACCAGCGCGCCGGCCGCGCCCGCCGCCAGCGCCTGGGCGACGAAGCGATGCCCGTCGGTCGCCTCGCCCTTGAGCGCGATGAACAGGTCGCCGGGGCCGACCTCGCGCGAATCGAAGGTCGCGCCGGCGGCGTCGAAATCGCCGCGCACCGCGCCGCCGGTCGCCCCGGCGATCTCCGCGGCGCTCCACAGCGGGCTCATCGCGCCTCCTCCCGCGCCACCGCGGCGTCGTCGAAGGGGAGCACCCTGTCGCCGACGATCTGGCCCTGCTCGTGGCCCTTGCCGGCGATGAGGACGATGTCGCCCGGCCCGGCCCCGGCCAGCGCCAGCCGGATCGCCTCGCGCCGCCCGGCGACTTCCTCGGCGGCGGGCGCGCCCTCGAGGATGTCGCGCCGGATCGCGGCCGGATCCTCGCTGCGCGGATTGTCGTCGGTGACGATCACCCGGTCGGCGAGCCGCGCCGCGGCCTCGCCCATCGCCGCGCGCTTGCCGCGGTCGCGGTCGCCGCCGGCGCCGAACAGGATGGTGAGCCGCTCCGCATGCGGCCGCAGCGCCTCGATCGCGCTCTCGATCGCATCCGGCGTATGGGCATAATCGACATAGACCGGCGCGCCGGCGCGGGTGATCACCGCCCGCTCGAGCCGCCCGCGCACCGGGTGCACCCGCGCCAGATTGGCCAGAGTCTCGGCCGCCTCGCCGCCGGTGGCGATCGCCAGCCCGGCCGCGGTCAGCGCATTGGCCGCCTGATAGGCGCCGATCAGGGCGAGGGTGACGACATGCGCCTTGCCCCCGGCCTCGATGGTCAGCTTCTGGCCGAGCTGGGTGGTCTCGCGCTCGAGCAGCCTCAGCGTCTCGCCTTTGGCGCCGACGGTCAGCACCTCGAGGCCGCGCGCCTTGCACCGCGCGATCACCTCGGCCGATTTCGCGTCGTCGGTCCAGACCACCGCGCTCGCGCCCGGCTCCAGCACGTCCTCGAACAGCCGCATCTTGGCCTCGAAATAGGCCTCCATCGTGTCGTGATAGTCGAGATGGTCGCGGCTGAAATTGGTGAAGGCGGCAGCCCGAACCGGCAGCCCTTCGGTGCGGTATTGCGAGAGGCCGTGGCTCGACGCCTCGAAGGCGGCGTGGGTGATCCCCATCCGCTCGAGCCCCGCCATGTTGGAGAGGAAGGTGACGATGTCGGGCGTGGTCAGCCCGGTCGTCACCCGCTCGTCCGAGGTGGTGACGCCGAGCGTGCCGATGCTCGCCGAGGGGTTGCCCGCCATCCGCCACAGCTGGCGGACCAGCTCGACGTTCGAGGTCTTGCCGTTGGTCCCGGTGACCGCGACGATCGTCTCGGGAAAGGGCTGGAAGAACTTCGCCGCCAGCCGGGCGAAGGCGCGGCGCGGCTCCGCGGCGGGGATGTGGACCGCGCCCGCGGGCTTCGCCTCGGGCCGCGAGACCACCGCCACCGCGCCCGAGGAGACCGCGTCCGGGATGAAGTCCTCGCCATTGAAGCGGGCGCCGACGAAGGCGCCGAACACGGTGCCGGGCGCCACCTTGCGGTGGTCGATCGCGAAGCCGGTGACGGGCGCCGTCTCGCCGCGGCCGGTCAGCGCGCCCAGGTTCATCAGTGCCCCGCGGCGGCGGGGGCCGGTGGCATCAGCTCCGAAGTATCGATGTCGCGGCTTTGGCTGGGAATCACGCCGAGCAACGGTCCGGTGCGCGAGATCACCCGCGAGACGATCGGGGCGGCCGTGTAGGCGGCGGTGGTGACGAAGCTGTTGGCTTCGGTCGGGCGGGGAGCGTCCATCATCACCAGCACCACATAGCGCGGATCGTCCATCGGGAAAGCGGCGGCGAAGGTGGAAACGTTCACCCGGCGCGAATAGCCGCCGGCGCCCGCCTTTTCAGCCGTGCCGGTCTTGCCGCCGACGCGGAAGCCGGGCGCTTCGGCCCGCCGCCCGGTGCCGTGGGTGACGACGAGGCGCAGCAATTGCCGGATCTTGTGGCTGGTCTCCGCGGAGAAGACGCGGCGGCCCGGCGCGGCCCGGCCGGGCTCGACCCTGAGCAGGGTGGCGGGCCGCAGGATGCCGCCATTGACCAAAGCCGCATAGGCATTGGCGAGGTGCAGCGGGGTGATCGCGACGCCGTGGCCGAAGCCCGAGGTCAGCACCGTCGCCCGGCCCCAGTCGCGCGGCCACAGCGGCCGGGCGCGCTCGTTGAGCTCGATCGGCGGCGGCTCGTTGAAGCCGAGCGCCCGGAAGGCGGCCTGCATGCGCTCGGGGCCCATCTGGTCGGCGACGCGCGCGGTCGCGATGTTGGAGCTGTGCACCATCAGCTCGGCGACGTTGATGTGGCGGCCGAGCGGATGATCGTCGCTGATCCGGAAGCGGCCGACCGCGACCGGCGAGGAGGCGTCCCACATCTGGTGCAGCGAGGTCACCACCCCCGCCTCCATCGCCGAGGCGATGGTGATCGGCTTGAAGGTCGAGCCCAGCTCGTAGACCCCCATGGTGGCGCGGTTGTAGAGCGCGCTCGGGTCGGAGCGTCCCGCGTCATTGGGGTTGAAGGTCGGCGCCGAGGCCATGGCGATGACCTCGCCGGTGCGCACGTCGAGGATGATGCCGGTGCCGCCCTCGGCGCTCATCGCCGTCACGGCGGTGGCGAGCTCGGTCTCCAGCAGCGCCTGCACCCGGCTGTCGATCGAGAGCGCGGCCGGGGTGCCGCGCCGCGCCGCGTCGAGCAGCCTCGGGTCGAGCACGCGCTCCATGCCGGCGACGCCGCGCCCCTCCATGTCGGTCCACCCCAGCACGTGCCCGGCCATCGCGGTCTGGGGGTAGAGCCGCTCGGGCTCGCGGTTGAAGACGATGCCGGGCTCGCCGAGCGCGTTCACCGCCGCGACCAGCTCGGGCACCGCCCGGCGGGCGAGGTAGAGATAGTTGCTGCGGGCGCCCAGCAGGGCGCGGTACTGGGCGGCGCTGCGCTCCGGCATCAGCGCGTTGAGCCTGAGCGCGAGCTGGCGCCGGTCGCCGATCACCCGGCGCGGGTGGATGCCGATCGACCAGGCGTCGATCGTCCGCGCCAGCGGCACGCCGTTGCGGTCGACGATGTCGCCGCGCGCCGGCAGCAGCGGGTTGGCGAGCTGGGCGGCGCCGGAACGGTCGGTGAACAGCTGCAGGAAGGCGAGCCGGGCGCCGATCAGGGCGGTCACGCCGACGAAGATCAGCATCACCAGCATCAGCCGGTAATAGGTCAGCGCCATGCCGGTCGGGGCTTCGGCCGGCGGGCTGCTCCTCTCGATCCTGGCGGCGAGCGTCGCCATCAGTTGGTGGTGCCTCCGCCGCGCTCGGCGCGGGAGGCGGAGCTCAGGTCGCGCATCGTGCGCTCGTCGAGCAGGCCGGCCGCCCGGCGCGGGGCCGCGGCCGGCGCGGCGCGGCTGCGCTCGGTCACGACGGCGGTGCGCACCGGCGGCGGCGCGGCACGGCTGCGCTCGGGCGCGGCGGCGGCGCGGACCGGGGTCGGCGCGGGCGCGGCGGCGGTGCGGACCGGAGGCTGTGCCCGCCCGGGGACCGTCCCCTTGGGCGGGGCGACGGCCGGCGGAGCGGGCGGCACGGCGGCGCTGGCCCGGCGGACCAGCGGCGGCGGCGCGGCCGGCGCGGCCGGCGCGGGCGCGGCCACCGCCGCTTGCGGGACGGACGCGGCGACGGCGGGCCGCGGAGCCGCGGGCGCGGCCGCGGCAGGCGCCTCCGCCGACGCGAGCCGCAGCTCGGCCTCGGGCGCGATCTGCGGCTGGCGGATGTCGAAGCGGGCGAGGCTGACGCCGCCCTCGACGAACTGGCCGGAGACCGGCGCCGCCAGCGCCAGCACCTCGTTGTTCCATTCCTCCAGCTGCTGCATCCGGCCGCGGGTGCCGAGCTCGGTCTGCAGCGACCTGATCTCCTGGCTGGCGGCGACGATGCGCGCGTCGAGCCGGTCGAGGTCGGCGCGCTCGGCGGCGACCCGCAGCGAAAGCATGTAGCAGCCCAAGGCGGCGGCGCCGACGGCGGCGACCCAGCCGACCGGGCGGAAGCTCCTGGCGATCATGCGGATGCTCCTTTGCTGTCACGGGGGCCCGGGCCGTTCCAGGCCGGGGCGGAGGTACGGCGGGCGGCGCGCAAGGTCGCCGAACGCGCGCGCGGATTGGCCTTGAGTTCGGCCTCGCTCGCGCGGATCGCCTTGGCGACCGCCTCGAAGGTCGGCCGCGGCCCGGTGCCGGCGGCGGCCGGCAGGTGGCGCGAGCCCGACGGCAGCGCGCCGCTGCGGCTCCTGAGGAAGCGCTTCACGATCCGGTCCTCGAGACTGTGGAAGGTGACCACGGCGAGCCGGCCGCCGGGCGCGAGCACCTGCTCGGCCGCCTCGAGCCCGCCTTCGAGCTCGGCCAGCTCCTCGTTGACGTGGATGCGCAGCGCCTGGAAGGTGCGCGTCGCCGGATCCTTCTTCATGTGCGGCCTGTGCCCTGTCGCCTTGCGGACGATCTCGGCGAGCTGCCCGGTCCGCTCGATCGGCCGGGCGGCGACGATCGCCCGCGCGATCCGCCGCGACTTGGGCTCCTCGCCATAATGGAACAGGACGTCGGCGATCTCGGCTTCGTCGGCCCGGTTGACGAAGTCGGCGGCGCTCTGCCCCGCCCCGCCCATCCGCATGTCGAGCGGGCCGTCGGCCTGGAACGAGAAGCCGCGCTCCGCCCGGTCGAGCTGCATCGAGGAGACGCCGATGTCGAGCGTCACTCCGTCCACCTGCTCCACGCCGCGGGCGGCAAGCGCCTGACGCATCCGGCTGAAGCGCTCCGGCACAAGCGTCAGGCGCCCCCCGCAAGCAGCGGCCAGCGCCTCGCCACACTGGATCGCCTCGGGATCGCGATCGAAAGCGAAGACGCGGGCCGCCCCTTTATCCAGGATGGCCTTGGTGTAGCCGCCCGCGCCGAAGGTGCCGTCGACATGGGTCTCGCCGGGGGCGGGGGCGAGCGCATGCACGGCCTCCTCGAGGAGGACGGGGAGATGGGGCGCGGCGGCGGTCATGCCTTGCCTCCGCGCTGCTTCAGGTAGAAGGCGGCGATCTTCCTCAGCTTCTCGCCGCCGAGCTCGACGGCGAGCTTCGGATTCCACATTTCGACGAAGCGGCCGCGCCCGACGAACAGGGCGAGATCGTCGATCTGCGCCTCCTCGCGAAGCAGCGGGTGCAGCACGATGCGGCCGCCGGCGTCGTAATTGACCCGTTCGCTCATCCCGAACAGGCCGCGCTCGCGGTCCTCGAACTGGTCGGACTTGCTGCCCGCCGTTTCGTGCAGCAGGCGCAGCCGGTCGAGCTCGCCGATCAGATATTCGGCATAGCTCTGGCCGTAGAAGGTGAGGCAGGGCGCCTGGTCGTGGAGGCCGATATAGACGGCGCGGGCGTCGGAGCTGCGGTCTAGCACGGAGCGGACGAAGGCGGGCACGGACAGACGCGACTTGGCGTCGACCGCGTTCAGCGCATTGCCCTGAAAGATCTCGTCCACCCCTCAGCCCCGCTCCCGACACGGCTTTCCCGTTCGCGGGCGCGCGGCATTGCGCGGAGCCCACGTCGCTCTTGCGACTCACCAGGAATTGCCCCGAACTACCGGCGGTGGATAACAAAGCCGGGATGGGATTGGAAGGGATTTAATGCCATTTTATGGGAAATTAATCCACTACAGTGTTTGTTCTTGTCCTGTTCTGGCGCATCTCGCGCGGAGCGTGTTTGTGGATAAGTCGGTGAATGCACGCATCGGCGCGATCAATCGAAAGGCTGCCTAAAACGGGGACAGTATACATTTTTCGCACCAGCCGGGGTGGTCGGCAGGCGCCGCCTCGCGCGAAAAATATATACTGTCCCCGTTTTCCTGTCCCAGCGGACATGCTGGGCGCTCATTGCCCCGGCGCTCGGCGGATGGTGGGCGGCGGCCCGGCGGGCGCCGGCGCCGGCGCGGTCTCGTTCGAATCGCTGCCCGGCGCGACGCCGAGCTCGGCCAGCGGCTCGGTGGTCTGGCCGGCGGCCTCGGCCGGCGGCGCCGGTGCCGGCGCCGGCGTCCCGCCCCGTTGCTGCTGTTCGATCAAATTGGGCGTGATCGGCAGCTCGTCGCGGCTCTGGTTGGTCAGGATCGCGGCGAGCAGCACCGCCAGGAAGACGAAGGCAAGGCCGGTCAGCCCGATCCGCACCCGCTGCATGCTACGCTCGACTTTCGCTATGTCCGACCTTGGTCCAGTCTAGCGGATCGGCCGGCACGAAACAAATCCGTCGCTGCGGTCAATAGCCGCGGAAGTTGATCGCCCCGGTCAGGAAGACCGAAATCTCGCTCCTGGTCGGCTCCGGATTGCCAAGCAGGTCGATCCCGTCCCATTGCCGGCGATAGCGGATTCCGGCCGATCCCCAACCATCCGTATTGGGCGACAGGTAAACAGGCAGATCGAGCTCCTGGCGGCCGTCGGCCAGCCGGTGGCCGTAACGCGGCGCGAAGCCGAGCACGCGAATGACCGGCACATTGAAGAACTGGGTCCGGAGTTCGCCGGAAAGCGTGATTCCATCGCGGATATAGGGCCGGTCGATGTTGATCGTCGTGCAGCCGGTCGACAAAGCCCCGGCCGCCACCGGCGGACAGAAGGAGACGTCACCGGCGCCGGTGCGGAACTGATGGGCCGAGAGGTAGGTCGCGGAACCGACGAGCATGACGCCGGGGTTATGAGGCCGGCCGATTGGTGGCCGGTCGGCATGAGGGAAGGGTATAAAGAATGCGCCATAGACCTGGATTTTCCAATCGTCCTCGGTATCGGTTTGGGACTCCGCCAGGGGCATGGTGCGGTCGAGGCTGAGAGTGATCCGCGGCGGATCGCTCATATCGGGGCCGATCAGGAGCGAACCCTGGCGGTATTTGAAATCGGTCGTGCCATATTCGATCGAGGCCCCGAAGCCCCAGCGCGGTATCGCCGTGCGCGGTTCCTCCCAGAATGCCGCCTGATACTCCGTCGCGAACGGCGCCCGCTTGAAACGGCTTCCCCCCTGCCCATCATGCTCCAATTCAAGCACGTAGCCGATCAGATCGGCGCCCGAACAGCGATCCCCGTTCGCGGGCTGGACGACGGCGCCCTCGGACGTCCAGTCGTCACGATGCGCGAGGCGTCGCCTGAGGCCATAGCGGGCGAAAAACGCGGTTTCGTTCCCGGCCTGGATGCCGCGGTCGCGCGCGCAGGCGGCCCGGGCGCGCCACAGGAATTGCACGAGACGGGTCAGGCTTTGCTCCCTGTCGAGCGTGCGGAAGCTGAAGAAATCGAAGCCAAGGCGCAGCGTCGTCCCCGAAAGCACGTCGATATCCGAGCGGTCCTCCCGGCGCTCGACGCTGACAAAGTTCGACACGTCCTTCACGATGGGGACATTCAGACCGGCGCTGATGGTCATCAGTTGCGGCCGGAATTCAATGAACCGGTCCGTGAGCTGGGGCCCGCGCCCGAATCTCCCACGGGGAATCTCCTCGTAAACCACGCTTCGGTAGTGGACCGGGTGGGTGTAGGTGACGCTTGCCCGCCCCCGGTTGGCGAATTCGAGCGTGGTCGAAATCCCGGGCGCGATTCTAGGCCGGTCGGGAGCCGGGTTATCGATGTCGGAAACCCGCTCGCGTTCGGCTTGCCGCGCCGCCCGTGCAAGGGCCGGTTCGGTGGTTCCCTCCGGTGGCCGCACGCACTCCGACAGGGCCGAGGGGATGAGCAGCGCCTGATTGAGGTCCTCGGCATTTGCCATGCTGCAGATGCCACTGGCGGGCTCAGCCTCGGCGGCCGGTTGCCCCTGCTCGGGAGGGGCGACGCCGGGCTGGTCGGACGAGGCGACCTGCGCCGGCGCGAGCTGACGGCGCAGCGTCCGCAATTCGGCGCGATAGGCTTCGAGCTCGGCTTGTTTCGCTTCGATCTGCCGCTCAAGGGCCTGCAGCCGCTGCAAGGCGGCCGCGACTTGGTCGGAGGACGGTGAATTCTGCGCGACAGCTGCAACTGGCATGCATAGGGTGCCCGCGAACAGGATCAGGGTAAGTTTCCGAAAGCGTTGGCAAGGCGCCGTCCTCTGCACTTAACCTCCACCGAAACATGTTTCTTATTCAGCCGCATCAAATGCCGTCTTTAAATCGTCGATTCGGCACTGGATCGCAAGTTTGACGATCAGTCAATGGCGCACTGGAATTCCTGTCGTTCGTACTGAAAGGTACGTGTGGTGGCGCTCACGCGTCGGCGCGTGAGGGTCGCCGGCCGGTCGCCCAATACCCTTCGGGCGGCCGCCCCCTTCGTCGAACCCTGGCCGCGCTTGGTCGAAAGCGGGACGCTGTTGCTAATCACTTGCAACAAATTCGTTCTTGACGTCTTATGGTGCGCTCGCAAAGGGGGGCTCATGCAGAAACACCCGTTCCTCGCCGCCGCGTCCGCCGCGGCACTCCTCGCCCTCGGCGCCTGCAACAGCGAGCCCGAGACCGTTTCCACCCGCAGCGACGACCCGCAGGCCGCGGCACTCAAGAATGCCGCGCCGGTCCAGCTGCCGCCGTCGATCACCCACAGCCGGACCTATCGCTGCGCCGACAACAGCCTGGCCTATGTCGATTTCTACAACAACAACACCGCCCAGTACCGCAGCTCGCGCGAAGGCGACCCGACCCTGCTGACCGCCGCCGAGGGCAACCCGCCCTACACCGCGCCGGGCTATTCGGTGAGCGCCAATGCCGATCAGGTGCGGATCACCGCGCCGGGCAAGAACAACATCTCCTGCCGCACCTGAGCCCGGGGACAGTTACCGTAACTGTCCCCCTTCCCGCGCCACGGCCCTTCCAATGGGGACAGTTACCGTAACTGTCCCCATTTTAGCGTGTCCTCGGCGGCGGCGGCCGCAACCGCGTTTCGACCACCCCTCGCCGAATTGGCCGGAACAAAGCCGCCGCGCCGGCCTTCCCTCCTGCGGACCGCGCGGCGGCAAGGCTGCTGCGCGGCGTCCCTGTAGAAAGGAATGGACATGCTGAAGAACAAGACAGGCCGCCGGCTGCTGGCGGCGCTCGGGGGCGCGTCCATGTTGCTCGGCGTCGGCACCACCGGCACGGCCCTCGCCCGCGAGCTGAGGGCGGTGCTCAACGGCGACAATTTGACGCCGGCCGGCGACACCGACGGCTGGGGCCGCGTCGCGATCAACGTCGACGGCGCGCTCAACCGCCTCTGCGCCGACATCGAGGTGCGCAGCCTCGGCGAGGTCACCGAGATCGCCATCCGCCGCACCGCCGACGACGGCCCGGTGGTCGCGCTGCAGGCGCCCGACGACAACGATTCGAACGATTGCGATTCGATCGGCGACGAGCTCGCCGACCAGATCCAGTCCAATCCGTCGGGCTTCTACGTCCTCGTCAAGACCCGCGACTTCCCGGAAGGCGCCATCCGCGGCGACATCGTTCCGAGCTAGGGCGACGAAATCCCCCCTCCCGCTTGCGGGAGGGGGTTAGGGGGTGGGCGAGCGCCGGCGCTCCCGCTATGCGCCCGCCATGTCCGAATCCCCGATCACCCCTGAAATCGTCGCCGAGCACGGTCTTTCCCCCGAGGAATATGAGCGAGTCCTCCATGCGCTCGGCCGGGAGCCCAACCTCACCGAGCTCGGCATCTTCTCGGTGATGTGGTCGGAGCATTGCTCCTACAAGAGCTCGCGCGTCCATTTGAAGAAGCTTCCCACCAGCGCCTCCTGGGTGATCCAGGGCCCGGGCGAGAATGCCGGCGTCATCGACATCGGCGACGGCCTCGCCGCCGTCTTCAAGATGGAGAGCCACAACCACCCCTCCTACATCGAGCCCTATCAGGGCGCGGCGACCGGCGTCGGCGGCATCCTGCGCGACGTCTTCACCATGGGCGCGCGCCCGGTCGCGAACCTGAATGCGCTGCGCTTCGGCCGGCCGGACCATCCGAAGATGCGCCACCTGATCGCCGGCGTCGTCGCCGGCATCGGCGGCTATGGCAATTGCGTCGGCGTGCCGACCGTGGGCGGCGAGGTCGACTTCCACCCCGCCTATGACGGCAACATCCTGGTCAACGCGATGACCGTCGGCGTCGCCGAGGCGGCGAAGATCTTCTATTCGGCGGCTTCGGGCGTCGGCAATCCGATCGTCTATGTCGGCTCGAAGACCGGCCGCGACGGCATTCACGGCGCCACCATGGCCTCGGCCGACTTCTCCGAGGACAGCGAGGAGAAGCGCCCGACCGTCCAGGTCGGCGACCCGTTCACCGAGAAATTGCTGATCGAGGCCTGCCTCGAGCTGATGGCCTCGGACGCGATCGTCGCCATCCAGGACATGGGCGCCGCCGGCCTCACCTCCTCGAGCGTCGAGATGGCGTCCAAGGGCGGCGTCGGCATCGAGCTCGACATGAACGCCGTCCCCTGCCGCGAGCAGGGGATGACGCCCTATGAGATGATGCTCTCGGAATCGCAGGAGCGGATGCTGATGGTGCTGAAGCCCGGCCGCGAGTCCGAGGCCGCGGCGATCTTCACGCAAATGGGAGCTGGACTTCGCGGTGATCGGCCGGGTCACCGACACCGGCCATATGGTGCTGAAATGGAATGGCGGGGTCGCCGCCGACATCCCGCTCGCCCCGCTCGCCGACGAGGCGCCCTGCTACGACCGTCCCTGGGTGAAGGCCGCGGCGCCCGCGCCGCTCGCCGACGCGCCCGAATGCCCGGACATCGCCGCGGACCTGCTGACGCTGATGGCGTCGCCGGACCTCGCCAGCCGCCGCTGGATCTACGAGCAGTACGACCAGAAGGTCGGCGCCGACACGCTGCAGCCGCCGGGCGGCGACGCCGCCCTGGTCCGCGTCCACGGCACCACGAAGGCGCTGGCGATCACCACCGACTGCACCCCGCGCTATTGCCTCGCCGACCCCGTCGAGGGCGGCAGGCAGGCGATCGCCGAGGCCTGGCGCAACCTCTGCGCGGTCGGCGCGAAGCCGCTCGCCGCCACCGACTGCATGAACTTCGGCAATCCCGCAGCGGCCCGAGATCATGGGCCAGTTCGTCGGCTGCATCGAGGGCATGGCGGAGGCGTGCCGCATCCTCGAATTCCCGATCGTCTCCGGCAACGTCTCCCTCTACAACGAGACCAGGGCCGAGGACGGCTCCAGCCGGGCGATCCTGCCCACCCCGGCGATCGGCGGCGTCGGCCTGATCGAGGATTGGCAGAAGGCGGTCGGCATCGGCTTCCGGGCGCCCGGCGACGTCATCGTCGCGATCGGCGACCGCCGCGGCCAGCTCGGCCAGTCGCTCTGGCTGCGCGAGCTGCACGGCCGCGAGGGCGCCGAGGCCGGCCCGCCGCCGCGGGTCGACCTGATCGCCGAGCACGCCGCCGGCGACTTCGTCCGCGCCGCGATCGCCGGCGGCGCGATCACCGCCTGCCACGACGTCTCGGGCGGCGGCGCTCGCGGTCGCGCTCGCCGAGATGGCGCTCGCCGGCAATATCGGCGCGCTGATCCACCATTCCGCCCCCGGCGGCAGGGCCGGCTGGTTCGCCGAGGACCAGGGCGTCTACCTCGCCACCGTCTGCGACAATTGCCTGCTGACCTTCCTCGCCCGCGCCCATGCCGCCGGCGTCGAGGTCGAGGCGATCGGCCGCACCGCGGGATCGCGGCTGATCTTCGAGCTGCCCGACGGCGACCATGCCGTCACGCTCGCCGACCTGCGGGCCGCGCATGAGGGCTTCTTCGCCGGCCTGATGGGTGATAGCCTCGCCGCCGCATAGCCCCGGGCTCGGGCCACTCCAGCAAGGGAGAACGCCATGGCCAGGTCCGCCGCCCGCCCGATCCTCCTCGCCACCCTCGTCGCCGGCACGCTCGACATCCTCGCGGCGGTCGGCCTCACCCTCTATTACGGCCGCAAGGTCCCGGACATGCTCCGCTACGTCGCCTCCGGGCCCTTTCCGGGCGCCACCGAATGGGGCGACGCCGGCGCCGCGCTCGGCCTCGCCGTCCATTTCGCGCTGATGGCGGCGATGGCCGCGGCCTATGTCCTCGCCGCCGCGCGGCTTCCCCGGCTCCGCGCCAGGCCGGTCCAATGGGGCGTGCTCTACGGCCTCGTCACCTATGTCGTGATGAACCTCGTCGTGGTGCCGCTGCGCTTCGGCACGCCGCTGCCGCCGAGCACCCGCGCCATCGTCACCCAGCTCTTCTGCCACATCGTCCTGGTCGGCATCCCGATCGCGCTGATCGCCGCCCGGCATTTCCGCAGCCGGAGCCCGTTCGCGCGATGACCGCCGGCTATTCAGGCACGCCGCTCGCCAGGAAATTGTCGCTGAAGGACGGCCTCAGAACCTGGTGGGAGGACATGCCCGACGCGGTGCGCGACGAGATCGAGCGCGAAGGCCTCGTGCTCAACCATGTCTCCGCCCCGGTCGGCCCGATCGAGGCCGCCCACGTCTTCGTCACCTCGCGCGCCGCGCTGGAGGAGGCCGTGCTGCGCCTGCTCCCCTTGCTCGACCCCGCCGGCTTCCTCTGGATCTCCTGGCCGAAAAAGGCCTCGGGCGTGGCGACCGACATCACCGAGGACGTGATCCGCGACGTCGCCCTCCCCACCGGCCTGGTCGACGTCAAGGTCTGCGCGGTCGACGCCACCTGGTCGGGCCTCAAGCTGATGATCCGCAGGGAGCGGCGCAATCCTCCCCGGAACGGGGAGGGGGGCCAGCCGCAGGCTGGTGGAGGGGGCTTCGGGCCAGGTTCGGAGCCCCCTCCACCACGCAGCTGAGCTGCGCGGTCCCCCTCCCCGCACGCGGGGAGGAAATGCTATTGCGAACCAGTCGCAACATCGCTAAATCCGATCACCATGATCGTTTGCGTCTGTAACGCGATTCGGGAGTGCGACGTGCGGGCCGCCGCGCGGGACGGCGCCTGCTGCCCGACCACCGCCTATCGCCGCGCCAAGGGCGCCAAGCCGCGCTGCGGCCAGTGCTTCGCCTTCGCCCGCGAGATCATCGCCTCCGAGCTCGCCTAGGGGACAGTTACTCGTAACTGTCCCCGTTCCAGCACCGGAATCCCTCTTCTCCCCGAGCCCGTGATTGCGTCTCATTCGCGGCTTCCGCCGCCTCGCGACGCGTTGCGATTGACTCGCACAAGCACGCAATTTTCCGCAGTTTTCCGCCATTTTTTGCTGCCTTTTCGCGCCCCCGCGCGTTATGGTCGGGCGTCGAACAGGAGGCTGTCATGCAGGGCGATCCCAAGGTCATCGAGCTCTTGAACGAGACGCTCAGGAACGAGCTCACCGCGATCAACCAATATTGGCTCCACTACCGCATGCTCGACAATTGGGGCGTGGCCCGGCTCGCCGATTACGAGCGCCACGAATCGATCGACGAGATGAAGCATGCCGACGCGCTCGCCGAGCGGATCCTGTTCCTCGAGGGCCTGCCCAATCTGCAGATGCTGGGGCGGCTCAGGGTCGGCGAGACGGTCGAGGAGATATTGAAGGCCGATCTCGAGCTCGAGCGCGAGGCGGTCGAGCAGCTGCGCGGCGCCATCCAGCATTGCGAGCAGGTCCGCGACTTCGTCAGCCGCGAGCTGTTCGAATCGATCCTCTCCAGCGAGGAGAGCCATATCGACTTCCTCGAAACCCAGTTCGAGCTGATCGAGCGCATGGGCCTGCAGAATTATGTCCAGCTGCAGAGCAAGCCCGCGGAGGCGTGACGGCCGCGCCTCCGTCTTTCCGCCGCACTTTCCGTCATTCCAGCGAAAGCTGGAATCTCACTTCCTTCACAACGGCAGATCGTTCCACAAGTCCCGCCATTGCGGGTTCGCCTTTTCGATCAGCTCGATCTTCCACGCGCGCTTCCACGTCTTGAGCAGCTTCTCGCGCCTGATGGCGTCATCGATCGCGTCGTGGGGCTCGGCGAGGACGAGGCGCTTCAAATTGTATCTCCGGCAAAAGAACGAGCCTTCGCCCGCCCGGTGCTGCGCCACCCGCGCCGCCAGGTTCGCGGTCACGCCGACATAAAGCACGCCGCGGACATGGTTGGTCATGATGTAGGTCCAGCCCCCGCGCATGAGCCTAGGCTAGCAAAGGTGAAGTGAGATTTCAGCTTTCGCTGGAATGACGGGCGGGTGCGGACTCCAAGGGAGTCGCGCATCGCCCCTCTCTCCTCCGCGCCCCTTGCCCTCCTTGCTTTTCGCGCCCAAAGCGCCCATCTAGGCGGTGCTTCGGTCGCAATAAGACGGTCTTCGGCGCTTTGCGGCTCCTTCTTCCTTCTCTCCGCTGCCCCAGCAGAACGGGCGCGCCAATTCCGGGGCGCCCACCCAGAAAGGAAGACATCATGCCCATCGGCACAGTCAAATTTTTCAACACCCAGAAGGGTTACGGCTTCATCGCGCCGGAAGGCGGCGGCAACGACGCCTTCGTGCATATCAGCGCGGTCGAGAAGGCCGGGATGAACAGCCTGGTCCAGGACCAGCGCGTCTCCTACGAGCTCGAGACCGACCAGCGCGGCAAGACCAGCGCGGTCAAGCTGCAGAGCGCCTGACCCGACCCCCCTTCCCCGATATTCCCCGGGGAGGGGCGCCCCGTGCGCTCCGGAGCGCCGCCGATCTGCCGATCGGCGGCCCGCCGAACCTGCGGGGAAGTTGGCGGGAGCCCGCGCGATCCTGTCGCACGGGCTCCCGCCGGCGACTCTCATCGAAAGCGAGCCCATGTCCCAGACCCAGCAATTCTACCGCGACCGCGCCGCCGATGCCCGCCGCGACGCCGAGGCGACCGGCCTCGCCAACGTCCGCGAGCGCTTCCTCTGCGCCGCCGCCGCCTGGGACCAGATGGCGGCCCGCCTCGCCCGCACCGAGCGCAACCGCGCCGAGACCGAGGCACGCAAGGCCGCCGAAGCCGCCGCCCTGGCCGCGGAATAGCTCCCCCTCAGGCAGCGAGGGGACAGTCACTCGTGGGCGATTATGCACTTTACAAACCCAAACGGATGAGATAGACATACGGACATAGGAGCAAACCGATGTCCGTTCTCTCTCAGCCGCAGTTCCACAGCGAGCCCGAAGCCTTCAAGTTCCTCGAAAGCGTCGTGTGGGCGAACGGCACGGTCTGCCCGCACTGTGGCACCGTCAACGGTCGCGTCTACGATCTCTCCGGCGTTCGCGGCAAGCCGAGCAAAAAGAGCCCGGAAGGCGCGATCCGCTACGGCCTGAAGAAGTGCGGCGAGTGCCGCCAGCAGTTCACGGCCAAGGTAGGCACCGTCTTTGAACATGCCCGTATGCCGCTGCACAAGATGCTTCAAGCCGTTCACCTTATGGTGTCGAGCAAGAAGGGCATTTCCGCCCACCAGCTCCATCGCATCCTAGAGGTCCAGTACAAGAGCGCGTGGTTCCTGGCCCATCGTATTCGCGAAGCGATGCGCGAGGGCGAGCTGGCCCCTTTCGGCGGCAATGGCGGCATTGTCGAGGTTGACGAGACGTTCATCGGCCGCCTGCCCGGCGTTCCCAAGGCCAACAAGGGCTTCCACCACAAGATGAAGGTTCTGGCGCTGGTGGACCGCGAAACGGGCCGCGCCCGTTCCATGGTGATCGACGGCGTGAACGCCGAAATCCTCATGCCGATCGTTCTCAAAAACATCGACCGCGAAACCCGCGTCATGACGGACGAGCATTACGGCTACCGCCACGTTGGCCGCTGGTTCGCTGGTCACGGCACCACCAAGCACGCCGCGGGCCAATACGTCGATTTCGACGACCGCACGATCCACAGCAACACCGTTGAAGGCTACTTCTCGATCTTCAAGCGGGGCATGAAAGGCGTCTATCAGCACTGCGGCGACAAGCACCTTCACCGCTATTTGGCCGAGTACGATTTCCGGTACTCGCATCGCATCGCGTGCGGCTTTGGTGATCGCGAGCGCTCGGCTGAAGCGTTGAAGGGCATCACCGGGAAGCGCCTCACATACCGGTCAGCTAACTAGCGCGAAGCCGGCAACACCGGGGCGGGGTGAACAGCTCTGTTTCGAGTGGCTCGACAAGCGCGACGAAAACCACATAGGTGAGGGCTTTACGCGGAGTCCGGGGTGCCGTAGAATCCGCCGTATGGCGGATTTTGAACGCTTCGAATTTGTCCTTCCCGGCTATACTCCGGAGACGATGCCACTTAACCGGCTGATTGAGTATCTCAATCAGCTAATGGTCATTCTCGGGAATCCGTCCGATCTACACCTGATTGATATCAAAAAGTCGAGCACCAAACCTGTCTTCCTTCTGCCGCATCATGCGGCGGTCATAGCGCGCAAACGCGCGCGCGAGACTTGGGAAGGTGGCGGGCCAGTGCGGGCGCGGGAAGCTTATCGGCGCATTCGACGGATGGTGTCGGACGATGGCGGCAAGCCCGCCGTGCTGACCTCCAAGAAGGCGACGATCCTTGAATTTCCCAGTGTCGATGTAGGGGCCGATCAGGAAATCGGCTCTGTCCGTCAAGCAACGTCTGTCACCGGCGAACTCATAAGAGTGGGCGGCGAAACGGAATTTGACCAGATTCTGTTGAGAGACGTATCTGGTGCAGTGATCGCGGGCTGCTTTGCGACGAAGGACGTTGCTAAGAAACTGGCCAAGCACCTGCACGAATGCGTTCGTCTGCACGGTGTCGCATCTTGGCACCGAGATCGTCATGGTAGGTGGCAGATTGCGCGGATGAAGGTGCAGACGTTTGAGCAGGTCGATGATGAGAGCCTGAGCGATGCCGTTGCCGCCGTGCAGGCGGCCGTAACCGATTGGCCGGAGGATCTAAGCGAGAAGTTGCTCGAAATGCGGCGCGGGGAGGCCGCATGAGACCCGTCGCGATTGATGCGACCACACTGAGCATAATGCTCAATCCGAAATCGCTTATCTCTGTCGATTTCGGCCGGGAGCGCCTGAACGGGTTCATAGCACGCGCGGAGAAGGAGCGCCGGAAGCTTATCATCCCAACTCCCGCGACTGCCGAATTGCTCACAGCGATAGGCCCAACGTCAGCGGATTATATCAGGGTCATCAATCGGAAGGCCGTGTTCGAAGTCAGGGCATTCGATGAAGTGGCGGCCATGGAACTCGCCTTTTTGAACCGCGACATTTTTGCCGCGCTCGACAAGAAGAACAGGTTGGAAGGCTGGCAGAAGATTAAGGTTGATCGCCAAATCATCGCCATAGCGAGGGTGGCCGAGTGCGAGCATATTCTTACCGAGGATGACGCGCTCGCGAACCGCGCTCAACTCTGCGATATTGAACCGATCAAGCTGGCCGATCTTCCTATTCCGGACTCCGCTCGCCAAGGCGAACTGGGGCTCGAAGAGCATGAGGAAATCGCCGATCTCGACCAGCGCGAAGCCGAGGAGGAGGAATCCGGTGGAGGGGGATAAGGCTTCGCAGCTCGACAAGTTCAAGCAGGCCGCCCGCGACCTCGAATGCGATGACAATCCGGGGCGCTTCAAAGAGCGCCTAGGGAAGCTGGTGAAGCATAGGCCAGTGGAAAAGCCGGAGTAGGCGACTACTGTTTTGTAAGTCGGACGGTGGCGCCATTCCGCGTTAACACAAGCTCGTTTCCGTCGATCCTGTAGAAGTTGATCGGTGTTCCCATTGTGCTGAACTGGATACCCCCATCCCTCAGCTGGCAGGTGCCGGGGATGTTACCGACAATGTTGTCCGGAGCGCCATAATACTCCGTGCACATATCTGGGCCGGTAAATTCGAGCCTAGCAACATTATTGAGCCCAAAAATAGGCGACGTGTTCACATACGTCCCGCTCATGTCAAAGCTAGAGCCACAGCTGACCAACGCGGCGGCGATAAAGCAGGCTTGCCAGTTCGGAACTCTGCTCATCTTCACCTCCCTTACGGTACCGGAGAAAGGTGCCTCAAAACATGTCCTGAGTCGAGTGGGTTTGCAAACTACACAATCGCCCACTCGTGACTGTCCCCATTTCTTTTCCGAAGGCCGGATCCGTTCTTGCGGCCCGGCCGCCGCTAGCGGCCCCCGCGCGGACGCAGCGTCGGGCCGATCGGGCAGGCATCGGCCGACAGCCGGTTGGCGGCTCCCGGCACGCTGACCTGCCTCCCCCGCCCGCTCAAGAGACCCGCCGCCGGGCAGTTGAACCGGCTCGGCGGGCCGCCGCCGGCCTCCAGATAGACGACGTCGTAGCGGTTGCCGGCGCTGTCCTGGCACATCGCTGTGGCGCAGATCCCGCCGGCCCGGGCCGACTGCACCCGGCCTGCCATGGCGGCCGCGATCGGCGCCGCCGTGCCGGTCGGCGGGGACGCGCCGGTTCCGGGCGCCACCGCCACCCTTTGCGTGTCGACGAACGGATCCCCCGACTGGAAATAGGCGTCGAGGCCCTTGTCCCGGACATGGACCACATAGCCGGGTGCGCAGCCGGGCGCGCTGATCGCCTGAAGATAGGTCCCGTAGAAGGGATCGATGGTGGTGCCGTTGCTGCACAGGACCTTCCAGGTGTTGCGGCCCGTCAACGTGTATTTCGCCTGCGGATCGGTGGAGGATTGCAGGCCCGCCAAGGGGGCGGCAACGGCCAGGCCGATGACGATGAGATGATAAGCGCGCATGTTCCGCTCCTTATTGCCACGGCCTTTCGCCCCGCCCCCGCCCGCTTCGCGGCGGGCACGCACGGCGACGATCGCCGGTGTGCGCCCTCACTAGCATCGCCGGGACGGCCCCCCTCGTGACGGCCGTCACGTCGGGCCGGCGACCTCTCCCCCTGGGCGGCCCGGACCGCGGCTGCGTCTGCGATGCATTTTGTTGGATACTTGTTGGATTTCATCTGATTTACCCTGTCGGATGGAACATAACCAGAACGCCTTAGTCCCCGAGTCGGCGACCGATGAGCCCGGCTCTTCCTCTGGCCCGTGCGCGCCGGAGGCGCAGGTCCCCGCTCTGCGCGATTCGTTCGCGCCGGTGCCGCTGCGCCATCGCCACGACGGCTGGACGCCCGAGAAGCAGCGCGACTTCATCGAGCATCTCGCCGACACGCTCTGCCCCGACACCGCGGCGGCGGCGGTGGGGATGAGCGTGCGCAGCGCCTATGCGCTGCGCCGCCGCGCCGGCGCCGAGGGCTTTGCCGCGGCCTGGGATGCGGCGCTGCTGCGCGGCCTTAGCGAGCAGGGCCGTTCGCGCCTCGTCGACCAGGCGGTGAACGGCCGCCGCGTCCAGCGCTTCTATCACGGCCAGCTGATCGCCGAGGAGCGGGTCTATTCCGAGCGGCTGCTGCTCGCCCTGATCCAGCGTGGCGACAAATTGTTCCAGGGCGCCGGCGCCGGGCAGAGCCGGGCGATCGCGGACGATTGGGAGGGATCGATGGCGCGGCTCGGGCAGGGCGCGCTGGGCGGCGGCTTTCGCGTCTGGCGCGACCGCTTCGGCGACTGGACGACCAACTATCCGCCGCCGCCGGGCTTCGACCGGGAGACTTATGCGGGCGAGCCCTCCGACCCCGATTTCGAGCGCCCGCTGAGCGAGGCCGAGGAGCAGGCGCTGGCGGCGCGGCAGGAGGCGCGGCTCGCGGCCGGCGCCACGGCCCGCGACCTGTTCTTCGGCTTCTCGCCGCGCGGCCGCGCCATTGATCGACGCATTCGATCAAAGGAGTGAGGATTGATCGAAAGGATTTTTATTTTCGCTGAGCTTCGTGAACTTCCGCGAGGGGAGCCTTGCCGGGGGACGGTCACTAGTGACTGTCCCCATTTCCCCGGCTATCCCGGACGCAGCCACATTCCGGGAGGGGACGTCCGGATGACCGATATACCCGCCGACGCCGCGCCGACGCCTACCGGCGCCGCGCCCGCCGAAGCCGCCGCGGTCGAGCCCGGCCGCATCGCCACGCTCGACATCGTCCGCGGCGTCGCCGTGATGGGCATATTGGCGATGAACATCGTCGCCTTCGCCATGCCGTTCCAGGCCTATATCAACCCGCTCGCCTACGGCCTCGAAGGCCCGGCCGATCTCGGCTCCTGGGTGTTCAGCTTCATCTTCGTCGACGGCAAGATGCGCGGCCTCTTCTCCTTCCTGTTCGGGGCCAGCACCCTCTTGGTGATCGAGCGGGCGCGGGCGGCGGGGGCATCGCCGGCCAGGGTCCATTATGCGCGGATGTTCTGGCTGCTCGTCTTCGGCCTCATCCATTTCTACCTGATCTGGTTCGGCGACATCCTCGCCCTCTATGCGCTGACCGGGCTCATCCTCTTCTTCTTCCGCAATCTCTCGGTGAAGGCGCTGGTCTGGAGCGGCGTCGGCTTCGTCGGGCTGCAGACCCTGCTCATGGGGCTGGTCGGCATCAGCGCGCTGTTCCTCGCCTGGAAGGCGGCGCTCCCCGATCCCAACCCCGACATCGTCACCCAGTGGAACGGGATGCGCGAGGGCTTCACGGTGCTCCGCGGGCAGGAGCTCGCCGACAAGCTCGCTTTGTTCCACGGCCCCTGGCTCGGCATCGTCGACGACAAGCTGGAGCGCTGGTTCCAGCCCTTCGCCAGCATCGCCTTCAGCGGCGCCGAGACCCTGGGCTACATGCTGTTCGGCATGGCGGCGCTGAAATCCGGCTTTTTCCGGGGCGACTGGGCACCGTCGCGCTACCGCAAATGGGCGATCGTCGGCTTCGCCATCTCCATCCCGGCTTATGCGGCCATGGCCTGGCTGCTGATCGAGAATGATTTCGCGCCGGAATGGCAATTCGCGATCTGGCTGGGGGCGACGACCCCGGTCCGCCCGCTTTCGGTCGTCGCCACCGCCGCGCTCGTCATCCTCCTGACCCGCACGGGCGGCCCGCTGGTGGCGCGGATCGCGGCGGCCGGTCGCGCCGCCTTCACCAACTATCTCGGCACCTCGATCCTGATGACCACGCTCTTCTACGGCTATGGCCTCGGCCTCTACGGCGATCTCAGCCGGATCGAGCTGTGGATCCCGGTGATCCTGACGTGGGTGGTGATGCTCGCCTGGTCGAAGCCCTGGCTCGAGCGCTTCCGCTACGGCCCGTTCGAATGGCTGTGGCGCAGCCTCGCGCGCTGGCGGCTGGAGCCGATGCGGCGCGGGGCCTAGGTGCCGCCGCCGCGGCCGGAATAGACCACCAGAGTCTCGATCGGGCCGGCGGGGATGATGGTGATCCGCTCCTCGGAGCGGTTGAGGCTGGGCAGCGAGCGCCCGTCGGGGAGGAAGGCGAGGCCGCGATAGCCCTCCCGGGCGCTGCCCTGGTAGCGGGTGCAGACGATCTGCTCCTCGGCGGCGAGCAGCAGCAGCCGGAACATCAGCGGGACCTGCGCATCCTCCTGGCCGGCCGGCACGTCGGGCCGCTCGTAGAGGGTGGCGTTGGCGATCGCGTCGACGCAGTCGGCGTCGCCCTGCCGCCGGCTGCCGCCGCGCAGGCCGACGACGTAGCGGGGCGAGAGCGCCTCGAACTGGACGAAGGGGTTGGCGACCTCGGCCGCCGCCGAGCCATAGGTGTCGGCCACCCGCCACGCCGCCGGGGCGAAGGCCGAGATCGGCCGCCCGCTCAGGATGACGATGCCCTCGCCGCTGGCCCGCTGCAGGCGGAAATAGTGGGTCTCGGCGCCGGCGGCGCGCAGGTCCGCGTCGGGGTCGGCGCCGCCCCGGTCCCAGCCCGCCACCCGCTCGCCGGGCCGGTACATCTCCTCGCGCAGCCGCTCGACCATCGCCTGCAGCTCGGTGACGCTCATGTCCCATTCGGAGCGCACGTCCTGCGCGGCGGCGGGGGCGGGGACCGCCAGCAGCAGCAGCGGAGCGATCAGGCGGAGGGCTTTGCGCATGGCCGCGAGCCTAGACGCAAACGGAATCCGGCGTCTAGAGCCGCCCGAAATCCTGGTTGCTGGGGCCGCGGCCGGCGGGGCGGCGGGCGACGAGCGGGTTGGTCTCCTCCTCGAGCTGGTCGAGGGTGCGGCTGTAGAGCGGCCGCAATTGCGCCACCTGCGGGAGGATGTCGTCGGGGAACAGCCGCGATTCGAGCGCGCGGCGGCCGGCCTGCTCGATCGCCTCGGCGAGCTCGGCGACCGGCTCGGCGCCGAACTGGCGGGCCTCGGCCTTCAGCGTGTGGGCGGGCAGCACCAGGCCGGCGGCGTCGCGGCGGTGCATCGCCTCCTCGATCTTGGCGACCGCCTTCTCGCCGTCCTCGCGGAAATAGCCGAGGATGCGCACGAAGCTCGCCCCGAGCTCGGTGCGCATCTGCGAGAATTTCGTCCAGTCGACGAGCTCGTCCACCGCCTGTTCCCTTCGCTCCCGCCTTTACGCCCGCCCGGTAAACAGGGTGTTGACGCACCCCGCCGGGCGGCACGGTACGAAAATGGGGACAGTTACCGTAACTGTCCCCGTTCACTCCTTGTAGGGATTGCGCGAGGCGCGGGCGGCGAGCCGCACCGGCACCGCGCCGAAGCCGAGCTCGCGACGGATGCCGTTGACCAGGTAGCGCAGGTAGGAATCGGGCAGCTGGTCGACGCGGGTGCCGAACAGCACGAAGCTCGGCGGGCGGGTGTTGACCTGGGTGATGTAGCGGAGCTTGATCCGCTTGCCGCCCGGCGCCGGCGGCGGGTTCTTCTCGACCGCCGCCTCGAACCAGCGGTTCAGCTGCCCGGTCGTCACCCGCTGCGACCAGGCCTCGCGCACCTCGAAGGCGGCGGCGAGCAGTTGCTCGATGCCCTTGCCGGTCTTGCCCGAGACGGTGAGCAGCGGCACGCCGCGCGCCTGGCTGAGGCCCTCGTCGAGCGCCGCCTTGATGCCGTTGAACAGGCTGGAGGCGTTTTCGGCCACGTCCCACTTGTTGACCGCGATCACCAGCGCGCGGCCCTCCTGCAGCACGTTGTCGGCGATCCTCAAGTCCTGCGCCTCGAGCCCGCGGGTGCCGTCGAGCAGCAGCACGACGACCTCGGCGAAATCGACGGCGCGGCGGGCGTCGGCGACCGACAGCTTCTCCAGCTTGTCCTCGACCTTGGCCTTCTTGCGCATGCCGGCGGTGTCGATCAGCCGCACCGCGCGCCCCTGCCATTGCCAGTCGATCGCGATGCTGTCGCGGGTGATCCCGGCTTCCGGCCCGGTGATCAGCCGCTCCTCGGCGAGCATCCGGTTGATCAGCGTCGACTTGCCGGCATTGGGTCGGCCGACGATGGCGAGCTTGAGCGGGCCCTCGCCCGCCTCGGGCTCATCCTCGCCCGCCGCGTCGCGCTCGACATGGGGCCGGATCCGCTCGAACAGGTCGGCGACGCCCTCGCCATGCTCGGCGCTGATCGCGATCGGCTCGCCGAGCCCGAGCGACCAGGCTTCGAGGATGCCGGCCTCCCCGGCGCGCCCCTCGGCCTTGTTGGCGGCGAGGATCACCGGCGTCGCCTCCGAACGCAGCCAGCGCGCGAGCTCCTCGTCGAGCGGGGTCACCCCGGCGCGGGCGTCGATCAGGAACAAGGCGGCGTCGGCGGCGCGGACCGCGGCGACGGTCTGGGCCCGCATCCGCCCCGGCAGCGTCGCCGGATCCTCGTCCTCATAGCCGGCGGTGTCGATCACCCGGAACTCGAGGCCGAGCAGGCTCGCCTCGCCCTCGCGGCGGTCGCGGGTGACGCCCGGCCGGTCGTCGACCAGCGCCAGCTTCCTGCCGACCAGGCGGTTGAACAGGGTCGATTTGCCGACATTGGGCCGGCCGACGATGGCGAGGATGGGCAGAGCGGGCATGAGAGGCGCTGCCCTGACGCGTCCTGGTGGATGGGTCAACCTCTAGCCCCCTCCCCTTGATGGGGAGGGGTTGGGGTGGGGTGGATCCAATGAAGTACTCGGAGCGGGCGGCTAGGCCACCCCCACCCCAACCCTCCCCCATCGAGGGGGAGGGCTTTCGGGCGTTTCGCCTTATCTCCAGGCGGTCAGCCGGCCCTCGTCGTCGAGGATCAGCAGGGTATTGCCCGCGACCACGGGCGGCAGCGAGATCGGGGTGCGATGCTGGAGCGTCGACTGCACCGTGCCGTCGACCGGGGAGGCGAAGACGATGTGGCCGTTCGACCCCGCCAGCACCAGCCGGTTGCCGGCGAGCACCGGCCCACGCCAGTAGATCGGCCCTTCGCGGTCCTCCTCGTCGCGATAGCGGGTCAGCTGCGAGAGCCAGCGAACCCGGCCCGACGAGCGCGCCACCGCCAGCAATTGCGCCCGGTCGGTGACCACGAACACCCAGTCGCCGGCCACCCAGGGGGTGGAGAGGCCGCCGACGTTGATCTCCCAGGCGCGCTGGCCGGTGATCAGCTCGACCGCGACCATGCGCCCGCCCTGGCCGATCGCGAACACCCGGCCGTTGTCGATCACCGGATCGGCGTCGATGTCGGAAAGCGTGCCGACCACGGTCGAAATGCCGGTGCGGGCCAGCGCGTCCTGCCAGACGACCTGGCCGTTCTCGTAGCGATAGGCGGTGAGCTCGCCCGAGGCGAAGCCGGCGACCAGGGTCGACTGCGCGAAGGCGGGCGCCGCGCTGCCGAACACGCCGGCCAGCTCGAACGAGCCGGCGCCTTGCCAGCGCGGCTCGCCATTGGATGCGTTGACCGCGTAGATCTGGCTGTCCTGCGAAAGCATGTAGACGGTGTCGAGGGCGACGGTCGGCGCGCCGCGCAACGGCCCGCCCGGCTTCACCATCCAGATCCGGTTGCCGGTCGCCGCGTCGAGCGCCGCCGCGTCGCCGGCGCCGTTGGTCGCGTAGACGCGGCCGTTGTCGAACGAGACGCCGCCACCGAACAGCGCCTCGGAGGGGCTGTTCTCGCCGCGCAGCTGATGCTCCCAGACCGTGGCGCCGGTCTGCAGGTCGAAGGCGCGCACCCGCGCCTGGGTGTCGATCGTGTAGACGCGGCCGCCCCCGATCACCGGCTCGGCGACCAGCCGGGTGCGGAAGCTGTTGCCGGCGCCGATCGAGACGCTCCACGCCCGCGCCGGCGAGTCGCCGAGGCCGACATGGCCCATCGACTTGGACGCGTTGCCGCCCGGCTGCGGCCAATCCGCGTTCGCGGCCGGCGGCGGCACGGTGACCGGGATCGCGGCGAGCAGCGGGTCGGGCTCGATCTGCGCCTCGGTGGCGAGCACGGGAATGCGCTGGCCGACGGTCGGCGTGGTCGGGCGGCGATCGCGATCGAACAGGCTGCAGCCGCCGAGCAGGCCGACCAGGGCGAGGGCGAGGGCGAGACGCTTCATTCGGCTCTATTCCTTTGTTGCGGCGGGCGCGGCCGGCGCCGCGGTGGGCGCCCCCGGCTGGGCGCGAGTGGCGGCGGCCGGCTCGGCGCTGACGTCGATGCCGAGCGAGCTCGCCATCTGGCCGGACCGGCTGCGGATCGAGTCGGGCACGGCTTCGTCGCGCGCCACCTGGGCGAAGACCGGGCCGGCGAGCTCGGGCCGCCGCATCTTCAGATAGGCGATGCCGACCATCTCGCCCGCGCTGCCGAGCCAGGGGCTGCCGGGGCGGATCAGCGGCCGCAGCCGCTGCACCACCGCCTGCGGCTGCAGCGCATCGAATTCGAGCGCGGTCTGCCGGACCAGGGCCGCGTCGCGATAGGTCTGGTCGAACTCCGCATTGGCGGCGATCGAGCGCAGGGTGGCGATCGCGGCCGGCGCGTTGCCCGCGGCGGTCTCGCTGTTGGCGCGGGCGAACAGGGCGGCGGCGCGGTAGCCCTCGACGTCGCTCTTGGCGAGCTCGGCGAGCTTGGGCGCGGCGGCGCGGCGATTGCCTGCCTCCAGGTTGCCCAGCGCCTCGATCAACGCCTCGCCCTGCGCGCCGGCCTGCGCCTGCTGGCGCGCCTGCCACCACAGCCAGCCGCCGACCGCGGCCAGGACCAGGATCGCCGCGCCGGCGATCCACCAGCCGTAGCGCGTCACGAAGTTGCTGACCTGCTCCTTGCGGAGCTCCTCATCAACTTCTCTCAGGAATGTCTCACCGTCGTTCGGGCTGAGCGCCAAAATCTCGTCTCCACTCGCAATTGCTGGCGCCCCCGGCGCACGACGGGCGCGCGCCCCGCGTGTTCCTTATCCGTGTGCCGCGCGAAACGGAAGGCTCTACGTCTTGGCGCGGTAAATCTGCTCTTCGGTGGGAAAGGCGCGGCTTTTCACGTCCTCGGCATAGGAGGCGGCGGCCGCGCTGATCTCGGCGGCGAGATCGCCGAACCGCTTCACGAACCTCGGCGTGCGCTCGAACAGGCCCATCATGTCCTCGGTGACCAGGATCTGGCCGTCGCATTTCGCCGAGGCGCCGATGCCGATCGTCGGGCAGGCGACCTGCCTGGTCGCCTCGGCGGCGATCTCCTCCATCACGCCTTCGAGCACCAGCGCGAAGCAGCCCGCCTCGGCCACCGCCTTGGCATCCGCCAGCACCTTCCTCGCCTCCGCATCGTCGCGGCCGCGCGCGCGGTAGCCGCCGAGCGCGTTGACCGCCTGCGGGGTCAGCCCGACATGGCCGATGACGGGCACGCCGCGCTGCGACAGGAAGGCGACGGTCGGCGCCATCGCCTCGCCGCCCTCCAGCTTCACCGCCGCCGCGCCGGTCTCCTTCAGCACCCGGGCGGCGCTCCGGAACGCCTGCTCGGGGCTTTCCTCATAGGAGCCGAACGGCATGTCGACGCAGACCAGGGCGTGCCACGAGCCGCGCACCACCGCGGCGCCGTGCGCGCACATCATCTCGAGGCTGACCGGGATGGTGGAGGGCAGGCCGTAGATCACCTGGCCGAGGCTGTCGCCGACCAGCAGGAAGTCGCAATGCGGGTCGAGCAATTGCGCCATCCGCATCGTGTAGGCGGTGAGCGCCACGATCGGCTCCTTGCCCTTGCGCGCCAGGATCGCCGGCGCGGTCAGCCGCTTCATCGGCGCCGGCGTCGGCGTGGCGCGGCTGGTCGCGGTGTCGATCGTGTAGGTGGACATAAGCGGTGTTTAGCCGATTGCCGCGGCGCAGCAAAGCCGGCCCTATTTCACGATCACCAGCTGGGCGTTGCCGTGGCGCCGGGTGACGGCGGTGGTGACGTCGCCGGCGGCGCGCGACAGCGCCAGGTCGAGCCGCGAGCCGGCCACGGCCACATCCTTCAGCATCAGCGTATCGAGGAAGGGCGGCAGCGCCGGATTGGCGAGGCGCACGCTGCCGCGCTCATGGTCGAGGTCGAGGCCGGTCGCAGCGGCGACCAGGGCGAACGGCGCGGCGGCAGCCCAGGCCTGCGGCGAGCAGGCGACCGGATAGGCGGTGGGCCCGCGCTTCTTGCGCCGCGAAAAGCCGCAGAACAGCTCGGGGAGGCGGCGGAACTCGTCATAGACCGCGGCCTCGGTCAGCCCCTCGAAGATCTTCAGCACCTCGGCCTGGTGGCCATAGCGGGCGAGCCCCATGGCGATCAGCGCATTGTCGTGCGGCCAGACCGAGCCGTTGTGGTAGGACATCGGGTTGTAGCGCGGCTGCCCCGCCGCGATCGTGCGCACGCCCCAGCCCGAGAAGAAGCGCTTGCCGGTCAAAAGCCGCGCCAGCCGCGCCGCCCGCTCGGGCGCGGCGATGCCGGCGAACAAAGCGTGGCCGGCATTGGACGACAGCACCCGGCACGGCTGCTTGGCGCCGTCGAGGGCCAGCGCATAGCAGCCGAGCTCCTCGCACCAGAAAAGGTCCTCGAAGCGCCCGCGCAGCGTCTCGGCCTGCCGCTCGAGGCGGCGCGCCTCATCCTCCTCGCCGAGCGCGCGGGCGATGGTTGCGGCCCCCGCCTTGGCCGCAAACACATAGGCCTGGACCTCGCACAGCGCGATCGGGCCGTCGGCGGCGCTGCCGTCGGCGTGGAAGATCGAATCGAAGCTGTCCTTCCAGCCCTGGTTGGCGAGACCGTTCGGCGTCATCCGCTGATATTCGACGAAGCCGTCGCCATCCCTGTCGCCCGCACCGTCGATCCAGGCCAGCGCCGCCTTCAGATTCGGCCAGATCGTCCGGATCGTGGCGAGGTCGCCCGACCGCCTCAGATATTGCCCGGCCAGCATCACGAACAGGGGCGTCGCGTCGACCGAGCCGTAATAGCGCCGGAACGGGACCTCGCCGAGCCGCGCCATCTCGCCGCCGCGCATCTCGTGCAGGATCTTGCCGGGCTGGGCGTCGGCCGCCTCGTCGGTCTCGCTCGCCTGGGTCAGCGCCAGCGCCTTGAGCACGCCCTTGGCGATGTCGGGCGCGACCCAGAGCAGCTCCATCGCGGTGATCAGGCCGTCGCGGCCGAAGATGGTGCTGTACCAGGGAATGCCCGCATAGGGATAAAGCCCGTATTCGGTGTCGGTCAGCAGCATGTCGATGTCGGAGACGGCGCGGTCCACGACCATGTTGAACAGCTCGTTCGAGCTGGTGACGCAGGCCCGGTCACGGGCGCGCCCGTTGGTCGTCCGCCGCGCCGTGCGATAGGCGGAGAGCAGGTGCGGCGGCTCCGCGCCGGGCCCGTCGATCGCGCAGTCGATCTTGACCACCAGGCTGAACCGCTCCGCCGCGTCCAGGTCCATGTCCCAGCGCGCATGGCGTTCGCTCAAGGAGTCCGGCGCCGGATCGAAATGCAGGGTGGTGCAGCGCTCGAGGCCGTCGAGACCGGCATAGGTGAAGCGCACGCTGCGCCCGTCGAGCCTGGCGGCCGCGAGCGTGCCGCGGCGCGCCCGGCGCTCGCCGCGGACCTCGAACAAATCGGCGAAATCGGCGTCGAAGCCGATGTCGAGCGCGATCGCCCGTTCGATGCGGTTGAACCGCCGCACCCTGATCCGCTCGTAGCAGGTGGTGCCGCACAGGAACTTGACCCGCGAGGCGTGGATCGAATCGCGCTGCAGCCAGATCCTGCCCTCGGCATCGTGGAAGTCGGCATTGGCGAGGTCGACCACCATCGCGCCATTGTCGTCGAGCACCACCGAGCCCAGCAGCAGCGGCTCCATCCCGCCGATCCTGAGGCTCAGCGCGGAGAGGAAGCGCGTGTCCTGGTGGAACAGGCCGTCCGGCCCGTCCTCGCCGCCGCGGCAATCGCCTTGCTTGTCGAACACCCCGAACAGGTCGTCCTGCTTCAGCGTCCGCAGCGTCCGGTCGACCAAGGACTTGGTGGCTTCGATATGATAGCTCGCCGGCGCCTCGGGCGGCTCCTGCCCGGGCCAGAGGGCGTTGGGGTTGATCTCGTTCATCAGCGTCCCGGGATCAGGCGACGACCATCGTCTTTCCGAACAGAGCGGGCGTCTCCGCCCCGATCAGCCGCTCGTAGAGCCGGACATAGTCGCGCGCCATGCGCCCGGCGGTGAAGCGGGCCTCGAACGCGGCGCGGACCCCGGCGCGGGACAGGCCGCCGACCGCCGCGACCGCGGCGACGGCCGCCTCGACGCTGTCGACCAGGAAGCCGCTTACGCCAGGTTCGATCACCTCGCGGGTCGATCCGCAGTCCCAGGCGATCACCGGCGTTCCCGCCGCCATCGCCTCGATCATCACCAGGCCGAACGGCTCGGGCCAGTCGATCGGGAACAGCAGCGCGCGCGCCCCGCCCAGGAAGGCGCCCTTCTCGGCGTCGCCGATCTCGCCGACGAACTCGACCAGCGGGTCGCCGAGCAAGGGCTCGATCCGCTCCGCGAAATAGGCGCGGTCGGCATAGTCGACCTTGGCGGCAATCTTCAGCTTCAGGCCGACGCGCCGGGCGATCTCGATCGCGCGGTCGGGGCGCTTTTCCGGCGAGATGCGGCCGATGAAGGCGAGATAGTCGCCGCCGCGGGGGTCGAAGCCGATTAGCTCGGGCGGCAGGCCGTGATGGACTGTGCCGGCGAAATCGGCATGGGCGATCGGCGTGCGCTGGTCGTCCGAGATCGAGACCAGCCGCATTTCCCTGAAGGCGCGGAAGGCCGGCTGGAAATCGGGCAGATCCATCCGCCCGTGCAGGGTGGTGAGGCACTTGCCGGCGAGATGCCGGAAGGTCGGGAAATGCAGAAAGTCCATGTGGAAATGGAGTATGTCGTAGCGGTCGGCGTCGCGCAGCACCCGGTCGAGCATGACCAGCAGGCTCGCGGTGTGGTCGTTGATCCCGGCGAGCCGCAGCGCGCGGTCGGCGCAGGGCACCAGCCGCGCCGAGGTTACCGAATCGCCGCTGGCATAGAGGGTCACGTCATGACCGAGCTCGACCAGGGCCTCGGTCAGCCACCAGATGACCCGTTCGGTCCCGCCATAAAGCTTCGGGGGCACCGCTTCCGCCAGCGGCGCGATTTGGGCGATACGCAAGGCTTACTCTCCACCGGTTTTGGGGAGAACGATGCGCGCCAGCGCGGAGTTCCTCAGCGGTAGAAGATGTGGGCGCCGATCTGGCCGGAACGGGCGAGCCGCCGGCCCCAGCTCGGGGCGACGTAATTGGCGTGATACCAGAGCACGTTCTGGTCCAGCAGGCGGCGCGCGCCGCTCTTGGCGATGCGGGCGACCGCGACCGCGCGGCGCCAGGCGTCGGAGCCGCGGTCGGCGCGCGGGATCACGCCGCGGCGCACGAACGAGAATTGCCAGGGCTGGCGGACCACCTCGCACAAGGTGCCGGGATAGCGGCCCGAGGCGGCGCGGTTCAGCACCACCTCGGCGACCGCGAGCTGGCCCTCGAGGCTCTCGCCGCGCGCCTCGAAATAGACCGCATTGGCGAGGCAATCCTCTTCCGCGCCGCGGGTCTCGCCGTCGGCGAGCTCGGCGACGTGCGCCTCGAGGCTGGCCGGACGCGCGGCCTCGCCGTTGAGGCCGAGATCGCTGATCGGAGCGGCGGCGTCGCCATGGGCGAACCAGGGCGCCGCGACGGGCGCGGCCTCGCTCTGCAAGGCCTGCAGCGGATCGGCCCACGCCGCCGATACGGCGAGGAGGGCGGCAGCGACGGCAAACGCCGCGCCGCGAAGCGGTCGGATCATCTAATACTTGCTTTTCAATGCGGTAGACCGATCCCGGCCGATGCCTCGCATCGCGCCGTCCCCAGGTCTGCCGTCTGGCCCTGGCCGCCGGCTTCAAAAGCTCGTGGCGGCACCCGCTCATTAATCTCGAGGAGGCACGTGGCCGGCCCGCGTTAACGAATCAACTCTTTTGCTGCACTGCAGCGACGAATGGGGCTGGCGATGGGACGGACCGTGGAACTAGGAGCAGTTATGGCGAAATGGCTGATGAAATCGGAGCCCGGCACCTACAGCTGGGACGACCTCGTCCGCGACCGGGCCACCGACTGGGACGGCGTGCGCAACAACGCGGCGAGATTGCACCTGCGCGCGATGCGGCCGGGCGACGAGGCCTTCTTCTACCACAGCGGCGAGGAACGGGCGGTGGTCGGGGTCATGACGATCACCGGCGCGGGCAAGCCGGACGGCGAGGACGGCGCCTGGGTCAAGGTTCCGGTCGCGCCGGTCCGCCCGCTCCCCGCCCCCGTCACCCTCGCCGCGATCAAGGCCGAACCGAAGCTCGCCAGGATGGAGCTGATCCGCCAGTCGCGCCTATCGGTCAGCCCGGTGCGCGAGGAGGAATGGGGGCTGATCCTGACGATGGCCGGTTAGGGACAGTTGCTTTCACGCGCCCGGCGCCGGAGTCTCCGCGCCGGGCGGCTGAAGCAACCGTCCCTTCTCAGAGGATGAAATCGGACGAGGTCAGCGGGACCAGGCCTTCGAGCTGGATCTGGAAGTCGCCGATCCCGTCGCCATTGACGTCGCCGGAGACGAAGGTGTCGCCATTGACCTGCGCGAAGCGCAGCTGGCCGGAGACTCCGGAGAAGGCGGCGGCGCCGATGAACTGGAAGCTCTGGTTGCCGCCCACGTTGGTCCTGGCATCGATCGCATTGAGGTTGATCCTGTCGTCCTGGCTCCGGCTGAAGTCCAGGATGACGTCCGGCCCGCCGGCCTGGCTCTCGGCGATCGAGCTGTAGACGAATCGGTCGGCGCCCTGGCCGCCGATCATCACGTCGGCGCCGAGGCCGCCATTGATCGTGTCGTTCCCCGACCCGCCGTCGATGAAGTCGGCGCCGCCGGCGGCCGAAATGGTGTCGTTTCCGCCCAGTCCGTAGATCGTGTCCTCGAGCTCGGTGGCGCGCGGCTGGCCCGAGGGGCTGGTGGTCGTCGAGATGGTGTTGCTGCCGGAGGTGCCGACGATCGTGTTGCCCTCGCGGACGTTCGTGACCGTCACCGCGAGCGCCTGCGTATCGCTGAACGTACCGTCGCTCGCCGCGACGATGACGTCGTAGACATTGTTGCCCCCGGCATCGGCGGGCGCCTCGTGATTCGGAGCCGCGGCGAAAGTCAGGGCGCCGGTCACGGCATTGATCGAGAAGCGCGCCGCATCGGCGCCGCCCGCGATTGCGTAGGTGACCGGGCCGCCGTCGGGATCGATGGCGGCCACCGTCGTCACCGCAAGGCCGTTTTCGGCGAGCGAGACGGCGGCGCTGGCGCCGCCCCCGTTCGAGACGATCGCAAGGGCTTCGTTGACGTTGCCGACGCCGACCCGGAAGGCCTGGGTGTCGCTGAACGCGCCGTCGCTGGCGGAAACGACGACCTCGTAGACATTGTCGGCGTCGGCGTCCGCGGGCGCTTCGAAATCGGGAGCGCTGACGAAGCTCAGGGCGCCGGTCTGCGCGTCGATCGTGAAGCGCCAGGCGTCCGCCCCTCCCGCGATCGCATAGCCGACCGGGCCGCCGTCGGCGTCGCTGGCCGCGACGCCGGTCACCGCCGCGCCGTTCTCGGCGATCGTCAGGCTTACCGAACCGGCGCCGCCATGAGAGGTGATGGTGACGCCCTCGTCGACGTTGCCGACAGCGACGGCGATGGCCTGGGTGTCGGAGAAGCTGCCGTCGCTGGCCTGGACGACTACGTCGTAGACATTGTCGCCGTCGGCATCGGCAGGCGCCTCGAAGTCGGGCGCGGACAGGAAATAGAGGACGCCGTTGGGATTGATGGCGAAGCGCGCGGCGTCGGCGCCGCCGACGATGGCATAATAGGGGCTGGTGCCGTCGAGATCGACCGCGGCGACGGTCGTCACCGAGATTCCGTTCTCCTGCACGGCGACCACCGCCGTTGCGCCGCCCCCGTTCGAGGTGATCGTGACGCCTTCATTGTCGTCCGCGACGAGGATGTTGAAGAAGCGCTCGTCGGCGATGCTGCCGTCGCTCGCGGTGATGAACAGGCGGTACGAATTGGTCCCCGCCGCGCTCCCGGGCGATTCGTAGTCCGGAGCTTCGATGAAGCTGAGCGCGCCGGTGGCCGCGTCGATGGTGAAGCGCGCGGCGTCGTCGCCGTCGGTGATCGCATAGGTGACCGCGTCGCCGTCGAGGTCCGTCGCCGTGAACAGACCGACGAAGGTCCGGTTTTCCACGGCGATGCGGGCGCCGTTGGTCCAGCCCGGCCCGAAGCCCTCGTTGACGTTGCCGACCGAGACCGCCAGCGTCTGCGTGTCGACGAAGCTACCGTCGCTCGCCGAGACGACGACGTCGTAGAGATTGTCGCCGTCCGCGTCGCCGGGCGCCTCGAAGTCGGGCGCGGCGAGGAAGCTCAGCGCACCGGTCGCGCCGTCTATGGCGAACAAGGCGGCGTCGGCCCCGCCGGCGATGCTGTAGGCGACTTCGTCGCCGTCGACGTCGACCGCGGTGACGAGGGCCGCGGCGGTGCCGTTCTCGTCGACCGAGACAGATGCGCCGGAGGTGATCGACAGACCTTCATTGACGTTTCCGACCGCAACCGAGAGCTGCTGCTCGTCGTGCAATTCGCCGTCGCCCGTACGAACCACGACCTCATAGACATTGTCGCCGTCCGCATCGGACGGGGCCTCGAAGTCGGGCGCCGAGACGAACCTCAGCTCGCCGGTGCTGCCGTCGATCGTGAAGGCTGCCGCATCGGCGCCGCCGGCGATCGAATAGTGAACCGGATTGGGCCCGTCGGAATCGGTCGCGGCAATCGTGGTCACCACATTCTGGTTTTCATCGACGCCGAGCGCTGCGGCCTCGCCGCCGCCGTTCGAGACGATCTCCGGCGCCGCGTTCGGCTCGAGGATCTGCGCGCGCACGGCATAGCCGCTGCCGTCGCCGCTCTCGCTGGTCCAGGTGACGATCACGCGGCCGTCGGCGAGGGTGGCGATGTCGGGCAGGAACTGCGCGCCCGTCGCCAGCGTGTTGACGAGGATCTCGCCGCCGACCCTGGCGCCCGAGGCGTCGAAGGCCTGGGCCTTGATCGCGAAGCTGCTGCCGTCCTGCGCGGTGTGGAACGTGGTCCACGCCACCATGAAGCCGCCGTCGGGCAGCGCAGTCACCACGGCCTCCTTCTGGGTGTCGACGGTCTGGCTGTTGACCAGGAACTCGGCGCCGACCCTGGCGCCCGATGCGCTGAAGACCTGCCCCTTGACGGCGCCGCCACTGCCATCCTGGGCGACGTCGGTCGTGTACCAGGTGACGACGAAGCCGCCATTGGCGAGCGCGGCGATGCTCGGCTCATATTGGGAGCCGGCCGCCTGGCTGTTGACCAGGAACTCGCCGCCGACCTTCGTGCCGGCCCCATCGAAGACCTGCGCCTTCACGGCCTGGCCGCTGCCGTCCGCCGCCGTGTCGGTGGTCCGCCACGTCGCCACGAAGCCGCCGCCGGCGAGGCCGGTGATGTCGCCATATTCCTGGAAGGCGGAGGTGTTGGTGTTCAGCCGGAACTCGGTGCCGACCTTCGCCCCGGTCGCGTCGAAGATCTGCGCCTTGGTGTCGAAGCTGCCCCAATCGTCCCAGCTGATCACGAAGCCGCCCCCGTCGAGCTGGGCGACGGTTGGAACGAACTGGCTGCTTGCCGTCAGCGTGTTGACCAGGAACTCGCCGCCGATCGGAATGCCGGCGGCGCTGAACAGCTGCGCCTTGATCGCATTGCCGCTGCCGTCCTGGGTGGCGTCGGTGGTCACCCAGGTGACGACGAAGCTGTCATTGGCCAAGGTCGCCACCGACGGGGTGAACTGGCTGCCGGCCGCGTGCGAATTGACCCGGAATTCGGGCCCGACCTTGTTGCCGGCGGCGTCGAAGCGCTGCGCCTTGATCGCGCTCTCGCTGCCGTCCTGCGCGGTGTCGAGCGAGCCCCAGGCGACGACGAAGCCGCCGTCGGAGAAGGTCGCAACGGCCGGCGCGGTCTGGTTCGCGGCCGTGAGGCTGTTGACGCCGAATTCCAGGCCCGAACGATAATAAGAAACCATGATCTTCCTCCACCGGTTATGGCGGCAGGCTAGGGAAGCGGGCCTTTAGAATTCGTAAATCGTCCCAGAGACTTACCGCGCGATCCGGAAATCTTGCCCTGGATCAATCGGGCACATGCCGGCGGGTCGGGCCGCTCCCGCCTTCGCCCCGGGGCTGAGGCCGGGAACCCTTGGCAAGGCAACAGCGTATCTGCCCATGGACGTCTCGCCATGCGCAAAGCGACGCTCATCCTCTCGGCGCTGTATCTCGCCGCCATCGGCCTCGCGCTGATCCTGGTTCCGCTCCGGTTCGGCGTGGGCGCCGTCCCCGCCGACGCCTCGCCCGAGCTGCTCGCCCTGCTGCGCCTGCTCGGCGGGCCGTTGCTCGGCATCGCGGTGCTGAACTGGCTGTCGCGCGATGCCGCGCCCTCGCCGGCGCTGCGCACCATCCTCATCGCCAACCTCGTCGGCTTCGGCGCGGTCGCGGCCAACGACGTCTGGAGCGTCGCCAACGGCGAGGCGCGCGAGCTCGCCAAGCTGTTCCTGGTCATCCACCTCGCCTTCACGCTCGCCTTCCTCCTGGCGCTGCGCGGCGCCGCGCGCGGGCGCGGCTGAGCGTCTCGCGCGCGCCCCTGCCCGCTCGGGACAGACGGAAGGTCCGAAACGTCCGGAGAGTCCGGCTTCCATGGAGAAGAAAAAATCCGGACCTTCCGCCGCGACGAAGTGCGCCGAAGCTGGCCCGATCGCGCGCTTCGTAGGAGCCATCGCGACAGCCTTGTCAGCTTCCCAGCGGTACCGGCGAGAGCCGGACCCTTCGCCTGGCTCAGGACAGCCATGGCGGGTCTCCTCGAGTCGTGGGTCAACCGACCAGCTTATGACTCAGGAGGGGGGCTGTAGGAAAGCGATTTGTTCTTGTTTGGTTCCTATCCGCGGAGCGGTAGCTTCGCGTGCGGTTGTTCTCGCTGGCCAACCACGCACGCAGAAGTGGATGTCATGCTGCTGAATTGGGTCGCATACGTGGAGGCTTCGGGGATAAGTCCGTAGCTGTCACCCTTTGCCGGTCTTGGGTCAGCGGGAGAGCGTATGGCTACTCGTCGGAAAAACGCGGCCTGGCGTGACTATCAGGAAAGAGCGGCCGAGCTTTTCCGCCGAATGGGCTTCGATGCGGTCGTCGAGGAGGCGCTCGAGGGTGCCCGCGGGAAGCACAAGGTCGACGTTGTCGCGAGGACGACATTGAGTGGCGTGGCCGTGATCTGGATCGTCGAGTGCAAGTATTGGAACTCGGCAGTGCCGAAGGCGCACGTGCTCACTTTGGCGCAGATTGCGCAAGACACGGGGGCGGATCGAGCTGTCCTTCTGTCCGAGAAAGGGTTCCAAGCGGGGGCTATCGCGGTTTCGCGCAAGTCGAATGTCTTGTTGACGAGTTTTGATGAGCTCCAATCGGCTGCGGCGGACTCAATTGCCGACCTGTCGATCAGGCGCACCTTATCGAGGGTCAAGGAGCTGGAGCAGGATCTTAGGGAGATACTGTTCGAGTATGGCCCCCGCACGCCCGCCCCACCCGAGCTAGAGGAGACAATAACCCTGCTCGGCGCTTGCTTGGAGGTCACGCTCGCGGTCGTCGCTGCACAGACAGGGCGCTTTCCCGTGCATCTGCCCTCGATGTTCTCAGGGGAGCGGCGGTCTTCCTACGATCTCGCCGCCATTGCGGACGCACTTGAGTCGACAGTTGGGGAGATCGCCACCGGATATGCTGCACTGCAGACAGCTATAGCCAATGTGTTGAAGCCTTACGTCGAGCAGAGCGAGGAGCTTATCCGCCGGGTTCGCCAGCTGATGGCCGGGGGTGCAGCGTTTTTGAAGCCGTCGCCCGACCCGGTGGCCGAAGAAGCCAAGTTGCAAAAAGTCTTGGCCTCGATGCGATCTGTCGGGGACTGCGCAGAGACGCTCCGATCGGCACCGTCAGGCCCTTTGTCCAGTGCGGTGCGCGCACTGATGCGGGAGCTAATAGATGGCCCCTACCTCTGGTTTGCGGACCCGCATCGCAAGCGCGAGATATGGTCGGAACTGGCACTCAGAACGGATGCGGCGGCTGCGCGTCTTGCTGAGGCAGCCGCCGGCAGGTCGCTGTAGATCCCACTCACGCACTCCTATGTCGCCTCCGCCTTCCGCGCCTGCCGCTTCCGCTCGTGCGGATCGATACACCGCTTGCTGATCCGCACCACCTTCGGCGCCACCGCGTTCGCGCCGGGAGCCGCACAGCGCCGTTAACCCGAAACAGAGCCCGCTCCCCTAGACGTGCCGACAACGTCAGGAGGCACAGGCATGAAGTTCGTTTTGTTGAGGTCGCGCGGCGGGGATTATATGGTGGTCGCGGGCAATGTCGCCTGGCTGCGCTCGCACGAGAACGGCCAGACCAAGGTCGGCGTCGTCGGCGGGGATTCGCTGCTGGTGTCGGGAAGCATCGAAGAGACGGCGGCCACCATCCTGGCGGGATAGCATCGTCGCTCGGCCGGCTCCCGTTGCGGGGCGCTCCAGGCGGTCGCCCGCCCCAGCGTCACCCGAAGTGGCGGTCCAGGAACTCCTCGAAGCCGGGGCGCTGGTCCGGTTCCTCGGGATCGAGCGGCGTGCCCGAAGGAGGGGCATAGGGGAATTTGAGGAAGTTCCAGGCCTGGTGGTTGAAAGCGTCGAGGCCGAACTGGAGCCCGCTTTTCCTCGAGGTTGGCCGCTCCGGCGGCGGGCCGAGCGCCTCGGGCGGCACCTTTCCCAGCCGCTCGACGCGCACATAGTCGAGACCGCGCTTGCTTACCTCGCCGTAATAATGGCTGGACCGCCGGCAATGCGCGGCAAGCTCGAGCGTGGGCCGCCCGGGCCGCCGCCACATCAGCACCTGCATCGCGTAATAGGCGAAGACGCCATAATCGTGGCCGGCGTCGGTGACGATCGCAAGCCCCCAGCCGTCCTGCTGGAACTCGGACCGGTCGCAGGGCAGGAACTCGCTATACTCATTGCCCCGGTCCGTCGGCCAGATCAGCGCCTCGCCCACCTCGAAGAGCAAGGGCTGCGGCTTCCGCAAGGGCTTGCGCGGCTTGGCCGGCCGCGGATTGCGCAGCCTCTCGAGCAGCCCGGCCGTGTCCCTGCGCCGCCCCGCGATCATATCGGGCCTGGCGTCGAGCCTTTCGAGCGCGGCGATGTCCGCCCCGCCTTCGATGATCCGGATCGCGCGGTCGAACACCTCGCGGCGATGCACGCCCCGGCGCTCGAGCTGGTCGGCGAGCACGAGCCAATAGTCGAAGGCGTCGACATGGTCGTCGTCGTCGCCCGAACCATGCGTCGCGGCGAGCTTGTCGAGCAGTTCGTCGTCGCTGAGCGGCGCCCGCCAGAAGCCGCCGATGTCGGCCTTGAGGTCGCTGCCGAAATCGCTCTCGTAAATCCCGCCGCCCCATGCGCCCATGACCTGAACCTCCCTCACGTTGGCGGAGGCGACCTAGCCGGGCTGAAGTTAGGATAAGGTGAAGCGGCCGGACCGCCGCCGGCGCGCGCCACTCAGTCGTCATGCCGGACTTGATCCGGCATCCCTCTTCTCCTTCACGGCTTCGCGTGACCCAAGAAGATAGACCCCGGATCAAGTCCGGGGTGACGGATTGAGGGTCAGGCCGCCTCGGCCTTGCGCGACGCCCGCTTGCGCTCGTGCGGATCGACGTAGCGCTTGCGGATCCGCACCACCCTCGGCGTCACCTCGACCAGCTCGTCGTCCTGGATGCAGGCGATCGCCTGCTCCGGCTCCGGCTTCTCAATAGGGCTCGATGATCGCTCGATCGACGAGGGTTTGAATGGTCCGCTGGAACCAGGCTGGCATGTCGAGATAATATTCGTGGAAATGGATGTAATCGCCCTGAACGCGGGCGATCAATCGAAGCGGCTCCGACGGCTCGCTATTGTCGAAGATGCGGGCCTCGTCCGAGGCGAGCAGGGCACGCGGCAATTAATCGAGGCAGCGCCAATAACGCGCTTCGATCCGATCCTCCGGCACGGCGTGGCCGCCGGCCTGGACGCGCTCGCGCACGCGCAGGATGTTCACCAGCGGGTCGTCCACGGCGACAAAGATCAGGCGGGCGGTGTAGCCGGCACGGCGCGCCTCGATGAAATGGTCGATGTGCGACGGATGCGACATGACCGTCTCCCAGCTATAGTCGATCCGCCTGCGTAAGGAATGGTCACGCGCCTCCCGAACGATCTGCTGCGCAGCCCGCGCGCTGGCGTCATCGCCGCTGCCGATCGATTTCGCCAGTTCGTCGGCGTTGAGATGGTTCCCGAAGTCCGCGCCAAGCTCCTGCAACTTTCGAACCAGCGTGGATTTCCCGGATCCGTTGGGGCCGGCGATCATTGTGACGATCGGCATCGACGCGCCGCGTCAGGCCGGGGTTGCCGCCTTCTGACGCGTTCGCTGGGTCAAGCCGACGGTCGCCTTCTTGTATCGCTTTACCACCCGGGAAACCTGGCCGTCTCCCGGTGCGGCGGCCGTGATCATGACGGCCCCATCGCGCGCCGAGCCAAGCACCGCGCCCGCTCGCAACCGCCGGCCAAGGTCGGCTTTCACTGCACCACGCACCTGCGCGAGATCGGCGTCAATGATTGAAAATGGATCCTTGGCCACGGTCACCTCAAAGTCGCCGATGGAAGGCGAGCCAATGTTGCATCTATGGCACGCCAGTTCAACCCATCGGGCCAAGCCCCTGATAACAGGGAAATCCTTACGCATCCTGAACGTCCGGCCTGGTGGAACTTACGCCTCGCGCGCCGCGGCCGGAATCGACGCTCAGGCCGCCTCGGCCTTGCGCGACGCCCGCTTGCGCTCGTGCGGATCGAGGTAGCGCTTGCGGATCCGCACCACCCTCGGCGTCACCTCGACCAGCTCGTCGTCCTGGATGTAGGCGATCGCCTGTTCGAGCGTCATCCGCTTGCGGCGGGGTGAGGCGGATGGCTTCGTCCTTGCCGCCGGAGGCGCGGAAGTTGGTGAGCTGCTTGGACTTTGAGCGGGTTGACCTCGAGGTCCTGCGGCTTGGCGTTCTCGCCGATCACCATGCCTTCGTAGAGCTTGTCGCCGGGCGCGATGAAGAGGATGCCGCGCTCCTCGAGCGCGTTCAGCGCGTAGCCGACCGCCTCGCCTTGCTCCATCGAGATGAGGACGCCGTTCTGGCGGCCCTGGATCGGGCCCTTGTAGGGGCCGTAGCGCTCGAACAGGCGGTTCATGATGCCGGTGCCGCGGGTGTCGGAGAGGAACTCGCCATGATAGCCGATCAGGCCGCGCGAGCGGGGCGGAGAAGGTGAGCCGCGTCTTGCCGCCGCCCGAGGGGCGCATGTCGGTCATCTCGCCCTTGCGCTGCGCCATCTTCTCGACGACGGTGCCGGCATGCTCGTCGTCGACGTCGACGACCACCGTCTCATAGGGCTCCTCGCGGCCATGCGGACCGTCGCGGAAGAGGACGCGCGGGCGGCTGATCGAAAGCTCGAAGCCCTCGCGGCGCATCGTCTCGATCAGCACGCCCAATTGCAGCTCGCCGCGGCCGGCGACCTCGAAGGCGTCCTTCTCGGCGCTCTCGGTGACGCGGATCGCGACATTGCCCTCGGCCTCGCGCTCGAGCCGGTCGCGGATGACGCGGCTCTGCACCTTGTCGCCGTCGCGCCCGGCATAGGGGCTGTCGTTGACCGAGAAGCTCATCGCCAGCGTCGGCGGGTCGATCGGCCGGGCGCGCAGCGGCTGCGGTCAGCCGCCGGATCGGCGATGGTGTTGGAGACGGTCGCCTTGGTGAGCCCGGCGATGGCGACGATGTCGCCCGCCTGGGCGCTCTCGACCGGCACCCGCTCGAGGCCGCGAAAGGCGAACACCTTGGTCGCCCGGCCCTCCTCGACCGCGTTGCCGTCGACGTCGATCGCCTTGATCGGCATGTTGACGCTCGAGCGTGCCGCTCTCGATCCGCCCGGTGAGGATGCGGCCGAGGAAGGGGTCGCGGTCGAGCAGCGTCGCCGAGCATCTTGAACGGGCCGTCCGCATCCAGCCTGGGCGGCGGGACGTGGCCGACGATGGTCTCGAACAAAGGCGTGAGGTCGCCCGCGCGGACGTCGTCCTTCAGGCCCGCATAGCCGGCGCGGCCGCTCGGCGTAGAGGGTCGGGAAATCGAGCTGCTCGTCATTGGCCTCGAGCGTCAGGAACAGCTCGAACACCTCGTCGAGCACTTCGGCCGGGCGCGCGTCGGGGCGGTCGATCTTGTTGACCACGACGATCGGCCTGAGGCCGAGGCGAGCGCCTTGCCGGTGACGAACTTGGTCTGCGGCATCGGCCCCTCGGCCGCGTCGACCAGCAGGATGACGCCGTCGACCATGGAGAGGATGCGCTCGACCTCGGCGCCGAAATCGGCGTGGCCCGGCGTGTCGACGATGTTGATATGGGTCGGGCCATGGGTTTCGCTCGGCCATTCCACCGAGGTGCATTTGGCGAGGATGGTGATGCCGCGCTCCTTCTCGAGGTCGCTCGAATCCATCGCCCGCTCCTCCACGCGCTGGTTGTCGCGGAAGGTGCCGGACTGGCGGAACAGCTGGTCGACAAGCGTGGTCTTGCCGTGATCGACGTGGGCGATGATCGCCACGTTGCGGAGGCTCATCTCGAACAAACTCTCGGTTCGGGGAAAATGTCCGGCACACATAGCGATTTTGCTGCGCTGCAACAAGAGCGCCCGGGAAAGCCTCCGCGGATGCGGGCGGGTCCGCCTAGCGGTGGCCGGCCCTCCTCAAATTCTCGCGAATCTGGGTCAGGTCCCGCCCGAAATCAGCCTCGCCCGGCCGGCGCCGGACGAGGCCGGAGATAATGGACTCGGCGATGAGGAAGTGCCGAACGGCCTCCGCCCGATCCCCCTCTTCGAGGGCCAATTCGCCGAGATGGGCACGGCATGCAAACAGCTCGCGCACCGAATTGTCGTTGTCCGGCTCGGCGGCGGCCAGCGCCTCGGCGAGGGGCAAGCGTATGTCGGCATGCCGCCGCGCCTCGGCCAGGTCGCCCAGCGTCAGCGCGATATCGCAGAGCGCGCAATGATTGACCACGAGACAGGCCTGCAGGCCGATATTGGCCGGATCGGCCGCGACCATCGCCTCTATGACCCTCAAGGCGGCTGCGAAACGGCGGCGCGCCTCGGCCCGCTGACCCATCGCCAGCGCCAGATCGGCGAGGCCGCTATAGGCCTGCATGAGCTGGGCCTTGCACGTGCCTGGATAAGCCGCGGAGAGCCTTTCGGTGATGACAAGGCTCGCCTCATATTGTCGCTTCGCTGCGTGCGGATCGAGCCGGACGAGCTCGGCATCGCCGAGCCTGAGGTGGCTGTCCGACACGTCGAGCTGCCGCAGGGAGTTGCCGGGCGAGGCCGCGGCCAGCCTTTCGGCGAGGACGAGGCGGCGGGCGCATTTCTGCCTTCTCAGCTGGGCGGTGAGTTTGGGGAGGATTCGGTCCGCTTCGTCGTCCGCCTCCTCCCGTTCCGGAAAGCCCAGCAGGCCCAGGCTCATCGCCTCCTCCATTTCAGCCGGCGACAGCGGCGAGGGCGCCGCGGGAGCCCGTTCCCCGGCCGCCGCGGCTCGCGCGCGCCGCCGGCGGACAGCGGCCCAGGCGGCCAGAGCGGCGACAAGCGCAGTCAGCGTCAGCCAAGGATTGGGCGAGGCCGCCAGCCAGTCCGGCAGAGCGCGGAGGCTGTCCGGGAGGCGCGGCGGCGGGCCGGCGAGCACGATCTGCGCGGCCGTCGCGGCGGCGGCGGCGATCGCGATCGCCGAGAGGGCAACCGGGGATTTGAGGAGGTTCGCCAAGCGCCATCCCCCGCGCCGCGATCATGCCACAGCAGGACGGCGGCGCGCAACGCGGTCGTCTTGCGGATCCGGCGTCGGTCCGTGGGGGCCCGGCGCCGGATCGGCTCAGGCCGCGACCGGCGCGGGGTCGCCGCGCGCGCCGGCCTTGGGGTCGGGCCCGTAGCGGTTGGGGCCCGGGGTGCCGTCGCTGACATAATAGACGAGCAGCAGCAGCGCGCCGAACAGCGGCACCAGCCCCCACAGGATGTTCCAGCCGGAGCGGTCGGTGTCGTGCAGCCGCCGGATCGTCACCGCAATGCCGGGGATGAAGGCGGCGAGGCTGTACAGGCAGGCGAGGTAGAGGACCGGCAGCAGCCAGGTGTCCATCTCGGTCTGGCTCATGTCGGCATAATAGCCGACCAGGAAGACGAGCCCGACGAAGATGCTGATCAGCGCGTTCAAGAGCACGAACATCCAATATTCCTTGCGCCGCGAGCGGCCGGAAAATTCGGCGTAGCGGCGCAGCGGCATCAGCATCCAGTGCATGGCGATTCTCCCCCCTCAGGAGGGTGGCAATGTCGTTCCGTTCGCGAAAGGAAGCAAGCCGCGGCTCAGCGCGCCACCCGCTCCAGGATCTCGACGCCGCGGGCGAGCGCGCGGCGCTCGGAATCGGCGAGCCGGCCGAGGCGACGGATCAAAGCGTGGACGCGGCGCTCGCGGCCGGCCTCGAGCAGGTGGATGCCCTCGGCGGTGGCGGCGATGCGGACGCTGCGGCGGTCGCGCGGATCGACGACGCGGGTGATGAGGCCGCGATCGACCAGGGCGTCGACGATCCGGCTCATCGTCGGCGGGCGGACCTGCTCGGCCTCGGCGAGCTCGGCGAGCGAGACCGGGCCGGCGAACACCACCACCGACAAAGCCGACAGGCGCGGCGCCGACAGGCCGCTGCCGTCATCCTCGCGGCGCAGCGTGCGAAGCAGGCGGATCGACGCCGAATGCAGGCGCGCGGCGACGTCCCTGGTTTCCCCTTCCCCCATATTGACTCCGATTGTTAGCTTTACTAATGATTGCCCACAGCCAATTGTTAGCATGAAACGGAGGCTGAATCCATGCCGCTAAGCCCCTCTCATATTTCCCAAATCGGGATACCCGTCCGCGATCTCGCTCGCGCCAAGCGATTCTATGGCGAATCGCTCGGTCTCACCCACCTGTTCGACGCCCCGCCGGGCCTGGCCTTCTATCAATGCGGCCAGACCCGGCTGATGCTGACCCCGCCCGAGGGGCCCGAGACCGCCAACGTCTCGATCGTCTATTATGCGGTCGAGGACGCCGCCGCGGCGCAACGGACGCTCGCCGCCGAAGATATCCCATTCGAGGAGCCGGCGCATTGCATCGCCCGGGTCGGCGACAAGGATATCTGGCTCGCGGTCTGCCGCGACAGCGAAGGCAATTATGTCGGCCTGATGAGCGAGCACGCCGCGAGCTGAGCCGCGCGCCCTCCCCGTTGATGGAGGAGGATGAGCAGGTCGCCATGTCCCCCGGACATGGCTTCGGATCGCGGGGCGATCCGAACCTGCTCATGGGTGTAGGTGGATTCGTCGCCGGCACGGGCCTCGAAGGTTCACCCCACCCCCAACCCCTCCCCATCGAGGGGAGGGGAGAAGATCGGGATCGCCTGCCCTCCACAAAAAAGCGGCGCCCCGGACAAGCCGGAGCGCCGCGATGGCCTCAGCCGAAGGTCAGAGCACGAAGTCCGAGCCCAGCATCAGCAGGTTGGTCTGGATGGAGAAGTCCGCCACCCCGTTGCCGTCCACGTCGCCTTCCACGAAGAAGTTGCTGCCCGAAATATAGGCGCGCAGCTGTCCCGCGGAGCCGCTGAACGCGGAGGTGCCGATGAAGGTGAAGGCGTTGTCGGCGCCGCCGGCGACGGCATCGATGGCGGCAAGGTTGACCTTGTCGCCCGCGCCCCGGTTGAAGTCCATGATCCGGTCGGCGCCGCCGATCTCGCTGAAGGCGAAGACGTCGGCGTCATTGCCGCCGGTCATGATGTCGTTGCCGGCGCCGCCGTTCAGGACGTCCAAGCCGTTCCCGCCGGACAATGTGTCGTTGCCGGAACCGCCGTTCAGAACGTCGTTGTCATTCCCGCCGGTCAGCGAATCGTTGTCGGCGCCGCCATCGAGCGTGTCGATGCCGTTGCCGCCCGTGAGGGTGTCGTTGCCGCCGAGGCCGTACAGCGTATTGGCGGCGTTGCCGCTCGTCAGGGTGTCGTTGAAGTTGCTGCCTTCGAGCGCTTCCATGCCGGTATAGGTATCGCCGGCAGCCTCGCCGGCGCTGCCGCTGCCGTTGCCGGCATTGCCGAGCGCGGCGGTGACTCCGGACGCCGCCAGCGCATAGCTGGCGATGTCGAAGCCGGAGCCGCCGTGCAGCGCATCGGCGCCGCCCTTGCCCATCAGGAAGTCGTTGCCGCCGCCGGCGGTGAGGACGTTGTTCGCGGCATTGCCGATCAGCACGTCGTTGCCGCCGCCGCTGGTGGCGTTCTCGATGACCACGCCCTGGGCGATGGTGAAGCCGCCCTTGATGTCGTCGACGAAGGAGATGACGCCGCCGCCGGTCGGGCTGTAGTCGATGGTCGCGGCGGTGAGGTCGATCTGGGCGTGGCGATTGCCGCTATAGGAGATGATGTCGGTGCCGCCGGTGTCCCAGATCGTCTCGTAATAGGTGCCGACGTCCTGCACATCGTCGAGCTGATAGACGGTGTTGCCGGTCGCGTAGGCGTTGATGATGCCGTAGCGCTGCTGGAGCGTGGCGATATCGAGCGCGCTGAGCGTGCCCGACCAGCCATTGTCGATGCCCGCCGCGGTGAACGGCGAGGGGCCGTCCGGATGGAGCTGCCAGGCGTCGTTGTACGACATCACCGTGTAGACGCCCTGGTTCATGTCGAAGACGCCGAGGCTGTCGAACGGGCCGGTCACGCCCGGCATGATCTCCGAGCCGCCGCCATTGTCGTGCGGATGGGCGAGGCCGTGGGCGTGGCCGAATTCGTGCAGGATCACCGCATAGGCGAAGCCGCCCTGCAACAGGCTCTGCTGCTGGTCGAAGTTCCAGCCGCCGCTGTCGACGTTGAACACGCCGATGCCCTGGGCGTCGCCGAAGGCCGGATCCTGCGGATAGAAATAGGCGCCATATTGCTCCGACGTCGTCGTGATCAGCCGGAACTCGGCCTCGGCCTCGTTGCTGGTCTCGACATAGGTGTAGCCCAGGATCTTGGAAAATTCCTGCATGGCATCCAGGACCTGCTGCTTCTCGAACGCGTTCCAGCCGAACGAGGGCAGCGGGCTGACGCCGTCGTCGGCCAGCTCGTCATAGCTCTCGCCGGCCGGAGCGAAGAAGATCTTCACCACGCCGCCCGGGCCGACGTCGATATTGTCGGCGGAGAACCAGTTGAGCGAGTCGCGCGGGTCGAGGGTCGACAGGTCGACCTCGTCCAGAGTGACCGAAAAGCCGCCGGTCCACGGCGCATAGGATTGCACGTCCAGAAAATAGGTGCCGCTCTCCTCCGCGAGGAAGCCGATCCGCGAGCTGATGTCGCTGGGGAAGGAGATGTCGTCGTTGGACGCCACCAGGTTCCCCTCGTCATCGTAGAGGAAGATGATGGGATCGAGCTCGCCCGCCGGCAGAGCCTGGTAGTTGGACGCATAATCGGCGCCGCCCGCCACCTCGATCGTGTAGAACTGGCCGGCCGTCATGTTGATCTTGAAGGTGTCGGTCTCGCTGGCGCCGGGGCCGTAAACGGGCGGGACGCCGGCATCGATGAAGCCGTAATTGACGCCGAGGTTGAGCAGCGGCGCACCCGCGAAGGTGTCGCCGACGACGTCGCCCAGCGGCTTCAGGAGGAAGTCGAGCGTATACTGGCCGGTCCCGCCGGAGCCGGGATAGGCTCCGGCGCGGACGAACCAGGTTCCGGTCGTGTTGGCGGTGAAGGTCAGCAGCGAGTTGGTGCCCGAGCCGCCGTCATCGTCGTAGTTGACGAAACTGCCGACCTGGTTGAACAGCTCGACCAGCAAATCCTGCAGCGGAGTGGCGCCGCTGCCGTACATCGAGATCATGTAGGTCCGGCCCGCGACGACGCTGATCGCGAACACGTCGGTATCGCCCGGAGGGCTGATCGTGTCGGTGAGCAGGATCGTGGACGGCACGCCGACCGTGAGCGGCGCGGCGAGGGAGGGATCGAGCGGGCCGCTCAGCAATGCCGTCGGCGCGGCCAGTTGCGCGTGGCTCTTGCCGACCTCGCAGGCAGCGTAAACGCTGATCTCGTCGGCGACCTGGTCTTTCCACCACGGCAAAGGAATGGCTTGATGCCTCATCGGGACCCCCCTTTTGAGCGCTCTGTCGGCGCAGATTGGACAGCCGTCGGACGCGGCTGCGAAGCGATCAGGGAGGCACAGTTCTGAACAGGATGCAAGCTGGGCCGATTACTGTATTACTTTGCGGTGTTTACGAGTTGCCTCGTCATGACATGGTGCTTATTGCTCGCCGCCATCCCGGCCTGGGCCTGTTCGCCCAATTCGCCGGGACGGGCCGCGCGATCGGAGTCGGGAATGGAGGACAAGCAAGCGGGCGGCGGCGTCGCCAACCTTCCTTATGCGCGCGGCAAGAGCTTCCGCACGCTCGACGAATATCTCGCCCATCTCGAGCGGCAGGGCGCGATCGACCTGCCCTGGTGGCGGCAGGTCGAGCCCGGCGTCTACGAGCTGGTGACGCGGATGCCGGGGCGAGCGCCCGAACGGGCGACCCGCGCCGAGCTGATGCGCCGCTACGGCTTCTCGCACTGAGGCATCACGGCACGAGCCACCAGCGCAGGCCGTAGGCGACCGCGCCGACCGCCGCCACGCCCGCGGCCCACAGGCCGGCGAACCAGGCGAGGCGCTTCCACCAGGGGCCGGGGCCGTGCTCGGTCATTGCGCCGTCGAGCCTAGCGGCTAAGCTCGCCGGGATGAAGAACGGCTCCTTCGCCGCACGGCTCGGCTATGCGCTCGCCGGCATCCGCACGGTCTGGCGGCGCGAGAAGAGCTTCCGCACGCATTGCGCCCTCGCCGTGCTGGCGATCGCGGCCGCCGCCGTGCTGCGGGTCGACCTGCTCTGGTGGGCGATCGTCGGCCTGTGCATCGCAATCATCTTCGCCGCCGAGATGGTCAACGCCGCGCTCGAATATCTGATCGACCGCGTCCATCCGGAGGTGCACGAGGAGATCAAGCACGCCAAGGACGCCGCCGCGGGCGCGGTGCTGCTCGCCAGCATCGGCGCGGGCTGCGCCGGGGCGCTGATGGTCGCCGACTGGTGGCTCGGCCGCTAGGCGTTCCTCGGCCTCTTCTGGGCGTTCAGCGCCACGGCGGCGCGAACGAGCGCCTGCAGCGCCTCGCCATCGATCTCGTCGCCCTCGCGAATATCGATGGCGCGCCTGGTATTGCCCTCGAGGCTGGAGTTGAACAGGCCCGAAGGGTCCTCGAGCGAGGCGCCCTTGGCGAAGGTCAGCTTCACCTTGTCCTTGTAGGTCTCGCCGGTGCAGAGGATGCCGCCATGCTCCCACACCGGGACGCCCGACGGGCTGGACGGCTTCCGCCATTTCACAGCCTCGGTCACGTCCGGATCGGCCTGCCTGATCAGCGCCCGGACCCGCGAGAGCGCCTCGCCCCGCCAGTCGCCCAGCGCCCCGATCCGCGCATCGATCAGCCGGGAGGGAGATTCTTCTTCTTCCATCGAACCGCTCCTCTTCATGGTCATCGTCGCTCGGCCGGCAAGTTCACTCCCGCGCGCCGGCCTGCCGCCCGCCCCGCCACCTCGCGGCATAAGGCAGCACGAACATGTACAGCCCGGTGAGCATCAGCAAGGCGAGCGGAAACAGCGGCAGGAAGTACACCCAGGAGGCGGGCTCCCTCCCCATTCCCAGGATGATGAAGATGCCGACGACGATTGCCGTGAAGACGATCGAAAGCCAGCGGTGAATTTGCCGAATCCACATGCTCCAGCTCAATGTGCCCTCCCTCATGAAAACGGACCTAGTGATAGCCCTCCTCGCCGACCTTGCCGCGAAACACCCAGTAGGACCAGGCGGTGTAGGCGAGGATCAGGGGCACCAGCAGCGCCGCGCCGACCAGCATGAAGAGCTGGCTCGAATAGGGCGCCGCGGCCTGCCAGATCGTCACGCGGCCCGGGATCACGTCGGGCCAGATCGAGACGGCGAGGCCGGCCATGGACAGCAGGAACAAGGCGAGGGTCAGCGCGAAGGGCAGCCAATCGCGCGCGCCCCCGAGGCTCCGCCACAGGCCGAACGCGGCGGCGAGCACCAGCAGCGGCACCGGCGCGGTGGCGACCAGGCCGGGCGAATAGAACCAGCGCTCGGCATATTTGAACTCGACGCTCGGGGTCGCCAGGCTGACCGCGAGGATCGCGACGATCAGCGCCGGCGCGAGCCATCGGGCGTGGCGCCGGGCGCGCTCCTGCAGCGGCCCGCCGGTCTTCCAGATCAGCCAGCAGGCGCCGAGCAGCGCATAGCCGACGATCAGGCTGGCGCCGGTCAGCAGGCTGAACGGGGTGAGCCAGTCCCACCAGCCGCCGGCATAGGCTCGCCCCTCGACGCGGATGCCCTGCACGAGGGCGCCCAGCGTGATGCCCTGCGCCAGCGTCGCCACGGCCGAGCCCAGGAAGAAGCCGGCGTCCCAATATTTGCGGTGGCCCGGATCGCGCCAGCGGAACTCGAACGCGACGCCGCGGAAGACCAGCCCCAGCAGCATCGCGATCAGGGGCGCGTAGAGCGCGGGGAGGATGATCGCATAAGCGAGCGGGAAGGCGGCGAGCAGCCCGCCGCCGCCGAGCACCAGCCAGGTCTCGTTGCCGTCCCAGACCGGCGCGATCGAGTTCATCGCGCGGTCGCGATCGCCGCCGACCGGCAGCCGCGGGAACAGCAGACCGATGCCGAGATCGAAGCCGTCCATCACCACGTACATCGCCACCGCGAAGGCGATGATGACGGCCCAGACGATGGTGAGGTCCATCAAAGCTGCTCCCCGCGATCGAGCGACGCGGCGGGCGTGATGCCGGCGCTGCGGATCGGAGCCGGCGGCCCGGCAGGCCCCTCTTCTCCCGGCGTCTGCGCCATCAGCCGCAGGATGTACCAGGTCCCGGCCGCGAACACGGTGAAATAGACGAGGACGAAAGCGATCAGCGAGCCGGTGACGGCGGGCGCCGCGATCGGCGAGACCGCATCCGCGGTGCGGAGCAGGCCGTAGATCACCCAGGGCTGGCGGCCGACCTCGGTCGTCACCCACCCGCAAATCACCGCGACGAAGCCCGCGGGGCCCATGACCAGCGCGAACCGGTGCAGCCAGCGCCAGTCGTGCAGCCGCCCGCGCAACCGGGCGAGCAGGCTCCACAATCCGAGCGCGAACATCAGGAAGCCGAGCGCGACCATGATCCGGAACGACCAGAAGACGATCTCCACCGCCGGCCGGTCCTCATCCGGCACGGTGTCGAGCCCGGCCAGCGGTGCGTCGGGATCGTGCTTCAGGAGCAGCGAGCCGAGACGGGGAATCGCGATCGCCGCGCGCATCGCCTGCGCCTCGTCGTCGGGAATCCCGAACAGGATCAAAGGCGCGCCCTCCGCATGGCTTCGATAATGGCCTTCCATCGCCATGATCTTGGCCGGCTGGTGCGCGAGCGTGTTGAGCCCGTGCTGGTCGCCGGCGAAGATCTGCACCGGCGCGACCAAAGCCGCCATCCACATCGCCATCGAGAACATCGTCCTGACCTCGGGCGTCGCGCGCCCGCGCAGCAGGTGCCAGGCGCCGACGCCGCCGACCACCAGCGCGGTGGTGAGATAGGCGGCGAGCACGGTGTGGACGAGGCGATAGGGGAAGCTCGGATTGAAGATGATGTCGAGCCATGAGCCCGCCGGCACGAACTGGCCGGCCTCGTTCAGCGCCCAGCCGGCCGGGGTCTGCATCCAGCTGTTGACCGCGAGGATCCAGAAGGCCGACAGCAGCGTGCCGGCCGCGACCATGCAGGTGGCGGCGAAGTGCAGGCCCTTGCCGACCTTGTTCATGCCGAACAGCATCACGCCGAGGAAACCCGCCTCGAGGAAGAAGGCGGTCAGCACCTCATAGGCCATGAGCGGCCCGACGATCGGCCCGGCGCGATCGGAAAAGACCGACCAGTTGGTGCCGAACTGGTAGGACATGACGATGCCGGAGACGACGCCCATCGCGAAGGTGAGCGCGAAGATCTTCAGCCAGTAGCGAAACAGGTTGAGATAGCGCTCGCTGCCGGTCTTCAGCCACAGCCCTTCGAGCACCGCCAGATAGGAAGCGAGCCCGATCGAGAAGGCCGGGAAGATGAAGTGGAACGAGATGGTGAACGCGAACTGCAGCCGCGCCAGCAACAATGCGGTGTCGCCTTCTGCCACCCGGCCTCTCTAGGCGTCCGGGCGGGATCGCGCCACCGGCCATTTGGGGTCCCCGGCGGACTCCCGAAATGGGACTTGACCGATGAGAACAAAAGGGGTACAAAGGCCGAGTCGGGCGGCAAAGGCCCGGTGACGGAAGCGCCCTCGGGCCGACACAAGCCTGAAAAGGTGACGGTTTTGCGCCTCTGACCATCCCGCTTCGGGATCATTCGCTCTGGACTCAAGGTCACGAGGGAGTCACGTTACGCCAGCAGAACAAGGAACGAGAGCGAGTCGCGCGAGCCAGTCCAGTCTCAGTTTTCACGCGACGCGATGCCACGGGGGGATTGGACGAGTTAGGAGTACGTGGGGAGGGCCTGCCATCATTTTCCAGGGGCGAAGACCGTGTGGTCCACGGTTTTGCTTGTGGACCGCTATTGACCAATAGAGATCGATGAGAAGGGAACGGGACGTGACAACCTATACCGGCACCAACGGCAACGACACCATCAACGGCGGCAACGGCGATGACGACATCAGTGGCGGCAACGGCAACGACACGCTCAACGGCAATGGCGGCGACGACGAGATCGACGGCGGCAACGGCAACGACGACATCGACGGCGGCTCCGGCGACGACGAGATCGACGGCGGCAATGGCGAGGACACGATCGACGGCGGCGACGACGACGATATCATCTACGGCGGCAATGGCGGCGACACCTTGTTCGGCGGCGACGGCAACGACGAGCTCTACGGCCAGAACGGCAACGACCATCTCACCGGAGGCGGCGGCGACGACCTGATCGACGGCAATAACGGCTTCGACACCGCTTATTATTCCGGGCCGATCGGCGAATATAGCTTCTTCACCAGCGCCGGCTATCTCCACATCCTCCATCTCGGCGGCGCAGGGCCCGACGGCCACGACCGGGTGATCCGGGTCGAGCGGCTGGTCTTCGCCGACCGAGTCATCGACATCGGCGACGGCGACAACGCGCCGGTCGCGGTCGACGACCATGTCTTCATCGACGAGGACACCGGCACCTACAGCAGCGGCTCGGCCAGCGTGCTCGACAACGACTTCGATTTCGATGGCGACCCGCTGACCGTGACCGGCGGCACCTTCACCGGCACCTACGGCACGCTGACGCTCAATTCGAACGGCACCTACAGCTACACCTTGTTCGCCTCCGCGCAGGGTCTCGACGACGGCGAGAACGTCCAGGACAGCTTCAACTACACCGTCTCGGACAATGACGGCAGCGACACCGGCACGCTCGTCTTCCACATCGCCGGCCTCAACGACGCCCCGGTCGCCAATGACGACACCGCCTCGACCAGCGAGGACGCCGCCGTCTCCGGCAACGTGCTCGCCAACGACACCGACGTCGACGGCGAGACGCTGACGGTGGCGAACCCGGGCACCTATGTCGGCGCCTACGGCACGCTCGTCCTCGCCGCCGACGGCAGCTACACCTACACGCCGAACGCGGCCGCGAACGCGCTCGACGACGGCGACGTGGTGAACGACGTCTTCGGCTACACCGCTTCGGACGGCACCGCCTCCGATACGGCGACGCTCACCGTCACGGTCACCGGGCTCAACGACGCCCCGGTCGCCAATGACGACACCGCCTCGACCACCGAGGATGCCGCCGTCTCCGGCAACGTGCTCACCAACGACACCGATCCCGACGACCCGCTGACGGTGGCCAATCCGGGCACCTATGTGGGCACCTACGGCACGCTCGTGCTCGCCGCCGACGGCAGCTACACCTATACGCCGAATGCCGCCGCCCAGGCGCTCGACGACGGCGAGGTGGTCAGTGACGCCTTCGGCTACACCGCTTCGGACGGCACCGCCTCCGATACGGCGACGCTCACCGTCCTGGTCAACGGGCTGAACGACGCCCCCGTCGCCAATGACGACACCGCCTCGACCAGCGAGGACGCCGCCGTCTCCGGCAACGTGCTCGCCAACGACACCGACGTCGACGGCGAGACGCTGACGGTGACCAACCCGGGCACCTACGCCGGCACCTACGGCACGCTCGTCCTCGCCGCCGACGGCAGCTACACCTATACGCCCAACGCGACCGCGAACGGGCTCGACGACGGCGAAGTGGTGAACGACGTCTTCGGCTACACCGCCTCCGACGGCACCGCCTCCGATACGGCAACGCTCACCGTCACGGTCAACGGGCTCAACGACGCCCCGGTCGCCAATGACGACACCGCCTCGACCACCGAGGATGCCGCCGTCTCCGGCAACGTGCTCACCAACGACACCGACGTCGACGGCGAGACACTGACGGTGACCAACCCCGGCACCTACGCCGGCACCTACGGCACGCTGACGCTGGCCTCCGACGGCAGCTACAGCTACACGCCCAACGCCGCCGCGAACGGGCTCGCCGACGGTGAGGTGGTGCAGGATGTCTTCAGCTACACCGCCTCCGACGGCACCGCCTCCGATACGGCGACGCTCACCGTCACCGTCAACGGCACCAACGACGCGCCGACGATCGACGCAGGCGGCACCGATGCCTCGGGCGCGGTCACCGAACTGCCTGACGGCGATGCCGGCGAGAACACGTTCGTCCACACCGACAGCGGCGTGGTCGCGTTTGACGATGTCGACGTCTCGGACACCCACAGCGCGAGCTTCACCCCCCAAGGCGGCGGCTATCTCGGCAGCTTCACCCTCGATCCGGTCGATCAGATGGGCGACAGCGTCGGATGGGACTTCAGCGTCTCCGACGCCGACCTCGACTTCCTCGACGCAGGCGAGACCCTGACCCAGATCTATACGGTCGAGATCGACGACGGCAATGGCGGCACCGTCACCCAGGACGTCACCATCACCCTGACCGGCGCCAGCGACGGCCCGCAGGACGAATGGTATATCGACAACAGCGCGGTCGGCAGCGCCAATACCGGCACCCAGGCCGATCCGTTCACCTCGATCGCGGCGTTCAACGCGGCGCAGGGGACGATGGGCGGCCCGCAGGTCGGCCACACCGTCTATCTGCTGACGGGCACCGGCACCGGCATCTATGCCGAGGCCGACGGCATCAACCTGCTCGACGACCAGATCCTGACCGGGGTCGCGACCGGCCCGCTGCGGCCGACCATCGTCACCACCGGCGGGACCAATCACGGCATCGAGCTCGCCCAGAACAATACCGTCTCGGGCCTCGACATCGGCAACACGATGGGCGCCGACATTTCCGACAGCAACGGCTCGGTGGGCAACCTCACCATCTTCGACGTCGGCAGCTCGGGCACCGGCCAGATCGTCGACATCGATCAGGGCGGCACGCTCAACGTCACGCTGAACAGCGCCGAGTCCACCGGCTCCGCCGGCGGCGCGGTCGACCTCGCCAGCGTCGGCGGCAGCTTCACCGTCACCGGCGCGACGTCGATCACCGGCGTCCAGAGCGGCGGCGGCATCGACATCACCGGCGCCTCGGTCGCGGCGTCGTTCGCGGGCGGCGGCACCGTTTCGACCGGCACCACCACCGCGGTCAACTATGTCGGCAACAGCGGCTCGCTCGCGCTCGGCGGCGGCCTCGACATCGTCACCACCAGCGGCGCCGGCCTCAACGCCACCGGCGGCGGCACCGTGACCGTCACCGGGGCCGGCAACAGCGTGACCTCGACCACCGGCACCGCGGTGACGATCAGCGGCACCGACATCGGCCTTGCCGGCGCCACCTTCGAGAGCGTCTCCGTCAACGGCGCGGCGAACGGCATCGTCCTCGCCAATACCGGGGCGGGCGGCTTCGCCGTCACCGGCATCGGCACCACCGACGGCTCCGGCGGCACCATCCTCAACACGACCGGCCGCGGCGTCAGCGTCACCAACGCGACCGACATCCGCCTCGCGAACATGGATCTCACCAATGCCGGGACCGTCGACCTCGACGCCACCAACGGCGGCCTCACCACCGGCGACAATCTCGACACCAACGCCGCCATCCACCTGGTGACATCGAGCAATGTCCTGCTCGACAACCTCAACATCACCGGCGGCGCCGAGCAGGGCATCAACGGCAACAACGTCACCAACTTCGCCTTGCTCAACTCGACGATCACCGGCGTCGGCAACGCCGCCGACGAGGACGGCATCCACTTCTTCAACATGCAGGGCACCGGCCGGATCGTGAACACCACGATCACCGGCAGCGGCGACGACAATCTCAACCTGCAGATGCAGTCGGGCAATCTCGACCTGCACATTTCGGGCGGCAACGTCTCCGGCGCGCTGATCGGCAGCGGCTATCTGTTCGGCGTGCGCGGCACCGCGACCGCCAATCTCAACCTCGAAAACGTCACCGTCCAGAACAATACCAGCGGCGGCATCGTCGCCGACGCCTTCGACAATGCCACGATGAACGTGCGCGTCGCCAACAGCACGTCGAGCGGCAATAACGATCAGCTCGCGGTCAGCGCCGGCGACAACAGCCAGGTCGACCTCGACGCGACCGGCAACATCCTCACCAGCGGCGTCGGGGACTTCACCGTGGTCAGCCTGGTCGGGTCGGCGTTCGACACGGGCTATGTGTTCGACGCGCGCCTCAGCAACAACACGATCACCACCGCCAACGGCGTCACCGCCGACGGCATCGTCGTCAACAATCCGGGCGGCGGCACCATGAACGTCGCCATCACCAACAATGTGATCAGCTATGCGGGGACGGTGCGGGCGATCCTGCTGCAGGAGGGCCAGGACGGCAACGGCACGCTGCGCGCGACCGTCACCGGCAATGCCATCGACATCCTGCTCGACGGCGTCGGCAACGCCCAGAACGGCATCCTCGCCCAGAACGCTTTGGTCGGGCCGGGCGTCACCTCGCACATGGATCTCAACATCGGCGGCGCGGGCGCGCTCGCCAACACCTTCACCCATTCGCTCGGCGGCGTCCTCGCCGGCGGCGACATAAGGGTGCGTCAGCGCAACGACGGCACCGTCAATCTCGACGGCTATCTGGGCAGCGCCACCGACACGGCGGCGGTCAACGCCTATCTCAACGCCCGCAACAACGAGGTGTCGAGCTCGACCTCGACCGTGCAGACGGTGGGCTTCACCGGCAACGCCTCGCCGGCCTTCATCACCGTCACCGTCTCGGCGGTCTCGGTCGCCGAGGACGGCGGCACCAACCTCGTCTACACCTTCACCCGCAACGGCAGCCTGGCCAGCTCGCTGGTCACCAACTTCTCGGTGACCGGGACGGCGGATTCGGCCGACTTCACGCTCTCCGGCGCGACCAGCTACAACAGCGGCACCGGGCTCGGCACGGTGACCTTCTCGGCGGGCAGCGCGACCGCCCAGATCACGGTCGACCCCACCGCCGACGGCATCCTGGAGTTCGCCGAATCGGTGGTGGTCGACGCCGGCAACAGCGCCACCGCCAATGGCAGCTTCGCCCGTGCCTTCATCAGCAATGACGATGCCGGCACGATGATGATGCTGACGGTCCCGGCCGGCGGCGGCCCGCTGGCCAATTCGCCGGACTGGCTGTTCTGAGCGCGGGCGCGGCGCGCATCGACTGACGAAAGGGTCCCGGCCAAGGCCGGGACCCGGCCTAGCCGCGGCCCGGCCGCGGCAGCCGGCGGAACAGGCCGCGCCGCGCGATCGGCTCGAACATCTCGTCGGCACCCTCCGGATCGAGGATCTCGTTGTCGGCGATCGTCTTCTCGGCCGCCGACAGGTCGGGCGGCAGGTAGGCCCGGAGCGTGCGCCCGGGGCCGCGCAGCCGCTCCACCGTCGCGATCAGCGAGCCCGTCTCCGCGAACATGCGCTCGACCTCGTCCGGCTCCACGCCGAGATGCTCGGCCAGCAGCCGGCTGCGCAGCGCCCGGATCGTCGCGGCAATGCCCCCGTTCGCGGGCGGCCCCGCCGCGAGCGCGATGTCGCATTCGGTGTCGAGCCGCAGCGAGCGGTTGTTCCAGTTGGACGAGCCGACCCGCAGCACCCGGTCGTCGACGATCATGATCTTGGCGTGGACGTAGATCGGCGTGCCGCCCGCGGTGAACGGATGGTAGATGCGGAAGCGGCGGTGCGGGTCGCAGTCCCCGATCGAGCGCCACAGCCGGGCGCGGGCGCCGTCCATCGCCTTCTGCTCCAGCCAGCCGTCGGCGCGTTCGGGATTGACCAGCACGATCTCCGGCCCGTCCGGCTCGCGCATGCGCCGCGCGATCGCCTCGCCGATGCGGCGCGAGGCGAAATACTGGCTCTCCGCGTAGATGAAGCGCCGCGCCGAGCCGATCAGGTCGAGATACAGCGCCTCGATTTCCCGGCACTCCTCGAGCTTGCCATGGTCGGGCTGGGTGCGGGCGATCGCCACCTCCGCGCCCTCGAAATCCGGGGCGAGCGAGGCCGGCCAGCACGGGCCGCGCGGCCGGACCGGTTCGAGCTCGCCGCCGCCGGCGCAGCGCCAGCGATAGCGGGCGAGCTCGCCGAGCGCGGCCGCGACCGGCCCGGCCAGCGCCATGGTGGCATCGTGCCAGGGGTCGTAGGGCTTGCCGCCCGGCCCGAGCCGGCGGGGATCGTCGTCGCGATGCCCGGAGGTGTCCCAGCGGCCGCTCGTCATGTCGATGCCGCCGCAAAAGGCGAGGCAATCGTCGACCACCACGATCTTCTGGTGATGCGAGGCGCCCGGCGGGTGCATCGAATCGAGCTTGGTGTGGATGCGCTTGTGCCGCCACCAGCGCAGCAGGGTGAGCGCCGTGGTGCCGCGGAAGATCGACTTCACCGCGCCGAAATCCCAGCGCAGCAGATAGACCTCCAGCGCCGGCCGCCGCTCGACCAGCCAGAGGATGAAGTCGCCGATCGTCGCCGGGGCGCCGTCGCCATCCTCGCCGATGCGGATGCGGGCGTCGAAATCCCAGCCGATCAGCATGATCCGCCGCTCGGCCGCCAGCATCGCCTCGCGCGCGGCGGCGAAATAGGCGGCGGCGTCGACGACCAAAGCGGCCCGATCGGCCCGCTCGATGCGCCAGATATTGCCGCCGGGCCGAAGCACGGTCGCGTCCATCGCCTTGCGCTAGACCGAAGCCATGGGGACAGTCACTAGTGACTGTCCCCTTTTTCAATCAGCCGCGGTCGTACCAGACCAGCAGGCGGCCGCCTTCGGAGAGATGCTCGGCGCGGACCAGGCGGGCGCGGGCGCCGAGCAAGGCGAGGAAGCTCGCCTCGTCATAATCGGGGAAGATGTCGTCGCGCTGGCCGAGCAGCCGCTGCACCATCGGGTCGCGCTTGGGCGGGAACTCGATCACGCCCACCGGCGCCATCGCCAGCAGCCAGTCGAGCGCCATGTCGAGCGGCACGTTCCGCCCGATCGCGATATGGTGGATGAAGGCGAGCGCGATCAGCGCGTCGGCGCGGGCGCGCTCGGCGAGGCCCTGGCGCTCGGCCTGGCCCCAGCCCTGCGACGGGCTCGGATTGGCGGCGTCGAGCCAGAGCGGCAGCACCTCGGCGCCGGCGGCATCGAAGCGGGCGAAGGCTCGCTCCAGCGCGCCATGGTCGTAGTCGAAGCCGATCACGCGCCCGGCCCCCGCCTCCAGCGCGGCAGAGGAATAATCGCCGGAATTGCAGCCGAGGTCGAGCAGCAGGCCCGGCCGCGTCGCCGCGACCATTTCGCCGACGAAGCGGCGCTTGGCCGCCGCCTCGGCGTCGGCATAGCTGTTGTCCTCGGCGTAATTGCCCCACACGCTCGCTTCGGCCTTCGGCTCCAGCGAGGCGATGTAGCGGCGCAGCCCGCCCAGCATGCCCACCAGCGCGTGCCGCGGCAGCCGTCCGCTGCGCAGATGGCCGGCGGTCTTGCCGCTGCGCACCGAGGCGCGCTGCAGCGCCGCCTGCGCGCTGACATGGGTGGCGACGGTGAAGGAGAGCTTGTGCCGGAGCTTCAGCAGCGGCGCCAGCTCCTCGGGCGCGATCCCCTCGAGGGAGCCGCGGAACCAGGCATTGGGCTGGATGCCGAGCAGCGCCCGGCACAGCAGGGGATTGAGGAACTGCATGCAGAACTGGCGGTGGCCGGCCCAGATCTCGCCCTCCTGGTAGCGGCGCAGCGAGAGATGGTCGATGAACACCGGCCGGGTGCCCACGAACTGGATGTTGTAGGCGCTCGCATCGGACAGGGTGAAGCCGGCTTCCAGCGCTTCCAGATGGACGTCGAGATGGTGGAGCGCCGCCTTCTTGTGCAGCGGAAAGCTCCATTCATAGGGATAGGAGACGAACGGGATGCGCGGATGCTCGAGCAAATAGGAGGGCGCCGGCGCGTCCTGTGCGAGCGCGGCCGGATCGACCTCCTCGGCGCCGACCATCAGGCCGGTGCCGATCAGCCGCGCGAGCAGCCCGCTGTCGCGCGCGCCCTCATAGGCGGCGGCGCTTTGCGGCATCACGGTGCGGAGAATGCGGCCTTCGGAGACGAACACGCGGCCGGCGGGGTCGCGGAACGAGCCCGCGTCGGCGATCGCGTTCATCAGCGCCCGTCCGGAGTCCGGCCCGTTCTGGAGAAGGGACGCGCGACGAGCGCCTTCGCCTTGGCGAGGTAGACCCGCCCGAACAGCATCGCCGAGGCGGCGGCGCCGATCACCGCCTGCAGGATCATGCTGCCGGTGGCCCCGTCCAGATAGGCGAGCGCCGGCGAGCTGAGGCTCAGATAGACGGCGGCGAGCGCCCCATAGGCAATCCGGTTCTTCATGTCGGCAATTCCCTCGATCTGGTCGGCAAGGGAGTGCCATTGTCTGCTTAATAAACGGATAATGCGGCGCCTCAGCGCGCGTCCGCCCGGCCCCAGGACGCGGGCAGCGGCGCGTTCCGGCGCGGCACCCAGCGGGCGTCGTCGAGCACCACCGTCGGCACCGGCGGCGCGGCACCCGGCGCGGGCAGCGAGGCGAAGCCCGAGCGGGCGAGGTGGGCGAGCACGCCCGCGACCGGAACCGGCTCCGCCCGCCAGGCCGGCGCCGCCCCCGGCAGCCGCACCGCCAGCAGGGTCGAGAAGCCGGCGATCATGTCGCGCTCGCCGATCGCCCCCGCATTGCCGGCGAGCGGGTCGGCCGCGGTGATCCGCGAGCCGTGATCGCCGTGGATGACGACGATCGCGTCGCGGCCGGCCGGCGAGGCGGCGAGCGCCGCCAGCGCCGCGTCGACCCGCGCCATCGCGCAGCGCAGCTGGTCGGCATAAGCGGCCTCGCGCGCCTCGCGCGCCGCGCCCGAGCGGCGCACCATCCAGCGGCCGACCGGCCGCACGCTGCAATCGGGGGCGAGGCCGTAGGGATAATGCGGCAGCAGCAGGTGGGCGAAATAGGCCCGGCCGGGCCGCGCCGCGCGCAGCTCGCCGATCAGCCGGTCGAACGCCTCCAGCGCATTCAGCATCGACACGCGCCCGCCCACCGAGGTGCCGAGATCGGGCAGCGCGGCGCCCCCGATCCGCGCGCCTTCGTACAGGTTGACGAGCGCGGCCACGCTCTCCGAGAGCAAGGCGAGGCGCATGGCGATCAGCCCGGCCTTGTCGGCGGCGCCGAGCGGGGCGCGGGCAAGCACGTCGAGCCGCGGCGAATTGTAGGTGGCGCAGGACCGCACCGCGGGATGCGCGCAAAGGTCGAGGAACTCCGATTGGTGGACGTCGATCCGGTAGCCGCGCCGGGCGAGCGCCGAGAACCAGGCGTTGGCGGCAAGGCGGGCGCCCTCCCGCGGCGGCTCCGCCGAGGGCGGCCGCGCACCGAAATTGAGCATGTGCGGGATCGCGTTGACGGTGTGGAAATGCTGGCTGTAGCCGCGGCCGAACAGGGTGAAACCCCGCGACAGGTAGAAATCGGCCAGCTCGCGCCGGATTCCCGCCCCGGGCGCGCCCTCGACGCCGATATGCTCGTCGAGGATCAGGTGCACGATCGCCGGCCCCTGCCCGGCCACCGCCGGCGGCGGGGTCGGCGCGGCCGGCGCGCGCGCCTGGCCGATGCCGAGCAGGCTGGCGGCGAGCGCGACACCGGCCATGACAGCGAGGAACGGCAGCAGCGAGCGGCGCAGCGCAAGGCAGAGGATTGCGGCGCCGGCTCCGGCCGCGGCGGCGACAGCCAGGCTGTCGGCGTTGAGGTCGACGGCGAGGAAGACCAGCAGGCCTTCGAGCAGCGCCCGCCCCAGCCGCCCCATCGCGCGATAGAGCGCCGCTGCCAGCGCCGCGAGCAGCAGGATGCCGAGCGCGACCAGGCCGACCTCCGCGCCGAGCAGCGGGTAGAGATTGTGGCGAAGCAGGTTGACCAGCGAAGCCAGCAGCACCAGCGCGCCCGCCAGCACCGTCACCGCAAAGCGCGGGCCTGCGACCGCCGGCGCGGTCATACGAACACCGACCAGCCGGTTCGTTCCGCCAGCGCCTCGAGCGCGGCCGCGCCCGCCGCGCTGGTCCCGGCCGCGTTCAGCCCCGGCGACCAGGCCGCCACCGCGCCGTGCCCGGGCGCGATCGCGAGGATGCCGCCGCCGACGCCGCTCTTGCCCGGCAGGCCGACCCGGAAGGCGAATTCGCCCGAATTGTCGTAATGGCCGCACAGCATCATCACGCTGTTGATCCGCCGCGCCCGCTGCGGCGCGATCACCTGCGCCCCCGTCTCCGGATCGCGCCCGTCGAAGGCGAGGAACAGGCCGGCGCGCGCCAGCTGGAGGCAGCTCATCGCCACCGCGCATTGCCGGAAATAGGCGTCGAGCACGGCCTCGACAGGATTGGAGAGGACGCCGAAATTCTTCATGAACCAGGCCAGCGCCCGGTTGCGCGCGCCGGTCTCGCTTTCCGACTGCGCCACTTCCTCGTCGACCGCGATCGTGGCGTCCCGCGCCTGCGCCCGCAGCAAGGCGAGCAGCGCATCGATCGAAGCGTCCGCGCCGCCGTCACCGATCAGCGTGTCGGTCACCACCATCGCGCCCGGATTGATCAGCGGATTGCGCGGCCTGCCCCGCTCGCTCTCGAGCTGGACGATCGAGTTGAACGCGCTGCCCGAAGGCTCGCGCCCGACCTTGTCCCACAATTTCGGCCCGACCCGCTCCAGGGCCAGCGCCAGCATGAACACCTTGGAGATCGACTGGACCGAGAAAGCCTCGTCGCAATCCCCGGCGCCCCACACCCTGCCCTCCTTGTCCGCGACGGCGATGCCGAGCTTGGCCGGATCGACCCGGGCCAGCGCCGGGATGTAGGTCGCGACCCTGCCCTCGGCGCGGCGCGGCGCTGCGACGGCCAGAATTTCGGCGAGGAGCGCGTCCATCGCGCCCTGATAGCGAATTCAATGGAAATTGGATGCCCCGCGAGGATTCGAACCTCGATAGACGGAGTCAGAGTCCGTAGTCTTACCGTTAGACGACGGGGCAATCGCGAGGGCCGCGAGATAGGGGCGGCGGCGGGAGCGGTCAAGGCGCCTTGGCTGGGCCCGCAGACTGGGATAGGCGGGACGCGCGGGAGGGATGCGATGCACGCCTTGATCCGATGCGCCGTCGCGCTCGCCGCCGCGCTCCTGCCGGCCGCGCCCTTGCCGGCGCAGCACGGCGAGCGGTGGAGCGACAGCTGCAACGACACGCGCGGGCGCCGCCATCCCGCCGACGCCAGGATCGCCGGCTGCACGACGCTGATCGAATCCGACCTGCTGAGTAGCGCCAACCTCGCTTACGCCCATCTCAATCGCGGCCGCGCTCATGCCGAGCTCGGCAACCAGCGCCGCGCGATCGCCGATTTCCGGCGAGCGCTGCGGCTCGCGCCCGGCGATGCGCAGGTGCGCGCGGCGCTCTGCGAGGCGCTCGCCCGGACGGGCGCCGCGCCGGATCCGGCCTGCAGCGCCGCGCCCGTGCCCTGAACGGCGGCGGACGCTCCGCCGCGCCCGTCCTTGCCGCCTCCCCCGCCCTCATGTACAACGGTGTCAGGTCAGAAGGCGGCTTCGGTCGTCCGAAACGAAAACAGAATGAGAAGTCCGCCCGATGCCGCAGCACGCCGCCTCGGCTCCGCAAGCGCCGGCCCCAGAGCCGGCTGAAGCCGTCACCCAAAGCATGACGCCGCGGCGCTGGGCGCCGCGCCATACCTATGGCGCGATCGACCTCGGCACCAACAATTGCCGGCTTCTGGTCGCCCGCCCTTCCGAGGACGGCTTCACCGTGATCGACGCCTTCTCGCGCGTCGTCCGCATGGGCGAGGGCATGGCGACCTCGGGCAAGCTCTCCGAAGGCGCGATGGACCGCGCGGTCTCCGCCCTGTCGGTATGCGCCGAGAAATTGCGCCGCCGCCGCGTCAGCCTCGCCCGCTCGGTCGCCACCGAGGCCTGCCGGCGCGCGGTCAACGGCCGCCATTTCGTCGAGCGCGTCAAGCGCGAGACCGGCATCTGTCTCGAGATCATCTCGCCGGAGGAGGAAGCGCGGCTGGCCATGCTCGGCTGCCACCGCCTGCTCGAGCCCGGCGACGGGCCGGCCTTGATCTTCGACATAGGCGGCGGCTCGACCGAGCTGGTGCTGATCGACACCGACGGCGGCGAGCCCCGGATCAAGTGCTGGTGGAGCGCGCCCTGGGGGGTGGTCTCGCTGACCGAGAGCGAGGGGCGCGACTTCGCCAATGTCGAGGAGCGGCGCGCCGCCTACAGCCGGATGCGCGAGCGCGTCCGCCACGCTTTCCGCCACTTCACCGCGCTGTTGCCCGAGCGCAAGGACGACATCCGGCTGATGGGCACGTCGGGCACCGTCACCACGCTGGCGAGCGTCTACCTCGCCCTGCCGAGCTACGACCGCCGCGCCGTCGACGGGCTGAAGATGCCCGCCAGCGCGATGCGCGGCGTCGCCGAGACCCTGTCGGGCATGGACCACGCCGAACGCGCCACCTTCCCCTGCATCGGCCACGAGCGGGCCGACCTGGTCGTCGCCGGCTGCGCGATCCTCGAGGCGATCATGGACATCTGGCCGGCCGAGACCCTGGGCGTCGCCGACCGCGGCATTCGCGAGGGCATCCTCCGCTCGCTCATGGCCCGCGACGGGCACCGCTTGTGAGCCGCGGCCCGACCGGGTCGGGCGGCCTGAGAACCCGCGTCAAGACCGCCCGCGGGCGCAAGATCGGCTCGACGCGCTGGCTGGAGCGGCAGCTCAACGATCCCTATGTCCGCCGCGCCAGGGCAGAGGGCTATCGCTCGCGCGCCGCCTATAAGCTGATCGAGCTCGACGAGCGCTTCGGCTTCCTGAAGGGGGCGAAGCGGGTCCTCGATCTCGGCATCGCGCCGGGCGGCTGGGCACAGGTGGTGCGCCGGCGGCTTCCCGAGGCGGCGGTGGTCGGCATCGACCTCCTGCCCACCGATCCGATCGACGGCGCGACGATCCTCGAGATGGACTTCATGGACGAGGCCGCGCCCGCGCGGCTCAAGCAGGCGCTGGGCGGCCCCGCCGACCTGGTCCTCTCCGACATGGCCGCCAACACGGTCGGCCACCCGCAGACCGACCATCTGCGCACCATGGGCCTGGTCGAGGCGGCGCTCGACTTCGCCGCCGACGTGCTCCGCCCCGGCGGCGCGTTCGTCGCCAAGGTGCTCGCCGGCGGCGCCGATGCGCAGCTCGTCGCCGAGCTCAAGCGCCGCTTCGCCACCGTCAAGCACGCCAAGCCCCCGGCCAGCCGCAAGGGCTCGTCCGAATGGTATGTCGTGGCGCAGGGGTTCAAGGGGTGAAGGAATGGGGACAGTCACTTTTCCGCCCCTCCCTGGCTGTTCTACGCTTCCGTGCGGAAAAGTGACTGTCCCCTAGGTCAGCGCGCGCGGGCCGCGGCGATCGCGTCCTGCAGGGCCTTGTAGCCGACGGCGCCGTCGAGGACGCGGTTGCCGACGACGAAGGTCGGGGTGCCGTCGACGCCGATCTGGCGGGCCAGCTCGATATTGCGGGCGAGCTCCGCGCGGCTTTCCTCGGTCGGCCCGGCGGCGGCGACGCCGGTGTCGCGCACCGCCTGCGCGACCACCGCCTCGGTCGGCCGGCCGAGCGCGAACATGCGTTCGTGGAACTGGCGGAAGCGGCCCTGGCGCGCGGCCGCCATGCTGACATGCGCGGCCGCTTCGCTGCCCGGCCCCAGCACCGGCAGCTCGCGCCACACCACCTTGAGGCGCGGGTCCTCGCGCAGCAGCCGGTCGACGTCGGGGTTGGAGGCGCGGCAATAGGCGCAGGCATAATCGAAGAACTCGACCAGCACGACGTCGCCGTCGGCGGCGCCCGCCCAGGCGCTGTGGAACGGCCGCTCCAGCGCGGCGCGGTGGCGGCCCACCGCGGTGGCGGCGCGGCGCTGCGCCACCCGGTCCATCGCCTCGGGCAGGATTTCGCCATGGTTCAGGATATAGTCGCGGACGATCGCCTCGGTGCGGGCGCGGTCGGGCGCGGCGAAGCCGTAATAGCCGCCGACCGCGGCGGCGCCGATCAGCAGGCCGCCGAGGCCGGCGATCGCGCCGGTCTTCCACCCCCCCGAATCGGCCATCTAAGGGGTCCGCCGGTTGCGCTGCTGGACGGCGCTGCGCGAGACCATCGCGATGTCCTGGGCGCGCAGCCAATCGGGCGTGCCGACCGGGATCCCCATCAGCGCGCGCTCGGCATTGGGCAAAGCGAGCTGCGGCTGGCCGGTGAGGTTGTAGCGCTCGGCCGTGGCCAGCGCGGCCCGCGCCTCGTCGCCTTCGCGGTCGTAGACGATGCCGAGCTGATACCAGGCGAAGGGGTTCGAATTGTCGCGGCCGACGACGATCCGCAGCACCCTCTTGGCCTCCTCGAAATTGGCCGGGTCCTCTGTCGAGATCAGGGCGTGGCCGAGCAGGGCGCCGATCAGCGGCTGGTCCGGAGCCCGGGCCACCGCCTCGCGCAACGCCGTCACCGCCTCGTGCGGCCGGCCCGATTCCAGCAGGACCTGACCCTTCAGCTCGAGGAAATAGGGATCGTGCGGCGCCGCCGCGAGCAGCGCGTCCACCTCCGCCGTCGCCTGCTCGGGATGGGCGGTGCGGTGATAGGCGTAGGCGCGCGCATAGCGGGCCGGGACCGAGCGGTCGCGCTCCGGATAGCGGGTCAGCACCTGGCGCGGCTCGTCGACATAGCCGGAGAGCTTGGCCCGCACCCGCTGGAAACGCGCCTCCAGCGCCGGATCGGTCGGCCGGTCCCAGGCGGGGTCGTTGCGGTAGCGGTTCTCGAGCACGGCGATGCGCTCGCGGTTCAGCGGGTGGGTGCGGGCGTAGCTGTCCTCCTGGGGGATGTTCATCCGGAACTCGATGTTCTGCAGCCGCTCGAAGAAGGCGAGGCTGCCGCGGCCGCTGATCCCGGCGCGGGCGAGATATTCGGCGCCGGCCTGGTCGGCGCTGTTCTCCTGGATGCGGGTGAAGGCGAGGAAGCGGCCCATCGCCGCCTGCTGGCCGGCCGCGACCGCCGCCATGCCGGCCTCGCCGGCGCCGGCCGCCATCGCCGCCGCGCCGAGCAGCAGCGACAGCAGCATGATGCCGGTCGCCTGCTGCACGCCTTCGTTCATGCGGATGATGTGGCCGCCGGTGACGTGGCCGAGCTCGTGGGCGATCACCCCCTGCAGCTCGTTGGCATTGTCCGAGGCGGTCAGCAGGCCGGAATGGATGTAGACGATCTGGCCGCCGGCGACGAAGGCGTTGATGTCGCGATTGTGCAGCAGCACGACCTGGACGTTTTCCGGCTGCAGCCCGGCCGCGAGGATCAGCGGCCGGGACACGTCGCGCAGGAACGCTTCGGTCTCGGCGTCGCGCAGGATCTGCTGCGCGGCGGCGGGCTGCAGGCCGGCCATGAAGCTCACCGCGAGCAGCATCAGCAGCCGGGCCAGCAGGGTCGCCGCGCGGCGCGTCCTCATTTGGGATCCTGCCATCGGCCCACTTTCCCTTCCACCGCATGAACCCCGGATGAAACCGGGCGGTGCGCAAGCTTAGCGCGGATCGCGCTCAGGGTCCAAAGGTCCGCTGCCACCAGCCGCGCCGGGGCGACGATTCGTCGTCCTCGCCGCCTTCGCCGGCACCTTCCGCGGGCGCAACCGGCTTGGCGGCCTTGCCGCGCCGGCGCTTGGGCGGCGCGGCGTCGTTGGCCGCTTCGGGCGGCGCGGCCACCTCGGCCGCCGGCTCGGCGGCGGGCTCGGCCTTCTTGCGGCGGCCGCGCTTGGGCTTGGCCGGGGCTTCGGCTTCCGCCTCGACGACGGCTTCCGGCGCGGCCGGCTCAGGCTCGGCGGGCTCGGGCTCCGGTTCGGCCGGGGCCGGGGCCTCGGCCGGCTCCGCCGCTTCCTCCCGCTTGCGGGCGCGCGGCCGGCGCCGGGACTTCTTCGCCGGCTCGGGGGCGGCCTCGGGGGCTTCCGCCTCGGGCTCGGGCGCATCCTCCGGCTCGGCCGCGGCTTCGTCTGCCGCCGGCTCGCCTTCCTCGCCCTCCTCGCCTTCCTCGCCTTCCGGGCGCTCGCGACGGCGGCCGCCGCGACGGCCGCGGCGGCGGCGGCGCTTGCGGCCCCCGTCGCCCCGCTCGTCGCGCTCGCCCCGCTCCTCGCGGGGCCGCTCCTCGGCCTCTTCCTCTTCGTCCTCCGCGCCTTCTTCCTCGCCCTCGTCCTCGATCAGGTCCTCTTCCTCTTCGACCTCGACCGGCTCGCGGGCGATGCGCGGCCGCTCGGCGGGCGGCGGGCCGTGCGATTCGACGGTCATGCGCGCGCCCTCGAAGCTCTCGTCGATCAGCACTTCGACGGAAACGCCGTAGCCGCGCTCGACCTCTCCGATCTCGGCGCGCTTCTTGTTCAGGAGATAGATCGCCGCTTCCCGCCCGGCGCGCAGCACGATGCGCGAGCCACGGCCGCGGCCGGCCTCGTCCTCGAGCATCCGCAGCGCCGACAGGCCCGCTGACGAGGCGGTCCGCATCAGCCCGGTGCCCTCGCAATGCGCGCACGGCCGGGTCGAGGCTTCGAGCACGCCGGTGCGCAGCCGCTGGCGGCTCATCTCCATCAGCCCGAACGAGCTGATCCGGCCGACCTGGATGCGGGCGCGGTCGTTCTTCAGCGCCTCCTTCATCGCCTTCTCGACCTTGCGGATATGGCCGTTCGATTCCATGTCGATGAAGTCGATCACGATCAGCCCGGCCATGTCCCGGAGCCTGAGCTGGCGGGCGATCTCGTGCGCCGCCTCGATGTTGGTCGAATAGGCGGTCTGCTCGATATTGTGCTCGCGGGTCGAGCGGCCGGAGTTGATGTCGATCGACACCAAAGCCTCGGTCGGGTTGATCACCACATAGCCGCCCGACTTCAGCTGCACGAGCGGCTGGTACATGGCGGAAAGCTGGTCCTCGGCCCCGTAGCGCTGGAAGAGCGGCACCGGGTCGACATAGTCCTTCACCCGCCGCACGTGGCTGGGCATCAGCAGCTTCATATATTGCCGGGCGTCGCGATAGCCGTCGGCGCCCTCGACGATCACCTCGTCGATGTCGCGGTTGTAGAGGTCGCGGATGGCGCGCTTGACGAGGTCGCTGTCCTGGTAGATCAGCGCCGGCGCCTCCGATTTCAGCGTCCGCTCGCGCACCTCGTCCCAGAGGCGCGCGAGATAGTCGAAGTCGCGCTTGATCTCGGTCTTGGTGCGCGACAGGCCGGCGGTGCGCACGATCAGGCCCATCACGCTCGGCAGGTTCAGATCGGCCATGATCTGCTTCAGCCGCTTGCGGTCGGCGCCGTTGGAGATCTTGCGGCTGATGCCGCCGCCATGGCTGGTGTTGGGCATCAGCACGCAATAGCGGCCGGCGAGCGAGAGATAGGTGGTGAGCGCGGCGCCCTTGTTGCCGCGCTCCTCCTTGACGACCTGGACCAGCAGCACCTGGCGGCGGCGGATCACGTCCTGGATCTTGTAGCGGCGGCGCAGGTTCTGCCGCTTGCGCCGCAGCGTCTCGGCGGCGCTCTCCTCCGACGCGCCCTCCGCGTCCTCGGCGGGCGCCGGCTCGGCCTCGTCGTCGCCGTCGGGCTCGGGCCCCGCCTCGACCGGCTCGGCCGACATCGGCTCGTCGTCGACCTCGACGACGCTGCCCCGATGGTCGCCCTCATCCTCCTCGGCGGCGCGCAGCCGCTCTTCCTCGGCGGCGTGCTCGGCCTCCTCGCGGAGCAGCGCCTCGCGATCCTCCTTGGGGATCTGGTAATAATCGGGATGGATCTCGGAGAAGGCCAGGAAGCCGTGGCGGTTGCCGCCATAGTCGACGAACGCCGCCTGCAGCGACGGCTCGACCCGCGTGACCTTGGCTAGATAGATGTTTCCCTTGAGCTGCTTGTGCTCGGCGGACTCGAAATCAAATTCCTCGATCCGGTTTCCCTTGATCACGGCCACCCGGGTCTCCTCCTGGTGGCGCGCGTCGATCAGCATGCGCATTGTCATTCAATTCACTCCACGCGCGGATCCTCCTCGCCGGAAAATGCGCGCGCTCGAATATGGACGGCCGCGCGGCGGATTCGGGCCGCGCGTCCAATGTCCGGGTTGCAAGATTAAGCGTTGCGTCTGCTGCCTGCGGCAGGCCGGTCGCGATTGCCGGCCGAATCCCTCCGGGCACGCCGTCGCCGGAATGGCGGCGCGTCAGCCTGGGGGAGAAATGCCACATACAGCGTCAACCTGGTTTGCCGGCCCGGATCGGGCCGGCGAATTCCAATCGCGTCACGAAGGACGCGACCCAGTGCAGCTAGCATCCCGTGTGACGAGCGGCAACCACAACACGGTCCGGCCAGGAGAATTTTGCTGGACCGCTTCCCTCCGGGCACGGCAGAATGCGCGCATGGAATGGCTGTTCGCCCTGCTGATCGCGATTTTCGGGGGCCTGCTCCCCGGCGGCGGCCCGGCCGGGCCCGGCGGCGGCGAGGGCGTCACCATCCCGCTGGACCCGCTCGAAGCCGACGAACGCGGCCCGCTGCCCGGGGTGACGCGGGCGCGCGGGAGCAACCCGCCGCTGGTGGTGATCGACCCCGGCCATGGCGGCCGCGACGGCGGCGCCGCATCGCCGCATATCGCCAGCCCGGAGAAAGCGGTCACGCTCGCGCTCGGGCTTGCCATGCGCGACGCGCTCGCCGCCACCGGCCGGGTCCGGGTCGCGATGACCCGCGAGGACGACCGCTATCTGGAGCTCGAGCAGCGCTACCAGATCGCGCGCCGGCTCGACGCGGACCTGTTCATCTCGATCCACGCCGACGCCGCCCCCGCCAACGACGCCGCCCACGGCGCGACCATCTACACCCTCTCCGAAGTCGCCTCCGACCGCGAGGCGGCGCTGCTCGCCAGCCGCGAGAATGCCGCCGGCCGGATCGCCGGCGCCCGTCTCAGCGACGATCCCGGCGTCAACGTCATTCTGATCGACCTCGCCCAGCGCGAGAGCATGAACGTCTCGGCCGATTTCGCCGCTTTGCTCCACCGCGAGGGCGCCGGCGTGTTCCCGTTCCGGCCGAACTGGCATCGCTTCGCCGCCTTCGTCGTGCTGAAGGCGCCCGACATCCCCTCGATCCTGTTCGAATCCGGCTACCTCACCAATGCGGTCGACGCCCGCTACATCAGCTCGGAGCAGGGCCGCGGCCAGATCGCCGAAGGCATGCGCCGCGCGATCGAGGCGCATTTCGCCCGGCGGCTGGTGCTGGCGCAGCGGGAATAGGCCGGCCTCGCGGCCGCTCAGCCGGCCGGCGCCCTCGCGAAGCGGCCGTGCCTGCGGTAGAGGGTGAGCCAGCCCTCGGCGACCGCGGCGAGCGGGGCGGGACGGAGGCCGAAGGCGTCGAAGCCGGGGCCCTGCGCGACATTGTCCCGCGCCATCATCAGCCACTGGTCCCAGCTGATCGGCGCGCCGGGCAGCCAGCCGGTGAGCCGCACCATCGCGCGGCCGACCGGATCGGGGATTTCGAGGAGCGCGCGGCGGCGGCCGGTGGTCTCGCACACCCAGCGGTTGAGCTCGGCCATGGTCAGCACCTGCGGCCCGGCAAGCTCGTAGGTCTTGGCCACATGCGGCGCCGGGTCGAGCGCCGCCTGCGCGATCGCCTTGCCGAGATCGGCCACGTGGACCGGCTGCAGCTTCCAGCCCGGGCGGAGCACCGGCAGCACCGGCAGCAGCTGCGCCATGCGGGCGAACTTGTTGACGAAATCGTCCTCCTGCCCGAACGCGATCGACGGGCGGACGATGGTGGCGCCGGGAAAGGCGGCGCGCACGGCGAGCTCGCCTTCGCCCTTGGAGGCGCCGTAGGCGCTCTCGGCTTCGGGATCCGCGCCGATCGCCGAGATGTGGACCAAAGCGGGCACCCCGGCAGCGGCGGCGGCCTCCGCGATGCGGCGGGCGCCCTCGACGTGAACCCTGCGGAAATCGCCCTTGAGGATGCCGACCAGATTGACCACGGCGTCGGCCCCGGCGACCGCGGCGGCGACCCGCTCCGCATCGGCCAGGTCGACGCGGAGGAACTGGATCTGGCCGAGGCCGCACAGCGGCTTCAGGGAAAAGGCGCGCTTCGGCCTGCGCTGCGCGATGCGGACCCGCGCCCCGGCCTTGAACAGGGCCTGGGCGACATAGCGGCCGACGAAGCCGCCGCCGCCGAACAGGGTGATGAGCCGCTCGGTCTTGACCGTCATGGCCGCCCCCATGCAGCCGGCGGCGCGCGTTGACAAGCCTCGGCGCCGACCGCAAGGCCGCGCGATGACGAACGGCAATGGCGGGTCGAGCGGCGCGGTCCGCGATGCGGACACGGACCGGGCGCGGCTGCGCGCCATCCATGACGCGCTGACCGGGGGCGACCTCGCTTATGCGGGCAAGCTGGCCGAGGACGCGCTCGGCGACGGCATCGATCATGTCATGGTGCTGAGCCTCGTCGCCGGGCGGCGCGAGCAAGCGGGGCGGCCCGACGAGGCGCTGGCGCTGCTGCGCCGCGCCCGGGCCGCCGCGCCCGAGGCCGCGGGGATCGCCAACCAGCTCGGCCTCGCCTTGCTCCGCAGCGAGCTGTTCGAGGACGCCGCGGCGGCGTTTCACGAGGCGCTGACGCTCGACCCCGCCTTCGTCCCCGCGCTCGCCAATCGCGGCATGGCCTCGAGCGCCCTGGGCTTCGATGCGGATGCGCGCCGCGATTTCGAGGCGGCGCTCGCGCGCGACCCCGCCAATCTGGTCGCGCTGAACGGGCTCGCGGCATCCACGCTGGCGCGGGGCGAGGCCGAAGAGGCGGGCCGGCTGGCGGACGCGGTGCTCGCCCGCGAACCCGGCTTTCCGGGAGCGGTGCTGACCCGCGCCGGCGCCGACGTCGCGCAAGGACGGCACGCAGCGGCCGAGGCCGGGCTGCGGCCGCTGCTCGGCGACGCGCGCGCCGCGCCGCTCGACCGCGCCGCCGGCTGGGGCCTGCTCGGCGACGCGCTCGACGGCGAAGGCCGCTTCGCCGAGGCCTTCGCCGCCTGGCGCGAGGGCAACGAGCTGCAGCGGAGCCACTATCGCGCCGCCCTCGAAGGCCGCCCCGGCACGCTCGCTTTGGTGCGCAGGCTCGCCGCAGCGCTCGACGGGCGGCGCATCCCCGCCGCGTTCGGCCAGGGCGGACGCAGCCCCGCCGCGCGCCATGTCTTCCTGCTCGGCTTTCCGGGCACGGGCGCCGAGGCGCTCGCCGGCCTGCTCGCCGACCCCCTCGTCCTGGAAGGATGCGAGGCGCTGATCGACGCCGCGCGCGACTGGATGGCGGACGAGGAGACGTTCGCCGCCTTCCTCGGAGCCGACGACGATGCGGTGGAGCCCGCCCGCCATGCCTATTGGCGCCGGGTCGGCGACGAGGGCGTCGATCCCGCCGGACGGCTGTTCGTCGACTGCAATCCGCTCAACCTGTTCAAGCTGCCGCTGATCGCCCGGCTCTTCCCCGACGCACGCATCCTCATCGCCCGGGGCGACGCGCGCGACGAGGTGCTGGCGGCCTATGCCGCGCGTTTCCGGATGAGCGCGCCGGCCTGGCAGATGCTGACGCTGGAGGGCTGCGCCGAGCTTCACGCGGCGACGGCGGCGCTGGTCGAGGCGAGCCGGACCGCGTTCGGCCTGTTCATGCACGAGACCTCGCCCGCAGCGGCGGCGGCGGATCCGGGAGGCGAGGCGAAGGCGATCGCCGCTTTCCTCACCCTCGCCGTGCCGGCCGCGGCGGCCGTGCGCCCCGCCCCGAGGCCGGGCCGATGGCGCGACTACGAGGCGCAACTGGAACCGGTCCTGGCGACGAGCGGACCCCGAGGCCAGCCGCGTTGACAAGCGCGCGCGGCGTCCCTAACTCGCGCGGCCTACCTGTTGTTTGTTCTCTGGGCCCAGATGGCGGAATTGGTAGACGCACCAGCTTCAGGTGCTGGCGCTCGCAAGGGCGTGGAGGTTCGAGTCCTCTTCTGGGCACCATTTCTTCCCACGCACCGTTTCGGACTGCCGAGCGGCGGCGTCATAATAATGGCGCCGGGAACGACTTCATGAGTTCTTGCCCACCTCCGCGTTTCCTAGGATAGTTCCCGGCCGGAGCGTCGACTCGGGGAACAAGCGCGATGGCGAGGAAATCCAGGGGCCGGCCGGCCGGGCCGCAAAGCGTTCGTTCCCTCGAGGAGGTCGCGGTCAGCGGCCACGGCCTGTCGGACGAGGAAATCGAGCGGAGCCTGCTCACCGGCGAGAATTCGGGCATCCTCGAGGATCTTTTCGGCACGGCCCAGTATCAGGAGCTGCGCCGCCTCACGCAGGCGGCGGAACGGCGCTCGGTCCGCGGCGGCGACCGGGTGCTGATCCTGCCCGGGCTGATGGGCTCGCGGCTCGGCGCCCGGCGCGGCCTGCTGCCCCCCGACATCATCTGGTTCGACCCGGTCGACGTCGCCCAGGGGCGGCTCGCCGAGCTGGCGCTGCCGGAAGGCGATCGCCGCATCCAAGCGGTCGGCGTGTTCCTGTTCGTCTATCTCGGCCTGAAGCTGCGGCTCCGGATCGCCGGCTACGATGCCGACTTCGCTCCCTATGACTGGCGCCGGAGCCTGAAGACGCTCGGCCGCGAGCTCGCCGACCGCATCCGCAAGGAAGGCAAGAAGGTCCACCTGGTCGCGCACAGCATGGGCGGGCTGGTTGCCCGCGCGAGCTTCGCGCACGACCCCGACATCGGCCGGCTGGTGCTGATCGGCGCGCCGAATTTCGGCTCGTTCGCGCCGGTGCTGGCGGTGCGCGGCACCCACGGCCTGATCCGCCGGTTCGCGCGGCTCGACGTGCGCCACAGCCTCGATCAGCTCGCCGCCATCTTCGGCGCCTTCCCCGGCCTGCTGGAAATGATTCCCACCCCCGGGTCGGCGGGGGCGAGCGACCTGTTCGATCTCGACCACTGGCCGACGGCCGGGCTCCTGCCCTCCGCCCGGAGCCTCACGGCCGCGAGGACGGTGCAGGAATCGCTGCCGACGAGCCGGCCCGGCACCGAGATCATCGTGATCGCCGGGGTCGACCAGGAGACGGTGGTGGACGCCCGCCGCGGAGATGACGGCGGCGAGTTCGTCTACACCTTGTCGCACGAGGGCGACGGCACCGTCCCGCTGCGCTGCGCGCTCCTCCCCGGCGCCGACCAGACCTATTATGTCAAGGGCAGGCACGGCTTCCTGGCCGGCATCGGCCAGGTCCAGCGCGCGCTGCCCTCGATCCTCGCCACCGGCCGGACCGGCGAGCTGCCGGAGACGCCGCCGGCCGGCCGCCAGCCGGTCGAGCGGGCGGTGCCCGAGTCCGAGCTCAAGCCGCCGGTCGCCGAGGAGGCCCGCGGGCGCCTGCCGAGCGTGCGCGAGCAACGCTTCCTGCTGGCCGAGGTCGCCGCCCCCGAGGAGGTGAACGAGCCGGCCGCCGCCGTCGCCGCGCCCGGCGGCGGCGCGCAGGCTCCGGCCAGCCCCGCGCGCCCGTTCGGCGACGTTTCGGACATGGTGGTGGTCGGCCGCGGCCGGACGCGGCGGCTCGAGATCACGCTCGCCCAGGGCAGCATCGTCGATGCCGACGCCCAATGCTATGTCGTCGGGCTGTTCAAGACGGTCGCGCCCGGCGGCGCCGCGCAGGCGCTCGACGCCTGCATGAACGGCGCGATCTCGGATCTCGTCGCGCGGCGCATGTTCGGCGCCAATGTCGGCGAGGTCTCGATCCTGCCGACCGGGTCGCACCCGCTGAGGGCGCAGGCGGTCGGCTTCGTCGGGCTGGGATCGTTCGATTCCTTTTCCGACGACACGCTCGAGATCGTCGGCGAGAATCTGATCCGCACCTTCGCCGCGGCGCGGGTGGACGATTTCGCGATGGTGCCGTTCGGCGGCGGCTCCTTCCCGCTCACCGCCGAGAGCCTGCGGCACCTGATGATGGGGCTGCTGCGCGGCCTGCAGGACGTGGACGGCGAGCACCGCTTCCGCGGCATCACCATCGTCGAGTACAACCCGGAGCGCTTCGCCTTCATCCGCGAGACCTTGTTCAGCCTGTCGTGCACGCCGCTGTTCGACGCGGTCGACGTCATCTTCCGCGACCGCAAGCTGGTCGAGCGCTACGCGGTTCCGGCGCGGGCGGGGCCGCCGGCGACCGAGCGCGTCTACCTGATCGTGCGGGAAGCCGCCGAGAGCGAGGCCGACCCGAGCGAGCGCCCGCCGCTGATCGCCTCGCTGCTGACCAGCGGCGACAAGGCCGCCATCCACAGCGGCGAGCAGCCGCCCGAGCAGCCGGAGGGCGCGCTCGACGCCCATCTCAGGAACCTCGCCGCGATCGGGCGGATGGGCGAGGCGCAGTTCGATGCGTTCGGCGAGCGGCTGGCCGCGCTCGTGCTCCACCCCAACGTCCGCCAGGCGCTGGCGCATTTCCAGGACAAGCATCTGGTCGTCGTCCACGATGCCGGCGCATCGCGCATTCCCTGGGAGGCGGTGAAGGTCGGCGACGGCTTCCCGGCGCTGCGCGGCGGGCTCAGCCATCGCTACGAGGCGTCCAACCTCTCGGTCGCCAAATGGCTCGAATCGCGGCAGCAGAACGCCGTCCTCAGCATCCTCCTGATCGTGAACCCGACCGGCGATCTGGACGGCGCCGAGCTGGAAGGCGCGCGGATCAAGAAGCTGGCCGACGATCTCGGCGCCGGCGTGCGGCTGCGCACGCTGGCCGGCGACGAAGCCCGCAAGAGCGAGCTGATGGCCTGCTTCGGCTCCGGCGACTATGACGTCGTCCATTATGCCGGCCACGCCTTCTTCGACCCGCACCAGCGCAGCCGCAGCGGCCTGCTCTGCGCCGGCAAGGAAGTGCTGTCCGGCGAGGACCTGGCGACGGTCGGCAACCTGCCGAGCCTGATGTTCTTCAACGCCTGCGAGGCGGCGCGGGTGCGCGGCGGCAAGGTCGCCAAGCGGACCGACCGTTCGGAAATCGTCCGCCGCGGCATCGGCTTCGCCGAAGCGCTGCTGCGCGGCGGGATCGCCAATTTCATGGGCACCTACTGGCCGGTCGGGGACGCCGCGGCGGAGCAGTTCGCGATCGCCTTTTACGGCGTCCTGCTGAAGGGCGCCTCGCTCGACACCGCGCTGCGCATGGGCCGCGAGGCGGTGCGGGAAGGCCGCTCGCGCGACTGGGCCGACTACGTGTTCTACGGCAACCCCGATTTCCTGCTGAAGCTGCCGCCGCCGCAGGCCTAGGGTTCTCCGGGCGCGGAGGTTCGAGTCCCCTTCTGGCACCATTCCATTCAATCGGCGGTGAGCGCGGCGACGATGGCGTCGGCAAGCCGGCCGTCCGCGACCAGATCATAGGCGGCGAACATCGGCCCGCTGTTGAGCTCGAGGAAGAACGGTGCCTCGGCGCCCGCCGCGGACTTGAAGTCGCAGGCGCAAAAGTCGATGCCGACGGCGGCGGTCAGCCTGATCAGCGCCTCCGCGACGCCGGGCCAGGGCAGCTGTTCGCCGCGATAGACCAGGCTGGTCGTCCGCCCCGGCCGGTAGTCGAGCAGGTTGGAGTGGATCTCGAACAGGTGGAAGCGCGCGTCGGCGAGGTAGATGCGATATTCCGGATAATCGAGCCGCTGCTGGACGATCGCCGGGATCGGGCTGCGGCCGTCCTTCCAGCCGGCGTCGTCGAGGGCGGCGGCGAGCGGGCGGACATAGCCGCCGCCGGCCACCGGCTTGGCCACCGCGGGCTCGGGGAAGGCGCGCAAATCGGCCTCGACGTTGCTGACGAGGGTCGGCGCGGTCGCCAAGCCGCAGTCGCGGGCGAGACGCAGCATGTAGGGCTTCTGGTTGGCGGCGCTGTTCATCGCGCGGTTCAGCAGCTTCATCCCGGGCCGGCTCAGCGCCCAGCCCGAGGCGGCGGCATACCAGCCGCCGTTGCGGTCGAGGCCGCGCGGCTCGGGCTGGGGGGTGAAGACGTCGTAGCGCAGGAAGGCGCCGCGGGCGTCGGCCTCGCGCCCGTCGATGAACAGCCGGTTGGCCGCGACGTCCCAGCTGAAGGCGGGCTCTCCGGCGGCGTCGGGGACGAGCCGCAGCAGCGAGCGGCCGGCGCGCTCGGCCGCCCGCACCAGCGGCTCGACATTGGGGTCGGCCGACCCGCAGGCGATCAGCAGGTCGGCGACATTGCCCTCCGCCACGGAATCAGCGGCGGCCGAGCGGGTTCATGTCCTGCGGATCGAACCAGGTCTCGCCAAAGGCCGGCTTCGGATCGTCGGAGTGCGGGCTGGTCTCGCCCCTGGGAAGCTTGGGATTGTCCCAGCGCGGGTTGGTCTCGCCCCAGGGCCGCGTGCCCACCGTCTCCTCGCCGACGACGAGGGTGGTGAGCCGCTCGGTCGGCCACTGGTTCTCGGCGCGGAAGTGGACGTAGCTCACCATCTCTTCCCATTGCGGGACGGTGGTCGCCATCCCTTCGAGCTCGGGCGCCGAAAGCACTTCGCCGCGCGGCAGTTTGGGGTCGACGACCTCCTCGAACCGCGGCGCCGTCGTCATCGGCGGCTGCGGCGGGTCTTCCAACTCGGGCGCCGAGGCGACCTCTCCCTGTGGGGGCTTTTCCAGAAACGGGCGCGGATCGGTGGGGTGCGATTCCTCGCCGATCTCGAACGTCTTGAACACCGTCTCCTCGCCGGTCGCCATGGTCGAGAGGGGCGGCGGGCCCTCCTCGCCGACGACCATCGTCGTCGCCGGGGCGCGCTCGGTCCCGAAGGGGCCGTGCGGATCGACGAACACCACCTCCATCCTCGGGGTGGTGTTGGTGCCCTCCTCGGACGTCGGGGAGGTGGTGAAGCCGGTTTCCTCGCCGACCGCCAGGGTGGTCGCGCGGGCGGCGGCGGCGGCCCAATGGGGGTGCGGCCCTTCGCCGGCGATCTGGGTGGTCTCCTCGGCCGCCGGCTGGGTGGTCGTCTGGGCCGCGGCGGAAGGCAGCAGCTCGATCACCTCGCCGGACCGGGACACGACCCGGACCCCGACCAGGCGGTCGACATTGTCTGTCCACACGGTTTCCGCCGTCGCCGGGGTCAGCATGGGCAGCGAGACCGAATCGGGCGGGGTGGCGACGAAATCCAGATCGAGGATGCCGTCAGCGGAGAGCGTCTTCTCGAGCGGGACGAGTTCCGGATCGGTCCAGCCGCTGCTGACCGCGTAGCCATGAACGGTCACCGCCAATTTGGGCGGCTTGCTCTCCAGGATGGCGAGCTGCACCGAAGCGATCGAAAAGAGGCGAACCTTGCGTGCCATCCCACTTTCTCCCTTTGCGAGAGTAAAAGGCCGGATGCGGCGATGTCGACTCGGCCACGGGCCAAGTATATCCTAAGATCGCTAGAAGTCCATTGGACCGGTCTGGCGACGATTAGTCTGGTGGCCCGCGCCTGTTCGGGCCGCTGTCAACTGTTCAGCGTCACCCAGGTCGGCGCGTGATCGCTCGCTTTCTCGCGGGCGCGGACCCAGGTGTCGACGGCGGCCGCGTCCAGCCGCTTCGCCGCGACGGGATTGAGCAGCAGATGGTCGATGCGGATGCCGGCGTTGCGGGCGAAGGCGTGGCGCCAATAGTCCCAGAAGGTGAAGATCGTCTCGTCGGGGTGGAGCTTGCGGATCGCGTCGGTCCAGCCCTGCCTGAGCAGCCGCACATATTGGGCGCGCGGCTCGGGCTGGAACAGCGCGTCGTCCAGCCAGCGCTCGGGCTTGTAGACGTCCCTGTCGGTCGGAATGATGTTGTAGTCGCCGGCGAGGACGACCGGGCAATCCAGCTTCACCAGCGTCCTCGCGCGCGCCATGAAGCGCTCCATCCAGCCGAGCTTGTACTGGAATTTCGGGCTTGCGACGGGATTGCCGTTGGGGAGGTAGAGACAGCCCACCAGCACACCGTTCACCGCCGCTTCGAGATAGCGGCTGTGCACATCCTCCGGATCGCCGGGCAGCCCGCGATGGGTCTCCTCCGGCGCGTGGCCGCGGGCGAGGATGGCGACGCCGTTCCAGCGGCTCTGGCCATGCCAGATCGCGCCGTAGCCGGCCTTGCCGATCGCGCTCTCCGGGAACCTCTCGTCGGGCGCCTTCAATTCCTGCAGGCAGGCGACGTCCGGCGCCGCTTCGGCGAGCCAGTCGAGCAGCACCGGCAGCCGGCCGTTGATCCCGTTGACGTTGAAGGTGGCGATCTTCACGCCGCTGCAACGCGCGCGGCCCGGACGGGTGCCCTATCCGGCGCGACCTAGCGCGAGCTCAGCACGAACCGGTTGCCGTCGGGGTCGCGGAAGGTGGCGAAGGTGCCCCAATGCTCCTTTTTCGGCTCGGACTCGAAGCCGACGCCGCGCCCGCTCAGCTGCCGGTAGGTAGCCTCGACATCGTCGCAGGCAAGCGCGCCGTTGAAGAAGCTGCCGATCCGCTCCTCCTGGCCATCGGGCGTGAACAGCACGAAGCGGGTGTCGCTGTCGGCCACGGCCAGCTCGATCCAGCGCTGGGCGTCGCTGAACGGCTGATCGGTGACCAGGGTGAAGCCGACTTGCTCGGTCCAGAATTTCAGCGCCCGGTCCTGGTCGCCGGTCGGGATGCTGACGAATTTGACATGGGTGATCATCGTGGCCCTCCTCCGCGCCGATAAGGCGTGCCCGCCCCGGGGCGACAAGGGGTGTGTTAAACACTATAGTGCCAAGCATGACAGCGGAGGTCCGGCTCCCGGCCTATCTCACCGACGTGCTGATGCGCGACCTGGTCGGCCACGACCGCGCGCCCTCCGCCTATCTCGTCTATCTGTGGCTGTGGCGGCTGAGCCGCGGCGAGGGCCGCGAGCGGCTCGGCGCCAGCCTGCAGACCATCGCCACCCGCACCGGCCTCAGCAAATCGGCGGTGCAGGCCGCGATCCGCCACCTCAAGCGCCGGCAATTGCTCCGCGCGGAACGGAGCACGCCGACCGCGGCCCCGGTCTACGAGGTGCTCGAGCCATGGCGCCGCGGCTGAGTCAGCCGTGCAGGAAGACGCGGCGGCTGGGCGGCGGGCCCGCCCGCTCGGAGACCAGGACGTCGGCCTCGCTGCGGATCACCCTTCGCCCGCCTCCTCGCGCCACCAGGTCTCGACCTCGCCGTTGAGCCTGACCGTGACCGGCAGGCCGTGGCGGTCGACGGCCTTGCCGGCCTGGACGCGGATCCAGCCTTCGGACGCGCAATATTCCTCGACGTCCTCGCGCTCGCGGCCCTTGAAGCGGATGCCGACGCCGCGGCGCAGCGCCTCCATGTCGAAATGCGGGCTTCTGGGATTGTTGGACAGGCGGTCGGGAGGCGGGGGCGTGTCGTCGGCCATTATGCTGCGGTCCTTCTCGATGCGATCCAGGCGTCGACCAGCTCTTCCAGCACATCCAGCGGCACCGAGCCGTTCTCCAGCACCACGGCGTGGAAGTCGCGGATGTCGAAGCGGTTCCCCAGCACTCGCCGGGCGCGGTCGCGCAGCTGCAATATCTTCAGCTGCCCGATCATGTAGCTGGTCGCCTGGCCGGGATTGTTGAAATAGCGCTCGACCTCCTTGGCCGCGTCGCGGCGGGAGAGGAGCCCGTTGGCCATGAAATAGTCGATCGCCCGTTCGCGGGTCCAGCGATGGTGGTGGATGCCGGTGTCGACGACGAGGCGGATCGCCCGCCAGAGCTGGGTCGAAAGCATGCCGAACTCGCTGATCGGCTCGCGGTAGAAGCCCATCTCCTTGCCCAGCCCTTCCGCATAGAGGCCCCAGCCTTCGGCATAGGCGCCGTAGCCGCCGAAGCGGCGGAACTTGGGCACGTCCGGAAGCTCCTGCGCCAGCGCGATCTGGAAATGGTGGCCGGGCGCCCCCTCGTGATAGGAGATCGCCTCGGTCTGCGGCCGCAGCACCTGGTTCATATCGGCGAGGTTGACGTAATAGATGCCGGGCCGCGAGCCGTCGGGCGAGGGCCGGTTGTAGAAGGCGACCGCCGCGGTCTCCTGCCGGAACGCCTCGACCGCGCGCACCTCGAGCGGCGCCCGCGGCAGCCGCCGGAACCAGCGCGGCGCCGCTTCCATCACCTGGGCGATGAAGGCGCGGGCGTCGGCGAGGTAGCGCTGCCGGCCCTCGTCGGTGTTCGGATATTTGAACTCCTGGCCCTCGTTGATGTGGACGAAGAATTGCTGGAGCGTGCCGGCAAAGCCGACCTGGGCCTTGATCCGCTCCATCTCGCGGTGGATGCGCGCGACCTGCTCGAGCCCGGTCCGGTGGATCTGCTCCGCGCCGAGCTCGGTGGTGGTCGATTGGCGCAGGCGGTGGGCGTAGAAGGCGGCGCCGTCGGGCAGGCTCCAGGCGCCGTTGTTGCCGCGGGCGCGCGGCTCGATCGCGTCGAGCGTGGCGAGCATCCCGTCATAGCCGCGGCGGAACGGGCCGGTCAGCGCGTCGCGCGCGGCCGCGATCAGCCGGTCCTTCTCGGCCTGGGGGACCTGCAGCCGGCCGACCTTGGCCTTGAAGTCGGCGAAGAGCGGCGTGTCCGGCCCCTCGGCGAACGGCGCGCCCGCGAGGATGCGGCGGCCGTCGTCGCGCACCGGCGCGAAGTTGAACGCCGGCGGCACGATGCCGTTCTCCGCCTGGCGGCGCATGTTGGCGCCGATCTCTCCCATCACCCGCTCGACCTCGCGAAGGCGGGCGACATAGGCCTCCGCGTCGGCGACGCTGTCGATCCGGTGGTTGTTGATCAGGAACACCGGGATCGACCCCATCGGGCTGCCGTTGTTGGTCGCCGGGAAGCCGTGCCAGCGCCAGCGGAAGGCGGCGCGGTCGTCCTCCACCTCCTCGACGAACAGCCGGAAGGAGAGCCGCCCGGCCGGCGACAGCCGCGCCGGATCGAACCGGCGGCGCAGATCGGCGAGCTGGCGCTCCTCGAGCGCGAGCACCCGCGCGCGATGGGCGTCGGTGAAATCGTTGAGCCGGTCGTACTGGTCGCGGCTGCCGAGGCTGGTGAGCAGCTGCGGGTTGAGCGCAGCCTGCTGGTCGAAGGCGGCGTCGAGGAATTGGTTGAGACGGGCGTCCTCGGTTTCAGCGGTCGCAGCGGCCGGGGCGGGCGGCGCGGCTTGCTGGGCGATGGCAATGCTCGCGGTGGCGAGCAGGAGGGCGGCGAGCGGGAGATGAAGCTTCAAGGGCGGCGTCCTTCGCGATGGAGTTGCCGCTTCTTAGCGCGTCGCCGCTTCGCGTCCAGCCATCCAGCACGGGTCCCAGGCCGGCTCGGGGCCGAAGCGCTGGACGAGGAAATCGACCAAAGCGCGGACGCGGGCGGTGACCGCGCGGCCGGGCGGCATCACCGCGTGCAGCGCGCCCTCGTCGAGCGGATAGTCGCGCAGCAGCACCTCGACCGTGCCGGCCTCGATCGCGGGCGCGGCGATGAAGCTCGGCAGCATGGCGATGCCGAGCCCGGCCTCGGCCGCGGTGCGCAGCATCTCGCCATTGTTGGCGCGCAGGCCGATGTCGAGCCGGGGCGTTTCCCAGCGGTCGCCGACGCGGAAGCGCCACGCCTCATTGCGGTAGGTCAGCGCGGCGTGGCCGGCGAGGTCGGCCGGGCGCCGCGGGCGGCCGCGGGCGTCGAGATAGGCCGGGCTGGCGATCACCGCCCGGCGGACCGGGGCGATGCGGCGGGCGAGCAGCGAGGAATCGGCCAGCCTGCCGATCCGGACCCCGAGGTCGTAGCCGCCGCCCACCAGGTCGACCGTCTTGTCGTCGAGCTCGATGTCGAGCTCGATCCCGGGGTGGGCCGCGGCGAAATCGGCGAAGGCCGGGGCCAGATAGGCGAGCCCGAACGAGACCGGCGCGGTGAGGCGGATCGGGCCGGCGATCTGGGTCACCGCCTCGGCGACCACCTCCTGCGCGGCCTCGAGATCGGCGAGGATCGCGGCGGCGCGCTCGTAATAGGCCTGGCCGACTCCGGTCGGCTGGGCGCCACGCGCGGTGCGGGTCAGCAGCCGCGCGCCGAGCCGCTCCTCGAGCCGGGCGACGCGGCGCGACAGCACCGGCTTCGACAGCCCCATCCGCTCCGCCGCGCGGGCGAACGAGCCGGTCTCGACCACCCGCACGAAGGCGAGCACGTCGACGAGGTCGGGGGAGGCGTGTTCCATATCCCGCAACTCTAGGCCGGGCCGAATGCCGGAATCAATCATAGCCCGCTATCCGGTCGCGGCGTAGTCTTCGCGCGGCGTGCAGCGAGTCGCATTTGGGGAGGACACGACCATGAAGAAGCTGACACTATTGGCGGGCGCGGTGCTGGCGGCGACGGCGACGGCGCCGCCCGCCGCCGCCCAGTCGGGCGGCCGGCTCGAATATGCGGTCAAGTTCGTCTGCGGGACCAACGCCCGTCCGCTGAGCCCCGCCGCCGCGGCCGGCACCTATTTCACCGCGATCAACATCCACAATCCGTTCAGCGACGCGGCGCCGCTGGTGCACAAGGTCGCCCTGGCCGAGCCGGGCCGGCCGACCCGACCCAGCCCGATCACCTCGCCGTTCCGGATCGGCTACGATGAAGCCGTCGAGATCGACTGCCCGCAGATCGACCGGCTGCTGACCGCGGCCGGCATCGCGCACGGGCCGTTCTTCACCGGCTTCTACGTGATCCAGAGCCAGACCGAGCTCGATGTGGTCGCGGTCTATTCCGCCGCGCCCTCGCGCACCGGCGCGGTGACCAGCATCCATACCGAGCGGGTGCCGGTGCGCCGCCGCTGACGGCGCCGCCCTTTCCCCAGCCCCTTCCCGCGTGACCCACGTCACGCGTGGCGGCCGTGCCGCGGCCGTAGGACAGGCGAGCCGAGCGTCGCATTGCGCTTCGGCTCGTCCTGCTCCTCGCGAAAAAGGAAAGTCCGATGACGAAAATACGCAGCCTGATCGCGCTCGCCGCCATGGTCCTGCCGACGCTGCCAATGTCCGCCGCCTCCGCCCAACCGGAGACGCCTATGCCGCCGCCGCCGCCCGCGCTCCCTGCCGGGCCGCCGACCGCGCCGGTCCAGCCGCTGGAATATGCGGTCAAGTTCGTCTGCGGGACCAGTGGCGGGCCCCTGGGCGGGACGCTGATGACCGTTCCCGGCAATTATCTCACGGCGATCAACGTGCACAATCCGGGGCCGCCTCAATACGTCACGCACAAGGTGACGCTGGCGGCCATTGGGGGCGCGGCCGGAATGACCCAGTTCCAGCCCTACATCCTGATGCGCTATGACGACGCGCTCGACTTCGACTGCCGCTGGATCCGTACCCGCCTGACAGGGGCCAGCATTCCGGTTCCGCCGCTGTTCACCGGCTTCCTGGTGATCCAGAGCCGGCGCGAGCTGGACGTGGTCGCGGTCTATTCCGCCGCGCCGAGCAACACCAATCAGGTCGCTACCATGCATACCGAGCGGGTGCCGGTCCGCAGGGTGATCCCGTAACGGCCGCGCCGGCGCGCATGGGTCGGCCAGGCCGGGCTTGCGCGCCGGTGGCAGGTGTTGCTGATTTCGCAACGCTGCAATACGCGTTTCCGGGCTTCCCGCAACGCAGGCGATTGCCATATCCAGGCCTCGCACAGCTTTGGAAGGGCCTGGACCATGAACAGGATTTTGATCGTCACCAGCAGCGCCAATGGCGCGGCTTCCGCATCCGGCCGGCTCGCCGAAGAGCATGCGGCCCAGCTCGCCGCGGCGCATCCGGCAATCGAGATCGTCCGCCGCGACGTCGGCGCCGCGCCGGTTCCGCATCTCACCGAAGCGACCGTCGCCGCGATCAAGGGCACGCCCGAGAGCGCGGCGGAGCGCGAGGCTCGGGCGCTGTCCGACACGCTGGTCGCCGAGCTCGCCGAGGCCGATCTCGTGGTGATCGCCTCGCCGATGTACAATTTCGGGATGAGCTCGACCCTGAAGGCCTGGTTCGACCATGTCCTGCGCGCCGGCGTGACCTTCCGTTACACCTCCGACGGCCCGGAGGGGCTGCTCAAGGGCAAGCGAGCGGTCGTGATCGAAAGCCGCGGCGGCTTCTACAGCGACGGCCCGGCGGCGGCGATGGACAGCCAGGAGGCCCATATCCGCACGATGCTCGGCTTCATCGGCATCACCGACGTCACCATCGTCCGCGCCGAAAAGCTCGCTCATGGCCCGGAGGCCGCCGAAGCGGCGCTCGCCGAAGCGCGCGAGGCGCTCGGGCTGTTCGCCGGCGAGACGCTGAAGCTCGCGGCCTGACCCCATGCGCCCCTCCCCTTGATGGGGAGGGGTTGGGGTGGGGTGGACTCAGGCGTAAAGCCCGATGTCGACCGCCACCCCCACCCAAACCCTCCCCCATCAAGGGGGAGGGCTTCAGGTTGGAGACCAACAATGATCGACGTCCGCAAGTTCGGTTCGCTGGGCCATGCCGACCACGGCTGGCTCAACGCGCGCCATCATTTCTCCTTCGCCGACTATCACGACCCCGCCCGCATGGGCTGGGGCGCGATCCGGGTGTGGAACGACGACGAGATCGCCGCCCGCTCCGGCTTCCCGCCGCATCCCCACCGCGACATGGAAATCATCACCTATGTTCGCCGGGGCGCGATCACCCATCAGGATTCGATGGGCAACAAGGGCCGCACCGGGGCCGGCGACGTGCAGGTGATGAGCGCCGGCACCGGCGTCCGCCACGCCGAGTACAATCTCGAGGACGAGGCCACGACCCTGTTCCAGATCTGGGTGCTGACCGACCGCCCGGACGCGCCGCCGAGCTGGGGCGCGATGAAGTTCCCGAAGGGCGATCGCTCCGGCCGCTTCGTGACGCTGGCGAGCGGCTTCGCCGAGGACGAAGAGGCGCTGAAGATCAACGCCGCCGCCCGCGTGATGGGCGCGACCCTGAAGGCGGGCGAGAGCGCCGAGCTCGCGCTCGATCCGGCGCGGCACACCTATCTGGTCGCCGCCGAGGGCGCGATCGCGGTCAACGACGTCCGCGCCGAAGCCCGCGACGGCGTCGCCATCAGCGGCGAGGAGAAGGTCGTGATCGAGGCCCTGGCCGACGCCGAGATCGTGCTGGTCGACGCGCGCTGACCAACTCCCCTCCCCTCGATGGGGAGGACTTGGGGGTGGGGTGGCCCCCGCGAAATCCGCAGTGCGGGCGGATAGGCCACCCCCACCCTACCCTCCCCCATCGAGGGGGAGGGGAATCCTGATCACTGCTCGTCGATCCGCTCGCGCATCACTCGCCGCGGCTCGTCGCGCTCGACATAGATGGTGCGCCCGCCATTGCCGCGGATCAGCGGGATCAGCCCCAGCAGGCCGAGCAGGCCGAGCAGGCCCCAATCGAAGCCCCCCTGGTCGTTATAGGCGCGCGCCTCGTTGGCGAACGGGTCGGCCGGGTCGGCGAAGCCGTTGGGATAGGCCGCATCCGGCGAGATGGCGACCGGCTGCTGCGGCGCCGGCTGCGGTGCCGGCTGGACGATGACGGCGGGCGGCGGCGCGGCGGGTGCCGTCTCGGGCGGGGTGGCCGTCGGCGGCGGCGCGGTCGTTGCCGGCGGGGGCGGCTCCGCCTTCGGCGGCCCCGGCGAGACCGCGGGCGGAGCCGGGGCGGCGCTGTTCTGGGCGAGCGCCGGCGCCGCGGCGGCCGCGAGCGCAAAGGTGAAGGCAATCGCGAATCTGCTCATTTGTGACGCTCCTGCAACGACTTCCCCGGCCCCGGCGAGGCCCGTTCGCCCCGCCCTATATTCCGCCCGCCGCCCGCTGAAAACAAGTCGTCGCAGCGCACCCCGTCCTACGCTATCTTCCGCCGGCCTCTTGCGACAGGTTGGGGCTGCCGGGTCGCGTAGCGGGGCCCGGCCTTGCGGGCGGGGACCAGCTGACGTGGCGATGTACGTGTATTCAACCGACGGCGACCCCGTCGGCTTCGTGTTCGAAACCAACATTTACGACATGGCGGGAACGCCTTTGGGCCGGATCGTCGGCTGCCGGGTGCACCGGTTCGACGGCACCTATGTCGGCGAATGGTTCCGCGACATGGTCGTGCGCCGCCCGCAGGCGCGGCCGCGGCTGATCCCGCCCGCCCCGGTGCCGCCGCGCCGGCCGGCGGCGGCGAACACCTATCGGCTGCGCGCCGTGGTCGATTACGGCTATGCCGACGCCTTCCCGGCGCTGCGCGAGACCGGGAGCTACCTGCGCGAAGCGGCCGAGTAGGACGGAACCCGGAGCGCGCCCGCGCTTTGGGGCACCACATCGATGACGGACTCCCCGCCATGATCCTGGTCGTCGACGACGACCCCCAGGTGCGCGCGACGATCGTGCGCGCGCTCGCCGAGCTCGGCTACCAGACCGGCGAGGCGGCCGACGGCGAGGCGGCGCTGCAGGCCCTGCAGGCGGCCGAGCGGCCGCTGCTCGTGATCCTCGATTATGTGATGCCGGGCATGGACGGCGCCGAGGTCGCGCGCGAGATCGCCTTGCTCTATCCCGACCTGCCGGTGATCTTCTCGACCGGCCATGCCGCGCTGCGGGCGCTGCGCTTGGCCGCCGGCGACGATGCGGCGGTGCTGGAGAAGCCGTTCACGCTCGACGAGCTCGACGCGCTGCTGCACGAGCGCCTGACCAGGGCGCGCCGCGCCCGCTCCGCCTAGCGCTCCCACAGCGTCAGCAGCACGAAGAAGGCGACGGTGGCGGCCCAAGTGCAGGCGAACGCGACCAGATAGGTCCCCGCCGAGCCGCCGAACCGCCTTCGCGACCAGGCGAACAGGAAGATCGCGCCCCAGACGAACGCGGTCGAGACCGCCAGCCCGGCCAACGCTTCGTCATAGCTGACCCCGTCCATCGCCTGCGACCGCAAGGGCTTCAGACGCAGCGGCAGCGGCTGGTGTGGGTCTTTTCGGTGACTCCGTCCTCGTAGCAGACGGTGAGGCCGGCCTCGCCTTCCATGGCGACGATCACCGCCTCGTACCATTTGCCGTCTCCCGGCCAGAGCGCGTGGATGCGGCTGCCCACCTTCCAGTCGTAGCGCCTGACCTGGTTGGCCGGGCGGATCTCGCTGGAGCCGTCGTCGTAGCGGATCGCGACCGAGCCGTCCTCGCCGATGCTGTGCACCACGCCGGGATACCAGAAATGCCCGCCCTGCCACTGCGCCAGGATCCAGTCGCCGGGGCTGTAGTCGCTCATCTGCCTTCCCGCGTTCAGACCGGCACGACGTGGCGGTGGTGCCAGGCGAAGATCGCCGCCGCGCCGCGGTGCGGGCGCCAGGCCTCGGCGAGCTCGCGCACCCTTTTCTCGCTCGGCCGCGCGTCGAGGCCGAGGATGCGGCCGACCTCGACCTGCACGGCGAGGTCGCCCGCCGGCCAGACGTCGGCGCGCCCCTCCGCGAACAGCAGATAGACCTCGGCGCTCCAGCGGCCGATGCCCTTGACCCGGGTCAGCGCGGCGATCGCCTCCTCGTCGTCGGCCGGCAGCCTGGCGAAATCGAGCCGGCCCGAGAGCACCTCCTCGGCGAGGCTCTTCACATAGGCGATCTTCTGCCGCGACAGGCCGGCGGCGCGCAGCGCCTCGTCGCTGGTCGCGGCGACCTTGGCGGGGTCGGCGATGCCGCCGGTCGCCGCCTCCACCTTGGCGAGGATCGAGGCGGCCGCCTTGATCGAGACCTGCTGGCCGACGATCGCCCGCAGCAGGGTCTCGTAACCGCGCGCGCGGATGCGCGGCTCCGGATCGCCGATCCGCGCCCGCGCCGCGGCGAAGGCCGGCTCGATCCTCTCCAGCGCGTCCAGCGACGCCTTCAGCTGCTTCGCCGTCAATCCCATGCCCGCTCCTTGATCTCCCGCCCGCGCCTAGCATAGGAGGCCGGCGCCGCACTCCCCTTTCTTGCTGTCAAGGACGCCCGCATGCCCAGCCTCACCATCGTCACCCGCGACGGCGCCGAACGCACGGTGGAGGCGCGCGCCGGCTGGAGCGTGATGGAGAATATCCGCGACAATGGCATCGACGAGGTCCTGGCGCTGTGCGGCGGCTGCTGCTCCTGCGCGACCTGCCACGTCCATGTCGATCCCGACTGGCTGGGCCGGCTGCCGCCGCGCAAGCCCGACGAGGATGATCTGCTCGACACTTCCGACCACAAAAAGGAGAATAGCCGCCTCTCCTGCCAGATCCTGTTCGGCCCCGAGCTCGACGGCCTCCGCGTCCAGATCGCGCCGGAGGATTAAACAGGGACAATATGCATTTTTCATGCACTTCCCTGCATGATGCCGGGCGGACGGCGCGGAAAAATGCATATTGTCCCTATTTAACGGCGACGCTCGCCGCATAGAGGGCGACCGCGGCGGCGTTGGAGACGTTGAGGCTCTCGATGCCGCCGATCGGGAGGCGCGCCAGCGCGTCGCAATGCGCCTCGGTGTTGTGGCGCATGCCCTCGCCCTCGGCGCCGAGCACCAGCGCGATGCGGGGCGGGCCGAGCGCTTCGGCGAGCGTCATTTCCGCCTCCCCGGCGAGGCCGATCCGCCAGAAGCCGGCCGCGGCGATGTCGTCGAGCGCGCGGGCGAGGTTCACCACCCGCACCCAGGGCACGCTCTCGAGCGCGCCGCTCGCCGCCTTGGCGAGCGCGCCCGATTCGGGCGGCGCGTGGCGGTCCTGGGTGACCAGCCCGAGCGCGCCGAACGCCGCCGCCGAGCGCAGCATCGCGCCGACATTGTGCGGGTCGGTGACCTGGTCGAGGACGAGCAGCGGCCGTCCGTCCTCCGCTCGGTCGAGCAGGTCGGCGAGCAGCAGGTCGTCGAGCCGCTCGACCTCGGCGACGATGCCCTGGTGCGGTGCGTCCCTCGGCACCAGCCGGCCGAGATCGGCGGCGTCGGCGAAGGTCACCGGCACCGAGGCGGGGATGGCGTAGCCGCCGGCGGCCTCGCGCGTCGCCCAGATGCGGTGGATGCGCCGCTCCGGATTGGCGAGCGCGGCCGCGACCGCATGCCGGCCCCAGAAACGGGGCCGGTTCTCCGCCTTCACCGCTTGCCGCGCCTTGCGTCGCATGGCCGTCCCTTGGCGGCGCCGGCAAGGCTTGGCAAGCGGCGGCGCGTTGACAGGCCGCGGCCCTTCCGCCAAGGGAGCCGCCTTCCTATATCGCCCGCTCTGTGGACAGGTGGCCGAGTGGTTAAAGGCAGCAGACTGTAAATCTGCCGGGGTTGCCCCTACGCTGGTTCGAATCCAGCCCTGTCCACCAGACCCCCATCCTCCGGCATCCGCGTATATCCGAGAAACTCTAGCGTTTCTACGGGTTTCAACGCGTTTATCGTTCGTCCACGTCCATTGCAATTTACCTGCAACCGCGCTATTCTGTGGGAAAATATGTGGGAGAGCAGTGTGGGCAAGCTGACAGCGACGGCCTTGAAGGCGTCAAAAAAATCAGGACGCTACGGCGATGGCGACGGCCTATTTCTCGTCGTCAACAAGACCGGCTCGGCCTCTTGGGTCGTGCGCGTCCAAAAGGCTGGGCGCCGGCGAGACATTGGCATCGGCAGCGCGAAGAAGGTGTCGCTCGCCGTGGCCCGCGAAAAGGCGTCCGTCGTCCGCTCGCAAATGGAGGGCGGTCTCGATCCGGTCGCTGAGCGCCGTAAGGCCGACGGCATCCCGACCTTTCGTGAGGCCGCGGCGACCGTCTTCGCCGCGAGCCAGAAGACGTGGCGCAACCACAAGCATCAATGGCAATGGATGCGCACCCTGGAAATGTTTGCCTTCCCGACGATCGGTGACATGCGCGTCAGCGAGATCACCGCGTCGCAGATTCACGACGTGCTGGCAGCGATCTGGCTCGAGAAGCCGGAGACGGCGCGCCGCGTTCGGCAACGGATCGGGATGGTGCTCGATTGGGCTTACTCGAAAGGCTTCCGCGAAACGGAGGCGCCGATGCGCTCGATCAGCAAGGGCCTGCCGCGTCAGCCGCGCACAACCGGTCATCATGCGGCGATGCCGTTCTCGGACCTTCCCGCCTTCCTTGTGCAGCTGCGGGAGAAGGAAACGTGGGGACGGCTGGCGCTCGAAGCAGCGATCCTCACGGCGACCCGTAGTGGTGAGATTCGCGGCGCGACGTGGGAGGAGATCGACTTGGAAGCTGGATTATGGACCATTCCGGCCGGCCGGATGAAGGCGGGGAAGCCGCACACAGTCCCACTCTCTTCCGCGTCCCGGCGCATTTTCGAGCGCGCGGCCGAGTTGCGCACCGCCGGAGCCAAGTACGTCTTTCACGGTGCACGGCTGGACAAACCGATGAGCGACATGACTTTGATGAAGGTCCTACGCGACATGAAGGCGGGCTGCACCGCGCACGGCTTCCGTTCCAGTTTCCGGGACTGGGTGTCGGAGTCGACGAATTTCCCCGGCGACCTAGCCGAGGCGGCACTCGCTCACGTGATCGGGAACAAGACGGAAGCTGCCTATCGTCGTGGCAATCTACTGGAAAAGCGCCGGTCCCTCATGGACGCTTGGGCAAGCTACTGCAATGGCAGCGCAACCACCATCGTCCGGTTGGCAACCGGTTGAATTCCGGACGTTCGTTCCATATCTGTTCGCCAGTGATCGCTCGCGGCCAAGTCGCTGTCGCTCAGCGCGGGTCGCCGCGTCGTCATCGTGACGAAAGGGGCAATCGGAATGCGCGATTTGGAACATCTTGAAGCGGATTGGCGACAACGCCTGCACGCTAAGCTTGATGCGGTTATCGATACCCGCGCCCAGATAGAAGCGGAAGCCCAGATCACACCGCCAAACGCCTTGAGTCTCGGCCTTTCGTATGCCCACCTCTCCACCACGCCGATTGGGGCGAGATCAAGAGATCTCGTGACCGAGGCAGCGTCGCTTGTCGCGGAAGCGGTTGGGGAACCTTTACGATGCGCGGCTTTTCAAACGCCGGCAAATGACGGACCAGGACAGAGGACGGCGTTGCGCGATTGGCTGAGCCTGTTGACGCCTATCCTCGATCTGCCAGTACCCACAATCTTAGGGAGCGCTCCTGATCAGTATCTTGAAGAGCGTACAGTCTGGCTGGGTCTCCGCGCGCTGGACGTAGGCGAAGTGTGGACGATCTTTGAGCCTGGCAAACGTGGCAACCGGCCTGCAAATCTCTATAGCCTCAGCTTGGCCCGCTTGGGGGCACTTCAATGGAAGCGGCGTCTCTTGTCGCTCGGCTACTCCGAAGGTGACGCCAACCGAGAAATCACAGCCGCTTTCGGCGAGCAATGGGATACCATTCGGAAATGGGAATCATCTTGCAGTGCCACCCTTGGCGACTATTTCGTCTCCTCTGGTCTGAAGCGGGCCGAGTTCGATGAGAAAGGCCGGTCACGCCCGAACGGCATGTTCGCATCCCATTATCAGGCACCGCTTGAGCGCCTCCAATCTGCCGGCAGCCGATATCGGCACGAGAAAAGGAGAGCGGCCGAGCTCAGCCCAGCGAAGCAGAGGGCTGCTCGGAGACTGGAAAAGCAACCCGCCCAGATTTCCGGATAATCTCTCGGCCAATTGATCCGGAGAATCGACCCATCGGTTTTGTCGGAATTACGCTCCATCTCTCTTTCCCTAGCTCCCCACCATCGGCTGTCGCTATTTCTGCGTGTTCGCCACGCTGCATTTGGTCAGCGACAAGCAGGGGAGGAAAACTATGGAAGCGTTGCTCTGCAGCATCCCGGCCGCCGCCGCGGCTTTGGGGCTCGGACGCTCAAAAGTATATGAGTTGATCGGCGACGGACGGCTCGAAACCGTTTCGATCGGGCGCCGGCGGCTGGTCCGCGTGGAGAGCGTCAAGGCCCTCGCGGCGAAACCCGACGCCTGAGCGTGGACTGATGGCGCGGAACCGCATCGATCCGCGGCGGATCAAGATTTATCGGAGCTACACGATCGAGGAGCTGGCGACTTTGCTTGGCTGCCATAAGAATACGGCCCGAGGCTGGATGAAGAAGGGCCTCGCGCCGCTCGCAGACGGAAAGCGGCCGCTTTTATTTCAGGGCGCCGAAGTACGCCTCTTTCTGCTATCCCGACGTGCCCAAATCAGGTGGAAGTGCCGGCCGGAAGAATTGTTCTGTTTCACCTGCCGTGCGCCGCGCCGGCCGGCCGGAGGAAGGGTCGACTACCGGCTTGACGCTTTCGGCGGTCGCCTCTCCGGCCTTTGCTCTGATTGCTCAACCTTAATGTTTAAGCGGGCCTCAGCGGCAACGGTAGAGTGCCTCAAGTCCAGTCTCGACGTGAAAACTATCGAAAGCGCACCAACGCCTAAGTGGGCGGCCTAATCCCTTCCTGAATTGTGACGAACAGGGGGCAACGACTACCATGGCAAGACACAACCCTGCGAACGAGAGAATCAAGAGGGACTATCTCCGCCTCCTCAAGGAGGCCCGCGGCTATGATGAGGCGTCGATCGACGGCGTCGCGGCGAACATCGCCCGGTTCGAGACATACACGCGCCACAAGGGATTCGATCGGTTTCACATCGAGCAGGCGATCGGCTTCAAGCGCTGGCTCACCGAGCAGAAGAATTCGCGCACGGGGAGGGCGCTCTCTCTTGCCACGACGAAATCCACCATGCGGTCGCTGCGAGAGTTCTTCCTATGGCTCAGCGGCCAGCCAGGATTCCGGTCCCGGATCAGCTTCGGAGACACCGCCTATTTTCGGACGAGCGAAAAGGACGGTCGAGCAGCGCTCGCAGGGCGCGCGGCGCCTGTTCCATCGGTCGAGCAAATCGAGGCGGTCCTTCTTAGGATGCCAGCCGGCACGGTGCTTGAACGGCGCGACCGAGCTGTCATCGCTTTCACGATTCTCACGGGTGCGCGCGACAATGCCGTCGCGTCACTCCGGCTAGGACACGTCGACGTCGCCGAGAGGCTGGTCTTTCAACATCCCCGCGTCGTCCGGACGAAAGCATCCAAGGTAATTCGGACCTGGTTTTTTCCCGTAGGCGGAAGCGCCGAGGAAATCGTGATCGCGTGGATCGACGAGCGGCACACGAATGGCTGGGGCGATGACGATCCTCTCTTCCCGGCGACTGAGGTCGGCTTGAATGCCGAACGGCAATTCGCCGCAGTCGGCCTGAAGCGCGCCGTCTGGGCCAACGCTGACCCTATCCGGAAGATCTTTCGCCGTGCCTTCGAGGCGGCAGGCCAGCCCTATTTCAACCCTCACAGCTTCCGGAAGACTCTCGCCCGCTTGGGCGAGCGTGTTTGCCGAACGCCTGAGGAGTTCAAGGCGTGGAGCCAAAATTTGGGTCACGAGCAGCCATCCACGACTTTCCTGAATTACGGAGAGGTCGAATCCCATCGCCAGGGCGAAATCATGCAACGGCTCCGCCAACCCCTTCCCGACGCCAACGATGACATTTCAACGATGTTGGAGCGTGCTGGGCTTAGGCTCTCGCGCGCCTAAGAGCGACTTGCTTGGGCGGTTCTGCGGATATATAATCCACCACATACTTCTACTTAAGCACCTGTTGTCGGATGGAAAAGCACATCGGCCGTAGATACCATCCCACACTGTTGCCCACAGCGAACTTGAGTGCGCACTGGCGAATGTCCGATTTGCGCCCTACTCGGCCATACAGCTCTCACGCGCCATAGCCCGAAAGCCGCCGTTCGATCGCAGGGCCTCGTAACTGCTTTGAGCGATCGCCGACGTTCACTTGATCCGGAGCGATGGGCACAAACGGCGCCGCGCCGTCAGCGGGGTAGGCTTGGCGGCGGCGGCCAGGCGGGAACTCCCCCGTTCGGATCGGCCACCCCCTGCTGGATCCAGAAGACGAAGCGATTGGCGATTTCAGCGAAGATCGGGTCGTGGGCCTGGGGATCTTTTTTTGCGTGGTACTTGAGGGGTAAATAGATGACGCCGATCAATTCACGCATCAGATCGAGCACCATGCCAGCATTTCCCGCGGGAAAGCCGACACGCAACCCCGGTCCCGGAAGCCTCGTGCGGAGAAGTTCGGGCACCGAATTCTCGGCGAAATAATGAAAGCGTTGCCGCGATGTCGGAAAATTGGCCGTCAGCGCTGCCGCGCCGGCTTCGTCCCCATAATAGCCGCGCAAGGTGGCCGATAGCGGTCGACGCCCGACTCGTGGATCGGTCGCGATCGCTACGCCGTCGAGATCACCGAGCAGATCATCGAGCGGACAACGGTCGGCGATCAGCTGTTCGAACATCGCGCGATCGCCGGCACCGATCGTTACCGGAAGCTTCTCCGCCAACCGCTGCGTTGTCCATTCCATCCAGATCGTCGTTAGATCACCGAGCCAGAGCAGCGTCGCGAAAACCAATTCGGGCTTGGCCCTGTTATACCAGGGATTCAAAAGGGTCGCGAGCTCGGCGAGGCCGCCATAGGCGGAGCGCCCATTGACCACGAAGTCGACGGCGTTGAACACATGCGTGATATCGACCGAATGGCCGCCGGCCGTCAGGACCGAACTCGTCGAATAAATCCCGTCGAGAACCGTCTGCGAGACATGCGCCGTGGTGAGCGGCGGTTCGCGGTCGGGATTGTCCAGGTTGGTGCGGATGACATCGTCGATCGTCTGGCTCGTCGTGCTGACCGGCTTCACGCTGAAAAAGCTGTAATGCATGCGCCGGACGCGGCGGATCACGTCTTCGGGCCGCCGCTTGGGCAGGCCCGCTTCGACTTCCTCGATCCAGCCGATGTAGCGATCGACGGGGACCTGCTTCGTGGCGCGCGCACCGATCGGGGTGGGCCCGTCCGTCCAGGCCGCCTGCCCCTCGCCCGGAGTTTGCGCGAGCAGGGCGTCGATCAACGGCTGCAGGAAGGCGATCATCGGCGCGGCCCCGTTTTCCCCAAGGCTTTCCAAGGTGCGCGGGCGGGCCGAAGCGCGGCCGTTATTCGAAGCTTCTCCGCCTCGGTCCGCTTCTTCCGATCGGCCGCCAGCTTTTCGAGCAGCGCATCGCTCCGGTTTCCCGGTTTCAAGCCCGCGGCCGGAGTCGAAGGACCCGCGGCGCTCGGGCGTCGGCCTATCGCCAGAACGAGGTGATCGCGGACCGAGATCGGCAACCTGTCGACCGAATATACCCTATCGCCAGACGCTGGCACGGGCCTGGCGGGACGGGAGCGGCCGGGCTTCGCATCGGGGCGCAGGGCCACGAAGCTGACCGAACGCTCGATCCGATGCCGATCGCGGCCGTCGACCAGGGCGACGACTAAGGTGTTGATGCCCTCGGCCAACCGTTCGGGCGGAAGGCGGAGCTCGAGAGCGAGCCCCCGGGTGTCGGGGCCGGCCCGCCCCCTGCGCAGGGGGCGCCGCTCGAACGAGGCGATCGGCAGCGCCTCCTGATTGAGCCAGATATGAACCCGCTGGATCTCGTCCTCATTCAGCCCCAGATAGGACAGCGGAACCCCCGGCAGACGAAGCTCGACCACCACCCCGCCCTCGACGATCGACGCGGGGTCGGGAGAGACGATGACCGCATCCAGCCCGCCCTGACGCGTTTGCGCGATCAAGCTGTCGGCCCGCGCCTTTCTTGCCTTCACGGCATCGAGTTCCGCCTGCGCAGCCTGAAGCGCCTTTTCGGCGCGGAGGGCGGAAGCAAGCGCAGCGGCCACATCTTCGGCGGCTTGGCCGACGGCATCCAGCGCGCGAACCGCCGCCCGCGCCGAGTTGATCACCGAATTGAGCGGGATCCGGACCGAGCCGAGATCGAAATCCACCTTGAATTCCAGCTTGACGGGTCCGATCATCGTTTTGGCGTTGAAACGCACTGCGAGATCGAGCCGCGGGGAGGCTCCGCCGAATGCGCCGGTCAGGGCCTGCTTGATCCGGTCCGTGAGCAGATCCAGTATGGCTTCGGCCAGATCGCCGCCCGGTTTGATGTCTCGTAAATCGCGGAGGAAGCCGGGCGCGGCCAGTGTGGGGCCGCGCAAGGCCCGGAGCATCGGATCGAGCAGGGCGTCCGGCAGCCGGCCTTCGATCGCGTCGCGCAGCGCAGTTTCGACCTGCCGGACCGCCCAATCCGGTACGAGACCGTAGCCGGGCAGCGACCGAAGCACGCCGCGGGCCGAGCGCTCGGCCGCTTCGAGCAGTTCGGCCTTCAGGCGTGCCCGTCCCGCCCGGGGCGCGGTGAGCAGGCCGATCATCCGGGTCAGCTCGGCCAGCGCCTCATCGAATCGGGCCTCGATCTCGCGCATCAGGCGGCCGATCTCGTCGAGCAGCGCCGCCGAGCGCCGCCCCTGATCGCGCCCGAACCGTTCGACGTCCCCGACCCAATCCTTCACCTCCGCGGCGATGGCGTCGAACGCTTCGCCGAATTCGGCGATAATCTTCTGGCCGACTCGGGCCATCCACGCGTCGGCATGGGCAGTCATGCGCTGCGCGAGGATTCGGCCGAATTCGAACGCCACCTGGGTGCCGGCCGCGAGATTCTTCACTCCGACATCGGTCAGCATCTGCTCGCTGAGCGGGCTGGCCGGCTTCGCCGCTCCGAAGTCGATCATCTCGTAGAGCAAGCCGCGGATCCGCGCGCGCTGGTCGGGATCGAGCGGCCGCGACGCGTCCGCCATGACCAGGAAATGCTCGGACAGAAGCTCCTCGATGTCGGCCCGGCTGAGCGTCGTAAGGGCAGGACGGGCGAGGAAGTCGGCGATTCCGCCCGGATCGCCGACATGCTCGGCGACATCGCGAATAGCGTCCGACATGCCTTCGAGCAGCCGGTTCAGGATCGCATCCGCGGTCACCACCAGGCTTCGTCCGAACAGACGCATCAGGATCGCCGAACAGGCTTCCCTGAGCGCGGTCTGCCGGTCCTCCGTGCCGTTCGACCAGTCGAGCAACTGCGTGAGCACCTCGTCGACGGCGAAATCGAGCGAGTCCAGCAGGACCTCGTCGAGATAGGTCCCGATCTCCGGCCCGGCTTGCGCGATCGCCGGCTCCAGCGCCGGCCGGAGATCGTTGCGAAGACGTGTGTCGATATAGGCCCGAAGCCCCGCGAGGATCGCCGCGAGCGACGCCTGCGGATCGACTCCCCCGTCCGGCGTGGGGACGAAGGCCCCGATGTTGCTGAATATGACCGAGAGCCCGTTGCCGACGGCCCCGGGCGCCCCGCCGACGATCGTTCCGACGATGACTTCGATCTCCGGAAAGACGGAAACGACCTCTTCCAGGATTTTGCCCTCGACGAGGAACGTGACCAGCGATTCCTGAGTGATCGCGGCGTTCGCCCGCTTTCCGATGGCGGCGTTGATATGGGCGCGCAGAAGATCGGCCGGCTGCGCCACTTCGCCCGAGAAGGGCGCCGTCGCGACGGCCGGAGGCACTCCGAAGACGGAGGCACGCGCGGTCGCCGACGAAATGCGCTCGATCCCGACGAACAGAAGCTGGGTCGCGCAATATATCGTCGCGAGCGGGGCCACCCCCGGATCGTCCGGAGTTCTCGAAGCCGCCGAGCGCGACGAAGGCCGACGCGGCGAGATCGAGCGCGCGCGACCAGTAATCGCGATTGGCGGCCGTCGGATCGAACGGCTCGGCCGGTATCGCTTTCAGATGCGAGGCAAGAGCCTGGCGAGCCGTGCGTGACTCGGTCCATTGACGGCCGCTGACGGTGATCGAGCCGATCGCGACGCGCAGCGCATCCCCCGCCCAGCGCACGGCACGCTCGAGAATGGCCCGCTGCGCTTCTTCGAGCGCCACCTGCACGGCGCGCAGCGCCAATTTCGGTCCGTCAGCCGCGTTGAAGGCGCCGGGATTGGCGCCGAGTTCCATTCCGATCTCGAAGCAGCTGCGAAACGCGATCCGGAGCGGCACGTCCAGTTCGGCCAGCTTGCGGGCCAGGCGGCGGTCGTCGATCCGGATCAGCAGCTCGTCCAGCGTGCTGTCTACGGCAATGTCGATAGATCGCCGGACGAGATTGCGCGAATCGGCGAGCCCGTAAACGACGTAGCTCTTCGCGCCGGCGCCGGCGACCCACCCTCCGCCCTCTTCAACGGCGACGGTGAAACCCGGCTTGGCGTCATCCGAAGCAACGAGCCGTCCCGTCGCGGAAACGTTGACATAGGCCATTGCCCCCACGGCAGCCTTCGCGCGCACCCCGCCGGCGACGACCGCTTCCTCGAGCAGCACCCGGACGAGGCGAGCGGGCGCCCCTTTCATTCGAGGGTCGGCATCGACGACTTCGAGGAAATCGCCGACGACGAGGCCGATGCCTAGCTCGACCCCGGCCCCTGCCTGCGCCTCCGCCTGAACCCGGATGGCGATGCCCGCCTCGCCGAACAGATCGGTCGGCGTCTGGATCTGCCCTCGAACGCCCGCCGAGGCCGTGGCGAAGCCATGTGCATCGGCGGCAAGGAATTTTCGAAGGGATGCGTCCAGGCTGACGAGGGCCTCCGCACCCAGTCGCAAATCGAAACCTCGTTTCAAAGCGATGCCTGCCGGAATGTCGAGCGAGCCTTGCGCTCCGACCGCCAACCAGTCCCCCGCAGTATAATTCGCGGAAGCCGACAGCATGTTCAGATTGCGGTCGATCGCGGGCATTCGCCTGTCTCTTCAGCTGAGGTTACCAATTGCACGCGTGGAAAAGGCAATCAAGCGGCTAGCGAACACTATCGATCTATTCGGTCTTGGTGGCCATGAGACCGAGCTTCTACCTGTCACTATTTCAAATGAGCCTGGGTGTTCGATCAGCTTCACAGCGGCGGCGCCAAATCGAAGGTCGCGCGGTGACCGCCCTCCACCCATTGCAGACAGTCACGGCGATGGCCTGATTCCGCGGCTCAAGGCTCCTAAGCGGACCGTCCGCTACCGGCCAGAAGCGGACGCTAGACCTCGCGCGTCGGCGGTGCGGTGGAGGCCAGCAGATTTACAGTCTGCCCCTAGACCGCAGAAATCCGCCATTTCTTTAACCTATGTACGGTCAGTGTACCGTTGTCGCCGAGCTGCCTAGTCCGGCACGGCGTCCTTGCCGGTCCTCGGGATATATCATCCGCCGAACCCCGGAGTTGGATTCGTTGATCCTATAAGTGATTTTTTGGAACTCTTGTCGACTTCCCCCCGCCCCCGCGAGGTTGTCCAAAGCCCGAAGGCTCGCCGCTATTAGGGTGAGGATGAGACTGCGGGCCAAGGCCGAGTCAACGTCAGGCACTCATTCCCAGAACTGGACAGAGTTCAAGCAAGTGACCAGAACAAGAATAAAGAATGCGTTGTACACCCATAATTAATTCGAACATCAAATCGTCCCCACTTGACCACCTTTCGTTTTTCGTGTTCGATTATGCGACTCCGAAGCAGTCGTTGGCTGTGACGGAAAAAAGGGGGCGCACGTGAACAGAGTCTTACGTGCAGGCGTCGCTGGCCTTTGTCTCGTCGGCACTGCGATCGCAGCTTGGGCAACTGAGACAGTCACTTTCACTTACGACTTACGCGGCCGGCTGGTGAAAGTGAGGCGCGAAGGGACAGTGAACAACAACGTCACCGCCAATTACAGCTACGACAAGGCCGACAACCGCACCAACGTCAACGTCACCTCCCCCAATTCGACGCCGCCATGACGGCGCTTGAAGTCGATCGGCACACGCGCCCCTGGGGGGGCGGGATGAGAGCGAGGTCGAAGATCTTGCAGGCTAGCGTGCTGGGCTGCGCTCTGATTGCCAGCACGGCGCTGACCGCCCCGGGGCTGGCGCAGTCCGGGCAGACGGTTCCGGCCGAGAAGCGGATCCTCGACGCCAATGGTGTCGACTTCCTGACCGGCACCCATTTCATGTCGTTCACCGAGGCGGTGATCGGTACCGGCGAGGGCGCGCTTTCGATGACGCGTAGCGGGGTCAACGGAGCGCTGGTCCCCGACCTTTCCAATATGTGGCTCGAACATGGCGCGACCCATACTGTGGTCGTCCTCGGCGGCCGCGCGATTCTGTTCGGCCCGAACGGCAGCGGCTTCCAGCCCGAACGGGGAGGCGGCGCACGCCTTGTCGGCAGCCCCGCGAGCGGCTTCCTCTATACCGCGCCGGACGGCACGCGGATCGAATTCGGCGCTCCTGTCGAGGATCCCGGCGGCGGCTCGCTCTTCTGCGGCCACGGCGGCGCTCCCTCCACCGGTTGCCGGGGTCTCGCCCTCGCGATCACGCGACCCGGCGGCGCACGCACGACGCTCGAATGGGACGTGCGGAGCCAGTGCAGCGGGCCCCTCGGCAGCCAGGACTGCAACTATCTCGCTTGGCGGCTGACGCGGGCCAGCAATGCCTTTGGCTACCATGTCGACCTCGCTTATGCGTCGGACGCGCCCGGCCTCGACTTTTCGCGCCTGACCGGAGCGTCCCTCGGCAACGCGCACAGCGCCACCGAAACGCCCCTGACGGTGAGCTATTCGAACCCCTCCGCCGGCGTGACCGAGGTGACCGTCCCCAGCCCGGCGGGGCAGACCCACACTTGGCGGTTCACGCAGTCGAGCGGCGCGTTTGCGATCCGCCGGCCGGGAGAGACGGCGGACAATGTCACCGTCTCGTTCGGGGCGAACGGCGTCACCGCCGTGGTCCGGGACGGCCTGACCACGACCTACGGCCGGACGATCGGCACGACGACCACGGCCAACGACACGGCGACCACGACGATCACCCAGGTCGACGGCGACGCGCAGACCCAGGACCCGGCGACGACGGTGGCGGTGAACCTTCCCCTCGGCGTGCTCCGCTCGGTGACCGACCCGCTGGGCCGGCAGACGGTCTACCAGCATTCAGCGCTCGGCTGGCTCACCCGCGTGACCATGCCGGAGGGCAACAGCATCGCCTATACCTATGACGACCGCGAGAATGTGATCCGGACGAGATATCGGGAGAAGGGCGACGCCGGCGACGAGGGCGACGACATCGTCCTCGAGGCCGACTATCCGGCGACCTGCACGACGCCGGCGTGCAACCAGCCGACCGCGACGCGCGACGCGCTCGGCCGGCAGACCGACTATGTCTACGATCCCGTCCATGGCGGGCTGGTCAGCGAGACCGCCCCGGCGCCCTCCACCGCCGCCGTGCGGCCGCAGACGCGCTATTCCTACGAGCAGGTCACGGCCGGGACCTCGGGCACGCCGGTCTACCAGCTCACGCAAATCTCGTCTTGCCGGACCCAGGCGGGCGAGACGGACAGCGCGCCCGCGGCCTGCCTCGGCACCGCCGACGAGACGCGCACCGTCATCACCTACGACACGGTCAATATCCGCCCGACCAGCGTCGAGACGCGCAGCGGCAATGCGAGCGGGACGGGCGCGCTGAGTGCGATCACCGCCTACGCCTACGACCCCTATGGCGACGTGACGAGCGTGGACGGGCCGCTCGCGGGAAGCGACGACACGACGATCGTCCGCTACAGCGCCCGGCGCCCGATCGGCACAGTCTCGCCCGACCCGGACGGGACGGGCAACCCGCTGAAGCGCCGCGCGCAACGCATCAGCTACCGCGCCGACGGCCAGGTGAGCGCGGTCGAGACCGGCACGGTCGAGGGGACGAGCGACAGCCAGTGGTCCGCCATGGCCGTGCTCGAGCGCGTCGAAACCGAATATGACGCGAACGATCGCCCGTTCGTCGAGCGCCTCGTCACCGGGAGCACCGCGCGGCGGCTGACCCAGACCAGCTTCGACCCGTTCGGGCGAGTGCAGTGCGTCGCGCTGCGCATGAACCCGACGCAGTTTTCGACCGCGTCATTGCCCGTCGACGCCTGCGCGCTGGACACCCAGGGCAGCTACGGCCCGGACCGGATCACGCGCAGCTATTTCGACGCGGCCGGGCGGGTGACTCAGGTGCGCACGGGCTATGGCGTCAGCGGCGAGGAAGCGAACGAGGCGACGACGACCTATACGGCCAACGGCCAGGTGGAGACCGTCACCGACGCCGAGGGCAACCGAACCACCTATGAATATGACGGGTTCGATCGCCTTTACCGGACCTACATGCCGCATCCGACCACGGACAATACCAGCTCGACGACCGACTATGAGCAGCTGACCTACGACGCCGCCGGCAACGTCACCGCCCGCCGGCTGCGCGACGGCACCCACATCGCGTTCGGCGTCGACGCGCTGAACCGGCTGGTCGAGAGCGACCCGCCCATTGAGGGTTATGACCAGTTCGAAGTTGCCTACGCTTATGATAATATGGGGCGCATGACCCAGGCGGCGAGCAGCTGGAACAGCGTGTCCTTTGGCTATGACGCGCTCGGCCGCAATGTCTCGGAGACGAGCGCCTTCGGCGCCAAGGCCATGCAATACGACCTCGCCGGGCGGATGACGCGGCTGAGTTGGCCCGACGGGCTCGATATCGACTATGATTATCTGCTGACCGGCGAGGTGAGCCGGATCCGCGAGGAGGGCGCGACCTCCGGCGCGGGGCTGCTGGCCAGCTATTATTATGACGATCTCGGCCGCCGGGCGGCGCTGGTGCGCGGCAACGGCACCACCACGGGCTACAGCTATTACGACACTGGCGATGCCGCGCCCCAAGACGGCGTCGAGAGCATGACCCACGACCTCAACGGCACGGCCTGGGACGTCAGCCTGGGCTATGCGTCGAACCCGGCCGGGCAGATCGTCTCGCACACGCGGAGCAACGCCGTCTATTCATGGACCGGCCACTATCAGGTCAGCCGCAACTACATCGCCAACGGGCGCAACCAGTACAGCGCGGTGGGCAGCCTCACCCCGAGCTACGACGCCCGCGGCAATTTGATCGCCGACGGGAGCGGCAACGGCTATTACTACACCGCCGAGAACCGGCTCTCGGTCGCCTGGCTGCCCGATTATCGCGGGCTAGCCTATGACGCGCTCGGGCGGCCGCATCAGACCGTCACCGCCTCGACCCTCACCCGCTTCGACCATCTCGGCGAAACCATCCTCGCCGAATATAACAGCGCGAACGCGCTGCAGCGGCGTTATGTCCCCGGCCCCGGCATCGACGAGCCTTTGGTCTGGTACGAAGGCTCGGGGACAAGCAACCGCCGCTGGCTCCACGCCGACGAGCGCGGCAGCGTGATCGGGGTCAGCGACAGCAGCGGCAACCTCGTCGGCAACCCCAACCGCTACGACGAATACGGCATCCCGCAGGGCACGCTCACGGGAAGGTTCGGCTTTACCGGCCAAGCCTGGCTCGCCGAGTTCGGGCTCTACCACTATCGCAACCGGACCTACTCGCCGACCTACGGTCGGTTCCTGCAGACCGACCCAATCGGGTTCGGCGGCGGGATGAACATCTATGCCTATGTGCTCAACGACCCCGTCAATCTAGTCGATCCCACCGGGCTAAGCCCCGCCTGCGATGACGAGGGCATTTGGTTTGACGCCGACCCGCGCCACAAGGCCGGCTGCGTGGGCGCGGTCGTGACCGGTCCCAGTAGTTGGAGGCCGCTCCAATATTTTTACGACTATGGGAGTACGGCGGGCGTTGGCGAGGCGGGCTCCGCCGATGCCGCGGCGGCACCGCCGCCTCGGCCGCCGCAACAATGTCCGAACGGGGGCCGCGTTGAGCGCATGGAAGTGACCGGTTACGACAACGGCTTCAGGAGCACCGGCAAGAATCCGGGTCATCCGGCCTATGGGATCACCGCTGACGGGACGCGCGCGGGGCCGGGGACACTGGCAGCTCCGCGCTCCTATCCCTTTGGGACCCGGATGTATGTTCCTGGCTATGGGTTTGGCGTCGTCCACGATCGGGGAGGCGCGATCACGCAGGGTCATCTCAATGTCTGGTTCCGGACGGAACGGCAAGCGCTTGTATGGGGGCGTCGGCACCTGGATGTGGAGGTGTGCAGATGAAATGGATGTTCGTCGCGCTTATGGCGCTTGCCGTACCACCGCCCGCCCCTCATCAGGCGAGCCAGCATCTTACTTTGAATTTCGATCACAATAATATGAACGAACGCGTTCGCATACATTTGCCAACTTCGCAGGAATTTGAACTTTGGCTGCAGCCGGATAACGACACCCGTAATAACGTTGTAAATCTTACCGTAGAAATGAGATGCGTAGACTGCAACACTCAAGACTTTAATAGGTTATACGGCGATAGCTCATATCATGGCGCCCAGCCATTTATGTTTATAGCAGGACGTGAGGCCGATCTCGGGGAAGCGAGGGACTTTGTTGTGCCTAACATCGGAAGAGTGCTGATCAGCGGCCAGTCCATAGAGCTTTGCCCTGGCAGGGGCCGCCGGCAAATATGCAAAGCACGCGTGCCGGTGGCAATTTTCCCGATTGGGGAGTAAGGTTTTCAGGATAGCGCGAAGCCCGACCGAGGCTCGAAAGGCTGCCCGGCTAGCTCACGGAGGGACCAGTGAAAATCATCCTTCTTGCGCTCGGTCAACTTGCCTTTGCAGCGATCGCTTGCATGCCTGTGCCGGCTGAGGCGGGAAGCGTCGAGTTTCGGAGCCACGAAGGATTCGCGGTTCGGTATCCCACGCATTGGAGGGAGGTCGGGTCGGACAATCGGCTGGGAACGTCCAGGACCCGGCTCAATATCGTCAGCTCGGTTCCGGGCGTTCAGGGCATGGTGATCGGCCAAGGCCAGGCTGAAATCATTGTCGAACGAGAGAGCCCGGAACGGACGGCATGGTTCGAGGAGATCGAGCAATTGAGGCTCGATCCCGCCCAGGTCCTGTCCAGCCGGAACGTGCCTCCCGAAGCCCGCGGCCCCGGGCCATGTCAGGCGCTCACGGAAATTGCCAGCAGGGAGGTGATAGGCCCAGGGGTCGCCGAGATGGATCGCTACCTGATTTGCCGGATCAACGGCGTGCGCTTTCTTACTACCCTGCGCTATTTCGACGGAGATGAACGAGCGTCCGAATATTCCAGGATTGCTCAAGATGTGACCAACAGCATCGAAATCCTAAGGCGATAGTCGTGGGCGTGCCGACGGACCGGCCTTATTCTTTAGGAGCATCGGAACCGCAGAAGACGAAATGCAAATTTGCCTAGGCCTGGTCGTCATCCCAGCATGGGTCGCCGCCGCCCCGAAAATTGGCATACCCATGTTCGGCACCAAGGGGCGGCTCTGCCCGTAATTGGTATACCAATGCTCGGCGCGGAATTCCGAGGACACAATGCTCTAAAACTCTCGCCGGAATGCCGGGACAGAATGAGGTCAACCCTGGCTCAAGTCGTCAATTACATATTGCGATCGCTGGGCCGAACGGGAACATCTATTATTGGCCTCCGGGCCGCGGGCTAGAGCGCGAAGGGATATCGGTCGGACCTGTACTATGTCGCTAGCAAATCTGATTTCGCTGGGCCTTGGCGCACTGGCATTGGCTGCCGGCCAGGCCGACAGGCGACCAATTCTCGTGGAAAGCTTCGAAGGCGATTCGCCGGACATCGAGTCGGTGCGATTTGCCGGCCGCTTCCCCCATGATCGCTTCACCGTCGCCGTTGCGAGGCGTGCCGACCATTGGTTCGCAACCGTCACCGGGCTTTCCGCCGCGCCTGTCGTCGTTCGGTTCAGCAGCGCGCGCTTTCGACCGATTCTGGTGAGCGAGATCGGTCTCGCTAGCCGGGCGCCAGGCGAGCGATATTATCTGGTTGTGATTCGCTACGGCGAGCCGCTGGCGGAATGCTTCTCCAATGGCGGGGAAGTCTTGCGCCACCTGACGCTCAGAATCGACCGGTCGGGATTTGTCGGCGCGGAGAATGCGACGTTTAGGGGTTGCGAGCGGATCTACGAGACTTTTCCGGTGCGCCGGACCCGCGGCGTCTACGCGATAGAGTGAGAAGGCCTCGAGAGCCTGTCCCCACCACCTCAAGGGCACCAGTGAGACGAGACAGCCGGCATAACTCGCTGACGCGCGGCCGAGGCTACGTCATCTACAGCTACGAAGCCGTCTTGCTGATCGTTCATGATCCGAACGGGACGGATACACCGCCGGCTTTGGCGGACACATCATCCACCGCACGAGCGCCGATATCTCATTGCACATAATTGGAAGTTGCCATCCCGCAATTATGTAACCCCACATTCTAACCCACATTCTGGCAACGCAACCGTTTCCGCCACGAAGACAAGGGGCGCTGTTGGCGAACGGCGGCTCTAGGCACCGTCTCGTATCTTGCCGATGAGCGCCCGGATTTCGTCGGTTCTTATCCCATTCTGCTCCGCGGTGGTCACGAGCGTACCGTTCGGGCCGCCACCTTCCGATTCAGGAAGGATGCCGTTGTGCCGATACCATTGAAGCTTGCGCTTCCATTTGGAGTCGTAATCGGCCTCCCCTTTGAGGCCGAGATGCTCCCAATACCAGGCCGATCCCGTCTCTGTGTCCTCGATGGTGAAGTCCGGATAGCGGCGACTGCCGTCCTCAACAATGAGCGGTCGCTCGTAAGCGTATTCTATGCCAGCTGCATGAAGCTCATTGGCGATTATCACCTCAGACTTCGAGATCATGAGTTCCCCGCACCGCGAACGGTGGATGTGTTTTGCGTCAAATAGCTGTGTGCCTACGACGATCGGCTCTGGCGGCCCGAATAGGTTGGTGAGGCGACGTGCCGTCTCGGATCCATTCCGATAGTCGATCAGGAGGTGGGGATCGCCCTGGCACAGGATCACGAGCCGTTCGCTTTGCCGCGTCAGGGCGGTGTAGAGCAGCTCACGCGAGAGCAACCGGCAAGGAACAGGCAGTAGGACAAAGACGGTTCGAAATTCGCTTCCCTGTGCCTTGTGAACCGTCAGCGCATAGGCGAGTTCAAGCAGGGTCCGGTCTTCATCGAGGTCGCCTCCATAGTATTTATATTCGAACCCCGGCTGCGACGAAAACGTAACCGCAACATGGTTCAGTTTGACCGGAGTGCCCTTTCGTTTGAAAGGGCCCGTCGCAATGCCGACCTCGCCGTTCGCGACGTAGCAGAGCGGCGGGTCGCCCTCGGCATTTCTTTCGGGATATACCCACTTGCGGGGATGGTTGCCGAGGTTGATGACCTTGTCGCCGTAGATAATGCCATCGTTGCCCATGGGGCGCGTGGTCTTGGCATACCGCCGATCCGCCTGTTCGGCCCGCTTGCGGATCTCCCCGCGGAAGTAAGATTGGATGCGGCGGTTGGTGAGAATCGTTCCTGCCTCTTGACCGCGCAAGGGAGCCAGAATTTGCCAAAGGTCGGCCGACGGAGCGGAGGACCAGAAATTGAAGTAGACATGCTCTCCGCTGCGCTGACCGCCAAGCGCACGCACGCTGAACGAGGGCTCTCGATCGGCGGCATCAACGCCGAGTTCTTCGCTCACCACTTTAGGCAACAAAGCTGCGAGGTCGGATGCCGTTGTCCATGGGCAAACGCGCAAGTGGGGACTGTCATAGCCCGCCCGCAAATCGGCGACGATCTCGTCGCTGGCCGGACCTGACGACCGACCGCTGAACAAATCGGCAAGCTCGAGATCCTTGCGCTCAATGCCACGCTGACGGCTCCCCACCGTCAGCTCGGCATATCCTTGGGCGACTCGCGGCACGCCCGGCGCGAATGCGTCTGGGGCAAGCAGGGCTACGATGTCGGCGAAGGGGCGCCCGGCGCCGATCGGGGGCAGCTGACTCGGATCGCCGACCAGGACTAAGCGGTCCACCGACGATAGCGCGTCTATGAGGGCTGCGAGCTGTTCCTCGGTGAGCATCGAAGCCTCATCGACCACGACTGTCTTATGTGCGGAAGACCGCTCCAGATCTCCGACGACGTGATAGGTCTGGGTGGCCTCGCGGAAACGGCGAGGCCTCAGGAACTGAGCGAGGGTCTTGGCGGCGATGCCGGTCTGCATCTGAAGCCTGACACGTGCCTTGCCGGTGGGAGCGAGCAGGAGGACGCCCGCGTTGCGCACGGCTGGTTCGTCGCAAAGCGTGCGAAGCAAGGTCGTCTTGCCGGTGCCGGCCGCGCCGATCAGAACTGAGAAGCGCGATGCCGCGAGCTCCCCGAGCGCCGCCGCCTTCTCGGCCCGCCCCTTGTCCTCGAGCGAGCCCTTAGGCGCGGGCCCGTCGAGCCGATCGTCGAGCTTAGCGCGCCAATTGGCCTTCACCTCGAGGCGTTTCCCCTGACGCACGCGTTTCAGCACCGTCCGCTCGATCAGAGCCCTTGTGACGCCCAGGCGGTCGAGCTGGAATGCCGGACTGCCGTCAGCGAGAGCGCAATGCTCTACCTTGGGGGTCAGCAGCTTACCGTGGATCTCGAAATGGTCGGTGGTGACGGGGAGCGGGGGCTCGATCGCGAATGCCTTGATCGCCGCAATCGCCGCGTCGCGGCCGATCAGCGTGTGACCTTGTTCGGCGGTCGCCTCGAGCACGGCGATCGTAGCGGCGCGAAGCCGGCGCCCGTCGACCGGACCGGACATCGCCGACGGTCCCGGCACCGGATGCGCGGCGGCCACGGCGGCCTGAGGAAACATCGCCTGATCAACGGTCTTGAACGCGATCGAGTCCGCTTGCTCTCTATCGCATTCGAATAGCAGAAAGGGGTTGGCCAGGATCGCTGCGTCGTCGAGTGCGGCTTCACTTTCACGAATCCCCGCCTCGGTCCGCGCGGCCGGATCCCACCATCGTTCGGCCTGGTCGGAGCTCAGGTTGATGCGCGAGAGCAGCTTGGCGAGCGCCAGACGCTTCGCACCCGCTTTGCCATTCAAATAGCCCCAGATGTCTCCGATCGCCGCGAGCTGCGGCACTAAGTCTTTCGGAGCCTTGGCCGGCTGCGCGGCCAACTGCGCGAGCACATCCCACGTGTCGCCGTTTTCGCCCGCCGCCGTCCAGCAATGCTGGGCGAGCTGGTGACCGTGGGGCGCACCGAACACGGTCAGCACCGCGCCCAGTCCCGGATAAGGGCCGCGAAGCTCCCACAGCTCGCCGAGCCGCTCATCGATCCACTTGAGCTGCGAGCGCCATTCGCCGGCGAACCGGAGGCCGTGATTGAGCAGCGCCTCCTTGACCGCCAGCAGCGCGGAGATCGCGGTCCCCTGCGACACCAGCTCGCTCGCATAGGAAAATTCGGCGCGATATTCGTCCGGAACGAAGGCGATGCAGTCGCTGATATCGAGCGAGGAATCGGCCTCGGCCCGTTCGAGCAGCTCGTGATAGGGGAGCAGCACGCCGCCCGCGCCGTCGGGGCGCAGGCTGTGGCAGACGCTGCGCTCCCAGAGGTAGGAGCGGATCACCGGGTTCTGGTCGCCGTCATATTTCCATTCCTCAAGGTCCCCCACCGACGTCACGGTCGCCGCGCCGATGATCATCCACTGATCGTCGTCGAGCAGTGGCGTGCGCTTGGCGTAGAAGAAGATCAGGCTCTCCTTCGGCTTGATCGCCGAGAAGAAGGCGTCGAGCAGCGCCTTCTGGCTGCGATGGCCCTGAATCCAAGGGCGACCTTGGAGCCAATCGGGACGCTCGGGCTCATAGTCGGGGCAGGAATCGATCCCCCATTGCTCCGCGAGGCAGTGGGCGTCGCTCCGGCCCGTGCGCCATTTCTCGCCCCAGGCGCGCTCCTTGAGCAGCCAGCCGAACGGTGTGGCCGCCGCCGAAAATGCCGGGTGAAGGAATTGGGTGTCGCGAATATGCGCGTGATCAGGGCTTGTGCGCGCATAAGCGTGGCGGGCGAGCCGCGGCTGCGGCCGCGGCGAGAGGAAATTGACCCGTTCGGAAAAGCAGGGCGGAACCTCGTGGAACGGGACTTCGTCGAGATATTCGCCATGATGGCCGTCCTCGACCGCATCCCGCTTGGCGGCATTGATTCGGTTGAGCGCGAGGCAGCCCGGCGTACCCAAAAGGGGCCGCTCTCGGAGGCCGCTACGCGGCGCTATGCGCCGTTGATTCTTGTCTCTTTGGGGGGCGCGGCGCTGATCCTCGCCCTCGCTTTGGTGCCGGGCGAAACGCAGGTGAACCTGCCGGCGGGCGACCCGGGCGGCAATGCAGCTGGGGCGAGCGGCGCGAACACTGTGGGCGGGCCCGATTACGATCCGTTGCGCGAGAACTGGGTGCGCTATGCCCGCGAAACCGAACCGCCCCCGCCGCCCCCGCCTGAGGAGTTCCTCGACAACGCCACCGACATGGGAATGGATGTCGACATGAACATGGCGGCCCCCGACGCGACCAACGAGGTGAACGGTATGTGAGCTTACGCGTCGCTTCACTATCGCCCGTGGGATAGAATGTGGGAACGGAAGTTCATGAGTACGAAATAATCTAAGTGAGACAACCTCTTGGTTCGTCACGAACGGCGGAAGCCCTGTCCACCATTCCCAACTCGCTGGAATCGAACCGTTTCGCCTGTCCGGGCGGATGCGGCGGCGGGCGGCTGACCTGCTTAACGCCTTGGCAAGCACGGCGGCCTTAGACTGGCGGCCACCGGTGACCATGCCGGAGGAGGCCATGGGAACGCAGATCAAGGCCTTTGCGCTGCTGCTGACGGTGCTGCTGCTCGTCGACGCCCTCGCCTGGCGGGGCGAGTATCGCGTCCGGACGGTGCACGCGATCGCCTCCTATGCCGGCTCGGTGCAGGGCATGGGGCCGGGCCGCGACTGGTCGCGGCCGAAGCCGCAGCGCAACGACTGAGCCCGGCGCGCGGCCTATTGCTCGCGGAACGCGGTCTCGCTGAGGCGGGTGATCGGCGACAGGATATATTGCAGGATGGTGCGCTTCTCGCCGAGCAGGTCGACTTCGGCGACCATGCCGGCGCCGATCGGCAGGCGCCGGTTGGCGGGGTCGCGCAGCGCGTTGCGGTCGGTGCGGACGCGGACCGTGTAGAAGGTCTCGCCGGTGCGCTCGTCGAGCACCGCGTCCGGCGAGATCGTCACCACCCTGCCCTCGAGCACGCCGTAGATCGCGCGGTCGTAGGCGGTGATCGCGACCCGGGCCGGCTGGCCGATGCGCACGAAGGCGATGTCGTCGGGCAGGATGCGCGCCTCGACCAGCAGGCTCTCCTCGGAGGGCACGATCTCGACCACCGGCTCGCCGGCGCGGATGGTGCCGCCGCGGGTGCTGATGAGGACGCGGTTGATCCGGCCCGAGAGGGGCGCGCGCAGCACGGTGCGCCGGGCGCGGTCGGCGAGCGCCGGCAAGGCGCGCTGGCGCGCGCCGAACTCGGCCTGGGCGGCGGCGAGCTCGGTCGCGGCCTGGGCGCGCCACTCGCGCTGCTGCTGGGTGAGGCTCTCGCGCGCCTCGGCCACCCCCGAACGGGCGCGGGCGACGGCGGCGCTCGCCGCGTGCATCTCGCTCTGGGCGATATCGGCGGCGCTTTCCGCCTGCACCAGGCTGAGGCGTGGCTCGATCCCACGCTCGACCAAAGGCCGGATGATCCGCGCCTCGGACCGCCGCTGCTCGTAGGCGGAGATGCGGGCCTGGTGGCTCGCCTCGGCCTCGGCCACGGCGCGCTCGGTCTGGCTGACCCGCGCGCTCGCCCCGCCGACGCGGGCGGCGAGATCGGCCATGCGCGCGGCGTGCAGCGAGCGCTCGATGCCGACCTGGTCGGCGGTGAGCGGGTCGGTGGCGGCCGGGTAGACCGGCTCGCGGCCGATCACCTCGGCCTGCAGCCGGGCGATCTTGACCGAGAGCGCGCTCAGCGTCGCCTCGCCGCTGCCATATTCGGCGCCGGTCTGGGTGCGGTCGAGCCGGATCAGCTCGTCGCCGGCGCGCACCTGCTGTCCCTGCCGGACCAGGATGTCCTCGACGATGCCGCCCTCGAGGTTGGAGACGATCTGCAGCTGCGAGCTCGGGATCACCCGGCCCATGCCGCGCACGGTGCGGTCGAGCTCGGTGACGCCCGCCCAGATGAAGAAGACGACGACGAAGCCGACCACGAACCACAGCAGCAGGTTCGAGGCCGTGCGCGGCCTCAGCTTGGTCGTGAAATCCTCGAGATGGGTGCCGTGCATGATCGTTTCGGTCTCAGGCCGCCGCCTTGGGCTGCATGATCTGCTTCAGCACGCTGTCGCGCGGCCCGTCCGAGACGACCTTGCCGCGGTCGAGCAGGATGATGCGCTGGACGAGCTGGAGCAAAGGCGGCCGGTGCGTGATCAGAATGAGGGTGCGGCCCTTCAGTTCCTTCTGCAGCCGCTGGATGAGGCCGCCCTCGGTCTGCGCGTCCATCGCGCTGGTCGGCTCGTCCATGATCAGCAGCGGCGGCTTGCCGGCGAGCGCGCGGGCGATCGCGATCGACTGCTTCTGGCCGCCCGACAGTCCCTCGCCGCGGTCGGCGAGGCGCAGGTCGTAGCCATTGGCGATCTGGCCCATGAACTGGTGGGTGCCGGAAATCTGCGAGGCGCGAAGCAGCTCCTCGTCGTCGACGCCGGGCCGGGCCAGGGCGATGTTCTCGCGCACCGAGCCGGTCAGCAGCACGCTTTCCTGCATCGCCGCGCCGATATGGGCGCGCAGGTCGCTGGGGTCGAGCTGGCGGATGTCGGTGCCGTCGACCATGATCAGCCCTTCCTCGGGCGGGTAGAGGCCGAGGACGAGGCGGGCGATGGTCGACTTGCCCGAGCCGACGCGGCCGAGCAGGGCGACATGCTCGCCCGGATTGATGGTGAAGGAGAGGCCGTCGATCGCCCGCTCGGGGGCGCCGGGATAGCGGAAGCCGACATTGCGGAACTCGATCCGGCCGGCGACATTGGAGAGCTTGATCGCCTCGCCCTCGGGGCCTTCGGGCGGCAGCTTCATCATCTCGTTGATCTGGCGGTAGGCGGTGCGGGTGGAGGTGAGCCGCGAGAGCAGCTGCGAGATCTGCGCCAGCGGCGCGATCGCACGGCCGGCGAGGATCGAGCAGGCGATCAGCCCGCCCATGGTGAGCTCGCGTTCGGCGATCAGGTTGACGCCGATGATCACCACCCCGGCATAGGAGATGGTCCCGGCCGAGGTGGCGAAGGTGACCCCGATCGCGGCGACCAGGCGCTGGCGCAGCGAGCTGTCCGAATGCTGCTCCACCGCCTTGGTCCAGCGCCCGGTCAGCAGCGGCGCGGCGCCGGCGGTCTTCACCGTCTCCAGCCCGCCGATCGCCTCGACCAGCACCGACTGCTTCAGGAGGCCCTCGCCCATCGCCCGCGCCGACAGCCGCTCAAGCGCGGGATGGGTCAGCCAGCCGACGATGATGACCAGCGGCACCATGATCGCCGGCACCAGCACGACCACGCCGCCGATGATCCAGACGAGCAGCAGGGTTATCAGGATGAACGGCACGTCGACCACCGCGGTCAGCGTCGCCGAAGCGAAGAAGTCGCGCAGCGCCTCGAGCTCGCGCATCATCCCGGCGAGCGCGCCGGTCGAGCCCTTCTTCAGCTCGAGCCGCATCGCCAGCAGCCGTGCGAACACCGATTCGCCGATGTCGCGGTCGATCCGCGCGCCGGCATGGTCGACGAAATAGGCGCGCAGCATCTTCAGGATGAAGTCGAAGATGATGACGATGCCGAGGCCGATGGTCAGCGCGACCAGCGAGGAGGTCGCGTTGTTCGGCACCACCCGGTCGTAGACCGTCATCGTGAACAGGGAGGTCAAGAGGCCGAAGATGTTGATGAACACCGCGGCAAGCGCGACCTTCCAATAGGTCGCCTTGTTGCGGCGCATCGGCTCGGTCAGCCAGGCGGCGAGGCGCGGCTCCGGGACCTTGATGAGCTTGTCGTCGCTCACCCCTGGCCCCTCATCCGGTCGGGATCGATCTCGAGCAGGTCGAGCAGCCGCCCCATGCGCGAGAGCAGCACGTAGCGGGCGGCGTCGAGCTCCGACAGCGCCTGGATGTAGGCGGTGGCGGATTCGAAATAGCTGTCCTCGGACGCGACCACGTCGAACAAGGTGCCGCGGGCGACGCGAAAGCGCTCGACGATGACGTCGCGCGAGCGGCGGCTGGCGATATAGGACGCTTCCAGCGCCTCGAGCTGCGCCTCGAGCGCGCGCACGTCGGACCAGGCGATGGCGGCGTCGCGCTCGGCTTCCTCGCGGATCCGGGTGGCGCGGGCGTCGGCGCCGCGGGCGCGCGCCTCCGCCTGCTCGGCGCGGGCGTCGGCGCCGCCGAAAATCCGGTAGCGCAGGGCGACCCGGCCGCGAATGTCATAGTCGCGGTCGTTCTCGATCACCCCGTAGCGGCCGGCGTCGACGCCGGCGGTGAGGATCGGCAGCCGGTCGGCGCGGATCGCGCGCGCCTCGCGTGAGGAGGCGTCGGCCGAAGCCTGGGCGCTGCGCACCGCGGCGGTGCCGGTGGCCGCGTCGGCGGCCATCTCGCGGCTCGCCACGCCGGGCCCCGGCACCGGTGCGCGGGCGAGGCCGGGCGGGGCCGGGCGGCCGGCCTGCTCCGCGAAGCGCGCCTCGGCGCCGGCGAGCAGCCGCCGGAAGCGGGCGAGCCGGGTCTCGGCCTGGGCGATGTAGGAATCGATGCGGGCGAAGGTCGCCCTCGGCCGACACGCCCTCGCGGATACGCTCCTCGACCGCGCCGCGCAGGTCGCGCTGGCTGGCGGTGAACGCCTCGGTCAGCGCCACCAGGGCGCGGAAGGCGAACACGTCGTACCAGGCGGCGACCGCGCCCAGCGCGACCCGGTCGGCGGCCACCTCGATCTCCGCGGCGGCCGCCCGCAGCCGCGCGCCGGAGGCAAGGATGCGCTGGGTGGTGGCGCCGAAATCGAAGATCGTCTGGTTGACGGCGAGCAGGGCGTCGGTGCGCTGCCGCGGCCGCGAGCGCTCGATGATGTTGAACGGGTCTTCGGAAAATTCGCGCGAGATCACCCGGTAGGAGGTGACGCTGAGATCGATCGTCGGCAGCCGTCCCTGACGGGCCTCCTCGAGCACGCCCATCGCCTCGTCCTCCCCCGCCGCCGCCTCGGCGGTGCCGGGATGGCGCTCGACCGCCGCCGCGATCATCGCGCGGAACGGCTCGAAGCTGCTCTGCTCGCGACGCAGCCGGAGGATGGGATCGGCAGCGAAATCGATGGCGAGCGGGCGGCCGGTCGGCGCGGGCAGGGCATCCTGGGCGAGCGTGGGCGCGCCCGCCGCCAGGCAGGCCAAAGCCACCGTCATTCGCCTCGCTTCGCGCACCTTCCCCCTTTCGAGCCTACGAGCGGGGCGATGTAGGGTGCGGAATCCCAAATTCCAGCTTTGACCGCGTGCACTCCGATCTTTTTCAAGCGAGGTCAGGCGTTTGCGGACAGTTCTTCCGTGCCGCTTCGGGACGGTGCGAAGCGCAGGACGAGGAAGCCGGCCAGCGCCGACAAGGCCGAGCCGGCGAGCGTGCCGAGCTTCGCCGCCTCGACCAGATCGGGCCGGCCGGGAAAGGCGAGCGCGCCGATGAACAGGCTCATCGTGAAGCCGATCCCGCACAGCATCGCGACGCCGTATATCTGCAGCCAGCCGGCGCCGCGCGGCATAGCGGCGAGGCCGAGCTTCACCGACAGCCACACCCCGCCGAAAATGCCGAGCTGCTTGCCGAGGAACAGCCCGGCGGCGACGGCGAGCGGCAGCGGCGCCAGCAGCCCGGCGGCGCCAATGCCTTCGAGCGACACGCCGGCATTGGCGAAGCCGAAGAGGGGGACGATCAGGAAGGCGACCCAGGGGGCGAGCGTGTGTTCGAGCCAGTGCAGCGGCGATGCCGCCTCGTCCGCCGCGATCGGGATGGCGACGGCGGCGAGCACCCCGGCGACCGTCGCGTGCACGCCGGAGTGCAGCACCGCGACCCAGAGCAGCGCCGCGCCGGCCAGGTAGACGGAGGGCCGGCGGACGCCGCGCCGGCCGAGCGCGCAGAGGACGACGAGGATCGCCGCGGCGGCGGCGAGCGCCGGCCAGTCGAGCGCGTCGGTATAGGCGATGGCGACGATCGCCACCGCGCCGAGATCGTCGGCGATCGCGACCGTCGCCAGGAACAGCTTCAGCGAGGCCGGCGCGCGGCTGCCGAGCAGCGCCAGCACGCCGAGCGCGAAGGCGATGTCGGTCGCCGCCGGTATCGCCCAGCCGCCGGCCAGCACCGGCTCCCGCCACGCGACCGCCAGGTAGATCGCCGCCGGCACCAGCATGCCCGAGCCGGCGGCGAGCAGCGGCAGCCGGCGCCGCTCCCAGCTCGACAGCTCGCCGACGAGGAACTCGCGCTTGATCTCCAGCCCGACCAGCAGGAAGAACAAGGCCATCAGGGCCTCGTTGATCCAGGCGTGCACGGTCATCGGCCCGATCGCTGCCTGCAGCGCGCGGTGATAGACGCCGGCCGCCGCGCTGTTGGCGGCAAGCAGCGCCAGCGCCGCCGCGCCGATCAGGACCAGTCCGCCCGCCGCTTCGGTATCGAAAAAGCGACGGACCGCTGGGTTTCGACCAGGGCGGGCAGGAGGATCGGCCGGCATTCGGACTCCTTAGGCGGTCGGCGGGGCGCGGGAAATCCCAGTCTGGACAACAGCTTCTCAAAAAGCCGCGCGGGCGGCGAAAGATTCGCGGTTAACCGGAGACTAACGGAGTGTGGGAGGATGATGCCGTGCCGCAATATCGCTATCGCACCGCGGCGCTCACCGGCCCGTGGCGCGACACCCATGAAGCGGCCATCGGCGATGCGGTCAGGGCCAAGCAGGCCGTGACCGACGGGGACGACCCCGGCGCAGTGCGCTGGATCGTTCCCGGCCGAATCGAGGAACGGGTGACGAACGAGAAGCCGAGCAAGCTCAAGAACTGAGCTTGCGCCCGGCTGCCGACCGACCAACGCTGCAACCGCGGCGAATTGTTTCGTTCATCGTTCGATCCAGGCGCGGCCCGCCTCGATTCGCGCGCTCTCCCAGGCGCTCATCCCGGCGACGAAGCGGCTCTTGCTCGCCTTGCCCCCGGCCAGCACGGCGAGGCCCGCGTCCAGGCTCGGCGCCGCCCCGGCCAGCTCGCGCAGCGCGGCGAAGCGGAGGCGCTCGCAGGGATGGGCGGCGGCGAAGCTCTCGACCAGGTCGCGGCCGTTGCCGCCGCCGTGATTGGCGGCGAGCGCGAGCAGCGCCTCGCTCGAGGTACGGGTGAGGATGCCGGCGATTTCGCACGTCTTCACGTCGAACCGGTATTGGTTGAGGAAGGGGAGGCAGGGCGCGGCGTGCATGATGTTGATCGAGATCGACATCTCGTCGGCCGGCAGCTGGTTGTGGACGTCGCGGTGGGCGCGGTAGAGCATCACCTTGCCGGGCTCGAGCCGCGAGGTCTCGACGTAGCGCAGGTCGACCTTCTCGCCGGGCAGGCCGACCACCTCGCCGAACTCATATTCATAATATTCGCTCCAGTAGCCGGGGCCGAGATAGCCGACGGTGAGGAACGAGAAATTGTGGTCGTGCGGGATATGGTAGAAGAAGGGCGAGGTGCCGCTCGCCTTGAACACGCTGTCGCGCGCCGACGGCCAGAAATTGGCGCGGATGAAATATTTCTCCGAGGCGCGGTGCAGCATGATCACCTGGCTCGAATAGCGGTTCTCGACGCTCTGGCGGGCGCAGCGGTCCTTGAGCTCGGCGACCGCGATGTCGGCGAGGAAGGAGCGGTTGAGCGCGAGCCGGCCGAGCAGCGGCCCCGCGGCGGCGAAGCTGTCCTCGTCGGCGGGATCGAAGGCGTCGTCATTCAGCGCCTGGACGAGGTCGCCAAGCTCGATCGGCCGGTCTTCGCTGTACGGAACGACGCGCGGCATGTCAGGCGGCCTCGCTGGCCCGCGGCGCGTCGATCCGGTCGAGCACCGCGCGGGCGGCGCTTGCGGACGTCGGGGTGCGGATCGCGCGCGGCCATGCGCTTGAGATGCGGCAGCGCGGCGCCCGCGTCGATGCCGAGCAGCTCCTTCATCACGTGCCAGCGCACGAAGAAGTCGGGATGGTCGAGCAGGGCCGCCACCGGCTCGAACGCACCCTCGCAGCCGAGCTTGCGCAACAGGGTGGTGATCATCTGGATCCGCGAGGCGCCGTCGCCGGTGGCGCTGCAGCCGACATAGGCGAGGCTCGCCGAATCATATTCGACGGTGAGCGGCGCCTGATCGAGCGCGATCTCCGCCTGCAGGATGAAGAGGTTGGCGCGCGCCTTCTCGATCACAAAGCCCTGGCGGCGGCCGTCGATCACGACGATGTCGCCGTCCGCGAGGTCGCGTTCGCCGGTGCGGCGGCAGTGCCCGGCGCTCGCGGCCGTGAACGCGGCGGTGATCGGCGGCGCCTCCCAGAAGCGAAAGGCGCGCCCCGCCGGCGCGCACGAACTTGATCACGGTGACCCGCCCGGAGAGGCCGACCGAGGTCGCGCCGCGCTTCGCGGTCTTCTTGGCGGCGAGCTGCACCGCATCGACGATGGCGGCGGCGATCGACACCCGCTCTTCGTCGAAGACGACCAGGCCGGAGTGGATATCACTGGTAAGGTGACGGAATGGCGGATCGAAGAAAGGATCGGCGCGCAGCCGCCCGGCAAGTCCGTCGATCAGCATCTCGATCCAGCTATCGTCGGCGAACAGCCCCCGGACCGCTTCGGCGACAGCCTCCGCGCTCTGCTCGGGGAGAGCCGCCATGGCCAGGTCGAAGCGCTGCCGCAGGGGACCTCGGCCCCAGTCGTGCACGAACCCGTCGATCGCCCGTTGCGTGGCGCGCTGCCGGTCCCGGTCCGCGAGCCAGTGCTGGAATTGCTGTGCGGCCGCCATGTCCGATACACCCAATCGCAGAATGCGCGTCGTTCGCCCGTCGCAGGGCGACGGGCGCCTTCTAGCCGGCAAGTGTTGCGGAGTTCCTAAGCGGCCGGGCGCGACGCCGCGGCCCGCAGCGCTCCGCCGGGGAAGCTGCTTGTCTCGAGGGGGCCCCGGCGGCGCGGATCGCTGCCGCGGCGCCGGGGCGATGATGCTTACACCGCCATCCCGAAATAGAGCGCGATGGTGCCCGCCATGGCGAGGCAGACGCCGCCCCCGACCTCCTGCTGCTTGGCGGAGCCGGAGATGGCGACTTCGGTCTCGAGCTCGGGGAGATCTTCGACCGCGAGGCGAATCGTGTCCATTTGCTTGCCTTCCCTAATTTTCTTCGACCGGAAGGCTTATGCCAGAGAGGACTTGAAACTTTGCTAAGAGCCCGGAGAGATTCGATTTACCATAAGTAAATCCCAGGTCATGCGCTCGTGGATTCGCGCTCCTGCCGGTAGGCCTCCCGCATCGCATGAAGACGCGCCAGCTCGCGCCGCTCGCGGCGGATCGAGAAGAGCGAGAACAGAATGAACAAGGCGAGGGCAGCGACCCAGCCGCCGTTCCAGACGAAGCGGAACCAGGGCTCGTCGCGCAGCGTACCGAATATCGAGCCGGCCCCCCGCTCCACCGTCACGGCGAACAGCAAGGCGATGACGCTCGCCGGCGCCATCGCGATCAGCGTGAAGCGGCGATGCCGGACGGTGGTCTCGATCCGCTCGATCGACTGGTCGAGCATTTCCTCGGTGCCGCCGGTCAGGCTCCTCAGCTCGATCTGGCGCAGCTTGCGCTGGCGGATGTTGCTGCCGAGCAGGACCAGGATCGCGGCGCCGCCCATGATCATCGTCTGCGTGCTCGGATTGGTGAGAACCAGGAGGATCACGACGAGCGAGAGCGCGACCGCGGCGCCGATATCGACGATCTGGGCAAAGCGCGCGCGCCGGCTCACCGCCGCGGCGGCGCGCTGCAGCCGCTCCATCTCGGCCGGGTCGGGCTGCTGTCGCCAGACGTCGCCGAGCCTGTCGAGGTCGATTTCGGTCATGGGCGGTGCTCCAGCATCGATTTGAGTGCGGTCTTCGCGCGCGACAGCCTGAGCGCCAGGGCGTTGGGCGCGATGTCCAGCATTTCGGAAATCTCGGGGTAACTGAACCCTTCCAGCACCAGGATGATGACCTGGCGTTGCGGCAGCGGCAGCCGGCGGGTCGCTTCCAGCAGCATCTCGCGCTCGTTCATCTCGATCGCGTTTTCCTCGGGATTGGGCGAGTCCGCCTCGAGCTTCTCGGGCAGCTCGGCGACCGGGGGCTGGCGGACCTGCTTGGTGACGAACGAGATGGAACGGTTCTGCGCGACGCGGGCGATGAAGGTCTTCAGCGAGGAATCGCCGCGCCACGAGGGCAGCGCCTGCCAGACGGCGAGCAGGATCTGCTGGGTGAGGTCCTCGCGCAGGCTCGGATCGGATTCGTAGGAGGCGGCGATGCGGGTAATGAGCGGGCCGTAATCGGCGACGATCCGCTCGAACGGCGGGGTGGCGCCGTTGCCGCCGCCGTCCGCCCTGGCCGGAGATTGCTGCGTCTCCACCATCCCCCGCAAATTGTCGTGCCCCGCCCCTCCATATAATTCCAAGTCTAACGGAAGTCTTGCGCTCGTATTGCCCGCCCCGCAATCTGTCCCGGAACCGGCCAGCGCGCCCGCTGTTGACGCCGCCGCGCCTGCGATGGCAGGGGTTAAGGCGATGCGGGTATAGCTCAATGGTAGAGCAGAAGCCTTCCAAGCTTATGACGAGGGTTCGATTCCCTTCACCCGCTCCAGCCCGCCGTCTGGCCTTCGCCTCGCCCCTCGGTTAGTCCTGGCGCCCCAAGGGAGACGCGGCTGACCGACATCTTCATCTCTTATTCGAGCCACGACCGTGCCGTCGCCGAGCGCGTCCGCGACGCGCTGGCGGAGCAGGGCTATGACGTCTTCTGGGACCAGGCGACGCCCGCGGGGCAGGACTGGGACAGCTGGATCCGCGAGCGGCTGACCGCCTCCAAGGTCGCGATCGTGCTGTGGACGAAGGCGAGCGTCGCCTCGCCCAACGTGCGCCACGAGGCGATCATCGCCCGCGACGCGGGAAAGCTGCTCCCGGTCATGATCGACGAGCTGGCGCCGAGCGACTTCCCGATGGGCCTGTTCATCGTCCAGGCGGTGGTGATGGGGCGGTCGGCCGGCGAGTTCGAGGCCGCGCGGGAGCGCCTGCTGCGGGAAGTGGCCGCGCGGGTCCAGGGCGGCCGGCGCGCGATGCCCGCGCCCCCCAGGCAGAAACGCCGCCGCAGGTGGGTGCTGCCGCTGCTCGGCCTGGCGCTGCTGCTCGCCGCGGCCGCCTTGTTCCTCGCCTGGCCGCGGCTCACCTTCATGCTCGACCCCGACGCGCCGCCGGTCTCGCAAGCGCAGCTCGAGGCGGCGGTCGAGGCCGAAGCGCTGGCCCGCGAGCGAGCGGCGCGCGCCGCCGACAACATCCTTTCGGCGGAGAACGAGCTGCTCGGATCGAGCTGGGCCTGGGGCGCGGGCCAGCTGATCGCCGCGGCGCCGGCGGAAAGCCATGACCTCACCGAGCGCTATTTCGACTATCTGCGCTCGGTCGAGAATGACGAGTGCGACTGCTATTATTCGGACAGCATCCCGCACGCGGTCGGCAATGCCTGGGTGGTGCTGGCCGCCGCGCGGCTGCAGCGGCCGGTGCCGGACGGGCTGCTCGACACGATCCTCGACACGCAGCATCCGGAGGGCTGGTGGACGATCAGCTTCAACGCGGTGCGCGAGACCGACAATGCCGCGATCCACCCGACCGCGCTCCTCACCATCGCGCTGGCCGAGGCGCGCCGCGCCGGCCTCGTCCCGCGCCGTCATCGGACGAGAGTGGACGCCGCGCTGCGCCGCGCCGTCGCCTGGCTCAATCGCGGGCCGCCGGAAGGAAGCCGCTGGGCCGACTATCCGAACAACGGCCGGCGCAACGAGCATCTGGTCTTCGCGGCCATGGCGACGGTCGCGATCCATGTCGCCGGCGGCACCCAGGCCACCAACGCCGCCAACGCCTTCGTGCGTTCGCTGCGCGCGCTGCCGCCGGCGCCCGAGCAGTTCGCGTCCGGGGCCTATGTCTCGCTGGCCAATGGCGGGCGCTTCTTCGACGACTATCGCCACCCCACCTCGCCCTGGATCGGCGCGGCGGCGGCCTTTTCCTACGAGCGGGCGCCGCGCGGGGCGCGGCTCAGGCTGCGCGCGATCGTCCGCCAGTGGCTGGACGCGGACCTCAGCGACGAGAATCTGCTGCGCCAGGACTGGATGACCGGCGAGACGCTGTTCCTGCGCTGGCTGGCGGTGCGCGAGCTGTCGGAGGCGCGGGCCGGAAAAGAGTGACCGGCGCTTTTGTCCTGGTTGAATCGACATTCAGCGTCGATAGCCCCTCCCCATGATGGGGAGGGGTTTGGGGTGGGGTGAACGTCGATGACGAATGATGCCCTTTCGACAAAGCCACCCCCACCCAAACCCTCCCCCATCAAGGAGGAGGGCTTCCGGCAGGACGACTGAACGCTGCGTGTCGATGCAGGCTAGCGCGCGCGCTTCAGCCAGGCGATCAGCTCGCCGAACGGAATCAGCTGGTTGAAGGCGATCCCGCAATGGCCGGCGCCGGCCCAGCGCACCACGCCGGCGAGCGGCCGGAAGCCGTCCAGGGTCAGCACGATCTCCTCGCCTTCGGCGGGCGCCCGGTCGGTCTCGACCTTGACCCCGCTCTGCGAGATGTCGCGGGCGTGGACCCAGGTGGTGCGCGCGCCGGCGCGCAGCGTCGCCAGCCGGTCGACCTCGACCCTGGGAGTGCGCGGCCGCCAGCCATTGTCGAGCACCGACGGGCTGGCGAGCAGCTCGGCGACGTCCATCGCCGCGTCGAACTGGATGCCGGCATTGCCCTCGCGGGTCCAGACGACGCGGCCGGCCACCGCCTGGTTGGTCTTCAGCTCGACCATCACCCGCTGGCCGGGGGTCAGCACGCTGTAGACATGGGCCATCAGCCCGCCGGCGGAGATGTTGCGGATCAGGCAGAGCTCGCGGCGGCCGTCGACGACGAGGGTGCCGACGCGCAGGATCTTGATGTGACGCTGGCTGCCCCGGCGCTCGGGCGGCGCCGGCACCGCGCTCGAAAATGAGAAGCCAGTCTCCACGACCCGGTCCCCGAAATACATTCGCCTTCCCCTGCGAGAGCTTTGGCTCTTCGCCTCGGCCCAAGTTTGCACCAAGAGTGCTTTAAGAAGTGCTTACCTGCGACCCCGCATTTACGCGCGCGACCGGGCGCCAATTCGGTAAGGGCCGGGGCGGCAGCGCGGCGGAAGCGGAGGCGCGTTCACCCGATGCTTACGAGTTGCGGTTAAGCGCCGTTCGCCATGAACGCGCCTCTCAACACCGAGCTTCGGATCGATCCCGCCTTCGTCCACGACCCCCGGCCCCGGTCCGCGGTCAGCACGATGTGCGGGCTGGTCGGGCTTGCCGGGCTGCTCGCCTGGACGGCGGCGGCGCGCGCAGTTCGGGCTGCAGGGGCCGCTGGCGGCGCTGACCGCGCTGCTCGCCTGCGGGGTGCCGATGGTGGCCTGGTCGCTGCTCGTCGACAAGGTCCACCGCAGCCCCTCCACCGGGATCGACTGGGACGCGCCGCCGCGGCCGCTCGGGGAGACGCTCGACATCAGCATCGCCAAGATCGCCGGCCTGTGGGGAATCTGGGCGGTGATCGGGGCGCTCTACTGCATCGCCCGCTATTATTGGAGCGGGCCCTATCTCTTCTCGATGCAGGTGCTGGGCTGCGGCGGCGGTGCCGATGCTGGTCCTCTCCGTGCCTTATGTGCTGTGGCTCGACCGGCGGCTCGCCGAGCCGAGGGACGGCGCCTGGCATTTCGGCCAGCTGCTGATCGGCCGCTTCGACCTCGCCGACCGCACCGAGCTCGCCCATTTCCTGCGCGCCTGGGCGGTCAAGGGCTTCTTCACCGCCTTCATGATCTCGATCGTGCCGGGCAATTGGTGGGACGCGGTCCACGCCGAGCCGCAATGGGTCGCGGCCAGCCCGGTCAACCTCGCCATCTGGCTGATCATGGTGATGTTCATGATCGACGTGGTCTTCGCAACCGTCGGCTACGTGCTGACGATGAAGCCGCTCGACGCGCATATCCGCACCGCCAACCCCTATGCGGCGGGCTGGGCGGCGGCGCTGATCTGCTACCCGCCGTTCATCCTGATGGGCGAGAACGGGCCGCTCGACTACCATTCGGGCACGGCGGGCTCGCAGGGCTGGACCTGGTGGCTGGCCGACCATCCGCTGCTCGCCTCGGCGATGGGCTTCTGGCTGGTCTTCCTGACCGGCGTCTACGCCTGGGCGACGGTGGCGTTCGGGCTGCGCTTCTCCAACCTCACCCATCGCGGCATCCTGACCCACGGGCCCTATGCCTGGACCAAGCACCCGGCCTATCTCTCGAAGAACCTGTTCTGGTGGTGCGCGGTGCTGCCCTTCCTCGCGGCCAGCGGCAATCCCGTCGACACGATCCGCAACACCGCCATCTGCGCGATGGTCAGCGGGGTCTATTACTGGCGCGCGCGGACCGAGGAGAAGCACCTCTCCGAGGACCCCGCCTATGTCGAATATGCGCGAATGGATGGAGCGCAACGGCCCGATCCCGCGGCTGATCGGCAAGCTGACGCCGCGCTGGGCCCGGCGGCCGGCCGAGCCGGTCGCCGCCGAATGACGGGGACGTTTCCTACCGGTCCTACTGACTGACCCAGAGCCGGTAGGTGCCGGCGCCGTCGCCGACCGAGGTCACCCGCACGACATAGTCGCCCGCCTCTTCGGGCGCGAACACCAGGAACGAGTTCAGCCCCGCGCCGCCATCGTCATCCTCGTCGAGGATCGCGGGCAAGTCGCTGTTGCGCTCGGCCGGGCGGAGCAGCTGGACGACCGTGTCGAAGCCGGTGCCCTCCAGCGAGATGTAGCGCCGCTGCCCCGCCTCGACGCGGATCAGATAGTCGTCGAAGCGGCGCCCGCCCACCTCGTGGTCGGTGGCATCGAGCGCCCCCCGCCAGAGCGACCAGCTGCCGCTCGCGGTCACCGTCTCGCCCGGCGCCGAGACCGGCGGCGGCAAAGGCGGCATCAGCTCGGCCCCGGCCCGATAGGCGCCGCGGCCGTTGGCGGCGTAGCTCGAAACGGTGAGCACATAGTCGCCGCTCTCCGACGGGCTGTAGGCGATGCGCGAATTGAGCGAGCCGCCCGAATCGTCGTTCTGCGCGACCACCTCGCCGCGGCCGGGGGCGCGCAGGGTCGCGACCGGATCGAACGCGCTCGAATTCGGCGAACAGCCGGTAGCGCCGGCCGGCCTCGAGACGGACCACGTGATCGTCGTAACGGATGCCCGCGCCGCCCTCGCCCGGGTCGCTATTGTCGAGCTGCCCCGAAACCGACCAGGGCACCGGCGCGCCCGGCGGCAAGGGCGGCAGCAGCGCCACCCGCGCGCTGTAGGCGCCGCGGCCGTTCTCGGCGAAGGCGGAGACGCGCAGCACGAAATCGCCCCCCGCCGGGGGCGTGTAGTTGATCCGCGAGTTGAGGCTGCCGTCGCTATCGTCATTCTGGGCGAGGGGGTTGGTCTCGCCGGAGCGATAGAGGCGGGCGACCGGATCGAACGCGCTCGAATTGACCGTGATCGCATAGCGCTGCCCGGGCTCGAGGCGCAGGCGGTGATCGTCGTAGCGGCGATGATCGTCGCCGACGCTGTCGGATTCGGTGAGCTCGCCCGAGGCGGCCCAGGGCGCCTGCGCGGAGGCGGGCGCGGCGAGCGAGGCGAGCGCCAGCGCGGCGATCGAGGCGGTGGTGAGCTTGCGCATGTGAACTGTCCCATCGAAGTACAATGGCACGATAGACCGTGCATTTTCAGCGGTAAACCGTTTATTCTTGCGCCGGAATGAACGCCCCCCGGAAAAGCGCGACAGTCACTCTTTTCAGCGGGCGAAGCGGTCGGTGGCGCGGACCAGGCCGTCGAGGATGCCGGGCTCGTTGAACAAATGGCCGCCGTCGGGGACGATGTTGAGCTCCGCCTCGGGCCAGGCCAGGTGCAGGTCCCAGGCGGCGGCGGGCGGCGTGCAGCAATCGTAGCGGCCCTGGACGATGACGCCGGGAATGCCCTTCAGCCGGCCGGCATTGGCGATCAGCTGGCCCTCGTCGAGCCAGCCCTTGTTGATCATGTAGTGATTCTCGATGCGGGCGATGGCGATGGCGAAATCGTCGCCGGTATGCTCTTCGATCACGTGCGGATTGGGCAGCAGGGTGACGGTCTCGGCCTCCCATTTGCTCCACGCCTTGGCGGCGGCGAGCCGCTCGGCCGGGTCGTCGCCGGTCAGCCTCTTGTGATAGGCCGCGACCATGTCGCCGCGCTCACCCGCGGGGATCGGGGCCAGGAACTCCTGCCATTTGTCCGGGAAGATCTCCGAGGCGCCATATTGGTAGAGCCAGTCGAGCTCGGTCTGGCGGAAGGTGAAGATGCCGCGCAGCACCAGCTCGGTGACCCGCTCCGGGTGGGTCTGGGCGTAGGCGAGCGCCAGCGTCGAGCCCCAGGAGCCGCCGAACACCATCCAGCGCTCGTGCCCCGCCATCTCGCGCAGCCGCTCGATGTCCTCGACCAGGTGCCAGGTGGTGTTGGCCTCGAGGCTGGCGTGCGGCGTCGAGCGGCCGCAGCCGCGCTGGTCGAACAGGAAGATGTCGTAGCGCTCGGGATCGAACTGGCGGCGATGGTCGGGGCTGCAGCCGGCGCCCGGCCCGCCGTGCAGCATCACCACCGGCTTGGCGCCCCGCGTGCCGCAACGCTCCCAATAGAGGCTATGCCCGTCGCCGACGTCGAGCCGGCCATGCTCATAAGGCTCGATCTCGGGATAGAGGGTGCGGCGCTCGGCCGTGTCGAGGTCGCGCATCAATAGCTCTCCTCCGCGTAGACGCGGGCGATATCATGCGCCCATTCGCCTTCATAGCGCTCCAGCAGCCGCTCGGCCGGAGTCCTGCCCGAAGCCAACACCTCGCGGAGCGGATCGAGGAAGCCCGATTCGTTGTCGCCCGAGCTGTTCAGCCGGGCGCGCGCGTTGAGCCCGGCCTCGGCGATGGCGAGCACGCGCTTGCCGAGCTCCTGCAAGGTCTCGCCGGCCGGGGTCTGCGCGGCCAGCCCCTCTTTCGGCACCGCGTCGCGCAAGCGCTGGCGCTCGGCGATGCTCCAGCCCTTGACCTCGTCCCAGGCGGCGGCGAGCGCGGCCTCGTCGTAGAGCAGCCCGACCCAGAGCGCGGGCAGCGCGCAGATCCGGCCCCACGGCCCGCCGTCGGCGCCGCGCATCTCGAGGAAGCTCTTCAGGCGCACCTCGGGAAAGATGGTCGAGAGATGGTCGGTAAAGTCGCTGAGCCGCGGCTTCTCGCCCGGCAGAGCGGGCAGCCGGCCGTCGAGGAAATCGCGAAACGACTGGCCGGCGGCGTCGATATAGCGGCCGTCGCGGAACACGAAGTACATCGGCACGTCGAGCGCGTAGTCGAGATAGCGCTCGTAGCCGAAGCCGTCCTCGAACACGAAGGGCAGCATGCCGGTGCGGTCCGGGTCGGTGTCCGACCAGATGTGGCTGCGAAAGGAGAGGAAGCCGTTGGGCCGCCCGTCCGTGAACGGCGAGTTGGCGAACAGGGCGGTGGCGAGCGGCTGCAGGGCGAGGCCGACCCGGAACTTCTGCGCCATGTCGGCCTCGGAGGCATAATCGAGGTTGGTCTGTATGGTGCAGGTGCGGAGCATCATGTCGAGGCCGAGGCTGCCCACCTTGGGCATGTAATCGAGCATGATCCGGTAGCGGCCCTTGGGCATCACCGGCAGCTCGGCGCGCGCCTTGTCCGGCCACATGCCGAGGCCGAGGAAGCACAGGCCCAGCTTCTCGCCGACCGCCTTGCACTGCGCGAGGTGGCGCCCGGCCTCGGCGCAGGTCTGGTGGAGATGCTCGCGCATCGCGCCGGAGAGCTCGAGCTGGCCGGCCGGCTCGAGGCTGATCGCGCCGTCCGGCCCGGTGAGCGCGATGACGTTGCCGCCCTCGATCGCCGGCTGCCAGCCGAACGCGGTCAGCTCGTGCAGCAGGTCGCGGATGCCGCCGGGCTCGTCATAGGAAGGAGCGCCGTGATCCGAGCAGCGGAACACGAACTTCTCGTGCTCGGTGCCGATCGTCCAGTCGGCCTTCGGCTTCTCGCCGCGCGCGAAGGTGGCGAGGAGATCGTCGCGGCTCTCGATCGGGCGATCGCCTTTGCCGGTGTCGGTACGCGTTGTCATCGGCGCCCTCTAGCGGGGGGCGGAAGTGGCCGCCAGCGGGTTTCGATGGGCGGCGCGCGGCCGGACCGATCGCTTCGTGTCATTCCGGCCGGGGCCTGATAAGATTCGCGCGGCTCTCCTCAACGCCGCTGCGGAGACGGGAATGACCCTCAATCTCACGATGCCGCCGTCCGCGGACAACTGGCTGTGGTGGCAGCTCGTCATCGCGCCGCTGTTCGTCGCGCTCTGCACCTTTCTGGGCACGCTGGCCTGGGCCGCGGCCGTCGCGACCGGCCATTGGTGCCGATCCTTCATCAACCAGGTGATCGTCAAGATCGACCTGGAGTGGCTGGACAAGGCGTTGCCCGACGACGGGACGGTAGACCCGGAGGCGAAGGAAATCCTGGCCGGGGCCCGCCTCTACTGCCTGGTGGTGCGCTTCGGCACCGACGATTATCTCGCCAGCATGGCCTCGGAGCAGGAGCGCCACCAGGGGCGGCTGATCAATCGGGTCGTCGAGATCGAGCGCGACGCCCTCCTCCTCCCCGTCCATCGAAAGCTCGGCACCCAGTTCAAGCTCTACTACCTCCTCCCGGATGCGAAGAAGGCGCGCACGCTGTGGCAGGCGCTCAAGCAATCGCCAATCCATCTGGCGCCGGACGACGCTGCCGACAGGGGGGAGAGGATCGTGCTCGACGACCGCGCGCCGGCCGACTGCAAATGCTGGTTCCGCCTCGCCGCTTATGGCGGCCAGAGCACCCGCGACGGATTTGCGACCAGCTATTTCGCCGCCTCGCAGCTGCGCGACTTCGAGCGGCGCAACCGGCTGAAGCGGTGGCCGTGGCTCAGGAGGACGCACGAGCCGGCCTGAGCGCGGGCCCTGCCCGGCGTCAGCGGCCGTGCCAGTCCCCGGCGGCCGCCATCCACAGGCTCACCGCGGCGAGCGCCGCCGTGTCCGCGCGCAGGATGCGCGGACCGAGCGAGACCGGGCGGGCCTGCGGCACGGCGCGGATCGCGGCCCGCTCCTCCTCGGTGAAGCCGCCCTCGGGGCCGATCAGGATCGCGGCCGGGCCGGGCGCCGGCGCGAGCGGTTCGCCGCCGCCCTCGTCGGCGAAGTAGAGGGCGCGCCCGGCGGGCCAGTCCCTGAGCAGCGCATCGAGCTTCACCGGCGCGGCCAGCTCGGGCAGCGCGGCGCGCTCGCATTGCTCCGCGGCTTCGATCGTGTGGGCGCGCAGCCGATCCATGTTGAGCCGTTCGACGATGGTGCGGCGCGTCAGCACCGGCACGAGCCGCGCGACGCCGAGCTCGGTCGCCTTCTCGACCAGCCAGTCGATCCGCCCGCGCTTGATCGGCGCGAAGACGAGCCAGAGGTCGGGCACCCTCTCCCGCTCGCGCAGCCGCTCGCCGACCGTCAGCGTGACGCGCTTCTTCCCGGCCTCGGCAATCTCCGCCAGCCATTCGCCGGTCTCATCGTCGAACAGCTTCACCCTGTCGCCCGGCCGGAGCCGCAGCACCGCGCCGAGATAGGTGCCGTCGACGGCGAGGCTCAGCCCCTGCGAAAGCGTCTGCCCGACATAGAGGCGCGGCAGGCTCCCGGGCGGCCAGGCGGGGGTTGCGACCATGGCCGCACCTAGCACCCCCTCCCCTTGATGGGGAGGATGAATAGGTCGCCATGTCCCCCCGGACATGGCTTCGGATCGCGGGGCGATCCGAACCTGTTCATGGGGTGGGGTGAACCTTGCCGCCCGCCGGAGCGATGGAGAGTCCACCCCCTGCCAACCCTCCCCATCAAGGGGGAGGGCTTGGAGCGCTCGACAAGCTCAGGCCTAGCAGTATTTGAGCGGTATGACGGATCAATCCGACATCGTCCCCGACAGCGAGCGGCGCGGCCTGATCGGCGCGTTGCCGGCGCCGGTGCGGCCCTATGCCTCGCTGATCCGGCTCGACCGGCCGATCGGGGCGTGGCTGCTGTTCTGGCCGGGCGCGTGGAGCGTGGCGCTGGCCGGGATGGGAGAGAAAGGCTGGCTGCTGATCCTGTGGCTCGCGCTCGGCGCCTGGGCGATGCGCAGCGCGGGCTGCGTCTATAACGACATCGTCGACAAGGATCTCGACGCCCGGGTCGAGCGGACGCGGCTGAGGCCGCTGGCGAGCGGGCGGGTCTCGCTGGCCGGCGCCTGGGCGCTGCTCGTCGCGATGAGCCTGATCGGGCTGGTCGTGCTGCTCCAGCTCGGCCGGAGCGCGCAGCTGGTCGCCCTGGCAAGCCTCGTCCTCGTCGCGGCTTATCCCTTCATGAAGCGGATCACCTGGTGGCCGCAGGCCTGGCTCGGCCTGGTCTTCTCCTGGGGCGCTTTGGTCGGCGGGCCGGCCGTCACCGGCCGGATCGAGGCGCCGGCGCTCCTGCTCTGGGTCGGCGCGGTCTTCTGGGTGATCGGCTACGACACGATCTACGCGCTGCAGGACAAGGAGGACGATGCCCTGGTCGGCGTGCGCTCGTCCGCGCTGGCGCTCGGCCGGCATGCGCGCACCGGAATCGCGGTCTGCTACGGCGCCGCGCTCTGCTTCTGGGCGGCGGCCTTCCACGAGGTGCGGGTGGAATGGTTCGCCCTGCTCGGTCTGCTGCCGGTCGCCGTTCACCTCTTCTGGCAAGCGGCGATGCTCGACATCGAGGATGGAGAGGACGCGCTCGCCAAGTTCCGCTCCAACCGCTTCGCCGGCCTGCTGATGTTCGCCGCCTGCTTCGTGGTCGGCAACGCCTGAGGCTCCGCACCCGGTGTTGCTTTTGCCCGCCAAGGCTCTACGTCGCGCCGATGCTCAGCGTCAGTGAAGCGGAAGCGCGCGCCGCCGCGCTGGTCGAGGCCGCGGTCAGGGCCGGGGCGGACCAGGCCGATGCGCTCTATATCGGCGATGCCGCCACCGAGGTGATGGTGCGGCTCGGCGCGCTCGAGGACGTGACCCGTTCGGAAGGCGAGGAAATCGGGCTGCGCTTCTTCGTCGGGCAAAGGTCGGCGAGCGTGTCCTCGTCCGATCTTTCCGCCGATGCGCTCGCCGCCCTGGTCGAGCGGGCGGCGGCGATGGCGCGCGAGGCGCCGGAGGATCCCGATGCCGGCCTCGCCCCCGACGACCGGCTGCTGCGCGGGCCCGCGCCCGAGCTCGAGGCCGACGACGGCGCCGACCCGTCGCCGGTCGCGCTGAGGGCGCGCGCGCTGGCGATCGAGGAGGCGGCGCGCGCCGTTCCCGGCGTCACCAATTCGGAAGGCGCCGGGCTGAGCGCCGGCCGCACCGTCGTCGCGCTCGCCACCAGCCAGGGCTTCGCGCGCGGTTACACCGCCAGCGGCTACAGCGGCTCGGCAAGCGTCATCGCCGGCGAGGGCGGCGCGATGCAGCGCGATTATGCCAGCCACAACGTCCGCCATTATGCCGATCTCGACGCGCCCGAGGCGCTGGGCCGGCTCGCCGGCGAGCGGGCGGTGCGGCGCCTCAATCCGGGCAAGCTCGCCAGCGGCACGATGCCGGTGCTGTTCGACCCGCGGGTCGGCGGGAGCCTGGTCGGCGCCCTGCTCTCGGCGATGAGCGGGCCGGCGATCGCCCGCAAGACCAGCTTCCTGCTCGACCGCGGCGATGAGGCCCTGTTCGCTGCCAACGTCACCATCGTCGACGACCCGCACCGGCGGCGCGGCCTCAAGTCGAAGCCGTTCGACGGCGAGGGCGTCGCCACCGCGCCGCGGCGGCTGATCGACCGCGGCCTGCTCACCGGCTGGCTGCTGAACAGCGCCTCGGCGCGGCAATTGGGGCTGGAGACCAGCGGCCATGCCAACCGCGGCGGCGGCGGCGCGCCCGGGGTCGGCGCGACCAACGTCCATATGGAGCCGGGCGCGCTCGCCCCGGCGGCGCTGATGGCCGACGTCACGCGCGGGCTCTACGTCACCGAGCTGATCGGCCACGGCGTCAACCCGGTGACCGGCGACTATAGCCGCGGCGCCGCCGGCTTCATCATCGAGCATGGCGAGCTGGCCGCGCCGGTCGACGAGATCACCATCGCCGGCAATCTGATCGACATGTTCCGCGCGCTGGTCCCCGCCGACGACCTCGACTATCGCCGCGCGATCAACGTGCCGACGCTCCGCGTCGAGGGGATGACGATCGCCAGTGCTTGAGCGGGTCGCCAGCATCGTCGCGGAGGCGGGCCGGATCGCGGCGGCGCGCTGCGGCACCGCCTATAAGAGCTGGGAGAAGCGGCCCGGCGAACCGGTCTGCGACGTCGACCTGGAGGTCGACGCCTTCCTGCGCGAGCAGCTCGCCGCGGTCGATCCGGACGCCGGCTGGCTCTCCGAGGAGACGCTCGACGCCTCCGACCGGATCGAGCGGCGGCGGCTGTGGGTGGTCGACCCGATCGACGGCACCCGCGACTATCTGAGGAACCGGCCCGGCTGGTGCGTGTCGGTCGCGCTGGTCGAGGACCGGGTGCCGGTGCTCGGCGTGCTCGCCGCGCCGCAGCGCGGCGAGCTGTGGACCGCGGAGCGGGGCCGCGGCAGCGCCCGCAACGGCGCGCCGCTCCGGGTCAGCCCGCGCGCCGAGCTCGCCGGGGCGCGGGTGCCGGCGGACCAGCTGCCCAAGGTCGACCGCGACCTCACCGCCGTCGCCAAGCCCAATTCGATCGCGCTCAGGATCGCAATGGTCGCCGCCGGCGAGGCCGACCTCGTCGCCACCCTGCGCTGGGGCTATGAATGGGACATCGCCGCCGCCGCGCTGATCGCCGAGGAGGCGGGGGCGACGGTGAGCGGCGCGCTCGGCCAGCCGCTCGCCTTCAACACCGCCTCGGGCGAGGCGTTCGGCGTGCTGGTCGCGACCCCGGGAATCCACGCCGCCGCGGTGGAGCGGCTGCGCGAGCGGGCGATGGCAGTGGTCTAAGGCGGGACACCGTTCGTCGAAAGGCGGTTTCGCAATTTCGCCCGAGCTGGAGTAGGCTGCCCGCGAAGCAGCGGAGAAAGACGATGAGTGGGCCGTCGCGCTTGTGGCTTGCGGGCACCGCCGCAGCCCTGATCCTGGCATCGCCGCTGGCGGGACAGGAGCAGGTCGGCCAGACCGGCAGCCGCCTTCCCGACCAGCAGAGCGCCGAGACCTTGAGCTACCTGCCCGACGCGGAGACCGCGCGGATGACCGTCCCGGTCAGCATCGAAGGCCAGGGCCCCTATCGCTTCGTCGTCGACACCGGCGCCGAGCGCACCATCATCTCGCGCGAGCTGGCCCGCGAGCTCGACCTTCAGGCAGGGCGGACCGCAGTCGTGCATTCGATGACCGAGGTCAGCCGGATCTCGACCTTCGTCATCCCCGGCCTGCAGATCGGCAACCGGACGGTCAGCGACATCCACGCGCCGGGGCTGTCCCGTCAGAATCTGGGCGCGGCGGGGATGCTCGGCGTCGACAGCCTGCAGCGGCAGCGGGTGGTGTTCGACTTCGAGCGGCAGGAGATGACCATCTCGCCCTCGCAGCGCACCGAGGAAAGCTGGCCGGCCGACGGCACCATCGTGGTCAGGGGCCGCCGCCATTACGGCCGGCTCGTCCTGGTCGACGCCGAGGTGGACGGCCAGAGGGTCTGGGTGATCATCGATTCGGGCTCCCAGGTCAGCGTCGCCAACACCGCGCTGAGGGATGCGCTGCGCCGCCGCGGCCGGCTCGGCCCGACCCGGGAGATCGAGCTGATCAGCATCACCGGCGGGCGGATGAACGCCGATTATGCCGTCGCCCGGCGCATCCGGATCGGCGGCGTCGACATCGTGCGGCTGGGGATCGCCTTCGCCGACGTGCATCCGTTCCGCCAGCTGCGGCTGACCGACCGGCCGGCGCTGCTGCTCGGCATGGACGCGCTGCAATTGTTCGACCGGGTGTCGGTCGACTTCGCCCGGCGCAGGGTCCGCGTGCTGCTCGACGACAGCTCGCAGATCGACGACGTCCGCATGGCCGGCACGCTGCCGGGAATCCGGATCGGCAGCTAGGCGACCTTCGGCACGCCGAGGCGCGGGATCTCGATCTTCGGGCAGCGGTCCATCACCACCTTGAGGCCGGCGGCCTCGGCGCGGGCGGCGGCGTCCTCGTTGATCACGCCGATCTGCAGCCAGACCGCCTTCGCGCCGGCCGCGATCGCCTCGTCGACCGCCTCGCCCGCCGCCTGCGGGCGGCGGAAGATGTCGACCATGTCGATCGGCTCGCCGATCTGCGAAAGCTCGCGCCAGACATATTCGCCATGGACATGCTCGCCGGTGATCTGCGGATTGACCGGCAGCACGCGATAGCCGCGGCTCTGCAGATAGGCCATCACGCCATAGCTCGGCCGGTCCGGCCGGTCCGACGCGCCGACCATGGCGATGGTGCGCGTATTGGCGAGCAGCGCGTAAATGTCTTCGTCGCGGGTGAGGGGCATTAGTCGTCGGCCTCGTGGCGTCTGGCGTCGCGCATCATGAACCACCCCGTCATCGTCAAAACGATGCCGATGAACATGAGGCCGAGGTAAAGCGCCGTCATGACCGATCTCCCATACACCGCTCGACCCTGCGCATAGCAACTCGGCTCAGATGGGTTTGTTGCGGCAGTGTCAGCGCAGAATTCGGAGACTCGTCTAGCACGATCTGCTGGGCAATCGAACATTGTTGCTCCTTCGCCCGCTGTCGACCTGCCACATAAGTCTCCCCCAGCCTAAAGCCGCCGGTGATCGTGGCGCCGAGTCCGAACGTCATCACCAGACTGCCAAAATATCTCCAGCCGCCCTTTCCGATCGTCGACGTCTCCGCCAAACCGGTCGGCGCGTGTTTTTGTCGATTTGGCGCGGAGGAGCCAAGCATTTTCGAACAATGGGCTATAGGGCGACGCGAGGCAATCGGGCCTGCTTGTCCAGCTGCTCCAGCAGCCGCTCCGCCAGCCCCCGGAATATCTCCGCTTCCTCGCCGTCGCCGGCGGCGGGCGGGGTGCCGGCGTCGGAGGCCTCGCGGATCGCGGTGCGGAGCGGGATGCGGCCGAGGAAGGGGATGCCCATCACGCCCGCCGCCGCCTCGGCGCCGCCGGAGCCGAACGGGTCGCTGGCCTCGCCGCAATGCGGGCAGAGATAGCCGGCCATGTTCTCGACGAGGCCGATCACCGCGACGCCCATCTTGCGGAACATGTCGATGGCGCGGGTGGCGTCGATCAGCGCGAGGTCCTGCGGGGTCGAGACGATCACCGCCCCGGCCGGCTTCCATTTCTGGATGAGCGTCATCTGGACGTCGCCGGTGCCGGGCGGAAGATCGACGATCAAGAGCTCGCAATCGCCCCAGTCGCCCTCCATCAGGCTGGTCAGCGCGCTCGCCGTCATCGGCCCGCGCCAGGCGACCGCGGTGCCGGGCTCGATCAGCTGGCCGAGGGAGAGCATGCGCACGCCCCAGGCGGGGCTCGGCACGATCTGCTCGTCGATCAGCTCGGGGCGGCCATGCTGGCCCATGATCCGGGGCTGCGAGGGGCCGTAAATGTCGGCGTCGATCAGCCCGACTCTTTTGCCCATCCGCGCCAGCGCGACGGCGACATTGGCGGCGACGGTCGACTTGCCGACGCCGCCCTTGCCGCTGGCGACGGCGACGATCGTCCGCTCCGCCCGCTCGGCGGTCATCGCGACCTGCATGTCGGCGACGCCCGGGACACCGATCAGGGCGGCGCGGACCTTGCGCTCGGTGAGCGCGCGCTGCTCGGCGGAAAGGCCGGTCGCCTCGATCAGCACCGTCGCCCTGCCGTCCTTCAGCCGGGCCATGGCGATGCGGGCGGGCTCGACCACGCCCTCCAAGGCTGCGGCAATCGGGTCACGCTCGTCGCTCATCGCCCCGCCGATAGGCAAAGGAAGGCGGCTTGGCACTGTTTTTCCGCAGGGCGCGTCCCTATAGGAGTGCGCATGAGACGGATTTTCGGTTGGGGCAGACGCCTCGGCGCTGTGCTGAGCGACAATCGCGGCGGCCCCTGGGGCCCGGGCGGCGGCGGCGGCGATGGCGGCGATGGCGGCGGCGGCGACGGCGGCGGTCCGCGCAATCCCTGGGGCCCGCGCCGCAAGCGCCCCGGCCGCACGCCCGGCGACGTCACCTCGCTCGACGAGTTCCTGAAGCGGAGCCGCGACCGCTTCGGCGGCCGCTTCCCGACCGGCGGGCGGCCTTACTGGCTGTACGGCCTGATCGCGTTCATCGCCCTGTGGCTGGTGTTCACCAGCGTGCACCGGATCGGCCCGCAGCAGCGCGGCGTGGTCACCGTGCTCGGCCGCTATTCGACCACGCTGAGGCCGGGCATCGGCTTCTCCCTGCCCTATCCGTTCGGCGGCGTGACCAAGCTCGACGTCGAGGAAATCCGCACCATCCCGATCCCGGGCGGGCAGGGCGAGAACCTGATCCTGACCGGCGACCAGAACGTGATCGACCTGGCCTATTCGGTGCGCTGGAACATCAAGAATCCCGAGCTCTACCTGTTCCAGATCGCCAATCCGGAGGAGACGATCCGCGAGGTCGCCGAAAGCGCGATGCGCGCGGCGGTGGCGCGGGTCAGCCTCGACGACGCGATCGGCGCCGGCCGCGCCGACATCGAGCAACGGGTCGGGCAGAGCATGCAGCAACTGCTCGACGTCTATGGCGCCGGCGTCCAGATCCAGGGCGTCGCGATCAGCCAGTCGGTGCCGCCGGCGGCGGTCAACGACGCCTTCCTCGAAGTCTCGGCGGCGCAGCAGCAGGCGCAAAGCTATATGAACGACGCCCGCGCCTACGCGCTGCAGCAGACCGCCCGCGCCCAGGGCGAGGCGGCGGCGTTCGAAAAGGTCTATGCCGAATATCGCGCCGCCCCCGAAGTGACCCGGCGGCGCATGTATTACGAGACGATGGAGCGGATCTTGAGCAGGGTCGACACGACCATCGTGGAGGCGCCCGGGATAACGCCCTATCTGCCGCTGCCCGAAATCCAGCGCCGCGCCCAGCCCGCGCCGCAAGGCCAGGGGGGGCAGGCACGATGAACTTCAGGAACCCGATCGTCCTCGGCATCGTCGCGATCCTGCTGCTGATCCTGGTCGGCAGCACCTTCGCGATCGTGCCGGAGACGCAGCAGGCGGTGATCGTCCGCTTCGGCGAGCCGCAACGCATCCTCAACAAATATCGCCCCGGCGAGCCGTTCGGCCGCTCGGCCGGGATCACCGTCCGCATCCCGTTCATGGAGCAGATCGTCTGGATCGACAAACGCATCCAGTCGGTCGAGATGGACAATCAGCAGGTGCTCTCGACCGACCAGCTGCGGCTGCAGGTCGACGCCTTCGCCCGCTACCGGATCGTCGATCCGCTGCAGAATGTACATCTCCGCCCGCAACGAGGAGAATGTCTCGACCCAGCTGCAGCCGATCCTGGGCTCGGCGCTCAGGAACGAGCTGGGCCGCCGGCCCTTCGCCGCCCTGCTGAGCCCCGAGCGCGGCCAGATGATGGACAATATCCAGGCCGCCCTCAACCGGGTCGCCCTCCAATATGGCGCGGAGATCGTCGACGTGCGCATCAAGCGCGCCGATCTGCCCGACGGCACCCCGCTCAATTCCGCCTATCAGCGGATGCGCACCGCCCGCCAGCAGGAGGCGCGCTCGATCCAGGCGCAGGGGCTGAAGCAGGCGCAGATCATCCGCGCCGACGCCGACGCGGAGGCGGCGGCCACCTATGCCGGCGCGTTCAACCAGGATCCCGAATTCTACGATTTCTACCGGGCCATGCAGTCCTACGAGCTGAGCTTCAACAGCCAGCAGGCCGGCGAGAATCCGCGCGGGAGGACCAGCATCATCCTCTCGCCGAACAACGAATATCTGCGGCAGTTCCGCGGCAACCGGTGAGGAGGTGGAGCGGCGATCATTCAATCCAGGTTAAGCCGCCCCATATAGCCTGCCGGGCATTGCCGGGCTCGTGTCGAGGACAGTGAAAAGGAAGGACCACAACGTGCGTTACGTCTATGGGATAACCGGCGCCATCCTGCTCGGCGGCGCCGCGGCGACCCTCAGCCTCAACCCGGTCGGCGCGCAGGTCGCGCAGAACGAGCCCGGCGCGGTCCGCGCGGTGGCGCCTCCGGGCGCGCCGATGAGCTTCGCGCAACTGGCCGAGCGGCTGCAGCCGGCCGTCGTCAACATCTCGACGCGCCAGAGCGTCCAGATCCAGCAGCGCCGGCTGCCGCCGGGCTTCGAGGACTTCTTCCGCCGCTTCGGCGGCGAGGTGCCCAATCAGGGTCAGGGTCAGGGCCAGGGCCAGGGCGACGGCACCATCACCCAGCGCGGCGGCTCGCTCGGCTCGGGCTTCATCATCTCCGCCGACGGCTATGTCGTCACCAACAATCACGTGGTCGCGCCGGCGCGCCAGGATGCGGTGGTCGAGCAGATCACCGTCACGCTGGCGGACCGCACCGAATATGAGGCCGAGGTGGTCGGCCGCGACGTCGCCTCCGACATCGCGCTGCTCAAGATCAATCCGCGCGGCTCGCTGCCCTTCGTCCGCTTCGGCGATTCGACGCGCACCCGGGTCGGCGACTGGGTGGTGGCGATCGGCAATCCGTTCGGCCTCGGCGGCACCGTCACCGCCGGCATCGTCTCGGCGCTGCACCGCAATATCGGCGCCGGCCTCTACGACCGCTATATCCAGACCGACGCCTCGATCAATTCGGGCAATTCCGGCGGCCCGATGTTCGACATCAACGGCAACGTGATCGGCATCAACACCGCGCTTATCTCGCCGACCGGCGGCAATGTCGGCATCGGCTTCGCCATTCCCGCCGAGCAGGTCGCCCCGATCGTCGATTCGCTGCGCCGCGGCCAGCGCGTCCAGCGCGGCTATATCGGGGTCGCGCTGCAGGACATCGACGAAGGCGTCGCCGCCGCCCTCGGCATCGAGCGCAACCGCGGCGAGCTGATCCGCTCGGTCACCCCGGGCGGGCCGGCCGACCGCGCGGGCATCCAGCAGGGCGACGTCGTCGTCTCGGTCGCCGGCCAGCCGGTGACCCCCGACCAGTCGCTCGCCTACCTGGTCTCGCGCCAGCCGATCGGCACCCGCGTGCCCGATCGAGCTGATCCGCCAGGGCCAGCGCCGCAACGTCACCATCGCCATCGCCGAGCGGCCGACCGAGGAGGAGCTGGCGCGCCTCAACGGCATCGAGCAGGGCAATGACGATGCCGCGGGGCAAGGCGCCGACGGCAAGCCGGCGGCGACCGAATCCGCCGGCCAGCGCTCGACCCAGCAGGCGCTGGGCCTGTCGGTGCAGCCGCTGACTCCGGATCTGGCGCGGCAGCTGCGGCTCGGCGCCAACGAGCGCGGGCTCGTGGTCGGCGCGGTCGATCCGAACAGCGACGCCGGCCAGAAGGGCATCCGTCCCGGCGACGTGATCCTGTCGATCAACCAGACCCCGGTGACGACCCCCGAGGCCGCCGCCTCGGTCGTCGAGACGGCGCGGCGGGCCAACCGCAACACCGTGCTCCTGCAGATCCGCCGCGGCAGCGGCCCGCCCGGCTATGTCGGGGTCGAGCTGTCGCGCGCGGCCGTCGCCCCGCCGGCGCGCCGACCCGGGTGAGCGACGCCGCCAGAGAGGGGGCCGCGCCGGCGGGGCAGCTCAGCGAACTGACGCTGCGCGCGATCCTGCTCGGCGGGGCCATCACGCTCGTCTTCACCGCCGCCAACGTCTATCTCGGGCTGCGCGTCGGGCTCACCTTCGCCACCTCGATCCCGGCCGCGGTGATCTCGATGGCGGTGCTCCGGATGTTCGCCTCCTCGACCATCCTCGAGAACAACATCGTGCAGACGGTGGCCTCGGCCGCCGGCACGCTGGCGGCGATCATCTTCGTGCTGCCCGGCCTGGTGATGATCGGCTGGTGGAACGGCTTTCCCTATTGGACGACGGCGGCGGCGACCGCGGTCGGCGGCATATTGGGGGTGATGTTCTCGGTGCCGCTGAGGCGCGCGCTGGTCGTCGACACCCCGCTTCCCTATCCCGAAGGCGTGGCCGCGGCCGAGGTGCTGAAATGCGGCGCCGGCAGCCGGGAGGGCGACGCGGAGAACGAGAAGGGCCTGAGGCTGATCATCCTCTCCTCGCTCGCCGCCGCCGCCTTCACCCTGGTCGCCAAGACCCGGCTGCTCGCCGAGGAAGCGGCGCATTATTTCAACGTCGGATCCTCCTCGACCGGCATATCCGGCGGGCTCTCCTTCGCGCTGATCGGCGCCGGCCATCTGGTCGGCATCTCGGTCGGCATGGCGATGCTGGCGGGGCTGATCACCGGCTGGTGGATCGTGCTCCCGATCATGACCGCGGGCGTTCCCGGCCCGGCCGAGGAGGTAGCGGGAACGATATTCCGCTCCGAGGTGCGCTTCTTCGGCGCCGGCGTGATCGGGGTCGCGGCGGTATGGACGCTGCTCAGGATCATCGGCCCGATTCTCAAGGGCATCCGCTCGGCTCTCGCCGCCTCGAAGCTGCGCGCGGGCGACAAACATGCGCTGCCGCTCGTCGAGCGCGACATTCCGATCGGGCGGGTCGCGGCCGTGATCCTCGCCTCGCTGGTGCCGATCGCGATCCTGCTCTGGCTGTTCGTGCAGGGCACGCCGCTCGCCGGCGATGCCGTGCCGCTGATCGCCGGCACCCTGCTCTGGGTGCTGGTCGCCGGAGTCGTCATCGCCGCGGTCTGCGGCTACATGGCCGGGCTGATCGGCGCCTCGAACAGCCCGATCTCCGGGATCGGCATCCTCGCCATCCTCTCCGCCTCGCTGCTGCTCGCGCTCTGGTTCGGGGGCAGCGGCACGCCGCAGGAGAAAGCGGCGCTGGTCGCCTACGCGCTGTTCGCCACCGCGATCGTGTTCGGCATCGCCACCATCTCCAACGACAATCTCCAGGACCTGAAGACCGGCCAGCTGGTCGGGGCGACGCCGTGGCGGCAGCAGGTCGCGCTCGTCTACGGCGTGATCTTCGGCGCGATCGTGATCCCGCCGGTGCTCGACATGCTCAACACCGCCTACGGCTTCGCGGGCGCGCCGGGCGCCGGGCCGGGGGCGCTGCCGGCGCCGCAGGCGGCGCTGATCTCGGCGCTCGCCACCGGCGTGCTGGGCGGCGACCTCAACTGGAAGATGATCTTCATCGGCGCCGGCGTCGGGGTCGGCGTGGTGATCCTCGACGAGCTGCTTGGGCGCGCGAAGCTGCTGAGGCTGCCGCCGCTCGCGGTCGGCATCGGCATCTACCTGCCGATGGCGGTGACCCTGCCGGTGGTGACCGGGGCGGTGCTCGGCAAGCTCTACGAGAGCCGCGCCGCGGGCATGGCGCACCCCAAATTCGCCAAGAGGATGGGCGTGCTGCTCGCGACCGGCCTGATCGTCGGCGACAGTCTCCTGAACGTCGCCTTCGCCGGCGTCGTCGCCGCGACCGGCGATCCGGGCGCGGTCGCGCTGGTGGGCCCCGACTTCGCCACGATCGCGCTGATCGCGGGCTTGCTGGTATTCGTGGCGATGCTCGCCTGGCTCTACCGCCACACCCGCCGCGCCGCCGCCTAGGCCCTTCGCGCCTCCAGCCAGCTGGTGATGTCGGGCAGCCGCTCAGTGCGCACCCGAATGCGGTCGCGGATGCCCGAGATGGCGCGGTCGGCGGGCGCGCGCGACTGGGCGGTCATGTGGCGCTCGGCATAAGCGGTGAGCTTGCCGATCATCGCCGGGTCCGCCGAGCCGGCGCCGAGCCCGGCAAGGTAGCGCGAGCGCGAGGAGACGTCGATCAGCGCCTCGACCCGCTCCCGGTTGGCGAGCGCGAAATCGAAGGCGAGATCGGGATGCACCGCAGCCACCGAGGAGATGAGCTGGCTGGCGTTGGTCGCACCGGGCTCCTCGGTCAGAGCGAGGCCGAGCGCGCGCCGCGCCAGCCGCTCGTCGCGGACGCCGCCGAGCAGCTGGTAGAGCTGGACGCGGACCAGCGGGTTGCGCTCCTCGCGCGCCATCCGCCGCAGCCGCTCCCAGGTCGCCTCGTCGGCATTGAAGGCGACGATGCCGAGGATGGTCTGGCGCAGCGGCCCGGAGGTCACCGAGGCATCATTGGCGGCGAAGCGGCGATTGGCCTCGACGAGGATGGATTCGTCGCCGAGCGCGCCCAGCACGCCGATCAGCTCCCCGCGCAGGATCGCATCGTTCGGGCTGTCGTTGCGGCGCGGGGCCCAGCCGAGGCGCCGCATCACCGGGCCGAGCTTTTCCGAGGCCAGCCGCGCGAGCATCGCCCGGCGCGCCGGATCCTCGCGATACATCGCGTTCACCTGGGCGAGGATCGTGGCGACGCGGATCAAGAGCTTGGCATTGCCGTCGGCGGGCGTCGCGGCGACGAGGTCGAGCGCCCGGCCCGCATCCTGATAGCCGGCGAGCCCGAGCGCCCAATTGTCGGCGACGAGGCCGATCTGGTCGAGCGGGCGCAGCCGCGCGAAATTGCGGGTGAGGTTGGCGAACAGCTCGGGCGAATAGAGCGTCCGGTAATAGCCGGTCTGGCCGTAATTGACGACGAGCGGGCCGCAGCCCGGGACGCTCGCTTCGGTATTGCCGTCGACCAGCGTGCGCAGCGGCGCGCCGCCCGCATGGGCGATGATCGGCACGCGCCAGCCGAGCGGCGCGCGGTCGCGATCGTCGCGGCTGAACTGGCCCTGGCTGAGGGTGACCTGGGTGCTGCCGCCGCTGCACCGCGCCCGCTCGACCCTGACCAGGGGCACGCCGGGCAGGGTGGTGAACTGCAGCGCGATGTCGGTGACCGGGCGGCCCGCCGCCTGCTGGATCGCGCGCCACAGGTCGACCGACTGGGTGTTGCCGAGCCGGTGGCGGGCGATATAGGCGCGCACGCCGTTCCGCCACGCCTCCTCGCCGACGAAATCCTCGAGCATGGTGATCACCGCCTCGCCCTTGCGATAGGTGATCGAATCGAATGCCTGGCTGATCTGCTCGACCGTGCTGAGCTGCTGGACGACGGGGTGGGTGGTGCGCAGCGAATCGAGCTGCATCGCCTGCTCGCGCCCGTCGATGCGGTCGAGCAAGGGCTCCCATTCGGGGTGGAGCGCCTCGGTCGCCTTGGTCGCCATCCATGACGCGAAGCCCTCGTTCAGCCAGAGATCGTCCCACCAGGCCATGGTGACGAGGTCGCCGAACCATTGGTGCGAGATTTCGTGGGCGGCGACCTTGAAGATCGACTGGCGCCGCGCCTCGGTGGTGATCGAGGGGTCGACCAGGAGGATGTTCTCGAAGCTGAAGATCGCGCCCCAATTCTCCATCGCGCTGAAGAACTGGCTGGTCCCCGGGCCGGCGACATTGTCGAGCTTGGGGAGCGGATAGGGCGTGCCGAAATAATCGTTGAACCAGGGCAGGACCAGCGCCGAGCTCTCCAGCGCCCAGCGGCCCTGCTCGCCCGCCCCGCGGCGGGTGACCACGCCCACTTCGACGCCGGCGGCGGTGGTGGTGATCCGGTCGAGCTCGCCGACGGCGAGGAACAGGAGGTAGCTCGACATCGCCGGGGTGGTGCGGAAGGTGACGATGATGCGGCCGTCGCTCGCCGTCTCGCGGCCCGCCTCGGGCATGTTGCTGACCGCCTGCTGGCCGGCCGGCACGGTGACGCGAAGGTCGTAGGGGGTGCGGAAATTGGGCTCGTCCCAGCCCGGGAAGAAGCGCCGCGCGTCGGGCGCTTCGAACTGGGTGAACAAGGCCCGCTGCGGCCCCGCCTCGCCCGCATAGTCGAGGGCGAACAGGCCGGCGGCCTGGGTGTTGATCCGGCCGGAATAGTCGATCGCGAGGCGGTGGCGGCCCGGCGCGATCCGGCTCGGGAAGCGCAGGGTTGCGGTCTGCGCCTCGGCGTCGGTCGTGACTCGCGCCTCGGCGCCGCCGTCGATCGTCGCCCGGGCGAAATCGAGCTCGGCGGCGTTGAGCGTGATCGCATCGGTGGCTTCGAGGACCTGGACGTCGATCAGCACGCTGGCCGCGAAGCGCAGGTTCGCCGCGTCGGGGACGGCCGAGATCGAATAATATAGCGGGCGGACATTGCGCGGCAGCTGGCTCGGCACCTCGGCCGCGGCGGCCGGCGGCGGCGCGGGCGGCCCGGATTGCGTGGCCGCGCAGCCGGCGAGCGCGAAGGCGAGGAGCGAAACGAGGGGCAAGGGGCGCATAAGCGTGGCTCTCCCGATTACGAGCCCCAGGGCGCGATGCCGCGCCTGCCCGTCCGCGTCAATATCCGAAGCCGGGCGAGCCGCGGTGGCGGTCGAGGACGTGGGCGCGCAGCTCCTTCGCGGTCCACAGCTTCTGGACGCCCAGCTCGGCCTGCTTGACCAGCGAGACGATCGCGGCGTTGACCGGGGCCTTGCGGCCGAGTCGTTCGGCGAGCCGGACCACCTCGCCGTTCAGATAATCGACCTCGGTCGGCCGTCCTGCGGCGAAATCGTCGGCCATCGAGCCGCGGCCCTTGGGGTCGATCTTCTGCACCTTCAGGAACATGTTGTTGAAGATGAAGTCCGGCGACCCGATCACATGGACGAGCTGGCGCGGCCCGAAGCGGCCGATCCTTGCCGGCTCGATGCCGGCGAGATCGAGCAGGTCGAGCATCTCGATGATCGCCGCCGCGAACACCCGCCGATAGTCGCGCTGCTTCAGCTCCTCGAGGATGGTGAGGCCCGACAGGGCGTTGATCGCGTTGTTGAGGTTGAAGACGAGCTTGCCCCACATCACCGAGTCCATCCGGTCGGAGAGCCGCAGCCGCCCCGGCCGGTCGCCGATCGCTTCGGAAAGGGCGCGGGTGACGTCATTGTCCTCGGCGGTGAGATCGCCCCAGGTCGCGCGGTGCCGGCGGCCCGGCCCCAGATGGACGACATTGTAGGGCACCATCGCCTGCACGACCCGCTGCTTCGGCAGCAGCCGGCGCAGCGTCTCGGCGTTGGAGATGCCGTTCTGCAGGCTGATCACCGCCGCCCCCTTCCTGGCGAAGCGGTGAATCTCCTTCGCCGCGGCCTCGGTGCCGATGCTCTTGACGGTGAGGACGACGAGGTCGGCCTGCTTCAGCGCCTTCGCATCGGTCTCGAAGCGGATCCGGTCGGGCTGGAGCTGGACGTTCCAGCCGTCCGTGTCGCTCAGCGTCAGGCCGTGCTCGGCGAGCTCGTCGCGGACCCGCTCCCGGCCGAGGAAGGAGACGTCGAGCCCCGCCGCGAGCCACGCGCCGCCGACATAGCAGCCGACCGAGCCGGCGCCGTGGATCAGGATCTTCAAACCCTAGCCCCGGCCGCGATAGGGCGGCACGCCCTGATCGGGGATCCACAGGCCTTCGGGCGGCTCGCCCGACTGCCAGAAGACGTCGATCGGGATGCCGCCGCGCGGGTACCAATAGCCGCCGATGCGGAGCCAGAGCGGCCGCATCTCGGCGACGAGCCGCTCGGCGATGCCGACGGTGACATCCTCGTGGAAGCCGCAATGGTTGCGAAAGGAGGCGAGGAACAGCTTCAGCGACTTGGATTCGACGATCGTCTCGCCCGGCGCATAATCGATGACGAGATGGGCGAAATCGGGCTGGCCGGTGACCGGGCAGAGCGAGGTGAACTCGGGCGCCGCGAAGCGCACCAGATAGGGCGTCCCGGGGCGCGGGTTCGGCACATAATCGAGCGTCGCCTCCTCCGGCGAAGCGGGAAGCGGGCTCGACTTGCCAAGATGCGTCAGCGCCATGGCCGCCTCCTAGCGCCAAGTCGGACGAGCCGCTAGAGAGACGCCATGGAGCCCGATCCGCCGACCAGCGCCAGCCGATCCGGCCTGTTCGCCTCCTGGCTCGGCTTCGTGCTGGCGGCCGGCGCGGCGGTGGTCGCGCTCTGGTTCCTGCAGAAGATCGTGATCGCCATCCTGCTGCTGTTCTTCGCGGCGGTGATCGGCATCGCGCTTTCGGCGCCGGTCGGCTGGTTCGTCCGCAAGGGCGTGCCGCGCCGGCTCGCCGAGCCGCTGACGCTCGTCCTGTTCTTCGGCGCGATCGGCCTTTTGGGCTGGCTGGTGATCCCGCAGCTCGCCCGGCAGATCGTGCTGCTCGCCAACCAGCTGCCCGATTTCATCGCCCGGATCGACCGCCAGTTCGCGACGCTGCTCGAACGCTATCCCGACCTGCAGATCCTGTTCAGCCCCAACGGGTCGGGGGCGGCCGGCATCGCGCCCGATGCGGGCGAGGTTTTCCGCGGTCTCGGCGGCGTCTCGCTGTCGCTGCTCGGCGGGCTGGCGCTGGCGATCATCTTCTTCTCCACCGTCGCCTATATCGTGCTCGAGCCGAAACCGATCCTGCGCGCCTATCTGGGCAGCCTGCCGCGCGCCTATCAGGGGCCCGGCATGCGCGCCTATCGCCGCGCCTCGCGGGCGGTGGTCGGCTGGACCAAGGCGAGCCTCGTCATCGGCGCGATCCAGTCGGTCGCGGTGTTCGTCTTCCTGAGCCTGATGGACGTGCCGGGCGCCCTGGTCTGGGCGGCGCTTGCCTTCTTCGCCGACTTCATCCCGCGCATCGGCGGCTATGTGATGGCCTTCCCGCCGGTGCTGCTGTCGCTGACCATCGGGCCGATGACCGCGGTCTGGGTGGCGCTCTTCTACCTGGTCAGCACCGAGATATTGGGCAGCGTGGTGGCGCCCAAGATCCGCGGCGCGACGATGCAGCTGCACCCGGTGCTGCTGATCTTCTTCACCCTCGCCTTCGCGCTCGCCTTCGGGCTGCTGGGCGCGATCGTGGCGACCCCGGCGGCGGCCTTCTTCTCGGCCTATTACAGCGAATTCTACCTGAAGCGGCCGCTGCGCCGCGACCGGCGGAGCTAGAAATGCGCCTTTGCCCGTGGCCGCTGGCCGCCTTGCTTGCCGGCTGCGCGACGGTGGCGGTGCCGAGCACCCCGACCGCGCCCGCGCGCGCCGCCGCCTGGTGGGACCATGTCGAAACGCTCGCCGCCGACGAAATGGCGGGGCGCGAGGCCGGCAGCGAAGGCGAGCGCCGCGCCGCGGATTATGTCGCCCGCCAGTTCGGCGCGCTGGGGCTGGAGCCGGCGGGCGAAGCGGGCGGCTGGTTCCAGACGGTGACGCTGGAGGAGCGCACCATTCTGCCGGCCGGCACCAGCGCCGCCCTGATCGCGGGGGAGCAGCGCGCCCCGCTGCGGCTGCCCGAGGACATCTTCTTCCGGATCAGCGGCGGGCCGCCGCCGGAACGGGTCGAGGCGCCTCTGGTCTTCGCCGGCTACGGCCTGCATCTGCCCGAGGCCGGCCATGACGATTTCGCCGGGCTCGACCTTAACGGCCGCATCGTCGTGGTCAGCACCGGCGACCCCGGCGGCCTGTCCGGCGCGCTCAAGTCGCACGCCCGCGCCGAGCGGGCGCGGCTGCTCGCCGAGCGCGGCGCCGCCGGCCTGATCCTGCTCGGCCAGCCGGCCACCGGCGAGCAGCCCTGGGCGGCCCTCGCCCGGCTCGGCAGCGAGCCCGGCATGTACCCGGCCGCGGCGGCCGTGCGCACGCTGCCGGCGCCCTTCCTCACCGCCTATTTCAACCCGGCCGAGGCGGAGCGGCTGTTCGCCGGCTCCGGCCGCAGCTTCGCCGAGATCGCCGCGGCGGCGGCGGCGGGACGGCCGCTGGCGCGCTTCCCGCTGCGGCAGCGCCTCGCCGCGACGGTCGCGACCGCGAGCCGGGCCATTGTCACCCGCAACGTGATCGGCCGGCTGCCCGGGCGCGACGCCCGGCTCGCCGCCGAGCATGTCGTGCTGACCGCGCATCTCGACGGGCTCGGCGTCGGCCCGGCGGTCGGCGGCGACACGATCTACAACGGCGCGCTCGACAATGCCGCGGGGGTCGCAGCGCTGCTCGACATCGCCGGCTCGCTGCGCCGGCAGCGGACGCGGCCGCGCCGCTCCTTGCTGTTCGTCGCGCTGACCGGCGAGGAAAAGGGCCTGCTCGGCTCGCGCTGGTTCGCGAGGGCGCCGACCGTGCCGCGGGCCTCGATCGTCGCCAACCTCAATTACGACATGGCGCTGCCGCTGTTCCCGCTGACCGGCGTCATCGTGCTCGGGGCGGAGGAGAGCAGCCTCGGCGCCGACGCCCGCGCGGTCGGCGCGGCGATGGGGCTGGAGGTGCTGCCGGACCCGTTCCCGGAGCGCAACAGCTTCGTCCGCTCGGACCAATATTCGTTCATCGAGGCGGGGATCCCGGCGCTCGCCTTCAAGTTCGGCTTCCGCGCCGGCACGCCCGAGGCGCGGACCGAGCGGGACTGGCGGGCGACCCGCTATCACAGCCCCAGCGACGATGCCGGCCAGGGCGTGTTCGGGGTCGACGAGATCCGGCTGCACGATTTCATCGCTGCGCTGGCGCTGAGGATCGCCGACGCGGAGGCGAGGCCGCGCTGGAACGACGACAGCTTCTTCCGCCGCTTCGCGAGGGACTGAGATGAAGGCGATCTGGCCGCTGCTCGCATTGCTCCCGCTTGCCGCCGCCGAGGCGGCGCCGCCTCTGCTGCCGGGGGCGCAGGGCGAGGCGATCGGCGCGGAAGTGTCGGGCTCGGCGGCGCTCCGGACGGTGCGGACACTGTCGCAGCACCACCGGATGCGCGGCTCGGAGGGGTTCCAGGCCGCCGCACAGGCGATCCGCGACCGGCTGACGGACTATGGGCTGGACGGCGTCCAGGTCATCTCGCTGCCGGCGGACGGCACGATCTTTTACGGCACGCAGCGCTCGCGGCCCGGCTGGAACGCGCGCTTCGCCGAGCTTTGGGAAGGCGGCGAGCGCATCGCCTCCTGGGCCGAGCAGCCGATCAGCCTGGCGCAGGACAGCGTTGCCGGGCGCGCCGAGGCTGAACTGGTCGATATCGGGGCCGGCACGGCCGAGGCCGACTATCAGGGCAAGGAGGTGCGCGGCCGGCTGGTGCTCACCTCCTCGCAGCCCGAAGCCGTTCAGGACCTCGCCGTCGGTCGGCACGGCGCCGCGGGCATCGTCTCCTGGGCGCAGAACCAGCGCACCGCCTGGTGGGGCGAGGATGAGAGCCTGGTGCGCTGGGGCCATCTCGCGACGTTCGGCGCGCATCCCACCTTCGCCTTCATGGTCTCGCCGGCGCGGGCGCGCGGCTGGCAGGAGCGGCTGCGCCGGGGCGAGAGCGTGCGGCTCAGGGCCGAGGTCGACGCCGGCCGGAGCCCGAGCGCCTATCTGATCCCGACCGCGGTCATCCCCGGGCGGCGGCGCGACCAGGAGATCGTCTATTCCTGCCACCTCGACCATCCCAGCCCCGGCGCCAACGACAATGCCTCGGGCTGCGCCGGCATCCTCGAAGTCGCGCGCACGCTGCAGCGGCTGATCCGCGCCGGCACGCTGCCGCGCCCCGAGCGGACGATCCGCTTCATCTGGCCGGCCGAGATCGAGGGCACCATCGCCCTTTTGAACGCCCGCCCCGAATTCGCCCGGCGGACGCTGGCGACGATCCATCTCGACATGATCGGCGGCGACACCGAGATCACCAAGTCGATCCTGCGCGTGCACGGCTCGCCGCCCAGCCTGCCGAGCTTCGTCTCCGACGTCGGCTTCGCCTTCGCCCGCTACGTCAACGAGCAGTCGCTCGCCTTCGCCGGCGGCGGCCGCGCCGAGATGCCGCTGATCGACCCCGAGGGCAGCCGCCGCGCATTGCAGGCCGAGATCGGCGGCTTCACCGAAGGCAGCGACCATCAGGTCTGGGCCGAGGGGAGCTACCGGATCCCGGTCATCTACATCGCCGACTGGCCGGACCGCTACATCCACACCCAGCGCGACCTGCCCGGCAATCTCGACCCCACCAAGCTGCGCCGCGCGATCTTCATCGCCGCCGCGTCGGGCTGGTACCTGGCCAATCTGACAGACAGCCGCGGCGGCCTCCTCTCCGCGATCCGGACCGGGGAGCTGGAGCGCGCCGCCGAAACCGAACGCCGCGTCGGCGCGCTTCGACAGTCCGGCGCCCCGGAAGCCGATATCGATGCTCTCTGGCGCCACTATCGATCGTCCTACGATGCAGTGCTGCGATCGCTGACCCGGTTCGGCCCGATCGTCATCGCCAGCGAAGGCCGCCTTCCGAACGCGCTCTCGCTGGTCCGCCCGATCGAGCCGTCCGGCCCGGTCTATCGCCGCATCCGCAACGACGGGCCGATGAACGGCTTCGGCTACAGCTGGTTCGACGACCGCCTCGCCCGCGCCGGCCTCGCCCGGCCGCGGCTGCTGGCGCGGGAGGCGAGCCGGGAGGGGCCGAGCTTCGGCTACGAGGCGCTGAACCTGGTCGACGGGCGGCGCAGCGTCGGCGAGATCAGGGACGCGCTCGCCGCCAGCGTCGGGCCGGCCCCGGTCGAGGAGGTGGCGGAATATCTCGACGTGCTCCTCCGGCTGGGCGTTATCGAGACGGTCCGGCCCTAGCCTTCACGTCGGGGCAAGGCCAAGCTAGGAACAGGCGTGGACTCGCTGGTTTCGACCGACTGGCTGGCAGCCGAGCTGGGCGCGCCCGACCTGCGCGTGGTCGACGCGACCCTGTTCCTGCCCGGCTCCGGCCGCGACGCGCGGGCGGAATATGAGGCGGCGCACATCCCCGGCGCGGTCTTCTTCGACATCGACGAGATCGCCGATTCGGACAATCCGGCCCCGCACATGTTCCCGCCGGCGCACAAGTTCGCCAGCCGGATGCAGTCGTTGGGGATCGGCGACGGCAATCGCATCGTCGTCTACGACAACAGCCCGCTGCACACGGCGGCGCGGGCCTGGTGGATGCTGAAGGCGTTCGGCGCTCATTATGTCGCGATCCTCGACGGCGGCCTCATGAAATGGATCGCCGAGGGCCGGCCGACCGAGCGCGGCCGCCATCCCCATCGCCATGGTCATTTCACCGCCTTGCTCGACGAGCGCGCCATCGCCGACAAGTCGACGGTGCTGGCGATGCTCGGGCAGGACAGCCACGTCATCGCCGACGCGCGCGCCGGGCCGCGTTTCACCGGCGAGGCGGCGGAGCCCCGCGCCGGGCTTTCCTCCGGCCACATCCCGGGCTCGCGCAGCCTGCCGCAGAGCGAATTCTTCCGCGAGGACAACAGCTTCAAGCGCGGCGAGGAATTGCGTTCGGCGTTCGGGAAAGCCGGGGTCGACCTTCGACAAGCCGCTGGTCACCACCTGCGGCTCGGGCGTCACCGCCTGCGTGATCCTGTTCGGCGCGCACCTGCTCGGCAAGAGCGACATCCAGCTCTACGACGGCAGCTGGTCCGAATGGGGTGCCGATCCCGACACCCCCAAGGCGCAGGGCGAAGCGGCGTGACGGCCCGCCGGCCCGAGACCCGCCTCGTCGAGGCCGGGCGGCGCCGGGAATGGACGCAGGGCATCGTCAATCCGGCGGTCTGGCGCGCCTCGACCATCCTGTTCGACAGCGTCGAGGCGATGCGGGCGGCCAATCCGCCGCAAGAGGGGGTGCTCCATTACGGGCGCAACGGCACGCCGACGACCTGGGCGCTGTGCGACGCGCTGACCGAGCTCGAGCCCGGCGCCGCCATGACCCGGCTCTACCCCTCGGGCTCGGGGGCGGTGGCCGGCGCCCTGCTGTCGGTGCTCGAGGCCGGCGACGAGCTGCTGATGGTCGACAGCGCCTACGGGCCGACCCGCTCCCTGTGCGACACCGTGCTGAAGCGGCTCGGCATCGCCACCCGCTATTACGACCCGATGATCGGCGCGGACATCGCCGGGCTGATGCGGCGAAAGGACCCGGGCGGTGTTCATGGAAAGCCCCGGGACCCACAGCTTCGAGGTGCAGGACGTGCCCGCCATCTGCGCGGCGGCGAAAGCGCGGGGGATCGTCACCCTGCTCGACAACACCTGGGCGACGCCGCTCTTCTTCACAGCGATCGAGAAAGGCGTCGACCTCTCGATCCTCGCCTGCACCAAATATGTCGGCGGCCATGCCGACCTGATGCTCGGCTCGGTGACCGCGACCGAGGCTCATGCCGAGCGGCTCGAGCGGACGCGGCGGGTGCTCGGCCAGACCGCCGGCCCCGACGAGGCCTGGCTGGCGCTGCGCGGCCTGCGCACGCTCGACGTGCGGCTGCGGCGGCACCAGGAGAACGGGCTCGCTGTGGCGCGCTGGCTGGAGGGCCAGCCGCTGGTCCTCCGCGTCCTGCACCCGGCGCTGGCGGATTGCCCGGGCCACGAGCATTGGCGGCGCGACTTTACCGGCGCGACCGGCCTGTTCTCCTTCGTCCTCGACGGCGACGCGGCCGCACGGGACCGCCTGATCGACGGCCTGGAGCTGTTCGGCATCGGCTATAGCTGGGGCGGCTATGAGAGCCTGGCGGTGCCGGCCGATCCGGTGCGCACCGCGACCCGTCCCGAATATGAAGGGCCGCTGGTGCGGCTGCATGTCGGGCTCGAGCATCCGGACGACCTGATCGCCGACCTCGCGGCGGGGCTGGCAAGGCTGTGAACGTGCTGGCCGACGATCTGGGCCTGACCCTGCCGGGGGTACCCGACACGCCGGTCGTGATCGCGGCGCTGGCGACGATCGCCGCGACCGGCCTCCTCGCCTGGCTCGCCGGCCGCTATCTGGGCTCGGCGCTCGCCGACTTCTGGGAAAGGAAGGCGGGAGCACGCGGCGAGGGCCTCCAGGCGCGAATCTGCGCGATGGTCCGCTATGTCATCCTCGCCGCCGGCATGGGCATCGCGCTCCGCCTCTATCCGTGGCCGGCCATGGCGGTCTGGCTGCTCGGGCTCACCGGGGCGGGCGCCGCGGCCCTGCTGGTCAAGGCGGTGGTCCGGGGCCTCAACCTGTCGCGCTGGATCGCCTGGCTGCTCGCCGCCTTCACCTTCACCGCCTTGCTCGCCAGCGCGGTCGGCGGCCTCGCGCAGCTGAGCGCCGAGCTCGACACCGCCGGCTTCACGCTGGGCAGCCGCCGCTTCACCCTGCTCGCCTTGGTCCAGATCCTGATCGGCCTGCTTGCGCTCTACGCGATCGTGCGCCTCGCCATCCGGCTCACCGGCCATTCGATCCGGCGCAGCCGTGGCCTCGACCCGACCCAGCAGCTGCTCGCCCAGAAGCTCGCCGCGCTGGCGATCATCGCCGCCGCCTTCTTCATCGCCATCGATCTCGCCGGGATCGACCTCACCGCGCTGGCCGTCTTCTCGGGCGCGCTCGGCCTTGCCGTCGGCTTCGGCCTGCAGAAGACATTCGGCAACCTGATCGCCGGGATCATCCTTTTGATGGACCGCTCGATCAAGCCGGGCGACGTGATCTCGGTCGGCGAGAGCTTCGGCTCGGTCAACAAGATCGGGGTGCGCGCGGTCTCGATCGTCACCCGCGACGGCAAGGAATATCTGATCCCCAACGAGCTCCTGATGACCCAGGAGGTCGTCAACTGGTCCTATTCGACCCGCGACGTCAGGATCTCGATCCCGATCGGCATCGCCTATGATTGCGACGTCGAGCTCGCCCACCGGCTGATGCTGGACGCCGCCGATGCCTCGCCCCGGGTGCTCGAGAGCCCCAAGCCGGCGGTCTGGATGACGGCCTTCGCGGAGAATTCGATCGAGCACGAGATCCGCGTCTGGATCCGCGACCCCGAGGCCGGGCTCGGCAGCGTCCGCTCGGAGATCCTGGGTCGCGTCCTCGAGCTGTTCCGCGAGCACGACGTCGCCATCCCCAACCCGCAGCGCGACATCAGGATCAAGGAATGGCCGGAACCGCCGTCGCCTCCCTCTCCTGCAAGGGAGGGGTAAGGCGAAGGGAATGGGACAGTTACTTTCACGCTGCCGGCGCGTCGCCGGGCACGCGCGCGTGAAAGTAACCGTCCCCTTGCGGCGACCCTGAATCAGCGAAGCAAGGCCGCCAGATCGCAGAGCGCCGTATCGAGCTGGCCGGCGAGGCGGGCGGCGGCGGCGCGGGGCGGCGCGCTTTGGCCGGCCGACAGCAGCGCCTCGACCCCGGCGGCGGCCCAGATCGCGGTCTCGGCGGCGAGCGCCTCGAAGCGGCGCTGCACGACCGGCAGGGCGGCGTCGTAGGCGGCGCTGATCCGCGCCGCCTCGTCGAGCGCGTCGTCCGCCCGCGGAGCCGCGGCCTGGCCGGCGATCCGCTCGATCAGCCGCAGCGCCTCGCGCAGCTGCGCGAGCTGGCGGCCGGGATCGGGCCCGGCTGTGGGCGGCAGCGGCGGCGCCTGGTGGTCCATGACCGCGAAGGCTAGCCGGGCGAGGCTAAGGAAGCGCTAACGGCAACTCCCCCTCCCCTTGATGGGGAGGGGTCAGGGGTGGGGTGGACTGCGAGACCGCTCGGCGCTGGTCGCCAGCGCAAAAAGCAGGGGTTCATTTTCGCCGACTATTGTATCTGGCTCGAACGCCACCCCCACCCAACCCTTCCCCCATCGAGGGGGAGGGCTAGGAGCCCCGATGATCCGGCCCGCCTTTCTTGCCGCCGCCCTGCTCGCCTCGCCCGCGCTGGCGCAGGAGGAGCCGCCGATCGACGCGCAGGTGACGACCGGCGGCCGCCCGGAGCTCGAGGTCGCCGCCCGGATCGACCTGTTCTCGGACTATCGCTTCCGGGGCGTGTCGCGCTCGGACGAGGATCCGGCGGTGCAGGCCGGCCTCGCTCTCTATCACGACAGCGGCTTCTACGCGGGCGCGCGGGCGACCAGCCTCGCCGGCGTCGACAGCTTCCGGCTGCAGGACCAGGGCGACGCGCAGATCGACCTCTATGCCGGCTACGGCGCCGAGCTGGGCGGCGGCTTCAGCCTCGACGCGGGAGTGATGTACTATGCCTTTGCGGGCGCGGCCGGGCCGGCCGACCATGTCGAGCCCTATGCCTCGCTCTCCTACCTGATCGGGCCGGTGCAGCTGACCGGCGGCGCCAAATATGCACCGTCGCAGGCGGGGACGCGGAACCAGGACATGCTCTATCTCTACGGCCAGGCCGACGTCACCGTGCCGTTCCGCCCGTGGAGCTTCTCGGCCCAGCTCGGCCATCAGGATTGGGGCGCCTTCGGCGGCTATTGGACGTGGTCGCTGGGCGGCCGTTACCACGTCCAGCTCGAGGGCGTGCCGAACACCGAGATCGGGCTTTCCTATGTCGACAGCGATCTGCCCTCCGGTCCCGGCCGGGACGCGGCGGTGGTGCTCAGCGTCGAGATCGGCTTCTGACGCGACGCGTCAGTTGGGAACGCTGACCGAGGCTTCCTGGCCGTCGCCCTGCGGCAGCTGCAGCATGGTCTGGACCAGCGCGCCGCGGCTCACCACCGCGGTGTCGGGGTCGCCGGCGACCGAGCGGGCGCCCAGGGCGGCGCGCTCGGCATGGGCGACCTGGAGCAGGCTCTGCTCGACCGCGCTGCGCGGCTGCGGGCCGCCGAACAGGGCCTGCAGCGCCTGCGCGCGCGGGTCCTGGGCGGCCGGCCTCGGCCTCGCCCGGGCGCGGCGGGGTCAGCGCGAATTCGGGCGGGACCACCAGCGGCGCGTTGCGCGCCACCCGGAACTCGTCGGGGCCGCGGCCGCCGAACCCGCTGCGGCCGGCGCACCCGGCCAGCAGCAGCACGGCCGAGGCGGCGAGGAGGATAGGGGCGATACGCATGTCAGGCTTCCTTCTTCGACGCCTTGCCATCGCGCATAAGCAGCGCGCGGACAAGCAAAAGCAGCACGCCGATGGTAATCGCGGCGTCGCCGACATTGAAGACCAAAAACGGCCGCCAGGCGCCGAAATGCAGGTCGGCATAGTCGACGACATAGCCGAACCGCACCCGATCGACGATATTGCCGAGCGCGCCGCCCAGCACCATCGCCAGCGCCACCGAATCGGTGCGCTTGCGCTCGCGCCACAGCCAGAATGCGACGAAGATCGCGATCGCCGCGGTCATCGCCACCAGCAGCCAGCGGCCGAGTTCGCCGTCGGCGGAGAGCAGGCCGAGCGAGACGCCCCTGTTCTCGACCCAGCGCAGGTCGAAGAAGGAGAAGATATGGATCTCCCGGTCCGGCTGGCCCCTGAGGTCGAGCGGATAGGTCACCACCCACTTCATCGCCTGGTCGAAGACGAAGACCAGGAAGGCGAGCACCAGGGCGACGGCGCGGTTGTTCTTCAGCTGAACGTCGCCGCGCGGCGACGCCCGGCCGGCAAGGTCACCCATTCACCACCCCCTCGCAGCGCGCGCACAGCCCGCCATCCTCGGCGACCTCCGGCAGATGCCGCCAGCAGCGGCCGCATTTCTGATTCGAGGTTCTCACAACCTTTGCTCCGATCGTACCTTGCGCATTGGACGCGTAGCGTTCCGGGTCATGCACGATGACACCTGAATAACCAGGGAGCGGTCGGAGCAAGTGATTTGAAATGGCCACTTTCCCAGAAATGAACAGTTCGGGAATCGAAGCCGTCTGTGCGTCTAGGGTTTCGCTCACGAGCTTGCGCACGCTCTCGTCCGCAAAGGCCAGTTCCACCTCGGCTTCCAGAGTAGAACCGATCGTCTTGTCACGACGAGCCCCCTCTGCAGCCGCGTCAACGACGGATCGGACCTCTCGAAGGACGGCCCATTTTGCCGCTAGCGTCTCGTCCCGCCAGCCGGCGTCGATCTCCGGCCATTCGAGCAGGTGGACCGAGCCGCCGTCCGGATAGCGGGTCTGCCAGACCTCCTCGGTGGTGAAGCAGAGCACCGGCGAGAGCCAGCGCACCAGCGCCTGGAAGGTGATGTCGAGCACGGTGCGGTAGGCGCGGCGCTTCGGCGAGGCCGGCGCGTCGCAATAGAGGCTGTCCTTGCGGATGTCGAAGAAGAAGGCCGAGAGGTCGTCATTGGCGAAGGCGGTGAGGAGCCGCGTGTAGCGGTTGAAGTCGAAGCCCTCGGCGGCTTCGCGCAGCTCGGCGTCGAGGGTGGCGAGGCGGTGCAGCACCCAGCGCTCGAGCTCGGGCATGGCGGCGGGCGGCACGACCTCGTCGGCGGAAAAGCCGTCGAGCGCGCCGAGCAGATAGCGGAAGGTGTTCCTGAGCTTGCGATAGGCGTCCGAGGTCCCGGCCAGGATCTCCTTGCCGATCCTGACGTCCTCGAAATAGTCGGTCGAGGCGACCCAGAGGCGGAGGATGTCGGCGCCGCTGTCGCGGATGATGGCGAGCGGATCGACGGTGTTGCCGATGCTCTTCGACATCTTGCGCCCGTCCTGGTCGAGCGCGAAGCCGTGGGTGAGCACCGCCGCGAACGGGGCGCGACCGCGGGTGGCGCTGCTTTCGAGCAGCGAGGACTGGAACCAGCCGCGATGCTGGTCCGACCCCTCGCAATAGAGGTCGGCGCGGACGTCGGGGCCGTAGCGCGCCTCGACCACGAAGGCGTGGGTCGAGCCCGAATCGAACCAGACGTCGAGGATGTCGGTGACCGGCTCGTACTCGTCGAGGCTGTAGCCGTTGCCGAGCAGGGCCTGGTGGTCGGCGCCGAACCAGGCGTCGGCGCCGCCCTCGTGGAAGGCGTGGAGGATGCGGCTGTTGACCACCGGGTCCTTCAGATAGTCGCCGGTCTTCTTGTTGAGGTAGAGCGCGATCGGCACGCCCCAGGCGCGCTGGCGGCTGAGCACCCAGTCCGGCCGCCCCTCGACCATCGCGCGCATCCGGTTCTTCGATTTCTCCGGCACCCAGCGGGTGTCGTCGATCGCGCGGAGGGCGGTCTGCCTGAGGCTGGATCCCCCCTCCCCTTCAGGGGAGGGGCTGGGGGTGGGGGAGCCCTGGTCGCCTGCCCGCCCCACCCCTTGATCCCCTCCCCTGAAGGGGAGGGGGAATTGCTTGTCCATCGGGATGAACCATTGCGGGGTGCAGCGGTAGATGACCTTGGCCTTGGAACGCCACGAATGCGGGTAGCTGTGCCGGAAATCGGCGCTGGCCGAGAGCAGGCCGCCCGCCTCGCGCAGGTCGGAGCAGATCGGCCCGTCCGGAGCGTTGAACTTGGCGTTGATCACCGAGCCCTGGCCGCCCAGCCAGAGCCAGTCGTCGCGATAGCGGCCGTCGTCGGTGACCGCGAACACCGGATCGATCCCGGCGGCCTTGCAGACCAGGAAATCCTCCTCGCCATGGTCGGGCGCCATGTGGACGAGGCCGGTGCCGGCCTCGGTGGTGACATGGTCGGCGGGCAGGAACGGCCGCGGCTCGGCGAAGAAGCCGCCGAGATGGTGCATCGGATGGCGGGCGATGGTGCCAGCGAGTTGCGTGCCCTTCAAGCGCTCCAACACGTCATTCCGGCGAAAGCCGGAATCTCCCTGCTCTTCCGCAGAAGGGGAAGTGGGATTCCCGCTTTCGCGGGAATGACGGGCGAGGGTTTGTGCGGCGAGGCTTTCCGCGACGAGCAGGCGCTTCCCGTCAGCCTCGACCAGCACATATTCGATGTCCGGCCCATAGGCGACCGCCCGGTTGGTCGGGATCGTCCAGGGCGTAGTCGTCCAAGTCACCGCATAAGCGCCGACCAGCTCGGGGATCGGGCTCTCCATGATCTCGAACCCCACGTCGATCTGGGTGGAGACGATCTCCTCATACTCGATCTCGGCTTCGGCGAGCGCGGTCTTCTCGACCGGCGACCACATCACCGGCTTGGCGCCGCGATAGATGCGACCCGCTTCGGCGAGCTTCAGGAACTCCTCGCAGATCTTGGCCTCGGAGGAGAAATCCATCGTCCGATAGGGATCGTCCCAGTCGCCGGTGATGCCGAGCCGGATGAACTGCTCGCGCTGCACCTGCACCCAATGCTCGGCATAAGCGCGGCATTCGGCGCGGAACTCGCGCGGCGGGACCTGGTCCTTGTCGAGCTTCTTCTTGCGATACTGCTCCTCGATCTTCCACTCGATCGGCAGGCCGTGACAGTCCCAGCCGGGGATGAACGGGGCGTCCTTGCCCAACAGCGACTGCGAGCGGAGGATGAAGTCCTTGATCGACTTCATCATCGCATGGCCGATATGGATGTCGCCATTGGCGTAAGGCGGGCCGTCGTGGAGGATGAAGCGCTCCCGCCCGGCGCGGGCGGCGCGGATCTGCTGGTAGAGCCCGGTTTCCGCCCAGCGCGCGAGGATCGCCGGCTCCTTCTGCGCGAGGCCGGCCTTCATCGGGAAGTCCGTCTTCGGCAGGAAGACGGTCGATCTATAGTCTGGCTTGTCGGACATCAGCCGGCGGACTTAGCGGGGAAGGGAGAGATTGCAACCTTCCTCAGCGCACCAGCGCGCGGCCGACGTCGTGCATGTCCTCGATCAGCAGGAAGCCGGTCATCGCCCTGCCGATCTCGCCGAACTGCTCGGGCGCCTCGAGGCCGACCAGGGCCGGCCCGTCGGGCTCGCCGCTCATGAACAGGCGCGCGTCCACCCCGGCCATCCGGTCGAGGAAGCGGTAGGACCAGCCCCACAAGGTCCAGGCGCCGTCATAGGGGACGTGGAGGGTGCGCCCGCGGCACGCGGCCGGGACCAGGCCGAGCCAGCCGGTGCGGCGATAGCCGGCGAGGCAGGCCTCGCTCGCGGCGCGGTCCAGCACCCAGCCATCGGGCGTGAGCTGCCGGAGGCGGGCCAGCGCGGCGGGCGGGCCGGCAAAGCCGTGGCTGCGGCCGATCGCGGTGCCGGAGCGGGCGAAGGCGGCGACCGCGGCCTCGGCGGCGCGCGCGTCGGCAAGGTCGAAGATCAACTGCTCGCGCCCGAAGGCGTGCAGCACCTCCTCGACGGTCAGCATGCCGCCGAGCGCCGCGGCCGCGCAGCGGGAAGCTGCGGCCGCCGTCGGCGCTGTAGCCATGGCCGACGTCGAGCGACTTCAGATAGGCGAGCGGCCGCTCGGCGACCCGGCCGGTGCCGTCGGTGCGGCAGCCGAGGGCCTCCTCGCGGAACACCATGGCGCGGCCGTCGCCGCTCGCGCGCACGTCGACCAGCAGCCCGCCGGCGCCTTCGCGCAGCGCGCTTTGCATCGAGAATTGGGTATTCTCGATGAACAAGTGGCCGGACGGGCGGATCGCGCGGGCGCTGCAGACGGCGGCCTCCGGGACGGTGCGATCGATCGGCTGGCCGATGCCGCGATGGGCGATCAGCACCAGCGCGCCCCTGGGCGCCGGCGCGAACCAGGAGGCGTTCATCGCCGACAGCGCGACAACCGCCAGCGCCAGCAGGACCAGCAGGATGCGGCCCTTGCTCACCCGGCCAGCACCGCCCTGGCGTGCTCCGCGTCGCGGCCGATCTGCGCCTTCAGCGCGTCGAGGTCCTCGAAGATCATCTCCTCGCGCAGGAAGCGGATCAGCTCGACCTCGACGCGCTGGCCGTAAATCTCCTCGTCGAAGTCGAAGAAATAGGGCTCGAGCAGCTCCTTGGCGTCGAACATCGGCCGGGTGCCGAGATTGGCGACCCCGTCCAGCACGCGGCCGTCCGCCAGCCGGCCGCGCACCGCATAGACGCCGAAGCGCGGGCGCTGGTAGCGGTCGAGCGCGAGATTGGCGGTCGGGAAGCCCAGCTCGCGGCCCCTCTTGTCGCCATGCTCGACCAGGCCCTCGATCGCGAACGGGCGGGTGAGGAGGCGCGCGGCGGTGTCGCAGTCGCCGTCCTCGAGCGCCTCGCGGATCCGGCTCGAGGAGACCGGCTCGTCGCCGTCGGCGACCGGCGCCACCGCATCGACCGAGATGCGATTGGCCTGGCCGAGGATCTTCAGCACCTCGACATTGCCGCCGCGGCCCTTGCCGAAGGTGAAGTCCTCGCCGGTGGCGACGCCGGCGGCGCCGGCGCGGCTGACCAGATAGTCGGTGACGAAATCGGGCGCGGTCACCGAGGCGAGCTCGGCGCCGAACCGGTAGACCAGCATGGCGTCGGCGCCGGCCGCGCCGAACAGCCGCTCGCGCTGATCGAGCGTGGTGAGGCGGAACGGCGGCAGGTCCGGCTTGAAGAAGCGCACCGGGTGCGGATCGAAGGTCGCGACCAGGGCCGGGCGCCCCTCGGCGCGGGCGCGGCTGACGGCGCGGCCCACCACCGCCTGGTGGCCCTTGTGGAAACCGTCGAAATTGCCGAGCGCGACGATGCCGCCGCGCAGGGCGTCGGGAACCGTCGAGGCCCCGTCCAGGCGCTGCATGGCGCCGGTATAGGAAAGGGTTAGGGCCGCGACAACGGAACCCTGCGTCGCATGGTCACAAAATCATGCGCCGGGGTGGCGCCGTCGGCCGGATGACGGATGCGCGCGGAAGCAATCCAGTCGGCTTCGTCGAGGGCGGGAAAGACCACGTCCCCCTCGGCGTCGATATGGACCTCGGTGAGGTGGATATTATCCGTCCGGGGCAGGAACTCGCGGAAGATGTCCGCACCGCCGATGACCGAGACGCGGTCGCCGTCGACATGGGCAAGCGCCTCGTCCGGGCTGTGGACGACGATGGCACCGTCGCGCCGCCAGCTCTCGTTCCTGGTCAGCACGATATGGACGCGCCCGGGGAGCAGGCCGGGCAGGCTCTCGAAGGTCTTGCGGCCCATGATCATCGGCGCGCCCATGGTCGTGCTCTTGAAATGGCGCAGGTCGTTCGGAAGGTGCCAGGGCAGCTTCCCCTTGTTGCCGATCACGCCATTGTCGGCGCGGGCGACGACGATCTCGATGGCCGGAGGAGATGTGGGCATTGCCGCCTTATGCGGGCCGCCGTCGCCGCTGCCAAGGCGCCCCCGGTCAGCCGGGGCAGCCGTCCGCGGCGCCGGAGGCGGCGATGTCGAGACGGCGGCCGCGCTGGTCCAGGCGGACGACGGTGCCGGCGAGGCCGCGCGAGCCCAGATTGCCGACGCCTCGCACGGCCGGCCAGGCGACCCGGTCGACCGGCAGGGTGAAGGCGCCGACGCGGACCGGCCCCGCCAGCGGCGCCTCCATGATCGCGAACTCGCCGAAGCTGCCGCGGGCGCGGCCGCGCTCGACCGGCGCGCCGGACAGCGGCAGGCTCCGCGCGTCGGCCTCGTTGAGGAACAGCGGCGCGACCTGGTTGCCGGTGTCGAGATGGGCCGGAAAGCTGCGCCCGCCGATCTCGATCGGGAAGGTCGGGCCCGGCTGGTCCGGCGCCAGCGCCACCCCTGCCGTGAGCGGCCGCTCGCCGACGTGCAGCCGGCGATTGCCGTAATCGAGCGTCAGCGTGAAATTGCGGAACAGGTCGACGCCGAGAATGCCGTCCCACGGCATCGGCCGCCCCGGGATGACCGGCGCCGCAGCCAGCTGCGCGTCGTGGAAGGTGATGCCGCCGACCGCCAGCGCCGGCAGCGCGAAGATCGGCCGCTCCTCGACCGTGCCGCCGGGCCCCGGGGTGCGGGCCTGGCCGACGACGGCGAGGCCGAGCTGCTCGGCGAGCTCGCGCTTGATCCGGCCATGGCCCTGCGCGCCGGTATCGACCGCGAAGCGATAGGGCCGCCCGCCGATCGTCACCTCGACCACCGGAACGATCGCCGCGAGGTCGAGCGGCAGGGCGGCGCAGGTCCCGGTAGCGCGCGGCGCTTCGACCGGGCCGCGGCGGCGCATTTGCGGCACCGGCGCCGGCGGCGGCGCGGCATTTTGCAGCGATGCCGAAAGCATGATCGCCAATATCATCATCGTCCCACCCTTCCTGCCTCTTTAGACTACGATTGTAGTCGAGAGCTGAATGCCGAGTGAATGACGGACCTAGACGGCGACTTCGGCCTTGATGTGCGGGTGCGGGTCGTAGCCCGAGACCTCGAAATCCTCGAAAGCATAACCGTCGATCGAGGCCGGGCGGCGGAGCAGGGTGAGCCTGGGCAGCGGACGGGGCTCGCGCGAGAGCTGCTCGCGGGCCTGGTCGAGATGGTTGGAATAGAGGTGGCAGTCGCCGCCGGTCCAGACGAAGTCGCCGGGCTCGAGGCCGCATTGCTGGGCGAGCATGTGGGTGAGCAAGGCGTAGCTGGCAATGTTGAAGGGGACGCCGAGGAAGGCGTCGGCGCTGCGCTGGTAGAGCTGCAGGCTGAGCCGGCCGTTCGCGACATAGGTCTGGAACAGCAGGTGGCAGGGCGGCAGCGCCATCGCCCCGAGCTCGCCCGGATTCCAGGCGGAGACGATCTGCCGGCGCGAGCCGGGGTCGCGCCTGATCAGCTCGACGAGACCGGCGATCTGGTCGATCTCCGTCCCGTCATTGGCCTGCCAGCGGCGCCACTGCTTGCCGTAGACCGGGCCGAGGTCGCCGGCCTCGTCGGCCCATTCGTCCCAGATGCTGACCCTGTTCTCGTTGAGCCAGGCGATGTTGGTGTCGCCGCGCAGGAACCAGAGCAGCTCGATCAGGATCGAGCGCAGATGCAGCTTCTTGGTGGTGAGCAGCGGGAAGCCCTGGGCAAGGTCGAAGCGCATCTGGTGGCCGAACAGCGAGCGCGTGCCGACGCCGGTGCGGTCGCGCTGCTCGACGCCCTCGTCGAGGATGCGGCGCAGAAGATCGAGATAGGCCTGCATGGCGCCATCCTATGGCCGCTCGGGGCGCGGCTTTCCAACCCAAAATGGACTCCGAAACGGGCGCAGTTGACGCCCGCCGGCCGCGCCGCGGTGGCAAGAGCGGGCATGGCCATCGCCACCGCCCGCGATGCGGCCGCCTTGCTCGCGCCGCTGTTCGCCGACCTGCCGGGCGAACGGCTCGCCGTCCTCCACCTCGACCGCGAGCGGCGGCTGCTCGCGCTCGACGCGCACGCGGTCGCGGGGGCGGACGGGATCGTGCTGCCGATGCGCGCCATCTTCGCCGCCGCGCTCGGCCATGACGCGGCCGGCATGATCGTCGCCCACAACCATCCGAGCGGCGACCCGCGGCCGAGCCGGGCCGACCGGGCGGCCACCCGCCGGCTGGCCGAGGCCGCCGCAATGCTCGGCATCATCCTGCACGATCACCTGATCTTCGCCGGCGGCCGCTGCTGCAGCCTGCGCGAATTGGGGCTTCTATAGGGAATGGGGACAGTTACAGTAACTGTCCCCATTGGCTAGAGCGTGCAGGTCGGGATGTCGCCGGGCTCGGGGCGCGGGGCGCGCGCCTCGAACTGGGCGAAATAGGATTCGCTGTCGGGCAGCCGCTCGAAACGGGTGAGGCCGTAGCCCAAGGCGCTGAACTCGCAGAGCAGCAGCCTGGGCGGGGTGCCGTGGCGGTCGGTCGGCCGGTCGGCATCGACCACGATCACCCGCCCGTCGCTCTTCAGCGCCGTCCTCAGGTTCCACAGGAACTCGTAGGGCTGGGCGATCTCGTGATACATGTGGATCATGAAGATGCGGTCGAACGAGCCGGCGGGAAGCTGCGGATCGTTGGGCTGGCCGAGCCGCAGCGCGACATTGTCGAGCCGCTCGCGCTGGACCCGCTCGCCGAGCGCGCGGACGGTGCCGGGGACGATGTCCTCGGCGAGCACCCGGCCCTTCGGCCCGACCATCGGCGACAGCCGCACGGTATAATAGCCGCCGCCGGCGCCGATGTCGGCGACCGACATGCGCGGCCCGACCTCGGCGAGCCGGGTCACCGTCTCGAACTCGCGCACGCTGTCGCGGGCATCCTCGTTGAGGTAGCGCGGCGAGATGGCGGAAACCGGGCGGTGCGGCTCGGGGAAGGACGATTCGGGCTCCTGCGCCTCGCACGCGGCGAGGGCGAGAGGGAGGAGGATGAGCGCAAGCCGCCAAAAGCCCTCCCCCTTGATGGGGGAGGGTTGGGTGGGGGTGGACCTCGCCATCGGCACGGCGGGGCTCGCAAGTTCACCCCACCCCAACCCCTCCCCATCAAGGGGAGGGGCTATTTGAGCCGAGGCGGCCCCCTTACTCGACATCTTCCACGTCGACCTTCTCCCCGGTGACGCGCTGGGACAAAGCGGCGGCCATGAAGCGGTCGAGGTCGCCGTCGAGCACGTCCGAGGGCGAGGTGGAGGTGACGCCCGTCCTCAAGTCCTTCACCAGCTGATAGGGCTGCAGCACGTAGGAGCGGATCTGGTGGCCCCAGCCGATGTCGGTCTTGGCGGCGGCGGTGGCGTTCGCCTCGGCCTCGCGCTTCTGCAGCTCGTTCTCGTAGAGCTTGGCGCGGAGCTGGTTGTAGGCCTCGGCGCGGTTCTTGTGCTGCGAGCGCTGGTTCTGGCACTGGACGACGATGCCGGTCGGCAAATGGGTGATCCGCACCGCCGAATCGGTGGTGTTGATATGCTGCCCGCCGGCGCCCGAGGCGCGGTAGGTGTCGATCCTCAGATCGGCCTCGTTGACCTCGACGTCGATATTCTCGTCGACCACCGGATAGACCCAGACGCTCGAGAAGCTGGTGTGGCGTCGCGCGTTCGAGTCATAGGGGCTGATCCTGACCAGCCGGTGAACGCCGCTCTCGGTCTTGGCATAGCCATAGGCGTTCTCGCCCTTGACCAGCAGGGTCGCCGACTTGATCCCGGCCTGCTCGCCGGCATGGTGGTCGACGAGCTCGACCTTCATGCCGTGCCGCTCCGCCCAGCGCGTGTACATGCGCTGCAGCATCTCGGCCCAGTCCTGGCTCTCGGTGCCGCCGGCGCCGGCATTGACCTCGATATAGGTGTCGTTGGCGTCGGCCTCGCCGGCGAGCAGGGCGGCGACCTTGTCCCGCTCGGCCCGGTCGGCGAGCTCGGCGAGCGCCTTGACCGCATCGTCGACCAGCGCCTCGTCGCCCTCGGCCTCGGCCATTTCCATCAGCTCGGCGGTGTCGGCCAGCTCCTTCTCGATCGCCCGGGTCGCGCCGATCGCCTCGTCGAGCCGGCGGCGCTCGCGCATCACCGTCTGCGCCGCCTTGGGATCGTCCCACAAAGTCGGATCCTCGACCTTCGCGTTGAGCTCGTCGAGCCGCCGCAGCGCGCGGTCCCAGTCGAGGAACCGGCGCAGCAGATCGAGGGCCGACCGTATCTGGTCGATGGAGGCTTGCGCTTCAGCGCGCATGTCTGGTCCTTTGAGGCGTGTCGCGGGCGGGTTAGTAGATGCCGCCCTCTCTTTGCAAGAAGTCGCTGTCGCGCTGGTCGGCGCGCGGGACGACCTGGCGGATCACCGCGCGGGCATTGGGGTCGATCTCCTCGCGGCCGGTGGTGCGGCGGGGCTCGCTCTCCGGCTTGAACGCCTCCCAGATCACCGCCGCGCGCGGATCGGCGGGCGGCCAGACGCCGAACACGCGCTGGCCGGAGCGGCGGTCGATCCGCACCATGCGGATGCCCTGCGGGGCGCGAAACGGCACCACCGGCATGCCTTCGAACGCGGCGCGGGCGAACTGGCGGAAGATCGGCGCGGCGAGCGTCCCGCCCTGCGCGTAGCCGCCCATCGGCCGCGGCCGGTCGAAGCCCATATAGACGCCGGCGACGACGTCGGCCGAGCCGCCGACGAACCAGACGTTGGTTGGCCCGGTCGAAGTGCCGGTCTTGCCGAACAGGGGCCGGCCGAGATCGCGCAGGATCGTCGCCGTGCCGCGCTGGACCACGCCTTCGAGCATGTGGACGACCTGATAGGCGGTCATCGGGTCGACGACCTGGCGGGTCCGCAAGGGCGGGCGCGGCATCGGCCGCCCGTCCCAGTCGGGCGCGTTGCAGCCCTCGCAGGGGCGGGTGTCGGCGCGGAAGATGACCCGGCCGCGCCGGTCCTGGACATAGTCGATCAGGGTCGGCGACAGCGCCCGGCCCTGATTGGCGAAGACGGCGAAGGCGTTGACCATGCGGGTGACGGTGGTGTCCCCGGCGCCGAGCGAGATGGCGAGGAAGGGGCGGTAGTCGCCGACCTCCATGCGCCGGGCGAGGCGGACGACGTTGTTCATGCCGATCTGGTTGGCGGCGCGGACCGTCATCAGGTTGCGCGACTGCTCGAGGCCCCAGCGCATCGTCTGCGGGCCGGCGCCGGCGCTGCCGCCGAAGTTGCGGAAGCATTTCTGGCTGGGCGTGCCCTGATTGGCGCAGAACGGACCGTCGATGATGATCGAGGCCGGCGTCATGCCGTTGTCGAGCGCGGCGGCGTAGACGATCGGCTTGAACGCCGAGCCCGGCTGGCGCATCGCCTGGGTGGCGCGGTTGAAATCGGACCCGCGCACGTCGAAGCCGCCCTGCATGGCGAGGACGCGGCCGCTCGCCACCTCCTCGACCACCATGCCGCCCGACACTTCCGGGATCGAGCGCAGCGCCCAGGCATCCGCTTCCTGCTCGACCGCGATCACCGCCCCGGGCTGGAGCGCGTCGAAGGCCGAGCCGCCGGTGCCGCGCCGCGGCATGGAGGCAAGGCCGGCCGGCATCGTCCCGGTGCTGCCGTCGCTGAAGCCCAGAGTGGCGGCGCCGTCCGCCTTGGACAGCACCACCGCCGCCCGCCAGGTCGGATAGCCGGGGCCGAGCGGGGCGATGGCGAGCTGCGAGCGCCAGTCGCGGCTGAGGTCGACGGTGAGGCCGGGGTCGCGCCAGCCGCGGCCGCGCTCGTAGCGGGTGAGGCCGTCGCGCAGCGCCGCCTCGGCCGCCTGCTGCATCCTGGGGTCGTAGGAGGAGCGCACCCACAGGCCGCCGGCATAGATGCTGTTCGGGCCGTCCTCGGCGCTCTCGCCGTAGCGGGCGATCAGGCTGCGGCGCACCTCCTCCATATAATAGCCGCCGACGTTGCGCACGCTCTGCGGCGCGCCGCGCACCGTGCCCAGCGGCTGGCGGATCGCCTCGTCGCGCTGCGCCGCGGTGATGAAGCCGTTGCGCGCCATCTCGCCGAGCACCCAGTTGCGCCGCGCCCGCGCCCGGTCCGGATGGCGGATCGGGTCGTAATTGCTTGGGCTGCGCGGCAAGGCGGCGAGGAAGGCGCTTTCGGCGATGGTGAGCTGGCTCAGATCCTTGTCGAAATAGGCACGCGACGCCGCCTGCACGCCATAGGCGTTCCTCCCCAGGAAGATCTGGTTGAGATAGAGCTCGAGGATCTGCTCCTTGGTCAGCGCCAATTCGATGCGGCGGGCGAGGAAGCCCTCGCGGATCTTGCGGGTCACCGAATATTCGTTGCCGGTGAAGAAGATCTTGGCGACCTGCTGGGTGATGGTCGAGCCCCCGACCGCGCGCTCGCCGGTGCCGGACTTGGAGATATAGTCAAACACCGCGCCGACCAGGCCCGGATAGTCGATGCCGCCATGCTGGAAGAAGGTGCGGTCCTCGGCGGCGAGGAAGGCGTTGATGAGGTTGCGCGGAAACTCGTTGAAGGCGAGCTGGACGCGGCGCTCGCGGGCGAAGGTCTGCACCGGCTCGCCGTTGACGTCGCGGACGTAGGTCGGGAGCACCGGCTCATAGTTGAGCAGGGATTCGGCCGAGGGCAGGCCGCGGGCGAAGATCAGCCAGAGGATGGCATAAGCGATGAACGGGATGGCGAGCAGGATCGCCACCACCTTCACCCAGCGCTTCTTCCAGGCGCGCTTCACGAACGCCCAGAAGGCGGCGAGGCGCCCGTCATACCGGCGAAGGGTGATACGCTGCGCGGCCTGCTCGCTACTCATCGGCCGCGGTCTAGCCCAAGGCGCGGGCGGGGTGAAGGCTTGAGAAGCGCCTGCGGCGGCCGGCGCCGGCCTAGACGGGCAGGAACCGCCGCACGACGTCCCGGGCGAGACGGGCGGGCCTCAGCGTCGCGGCGTCGAGGCAGCACCAGCTCGACCTGACCTCGGCCAGCACTTCGTCGCCGCGGGTGATCAGGGTGCGGAACAGGGCGCGCGCGCCCTGCACGCCCTCGGCCACCACCGAGGCAGCGAGCGCGTCGTCGAGGAAGGCCGGGCGGCGATAGGTGATCTCGTGCCTGATCGCCACCCAGAGGTGCCCGGCCACCGCATCGGCCGGCGCCACCTTGCGCCAGTAGGCGACCACCGCCTCCTGCACCCACTTCAGATAGACGCTGTTGTTGACGTGGCCCATGAAATCAATGTCGCCGGCCTCGATGGCAAGCGGGTGGATATGAGTGGGGGCGGCGCGGGCGGTCATGGCGTGGCGCTACTTACACTGACAATCATGTCAATAACACATGTCAATAATGCGACGGCGGGTCCGGCCGGTCGACCCTGGGCGCAGCCCGCGGTCGTTGGCATTCCAGGAAAACAGCTGTATCGATCAAGACGCCGGAGGGACGAGGTGGCCGACGAGAATACACTCAGGATCGCCTTGGACGCGGTCGAGCGAATGAACAGGATGTTCGCGCTCGAACGCTATATCTACCTCGGCGGGACCGTGGTGGCGCTCGGCCTGCTTTCTTATTCGACCTTTCTGATGATCAGGGCCGGCACGCTCACCTTCGAACAGGGCGGATTGCTTTTCGGCTCGGGGGGCCTGTTCGCCTTTTCCGGGTGGCGCGCGGTGATTTTTTTCAGCCGCACGTTCAAGCTCGTTGAGGACATATTGCGCCGGATCGCGCAACTGGACGCCGCGCCGTGACCGATGCTCGGGACGCCGCGCCGGTCGCCGCCCAAACGTCCGAATTGCACGACGCATTGAACGAGCTGCGTGCCGCGGGCGCCCGCGGCCGGGGGCTGTTCGTGCTGGGCTTCGCGGGCATCCTGGTCGGCTTCATGCTCCTCGCCGCCTATTTCTATCAGCAACGCGAGGCGGCGCGGCGGCAGGGTGAGATCTGGCATGGCGAATCGGTAAGCTGGCAGCGCAAGGCCGCCGAGCTGGAAGGAAGGCTGAACGCGATCCGCGCAGCCGTCGCCGACGAGAACCGCCCCGAGGCGGAACGACAGGCGCGGATCGGGATCGTCGAGGCTCAGCAGCTGGTCGAAGACACGGCAACCCCGCCGCCCACGGTCGCGCCCGGCCCCGGCCCTCAGCCGAAGGCCGCCGCGCCCGGCATCCCGAGCTTCACGATCCCGCCGGCGGGCGCGCACCGGCAGATCGTCTACATCCAGTTCGCAGGCAGCATAAGGCGGGAGACCATCGTCGGCCTCAACCGCTCGCTCAAGGCCGCGGGCTGGCGCGCGCAGGGCCCCAGCGGCGAGCGGATCGCAACCGCCGCCGGGCTCAATGAAGTCCGCTATTCGGGCGAGGCCGACCGCGAGGCCGCGGAAGCGCTTGCCGCCGCGCTGGCCGAGACCGGCATCGGTGGGCGGGCCGTGACCGCCCGGCAGGTCGCGATCATCCGGCCCAACGTCCTCGAGGCGTGGATTTCGAACTGAGCGACGGCCCCTGCCGGCCCGACCCGAAAGCCGCTGGACCGGCCGCCGCCTCCCCCGCTACAGGCCCACGCTCTTATGGACGTGCTTCTCACCATCATCCTGCTCGGCATCGTCGAAGGCGTCACCGAGTTCATCCCGGTCTCCTCGACCGGCCACCTGATTCTCGCCGCCGAGCTGCTCGGTCACGACGCCGAGCAATGGGCGGTGTTCAACGTCGTCATCCAGCTCGGCGCGATCCTCGCCGTGATCGTGCTCTACTGGCGGACCTTCTGGGCGGTGGCGGTCGGACTCCTGAAGAACCAGGCTGAATCCTGGCGGTTCGTGCGCAACGTCCTCGTCGCCTTCCTGCCTTCGGCCGTGCTCGGCTTCATCCTGATCGACCGGATCGAGGCGATGCTCGGCAGCGCCACCATCGTCGCCTGGGCGCTGCTGCTCGGCGGGGTCGCCATTCTGATCATCGAGCGGACCGCGCCGCAGGGGCACGAAAAGGGCGTCGCCGACATCAGCCTCGCCAAGGCGATCGGGGTCGGCGCCATTCAGTGCCTGTCGATGATTCCCGGCGTCAGCCGCTCGGGCGCGACGATCCTGGGCGCGCTGTCGCTCGGCATCGAGCGGCGCACCGCGGCCGAGTTCAGCTTCTTCCTCGCGGTCCCGACCATGCTCGGCGCCTCCACGCTCCAGCTTGCCAAACATCATGACGAGCTCGGCACGGCGGGCCTGGGCGGCATCGCGCTTGGCTTCGTCGTCTCGTTCGTCGTCGCTTTGGTGGTGATCAAATGGTTCATCGGCATCGTCTCGCGCCGCGGCTTCGCCCCGTTCGCCTGGTACCGGATCGTCGCCGGCGGCGCCGCGCTCGTCTGGCTGTGGCTGCGCTGAGCGCGCTTGCGGTCTTCAAATACGGGTGCGACATAAGGCACTTGGCGGGAGGGAAAGGACTATGCTCAGGATGATCTTGGCGGCGGCCGCGCTGACCTGCGGAGCTCCGGCCGCGGCCGTGCAGCCCGCCGCCCCGGCACCCGCTCCCGGGGCCGCGCTCGATCCGGCGGCGATCGCGGAGGCGCGCAGCCTGCTGCGCGAGACGGGCTTCGACTACCAGTTCGAGGCGAGCGTGGTGCGGATCGGCAACAGCAGCTTCACCACCATTCTGCGCGAGATGGAGACGCAGGCCGGCGAGGACTTCCCGGACGAGCTCGAAGGGCGCATCCGGCGGGTGGTCGCCGAGCATCTCGCGGCGCTCGCGTCGGAAATGAGGGCCAGTGCGCTCGAGGATTCGGCGCGCATCTACGCCCGCTACTTCACCGCCGCGGAGCTGCGCGAGCTGCGCCAGCTCCAGACCCAACCGGTCATGGTGAAGTTTCAGCGCTTCGCCGCGCCGCTCATGGACGAGCTCATGCAGATCGGCGTCGCGGCAAGCGCGCGACGCATGCCCCAGCTGCACGAGCGGCTGCGCTCGGAGCTGGAAGCCTGGCAGCGCGACCGGCAACCGGCACGGACGAGCTGACGGGCGTTCAGCCGCGGCTCATCCGTGCTATCATAGGGGCGCCCGACTCGGGAGAGACCTATGCGTATGATTTTGCTCGCCGTCACCGCCCTCGCAATGACCGCCCCCGCCGCCGCCCAGGCGCCGTCGCCGCGCGGCGACGAGGCCCGCGCCATGGCCCCGGCGATCGCCGGCGCCGCCGACGCCATGCTCGAGCTCGACGTCAGCCCGCTGCTCGACGCCGCCGATCCCTGGCGCCGCCACCCGCGCGCCGGCCGCCGCACGCTGCGCGACATCGCGCGGCGCGACGATCCCTATTTCGACCACCGGCTGCGCGCCCAGATCTACGGCACCACCGCCGCCATCGCCGGCATGATCGACGCCTTCGCCGCCGCCGAGCCGGCGCTGCGCCGCTCGATGATCGAGATGGAGCGCAACGTCGACGTCGCCGTCCGCAACGCCCGCCGGCACCTGCCGCCGCCCGAAGTGGACGACGACTGGGACCGCGACCTCGACGACGAGCCTTATGACGACGAGCCTTACGAGGACGAGCCCTACGACGAATGAGGGCAAGGCCGCCGGGCAAATCGGCGGTGGACTGAGCGGGCGCGGCGATTAAGAGAAGCTGCTCATGTGGCAGCTCTACCAATTCCCGCTTTGTCCCTTTTCGCGCAAGGTCCGGCTGACGCTCGCCGAGAAGACCGTGCCGCACGAGCTGGTGCGGGTCTCGCCCTGGCTCGACGACGACGATTTCGCCGACCTGACCCCGGCCAAGCAGACGCCGGTGCTGGTCGAGGCCTCCAAGGGGATCGTGCTGATCGATTCCGAGGCGATCTGCGAATATTTCGAGGAGACGATCGACCGCGCGCCGATGATCCCCGGCACCGCGGTCAACCGCGCCGAGATCCGCCGCCTCACCAACTGGTTCGACACCAAGCTCTACCACGATTCGGTGGCGGTGCTGATGCACGAGCGGATGCTGAAGCGGCTGGTCTCGCGCGAGGCGCCCGACGCCTCCGAATTGCGCCGCGCGATGACCGCGATCGACGGCCATCTCGACTATATCGACTATCTGCTCGATCACCGCCGCTGGCTGGCGGGGCCGGTGCTGACCCTGGCCGACCTCGCCGCCGCCGCCCATCTCTCGGTCGCCGACTATCTGGGCGGGATCGACTGGCGCGGCCACAAGCAGACGGTGGACTGGTATGCGGTGATGAAGTCGCGCCCGAGCTTCCGGCCCCTGCTCACCGAGCGGATGGAGGTGATCATGCCGCCGGCCCATTACGACAAGCCGGACTTCTGAGCTTTGCCGCCGTGGATTTGGGCTCCCTGATTGCCACAAAGGCCAGAATCGCCGCGGAGGAACTGAGACTTGTCCGGGCCGCCCTTAGACATGGCGGGCAGAAGGGGTCAGCTCTCGAACGGTGGGTGATCTCTTTCTTGTCGGAGCACCTGCCGGGACGGCTTGGCGTGACCGAGGGGGTCGTCGCATCGGCCGACGGGTATCTCTCCCCCCAATTGGATGTCATCATCTACGACAAGGCTGCGGCGCAACCGCTCTACCAGAACGAAGCCACGAAGATCATCCCCATCGAATATGTTTTCGCCGTGGGAGAGGTGAAGGCCCGCCTCAGCCCAGCGGGCTTCCAGAAGTTCGCTCACGTCCAGCGAAAGCTGAAGCGGCAGCGAAAATATCTGATGGGTGACGGCCGATGGACCTACCATGCCTATGGGTCGGACTGGGTCGCCCCGCCCATTGCGTCTTTCCTGCTTGGATTCGAGGGAGACTTCGACGGGATTCACAAGAAGTGGATCGACCAGCATGCCGGCGAGCCGATCAATCTGTGCATCGATGCGATCCTCTGCCCGGAGCACTTCGTCCTGTACCGATCGAGCGAATTTGGCGCCGACTTATATGCCGGCAGGACATTCACGCTGAACGGCGTGAAGAAAGAAACGCTGTTCTTCTTTCTTGGCCTGCTGGCCAAGGCATCGACAGAATGGTTCCTTCGCGATCCGCCACAAATCTATCGCTATTATGCCAAGGTCGCCGGCGTCCCCGGCTCGTTGATCACCACGGGGCGCTTCCCCGCCGCAGTCCATCCCGACATCAAGCCCCAATCACCCTGACGAGGGTGCACTTGATCCTCCTCCGCGCAAGCGCCACATTCCCCCCATGCTGATCCAGACCGAGACCACGCCCAATCCGGCGGCGCTCAAGTTCCTCCCCGGCCAGAAGGTGATGGACGCGGGCACGCGCGACTTCGCGACGCCCGAGGACGCCGAGGCCTCGCCGCTCGCCGCGGCGATCTTCTCGACCGGCGAGGTCACGGGCGTGTTCTTCGGCCGCGACTTCATCTCGGTGACGGCGGCGCCGGGCGTCGACTGGCAGGCGCTGAAGCCGCAGGTGCTGGAGGCGCTGCTCGACCATTTCGCCAGCGCCGCGCCGCTGTTCCGCGCGGGCAGCGCCGCCGGCATCCACGTCGCGCCGGAGCCGCCGGTCGAGGACGACCCGGCCGACGCCGAGATCGTCGCCCAGATCCGCGAGCTGATCGAGACCCGCGTCCGCCCGGCGGTCGCCCAGGACGGCGGCGACATCGTCTATCGCGGCTTCAAGGGGGGCACCGTCTATCTCGCGCTGCACGGCGCCTGCTCCGGCTGCCCGTCCTCGACGATGACGCTGAAGAACGGCATCGAGAGCCTGCTCAAGCATTACGTCCCCGAGGTCGAGGCGGTCGAAGCCGTCTAGCGCGCGATCCGGAAACGTGGGAGCGTTTCCGGATGGGACGGGCTCATCCATGAAGCTGGTGATCGAGACCGCGACGGCGGCCTGCTCGGTCGCCCTGCTGGGTGGCGACGGCGCTGTCCTCGACGCGCGCCACGAGCTGGTGGGGCGGGGCCATGCCGAGCGGCTGCTGCCGATGATCGAGGCGCTGCTCGCCGGCCGCCGCCCCGGCGCGATCCTGGTCGATTGCGGGCCGGGAAGCTTCACCGGGGTGCGCGTCGGCCTTGCCGCGGCGCACGGCCTCGCCATCGGCTGGCAGGTGCCGCTCGCCGGCTATTCCTCGCTGGCGCTGATCGCCGCCGCCTCGGGCGAGCGCGACCTCGCCGTGGCCCTGCCGGGGGGACATGGCGAGCTTTTCGTGCAAAGCTATGGCGGTGACCCGATCGGCCCCCTCGACGCGCTCGCCTCGCTCGACCCGACGGCGGCGGCACGGCGAATCCGGGCCGAGCTCGTGCTCGGCCGCGGCGCCGAGGCGCTGGTCGCGGCGCGGGGCCGCGGTCGCTGGGCGGACGCCTCGCCCCGCGCCGCCGACGCCGCCGCGCTGCCGCCCGCGCTCGCCGCACTGCCGCCCCGGCCGATCTACGGTCGCGCCCCCGATGCGAGGCCGGTGACGTGAACGGCCCGGCGATCGCCATCGCCGACGGCGGCCTCGCCGACCTGGACGCGGTGATGGCGGTGATGGACGACAGCTTCGACCCCCGCTTCGGCGAGGCCTGGACCAGCGCGCAATGCGCCGGCCTGCTGCCGCTGCCGGGCGTCTGGCTTTCGCTCGCGCACCAGGGCAGGGCCGTGGTCGGCTTCGCTTTGGCCCGCGCGGTCGCCGGCGAAGCCGAATTGCTGCTGCTCGCGGTCCGCTCCGCCGTCCAGGGACGGGGCATCGGCAAGATTCTGCTTGACCGATTCGAGGCCGATGCGCACGCGCGCGGCGCCGAGCAGCTCCATCTCGAAGTCCGTGAAGGAAATCATGCGCTTAGCTTGTACCAGCGCGCCGGCTACGGCCTGGTTGGCAGGCGCCGGAACTATTATAGCGGGCATGGCGGGGTCACCCATGACGCCCTCACCCTTGCGAAAGTCGTGGATAAGTCTTCCTAACCTGGGTGGTCCTGCGGCTTTTCTCACTTGTCAAAACCGCCAAAACGGACCTATCCACTTGCTGTGTCTGTCACGGCCAATGGCAGCCGCATCCTCTCATCACTATCAACATTGGATACCGACACATGGACAACCAGGACAATTACGGGGAAACGCTGGTCACCCTCACCGCCGACATTGTTTCGGCGCATGTCAGCAACAACAGCGTGGCAGTTTCCGATCTGCCGTTGCTGATCAGTAACGTCCACAATGCGCTTTCCGGGCTCGGCGCCCGTTCGGACGAGCCGGCGGCCAAGCCGGAGCCCGCCGTCTCGATCCGCTCGTCGATCAAGCCCGACTATGTGGTCTGCCTCGAAGACGGCAAGAAGCTGAAGATGCTGAAGCGGCACCTGATGACCCATTACAACCTGACGCCGGACCAGTACCGGCAGAAATGGGGCCTCAGCGCCGACTATCCGATGGTCGCGCCCAATTATGCCGAGCAGCGCCGCACGCTCGCCAAGAAGATCGGCCTCGGCACCAAGCGCAAGCGCACCGCCGCCAAGAAGTAGGCGGTCCGCCAGGCCTTATGGAAGGCGCCGCCCCCGGCCCCCGGGGGTGGCGCCTTTCGCATCGGCGGCTTTGAATCCGGCGACGATCTGCACTAGATAGGCCCCATGACCCGCAGCATCGACATCGAGGCGCTGTGCGCCGAAAAGGGGCTCCGGATCACCGAGCAGCGCAAGGTGATCGCGCGGGTGCTGGGCGAATCCGAGGACCATCCCGACGTCGAGAAGCTCCACGCCCGCGCCGCCGCGGTCGATCCCGGCATCTCGATCGCCACCGTCTACCGCACCGTCCGCCTGTTCGAGGAGGCCGGCATCCTCGAGCGGCACGATTTCGGCGACGGCCGCGCCCGCTACGAGGCCGCCGCCGAGACCCATCACGACCACCTGATCGACGTCGAGACCGGCAATGTCATCGAGTTCGTCGACGAGGAGCTGGAGGCGCTCCAGCGCCGGATCGCCGAACGGCTCGGCTTCCGCCTGGTCGACCACCGCATGGAGCTGTACGGCGTCGCCACCTCCCGGGGCAATTGACGGCATGAGCGCGGGCTCGAAAGCCCTCCCCCATGATGGGGGAGGGTCGGGTGGAGGTGGAGTCTCCACCCCATCCGAGCACTTCGCGGAGTCCACCCCACCCCCGGCCCCTCCCCATCGAGGGGAGGGGAGTATGCTGCGCCTCGCCCTGCGCTCTGCCGCGATCCTCGCCGGCTTCCTGTTCTGCGTGCCGTTCCATTTCCTGTGGAAGCTGGTCGGCGCCCGCTCGATCTGGCCGCAGGTCTTCCTGGCCTATGCCGGGCGCTGCTGCGGCCTCAAGGTCCGGATCGAGGGCGCGCCGCTCAGGGACAGCGTGCTGTTCGCCGCCAATCATGTCTCCTGGCTCGACATCCTCGCGCTCGGCGGCGCCGCGCCGGCGGTGTTCGTGGCGCGCGACGATGTCGAGGATTGGCCGGGCGTGGGCTGGGCGGCGGGCCTCAACGATACGATCTACGTCGTCCGCCACGCGCGGCGCGAGGTGAGGGGCCAGGCGGACACGCTGCGCGGCGCGCTCGCCGCCGGGCGCGCGGTCGCGCTCTTCCCCGAGGGCACCACGGCGGGCGGCCACGCGCTGCTGCCGTTCCGCCCCAGCCTGTTCGCCTCCTTGTTCCCGGCCTTGCCCGGCGTGAGGGTGCAGCCGGTCGCGATCGACTATGGAGACGCCGGCGGCGATACCGGCTGGGCCGGCGACGAAGGCTATGGCGTCAACGCCAGGCGCATCCTCTCCCGCCCCGGCACGATCCCGGTCACCCTGACCTTTCTCGAGCCGGTGGATCCCGCATTCGGCCGGCGACCGCAAGACGCTCGCCGCCTGGTCGCAGGCCGAGGTCGCCGAGGCGCTGACGGGAACCCGTGACAGGAGCACTCTCGCGGGTGCCCTCGGCGCTTCCGTGAGCCCGGCCGATCCCCTATAGGGCAGCGCGATGAAGACCCGCGATCCCAGGACCTTCCACGTCAAGTCGTTCGGCTGCCAGATGAACGTCTATGACGGCGAGCGCATGGCCGAGCTGCTCGAGGCGGACGGCATGGCCGCCGCCGCCGACGCCGAAGCGGCCGATCTGGTCGTGCTCAACACCTGCCACATTCGCGAGAAGGCGGCCGAGAAGGTCTATTCGGACATCGGCCGGCTGCTGAAGCGCAGGGTCAAGCCGGCGCCGATGATCGCGGTCGCCGGCTGCGTCGCCCAGGCGGAAGGGGCGGAGATCCCGCGGCGCGCGCCCGGCGTCGACATCGTCGTCGGCCCGCAGGCCTATCACAACCTTCCCGGGCTGGTCCGCGAGGCGGCGGCGGGGGGCAAGGCCCTCGACACGGCCATGCCGCGGCTCAGCAAGTTCGCCGCGCTGCCGGCCCGCCGGAAGCAGGGTCCGAGCGCCTTCCTCACCGTGCAGGAAGGCTGCGACAAATTCTGCACCTACTGCGTCGTCCCCTACACCCGCGGCGCCGAGGTCTCGCGGCCGTTCCCGGCGATCGTCGACGAGGCGAACGCGCTGATCGACGCGGGGGCGAAGGAAATCACCCTGCTCGGCCAGAATGTGAATGCGTGGCGCGACGAAGAGAAGGGGCTCGACCATCTGATCCGCGCCCTCGACGCGCTGCCCGGCCTCGAGCGCATCCGCTACACGACCAGCCACCCGGCCGACATGACCGAGCGGCTGGTCCGCGCCCATGCCGAGGTGGAGAAGCTGATGCCCTATCTGCACCTCCCCGTGCAGTCGGGCAGCGACCGCATCCTCAAGGCGATGAACCGCAGCCACAGCGCCGCCTCGTACCTCCGCATCATCGAGCGCGTCCGCGCCGCCCGCCCCGACATCGCCATATCGGGCGACTTCATCGTCGGCTTCCCCGGCGAGACCGACGCGGACTTCGACGCGACGCTCGGCATGGTCCGGGCGGTGAACTATGCGCAGGCTTTCTCGTTCAAATACTCCGCCCGCCCCGGCACGCCCGCCGCGGAGATGGATGGACAGGTGCCCGCCGACGTGATGGACGACCGCCTCCAGCGCCTGCAGGCGCTCCTCAACGCCCAGCAGCTCGCCTTCAACGCGGCGAGCGTCGGCCGGCGCTGCGGCGTGCTGCTCGAGCGCGCCGGCCGCAGGCCCGGCCAGCTGGTCGGCAAGTCGCCCTGGCTGCAGTCGGTGCATCTCGAAACGGACGCGGCGATCGGCGACATCGTCGAGGTGGAGCTCGTCTCGGCCGGGCCCAACAGCCTGGCCGGCGCGCACCTGCTGCCGGTGGCCGCCTGATGGCCCGCAACAAGCCCGCCGAAGCCGGCGCCCCGCGCGCCAGAGTCGAGCTCGAGTTCGAGCAGCCGCATCTGCTCGGGCCCCTGTTCGGCGAGTTCGACCGCAACCTGATCGCGATCGAGGACCGGCTCGGCGTCTACATCGCCGCGCGCGGCGCCAAGGTGCAGATCGAGGGCGACCCCGAGGACGCCGCCCGCGCCCGCGAGGTGCTGCTCGGCCTCTACAACCGGCTCGACGAGGGCCACGACATCGACGCCGAGCTGGTCAACGCGATCATCGCCATGTCCGGCCAGCCGACGCTCGACGGGATCATCGCCAGCGAGGTGGTCGAGCCCCCCAAGGTGATGATCCGCACCCGCAAGAAGACGATCGTGCCGCGCTCCAAGGCGCAGGCGGTCTATATGGAGGCGCTTGCCCGCGACGACATGATCTTCGCGCTGGGGCCGGCGGGCACCGGCAAGACCTACCTCGCCGTCGCCCAGGCGGTGCAGCAGCTGATCGGCGGCTCGGTCGACCGCCTCATCCTCTCGCGGCCCGCGGTCGAGGCCGGCGAGCGGCTCGGCTTCCTGCCCGGCGACATGAAGGAGAAGGTCGATCCTTATCTGCGCCCGCTCTACGACGCGCTCTACGACATGCTGCCCACCGAGCAGGTCGAGCGCCGCATCGCCTCGGGCGAGATCGAGATCGCGCCGATCGCCTTCATGCGCGGCCGCACGCTCGCCGACGCCTTCATCATCCTCGACGAGGCGCAGAACACCACCCCGGCGCAGATGAAGATGTTCCTCACCCGCTTCGGCATGCGCTCGCGGATGGTGGTCTGCGGCGATCCCAGCCAGGTCGACCTGCCCGAGCCCGGCAAGTCCGGCCTGCACGACGCGGTGGCGCGGCTGGAGGGGATTCCGCGCCTCTCGATGGTCCGCTTCGGCGCCGGCGACGTCGTCCGCCACCCGCTCGTCGGCCGCATCGTCGAAGCCTATGAAAGTCCGGTGGCATGATCGGGGTCGAGACCGACGTTTCCGGAGAGTGGGACAGTCGCATCGACTGGCCGGCGCTGGCGCGCAGCGCGGTGCACGCCGCGATCGCCCACAGCCGCCACCCGCGGCTCGCCGACAGCGAGGTCTCGGTCAAGTTCACCTCGGACGCGGAGGTCCGCGCGCTGAACGCGGCCTGGCGCGGCAAGGACCGGGCGACCAACGTGCTGTCCTTCCCGATGGCCGAGGAGGCCGAGCTCGCCGCCGCCCAGCTGCTCGGCGACATCGTCCTCGCGCAGGGCGTCTGCGCCGCCGAGGCGGGCGACAAAGGAGTGCCGATCGAAACCCATGCCGCGCATCTGGTGGTGCACGGCACGCTCCATCTGCTAGGTTACGATCATGAAACGAGCGAGGCGGACGCCGAGGAGATGGAGGCGGTCGAGCGCCGCGCGCTCGCCTCGATCGGCATCGCCGACCCTTATCATGTGAGCGAGGTGCAACCCTAGTCCGATGGAAGACGACAGTCGCAGCGACCGGGACGAGGAGCGAACGGTCTGGAGCGGGATCCGCGCTCTCATCTTCGGCGCCGGCGGCGAAGCGACGCTGCGCGACGAGATCGAGGAGGCGATCGAGAATCGCGAGGGCGAGGACCCTCCGGTCGGCGACCTCAGCCAGGTCGAGCGGCAGATGCTGCTCAACATCCTGCATTTCGGCGAGACGCACCGCCGGCGACGTCGCGGTGCCGCGCGGCGACATCTACGCGGTCCCGGCCAGCACCGGCTTCGCCGCGCTGATCGCCGCCTTCGCCGAGGCCGGCCACAGCCGCATGCCGGTCTATGAGGAGAGCCTCGACACGGTGATCGGCATGATCCACGTCAAGGACGTGTTCGCGGTCCAGGTCGGCGGTGGCGAGCCCCCCGCCGACATACGCAGCCTGATGCGCACCCCGCTCTACGTGCCCGAATCGATGGGCGTGCTCGATCTGCTCGCCCGGATGCGCGCCGATCGCGTCCACCTCGCCATCGTCGTCGACGAGTTCGGCGGCACCGAGGGGCTGCTCACCATCGAGGACGTGGTCGAGGAGATCGTCGGCGAGATCGAGGACGAGCATGACGAGGAGCCGCCCGGGCTGCTGACGCGGACCGAAAGCGGCGTCTGGGATGCCGACGCGCGCGCCGAGCTCATCGACGTCGCCGAGGCGGTGGACGCCCGGCTGGGCCCGGTCGAGGAGGATGTCGACACGCTGGGCGGCCTCGCCTTCGTGCTCGCCGGCCGGGTGCCGCGCGTCGGCGAAATGCTGGAACATCCGAGCGGCTGGCGACTTGAGGTGGTCGACAGCGACCCCCGCCGCGTCCGCCGCCTCCGCCTGCACCCGCCGAAGGAGGAGCGGAAAGCGGCCGACTGACGAGGTCCGCGATGATCGGTCCGCGCGCCGCCCTGCTCGCTTTGCCCCTGCTGCTGCTGGCCGCCTGCGGCGACACGGCACGGCTCAACGTCGCCCAGTCGACCGGCCCCGCGCCGGCGCTGCCGCCGCCGGTGCGCACGCCGCTGCCCACCGTCGAGATCGCCGAGGCGGTCGGCTGGCCGGAAGGCGCGGCGCCGGTCGCGGTCCAGGGCCTCGCCGTCACCCGCTTCGCCGCCGGCCTGGCGCATCCGCGCTGGCTGCACGTGCTGCCCAATGGCGACGTGCTGGTCGCGGAAAGCGCCGCGCCGCCGCCGCCGCCGGGCCTCAGGGGCGGCGGCGGGCTCAAGGGCCTGTTCATGCGGATGTTCATGCGCGAGGCGGGCTCGGCGGTGCCGAGCGCCAACCGCATCACCCTGCTGCGCGACGCCGACGGCGACGGCGTGGCCGAGCTCGCCACGCCCTACCTCACCGGCCTCAACTCCCCGTTCGGCATGGCCCTCGTCGGCTCGACGCTCTACGTCGCCAATGCCGACGCCCTGGTCGCCTTCCCCTACGATCCGGCCGCCACCCGCATCACCGCCGCGCCGCGTCTGGTCCTCGGCCTTCCGGCCGGCCGCAACCACCACTGGACCAAGAGCCTGGTCGCGAGCCCCGACGGGCGCCGCCTCTATGTCGGCGTCGGCTCGAACTCCAATATCGGCGAGCACGGCCTCGCCGAGGAGGAGGGGCGCGCGGCGGTCTGGGAGATCGAGCCGGAGGCGCAGAGCGGCACCGTCTACGCCACCGGCCTCAGGAACCCGGTCGGGCTGGCCTTCCGCCCCGGCACCGACGATCTCTACGCGGTGGTCAACGAGCGCGACGAGCTCGGCAGCGACCTCGTCCCCGATTACCTCACCCGCGTCGCGCCCGGCGCCTTTTACGGCTGGCCGTGGAGCTATTGGGGCGGGCATGTCGACACCCGCGTGCGGCCGCCGCGCCCGGACATGGTCGGGCGGGCGATCGCCCCCGATTATGCGCTGGGCGCCCATGTCGCCCCGCTCGGCCTCGCCTTCAGCCGCGGCGCCCGGCTCGGCCCGCTGTTCGCCGACGGCGCCTTCGTCGGCCTGCACGGCTCGTGGAACCGGCGGCCGCTCGCCGGCTACAAGGTGGTGTTCGTGCCGTTCGCGGACGGGCGCCCGGCCGCCCATCCGGTCGACGTGCTGACCGGCTTCCTCGACGCGCGCGGACGGGCGATGGGCCGCCCGGTCGGCGTCGCCGTCGGGGGCGACGGCGCGCTGCTGGTCGCCGACGACGTCGGCAACAGCGTCTGGCGGGTCAGCCGCTCGCCCTAGCGTCGGCGGTGAACCATTTGGCGAGCACCAGCCCGGCGGCGGTCAGCATCACGCCGTCGGCGACGAACTCGAACAGGCTCGCACGCCAGCCGAAGCCGTACCAGATCGGGTCGCCCAGATGCATGAAGACGGCGGCGGCGAGCCCGATCCAGAGCGCGACCCGCACCCGGCGGCCCTCATCCCCGCCGACCGCCTTCAGCGCGAGGCCGAGCAGGAAGGACGAGACCAGGAAATGCAGGAAGCCGAGGCCCATCGCGGTCATTTCGTCCGGCACGTCGCCGGCGGCGATGAAATTGACGATCGCCGAGGGCCCCTGCATGAACGCCGCCTCGTCGGCCGGCGCTGCATAGCTGCCGCTCTCGTTGAGCACGCCGGCGACCGCGCCCTGCAGCGCGGTGGCGGCGGCGGGATCGAGCGGCGAGAACATCAAGGTTCCGCCGAGCGCGTAGAAACAGAAACCAAGGAAAAACATCACGATGGCGGCGACGAGCGCGCCGACGGGCAGTGAGCGCATGATTTCCTCCCCTGCCGCCCCTCCCGGGCGGCGGCCGCAGCATAATCCGATGCGCGCGCGAAACAAAGTTGCGGCGCGGGCCGCGCCGTGACAGCGTGCGTGCCATGGAATTCCGCAACGTCCTGATGACCCACAGCCCGGCGGCGGTGGCGACGATCGCGCTGAACCGCCCGGACAACCTCAATGCGCTCGACTTCGCGCTGCTCGACGACCTGCGCGCCGCGCTGGCGGCCGCGGTGGAGCGGGGCGCGCGCTGCATTCTCCTGACCGGCGAGGGCCGCGGCTTTTCGAGCGGCGCCGACCTCGGCGGCAGCGGCGGCTTCCCCGACGACGTCGGGGCGGCGCTGGAGGCGCATTTCAACCCGCTGATCGAGGCGATCTTCGCGCTGCCGATCCCGGTCGTCGCGGCGGTGAACGGGCCCTGCGCCGGTGCCGGCTGCAGCCTCGCGCTCGCCGCCGACATCGTGATCGCGTCACGCTCGGCCTATTTCCTGCAGGCCTTCATCAACATCGGCCTCATCCCCGATGCCGGCGCGACCTGGCTGCTGCCGCGGCTCGCCGGGCGGGCGCGGGCGCTGGAGATGATGATGCTCGGCGAGCGCATCTCCGCCGAACAGGCGCTCGACTGGGGGATGATCGCCCGCGTCGTCGACGACGAGGAGCTGCGGTCGGAGGCTGTCGCTCTGGCCACCCGCCTCGCCCAGGGGCCGACCGTCGCCTACGGCCTGATCCGCCGCCTCGCCCGCGAGTCGGGCCAGCTGCCGCTCGCCGACGCGCTCGCCGCCGAGCGCATCGCCCAGCGCGACGCCGGCCGCACCGAGGATTTCAAGCAGGCGGTGCTCGCTTTCCTGCAGAAGCGGCAGCCGACCTTCGACGGGAGATAGCATGCCGCTCGAGCTGTGGCTGGCCTATCTCGCCTTCAGCTTCCTGTTCGCGATCACCCCCGGCCCGGCGGTGCTGCTCACCGCCAGCCAGGCGATCGCGCGGGGCTTCGGCGCCGGCCTTGCGGTGGTGCTCGGCACCCAGCTCGGCAATCTCGTCTATTTCGTGCTGTCGGCGGCCGGCGTCGGCGCCGCGCTCGCCGCCTCGGAAACCGCCTTCCTCGTGCTCAAATATGCCGGGGCCGCCTATCTGATCTGGCTCGGCGTCGGCACGATCTGGAAGGCCGGGGACGCGCTCGTCCCCGCCGACAGCTCGGCCAAGGTGCCGCTCTGGCGCCATCCCTTCACCCAGGGCCTGACCAACCAGCTCGCCAATCCCAAGTCGATCCTGTTCTGGGCGGCGCTCTTCCCGCAATTCGTCGACTATCGCGCCGGCAATGTCGTGCTGCAGTTCGCCATCCTCGCCGGGACCGCCGTCATGGTCGATATCCTCGTCCTCTCCAGCTACGGCTGGATCGCGGCAAGGGGCGGAAGGGTGATGGCCTCGGGTCCGCTCGCCGTCTGGCGCGAGCGCATTTCGGGCGCCGCCCTGATCGTCGTCGGGGCCGCGTTGTCGCTGGCCGGACATATCGGCTAAGACCGGTCCCATGGGCACCACGATCGACGAGCTCGAGAAGCGCCGCGAGCAGGCCCGGCTCGGCGGCGGCGAGAAAAGGATAAAGGCGCAGCATGCCAAGGGGCGGCTGACCGCGCGCGAGCGGCTCACCGTGCTGCTCGATCCCGGCTCGTTCGAAGAATATGACATGTATGTCGAGCACAATTGCGTCGACTTCGGCATGGAGCAGCAGAAGGTCCCCGGCGACGGAGTCGTCACCGGCTCGGGCACGATCAACGGCCGCCTCGCCTACGTCTTCGCGCAGGATTTCACCGTGTTCGGCGGCTCGCTCTCCGAACGCCATGCGCAGAAGATCTGCAAGGTGATGGACATGGCGATGAAGGTCGGCGCGCCCGTCATCGGCCTCAACGATTCGGGCGGCGCCCGCATTCAGGAGGGCGTCGCCAGCCTCGCCGGCTATGCCGAGGTGTTCCAGCGCAACGTGCTCGCCTCGGGCGTGGTGCCGCAGATCAGCCTGATCATGGGCCCCTGCGCCGGCGGCGCGGTCTATTCGCCGGCGATGACCGACTTCATCTTCATGGTGAAGGATTCGAGCTACATGTTCGTCACCGGCCCGGACGTCGTGAAGACCGTCACCAACGAGGTGGTGACCCAGGAGGAGCTGGGCGGCGCGGTCACCCACACCACCAAGTCGGGCGTCGCCGACGTCGCCTTCGAGAACGACATCGACGCCTTGCTCGCGACGCGCGACTTCTTCGATTTCCTGCCGCTCTCCAACCGCCACGAGCTGCCCGAGCGGCCCTGCCACGACCCCTGGGACCGCGCCGACGACAGCCTCGACACTTTGATCCCGGACAGCGCCAACAAGCCCTACGACATGCACGAGCTGATCGCCAAGGTGCTCGACGACGGCGACTTCTTCGAGCTGCAGCCCGCCCATGCCGCCAACATCATCACTGGCTTCGGCCGCATCGAGGGCCGCAGCGTCGGCGTCGTCGCCAACCAGCCGATGGTGCTGGCCGGCGTGCTCGACATCAAATCCTCGAAGAAGGCGGCGCGCTTCGTGCGCTTCTGCGACGCCTTCGAAATCCCCATCCTCACCTTCGTCGACGTCCCCGGCTTCCTCCCCGGCGTCGCCCAGGAACATGACGGCATCATCAAGAACGGCGCCAAATTGCTCTTCGCCTACGCCGAGGCGACCGTCCCCAAGATCACCGTGATCACCCGCAAGGCCTATGGCGGCGCCTATGACGTGATGGCGTCCAAGCATCTGCGCGGCGATTTGAACTATGCCTGGCCGACCGCCGAGATCGCGGTGATGGGCGCCAAGGGCGCGGTCGAGATCATCTTCCGCTCCGACATCGGCGACCCCGAAAAGATCGCCGAGCGCACCCGCGACTATGAGGAGCGCTTCGCCAACCCGTTCGTGGCGGCGTCGAAGGGCTTCATCGACGAGGTCATCTATCCCCATAGCACCCGACGCCGCATCGCGATGGGCCTACGCAAGCTGCGCGACAAGCAGCTGGAGAACCCGTGGAAGAAACATGACAATATCCCGCTCTGACGATCTCCTCGTCGGGTCGGTTGCGATCGTGCTGGTGGCCTTGATCGGCCGGCGGATCGTGCACGGCATGCGCAACGGCCGCCTGCCGCTCTACCGGACCTATATCGACCGCGCCGATGGCCCGGGGAAGTTCAACGCGTTGCTGGTGCTTCATGTGCTGAGCCTGCTGCTGGTCGCTCTCGTCGCTGCGGACCTGCTGTTCGGGCTCGGCCTGCGGGACGCGCCGTGAGGCCGGACGCGGAGGTACCGGTGATCCGCATCGCCGCGGCGGTCATCGTCGACGATCGCGGCCGCACCCTGCTGGTGCGCAAACGGGGGACGGCAGCCTTCATGCAGGCCGGCGGCAAGCTCGGCAGCGGCGAGGCGCCTTTCGACGCGCTGCGCCGCGAGATCAAGGAAGAGCTCGGCTGCGACATGGCTGCGGCGCCGCGACCGCTCGGCCGGTTCCGCGCGCCGGCCGCCAATGAAGCGGGCAGCATCGTCGAGGCGGACCTGTTCATGGTCGAGCTGGTCGGCGACATCCTCCCCGGCGGCGAGATCGAGGACGCCGCCTGGCACGATCCCGACGATCGCGTCTCACGCACGCTCGCGCCGCTGACCCGGGATCATGTCCTTCCCCTGGTCCGCGACTTCCGGAGGCCAATATGAAGCTCGGCCGCCTGAACCATGTCGGGGTCGCCACCCCGTCGATCGAGAAGAGCGTCGCGCTCTATCGCGACCTGCTTGGCGCGACGACGATCCACGAGCCGTTCGATCTGCCGCCGCAGGGCGTGCGGGTCTGCTTCGTCGACACGCCGAACAGCCAGATCGAGCTGATCGAGCCGCTGGGCGAGGCGAGCCCGCTGCACGGCTTCCTCGCGAAGAACCCGGCGGGCGGGCAGCATCATGTCTGCTTCGAAGTGCCCGACATCCACGCGGCCAAGGCCGAGATGGAGGCCAAGGGCGCCAAGGTGCTCGGCGAGCCCCGGATCGGCGCGCACGGGACGCTGGTGATCTTCGTCCACCCGAAGGACATGGGCGGCGTGCTGGTGGAATTGATGGAGACGCCGAAGGAGGCGCATTAGCCGTTGCGCTCCTGCGAAAGCAGGAGCCTAGGATTGACGCCGGACTGGACCCCTGCTTTCGCAGGGGAACGAAAGTGCCGTTGATGACCGACAAGCCCACCAAGGCCGATTGGGACGCCGCCGCCGCCAAGGAGGTGCAGGGCAAGGACCTGACCTGGCGCACGCCGGAGGGGATCGACGTCAGGCCGCTCTACACGGCCGAGGACGTGGCGGCCTCGATCCCGGCCTGCCCGGCTTCGCGCCGTTCACGCGCGGCCCCTACGCCTCGATGTACACCGGCCGGCCCTGGACGATCCGCCAATATGCCGGCTTCTCGACCGCCGAGGATTCGAACGCCTTCTACCGCCGCAACCTCGCCGCCGGGCAGAAGGGCCTGTCGGTCGCCTTCGATCTCGCCACCCATCGCGGCTACGACAGCGACCATCCCCGCGTGGTCGGCGACGTCGGCAAGGCGGGGGTGGCGATCGACACGCTCGAGGACATGAAGATCCTGTTCGACGGCATCCCGCTCGACGAGATGTCGGTGAGCATGACGATGAACGGCGCGGTGCTGCCGGTCATGGCCTTCTACATCGTCGCCGCCGAGGAGCAGGGCGTCGCCGAGGACAAGCTGACCGGCACCATCCAGAACGACATCCTGAAGGAGTTCGCGGTCCGCAACACCTACATCTACCCGCCCGAGCCCTCGATGCGGATCGTCGCCGACATCATCCAATATTGCTCCGCCAACATGCCGAAGTTCAACTCGATCTCGATCTCCGGCTATCACATGCACGAGGCCGGGGCGACCGCGGTGCAGGAGCTCGCCTTCACGCTCGCCGACGGCATGGACTATGTCCGCGCCGCCCGGGCCAAGGGGCTCGACGTCGACCATTTCGCGCCGCGCCTTTCCTTCTTCTTCGGCATCGGCATGAACTTCTTCATGGAGGTGGCGAAGCTGCGCGCGGCGCGCCTCTTGTGGCACCGGATCATGGAGGGGTTCGGCGCCAGGAAGGCCAAGTCGAAGATGCTGCGCACCCATTGCCAGACCTCGGGCGTGTCGCTGACCGAGCAGGACCCGTACAACAACGTCATCCGCACCACGATCGAGGCGATGGCGGCGGTGCTCGGCGGCACCCAGAGCCTGCACACCAACAGCTTCGACGAGGCGATCGCGCTGCCGACCGATTTCTCCGCCCGCATCGCCCGCAACACCCAGCTGGTGCTCGCCGAGGAGAGCGGCATCGCCAACGTCGCCGATCCGCTCGGCGGCTCCTATTATGTCGAGGCGCTGACCGACGAGCTCGCCGACAAGGCCTGGGCGCTGATCGAGGAGGTCGAGGCGCTGGGCGGCATGACCCACGCGGTCGCGAGCGGCATGCCCAAGCGCCGGATCGAGGAGGCGGCCGCCGCCCGCGCCGCCCGCGTCGACCGCGGCGAGACCGTGATCGTCGGCGTCAACCGCTATCGACTGGCCGAGGAGGAGCATCTCGACATCCTCGAGATCGACAATGCCAAGGTCCGCGCCGGCCAGATCGCGCGGCTCGAAAAGGTCCGCGCCGCCCGCGATGAGGCGGCGGCGCAGGCGGCGCTCGACGCGCTGCGGGAGGGCGCCAAGGAGGCCACCAACCTGCTGGCGCTCTCGATCGAAGCTGCCCGCGCCCGGTGCACGCTCGGCGAGATCTCCGCCGCGCTGGAGGATGCGTTCGGCCGCTACGACACGGTGCCGACGCCGGTCTCCGGCATTTACGGCGCCGCCTGGGCGGACGACCCGGCCTGGGCGCGCGCGACGGACGGGGTCGGCGCGCTCAGGCGCCGGCTCGGCCGCAAGCCGCGCATGCTGGTCGCCAAGATGGGCCAGGACGGCCACGACCGCGGCGCCAATCTGGTCAGCTCGGCCTTCGCCGACCTCGGCTTCGAGATCGTCCCGGGGCCGCTCTTCCAGACCCCGCAGGAAAGCGCCCGGCTCGCGGTCGAGCACGATGTCGACGTGGTCGGCGCCTCCAGCCTCGCCGCCGGGCACAAGACCCTGGTCCCCGAGCTGATCGGGCATTTGCGCGACCTCGGCCGGACCGACATCAAGGTCGTCGTCGGCGGCGTCATCCCGCCGCAGGATTACGACATGCTGCGCGAGGCCGGCGTGCAGGCGATCTTCGGCCCGGGCACCAACCTGGTCGAGGCGGCGGGCGAGGTGCTGAAGCTGCTCGGCCACAACCTCCCACCGCTCGAGGAGGCGGCGGAATGAGTTCCCCGGCACCGACAGTCGGCCCCTCCCTTGAAAGGGAGGGGCTGAAGACCGACTGGTCTCGCGAGGAAATCGCCGCGCTGTTCGATCTCCCTCTGCTCGACCTGCTCTGGGAGGCGCAGCAGGCCCACCGCCGCTGGCACGCGCCGAACGAGGTGCAGCTCTCCACCCTGCTCTCGATCAAGACCGGCGGCTGCCCGGAGGATTGCGGCTATTGCAGCCAGTCCTCGCATGCGAAGACCGGGCTCAAGGCCGAGAAGCTGATGGAGGTGGACGCGGTGCTGGCGGCCGCCGCGGAGGCCAGGGCCGCGGGAGCGGGCCGCTTCTGCATGGGCGCGGCCTGGCGCGAGCCCAAGGACCGCGACATGGACGCGCTGTGCGCGATGGTCGCCGGCGTGAAGGCGCTGGGGCTCGAAACCTGCATGACCCTCGGCATGCTGACCCAAGGCCAGGCCGACCGGCTCGCCGAGGCGGGCCTCGATTATTACAACCACAATCTCGATACCTCGCCCGAACATTATGGCAGGGTCATCACCACCCGGACCTATCAGGAGCGGCTCGACACGCTGAGCCACGTCCGCGCCTCGGGCATGGCGGTCTGCTGCGGCGGCATCGTCGGCATGGGCGAGAGCCGCGAGGACCGGGTCGGCTTCCTGCACGCGCTCGCCACCCTGCCGGCGCACCCCGAAAGCGTGCCGATCAACGCGCTGGTGCCGATCGCGGGCACCGTGCTCGGCGACATGCTGGAAGGCACGCCGCTGGCGCGGATCGACGATATCGAGTTCGTCCGCACCGTCGCTGTGGCGCGCCTGACCATGCCGCGCGCGATCGTCCGCCTCTCCGCCGGTCGCGAGAGCATGAGCGATTCGACCCAGGCGCTCTGCTTCCTGGCCGGCGCCAATTCGATCTTCACCGGCGACAAATTGCTGACCACGCGCAATGCGGGCGACGATGCGGACGCGGCCTTGTTCGCCAGGCTCGGCCTCGAGGCGATGACCAGCCCCGAGCCGGCGCGCGAGGCGGCGGAATGAGGGGAGCCGCTGCGGCCCTGCTGCTGGCGGCGGCGCTGCCGCTGCTCCCCGCCCCGGCCGAGCCGGGCGAGCCATAGGAGGTGAAGGTGCCTTATCGGATCGCCGGCCCGCTCGGCCTCGCTTCGGTGCTGATCGGCTGCTCGCAGCCGTCCGAGCCGTCGCAGCCCGCCGCCCCGGCCGCCACGGTGCGGCTGGCGACCGGCAATGCCGACGCCAATGCGCCGGCCATCGCCGCGCTGTTCCGCCAGACCTGCCTCGAGGCCGGCAGCGACCCGGGCACGCTCGCCGCGGCGCTGCAGAATTCGGGCTGGGAGCATGAGCAGGTGCAGACGGCGAGCGCCGCCTTGCCGATCGCGGCGTGGCGGCTCGACCATGGCGAGCTGGTCCATTCGGCCTTTTCGCCCGGGCCCGGCGCCAATTTCATCGATTGCCAGCTCGCCATCGACGCCGAGGTCGCGCCGAGCCTGACGCGGATGCGCGACGCGCTCCGCCCGCTCGTCCGCCACCCCTCGCTGCGGCGGATCAGCGACGATGCGCCGCAGGTGAAATGGCAATGGCAGGCCGGCCCGCGCGAGCAGCTGGACCTGACGATCAGCCCGCCCGCCGCCCGCCGCAGCGGGAGCCGGCCGGGCGGAAGGCCCCGTCTCGCGATCCACTTCGGCCGGTCGGTGGGCCCGCCGCAGCCGGAGCCGCAGCCGATCCCGGACGAAATCGCGAATGCGATCGAGAATGTTCAATAAGATCCTGATCGCGAATCGCGGCGAGATCGCCTGCCGCGTGATCAGGACGGCGCAGCGCATGGGGATCGCGACCGTCGCGGTCTATTCGGACGCCGACGCGCGCGCGCCGCACGTGCGGCTGGCCGACGAGGCCGTGCGCCTCGGCCCGCCGCCGGCTGCGCAATCCTATCTTTCCGCCGAGCTGATCATCGACGCCTGCCGGGCGACCGGCGCCGAGGCGGTGCATCCCGGCTACGGCTTCCTCTCCGAGCGCGAGAGCTTCGCGCGGGCGCTCGACGGGGCGAAGATCTCCTTCATCGGGCCGCCGGCAGAGGCGATCGCGGCGATGGGGGACAAGATCGAATCGAAGAAGCTCGCGGAAAAGGCGGGAGTCAGCGTCGTGCCGGGCTTCATCGGCGAGATCGGGGACGCCGATCATGCCGCCGAGATCGCCGGCGGCGATCGGCTATCCGGTGATGATGAAGGCCTCGGCCGGCGGCGGCGGCAAGGGCATGCGGCTCGCCTGGTCCGAGGAGGACGTGCGCGAGCAGCTCGATGCGGTCCGCCGCGAGGGCAAGGCCAGCTTCGGCGACGACCGCGTGCTGATCGAGAAGTTCGTCGAGAACCCGCGCCATATCGAGATCCAGCTGCTCGGCGACCGCCACGGCAAAATCCTCCATCTGGGCGAGCGCGAATGCTCGGTGCAGCGCCGCCACCAGAAGGTGGTCGAGGAGGCGCCCTCGCCCTTCGTCACGCCGGAGATGCGCAAGGCGATGGGCGAGCAGGCGGTCGCGCTCGCCAGGGCCGTCGGCTATCACAGCGCCGGCACGGTCGAGTTCATCGCCGGCGCCGACAAGAGCTTCTACTTCCTCGAGATGAACACCCGCCTCCAGGTCGAGCATCCGGTCACCGAGGAGGTGACCGGGCTCGACCTGGTCGAGCAGATGATCCGCGTCGCCGCCGGCGAGAAGCTCGCCTTCGGGCAGGAGGACGTGCGGCTCGACGGCTGGTCGGTCGAGACCCGCGTCTATGCCGAGGATCCCTATCGCGGCTTCCTGCCCTCGACCGGGCGCCTGGTCCGCTACCGCCCGCCGGCCGCGGCCGAGGGGGTGCGGATCGACGACGGCGTCGCCGAGGGCGGCGAGGTCTCGATGTTCTACGATCCGATGATCGCCAAGCTGATCACCAGCGGCGCGACCCGCGACGAGGCGATCGACCGCCAGATCGCCGCCCTCGACGCCTTCCAGATCGAGGGCATCGGCCACAATGTCGATTTCCTCTCCGCGCTGATGCAGCATCCGCGCTTCCGCGCCGGCGCGCTCACCACCGGCTTCATCGCCGAGGAATATCCCGACGGCTTCAAGGGCGCGCCGGCCGACGCCGAGCTGATCGGCGACCTCGCCATCATTGCCGCTCTGGCCGGGCACGAGACCGACGCGCGCGCCGGCGCGGTCAGCGGCCAGCTGAGCGGCCCGGTGGCGGCCCCGGAGCTTCGCGTCGTGCGCATCGCCGGCGCCGAGCACCGGGTCCGCTTCGAGCCCTATGAGGGCGGCCGGCTCGCCCGCCTCGACGCCGGCGACCCGCACGAGATCGTCGGCCGCTGGCGGCCCGGCCAGGCCTTGTTCAAGGGCACGATCGACGGCCGCGACCGCATCGTCCGGATCGCCCGGCGCGGCCGCCAGTGGCGCCTCACCGCGCGCGGCGCGTCCCACCTCGCCGACGTCCTCCCCGAGCATGTCGCGGCGCTGTCGCGCCACATGATCGAGAAGGTGCCGCCCGACCTCTCCAAATATCTGATCTGCCCGATGCCGGGCCTCTTGACCGCGCTCCATGTCGACGCGGGCGAGCATGTCGAGGCCGGCCAGCCGCTCGCCGTGGTCGAGGCGATGAAGATGGAGAACATCCTGCGCGCCGAGAAGGCCGGCACGGTGAGGGCGCTGGGCGCCAAACCGGGCGACAGCCTCGCCGTCGACGCCGTGATCCTTGAATTCGAATAGGCGCTTGGTACTCGGCCGCAACGATTTGGGAGGACGGCCGTTCTGCGCCCTATGACAAGAAACATAACCCTGCTCCGCCCGGCCGCGCTGATCGGCGCCGCCGCCATCGCCCTCCTCGCCGCCGCGCCCGCCTCCGCCCAGGACGAGGAGCGCGGCCGCGGCTACACCATCACGCTCGGGGCGGGCGCCCAGACCTATCCCAAATATCCCGGCGGCGATTCCTACGGGATCAACCCGCTGCCGATCTTCGGCTTGCGCCGCGAAGGCTCGCCGATGCCGTTCGAGGCGCCGGACGACGGCATCGGCCTCGGCATATTGGGCCGCGACAGCGCCTTCAACTTCGGCCCCGCCCTGCGCTTCCAGAACAAGCGCGACGAGGAGGATGTCGGCGCCCCGGTCGGCGATGTCGGCTTCACCGTCGAGGTGGGCGGCTTCGTCGAGGTCTTCCCGAGCGAGAATTTCCGGATCCGCGCCGAGCTGCGACAGGGGCTTGGCGGCCATAAGGGGTTGGTCGGCGATGCCGGCGCCGACTTCGTCGTCCGCGACGAAAACACCTATATCTTCTCGATAGGCCCGCGCGTGCGCTGGGCGGACAACGACTATCACGACGCCTATTTCGGCCTGCCCGCGGCGATCCCCGCGTCCGGGCTGCCGGCGGCGTACGATCCCAATGGCGGCGTCTACGCCTATGGCGCGGTCGCCGGCCTCACCTACAAGCTCGGCCGCAACTGGGGCGTGCAGGGCTATGTCGGCTACGACCGGCTGGTCGGCGACGCCGCCGATTCGCCGATCGTCCGCGCCTTCGGCTCGCGCGACCAGTTCTCCGGCGGCGCCGGCCTGTTCATCGAGTTCAACATCGGCGGCTAGTCGTTGGGCCGGCCGTCGACCTGCTCGACGTCGCCTTCGCCCTCGCGCGCGAGGTCGATGCCGGCGAGCAGCTGCGCGTCCTCGGAGCCATGCGCCTCGGCGTCCCGAGGCGTCGCCCCGGACGGGGTCTGGTCGAGCGCGTCGGGGAGCTGGGCTTCCTTGCCGCGCGGCCTGCGGGGGTCGGTCATTGCGAATCTCCTTTCCTCCCCCAACGCGCAAGGCTTGACCCGGGAGCCATGAACGAGGGAGTGGAGGCCATGCGCCTCATTCTCTTCCTCGCCGCCTTGGCCCTCGCCGCCCCCGCCGCCGCCCAGCTTCGCCCCGAGGAGCGCCGCATGGCGGAGGCGGTGGATCGCGAGGCGGACCGCACCGTCGGCGCTGCTCGAGCGGATGGTGAACATCGAACAGCGGCACGCTGAACCTCGCCGGCGTGAGGGCGGTCGGCGCGCTGGTCCACACCGAGCTGGAGGCGCTCGGCTTCAACGTCCGCTGGGTCGACATGGCCGCGACCGGCCGCGCCGGCCATCTCGTCGCCACCCATCAGGGGCCGGGCCGCAACGTGCTCCTGATCGGCCATCTCGACACGGTGTTCGAGCCGGACAGCCCGTTCCAGCGCTTCCAGCGCCAGGGCGACCGCGCCACCGGCCCCGGCATCGGCGACGACAAAGGCGGGCTCGTCGGTGATCGTCGCGGCGCTGCGCGCGATGCACGCGGCCGGCACGCTCGCCGACGCCAACATCACCATCGTGCTGACCGGCGACGAGGAGCGGCCCGGGGTCGCCGATCGCGACCGCCCGCCGCAATCTGATCGAGGCCGGCCGCGCCGCCGATTACGCGCTCGAGTTCGAGAATCTGGCGCGCGAGGACGGCCGCGAGTTCGGCACCGTCGCGCGCCGCAGCTCGACCAGCTGGACGCTGACCGCAAGCGGCCGCACCGGGCACAGCTCGGGGGTGTTCTCGGAGAGCCTCGGCTATGGCGCGATCTACGAGATGGCGCGCATCCTCGACGCCTTCCGCCGCGAGCTGCCCGAGCCCAACCTCACCTTCAACGTCGGCGTGATGGCGGGCGGCACCCCGGCGACGATCGACGCCGACGGCTTCCGCGTCGCCGCCTCGGGCAAGACCAACATCGTCGCCGAGCGCGCCATCGCCCGCGGCGACATCCGCACCCTCTCCGCCGAGCAGGAGCAGCGCATCCGCGCCGCCATGCAGGCGATCGTCGCGCGGCATCTGCCGCAGACCTCGGCCGAGCTGGTCTTCGCCGCCGACGGCTATCCGCCGATGGCGCCGACCGAGGGCAATCGCGCGATCCTCGCCCGGCTCAACGCGGTCAACCGCGACCTCGGCCTCCCCGAAATGGCGGAATACGACCCGGCCCGCCGCGGCGCCGCCGATTCCTCGCTTCGTCGCCGCCGACGTGCCCACCCTCGCCGGGCTCGGCGCGGCCGGCGGCGGCGCCCATGCCGAGGGCGAATGGATCGACCTCGACCAGCCTCCCCCGCCAGGCCAAGCGCGCCGCCTTGCTGATCACCCGGCTGACCCGCGAGCCGCGCTAGAAAACAGGGATAGTATACATTTTTCGGCGCTGCGTCCGGGCGGCGCGGCGCCGGCGAAAACGTATACTGTCCCTATTTAATCGCGGTCAGCAGGTAGTTGAGCGACTTGTCGTCGCTGAGCTGGAAGCCGCGGGTCGGGCGACCAGCCGAGCCCGGTGACGTCCATCACCTCCAGCCCGGCCGCCCGCACCATCGCGGCGAGCTCGTCCGGGCGCGATGAACTTGTTCCAGTCGTGCGTGCCCTTGGGGATCTGGCCGAGGCCCTCGCCGATCCCGATCATCACCAGCTTCGACCATTGCGTCCGGTTGGGCGTCGAGAGGATCAGCAGGCCGCCGTCGGCCACCGCCGCCGCCAGCGCGGCGACGAAGGCGGCGGGGTCGGCGACATGCTCGACCACCTCGAGCGAGGTCACCAGGTCGTAGCGCCCCTCGAGCGCCTCGGCGCCGCCGACCCGATAGTCGATCTCCAGCCCCTGCCCCAGCGCATGCTCGCGCGCCGACTGCGATATTCTCCGCCGCCGCGTCGATCCCGGTCACCGCGGCGCCCAGCCGCGCCAGCGGCTCGGCGAGCAGCCCCGCCCCGCAGCCGACGTCGGCGGCGCGCCTGCCGGCGAGCGGCCGCAAATCGTGCTCGTCCGCCTGCCAGTGATGGTCGATCCGATCGCGGATATATCCGAGCCGCACCGGATTGAGCCGGTGCAGCATCGCCGAGCTGCCATTGCGGGTCCCACCAGTCCGCCGCCAGCGCCCCGAAATGCGCGGCTTCCCTGGGGTCGATGGTGGTGGATTCGCTGCTCAAGTCCAATTCCGTCATTCCAGCGCAAGCTGGAATCTCCCTTGCACTTGCTGGCTTGAAAGGAAAAGAGATGCCAGCTTTCGCTGGCATGACGGCGGAGGCGGCTGGGGAGACCAATGCCTCGCATCGTGATGAAGTTCGGCGGCACCTCGATGGCGGGGAGCGAGCGCATCCGCCATGTCGCGGGGCTGGTGCGGCGCGAGGCGGAGCGGGGGCATCAGGTCGCGGTGGTGGTCTCGGCGATGGCCGGGGAGACCGACCGGCTGATCCAGTTCTGCCGCGAGGCCGCCAGCGTCTACGATCCGCGCGAATATGACGTGGTCGTCGCCTCGGGCGAGCAGGTGACCAGCGGGCTGCTCGCGATCACCCTGCAGGGCATGGGTCTGAACGCCCGCTCCTATATGGGCTGGCAGCTGCCGATCCGCGCCTCGGGCCACGCCGCCGGCCTGATCGAGGGGATCGACGTCGACGTGCTCGAGCGCGTGTTCGACGGCGGCGGCATCGCCATCATCCCCGGCTTCCAGGGCGTCGCCGCCGACGGCGGCATCGCCACTCTGGGCCGCGGCGGATCCGACACCTCGGCGGTGGCGCTCGCGGCGGCGATGAAGGCCGACCGCTGCGACATCTACACCGACGTCGACGGCGTCTACACCACCGACCCCAGGATCGTGCCGCGGGCGCGCAAGCTGCCGCATCGTCACCTATGAGGAGATGCTCGAGCTGGCGAGCGTCGGCGCCAAGGTGCTGCAGACCCGCTCGGTCGGCCTCGCTTTGCGCTACGACCTGCCGCTCATGGTGCTCTCCTCGTTCGAGGACCTGCCCGGCACGATGATCGTGCGCGAGGACGCGCTTGAGGATTATGCCATGGAAAGAAACCTGATCACCGGCATCGCCTACGACAAGAACGAGGCGCGGATCACCTTGCGCGGCCTGCCGCGACGCGCCCGGCGCCGCCGCCGCGATCTTCGGCGCGCTCGCCTCGGCCGGCATCAATTACGACATGATCGCGCAGGGCTCGCCGAGCACGGTGACCTTCACCATCCCCGCGGCGGCGCTCGCCCAGGCGACCGACCTGCTCGAGAAAGCGAAGGCGGAGATCGGCTATTCCGATCTCGCCGCCGACACCGACATCTGCAAGGTCTCGATCGTCGGCGTCGGCATCCGCTCCGACCCGGCGCTCGCCGCGAAGATGTTCGCGACGCTGGCGACGAGCAAGATCGAGATCCTCGCCATCGCCACCAGCGAGATCAAGGTCTCGGTGCTGATCCGCGCGGACTATATGGAGCTCGCCGTGCGGGTGCTGCACACGGCGTTCGGGCTGGATGCGGAGGATGCGGCTTGAGCGCGCCCGCGACCCTCAAAGCCCTCCCCCTCGATGGGGGAGGGTTGGGTGGGGGTGGACTCTCCGCTAAAGGCATCGCCTATGAATGACGCCACCCCCACCCTCGATCCCTCCCCCATCAAGGGGGAGGGAGGAATCGGCCACGACCGCCTCCGCCGCCTGATGCAGCGCGGCACCGATTTCCTCGGCTGCGAGGTCGCCATCCTGGGCGGGGCGATGAGCTGGATCTCGGAGCGCAGCCTCGTCTCCGCGCTCTCCAATGCCGGCGCGTTCGGGGTGATCGCCTGCGGGGCGATGACGCCGGACCTGCTCGACACCGAGATCGCCGAGACGAAGAAGCGCACGACGCGGCCGTTCGGCGTCAATCTGATCACCATGCACCCGATGATCTCCGATCTGATCGACGTCTGCGCGAAGCACGCGGTCGAGCCACGTCGTCCTCGCCGGCGGGCTGCCGCCGCCCGGCGCGATCGAGCGGATCAAGGGCAATGGCGCCAAGCTGATCTGCTTCGCCCCGGCGCTGGCGCTGGCGAAGAAGCTGATCCGCTCCGGCGTCGACGCCCTGGTGATCGAGGGCATGGAGGCGGGCGGCCATATCGGCCCGGTCTCGACCTCGGTGCTCGCCCAGGAGATCCTGCCGCCGCTCAGCGCCGACGTGCCGATCTTCGTCGCCGGCGGCATCGGCCATGGCGGGCTGATCGCCGGCTATCTGGAGATGGGCGCGGTCGGCGTCCAGCTCGGCACCCGCTTCGTCTGCGCCCACGAATGCATCGCCCACCCCAATTTCAAGAAGGCGTTCATCCGCGCCTCGGCGCGCGACGCGATCACCTCGGTGCAGATCGATCCGCGCCTGCCGGTGATCCCGGTGCGCGCGCTCAAGAACCGCGAGATGGAGAGCTTCGCCGCCAAGCAGCGCGAGGTCGCGCAACTGCTCGACGAGGAGAAGGTCGAGATGGCCGAGGCGCAGCTCCAGATCGAGCATTATTGGGCGGGCGCGCTCCGCCGCGCGGTGATCGAGGGCGACGTCGAGACCGGCTCGGTGATGGCCGGCCAGTCGGTCGGCATGGTGAAGGACGAGGCCCCGGTCGCCGACATCCTCGCCCAGCTGGTCGACGAGGCCGCGCACGCGCTGGAGCGGCGCTCGGCGCACGCATGAGTGTGAGCCGGTCGACCGCAGCGCGTCCGCCCGGAGGAGGAAGATGACCGCGACCGACACCGTCTTCGCCGGCTCGATCCCGGCCCTCTACCACCAGCTGCTGGGCCCGCTGCTGTTCGAGCCCTATGCCTGGGACATCGCCGGGCGGACCGGGGCGCTGCAACCGGCGCGGATCCTGGAGACCGCCGCCGGCACCGGCATCGTCACCGGCGCGCTGATGCGGGAGGCGCCCAGGGCGGAGATCCTCGCCACCGACCTCAACCAGGCGATGCTCGACGTCGCGGCGGGCCGGCTGATCTCGTGGCGGGTCGCCTTCCAGGCCGCCGATGCGCAGAGCCTGCCGTTCGAGGATGCCAGCGTTCGACGCTGTGGTCTGCCAGTTCGGCGCGATGTTCTTCCCGGACCGGATCGCCGCCTATCGCGAGGCCCGCCGGGTGCTGAGGCCCGGCGGCCGCTTCCTGTTCAACGTCTGGGACCGGCTGGAGCGCAACCCGGTCTCCGCCGCCGTGGCCGGGGCGGTCGCCGCCTTGTTCCCGGACGATCCGCCGAACTTCCTGGCGCGAGTCCCGTTCGGCTATCACCATGTGCAGCGGATCGCCGCCGACCTGCGCGAGGCGGGCTTTACGGAGATCGCCGCCGAGACGGTCGAGAAGACCAGCCTCGTCGCCGCGCGCGACGCGGCGAAGGGCCTCACCCAGGGCGCGCCGCTGCGCGCCGAGATCGAGGCGCGCGACCCCGCCCGGCTCGAGGAGGCGACCGAGGCCGCCGCCGCCGCGCTGGCCCGGTTCGACGGCAGCGAGGCGCCGATGTCGGCGCACGTCTTCAGCGCCGGTTGACCCGCGCGTCCGGCCCCGCTTAGTCTCGCCGCCCGGCCGTGCAGGCGGCCGTCGGTCCGCGAGCAGGGTTGAACCCGCCTGCTGTGAGCGTTTCCATCACCCCTTCTTTCTGCCCGAGACGCGGACGCCGGGCGCAGACGAAAGAAGGTGCATCATGCCCAGCACGCACTCCGACCTCGTCTGCCTCTCCTGGGTGCTGGCCCCGGTCGACGCCGCCGCGGCCTGACCCTGCCCCGCCATTGGAAAGCGCGCGAGCTTTCTGATAGCGGCGTGACATGCCCACCCAGTCCGCCAGCTCCGCCCGCGAGATCCTGACCGGTCTCCACGACGTGATGGCGTCCAGGCTGGGCGCGCAGGCCAAGCTGAACAAGGTGGTGCGGATCATCGCCGAGGCGATGGCGAGCGAGGTCTGCTCGATCTACCTGCTGCGCGACGGCGTGCTCGAGCTGTTCGCCACCCTCGGCCTCAACCAGGAGGCAGTGCACGTCACCAGGCTCGCCATGGGCGAGGGGCTGGTCGGCACCATCGCCAAGGACGCGGCGATCCTCAACCTCGCCGAGGCGTCGAGCCACCCCGAATTCGCCTTCCGTCCCGAGACCGGCGAGGAGCTGTTCCACAGCTTCGCCGGGGTGCCGATCATCCGCAAGGAGCGGGCGATCGGCGTGCTCGCCGTCCAGCATGACGACCCGCGCGCCTATGACGAGCTCGAGATCGAGGCGCTGCAGACCGTCGCCATGGTGCTCAGCGAGCTGATCGCCAATGCCGGCCTCGCCGACCGCGCCGCCGCGCCGGGCGAGGAGGACCGCGCCGGCGGCACCCAGCGCCTCGCCGGCCTCAAGCTGGTCGTCGGCATGGCCAAGGGCCACGCCGTCTACCACCAGCCCCGCATCCTCATCGAGCATACCGTCGCCGAGGATATCGAGGCCGAGCGCCGCCGCGTCTATTCGGCCTTCGAGCGGATGCGCGAGCAGATCGACGCGATGATGGGCCAGGCCGAGTTCGGCACCGTCGGCGAGCATCAGGAGGTGCTCGAGACCTACAAGATGTTCGCTTATGACGAGGGCTGGTCGCGGCGGATCAACGAGGCGATCGATTCCGGCCTCACCGCCGAGGCGGCGATCGAGCGGGTGCGCCAGCGCATGCAGCAGCGCATGCGCCAGATCGACGACCCGCTGCTGCAGGACCGGATGCACGACCTCGACGATCTGTCGAACCGGCTGCTGCGCATCGTCTCGGGCCAGCTCGGCACCGCCGCCAAGGCCGGCATGCCCGCCGACGCGATCCTGGTCGCGCGCAACCTGGGGCCGGCGGAGCTGCTCGAATATGACCGGCGCAAGCTGAAGGGCGTGATCCTCGAGGAAGGCTCGCTGACCGCCCATGTCACCATCGTCGCCCGCGCCATGGGGGTGCCGATGATCGGGCGCATCCGCGCCGTCCGCCGCTCCGTCGCCGAGGGCGACCTCGTCCTGCTCGACGCCAGCGACGGCAATGCGATCGTGCGGCCGAGCGCGGCGATCGAGGACGCGTTCGACGCCAATTTCGAGGTCACCCAGAAGCGCCGCGCCGAATATGCCGCGATCAAGGACAAGCCGGCGGTCACCACCGACGGCACCCGGATCACGGTGATGGTCAATGCGGGCCTGCGCGACGACGTCGCCGCTTTGGGCGCGACCGGGGCCGACGGCATCGGCCTGTTCCGCACCGAGTTCCAGTTCCTGGTCTCGGCGACGCTGCCGCGCCGGGAGGCGCAGCAGCGGCTCTACCGCGCGGTGCTCGACGCGGCCGGCAAGAAGCCGGTCGTGTTCCGCACCGTCGACGTCGGCGGCGACAAGAGCCTGCCCTATCTCAACACCAGCCCGGAGCCGGAGGACAATCCGGCGATGGGCTGGCGCGCGCTCCGTCTCGCGCTCGACCGCGACGGCCTGATGAAGGCGCAGGCGCGCGCGCTGCTGGAGGCCGCGGCCGGCCGCGAGCTCCAGATCATGTTCCCGATGGTCTCCGAGCCCTGGGAGTTCGACGCGGCGAAGGCGCTGGTCGAGGAGCAGAAGGCTTGGCTCGCCGAGCGCCGCAAGAAGCTGCCCACCCGGATCCTCTACGGCTGCATGCTCGAAGTGCCCTCGCTCGCCGAGATGCTCGACGTGCTGCTGCCCAAGCTCGATTTCCTGTCGGTCGGCACCAACGACCTCACCCAGTTCCTGTTCGCCGCCGACCGCTCCAACCCGCGGCTCGCCGAGCGCTACGACTGGCTGTCGCCGGCGATCCTGAGGTTCCTGCGCCGGATCGCCCGCGCCGCCGACCGGCACAAGGTGCCGGTCGCGGTCTGCGGGGAGATGGGCGGGCGCACGCTCGAGGCGATGGCGCTGATCGGCATCGGCATACGCCGCCTGTCGATCACCCCGGTCGCGGTCGGCCCGGTCAAGGCGATGATCCGCTCGCTCGACGCCGCCGCCGCCGGCCGCGCGCTCGATCGGCTGCTCGCCCGGCCGCCCGCCGATTTCCGTGCCGCGCTCGCCGCCTGGGCCGAGCGGCACGGCGTGTCGATGGCGTGAGGCCCCTCGGCGCAGGACGGCACCGAAGCCCGAGACGTTGGTTGACAGCGGCGCGGGGATGCGGTCTGCGAAAGGAAAGGGCCCGGCGGGGAGACTAGGGGTCGATGGTGAACGAGGAGCAGGCCCAGTTCGAGGTCGTCCCGCTCGGCGAGCGGCTGCGCGCCGCGCGTGAGGCGAAGGGCATGAGCCTCGACGATATCGCCGGCCGCACCCGCATCCCGATCCGCCACCTGCAGAATATCGAGATCGAGGAATGGGACGCGCTGCCGGCGGTGACCTATGCGGTCGGCTTCGCGCGCAACTATGCCGACGCGGTCGGCCTCGACGGCGCCGCGATCGCGGCGGAGCTTCGCGAGCGGATCGGCGGCCCGCGCCGGCGCGCCCCGGTGGCCGATTATTACGAGCCCGCCGACCCGGCCCGGGTGCCGCCCCGATCGATGATCGTCGTGGTCCTCATCCTCATCGTGGTGCTGATCGGCGGCTATGCGCTCTGGCGCAGCACGCTGGAGGACGAGCCCGCCTCGATCCCGGTGCTGGAGGTGCCGCCTGAAGCCGCGCCCGCCCGGGCCCCGGCGGCGGCGCCGGTCGGACCGCAGGCCGCGGCGGGCCGCGCCGTCACCCTCACCGCCACCGGCGAGGTCTGGCTGCGGGTCAGCGAAGGCGCGGGCGGGGCGACCCTGTTCATGGGCAGCCTCGCTGCCGGGCAGAGCTTCGCCGTTCCGGCCGGCGCCCAGAACCCGGTGATCCGCACCGGCCGCCCGCAAATGCTGCGCGCCGCGGTCGGCGGCGTCGACCTCGGCCCGCTGGAGCCGGTCGAGCGCACCATCGACAATGTCAGCCTCCGCCCCGAGGACCTCGCCGCCCGCGCGCAAGGCCGCCCGCCGCCGGCCGCGCCGCCACCGCAATAAAAGGGGACAGTATTTTTTCGCGGCGCCGCCGAGCCGGTCGCACCGGCCTGCATTTGCGAAAAAAGTAACTGTCCCCGTTCGCCATCCTCCCATATCATTGGCGCTCGCTTGCAAGCTGCGGGGGTTCGTCATGCGTTTCCATCTTCTCGGCCTGGTGTTGATCGCCGCGGCCGCCATGCCCGCCACGGCGCTGGCGCAAACCCGTCCGGCCACGGTTGAGCAGCGGGTGAGCCGGCTCGAGCAGCAGCTCCGCGCGGTGCAGCGCCGGGTGTTCCCGGGAGGCACCGGCCAGGTGGTCGAGCCCGAAATCCCCGCCGAGGTCCAGGCGGTGATGGGAGGCGCCCCGGGCGGCGACGCCATGAGCAACCTCATCGCCCGCGTCGACGCCCTCGAGGCGCAGCTGCGCACGCTCACCGGCCAGGTCGAGGAGCAGGGCAACCGCACCCGCCAGATCGAGGAGCAGGTCGCCCGGCTGCGCGCCGACCTCACCGCGCGCATCGACCGGCTCGAGCCGCCGCCGGTCGCCCGTCCGGCGGAGCCCTCCCGTCCCGAGCCGGCCGCCGAGCCGCCGGCCCGGCCGAGCGCGAGCGCGAGCGCGTCCTCCGCCGACGGCGCCGAGGAGGCCTATAATGTCGGCTTCCGCCTGTGGGATCAGCGCCGCTTCGCCGAGGCGCAGACCGCGCTGGAGACGGCCGTCACCCGCTATCCCAACAGCCGCTGGACCAGCTGGATGCGCAATTTGCAGGGCCGCGCCTATCTCGACGACAACAAGCCGGCGACCGCGGCCCGCATCCTGCTCGCCAACTACCAGAACAACCCGCGCGGCGAGCGGGCGGCCGACAGCCTCTATTTCCTCGGGCAGGCGCTGACCCGGCTCAACCGCCGCGCCGAGGCCTGCCGCGTCTATGACGAGCTCGCCCAGGTCTATCCCAACATGCGCGACTTCATCCGCACCCGCCTGCCCGAGGCCCGCACCGCCGCGCGCTGCTAAGGAGACAGTCACTTTTCCGCAGGGCCTCGACCATTCCGGCGAAGGCTTTCGGAAAAGTGACTGTCCCATTCCGGACCCACATCAATGCATTCAACCCCTGACGTTCCAGGGGAGATGCGGTGGTCCCCTATCCGGCGAGGCTCGGCGCGCCTCTGGTTACCCGAAGCGCGACTGGATGGCCCTGATCAGCCAGAAATGGGGACAGCCACCTATTTCGGACACAAGCCGTCGGCGATCGCCGCGGCCGCGCGACGAAATAGGTGGCTGTCCCTATTTTCTCAGCAGCGGCGGCCGCGTCCGCCCGGATCGCCGTAGCGGCCGCTGTCGGAATCGCTGCACGCGCGGCGGCGGCAGCGCCCATAATTGGCGGCATCGGAGCCGCGCCCGCTGTCGCGGTCGGTGCAGCCGGTGCGCCGCCGTCCGCAGCGCCGGCCGCGTCCGCCCGGGTCGCCGTAGCGGCCGCTGTCCGAATCGCTGCAGCCGGTGCGCCGGCCGCGCCCGTAGCCGGGCGCATCGCTGTTCGAGCCGCTGTCGCGGTCGGTGATGCCGGTGCGCGGACGGCCGCGTCCGCAGCTGCGCCCGCGTCCGCCCGGATCGCTGTTCGGCCCGCTGTCGGAATCGCTGCAGCCGCCGCCGCCGCGTCCGCGCCCGGGCGGGTCGCTGTTGGGGCCGCTGTCGCTGTCGGTGGTCTGGAACGCCTCCGCCGGATCGGCGGCGATCGTGCCGAGCGCGCCGGTGACGGCGACGCCGCCGGCGACGGCCGCGAAGAAGGAACGGCGGTTGAGCTTGCGGGTCGGTTTCATCGGCGATCTTCCCTTTCGCCAAGTGCAGCCAAGGCATGAGACTTAGCACAATATTCGGCGCTGCCTAGCGGGATTGTTCCGGAACTGGACCGTCGCTCAGCGCCGCACGCAGCGGCGGCCGCCGCCGGCCGGGTCGCCGGTCGGCCCGCGGTCGCGATCGCTGCAGCGGCCGGAGCCGCGGCCGCGCCCCGCCGGGTCGGCGCCGCTGCCGCTGTCGGAGTCGCTGAGCCCGGTGCGGGGGCGTCCTCGCCCGGCCGGGTCGGCGCGCGGCCCGCTGTCGCTGTCGCTCTCCCCGGTCGGGCAGCGCCCGCGCCCGGCCGGGTCGCTGTTGGCGCCGCCGTCCGCATCGGTGCAGCCGGTGCGGGCGCGCCCGTAGCCCGCGGGATCGCTCGGGTCGCCGTCGCTCTCGCCGGTGCGGCCGCGGCCCCGCCCGGCGGGGTCGGCCTTGGCGCCGCTGTCCGAATCGGTGACTTGCAGCGCCCTCGCCGGGCCCGCCACCAAGGCGAGCGCGCCGCCCGCCGCGCCGCCCGCGACCCGCGCGAGGAAGGAGCGCCGGCTCGGCCCGCGCCGGGGGTTCACGCGCTAGCTAGCGGCAGCGCCGCCCGCGGCCCGCCGGATCGCGATAGGCGCCGCTGTCGGAATCGGTGCAGCGCGGGTTGCCGCGGCCATAGCCCGGTGCGTCGGCATAGGCGCCGCCGTCGCTGTCGGTGATCCCGGTGCGCCGCCGGCCGGTGCAGCTGCGCCCGCGCCCGCCCGGATCGGCATTGGGGCCGCTGTCGCTGTCGCTGCAGCGCCGCGCCCCGCGGCCGTAGCCCGCCGGATCGGCATTGGGGCCGCGATCGTAATCGGTGACGCCGGTGCGCCCGCAGCTGCGCCCGCGCCCGCCCGGATCGGCATTGGGGCCGCGGTCGGAATCGGTGCAGGACGCCCGCGCGCCGCAGCTGCGCCCGCGCCCGCCCGGATCGCTGTTCGGGCCGCTGTCGCTGTCGCTGCAGCTCGAGCCGCAGCTGCGCCCGCTCCCGCCGGGGTCGCTGTTGGGGCCGCTGTCCGAATCGCTGCAGCCCTGGCCGAGCGCCAACGCGCTCGCGTCGCTGGCGATCAGGCCCATCGCGCCGACCGCGGTCGCGCCGCCGGCCACCCTGCCCAGGAAAGAACGCCGATTGAGTTTGCGCGTCGCCTTCATGCAACCTCTCCCCTTGCGCAACTGCAGCCACGCCTTGCGTAGCACGAACCGGGCGGGCCTGCGAAGGCCCATATTTCCACCTGCGAAACATTTGCCCTAGGCTCAGCCCCATGGCCGATCCCGCGCTCGTCGAACGCTTCCGCGCCGACCTTGCGGCGCTGACCGGCGGCGCGCCGGGCCGGCTCGGCGTCGCCGTCTCGGGCGGGCCGGACAGCCTCGCCTTGCTGCTGCTCGCCCGCGCCGCCTGTCCCGGCGAGGTCGCCGCCGCCACGGTCGACCACAAGCTGCGTCCCGAAAGCGCCGCCGAGGCCGCCTTCGTCGCCGAGCTCTGCGCCGGCCTCGGCGTGCCGCACGCGCTGCTCGCCGCGGACCGGGCCATTTCCGGCAACGTCCAGGCCGGCGCCCGGGCGCTGCGCTATCGCCTGCTGGGCGCGTGGGCCGCGGCCGAGGGCGTGCGCTGGCTGCTCACCGCCCATCATGCCGACGACCAGGCCGAGACGCTGCTGATGCGGCTGGCGCGCGGCGCCGGCCTCGCGGGGCTGAGCGGGGTACGCGCGGCGAACGGCGCCGTGCTCCGCCCCCTGCTCGGCTGGCGCCGCGCCGAGCTCGCCGGGATCGTGAGCGCCGCCGGCCTCACCCCGGTCGCCGACCCGAGCAATGCCGACGAAAGCTACGACCGCGTCCGCGTCCGCCGCCGCCTCGCCGAGGCGCCCTGGCTCGACGCCGCCCAGCTCGCGCGCAGCGCCGGCGCCCTGGCCGAGGCCGAGGCCGCGCTCGACTGGGCCGCGGCGCGGCTGATCGAGGAGCGGGTCAGGCAGGAGGGGGACGCCGTGCGCTTCGACCCCGCCGGCCTGCCGGCCGAGCTGCGCCGCCGCATCCTCCTCCATTTGCTGGGTGCCGCCGAGCCGCCGCGCGGCGACGCGCTGCAGCGCCTCCTCGCCACGCTCGAGGCCGGCGGCACCGCCACCCTCGCCGGCGTCAAGTGCGAAGGCGGCCCGGCCTGGCGCCTTACCCCCGCGCCGCCGCGGCGCAGGCGCTAGCGCCGCTTCGCGCGCACCAGCGCCTCGTCGAGCGCCGAGAGGAAGCGCGAGCGGTCCGCCTTGGCGAACGGCGCCGGCCCGCCCCGGATCCCGTCGGCGCCGGCGCGCAGGTCGGCGAGGATCGCCCGGGTGGCGATCGCCGCCCCGATCGAAGCCGCGGTGAACGGCCGCCCGTTGGGCGCGACCACCGCCGCGCCCGCCTTGAGGCAGCGGTCGGCGAGCAGGATGTCGCCGGTCACCACCACCGCCCCCGGCCCGGCGCGCCCGGCGATCCAGTCGTCGGCCGCGTCGAACGCGCCGGAGACGATCACCCGCTCGACCAGCGGATGCGCGGGCACGCGCAGCGGCGCGTTGCTGACCACCCGCACCGGCACGCCGTGCCGCCAGGCGACCTTGTACACCTCCTCCTTGACCGGGCAGGCGTCGGCATCGACCAGCACGATCGGGAATGGCGGGGCGGGCTCGACGGCGCTCATCATTGTCTTCCAACGTCTCGCCGCAGCGCGCGGACCCTGCGCCGCCGCGGCATCGTTGCCGGGAGGAGATCATCCAAAGGAGCCTGCCCGATGTCCAGCATCCCCAACAGCGCCATGCCCCACGCCGCCGCCGAGGCGGAAGCGGAAGGCGACACCCGCACCTTCGCCACCCGCGCCGCCGGCCTCTTCGAGACCGTCCGCGACCACCCCAAGACCGCCATCGCCGCCGGCGCGATCGCCGCGGCAGGGGTCGCCGCGGCGATTCCGCTGGCAAGGCGGGGGCGCAGCCGGGCCAATGGCGCGGACACCGGCACCGCCGCCACCCGCGCCCCGGCGAGGCGCTCGAAGAAGAAAGGCTAGAGCCGCCTTGCGCCCGGCCGGCGCGTCGCGGATGAAGCCGGCCGCGAGGCCGGATGCATCGAAGACGGCTCACGCCGGCTCGTCGCCGCCGCCTTGATCCGGCTCCCCGCCGTCCTGACCGGGCTCCCCGCCGTCTCGACCCGGCTCCCCGCCGTCCTGACCGGGCTCGCCGCCGTCTCGACCCGGCTCCCAGTCTTCGGGGATGCCGTAGCGCAGGCCCAGCGACCGCAGTCTTTTGTCGAGCGCCGCGATCGCCTCGTCGAAGGTCCATTTTTTCTTGGCCTTGGGCCCGGGCTTGGCGTCCCTGCCCGACCCGCCCGCCAGCCCGGCGAGGTGGCGCTTATGCTCGCGCAGCAGCTGCACCGCGGTCATCGGGTCCATCTTGAAATGCTCGGGCGGCGGCGGCCGGTCGCCCTTCGGCGGCTTGCGCCGCTCCGGCGACAAGGCCTCCACCGCCGCCCTCAGCGCCAGCTCCTCGAGCCGCGGATAGCCCATATGCAGCGCCGCCTCGCAGCGCGCGCCGAACGCCTCGTCCTCGCGCCAGTGGCGCAGCACGGTGCGGTAGTGGAACCCCGTCTTGCGCGCCGAAAGCGAGCAATTGCAGGTCGCCGCGAACCATTCGAGAAACTCGTCCTGCGCCGCCTCGTCGAACAATTTCCGCCGGCCCGGCGCGGGCGCGACCTGCACGCGGCGGTTCTTGTTGGGGACGATGCGCGGGGGCTCGCCGCTCCCGGTCCCCTCGAGCTCCGGATCAGGGCGCGCGGAATCGCCGCCCACGCCTGCGCGTGTCGTCATCGTCTCTCTCCGTCATGAAAATGAGAAGCGCGCCATGCCGGGGGCGTGACGCGCCTCGAATTCCGGCGCTCCTGCACTGGCCTTGGCCCAATCTGCATCCCGGACTTGATCCGGGATCCATTTTACTCGGGGACTCCCGGGCTTGATCCGGGACCGTCGCTGACTGTCCCCATTCTGCCCTTCTCCGCTCATCCTGAGCTTGTCGAAGGGGCCCCAATCCCGCGACCCTCCCCGTCCGCCGTAGCTTCAGCGAAGGCGGGACTTCGCCCCATTGTTCTTGTTTTGTACCAATGCAGCGTTACGCTGTCAAGGATTTTGAACGCTGTTGGATATTTCCAACAACCCGCCGAAATCCCCCAACGATCCCACCCGCTTGCCCCTGATTCTGTTGGATTTGGAATCCAACAAAATGCGCGGAAAGGATGAGAAAAGAATATTATTCAGCGAGCGCGCCCCTAAGGGCAGCCGCGGCAGACGCGCCGCGACTCGCACGCAGGTCCTGAGCCGAGTCGAGCCGCAGACGACCGAAGGTCAACGGCTGGTTCGAGTCGCCTCCGCGGCCGGCGTTCGACGTCGCGGCTTTGCCGGGAGGGCCCTTCCTTCCTGACCGCAGCCGCCGCGAGCGCCCAGCAAATCGCAAGCATGTCCTAGGCCTGTCGGATTCGCGGAAGATGGGCAGGTCAATAGCTGCGGCGAACTCGCCCCGCCTCCACTCATACTGAGCATGTCGAAGGACTGGCGAGGCGCTGAGCGATCCAGCCGAGTTGGTCCAATGCTACCCCGGGGCGGCCGTTCGGCTAAATAAAGCCTACAGAGCTCGCTTCAAAACCGGAATCTTGATCCCGAGCATCTGTTCTTCAATGCGGGTGGCGGCCGTCTCGACGGCCGCCTTGAACGCACTTCGGTCAGCGGGAGCCAGCGCTAGCACTTCGCTGTAAAACCCCTGCGTTACAAGGAGGATACCGCGTTGAGCCGCAGTGGGCGCTCTTTCTGCAACATAGCGCTTGATGCTCTCGATCTCGCGCCGAAGCGCTTGTACGAGAGTTTCACCGTTTTCGGCTGCCTCGGCTATCAAGGCACGGGCACACGACCGGAGGAGTTCGGCCACGTGGCAGCTCTGGTCGGTTGAATAGCCCGACGGTGGCATTAACTCTCTCCTCTCGCCTCGTCCTCAGCCGCGCTAACGCAGTCAGGCCTGAAGCCACAAGCGTAGTAACTTTTCGCTTCCTTGGCTAACTCCACACGAGCCCAAATTAGCCTAAACCCTATGAAAATTGCAAACACCGTGCCGTAGACGGCCATTGTGGCCCTAACGGCCTTCTCATTAAACGAACGTGAACAAAGGCCCCATTCGTGCCGCATCGCGTCCGCCGCGGCGGCGCCCTGATCGATGGGTAATTGGCATAGGTCCTCAATGTTACCACAGATCATGATTGTGAAAAGTAGGACGCCAAACGCCCCAACGACCCACCAATCCAATTCGAATGCCTGCATCCTTCGCTCAATATAGTTCGTGAGACTCCGCATCTCAGCTTCGGTGAGGGAAGTGTCGCTCTTGGCGTCCCTAACCAGCTCGGCGTAATCCCGATGGACTTCTGTCGCGAGGCTCGCATAGAGGAGCGGTAACCCTATGAGGCCTATCAAGGCGGGCACCCAATTGGCTTCGAGGCCTAGGAGGCTCAGGTACTCTTGCACCCTACGATCCAGACTTGCTTTTCCGGCGACGGGCATTCCCAATCACGTTCCAGAAAACTGAGATTACGCCCAATGCCCCGCTGGCCGTGAGCGCAGTAAGCAGTGGTGGCAAAACCTGCCGTGACACTTCATCCGCGCCGATCCATGACGCAACGGTCAAGCCCCAGGGGTGGGCAGCTGTAAGATAGGCCGTGAATATCCCGACAAGCACACTTCCTATGACAGCGGAAGGATAGAGCCTCCACCTCTCCCTAAAAAGGACAATTATTACGCTGGGCATTATCACAATCTGAAACGCATAAATCGCATACAAAACGGAGCCGATTTGTTGATTTGGGACTAAGAGGCGAAGGAAAGTGTAAAAAAGTAGCATTAAGGAAATCACGCCGATGGTAGTGGCGCGCGGCCGGCGTAATCGTTCTGCCTTGGCTATACGGTCAGTTTCCTTAATGTCCTCTCCTTGCTGCCCTGTTAGGACAGGGACGATGTCGTAGAACGAAATATATGACAAGGCGGATATGAACCCGCTAATCGTCGAAAGCATATAAACAAAGACTGTAAATATGAATAGTGGAACGAGCCACAGTAGTGAAGGGCTGCCAGCCATGTCGGCCACAAACCAATCATATCGGAGCCCCGCGCTCCTGAGAATTATGGCGCTAACTATTATTAGAAACCAGCCAAGCCCTGCCTCTACGCCCATTGCTCTCAAAATCTCAGCTGCGGGTAGACGGCCATCAGCTAAAGGAGGGGCGCTCTCCAGCGATTGAAGCCGTTGCAGGCTGGAAATATCCACAAATTGCCACATAAGGTTCACTGTGAGGAGCGCGACGAGACCCCAGAGATGAAAGCCGAGAAACGGTGCTTCGTCAGGGGCTACGACCAGATAAAGGGACGACAAGTCCCATCCTCGCCCAGTGTTTGAGACTACGATTATCGAGATTATGGTGAATATCAAAATGGGCACGAATGTGAAAAGAGCGCTAAGCCTGCCTTGGACATCCTCGCTGCTAACCAGCTGAATTAGCCTTAGTCGCCTCCACAGTAGGAGCCCAATGACTAGGCCGAAGATCAAGAGAGCGAAGCTCACTCCGCTTCGCTCCCGAAAGCCTGCGGTTTCGACGGCCACGCCCAAGGTGAAGAGAGCGAACGATACGTACGCGAACGGCACTTGCACGCGATCGGTTGCGACCGCAGATCGATAGCCACCCCACAAGACATATAAAATTGTAAAGGTCAGTATGGCCGCGGCAATCAAAATATTCGTAATTGGCGGAATATGCGAGATGCTTGTGGGGGGTAACGTCGCCGAAGGCGGATGCGTCAAACCCAAGGCCTGGGTAAGGAAACCCACGCCATAGTCGATCTCCGCCATCATCGTTCCGCCAAGTCCAATGATGCTCGCCAGCGCAACCGCTGCGATGGTCAAGGACTTCAGACCAAACCGGTGGTCCGCTGCCACAGCGGCGCCGATGTAACCGTGGATCGTGGGAGTAGGATCCTCTGCTGTGGAACGCCCCGAGCCGAGAAAGGCGCTCAGGCGACCCCGTTCAAGGGCGCGGGCAACGAGAAAATACCCGGAACCCCAAGCCACACAAACTAAGGTAGGACCGACCGCGCCATAGTTAAACGTCCAATAAAAAAAGAGCGCTAACGCGGCAACTTGAAGAGAATATCCAACGGTGACTTTGACGAATCCATCGGTATCCAAGTTCCGTTCGTAGAGAAAGTATCCACCAACACTCGTTGCTCGAACAGATGGGCTTAGGGCAATGATGATAGAAGCGACAAAAGGCAAGGTAGCGGCAATGAGCACTGCCAACACCATCGTCGTCTGTGTCATCGATCCATCCTAGCGAGCTCCAATTTGCTGCCATGGGCGCTGATCGTTTTCAAGGCGAAACGGCACGTCCTGCAAGGCCGGCCTTGGATCACCTCGTCCTGCCGCCCATTTCGTAGGTGATCGGCTCGAGGTCCATTTCCTTCCCGGCGCCGGCGGCCGCGCGCCTAGCGCCGCGACTCCCGCCACAACATCGCGGCGAGCCCCGCCGCGACGATCGCGCCGACCACGCTGACCCACATCGGCACCACGGTGCCGTTGACGACAACCTCGCAACCCGTGGCCAGGCGATAGAGATGCGCGAGCGCGATCAGCGCAAAGAGCGCGACGGCGAGCGTCGTGAACGGCTTCATGGCTTGGTCTCCCCCGCCCGCCGCTGCCGCCGCACATAATCGGCGAGCACCTCGTCGATCCGTCGCTGCCAGCCCGCACCGCCGGCGCGGAAATGCTCGAGCACCTCGGGCGACAGGCGCAGCGACTGCTGCACCTTCGCGCGCTCCCCGGCAGGCGGTCGCCCGCGCCGGGTCAGCGTGCCGTCGGCGGCCCGGAGGATGCGGCCGCCCACGCGAAGCTGGGCGCCGCGAAAGAACTCCGGACCCATTTCGGGGACCTCGCCCTCGAACGCCGCGCGCCGCGCCGCTTCGGCCGGGGTCTCAGCTGTCCCCGATGTGCTTGAAATAACTTTCTTCTTCACCCTTGGTCGCCTTTCTCAGCGAGATCACTCTTACCGTATCGCCCTTGTCCACCCAGGCGCAGACGACGACCTCGCCGTCGAGCAGCCCGTAGGAAATCCAGCGGTCCTCGCCATAATCGTGCCGATCGTCATAGCGCTCCACGCACACGCCCTCGAACAGCCTCACGCGCATCCGCGAGGTCGAGCCCGTGCTTCGCCAGATTGCTCTCGCGCTTGGCGGGATCGAAGCCGATGATCACGGTCATTTATGTAGCAGCAAAATTCGCGGAATGCAATTATGTAGCAGCAAAATTAATTTGAAGACGCCCACTAACCCCCGGTTTACGCAAAACCCCTACATTGGCACGCCCCAGCCCTCGCCCCCCAACGCGCTCAAATCTTCCCGAAGATCGCCGTCATCGTGCAGGGGGTGTCGATGACGACGGTGGCGCCGTTGACCGATCGCCACACCGCCTGCAATTGCGTGCCGAGGGCGAGGCCGATCAGGCCGACCAAAGTCGTCGGCACCCGTGCGGGCCGGATGGCGGCGCCGCCGGGATAGACCTCCTTGTTGGCCGAGCCGAACACCGCGATCGCGAAATGGTCGGGGATGAGCTGCCCGTTCACCGTCACCGTGAATTCGGCGCCGGGAAAGCTGGAGCCGGTGACGTAGGGGCCGGTGAGATTCAGGATCACGCAGGCGATCTGGAAGTTGTTTCCAGCCGCGGGCAGGGTCATCGACAGGCCGTTGATCGGCTTCCACTGGCCGCTGGCCGTCTTCTGCAGGCCAGGCGCGCTCTTGGCCTTGTACATGATTGCAGCTGACATATTTCCCCTCCTCGATGTCGTCGTCGGCGAGCCGGCAAGGGCGCTAACCCCAGGTTCACCCGCACCGCCTACAGTAGCGCCCCTACATTGCACGCCGCGGCCGGCGCTCCCATCTATCTATGCGTAGGCAGCGAACGCGCGCGGGTGTATAGGGCGCGCCGTACTAGAGCGAGGTTGAAGCGAGAATGTCCGACGACCGCAACCCGAACCAGAACGACCCGCAGGGCGGGGGCAACAGCTGGATGAAGTCCCTGATGATCTGGGCGGGCATCCTGCTCGCGCTGGTGCTGGTCGTGCAGATGGTGGGCGGGGCCTCGTCGCAGCCGGCCAACACCGTTCCTTATTCCGAGTTTTTGAACAAGGTCGACGAGGGGCAGGTGAAGGCGGTGGTGATCGGCAAGGAGGTGATCACCGGGCGGCTCGCCGACAACCAGACCTTCCGCACCGTCGGCCCGCAGGTCGACGCGGCGCGCGACCAGCGCCTGCGCGAGCGCGGCATCGCCTTCTCCTACCAGACCGAGCAGCAGACCTCGCTGTGGATGTACATATTGATCCAGTCGCTGCCGTTCCTCTTGATCCTCGGCATCGCCTTCTTCGTGATGCGGCAGATGCAGAAGAATGCCGGCTCGGGGGCGATGGGCTTCGGCCGCTCCAAGGCCAAGCTGCTGACCGAGAAGCACGGCCGCGTCACCTTCGACGACGTCGCCGGGATCGACGAGGCGCGCGAGGAGCTGCAGGAGATCGTCGAGTTCCTGAAGGACCCGACCAGGTTCGCCCGCCTCGGCGGCAAGATCCCCAAGGGCGCCCTCCTGGTCGGCTCGCCCGGCACCGGCAAGACGCTGCTGGCGCGCGCCATCGCCGGCGAGGCCAACGTCCCCTTCTTCACCATTTCGGGCTCCGACTTCGTCGAGATGTTCGTCGGCGTCGGCGCGTCCCGGGTCCGCGACATGTTCGAGCAGGCCAAGAAGAACGCCCCCTGCATCGTCTTCATCGACGAGATCGACGCGGTCGGGCCGCCATCGCGGCGCCGGGCTCGGCAACGGCAATGACGAGCGCGAGCAGACGCTCAACCAGCTGCTCGTCGAGATGGACGGCTTCGAGGCCAATGAGGGCATCATCATCATCGCCGCGACCAACCGGCCCGACGTGCTCGATCCGGCGCTGCTCCGCCCCGGCCGCTTCGACCGCCAGGTGGTGGTGCCGCGCCCCGACATCGAGGGCCGCGAGAAGATCCTGCTCGTCCACATGAAGAAGGTGCCGCTGGCGCCCGACGTCGACCCGCGCACGATCGCGCGGGGCACGCCCGGCTTCTCCGGCGCCGACCTCGCCAATCTGGTCAACGAGGCCGCTTTGCTCGCCGCGCGGATGGGCAAGCGGCTGGTCGCGATGAAGGAGTTCGAGCTCGCCAAGGACAAGGTGATGATGGGCGCCGAGCGCAAGTCCATGGTGATGACCGAGGAGGAGAAGAGGGCGACCGCGCATCACGAGGCCGGCCACGCCTTGGTCTCGCTCCACGTCGACGGCTGCGACCCGCTGCACAAGGTGACGATCATCCCGCGCGGCCGCGCCCTCGGCGTCACCTGGAACCTGCCCGAGCGCGACCGCTATTCGATGTCGATGAAGCAGATGAAGGCGCGGCTCGCGCTCTGCTTCGGCGGCCGCATCGCCGAGCAGCTCATCTACGGCGAGGAGAGCCTCAACACCGGCGCCTCCAACGACATCCAGCAGGCCACCGAAATGGCCCGCGCCATGGTCATGGAATATGGCATGAGCGAGCGGCTCGGCTGGCTGCGCTACCGCGACAATCAGGAGGAGGTGTTCCTCGGCCACAGCGTGTCGCGCGCCCAGCACGTCTCGGAGGAGACCGCCCAGCTGATCGACCAGGAGATCCGCCGCCTGATCGAGGAGGCCGAAGGCGTCGCCCGCCAGGTGCTGACCGACAATCTCGACGAGCTGCACCGGCTCGCCAACGCGCTGCTCGAATATGAGACGCTGACCGGCGAGGAGGCGAAGCGCGCGATCAGGGGCGAGGATATCGGCCGCGAGAATCCGAGCGCCAAGCCATCGTCCATGCCCGCCAGCGGCGCCTCGATCCCGTCGACGCGCCGCCCGAGCGGCGGCATCGGCGGCCCCGCGACGGCCTGATCCTCAGCCCAGCACGCCGATCGCGAGCAGCAGCATGAAGAAGATCGTCGCCGCCCAGATGGCGAAGAGGAGCAGCATCGCGGTTCGCCACAGCGCGCTGAACCACGACAGGCCGTAGGCGCCGCGCAGCTGCCGGTACATGTGGATCGGCGGGATCAGGGTGATGGCGAAGCCGGCCACCACCTCGCCCACGCCGAGCGGGCGCAGCAGGCTGAGCACGATCAGCCCCAGGCTCATGAAGGCGATCGAATAGGTGACGAAGACGGCGTGGTCGTAGGCCCGGAACGCGCGGTAGCGCCGCCGGTGCAGGAACAGCAGCCACACGAACGGCACCGAGATCGGGATCAGCGCCCAGGAGAATTTATAGGCGTTGGTCTGCAGCTTGTAGGCGAGCAGGGACGGATTGTCGCGCGCCTTGGCGATCGCCCGGTCGAGTAGCCCCCAGCCGGTATCGATGTTGTTCCCCCGCAGGTCCACGACCCGGCTTGTTCCCGGGGGCGCCGAGCTCGGCACCAGGACGATGGACTGCTCCGCCTTCGGCTGCCCCGCTTCGGGCTGCCCGGCCCTGGGCGCGGGCGCGGGCGCCAGCGTGTCGATCGTCGATCGGAACGCCCGCTCCTGCACCGCGAGGCGCCGCTCGGCGCCGGCGATGCGGTCGTCGAGCGCGGCGGTCGGCCGGCCGGCGGCGGCTTCCCGTGCCCGCGCGGCCTGCAGGCGGCCGATCTCGGCGCGCGCGGCAGTGCGGGCCGCGGCGAACTCGCGCTCCGCCTCGGCCCGCCCTTCCGCCGACGCCGCGGGGTCGGAAAAGGTGAACGGGCCGCCGATCCAGGAGAAGATCGCGAACATCAGGAAGACCGAAAACAGGAACAGGGCGATCGGCGAGACGAAGCGGGCGCGCTCGCCCTGGACGTAGCGGCGGGTCAGCTCGCCGGGCCGCCAGGCGAGCAGCGGCAGCGTCCGCCAGATCTTGCCCTCGAAATGCAGCACGCCGTGCGCAAGGTCGTGCCAGGAAGCCGGTCAGCGTGCGGTGGACATGCCCCTTCTGGCCGCATTGATGGCAATAGGGGCCGGCGAGCTCGGCGCCGCAATTGAGGCAGTGGGTCTCGTGGGTGTGGCCGTCCTCGCCGGCCTCCGGCTCGACCGCGCGCGCCAGCATGCCGCCGGTGACCGCTTCGCCGACCCCCTCCATGCCTGAGACCATGGCGCCCCCTCGGCCGCCATCATGGCGCAAGCGCGGCGGGGCGTCGAGGCCATTCGCGCCGCCCGCGCGCCATGCTATCGCCCCGCCATGACCCTCACCGGCCTGCTCGGCGGCTCCTTCAACCCGGCCCATCGCGGGCACCGGCGGATCAGCCTCGCCGCGCTGGACGCGCTCGGGCTGGACGAGATCTGGTGGCTGGTCTCGCCGGGCAACCCGCTGAAGCCGAGCAAAGGGCATGGCGCCGCTCGCCGGCGCGCCTCGCCTCGGCCCGGCGGGCGGCGCGCCGCGCCCGCATCCGCGCCACCGCGATCGAGCGCGAGCTCGGCACGGTCTACACCGCCGACACGCTCGCGGCGCTCGTCCGCCGCTATCCCGGACCGGCGCTTCGTCTGGCTGATGGGGGCGGACAATCTCGCCCAGTTCCACCGCTGGCGCGACTGGCGGAGGATCGCCCGCACCATGCCGATTGCGGTCGTCGACTCGTCCGGGCTATGATGGCGCGCGCCCTCAAGGCACCCGCCTGGGGCTGGCTGCGGCGCTTCGTCCGGCCCGCGGCCATGGCTCGGAACTGGACGGAGTGGAGACCGCCGGCGCTCGTGCTGCTTGAATTGCCGCCCGATCCGACATCCGCCACAGCCATCCGCGCCGCCAATCCCGATTGGCACGAAACCGCAAGGAAATCGTTTCACCCCAAGGCCGTCCGCGACGGCGTAACGCGGCGGCCGGTCAGTTAAGGAGGTCATTTGCCCAAACCCACACCCGCTCCGCATGACGACGGAGCCATCGAACGGGCCGAGGCGCTGCACGATCTCGTGCTTCGTTCGCTCGACGACGACAAGGCCGTGGACGTCGTCTCCATCCCGCTGGCCGGGAAATCCAACATCGCCGACCATATGGTGATCGCCTCGGGCCGCTCGACCCGCCAGGTCGCCGCGATGGCCAGAAGCTCTCCGAGCGGATCAAGCGCGACCTCGGCCGCGGCGTCCGCGTCGAGGGCCTGCCGGTCGCCGACTGGGTGCTGATCGACGCCGACGACGTCATCGTCCACCTGTTCCGGCCGGAAGTGCGCAGCTTCTACAATCTGGAGAGGATGTGGGCGTTCGAGGACAGCGCGCCGGCGGCGGCCGCCAGCCTCTAATTGCTGCTGCACATCATCGCGCGCGGGAAGATCGGGCGCGGCCCCGAAGCCGAGCTCGTCGAGCGCTATCTGAAGCGCGATCGCCTGGCCGACCAGGTCACCGAGCTGCCCGAGAGCGGCGGCAGGCTGCCGCCGCCGGCGGACAACGGCGTCACCATCCTGCTCGACGAGAAAGGCGAGCAGCTCGGCTCGGTCGCGCTCGCGCGGCGGCTCGAGGCGCTGGCGCGACGGCGGCCGCCGCGAGGCGCGCTTCCTGATCGGCGGCGCCGACGGCTTCGGCGACGAGGAGCGGGCGGCGGCCGACCTGCTCCTCGCCTTCGGCAGGGCGACCTGGCCGCATCTGCTCGCCCGCGCGATGCTCGCCGAGCAATTGTTCCGCGCGACGAGCCTGCTTGCGAACCACCCCTATCATCGGGAAGGATAGCGGGATGCAGGCATTCTCGTTCCTGCTGCCGGCGCTTGCGCTCCTGCTGAGCGCGGCGGCGAGCGCGCCGCGCGGCGACGTCGAGGCGCTCGCCGAGGCGCGGCGCGAGGCCGCAGGAGGCGACCCGCCGCTACGAGGCGCTCGACGCGAGGCGCGCCGCGCCACCGGCGAGGCCGATCGCGCCCGCGCCGCCTCGGAGGCGCTCGCCGCCCGGATCGAGGCGGCCGAGGCCGACCTCACCGCGGCCGAGCGCCGGATCGCGCTGATCGGCGCGCTGCAGGCGGCGCAGCGCGCCCGCCTCGCCGAGCGGCAGGGGCCGCTGATCCGCCTCACCGCCGCGCTGCAGACCATGACCCGGCGCCCGGCCGCGCTCGCCCTGGTCCAGCCCGGCTCGGTGCGCGACGCGGTCCATGTCCGCTCGCTGCTCGCCGCGACCATGCCCGAGATCCGCCGCCGCACCGCCGCGCTCCGCGCCGAGGTCGCGCGCAGCGCCGCGCTGCGCCGCGAGTCGGAGGCGGCGCGCCAGGGGCTGCTCGCCAGCCGCGCCGCGCTCGGCGAGCGCCGCGCCGCGCTGGCCGCGTTCGAAGCCCGCCAGCGCGTCCGCTCGGAGGCGCTGGCCGGCCTCGCCCTCAGCCAATCCGACCGCGCCCTGGTGTTCGGCGAGGAGGCGCGCGCGCTGAGCGCGACGATCGGCCGGCGGCGATATCAGGCCGCGCTCGCCGCCAGCCTCGCCCGCCTTCCCGGCCCGCTGCCCCGGCCCGGCGCCGCGCCGGAGGGGCCGGCCACCGGGACGATCCCCTATTCGCTCCCGGTCGAGGGCCGGCTGGTCACCGGCGTCGGCGAGATTTCGGACGGCGGCGTCCATTCGCGCGGCCTCACCTTCGAGACCGCGGCCGGGGCGCGGGTGATCGCGCCCGCCGACGGCCGGATCGCCTATGCGGCGCCGTTCCGCCGCTACGGCCAGGTGGTGATCATCGACCATGGCCGCGGCTGGTCCACCGTCGTCACCGACCTCGCCGCGCTCGACGTCGCCCCCGGCGCGCACCGTCCGCCGCGGCGCCGCGCTCGGCCGGGCCGGCGACGGGCAGCCCGCGGGTCACGGTCGAGCTGCGCCGCAACGGCCGGCCGGTCCCGTTCGCCCAGCTGATCGGGGGCTGAGCGCCCGGCTGGTGCGTTAAGCCTCAACGTTCATCGAACGTTGCTTTTCGCGGACCTAGGAACGCTGTAGAAGCCGCGCACAAAGCAGTCAGCAGGACAGTCATGGCCAACAACTTCCTTCCCGCGCTCGGCCTCGTCGGCGCGATCGCCTTCATCCCCGCCACCACCGCCAGCATGGCCCAGGTCGACGTCGGCGCGGTGCGCGAGATCAGCCAGTTCATGTCGCGTGCTCGAGCGGGTGAAGGCCGAATATGTCGACCAGGTCAACGACGAGCAGCTGATCCGCGGCGCGATCGACGGCATGCTCGCCAGCCTCGATCCGCACAGCTCCTATCTCGACGAGCGCGGCTTCCGCTCGCTGATGACGACGACCGACGGCAATTATGGCGGCCTCGGCCTCACCGTCACCATGGAGGACGGCGCGGTCAAGGTGATCGCGGCGACCCGCGGCACCCCCGCCGACCGCGCCGGCATCAAGCCGGGCGACTTCATCACCCATATCGACGGCCGGCTGTTCTACGGCGGCACGCTCGACGAGGCGGTCGACCGGATGCGCGGCGCGCCCGGCACCTCGGTGCGCATCACCATCGTCCGCGCCGGCCGCGACCGGCCGTTCGACGTCAACATCACCCGCGCGATCATCGACATCCCGGCGGTGCGCGGCGAGGTGCGCGACGGCGTCGGCGTCATCACCGTCACCACCTTCAGCCGCGTCACCACCGAGGCGGCGCAGCGCGCGATGGCCGACATCGAGCGCCAGCTCGGCGGCCCGCCGCTGGGCTAGGTGATCGACCTGCGCTCCAATCCCGGCGGCCTGCTCGACCAGGCGGTCGGCCTTTCCGACCTGTTCCTCGAGCGCGGCGAGGTCGTCTCGCAGCGCGGCCGCCGCCGCACCGACATCGAGCGTTATTACGCCCGGCCCGGCGACGCCGCCAACGGGCGTGCCGATCGTCGTGCTGGTCGATGCCGGCACCGCCTCGGCCTCGGAGATCGTCGCCGCCGCGCTGCAGGACCATCGCCGCGCCATCGTCATGGGCGAGCGCACCTTCGGCAAGGGCTCGGTGCAGACCCTGCTGCCGCTCGGCGACGGCAACACCGCGCTGCGGCTCACCACGGCGCGCTATTACACGCCGGCCGGGCGCTCGGTGCAGGAAGGCGGGATCACGCCCGACGTGCTGGTGCCGCAGCTCACCGACCCCGACTACCGCTCGCGCAACCGGGTCCGCGAATCGGACCTGCGCCGCCACCTGGTCAACGAGGTCGGCGTGCAGGACGAGCTGATCCAGGACGACGGCCGGCCCGATCCGCGCTTCGCCGCCTCGACCGAGGAGCTGACCCAGCGCGGCATCACCGACTATCAGCTCCATTACGCGGTGCAGACGATCGCGCGCCTCGGCCGCCCCGCGCCGCCGCCGCGAGTCGCGGCGGCGCCGGCCGGGCGCCGCGGCAGCCGCTGACGGCCGCGGCATGAGCGGATCGCTCGGCAAGGCCAAGGCGCTTGCCCTGCTGGTGCCGGCGGGCCTGCTCGCCGGCGCCTATGATTTCCAATATCGGTGCCGGCCTGGCGCCCTGCGAGATGTGCTACTGGCAGCGCTGGGCGCATATGGCCGGGCTCGCCTTCGCGGTCATCGCCTTGCTCGCCGGGCGGCTGCCCGACCGCGGCCGCAGCTTCGTCTGGCTGGCCGCGCTGGCGATCGCCGCCAGCGGCGCGATCGGCTTCTATCATGCCGGGGTCGAGCTGGACTGGTTCGAGGGCTTCACCCAGTGCACGGCGCTGGGCGGGACCAGCCTCGCGGAGATCATGGCGAGCGCCCGTGATTCGCTGCGACGAGGTGCAATGGTCGCTGCTCGGCATCTCGATGGCGGGCTGGAATGCGATCCTTTCGCTCGGCGCCGCGTTGGTGATCCTATGGCTGAGCCTGAAGCGGCCCCCGGCGGCCTGAGTCGCTCCCTGCCTGGCGCCCCGGCGACGCGCGGGCCGACATCGCCTCGATGCTGCGCGTCGACCAGGCCGGCGAATATGGCGCGACCCGCATCTATGCCGGCCAGCTCGCCGTGCTCGGCGGCCGCCATCCCTCCTCGAGCCTCATCACCCGCATGGCCGAGCAGGAAAAGGAGCATTTGCGGCGCTTCGACGAGCTGCTCGCCGAGCGCGGCGTCCGCCCGACCGTGCTGCAGCCGCTCTGGGCGGTCGCCGGCCACGCGCTCGGCGCCGCCACCGCGCTGATCGGCCCGGAGGCGGCGATGGCCTGCACCGCCGCGGTCGAGGACGAGATCGACGCCCATTATTCGGAGCAGCTCGAGGCGCTGGGCGACGCCGAGCCGGAGCTTTCCGCCAGCATCGAGCGATTCCGGGCCGACGAGCGCGAGCATCGCGACGCCGCGCTCGCCGCCGGCGCGGAACAATCTCCCGCCTATCCCATATTATATTCGGCGATCCGGGCCGGCTGCCGTATCGCGATCGAGTTGTCGAAGAGGATCTGAGACCATGCGCACCGCCCTCATCGCCCTCGTCGCCGCCGCCGCGGCCGGCCCCGCGCTCGCGCAGCAGCCCGGCGTTCCGGTGCCGGGCGCGGCCGACGCCGTCCAGCATCCCCGTCAACCAGCGGATCGTCTATGGCGACGATCCCTGCACCGAGGGCGAGGATCCGGAGGCGATCACGATCTGCGTGCGCTATTCCGAGGACGAGCGCTTCCGCGTCCCGCCCAACCTGCGGCACAACCCCAACGATCCCGCCAGCCAGGCCTGGGCCAACCGCGCGATCGAGCTCTCCTATGTCGGCCGCACCGGCACCGAGAGCTGCTCGACGGTGGGCGCCGGCGGCTTCACCGGCTGCTTCAACCAGATCGTCCGCCAGGCCCGCGCCGAGCGCGCCAGCAATGACGACGTCAACTGGGCGCGGCTGATCGAGGAGGCGCGCCAGCGCCGCCTCGCCGAGATCGACGCCGCCGCGGCCGCCGAGGAGGAAGCCGAGCGGAACCGGCCGGACTGAGGCCGCACGCATGCGCGAAGGGGGGCTCAGGCGCGACATCGGGCTGGTCGGCTCGGCCTTCCTCTCGTTCAACGGCATCGTCGGCGCGGGCATCTTCGCGCTGCCGGCCGCGCTCCACCTCCAGTTCGGCACGTTCAGCCCCTGGCTGTTCCCGCTGTTCGGGCTGCTGGTGCTGCTCGTCGCCTTGCCCTTCGCCCGGCTCGCCGCCCTGATGCCGCAATCGGGCGGGCCGGTCGCCTACACCGCGGTGTTCGGCCCGCTCGTCTCCTTCCAGGCGGGCTGGCTCTATTATCTCGCGCGGACCGCCGCGCTCGCCGCCAACGCCAACGTCTTCGCCACCTATGCCGCCGCCTTGTGGGCGCCGCTCGGCACCCCGGCCGGGCGCGCCGCCACCATCCTTGCGCTGGTCGGCTCGCTGACCCTGATCAACGTCGTCGGCGTGCGCCGCGCGATCCGCGCGCTCGACGCGCTGACCCTCCTGAAGGCGCTGCCGCTGGTCGGGCTCGCAATCTGGGGCCTGGTCGAAGCGGCGGGCGCGCTGCCGCCGCCCGGAGCGCCGCCGCCGCTCTCGGCGGTCGAGGGTGCCGCGCTCGTCATCCTCTACGCCTTCATCGGCTTCGAGAATTCGGTGGTGCCCGCCGGCGAGACCGCAGATCCCAGGCGGACCATTCCGCGCGCGCTGATCGCCACCGTCGCCGGCACCGCCGCGCTCTATTTCCTGATCCAGCTCGCTTATGTCGCGGTGATGCCCGCGGGCGCCGCGCCGAGCGCCCCGCTCGCCGCCTTCGCCGAGGCGCTGATCGGTCCGGCCGGCGCCCTCCTCCTGACCGCGACCGCGCTCGCCTCGGTGGCCGGCAACACCTGCGGCGCGATCACCTCGACCTCGCGGGTCACCTTCGCGCTGACCGAGCAGGGCTCGATGCCGCGCTGGTTCGGCAAGGTCAGCCCGCGCTACGCCACGCCGGCCAATTCGGTGCTGTTCATGGGGCTGGTGATCGCCGCGCTCGCTCTGTCGGGCAGCTTCGTCTGGCTGGCGGTGGTCAGCACGCTCGCCCGGCTCGCGGTCTATTCGTCCAGCATCGCCGCTTTGCCCGCCGCGCGGCGCCGCGAGGGCCTCGCGACCGGCGCCGGCACGCTGCTGCTGATGGCCGGCGGCCTCGGCGTCTGCCTGTGGGCGGCGCTGCAATCGTCCTGGCCGTCGTGGCTGGGCCTCGCGATCGCGGTGGCGGCCGGCTTCCTGCTCTATTGGGTCGCGCGCCGTCAGCGCCCGGAAGGAAGACGAGGATGAATTTCGAGCCCCAGAAGTTCTTCATCGGGCTGGTCGACTTCTTCTCGGTCTGGCTGCCGGGCGCGATCCTTGCCTATCTGCTGACCATCAGCCCGCCCTTCGGCGGCTATTTCCGGCCCCCGGGCTCCGACGGCTTGGGCGCGGAGGGCTGGGCCGTCTTCCTGGTGGCAAGCTATCTGCTCGGCCATTTCATCTTCCTGCTCGGCTCGCGCCTCGACGTTCTCTACGACCATTTGCGCAACGGCACGCGGGACGGACAAATTCACCGGCTGGCCGAAGGCAAGACCCTTTCCAACCCGCTCACCCGCTGGATGGGGAGGACCTTCCTCGAGCGCGGCGACGCTGCGCTGAGGCAGGCCATCAGAATCAAGCTGGCCCATCTCGGCCCGGCGGGGTCGCGCGCGGTCAATGCCTTCCAATGGAGCAAGGTTCGGCTCGCCCTGCATTCGTCCGAGGGGCTGGCCCTGGTGAATCGGTTCGAAGCGGATTCGAAATTCTTCCGCAGCCTGGTGATGCTGTCGCTCATCGCAATTCCGTGGCAGCTGGCGGTTCCTCAGAGATGGCTGAGCGACCTGTTGCAGGACACCAGCACGGCCGAGGCGAGCGTGGTGATCGCGGCGCTGTCGATCGGGCTCATCCTGCTGATCGGCTTCAGCTTCTGGCGCTTCGTCGACCTGCGCTACAAATCGACCGGACAGGCCTATTGGCTCATCCTCGCCATGGAAAGTGAAGCCGCAGGCAAGGCGCTGCCCGGGCGCTCGGACGGACTGACCCACGCCGGCGGACTCGTCGTCGGCAAGGAGGCCGGGCGATGGAAATACCTGGTGGTCAGGGCGAAGTCGGAGCCCCATGAGTGGGTCCTCCCCAAGGGACATATCGAGCCCGGAGAGCCCTGCCGGGTCACCGCCGTCCGGGAAGTGCTGGAGGAGGCGGGAATCTGGGCCCGGCCCAGAGCGAAGCTCGTCGACGTTGGGTTCGCCGTCAAGGGCAACGACGTCAATGCGCGCTTCTATCTGATGGATTATGTGCGGGAGGAGCCGCAGCCGGCCGAGCGGATCAGGTGGCTGCGGGCCATGGACGAGACGGGCGAGGCGCCGCGCGAACAGAAATGGTGCGACCTCGCCTCGGCCGCGGACGAGAGGCGCCTGCCACAGGAGGCTCGCGAGGTAGTGGCGTCGGCGCGCGTCGCGCTCGGAGTCGAGGCTCCCTAGACCGGCTCCAGCCCGGCCGATACGGTTTCCTCGATCCAGCCCCCGCCGAGCACGCGAGTGCCTTCGTAGAGCACCGCCGCCTGGCCGGGCGAAACGCCATATTCGGGCCGCTCGAACCGCACCTTCTCGCCGTCGAAGCGGGCCGGCGCCGGCTTGGCCAGCGAGCGCACCTTGACAGCGAGGTCCGCGCTCTGCTCCTCGCCGAGCCAGTTGACGCCGGAGAGCCGCGCGCTCGTCACCGCGAGCGCGGCCTTGGGACCGACCACCACGCGCTTGCTCTCAGGCTCCAGCCGCAGCACGTAGAGCGGCTCGCGCTGGCCGCCGATCTCGAGCCCGCGGCGCTGGCCGACGGTGAAATGGATCAGGCCCGGGTGCACGCCCAGCACCCGCCCCTCGCGGTCGACGATCTCGCCTTCCACCGCCGCCTCGGGGCGCAGCTTCTTCACCACCCGCGCATAGTCGCCGTCGGGGACGAAGCAGATGTCCTGGCTGTCGGGCTTGTCGGCGACGGCGAGCGCGAGCTCGCGGGCGATCTCGCGGACCGCCGGCTTGGGCAGGTCGCCGAGCGGGAAGCGCAGGAAATCGAGCTGCTCGCGGGTGGTCGCGAACAGGAAATAGCTCTGGTCGCGCGCCGGATCGGCGGCGCGGTGCAGCTCGGCCCCGCGCGGGCCGATCGCGCGCCGGACATAATGGCCGGTGGCGAGGCAATCGGCGCCGAGATCGCGCGCGAGGCTCAACAGGTCGGTGAACTTCACGCCCTGGTTGCAGCTGATGCAGGGGATCGGCGTGCGCCCGCGCGCATATTCGTCGGCGAAGCGGTCGATCACGCTGGCGCGGAACCGGCTTTCATAGTCGAACACGTAGTGGGCGATGCCGAGCCGCTCGGCGACCGCCTTCGCATCGTAAATGTCCTGCCCGGCGCAGCAGCTCCTGGTGCGCCCCATCGCCTCGCCATGGTCGTAGAGCTGAAGCGTGACCCCGATCACCTCGGCGCCGCTCTTCGCGGCGAGCGCGGCCACGACCGAGCTGTCGACCCCGCCCGACATGGCGACGACGATGCGGGCCTGGCGCAGCGGCCGGCCGAGCTGGAAATCCGCCTGCATGGCCGGGGAAATAGGCGTTAAGCGCCGATGCGGCCACCCCCCGGTGTCGCTTTACGGCCTTTTCACCCTCTTTCGCTATCGAGTCGCGCGATGGACGAGACCTTCCAGCTGCGCGCCAGGCGCCTGCTCGGCAAGAGGCAGGCGGCCGCGCTCGATTATTCGATGCTGACCGCGGCGCTGGCGGCGCAGCGCGCCGCCTTCGCGGCCCAGCAGCCGCGCGAGCGCGCGGACGGGTGCGCGGCGCGGGCCGGCGGCGACCCGCTGACCGAGATCCTGCTGGCCGGCCCCGACTGGCAGGGCGCGGCTTCGGCCCAGCGCGGCTGTTTCAACCGTGCCGAATCGATACGGCGCCGAAACACCCGGTAAACCATGCTGACCGTGTTATTTACCTTGGCGTTTTAGCCTTCCTTCAACGCTCTCCCGTTAGAGGAAGGCACGCACCCGGCGATAGGGAGCCGAAAGCGCGTAGAGTTTGAGGTACGAATGATCGAGAATCAGAAGATCCGCCCTGCCCAGGTGATCGGTCCGCTCGGCGAGCCGCTGACGATCGAACTCGCTGCCGCATCCGACCACCACCCGCTGGGTGGTCCGGCGCAAGGCCGAGGTGGTTTCCGCCGTCAATGGCGGCCTCATCTCCGTCGACGAGGCGTGCGAGCGCTATGGCCTCAGCCTCGAGGAATTCGCCGGCTGGCAGCGCGCCGTCGACCGCTCCGGTATGCCCGGCCTCAGGGTCACCCGCATCCAGCATTATCGCACGCTCTACGAGCGTCAGCAGAATTACTGATCCCGCGGGGCGGCCCGGCGCCGCCCCCTGGCTTCTCTCCCTTTCCCGCCCTCGCCGCCCCGGCGGCAGGAACAAGACCCTCCCCGGCGCGTCTTACGCGCGGGGCGCCGCTTGCAACCAGCCGGTTCGACCGCCCGCTCAGGAGGAGGGATTCAATGATCGGTATCATCATCTGGCTCGTGATCGGCGGCATCGTCGGCTGGCTCGCAAGCATGATCATGCGCACCGACGCGCAGCAGGGCATCCTGCTCAACATCGTCGTCGGCATCGTCGGCGCCTTCATCGGCGGCCTGATCTTCTCCGGCGGCACGATCAACCAGAACATCAGCGTGACCTCGTTCATCGTCTCGCTGATCGGGGCGATCATCCTGCTCGCGATCGTCAACCTGTTCCGGCGCGGCAGCATCCGCTAGCGGGACGACGGCCCTATTCGAGCTCGAAGCCGACCGTCAGGGTCACGCCCAGCACCTGCTCGCCCGGCACGATCCGGGTCGCGTCGGCGGCCTGCGCGTTCATGCGCAGCATCGGCATCGGCGGCGGCATCGCGCCGCTCTCCGAGACGTAGAGGATCCGCCTGACCCGCATGTCGAGGGCGCGCGCATAGAGCTCGGCGCGCGCGCGGGCATTGGCGAGCGCCCGGGTGCGCGCCTCGTCCAGCGCCTCCTCGGGCCGGTCGAGGCCGAGATTGGGCCCGTTGATCTGGTTGGCGCCCTCGGCGACCAGCGCGTCGAGGATCGGGCCGCTGCCGGCGATGTCGCGGAAGCGGACGTTGACCTCGTTGCTGGCCCGGTACCCGGTCAGCACCGGCGGCCGGTTCTCCTGGTAGCGATAGTCCGGCTGCAGGCTGATCGAGCTGGTCTGGATGTCGCGCTCGGCGACGCCGGCCCGGCGCAGCGCCGCGCGTACCCGCTCCATCCGCGCGCCATTCTGGCGGATCGCCTCGACCGCGGTCGGCGCCTGGGTGACCACCCCCGCATTGATCCGCACGATATCGGGGACCCGGGTCACCTCGCCGGTCGCGGCGACCTCGAGCCGGGTCCCGGTCCCGGCCGGCGCCGGCACGGTCTGCGCCGCGGCGGGCACTGCCAGCGCCAGCGCCAGCACCGCAATCAAGCCACGAATCATCTTACGCTCCTCGGTCGGTTGTCCGTTGCGGACCCCTATCCCGAGCCGCGCTGCACCCGGCCTGAACGGCCGCTTCAGCGGCGGACAATCAGCCGGTAGACGATCAACAGCAGCACCGCCCCGAGGATCGCGGCGAGGAAGCCGGCGCCCTCGCCCGGGCCGTACCAGCCGAGCTGCTGGCCGAGGAACCCGGCGAGCAGCGCGCCCGCCACGCCGAGCACGATGGTGACGAGGCAGCCTCCCGGGTCACGCCCGGGAGTGATCGCCTTGGCGATCGCGCCCGCGAGCAGGCCGATGAAGATCCAGGTCACCCAATGATATTCGGCGAGATATTGACCCATGGCGGTTGCTCCTTGCGCGGAGCGGCCTACGCCCCACATTCAGCATTGGTAAAGCCCGGAAATTGGTTGTAAAGCGCCGTTCCCCGGCGCCCGGGGGCGGGGACACGCGGCGCCGGTGATTTTGGCTTGTTCAAGGTGATTTATTCGGCTAACACAGCGCCCGGAATGCGGCGCTCGGCCGTGCTGTTCGAGTGGGGACGATGAGGACAATGAACTACGAATCGGGCAAATGGAGCCGCGACGCGATCGACGACGTGGTCGTGGACGAGGAAACCCTCGCCAAGCGCCGCCGCCGCAGGCGGATCATCATCGCCGTCGCGGTGATCGCCCTGCTCGCGATCGTAGCCGTGTTCATGCTGGGCGGCAGCGGCGAGAAGGCGGTCGCGCCCAAGGGCGAGGAGGGCCGGCAGCTTCCCGCGGTCACCGTCGTCGTGCCCGGCCGCCAGGACGTCCCCGCGATCATCTCGGCGACCGGCTCGCTCGCCGCGCGGCGCGACATGCCGGTCGGCGTGCCCGGCGAGGGCGGCCAGGTCGAGCGGGTGCTGGTCGAGCCCGGCCAGTGGGTCCGCGCCGGCCAGACGCTGGCGGTGATCAACCGCTCGGTCCAGTCCCAGGAGGCGGCGCAGCTCGCCGCCCAGATCGAAGTGACGCGCGCCGACGCGCGGCTCGCCCAGAACCAGCTCGACCGCGCCCAGGCGCTGGTCGGCCGCGGCTTCATCAGCCAGGCCGATCTCGACCAGCGGCGCGCCAATCGCGACGCCGCCGCGGCGCGTGTCCGCGTCGCCCAAGCGCAACTCGGCGCCACCCGCGCCCGCATCGGCCGGCTCGACGTGCGGGCCCCGACGGCCGGCCTCGTCCTGTCGCGCTCGATCGAGGCGGGGCAGGTGGTCGGCGCCGGATCGGGCGCGCTGTTCCGCGTCGCCGCCGCCGGCGAGATGGAGCTGATGGCGCGGCTGCCGCAAAGCGACCTCGCCCGCATCAACCCCGGCGCGCCGGTGACGGTGACCCCGGTCGGCTCGACCCAGACCTATCAGGGCACGGTGTGGCAGGTGTCGCCGATCATCGATCCGCAGAGCCGCCAGGGCGTCGCCCGCATCCTCGTCCCCTATAATCGCGAGCTCAGGCCCGGCGGCTTCGCCTCGGCCGACATCCGGGCCGGCATGACCAACGCGCCGCTGCTCCCCGAATCCGCGGTGCAGAGCGACCATCGCGGGAATTTCGTCTATGTCGTCGACAACCGGAACCAGGTCGTCCGGCGCAATATTCAGGTCGGCGAGGTCAGCGATCGCGGCATCGCCATCATCGCCGGGCTGAATGGAAACGAACGCGTCGTCCTCTCATCCGGCGCCTTCCTCAATCCCGGCCAGCGCGTGCGGCCGGAGGTGCGTCGCGCCACGCGATAGGATCCAGCCGACATGAACTTCCGCAACATCTCCGCCTGGTCGATCCGCAATCCGGTCCCGTCCCTCGTCCTGTTCATGTTCCTGACGCTGGCGGGAATCGTCAGCTTCATGCGGATGGACGTGCAGGCCGATCCGGACATCGAATTCCCGATCGTCTGGATCGCGATCGCGCAGCCCGGCGCCGCGCCGACCGAGCTGGAGACCCAGGTCACCCAGCGGGTCGAGGCGGCGGTCCGCTCCATCTCCGGCATCGACGAGATCAATTCCTCGGTCAGCGAAGGCAATTCGCAGACGGTGGTGCAGCTCGAGCTCGGCACCCCGGTCGACCGCGCCGTCAACGACATACGCGACGCCATCACCCAGATTCGCGGCGACCTGCCCGACGGCATTCTCGAGCCCCAGGTCGGCCGCGCCGACACCTCGGGCGAGAGCATCGCCAGCTATGCCGTGGTCGCCACCGACATGACGCTCGAGCAGCTGAGCTGGTATGTCGACAACACCGTCTCGCGCGAGCTGCTCTCGGTCCCCGGCCTCGCCGCGGTCGAGCGGACCGGCGGCGTGACGCGGGAGATCAGGGTGATCCTCGATCCCGCGCGGCTGCAGGCGCTCGGCATCACCGCCAGCCAGGTCAACCAGCAGCTCCGCGCGATGAACATGAACGCCGCCGGCGGCCGCGCGCAGATCGCCGGGTCGGAACAGTCGCTGCGCATCCTCGGCAATGCCGGCAACGCCTATCGGCTGGGCCAGACCCAGATCTCGCTCGGCGGCGGCAGGACCGTCCAGCTCGCCGAAATCGCCGAGGTCCGCGATCTCTATGCCGAGCAGCGCAACTACGCGACGCAGAACGGCCAGCAGGTGCTGGCCTTCGGCTTCCAGCGCGCCAAGAACGAATCGGACGTCAGCGTCTTCGAGGGCGCGATGGAGCGGCTCCACGCGCTCGAGGAGCGCAGCCAGGGCAAGATCCGCTTCGTCGAGCTGTTCAACTCGGTCGAATATACCGAAGCGCAGTATGAATCGGCGATGGAGGCGCTGGTCGAGGGCTCGGTGCTCGCCGTGCTCGTCGTCTTCCTGTTCCTGCGCGACTGGCGCGCGACGCTCATCTCGGCGATCGCCATCCCGCTGTCGGCGATTCCGACCTTCTGGTTCATGGAGCTGCTCGGCTTCTCGCTGAACACCATGACCCTGCTCGCGCTCGGCCTGGTCGCCGGCGTGCTGGTCGACGACGCGATCGTCGAGATCGAGAACATCGTCCGACACATGCGCATGGGCAAGAGCGCCTATCAGGCGGCGATCGACGCCGCCGACGAGATCGGCCTCGCCGTGGTGGGCACCACCTTCTCGATCGTCGCCGTGTTCCTTCCGGTCGGCCTGATGCCCGGCGTCGCCGGCGAATATTTCAGGAATTTCGGCTTCACCGTCGTGGCGGCGGTGATGATCAGCCTGCTGGTGGCGCGGCTGATCACGCCGATGATGGCGGCCTATTTCCTCAAGGCCAAGGGCCATGCCCGGCACGGCGAAGGCTGGATGATGGACTCCTACATGTCAGTGCTGCGCTTCACGCTGCGGCACCGCTGGGTCACGGTCGTCGGCGGCGTCCTCTCGCTGCTGATCACGGTCTGGGCGTTCATCGCCCTGCCGAAGACGTTCTGGCCGGACACCGACCAGGACTTCGCCAGCGTGACGGTGGAGATGGTGCCCGGCACCACCCTCAACCAGACCGGCGCCGTGGTGCGTCAGGTCGAGGCGGTGCTGCGCCAGCAGCCCGAGGTCGAGAGCGTCTTTGCGCGGGTCCGCGTCGGCGGCGCCACGGTGTCGGCGAACCTCAAGGAGAGGAGCGAGCGCGAGCGGACCAGCCAGGACTTCGAGCGCGCGGTTGCGCCGGCGCTCAATCGCATTCCCGACGCCCGCGTCTTCTTCCGCTCGCAGCAGACCGGCGGCCGCGCGGTCAACATCCCGCTTGGCGGCGACGATCCCGCCGTGCTCATGCAGACGGCGCAACGAATCCTCGATGAAATGTCGCGCATGCCCGAGCTGGTCGCTCCGCGGATCAGCGGCGACCTGCCGCGGCCGGAGATCACCGTGCGGCCGCGCATGGACCTGGCGGCGGATCTCGGGGTCACCACGGCCGCGCTGAGCAATGCGATCAGGATCGCCACGCTCGGCGACATCGATCAGAACAGCGCCCGCTTCTCGCTGTCGGACCGGCAGATTCCGATCAGGGTGTCGCTGAACGAGAATGCGCGCCGGCGCCTCTCCACGATCCAGAACATGCCGGTGCCGACCTCGAGCGGCGGTTCGGTGCCGCTGAAGCTCGTGGCCGATATCACTTTCGGCGCGGGCCCGACCCTGATCCAGCGCACCAACCAGGTCCGGCGCCTCACCATCGGGACCGATCTCGCCCCCGGCGTGGTCGCCGGCGACGCCGAGGCGAAGATCGAGCAGCTGCCGTCGATGCGCAACCTGCCGCAGGGCGTCCGCCGCCTGCTGCTCGGCTCCAGCCGCTGGCAGCGCGAGCTGATGCGCGATTTCACCATCGCGCTGCTGTCGGGCGTCTTCCTCGTCTTCTCGGTGCTGATGCTGCTCTACCACCGCTTCCTGCCGCCGTTCGTGAACATGGGCTCGCTGCTGCTGGCGCCGCTCGGCGGCCTGCTGGCGCTGATGATAACGGGGCACGCTTTGTCGCTGCCGGTGTTCATCGGCCTGCTCATGCTGTTCGGCATCGTCGCCAAGAACTCGATCCTGCTGATCGACTTCGCGCTGGAGGAGATGGGCAAGGGCGTGCCGAAGAACGAGGCGATTCTCGATGCGGGCCACAAGCGCGCCCAGCCGATCGTGATGACCACGGTGGCGATGAGCGCCGGCATGATCCCGACCGCCATCGCCCTTTCCGGCGACTCGGCCTGGCGCGCCCCGATGGGCGTGGTGGTGATCGGCGGCCTGATCCTGTCGACGCTGCTGACCCTGGTGCTGGTGCCGGGCACGTTCAGCCTCGCGCTCGGCATCGAAGAGCGGATGGGGCCGCGCCTGAAGCGCTGGTTCACCACCGGCGGCAAGGACGCGTCCGCGCCGATCACCCCGCAGGCGGCGGAGTAGCCGGCGGCGGCGGGTTTGATCCCGCCGCGCCGCCGGTTATGCAGGCGGCATGAAGCCGCTGAAGGCCCCTAGCGGAGCCCCCGCCGCCCGCGGCATGCGGGCGCTGGCCACGGCCATGCTCGCCGGCATGGCGGCGGTGTTCATCGCGGCGACCCGGCTCGACCATCTCCATCCGGCCTGGGGCTTCGTGCGCGCCTTCGCCGAGGCCGGCCTGGTCGGCGGCATCGCCGACTGGTTCGCGGTCACCGCCCTGTTCCGCCATCCGCTCGGCCTGCCCATTCCCCACACCGCGATCGTCCCGCGCAACAAGGACCGGATCGGCGACGCGCTGGCCAATTTCCTCAGGGCCAATTTCCTCACTCCCTCGGTGGTGGCGCGGCGGATGCGCGCGCTCGACGTCGCCGGCGCGGTCGGCCGCTTCCTCAGCCAGCCGCCCGGCGAGGGCCGCCTGCGCCGGGGCGCCTCGCGGCTGCTCGCCGACATATTGGAGGCGCTCGATCAGGAGCGGCTCGGCGGCATGGTCAAGTCCGCTTTGGCCGAGCGGATGCGGCGGATCGAGATCGCGCCGCTGCTCGGCCAGACGCTCGAGGCGGCGATCACCGAGGAGCGGCACGTGCCGATGGTCGACGGCATCGTCACCTGGGCCGGCCGCACCCTGGACGCCAATGAGGATCTGATCCGCGACATGGTCCACCAGCGCGCCGGCTGGATCCTGCGCATGGCCGGGCTCGACGAGAAGCTCGCCGACGCGATCGTCGACGGCCTCCGCAGGCTGACCATCGACATGGCACTCGATCCCGATCATCCGCTGCGCGCCAAGGCCGAGGAAGGCCTCGCCCGCCTCGCCGCCGGCCTCCAGCACGATCCCGAGACCATGGCCAAGGTCGAGGACTGGAAGAACGAGATGATCGAAAACGAGGCGGTCTCGGCCTGGCTCGGCGGGGTCTGGGAGAACAGCCGCGCCGGCCTGCTGAAGGGCGCCCGCGATCCCGACGCGGCGCTGGCCGGCAAGTTCGGCGAGGCGCTTCGGCAGCTGGGCGAGACGCTGCAGACCGAGCCCCGGCTCCGGGCGGCGATCAACCAGTTCGCCCGCCGCGCCACGGTCGGCGTGGTCGCCTCCTATGGCGACGGCATCGTGAAGCTGGTCTCCGAGACGGTGCGCTCCTGGGACGCCCGCACCATCTCCGACCGGCTCGAAGGCGCGGTCGGCCGCGACCTGCAATATATCCGCATCAACGGCACCCTGGTCGGCGGCCTGGTCGGCCTCGTCATCCACTCGATCGAGGTGCTGACATGAGCAAACCCTCGGAGGAGGCGCTGCGCGAGCTGGCGGCCAATCGCGGCTGCAGGCTGGTTTCGTCACGGGTGCGGACGCCCGGGCGGCGCGACTTCGGCAAATACGGCCTCAAGGATGCAAAGACCGGCCGGGAGGTGTTCGGCTTCGGCAGGCGGGGCCTTGCCGCCTCCCCGGGCGAAATCGAGGACTTCCTGCGCGGCGATGCGGCCGCGACCTGGAAGGGCTCGGTCGGCAAAACCCCGGCCCGCAAGGCGAAGCCGAGGCCCGCCCCGAAGCCGAAGCCCGAGCCGAAGCTCGTCATCCGCGACGCGCGTCCGGGCGATGCCGAGTCGGCGGCAGCGCTGATCCGCGCGCTCGGCTATGAGGTCAGCGCCGCCGATGTCCGCAAACGGCTCACGGCACTGAAGAAGGCGGGCGACGGCGCGCTGGCGGCCGTGCGGGGCGAGCTGGCCGGCCTCGTCACGCTGCACGCGACGCCTGTCCTGCACCGCCCGCGCCCCGTCGGGCGGATCACCCTGCTCGTCGTTGCGGAGGAGGCGCGCGGCCAGGGGATCGGTGCTGCGCTGGTCGCCGCGGCCGAACGGCGGCTCGCGGCGAAGGGGTGCGGTCTCGTTGAGGTCACCAGCAACCGCAAACGCCTGCGCGCCCACGCCTTTTACGAAAAGCTGGGCTACGAACGCACCTCCTACCGTTTCGCCAAGACGCTGGCGGACTGATGGACGGCTTAATCGCCATGTCGATGCTCTCCAGCCTGCTGATGGTGGTGGTCGTCGGCGTGGTCCTGTTCATTATCATCCGCAAGGTCGCCGCCGCCAGTGGGGGCGGAGGCGGCAGCTCGGTCGCGGCGATGGCCGATCCGGTGCCCGGCACCCTGCTGGTCACCGCCGCCGCGATGCCGTCGCGCACCGCGCTCTATCATATGACCCGGATCACCGGCGTGGTCTCGGGCGAGGGGATCGAGCCGACCGCCGTGCAATATGGCGGCCTCATCAGGACCTCGAACTGGCCGAGCCCCGGCTCCTCGCTGCCGGTCATCGTCGACCGCGCCAATCCGAAGAATTTCGCGATCCAGTGGGACCAGGTCGCCGCCCGAGGCGACAGCGCCCTCGACAATGCGGAAGCGCTCGCCGCGGCGATGCGGGCGCGCGACGAATAAAACGGGGACAGCTTACATTTTTCATTTCGCGGCGCGCGAAAATGTAAGCTGTCCCCGTTTATCTAGCCGTCGCTGGCGCGCTCGATGTCGGCGCCGACCGCCTGCAATTTCTCCTCGAGCCGCTCGTAGCCGCGGTCGAGATGGTAGACGCGGTGGACCTCGGTCTCGCCCGCGGCGGCGAGGCCGGCCAGCACCAGGCTCATCGAGGCCCTGAGGTCGGTCGCCATCACCGGCGCGCCCTTGAGCCCGCCGACGCCGCGCACCACCGCCGAGCGGCCGCGCACCTCGATGTCGGCGCCCATCCGCGACAGCTCGGGCACGTGCATGTAGCGATTCTCGAAGATCGTCTCGGTCAGCAGGCTGGTCCCCTCGGCCAGCGCCAGCATCGCCATGAACTGCGCCTGCATGTCGGTCGGGAAGGCCGGATAGGGCGCGGTCGACAGCGACAGCGGCCGGATCCCGCCGTCGGCGCTGACCTTGATGCCGCCCTTCTGGAACTCGACGATCGCGCCGGCGTCGGCGAGCCCGGAGAGGATGGCGTGCATCGAATCCTCGCGCGCGCCGGCGAGCTCCAGCGAGCCGCCGGTGATCATCGCCGCGCAGGCATAGGAGCCGGCCTCGATCCGGTCCGGCATCACCGCATAGGTGGCGCCGTGCAGCCGGTCCTTGCCGTGGACGGTCAAGGTGTCCGACTTCAGGCCCTCGATCTCGGCGCCCATCGCGATCAGGCACGTGGCGAGGTCGGTGATCTCGGGCTCGCGCGCGGCATTCTCGATCACGCTCGTGCCCTTGGCGAGCACCGCGGCCATCAGCGCATTCTCGGTCGCGCCGACCGACACCGAGGGGAAGCTGATCGTGCCGCCCCTGAGGCCGCCCTTCGGCGCCGTCGCCTTCACATAGCCGGCGGCGAGCTCGATCTCCGCGCCCAGCGCCTGCAGCGCCTTCAGGTGCAGGTCGATCGGCCGGTTGCCGATCGCGCAGCCGCCGGGCAGCGACACCGTCGCCTCGCCGGCCCGCGCCAGCAGCGGCCCCAGCACCAGGATCGAGGCGCGCATCTTCCGGACGATGTCGTAGGGCGCGACGGTCGAGGCGATGGTGCCCGCGCGGAAGGTCATCACCCGCCCGAACTCGCCGCGCTTGGCGCCCTCGACCGTGGTCGAGACGCCGAGCTGGTTGAGCAGATGGCCGAAGCTGTCGACGTCGGCGAGCCGCGGCAGGTTGCGCAAGGTCAGCGGCTCGTCGGTCAGGAGCGCGCAGGGCATCAACGTCAGCGCCGCGTTCTTGGCGCCGGAGATCGGGATTCTCCCGCGCAGCGCCTTGCCCCCCCTGATGATGATCCGGTCCATCCGCGCCGTCTTAACCCTTCCCGGTGCGGGCGCAAGACGACCTCCCAAAACCGGAAAAAACGACGCGGAATGAATGAGTTCTTGATTTCGATCAACGCGCCGAGGCATTGAACGGCCTAGGTTCCGCGCCAAATCAGAGAGATAGCCGGGGAAAGAACGGATTTTGGGAGTGAGTTGTTTAGCCGAGCGGCTCGGCCATTTCGTGCGTCTGACCGAAGCCGAGCGGCAGTCGCTCGCCGGTCTCGAGGACCAGGACAGGAGCTGCAAGCGCGGCACGGTGGTGATCAGCGAGAACGCCGCCTCGCGCGAGCTCTATGTCGTCCGCCAAGGCTGGCTCCATTCCAGCGTCGTGCTCGGCAATGGCAGCCGGCAGATCATGCGTTTCCACTTCCAGGGCGACCTTATCGGCCTGCCCTTGCTCGCCTTCGCCGATTCGCCCGAGACGGTGACCGCGGTGACCGACGTCACGCTGGCGCCGTTCAGCCGCGAGCGGCTCGCCGCCCTGATTGCCGATCATCCGCGCCTCGGCGCGCTGATCCTCGGCCTCGCCGTCGCCGAGCGGGTCACGCTCGCCGACCGGCTGGCGTCGATCGGGCGCACGCCCGCCCGCGCCCGGGTCGGCGCGCTGCTCTGCGAGATCTATCGCGCGCATGCGCCGGCTGGGCGCGGTCGACGAGGCCGGCATCCAGCTGCCGCTCACCCAGGAGGACATCGGCGACGCCACCGGGCTCACCGCGGTCCATGTCAACCGGATGATGCGCGGCCTCGCCGAGGACCGCGTCATCGAGCGGCGCAACAGCCACGTCCGGCTGCTCGACGAGAAAAGGCTGATCGCCGAATCCAACTTCGTCGACCGCACCGGCATCGAGACCGGCTGGCTGCCGCAGCCGCGTTAAAATAGGGACAGTATATAGTTTCCCGATCCGGTCGCCCCGGTTCGCGCCGGTCCCCGGAGAAAATATATACTGTCCCTATTTTAGTTCAGGCCTTCTCCAGCGTGCACTGCAGCGGATGCTGGTTCGCCCGGGCGAAGTCGATCACCTGGGCGACCTTGGTCTCGGCCACCTCGTAGGGGAAGATGCCGCAGACGCCGACGCCGCGCTGGTGGACGTGGAGCATCACCCGGGTCGCGTCCTCGATCGACATCTTGAAGAAGCTCTGCAGGACGTGGACGACGAACTCCATCGGCGTGTAGTCGTCGTTCAGCATCAGCACCTTGTAGGGCGAAGGCGTCTTGGTGCGGGTGCGCGTCTTGGTGGCGAGGCCGAGCCCGGTCCCGTCCTCATCGCCCGGCCGGTCGTCGGACGCCGCCCTCACCGCTGACTCGATCATCGCCATCACAATGCGATAAATATGGCAAGGTGCCCTTCACGGGCAAGGGGCTGAGTGTTCCTTCCCGGAACCGGGAGTGGGACCAGCCGAAGGCTGGAGGAGGGGGTTTGGAGCCTCGCCCCACGCCCCCTCCACCACGCGCTACGCGCGCGCGCCCCGTGCCGGGAAGGAATAAAAAAAGGGCGGCCGCTCCAACGGGAGGGGCCGCCCTTCTCTACTGGTTCGGACCTTGGCGGTTACGCGGCCAGGGTCTTCACACGCTCGGCCGCCACGCTGTAGCGGCTGGTCAGCGGCTCGGCGACGTCGCCGGCCAGCTTCAGCACGGTCTCCGACACGCGGGCGCTCTCGGCGACGGCCCTGTCGAACGCGCTGCGGGCGAAGTCGCCCTGAAGCTTGAAGAAATCGGTCGCCGACTTGACGTCCGAGAAGCTCTTGAAGGCCGCCGAGGCGGTCTCGAAGCTCTTGCGGCCGAACTGCGCGGCGTCCTGGCTCATCGTCTCGACGCCCTTGGCGGCGATCTTCGAAGAGGCGACGAACGCCTCGACATTGCCGCGGGTGATCTCGGCGAGTTCCTCGACGATCTTCGCGGTCTTCTCGGTGGCGGCCTTGGCGCGCTCGTTGACGTCGCCGATCACGGTCTTGAACTGCTCGGTGGCGATCTGCGCGGTCTCGGCGGCCTTCTTGGTCTGGGTGTTCATGATCTTCACTCCTGTTTTCGTCACGGTCGTGCCGGCGCGGGCCGGCTTGGCTTTGCGGACGGTCGCCGGCTTCCTGGCCGGCTTGGCCCGCTTGATGGTCTTCTTCGCCGCGGCGGCCCGGCGGACAGGCTGCCTGGCTTTCGGAACCTCGGCCTTCGCGGCCGGCTCGGCCTTCGCGACCTCAGCCTTGACCGGCGCGGTCTTGGCGGCTTCGGCCTTGGCGGGCTCGGCGGCGGGCGCCTTGGGGGCGTCCGCTTTCGGCAGCACGTCCGCCTTGGTTTCGATCACTTTCGCTTCGGTCTGACTGGCCACGTAACAGGCTCCTTTGATGCTGCAATGCAGCAAATAGGGGGCCTGAATCAGGATTTCAAGCACTTTTTTGTGCGCTGCAACAAAAACGTCATCCTTCCCGGAACGGGGAGGGGGGACCGCGACGCGCAGCGGCGTGGTGGAGGGGGCGCCGAGACGGGCACTGACCCCCCTCCACCATGCTTCGCATGGTCCCCCTCCCCGTTCCGGGGAGGAATTACCGCGCCTTCACATAGCTTCCCGGCGCGTCCTCGATCGCCTTCAACTTGCCCTTGCCGGGCACGCGCGCGCCCCTGGCCGGCACCTCCTCGTCCGAAATGCCGCGGATCCAGCCGGCCCAGTCGGGCCACCAGCTGCCCTTGGTCTCGGTCGCGCCGGCGATGAACGCGTCGAGCGTGCCCACCTTCTCCTCATTGACCCAATATTGATACTTGCCGGCCTCCGGCGGGTTGACCACGCCGGCGATGTGCCCGGAGCCGGCCAGCACGAAGCGCAGCGGCCCGGCGAAATGGTGGGTGATCTTCCACACGCTCTGCGGCGGAGCGATATGGTCCTCGCGGCCGGCCTGGACGTAGGTCGGCGTGGTCACCTTGCGCAGGTCGATCGGAGTGCCGTCGACCACGATCGCGCCCGGCTGGACCAATTTGTTGTCGCGATAGAGCTGCTGGAGGTAGGAGCGGTGCCAGCCGGCCGGCAGGTTGGTGGTGTCCGAATTCCAGTAGAGCAGGTCGAACTGCGGATAATCCTCGCCCATCAGGTAATTGCTGGTGACGTAGGACCAGATCAGGTCGCGGCCGCGCAGCAGGTTGAAGGTCGCCGCCATGTAGCGGCCGTCCATATAGCCCTTGTCGGCGGAGAGCTGGCGGATCAGCTCCATCTGCTCGTCGCCGAGGAAGAATTTGAGGTCGCCGGCCTCGGAGAAATCGACCTGGGCGGTGAAGAAGGTGGCCGAGGCGACCTTGCCCGCCTCGCCCCGCGCCGCCAGCAAAGCGAGCGTCGCCGCCAGCGCGGTGCCGGCGACGCAATAGCCGATCGCGTGCACCTGCTCGACGCCGAGCGCCTCGCGCACCGCATCGATGGCCTCGACCTGCGCCTTGGCATAATCGCCGAGCGCCACGTCCTTCAGGCTCTCGTCGGCCGATTTCCAGGACATGACGAAGACCGTCAGCCCCTGGTCGACCGCCCATTTGATGAAGCTCTTCTTGGGGTTGAGGTCGAGGATGTAGAAGCGGTTGATCCAGGGCGGAAAGATGATCAGCGGGACGGCAAGCACCGTCGCGGTCGAAGGGGCGTATTGGATCAGCTGATAGAGCCTGGTCTGCTTGACCACCTTGCCGGGCGTGGTGGCGATGTTGCGGCCGACCTCGAACGCATTCGGGTCGGTGTGGGTGAGCTGGCCCTTCTCCAGATCCTTCAGCATGTGCTCGAGCCCGTGCAGCAGGCTCTCGCCCTTGGTCTCCATCGCCCGCTCGAGCACCTGCGGGTTGGTCAGCGCGAAATTGGACGGGCTCATCGCGTCGACGAACGCCCTGGTCATGAAGCGGATGCGCCCGCGCGTCTCCTCGTCCACCCCCTCGATCGCGTCGACCGAGCCGAGCAGCCGGTCGGAGATCAGCAAATAGGTCTGCCGGATGGTGTCGAAGAGCGGATTGTCGCGCCACTCCGCCGCGGCGAAGCGCCGGTCCTTGTCCGCCTTCTCGGCCAGCGCGCTGCTCTCGCCTTCGGCCTTGCCGCCCAGCGCCCGCTGCCAGATGTTGAGCCCTTCCGCCCACATCTGCGCCTGCGCCTCCATCAGCTTCGCCGGATCGGCGAAGATGCTCATCCCCGGCCAGGACATCGCCGCCTGCGACGGCGTCTCCGCCGCCCGCGCCGCCGCCACCCCCATCTGATCGGCGAGATACTCCATCATCATCTGCTGCGCCCGGCCCATCACCCAGGTCCAATGCTGGAGGTCCTCGAGGCTGGGGGTGGGGAATGGGGGCGTGGCGGTCGCGGTGTCGCCGGTTGCGGTGTCGGAATCGGCCATGATCGGGTCCTTATGTTGCGGTCTCTCTAGTGAATTCACCCACTGAGAGAAAGGCGGGGCCGACGGCCGGAAGGGCCAAAAAGTCACGCAAGTCACGCGGAATCGCCGAGAAAATCATTTGATTCCAGTGGCGGCTGATCGTGCAGCGCGTCGAGGGCGTGGCGGTAGAAGTCCAGCGGATCCTCGCCGCGCGGGGTCGGGTCCGGCGGGGCCGGATAGCGGTTGAGAACCGCGATGAGCAGGCGGTTGTCGAAGCGGGTCTGCTCGCCGACCTTGCGGCCGCGATAATAGACATCCCGCACCTCGCCCATGAGGCTGCGCTCGAAGCCCAGCTCGGCCATCCGGTCGGCTCCCCAGCCGGCCGCCCTGTCCCAGGCGGCGGCGAAGCTTTCGGCGCCGGGCCGGGCGCGCAGGCGCCAGGCGCTCTCCCGGCTCATTCCCACCATCCGCGCCGCGGTGGCGACGCAGCCGCAAAGCGCGAGCCGATGGATGAAGGCGATCTGCCGGGCGACCGTCCATCCGTCGCGGCGCGCCTTGACCGGCACCGGCGTGAACGCGAGCTGCTCCAGCGGCAGGCATTCGAGCACCGCTACGAGGCGGGGCGGCAGAGGATAGGCGTCGGGGCCGGGCGGCTGCCGCGGGTTGGCCGTGCCGGGCATCTCCATCTCCTCGCCGGTTCGCGTCGAGTTGCGCAGAATACAGGAGAAGGATAGTCACAGGAAGCAAAAAAGTTCTCCGTTTGTTCCAAATCAAAGGCCCGGCTTGCTGGGTCTCTTCCGCCTATGATATTCATAAGCGTGGGCTTCGGCAGGTCCGCCTGCCTTTGGGGGAGGCTTTCATATGCTGCGGAGGGGCTCGGCCATGCTGGCCGCGGCGTTGCTCGCCACGCCGGCGGCGGCGCAGACGGGGATGGGGCTGATCGGGGAGCGGGTGGTGGACGGCGCCGACCGCGACACCATCCCGGCGCGCGGTTCCGCGCAATATCGCGAGATCATGATCTGCGTCGAGAATGCCCCGGTCGCCTTCCAGGAAGTGACGGTGCGGTTCAGGAACGGCGGCACCCAGAATGTCCGGCTGCGCCAGCGCATCGCGGCGGGCCGCTGCAGCCGCGTCGTCGGCCTGTCCGGGCGCGACCGCGACATCCAGGCGGTCGAATTGAGCTACGCGCCCGCCGCCGGCGGCGGCACGCGCCCGACCGTGCAGCTCTACGCCCGCTAGGCCAGGTCCGAGAAGGCGGGAGGGTAGGCGGCGCTGCCCGCGGCCGGCAGCTTCATGTCCGGCCGCAGCGCCAGCGCCATGAAATAGGGGCCGGCATAAGGCGAGGCGAACGGCGCCGCCGTCTCGGCGGAGAAGCCGAAGCGGCGGTAATAGTCCGGCTCGCCGAGCAGGAAGACCAGCTCCTCGCCGGTCGCCCGCGCGATCGCCAGCGCGCCCTCGATGAGGGCGGCGCCGAGGCCCATGCCCTGATGCCCCGGCAGCACCGCCACCGGCCCCAGCCCGAGCGCGCGGAAGCGCCGCCCGTCGCCCTCGACCCGCATCCGGCTCAGCATGACATGGCCGGCGATCCCGTCCACGCCGTCGGCGACCAGCGACACCACCGCGTCGCCGCCACCCTCCAGCGCCTCGACCAGGTCCGCCTCGAGCGCGGTCGGGAAGGCGGCGACGTGCACCGCGCGGATGCCGGCTTCGTCGCCCGGCTCGGCGGGGCGCACCCGCATCGCCGCTCAGATCGTCGCGATGTCGGGCGCGTCCTCGGCCTTCATGCCGACGACGTTGTAGCCGGCGTCGACATGGTGGATCTCGCCGGTCACCCCCGAGGCGAGGTCGGAAAGCAGGTAGAGGCCGGCGCCGCCGACATCCTCGATGGTGACGTTGCGCCTCAAGGGGCTGTTATATTCGTTCCACTTCATGATGTAGCGGAAGTCGCCGATGCCGCTCGCGGCCAGCGTCTTGATCGGCCCGGCCGAGATGGCGTTGACCCTGATCCGGTCCGGCCCCAGGTCCATGGCGAGATATTTGACGCTGGTCTCGAGCGCCGCCTTGGCGACGCCCATCACATTGTAGTGCGGGATCACCTTCTCCGCGCCGTAATAGGAAAGGGTCAGCAGGCTGCCCCCCTCGGGCATCATCGCGCGCGCCCGCTGCGCGACCGCGACGAAGCTGTAGGCGGAGATGTTCAGGGTCATAAGGAAGTTGTCGAGGCTGGTGTCGACGAACTGGCCGCGCAGCTCGTTCTTGTCGGAGAAGCCGATCGCGTGGACGACGAAGTCGATGCTCGCCCAGCGCGCCTTCAGCTCGGCGAAGGTGGTGTCGAGCGCCGCCATGTCGGACACGTCGCAATCGATCAGGAAGTCCGAGCCGAGCTGCTCGGCCAGCGGCCCGACCCGCTTCGCCAGCGCCTCGCCCTGATAGGAGAAAGCCAGCTCCGCGCCCTGCTCGCCGAGCTTCTGGGCAATGCCCCAGGCGAGTGAGCGGTCGTTGGCGAGGCCCATGATCAGGCCGCGCTTTCCTGCCATCAAGCCGGTCATTGCTCCTCCTTCTCGGCGTTCGCCACGGCTGCGTCCTCCGCATGTACGGCCTTCTCGATGGCCTTGTGCTCGGCTTCGGCGGCCGCCTCCTCATGCACCACGGCCTCGACATCCTCCGCCGTCGGCCGCGGCGTGTCGGCGAGCGCCGCATTGAGTTCCGCGCCGATAACGAGCCCAAGGCCGATGATGAAGAAGAAAATCAGCGCGATCATCACCCCGGCGAGGCTGCCGTAAGTGAGGTCGTAGCCGCCGAGCTCGGCCAGGGCCTTCGGCAGCAGCGCCGTGGTCGACACCCACCACAGCGCGACGAAGGCGGCGCCCGGCCACTTGCGGCACGAGCTGAGCCGGTATCTCTTGGGGGTGAGCACGTAGAATAAGAGGTAGAGCGAGCCGAACAGCACCACGGCGGGCACGATCTGCAGCAGCGTGGCGAGCGAGATCAGGTCGTCGGCGCCGGGAATTGCCCGCACCATGAACTCCTGGATACCCCGGAGAAGGATCGAGGCGCTGAACGCGATCATCGCCATCACCACCGCGGCGATGATCATTCCGACCGAGCCCAGCCGATACTCCCAGAACGGCCTGCTATAGGTGACGCCATAAGCGCGGCGGATGATATCGCGGATCGTCTCGATGAAGCTGCCGGTGGTCCACAGCCCGACCAGCGCGCCGAGCCAGAGCAGGCCGCCCGAGCGCGCCTCGATGACGTCGCGGATCGGCGTCCGCAGCACGTCGGCGACGTCGGCCGGCATCGTCCGAAGCAGCGCGTTGACCGCCTCCAGCCCCTCCTCGGTCTGGCCGAACAGCCGCGCGATCGCCGCCGCCACGATGACGAACGGGAACAGTGAGAGCAAAGCGAGGTAGGCAAGGTTGCCCGCATGGATGAAGCCGTCCGAATAGACGCCGATCGCGACCCGCTTGATCACCTCCCAGGTCTTGGAACGCTTGCCCTTCTCCCGGATCGTCTCGAGGTGCGCCTTCGCCCGCGCGAGCCGCTTGCGCCTGGCTTCCGGGGATTCGGGGGAGATCTCGCGCACGAGCGCTTAAACGCCAAGCCCCGCGCGCGGGTTCGTCTTGCCCCTGCCGCTCCAGCCTTCGAGGAAGCTGGCGAGGTCGGCGTCGTCGGGCACGTCGACCATCAGGGTGACGAGCTGGTCGCCGCGCTGCCCCTTCTTGCCGGTGAAGCCCTTGCCCTTGAGGCGCAGCACCTTGCCCGAGCTCGATCCCTTGGGCACGCTCAGCATCACCGGGCCGTCGACGGTCGGCACCCGGACCTTGCCGCCCAGCGCCGCCTCGTCGATCGAGACCGGCAGGTCGAGCCGGATATTGTCGCCCTCGCGCCGGAAGAAGCGGTGCGGCTTGACGGCGATGGTGACGATCGCGTCACCATTGCCGGCCGGCCCCGGCTGGCCCTGGCCGGAGAGGCGGATCCGGGTGCCGTCCTCGACCCCGGGCGGCAGCTTGATGTCGAGCGTCTTGCCGCTGCCGAGCGTCACCCGCTGGCCCTGCAGCCGGGCGGCGTCCTCGAACGGCACTTCGAGCCGGTAGGCGACGTCGGCGCCCTTTTGCGGCGGCGCGCTGCGCCGGCCGAAGCTGCTGAACGGCCCGCCGCCCCCGCCCCCGCCGCGGCGGCCGATGCCGCCGAACAGGCCTTCGAACAGATCGGAAAGGTCCGAGGCCTCGCCACCGAACTCGAACGGCTCGCCATTGGGGCCGCGGAAGCCGCCGCGCCCGCCCGGCTGCGGGCCGCCACCACCGCCGCCGAAGCCGAACGGCATCCTGGGATTGCCCTCCTCGTCGATCTCGCCGCGGTCATATTGGGCGCGCTTGTCCTTGTCGGTGAGGATGTCGTAGGCGCGGGTCACCTGGGCGAAGCGCTCGGTCGCCTTGGGATTGTCCTTGTTCTTGTCCGGGTGCAGCTCCTTGGCGAGCTTGCGATAGGCCTTCTTGATCTCGGCCTCGCTCGCGCCGCGCGACACGTTGAGCTGGGAATAGAGGTCAGCCATCGCCTTCTCGTTCTTCCAGCCGGGGCGAAAAGTCCACTAGTTTGCGCGCCGGGCGCGCAGCCGCGCGAGCGCCTCCGGATAGCGGCGCGACAGCGGCACCGACGTGCCGTCGCCGAGCCACAGCCCGTAATCCCCCGATCCTTCCGCGACCAGCTCGACGACGTGGTCGGGATTGACCAGCCAGGATTTGTGGGTGCGGGCGAAGCCGGCTCCGGCCAGCGCCGTCTCCACGCCCGCCAGCGTCGTGCGCATGAGCGGCCGCCGCCCGTCGGCGAGGAAGAACTCGACATAATTGCCGGACGAGCGGGCGCAGAGGATATCGCCACGGGTCACCCGGATCAGCCGCTGGCCCTCGTCGATCTCGAACAGGTCGCCGTTCGGCGGCGCTTGCGGCGCCGCGCCGCGCTGCCGCAGACGGCGAACGATCCAGAAGGTCGCGGCGTAGATGGCGTAGCTGAGCAGGTCCTTGCGATATTCGTAGAGCAGCCCGCCCCCGCCGAACTCGTAATCCTCGCCCGCCAGGGCATAAGCGAGCTCGCGCAGGCCGACCATCAGGGCGACATGGGCGAGCGAGAAGGGGACGGTCGCGGCCAGATGCACGACGATCGCCAGCGGCCAGCGCGGGCCCTCGGGCGGCAGCCGCACCACGATCAGCATCGGCAGCCAGGCGAGGGCGAGCAGCACGACGCCGCTCGTGCCTTCCCACACCGCCGGCTCCCACCATGGGATGAAGCGCCCCATCGCCCGGCGCTCGTCGAGGAAGCTCAGCACGTTGACGACGGCGAACAGCGCGGTCGCGACGGCGAGAATCGCGTAGGCGATCGCCCAGTCCGGCCGGCGCGCCCCGCCGCTCGTCCCGGCCGAAGCGCCGTTCGTCACACCGGCAATCCGGACGCACCGCCGGGCGCGCCGCACGGCCCTTCGCGCTTGAGCCGGCGCGCACCGCGCGGCGAAACCGCCGCCAACCGCAATCGAACCGGGATTCCGTGATGCAGACCGACGCCCAGCACGCCGAACGACTCGTCTACCTCGACTGGATCCGGGTCGCCGCCTTCGCCCTCTTGATCCTCTACCATGTCGGCATGTTCTACGTCACATGGGACTGGCACGTGAAGAGCGATCATGCCGGGCACGCGCTGGAGCCGCTGATGCTGCTCACCAATCCGTGGCGGCTCACCCTCCTGTTCCTGGTGTCGGGCGCGGCGACCCGGTTCATGGCCGACAAGATGGCGGCCGGCGCGCTGGCCGGCCGGCGGACGGTCCGCCTGCTGGTCCCGCTGCTGTTCGCGATGATCGTGATCGTGCCGCCGCAAAGCTATTACGAGGTGGTCGAGCAGATCGGCTATCAGGGCTCCTATCTCGCCTTCTGGGCGCGCTATCTGGCGGCGGATCCGGGCTTTTGCGATGCCGAGGGCTGCCTCGACGTGCCGACCTGGAACCATTTGTGGTTCGTCGCCTATCTGCTCGTCTACACGCTGATCCTGGCGGCGCTGCTCGCCCTGTTCCGGAGCCGCATCGCCGCGATTGGGGCGCGGCTGGCGGCGCTGCCGGCCTGGCTGCTGCTCGCCGGGCCGATCGCCTATCTGGCCGCGGCGCGCCTCGTGCTGCTGCCGATGTTCGAGGTCAGCCATGCCCTGATCGACGATTGGTACAACCACGCCGTCTCGCTCGCCGCCTTCCTGTTCGGCTTCCTGGCGCTGAAGGACGGGCGGGCGGCCCGGGCCTTCGTGCGGCTGCGCTGGCTCGCGCTCGGGCTCTTCCTCGCCGCCTTCGCGGCCTATGCCGGCTACGCCTGGGCCTGGCGCGCCGACGACGCCGTGCCGCCCGAGGCGCTGCGCACGGTCATGCGCGTCGTCTATGCGGTCGACCAGTGGACGGCGATCGTCGCCGTGCTGGGCTTCGGCGCGCTCCACCTCGATCGGGACAGCCGATTGCTGCGGACGCTGACCGTCGCGGTCTTCCCCTTCTACATCGCCCACCAGACCGTCATCGTGGTCGCCGGCCACCATCTGAAGGCGCTGCAGCTGCCCGCCGCTGCGGAGGCGTCGCTGCTGATCGCCATCACCGCGACGGGCTGCTGGCTCACCTTCGAGGCGGCCCGGCGCTCGGCCTTGCTGGGGCCGCTGTTCGGCCTCAACGGCCGCGGCAAGGCGCCGCCGCCTCTCGACCCCGCGCCCGCGGCCCGGTAGAGGCGGCGGCATGGCCGCCGACCCGCACGCACTGTTCGAAGAATGGTTCGCCAAGGCGCGCGCGGGCGAGCCCAACGACGCCGAGGCGATGGCGCTCGCCACTGCCGACGCCGCGGGCCGCCCCTCGGTCCGGATGGTGCTGCTGAAGGGCCACGACGAGCGAGGCTTCGCCTTCTACACCAATGCGGCGAGCCGCAAGGGCGGAGAGATCGCCGCTAACCCGCGCGCCGCCCTGCTGTTCCACTGGAAGTCGCTGCGCCGCCAGGTGCGCATCGAAGGCGCGGTCGAGCCGGTGCCGGACGAAGAAGCGGATCTTTATTTCGCCAGCCGCTCGCGCGACGCGCGAATCGGGGCCTGGGCGTCGGATCAGTCCCGCACGCTTTCCGACCGTGCTTTCTTCGAGGCGCGCTACCAGGCTCTGGTGGCCCGGTTCGAGGGAGAAGAGGTCGGCCGGCCGCCTTATTGGCGGGGTTATCGCCTGGTGCCGGAACGGATGGAGTTCTGGACCGACCGGCCGCACCGCCTGCACGAGCGGCGGCTGTTCACGCGCGGCTGCGACGGCGGCTGGAGCGAGAGCCTGCTCTATCCATGAGCGACGCGCTGAGGGCCTCGCTGACCACCCGCGCGGCGCTCGCCAGCGTCGCCGCCGCCGTGCTGCTGCTCACCCTCAAGGGCTATGCCGCCTGGGTCACCGGCTCGGTGGCGATGCTTGGCTCGCTGGCCGATTCCGGGCTCGACGTGATCGCCTCGCTGGTCACCCTGTTCGGGGTGCGCATCGCCGCTACGCCCGCCGACCGCGAGCACCGCTTCGGCCACGGCAAGGCCGAGGCGATCGCCGCGCTGGTCCAGGTCGGCATCATCGGCATTTCCGCGCTGGGCATCGGCTGGCGGGCGGTCCAGCGCCTGCTCGAGGGCGCCGAGACCGCCCGCGCCGACGAGGGCATCGCCGTCTCCGCCATCGCGATCGCGGTCACCCTCGCCCTGGTCGCCTATCAGCGCTCGGTGATCCGCCGCACCGGCTCGGTCGCGATCCGCACCGACGCCGTCCACTATCAGAGCGACCTGCTGCTCAACCTGGCGGTGATCGCGGCCCTGGTGCTCGACCAGCGTCTCGGCCTCACCGGCGCCGACCCCTTGTTCGGGCTCGGCATCGCTTTGTGGCTGATCTACGGCGCCTGGCGCGCCTCGAGCCACGCGGTCGACCAGCTGATGGACCGCGAATGGCCCGACGAGCGGCGCCGCCGCTTCGTCGAGGTCGCCGCCCGCCATCCCGAAGGCCGCGGCATCCACGACCTTCGCACCCGCAGCAGCGGCGCCCGCGATTTCGCCCAGTTCCACATCTGGGTCGATCCGGCGATGAGCGTGCGCCGCGCCCATGACGTGATGGAGGCGATCGAGGCCGATCTCTCCCGCGCGTTTCCCGGCGTCGAGGTGCTCATCCACCTCGACCCGGAAGGCCAGGTCGACGAGCCGGACAATCCGCTCGCCGAACGAGACGAAACCGAGGAACTTCAACCCCCCTCCCCTTGATGGGGAGGGGACGGGGGTGGGGTGGAAGTCGACGCAGGGCCCGGTCCCGGGAGTCCACCCCCACCCAACCCTCCCCCATCAAGGGGAGGGCTTATGAGGAGAAAAAAGATGGAGCTCCGCATCGTCCAGGTCGACGCCTTCGCCGACCGCCCCTTCACCGGCAATCCGGCCGCGGTGATGCCGCTGCAGGAATGGCTGCCGGACGCGACGCTGCAGGCGATCGCCATGGAGAACAATCTCAGCGAGACCGCCTTCACGATCCCGGTGCCGGACAGCGAAGCGGATTACGAGCTGCGTTGGTTCACCCCGACCGCCGAGGTCGCCTTGTGCGGCCACGCCACCCTGGCCAGCGGCCATGTCCTCATCGAGGGCGAGGAGATCCGCTTCCGCACCCGCAAGGCGGGACTCCTGACCGTCCGCCGCGACGGCGATGCGCTTGCGCTCGACCTGCCCCGGACGCTGGTCCGCGCGCACGACGACCCCGCCTTGCTCGAGCTGCTCGGAACGCCGGGCGGGCAGCTCTTCCTGTCCTATGAAGGCGCCGAATCCACCGCCATCGTGCATCTGGACAGCGAAGCCGACGTCCGGGCCTGCAGGCCCGACATGAGCCGGCTGCGGGAGGTCGACCTGATGGTGATCGTCACCGCCCCAGGCGATGAACATGACGTGGTCAGCCGGGTTTTCGTCCCCGCCTGGGGCGTGGACGAGGATCCGGTCACCGGCTCGGCCCATGCCGCGCTGGCGCCGTTCTGGGCCGAAAGGCTCGGCCGGGAGAGCTTCACCGCCTTCCAGGCCAGCCGCCGGGGCGGGCTCGTGCGCTGCCGGGTCGCCGGCAACCGCATCATCCTGGGCGGCAAATGCATCACCGTGATCGAAGGATTGATGCAGATTTAGTCGCTTCGCCGCTCCGGGAGAGTCGCTCACCGCAAATCGTGCGGGTACGGGATTCCCTTCTCCGCCATTTCGGTAAAGAATCGAGCCGGTTGCGGGGAAGGGCCGCGAAATGCTGAGCATCCTGATCGTCGAGGACGAACCGTTGTTCGCCCAGACGCTCAAACATCTGGTCGAGCTCAATCCCTTGTACAGCGTCACCGCGCTTGCCGAGGACAGGGTCGGCGCACTCGCCGCGGTCGCCGAGCGGCGCCCCGACCTGGCGCTGGTCGACCTCCAGCTCGCCCACGGCAATACCGGCTTCGCGGTCGCCGCCAAACTCAGCGACCTCGGCATTCCCTGCCTGTTCACCACCGGCAAGGCGCCGGACTTCCCGATGCCCGACCTGGCCTTGGGCTGCCTGGTGAAGCCGTTCAGCGAGGAGGACCTGGTCCGCGCGCTGAAGGCGGCCGAAGACATCGTGCGGGGCCGCGAGCGGGTGCGCCCGAGCCGTCCTGACAATCTCCGGCTCTATGCCGAGGAGGTGGCGCAGGCCGAGGCGGCGCCCGCCGCCTTGCTGCCCACCCCCGATCGCTCGAACGCGCGACGCACGCTGAAGGCGCGCGCCGGCCGCATCTGGCGCGCCGCCCAGCGCCGGCTCAGCTTCGGCTGATCCCCGGGACGTCATCCCGGATTCGATCCGGGATCTCCGTGTTCATGGGTCCTGACTTTCGTCAGGATGACGGAATTAGCTCCGAGTCCGTTCGGCCGCGATCCAGGCGTCGATCTGCGCTTCCAGCAGGTCGAGCGGCACCGCGCCGTTGCCGAGCACCGCGTCGTGGAAGCGGCGGAGGTCGAACCGCTCGCCCAGCGCCTGCTCCGCCCGGCTGCGCAGCGCGCGGATGCGAAGCTCGCCGATCTTGTAGGCGAGCGCCTGGCCGGGATTGGCGATGTAGCGGTTGACCTCGGCCTCGATATTGTGCGGCGACAGCGCGGTGTTCTCGGTCATGAACTGGATGGCGCGCTGCTTCGACCAGCCGAAGGCGTGAAGGCCGGTGTCGACCACCAGCCGCGTCGCCCGCCACATTTCGAAGCTCAGCCGGCCCATGTCGCGCGCCGGCGTGTTGTAAAGGCCCATCTCGATGCCGAGCCGCTCCGCGTACAGGCCCCAGCCCTCGCTGAAGGCGGTGACGGAGGTGCCGAAGCGGCGGAATTCGGGCAGGTCGAGCTCCTGCTGGATGGAGAACTGATGATGGTGCCCGGGCACCGCCTCGTGGACGGTGAGAACCGGCATCTCCCACAGCAGCCGCTGATCGAGCAAGGATGTGTTGACCCAATAGATGCCGGGGATGCCGGCGGCTCCGGAGCCGAGCGAGTAATAGGCCGTCGTCGTCCCTGGCGCGAGATCGGCGGGGATCTCCCGGATCGTGTAGGGAAGCCGCGGCAGGGTGCCGAACAGGGTCGGCATCAGGCCGTCAATCTGTCTGGTAAGCCGCGCGACCTCGCGCATCAGTTCCTCGCCGCTGCCCGGATGATGGACGGGGTTGGTGCGCAGCTCCCGGATGAACGCCTCGCGGCTCGGGTAGCCCGCGCGCCGGGCGACCTCCTCCATCTCGGCGCGGATGCGCGCCACTTCGCTGAGGCCGAGATCGTGGATCTCCTGCGCCGACATGTCGGTGGTGGTCTGCTGGCGAATCCGGAATTCGTAAAATTCCCGCCCTCCCGGCTGCGCCGAAACGGCGAGGGCGCGCTGGCAGCGCGGGGCAATCTCGGCGAGGTAGAATTGGTGGTGGCGGCGATATTCGGGATTGACCACCGAACTGATGATCCTCCGCGCCCGCGCCTGCAGCGCCGCCCAGTCTGTTTCGGCGACGCCCGCCGGTCGCGGCCGAGTGAACGGCTGATAGAAGCGCGACCGCGCCGGATCGTCGACGACGCCGCCGATGATCGTCTGGTCGAAGCCGCGCATCGCGTCGCACGGCAGGTTGTAGCCCTCGCGCACCGCACGGCCGGTGATCCGGAGCGCTTCCTGATTCATCCGGGGATATCGTTCGAGCCGGGTGAGGTAGCTCTCATAGTCCGCGCGGTTGCGGAAGGGCAGATTGTCACCCATGTCGGCGAAGTCGCGGTGTCAACCCCAGCGGTTGGAAAAGAGGATCATTCGCTGGCCAAAGCGGTTCGCTTCGATCTGCTCGGACAGGTTGCGACGCAGCATGGCCTGGTTGACCCGGTCCGCCTCGCTGATCCTCTCGGCGGGGATCGCGTTCAGCCGGTCGAGGAAGACCCGCGCCTCGGCGGCGCGGCGGTCGGCCGCCTCGAGGCTGAGGTCGGGCATCTGCCCGTCATATTCGGAATGGCCGAGGGTGGAGGCGTAGGTCGGGTTCTCGCGTAGGAACCAGGCCCAATGGTCGGCGAGCAGTGCCCGGAAATCGTCGGCAGGCGCGGCGGCGGCCGGGGCCGCCAAGGCCAGCAACGCGGCAAGGATCAGCTTGCGCACCCCTTCCTCCTCAGCTTCGCGCCCGTTCGGCCGCGATCCATTCGTCGATCTGGGTCTCCAGCACGTCGAGCGGCACCGAACCGTTGCGCAGCACCGCGTCGTGGAAGCGCCGCACGTCGAAGCGCTCGCCGAGCGCCGCCTCCGCCCGCGCCCTGAGCTCCAGGATCTTCAGCCGCCCGATCATGTAGCCGAGCGCCTGGCCCGGCCAGCTGATGTAGCGGTTCACCTCGGCCTCGATATTGGCCTCGCTGAGCGCGGTGTTGTCGCGCATGAAGGCGATCGCACGCGCCTTGTCCCAGCCGAAGGCGTGGATGCCGGTATCGACCACCAGCCGGGTGGCGCGCCACATCTGGTAGGAAAGCTCGCCCATCCGCCGCTCGGGCGTGTTGTAGAGGCCCATGTCGCGGCCCAGGCTCTCGGTGTAGAGCGCCCAGCCTTCGGTGAAGGCGGTGAAGAAGGCGAAGTTCCGTCGGAAGGGGACGATGTCCATCTCCTGCTGCAGCGCGATCTGCAGATGGTGGCCGGGCACCGCCTCGTGCAGGCTGAGCGCCGGGACTTCCCAGAGCGGCCGCTGGTCGAGCTTGGAGGTGTTGACGTAATAGGTGCCGGCGATGCCGCTCTCCGGCGCGCCGGGATTGTAATAGGCGGTGGTGGTGCCCTCGGCGGTTTCGGCGGGGATTTCGCGGATGCCGTAGCTGAGCCGCGGCAGCGTTCCGAAATAAGCGGGCAGCTGCCCGTCGATCGTCTTTAGCACGCGCGCGGTCTCGCGCATCAGCTGCTCGGGCTCGGTGGCGTAATAGCGCGGGTTGGTGCGCAGCTCCCTGATATAGGCCTCGCGGCTCGCCGAGCCTGCCTCGCGGGCGACCGCCTCCATTTCCGCGCGGATGCGGGCGACCTCGCGCAGGCCGATGTCGTGGATCTGCTGCGGGGTGAGGTCGGTGGTGGTCTGCAGGCGCACCTGGAAGGCGTAGTAGGCGGCGCCGTTCGGCTGGTCGCGCACGCGAATCCGAGCGCGCGCAATGCGGCAGATATTCGGCCCGGTAGAAGTCGAGGTGGCGGCGATAGGCGGGATTCAGCTGCTCGGTGATGATCCGCCGCGCCCGCGCCTGCATCGCCGTCCACTCCGCCTCCGGGATGGCGGCGGGGCGGGTGCCGGCGAACGGCTCGTAGAAGCGCGACTGGGCAGGGTCCTCGGCGATCACGCCGGCAATGGTCCGTTCGTGGCCGCCGAGCACCGAGCAGGGCAGCACGTAGCGGCCGCGCACGGCGTTGCGGGTGATCGCCAGCGCCTGGTCGTTGAGCCGCGGATATTGCGCGATGCGGGTCAGGTAGCTTTCGAAGTCGGCGCGGGTGCGGAAGGGCAGGTTGCGGGCCATGCCGGCGAAGCCCTGGTGCCAGCCGTCATAGGTGGTGAACAGCATGTCGCGCTGGCCGAACCGGTCCGCCTCGATCGTTTCCGCCAGCGAGCGGCGCAGGATACCATGGGTGACGCGGTCGGCGGACGGGAGCTGGCCGGCCGGAATGCGCTCGAGCCGGGCGAGGAAGGCCTGCGCCTCGCGCACCTGGCGCTGGCGCGTTTCGGGCGAGAGGTCCTGGATGCGGTCGTCATAGTCGCGCACGCCGAGCGCCGTCGCATAGGTCGGCGCGTTGCTCAGCAGCCAGCGGTAATGCTCGTCCAGCAGGGCGCGGAAATCGTCGGCGGGCGCCGCGGCGGCGGGCGTCGCGGCGGCAAGCATCGCGGCGGCGAAGATGGTGAAGCGCATCGGCAGGTCTCCCCTCTCGCCGCACCCTAGCCATAGCCTCGGCCCGCGCAAATGGCGCTTCGTCGAAAAAGCCCCGGCGCCGGTCGACCGGGCCGTCGGCACCGGCCGCCCGCTTGACACGATCCGTTCGCGGGCGTAACGGCCCCATCCCTTCGGCATCATGCCGAAACGACGGAGGATGAATTGCTGGATTCGAATTTCGGAACCGGCTGTCACCCCGCCTCCGTCCGGAGCTCGCCAAAGCGCTAGCCGCTTCGCCGGGCCTCGGACCGGCGGGACCAGACAGCCATCAACGGTAGAACCGGCCGCGGGCGGAGCATGTCCGCGCGCGGCCGCGGCAGGTGAGTCATGGGCGAAAAGCTTCTGGCGCAGCGGCTGATCCGCTTGCTGCGCGACACCAAGGGACGGTCCAGCCGGGCCGCGCTGGCGCTGCTCGACTGGACGGCGGACGAGCGCGACTGGCTGTGGCCCGATATCGCCTTCGCGGAGGGCAAGGCGCGCCGGGGTGAGAAGCTCACCTGGGAGCGGCTGCCGGCGCTCGCCGACCAGATCGCGACGGACGCCCCGGCGCCGGCCATGTTCGCGATCTGCGACGCGGTGGCCGAGCTGCTCGCCTTCGACCCGTTCGAGGCGGAGCTGCTTCGCGTCGTCGTGGCGATGGACCGGATGCCGCGCTTCTCCTCCTTCCGCAGCCGGCTCTACGGCAGCGGGACCAACCTGCTCACCCTGACCGGCCGGCTTGCCGGCGCCGAGCCAGGCATGGCGGCGCGGCGCGTGCGGCGCTCCGGGCCGGTGATGCTCGGCCTGCTCTTCGCGGGCGGTACCGACAATCATGGCGGCGGCGTCGACGTCGGCGTCGACTGGCGCTTCACCAAGGTGCTGGACGCCGGGCTCACCGAGCCGGGCGAGCTGATCGACGCGCTCGCCGGGCTGCGCCAGACGGCAGTGCTGGGCATCGAGGATTTCGCCGACCAGGCGGAGGCGGTGCGGCTGCTGGTGCGGCTGCTCGGCGGTGCGCTGCGTCGCCGCGCGGCCGGCGTCAACGTGCTGATCTACGGCCCGCCCGGCACCGGCAAGACCGAGCTGGCGCGGACGCTGGCGGCGGAGGTCTCGGCCTCGCTCTATGCGGTCGGCGAGGCCGATCCCGACGGCGAGGAGCCGTCGCGCGCCGACCGGCTGTCGGCGCTCCAGCGCGCGCAGCGGCTGCTCGCGCGGCGCGACGACGCGCTGCTGCTGTTCGACGAGATGGAGGACATGTTCGCCGAGGCGAGCCTCTATGCCGGGCGCGGCCAGCGGCTGACCTCGTCCAAGGTGTTCGTCAACCGCCTGCTCGAGGGCAACCAGGTGCCGACCATCTGGACCAGCAACGCCATCGACCAGGTCGACGGGGCGCACCTGCGGCGGATGAGCTACATCCTCAAGATGGGCTATCCGAACCCCCGCACGCGGGCGCGGATCGTCGCGCGCGTGGCCGCGGCGGAGGGGATCGAGGCCGAGACCGACCTCGCCCCGGCGCTGACCGCCCAGGAGAGCGTGGCCGGAGTGGCGCGGGCCGCCTTCCGGGCCGCCGCTTTGGCCGGCGGCGGCGGCGCCGACGCGGAGGCGGTCGGTCGCTCGCTGGTGCTCGGCCTGCGCGGCGGGCGCGCCCTGCTGCCGGCGCCGTCGGGCCGGATCGACCTCGACCTCTACGAGGCCGACCGGTCGATCGCGGCGCTGGCGGAGCGGCTCGGCGCCGCGGGGGCGCCGGCGGACGTGTCGCTGCTGCTGACCGGCCCGCCGGGCACGGGCAAGACCGCGCTCGCCGCCTATCTGGCGGACCGGCTCGACCGCCCGCTGGTGGTGAAGCGCGCCTCGGACCTGCTCTCCTGCTGGGTCGGCGAGACCGAGACCAGGATCGCCGAGGCCTTCGCCGAGGCGCGCGACCAGGGCTCGGTGCTGCTGTTCGACGAGGCCGATTCGCTGCTCTTCGACCGCAGCGACGCGCAGCGCTCGTGGGAGGTCAGCCAGGTGAACGAGATGCTCACCTGGATGGACTCGCACCCGCTGCCGTTCATCGCGGCGACCAACCATGCCCGGCGGCTCGACCCGGCGGCGCTCCGGCGCTTCGTCTTCAAGGTCGCGCTCGCCCCGCTGGCGCCGCCGCGGGCCGCGCGGGCGTTCGAGCGCTTCTTCGGCGGCGCCGCGCCGGCCGGCCTGGCGCGGGTGTCGGGGCTCACCCCCGGCGACTTCGCCGTGGTCGCGCGGCAGCTTCGCTATCGCGAAGCGGCGGGATCCGACGAGATCCTCGCGCTGCTCGAGGCCGAGGCGCGGGCCAAGCCCGAGCCGTCCGGACGGATCGGCTTCTGAAGGACGGGGAGCGGAGCGGCTTTGCGGGCTGCTTCGCCCCTCTCTCTCAAAAGGCCTTGGGCGGCAGCGGGAACAGGGTGGTGAAGCGCTGGGCGAGGGCGCGGTCGCCTTCGAGGCGGAGCGCGCCCTCCGCCTCGAGCGCCTCGAGCGGCACGCCGCCATAGACGGCGCCGGCGATCGCCGGGGCCGCGCCGATGAAGGCGAGGTCGGCACCCTCGATGGGGCCGCGTTCCACATTCATCCGGCCGTCCGCCAGCCGGAGCAGAAAGGTCTCCTCCCCGATCGCAAAGCCGATCCGGGCGTTGAGCCCCTGCATCCGCTCAGGATCGCCCATCGTCCGGAAGGACAGCATCAGCGAGGTGGCGGAGAGCGGCATGGTCGGGTCGTGCGCGGGCGATCGGGTCGCCCAGCGGCCCATGGTCTGGATGATCGGCTCGGCCTCATAGCCCCACTCGGTAAGTTCGTAGACCTGCGCGGAGGCAGGCGGCGGCAGCCGCCGCCGCACGACCAGCCCGACCGCCTCCAGCCCCTCCAGCCGCTGGGTGAGCGTGTTCGCGCTGATCCCGGGCAAATCGGCGCGGATGTCACGGAATCGTTTCGGACCGAGCATAAGCTCGCGAAGCACCAGCAGCGCCCAGCGCTCGCCGATCAGATCGAGCGCATGGGCGGTGCCGCAGGCGTCGTCATAGCGGCGCCGCGACGGGCCGTTTCCCGAATCAGTTATTTTTCCTAACTCCATGGTTGCTTTTTATAACTGAAGCGGGCATCAGCGTCAAATCCCGATTCGCAGGAAGCGCCGATTCGAAGGAGTGGAGCAATGTCGAAGCTGATTTTCGTGAACCTGCCCGTCGCCGACCTCGCCGCCGCCAAGGCCTTCTACGAGGCGATCGGCGCGGTGAACAATCCGCAGTTCACCGACGAGACGGCTGCCTGCATGGTCTTTTCCGAGACCATCCACGTGATGCTGCTCACCCACGACAAGTTCAGCCAGTTCACCCCGAAAAGGATCGCCGACGCGCATCAGACCAGCGAGGTCTTGATCTGCATCTCCGCCGACAGCCGCGAGGCGGTCGACGAGATCACCGAAAAGGCGCTCGCCGCCGGCGGCCGCGAGCCCCGCGAGCGCCAGGATTACGGCTTCATGTATTCGCGCAGCTTCGAGGACCCGGACGGCCATATCTGGGAGCCGATGTACATGGACCTCGAGGCCTTCACCGCCGCCACGGCGCAGCCGGAAGCGGCGACCGCCTGACAACCCGCCACACGAGGAGAGCAGCGATGCCCGAGATCCCCAACGCTACCCCGACTTTGACGCCGCATCTTGTCTGCGCCGGCGCCGCCGATGCGATCGACTTCTACAAGGCCGCCTTCGGTGCCGAGGAGCTGATCCGCATGCCGGGCGAGAACGGCAAGCTGATGCACGCCGCGATCGCGATCGACGGCGCGATGGTGATGCTGGTCGACGAGAACAGGGACTGGGGCCTGCTTTCGCCGCTGGCCCTGGGCGGGACGCCGGTGACCCTGCACCTCAACGTGCCCGACGCCGACGCCGCCATCGCGCGGGCCGAGGCGGCGGGCGCCACCGTCACCATGGCGGCGCACGACGCCTTCTGGGGCGACCGCTACGGCCAGGTGAAGGATCCGTTCGGCCACAGCTGGTCGATCGCGCATCCGCTGCGCGATACGGTGATGAGCGCGGACGAGCTGCGGGAGGCCGCCAGGGACGCGCAATGCGGCTCGACCGAGCCGGCCGCGGCCTAGGCCGTCTCGGCGAGGCGGTCGCTTCACGCGTCCGAACGACCCCGCCGAGGTTCACTTGGATCAGTCCCGGGGTGTATCCGGGCACCACGACAGACTCGAGGAGAGAGACGATGACCTATGTTGAAGGATTTGTGGTGGCAGTGCCGACCGCCAACAAGGACGCCTATCGCAAGCATGCCGCCGGGGCGGCGCCGATTTTCAAGGATATCGGCGTCCGGCGCCATGTCGAAGCCTGGGGCGACGACGTCCAGCGCGGCAAGGTGACCGATTTCTACGGCGCGGTGCAGGCGAAGGACGACGAGACCGTCGTCTTCTCCTGGTTCGAATATCCGGACCGGGCCACCCGCGACGCGGCCAACGACAAGATGATGAGCGATCCGAGGTTCAAGGAGCTCGGCGAGATGCCGTTCGACGGCCAGCGCATGATCTTCAGCGGCTTCGAGCCGTTCCTCGACGAGCGGGCCGACGGCGCCTCGAACTATATCGACGGCTTCATCCTCCCCGTGCCCGAAGGCAAGCGCCAAGCCTATCACGACATGGCCGCCAAGGCCGCGGGCAAGTTCAAGGAATATGGCGCGGTCCGCGTCGTCGAGGCCTGGGGCAACGACCTGCGCGACGGCAAGGTCACCGACTTCAAGAAGGCGGTGAAGGCCGAGCCGGGCGAGAGCGTCGTCTTCTCGTGGATCGAGTGGCCGGACAAGGCCACCCGGGACGCCGCATGGGAGAAGATGATGAAGGACCCGGACATGCAGCCCGACAAGGACAATATGCCGTTCGACGGGATGCGCATGTTCTGGGGCGGCTTCGCGCCGATCGTCGACACCGCATCCGCCAGGGCGGCGGAGCGCGAGCTCGCCTGAGCGCCCTCGGCGGAGGCCGCGGCCCCCGGCGGCCTCCGCCATCCAACCCAAGGATGATGCCATGACCGACCTCGCCACCGACGCCCCGGCCGAGACCGAGGCGGCGCCGGACACCGAAGGCCGCTTCTTCTGGTACGAGCTGATGACCGGCGACCAGGACGCCGCGATCGATTTCTACACCAGGGTCGTCGGCTGGACGGCGGCGGACGCCGAGCAGCCCGACATGCGCTACACGATCCTCTCCGCAGCCGGCTGCGGCGTCGGCGGCATCTTTCAGCTGACCGACGACATGCGCGCCGGCGGCGCCCGTCCCGGCTGGCTCGGCTATATCCATGTCCCGGACACCGACGCCAAGGCGAAGGAGATCGAGGCCGCCGGCGGCCGCATCCTGATGCAGCCGGGCGACATCCCCAATGTCGGCCGCTTCGCCCTGGTCGCCGATCCGGGCGGCGCGGTCTTCTACCTGCTGACGCCGCGCGCCCGCGACGGCGACGGGCCCCCGCCCGAACCCGCACCGGGCACGCCCGGCACCGTCGGCTGGCGCGAGCTTTATTCGAGCAGCGGCGAGGAGGCCGCCTTCGCCTTCTATTCCGGCCAGTTCGGCTGGAAGACCGTGACCGAGATGGATATGGGCCCGATGGGCAAATACCGCATCTTCGGCAAGGACGGCGACCAGTCCGGCGGGATGATGGACAAGCCGGCGAACGTGCCCGTTTCGGCCTGGACCTTCTATGTCAATGTCGATGGGATCGACGCCGCCGTGGAGCGGATCAAGGCCAATGGCGGATCGCTGATCATGGGCCCGATGGAGGTGCCCGGCGGCTCCTGGGTGCTGCAGGCCGTCGATCCCGAGGGCGCGCATTTCGCGCTGATTTCCCAGACCCGGTGAGGAGAGAAGAAATGACCGGCAACAAGATCGTCACCTGCCTGTGGTTCGACCATGGCAAGGCCCGCGAGGCGGCCGAATTCTACGCCGCGACCTTCCCGGACAGCCATGTCGGCCCGGCCCATGACGCGGCCTCCGACTATCCGGGCGGCGAGCAGGGGAACGAGCTGACCGTCGAGTTCACCGTGCTCGGCCAGGCCTTCGTCGGCCTGAACGGCGGCCCGAACTTCAAGCCGAACGAAGCGGTGAGCTTCATGGTCGTGACCGAGGACCAGGAGGAGACCGACCGCTACTGGAACGCGATCACCCAAAATGGCGGCGCCGAGAGCGCGTGCGGCTGGTGCAAGGACCGCTGGGGCTTCTCCTGGCAAATCACCCCGCGCGTCCTGCTCGAGGCGATGGACGATCCCGACCGCGCCGCCGCCAAGCGGGCAATGGACGCGATGATGACGATGCAGAAGATCGACATCGCCACGATCGAGGCGGCGCTCGCCGGCGAGGTGGCCGAGCCCGCCTAGCTCCGGAAGCCCTCCCCTTGATGGGGGAGGGTTTGGGTGGGGGTGGACTTGCCGGAAAGGCTCAGGCCCGCATCAGCATTCACCCCACCCCAAACCCCTTCCCATCAAGGGGAGGGGCCTAGAAGGTCACGGTCAGCGTGATCGTGTCGCTGTAGCTGCCCGCCCCGACATTCTGGAGGCGCGGGATGCGGCCGTAGATGGTGCGGGAGAAGTTGCGGACGCCGCCGGAAACCGAGCCGCCGCTCAAGGTCACGGTCACCGAGCCGCCGGTGCCGTCGCCCCAGACGGTGGTGCGGCCGCTGTTCGAATAGAGATTGTAGTTGAGCGTGAAGGCGCCGCCGATCAGCGTCCGGTTCGCATAGGTGCCGGAGACGCCGGTGCTGAGCGCGACGATCGGCGCCATCACCGACGGGGCGCAGGCGACGCTGACCGTGCCGGTGCTGTTGTCGTGGCCGGTCGCCTGCGGATTGTAGGCGCCGAAGGCGACGCCGGCGGAGCTGATCGTGCAGGCCGCGGCCGGCGCCAGCGCGCAGGGCGCGGCGAGCAGCGCGGCGGCGAGGAAGAGGCGGCGGCTAACGGGCGGCATAGTCGCTGATCCTCCTGCACACGAGGCCCTCGATCCGCGGCTGCGGATCCTCGCCCTCGGGCACGCTCGCCTGGAACCGGCAGGCCCCGTCCGCCCAGCTGGCGCGCAGCACCGCCTCGCCGGCGAGACCCGGCACATAGACCTCGCCGCCCGACACCGCCACATGGGCTTCGGCCCGGCCCTCGATCCGCACCGTCGCGCCGGCCGGAAGGTCGCTGCCGTCCTCGAGCCGGACGCGCAGCACCGCGCCCCGCTCGCGATGCGCGGCGAAGCGGACGATGGTGCCGGCGCGGGCGAAGGGCCGGACCGCGACTTCCTCGCTGGCGAGGGTGACGTCGAGCGGCAGATCCGCCTGCTCGATGCGGATGGTGTTGCGCTCGAACGGCCTCAGTCCCGGGATGACGATGAAGCCGTCGCCGTCGGTGACCCCCACCGGCTGGTTGTCGGCATAGACGTGGACGCCGGGAAAGCCCTCCAGCTTCACCGTCGCGAAGCTCTCGCCCAGGCTGCGCGAGGCGAAGGCGCGGCCGCCCATCCAGCCGATCGCGCCGGCGGCGGAGAGCCGCACCCCGGCATCGCCGCGGGCGTAGCTCGCCTGGGCGGTCAAGGTGGCGCTGGCGAGATTGCGAACGTAGGTCGCTTCGGCGCCGCTCGCCTCGCCGAGCCGCGCGGTCGCGCGGAAGCCGTCGCCCGGCCCGGCCGGCGGATCGGCCTGGAAGGACAGATAGCCGGCGGTGCCGCCGCGGCTCGAATCGACGCTCGCCGAAGCGCTGCGCCGCCCGCCGAGGCCGATCGAGAGATGGGCGCCGAAGCTGGTGCGGGACTCGCCGATCACGGTGTGGCGGGCATAGAGCTGCAGCTGCGCGCCCGCGCTGATCCGGACCGTGCCGAACAGGCCGGCGACCGTCTCGCTCGGGTCGGAGCGCAGCGAGCGGTGGACGAAATTGACGCCGATCCCGCCCCTTGGCAGCGGCATGTCGGCGAAGGCCTGGGCGGTGAAGCGCGGCGGCGGCGCGCCGTCCGGGACGCCGAGCACCGAATAAGCGGCGCTGGCATAGTCTGCGAGGGCGCCGAACGACAGGTCTGAGGCGCGCCGCTCGAACGAGGCGGCGGCGCGAAAGCCGGTGCCGCGCGGCGAATTGCTGACCGCCGCCGACGCGCCGATCTGCCCGACGTCGGAGGCGATCGCGGTGGCCGCCACGCCGGCCATCTGGCGCGCTTCGCTGACCTGCGCGGTCGCTTCCCCCGTGATCGCGTTGGAAAGTCCGTATCGGTGAGTCGTCGACACGAAGAACGAACCGTACTGGTTGCTCCTGCGGCCGAACCGCTCGCGCAGGAAGCCGGCTTCGTAGGAGAAATCGTGCAGCCCCGCGCGGAGCAGCTGCGCCGAGGCGTAATAGCTCTGCTCGGTCAGGATCTCGCGGCCCAGGAGGTCGCGCATCACCAGCTGCACGGTGCCGCCGCCCGAGGGGACCGGGATGCTGCTCAGCTCGAACGGCCCCGGCTGCACCGGCTGCTGGCCCTGCAGCGTGTTGTTGACATAGACGTCGACCACCGAGGGCACCGCCGCGCTGCCGCTCGCCACCGGCAGCGGCATGGTGAGATAGCCGGGCCGGACCGCGAAGTTGCGGGCATATCGCACGCCGCCGAAGCGCACCGGCGCCGCACCCGGGCCGGCGGAGGAGATCGAATCGCCGATCCGGATGCTGCTCATCTGATTTGGCCGGTCGATGGTCCAAGTCGTTTCCAGACGCGTAACCTGCGTCTCGCCGCCTCCGGCCGAGGCGATAAAGCTGGTGAGGCCCGCGCCGTGGCGGGTGAAGAGGCCGGCCTCGAACGCGCCGGCCAGGCTGGTGTCGCCGCGGACATGCTCGACGAACAGGTCGTAGCCGAGCCAGGCGCCGCTCGCCGGCGGCGTCATCTCCATCAGGTCTTCGGAGTCGAGGGACTCGCTCTGGCCCTCGAAGGCGCCGGCCTCCGCGTCGATCGCGACGCTCTGCGCCGCCTGGTCGACGGCGAGGCGGAGCATCGGCATCGCGGAGGCGGGATAATAGGCCTCGCCCTCGTGGCGGACCGGCGGCACCGCGGGCGGACGGATCCGCCAGGCGCGCAGGAAGGAGGCGCTGACATAGAGGCCGCCGGACGGGCCGCGCAGGAACGCCGCCGGCTCGGTGCCGCGCTGGCCGTTCACCGTCACCTCGAGCAGGGCGGGCTCGAGCGCCGCCTCGGCCGAGGCCGCGATCGCGGCTTCGCCCGACACGATCGTCGCGCCGGACAGCAGCAGCGCCGCGAGCAGGCCGCGCCTAGCGGGGAGAGGGAGGCGAGACGGCCGCCGCATTGGCCCCGGATCCTGAAATCTGCTGGAACCGGGCGCGGTCGGCGACGTGCGGGGCGGCGCCGATCAGCCAGCGCCGCGCCGCGCCGGGCAGAACCGTGCCGAACGCGAAGCCATCTTCGTAACGTATGCCGGTCGCCGCCTGGGCGATCGCCGCATCGACGCGGACCCAGCCGGCGCCGGCGTTGCGGGCCTCGACCGTCCAGCGGCCGTCGGCCTGGCGGGAGGCGCTCCACCGCAGCTCGCCGGGCGCGCCCTGTGCGAGCCCCGAATAAAGCGGAAGGTTGAGCCGGAGGGCGACGCGGATGCCGGCGCCCGGATTGGCTTCCGGCACTTCCTCGATCATCAGCCGGTAGGGCTGCGGCGCCGTCGACGGGCGCCGGAGGCCGACGCGCACGATCTGGGTGCCGCCCGGCGGAATGGTGAACACCGGCGGCGACACGATCACCGCGTCGCTCGGATCATAATGGTCCTCGCCGTCGTCCTGCCGCCAGAGCAGGGGATAGGCGCGGATCGTGACCGGCACGTCCTCGACGTTGCGCACCGTGACCGATCCGGTCCGGCGCGCCGCGCCGATCTCGACGAGCACGGGATTGACCTGGAGAGTCCCGGCGGCGGCCGGAGGGAGGCCGGCCGCCGCCGTCAGCATCAGGGCCGCGCAAGCGGCAAGGGGGAAGGTGCGCCGCATCATCTGGCCCGTCGCTGTCTCAGTAGGTGACGGTCACGGCCACCGTGTCGGCATAGGCGCCGCTGGGAACGGTGGTCTGGCCCGAGCCGACCCGCCCGTAGACGGTGACGGCCTGCGCCGAGCCGGTGCCGGTGCCGCCGATCGTGGCGGTGCTGCCGGTGCCGTCGCCCCACACCGTGGTGTAGCCGCTCGACGTATAGAGGTTGTAGTTGAGCAAATTGGCGCCGCCGGTCATGCGGCGGCTGGCGAAGCTCGCGCCCGAGCCGGCGCCGACGCCCGCCGAAGCGGCCCAGGAGGTGCCGTTGGTGCAGGTGACGGAGAGGCCGCCGGTGCCGTCGACGTTCGATCCCGAGATCGTGTCGACGTTGCCGAAGGCGAGCGCGCTGGTCGAGACCGTGCAATTGGCGGTCACCGTCGCGCTGGTGTTGAGGTTGGCGCTGACGGTCGCCGCAAGAGCGGACGCCGGCAGGCAGGTCATGGCCGCAACGAGGGCCGTTCCGGTGGCAAGCGCCCCGGAGCTGATGGTCTTCATTTCTGGTCCTTCTCACTCCCGATGGAAGCGCGCCGCGCGGCGGCTTCCAGCTTCTGGTCGAGCGGGTCGGAAACTCCCCTCCCGCGCTCTGCGGTAAATACGGTAAATCCTTTAAGAATGGCTTAAGGACGACCTTTCGCTCAGTAGGTGACGGTGACCGCGACCGTGTCCGCATAGGCGCCGGCCGGAACCGAGGTCTGGCCCGAGCCGACCCGTCCGTAGACGGTGACCGACTGCAGCGTGCCGCTGCCGGTGCCGGCGATCGCCGAGGTGCCCGCGGTACCGTTGCCCCAGACGGTGGTGCGGGCGGCGGTGGTGTAGATGTTGTAGTTGAGCAAGTTGGCGCCCGAGGTCATCCGCCGGTTGGCGTAGCTGGCGCCCGAGCCCGCGCCGACGCCGGCCGCCGCCGACCAGGCGGTGCCGTTGGTGCAGGTGATCGACAGGCCGCCGGTGCTGTCGACGTTCGAGCCGGAAATGGTGTTGACGCTGCCGAAGGCGAGCGCGCTGGTCGAGACGGTGCAATTGGCGGTGACGGTGGCGGTGACGCTCATCGTCGAGCTCGCGGTCGCCGCCAGCGCCGGCCCGGGCGCGGCAAGCGCGGCGAGGGCGGTTGCGGCCGCAACGGCTCCGGCGCGGGAGATGGAAAGCATCGCTCAATCCTCTTGCATCGTCGGCGCGCCCCGCCGCGGGCGGATTCGCGTTGCGATTCAACGGGATGGTTAATGCAGCCGGTGAACGCGCTACGGCGATTACGGCAGCCGAGTTAAGAAACGCTTAAGCACATCGGCGCGCCGGCGATCAGTGGGCGGAGGCTCCCGGCGGCTGCGCACGGCCCGCCCGCCACCCCAGCAAGGTAACCGCGAACGGCACCGCCGCGACGCCGCCCAGCCAGCGCATCGCCTCCTCGGCGGACAGCAGCCAGGCGCCGGCGGCGAGCAAGGCGGCGACGTTGGCCGCTGCCCGCCACGGCCGCCTCGCGCCGCGCAGATTGGCGAAGCACAGGGCCGCCGGCAGCACGGTGAGCGCCAGCCAGGCGAGGGGCAGCCAGGGCGCCGCCAGCCACGGATCCAACCCCGCGTTGGAGACGACCAGCCAGAACGTGGCCAGTGCCGCGACGATGAACAGCGCCGCATAGAAGGCGTTCACGACGCGGATCGGCGTGCCCATGGCCGCACAGTGGCCCAGCCCGGCCGATTCCGCTAGGCCCGCCCCGATGAGCCTTGCATCCGTCCGCGCCTGGCTGGCGGCGAACGCGCCGGAGCTGAGGCTGATCGAGGTCGCGGAAAGCACCGCGACGGTGGCGACGGCGGCCGAGGCGCTCGGCGTCGAGCCCGGCCGGATCGCCAAGACGCTGGCGGTGCGCGCCGGCGCGCTGACCTTCCTGCTGATCGCGCGCGGCGACGCCCGGCTCGACAACGGCAAGTCGAAGGCCGAGTTCGGCGCCCGGCCGCGCATGCTGGGGCCTGAGGAGATCGTCGCGCTGACCGGCCACCCGGTCGGCGGCGTCTGCCCGTTCGGCCTGGCGACGCCGCTGCCGGTCTATCTCGACGAATCGCTGAGGGCCTTCGACCTCGTCTATCCGGCCGCCGGCTCGCTCAACACCTCGGTCGAGGTGACCCCCGCCCGCCTCTTCGATCTGGTCGGCGAGCGCTGGGTCGATCTCTGCACGCTGCCCGCGGCGGGCTGAGCCTGGAGCCACCGGCCCCGGAGCCAAATGAGCGCTGCCGGGTTGTCGTTGCATGAGCGAGATGTTCGGCCCCAACGGCTTCAACATCGTCCCGCACGCAATCGCGATGGCGGTGGCCTATATGCTTGCCTTCCCGATCGGCTGGGACCGCGAGAAGGAGGAGCGCAGCGCCGGGCTCCGCACGTTCCCGCTGGTCGCGCTCGCCTGCTGCGGCTTCGTCCAGGCCGCCGAAGGGATGGCCGCGGATCATCCGGACGCGATGGCACGCATCATCGAAGGTCTGATCGTGGGCATGGGCTTCATCGGCGGCGGCGCGATCCTGCGCAAGCAGAGTTCGGTGACCGGCACCGCCACCGCGGCGAGCCTGTGGGCGACCGGCGCGATCGGAGTCTCCGCGGGAATCGGCGCCTATGACGTCGCGGTGATGCTCGCGATCGTTACGTTCATAACCTTGCGCCTGTCGCCGCCGCTGAAGCGGATCGCCGAGCTCGACAAGCAAGAGGAGAGTCCGCAAGCGCCCGGCGCGTGATGCTCGATCGAGATCACCGGCCGCCCTAGGGTCCGCACTCGGGACCTAAGCGAGCGCCGCCGCCAGCGCCTTCAGCGCGCCCTGCGGGTCCTCCTCGATCGGGTCGCCGTGCGAGACCAGGATGCGGCGCAGCGCCGCATCGTTCGCCCAGGCGAGGAACTGGGCGCGCAGCGCCTTCTTGTCCTCGACCATGGCGAACTTGACCGGCCCCGGCACGTGCGGCTCCTCGCCGGCGAAGCCCATCCGCTTCAACAGCCAGCCGCCGAAGCCGTGCGCATCGCGGATGTTGCCGATCACGTCGTTGACCACCAGGGTCAGCCCGCCCGGCCGCCGCACCTCCAGCGCCGCCTCGCGCTCGCCGGTGCCCGGCACGATCACCAGCCGCACCGAAGGGTCGCCGAAATCGGCGGCGGTGGCGTCGACCGGCACCGCCTTGGCGACCGCCTCGCGCGCGCCCGGCGGCGCGATCACCCGCATCGCCGGATAGCGCTCCTTCCAGACCTTCGCGTCCATCCGGTGGTGGTCGTTGGGCACGATCAGGAAGGCCGGCGTGCCGAATTGCTCGAGCCGGTCCATCTCCAACTCGCCGAGCGCGATCGCGCTGAAGACGACGAGCCGCCGGCCCGCGAGCCGCACCACCGTCATCCGCCGCGGCAGCGTCATCAGCGGCATGGCGATCTCGCCGACGACGGTCAGGATGTCGTCGGTCACCCGGACCGGCGCCTGGTGCGGCATGACTTCCCATTTTTCGAGCGTGGCGGTCATCGCGAATTCTCCTCGCGCCACCAACGAGCGATGCCGCGAAGGGATGCAGCGGGGTCTGGACTCGGCGGCCGCCCGCCGCTTAGGTTTGCTTCCTCGGGGGAGAATTTCATGTATCAATTCAAGGATCCGGCGCGGATCACCATGGTCGCCGTAGTGTGCCTTGCGCTCTACATGGCGCTGGAGCTGCTGCGCGGCCTCGCCCTGCTCTACGAGCTGTGGACCTGGCCGGGCTATTTGGATGACGGCATATTGCGGGTTTCGGACGTCCTCGCCATGGCGAGTCTCCTCCTGCTGATCGTGTGCGTCGTCGCTGTCGGCATGTGGACCTATCGGGCCAGCGCCAACGCCCATGCGATCAGCGACGAAATGACGATCACGCCCGGCTGGGCGGTGGGCTGGTATTTCGTGCCGATCATGAACCTGGTGCGGCCCTATCAGGGCATGCGCGAAATCTGGCTGGCCAGCCACTTCAGGGGCAATTGGCACGGCGAGCCGGCGCCCGGCCTGCTCGGCTGGTGGTGGGGCCTATGGCTGGTCACCAACATCCTCGGCAACATCGCTTTCCGGCTCAGCAATCCGGAGACCTTCGAGGCCGCCATGTGGATCGACTTCGTCGCCTCGGTGCTCAACGTGCCGCTCTCGCTGGTCCTGATCACGATCCTGCGCCGCACCGCTCGCGCGCAAAGCTACGCCATCCACGACGAGACCTTCGCCTGAGCCGGCGGTGACTCGACAGCCGCATCGCAGGAACATATGGCGAACGCATGGCTCATCTCGACATGCGGCAAAAGCTCGGCATTCTCGCCGACGCCGCCAAATATGACGCGTCCTGCGCCTCTTCCGGAACGAAGCCGCGCGACAGCCTGGGCGGCAAGGGGATCGGCTCGACCGAAGGAATGGGCATCTGCCATGCCTATGCGCCGGACGGTCGCTGCATCAGCCTGCTGAAGATCCTGCTGACCAACGCCTGCATCTTCGATTGCCATTATTGCATCAACCGGAAGAGCTCCAACGTCCGCCGCGCCCGCTTCACCGTGAAGGAGGTGGTCCGGCTCACCCTCGCCTTCTACCGGCGCAACTATATCGAGGGGCTGTTCCTCTCCTCCGGGATCATCCGCTCGCCGGACTACACGATGGAGCGGATCGTCGAGGTCGCGCGCTCCTTGCGCGAGGAGCACGACTTCCGCGGCTATATCCACCTGAAGACCATTCCCGACGCCGATCCGGAATTGGTCCGGCGGGCGGGGCTCCATGCCGACCGCGTCTCGATCAACGTCGAGCTGCCCACCGCGGCGGGCCTCGCCCGGCTCGCGCCGGAAAAGGACGGCAGCCGGATCGAGCAGGCGATGAAGGAGATGAGGGCGGCGATCGAGGACGGCCATGACGCCGCGGCGCGGTACAGGTCCGCGCCGGCCTATGCGCCGGCGGGCCAGTCGACGCAGATGATCGTCGGCGCCGACGCCGCGACCGACGCCGCGATCGTCAGCCGCGCCGCGGCGCTCTACGACCGCCATCGCCTGCGCCGGGTCTATTATTCGGCCTTCTCGCCGATCCCCGACGCTTCGGCCGTGCTGCCGCTGGTCCGCCCGCCGCTGATGCGCGAGCACCGGCTCTACCAGGCCGACTGGATGATGCGCTTCTACGGCTATTCGGCGATGGAAGTGGCGGCTTGCGCCGACGACGGCCAGCTTCCGCTCGACATCGATCCCAAGCTCGCCTGGGCCCTGAAAAACCGCGGATTTCTTCCCGCTCGACGTCAATCGCGCCCCGCGCGAGGCGCTGCTGCGCATCCCCGGTCTCGGCGTGCGGGCGGTGGACCGCATCCTCGCCGCGCGCCACTTTCGCCACCTTCGGCTCGCCGACGTCGCCCGGCTGACCGCTTTCCATTCGCAAGGTCCGCCCGTTCCTGATCGCCGGGGACTGGCGGCCGGTCGCCCTGGCCGACGCCTTGCTCGCCCCCGCGCGGACGGAACAGCTGGAGCTGTTCGCGGCTTGAGCCTTCGGATGCGCGTCGTCACCCTGCTCGCCGAGGACGATTTCGACGGCTGGCGCGACGCCGCCCGTTCGCTGGCGCGTGCCCGCGTGCCGCCCTCGGAGCTGCTCTGGCAGGCCGGCGGCGCGCCGCAGGACCTGTTCGGCGACGAGGCGGCGATGGAGACGCCCGACGCCGTCCCCTTCCCCGTGCCCCGCGCCTTCCTCGACCTCGCCCGCAATGCGATCTGCCATGCCGATCCCGAGCGCTTCGCCTTGCTCTACGCCTTGCTCGCGCGCCTGCGCGGGCGATCCCCGCGCGATGGAGGACGAGGCCGATCCGCTGCTTCGCCGGCTCAGGCGATGGCAAAGGAGGTGCGGCGCGACATGCACAAGATGCGCGCCTTCCTGCGCTTCCGCGAGGTCGAGGACGGGGAGGGGCCGCGCTACGTCGCCTGGTTCGAGCCCGACGCACCATATCGTCCGCGCCAATGCCGGCTTCTTCGTCCGCCGCTTCGCCTCGATGCGCTGGTCGATCCTGACCCCCGAGCTCTCGATCCACTGGGACGGCGAGACGCTCTGCGAGGGCCCGGCGCGGCAAAGGCCGACGCGCCCGCCGGCGATCCGGTCGAGGAGGTCTGGAAGACCTATTATGCCTCGATCTTCAACCCGGCGCGGGTGAAGACCGGCGCGATGCTCAAGGAGATGCCGAGCAAATATTGGAAAAACATGCCCGAAACCGCGTTGGTGCCGGAGCTGGTCAAGGGCGCGCAGGCGCGGGAGAGCGCGATGGTCGCGGCATCGGCGGCGAAGCTCGGCGACAATGCGGAGAAGAGCTGGGAGGCGGTGCGCGCCGAGGCGATGCGCTGCACCCGCTGCCATCTCTACAAATGCGCCACCCAGACGGTGTTCGGCGAAGGTCCGCTCGACGCGCGGATCCTGTTCGTCGGCGAGCAGCCCGGCGACCAGGAGGATCTCGCCGGCCGGCCGTTCGTCGGGCCGGCCGGGCAATTGTTCGACCGGGCGCTCGCCGATGCCGGCGTCGACCGCGGCACGCACCTACGTCACCAACGCGGTCAAGCATTTCAAGTTCGAGCGGCGCGGCAAGCGCCGCATCCACGACAAGCCCGACGGCGGCGAGATCGCCGCCTGCCGCTGGTGGCTCGAGCAGGAGCTGGCGCTGGTCCGGCCGCCGCTCACCGTCGCGCTCGGCGCCACCGCGGCGCGCTCCTTGTTCGGCAAGGCGGTGACGATCTCCAGCCTGCGCGGCCGCGGCCACGCGCTTGCCCGACGGCCGGCGAGGCCTGGGTGACCGTCCACCCGAGCTTCCTGCTGCGCGTCCGCGACGACAAGGAGGCGGAATATGCCCGCTTCGTCGAGGACCTCGAGCGGATCGGCAAGCGAGCGAAAGCGCTTGCCTAGAGCTGGACCAGCATCTTGCCGGTATTGCCGCCGCTGAACAGGTCGAGGAAGGCCTGGGGCGCGGCCTCGATGCCGTCGCGGACCGTCTCGCGCGATTTCACCTTGCCCGGCCGCGATCCAGCCGCCCATGTCGCGGTAGAAATCGGCCATCTCGGGCAGATAATCGGTGTAGATGAAGCCCTTCAGCATGATCCGCGCGGCGATGATCCGCATGATGTAGCGGAAGGCGTGGCTGGAGCCGGTGTTGTAATCCTCGATCATCCCGCAGATCGCGAAGCGGGCGTTCTGGCGCGCGGCGGCGAAGGCGGCGTCGAGATGGTCGCCGCCGACATTGTCGAAATAGACGTCGATCCCCTTCGGCGCGGCCTCCATCAGCTGCTTCACGATCGGCCCCGCCTTGTAGTCGATCGCCGCGTCGGCGCCGAGCTCGCGCACCCAGGCGCACTTGTCGGCGCCGCCGGCCGAGCCGATCACGGTCATGCCCTTCGCCTTGGCGATCTGCACCACCGCCGAGCCGACCGCGCCCGCCGCGGCCGAGACGAAGACGATGTCGCCCTCCTTCGCCTCGGCGACCCGGAGCAGCCCGAAATAGGCGGTGGCGCCGGTGAGGCCGAGATTGCCGAGCCACTGATGGTCCTCGACCGGGATCGGCGGCACCTTGTTGAACGCGCTCCGCCGGGCCCGCCGCCTGCTCGCGCCAGCCGGGCATGTGGAAGACGGTCTCGCCTTCCGCGAGGTCGGGCGAGCGGCTCTCGACGACCTTGCCGACCGCGCCGCCCTGCATCGGCTCGCCGAGCGCGAAGGGCGGGACGTAGGACTTCACGTCGTTCATCCGGCCGCGCATGTAGGGATCGACCGACAGCCACTTGTTCTCGACCCGCACCCAGCCGTCCTCGAGCGCCGGCAAGCGGCGCCTCCTTCAGCGCGAAATTGTCCATGGTCGGCAGCCCGTTCGGGCGCGACATCAGATGCCAGGCGCGGTTGGCGGTCATCGGATCTCCTCCTGTGCGAACGGTCCGGGCCACCATCCGCGCGGCGGCGGCAAGAGTCAAAAAAAGCCCGGCCGGGCGAGGCCGGCCGGGCCAGAGCCGTCCCGTCCCAACAGGGAAGGACGAGACAGGATGCCGGGTCACTCTTCGTCGGAATAGGTGCCCGCGAAGCTGCGGTTGAGGATGTGCGGGCCGCGGCGGCCGCGGTCCTCGCGCTCGAACAGGGCGCGGCCGCGGTCCTCGACCCGCCAGCGCTCCCGCGCTTCCTCGGCGGTCAGGTTCAGCACCACCTTGTCGTCGACGCTTTCCACCCAGCCGCAGGGGATGCGGTGGTGGACGCCGCCGGCCGCATCGTCGCTCCTGGTGAGGATGATGCGAATCGCCGCGCGTGCAGTCGACGGTGCCGACATGGGCGCCGTCGGAGCCGACCACCTCCATATGCTCGCCGACCTTGCCGAGCGCCGCGCGCTGGGCCCCGCGCTTCTCGCGCCAGGCGCCGAACTCGCGGTCGAAGCGCGACTGATGCTCGCGCCGATAGTCGTCATAGTCGCGGTCGAGCTCGTCGATCTGGCGCTGCCGCCACTCCGCATAATGCGGGTCGTGCCGGCGGATCGCGAAGGCCCGCGCCGCGCTGCCGAGCATGCCGCCCTGGCCGAAGCCGTAAGCGGGGCTGGACGGCGAGGCGACCGGATGGGCGCCGTGGCTGCCGACGCTGCCGACGTCGGCGCGATCGAAGCGCGGCCCGCCCGGGAAGCCCGGGTCCGGGCCGGGGCCGTAGCCGAAGCCGCCGCTGATGAGGTCGGCGCCGTAGCCGGCCGGCTCCCCCGGCCCGTAGCGCTCGGCGCCGTAATAAGGATCGTCGCCCGGCCCGGCGAAATCGCGGTCGCCGAGCCGGTGCGGCCGCGGCACCTGGTTGCCCCAGCCGCCGCCGAAGCTCGGATCGCCGCGCCACTGGCTCTCGCGGCCCCAGCCGCGCTGCCGCCGATCGCTCCTGTCGTCATAGGCCATGTCGTGTTCCTCTCGAGAAATCCCTGCGCGCCGGAAAACGGGCGCGAACAGAGGGCGTTCCAGGGCGAGAGGCGGTTCGTGGCGGAGCTCCGGCGGGCCGCCGGCGCGGGCGCCTTCCGGGCGGGTTGCATCGCGCCCTGCCCGTCGCTATCTGGGGCGCCCCGAGAGGCGCGGGGCTGTAGCTCAGATGGGAGAGCGCTGCAATCGCACTGCAGAGGTCAGGGGTTCGATTCCCCTCAGCTCCACCAGCCTTCGCCGCTGCGCGGCTTCGGCTGGCAAGCCAGCCTAATTTCCTAGTTTCCCAACGATGTGCCGGGCCGCGGCCAAGTCCTGGACGATGCTGCCGAGCGACTTGTAGATCGTGACGTCGGCATCGCCGGTACGGCCGGCGATGCTGCCGGCCATCACCTCGCCGATTTCGCCGAGCAGGTGATCCTCCCCGATCAGGCCCGCCTCTCGCGCTCTGATGAATTCCGCGCCCTGGGCGAGCACGCCTTCCCGGTGATCGGCGAAGAAGCGGGCGCGGGCGACCAGCTCGCCCGCGATCTCGGCGGGGCCGGCGCGGCTCGAGCCGACCGCGTTGACATGCGCGCCGTCGGCGACCCAGCGGCTCTCCAGGATCGGCTCCGGCGCGGCGGTGACGGTGCAGATGATGTCGGCCCCCGCGACCGCGGCTTCGACGGTGTCGCACGCCTCCCCGCCGAACGCCCGGGCCTTCGCCGGATCGCGGCCCCAGACCGTCACCCGCTCGATCGTGCGGACGCATCGGATCGCCTCGAGATGCCGACGCGCCTGCTCGCCATAGCCGAGAATGGCAAGGTGGCGTGCGTCGGGGCGGGCGAGCGCGTCGGTCGCGGCGGCCGAGGCGGCGGCGGTGCGGATCGCGGTGATCTCCCCCGCCTCGAGGATCGCCGAGGGCGCGCCGGTGTCGGGATCGAACAGCACGACCAGGCCCTGGTGCGACGGCCCGCCCCGGGCGAAATTGTCGGGATAAACGCTGACCAGCTTGGCGCCGAAGGTGGTTAGGAGGTCGCCGTGTCCCCCGGACACGGCTCCGGGCTGCGGCGCAGCCCGGACCTCCGAACCGTCGAGCATCGCGCCGGGCATGACGCCGAAGGCGCGCCCCTGCGGCAGGTCGAGGATCGAGCGCAGCAGCTGGCGGGTCCGCCCCGCCGACAGCGCGATCATCGCCTCGCGCATCAGCGGGATGCATTCCTCGTAGGGCAGCAGCCGCGCCACTTGCTCGGCGGAGACGAAGCGCGGCGTCATTGCGCTTCTGCTTCCGCCGCGACCCGCCCCCGCCACCAGCGGATCAGCAGGCTGGCGTTGAGCAGCATCACCACCCCGTAGATGTTCTGGGTGACCGCCAGCGGCAGGCTGCCGAGCACGGTCAGCGTCAGGAAGATGGCGAGCGTCACGTTCTGCACGCCGGTTTCGATCGCCAGGGTCATCGCATCGCGCGCGCCGGCGCCGATCGCCCGGCCGAGCAGCAGCCCGAACGTCATCGCCGAGAGGTTGAGCGCGAAGATCGCGGGCGTCGCGCCGACCAGATTGTCGAGCACCATGTCGAGGCTGACGATCAGCGAGAAACCGATCACCACGACGAGAATCACGAAGGCGGTGGGCCTCAGCCAGTGCGCCATGCGGGCGGCGAGCTCGGGCCGGAAGTGCCTGACCAGCATGCCGGCGAGGATCGGCAGCACGGTGATCCGCACCAGCTGCAGGATCACCCCGGGGATGGAGAGCGCCGGCAGCTCGCCGGCACTGCCGCCCAGGAACCAGGGCACCGCCCAGGCGAGGGCGACCGGGATGGTGAAGACGGTGACCAGGCTGGTCAGCGCGGTCAGCACCACGGCGAGCGCGACGTTGCCGCGGCCGACGAAGGTGATCGCGTTGGAGGTGGTGCCGGCCGGGCAGAGCGAGATGATGAACAGGCCGAGCGCGAGCTCGGGCGGCAGCGCGAACAGCCAGCCGATCGCCAGGCCGAGCAGCGGCAGCACCAGGAGGTGGGTGGCGAAGCCGGCGCCGACCAGCAGCGGATTGCGCACGACCAGCACGAAATCCCGGAGCGCCAGGGTCAGGCCGAGGCTGAACATGATCAGCATCAGCCCGACCGGCACCAGGGCGGTGTTGACGAACTGGATCCAGCCCTGGCTCACGCGCGACGCCCTCCCGCTCGGCCAAGGCCTAGCATCGCGCCGGGCGGGCGCCTAGCGAGACGGGATCTTTCCGCCTCCGTCGAAGCCCGGCGCCGGAGGGCCGCGCGCGGGCGAGCTCACATCGGAGGCGACGCGATTCTAGCCGGCCCCTCTCTTGAATCTCCTGGCTTCGGCCTGGCTGATGTAATTGTCGGCCCCGTAACGAAGGCTGGTGAGGTACGCCACAGGCTCGCCACGCGGGTCCCGCACGTTGTAGAGCGGCAGCCGAAACAGAAGGGCGTGCCCGCTGGGATCGTCGACCGGCGGGATGCGCGTGACATGCTCGTTCATCAGCAGGATCGGCTCCTTGTTGAAGACGCTGATGCCGAGCTGCTTCAGCTCGAAGACGGCCGGCGTGGCGATCCTGCAGGCTTTTGGCTCCCTTGGCCCCGTGGTGGCGAAAATCTGGCCGGACGCGAGCATGGCCGGATTGAGCGTGACGGCGATTTCGCCGAGCTTCTCATCCTTCCCGAACAGCCTGAGGTCGATGATATTGACGCGGACCTCGGCGGTCGCCCAGTCCCGCGACGTCGCATTGGACCGCGCGACCTGGAAATAGCCGGAAAAGTCTACAGTGAACTCGCCTTGGCCGGGAATGGTGAACATGTCCGTCGAGTGGAGGCCGAGATTGTCTATTCCTCCCGGCGGCACGGTATAGGGCTCGACCTTTTGGGGGGCATAGAGCTGCTTCAGCCCAGTCGTCTTCACGCGCGGCCCCCACGCCATTGCGGACGGCAAGTTGATTGCAGACGACAATCTGACTGCGGACGGTAATCTGGGTATCTGTGCCATGACAATCTCCCGTCTTCCCGGATAAATGCGGAGCCGGGCTCATATTAGTACCGTCGAGGCAGGGCCGCTTCTCCCGGATTGCTTGGAGCCAACTATCGGCGACGAGTCGACGCCGTGCAGCAAGGTGCGCCGCGCCCATCTCGATCGCCGATTGATTGAGCGACTTCGAGACGCACCGATCGGAATCGGGCGGGATCGCTCCGGCCGAAAGCGCTTGAAAATGGCTTCCGTCGCTCGGCCTAGGTGCCTAACGCTGCCGGAGTGCCCGACCTCCCCGAAGCCATCCCCGCCGCCACCCTGGTGCTGATGCGCGAGCGGGCCGGCTCGCCGCCGGAGCTGCTGGTGACCGAGCGGACCGGCGGCATGGCGTTCGCCGCCGGCGCCCTGGTCTTCCCGGGCGGCCGGATCGACGCCGACGACCGGTTGAGCGCCACGCTGCTGGCGCCGGAGCTGGCCGACGCGGCGGCGCGGATCGCGGCGATCCGCGAGACGATCGAGGAAACCGGCATCGCCCCGGCAACGCTGCCCGAGCCCGGGCCCGACACGCTGCCGGTCCTGCACGCCGGCGTGGCGCGCGAGGAGCCGTTCGCCGGCCTGCTGGCGCGGCTCGGCTTGCGCCTCGACCTTGCGGCGCTGACCCCGTTCGCCCGCTGGTGCCCCAATTTCCGGGAGACCCGGCGCTTCGACACCCTGTTCTTCCTCGCCGAGGCGCCGGCGCTGGCGCCCGCGCCGGTGGTCGCCGAGGCGGAGGCGGTGCGCGCCTTCTGGGCCGGCGCCGCCGAGATCCTCGCCGAGATCGACGCCGGCCGCGCCCACGCCATCTTCCCGACCCGGCGCAACCTGGAGCGGCTGGCGCGGTTCGGCTCGATCGCCGAGGCGCGCGCCGACGCCGAGCGCCATCCGGTCGGCACGATCACCCCGTGGGTCGAGGAGCGGGCCGGCGCGCCGCACGTCTGCATCCCGGAAGGGATCGGCTATCCGGTGACCGCCGAGCCGCTGGAGACGGCGCGGCGGCGCTGACCATGAAGCGGCTGCGGCGCCTGATCGCGACGCTGGCCCTGCTCGCCGCGGCCGCGCTGGGCGGCCTGCTGGTCTACGGCCACGCCCGCCGCCATCCGGAGGACGTGCCCTGGACCGCGCTCGACCTCGGCCAGCCGGTCGGAAGCTTCACCGGCCGCAAGCTCGCCGGGCTCGAGGGCGCGCATTGCCAGGCCCTGCTGAGCCGGGCCGGGGTGCGCTATCAGGACCTTCCCGCCCGCAGCGCCGGGCCGCAATGCGGCTATGCGCATGCGGTGCGGTTCGCGCCGGGCGGGTCGCTGGCGATCCGCTACCGCCCCGCCGACCTCGGCACCTCCTGCCCGGTCGCGGCGGCGCTCGCCTTGTGGGAATGGCATGTCGTGCAGCCGGCGGCGCAGCGGCATTTCGGCCGGGAGGTGGCGGCGATCGAGCATTATGGAAGCTACAGCTGCCGGCGCGTCTCCGGCCGCGACTCCGGCATGTGGAGCGAGCATGCCGGAGCCAATGCCGTCGACGTCGCCGCGTTCAGGCTCGCCGGCGGGGCGCGGATCAGCGTCGCCGCCGACTGGGGGAACGAGGGCGCCGAGGGCCGCTTCCTGCGCGAGGTCCGCGACGGCGCCTGCTCCCTGTTCGCGACGGTGCTCTCGCCCGACTACAATCGCGCCCATCACGATCATTTTCATCTTGACCAGGCGCGGCGCGGGGCATGGGGATGGCGGGCATGCCGATAAGCCTTTCCGACCCGCTGACCGCCCTGGAGATCGCCGACGCGCGGCGGCGGATCGCCGGCGTCGCGCTGCGCGCCCCGCTGGTGCCGATGCGCAACGGGCGGACCTGGCTGAAGCTCGAATGCCTGCAGCCCTACGGCGCCTACAAGATCCGGGGCGCGACCAACGTGCTCCGGGCCCGGCTGGAGGAGGGCGCCGCGATCGCCGCGATCGTCTCGGCGAGCGCCGGCAATTTCGGCCAGGCGATCGCCGCCGCCGCGCGGCGGGAAGGGCTGAAGGTGGTGATCCACGCGCCCGATTATGCGGCGCGGATCAAGCTCGAGACGCTGGAGCGGCTCGGCGCCGAAGTGCGCGAGCACGGCTTCGAGGATTGGTGGCGGATCATGGCGACGCGCGAGACAGGGGACGAGGGCATGTTCATCCATCCGGTCTGCGAGCGCGAGGTGATCGCCGGGGCGGCGACGATCGGCGCCGAGATCGTCGAGGATCTGCCCGAGGTCGAGGCGGTGCTGATCGCGATCGGCGGCGGCGGGCTGGCCGCGGGAATCGCCCAGGCAGTGCGGATGAAGCGGCCCCACTGCCGGATCATCGGCGTCGAGACCGATACGTCGATGCCGCTCAAGGCGGCGCTGGAGGCGGGCGAGCCGGTCACCGTGCCGAGGGAGCCGAGCTTCATCGACGGGATCGGCAGCACCCGCGTGCTCGACGCGATGTGGCCGCTGCTGCAGCGCCTGATCGACGAGGTGGTCGTGGTCAGCGTCGCCGAAGTCGAGGCGGCGATCCGCCGCCTCGCCGCCGAGCATCACGTCATCGCCGAAGGCGCCGGCGCGGCAGCGGTGGCGGCGGCGGAAAAAGCGGGGCTCGAGCGGTCGGTCGCGATCGTCTCGGGCGGCAATATCGACGGCGCGGAGCTTCGCCGCATCCTGGCTTGGCAGGCGAAGCCCTGACGAAGCGATCGGCCCGTCACTTTGTTGGATACATGTTGGATTTCGATCGCCATGAAGGGGATCGGCTCTTTCGCATTGTCGCAGATTCGCTGATCGAAAAATCCGATCAAAAGCCGCTTCACTGATCGGAGGAATTTTATTTTTTGCTGAACTTGGTGAACTTCCGCGCTCGAACACCCTCGATGCGTCTGCCGCAAGGGCCGGGATGGGGTGTGGGAATGGTGACCCCAACGGGACTCGAACCCGTGTTTTCGCCGTGAAAGGGCGACGTCCTAGACCGCTAGACGATGGGGCCTGAAAAGCGAGGCCGCGACTTAGGGGCTGCGCCTGATCGGGTCAAGCATCGGCCCAGGCGGCGTCCTCGAGGTGGAGCTCGGCGGCCTCGCCGCCATGATAATCGTCGCGCTTCATGCGGCCGGCGAGCCACAGCCGGCGGTGCGGCGGCGCGGCGAGCAGCGCCTCGCCGAGCGGGCTTTCCGCCATGCGGAAGGCGATCGCCTTGACCCGCCGGCCGTCGGCGCCGGCGGCGATCAGGCGGAGGTGGCCGCTGCCGACCACGTCCGCCTTGACGATGCCGACCGGGCCGGCGGCGACCCTGGGGCCGGGCCAGCCGGCGCCATAGGGGCCGCCCGCCTCGAGCGCGTCGCAATAGGAAGCGCAGATCCCGCCCGGCGCGACCAGGGCGTCGAGCAGCAAGGCGCGGTCGTCGCGGCTCCGCGCCACGTCGCCCGCCAGCCGCTCGTCGAGGAAGTCGGCCAGCGCCTCGATGCGGTCGGCGGCGACGGTGAGGCCGGCCGCCATGGCGTGGCCGCCGCCGGCGACGAGCAGGCCGCTATCCTTCGCCGCCAGCACCGCCGCGCCGAGATCGACCCCGGAGATCGAGCGGCCGGAGCCCTTGCCCATGCCGTCCTCGCCCAGCGCGACCACGATCGCGGGGCGGTGCAGCTTCTCCTTGAGCCGGCCGGCGACGATGCCGATCACGCCCGGGTGCCAGCCCGGCGCCGCGACCACCGCGACCGCGCGGCCGGACTGCGTCTCGGCGAGCGCCTCGGCCGCCTCGCAGACCGCCGCCTCGATCGCCCGGCGCTCCTCGTTGAGGCGGTCGAGCTCGGCGGCGATCGCCTCGGCCTCGGCCTCGTCCTCGGTGGTGAGCAGGCGCACGCCGAGATCGGACTTGCCCACCCGCCCGCCGGCGTTGATCCTGGGGCCGAGCGCGAAGCCGAGGTCGCGGCATGCGGGCGCGCGATGGAGGCGGGCGGCGTCGGCCAGGGCGGCCAGCCCGATATTGCGGCGGCCTGCCATCACCTTGAGGCCCTGGGTCACGAAGGCGCGGTTGAGGCCGCGGAGCAAGGCGACGTCGGCCACCGTGCCGAGCGCGACCAGATCGAGCAGTTCGACCAGCCTCGGCTCCGCTCGGGCCGCGAAGAAGCCCCGTTCGCGGAGCGTCCGCAGCAAGGCGGCGCCGAGCAGGAAGGCCATGCCGACCGCGGCGAGATGGCCCTGCGCCGCGCCCTCCTCAGTCTCGTCGAGCCGGTTCGGGTTGACGATGGCGAAGCCGTCCGGAAGGCTGCTCGCGCACTTGTGATGATCGACCACGATCACGTCGACGCCCGCCGCCTTCGCCATGGCCAGCGCCTCGAACGCCTGGGCGCCGCAATCGACGGTGACGATCAGCGCCGCGCCGCCCTCCGCGATCCGCACCAAAGCCTCGCCCGACGGGCCGTAGCCCTCCATCAGCCGGTCCGGGATATAGGCCTGCGCGGCCAGCCCGAGCTCGCGGAGCAGCCGGATCAGCAGCGCGGCCGAGGTCGCGCCGTCGACGTCATAATCGCCGAAGACGGTGACCGCCTCGCCGCCCTCGACCGCATCGGCGAGCCGCCCGGCCGCCTTGTCCATGTCGCGGAACAGCGAGGGATCGGGCATGAACTCGCGCAAGGTGGGGCGGCGGTGGCGGGCCAGCTCCTCGCGCGCGACGCCGCGGGCGAGCAACAGCCGATCGACCAGCTCATCGGGCTGGAAGCCGGGATCGCCGTCGCCGGCGCCGCCGCCCCGCCAGCGCCACGGCTGCCCGAGCATCGAGCAGGTGACGCCGCAGACATGGGACGAAGCCATCAGCATCGCCCATGCCTAGGCGCAGGCGGGCCAAATGGGAATCCGCCGGCTCGAGATCGCTGTGGAAAAGCCTCAGCGGCCGTAGACGAGCGCGAGCGGGATGCGGGCGCCGGCGGCCGGGACGGCGAGGCTGACCTGATCGAATTCCGGCCGCGCGCGCAGCGCCGCGCCATTGTTCATCGCCCAGCCGTCCGGCGCGGACGCCGCCGTCGGATCGATCTCCATCTGGCGGTTGCCGTTGACGTCGTGCCAGACGCTGACGGCATAGTCGCCGGGCGGCACCTCGCCCAGATCGACGCTGAGCGCGCCGGCGGCCGGCGCCTGGACGATCTTGCCGGCGACGCGCTCGCCGCCGAGGAACTGGGCGCGGGTCTGCAGCTGGACGTAGAGCGTGCCGCCGCCGCGAAGGCCGCTGAGCTCGACCGATACCGGGCCGGCCTGGGCCGCGACGGGCAACGCCAGAGCGAGCGCGGCGGCAAAGAGTGAACAACGGGTCATCAAGCCTCTCCTCTCGAGTCGGAGAGGACTTTGTAATATAAAGTACTTGTTATAGCAACTTCAATCGTGCCCGCCGCCGGGCTCGTTGCGGTGCTCGCCCCTCACCCAGCGAACGGTGCCGGTCGAGGCCCGCATCACCACGCTTTCGGTGGTGATGCCGCTCTTGCGGCGCTTGACGCCGTCGAGCAGCGAGCCGTCGGTGACTCCGGTCGCGGCGAAGATGACGTCGCCCTTGGCGAGGTCGTGGAGGTGGTAGATGCGGTTGAGGTCCTCGACCCCCCAGCGGGCGGCGCGGGTGCGTTCGTCGTCGTTGCGGAACAGCAAGCGGCCCTGGAACTGGCCGCCGACGCAGCGCAGGGCGGCCGCCGCCAGCACCCCTTCCGGCGCCCCGCCCGAGCCCATGTAGAGGTCGATCGTGGTGTCGGGATCGGTGACCGCGATCACCCCGGCGACGTCGCCGTCCGGGATCAGCTGGATGCCGCAGCCCAAGGCGCGCAGCTCGCCGATCAGCTTCTCGTGGCGCGGCCGGTCGAGCACGCAGACGATGATCTCGTCGGGGTGCACGCCCTTGGCCTCGGCGACCGCGCGGACATTCTCGGTCGGCGAGCGGGCGAGGTCGATCACGCCGTCCGGATAGCCGGGACCGACCGCGAGCTTGTCCATATAGACGTCGGGCGCGTTCAGGAGGCATCCCTGCTCGGCGATGGCGAGCACGGCGAGGGCGTTGGGCCCCGCCTTGGCGGTGATCGTGGTGCCTTCGAGCGGGTCGAGGGCGATGTCGATGCTGGGGCCGGTGCCCTGCGCGGCGCCGACCCGCTCGCCGATGAACAGCATCGGCGCCTCGTCGCGCTCGCCCTCGCCGATCACCACCGTGCCGTCGATGTCGAGGGTGTTCAGCGCCGCGCGCATCGCCTCGACCGCGGCATGATCGGCCGCTTTCTCGTCGCCGCGGCCGATCAGCTTCGAGGCCGCGACCGCCGCCGCTTCGGTGACCCGCACCATTTCGAGCACCAGCACCCGGTCCAGAACATGACTTGCCTTCACCATCGCCGCGCCATCTCCGGTTGCATTCGTTCAGGCGCCGATAAGCTTGGGGCGCGACAAAGTCGAGAATGACCCCGGCGCTCCTGCTCGCTTTGGCCGCCGTCCAGCAGGTGAGCCTGGAGGACGCGATCGCCGAGCAGCGGGCCGAGGTCCGCGCCGCGATGCGGATCGACTGCCCGCCGGGCGCCGAGGACGAGGATAACAGGGTTCGGCCTGCCCCGCAGGCCGAAGCCATCCCCGGGGGGGATGGCGACCCTGTTATCGTCGTCTGCGGCCGCGGGGGCGGCGGCAGCGAGGGCTATCGCATCCCCTACGTCCCCGAGCCGGGCCGGATCGCGCGACTGCCGGGCGAGGCGCCGAGCGGCCGCGACGCGCTCGCGGCGGACCGCTGCCTCCGGCTGTGCAACGAGGGCGTCAAGTTCGACGTGATCGGGGCGATCCGGGCGATCGAGCGCGGGCTCGACCGCCTGCTCCATCCCGACTAGCGCCGGCCCGCAATATCGGCCGCGATCGCCTCCATCGCCGGATCGCGGCCGGCGGCGAAATCGGCGAAGCGGAGCGGCGCCGCAATGTCCGGCTGCAGGCTGCGCACCCTGATCGGATGCTCGCGGATCGAGCGGTGGCAGTCCGCCTCGGGGCAGCCGGTCATGTAATTGTGCCGCTCGTCGGCATAGAGCATCAGAGCGCCGAGGCCGGGGAGCTGCATGATGTTGCCTTCGGCCCAGAATTCGAGCCGGTCGCCGATCGGCTCGCCGACGATGGTGAGGCGGTCGCCGGCCGCCTGCTTGAGATAGCCGAGGCTCGAGATGGCGGCGGAGAAGGTCCGGCCCGAGGTGATCGCATAGACCCGCCCGCCCTCCGCCAAAGCCGGCAGCGCGCGCATGAAATCGCGGGTGAGGTTGAGGTCGCCGCCCATGTTGAAGCGGAGGTCGACGACGATGTTGCGCGGCCGGCGCGTTCGCAGCTGGGCGAGCGCGCGTGTCAGCCAGGCGTCGAAATAGAGGCCCCTTGTGGCCTTGAGCTGGAGATAGGCGCCGTCCAGTCCCTCCGGGAACTCGAGCCGCGAGGCCTGATCCGGCTCGCGCAGGTAGAGCGGGCGCCCGCCGGGATCGAGCATCGCCGCGCCCTCGAGCAGGTGCGGATAGCCGACGAAGGCGGCCTCGCCCCGCAGCGGGGTCAGCCGGGCGGCGACGGCGACCGTGCGGCGGCGCCCCTCCCCGTCCTCCAGCGTCAGCCGGACGCGCTCGGGATCGCTCCCGAAGCCGGCCGCGGCCAGCAAGGCCGGCGTTTCCATGAACAGGGGGACGAACTGGTCGCGAAAGGCCTGCTCGCCGCCCTGATAGCGGGCATAAGCGCGGCGGATGTCGCGCCAGGGATGGCCGTTGATCGCGATCACCCGCATGCGCAGCAGGCCGGCATGCTCGGCCGGCGCGGCGATCACGTGGAGGCCGTCGGCGAACAGGCCGAGATGGACCGGGCTGCGCGGATAGCGCGACGCCCATTGCGGCGGCAGCAGCGCACTATGCCCGTTGTCGGCCAGCGCCGCGATCGCCGCCGCCTCGAGCTCGAAGCGGGCCGGCCGGCCGAGCAGCCCGGGCAGGCGCTCGAGCGCGCGCAGCGCCTCGGCGCGGGCGGCGGGCGAATAGGCCCGGTTCTTCTCGACATAGTCGCGCACCATGGCGACGTCGGCCTCGGTCGGCGCGGCGCCGGCCGCCGCGGCAAGGCCGCATATGCTGGCAATCGCCACCAGGATTTGCTTCAAAGGCCGCATGCCCTTCCCTCCGCTCGCCCTGTGTTATCCGAACAATACACGGGCGCCAAGAGGAGGCGCGGGATGAGCGTCAATTCCTTCGGCCGGCTGTTTCGTTTCGCGACCTGGGGCGAGAGCCACGGGCCGGCGATCGGCGCGCTGGTCGACGGCTGTCCGCCGGGGCTGGCGCTGAGCGAGGCCGACATCCAGCCCTGGCTGGACCGGCGGCGGCCCGGCGGCCCGCTCGCCTCGCCGCGCGCCGAGCCGGACCGGGTACGGATCCTGTCCGGCACCTATCGGGGGCTCACCACCGGCACGCCGATCAGCCTCGTCATCGACAATGTCGACGCCCGGCCGGGCGACTATCCCGCCGGCGCGCCGCCCCGGTCCGGCCATGCCGATGCCGCCTATGAGGCCAAATACGGCCTCCGCGACCCGCGCGGCGGCGGCCGCGCCTCGGCGCGCGAGACGGCGGCGCGGGTGGCGGCCGGAGCGGTGGCGCGGCTGGTGATCCCCGAGGTCAAGATCGCGGCGCGGGTGATCGAGATCGGCGGCGAGGCCGACGAAAGCCGCTGGCCGGGGCTGATCGAGCAGGCGCGCGAGGCCGGCAGCTCGCTGGGCGGGATTGTCGAATGCGCCGCGACCGGCGTCGCCGCCGGCTGGGGCGCGCCGGTCTATGCCAGGCTCGACGCCGAGCTGGCGGCGGCGATCATGTCGGTCAATGCGGTGAAGGCCGTGGAGATCGGCGCCGGCTTCGCCGCGGCGCGCCGGCGCGGCGAGGACAATGCCGACCCGGCCCTCGCCGGCGGGATCGCCGGCGGCATTGCCACCGGCGCGCCGATCGTGCTGCGCGCCGCGTTCAAGCCGCCCGCCTCGGTGCCGGCGCTGGGCGTCGCGGGCCGCCACGACCCCTGCGTCGCACCGCGCGGCGCGGCGGTGATCGAGGCGATGGTCGCGCTGGTGCTGGCCGACCACAAATTGCTGCACCGGGCGCAATGCGGAGGCGGCCCGTGATGCTCGCCGCGGCGCTGCTGGCGGCCGCCGCCTGCCCGGCGGCGAGCGAGGCGCAGGTGCGCGCCGCCTTCGAGCAATGGCTCGCCGCCTACCGGGGGCGCGACCTCGAAGGCACGATGGCGATCTTCGATCCCGCCGTCCGCTTCGAGTTCCAGGGCTCGCCCGACCTCGACTGGGCCGCGCTCAGGCGCAACTACCAGGCCGAGTTCGCGGCGACCGCGCAGTCCGAATGGCGGCCGCAATGGGACGAGGTGCTGATCGCAGGCGACCTCGCCATCGCCTTCGCCAGCTGGCGCGAGCATGTCGGCGGCGGCGCCGCGCCACGCGCCGAGAACCGCGCGGTCGACATATTGCGGCGCGGCGAGGGCTGCCGCTGGCGGATCGTGCGCTCGTCCAACTACCCGCTGCGGCCGCCGCGGTGATCCGCCGGCTCATCGTCCACGGCCGCGTGCAGGGAGTCTGGTTCCGCGGCTGGACGGTCGATGCCGCGCGCGAGCTCGGCCTCGACGGCTGGGTCCGCAACCGCCGCGACGGCAGCGTCGAAATCCTTGCCGCCGGGCCGGAAGACGCGGTCGCCGCGCTGATCGAGCGCTGCCGGCGCGGTCCGCCCGCGGCACGGGTCGAGCGGGTGGAGGTGGAGGAGTCGGACGAAAAGCCGGCGCCCGGCTTCGCCCAGCGGCCGACAGCCTGGTAAATCCCCTCCCCTCGATGGGGAGCGGAGTTCGGTTCAGCGCGCCTTGCGGCCGACCAGCGTGCCCTTGGTGCCGTTGTCGAGCAGGGTGAAGTCGAACTCGGGGTGGGTCCGGCGCCAGCGCCGGGCGACGAAGCGCTCGCCGGGGCGGGCGCCGTCGTCGAGCATCACCACGCCGCCGGGCGCGATCTGCCCGAACAGGGCCGCCGCGCCGCCGCGGGTCATCGGGTGCACGGTCCAGGGCGGGCCGTCGATCAGCATCAGATCGATGCCGTCGGGCAATGACCCGTGATCGTACCAGAGGCCGGGCGAGGCCGGCGACGGCCTGAGCGGCACGGCGCGCAGATCGGCCTTGAGGCCGTGATCGGCGAGCCAGAGGCGGGTGGCGTCGACGAAATCCTCGTGCTGGTCGAAGCTGATCAGGCGGCCGCCGCCCGCCATCTGCAGCGCGCGGGCGAGGATCAGGGTGGAGGCGCCGGTGCCGAACTCGACCACCAGCCGCGGCCGCTCCGCGAAGATATGGTCGGTGACGAGGGTCAGGAGGCCGGTGTCCGCCTTCCAGCTGCCGAGATAGGGCAGGGCGTCGTAGGGAAGGTCGAGCCGGTCGAGCAGGGCATGCTTGTCGGCGAGCCGGCCGCCATGCAGGCTGCGCACCAGCCACGGCCATTGCACGGCGCCGAAGGCGATGAGCGCCGCCCAGTCGGCAAGCGAGCGGCCGGTGGAGCCGATCACCGGCGTCTCGCCGACGCGGGGGAGGAGGGAGGTGGCTTCGCGTGTGGTCATCTCAATCCCTGCATAGCCCCACGCCCGCTCACTGCGCAAACGGGTCGCGGACGAAAATGGTGTCATCCCGCTCCGGGCTGGTCGAAACCAAAGCGACCGGGCAATCGATCAGTTCCTCGACGCGGCGGATGTACTTGATCGCCTGGGCCGGCAGCTGCCGCCAGCTGCGCGCGCCGGCGGTCGATTCGCCCCAGCCCTTCATGGTCTCGTAGACCGGCTCGACCGCCGCCTGATCGGCGGCGTGGGCGGGGAAATGGTCGAGCGGCGCGCCATGCAGGGTGTAGCCGGTGCAGATGCGGATCTCGTCGAGGCCGTCGAGCACGTCCAGCTTGGTGAGCGCGATCCCGGTGACCCCCGAGACCGCGCAGGACTGGCGCACCAGCGCGGCGTCGAACCAGCCGCAGCGCCGCTTGCGCCCGGTGACCGTGCCGAACTCGCGGCCGCGCGTCGCCCAGCCGCTCGCCGATCTCGTCGTCGAGCTCGGTCGGGAACGGGCCCGAGCCGACCCGGGTGGTATAGGCCTTGACGATGCCGAGCACGAAGCCGGCTGCCGCGGGGCCGAGCCCGGTGCCGGCGGCGGCGGTGCCGGCGACGGTGTTGGACGAGGTGACGAACGGATAGGTGCCGTGATCGACGTCGAGCAGCACGCCCTGCGCGCCCTCGAACAGGATGCGGCGGCCGCGTCGGCGCGCCTCGTTCAGCGTCATCCACACCGGGCGGGCGAATTGCAGCACGAACTCGGCGACCTCGCCGAGGTCGCGCTCGAGCCGGCCGCGGTCGATGACTTTCCTGCCGAAGCCTGCGCGGAGCGCGTCGTGATGGGCGCAGATGCGGTCGAGCTGCGCTCCGAGCGCGCCGAGATGGGCGAGGTCGCAGACCCGGATCGCGCGGCGGCCGACCTTGTCCTCATAGGCCGGGCCGATGCCGCGCCTCGTGGTGCCGATCTTGCCGGCCCCCGAGGCGTCCTCGCGCAACGCGTCGAGATCGCGGTGGAAGGGCAGGATCAGCGGGCAGGTGTCGGCGATCTGCAGCGTCTCCGGGCTGATCGCGACGCCCTGGCCGGCCAGCCGTCCGACCTCGGCCGGAGCGCCCAGGGATCGAGCACCACGCCGTTGCCGATCACCGAGAGCGTGCCGCGGACGATGCCCGAGGGGAGCAAGGAGAGCTTGTAGGTCTGATCGCCGACCACCAGCGTGTGGCCGGCATTGTGGCCGCCCTGGAAACGGACCACGAGATCGGCGCGGCTGGCCAGCCAGTCGACGATCTTGCCCTTGCCCTCGTCGCCCCACTGGCCGCCGATCACCGTTACATTCGCCACAAAACCGCTTTCCAGGGGGTTGCGCCATGCCTCTAGTCGGCGCCGCCGTCGCCGTCCAGCCACGCCTTGCCGCAACATGACCGGGACGTTGTTTTAGGTTCATGCAACCCCCCGCACGCTGGCCGCGTTGACAAGAGCAAGGTTCCTCCAAGGGAGATTTCTCATGCGTAAGCTGATCCTCGCCGTGTCCGCCACGGCCATGGCTGTTCCGGTCACCTTCGCCCTGCCGACCGAGTCCGCCGACGCCCAGCGGCGCTATTATCGCGACGGCTATTATGAAGGGCCGGCCTGGCGCGGCCGCGACGGCCGGCTGCGCTGCCGCCGCTCGAACGGCACCACCGGCCTCATCATCGGCGCCGCCGGCGGCGCGCTGATCGGCCGCGAGCTCGATGGCGGGCGTAACCGCGCCACCGGCACCATCCTCGGCGCCGCCGCCGGCGCGCTGATCGGCCGCGAGGTCCAGCGCAGCAGCAGCAGCCGTCGCCGCTGCCGCTAAGCCCCGGATAGCCGGACAAAGAGCGGGCCGCCTCCCCAGGGAGCGCGGCCCGCTCGCTTGTCCGGACACGTGGTTTTCGCGCTTTTCGCGAAAATAGGTATCCCGTTCTTGTCAGCCGTTGCCGACGGTGCCGCCACCGGCCTTGGCACGGCGTGCCGGGGCCTTCTTCGCCGGGGCTTTCCGGGCCGGAGCCTTCTTGGTCGTCTTGGCCGCGGCGGCCGGCTTCGCAGGCCTGGCGGCCTTCGCCGGCTTGCTCGGCCGCTTCGCCGACTTCCTTGCCGGGGCCTTCTTGGCGGGCGTGGCGGGCCTGGCCGTCGCGGCCTTGCCGCCGGGGGCCTCACCCATCATCCGGCGGACCGCCTCGGTGGCGGCGTTGATCATCGCCGCGCCGATCTTGTTCGCGCTCTCGGCGGCGGCGTCGGCGGCGGCCTCGGCCGCGTCCTGTGCCTGGCGGGCGGACTTCTTCGCGCTCTCGCGCACCGACTTGTTGGCGGCGAGCGCCGCGGCGGCGGTGACCAAGCCGGCGGCGAGCAGGCTGCGGGCGACGGGATTCTGGGCGAGCTCGGCGGCCTTCTTGCCGGCTTCGCGAAGCGCGTCCGGGATCCTGTCGGCGGCGCTCTTGCCGCTATTGCCGCTGCTGCCGCCGCCTTTGCTCGATGGTTTTTTCGCCATGGATCAGCTCCTCATGAAACGTGTCTCGACCGTAACAGACACGCGAGCGGGAGAACAGTTCCGCCCACAGGCCGCGGCCCGGACGTGCGAAAGGCCGCCGGGAAGGGTCCCGACGGCCTGTTCGACATGGTCAGCGGCCGGAAGCCTCCAGCCCGGAAGCACGTGGAAAGTCTAGGCTTTCAGCTCCCGAACGGACTTGACCGACCCCTCTGCTGAACCATGAGACATCGGATCACCTCCTTTCGCTAGGTTGATGGCCCGGCCACTATGATTCGCGCGGAATCGCGGATCAAGTCTTGATCTCAACTTATTTGACGCTAGGATTCCATGCTTCGCGGCGCCCCGGTCGGATGACCAAGGGCGCCTTTTTCATGCCCCGCGGCATTGCTCGATCACCCAGGCCGGCTCGGGCCAGGACGGCAGCACGAGCTCGCCCGCCCCGGCCGCCCGGACCAGGAAGCGGCCGCGGCTGAAGGCCATTTGATCGAGCAACGGGTCGGCGGCCGGAAGCTCCGCCGCGCTCAGCGCGCGCTCGCCATAGGTCGTCCGCAGGCTCAACGCGGCGCCCGGTGCCGCAGGGGCGGACAGGCTGACCCGGCCGGGGCCGGCGCAGGCGATGCGGAAGACCGGGCCCGCGCTGCCTTCGAAGGTCGCCGCCGCGGCCGCGCCCTCGCCGCTCATCCGCCAGTCGCCGCCGCTGAGCGGCGCCAGCGTCCAGTCGGCGGGCGGTGGCGGCGGAGGCGGCGGCGGTGGTGAGGGCTGGGGAGGCGGCGGCACCGGCGCCGGCGGCGCCGGCCGCGGGGCGCAGGACACCAGCATCGCGATCGCGGCCAGCGCGGCACCCGCCTTTCTCATTCGCATGCTTGCCCTTTCACCGGTGAACGACTGGCGGAGGAGCGGTTCACTCGGCCGCCGGCGCGGCCTCGTTGGCGGCGGCTTCGTTGGCCACCGCCTCGACCTCGGCGCGGCGCTGGTTCTCGCCGTTGGCGCAGCCGGTCGCATAGGCGCCGACCAGCGGGCTCGGCGGCAGGTTGAGCGGCGGCGCGTCGCCGATCCGGACGATGATCGGCCCGGTGGCGGAGACCAGCACGCCGCGGAACTGATCGCTCGCCGGCAAGGTGGCGCGCAGCATCGGCGTCGCCCCGCCGGCGCTGGCCAGCGCGAAGCGGCGGGTCTCGCTCCCCACCGTCACCAGCATCACCGGCAGATCGCCGGAGGGCACTACGCCGTGGCGCTGCAGCAAGGTGCCGCGGCGGGCGTCGCAGCGCAGGCTGAACTCGGGCGGCGCGCCGGAGGGCCCGAACTCGAGCGTCGCCTGCTCCTCCTGCAGGCCGGGCCGCCAGGCGCCGAGCGCGAGCTCGTCCTCTTCCCCGTCGGCGGTGCGCACCGCCGCCACGGCGTTGCCGGTCTCGTTGCCGATCGAGCTGAACGCGGCCTCCTCCGAGCGCGCGCAGCCGGCAAGCAGGACGAGGGCGAGGGGCAGCAGGGTGCGAGTCATTGCCGAATCTCCAAGGGCCGGCGCCTCCTTAGCCCGGCCGGCCGCCGCGCGCATCCCATAGCGCGAGAAATTCGCGCCGGCTCTTCGGGCCGTAGGTGGCGAAGCTGGGATTGGGGCGCTCGCGATAGGCCGCCCGCCGCGCCGCCAGCTCGCCCCGTCCGTGCAGCGCGGCGACGTCGATGCCGTAGACCCGCGCGCCGTTGAGGCCGAAAATCTTGCGCTTCGCCTCGGCGGTCAGCGCCGGATAGCCGTGACGCTCCTGGAATTCCGGGCTGATCTGGAAGGCGCGGAAGGCCTGGATCTGGTCCTGCGGGCTGCCGTACCAGATCGAGTCGGTCCCCCAGACGATCCGCTCCTCGCCGAAATATCTGAGCAGCTTGCCCATGACGTGCGCGGCCTCGTCCGGCCGGCTCATGAAATAGCGCCAGAGCGAGCCCATCTCGGCATAGAGATTGCCCCGGTTGCGCCCGAAGCCGGCATCCTGATGCGACTTGATCAGCCGGTCGACGCCTTGCGGGTGGGCCGGGTTGTAGGGGCCTTCCACCTTCCCGCCCTCGAAGCCGCCATGATAGGTGAGGAAGGTGAGATCGGGATTGGCGCGCGCCGCCGGGCCCATGTCGCGCGGCGAGCTGTACTGATAGTCGAGGCCGGGGAGCGGCACGCCCTTGTGCACCGCGACGATCTTCACGTCGAGCGAGCGCGCCCGCTCGAAGAAGCGGTTGGCATCGTCGCTGCGGTCGAGGAAGATGCCGCGGCCGTTCGCGCCATATTGCGGGTAGAGCTTCCACGCCTCGACCCGGTAGCGCTGGGCCATCTCGTCCATCGCCTCGATCGCGCCCGGCTCCTGCGGGAAGACGCCGCCGTGGATCAGCGCGCGGGCGCCCTCGCCGCCGATCGAGGCGACGATCGCGCGCGCCTCATTGGCATAATCGAGCGGCGTGGGATTGGGCTGGCCCCAGAGCGCGGAGACCACCGCCGCGTCGGTGTCGCTGTCGAGGAACACCTCGCGGGCGAGGGTCTGCGCCGAATAGCAGTCGAAGCTGTCGTTCGAGCATTTGGCGGCCTGCCCGAACACCTGCCGGAGCGCCCGCGCCCAGCGCTGCCCGTCGGCGCCCTCAGCCCAGCGGCCGGTCGGCTCGACGCAATGGGTCTGCACGTCGAAGATGAACTCGTCGCCGCCGACCGCGGCGGCGGCGCGCTGCTGGTCGAGCCCGGCTTCCTCGTCGACGGCGAACGAGCCGCCGCGCGCCTCGCCATTGGCGCGGTTGCAGGCGGCGAGCGTGGAGGCGGCGCCGGCCGCCGACACCAGGAAGGCGCGGCGCGACAGGCCGAGCCGCCGCGCATTCTCGCTCGCCGCCTCATGGGCGAGCCTGCGCGCCAGCCGCTGGCTGCGGGTCAGGCGCGGCGGGGCATATTCGCCGTTCGAGGTGCGGTCGATCTTGATCGGCAGGCGGATGCCGTCGGGGTCGAGATCGTCGGCGCGCGTCATCGCTCTCTCCTTGAAGCGAATCGCCCACCCCGCGCCATCATGGCGCCGGCCCGGAGCCCGGTAAACCGGGAGAGGCGGCCGGAAGGGCCGGAACGTCCGTTAAGTCCGGCTTCCCTGGAGGAAAGAAAAATCGGACCTTCGCGGCGGGCCGGGCACGGGGCGGATAGGCGGCGCGGGCAAGGCGAAGTCTGCATCGGCTCCCGTCCAAGCAGATCATTTCCAACATTGGAAGGCCGGGCTCAGAGCGCGTCGTGGAAGATGATCCCGAGCGTGAAGCGAAGGCCCGAGCGGACCCGGCTGACGCCGTGGCGCAGCGCCCGCCTGTGCCAGCCACGGGCGCCGCGCACCGGCCGCTCGCGCACCGGGAAGATCACCGCGTCGCCTGCCCCAAGCGGCACCACCTCGGCGCGCGACTGCATGCGCGGCCGCTGCTCGGCCAGCACCAGCTCGCCGCCGGTGAAGTCGCGGTCCGGCGCGGAAAGCAGGATCGCGACCTGCAGCGGGAAGACGTGCTCGCCGTAGAGATCCTGATGCAGCGCATTCCAGTCGCCGGCCTCGTAGCGCAGCAGGAGAGGCGTCGGCCGGGTCTGCCCCGCCGCGTGGCAGCGGGCGAGGAAATCGGCATGATCGGCCGGATAGCGGACCGGCGATCCCAGCGCGTCCGCCCAGCGATTGGCGATCGCGGCAAGCGGCGGATAAAGCGACGCGCGCAGCCCGGCCACCGCGTGCGGCAGCGGATAGCCGAAATAGCGATAGGCGCCGCTGCCAAAGCCGTGCCGCGCCATCACCACCTCGCTGCGGAAACGCTCGCGCCGCTCCCAGGCGGCCCGAAGCGCGGCGCAGCGGTCCGCATCCACCAACCCGGGGAGTAGGGCGCAGCCATACGCGTCGAGCGCCCGTTCGGCGGCCTGCCAGTCGATCTCTGCCATGATGCGGCTCTGGCCCGGCCCCGCCGGCAAGGCGTCCCGTAGCTTGCGGGCAAAGCCTGTGGAGGACTTGACAAGCGACTTGATTGATCGTTCAACCAATCCATGAACGCCGACACCCGCAACCGCATCGTGATGACCGCGATGGAGCTGTTCTGGGAGAAGGGGTTTCAGTCGACCTCGATCTCGGACATACTCAGTCGCACCCAGGTGCATTCGGGCAGCCTCTACCATTTCTTCCCGGGCAAGCAGGACGTGCTCGCCGCGGTGCTCGAGGCCTATCGCGACGGCATCGAGCAATGGCTGCTGGCTCCGGCCTGGTCGGGCGTCGACGACCCGATCGAGCGGATCTTCGCGCTTCTCGCCGGCTACCGTACCCAGCTGGTCACCACCGACTGCACCTATGGCTGCCCGATCGGCAGCCTGGCGCTCGAGCTGCACGAGCCCGATCCCAGGATCCGCGACCTGCTGTCGGCCAATTTCGCCAACTGGACGGCGGCGATCGAGCGCTGCCTCGAGGCGGCGGGCGGGCGGCTGCCGCCAGCGCTCGACCGGCGGCGGCTGGCCGAGTTCACTTTGACCGTGATGGAGGGCGCGATCATGCAGGCGCGCACCTATCGCGACATCGCAAAGCTTCGACCGCAACATCGCGGTGCTGCGCGAGCATTTCGACATGCTGATCGAGACGGCGAAGGCGGAGAAGGTGCCGGCCTGAGCTTCATCCTGGGGAGGGACATATGCCTGAAGTCAATTATCTCGCGGTCGCGCTGGCGGCGCTTTCGGCCTTCCTGCTCGGCGGCCTGTGGTATTCGCCGGCGCTGTTCGCGAACAAATGGGCGGCGCTGACCGGGGTCGGCGAAGAGAAATTGAAATCGGGATCGATGGCGATGATCTTCGGCGGCGCCTTCCTCTTGAACCTGGTCGCGGCCTTCGTGCTGGCCATGTTCGTCGCCGGCATGACCCTCCAGGGCACGACTTTGGCCGGCCTGTCGGTGGGCCTGTGCTGGGTCGCGACCAGCTTCGGCGTCTCCTACCTGTTCGAGCGCCGCCCGCTCGGCCTGTGGCTGATCAACGCCGGCTATTTCACGCTGCAATTCACCCTGATGGGCGCGATCCTCGGCGCGATGGGGTAGGGTTCAGGCGACCGCGTAGATCGCAGGCCGATAACGTGGCTCCGGGACAGCCATATTGTTGGCGAGCGCTGTCTCGATCCAGCCTTCGATTGCCACCCGAGCCTCGGCGACCGCCTCCTCGGGCGTATCCCCGAAGGCCGAGCAGGTCTTGAGATCGGGCACGTCGGCAACCCAGCATTCATCGCGCTGCGACCAAAAGAGGTTGATATGGTATCGCCTGTCCATCACTCATCAATCTTGAGACCGAACTCCTCCACGTTATCAAGAAACGGATCGATCTGGTAGGGCTTGGCCATATTGCCGCGCGGCTGGATGCTGAGCGGCCGGGGAACCAGCGGGTGCTTGTAAACGTGATGGCTGCCCTTGATGCGATCAAGGGTGAAGCCGAACGCCTCCAGGACGCGCTGAAAATCGCGAAAGCGAAGAGGCCCGCGAGTGGCGACTAGCGACTCATAGAGTTTGGACGGCCTTACCATAAAGCCTTTTCACCGCACAGCCATAACGTTGCACTCTATTTCCAATATTTCCCGTCAGCACTTTTAATCACTCCATTCTGAGCCAATCGCCACAGTGTCGTGCGCACATAGTCGACATGCAGTCGGGCGCCATCCTGCTTACAGAGCTCATAAACCTGAACGGGAGAAAGCCCCTGCTCTTTTCCTGACGGGAGGACTTCATAGATCGCCGATTGCCCTTTGGTGAGAGTGCCGAGCGAAGAAGCAGCAGAAGCACTGCCGGAGAGTTCTCGAACCACCGCCCGAGCGGTTTCCAACCGCTCTAGATCCTTCATGGCCTCTCGCAATTCGGTTTGCGCCGCTTCCGCACGGCGTAACGCGGCCTCGTACCGCCGCTCCAATTCCTGGCCTAGGGAATCTGCCATAACGGCCCTTTAATATAACGATAACTCGTTACCGTCAACCGTTATGTAACGTCAGCAGGGGCAGGGAGCCTTCGCCCAGCTCCTAGCGCATCCGCCGGCCCATGCGGATCGACTTCTGCTTGCCGTAGCGGGTCTTCCTCGTCCCAGGCTTGCCCTCGGTAGAGTGGCCCAGCACGGGGGCGCGCTTGTGCTCCGTCGTCAGGCCGAGCTCGTCGGCTTCGAGGCGGCGGATTTCGTCGCGGAGGCGGCCGGCTTCCTCGAACTCGAGGTCGGCGGCGGCCTTGCGCATGCGCTTCTCGAGGTCGTCGATATAGGCGCGCAGATTGTGGCCGACGAGGTGGGGCGCGTCGTCGTCGCCGGTGTCGACCATGACGCTGTCGCGGTTGGAGACGTCGGCGAGGATGTCGGCGATGTTGCGCTTGATCGTGGTCGGGGTGATGCCGTGGGCGGCGTTGTAGGTCTCCTGCTTCTGGCGGCGGCGGTTGGTCTCGTTGAGCGCGCGCTCCATCGAGCCGGTGACCCGGTCGGCATAGAGGATGACCCGGCCCTCGACGTTGCGCGAGGCGCGGCCGATGGTCTGGATCAATGAGGTCTCGGAGCGCAGGAAGCCCTCCTTGTCGGCGTCGAGGATCGCGACCAGCCCGCATTCGGGGATGTCGAGCCCCTCGCGCAGCAGGTTGATGCCGACGAGCACGTCGTAGACGCCGAGGCGAAGATCGCGGATCAGCTCGATCCGCTCCAGCGTCTCGACGTCCGAATGCATGTAGCGGACCCTGAGGCCGGCCTCGTGCAGGAACTCGGTGAGGTCCTCGGCCATCCGCTTGGTGAGCGTGGTGACGAGGGTGCGGTAGCCCTTGCGGGCGGTCTCGCGCGCCTCGGCGATGAGGTCGTCGACCTGGTCCTCGACCGGCTTGATCTCGACCGGCGGGTCGATGAGGCCGGTCGGGCGGATCACCTGCTCGACGAAGACGCCGCTGGTCTGCTCCAGCTCCCACGGGCCCGGCGTCGCGGAGACCGCGACGGTCTGCGGGCGCATCACGTCCCATTCGTTGAAGCGCAAAGGCCGATTGTCGATGCAGCTCGGCAGGCGGAAGCCGTATTCGGCGAGGGTCAGCTTGCGGCGATGATCGCCGCGCGCCATCGCGCCGACCTGCGGCACGGTCTGGTGGCTCTCGTCGACGAAGAGCAGGGCGTTTTCCGGCAGATATTCGAACAGGGTCGGCGGCGGCTCGCCGGGGAGGCGGCCGGTGAGGAAGCGGCTGTAATTCTCGATGCCGGCGCAGCTGCCGGTCGCGGCGATCATCTCGAGGTCGAAATTGGTGCGCTGCTCGAGCCGCTGCGCCTCCAGCAGGCGGCCCTCCGCCTGCAGCTCCTTCAGGCGCTCGGAAAGCTCGTGGCGGATCGCCTCCATCGCCTGCTTCAGCGTCGGGCCCGGCGTGACGTAGTGCGAGTTGGCGTAGACCTTGACGTAATCGAGCGCCGCGATCTTCTTGCCCGTCAGCGGGTCGAACTCGACGATCTGCTCGATCTCGTCGCCGAAGAAGTCGATCCGCCAGGCCATGTCCTCATAGTGGGACGGGAAGATCTCCAGATTGTCGCCGCGCACGCGGAAATTGCCGCGCGCGAAGGCCTGGTCGTTGCGCTTGTACTGCAGCGCGACCAGCTTGCGGATGATCTCGCGCTGGTCGACGCTCTCGCCCTTCTTGAGCGCGAAGGTCATCGCGCTGTAGGTCTCGACCGAGCCGATGCCGTAGAGGCAGGAGACCGAGGCGACGATGATCACGTCGTCGCGCTCGAGCAGCGAGCGGGTCGCCGAATGGCGCATCCGGTCGATCGCCTCGTTCACCGAGCTTTCCTTCTCGATGTAGGTGTCGGAGCGCGGCACATAGGCCTCGGGCTGGTAATAGTCGTAATAGGAGACGAAATATTCGACCGCATTGTCGGGGAAGAAGCTCTTGAACTCGCCGTAGAGCTGGGCGGCGAGGATCTTGTTGGGCGCGAGGACGAGCGCCGGCCGCTGCAGCGCCTCGATCACCTTGGCCATGGTGAAGGTCTTGCCCGAGCCGGTGACGCCGAGCAGCACCTGGGTCTTCTCGTCCTGGCGGAACTGGTCGACCAGCTCCTCGATCGCCGCCGGCTGGTCGCCGGCGGGCTGATAGTCCGAGACCAGCTTGAACGCCTTGCCGCCTTCCGCCTTGTCGGGGCGGTCGGGCCGGTGCGGCACGAAGGCCCGGCCGGTTTCGGGCTCGTCGAGGCTGGTGCGGATGGCGATCGGCATGGCGCTGCCGATATGGCGGCAGGGTGCGGGCCATGCAACGGCCCCGGTTGCCAGCGACCGGCGAATGCGACACAACCGAGGCAAAGAGAGGGCGCGACTCCGCCCCGCAACCTAGGGAGGTATCATGAAGCGACTTGTCCTGTGGGCGCCGACGGTGGCGCTGCTCGCGGCCTGCGGCGGAAGCGCGGTCTCGCTCCAGCCCGGTCAGTGGGAAATGACCACCACCATGACCAACATCGAAGTGCCCGGGGCGCCGGAGGCGATGGCGGCGCAGATGCGCACCGCGATGGCCAACCAGCCGCGCACCGAGAATGAGTGCATCACTCCGGAGGAGGCCGCCAACCCGCTCGGCAACATGATGAGCCAGGGCGGCAGCACCCAGGGCTGCACCTTCACCGAGCAGACCTTCGCGGGCGGCGTCATCCGGATGGCCGCCTCCTGCCCGGCGCCGCAGGGCGGCGGCTCGATGCGCACCAATTTGAACGGCACCTACACCGCGACCACGATGGAGGCGCAGATCTCGGCCGAGGTCGATGGCGGGCCGAACACGCCGGCGGGCATGCCGCGCAACATCCGCATGTCCGGCACGATGACCGGGCGGCGCACCGGCGACTGCCCGGCCTGACGCGGCCCGGCCTGGTCGCGCTGCTCGCGCCGCTCGCGGCCCTCGCCGGCTGCGGCGGCAGCAGCAGCCGCGAGATGAGCGCGGCCGAGGTCGCGGCGGAGCTGCGCGGCCTCAGGATCGAGCCGGGGCTGTGGGAGGTGACGAGCCGGGTCACGAGCGCGCGCGGCGAGAACCTGCCGCGCGCCGCACAGGCCCGGATCGAGGCGCACGGGCGCGCCGTGCGCCATTGCATCACCCCCGCCGAGGCGGCGCGGCCGGAAGCCAATTTCCTGCACCGCCAGCGGGACGGCCATTGCCGCTACCGCGACTTTTCGCTGCGCGCGGGCCGCATGCGCGGGCAGATGCGCTGCGTGGGCGAGGGCGGGGCCGGCACGGTGGCGACCGAGATGGACGGCCGTTATCGACCCGGCAGCTACGAGATGCGCATGCGGATGACCTCGACCGGCATGCCCGAAGGCGCCAATATGGTGATCGAGACACGCACAATCGGCCGGCGAGTCGGCGCATGCCCGCCGGCCGCCGGCCAGCCCAGCGAAGGAGCATCACGATGATCGGCTATGTCACCCTCGGCACCAACGACCTCGACCGGGCGCGCGGCTTCTACGACGCGCTGCTCGGCGAGATCGGCGCGACCCGCAAGATGGAGTTCCCGGAGACCGGCTTCACGCTCTACGGCACCGGCGAGCGGCGGCCCGGGATTGCCGTGACCAGGCCCTATGACGGCAATCCGGCGAGCGTCGGCAACGGCAACATGACCGCGATCGCCGCCGACAGCCGCGCAACGGTCGACCGGCTGCATGCCAAGGCGCTGGAGCTGGGCGGCAGCGACGAGGGCGCGCCCGGGCTGCGCACGCCGGAAGGCCCCGGCGCCTTCTACGGCGCCTATTTCCGCGACCTCGACGGCAACAAATTGTGCGTGTTCCGGATGGGCCCGGCCTGAGGCGATGAAGGTCCGGGTGATCGTCAACACCGGGGGCGGCACCGCAGCAGGGCGACGAGGAGGAAGCGGCACGGATAGCGGCGGCCTTCGCGGCGCACGGGCGTCGAAGCCGACGTGCGGCCGACCCAGGCCGAGGAGATCGTCGAGGCGTTCCGCGACGCCGCGGCGGCACCGGGCCTCGACGCGGTGGTCGCCGGCGGCGGCGACGGCACGCTGAGCTGCGCCGCCGGGCAGCTCGCCGGCAGCGGGCGGCCGCTCGGCATCCTGCCGCTCGGCACGCTCAACCACCTCGCCCGCGACGCCGGCATCCCGGCCAGGCTCGAGGAGGCGGTGGCGGTGATCGCCGCCGGCCGGACGCGCGCGATCGACCTCGCCGAGGTCAACGGCCGGGTGTTCGTCAACAACAGCTCGGTCGGCCTCTATCCGGACATGGTGCGGCTGCGCGAGGCCGAGCAGGAGCGGCTCGGCCGGAGCAAGCGGATGGCGATGCTGTCGGCCAGCCTGACCTCGCTCCGCCATTTCCGGCGCCATCGCCTGTGGATCAGCGCGCCGGGGCTGGAGGCGCCGGTCCGCACGCCTCTGCTGTTCGTCGGCAACAACCGCTACCAGGTGAACCTGTTCGCGCTCGGCCGGCGCGAGCGGCTCGACGAGGGCCTGCTCTGCCTCTACGCGATCCGCGCCCGCAGCCGCGCGCATTTGTTCTGGGCGGGCATCCGCGGCATTTTCGGCCGGCTCGACCAGCAGCGCGACTTCGTCACGGCTTATGTCGAGGAGGCGGAGATCTCCTCGGACCGGCCGGTGCTGACCCTGTCGGCCGACGGCGAGACGGTGCGGATGGAGACGCCGCTCCGCTACCGGATCCGGCCCGGCGCGCTGACGCTCATCGTTCCGCCGGAACGCTGAAGCTGCGCCCGACCTCGGTGGCGACGAAGCGGCCGTCGCGGTGCCGCGCGGCGCAGCGCGGCGAGGCGGCGCGGCGGGTCGCCGATCGGCTCGAAGGTCAGCTGGAAGGTGCCCCAGTGGATGCCGAGCGCGCGCGTCGGGCTCAGCATCTCGAAGACGCGATACGCCTCCTCGGGGTTGACGTGGTTGCTGGCCATCACGTCGCGCGGCTCGTAGGCGCCGATCGGGAGGATCGCGAGCCGGTAGGGGCCGTGCCGCGCCGCCTCGCGCGCCCAGGAGCCGTCGCCCCAGCCGGTGTCGCCGGCGAAGAAGATGTTGCCGGCCGGAGTGCGCACGGCGAAGGCCGACCAGAGCGCGCGGTTGCGGTCGGTGAACCAGCGCGAGCCCCAATGATGGTTGCGCAGGACGACCGCCTCGATGCCGCGCCGGACGCGGACGACCGCCGCCCCAGTCGCGCGCCACCGCCCGCGCGCCGCCGCCGGCGATGATCGTGTCGTTGCCGAGGCTGGTGACGATCAGCGGGCGGTCGCGCTCCCAGAGGCGGCGCAGCGTGGCGAGGTCCATATGGTCGTAATGATTGTGGCTGACGAGGACGAGGTCGATCGTCGGCAGATCCTCGAAGCGGACCCCGGGCGCGCGCACCCGGCGCGGGCCGGCGAAGGAGAAAGGCGAGGCGCGCTCGCTCCAGATCGGATCGGTGAGGATGTTGAGACCCTGGGTCTGGACGAGCACGGTGGCATGGCCGATCCAGGTGACCAGCATCGCATCGCCGGCGATCCTCCGCGGCGGGACGGTCGGGCGGACCGGCACGCGCTCGGGCCAGGCCGCTCGCTCGCCCGACCAGCGGTTGGCGAAGCGCTGCGGATTGACCGGGCGGGGCCGGGGGGCGCCGGGATTGAAGAAGCGCTCGCCGTCGAAATGATCGCTCGCGGGCCCGCGATAATAGATCCGGTCGAGAAAGGGCGGGATCAGGGTCGGCGCGAAGCACAAGGCGACGAGCAGGAACAGCAGCGCCGTCCCCAGCTTCCGCATGGCCGCGCGAAGCAGGCGCACCAGCTATCGCGGCTCGATCGTGAAGCCCGGCGGCGCCCGGTCCTCGCGATGCTGGGGATGGTACCTGTCCATCGCCAGCGTGATCCGCCCGGGCTCCGCCTGGCCGCAATCGAGCGGGTAGGAATCGAGGAACGAGCCGAACGGTCCGAAGCCGCCGCTGCCGCGCTGGCCGACCCGCGGCCCGTTGCCGTCGGCGCAGCGCAGCCGGGCGATATAATCGTGCGCGCCCGGCGGGCCGGCGGCCCGCACCGGATTCTGCCCGCTGCCCAGCGGATGCGCCGCCGCGGCCTCGACCGCGCGGCGGACCTGCCCGGGATCGGGCCGCAGCAACTCCAGCAGCCGGGGCAGGTCGATCGTGGGGCCTTCGGGCTTCTGCGCGAAAGCGGGGACGGCGAGGATCGAGAGCGAGGCGGCGAGCAGGATCGGGCGCATCGGGACCTCCAGCGGGCGCGAGGCGAACCTACAGGTCCGCAGACGGTTGGAGCAAGCCGCGTCAGGGGACGTAGCTGAAGCCCGCGGGCGCGCGGGTCTCGGCATGCTCCTCGTGATACATGTCGAAGACGATCCGGCCGGCGGCGCCGGCGCAGGCCACTTCATAGGCCGCGACCACCGAGCCGAAGGCGCCGACGCCGGCCTCGCGGCGCGCGCCGACCTGCGGGACGGCGCCGTCGGCGCAGCGCAAATGGCCGAGATAAGCATGCTCGCCCTCCGGCCCGCCGACCCGCACCGGATTTTCGGCGGTGCCGAGCGGATGGGCGTCGGCGGCGGCGACCAAAGCGCGCAGCTCCTCCTCGGGCGACTGCCGATCGAGCCCGGCCGCCATCGCCTCGGGCGAGGCGGTCCGTTCGCCGAGCTGCTGGGCGAGGGCGGGCGCGGCGCAAAGGACGAGCGAGGCGGCAAGCGGGAGGAAACGCATGGAACTCTCCGTGGTGGCGGCGGTATCTAGAGGGGGAACGCCGTTCGGCACAAGGAGCCAATCCAATGGGCGCGATCGAGCCGCCGGTGGCGAAGGCGGGAATGCTGGTCCGACGGCCTGCAGCGGACGTGTTCGAGGCCTTCGTCGACCCCGCCGTCACCAGCCGCTTCTGGTTCTCGAAGGGCAGCGGCCGGCTGGAGCCCGGCGCGCGAGTGCGCTGGGAGTGGGAGATGTACGGCGTCGGCACAGACGTGCTGGTCAAGGCGATCGAGCCCGGGCGGCGCCTCCTGGTCGACTGGGACCTCGACGATCCCACCGAGGTGGAATGGAGGTTCGAGCCGCGCGGCGATGGCGAGACCTGGGTCGAGGTCGGGAATCGCGGCTTTTCGGGAACGGCGGACGAACGAGTGGCCAAGGCGCTCGATTCGGCGGGCGGCTTCGCTTTGGTGCTGGCGGGGGCCAAGGTCTGGCTCGAGCACGGGATCGAGCCCAATTTCGTGCTCGACCGCCATCCCGACGCGCGCGTCGAGGGCTGGCGGGACCGCTGGCTCAGTGGAAGTCGCGTGACCTGATCCTGAGCCCCCCGTCGCGCGGGCCGGGCAAGATGGCGCGCTTGGGCCGCTCGCGCGGGTCGTGGCCGCCATTGCGGGCGGCGTCGGCGGGGCCGGGGCGGTGCGGGAACTGCATCGACGCCGACGCGGTGGAGCAGGGGCGTCAGGTCCTCGATCCGGTCGGCGATGACGTGGATCACCTGCCCTTCGCGCTGCAGCGTGCCGGCGATGCCCACCATCGCGGCGGAAAGGATCACACGTCGATGCGCCTCGAACACACGCTGCCAGACAATCGCATTGGCGATCCCGCTCTCATCCTCCAGCGTGACGAAGGTGACGTTGCCGGCGCCGGGCCGCTGACGGACCAGGACGATGCCGGCGATACGGACCTTCTGCCCGTCCCTGGCGTCCCGGAGCGCGGCGCAGGGCAGGATGCGGCGCGCTTCGAGCTCGGGGCGCAGGAAGGCGAGCGGGTGGGCGCGCAACGACAGCTGGACGGCACGATAATCCTCGACCACCTCGCGGCCTTCGGTCAGCGGAGCGAGCGTCACGCCGGGCTCCTTCCCCCGGGCCTCGACGGCGGCGAACAAGGGCAAGGGCTTGCCGCCGAGCCCGCGCACCCGCCACAGCGCCTGGCGCCGGTCGAGCCCCAGCGCATGGAAGGCGTCGGCATCGGCCAGCTTCTCCAGCGCCGCCGCCGGCACGCCCGAGCGGCGCCAGGCGTCCTCGATGCAGGTGAAGGGCGCGTCCTGAGCCGCGGCGGCGATCAGGGCGCCGTGCTCGTTGGAGAGGCCCTTCACCATGCGCAGGCCGAGGCGGAGCGGCAATAGGCCCCTTGAGCCCTCCCCCTTGATGGGGGAGGGTTGGGTGGGGGTGGAGTGAATGCAGGGCAGTGCCCTTCCGGAGATTCCACCCCACCCCAACCCCTCCCCATCAAGGGGAGGGGCTTTGGCGGCGCCTTCCCTTTCTTCCAACGTGCAATCCCACCGGCTTCGATTGATGCAGACGGGGCGGACCTCCACCCCGTGCTCGCGGGCGTCGCGGACCAGCTGGGCGGGCGCGTAGAAGCCCATCGGCTGGGCGTTGAGCAAGGCGGCGCAGAAGATCTCGGGATGGTAATGCTTCATCCAGGACGAGGCATAAGCGATCTTTGCGAAGCTCGCCGCGTGGCTTTCCGGGAAGCCGTAGCTGCCGAAGCCCTCGATCTGCCTGAAGGTGCGCTCGGCGAAGTCGCGGGCATAGCCGTTGGCGACCATCCCTTCGATCATCTTGTCCTCGAAATGGCTGACCCCGCCGGTCGTCTTGAAGGTCGCCATCGACCGGCGCAGCGCATCGGCCTCCGAAGGCGAGAAGCCGGCGCCGACGATCGCCACCTTCATCGCCTGCTCCTGGAAGAGAGGCACGCCCAGCGTCTTTTTCAGGACGGCCTCCAGCTCCGGCTTGGGATATTCCGGCAGCTCCTTCTTCTCGCGCCGGCGCAGATAGGGATGGACCATATTGCCCTGGATCGGGCCGGGGCGGACGATCGCGACCTGGATGACGATATCGTAAAATTTCCGAGGGCGGAGGCGCGGCAGCATCGACATCTGCGCCCGGCTTTCGATCTGGAAGGTGCCGATCGTGTCGGCCTTGCAGATCATGTCGAAGACGGCCGGATCGTCGCTCTGCATTTCCTCGGAGGCGAGCGTGAGGCGCCGCCCCTTATGCTCGCCCAGCAGATCGAAGGCGCGGCGCATGCAGCCCAGCATGCCGACCCCGAGAATGTCGACCTTCATGATCTTCAGCGCCTCGAGATCGTCCTTCTCCCATTCGATCACCCGCCGGTCGATCATCGTCGCCGGCTCGATCGGCACCAGCGCGTCGAGCCGGTCGCGGGTGAGGACGAAGCCGCCCGGATGCTGGCTGAGGTGGCGCGGCGTTCCGATCAGCTGCCGGGTGAGCTCGAGGGTCAGCGCGAGGCGAGGGTCGTTGCGATCGAGGCCGATCTCCTCGACATGCCGTTCGGCGACGCCGGCATCGGACCAGCCCCAGACCTGGCCCGACAGGGCGCCGGTTACATCCTCCGGCAGGCCGAGCGCCTTGCCGACCTCGCGGACGGCGCCGCGGGTGCGGTAGCGGCTGACCACGGCGGTCAGCGCGGCATTGTCGTGGCCGTAAGTGTCATAGATCCACTGGATCACCTCCTCCCGCCGTTCATGCTCGAAATCGACGTCGATGTCGGGCGGCTCGTCACGGTCGTCGGAAAGAAAGCGCTCGAACAGCAGGGTGTGCACGACCGGATCGATCGAGGTGATGCCGAGCACATAGCAGATCATCGAATTGGCGGCCGAGCCGCGGCCCTGGCAGAGGATCTTCTGGCTGCGGGCGAACTCGACGATCGAATTGACGGTGAGGAAATAGGGGGCGTAACGCCAGCTCGCGACCAGCCGCAGCTCGTGCTTCAGCAGCCTGCGATACCGCGGCGGCGGCTTGCCGGCGAACTTTTCGTTGAGCGCCGTCCAGGTGAGCCGCTCCAGCGCTTTTTGCGGGGAATGGCGCGTCATCACGATCTCGTCCGGATATTGGTAGGAGAGCTCGCGCAGCGAGAAGGTGCAGCGCTCGGCGATGTCGGCACTCGCCCGAACCGCGTCGGGGAAGGCCGCGAAACGGCGCTCCATCTCCCTGGGACCCTTCAGATGGCGGTCGGCGAAGTGCTCGCGGCGGAAGCCGAGCTCGTCGATCGTCACATGCTCGCGGATCGCAGTGACCACGTCCTGGAGCATGCGCTTGTCCGGAGCGTCGTAGAGCACGTCGCCCGTGGCCAGCGCGCGCAGGCCATAGCGGCCGGCCAGCGCATGCAGGGCGTGGAATCGCTCAAGCTCTTTCGGGCGGCGCCGGTGGGTCAGGGCGAGATGGCCGCAAGGCCCGAAAATATCGGCCATCTGGGCGAGCGCTGTCTCGGCGATCCGATCGGCCTCGTCGGGGACCAGCGCTGCGACCAGGCCGTCGCTCCAGGCCGCGACATCCTCCCAGTGGAGGAAGCACTGGCCTTTCTCGCCCTTCTTCCGGTCGATGCGACTCTTGCCGAGGGTGAGCAGGCGGGTGAGCCGCGACCAGGCGGCGCGGTCCTCCGGCCAGACCAGCAGCGAGGAGCCGTCCATCAGGTCGAGCCGGCAGCCGGAGACGAGCCGCACCCCGGTCTCCTCCGCCGCGCGCAACGCCTTGATCAGGCCGCCCACCGTGTTGCGGTCGGCGACGCCGAGCACGGGATAGCCGAGCATCGCCGCCGCCGCGAACAGATCCTCTGCGCTCGACACCCCACGCAGGAAGCTGAAATGGGTGGCGGCCTGGAGCTCGACATAGGTCATGCGAAAATGCCGTGCATGTGCCAGCTCATGTCGCCGCTGCCGGGCATGTCCGGATCGCCCCGGCGGAACAGCCAGAAACGGCGGCCTTCCTCATCCTCGACCTGGAAATAGTCGCGGACCGCCGCGGCCTCGCCGGGCCGGCGCCACCATTCGCCGTACAGCCGCTCGGGCCCGTCCGCGGCGGCGACGCGATAGGCGCGCCCGCGCCAGCTGAAGCGGGCCGGCGCGCCGTCGGGATGCTCGGCCAGCACGAAGCCGACCGGCTCGGGCGGGCTCAGCAGCCGCGCGGGCCGCGGCCAGGCGGGCCAGGCGGCGGGCGTCGCGAGCGGCCCCACGGCACGCACGCTGCGCTCGGGCACGTCGCTCTCGACCGCGCTCAGCCGGTAGAGCCGGCGCGCGCCCAGCCGGACGGCGAGACGGTCGATCAGCAGGGCGAGATCGGGGGCGCGCTCCTCGCCGGACAGCGCGCCCTCGATCGGCTGCGGGGCGAGCGGCTCGACGCGGGCGGCGATCAGGCGAAGGCGCTCGATGCCGAAGCCGGGCTCGATCTTCTCGATCTTCGCCCAGATGAGCCTTCGCAAATGGGCGCCGTCGCGGGTGGCGCGGGCAAGGCTAAGTATCACATATTGCTCGATATTATCGACGCGCTCGCAGACGAGGACGAGGCGGCGGACGGCGAGCCCCGCCCCGGCCAGGCGGGGGACGAGGCGACGGACCGCCTCCGCCGCGGCTTCCGCGATCGCTTCCGCGGTGGCGATCGGCTCCTGGAAGCGGAGCGTGACGCCCGGGGGCTCGGCGGGAACGATCGGGTTGAACGGCTCCGCGGCGCGGCCCAAGGCCTGATCGAGGCGGAGCAGCAGGTCGTCCCCGAAGCGGCGCTGCAGCGGCGCGCGCGGCATCGCCGCCAATTCGCCGATCCGCTCGATCCCCAGCCGGCGGGCCCGGCCCAGAGCCTCGTCGTCGAGGCGCAGCGCGGCGAGCGGCATGGGCGCGAGCGCCTCGGCCTCGCCGCCTTCGCGGCACAAGGTCAGCGGCGCCGCGCCGAACCGGGCCAGAGCATGTGCGGCCCCGGCGCTGCCGGCGACGGCGATGCGGGCGGAAAAGCCGAGCCGCGCGCAAAATGCAAGGATCCGCTGGGCCATGGTCCGCTCGCCGCCGAACAGATGGGCGACGCCGGTGAGGTCGAGCCAGAGGCCGTCGGCGCCGGAGACGGCGGCGCGCGGAGTCCAGCGGCGGGCGGCGAACAGGCCGAGCCGGGCGAGGAAGGCGGCATCGCCGGCCAAATCGGCGGGCCGGACGTCGAGCCCGGCGACGAGCGCGCGGGCGGTGGCCAGCGGCATGCCCTGCTCGAGCCCGAGCGCGCGGGCCCGGCCGCACAAAGCGGCGATCACGTCGCGATTGCCGGCGCGGTGGACGGTGACCAGCGCGCTTTCGCCGGAATGGGCCGCGGGCTGCCGCGGCGCCTCCTCCCGCGCCCAGCGTGCGCCTGGCCGCCAATGGCCGGGCTTGAGCCCCATATCCTCCCCTGCATTTGCAGGGGAGGGGGACCGCACGAAGTGCGGTGGAGGGGCCCCTCCACCATGCTTCGCATGGTCCCCCTCCCCCGGAAATCCGGGGGAGGAAAAATCACGCCGCGATGGCGACTGCTCCCGCCGCTGCAATCTTTCGATCGCCAGAGCGGGCAGGAAGAGCGAGGCGAGCCTCGGCATCGGGGGCCTCCAGCAGCCATGAATGAGGGGGGCCGCCACGCTGCCGGGCCAGCTCCACCCGCCAGCGGGCGCGGCCGACCCCTTCGTGCGCGAGCGGCGCGGCGGGCGCGGCGGCGATCCGCCAGCGGGTCGCCGCCGCCGACGGCGGAGCGAGCGGGTCCGCGCCGGCCTTGCGCCAGCGGCGCAGCAGCAGGGCCGGCGTGCCCTTGTCCTCGGCGGCGAGCTGGAGCCGGCGGGTCGCGGCCATGTCGGCGCGGCCGACCTCGCCGATCACCGCGGCGAGGCCGCCATGGCGCACCCCCTCCTCGACCACCGCCAGCACCTCGGCGTCATTGCGGCATTCGGCATAGATCAGCCGCTCCGGCCCGAGCCCGGCCTGGGCCAGCCCCGGGCCGAACAGATCGCGCCGGGCCAGCGCCCACAGCACCTGGCCCTTGCCGCCTCCCCGCGCCCGCGAGAAAAGCGCGGCGAGCGCGGCGAGGAACAGGGTCGCGGCGGCATCGTCGCCGGGCGCGGGCGAAGCAGCGGCGGCCTCGTGCAGCGCCGGCAGCAGCCCGCCGGCGGCGAGCCGCGAATCCACCTCCCCGATCCCCAACGACAGCACGAGCCGGCCGCCCCGGGCGGGAGCGGGCCTCTCGATCGCGCCTATCTCCTCGCGCAAGGCGACGAGACGCGCATCCCGGGCGGACGAAGCGTGCATGCGACTCGGACTCATTTGTTCGTGTTATGTTCCGCCCTGTTTCCAACAGAGTCAAGCTTGAGCCGAAGGGCGCAAAACTCGACATTTCCCGTCCCCTCCCCCAAAAAGGCGCGCATGCCCCTTTTTCGTGCCGCGTTCCTCGCTTTCCTGCTGCTCGTTTCCGCCCCCGCGCTCGCGCAGCGGGGGGACGAGGACTGGCTGTACCGGGGCTCCGACATCGCCCGGGACCCGGCCTGGCGGTTCGGGACGCTGCCCAACGGGCTCAGATATGCGGTGCGGCGCAACGCGCTGCCGGCGGGACAGGTCTCGATCCGGGTGAGGATCGACGCCGGCGCGCTGCACGAGCGCGACGAGGAACGCGGCTGGGCGCATTTCCTCGAGCATATGCTGTTCCGCGGCACCGAGACCTATCCGGACCGGCGGGCGCGCGAGATCTGGCAGCAATTGGGGGCGAGCTTCGGCAGCGATTCCAACGCCCGCACCGACGCCACCAACACCGTCTACGTCCTGAACCTGCCGCACGCCACCCGGGAGCCGCTCGACACCAGCCTTTCCGTGCTCGCCGAGATGATGGCGCGGGCGCGGATCGAGCCGGCCGCGCTCGCCGCCGAGCGCCCGGTCGTGCTCGCCGAGAAGGGCCGCCGGCCCGAGCTCGCCGAGCGCATCCTGGAACTGTCGCAGCGGCTGATCTACGCCGGCCTGCTCTACGCCCGACGCGACACGATCGGCACCGAGGCGACGCTGAACGGCGCCACCGCCGAGGGCCTCAGGGCCTTCTACCGCCGCTGGTACCGGCCCGAGCGCACCGCCATCGTCATGGTCGGCGACGCCGATCCCGAGATGATGGAGGAATTGATCCGCGCCCGCTTCGGCGGCTGGCGGGCCGAGGGACCGGCGCCCGCCGAGCCCGATTACGGCGCCATCGCCGAGGTCGACCCGCCGGTCGCCAACCTCGCTTATCCCGGCACTCCGACCGCCGCCAACGTGGTGTGGATGCGGCCCTATCAGGCGCTGCCGCACACCATGGCGCGCGAGCGGCTGTTCCTGGAGGAGATGCTCGCCGCGCAGATCGTCAACCGCCGGCTGGAGGCGCATGCCCGCGGCACCTCGGCCTTCATCGGCGCCTCGGTCGGCGCGGCGCGGTCGCGCAACATCGCCTATTCCACCCAATTGTCGCTGGTCGCCCGCGGCGGCGACTGGCGGGCAGCGCTGACCGAGGCCTATGCGATCCTCGGCGATGCGCTGCGCGCGCCGCCGAGCCGGGCCGAGATCCAGCGCGAGCTCGAGAATCTGCGCACCGCCGCCACCGCCGCGGTGCAGAGCGAACCGACCACCCTCTCGCAGGTGTTCGCCGAGCGGCTGGTCGGCGCGATCGACGAGGGCGCGGTGGTGGCCAGCGCCCGCACCGTGCTCGACAATTTCGAGGCCAATGCGCCGGCGATGACGCCCGAGCGGGTCGGCGCGGCGATCCGCGCCCTGTTCACCGGCGCGGGGCCGCGGATGCTGCTGGTGACGCCGGCCCCGGTCGAGGGCGGCGTGCGGGCGCTGACAGAGGGGCTGGCGGCGGCGCGGGCGGCGGCGCCCGCCGTCCGGGCGGAGGCGCGGCGAGTGCGCTTCAGCGACCTGCCCCGCCCCGGCCGGGCCGGCGAGGAAGTCTCGCGCCGGCGGATCGAGGACATGGACACGACCATCGTCACCTTCGCCAACGGCGCGACGCTGACCTTCAAGCCGACCCAGTTCGAGCGCGGGTCGGTGCATGTGCGGCTGCGCTTCGGCGGCGGCCTCAGCGCGCTCGCCCCGGACCGGCTCTCCTACGGCTGGCTGAGCGGCCTGGTCGCGCCGTCGGGCCTGGCCGGCCTCGACCTCGATGCGATGGAGCGGCTGCTGACCGGGCGGCGGATGGGGCTCGCCTTCGCGGTCGAGGAGGACGCGTTCGTGCTCGGCGGCCAGACCAACGCCGCCGACCTCCACGATCAATTGCGGCTGCTGACCGTGAAGCTCACCCACCCGCGCTGGGACCCGGGCCTGTTCGCGCGCTTCCGCGGCGCCGCGGTCGAGAGCTACGACCTGCATTTCTCCTCGGCGGCGGCGCGCGCCGCGCGCGAGATGGCCGGCATCATCCGGCCGGGCGACCAGAGGTGGCGGCCGATCGAGCGGGCCGAGATGGAGGCGGTGACGGTCGAGCAGTTCCAGCGCTTCTTCGCGCCGCTGCTGGCCACCGGCCCGGTCCACGCCATCATCGTCGGCGACATGGAGCTCGAGGCCGCGGTCCGCGAGTTCCGCCGCACCGTGGCGGCGCTGCCGCGCCGGCCCGAGCCCGCCGCCGCGGCCGCCTGGACCGCGCTCCGGCCGCCGGCGCCCGCGCCGGAGCCGCGCACCTTCACCCATCGGGGCGACCCCAACCAGGCCTATGCGGTGATCGGCTGGTCGACGCTGGGCGGGGCCGAGCATATCGGCGAGCGCCGCGCGCTGGCGCTCGCCGCCAACATGTTCGAGGTCCGCCTGTTCGACCGGCTGCGCGAGGAGGAGGGCGCGACCTACGCGCCCAACGCCACCCATCTCGCCTCCGACACCTTCGCCGACTGGGGAATCTTCTACGCGTCGGCCGAGATCCGCCCGGCCAGCGCCGCCACCTTCTTCCGCATCGCCCGGGAGACCGTCGCCGATCTCGCCACCCGCCCGGCCGGGGCCGACGAGTTCGCGCGGGCGCTCAACCCGGTGGTCAGCGGCATCGAGCGGCGGCTGGCGACCAACGCCTATTGGGTCGACGCGCTGGAGAACTGGCACCGCAGCGAGCGTGACATCGACAATGTCCGCACCTATCTTGCCGATTATCGGGCGCTGACGCCCGAGGCGGTCCGCCGGGCCGTGGCCCGATATGTGGCGGACCAGGGCGACTGGTCGATGCTGGTCCTCCCCGCTAGAGAGGCCGCAGCAAGAGAGGCGAATGGCAACCAATAGCGCAGTTTCGTTTCCCGAGGCCGCTCCGCAGCCGAGCCTGGAGCGCGGCGGCGGCCCGCTCGGGCTCGGCCAGCAGCCCTTCTTCGAGGACAAGAACCGGGCCTTCTGGATCCTGCAGTCGGCGGGCTGGGCCGGCTATTTCTTCCTGCGCACCGTCTCCAACATCGGCAATGCCCGGGAGTGGAGCAGCGAGCTGTGGAGCTATGCGCTGCACAACGCGCTGCTGACCGCGGCCGGCTATTCGATCACCCTCCTGATGGCCGCCGCCTACCGGCGCCTGATCCGCATGAAGCCGGTCTACACCTGGGTCGGGTCGATCGTCATCGTGGTGATCGCGGCCGCGGGCTTCTCGGCGATCGAGACCTGGAGCTTCGCCACCTTCGTCGACCTCAACTTCCGCCCCGAGGGGCTGAAGCTGCTCGGCTCGATCCTGCTCACCGCCTCGCTGCTGATCGCCTGGTCGGCGCTCTATTACAGCATCAACTTCTTCATCCTGCTGGAGGAGCAGTCGGACCGGCTGCTGCGGCTGGAGAGCCAGGCCTCCAACGCCCAGCTCGCCATGCTGCGCTATCAGCTCAATCCCCACTTCCTGTTCAACACGCTGAACTCGATCTCGACCCTGGTGCTGTTGAAGCAGACCGACCGCGCCAACGCGATGCTGTCGCGCCTCTCCTCCTTCCTGCGCTATACGCTGGTCAACGAGTCCACCGGCACGGTCACGCTCGCGCAGGAGATCGAGACGCTGAAGCTCTATCTCGAGATCGAGAAGATGCGCTTCGAGGAGCGGCTCAGGCCGCACTTCCACGTCGACGCCAATGCCATGCGCGCGCATCTGCCCTCGCTGCTGCTGCAGCCGCTGATCGAGAATGCGATCAAATATGCGGTGACCCCGCAGGAGGAAGGGGCCGACATCGCGATCGAGGCGCGCCTGCAGACGGACCGGCTGCTGATCAACGTCTCCGACACCGGGCCGGGAGCCTCGACCACCAGCCGCTCGCTCTCCACCGGAGTCGGTCTGGCGAACATTCGGGACCGTCTGGCGCAGGCCTATGGCGAGAACCACCGCTTCGAGACACAATCGGAGATAACAGGGGGCTTCCGCGTTTTCATCGACATTCCCTATCAAATCGAAGCCGAGGAGCCGAAATGACCATCCGCACCATCCTGGTCGACGACGAGCCGCTCGCCATCCAGGGGCTGCAACTCCGCCTCCAGCCGCACGAGGACGTCGAGATCGTCGATACCTGCTCGAACGGGCGCGAGGCGATCCGGAGCATCAAGACCCACAAGCCGGACCTCGTCTTCCTCGACATCCAGATGCCGGGCTTCGACGGCTTTTCGGTGATCCAGGGGCTGATGGAGGTGGAGCCGCCCCTGTTCGTGTTCGTGACCGCCTATTCCGACCATGCGATCCGCGCCTTCGAGGCGCAGGCGGTCGACTATCTGATGAAGCCGGTCGACGAATCCCGGCTCGCCGACACGCTCGACCGAGTCCGCCAGCGCCTCGCCGAGAAGCGCGGCGTCGAGGAGGTCGACCGCCTCAAGGAGGTGCTCGCCGAGGTCGCGCCGGAAGCGATGGAGACGGTCGAGGCGGGCGCGCCCGACGAGGGCCATGCCGCCAACCGCTACGAGAAGCTGATCAACATCAAGGACCGGGGCCAGATCTTCCGCGTCGACGTCGACTCGATCGAGAAGATCGACGCGGCCGGCGACTATATGTGCATCTACACCGGCGACAACACGCTGATCCTGCGCGAGACCATGAAGGACCTGGAGAAACGGCTCGACCCGCGCCGCTTCCAGCGCGTCCACCGCTCGACCATCGTCAATCTCGACCAGGTCCGTCAGGTCAAGCCGCACACCAACGGCGAATGCTTCCTGGTGCTCGACAGCGGAGCCCAGGTGAAGGTCTCGCGTTCCTACCGCGACGTGGTCGCCCGGTTCGTCCATTAGGAGGTCGCGATGCTGCTCTTCCTGCTGCTCCAGGCGGCGGCGACGCCCGCCCCCGACATTCAGCTCGATGTCCGCGCGACGGTGCGCGAGGTGCGCATCCGGCAGAGCGGCGAAACTTCGCTGGAAGTGCGCGGCGGGCCGGGCAGCGACGTGCGCGTGGAGGCGCCACGAGCGGAGGGTCGCCGCCGGCTCAGGAACGTCAGCGTCAATGTCCATGCCGAAGCCCGGATCGCCGATCCCACGGGAAATCGGCCGGCAGCGGAAACTCCCGCGCCGCAATGACGTTAGGCTCCCCGACAACAGGGGAGATACGGATGCGCGCCACCTTTACCGCCGCCGCAGCAATCGCAACCGCTTTGCTGACCGCCACGCCGGCAGCGGCGCAGAGGAACCGCGACAGCCAGCCCGCCCAGCCGGCCCCTCCTTCGCCGCTGGCGATGCAGGCGATGCAGGGAAGCGACCCGCCCGACGTGCTGCTCGACGTCCCCAATTTGTCGGTCGAGCAGCTGACCATCGAGGTGAACAACCTGCAGGTTCATCTCGCCCTGGACGCGCGCCTCGCCAACCTGCTGCATCTGACCGCCGGCGCCGACGCGCGGATCGACAACGTCCGGATCGACCTTCGCGGCGTGCGCGCGCAGGCCACCCTGATCGTCCGCCTCGACAATGTCCGGGCGATCATCGAGCGGACCCTGCAGACGCTCGACAACAATCCGCAGATCGTCACGCAATTGCTCTCCACCGTCGACAATACGGTGAACACTGTCGGCAATGTCGCCGCCAGGACCGTGGACACGGTCGGCGGAATCGCAGCAACACTGCTGCGCAACGGCCAACTGCTCGACCTCGCGGCGAGCGGGCTCACCGAAGTGTCACGCACCGTGAACAGCGCCGGACAGACCGTCAGGCGAGTGACCGATCGCAACGGTCAGTTGATGGAAGTGGTCACCGACACGGCCAACCGCATCGTCTCGTCGCGGCGCCTCCCGGGACAGCCGCCGCGGCAATGAACGACGGGGTCGACCGCATGGTCGCCGCTACGCTACCATTGATATTGCAGCGTATAGCCGACCTGTAGCTCGGTCGTCTCCGATTCTCCGCGAAAGTCGATGGAGAGGTTCACCACACTGCCCTTGATCACCACCTGCGTGCCGTCGGCGAAGGCGCCGACATATTCGCCGTCGACATAGACCAGGACGAGTTGGGGCCCGATGAACCCCTGCGACGGGGTGATGTTGAAGCTGAGCAGCCAGGACGTCGGCTCGGCCGCGCAGGCAATCTGGAAATTGCCCTTTTGCGGCCCGAGGATGTCCGAGACGACGTTCCACCCCGTCGGGCCGGTCGGCAGGCCGCCCATGGTCCAGGAGAATGTCGCGGCGCCCGTATCCCCGGAATAGGTCCAGTCCACCGCGGCGCTGTACCAGAAGCCGAAGAAGGGGATCGAATTGTCGCCGGGCGCGAGGTCGGTGGTCTGCGGCGGCGGCGGCGGCGGGACGCGCGGCTGGTGCGCCATGACGAACTGGGCGGAGAGGAGCGGGGGCGTGCCCTGGGTCCAGTCGAGGCTGACCGGGCTTTCGCCGACCTGGAAGCGGGTATGCGAGCCGCCCGTCGCCGTCATGTAGATGCTGCCCTGCAGGTTCGGAATCGGCGCGGTCTCTTCGCTGTCCGCGACCTGCTCGCTGCCCTTTGCGTCACTCATGCCGTTGCCCCTTCTTCCACAATCGGGGCGATTAGGCACCGGCCGGACCGATTTGGCAAGGTCCGGCTGCGGCCTCCGAGTCCCCCGGATGGGCCGGCTTGTTGACCGCATGAATTGGGAGGACAGGGCGGGTCCGGGCCGCTAGCTTCGGGGCCATGGCCCAATCGGACAAATATCGCGCCTTCGCGGCGCTTCACGTGCCGGGCGATCCGGTGATCCTCTACAACGCCTGGGATGCGGGCAGCGCCAGGGTGATCGCCGAGGCCGGCGCCAGGGCGATCGCCACCGGCAGCGCGTCGGTGGCGGCGGCGCACGGCCATGACGATGCCGAAGAGCTGCCGCTCGAGCTGGCGCTGGCCAATGCGGAACGGGTGGTCGCGGCCGTCGATCTCCCGGTCACCATCGACTTCGAGGGCGCCTATGCGGTCGCGCCCGAAGCGGTGGCGGCGAACATGGCGAAGCTGGCGGCGACCGGAGCGGTCGGCTGCAATTTCGAGGACCAGATCGTCGGCGGCGAGGGACTGCATCCGGTCGCCGTCCAGGCCGAGCGGATTCGCGCCGCGCGCGAGGCGGTCGGCGCCGACTTCTTCATCAACGCCCGCACCGACATCTTCCTGAAAGCGAAGATGGAGACGCACGACGCGGCGATGGTCGAGGCGGCGATGGCGCGCGCCAGCGCCTATGCCGAAGCGGGGGCGAGCGGCTTCTTCGTGCCGCTGCTCGCCGATCTCGGCCTGCTGGCGCGGTTCTGCGCGGCCTCGCCGCTGCCGGTCAACTTCATGGCCTTTCCCGGCTGCCCGTCGGCCGCCGAGGTGGCGGAGGCCGGGGTCGCGCGGATCAGCCACGGCCCGTTCCCGCACAGGCTGGCGATGAAGGCGCTGGCCGAGGCCGCGGCGGCGGCGATGGACTTGGGGAACCAAGCCTCCTAGCCTCCCGCCGCCATGGGCCCGCTGCTGAAGCGTTTCGACGATCCCGAGGCGGAGCGCGCCTATCTGCGCGCCGAGCGGGCGGAGCGCGGCCAGGCGATCCGCGCGCTGATCGTCGTCGCGATCGCCACGCTGATCTCCTACATCATCCTCAATCCGCTGCATTTCCCGGCCGAAGGGGTGATGGCCTATACCCAGGCCGCCGGCGCGCTGATCGCGATGATGATCGGCTTCTTCCTGCTCACCCGCACGGCCTATTATCTGGAAACGCCCTGGATCGATGCGCCGGTCTTCGTCATCCTCGCGGGCGGGATGAAATGGCTGGCGCTGGTGCTGGCGCAGATGTCGTCATTCACCGGCTTCCCGCCGCACGTCATGGCGATGGTGCAGATGGCGATCCTCGTCATCTTCGCCAGCGTCGGCTTCGCCGGCACCTTCCGCTATTTCCTGGTCTGGGCGCTGGCCGTGCTCGGCCTGTTCGCCGCCTGGCTGATGACCCGGCCCGGCGTGCCCGACATCAGCCGGGTCTATACGCTGACCAACTTCTCGACCTTCTTCATCTTCGCGCTCTACTTCAACTGGGACATGGACCGCCGCGCCCGCAAGGTGTTCGCCGCCAACGCGGCGCTGGAGGTGGAGCGGGCGAAGACCGAGGAGCTACTCTACAACGTGCTGCCGCAGGAGGTGGCGGCGCGGCTGAGGGCCGGCGAAGCGGTCGCCGACAGCTTCTCCGACCTCACCGTCGTGTTCGTCGACCTTGCCGGCTTCTCCGCGATCGCCAAGCGGCTCTCGCCCGGCCATCTGGTCAAGCTCCTGAACCGCTTCTTCTCCGCCGCCGACCGCTGCGCCGAGACGCACGGCCTCGAAAAGGTCAAGACCATCGGCGACGCCTATCTGGCGGTGTCCGGCGGCATGGCCTCGACCGGGGCCGACGGGCGCGCCGCGATCGCCTTCGCCCGCGCCCTGATCGCCGAGGTCGAGGCGCTGGCCGCGGACAGCGGCATCGAGCTGAAGGCGCGGATCGGCATCCATACCGGGCCCGCGGTCGGCGGGGTGATCGGCAGCACCCGCCTCGCCTATGATTATTGGGGCGACACGATGAACATCGCCAGCCGGCTGCAAGGAGCCGCGCCGCTGAACGGAGTCGCGGTTTCCGAAGCCACCTATTTCCAGACCCGGACGGTCCAGGACTATGCGGAGGGCTCGGCGATGCTCAAGGGGATCGGCGAGACCCGCATCTACACCGCCGCGCTCGGCGGCGAATAGCGACTGTCCCTCTTTATCCGGAACCGGCCGTCAGGCCGGCGGTTGCGTCCGCGATGAAGGCGCTGCTGATCCGGCACAAGAAAGCGGGCGACGGCTCGGTGAAACGCAAGGCGCTGGTCGCGGCGATCGAGGAGATGGGCTGGACCGTCGCCTATCTGCCACGCAAGAAGGCCGATGCCGAAGCGATCGCCGCGGCGAAGCCCGATCTGGTCGCGGTCTCGGGTGGCGACGGGACGGTCGCCGCGATCGTCAAGCTGCTGCCCGACCGCTCGGTTCCGCTCGCCATCATCCCCGCCGGCACCGCCAACAACATCGCCCGCTCGCTCGGCATTTGCGGCGCGCCTCTGGCCTCGATCGCCGGCTGGGATTTCGAGCGGCGGCGGCGGCTCGACGTCGGCGACGCGCATGGCCACTGGGGCTGCAGCCGCTTCGTCGAGGGGGTGGGCTTCGGCGCTTTTGCGGACTCGCTGCGCGCGGTCGAGGCCTGCAAGGGCGAGCCGGCCTGTCCGAGCGGCCGCGAGGCGCTGCGGGCCGCGTTGCGCAAGGCCGCGCCGCTGCCGCTCGCCATCGAGATCGACGGCGTGGCGCTGGCGGACCAAGTGGTGCTGCTCGAAGTCATGAACATCGCGATGACCGGGCCGCGGCTGCCGCTCGCGCCCGACGCACGGCCCGGCGACGGCTTGCTGCACATTTCCTGGCTGCCCGCCGACCGAAGGGCAGGGATGATCCGCTGGCTCGGCAGCGAGAAGGGCGCGCCGCCGGTCGAGCAGCGCAGCGGACGGGAGATCCGGCTCGCCGGCGGCGGGGCGGCGATGCGGATCGATGACCGGGCCTGTCGGTTGAAGCCCGGGTCGGAGGTGACCGTCCGGCTCGAGGGTGGGCCGGTGCAGGTCCTCGCCCCGCCGGAGGTGCCGGCGCTCGCCGGCTGACGGAGACGATCGATGGAGCTCGCCGAAGCGCCTGCCCTGAACCTGGAGCTGCTCGCCGAGATCGAGGCGACCGCGGTCGAGCTCGCGCGGCTGGCCGGGGCCGAGATCGAGACCACCCTGGGCAAGGTGCTGGCGGTCGAATATAAGGGCGTCGCGGCGGAAGCCGAGGCGGCGCTGCTGCGCGACCCGGTCTCCGAGGTCGACCGCAACGTCGAGACCCTGATCCGCGCCCGGCTGGCCGAGCGCTTCCCGGGCCATGACATATTGGGCGAGGAATCGGAGGAGCGGCCGGGCCGCGAGAGCGACTTCGTGTGGGCGATCGATCCGATCGACGGCACCACCAATTTCGTCAACGGCTTTCCGCTGTTCGCCGCTTCGATCGGCGTGCTCCACCGGCACGTGCCGGTGGCCGGGGCCTTGTGGTGCAGCGCGAGCCACGCGCTTCGCCCCGGCGTCTACCACGCCCGCGCCGGCGCCGCGCTCCGCTTCGACGAGGCCGAGATCGCCCATGCCGGCAATCCGCTGGTGCGGCGCTGGCTCGCCGGCGAGCCCGAGGCGACGGCGCCGCAGGGCGTGCCCTGGGACGTGCGCAAGACCGGATCGGCGGCGATCGAATGCGCGTTCGTCGCCGCCGGCCTGCTCCGGGTCGCGCGCTTCGAGCGGCCCAACGTCTGGGACGTCGCCGGCGGGCTTGCGCTGGTGCGCGCGACCGGCGGCGTGGTCCTCATCCATGGCGCGCAGGGCTGGCAGCCGTTCGAGCGGTTCGAGGCGGTCGCCCACTCGCCCGAGGCGCTCGCCGACTTGCGCCACTGGCGCGCCCCGCTGATCGTCGGCCGCGAGGACGCCGCCGCGCTGCTTGCGCGCGCCAACTGAGGATTTGCCCGAATATCACCCGTTCAGGCGATTTCGCGCGCCGGCTTTTGCCTCTATGCTGCCGCCATCGACAGCGGGAGGCGATCATGGCGAAGGTGACGGGGCTCGGCGGGGTCTTCTACAAGGTGGCCGATCCGGCGAAGACGCAGGCCTGGTATCAGGAGACGCTCGGCATCGGCGGGGAATGGGGCGCCAGTTTCCGCTGGAGCGACGAGGCGGATGAGGACCCGTACAGCCTGCTGAGCCCGTTCAAGGACAGCACCGACTATATGAGCCCGTCCACGGCACAGTTCATGATCAACCTCAGGGTCGACGATCTCGACGGCATGATCGCGATGCTCGAGGGCAAGGGCATCGAGATGCTGGGCCGGCAGGACGAGGATTACGGCAATTTCGCCTGGATCCTCGATTGCGACGGCATCAAGATCGAGCTGTGGCAGCAGAAGGGGCCGGCACCGACCGCCTGAAGAAGCAGCGACTGTCCCCGCTTTTCCGGTTGGGGCGGGCTATGTCGTCTCCGCCCCGGCCTTGCCCCGGCCCGGGCGGAGGAAGTCGAAGAAGGAGCCGCCCGGGGTCGATTTGAGCACCGTCCTGCGGAACAGCCGCGCCGCCAGGCGGATGATCAGCATGATCCACAGCGCCTGCCAGGCGAGCGCGACGAGGTGCGGCCACAGCGCCTCATTCTGGGCGGCATGGGAGACCATCACCAGCGGCGAGCTGAACGGCAGGATGTAGGCGACCCAGGCGGCGATGCCGCCGTCGCTGCCGATCGTGGTCATCGCCAGCAGCAGCACCATCAGCTGCAGCAGGGTGACCGGCATCGAGATGGTCTGGATCTCGCGGATGTTGCTCGCCTGGCCGCCTATGCCGAGGAACAGGGCGCCCAGGAGCATGAAATTGGACGCATAATAGAGGAACAGCAAGGCGATCCAGATCGGCCAGCCGATCGCCGGCGCGACCTCCGGCAGCCAGGCCCAATCCTGCACGACCTGGAAGAAGGCATAGCCGACGGCGAGCATCCCGCCCCACAAAGCGAGCCCGACCAGCGAGATGCCGAGCATCGCCACCAGCTTGCCCAGAAAGACGGCGTCGAGCGGGACGGCGGCCGCCAGCACCTCGATCACCTTGTTCGACTTCTCCTCGACCAAAGTGGACAGCAGCAGCGTCGCCAGCATCAGCGTGACGATGAAGATCAGGCCCTGGCCGCCCTGGGCGATCACCCTGCGGATCATCTGCAGGCTGCCGGCCGCCTGCTCGGTGACGTCGCGCGCGATCGGCGCGCCGCGCACCGGCACCCTGGCGGCGTCGATCGCCGCGGTGCGACGGGCTTCCTCGACGACCAGCTGGATCCGCCGGCCGAGCGAAACGTCGACCCGCTCGGGACCGGTCAGCACCGGCCGCTCGAGCGTGCCGCTCAGCACCGCCGAATAGCTTTGATCGTCGTCGGCGAGCAGCCGGCGGGCCTGCACCGCGACATTCTCGGCCGGGGCGACATAGCGGAGGCTGGGGAAGGACAGCTCCGAGGTCGCCGCCACCAGCCGCTGGCGCGAGTCATCGAGCGCGGCGGCGGTCGCGCTGTCGGTGACCAGGGCGACGACCGGCTGGTTGGCGCTTTGCTCGACGCTCTCGGCCATGCTGCCGACCGAGAAGGAGAACACGAACAGAAGCAGCGGCGCGATCAGGAACAGGATGAAGCTGCGCGAGAAGACCTGCGCGACGAAATCGCGCCGGGCGATCACCCAGGAGGCCTCGAACAGGCTCATCATGCCGCCTCTCCCAGGTCGGCCTGCATGTCGGCCTCCAGTTCCTTGGCCGCCTGCTCGCCGGCGATGGCGACGAAGGCGTCGTGCAGGCCCGCGCCGCTCGATCGACAATTCCTCGATCCCGGCGCCGCCGTCGATCAGCGCCTTCAGCAGCGGCTCGATGCCGCCCCGCGGCAGCTCGAACTGCCAATAGCCGTCGACCTCGGCGGCGTCCTTCGGCAGCGCCCGCCGCCAGCCGCCGTCGGCGCTGCGGGTCTTCAGCCGCACCTGCGGCCGCAGCCGGTCGCGCGCCTCCGCGACCAGGCCCTCGAAGCGGATCTGGCCGCCCGCGATGATCGCGATCCGCTCGCACAGCCGCTCGGCATGGTGGATGACGTGGGTCGAGAAGATCACCGTGGTGCCGGCCGCCGCCTCGTCGCGGATCAGATGCTCGAGCCGGCCCTGGTTGATCGCGTCGAGGCCGGAAAAGGGCTCGTCGAGCACCACCAGCTTCGGCTTGTGGACGATCGTGCCGAACAGCTGGATGGTCTGCGCCATGCCCTTGCTGAGGCTCTTGATCGGCTTGTCGACATAGTCGCCGAGCCCGTTCTCCTCGAGCAGGATCGCGGCGCGCTTGCGGCCGACCTCGAGCGGCAGGCCCCGCAGCGCGCCCATGAAGGCGATCGCCTCGCGCGTGGTCATCGCCGGATAGAGGCCGCGCTCCTCGGGCAGGTAGCCGACGATCCTCGCCGCTTCGAGCGGCCGCTCGTGGCCGAGCAGGCTGCGCCGGCCCTGATCGGGCTCGATGATTCCGAGCAGCATGCGCAAGGTGGTGGTTTTCCCCGCGCCATTGGGGCCCAAGATGCCGTATATGCTCCCTTCGGGAACGGCGACGTCGATGCCGCGGACCGCGGGCTTGCCGTCGAATGACTTGAAAAGGCCCTTGGCCTCAATAGCTAAGCCAACACTCACCTGATTTTCATGCCCCCTCGCGTAAGTAATGGATAAAGCGAAGAAAGTGTTCGAAGGCAAGGAAAAGCTTCGCCAGAGACTGGAGGCAATAGCGCGCGAGGCCGGCTTTTGCGCCTTCGGCGTCGCCCGCGCCGACGCCGCGCCGAAAACGGCGGAGCGGCTCCGCGCCTGGCTCGCCTCGGGCGCGCATGGCGACATGATCTGGATGGAGGAGACGGCGGCGCGGCGCGGCTCGCCGGCCGGGCTGTGGCCCGAGGTCAGGAGCGTGATCTCGCTGGGCATGAGCTACGCGCCCGAGGGCGACCCGCTGGCGCTGGCCGATCGGCCCGACCGGGGCCGGATCTCGGTCTACGCGCAGGGCGCCGACTATCACGACGTGGTCAAGAAGGCGCTGAAGAGAGTGGCGGGCTGGCTTGCCGAGGCGGCGGGGACCGAGGTCAAGGTGTTCGTCGATACCGCGCCGGTGATGGAGAAGCCGCTCGCCGAGGCGGCCGGGATCGGCTGGCAGGGCAAGCACACCAATCTGGTCAGCCGGGCGGACGGCAGCTGGCTGTTCCTCGGCGCGATCTACACGACGCTGGAGCTGGCGCCGGACCGGCCCCATGCCGAGCGCTGCGGCAGCTGCACCGCCTGCCTCGCCGCCTGCCCGACCGACGCCTTTCCGGCGCCGTTCCAGCTCGATGCGCGGCGCTGCATCTCCTACCTCACGATCGAGCATAAGGGGCCGATCCCCGAGGAATTCCGGGAGGCGATCGGCAACCGCATCTACGGCTGCGACGATTGCCTCGCGGTCTGCCCATGGAACCGCTTCGCCGACGCCGCGCGGGCGAACCGGGCCTTCCTGCCGCGCGCCGAGCTTGCGGCGCCGGCGCTCGCCGACCTGCTTGCGCTCGACGATGCCGGACTTCCGTCGCGTCTTCGCCGGCTCGCCGATCAAGCGGATCGGGCGGGACCGGATGGTCAGGAACGCGGCGATCGCGGCCGGCAACAGCGGCCTGCCGGAGCTAATCGCCCCGCTGAGGGCATTGGCGCACGACGAAGATGCGGTGGTCGCCGAAGCGGCGCGTTGGGCGCTCGCCCGCTTCTCGGACACAGCCGACTAACGAGCTATCCGTGAGCGGAACTCAGGAGAGCGACCAGCTTTCCCGCAGAGACGAGGATAGGATCCGCAGCGGCGCCGACCGATTTCGCGGCCTCTAGCAGCCCCGCCGGGGAAAAGCTGTACCACTTTCGCGTCCTGACAACCTTCTCGGCTGTTGCGGCAAGCTCCGACACCTGATCTCGCAGAGCGCCTCCGGCCCCAGGGGACGCTCCGGCCGCTTGCGCAGACGCTTTCAGTTGCTCGAGCGCGAGTTCGATCTCGCCCCGTTTCCGTTCGATTATCTCAATTTGCCGTGTCGACATGCCGGTGCCATCGCCAACGTTCAGCTCAAGATCTGAGCTGTCGAGTATCGTGGCTCGCAACAGGAGCTTCGAGGTATCGTGGGTCGCACCTATCGTGATCTTGGCCATAACTCTTCCTACCTGCCGCGCGGAGGCTTAGGCTTCGGGTTGGGCTTGAACGGGTCCACACCCCGACGCCACAGCTCCATGCGTCGCTCATACTCTGCGAGGCGAGTATGATAGTCGAGTCGCTCAGCTTCGCTTGGCTCCAACTCCAACATGATCCGGCGCTCGCTACGTTCTCGACCGGCGCCCATCGTCAGGTGCCGGATGTCCCCTACAATCACAATCCGGACGGGCCTTTGCCGGCTTTCTGCGGGTTCCGCTGCGTCGCGCCGGTAGATGAACTGTGCCGTCCGAAGGTCGCCAGCATGGGAGATGGCCATGCGGCTCATCAGCGAATCGTATCCAGCCACGTCGCTGACAGCGAGATTAACGTTTCCAATCAACAGAATCGCGGTCGCGGTGTCGGCATTGCCCTCGACCGTTCCTCGACGGAAGTCTACTACCATCAGTTGCTCGCCAGCTAGCTCGCGCCGGGCACGCACGGCGCTGGGTATCGTGCTGTAGCTAATATCATAGGCGCCCCCGCTAAGCGTGAGGGTGAGGCCGGGCACAGTTGGGTCGGCCGAATAGAAGGTGGCATTTCGAGCCTGCGGCGGCTGCGGCGGCTGCGGCTGGGCCCGCTCAGGAATGGGTTCCGTACAAGTCCTAACCAAACTGAAAATAAAGAATAGCACGACGAGGAAAGCCGCGATGTATCCGCAGCCCGTCTGCGAGAAATCACCGCCGTCATCGACCGGCGGCCCGTCTGGCGACGATATGGTGTGGGAACCACGCTCAATAATCGGCGGCACACCTCCCAATTCTTAGTAGATCGGCCGAGCGAGCGAACTCAAGGGCCAACTATCTCCTGATCCTACCGCGCCTCGGGCCGCCGGCTGAGCGCGGCGACGCAGGAGGAACGGTCCATGTCGCGGCCGTCGGGCAGGCGGGCGTCGACATGGGTGGCGACGGGATCGCCGCCGACGCGCGGGGGATAGAGATAGACGTCGAGCACGCAGGCCGGCCCGAGGAACTGGAGCTTGCGCGCCGCCCCTTCGCGAACGTCGAGATCGGGCGTGCCGAACAGGGCGGTCAGCGCGCGGGCGCCGCGCCCCATCACGCTCTCGAGGCCGTGGGTGGAATAGGCCGGCGCCGGCGGCGGCGCGACCGGCCGCGCCACGCGCGGCGCCTCCGCCTCGGGCGCGACGCAGCCGGCGACCAGAGCCGCCAGCAGCACGATGCCGTATCCGCGTCCCAGCTGCCCCCTCCCAGTCATGCGCCCGCAGGGAATCACGTTACGCCGCCCGCGACAAGCCGAAGCGGCGCGCCCTGGCAACGGCCCGCCGCAAGCCTGGCCTCCCGCCCGGCGGATTTCCCGCTAGAAAGCCGGCATGACGCCCTTCCATCTCGCCTTCCCGGTCCACGACCTCGACGCCGCGCGCGCCTTTTACGGCGGCCTGCTCGGCTGCCCGGAAGGGCGCAGCTCGGACGAATGGATCGACTTCGACTTCTTCGGCCACCAGATCGTCGCCCATCTGGCGGCGGGCGCGGCCCCCGGGAGCGCCAGCAACGCCGGTCGACGGCCATGACGTGCCGGTGCCGCATTTCGGCGCGGTGCTGGCGATGGACGACGTGGGAAATGCTGGCGGCGCGGCTCGAGGCGGCCGGGATCGAGTTCGCGATCCCGCCGACCGTCCGCTTCAGGGGCGAGCCGGGCGAGCAGGCGACGATGTTCTTCCGCGACCCCTCCGGCAACGCGCTCGAGATCAAGGCGATGCGCGACCCGGCCCAGCTGTTCGCCCGCTAGCCGGCGCAGCTCGCCGAACTTGCCGTCCAGATAGATGAGCGGGTCGATCTCCTCGCGCGCGACGACGTCCTCGACCACGCCGATGAAGATCGAGTGGGTGCCGAAGCGGTGATGGTCGATGCGCCGGCAGAGGATCGAGGCCTGGGCGTCCCGCAGCCGCGGCGGGGTCACGCAATCATTGTCCCAGCCGCGGATGAAGCGCTGCGCCTCGAGCTTGCGGTCGGCGAAGATCGTCGCCACCTCGGCCTGGTCGCGATGCAGCACGTTGACGTTGAAGTGGACGACGTTCTCGATCTTCGGGTGCACCGAGGCGGCCTGATTGACGCAGACCAGCAGGCTCGGCGGGTCCATCGACACGACCGAGACCGCGGTCGCGGTGATCCCCATCGGCTGGCCGTCGACGCAGATCGAGATCACGTTCACCGTCGCGGCGACGCGGCGCATCGCCTGCTTGAAGGAGTCGGCGAGCTGGGAATCGGTGTCGGTCATGCAGCGGCAATGGCGCAGCGGGTCGCGGGAGGCAATCCCGCGCGCACAAAGGGGCCAAGTGTCGGGTTTACCCAGCTCGGATCGAGAAGCCGGCCGGCCAGCCCTCAGCGCCTCATATAGCCGGCGAGGATCTCGCAGACCCAGCGGCCCGCGGTCAATGCGCTGATGTCCGAGACGTCGAGGCTCGGATCGAACTCGGTGAGGTCGACCAGCCGCACCCGCGGCTCGGCGGCCAGGCGCCGCGCGGCAGTGGAAGAACATCTGCGCCGGCATCCCGCCCGGCCGCGCGCCGGGCGCGCCGGGAAGCTGGCCGCGGTCGATCACGTCGATGTCGAAATCGACGATGATCGCCTCGACATGGCTGAGCCGCTCCAGCGCGAGCGTCGATCGCGACCATCGATGCCCATCCTCGATGCACTTCGTCGATGTCTGAAGGTGCCGATGCCCGCGGCGAGCGCGTCGTCGTGCATCTTCCTCGTGTTGGCGAAGGGCGCGAGGCCGATCTGGACGATGTTGCGGCCGGGCAGCCCGTCTTCGAGCAGGCAGCGGACCGGATTGCCGTTCATCGGGCCGTCGTCGGTCTCGCGCATGTCGAAATGGGCGTCGAGGGTGATCAGCCCGACCCGCTCGAGCGGCAGGCCGAGCCCGTGGGCGGCGGGGCGGGTCACCGCATTGTTGCCGCCGATCAGCAGGGTCAGATCGTGCGTCGCGGTCGCGCGCAGCACCGCGTCGCGGATCGGCCGAAAGCCGTCGGCCGGCGAGAGGCCGCGCACCGGCACGTCGCCCAGGTCCTGCACATCGAAGTCGATGTCTTCGCCGGTCTCGAGATCGAAGGTGCTGAAGCGCCGCAGCGCGCGCCGGACCGTCTCCGGGGCGAGGTCGCAGCGGCCCGGCGTCACCGATCCCGCCTCCATCGGCGCGCCGAGCAGCGCGACCGGCGCGTCCGCATCGTCGGTGAGAAGGTCGGCGATCGATTTCCAGCTCATGCTTTGCCCTATACACGCGGACGCCGTAGAAGGCGAGCCATGTGGGACCGGCTGCTCGTCGACTGCAACATCGCCACCATGGACCCGGCCGTCGCCGCGCCGTTCGGCGCGATCGAGAATGGCGCGATCGGCATCCAGGACGGCCGGATCGTCCGGGTCGGGCGGCGGACCGAGCTCGCCGGCTATCAGGCGAGGAAGGTCGAGCCGCTGGGCGGCGCCTGGGTCACGCCGGGGCTGGTCGATTGCCACACCCATCTGGTCTTCGGCGGCAACCGGGCGGGCGAGTTCGAGCAGCGGCTCGAAGGCGCGAGCTATGAGGAGATCGCCCGCGCCGGCGGCGGCATCGTCTCGACGGTGAAGGCGACGCGCGCGGCGGCGCTCGGAGGCGGAGCTGGTCGAGGCGTCGCGGCCGCGGCTCAGGGCGCTGATGGCGGGCGGCGTGACCACGGTCGAGATCAAGTCGGGCTACGGCCTCGACATCGAGACCGAATTGAAGATGCTGCGAGCGGCGCGGGCGCTCGGCGAGAGCGAAAAGGTGCGGGTCGAGCGGACCTTGCTGGCGCTGCACGCGCTGCCGGCCGAGTTCGCCGAACGGCGCGAGGAATTCGTGCGGATGGCGGTCGATTCCATCCTGCCGGCCGCCGCCGACCAGGGGCTGGCGAGCGCGGTCGACGCCTTTTGCGAGGGCATCGGCTTCACCCCGGACGAGGTGCGCGAGCTGTTCGAGGCGGCGAGCGACCATGGCCTCGCCGTCAAGCTCCACGCCGAGCAGCTCAGCAACCTGCGCGGCGCCGAGCTGGCTGCCGACTATGGCGCGCTCTCGGCCGACCATCTCGAACATGCCGACGAGGCTGGCGGTCGCGGCGATGGCGCGGGCCGGGATGGTCGCGGTGCTGCTGCCCGGCGCCTTCTATGCGCTCAAGGAGACGAAGAAGCCGCCGGTCGAGCTGCTGCGCCGCTACGGCGTGCCGATGGCGGTGGCGACCGATTGCAATCCCGGCACCTCGCCGGTGCTGTCGCCGACCCTGATGATGTCGATGGCCTGCACCCTGTTCGGCCTGACCCCGGAGGAGGCGCTGGCCGGAATGACCCGCGCACGGCGCGCAGGCGCTGGGCCTGCAGGACGAGCATCGGCACGATCAGCGCCGGCAAGGCCGCCGACCTCTGCATCTGGCGGATCGGCCGGCCGGCCGAGCTTTGCTACTGGATCGGGATGGGCGGGCCGGAGCGGCGGATCGTGGCGGGGGAGGACGCGTGATGCCGTCCTGCTTCCCCATCCCGCTCATCCTGAGTAGGGACTGAGCTTGGCGAAGGCCCGTATCGAAGGACCGTTCCGACCCGGGTGCGTCCTTCGATACGCCGGTTCGACAAGCTCACCGGCTACTCAGGATGAGCGGTCGATGGTGGAGAGGTGATGCACTCAAGACGCGACAACAGCCGCCATATCGCGGCGCCGACCGGGCCGGAGCTCAGCTGCAGGAGCTGGGCCACCGAGGCGGCGATGCGGATGCTGATGAACAATCTCGACCCGCAGGTCGCCGAGGCGCCCGAGGAGCTGGTCGTCTATGGCGGCATCGGCCGGGCGGCGCGCGACTGGGAGAGCTACGACAAGATCGTCGAGATGCTGAGGCGGCTGGAGGGCGACGAGACCCTGCTCGTCCAGTCGGGCAAGCCGGTCGGCGTGTTCCGGACGCATGCCGACGCGCCGCGCGTGCTGATCGCCAATTCGAACCTGGTGCCGAAATGGGCGGACTGGGACCATTTCAACGAATTGGATCGCAAGGGACTGATGATGTACGGCCAGATGACGGCCGGATCGTGGATCTATATCGGCACCCAGGGCATCGTCCAGGGCACCTACGAGACCTTCGCCGAGATGGGCCGCCAGCATTATGAGGGCGACCTCAGGGGCCGCTGGATCCTGACCGCGGGCCTCGGCGGCATGGGCGGCGCGCAGCCGCTCGCCGCGGTGATGGCCGGCGCGCATTGCATCGCGATCGAATGCCAGGAGAGCCGGATCGAGAAGAGGCTCGAGACCCGCTATCTCGACCGGCGCGCCACCTCGATCGACGAGGCGCTCGACATGCTGCGCGAGTCGCCGGTGCCGATCTCGGTCGGCCTGCTCGGCAATGCCGCCGAGATCTTGCCGGAGATGGTGAAGCGCGGCATCCGTCCCGACGCGCTCACCGACCAGACCTCGGCGCACGATCCGGTCAACGGCTATCTGCCGATCGGCTGGAGCCGTCGAGCAGTGGATCGAGATGCGCGAGCGCGATCCCAAGGCGGTCGAGCATGCGGCGCGCGCCTCGATGGCGGTCCATGTCGAGGCGATGCTGGCCTATCGCGAGATGGGCGTGCCGACCTTCGACTATGGCAACAACATCCGCCAGGTCGCCAAGGACGAGGGCGTCGACGCACGCCTTCGATTTCCCCGGCTTCGTGCCGGCCTATGTGCGGCCGCTCTTCTGCCGCGGGATCGGGCCGTTCCGCTGGTGCGCGCTCTCGGGCGACCCGGAGGACATCTACAGGACCGACGCCAAGGTGAAGGAGCTGATCCCGGACGACCCGCACCTCCACCGCTGGCTCGACATGGCGCGCGAGCGGATCGCCTTCCAGGGCCTGCCGGCGCGGATCTGCTGGGTGGGCCTGGGGCAGCGGCACCGGCTCGGCCTCGCCTTCAACGAGATGGTGGCCTCGGGCGAGCTGAAGGCGCCGGTCGTGATCGGCCGCGACCATCTCGATTCAGGGCTCGGTCGCCAGCCCCAATCGCGAGACCGAGGCGATGCTGGACGGCTCCGACGCGGTCTCGGACTGGCCGCTGCTCAACGCCCTGCTCAACACCGCCTCGGGCGCGACCTGGGTGTCGCTCCACCATGGCGGCGGGGTCGGCATGGGCTATTCGCAGCATGCCGGCATGGTGATCGTCGCCGACGGCACGCCCGAGGCCGCGCGGCGGCTCGAGCGGGTGCTGTGGAACGACCCCGGCACCGGCGTGATGCGCCACGCCGACGCCGGCTATGAGATCGCGATCGACTGCGCCCGCGAGCAGGGGCTCGACCTGCCGATGGTGGGCCGGTGATCGTCGCTGCGGCCCGGCTCGGTCACCCTCGCCGAGCTGCGGGCGATCTGGGACGGCGCGCCGGTCGCGCTGGCCGACGAGGCCTGGGCGGCGGTCGAGGCGTCGGCCGAGAGCATCGCCCGCATCCTGGCGAGCGGGCGCACCGTCTACGGCGTCAATACCGGCTTCGGCATCCTCGCCCAGACCCGGATCCCGAGCGAGCGGCTGGCCGAGCTGCAGACCAATCTGATCCTCTCGCACAGCTGCGGGCTCGGCGAGGCGCTCGACCGCAAGATCGTCCGGCTGCTGATGGTGCTGAAGGCGATCGGGCTGGGGCGCGGGCATAGCGGCATCCGCCGCGAGGTGGTCGAGCGGATCCTGGCGCTGGTCGAGGCGGACGCGCTGCCGGTGATCCCGGGCCAGGGCTCGGTCGGCGCTTCGGGCGACCTCGCTCCGCTCGCCCATATGAGCGCCGCCTTGCTCGGCGAGGGACGGATCGTGCTCGGCGGACGAGGCGCTGCCGGCCGCCGAGGCGCTGGCGCGGCTCGGGCTGGAGCCGCTCGTGCTCGGCCCCAAGGAAGGGCTGGCGCTGATCAACGGCACCCAGGTCTCGACCGCGATCGCGCTCGACGTGCTGTTCACCGCCGAGCGGGTGTTCGGCTCGGCGCTGGTCGCCGGCGCGCTCTCGACCGACGCGCTGAAGGGCACCGACGTGCCGTTCGACCCGCGCATCCACGCGGCGCGCGGCCAGCCGGGCCAGATCGACGTCGCCGCGGTGCTGCGCCGGCTGCTCGAGGGCAGCGAGATCCGCCGCAGCCACGCCGATTGCGACAAGGTGCAGGACCCCTACAGCTTCCGCTGCCAGCCGCAGGTGATGGGCGCGGCGCTGGACCTGATCCGGAGCGTCGCGCGCACGCTCGAGATCGAGGCCAATGCGGTCAGCGACAATCCGCTGCTGTTCGGCGACGAGGCGCTGTCAGGCGGCAATTTCCATGGCGCAGCCGGTCGCCTTCGCCGCCGACATATTGGCGATGGCGCTGTGCGAGATCGGCTCGATCTCGGAGCGGCGCCTGGCGGTGCTGGTCGATCCCAAGATGAGCGGCCTGCCGGCCTTCCTGATCGAGGACAGCGGCGTCAATTCGGGCTTCATGATCCTGCAGGTGACGCGCCGCCGCCCTGGTCTCGGAGAATAAGAGCCTCGCCTTCCCGGCCAGCGTCGACACCATCCCGACCTCGGCCGGCCAGGAGGACCATGTCTCGATGGCGACCCACGGCGCGCTGAAGGCGCGGCGGATCGCGCACAACGCCGCCGGCGTGGTCGGGATCGAGCTGCTGGCCGGCGCGCAGGGGATCGATTTCCACGCGCCGCTGCGCAGCGCTCCGGCGCTGCAGGCGGCGCTGGCGGCGATCCGCGGCGCGGTGCCGCACCATGACAAGGACCGCTATCTGGCGGACGACGTCGCCTGGGCGAAGGCGGCGGTGCTGGACGGCGCCCTCTCGGGCGCCGTCCAGGCGATGCTGTTCGCTCAGTAGCGGACGACCAGCGGGCTCACGATCGCCGGCCCGACGATGGCGACGACCAGCATGCCGACCAAGAACATCGCCAGCGCGTAGAGGACGATCTGGACGATGATCACCACGACCGTATAGCCGATCGCCTTGTCCTCGCTGACCCGCATCAGGCGGGGCAGGCCGAGATAGAGCAGATAGAGGCTGTACAGGCCGACGATGGAGAGGATGCCGAGCATCGGGATGATCTGGAAGATCTGGGCGACCCAGGCCGCCGTCGCCGAATAGGCGGCGACCTTGAAGGCCTTGAGGCTGTCCTTGGTCCCGCCGAAGCTCGGCGCCAGGGCGTCGATCACCAGCGCGGAGATATAGACGCTGGCCAGCGCCAGCAGATAGCCGATCACCGCGGTGGTGATGCTGAACGCCATCGGCGGCCGGAAGCCGTAAAGGCCGAACACCTGGTGCCCGATCAGCGTGGCGATCGGGCCGATCGCGGCGAGGATCACGACATAGCTGGTATAGATGCCGCCGATCGTCGCCGGCTCGGCGTCGATGACGGCCCATTCTTCCTTGGGCTTCAGCAGGATATCCCGGACGCGCTCGATGAGCGATTTGCCGCCGCCCGGCGGCGGCGTGGTCGGACCGTCAGTCATTCAACCCTCCCCTGTTTGGGTCGGGCGGACTGAAGCATGTTCGGGCGCAAATCTCAAGCGACGCAAATCTCAGCGGCGCGAAGCGCCGCGCCAAGCGTTTGCGTCGCCCCGGCGAAGGCCGGGGCCCAGTTCGGAGCCGGGTCGGGTAAATGGTTCTAGCCAGACGACAAAAACCCCGCCGAAGCGGGGTGCGCGGGAATTGGGGCGTGGGCTGCTCCAGCTTCGCCCACAGGGCGAGCAGCCGAACATATTTGCCGGGTGGAGGCGCTGCATGGGCCCCGGATCAAGTCCGGGGCACTCGAAATCTCCAAGTTCGCTTCGCTCTCTAGGAGATTTCGGTGGTTGCGGGGGCAGGATTTGAACCTGCGACCTTCAGGTTATGAGCCTGACGAGCTACCGGGCTGCTCCACCCCGCGACACCAATGTTGGCCTCAGGCGCCGGCGCCGGCATCCGCCGGCTTGGCTTTCCTCCCCGGCTTCGCCGGGTCCGGGCGGCCGTTCGGCCTTGCGGAGCCTTCGGCTCCGGGGTCGAGACCCGGAATGACAATGTGAATGGGTTCCTTTTCGATCCCGCGCACGCCGGCTGCAAAGCCTGGCGACGACCTACTCTTCCAACGCTTAAGCGGTAGTACCATCGGCGCTGTCCGGTTTCACGGCCGAGTTCGGGATGGGATCGGGTGGGTCACGGACGCTATGGTCACCAAGCTATGGAGACGGCGTGCGATGGGTTCCCATCAAAGTACTACTTTGATGGGTTCCCGTAGGATCTAGAAATCGTGCAACTTTGATCTGCTGAGCCCGATCAGCGGCAGGCACCAGGCCTGTCGTTGATGGCGGGACTCTCAAGCGCGAATAGAGCAATTAGGACCGGTTAGCTCCATGCCTTACGGCACTTCCACATCCGGCCTATCAACGTGGTGGTCTTCCACGGCTCTGAGATATCTTATCTTGAGGGAGGCTTCCCGCTTAGATGCTTTCAGCGGTTATCCCGTCCATGCATAGCTACCCTGCTGCACCGCTGGCGCGATGACAGGTCCACCAGAGGCATGTTCAACCCGGTCCTCTCGTACTAGGGTCAACTCCTCTCAAATATCGACGCCCACGGCAGATAGGGACCAAACTGTCTCGCGACGTTCTGAACCCAGCTCACGTACCACTTTAATTGGCGAACAGCCAAACCCTTGGGACCTGCTCCAGCCCCAGGATGTGATGAGCCGACATCGAGGTGCCAAACAACCCCGTCGATATGAGCTCTTGGGGGTTATCAGCCTGTTATCCCCGGCGTACCTTTTATCCGTTGAGCGATGGCCCTTCCACGAGGGACCACCGGATCACTATGACCGACTTTCGTCTCTGCTCGACTTGTCAGTCTCGCAGTCAGGCGAGCTTATGCCATTGCACTCTAACAGACGGTTTCCAACCGTCCTGAGCTCACCATCGCGCGCCTCCGTTACTCTTTGGGAGGCGACCGCCCCAGTCAAACTACCCGCCACAGAGGGTCCCAGCACCGGCTAACGGTGCGTGGTTAGACATCAGGAACGGACAGGGTGGTATTTCACCAATGGCTCCACCCCAGCTGGCGCCGGGGCTTCAAAGCCTCCCACCTATCCTACACAGTTCATTCCTAATGCCACTCTGAAGCTGCAGTAAAGGTGCACGGGGTCTTTCCGTCTAACCGCGGGTACTCCGCATCTTCACGGAGAATTCAATTTCGCTGAGCATGTACTGGAGACAGTGGGGAAGTCGTTACGCCATTCGTGCAGGTCGGAACTTACCCGACAAGGAATTTCGCTACCTTAGGACCGTTATAGTTACGGCCGCCGTTTACCTGGGCTTCATTTCGGAGCTTGCACCCCTCCACTTAACCTTCAGGCACCGGGCAGGCGTCAGACCCTATACGTCGTCTTGAAGCCGACTTAGCAGAGCCCTGTGTTTTTGCTAAACAGTCGCTACCCCCTGGCCTGTGCCCCCTCAAACCGGTTGCCCGGAATGAGGGCCTCCTTCTTCCGAAGGTACGGAGGCAATTTGCCGAGTTCCTTCAGTACACTTCTCTCAAGCGCCTTGGTATACTCTACCATCCCACCTGTGTCGGTTTCGGGTACGGTCTATAATGGAGGGGCTATTTCCTGGAACCTCTTCGAAGCCGATCCAATCCGTTAAGGACCGACAACTTACGAGATCCGTCACACACCTCCAGGTACAGGAATATTAACCTGTTTCCCATCGACTACCCCCTTCGGGCTCGTCTTAGGGGCCGACTCACCCTGCGCGGATTAGCCTTGCGCAGGAACCCTTGGGATTTCGGCGAGAGGGCATCTCACCCTCTTTATCGCTACTCATGTCAGCATTCGCACTTCCGATACCTCCACCGTCCGTCACCCTTCGGCTTCACAGGCTTACGGAACGCTCCGCTACCGCGTGATCTTGCGATCACACCCTAAGCTTCGGCACGTATCTTGAGCCCCGTTACATCTTCGCCGCAGGACCTCTTATTTAGACCAGTGAGCTGTTACGCTTTCTTTAAAGGATGGCTGCTTCTAAGCCAACCTCCTGGTTGTTTTGGAAGTCCCACATGCTTTCCCACTTAGATACGATTTGGGGGCCTTAGCTGTAGGTTAGGGCTGTTTCCCTTTTGACGACGGACCTTAGCACCCGCCGTCTGTCTCCCGGATATTACTCGATGGTATTCGGAGTTTGGTTAGGTTTGGTAGACCTCGCGGCCCCCTAGCCCATCCAGTGCTCTACCCCCAACGGTATTCGTCCGAGGCACTACCTCAATAGTTTTCGCGGAGAACCAGCTATTTCCCGGCTTGATTGGCCTTTCACCCCTAAACACAACTCATCCGATAACTTTTCAACGTTAATCGGTTCGGACCTCCAGTGAGTGTTACCTCACCTTCATCCTGGTCATGCCTAGATCGCCGGGTTTCGGGTCTAATGCATCAAACTCATTCGCCCTATTCAGACTCGCTTTCGCTGCGCCTACACCTATCGGCTTAAGCTTGCTTGATACATT
>CAWGYE010000005.1:890000-1594328 GCA_963826805.1 uncultured Alphaproteobacteria bacterium
CAGCGCCTCGCCCTCGACCACCGGCAAATGGCGGATCCGGCGCCGGGTCATCAGCGACAGAGCGGTCATGATCTCGGTGTCGGGCGTCACCGTGATCGCCGGCGCGGTCATGATCGGCTCGACCGTCCAGTCGAGCATCGCCGCGCCGTCGCTCTTCAGGCAATAGATGACGTCGCGCTCCGACATGATGCCGAGCACGCGGCCGCCCTCGACCACCGGCATGGCGCCGATCTTGCGCTCCGCGAGCAGCGCCACCGCCTCGTGCACCGGCGTGTCGCCGCGCACCGTCAGCACCTCGCTTCCCTTGTTCTGCAGGATGGCTGCGATGGTCATGGCGGCGCCTCCTCACGGGCCTCGGGGAGATAATGCGAGTCGGGCCTTGATGATCCCATGAGGCGGCGCCAAATGGAAGCCATGCCCCGCCACGACCCGGTCCCGCGGAAGCTCCCGCCCGATTACGGCCGCGCCGCGGAGGCCTGGGCGCGCTACAAGCAGACGATGAAATGGATGGCGGTGGTCGCGGCCGTCGCCGTGCTGCTCTCGCTCATCTATCTGAAGAGCTTCGGCGACCCGGTCCCGGTGCACATGGTGATCGCGACCATCGCGGGAGTGGGCCTCACCGTGCTGGTCGGCACCGGCCTGATGGGGCTGGTGTTCCTCTCCAGCCGCTCCGGCCATGACGAGGCGGCCGGCCACGCCGCGGAGGACCTCGATGACCACTGAGCGCGGCCAGGCGATCCTGCGGGTGGTGCCGGGGCCCGGCGACATCAACGCCAACGGCCATATCTTCGGCGGCTGGGTGCTGAGCCAGATGGACATCGCCGCCGGCATCGTCGCCGCGCGCGAGGCCGACGGGCCGGTCGCGACGGTGGCGATCGACGCGATGGAGTTCATCGCCCCGATCCTGCTGCGCGACCTGGTCTCGGTCTACGCCAGGGTCGAGCGGGTCGGCCGCACCTCGATCGCGATCCGGATCGAGGTGGTCGCCAGCCGCGACCGCGGCAGGCGCGAGGTCAAGGTGACCGAGGGCCTGTTCACCTTCGTCGCGCTCGACTCCAACCACCAGCCGCGGCCGGTCAGGCCCTCCTAGGCCCGGCCGACGAGCCGGTAGCGCAGGGTGACCGAGGAATTGGCGGGGACGGTCACCTGCCAGAGCGGCATGCCGTTGCGGCGCGGCAGCGTCACGTCCGATCGGAAGTGCTGGCGGCCCTCCCAGAAGGAACCCTCGAACTGGGCCGGGCGATCGCTGTCGTTGGTCACAATCAGCTCGTAGCTCGCCTGCGACCGGGACGAGCTCAGCACCCGAACCTCGGTGATCACCCCGCTCGCCGGCCCGAGCTCGAGCTCGATCTCCTCGCCGACCGCGTGGTCGCGGACCATGGCCTGGGCGACCAGGAGCGGGCGCGCGCCGAGCGAGTCGAACAGCGCCAGCCGGCCCGAGGGCAAGGGCAGGCCGAGCCCTTCCGCGCTGGTGTTGCGGGCGACGAGCACGCGCCGCGCCGGGCGAGGCTCATGCTCGTGGGCGGGGAGCAGCCGCTGCCGGTAGACGAAGCGGACCGGCACGTCCGAGCGCTGGAGCAAAGCGACCTGCTTCTGGCTGCGCGCGGCGACGGTCACCGGCTCGGGGATGCGATAGAGCTTGAGGTCGCCCAGCTCCTCCTGCTCCGCGATCAGCGGCGGGGGCGGCGGCGGGGCCCGCCGGCCGAGACGGACTTCCTGGCTGTTGACCACGGTGATCGGCGAGGCGGCCGTCAGGTTATACGACCTCGCCTCGACATCCTCCTCCTCCGGAAAGATGTCGTTGGTCCGGAAATAGGGCCAGCAGCGCAGCTGCAGCGGCGGCGCCTCCGGCAGGAGCCGCGCCCATTGGCTCCGGTTGAGCTGCCCGGCCACCGCCTGCGTGTCGGCATTGGCGAAGCCGGTCTCGTCGCCATTGGCGAGGGTCAGCCAGGCGAACAGGTCGATCCGGTCGCCCTCGGGCGCGAGCGTGGCGACATAATAAGCGGTCCAGTCGAACCCGCTCGCGAGATAGGACAGGGTCACGGTCGCGGTGACCGCCTCGCGCGAGCGGGCGCGGACCGACAGCGTCGGACGCGCCGAAAGGCCCGCCGGCACCTCGTCGTAGATCAGGGTCTCGCGCTGACCGCTGCAGCGCAGCGCCTCGAACCCCTCCCGGGTTTCGATGACGACGGCGCCGTCGGCGCCGGAGCGGACGATGGCGTCGTGCTCGCGGGTGACGCCGGTCGCCCGCGAGGTGCGGCGCAGGTGGACGCGGCGGCCGAGCGAGCGGTCGAGCAGGCTGCCGGGCGAGAGCAGATAGGCGTCCCGGTTGCGCTCGACCATGCCTTCGGGGAGGCCGGAGACGATCGCGCTCTGCGGCAGGATCCCGCCCGCCACGCCTTCGAAGCGGATTTCGGATTCGCCGGCGGGAATCGCGATCCGGCGGGTCTCGCTGATCAGCGCATAGCCGTTCAGCCAGCCGAGGTTGGGCGCCACCTCGGCGGCGCGGCTGGGATCGCGATAGACGGTCACCGCGACCCGGTCCGGCCGGGGCGAGCCGACGATGGCCTGGGCATCGGCCGCGGCGGCGGTCAGCGCCAGCGGCAGCAGAACGAGCCGGCCGGCGCCCATCGCCTCATCGGTTCCGTTCGACGACGCGATAGCGAAGCGTCGCGCTGCCATTGGCCGGAACCGTAACCGCCCAGAGCGGCATGCCGTTGCGGCGGCCGAGCCGCGCGTCCGGGCGCAGCCGCTCGTCCTCGCCAAGCTCGAGCAACGCCTCATAGAAGATCGGCGCCGACTGGTCGTTGGTGACGGTGAGGACGAGGTCCTCCCAGTTGCGGCCAAATGCCGCCTCCTCGACCTGGACCCGGACCCCGGTCGCCTCGCCGAGCTCGATCTCGACATCCTCGTTGACGGCGCGATCTGTCATCGCCCCCTCGCCGAGCAGGATCGGCCTGTCGCCGGCGGAGAAGAGCTGCAGCGTGCCCGCGGGCAGCGGCACGCCGAGCCCGTCCTCGCGCCGGTTGCGCGCGGTCAGCAACCGCGTCGGCGGGTCATGCTCGCCGTCGAAACCGGCCTCGAGCGTGCTGCGGTAGATCAGCCGCACCTGGACCGCCGGCTGCTCGAGGAAGGCGACCTGCTTCTGGCTGTTGGCGGCGACGGTGACCGGCTCCGGGATCCGGTAGAGCTTGAGGTCGCCGAGATCCTCCTGGCGGGCGCGCATCGCCGTGACGACGATATTCTCCCCGTCCTGCCCCGCGGCAAAAGCGGCGGGCAGGGAATCGATCAGCTCTTCCGTGCGGGTCGTGCCCTCGGCCTCCTGCGTCTCGCGCACTGGAAACCCGGTGGTGCCCTGCGGCCAGCAGCGCAGCTCCAGCCAGTCGCGCACCGGCCGATCCTCGTCGTCCGGATCGGCCCGGTTGAGCCGCCCGGCGACGGCCTGGGTGTCGGCATTGCGGAAGCTGGTCTCGTCCATGCTCGCCAGCGTCAGCCAGGCGAACAGGTCGACGCGGCTGCCGTCCGCCGACAGGCTGGCGACATAATTGGCCTGCCAGTCGAACCCGTTCGACAGATAGGAGAGGGTGACGGTCGCGGTGACCGGCCGCTGCGAGCGGGCGCGCACCGAGAGGGTCGGCCGGGCGGAGAGGCCGGGGGGCACCTCGTCGTAGACCAAGGCCTCGCTCTGCCCGGTGCAGCGCAGCGCCTCGAACCCGTCGCGGGTCTGCAGCACCACCGCGCCCTCGGCGCCGCGAGCGGATGATCGCGTCCTGCTCGCTGACCGCGCCGGTCGCGCGCGAGGTGCGCCGGAGGTGCACCCGCCGGCCGAGCGAGCGATCGAGCAGGGTCGCCGGCGACAGGAGATAGGCGTCGCGGTTGCGCTCGACGATGCCCTCCGGGAAGCCGGTGACGATCGCGCTTTGCGGGACGATGCCCGCCGGCGACGCCCTCGAAGCGGATCTCGGATTCGCCGGCGGGGATGGCGATCCGCCGGGTCTCGCTGATCAGCGCATAGCCTTCGAGCCATTCGAGGTCGATCGGCGTGTCCGCGTCGCGGCGCGGCGCGCGGTAGACGGTGACGTCGACATCGTCGGGGCCGGCCGAGGTCACCACCGGCTGCGCGCGCGCCGGCGAGGCGGCCTGGGCCGCGAGCATCAGCAGCAGGGCGCACAGGCGGCGCATCCGCGGGCGCTCAGAAGCGGGTGTCGAAGGTCGCGGTGACGACGGCCTCGCCATTGGCCGGCACCGGCACCCGCCACAGCGCCTCGTCGGCGGAGCGGCGCTGGCTCGGCATGCTCTCCTCCGAAATCCGCGTGTCGCCCCACAGACCCGACTGGATCAGGTCGACGGTGACCGGAGCGGGCCGGGCGTTGGTCAGCGTGTAGCGCATCGATCGTGCGCCAGCGGCCGCCGGACACGCGCTCGCGCCGCTCGACCACCGGCTGGACCTTGACGTCGAACGCCTGGCCGGTGGTGAGGCCGAGCTCGGAGCCCATCGGGGTGTGGCCGATCGCGCTCTCGCCGACGAACTGGGGGTTGCCGCGGGCGTCGCGCTGATAGACCCGGACGGTGCCCGCCGGGAGCGCGTCGCCGAGGCCCTGCTCGCGCGAGCTCGAGAAGCGCAGCACGGTGTTGGCGCTCTGCGCCTGCTCGGCGGTGCCGAGCCAGGCGTTGCGATATTCATAGGCGCGCACCGCCGGCGTGCCGCTGACGTCGAGGAAGCTGACCTGCTTGGTCTGGCGGTTGGCGATCGTGGTCCGCTCGGGCAGCGGATAGAGATAGAAATCGCCGAGCCGCTCGCGACCCGCCGTCTCGGTGCCGGGCTGGCGCAGCTGGCCGCGGGGTTGCGGCGCGCCCTGGCCGACCGCGCCGGCGACCAGCAGGGTGTCGGCGGCGACATAGGGCGTGCCGCTGTTGTTGGTGAGCGTGATCCAGCCCTGCACGTCCATCCGCCCCGCCGCCTCGTCGAACAGGGCGACATAATCGGCCTGCCAGCCGAGCCCGGGAGTCAGATAGGTGAGGGTGAGCGGCCGGCGGCCGGCGGCCTGGCTCTGGAGGGTGACCGAGAGGGTCGGGCGGGCGCGCAGATTCTCCGGCACCCGGTCGAAGATCACCCGCACCGGCAGCCCGTCGTCGCGCAGCACCTCGATGCGCGGGCCGATCTGCAGCACGACGCCGCCATTGGCGGCGAGCACCCGCGCCCGCTCGCGCGTCTCGGCGCCGGTGGCGGGATTGGTGCGCACCAGGGTGATGGTCTCGCCCACCGCCTTCTGCATCAGCGCCTGCGGCGACAGCAGGTCGAAATCGAAATTCTGCTCGACGATGCCGATGCCCTCGCCGGTGAGGGTCACCGTCTCCGGGCGAATCTGCGCGGAGACGTCGGGGAATTCCTGGCGCGAGCGCCCGGCGGGCAGGGTGAGCTGCCGCCGGTCCTGCACCAGCGCCAGATTGTTGTTGTAGATGGTGACGGCGACCTCGCCCTGCGCGCTTTGCGAGGGAGGCGGGATCTCGACCTGGATCTGGGCCGAAGCCGGCGCGGCGAGGAGGCAGGAAAGCAGCAGCAAGGCGCGCATGAGAGGTCCCCTTCTTCCGAAGGGGAAGCGTCCTACAGCGCTGCTGTCAGGTCAATGAACAAACGGGGGTGGCGCTCAGCCGACCCGCTTCAGGGTCCTGCGATAGGTCACCTGGTCGCCGATGATCAAGGTGTCGCCGTCGAGCTCGAACGGCCGCGCCTGGTCGGTGCCGACCTGCGACGGATCCCAGGCGCCCTCCACCTGCTGCTGTATTTGGCCGTCGGCGACCGTGTAGGTGCCGTAATAGGCGATATAATTGTTGAAGATGTCGAGCGCCTCGGCGGGCGTGGGATTGTCCGGCGAGGCGAGCTTGACCGGGGGCGTGGTCATGATCTGGACCGAGCAGTGGCCGGACGCGTCGTAGATGAAATAGCCGCTGGGCGGGTTGCCGAACGTATAGGGGACCCATTTGCCGGTACTGGGATCCTTGTCCTCCGCCGAAACCAGCTTCCAGGTGCCGACCAGCCCGGCGGAAAGAGCGGCTTCGGCCGCCCCGGCAATTCCCTTTGCGGCCATTGCGCGCTCTCCTCAGGCGGCCGGAGCGATATCCTCGTCCTCGTCGCGCGGCCGGCGCGGGCGACGGGCGCGCGGGGCGCGGGCCGGCTCGTCGCCGCCCTCCTCGCTCACCGGAGCGATGGCCGGCGGCAGCACGTCGAGCGCGATCTGGCCGCCTTCGTCCTCGTCCCGCTCTTCGGGCTCGGCCCGGCGGGCGCGCGGGCGGCGGCCGCGGAACTCGCCGTTGCGCTCGGCGCGCGCGGCGCGTTCGTCGCGCTCATCGCGCTCCTCGCTCTCTTCGCGGCGATAGTCCTGGCGCTCGTCCCGGTCGTCGCCGGCGTCGCGCTCGGCGCCCTCGGCCTCGGGCTGCGCGTCGTCCTCGTCGGAATAATCGTCGCGCTGCCGCCGCTGCTCTTCGTAGCGGACCCGATTCTCGTTGAGCACGCGGAAATAATGGTCGGCATATTGCAGATAATATTCGGTCTGCACCCGATCGCCCTGCATCTGGGCGTCGCGCGCCATGCCCTTGTATTTCTCAAGGAGCTGGGCGGCATTGCCGCGCTGGCGATTGTCCTGGCGGTTGCCCGGACTTGGGTTGCTTCCCGGCGGGCGGCCACCACCGCCGCCGCCGCGGCCGCGCCTGCGGCCGCCCTGACGATTGTTGATCAAACGAAAATCCTCACCAAGGGTGGTTCATTCATGCCCCTACCGGCCGGGCCCTTCCCGGCCGCTTATCCTGCACAACCCGGGAGGCAAGGCGCCGCGTTCGCGACTCCTGCCACCACTCCGAAACCGCGCCTTCGCAAGCGACCAAGCCATCGGGGGTCGGCGACGTCAGGCCCTCACGCATCCTCTGCTGTGGTCGGCCCCGTCCCTTGGCCCTATGTAGACACAGGCGCGGCCAAATCCAAGTAAAAAAGCGCTAATCCCGATCGGCCCTCAGGATCAGGCATCGGACGATCCCTTTAAGGTCGGTTCGCGACTCGCTCGTGAACCCCTCCGCTTCGAACAGCGCGCGCACCTCTTGCTCCTGCCCCGCGCCGATCTCGAAGCAGGCGATCCCGCCCGGCGCGAGCAGCCGGGCGAGGCGCGGGGCGAGGCGCCGATAGGCGTCGAGGCCGTCGGCGCCGGCATAGAGGGCGCCGGCCGGCTCCCAGCCCGCGACCTCGGGCGGCAGCGCGGCGCCGCGCCTCGACATAAGGCGGGTTGCAAAGGACCAGGTCGAAGCGCTCCTCCAGCCCCTCGTCCCAGTCGCCGCGCCGGAACTCGCGCGCGCGGGACGGCATTGCGGCGGGCATAGGCCAGCGCTTCCTCCGAGGCGTCGATGCCGAGCCCGGTCGCGCCGGGCCATTGGTCGAGCGCCGCCAGCAGCAGCGTGCCGGGGCCGGTGCCGAGATCGAGGATGCGCGGCGGGCCGCGATCGCCGAAATGGTCGACCGCCGCCTCGATCAGCGTCTCGCTGTCGGGACGGGGAATCAGCACGCCCGGCCCGACCGCGAGCTCGATCGTCCAGAAGGCGCGGCGGCCGGTGATGTAGGCGACGGGCTCGTGAGCGAGGCGGCGGGCGAGCAGGGAGTCGAACCCGGCGGGGACGGAGGCATCGAGCGCGCTCAGCAGCAGATCCTCGCGCGAGACGCCGAGCGCATGCGCCATCAGCAGCTCGGCGTCGAGGCGCGGCGTGTCGCCGATGCCGGCCAGCCGCCGGGTCGCCGAGACCAGAGCCTCGCGAACCCTCATAGCCCCTCCCCTCGATGGGGAGGGGTTGGGGTGGGGTGGACTCGGCGGCAGGCATTGTGCGGGCGGAGAATCCACCCCCACCCCAACCCTCCCCCATCAAGGGGGAGGGGGTTATTGCTCATCGAGGCTCGCCAGCCGCTCGGCCTCGTCCTCGGCGACCAGCGCGCCGATCAGCTCGTCGAGCTGGCCCTCCAGGATTTCGGGGAGGCGGTGGAGGGTGAGGTTGATCCGGTGGTCGGTGACCCGCCCCTGCGGGAAATTGTAGGTGCGGATCCGCTCGGAGCGGTCGCCCGAGCCGACCATCGACTTGCGCGCCCCCGCCCGCTCCGAGGCGAGCCGCTCGCGCTCCATCTCGTAGAGGCGGGTGCGCAGCACCTTCAGCGCCTTGGCCTTGTTCTTGTGCTGCGACTTCTCGTCCTGCTGGATGACGACGAGGCCGGTCGGCAGATGGGTGATGCGCACGGCGCTGTCGGTGGTGTTGACCGACTGGCCGCCGGGGCCGGACGAGCGGTAGACGTCGATCCTGAGATCCTTGTCGTCGATCTGGACGTCGACATCCTCGGCCTCGGGCAGCACCGCGACGGTCGCCGCGGAGGTGTGGATGCGCCCGCCGCTCTCGGTCACCGGCACGCGCTGCACGCGGTGGACGCCGCTCTCGAACTTGAGCCGCGCGAACACGCCCTGGCCCGAGACCGAGGCGATCGCCTCCTTGAAGCCGCCAAGCTCGGCCGCGCTCGCCGAGATCATCTCGAAGCGCCAGCCTTTGCCTTCCGCGTAGCGCTGGTACATGCGCAGCAGGTCGCCGGCGAACAGAGCCGCCTCGTCGCCGCCGGTGCCGGCGCGGATCTCGAGCATCGCGGCGCGCTCGTCGGCGGCGTCGCGCGGCAGCAGCTTCAGCGCCAGGCCGCGCTCGGCCTCGGCGAGCTTCTGCCTGGTTCTCGGCCAGCTCCTCGACCGCCATCTGGCGAAGCTCCTCGTCCGCCTCATGGGTCATCTGCTCGAGCGAGGCCGCCTCGTCGCGCAGCCGCCGCACCTCGCGCGCCGCCGCCGCCACCGGCTCGACCTCGGCATAGTCCTTGGAGAGGCGGACGAAGGCGTCGGGCGCGAGGTCGCGCGCGGACATCGCCTCCTGCAATTCCTCGCGCCGCGCCTCGATCGCGGCGATCCGTTCGGCGGAGATTTTGGTCACAGCCCCCCTCCCCTCGATGGGGAGGGGTCGGGGGTGGGGTGAACGTTCGCGCCCCCTCGGTGCAGGCGGAGAGGCCACCCCCACCCAACCCTCCCCCATCATGGGGGAGGGCTAATAGGGCGGCGATGCATTCCGCAGAGACAGCGAGGATCATTCTTTCCCACCACCTTCGAGACCTTGCCAGCCTTTCGGGAGTGCACTCATAACTTTGCCAACCGCTTCAGGTCCGGTGATGACGTCGCTCGCAAGATAAATGGGCTGATATTCTCCGTATTCGTCACGCCCCCGCCCTCGGACAAAAAGAATGCCGTCGACGCCAAACTTGCGGGCTAGCTCACGCTGCCGCTTCGCCGTGGAAGCATAAGCGCTCCAAACGGCAAAACCTGCGTCTCGCAGGCTTCGCTTTATCATTTCGGCGTTCGCTTCTTGTGTGGGGTCGTCGGCGATAACGGCGAGGGTCCAGCGAGTTTCTCGAGGCGCCTCGATCAGCATGCCCAGCCGCTCGATCCCGGCGGCCCAGCCGACGGCCGGCGTGTGCGGGCCGCCGAGGCTTTCCATGAGGCCGTCATAGCGGCCGCCGGCGATCACCGCGCCTTGCGCGCCGAGGCGGTCGGTGACGAACTCGAAGGCGGTGTGGCGGTAATAATCGAGGCCGCGGACCAGGCGGGGATTGCGCGTCCAGGCGACGCCGGCGGCGTCGAGGCCGGCGGTGACCGCGGCGAAGAAGTCCGCGGCCTCGGGCGTCAGGAAATCGTCGATGCCGGGCGCGGACTCGGCGATCGGGCGGTCCTGCGGCTCCTTGCTGTCGAGGATGCGCAGGGGGTTGCGCGCCAGCCGGTCGACGCTCTCCTCGGAAAGGTCGCCGCGATGCGCCTCGAAATGGGCGACCAGGGCGGCGCGCCAGGCATCGCGGGTCGCCGCGTCGCCGAGCGTGTTGAGCTCGAGCGTCACTGCGGCCGAAATGCCGAGCTCGCGCAGCAATTGGTCGCCGAGCACCAGCAATTCGACATCGGCCGCCGGCGCGTCCGTGCCGATGATCTCGGCGTCGAGCTGGTGGAACTGGCGGAAGCGGCCTTTCTGCGGGCGCTCGTAGCGGAACACCGGGCCGTGCGTCGCGAGCTTCATCGGCGCATGCTGCTGCCAGCCTTCGGAGAGCCAGGCGCGGCAGATGCCGGCGGTGAATTCGGGCCGCAGCGTGAGCAAGTCGCCGCCGCGGTCGGGGAAGGTGTACATCTCCTTGGAGACGATGTCGCTGGTCTCGCCGATCGAGCGGGCGAACACCTCGGTCGCCTCGAACACCGGCATCTCGACCCGCTGGAAGGCGTAGAGGCGGCGCACGCGATCGAACGCCGCCACCACCGCGTTGAAGCGGTCGGCGTCCTCGCCCCAGATGTCCTGGGTGCCCCTGATCCGCTGCGGACCCTTGCTCATCGCGCGCGCCTTTATCAGCTTTTGCGGCTAAGCCACGCCTCTTTCTGCGCCTCCGCATCGGCGTTGGTGAGCACGCGCTCGTGGATATGGCCGACCTGCCAGGAGAGGCCGTGATCGACATAGACCCTGATGCCGGCGTCGGTCAGCTCGCGAAAGAAGGAGATGTCCTCGCCCATCACCGCCCCGGTCTCGGGATCACGCTTGCGGTCGAACGGCGCCCAGTGCGCCCAGCCGACGCCTTTCTCGACATGCGCCTTGACCTGGTGGAGCAGGTTCATGTCGATGAGGCAGAGCGCGAGCCCGACATGGACCACCTCCTCGACCTCGCCCGCATCGGCGAGCGCCGCGGTGGTCCAGACATGCTCCCTCTCCCCCTTTTCGTTCAGCCGCACGGCCACCGGCCCGGTCGGCTCGCTGCGCCGGGGCTGGTTGCAGCCGACGACGGGCAGCTTGTGCTTCAGCAGGCGGAGCAGCGTGTCGGGCGGGAAGACATGGTCGCTGTCGAGCCAGAGCAGGTAGCGCGCCTGCCACTGGATCGCGTCCTTCAGCAGCTCGGTGCGGCTGTACGGCAGGTCCGAGGAGGAGATCGAGAAGATCTCGATGTCGAGCGGCTCCGGGCTCGCGCTCAGCGAATGGGCGACCATCCGCGCCAGGCTGATCGCGAACGCGCCTTTGACGTCGCCGTAGCGGGGGATGCAGATTGCGACCTTCATGTCGTCCCGCTTTGCGTTCGGCCGCGAGGAGGTGCAAGAGCCAAGGCATGAACATCGACCTCGTCCCCGCGGGCGACGACCCGCCCGAACGGATCAACGTGATCATCGAGGTGCCGATCGGCGGCGAGCCGGTGAAATACGAGTTCGACAAGAAATCGGGCGCGATCTTCGTCGACCGCATCCTCCACACCGCGATGCGCTATCCGGCCAATTACGGCTTCGTGCCGCACACGCTGGGCGAGGACGGCGATCCGCTCGACGCTCTGGTGATCGCGCACTCGCCGATCATCTCCGGCGCGGTGATCCGCGTGCGCCCGGTCGGGGTGCTGCTGATGGACGACGACAAGGGCGGCGACGAGAAATTGATCACCGTCCCGGTCGATTCGACCTTTCCCTATTACAGCCAGGTCGACGATCTCGGCGACCTGCCGCCGATCGTGATGCAGCAGATCGAGCATTTCTTCTCGCATTATAAGGATCTCGAGCCCGGCAAGTGGGCGAAGCTGAACGGCTGGGGCGACCGCGAGGTGGCGAAACGGCTGATCGACGAGGCGATCGCGCGGGCGAAGCAGGGCTAGACGCCCCCGAAACGATGCGGCACGTTGCACGGCCATGATCCGGCATCTTCTCATCGGCTCGGCCCTGGCCCTGACCGCTTCCGCCGCCCTCCCGCAAACCGAGGCAAGCATGCCCGCAGCAAGCGCCGAATCGCGCACCCGAGCCGCCATCGAGCGCATCGAGGAACTGAATCCGCGCCTCAACGCGGTGATCGCGGTCGATCCCACCGCGATCGACCAGGCGCGGCGCGCTCGACCGCATCCGGCGGGCGCGCGGGCCGCTGTTCGGCATGCCGATCCTGATCAAGGACAATATCGAGACGGCGGGGCCGCTGCCGACCACCGCCGGCAGCCTGGCGCTCGCGAACAACGTCACCGGCCGCGACGCGACCTTGGTGGCGCGGCTGCGCGCGGCTGGCGCGGTGATCGTGGGCAAGGCCAATCTTGTCGCGAATGGGCGAACATCCGCTCGTCCGATTCGATCTCGGGCTGGAGCGCGGTCGGCGGCCAGGTGCGCAATCCCTATGCGCTCAACCGCAACCCCTGCGGCTCGAGCTCGGGGAGCGCGGTGGCGGTCGCGTCGGGGATGGTGCCGGCGGCGATCGGCACCGAGACCGACGGCTCGATCACCTGCCCGGCCGCGATCAACGGCATCGTCGGCTTCAAGCCGAGCGTCGGCCTGGTCAGCCGCACCCATGTCGTGCCGATCAGCCACAGCCAGGACACGCCGGGGCCGATGACGCTGACGGTGCGCGACGCGGCCCTGATCATGAACGCGATCGCCGGCACCGACCCGGCCGACGCGGCGACCGCCGAGGCCGATGCCCGGCGCGTCGACTACACCGCCAGCCTCAGGCCCGACGCGCTGCGCGGCGTCCGCATCGGCGTGATGCGCTTCTCGGCCGGCTTCGGCACCGACGCGCCGTTCGAGGCGGCGCTCGACGTGCTGCGCGCGCAGGGCGCCGAGCTCGTCGAGATCCGGGAGTTCCAGGGCAACAGGCAGGAGCTCGGGCGCAACGAGATCGCCGTGCTGCTCGCCGAGCTGAAGCACGACCTCAACGCCTATCTCGCGACGCTGCCGGCGAACGTCCGAACGCGCACGCTCGAGCAGCTGATCGCGTTCAACACCGAGCATCGCGCGGAGGAGATGCCGCTCTTCACCCAGGACCTGTTCGAGCAGGCGCAGGCGACCGAAGGGCTGAACGAGGCCTATCGCACCGCGCGCGCGACCTCGCTCCGGATCGCCGGCGCGGAGGGGATCGACCGCATGCTGCGCGAGCACAATGTCGTCGCCCTGGTCGCGCCGACGCGGCCCGCCGCCTGGCTGATCGATGCGGTCCATGGCGACACCAGCCCCGGCGGCGGCCCGGCGGGGAGCCTCGCTGCGGTCGCGGGCTATCCGCATCTCACCGTGCCGATGGGCCAGGTGCGCGGCCTTCCGGTCGGCCTCTCCTTCATCGGCGCCAAATGGGACGACGCGCGCATCCTCGCGTTCGGCTACGCCTATGAGCAGGCCTCCCGCGCCCGCTTCGAGCCGCGCTTCCTGGAGTTCGATCGAGGGAAGCGAGGAGGTGGCGCCGCACCTCCGGCCGCACCGGCCCTAGCGCTTCTTTCGGGTCGAGGCGGCGCGGGCGCCGGCCTCGCGGGCGAGGCCGCCCAGCGCTGCATCGCCTCGGCGTCGTCATAGACGTCCGCCGGGGCGCGGCGATAGTTCATGCTCTCGACCCTGCCGTCCTTGCCGTGAAGGTGAAGCGCTCGCAGCCCTCCGCGTCCCAGATCGCATCGGTCTCGGCATCGGACTTGAACCAGAGCTCGCTCTCGTCGAGCACCGCGAAGATGACGCCGTCGAGATAGAGCATGGCGGCGCCCATCATCCTGCGCATCGTCACCGAGCCCAAAGGCTCTAACGCCTCCTGCGTCCAGGCATAGAGGCCCTCGTCGTAGCTCATGCGGTGAGCTTCAGGCCGGCGATGCAGGCGACGATGCCGAGGATCAGCAGCATCCTCAGCGTCGTCGTGGGCTCGCCGAACCAGCCCATGCCGACCAGCACCGTGCCGATCGCGCCGATCCCGCCCCAGACCGCATAAGCGGTGCCCATCGGGATGGTCCGCGCCGCCACTTCGAGGAGGAACATGCTGATCGCGACCGAGACCAGGAAGGCGATCGTCCAGGGGATGTTGCGGAAGCCGTCGACGAAGCGCAGCGAGGTGGTGAAGCCCACCTCGAAGACCCCGCCCAAGATCAGCCAGAACCAGGCCATGTGCGCTCCCTACACCTCCACGATCGCGTCGGCGACCGGCGAAGGGGTGCGCCGGGCGGCGATGATGCAGGCGGCGACGATCATCGCCGCGCCGAGCATGGTGAGCGGCCGCACCGGCTCGGCGAAGACGACGATGCCGAGCAGCGATGCCCAGATGAAGGCGGTATATTCGACCGGCGCCAGATATTGCGCCTCGGCCCGGGCATAGGCCCAGGAGAGCAGCATCAGCGAGCCGAGGCCGAGCACGGCCGCCGCGACGATCGGCAGATATTGCTCGGCCGGCGGCAGCGCCGCCTGGACCGGCACCGCCCAGGGCGCGACCAAGCCGAGCAGGTAGAAGGCCAGCGCCGCCGCGAGATAGCAGAGGGCGACGATCAGGCCGGTGAAGAAGGCGACCTCGAGCGGCCTCGCGACCAGGGCCTGCTGGCGCATCAGCACGATGTTCCAGGCGTAGAAGACCGCCGAGGCGAGGATCGACAGCGCGCCCCAGAAGGCCTCCGGGCCCATGTCGGCCTCCGCCTGCGCGGCCATGATCACCAGCACGCCGGCAAAGCCGAGCAGCGAGGCGAGGATCGCGCGGCGCGAAATCTCCTCCTTGAGGATCAGGGCGGCGAGATAGAGCGCGATCAGGGGCGCGACGAAGGCCAAGGCCACGCCCTGCGCCAGCGGCACCCGCGCCAGCCCCCAGAAGAACAGGATCGCCATCACCGACGACATCAGCCCGCGGATCAGGTGGATGCGCATCGCCGGGCGGCTCGGCCGCGGGCTCCGCAGCGCGAACCAGAGCGTGCCGCCGATCGCCGCCCCCACCAGCACCCGCCAGAGCATCGCATTATAGGCGCCGACCGCGAGGCTCAGCGCCTTCATCACCGCGTCCATGCCGGAGAAGAAGGCGATGCCGGCGGTCGCGACGGCGAAGGCCACGATCGAATTGCGCGGGGTCATCCTGCGGGAGCGGGCGCCGCGCCCGGCAGCGGCGCATCGATATAGTCGAACCGCCAGCCGCGCTGCGTGCCGCGCTCTTCGCGGATCAGGCGGACCGGGCGGGCGGGAAAGGGCCGGTCGACGCGGACGGTGGCGCGGCGGCCGTCCCAGGCGAGCACGGTGAGCGCGGCACCGCCGAGCTCGACCGTCGCCGGCAACCGCGCGGGATCGACCGCGACGTTGGGCTTGAAGTCGGCCGGCAGGCCCGGGCCGATCAGCTCGATGCTGAACAGCAGCCGGCCGCTCGCCTGGTCCAGGTCGTAGGCGAGCCCGAAATGATACTCGCCCGGGTAGCGGCTCCAGCCGCGATCGCGCGGGACATAGCGGTAGGAGACGGGCGCGATCGGCGCGAAGCGCAGGCCCTCGGGCGCGATCAGGCCGCCGCGGATGGTGACGGCCCCGTCGAGCCGCCCGTCGCCGTCGCCGTCGCGCAGGCAGGCCCAGACCTGGCCGACGAAGGTGACGAGGCGCAGCGAGCAATGGAGCCAGCCGAGATGCCGCGCCGGCACCTCGCTGCCGGGCATATGCGCATACCATTCGAGCAGAACCCAGGGCGCGTGATCGTCCATGTCGTGGCGGTCGCGCAGCGCATCGAGCTCCTGCGGGCTCAGATCGACCTGGATGCCGGCGGGCTGCCGCCCGTCGCCGCTCTCGATGAGCAAGGTCTGCCGGTAGAAGGGCCGGCGCCGTGCGACCTGGCGCTCGGCCATCGGCCGGCCCTCGGTCAGCACCCAGACGTTTTCCACCTGCTGCCGCTCCTGCGCGGCCGCGCCGGCCGGCGCGGCAAGGGCGGCGGCGGCGAGCGACAAGCGGGCTGCGGCCCTCATTCGGCGGCGTCGGGCAGCGCGGCGCGGGCCGCCTCGATCTCGGCCGCCTTGGCCTCGACCAGGGCGACGATGTGATCGATCATCTCCTCGTCGCGGACGTGGTGGTCGGTGAGCCCGGACAAGTAGACCATATGCTTGCCCTGGCCGCCGCCGGTTATGCCGATGTCGGTCTCGCGCGCCTCGCCCGGGCCGTTGACCACGCAGCCGAGCACCGACAGCGACATCGGCGTGCGGATATGGGCGAGCCGCTCCTCGAGCTTTTCGACGGTGCGGATCACGTCGAAGCCCTGGCGCGAGCAGGACGGGCAGGAGATGACGCGCACGCCCCTATTGCGGATGCCGAGCGCCTTCAGGATCTCGTAGCCGACCCGCACCTCCTCCTCGGGCTCGGCGGAGAGCGAGACGCGGATGGTGTCGCCGATCCCGGCCCAGAGCAGCGAGCCGATCCCGATCGCGCTCTTGACGGTGCCGCCGCGCTGGCCGCCGGCCTCGGTGATGCCGAGGTGGAGCGGGCAATCGACCGCCTCGGCGAGCTGGTGATAGGCGGCGACGGCGAGGAACACGTCGGAGGCCTTCACCGCCACCTTGTAGTCGCGGAAGTCATGGTCCTCGAGGATGCGGATATGGTCGAGCGCGCTTTCGACCAGCGCCTCCGGGCAGGGCTCGCCATATTTCTCCAGCAGGTCCTTTTCGAGGCTGCCGGCATTGACCCCGATCCGCATCGAGCAGCCGTTCGCCTTGGCGGCCGCGACCACCTCGCGCACCCGCTCCGCCGAGCCGATATTGCCGGGGTTGATCCGGAGGCAGGCGGCGCCGGCGTCGGCCGCCTCGAGCGCGCGCTTGTAGTGGAAATGGATGTCGGCGACGATCGGCACCTGCGCGGCGCGGACGATCTGCCTCAGCGCCGCGGTCGAGTCGGCGTCGGGGCAGGAGACCCGGACGATGTCCGCCCCGGCCTCCTCGCAGCGGCGGATCTGGTCGAGCGTCGCCTTGACGTCGGGCGTCGGCGTGTTGGTCATCGTCTGCACGGTGACCGGCGCGCCGCCGCCCACCGGCACGCTGCCGACCATGATCTGCCGCGACGCGCGCCGCTCGATGTCCCGCCAGGGCCTTACCGACATGGCGGCGCATATAGGCGCTCGCGGCCTTCAGATCAAAGCCGCGAGCGCCCGGGGGGTCAGAGGATGAAGTCGCTCCCCGCCAGCGTCAGCACGCCGGTCAGCGCGATCTCGAAATCGGCCATGCCGTCGCCGTTGGTGTCCGCCTGCACCCAGGTGTCGGTGCCGTCGTCGAAATAGCGAAGCTCGCCCGCCGTGTTCGAGAAGGCGGCGTTGCCGATGAAGGTGAAGGTCTGGTCGCCCGGCGTGGTGATGTCCGCGTCGGCTCCGGCCAGATCGATGAGGTCGGTGCCGGCCGCGAAATCGGTGATCCGGTCGGCATTCGCGCCGAGGCCCGATTCGAACGCGGTCGAGAAGCGGAAGGTGTCCGCATCGGCCCCGCCCTCGAGCGTGTCGGCCCCGACTCCGCCGACCAGCAGGTCGTCGCCGTCGCCGCCGCTGAGGCTGTCGGCGCCGCCGTTGCCGCGCAGCGTGTCATTGCCGTCGAGGCCGTCCAGCGTGTCGTCGCCGCTGCCGCTGACGATGATGTTGTCGAGCGCGTTGCCAGTCCCGACGAAGCTGCCGGTGAAGCTGTTATAGGTGAGATTCTCGAGATCGGCGCCGAGCGTGTAGCTGGACAGCGCCGCATAGACGTGGTCGGTGCCCTCGCTGGCGGCCTCGACGACGGTGTCGCCGGCATTGTCGACGATGTAGACGTCGTCGCCGGTGTTGCCTTCCATGTAATCGGCGCCCGCACCGCCATCGAGCGTGTCGCCGTCAGCGCCGCCGTAGAGGCTGTCCGCGTCGCCGCCGCCGATCAGGAAATCCCAGCCGTCGCCGCCGGTGAGGATGTCGGCCGAGGCGCCGCCCTGGATCTCGTTGTTGAGCGCGTTGCCGGTGCCGGTGAAGCTGCCGCTGCCGGTGAAGCGCAGCTTCTCGACATTGGCGCCGAGCGTGTAGGAGGTGAGCGTGGTGCGGACCTGGTCGGTGCCCTCGCCCGAATTCTCGATCACGCTGTCGCCGACATCGTCGACGAAATAGGTGTCGTTGCCGGTGCCGCCGCTCATCGTGTCGGCGCCGGTGCCGCCGTCGAGCTGGTCGTTGCCGCCATTGCCGTTCAGGGTGTCGTTGCCGCCGAAGCCGAAAATCTGATCCGCCGAGTTGGTGCCGTTGAGCGTGTCGTCGCCGGATGTGCCGTTGATGATAGCCATGTCATTACCCTCCACTCGATTTGGGAAGGCTAACATTGGGTCAAGTCGTTTCCTAGGCGGGACTCGTCGGGACGTGCTTTTTATTTGACGATTGAAGTTAAGCTAAAGTCAATTGTCCCATTGCGAGAGTTCTTGTCCCACGACGGGAACTATTTCGTCTCATTCCGGGAACGGTCCGACCCGGGTCCGTTCTGAAATCGCGACCACGCGATTCCACGCCGAGTCGCGGACCGCGCCGTGCCTCAATCCTCCTTCGGCGGCCGGCCGCGCTTGCGCTGCTCGGGCATCGCGACCTTGACGCCGCGCCGCCCCAGCGCCTCGCGCAGCAGCACCTCGATCTGGGCGTTGACGCTGCGGAAGTCTGCCGCCGCGCAGCGCTCGAGCGCGTCCCACAGGGGCGGCTCGATGCGCAGCGGATAGGCTTTCTTCGGGGCCTGCGGCACCTCCCCAACTCCTATTGGTAGAGCGTGCCCGTATTGACGATCGGCTGGGTGTCGCGCTCCGAGCAGAGCACGACCATCAGGTTCGAGACCATCGCCGCCTTGCGCTCGTCGTCGAGGTGGACGACGTCCTTCTCCGAAAGCAGCTGGATCGCGTTCTCGACCATCGAGACGGCGCCGATCACGATCTTCTGCCGGGCCGCGATCACCGCCTCGGCCTGCTGGCGCCGGAGCATCGCCTGGGCGATCTCCTGGGCGTAGGCGAGGTGGGTCAGGCGGCACTCGTCGATGGTGATGCCGGCGCGGGCGACGCGGTCCTGCAGCTCGCGCTCCAGCTCCTCGCTCACCACCTCGGCGTCGCCGCGCAGGGTCACTTCCTTATGCTCGAGATCGTCATAGGGATATCTGGCGCCGATCGCGCGGACCGCGCTCTCGATCTGGATCTCGACGAACTCCATGTAATTGGCGACGTCGAACAGGGCCTGGGCGGTGTCGGTCACCCGCCAGACCACGTTGGTGGCGATCTCGACCGGGTTGCCGCGCTGGTCGTTGACCTTGACCCGGTCCGAGGTGATGTTGTGGATGCGGGTCGAGATCTTGGTCCGCGTCAGCCAGGGCAGCACCCACCTGAGGCCGGTGGTGCGGTCGGTGCCCCTATAGTCGCCGAACAGGAGGATCGCGGCGGCCTGGTTGGGCTGCAGCAGATAGAAGCCGCAGCTGACGAACAGGAAGGCGATCGTGCCGCCGACGATCAGACCGACGCCGAGCCCGATCGCCCCGGCCGGGATTTGCCAGACGCCGGCGCCGATCACGATCAGGGTGACGAGCAGGACCAGCAGCATCAGATAGCCGCTGCCGGTCGCCGCCGGGCGCTCGCTGGTATGGCTCAGCGCCTGCACATTGGCCGAATCACTGGTGGTGTTCATCGTCGTTCCTCCAAAGAATGATGATATCATATTTATATGATTCACGACGTGCAAGCGAAATCGTTACGGGGGCGGGAGTCGCTTCTTTCGGGGCGCCGAGCCTCGGCCATGAATGGGGACAGTTACTAGTAACTGTCCCCTCTGCTATGGGCGGCGGCGACGAAGGAGGGAGCCGATGCGTTTCCTGTCGCTGCTGCTTGGAGCCCTGCTGATGACCGCCGCCGCCGCCCCCGCCCAGACCCCCGCCGCCGAGGAGGAAAGGCCGGCCTGGCGGCTGGTCATCCATGGCGGCGCCGGGGTGATCGAGCGCGCCCGTCTCACCCCCGAGGAGGACCGCGCCATCCGCGAGGCGCTGAACCGGTCGCTCGAGACCGGCTCGGCGATCCTCGCCGGCGGCGGCGGTGCGCTGGACGCGGTCGAGGCGGCGGTGCGCGTGCTCGAGGACGACCCCCATTTCAACGCCGGCCGCGGCTCGGTGCTCACCTATCAGGGCACGATCGAGATGGACGCCTCGATCATGGACGGCTCCAACCGCAACGCCGGCGCGGTCACCGGCGTCACCGCCACGCGCAACCCGATCAGCCTCGCCCGCCGGGTGATGGAGCACAGCCCCCACGTCTTCCTCTCCCGCGAGGGCGCCGACCAGTTCTCGCGCGAGCAGGGGCTGGCGCAGGAACCGCCCGAATATTTCATGACCCCGGAGCGTCGCCGCCAGCTCGAGGAGCTGCGCTCGCGGCCCAGCGCCGAGCATTTCGACGTGCACCTCAAATACGGCACGGTCGGCGCGGTGGCGATGGACCGGGAGGGCCATGTCGCCGCCGCCACCTCGACCGGCGGCCTCACGGGCAAGCGCTGGGGCCGGATCGGCGATTCGCCGATCATCGGGGCGGGCACCTATGCCGACGACCGCGGTTGCGCGGTCTCGGCGACCGGGGCGGGCGAATATTTCATCCGCGTCGGCGTCGCCCACGAGATTTGCGCACAGATCCGCCAGCGTTTCCAGCAGCGCATCCGCGAGGCGCAGGCCTCGGTGCCCAGTGATGCGGAGGGCAATCCGACCTTCATGGTCCACGCCAGCGAGATGGAGCTCGAGCCGGGCGACGTGCAGGAGATCGCCGACGCCGTGATCGCCGAGATGGCCGAGCTGGGCGGCTCGGGCGGGGTGATCGTGGCGACGCCCTGGGGCGACGGCGTCTACAGCTTCAACACGCCCGGCATGTATCGCGGCATGGCCTCGCCCGCCGGCCGCTCGGTCGCGATCTACGGCGACGAGCAGGCGCCCGACGGGGCCCGCGCGCGCGAATGATTCGGGCGCGGAAGGTTTCGCTTATCGGGGACGAAAATCGGCCGCGGGCGCGCTAAGCTCGGCCATGACCAAGCGCCTCCTCGCCCGCCTCGCGGCGCTCGCCCTCCTCCTGCTCCCGTCGCCCGCCTTGGCCTGGTGGGAATATGGCCATGAAATGGTGGCGCGGGTCGCCTGGCTGAACGTCAGCCCGGGGACCCGCGCCGAGCTGCGGCGGCTGCTGGCGCAGGGCCGGCTGCTGGAAACCCCGACCTGCCCGGTCCGCACGATCGAGGCGGCCGGCGTCTGGCCGGACTGCATCAAGCCGCTCGGCGACCGGTTCAGCTACGCTTCGTCCTGGCATTATCAGAATGTCGACATCTGCCGGCCGTTCGACCAGGCCTCGGCCTGCCGCGACGGCAATTGCGTTTCGGCGCAGATCGAGCGCAATGTGAGATTGCTGGCGGACCGCGCCGTGCCGGCCCGCGAACGGCTGATGGCGCTCGCCTTCCTGGTCCATTTCATGGGCGACATCCACCAGCCGATGCACGCCGGCGACCATCAGGACCTCGGCGGCAACCGGGTGCAGGCCTCCTATGGCGTGATCGCCGGCCGCACCAACCTGCACTCGATCTGGGACGGCTATCTGGCCGACCGCAGCCTGTCGACCCCGCCGGGCGACGCCGCCGGCATCCTCTCCGAGCTCGACGAGGCGGACAAGGCGACGATGCGCCAGGGCAATGTCGCCGACTGGGCGCGCGAGAGCTGGGCGGCGAGCCGCGAGTTCGCCTACGGCTCGATCATGGCCGATCCCTGCGGCCCGCCGCCGGCCGAGCGGCCGGTGGTCACCGAGGAGACCACCCGGCGGCTGATCCCGATCGTCCGCCGCCAGGTCGCGCGCGGCGGGCTGCGGCTGGCCCGGCTGCTCGACGAGGCCCTGGCAAGCCGAATGGGGACAGTTACTGTAACTGTCCCCATTCGGCTTATTGCGGCACCACCGTCACGGCGCGGCGGTTCTGCGCCCAGGCGGCTTCGTTCGACTCCGGCACGGCCGGGCGCTCCTTGCCCCAGCTGATCACCTGCATCCGGCCGGGCGCGATCCCGCGCGATTCGAGATAGGCGCGGGCGGCGTTGGCGCGGCGGTCGCCGAGCGCGAGGTTGTATTCGCGGGTGCCGCGCTCGTCGGCATGGCCCTCGATGGTCACCCGCACCGCCGGATAGCGGGTCAGCCACTGCGCCTGGGTGTCGAGGATGCTGCGATCCTCGGCGTCGATCTCGTAGGAATCGAAATCGAACAGGATGCGGTCGCCATATTGGCCGACGGTCTGCAGGAAATCGCCGCGCGAGCCCGGCACCGCGGCGCCGGTAATGTCGCTGTCCGCGCTCTCCGACGTGTCGGCCGGGGTCGATTCGCTCGGCGGCTCGGGCGGCAGCTCGCGGTTGCGGCGCGCGCAGCCGGTGGCCAGGGTGAGGGCGACAGCGATGGCCACCAGGCTCGTTACTCTTGTCATGCTCTACTCCTTCATCGCTTCTGTCGTTCGGAAAATCAGTCGCGCAGCGGCGACCAGGCCGGGTCGGATCCGTCGAGCGGGGTCGGCACGCGGCGGGTGGCGCCGCTGGCGACGTCGACATACCAGAGCTGGCCGCGGCTCGCTCCGCGGGTGAACATGACGGCGCGGCCGTTGGGCGCCCAGGTCGGCCCCTCGGCGAAGCCGCCGCCGGTCAGGATGCGCTCGCCCGAGCCGTCCGGCGCCATCACCCCGATCCTGAAGCCGCCGGTCCTGGTGAAGGCGATGAGGTCGCCGCGCGGGCTCCACACCGGCGTGCCGTAGCCGCCGCCGCCGAAGCTGATCCGGCGCTGGTTCGAGCCGTCCGCGCCCATCACGTAGAGCTGCTGCGAGCCGCCGCGGTCGCTTTCGAACACGATCCGGCTGCCGTCGGGCGAAAAGGAGCCGCCGGTGTCGATGCCGGGCGCGTTGGTCAGCCGCTGCGGCGTGCCGCCCGAGACCGGCACCCGGTAGATGTCGGTGTTGCCGTTCACCGCCATCGAGAAGACGATGGTGCGGCTGTCCGGCGAGTAGCGCGGCGCGAAGGTCATGTGGGCCGAGTTGACCAGCGGCCGGGTGCGCCCCGAATCGAGCTCGTAGACCATCACCCGCGGCCGCTCGTCCTGATAGGTCATGAAGGTGATGGTCTGCTGGTTGGGCGCGAAGCGCGGGGTCAGCACCGTCCACTGGCCGTTGGTGAGGAAGCGGTGGTTGGCGCCGTCATAGTCCATGATCGCCAGCCGCTTGACCCGCCGCCGCGCCGGGCCGGTCTCGGAGACGTAGACGATGCGGGTGTCGAAATAGGCGCCCTCGCCGGTCAGGCGCGAATAGATGGTGTCGGCGCAGCGATGGGCGGCCCGGCGCCAGTCGCGCGGCTGCACGACATAGCCCTGGCGGGTCAGCTCGGCCTGCGCGGCGACGTCGTAGAGATAGCAGCCGACCGTGATCGAGCCGTTGCCGTTGGCCTGGACGAAGCCCTGCACCAGGTTCTGGGCGCCGGTGGTCGAGAAATAGGGAAAATCGGGCGCGGTCACTTGCGGGAAGGAGACGGCCTGGAGGCCATTGGGACCGATCGGAGTGAACAGGCCGGAATTCCTGAGGTCGGTGGCGACGATCTCGGCGACCTGGCGGCCGAGCGCGCCGGTGTTGCCGGCGGCGGTGTCGGCCGCCTGCGGCGTCGGCATGTAGGGGACGGCGATCGGCAGCGCCGCGCGGCGGCCGCCGGTGACGTCGACGACCAGCTGGCCCTCGCCCTCCTGGCCCGGCGGCGGCGGAGCCACCTCCGCCGGCGGCTCCTGCGCCAAGGCGGCGGCACCGAGCGCGAGGCTCCAGGCGGCGATGATCGTCGAGATGCGCACGTTCAATTCCTCATCCGGGCAAACGATAGTTCATGGTGAAATTGCTCCAGCCGCGCGGCACGTCGTACAGCTCGCGCGGCAGGCCGCGCAGCGGCGAGCAGGAGACGAAGGCGTTGACCGCGAGGTCGGCGACGCGCTGGGCGTAGCGCCTGTTCTCGTCGTCGACGCCGCGCTGCTGGCCGATCCGCGGCCGGCCCTTCAGCGAGCCGTCCGGATTGAGGCTGAGCACGATCGGGGTCACGATCCGCTCCGAGCCGGGGCCGGGATAGACCTGCCGGTCGGCGCAGGGCTGGACCTGGCGAGTGATCGCCGAGGCGATGTCGGCGGCCGCCTCGCCGGTCATCCGCGCCGGCGGGCGTGGGCTGGGCCGGGCAGCGGTCTCGTCGCCCGCCTCGATCCGGATGTCGTCCAGGCCCGGCCGCCGCGACGGGGCCGGCGGCCGCGGCCGCTCCTGGACGCGGACGGGCGCCGGCGCGGGCAGCACGGCCGGCGCCGGCGTCAGCACCGCCATCTGCACCGGCTCGGAGATCGGCGGGCTCGCCGAGGCGGCCGGCGCCGCCGAAGGCTCCGGCGCCGCCGAGTCCGGCGCGACATCCTCGACGAACGACACCTCCATCGCCCGCTCGATCGGCGGCGGGCTCGCGGTCATCGCGAAGCCGAAACTCAAGGCGGCGAGCAGGGCGGCATGGCCGGAGAGCGCGACGCCGATGCCGGTGGCCTCGACCCGGTCCATCAGCGCGGCTCCCGCCGCGCGGTGCTGACCAAAGCGACGCGCCGGAGGCCGGCGCGGTTGATCTCGCCCATCACCTGCATGACCCGGCCGTAGTCGAGGCCCTGGTCGGCGCGCAGGAAGATGCGCGGCCCGCCCGGCTCGCGCGAGGCGGCGGCGATCTGCTGCAGGTGCGCGTCGATCGCGTCGGCCGGAACGGGGGTGTCGTCGATGAACACCTGGCCCTGCGCATCGATCGAGATCGCGACCGGCTCGTTATTCTGCTCGAGCGCCGCGGCCTTGCTTTCCGGCAGGTCGACCTGGATGCCGGTCGCGAGCAAAGGCGCGGTGACCATGAAGATGATCAGCAGCACCAGCATCACGTCGACCATCGGGGTGACGTTGATCTCCGCCATCGGCGTCCGCCGCCCGCGCCGCCCGGGGCCGAGGATGGGGCCCATCGCCATTTACATCCTCCCCTCGATTTCGAGGGGAGGGGGACCAGCCGCAGGCTGGTGGAGAGGCGTTCTTTGAGTCGCAAGACGCCCCTCCACCATGCTTCGCATGGTCCCCCTCCCCTGCAAATGCAGGGGAGGATCAAGGACAGAAGGCCTCATCCCTCCATCTCCAGCTCGCGCGACAAGGTGCCGTGGAAGCCGTCGGCGAAGCGCTGCAGCCGCGCCTCCATCCGGTTGATCGAATAAGAGAAGCGATTGTAGGCGATCACCGCGGGAATCGCCGCGAACAGGCCGAGCGCGGTCGCGAACAAGGCCTCGGCGATGCCGGGCGCGACCACCGCCAGCGACGTGCTCTGCTCGCCGGCGATGTCGGAGAAGCTGCGCATGATCCCCCAGACCGTGCCGAACAGGCCGACGAACGGCGCCACCGAGCCCACCGTGGCGAGGATGTTCAGCCGCGAGGCGATCTTGTCGGTCTCCGCCGCCACCGCCGAGTGCATGGCGACGGCGAGCCGCGACCGCGTCCCCTCGCGGTCGACCGTCCTGCCCGTGGTCGAGCGGCGCCATTCGGCGAGCCCGGCGGCGAGCACCTTGGCGGACGGCAGCTCGCTCTTGCCGCGCTGCTCCTGGAAGCCGTCAATGTCCTCGGTGCGCCAGAAATCGCGCTCGAAACGGTCGTTCTCGCGGCGGAGGCGGCGCATCTTCCACCACTGCGCCAGGATGATCGCCCAGGTGGCGATGCTGGCGACGGCGAGGCCGACGAGCACGATCTTGACGACGATGTCGGCCTGCAGGAACAGGACGAGGGGGTTCATCAGCTCGTTGGTGGCGGGTGCTGCCAAGCTAGGCTCCTTCCTTCTTCAGCCGCTCGAACGCCTCGACCCAGGCGCGCGGCTGACGCTTCGGCCGGCCCTCGGGGGAGAGGAAGGCCGCCGTCACCATCGCATCGGTGAGAACATCCCGCCCGCGCATGACCCGCTGATGAATGAGGCAGCTGGCGGCGCGAACCTCCTTGACCTCGCTCAGCACGACGAGCTCGTCGTCGAGCCTGGCGGGCGCGCGATATTTGATATTGGCCTCGGCGACCACATAGACGCCGACGCCGCCCTCGATCGCGCCGCGCTGGTCGACCCCGGCGCAGCGCAGCATGTCCGAGCGCGCCCGCTCCATGAACTTGAGATAATTGGCATAATAGACGAGCCCGGCGACGTCGGTGTCCTCGAAATAGACGCGCAGCGCGAAATGGTGCGTGCCGTCGACGAACGCGCCTTCGTAAGGATGGTTAACGTCGCTCACCGGGGCGCGTCTACCGGGCAAGGCGCGCGCCGGGAACCCCGTGGAAGCACGCAAAGACGAGCCGGGCCGATTTCGGGGTTGACGGTCGTGTAACGCATAGGTTACATGTCACCTACAGGTTACACAAAAAAGGACAGTCCATGCCCACTTCCTCCGATATCGAAACCGCCGACCGGCTTTCCCGCATACGCGCGCGCATGATGCTCGCGCTCGCGGCGATCTTCGTCACCCAGCAGGGCGCCTATCTTATGGCGCGCGTGGAAGGGGGCGCGCGCACGGTCGATCACGTCAAGACCGGCGCCTGGCTGGTGCTCTCGATCGTGCTGCTGCTGCTGCTGGCGACCGGCGGCGCCTGGCTCCGGCCGAGGAACGTGCGCGCGCTGATGGAGGACGAGGTCACCCGCGCCAACCGCGCCGAGGCGTTTCGGCTGGGCTTTCTCGCGACCATGATCGCCGGGATCCTGCTTTACGTCGTCACTCTGTTCGAGCCGGTCGCCGGCCGCGACGCGATCCACATATTGATGTCGATCGGGCTTGTCGCCGCGCTGATCCGCTTCGGCATGCTCGAGCGGCGCGCGTTCAGGGATGGCTGAGCGGCTCGCCAACCGGCTCCACCGGCTCCGTGCCGAGCGCGGCCTCACCCAGGCCGCGCTCGCCGAGGCGGTCGGGGTCAGCCGCAAGACGATCAACACGGTCGAGAACGGCGTGTTCGTTCCCTCGACCGTGCTGGCGCTGAAGCTGGCCCGGGCGCTCGGCCGGCCGGTCGAGGAGATCTTCTTCCTCGCCGACTAGCGGCGGTGCCGGAGGAAGGCGTCGCGCTGCGCCTCCACGGCCCGCAGCAGGTCGCCCATGGCGAGGTTCATGTCGACGAGATGGAGCCCCCAGCCGGGCGCGAGCACGCCGGCGAGGTGCACGTCGCCCGGAATCCGGTCGGTGCGCGCGTCGGCGGGGTCGGCGTTGACGGTGACCGCCAGATAGCCGAGCGGGCCGCGGTTGACGCAGGCGGCGGAGACCAGGCCGCGGGTGCGCAGAAACGGCGCCGGCGCCGGCCCCTGCGACGACCAGGCAATGGCGGGCGGCGCGGTCGAGGCTGCGAACCAGTAGCTGTCGAGCGGCGCGGCGGCGGCTCGGCCGAGGGCGGCGGGGTTGGTGCAGCCGACGGTCTGGCCGCGCCCCACCGCGCGGCCGAACAGGGAGACCTCCGGCGGCGGCGCGTCCGCCCGGAAGGAGACGTAGGTGATCACGCAGCCGGTCTGCCCGGAGCGCGTGCACAAGGGGGTCGAGCGGAAGCTGCCGCCGACCGCCCGACCCTCGGGAACCTCGACGTTGAAGCCGAGCAGCACCGCCGAGAGCAGGCGCGCCGCCACCGGCCGGCCCTCGATCTCCGAGGCGAGCAGGCGGATCAGGTGGATGCTGCCCTGGCTGTGGCCGATCAGCACGAACGGCCGTCCGCGATTGTGATGCTGCAGATAGTGCCGCCAGGCGGCGAGCACGTCGGCATAAGCGACGTTCCAGAGCGGCGTCGGGTCCTGGCCGGCGAGCGCCAGCGCGATCGAGCGGATCGTGGCCTGGCGGTGGATCGGGGCGAAGGGCCTGCAGATCGAGGCGAAGCGCGCGAACTGGACCGCGGTCACGGTCTGCTCCTCGGGCCCGGCCTCCATGTCGCTGTTGAGCCCGGCATCGCGCGAGACGGTCGGATAGACGTAGAAGCAGTCGATCGGCGGGCTGCGCGCAGGCGCGCTGCGGGTGACCGGGCCGTAGCCGGCGGGCTCGAGCGGCGCGGTCGGCAGCGGCCGCGCGCAGGCGTCCGCGCGGCCGGGCAGGCACAGCCAGCTGGCCTCGTTCGCATAGTCGGCCGGAGCCGGCGCGGCCGGGGCCGGGGGCTGCGCCAGAGCCGGCGTGGCGGCGAGGGCGAGGGCGAGGGCGAGCAGCAGCCTCTTCATCCGGTCTTCCTCATTTCGAATCGAACAGCCCGGCCTGCCCGCGCGGCGGCGCGGCGGGCTCGGGGAGGCCGAGATGGACCCAGCCGGGCCCGTTGAGGCAGCGGCCGCGGGCGGTCCGCGCGATCAGGCCGAGCTGGATCAGGAAGGGCTCGATCACCTCCTCGATCGTATCCCTCGGCTCGGAAAGGCCGGCGGCGAGCGTCTCGACCCCGACCGGGCCGCCTTTGTAGATGTCGGCGATCATGCGCAGGTAGCGGCGGTCCATCGCGTCGAGGCCGAGCTGATCGACCTCCATCCGGGTCAGCGCGGCGTCGGCGACCCTGGCGTCGACTTGGCTGTCGCCGGCCGACTGGGCGAAATCGCGCACCCGGCGGAGCAGCCGGCCGGCGACCCGCGGCGTGCCCCGCGCCCGGCGGGCGACCTCGCCTGCCCCGTCCTCGGTCAACGCCAGGCCCATCAGCCGGGCGGCGCGGCGGACCACCTGCTCGAGCTCCCCGACCGAATAGAAAGTGAGCCGCACCGGAATGCCGAAGCGGTCGCGCAGCGGCGTGGTGATCAGGCCCTGGCGGGTGGTCGCGCCGATCAGGGTGAATTTGGGCAGGTCGATCCGCACCGAGCGGGCCGAGGGCCCCTCGCCGATCATCAGATCGAGCACCCGATCCTCCATGGCCGGATAGAGGATCTCCTCGACCGGCGGCGCCAGCCGGTGGATCTCGTCGATGAAGAGGACGTCGCCATCCTCCAGATTGGTGAGCAAAGCGGCGAGATCGCCCGATTTGGCGATCACTGGCCCGGAAGTGGCGCGGAAGCCGACGCCGAGCTCGCGCGCGACGATCTGGGCGAGCGTGGTCTTGCCGAGCCCCGGCGGCCCGAAGAACAGCACATGGTCGAGCGCGTCGCCGCGGCCCTTGGCGGCGTCGATGAACACGCGCAGGTTCTCACGCGCCGCCTGCTGCCCGACGAACTCGTCGAGCGTCTTCGGGCGCAGCGCGGCGTCGAGATCCTCGGGCCGCCGTTCGGGCGTGGTCAGGCGGTCGGCGTCGGTCATCGCGCCGCCTTTTTGAGCGCGGCACGGACCAGGGCGTCAAGCGTGGCGTCTGGGCCGAGCTCCGCCTCCGCCTTGGCGACGGCGGCGGCGGCCTCGCTCGGGCGGAAGCCGAGATTGGCGAGCGCGGAGAGGGCGTCCTGGGCGTTGCCGCCGGCCGGCATGGCCGGGCCGCCGCCCGGGCCGAGCGCGACGCTGCCGGCCTTGTCCTTGAGCTCGTGGACGATGCGCTGGGCGAGCTTGGGGCCGACGCCCTGGGCGCGGGCGATCATCGCATTGTCGCCGCTCGCCACGGCGCGGTGCACTTCGTCGGCCGACAGCGCGGAGAGGATGGCGAGCGCGACCCGGGCGCCGACCCCCTGCACCGAGACCAGCAGGCGGAACCAGTCGCGCTCGGCGGCGGTGGCGAAGCCGACGAGGCGGATCATGTCCTCGGCGACCAGCATCTCGGTGTGCAGCACCACCTCCTCGCCGATCGCGCCGAGCGCGGAGAGCGTTCGGCTGGAGGCCGAGACCAGATAGCCGACGCCGTCGACGTCGATCACCGCGAAATCGGCGCCGACGCCGTCGAGCAGCCCGCGCAGCTTCGCAATCACCGGGCGGCCCTCGCGGAAGCGAACAAAGTTGAGGAAGTTGAAGGTTGCCAAGAGGCCTTTTTCTGACCGGCCTCGTGCGAGAGCGAGGCCGCCCCCGCGGGCAAGGTTGCGAGGAAGAGAAAAAGGCGCGTCACAGCCGGTACATAAGCGGAACAATTGCCTGTAGGAAAGCGAAATCAGGCGACCCTGCGCGCGGTCGCCAGATGATGGGCGTGGGTGATCGCCACCGCCAGCGCGTCGGCCGCGTCGGCGCCGGCGATGCGCGCGCCCGGCAGCAGCCGCTGCACCATGGCATGGACCTGGACCTTGTCGGCGGCGCCGGTGCCGACCAGGGCCTTCTTGACCAGCCGCGGCGCATATTCGCCGATGGCGAGCCCGCGCCGGCCCGCCGCGAGCAGCACGACGCCCCGCGCCTGCCCCAGCTTCAGCGTCGACTGCGGATTCTCGTTGAGGAACACCTCCTCGACCGCGGCTTCGGCGGGGCTGTGCGCATCGATGACACGGCCGAGCTCCTCGTCGAGCCGGACCAGCCGGGCGGGCAGAGTCGACTTGGGATCGGTCCGCACCTGCCCGTTGGCGACATGGCTCAGCCGGTTCCCGTCGGCGGCGATCACCCCCCAGCCGGTGCAGCCGAGGCCCGGATCGAGGCCGATGATGATCATTGCGCTCGCCCCTCCCCTTCAGGGGAGGGCATGGGGGTGGGGCCAGCCGGCGCACCAGCCCACCGGTCGGGCAGCGATTCCAGTCGTTCGAGAAGCGCGATCAGCACGCCGTCCATATTGTCGCGCACGTCGTCATTGGTGAAGCGAATTGTCGCGAAGCCGCGCGCGGCGAGAAGCTCGTCGCGCTTCGCGTCGTCCGCGGCGACATGGGTTTCGCCGTCGACCTCCACGACCAGGCCCTTTGCAGGGGCAGAAGAAGTCGGCAACGAACGGCGGGATCGCGGCCTGGCGGCGGAACTTGAAGCCACCGAGTTGAGAGCTGGAGAGGTGACGCCAGAGCCGTTTCTCATATTCCGTGGGTTCGCGGCGCATCCGCTGCGCGCGTTCTCGAAGCTTCGGTTCGGCTCGCACGTCTGCCCCACCCCCGTCCCCTCCCCTGAAGGGGAGGGGCTTTGGCTATGCCAGTTTCTCCAGCACCTCTTCGGAGACTTCGTAATTGCCCCAGACGGTCTGCACGTCGTCATCCTCCTCGAGCGCGTCGACCAGCTTCAGCAGCTGCTCGGCATCCTCCTCGCCGACCTCGACCGAGGTCTGCGCCCGCCAGGCGAGCTTGACGCTCTCCGCCTCGCCCAGCGCGCCCTCGAGGGCGCGGGCGACGCCGTGCAGGTCGTCGACGCTGGTCCAGATCTCATGCCCGTCCACGTCCAATTCGACGTCCTCGGCGCCCGCCTCGATCGCCGCGTCGAGCACCGCCTCGGCATCGCCGGCCGCCGCCGGATATTCGATCAGCCCGAGCCGCGCGAAGCCGTGGGTCACCGAGCCCGAGGCGCCGAGATTGCCGCCATTCTTGGAGAAGGCGGTGCGCACGTTGGTCGCGGTGCGGTTGCGGTTGTCGGTCAGCGCCTCGACCACCAGCGACACGCCGCCGGGGCCGAAGCCCTCATAGCGGATCTCCTCGTAATTCTCGGCGTCGCCGCCGGCCGCCTTGTCGATCGCCCGCTGGATATTGTCCTTGGGCATGGACTGGGCGCGCGCCGCCGTGACCGCGGCCCGAAGGCGCGGATTGGCGTCGGGATCGGGCAGCCCCGCTTTGGCCGCCACGGTGATCTCGCGCGAGAGCTTGGAGAACATCGCCGAGCGCTTCTTGTCCTGCGCGCCCTTGCGATACATGATGTTCTTGAACTTGCTGTGGCCGGCCATGCGCCCGGATCACCCTTCTCTTTGGCTTGGTCGGCTCGCGATAGCCGAGACGGTCAGCTTCGCGCAACGCGCCAGTAGGCGGCATTGTTGAGGCCGATGCCCAAGAGGGCGAGGACCGCGCTCAGCGGCCCGTCGAACAGCATCGCCGGCCAGAACCAGTCGCCGACGCCGCGGAGCACAGCAATGTCGATCCGGGCGTGGACGAAGGAGAGCGGCGTGAGCAGCAGCAGCGACCAGAAGACGAGCTGCACCAGCCAGGCCCGCATGTTGCGCAGCCAGGGCGCGGGCCGCCAGGCGAGCGGCCTTTCGGCGGCCAGCGCCATCAGCCAGGGCGCGAGCGGTGCGATGATCAGGGTGAACAAGGCGCTGGAGACCAGGAAGCCCAGCGCATCGTCCGGGTCGCCGGTGAGGCGGCCGAGCAGCGCCGAGAGCGTGAACAGAAGGATGCTCGCCAGCCCGGTCAGCCAGAAGGCGCCGTCCGGCAGCCAGGCCGGGCGCGGGCTGGCGGCGAGGATGCGGATGATCGCGACCAAGAAGACGAGCAGCCCGCCGACGCGCGCGATCGCGGCGGCGATGAACAGGGGCGGCAGCGCCGGCTGCCCGGGCTGCGGCGCGTTGCGCACGATGACGATGTTGGTCGCGGTCAGCAGCACCGCGAGCAGCAGGGCCGGGACCAGCATCCGCCGCACGAGCAGCGACCTCGTCGCCTCCCGGAGAAAGGCGATGAGGTCCGCCGGCATCTGCATCATGCCAGGCCCAGCGCCGCGGCGCTTGGCATGATGCCCCGCATCATGCCAGGCCCAGCGCCGCTTTGTACGTGTCCAGAAGCGCCTCCGCCTCCTGGCGGACGTGGCTTTCCATCTTGCGCAGGCGCACCACGGTGCGCATCGTCTTGGGGTCGTAGCCGCGCGCCTTGGCTTCGCCATAGACGTCCTTGACGTCGTCGGCGATCGCCTTCTTCTCCTCCTCGAGCCGCTCGATCCGCTCGATCAGCAGCCGCAATTCGTCGGCCGCGATGCTTCCTTCCGCCAATTCTGTCTCCATGGGATTCGGGTTGAGCGCGAGGCTCTACGCATAAGCGGACGCTCCCTCAAGCGGCTTGGCGCGCGCCGTGACGGCCATCACGCGGCAACTGTACAGGGAGATTCTAGAGGCATAGCCTGTGATTTCGCGACTCGCCGAAGAAGCCGGCAAATAACGGGGGAATCATGAGACAGTTGAAACGCGCCCTCCTCTGCGTCCTGCTCGCGCCCACCGCGGGTTGCATGCAATATCTGGTGCAGCCGCCGGCCCCGGAAATCGCCGGCAGCCCGCGCTATGTCCAGGCCAAGTCCTACCTCGGCTCGGAGCTGCAGCAGCCGCCTTATGTCCTGGCGACGGAATGCCAGGGCAGGGAGCAGCTCTCGCGCGTGATCGTCAGGCGCGACTTCTGGCAGGGCCTGGTGAGCTGGATCAGCCTCGGCCTCGTCGCCCCCGCCACGGTCCGCTACGAATGCGCGATCCCGGCCGGCGGCGGCGAGCTCGGCAACAGCAGCGCCGACGCGGGCGGCCGCTGATGGCGACCCAACCGATCTTCGACCCGAACAAGAAGTGGCAGAACCTCCACGAATCCTACGAGCAGGTGATCGAGGGCACCTGGGATCTGCACTTCCCCAACACCAGCCCGCCCAAGACCGTGATCGAGGACCTCAGGGAGACGACGCGCCAGTTCCAGGCGCTGATCGCCCAGGCCCGCCAGAAAGGGCTGCGCCTGCGCGCCCAGGGCTCGCGCTGGTCGCTCTCCAGGGCGCCGACCACGAGCGGCTGGGCGATCAACACCAACCGGCTGATCGGCAAGCTGAAGATCGGGGCCGGCGATGTCGACCCCGCTTATCCCGGCAGCGCCGACCAGAAAGCGGGCCTCTACCTGTTCCAGTGCGGCAATACCGTCGCCGACGTGAACCGGACGATCGAGGACAAGAGCCAGGGCCGGGCGCTGTTCACCTCGGGCGCGGCCAACGGCCAGACCATCGTCGGCGCCACCGCCTGCGGCACGCACGGCTCCGCGCTCGACTACGGCGCGCTGCACGATCATATCGTGGCCATCCACCTGATCGCCACCGGCAACAGCCACTTCTGGATCGAGCGCAAGAGCCGGCCGGTGATGACCGCCGCCTGGGTCAAGCAGCTCGGCGCCACGCTGAAGCGCGACGACGACGATCTGTTCAACGCCGCCTTGGTCTCGTTCGGCAGCTTCGGCATCATCCAGGCGGTGGTGATCGAGACGGTGCCGCGCTATCTGCTGGAGGCGCGCCCGGGCATTGCGGCGCTCGACGAGAATTTGTGGAAGGCGATCGGCGCCCTCGATTTTTCCGCCCACCCCTTCTTCAAGGACGGCAAGCCCTATTTCTTCCAGGCGGTGATCAATCCGGCGACCGACGAGGTGCTGCTCAACGCCAATTACAAGCGGGACTGCCCGGCCGGCCACGTGCCCAAATACGGCCTCACCCAGGATCCCAAGGCGATCGGCCCGGGCTTCGACAGCCTGTCGACCGTCGGCTTCATCCTCGGCCTGTTCAAGAAGCTGATCCCGGCCTTCTCCAAGCTGGCCGCGAAGCAGCTGTTCGACACCAAGCAGAAGACCGGCACCTCGGGCGAGATTTACGGGTTCAAGCCGCCGCTGCTCCATGTCGCCAGCGGCAGCATCGCGGTGGCGCTCGCCGATGCGCGGCGGACGCTGGAGGCGCTGAGGCAGCTCTACAAGGATATCGGCCCGGTGCCGCTGGTGCTCGGCTGCCGCTACGTCAGGAAGTCGCCCGCCTTGCTCGCCTTCAACAAGTTCGACGTCGGCCTGATGATCAGCATCGACGGCGTCGACAACAAGAGCGCGCGCGCCTATTTCGCCGCCGCGGTGGAGCGGCTCGAGGCGCTGGGCATCGACTATACCCAGCATTGGGGCAAGGTGAACGCCTACACGAAGGACCGCGTGCTCAAGGCCTATGGGGGCAATGTCGACAAGTGGCTGAAGGCGCGGCGGCAGGTGCTGCCGGACGCCGACGACCGCGTCCTGTTCGACAACGCCTATATCGAGGAGCGCGGCCTCGCGGGTTGAACTGACGCCACGAGCGGCTATTGCCGCTTGCGATGTCGAGCGAGACTTCGACGAGCCGGTTCGTGCCGCGCAGCCGCAAGGTGAGGATCCTCGCGACCCTCGGCCCCGCCAGCGACACGCCAGAGATGATCCGCCGCCTCAGCCAGGCCGGCGCCGACGCCTTCCGGATCAACATGAGCCACGGCAAGCACGAGGACCACGCCCGGCGGATCGCGGCGGTGCGGGCGCTTGAGAGCGAGCTGGAGCGGCCGACCACCATCGTCGCGGACCTGCAGGGGCCCAAGCTCAGGGTCGGGCGGTTCAGGGGCGACAAGGCGGTGGTCGAGACCGGCCGGCGCTTCGTCTTCGACCGCGACGGCAAGCTCGGCGATGCGACCCGGGCGAGCCTGCCCCACCGCGAGATCTTCGAGGCGGTGCAGCCCGGCACCCGGCTGCTCGTCGACGACGGCAAGCTCGTCTTCCGCGTCGTCGAGGCCGGCGCGGAGCGGATCGAGACCTTTGTCGAGACCGGCGGGACCATCTCCAACAACAAGGGCCTCAACGTCCCCGACGTGGTGCTGCCGCTCGCCGCGCTGACCGACAAGGACCGCGCCGACCTCGCCTTCGCGCTGGAGAGCCATGTCGACTGGATCGCGCTCTCCTTCGTGCAGCGGCCCGAGGACGTGGCCGAGGCGCGGCGGCTGATCGGCGGCAAGGCCAACCTGCTCGCCAAGATCGAGAAGCCGGCCGCGCTCGACCGGCTCGACGACATCCTGGAGCTGGCCGACGCGGTGATGGTCGCGCGCGGCGACCTCGGCGTCGAATCCCCGCCCGAGGACGTGCCGCCGCTGCAGAAGCGGATCGTCGAGGCGGCGCGGCGGATCGGACGGCCGGTGGTGGTCGCCACCCAGATGCTCGAATCGATGATCTCCTCGCCGACGCCGACCCGCGCCGAGGTCTCCGACGTCGCCACCGCCGTCTATGACGGCGCCGACGCGATCATGCTGTCGGCGGAAAGCGCGTCGGGCCGATATCCGTGCGAGACGGTCGAGATGATGAACCGGATCGCGACCCGGGTCGAGGCCGACCCCAGCCACTATGCCCGCGTCCACTTCACCGAGACCCTGCCCGACGCGACCACCAACGACGCCATCGCCCGCGCCGCCGCCGACATGGTGCGCACGGTCAGCGCCTCGGCGATCGTCTGCCTGACCAGCTCGGGCTCGACCGCGCGGCGGGTGGCGCGCGAGCGGCCGACGGTGCCGCTGCTGGTGCTGACCCCCTCGCTGCGGACGGCGCGGCGGCTCGGCCTGCTCTGGGGCGCGCACGCGGTGCGGACCCGCGACGTCGCCAGCTTCGAGGAGATGGTCGGCAAGGCGAAGCGGATGGCGCTGCGCCACGGCCTCGGCAAGAGCGGCGACCGGATCATCGTCACCGCCGGCGTCCCCTTCGGCGTGCCGGGCTCGACCAACGTCGTCCATGTCGCCCGGCTGCTCGGCGACGAGCTCGACCGGCACAAGGGAGGCTAGACGGCCCGATCGGCCGGAAGTTCACGAAGTTCAGCTAAAATAAAAATCCTTTCGATCAATAATGGCCTTTTGATCGACTGGCTCGATTAAGATTGCACAATTCAAAGAGCCGATTCTCCGGAACATTAGGGGAACATGTCCCGCTTTGCAAGCGGCGCCTAGCGCGTCGCCACCATCGCGTCGGGTTCCGAGGTGACCGGCGCGGCCTCCTCGATCAGCGGCGCGGCGAAATTGTAGCGGATCAGCTTCGGGGCGCAGAACCGGGCGTCGTCCGGCTCGAAATCATATTCGCACAGCCCGCAATTGACCACCGCGCCGGCCTTGTCGATCGCCAGCACCTGGGCCTCGTCGAGCTCCTCGAGGATGTAGCGCAGGCACAGGACGACGACCTGGTGGCAGACGATCAGCACGCGGCGGTCGGCATGGTGGAGGCTGATCGTGTCGAGCGCGCCGCGCAGGCGCAGGATCACGTCGGCCCAGCTCTCCCCGCCCGGCGCGCGGAAGTAGAATTTGCCGAGCAGGGCGCGATGCTCGGCGAGGTCGGGGTGCTTCTGGCGGATGCCGTTGGGGGTGAGCCGGTCGAACACGCCGAACTCGCGCTCGCGCAGCCGCTCGTCGACGATCGGCTGGCGGCCGCTCTCGAGCACCCCGCCGCCCTCGCAGATCGCCTTCGCCGTCTGGCGGGCGCGGACATAAGGCGAGGAGAGCACCACCTCCGGCTTTCCCGCCTCGGGCTGCGCGGCGAACCAGCGGCCGAGCGCCGCCGCCTGCTCCTCGCCAAGCGGGGAGAGCGGCACGTCGACGTCGCGGACGGCGATATCGATCATGTGGCGCCCGGCGGCGTGGGCGGCGTCGCGCGCGACGTTGCCGGCGCTTTGCCCGTGCCGGACGATCCACAATCTCTCGGGCCACCTTTGTCGCACGCCCGGACAAAGCGCGAGCGCGGCAAAGGTTCAGAGCAGCCCCTCGGCCTGCAGCCGGAGGCGAAGGTCCGCCGCGTCGGCGAAGAGGTGCGCCCGCATGCCGACCGCTTCGGCCGCGAAGACGTTGATCTGGCGGTCGTCGATCAGCAGCGCCTCGTCCGGGCGCAGCCGGAAACGATCGAGCGCGAGATAGTAGATCGCCGGATCGGGCTTGAGCAACTTGACCTCGCCCGAGACGACGATGTCGCGGAAACGGGAGAAGAAGGCCCGCTCCTGCTCGTGGAACGGCGTCCAGAAATCGGCCGAGAAATTGGTGATCGCGAACAGCGGAACGCCCTTCCCGTCGAGCTCGGCGACGATCTCGTGGACGCCCGGCACGGGCTCGGTGATGGTCTCGCCGAAGCGCTCGCCCCAGGCCGCGATCAGCGCCGCATATTCAGGGAATTTCTCGCTGAGCTCGGCCGCCGCCTCGGCATAGGGCCGGCCGCCGTCCAGCGTCTCGTGCCAGCCATAGATGTCGACCTCCTCGATCAGCCGCAGGCGCGCCGCGTCGTCGGCGATCTGGCGGACCAGGAAGGCCTCGGGATCCCAGCCGTAGAGGACGTTGCCGACGTCGAAGACGACGGCGGTGACGCCATTTCCCGTCATGCCGGACTCGATCCGGCAGCCATGGACCAAGGTGTCAGAGAACCCGCAATCGCCGTGTTCATGGGTCCTGACTTTCGTCAGGATGGCGTTCGAGCGTGATCAGCCCTGGCGCGCCTTGAAGCGGCGGTTGGTCTTGTTGATCACGTAGGTGCGGCCCCGGCGGCGGATCACGCGGCAGTCGCGATGGCGCGACTTCAGGGACTTCAGGGAATTGCGGATCTTCATGGCCTGGAACGCCTGCCTGATTCTGTCGAATTGTTGCTGGAAATGCGAGGCGCCCACCTAAGGGGCGGCGCCGGCCAAGTCAAGCCGGGACGGCTGCGGCGAATGGGGCAGAATATGCTCCCGTGGCGATGATTGACCTGCATTATTGGAAGATCCTGCCAATTCGGGCATGATGGGCCGATGGACCGCACCGACCTCAAGATCCTCGCCATCCTGCAGGAGGACGCCTCGCTGCCGGTCGCCGAGGTGGCGAGCCGGGTCAACCTCTCGCAGACGCCGTGCTGGCGGCGCATCCAGAAGCTCGAGGCGCAGGGCGTGATCCAGCGCCGCGTCGCCCTGCTCGACCCGCGCAAGGTCGGCCTCGGCCTGTCGGTGTTCGTCGAGATCGAGGCGGCCGATCATTCGCCGGAATGGCTGACCGGCTTCGCCGCCACGGTCGCCGCCATGCCGGAGGTGATGGAGGTCTACCGGATGGCCGGCGACGTCGACTATCTGCTGCGCGTCGCGGTCGGCTCGATGGAGGAGTATGACGATTTCTACCGCCGCCTGATCGCCGAGGTGCCGCTGAAGAACGTCACCTCGCGCTTCGCCATGGAGCGGGTCAAGAGCACCACCGCCTTTCCGCTGAGGCAAGGGGACAGTTACAAGTGATGAAGGGGACAGTCACTAGTGACTGTCCCCGACAGGGAAAAAGGCCCCCGGCGCGATGCCGGGGGCCAGTCATCCGCTTCAACCCAGGGAGACCTCAGCGGGGGTGGCTATTGGCCGTTGCCGGCCGCGTTGCCTGCCGACGCATTGTCGGCGCCGGCATTGGCGTCGGCCTCGTTGCCGAGCGCTTCGTTGCCGAGCAGATTGTCGTCGGCGACGAGGCTGTCGGATTCGACGTTGGTGACGTCCTCGGCGACGTTGTTGGCGGCGGCGTTCTCCGCCTCGCCGCAGGCCGCGAGCGCCGCCAGGCCGGCCGCGAGCAGAGCTGATTTCACGAGCTTCATGGCGCATTCCCCCTCTCAAATATGCGAATCGCGAGCGGCCAAGCAGACCAAAAGCGGCGCGATGCTGCAATGCGGGATCTGCGAAGTGCGCAACTTTGCAGGGCGGCGCTCAACAGCGGCCGCGGGGCGATGCGCTTCTGCCCTTCCTTCGGCCGCGTTTGGGAGATTCTTGCCCGCCGCTCAGCCGCGCTCGGCCAGGGCGCGCTCCCAGGCGAGCGCGTCGGCGACGATGGCGTCGAGGTCGTCGCGCTCCGGCCGCCACGGCAGCGCCGCGAGGATCGCCCTGTTGTCGGCGACCAAAGCGGGCGGGTCGCCCGCCCGGCGCGGCGCGCGGCGCCGCTCGATCCTGCGATTGGTGACCCGATCGACGCTGTCCAGCACCTCGAGCACCGAGAAGCCCCGGCCGTAGCCGCAATTGAGGGTCAGGCTCTCGCCCGGCGCGGCGATCAGCCGCTCGAGCGCGGCGAGGTGGGCGGCGGCGAGGTCGGTGACGTGGATATAGTCGCGCACCCCGGTGCCGTCGGGCGTGTCATAGTCGCTGCCGTAGACGTCGACATGGGAGCGCTTGCCGCACGCCGCCTCGACCGCCACCTTGACGAGATGGGTCGCGCCCCTGGTCGACTGGCCGGCGCGGCCGGCGGGGTCCGCGCCGGCGACGTTGAAGTAGCGCAGCGCGATATGGTTGATCGGATAGGCGGCGGCGCTGTCCTTCAGCATCCGCTCGGTCATCAGCTTGGACCAGCCATAGGGATTGATCGGCTGCGTCGGCGCATCCTCGGCGACCGGCACCCATTCGGGGATGCCGTAGGCGGCGGCGGTCGAGGAGAAGAGGAAGTGCCCGACCCCGCCCTTCACCGCGCTGGCGATCAGGGCGCGGCTCTTCACCGTGTTGTTCTCATAATAAGAGAGCGGGTCCGCGACCGAATCCGGGACCACCACCGAGCCGGCGAAATGCATGATCGCGCCGATCCGGTGCTCCGCGATCAGCCGGGCGACCAGCTCGGCGTCGGCGATGTCGCCTTTGGCGAAGACGGCGCCTTCGGGGACCGCCCAGTCGAAACCGGTCGAAAGATCGTCGATCACCACGACCGGCCAGCCGGCGTCGAGCAGCGCCAGCACGGCGTGGCTGCCGATATAGCCCGCGCCGCCGGTGACCAGCACCGTCATTCCTCTCGCGGCCATTCTCACGCAACTCGCTGTCCGATGCAGCAAAAACCGGCTAAACTCGTTACACATCCTATACAGTCTTCAACCGCCAGAACGAGGTGGGTCATGAGGAAATTCGCACTCCCGGCTTGCGGCGCCCTGTTCGCCTCCCTCCTGCTCGCCGGCTGCGCGGCGGAGATGGGCGGCTATTCCGGCACGTCGGTGACCCGCTTCCACCTCGGCCAGCAGATCGCCCGCGGCCCGATCGCGGTCGAGCCGGCCGATCCCGCGGACGCCAGCAGCCTCGAATTCAGCCAGATCGCGCGCTCGGTCGAGCGCGAGCTCGCCCGGCTCGGCTGGGAGGTCGACGAGCGCCGAGGCGATACCGAGCAGGTCGCCGTGGTCCGCATCGACCAGGCCGCCCGCGAGGGGCGCCGCGGCGGCGGCGTCAGCATCGGCCTCGGCATCGGCGGCGCCAGCTTCGGCCGGCGCAGCGCGGTCGGCGGCAGCGTCGGCGCGACGGTGCCGGTGAGCGGCTATCGCCGCGGCCAGCTGGTCGCCACCCTGCTCAGCGTGCGCATCCAGCGCCGCTCCGACGCCACCGTCGCCTGGGAGGGCCGGGCCGAGATGGAGGCCCGCGGCGGGCTCGCCTTATGCCGCCCGCGCGGCCGCCGCCGACCGTCTCGCCTGGGCGCTGTTTCGGGACTTCCCCGGAGAGTCGGGGCGCACTATCAGGGTGCGCTAACGCCAACTCTCCCCCAAGGATAAAATGTCCCTTTCCGTTTCGAGCGCCTTCGATGGCGGCAACATCCGGCTGGTCGCCATCGAAGGCGACCGCGTGGACCTTGAGATCGTCAAGGACCACCAGTCCGACTTCTACCAGTGGTTCTATTTCCGGCTGACCGGCGGCGCCGGCCGCGCGCTCACGCTGAGGATCCTGAACGCGGCCGGCGCCGCCTATCCCGACGGCTGGCCTGGCTACAAGGCCTGCGTCTCCCTCGACCGCGAGGAATGGGTGCGCGCCGAGGGCAGCTATGCCGACGGGGTGCTGAGCATCGAGCTCGAGCCGGCCTCCGACAGCGTCTGGATCGCCTATTTCGCGCCCTATACGATGGAGCGCCACCACGCTCTGGTCGCCGAGGTCGCCGAGGTCCCCGGCGCCCGTTACCGCTCGCTCGGCCAGACGCTCGACGGCCAGGAGATCGACTGCTTCACCCTCGACGGCGGGCCGCTGCAGGTCTGGCTCTATGCGCGCCAGCACCCGGGCGAGACGATGGCCGAATGGTGGATGGAGGGCGCGCTCGAGAAGCTGCTCGACGAGTCCGACCCGGTGTCCCGGCGGCTGCGCCAGAAAGCGACCTTCCACATCGTCCCCAACATGAATCCGGACGGCTCGCGGCGCGGACATCTCCGGACCAACGCGGTCGGCGTCAACCTCAACCGCGAATGGCACGCGCCGAGCCCGGAGAAGAGCCCCGAGGTGTTCCACGTCCGCGCCGAGATGGACAGGACCGGGGTCGATTTCGCGATGGACGTGCATGGCGACGAGGCGATCGCCGCCAACTTCCTCGCCGGCTTCGAGGGCATCCCCTCCTGGAAGAAGGAGCAGCAGGTGCTGTTCGACGCGTTCAGCGCGGCGCTGCTCGCCGCCTCGCCCGACTTCCAGACCGACCGGGGCTACGAGATCCCGGCGCCCGGCAAGGCCAACCTCTCCATGTCCACCGCCCAGCTCGCCGAGCGGTTCGGGGCGGTGTCGATGACGCTGGAAATGCCGTTCAAGGACAATGCCGACCTGCCCGACCCGGTCCACGGCTGGTCGCCCGAGCGCAGCCGGCTGCTCGCCCGCGCCTGCATGGACGCGCTCCACGCCGTCATCGACCGGGTCGCGGAATATCGCGGGCGCTAGCGCGCGATGCCCCGCCTCGTCCTGATCCGCCACGGCCAGTCGGCCTGGAACCTCGAGAATCGCTTCACCGGCTGGTGGGACGTCGGGCTGACGCCCAAAGGCGAGGAGGAGGCGAAGCTGGCGGGCGAGCTGATGGCGGCGAAGGGGCTCGATTTCGACCTCTGCTTCACCAGCCTGCAGACGCGGGCGATCAAGACGCTGCACATCGCGCTGGAGGCGATGGGGCGGCTGTGGCTGCCGGTGGAGAAGCACTGGCGGCTCAACGAGCGCCATTATGGCGGGCTCACCGGGCTCGACAAGGCGGAGACGGGGGCGAAGCACGGCGCGGAGCAGGTCCATCTCTGGCGGCGCTCGTTCGACATCCCGCCGCCCGCGCTGGAGCCGGGGGGCGAGTTCGACCTCGCCAACGACCGCCGCTATGCGGGCGTCGCCATCCCCACCCATGAGAGCCTCAAGGACACGATCGCCCGCGTGCTGCCTTATTGGGAGGAGCGGATCGCCCCGGCGCTCGCCAAGGGCGACCGCGTGCTCGTCTCCGCCCACGGCAATTCGCTGCGCGCCCTGGTCAAGCACCTCTCGAACATCGCCGACGAGGAGATCGTCGCGCTGGAGATCCCGACCGGCCAGCCGATCGTCTACGAGCTGGATGAGGATCTGGGGGCGATCGAGCGCTATTATCTGCGCGAGCGCTGAGGGGACAGTTACGAGTAACTGTCCCCGGATCAGAATTCCTTGACGCGCTCGCGGTTGCGGGCGGCGCGGCGGAGGACCTCCTCGACGGTGTCGCCGGGCATGATCGTGGCGACGCTGACCGTCACCTGGATCTTGACCTCGACATGGCCGAGATCGAGCGGGTGGGCGCCGATGCAGCGGCCGATCCGCTCGGCGGTGTCGAGCGCGGACTCGGCGTCGAGATGGTCGAGCAGCAGCGAGAAGGCGCCGCCGCCGCCGCGCGCGGCGACGTCGCTGGCGCGGATCAGGCTCTTCAGCAGGCGGGCGACGTGGCGCAGGGTGGCGTCGCCGGCGACGCGGCCATGGCCGTCGTTGATACCCTTGAGGTCGTCGACGTCGACCGAGATCAGGGCCGCGGGGGTGCCGTGGCGCGCGGCCTGGCTCAGCACGCGCTGCAGCTCGGCGCGGAACTGGCGCGGGTCGAGCAGGGCGGTGAGCGGGTCGCGGCCGGCATTCTCCTCGGCCTCGCCGAGCTGGGCGCGGGCGTCCGCCAGAGCGGCGCGGAGCAGCGCATTCTCGTCGGTCAGCCGCTGCAGCGCCTCGCGCGCCTCGCGCGTGGGCGGATCGGCGAGCGCCGTCTCGGGGATGGACTTCCTGCGTCCCATGCCCTCCCCTCTAATTCGCGAAGGTTAACGCAAAGCTTAGAATGGCGGCGATTGCCCGCCCTGCGCCGCCGGGCCAGGGCCTGCACCCATGACCGGCAACGGCCGTGACGGAGCGGATTTTGGCGCAGGGACAGGAGCGAGGAGGGAGCGATGCTAAACGCATCGTGACCGACGAGCGACGCAGCCCTGCGTCAAAAGCCGCCCGCCCCGGAGGGGTTGGCCATTGCCGGTCATGGGTGCAGGCCCTAGGAGGTGTCGCTTCATGGCAGACGAAGCGCCTCTCGTCGGGATCATCATGGGCAGCCGCTCCGACTGGGAGACGATGCGCCACGCCGCCGAGACGCTCGATGCCCTCGGCGTGCCGCACGAAACCAAGGTCGTCTCCGCCCACCGCACGCCGGACCGGCTCTACGATTATGCCCGGGCCGCGGCCGACCGCGGATTGAGGGTGATCGTCGCGGGCGCCGGCGGAGCGGCGCACCTGCCCGGCATGGCGGCCTCGATGACCCATTTGCCGGTGCTCGGCGTGCCGGTGGAGAGCAAGGCGCTGGCCGGCCTCGACAGCCTGCTCTCGATCGCGCAGATGCCGGCCGGCGTGCCGGTCGGCACGCTCGCGATCGGCAAGGCCGGCGCGGTCAATGCCGGCCTGCTCGCCGCCGCGATCCTGGCGACCTCCGACCCGGCGCTGGCGGCGCGCCTGCAGGCGTGGCGACGGGAGCAGACGGACGGCGTCGCAGAAAAGCCCGAATGATCGTCGCGCCCGGCTCCACGATCGGCATCGTCGGCGGCGGCCAGCTCGGGCGGATGCTGGCGATGGCCGCCGCCCGGCTCGGCTATCGCTGCCACGTTTATGCGCCGGACCGGGAGGCGCCGGCGGCCGACGTCGCCGCCCGCTTCACGCAGGCCGCGTTCGACGATGCGGAGGCGCTGGCGCGGTTCGCCCAGGATGTCGCCGTGGTCACCTACGAGTTCGAGAACGTGCCGACCGCGCCGCTGGCCGCGATCGCCGCGCGGGTGCCGGTATACCCGCCGGTCGAGGCGCTCGAGATCGCCCAGGACCGGCTGACCGAGAAGTCGTTCGTGCAGCGCCACGGCGGCCGCCCGGTCCCGTTCGCGGCGGTCGACGACGGGGCCGCGCTCGACGCGGCGCTGGCCGAGATCGGCACCCCCGCCATCCTGAAGTCCCGCCGCTTCGGCTATGACGGCAAGGGCCAGGCGCGGATCGACGAGGCCGGCGAGGCGGACGCGGCCTGGGCGGCGGTCGACGGCGCGCCGTCGGTGCTCGAGGGCTTCGTCCGCTTCGACGCCGAATTCTCGATCCTGCTCTGCCGCGGCGCCGACGGCGAGATTGCGGTCTGGGATGCGCCGGTGAACCGTCACCAGGGCGGCATCCTGGTCACCTCCGACGTGCCCGCCGGCGCGGCGCTCGCCGCCGCCGTGCCGATCGCGGAAGCGGTGGCGCGGCGCGTCGCCGACGCGCTCGGCCATGTCGGCATGCTGACCATGGAATTCTTCGCGCTGGACGGGGAGCCGCTGTTCAACGAGATGGCGCCGCGCGTCCACAATAGCGGCCACTGGACGATCGAGGGGGCGCTGACCTCGCAGTTCGAGAACCACATCCGCGCGATCTGCGGCCTGCCGCTGGGCGCCACCGGCCTCGTCGCGCCGCGGGTCGAGATGCGCAACCTGGTCGGCGACGAGGCGGCGGGCTGGCGCGACCTCCTCGCCGACCCGGCCGCGCACCTCCATCTCTACGGCAAGAGCGAGGCCCGCCCCGGCCGCAAGATGGGGCACGTCACCAGATTGCTGACGGAATGAGCCCTCCCCCTTGATGGAAAGGGAATGGGGACAGTTACTAGTAACTGTCCCCGGTGACTGTCCCTGCCGCTTACTGCGCCGGCCGCGGCGCCGGCGCCGGAATCTGCGGCATGCCCGGCAGGGTCATCGTCTCGATCGGCATGCCGAGCCGCTCGAGCTGCGGGCGGATGCGGGCCGCCTCGCCGACCACCACCCAGACGAAATTGCCCGGATCGATGTAGCGCCTCGCGGTCGTGTCGAGCACCTGCGCGGTCATCCCGCGATAGCGGTCGGCCAGCGTCTCCTGATAATTGTCCGGGCGGCGGTAGAGGGCGTTGGAGCGCAATGCGCCAAGGATCGCCGGCGACGTCTCGAACTGGCCGGGAAGCGCGCCGGTGCTGCCGGCGATGATCCGCTGCAGCTCGTTCGCCTGCACGCCCTGGCTGGTCAGGAAGGTGCGCACCATCTCGATCGTCGCGGTGATCGACTCCCCGGTGCGGTCGGCCTGGACCGGCGCCTGGATGATGTAGGGCACCTGGTGCTCGAACAGATTGGGGTTGCCGCGGGCGCCGTAGGACCAGCCCCGCCGCTCGCGCAGCTCCATGTTGATCCGGGCGAGAAAGTCGCCGCCCAGCGCCTGGTTGGCGGCGGTGAGGTTGAGCAGGTCCTCGGTGCCCTCGGCGGGGATGATCTGGCCGGCCATGATCACGCTCTGCGGCGATTGCGGCCGGTCGATCAGCACGATCCGCGGGCGCGCCGGCGGAATCGGGACGTTGAACGCCTTGGTGCCGCGCGGCACGGCCGGGGGCCGCCAATTGCCGAAGCGCGCCTCGAGGAGGGGCACCAGCTCAGCCAGCGGCAGGTCGCCGACCGCGAAGATGGTCGCGTTGTCGGGCCGGATCCAGGTCTGGTGGAAGCGGATCAGCTCGTCCCGGGTCAGCGCCCGCACCACCGCCGGATCGCCCGTCCCGGTGAACGGCTTCCCGTAGGGATGCGCCGTGCCGTAGAGCACGCTCGGCAGCGCACGGAATGCGAGCCCCTGCGGCTGGGTCATCTCGGCGGCGATGCCGGCGAGCTGCTGCTGGCGGATGCGCTCCACCTCGCGCGGGTCGAAGGCGGGGTTGCGGATCACGTCGGCGAGCAGGTCGAGCGAGGCGCCGAGCGCCGGCGTCATCGCGGTCAGCTGCACCGAGGTGCGGTCGAGGCTGGCGCCGGTGCCGATGGTGGCGCCGAGCCGCTCCTGCGCCTCGGCGAGCTGGGTGGAGTTGAGGCTGGTCGTGCCCTCCTCCAGCATGTTCAGCGTCATCGCCTGGGTGCCGAGCCGGTCGGTCGGGTCGGCGGCGATGCCGGCGTCGAACTCGACCGCGACGCGGGTGACCGGAACCGCCGTGCGGCGGGCGTAGACGACCTGAATGCCGTTCGACAGGCGGGCGCGCTCGACATCGGGGAAATCGAGCGCCGGCACCGGCCCGGGGGTCGGCATCGGCTCGCGGGTGCGGACCGGGGCGGCGGTGCCGCCCGCGGGCTGCGGCTGCTCGAAGGAGACGGGCGCGAGCGGCTGGTCGCCCGGCTGCGGCGGGGTGTAGTAACGCGGCCGCTGGCTGGGGGCGCTGACATTGACGCCGCCGGCGCGCGCGCCGGTGACGCCCGGCGCCTCCTCATAGGCTTCGCGCTCGCCCGGATCGACGCGGATCGCGAGCGCCGGCCGGGACAGCCAGCGCCGCAGCACCCGATGGACGTCCTGCGGCGTCACCCGCGCCAGCTGCTCCAGCCGGGTGCGATAGAAATTGGGATCGTCGGCATAGAGCATGCCCTCGGCCAGCGCGACGGCCTTGCCGCCGAACCCGCCGACCTGCTCGAGTCCCTGGACCCGGCCGGAAAGGGCGCGCATCACGGCGCGGCGGACCTCGTCCTCGGTCGGGCCGGTGCGGATGAAGTCGGCGACGATCTCGTCGAGCCGGCGCGACACCGCGTCGGCATCCTGGCCGGGCTTCACGTCGACCTGGATCTCGAACATGCTGACCCGCTGGAACGGCAGCTGGAAGGCGGAGACGCGGACCGCCGTCTGCTCGCCGCGGACGAGGATGTTGTCGAGCCGCGAGCTGGCGAGGCCGCCGAGCACCGCGCCGGCCACTTGCAGCGGCACCTGGTCCGCATGGGTGAGGCCGGGGGTCGCCCAGTTGCGATAGAGCCGCACATTGGCGACCCGGTCGTGCATCTGGCGGTCGACGCGGGCCGGGAGCGTCGGCACGTCGGCGGCGGCCGGGATGTTGACCGGGCCGCGCGGAATCGGGCCGAAATAGCGCTCGACCAGCGGCCGCGCCTCGCGCGCGTTGATGTCGCCGGCCAGCACCAGCACGGCGTTGTTCGGCCCGTAATTCTCGCGGAACCAGCCGTGGACCGTCTCCATGGTCGCCGCCGAAAGGTCGGCCATCGAGCCGATCGTCGAGTGGCGATAGGGATGGCCTTCGGGGAACAGGCCTTCGAGCTGGGCATATTCGACCATGCCGAACGGCTGGTTGTCGCCTTGGCGCTTCTCGTTCTGGACGACGCCGATCTGGTTGGTCAGATTCTCCTGGGTGACCGCGCCGAGCAGATGGCCCATGCGGTCGCTTTCGAGATAGAGCGCCTGCTCGAGCGCGGGGCGGGGAACGGTCTGGAAATAATTGGTCCGGTCGAACCAGGTCGTGCCGTTGAGGTCGGTCGCGCCCATCCGGCGGGTATATTCGAAATATTCGCCGGGCGCGTTTTCCGAGCCGTTGAACATCAGGTGCTCGAACAGGTGGGCGAAGCCGGTGCGGCCGGCCGGCTCGTCCTTCGAGCCGACATTGTACCAGATGCTGACCGCGACGATCGGCGCCTTGCGGTCCTCGTGGACGACGACGCGAAGGCCGTTGGCGAGGGTGAAGGTCTCGAACGGGATGTTGACCCGGTCGACCAGCGCCTGCACCGGATCGGCGGCGGCGGCGGCGGCGCGGCGGGAGCCCTGATCGGCGGTCGCCGTGGCGGCGGTGGCGAGCAGCGACAGCCCGGCAGCGATCGCGAAGGCTTTGAACAACTTGCGCATGTGATTCCCCATGTCGTGCAGGAGGCGGACACTAGCGCGGTGTACGGGCAAAGCAATACGCTTCGCCGCAGATTCCCCGCCGGATTCGGCTTTTTTCCGCCGCCATTGCCTCGCACGGCGGCGATCCTACATTCGGGGCACCTCAACAGGGGCCGCAACCATGGATCTCGACAAATTCACCGAGCGCGCGCGCGGATTCCTGCAATCGGCGCAGACGGTTGCGGCACGGATGAACCATCAGCGGATCGCGCCGGCGCACCTCCTGAAGGCGCTGCTCGAGGACGAGCAGGGCATGGCGGCGGGGCTGATCGCGCGCGCCGGCGGCAGCGCCGAGGCGGCGCGGCGGGAGACCGACGAGGCGCTGGCCAGGATCCCCGCGGTGTCGGGCAGCGGCGCCAGCGCCGCGCCCGAGCCTCGACGGCGAGACCATCCGGCTGCTCGACCAGGCCGAGCAGATCGCCCAGAAAGCGGGCGACAGCTACGTCACCGTCGAGCGCATGCTGCTGGCGCTCGCCCTCTCCGGCACCGACGCCGGCAAGGCGCTGCAGGATGCGGGGCTGAAGGCCGAGGCGCTCAACGCGGCGATCAACGAGCTGCGCGGCGGGCGCACCGCCGACACGCAGAGCGCCGAGGACCGCTACGACGCGCTGAAGAAGTTCGCCCGCGACCTCACCCAGGCGGCGCGCGACGGCAAGCTCGACCCGGTCATCGGCCGCGACGAGGAGATCCGCCGCACCGTCCAGATCCTCGCCCGGCGGACCAAGAACAATCCGGTGCTGATCGGCGACCCCGGCGTCGGCAAGACCGCGATCGCCGAAGGGCTGGCGCTGCGCATCGCCAATGGCGACGTGCCCGACAGCCTCAAGGACCGGCGGCTGATGGCGCTCGACATGGGCGCGCTGATCGCCGGCGCCAAATATCGCGGCGAGTTCGAGGAGCGGCTCAAGGGCGTGCTCGACGAGGTCAAGGGCGCCGAGGGCGAGGTCATCCTGTTCATCGACGAGATGCACACCCTGGTCGGCGCCGGCAAGAGCGAAGGCGCGATGGACGCGTCGAACCTGCTGAAGCCGGCGCTCGCGCGCGGCGAGCTGCACTGCATCGGCGCGACCACGCTCGACGAATATCGCAAGCATGTCGAGAAGGACCCGGCGCTGCAGCGGCGCTTCCAGCCGGTCTTCATCGGCGAGCCGACGGTCGAGGACACGATCTCGATCCTGCGCGGCCTCAAGGAGAAATACGAGCTGCACCACGGCGTTCGGATCACCGACAGCGCCCTCGTCTCCGCCGCCACCCTCTCCCACCGCTACATCAGCGACCGCTTCCTGCCCGACAAGGCGATCGACCTGATGGACGAGGCGGCGAGCCGGATCCGGATGGAGGTCGAATCGAAGCCCGAGGAGATCGAGACGCTCGACCGCCGCATCATCCAGCTGAAGATCGAGCGCGAGGCGCTGAAGAAGGAGAAGGACGCCGCCTCGAAGGAACGGCTGAAGGCGATCGAGGGCGAGCTCGCCAATCTCGAGCAGCAGTCGGCCGAGCTCACCCAGCGCTGGCAGGCGGAGAAGGAGAAGATCGCCGGCGAGGCCAAGATCAAGGAGCAGCTGGACGCGGCCCGGCTGGAGCTGGAGCAGGCGCAGCGCTCCGGCGACCTCGCCAAGGCGGGCGAGCTGCAATATGGGCGCATCCCCGCGCTCGAAAAGCAGCTCGAGGAGGCCGCGGCCGCCTCCAGCAGCGCGATGCTGCGCGAGGAGGTGACCGCCGAGGACATCGCCGCCGTGGTCTCGCGCTGGACCGGCATTCCGGTCGACAGGATGCTGGAGGGCGAGCGCGAGAAATTGCTCGCCATGGAGGAGCAGCTCGGCAAGCGCGTGGTCGGCCAGGCCGAGGCGGTCGACGCGGTCAGCCGCGCCATCCGCCGCGCCCGCGCCGGCCTGCAGGACCCGAACCGGCCGATGGGCAGCTTCCTGTTCCTGGGGCCGACCGGCGTCGGCAAGACCGAATTGACCAAGGCGCTCGCCGAGTTCCTGTTCGACGACAGCCACGCCATGGTCCGGATCGACATGTCCGAGTTCATGGAGAAGCACAGCGTCGCCCGGCTGATCGGCGCGCCGCCCGGCTATGTCGGCTATGAGGAAGGCGGCGTGCTCACCGAGGCGGTGCGGCGGCGGCCCTATCAGGTGGTGCTGTTCGACGAGGTCGAGAAGGCGCATTCGGACGTGTTCAACGTGCTGTTGCAGGTGCTCGACGACGGCCGCCTGACCGACGGCCAGGGCCATGTCGTCGACTTCACCAACACCATCATCATCCTGACCTCGAACCTCGGCAGCCACTTCCTGACCGGGCTCGACGAAGGCCAGAGCGTCACCGACGTCGAGCCGCAGGTGATGGAGGTGGTCCGCGCCCATTTCCGGCCGGAATTCCTGAACCGGCTGGACGAGATCATCCTGTTCCACCGGCTCGCGGCCGAGCATATGGGGCCGATCGTCGACATCCAGGTCGGGCACGTCCAGCAGCTCCTCAAGGACCGCAAGATCGTGCTCGAGCTCACCGACGGCGCCCGCGCCTGGCTTGGCCGGGTCGGCTACGACCCCGTCTACGGGGCGCGGCCGCTGAAGCGGGCGGTCCAGAAATATCTGCAGGACCCGCTCGCCGACGCGATCCTGCGCGGCGACATTCGCGACGGCCAGACCGTCAAGGTCGACGAAGGCGACGGCGCGCTGAAATTGGAGGCGGCCTAGATTTCGTAGCCCATCTTCTCCGCCCAGGGGGCGAGGATGGGAAGGACCGGCGCCATCTGCGCGCGATAGCGTCCCCAGCGCCCGGCCGCGCGCTGGTAGATCGGCTCGCCGACCTGGGAATAGGAGGCGGTGCGGACGTGGCCCCGCCCGGCGGCGGCGGCGCGGTTGTCGAGCACGGCCGGGTCGAACGGCCGCTCGAGAAAGCGGAGCAGGCCGCGCATCTCGCCCTCCAGATCCGCGACCATCCGCTCGTAGCGGACGCGGTGGACGCGCAGCGGCAGCAGCGCCTCGGCCCGGGTCCAGGCGTCGAACACGGCATCGTAGGTGCGCGCGGCCTCCTCGAGATCGGTGAAGCTGCGCATGGCGTGATTGAGCTGGAAATTGGCCATGAAGCAGGAGAGCACCGCGTCGCAGGGGTGGCGCTCGACCAGGATCATCCGGGCGTCGGGAAAGATGCGCTGGATCAAGGGCATGCGCGCCATGTGCAGCGGGTGCTTGTCGACGATCGTGCGGCCCGGCGGCGCCGGGGCGTGCACGGCGAGCCGCTCGAAATAATGGTCGCGCAGCCGCTTCGCCTCCTCGCCGGTCATCTTGCCGAGGTCGGCATCGTCCGGGATCGCCGCCTCGACGTCGCGGATCACCGGCAGCTCCTCCAGCACGTGGAAATCGGCGACGTTCATCAGCAAGGTGTCGAGCAGGGTCGTGCCCGAGCGCGGGAAGCCGGCGATGAAGACCGGCGCCGGCGGCACCGGCGCGACCTCGAAGCGCGTCCACCCCGAGACCCGCGCGGGCGTCAGCGCCGAGGCGGCGGCCGCGACCTGCTCGCGATAGCGCGGGCCGGGGCGTCCCGGCCGGGCGGCGAGCGCGGCCCGATTCATCTCTTCGAAGGCGGCAAAGGCGCGCTCCGGCCGGCCGAGCCGGTCGTTCAGCTCGGCGATCAGCTGGGCGCGGCGGACCGGGTTGATCGTCGCCGGGGTCGCCTCGGCCAGCGCGAGCGCCTCCTCGAACCGGCCCTGCCGGCGCATTGCCCAGGCCTTGATGAAGGCGAGCTCGGGCCCGTCCGGCCCGCCCGTCTCCGCCTCGCCGGCCAGCGCGGCGAGCTCCTCGACCCGGTTGTTGTTCTCCAGCAGCAAGGCGAGCTCGAGCCAGGCCGAGGCCGCCTTGGGATCGAGCCGGATCGCAGCGCGATAGGCGTTCTCGGCGCCCTCGAAGTCGCGCACCGAGGACAAAGCGAGGCCGAGCTCCGCCTGCACCCGCGCGTCGTCGGGGCTGATCCGCGCCGCCTCGCGCATCGTCGCCGCGCGTTCGTCGTGCCGGTCGGCGGCGGCGAGCGCTTCGGAGAGGTTCATCACCATCTCGAAAATGTCGGGCCTGAGCGTGATCGCGCGCTGGAAGGCGGCGACCGCGCCGTCATGGTCGCCAAGCGCGGCGCGGACGTTGCCGAGGTTGTTCCAGCTCTCGAAATCCTCCGGGACGGCGGCGAGCGCCGCCTCGTAGGCGGCGGCGGCCTCGGCGTGCCGCCCGCTCGCCTGATGGGCGTAAGCGGCGAGCCGGAGCAGCTTGGGATCGTCCCCGCCCTCGGCGCAGACGGCGGCGGCCTCGTCGAGCGCGCCGGCGGAGACCAGGGCCATGGCAAGGTTGATGCGGGCGGCGAGATCGTCCGGCGCCGCCGCCAGCGCCGCGCGCAAGTGACGGATCGCGGCGGGGAAGTCGCCGAGCTGCGCGGCGACCAGTCCGGCGAAGCCGAGCAATGCGGCGGCGCCCGGCTCGGCCTGCAGCGCGGCCTCCGCCGCCGCCAGCGCGCCGGCGAGGTCGCCGCGCCGGTAGAGGTCGAGCGCCGGCGCGAGGTTTTGCGGCGGCAGGGTCATTGCGGCGGCCGGGCGACGTCGAACGCGACGGTCAGCCGCTCGCCCTCGGCGAAGGGGCGGGTGCCGTGCCAGACGGTCGAGGGGAACAGCACCAGCCGGCCGGGCCTGGGCTCGATCAGCCGGATCGGCGGCAGATCGAGGCCGAGCTCCGCCTGCGGCTCGCCGATCGCCAGCCAGCCGGCATGGGCGTCGCCGCCCATCGCCGCTTCGGGCAGCGCGACGTAGAAGGCCGAGCTCAGCCAGCCCGCCGGGTGGACGTGGTTGACGTGGAAGCCGGCGCCGGTCAGCCGCACCGACCAGGAGCCGGAGAAAGCGATCGGCGCGCGCTTCGCGGGCAGCAGCGGATGGGCGGCATCGGGCGCCGGCAGCTGGGCGACATGCGCCTCGACCGCCTCGACCACGGCCTGCCGCAGCGCCCGGATCTCGGGCTCGATCCGGCTGAACAGAGGCCCGTCGGTCTGGGTGCCGCCGCGCAGCGACTGTTCGAGCGGATGGTGGTGCGACAGATGCAGGCCGCGCAGCCGCGCCGCCAGCGCGTCGAGCGACGGCAGCTTGTCGGCGAGGTCGTAGACGCCGATGAAGCGCGGATCGCCCTCCAGCCACTGCCAGCGCGCGTCGCCGGTCAGCCGCCAGGCCGCGGACTGATAGGGGACGAGCAGATTGTCCGGGTCGCGGCCGCGCCAGCCGTCGGCGAAGGCCGAGGCCTCGGCGGGCCGTCCGGCGCGCAGCAGGTGGCGCATGTAGCGCGCCGCCATCGTGACATGCTCGATCCCGCCCAGCGCGGCGAAAGCGGCATCCGCCTTTTCCGTCTCGCCCCGCTCGGCGAAGCAGACCGCCTCCAGCGCGTCGAAGACCGGGCTCGCCCCCGCCGCCGCGCGGCCGCGCGCGACCGCGTCCAGCGCGTCCTCGTAGCGGGCGGCGTGCATCAAAGTGTCGGTCAGCTCGCGCCACAGCGCGATTTCGCCCGGCGCCGCCTCCAGCGCGCGCTCGAGGCTCGCGGTCAGGCCGTCGCGGTCGCCCGACGCGTAGCGCAGCCGCGCCGCCGTGGCATGGCCCTGCAGCCAGCCGGGATGCTGGCGAAGCTGCGTCCTCCAGCCCGCCGATCGCCGCCTCGACCTGCCCTTCCGCGAACTGCGCCGCGGCGCGGCCGAGCAGGACCGAGGCGTCGTTGGGCGCGAGCGCGAGCGCCCGCTCGAACAAGGCCGCCGCGGGCAGGCCGGCCTCCATCGAGGCCCGCGCCACGCTGTGCGCGATCAGCGGGTCGCCGGGCGCGAGCGCGGCCGCCCGGCCCAGCGCCTCGACCGCCGGCGCCAGGTCCTCGAGCTGGCGGTGGGCGAGGCCCAGCACCTGCCACATGCGGGCATCGCCGGGATGGCTCTCCGCGCCGGCGCGCGCCAGCGGCAGCGCCTCGGCCGCCAGCCCCTCCCGGACCGCCGTCGCCGCCGCGCGGAACACCGAATCGGCGTTGCCCGGGTCGGCGGTCTTCAAGCAGCCAGGCGGCGTCGGCGGTCACAGGCCCTCCAGCGGGTCGTCCGGATCGGTCGCCGCCATCACCGCCGCCACCGCCGCGCGCTCGGCCGCGCTGAGGTCCGGATGCCAGGTGTCGACGATCAGCAGCACGCGCAGCGCGTCGCTCGGGTTCTTCGCCTCATGCTCGATCGTGTCGTCGAACACCCAGGCCTTGCCCCGCTCCCAGAGGCGGGTCTCGTCGCCGACCCGGAACCAGCAGCCCTCCGGCACGATCAGCGGCAAATGGCAGACCAGCCGGGTGTTGGCGACGCCGGTGTGCGGCGGGATGTGCGCGCCCGGCGCGAGCAGCGAGAACATCGCGTTCGGCCCGCGGCGCGGGATCGCCGGCTGGTCGAGCTGTGCGAGCAGCGCCATCACCGCCGGGCAGTGGCGGGCATTGGCGTCGATCGTCACGCCGTTCTGGACCAGATGGATCGGCGGTCCACGCCTTGTTGCGGTTGAGCTCGGCCCATTGCCGCAGCGGCACGTCGTCGGGATATTGGATATAGGGCACCAGCTCGGCGCGCTCGGCCGCCATCACCCGGTGGAAATCCTCGGTGATCGTCGGCGGTGGCCGCCTCGAGCGCCTCGAGCCAGGGGAAGAGGGCGCGATCGTGGAACTCGCGCTCGCGCAGGCCCGGATAGTGAAAATGGGTCGGCTCGCTATGGTAGGGGCGCGTCTTGCGCAGCACGTTGCTCTGGAAGCGGTCGAGCCGGCGGCGCTCGGCCTCGCTGAGCGCGGCGCCGGCCACCGCCTCCGCCAGCCGCTCGGCGCCCCGCGCGACATGCGCGTCGCGCCGCGCCTTGGCATGGGCGACCATCGCCTCGAGATGCGCCGGCACCGGGGCGGGCGCCTGCGCGAGCGCATAGCCGTAGGTCTCGCCCGCCTCCGCCTCGCGGCCCATCTGCTCGAGCAGGCTGGCCTTCAGCAGCAGCGGCACGAAGCCGAGCGGATCGAGCCGGAGCGCGCCCGAGGCGGCGGCGAGCGCGGCGGTGAGATCGCCCTGGGCGCGGCACATGGCGGAGAGCTTCAGCCAGGCCTCGCCGCGGTCCGGATCGGCCCGGGTCGCCTGCTCGAGCAGCGCCCGTGCCGCGGCCGCGTCGCCGCGGCCGGCGGCAAGGTCGGCCTCGGCTTCGAAGCGCCCGGCGGCGCCTGCGGATTGCTCCTGATTCACCGGGCCGCTTCTAGCGCCTGCCGCCCAAAAGAAAACGGCGGGCCGAAAGGCCCGCCGTCCAGTTCGTGATTTCCGGCCGTCTTAGAAGTCGAGGGTGACGCCGGCGAAGATGTACCGGCCCATCGCGTCGTAGACGTTCGGGAAGGTGTTGCCCGAGCAGACCACGCCGGGGCAGGCGTTGATGACGGTGTTGCCGCCATTGGCGCCGATGATCGGCGGGGCGCGGTCGAAGATGTTGTTCACGCCCAGGCGGAAATTGTAGTGGTCGCCGATCCGCGCGGTGAACGTCAGGTCGATATAGCTCTGCGACGGGATCTGCGCGTTGAACGGCGCATAGGCCCCGATCGGCGCCGCCAGCGCGTTCTGCGAGCAGGCGTTGATCTCGGCCGCGGTGCCGCCCGCAGGCGGCGTGCCGCAAGCCGAATTCTCGACGTCCACGCCGGAGAAGTAGCGCCATTGCACCGACAGACCGTAGCCGTCCGGGTGGACGTAGGTCAGGCGCATCTTGTGGCGCCATTCCGGATTGGGAATGCCGCAGATCGGGCCGTAGAAGCCGGCGCAGTCGTAGGGGTCGGAAACGCCGTTGTCGGTGATCAGCTCGTCGAGCCAGGTGCCGACGAAGCTGAAGCTGAGGTTGCCCCAGCTGCCGATCTCGTGCGCGTAGCTGACGCCGACGTCGATGCCGCGCGTGCTGAACTCACCGATATTCTGGTTGAGGTCGCGCACGAAGCCGGTGCCGGTCCGCCACAGCGAGCCGAACTGGTCGCGATTGACCAGGCCGCAGAAGAACGGATCGAGCGTCGCGGCGCAGGTCGAGAGAATCACGTCCTGGCCGATCGGCTGGATCGGCTCGCTGATGGCGATGTCGAACCAGTCGATGGTGATCGCCAGCCGCGGGATGAAGCTCGGCTGGATGACCACGCCGAGCGTCCAGGTGTCGGCGATCTCCGGGTTGAGGTTCGGGTTGCCGCCGATCAGGCCGTTATACTGGCCGGCCGGGTTCGGCGCGATCGTGCCGTACTGGGCCGCGGAGACGCCCATCGCCTGGCAGGCGGCGAGCGAGGCCGACGGCGCCGCGCCGGAGCACGGATCGCCGTTGCCGTTCAGGGCGACGCGCTGCGGCGCGAACAGCTCCTGGATGTTCGGCGCGCGGACGGCGCGGTTGTAGGCGCCGCGGATCCGGACATCGCGGATGATCGAGAGGTCGGCGCCGATCTTGTAGGTGTCGGTGCTGACGCTGCGGTTGCCGATGCCGTAATCCGAGTAGCGGTAGCCCGCCTCGATCGAGAAGTTGTAGACGAAGCTGTCCTCGATGATCGGGATGCGGACCTCGGCGAACGCCTCGCGGACGTCGAACTCGCCAGACACCGGGAGCGTCGGGGCGCCCTGGCCGGCGAGGTCGGACGACGGCAGCGTCTGGAAGGCGACGTCGGTCTGCAGCTCCAGATGCTCCTTGCGATACTCGAGGCCGAGGGCGATGCCGACGCCTTCGTTCGCCCAGGGGAACTGGATGCCCCATTCGCCGAGATTGCCGGTCAGCGAGGCGCTGGCGACGGTCTGCTGGACGTTGCCGCGCTGGAAGCCCGGGGTCTGCAGGTAGGCGAGGGCCGCCTGCGTCACCTGGCCGGTGGCGAAGATGTCCCACGGCACGCAGCTCGGGTCGGTGCCGTCGAGCACCGAGCGGCAGGTCGGATCGACGCCCGGCGTGTTCGGATTGTCGACGATGTCGATCGCCCGGCCGAGGCGGGTGACCGAGAAGTCGTTCTGGTAGGTCAGCGCGAAGTTGGTCTGCGCGAACTGATAGTAGACGTCGTACGACCACACCTCGCTGAGGTCGCCGCGCATGCCGGCGACGATGCGGAAGTTGGTGTGCTCGAGGTCGCTCTGGCGGCCGCCGCCCTCGACGTTGCGGCGCAGGATCTGCGCGAAGCCGCGGGTGTAGGGCAGGCCGGTCACCGGATCGATGAACACGGCCGGCGGCGTGAACGGCGGGTCGTTGTCGACGCTGCCGGCATTGTCGATCAGCAGGTTGTCGGCATCGCACAGCAGGTTGCGCTGCTGCTGCGAAAGCAGCGGGTTGCCGACGCCCGGGCTGACCGCGGTCGGGGCCGCGGGCGAGCCGCAGTTGATGAAGAAGGTGTTGCCGAAGTCGCCCGACGGGGCGATCTGAGCGACCGTGCGGTCGTTCATGAACATCACTTCGAGATACGGGCGCAGCGCCGGGCTGATCTCGTAATTGGCGAACGCGCCGAGCGTGTAGCGCTCGTCGGGACGCTGGAAGTAGTTGGTCGGCGCGAAGTTGTAGGGCGTGAAGCCCGGGATCAGGGTCCGGTTCGGGCCGATCTGGAAGAAGGTGGACGTGCCGCCTTCGTTGAGGATGATCGTGCCGTTGGCCGAGGTCGCCGAGCCGCCGCAATCGACCAGGCGGGCCGGGTTGGCGGCGACCTGCGCCGCGGTCCGCGCCTGGGTGGCGCAGGCGCTGTAGTCGCGCCGGCCCTGGGTGACTTCCTCGAGCTTGCGGTAGCCGGCATAGGCGACGACATGGCCGCGGCCGTCGTCGAAGCCGGCGCCGATCGCGACGCTGACGTCGAAGGTGCCGCCGTCGGCGACGCTGCCGGTCGGATAGCCGAAGCCGCGGGCGTCGAGGCCGAGCGGGCCGCCGAACATGCCCGGCGCGTCCTCGTCGCTGTTCCGGTTATTGTGCTGGTAGAAGCTGTACTGGGCGTCGAGGCGGATGCCTTCGAGGTCCGTGTCCATGATGAAGTTGACGACGCCGGAGACGGCGTCCGAGCCGTAGACCGACGAGGCGCCGCCGGTCAGCACGTCGATGCGCTCGACGATCGAGGACGGGATCACGTTGATGTCGGGAGTCGGCACGGCGGGGTCGCCGGGGACGAGGCGGCGGCCGTTGATCAGCACGAGGGTGCGGTTCGGGCCGAGGCCGCGAAGGTCGACCGTGGCGGTGCCGCTCGCGCCGTTGGCGAGGTTGCCGCCCTGGCCGGCGAAGGCCTGCGGCAGCGAGTTGATCAGGTCCTCGGTGCGGGTCGTGCCCTGCAGCCGGATCTCCTGGCTGTTGACGACCGTGACCGGGCTCACCGCGGTGAGGTTCGGGGTCGGAATGCGGGAACCGGTGACGACGATGCCGGGATCGTCCTGATCGTCCGCGGGCTGGGTCGCCTCGACCGGGCCGCTCTGAGGCTGCGTGTCATCCTGTGCCCAGGCTGGCGTCGCAATGCCGGCGGCTCCACAAATGATCGTGGTGGCCAGCAAATTGCTCAGATACTGATTCTTCCTCATGTCGGTCCCCTTTGATCGGCCGTGGCCGTGGTTCTTGCGCCGGCAAAGCCAGCGAGACTTGCCATCCTTACGGGATGAAACGAATTTGAAGCAATTCCCCAGCGCCGGCACTTCCGGCATTTTTCCAGCACGTGGCAAAATTGCCACAGAGCGGAGTGCGGGGTTCGGCACGGGCGTTGAGGGTTGCCGAACGCGCCGCCGCCACGCATTAGTGCCGGGCACAGCCACTCTGGAAACGGACCCACGATGACCCGCACGCCTTTGATCCTCGCCGCCCTGCTGGCCGCCGCGGCGCCGGCGGCGCTCGCCGCGCAGCGCAACGAGCCGCCGCCCCGGGCGGAATTGTTCGAGGCGCTGGTCCGCTGCCGCGCGATCGCCGAGGATGCGGCCCGCCTCGCCTGCTTCGATGCCGCCGCCGCCGCGCTCGAGCAGGCGACGGCGCGGCGCGACGTGGTCATCGTCGACCGCCAGCAGGTCCGCGAGGGCCGGCGGCGGCTGTTCGGCCTGGCGCTGCCGCGGCTGCCCTTCTTCGGCGGCGGCGACGAGAGCGAGGACGAGGACCGGATCGACCGGGTCGAGGGCGTGGTCGCCTCGGCCAGCCAGAACGCCAACAGCCAGTGGGTGGTCGCGCTGCAGGACGGCGCGGTCTGGCAGCAGGCGGACAACAACCCGCTGGCGCTGCGCCCGCGGCCCGGCCAGCCGGTGGTGATCACCCGCGGCACGATGGGCAGCTTCTTCATGCGGGTGAACAACCAGCCGGGCATCCGCGCCCGCCGGATCCGGTAGCGTCCCTACCCTTAGCGCACGACCGCCTGCGGGTCGATCCGGGCGCCGTTCCAGACCAGGCTCCAGTGAAGGTGCGGGCCGGTCGCGCGGCCGGTCGCGCCGACCCGGCCGATCTCCTGGCCCTGGCGGACCCTCTGGCCGACCCGCACGCTGGCCCGCGACAGGTGCAGGAAGGCGCTGGTCAGCCCCATGCCGTGATCGACGATGACCAGATTGCCCTCCAGGCTGAACGAGGGCGGCGGCGCCAGCGTCACCACCCCGTCGGCCGGCGCCACCACTGGCGCGCCGCCGCCCGCGGCGATGTCGACGCCGCTGTGATAGGCGGCCGGAACGCCGCCCCGGTAGATGCGCTGCGTCCCGAACGCGCCGCTGATCCGCCCGCGCGCCGGCCAGATCAGCTGCTGCGACCAGCCGGACGTGTCCGGCCGCTGCGTCCGCGCCGCGCCGATCCGCGCCAGCTCGGCCTCGCGCAGCCGCGCATATTCGGGCGTCGGCCCGCCGGTCGGGCGAGCCATGTTGATGATAGGATAGCCGCCAGCGCCGCGGCGCCACGCCGAGCGCTGCGCGGACCTCGCTGCCGTCGGCGAGCCGCGCGGTGAGCGCCGCCGCCGGTCCGGCGTCGCGGTCGAAGCCGAGGAGGAAGCGGCCGTCGGGGGCGAGCGGGACGGCGCGGCCGTTCATGTCCAGCGCGACCGTGCCCGGCGGCGCCGTGCCGCGCAGCAGCGCGCCCTGCTCGGGCGCCCCGCTCAGGGCGAAGTCCGCCTCCTGGGCGGCGGCGAGCAGCGCGGCCGCGACAAGCAGGATCCGGATCGCCACGCCTAGCCCACCGCCCGGACCGCGGCCCGCTCCGCCTCGGTGAGCAGCGGGTTCCAGACGTCGAGAATGAGGATCGCGCGCGACTCGTCGCTGTCGTTCCAGGCTTCGTGCTCGATCGTGTCGTCGAACGCCCAGGCCTTGCCGGCCTCGAACGGGCGCGTCTCGGCGCCGACCCGAAAGCCGCATCCCGGCGGCACGACGAGCGGGAGATGGACGGTGGTGCGCACATTGTTGGAGCCGGTGTGCGGCGGGATGCGGGTGCGCGGCTCGAGGATCGAGAACATCGCGGTCGGCCCCTTGCCGGGGAGGTCGAGCAGGGGCAGCGCCTCGAGCGCGGCGGCCGTCGCCGGGCAGCGGGCGCAATTCTCCTCGTGCCGCACGCCGTCCTCCCAGAAGAACCAGGCGCTCCAGCGCGGGCTGTGGTTGAGCTCGGCCCATTGGTTGGCCGGCAGGGTCGGATCGAAGGCGACATAGGGCCGGAACCCGCGATCGCGCTCCTCCAGCAGCGCCAGCAGCTCGCCGCGAATCTCGCCGGTCTTCGCCTCCAGCGCCGCGAGCCAGGGGAAATGCTCGCGCGGGAAGAATTCGATCGCCGGCAGATAGGGGAAATGGCCGCCCACCGGCTGCTGCACATAGACCTTGCGGCGGCCGGTCCGCTGCTCGGCATAGGCCAGGGCGCGGCGAAGTCCGCGTCGGGATAGGCGGCGCGGACCTCGGCGAGCGGCCCCTCGAGCGCGGCGGCGCGGCGCGTCGTCGTCGGCCGCGACCAGCTCGGCCCCGCGCGCGAAGGCCTGCGCGCACCGGCTCGGGCAGGCCTTCGACGGCCGGGCCGGCGGCGATGATCGCGCGGAACATCGCGAGCGACTCCGGCAGGCGGCCGAGCCGCTCGAGCAGCGCCGCCTTCATCACGATCGCGGGAAGATAATTGGGATCGATGGTCAGCGCCTTGTCGAGGCTGTCCAGCGCGCGTTCGAGCTCGCCGGCCAGTTCGAGCGCCTGGAAGAGATTGAACCAGATCGGCGCCGCGCCCGGCTCGGCCGCGGCGGCGCGCTCGAGATGGCGGATCGCCGCTCCGGCGTCGCCGAGGTTGAGCGCGATCATCGCCAGCGTGTTGAGCGCGGTGACGTGCCGCGGCTGCCGCTCGACCAGCGCCTCGAGCAGCTGCGTCGCCGCCTCGTGCCGCCCCTGCTGCCACGCCTCGGAGGCCTGGGCGAACAGGTCGGGCTCCGCTTTGGCGGCGGTCAAGCCTTGCCTTCCGCCTGGAGCGAGGCCTCGGCGTCGGCATAGGCTTCCTGCCGCGCGACGCTCCAATATTTGAGCTCGGCGAGCGGGATCGGCTGGCCGGTGACCGCGCACGTCACATGGTCGCCGTGGCTCAGCACCCGGAAGGTGCCGGGGAGGTAGTGGAGCCGGGCCGGCCGGCCCTTGTTCGACATCAGCATATGCAGGCCCTACAGCAATTTGGGCTGGTCGCCCCTGCCCTTAGGATAGGAGCCTCGGCGCGGCCGCTCAACCGCGCCGGCGACCGCCGCGTCGACCTCGCCGTCGCCGAACACCAGCCTGAGCAGCCGCGCCTCCCGCGCCGCCGCCGCCGAGATCAGCACCTGCCCGGCCCGGTCCTCGACCCGGGCATAGCCTTTCTTCAGCGGCCGGTCCGGATGCGCGAGCTCGGCGACCCGCCACAAGGCGGCGAGCCGCTCTCTGGCGCGGCGCGTGCGCCGCCGCCAGCAGGGCCGGGCGCAGCGCCCCGCCGGCGCGCCCGAGGTCGCCGCGCGCCCGGTCGAGCCTGCCCGCCAGCGCGCGCGGCAGCCGCTCGGCCAGCTCGTCGAGGCGCTGCCGCTGCGGCGCCAGCAGCGCCTCGCGCTCGGGCCAGTGGCGCAGCAGCGCGGCGAGCTGCTCGCCGGCCCGCTCGGCGGTCCGCCGCGCGCAGCGCTCGGCCCGGGCGCCGAGCTCGCGGACCTGGGCGAGCAGCTCGGCTCGCACCGGCACCGCGATCTCGGCGGCCGCGGTCGGGGTCGGCGCGCGCACGTCGGCGGCGAAGTCGCACAAGCTGGTGTCGGTCTCGTGGCCGACCGCCGAGATGACCGGAATCGCCGAGCCGGCGACGGCGCGCACCACCGCCTCCTCGTTGAACGCCCACAAATCCTCGATCGAGCCGCCGCCGCGGGCGACGATCAGCAGGTCCGGCGGCATCGGCAGGGCGTTGAAGCCGTCGACCGCGGCCGCGATCTTCTCGGCCGCGCCCTCGCCCTGGACCGGCACCGGCCAGAGCATGACCTGGCAGGGAAAGCGGTCCTCGAGCCGGTGGAGGATGTCGCGGATCACCGCCCCGGTCGGCGAGGTGACCACCCCGATCGTCCGCGGCGCGAACGGCAGCCGGCGCTTCCTCGCCGCGTCGAACAGCCCCTCCGCGGCCAGCGCCCGCCGCCTCTTGTCGAGCAGCGCCATCAGCGCGCCCTGCCCGGCGAGCTCCAGCCGCTCGACCACGATCTGGTAGCGCGAGCGCGCCGGATAGGTGGTGAGCTTGCCGGTCGCGATCACCTCGATCGCCGTCCTCGGGCTGGAAGCGCAGGCTCCCGGCGGTGCCGCGCCAGATCACCGCGTCGATGCAGGCGCCCTCGTCCTTCAGCGTGAAATAGCAATGGCCCGAGCCGGCGCGCTTGAACCCCGATATCTCGCCGCGCACCCGGACATGGCCGAAGCCGTCCTCGAGCGTGCGCTTCAGCGCCGCGACGAGCTCGGAGACGGTGAGGGCCGGCGCGTTGTCGCCCGGGCTTTCGGTTGCTAGGAGCCCGGGCTGGTTGATGGGGTCGTCGCTCATGAATGTGCTGCTCATCGGTTCGGGCGGGCGCGAGCATGCCCTGGCCTGGAAGCTCGCGCAATCGCCGCTGATGGGCAAGCTCTATGCGGCGCCGGGCAATCCGGGCATCGCCGAGCAGGCCGAGCTGGTCGCGCTCGACCCGGCCGACCATCGCGCGGTGATCGATTTCTGCCGCCGCCATTCGATCGGCCTGGTCGTGATCGGGCCGGAGGCGCCGCTGGTCGACGGCCTCGCCGACAATCTGCGGGCGATGGGCGTGCTCGCCTTCGGCCCCAACCGGATCCCGGCCCAGCTCGAAGGCTCGAAGGGCTTCACCAAGGATCTGTGCGCGCGCCACGGCATCCCCACCGCCCGCTACGCCCGCGCCTCGGACGCGCTCGCCGCGGAGGCGGCGCTCGGCGATTTCGGCCTGCCGGTGGTGATCAAGGCGGACGGGCTCGCCGCCGGCAAGGGCGTGATCATCGCCGCGACCGCCGAGGAGGCCGAGGCCGCGCTCGCATCGATGTTCGACGGCGGCTTCGGCGGCGCCGGCGAGGCGGTGGTGATCGAGGAGCATATGACCGGCGAGGAGGTGAGCTTCTTCGCCCTGGTCGACGGCGAGACGGTGCTGCCGTTCGGCTCCGCGCAGGATCACAAGCGGGTCGGCGACGGCGACACCGGCCCCAATACCGGCGGCATGGGCGCCTACAGCCCGGCCTCGATCTTCACGCCCGAGCTCGAGGCGCGGGTGCTCGACGAGATCGTCCGGCCGACCGCGCGGCGCGCTGGCCGAAGCGGGCACGCCCTTTTCGGGCATCCTCTATGCCGGCCTGATGCTGACCGGCGGAAGGCCCGAAGCTGGTCGAATATAATGTCCGCTTCGGCGATCCCGAATGCCAGGCGCTGATGCTGCGCCTCGACGGCGACCTGCTCGGCGCTGATGCTGGCCACCGCCCGGGGCGAGCTGGCCGCGGCCGAGCCGCCGGCGTTCAGCGACGAGGCGGCCTTGGTCGTGGTGATGGCGGCGAAGGGCTATCCTGGCGAGGCCGAAGCAGGGCGGCGCGATCGCCGGCCTCGACGCGGCGGAAGCGAAGGGGGCCAAGGTGTTCCACGCCGGCACCGCCCGCAAGGGCGGCAGGCTGGTCGCGGCCGGCGGGCGCGTGCTCGGCGTCGCCGCGCGCGGCGCCGACGTCGCCAGGGCGCGGGCGCGCCGCCTATCGCGGCGTCGACTGCGATCGAGTTCCCCGCCGGCTTCTGCCGCCGCGACATCGGCTGGCGCGAGATGGCGCGGAACCGCCGCCGCTGAGCGGGCCTCCGGCCCTTCGGCGCGGCCCGGAGCTTCGCCGCGAGCGCGATGGTGACGAGCGCGAGACGGCGCGCTAGAAGCAGGGCCGGTCAACCGCGGAGATCCCGCTTGTCGCCTTTGGTCAAGTTCCTGATCGGTCTCGCCGTGGCGCTCGCCGCCGGCTGGATCGCTATGGCCCGCTCGGCCGCGGCGCGGCCTATCTCGACCATGTCGAGGCGCGCGCGGCGGCGGTGGTCCGCACCGCGGCGATCGCGGGCGTCGAGGTCCGCATGGACCGGGATCCGCTCTCGCGCACCGCGATCCTCTCCGGGCCGGCGAACGACTTCCAGCGCGAGGGAATCGGCCGGCTGCCCGGGCTCAACGACCGCGTCGCCGCGGTCGCCGGAGTTGCGGCGGTGCGCTGGGACGAGGGCGACGGCGGCATGCCGCTGCTCGTCGAGCTGCTCGGCCTCGCCGCGCTCGCCTATCTGATCGGCGTCGGCCTCGGCTGGCTCGTCTTCCGGCCGCGGCACGAGGGCTATCCTGTGAGCGGGCTCCTCGACCTCGCCCAGTTCAACCTCGTCCCGCTGGGCGTCGTCCTGCTGATCGGCGTCGCCGCGGGCCGGTGGATGTTCGGCGCCCGCCCGCGGCCGAGCCGGCTGCGGAGGACGAAGCGCAGCCATGACCTTCGACACCACCACGATCATCCTCATCGCCGCGATCCTCGCCGGGCTCGTGCTGGTCCTCGTCGGCCTTCGCCTCGGCCGCCGCCAGCGCCTCGAGCGCAGCGCCGATCGCCCCGAGGCCGGCGCCGGCCCCTATGTCGCGAGCCGCGACCGGCCCTATCTGAAGCCGCCGCCCAGGGAAGGCGCCGGCGTCGCCGACGAGGTCGCCCACGCCACCACCGACGTCGCCGGCGAGGTGCTCGGCGTCGCCGTCAAGCATGCCGCGGACGGCCCGGCCGACGACCTCCAGCGGCTGAAGGGCGTCGGCCCCAAGTTCGTCGCCCGCCTCGGCGAGCTCGGCATCACCCGCTTCGACCAGCTCGCCGGCCTCAACGCCAACGAGGCCGCCCATCTCGACGAGCGGATGGGCCCGTTCCAGGGCCGGCTCGCCCGCGACCGGGTGATCGAGCAGGCCGATATCTCGCCCGCGGCGACATCGACGGCTTCGAGGAGAGGTTCGGGAAGCTGGGTTAGGGGGTTAGGGGACAGTTACTTTTTCGCTCCCGGGACCGCGCCGCTCGCGTCGGCCATGGCGCGAAAACAGTAACTGTCCCCATTCATGCCATGGCGCGAAAAAAGTAACTGTCCCCATTCACGCCCCCATTCATGCCCTTCGCCCCCGCTTGATCTCGCTGGCCAGCAGCTTGTCGATCTTGCGGCCGTCCATGTCGGCGATCTCGAACCGCCAGCCGCGATAGGTGAAGACGCTCGCCCGACCTCGGGAATATGCTTCAGCACCGACAGCGCGAAGCCCGCCGCGGTCGCATAGTCGCGGTCGTCGGGCAGGTTGACGCAGAGCGTGTCGGCCATCGCGTCGGCCGAGACCGAGCCCGACACCCACCAGCTGCCGTCCTCGCGCTCGACCAGCGGCGGATCGGTGTCGAGATCGGACGAGGAAAGGAACTTGCCGGCGAGCGCGGTCAAGCAGGTTGCCGGTCGTCACGATCCCTTCGAAATGGCCATATTCGTCGTGGACGAAGGCCATCGGCACCTCGGAATCGCGCAGCACCGTCATCGCGTCCATCGCGTCGATCTGGTCGGGGACGATCGGCGCCGACTTCATCAGCGCGCGCAGATCGATCGCCTTGCCCTCGAGCAGGCAGGAGACGATGTCGCGCGCCTGGACGACGCCGATCAGCCGGTCGACCGAGCCTTCGGCGACCGGGATGCGGTTGTGCGCCGGCCTCGATCAGCTTCCGGCAGATCGTCTCCTGATCGGCGTCGACGTCGATCCAGTCGACCTCGGTGCGCGGCGTCATCACCTCGCGGGTCGGGCGGTCGGCGAGCCGCACCACCGAGGAGATCAGCGCCCGCTCGCTCTCCTCGAGCACGCCCGCGGTCGCCGCCTCGGCGACCACCAGGTGGAGGTCCTCGGCGGTGACATGGTCGGCCGATTCGCGGTTGAGGCGGAGCAGCCTGAAGACCAGGGCGCTGGTCCGGTCGAGCAGCCAGACGACCGGCGCGGTGGCGCGCGACAGCCAGCGCATCGGCGGCGCGACCCAGGCGGCGATCGGCTCCGGCGCGCGCAGCGCGAACTGCTTGGGCACCAGCTCGCCGATCACCAGCGAGGCATAAGTGGTGAGCACGATCACCAGCACGAAGCCCAGCGTCTGCGCGGTGCGCGGGTCGACGCCGAGCAGGGCGATCCGCTCGCCCGCCGGCCCGCCCAGGCTGGAGCCCGAATAGGCGCCCGCGAGGATGCCGATCAGCGAGATGCCGATCTGCACGGTGGAGAGGAAGCGGCCGGGATCGCCGGCGAGGTCGAGCGCGGTCTGCGCGCCCCGGCGCCCGGCCCGCGCCATCGCCTTGAGCCGCGGTCTTGCGCGACGAGACGATCGCCAGCTCCGACATGGCGAAGGCGCCGTTCAGCGCCACCAGCAGCAGGATGACGGCAAGGTCGAGCCAGGGAAAGGGCGCGAGGGGGGCGGGCGCGGGCATGGCCGCTATGATCCTAGCCGCGATGAGCGCGGCCTTGCAATTCCTCCCCTCGTTTTCGAGGGGAGGGGGACCATGCGAAGCATGGTGGAGGGGCGCTCTTTCAGTTGACGAAGCCCCTCCACCGCGCTGCGCGCGGTCCCCCTCCCCTGCAAATGCAGGGGAGGATTAACGCCTTTCCCGGAAGAACTCGCGCAGCAGCTCGCCCGCCGCCTCCTCGCCGATGCCGGGATAGACTTCGGGGGCGTGGTGGCAGGTCGGCTGGGAGAACAGGCGCACGCCGCTCACCACCGCGCCGCCTTTGGGGTCGGCGGCGCCGAAATAGAGCCGCGCCACCCGGGCCAGCGCGATCGCCCCCGCGCACATCGCGCAGGGCTCCAGCGTCACCCACAGGTCGCAGCCGTCGAGCCGGTCGCTCGCCAGCGCCGCGGCGGCCGCGCGGATCGCCACCATCTCGGCATGGGCGGTGGGGTCGCTCGCCTCGCGCATCCGGTTGCGCGCGACCGCCAGCACCTCGCCGCCGCGGGTCACCACCGCGCCGACCGGCACCTCGCCGGCAAGCGCGGCGGCGCGGGCCTCGTCGAGGGCGAGGCGCATCGGCTCGGGAAGCGGGAAAGCGTTTATTGAGCGTTGCCCTGGCTGTTCTCGACGCTGACGCTGGGCACCTCGACCTGTCGAGTTTCGGTCTTCACCACCGGCACCTGGATGTTCTGGGTGGTGGTGCCGACCTCGACGTCCTTGGTCTCGATCGAGACGGTGCCGTCGCTGCCCTGGCGCAGGTTGACGTAGCCCGAGGCGATCAGCGCGATGCCGATCACGATCAGGAGCGCGATCAGGAGCAATAGGGTGCGCAGCATGGCTGTCCTCGCTGGGTTTGAATGCGTAGGCGGGAACGACGAAGATGGCAGATCGGTTGCATCACCGCAACGACTCGCGCGCGGCAACGGCCCATCGCACCAGTGGCGACCGCATCATCCCCCGCAAATGCAGGCGACGCTTGACAAAACACGACACTTGTGTCTATTTATTGGAATGAATAGCAGCCAATTTCGGCGCTATCTCGCCAAGCAGGGATGCTCGTTCGAGCCGGGCAAGGGCGGCCATCTCATCGTTCGCCGAAACGGCAGGATCGCGGTGCTTCCGCAGCATGGCGGCAGGAAGCAGCTCGGCACCGGATTGGATGAACGCCATCAAGAAGGATCTTGGGATCGAATGAAGGCCACCAAGGAAGGAACGGCCCATGTTGTTGCATTATCCGGTCGAACTCGTTCTCGACGATAACGATACTGTTATGCTGTCCTTTCCGGATATTCCCGGAGCCTATTCGTTCGGGGACGATGAAGGACAGGCGCTTTCAAACGGGGTCGCCGCCCTGGAGACGGCCATGTCGGCCCTCATTGCCGATCGAAAGGACATTCCCGCGCCGTCGGAGACGCGCGGCACCCATTCGGTCGCTCCCACTCTGCTGGGATGCCTCAAAATCTACGTCTATCTGGCTATGAGGGCGCGGGGCTGGCGGAAGGCCGATCTCGCGCGGTCGCTTAGGCTCAATGCCCGGCAGATCGATCGGCTGCTCGACCTTAGGCATCGATCGTCGGTCGCCCAGCTCGAACAGGCGCTCAAGGCATGCGGGCAACGGATAGAGGTCATCATGGAGGAGTTGGAAGCAGCTTGAGTTGACGAATCGTCCGCTCGGCGCTATCCGCGCCCCCTTTCCGGAGAGCGACCAGCTCCCCATTCCAGGAAGAGATTGAAATGTCGCGCATTTGCGAGCTGACCGGCAAGGGCCGGCTGGTGGGCAACAATGTTTCCCACGCCAACAACAAGACCAAGCGCACGTTCCTGCCCAATCTGCAGAACGTCACGCTCATCTCCGACGCGCTCGGCCGCGGCGTCAGGCTGCGCGTCTCGACCACGGGCCTCCGCTCGGTCGAGCATGTCGGCGGCCTCGACAATTGGCTGGCCAAGACCAGCGACGACCTGCTGAGCCTCAAGGTCCGCCGCCTGAAGCGCGAGATCGCTAAGAAGCGGGCGGAAGCCGCGGCCTAAGCATCGGGGACAGTTACTTTTCCGCACGCCCGCGTCAGTCCGGCACAGACGTGCGGAAAAGTAACTGTCCCCATTCCCTCCCGCTTCACTCCACCAGCTCGAACTTCAGCAGCAGCGTCCGCTGCAGCGGGCTGAAATTGTCGTCCGACGCGATCCAGACGATGGTGCGGCCGCCCTCGCGGGTGACGCTCAGCGCCTCCATATTGTCCACGGTCAGCGGCGGCTCGAAGCGCGCGATCTCGCGCCCCTCGAGCGTCGCCCCCTCCCTCATCCCCGCCGGGTCGAGCACGACCAGCCGCGCGGACATCCCTTCGAGCAGGCGGAAGCGGCGGTTGACGACCAGGATCCGGCCGTCGGGAAGCCGCGCCGCGTCGGTCGCGCGATGCCCCGGCGGGCGCCGGTAGCGCAGCCGCGCCGCCGGCGCGCCCGGCACCGCCGGGTCGCCGGCGACCAGCACCGCCTCGCTGAACGGGCGGTCGTCGTCCTGGCCCTCCAGCAGGATCAGGAAGCGCCCGTCGGCGAGCGCGACCAGCGCCTCGGCGCCGCGATTGCCGCCCCACCGCCGCAGCCCGGCCGGGCGCGCCGCCGAGCGGGCGCGGAGGGACTGCCGGTCGTAGCGCCAGACCATGTTGTAGCGCTCGAACAGCACCCACAGGCGATCGCCGGCGACCGCGAGCGCCTCGCTGTCGCGATTGGCCTTGCTGGTGCGCGGGCCCGGGCCTTCGACGAGCGGGTCGAAGCGGACCGGCAGCCGCGCCCGTGCGCCGGGCAGCGGGAAGCGCATCACCACGCCGACGTCGCTGACCGCGGTCGCCGTGCCGGCCTCGACATGGAGCCCGGAGAGGCCGCCGAACCTCGCGTCCGCGCTGGTCAGCGACCAGCCGTCGAGGAAACGCAGCGACCCGGCCCGGCGGCGGCGCGGGTCGGCGGGGTCGAGCGGCACCCGGGAGACCGCGATCACCGCCTCGCCGGGGCCCGGCGGCGGCGGCCGCGGTCCGGGCCCGGTGATCGTCGCCAGCAGCGCCAGCGCGCCGATCAGGAACAGGATGCGCGACAGGCGGCCGCGCCAGATCCGTTCAGGAAAACCCCCCAATTTCATGAACGGTTGCTGACGACCGCATTCAGGGCCGGCTCAAACAAATCATGGGAAAACAAGCACATGTCGAAGGCCGGGCCCGAAATTCCGGCGTCCGGCCAGCAAGACCAAGGAGTTTGGACCATGATGAAGAAAATCGCCCTTTCCACCGCCGTCGCCGTGTCGGCGCTCGTCGCCATGCCGGCCGCCGCCGAGGCGCAGAGCCGCTACGGCTATTACGACGCCAATCACAACGGCTATTATGACCGTTACGACCGGCGCTACCAGAACCGGCGCTATTACAACCAGCGCAACGGCGTCTATTATGACAATCAGCGCTACCGCAATTATTACGGCCGGCGCTGCTCCAACGGCTCGACCGGCACGATCATCGGCGCGATCGCCGGCGGCCTGCTGGGCTCCGAGATCGCCGGCCGCGGCGACCGCACGGTCGGCGCGATCATCGGCGGCGCCGCGGGCGCGCTCGCCGGCCGCTCGATCGACCGCGACGGCAGCTGCCGCCGCTAGGCCGCACCGGACAGCCCTCGAGTAGCGTTGCGAGGGCGGGGCCGGCCGCTGCAAGGCGGCCGGCCCCAAATCCTCCCCTGCATTTGCAGGGGAGGGGGACCGGCCCTAGGCTGGTGGAGGGGCTTCCAGAGCCCCTGAAGAACGCCCCTCCACCGCACTTCGTGCGGTTCCCCTCCCCTCGAAATCGAGGGGAGGATTTTCAGTCCTTGTCGAACAGCCCCGCCAGCTGCTCGATCATCGTCCCGCCCAGCTGCTCGGCGTCCATGATCGTCACCGCTTTCTGATAATAACGGGTGACGTCGTGGCCGATGCCGATCGCGATCAGCTCGACCGGGGAGCGCGCCTCGATCCAGCCGATCACCTGCCTCAGGTGCCGCTCCAGATAGGTGCCGCTGTTGACCGAGAGGGTGGAATCGTCGACCGGAGCGCCGTCCGAGATCACCATCAATATCTTGCGCTCCTCGACCCGGCCGACCAGCCGCTGGTGCGCCCAGAGCAGCGCCTCGCCGTCGATATTCTCCTTGAGCAGCCCCTCGCGCATCATCAGGCCGAGATTCTTCCGCGCCCGCCGCCAGGGCTCGTCCGCCTCCTTGTAGACGATGTGCCTGAGGTCGTTGAGCCGGCCCGGATTGGGCGGGCGCCCGTCGGCCAGCCATTTCTCGCGCGACTGGCCGCCCTTCCAGGCGCGGGTGGTGAACCCCAGTATCTCGACCTTGACCCCGCACCTCTCGAGGGTGCGGGCGAGGACGTCGGCGCTGATCGCGGCGATCGAGATCGGCCGGCCGCGCATCGAGCCCGAATTGTCTATGAGCAGGGTGACCACGGTGTCGCGGAACTCGGTGTCGCGCTCGACCTTGAAGGAGAGCGAGTGGAACGGGTTGACCACCACCCGCGCCAGCCGCGCCACGTCGAGCAGCCCCTCCTCCTGGTCGAACTCCCAGGAGCGCGACTGCTGCGCCATCAAGCGGCGCTGCAGCCGGTTGGCGAGCTTGGTGACCGCGCTCTGCAGGTGGATGAGCTGCTGGTCCAGATAGGAGCGCAGGCGCCCGAGCTCCTCCTCGTCGCACAGCTCGCCGGCCCCGACCACCTCGTCATGCTGGGGCGTGAAGATGCGATAGTCGAAGCTCGGCGGCAGGTCGGACAAGGGCCGGTTCGGCCGCACCGGAAGCACCCCCTCCTCGCCTTCCTCGCCGAGCCCCTCGGCGGCGTCGGACATGTCCTCCTCGGACCAGTCGGCCTCGCCGGTCTCGTCGCCGCTCTCCTGCTGCTCGCCGCGGATCTCGGCCTCGCCGCGGCCGCTGCCTTCCTCGTCCTCGCCCTCGTCCTGGCCGCCTTCCTCCTTGTGCTCGTCCTCGCCGTCGTCGGCGTCCGGATCGGGCTCGAGCTCGGCGTCGCCCTCGACCAGCTCGAGGTCGCGCAGCAGCTTGCCGGCGAGCGCGGCGAACGCCGCCTGGTCGTCCAAGGCGAGGCCGAGGGCGTCGAGGTCGGCGCCGGCCTTGTCCTCGATCCAGCCGGAGACCAGCCCCAGCCCCGCTTGCGCCGCCTCGGGCGGCGCCTCGCCGGTCAGCCGCTCGCGCACCATCAGGCCGATCGCGGAGGCGAGCGGCACCTCGTCCGGGCCGCGCGCCCGGATGAGCGGGTCGGTCCTCAGGCGCATCTCGGTCAGCCGGGCGAGGTTGGCGCGCACCCCGGCCATGGCGCGCGCGCCGAGCGCCTCGACCCGGGCCTGCTCGGCGGCGTCGAACACCGCCCGCGCCGTCTCGTCGGCGGGCGAGAAGCGGCGGTGCAGCGCCGGATCGTGGTGCCTGAGGCGAAGCGCGGCGGCGTCGGCGAAGCCGCGCGCCTCGGCGACCGCCTCGGCGGCGACCGCGCGGCCCGGCATCGGCGCCTTGACCGCTTTGCCCGCAACGCTCGGCGCGTCGCTGGTGAAGCTCAATTCGACCTCATGGTCGCCGGCGATCGCCCGCGTCGCTCCCGCGAGCGCGTGGCGGAAGGCTTCGAGGGGGTTGTCTTCTGGCATATTGCTGCCTTTAGAAGCTTCGCACTGCTGGTAAAGCCGGCTGGCGTGGCCGAGGGGCAGTCAGAGAGTCCCCATCCGTCCAGGACCTCAAGATTGCGCGGGCGTTGGCCACGCGCCCAGTCGCACCCCCTTAAAAAGGGGCATCGGGTCCACCGTATCCATATGGTCGACGAGGATGTGCAGGGCCGGGAGCGAGACTTCGAGCACCTTGATCGACCCAGCCTCAGAGGTGTCCTCGGCAACCCAACGGCAAACTTTGTGCTTGTCGCCAAACAAGACATGCGCGGTGGCCTCGTTTACGGGAATGCCGCATGCCCAGGCGCTCGATTTCTCGAAAGGGCCTGATCCGCCGGTATGCTCGCGGCAGGCGTCGACCATTACGACGATCGAACCTGAAGTGAGGCTCAGCACCTGGCACATGTGCGCCTGCTTGGCCGACTTGTTGTATGAGGGCACCAGAATGATGTCCCGTTTGTGATCGGGAAGCGCACTGGCGGCGAAATACTCGAGAACGATCGAAGGATCATAGGCATCGGAACAAATTACAACTGCAAATTTACCTATGATCGTATCGAACACCTCCATGTCGATTCCATGGAAACCTGTGAGTAGCTCGCCGGCTTTTGAAGCTGGCGTTCTCTTGAGCACTTCACGAATTGATTTAGCGCCAGGATTTCGCAATTCTTCCGAGAGAGCGATCTTCGCCACGTTCTGAGCAAGCGGACCGGTCCATTCACCGGCCACGTCTCCTGTCAGGCGAAGGGTCCTATGAAAGGATCCGAGCACCGCAAAGACGGGCCAGTTCGCGCCGTCGACTACTTTCATTATCTGGTGTTCGAAAGAGCGTTCCGCGGCTACCGCCTCGTCGGCAGGCCCGAATTGTGGATAGTCAAACTCACCGAAGCAGATTATATTGGCATGCAGAGTCACTGATTTCGATAATAATTGAATCAGATCCGCCCGCCACCGTTCCTCGTCGAGCGCGGGATCTGAGCTTGGATTTTCTTCGATAGTGTTGCTGATCGGCGTCCTCTTCCAGCGGAATGGAAATTGCCGCGTATGAGGGTAATCCTCATTCCGTTTCGAATCGCAAATGTCGTCGCGAGCTCGATTCACGAGCGCTATCCGGACCACCTCGTTGCGAAGCTGATCTTCCGCGCGGTTCGTGCGGCCGTGTCGCGCCGCCGAGGAACTGGTCCTGGCAGGCGTGATCCGGCGCATGTCGCGCGCTGCCCGCGTCAGGATGGTGAGGGTCCGCCCTTGGGCGAACTCGCGATGCGGGTCTGCCGACTTACTCCTCTCCTTCTTTGCCGAGGCGAAGTCCGTCAGGACCGACGAGAGAGACAGGGTCTCCTCTTCCGGCAGAGTCGAGTTCTTGACCGAACTCTCGAAATCGCGCGCCCCCATGTCCCCCTAGCTATTCTTTCTATTAGAATTTTCCAACTGCCCTCGCTGCGAGTTCGGAAATGATGGTCAGCGCGCCGCTCTCAGGTCTCCCAAACGCTTCCACGTGCTGGCCAGGCTCGCTCATCACAAGGAATGTCACCGCCTTTGGACGAAAGATGCCGTGATACAATGCGCGATATTCAAACTCCGATCGGAAAACAGCAATGTTGCCCCTCGAAATTTGTGACTTTTCCTTTTGCGTAAATCGCCGGGGTAGGAAGGCTTCGATATTGTCCCCGAAAAATTGGGAAAACAAGTCCTGCCTGTCAGTCGGAATCCGGTCCGCCCCCATCACTGGGCCGATATCATCCGTATCTACAAATTCGTCAAATTCCAATACCCGCGTATCGACGCCAACGAAGTCGAGGGAGCCAATTTCCTCGAATTCGACCGGGTTACTGCCTTTGTAATGCGACCGAAATTCCTCCAAATAAATCTCCTCGGTACGAACTCGAGCAATACGAGAAGCCTCGTCACAGAAACGAAAAAACCGAGACAGGTCTGCGGAACTGAGAGGGCTCCCTTCAACGTCGCTGATAATAAAACGTGTCCATATCTTGGATGCGGCTTCATTGTAACAGACGGTCACGCAGGTACGCTCTTTGACAACCAGCCGTCCCAAATGAAACTCGTGCCCCGGGAAGTCGAGAATTAGGCCGGGCGCAAATCGGGACATGACGTCGTTATCGATCAGCCCTATCGAATGGGCCCGCATCCGCAACGCGCCGCTCGCTACGCGTAACGCCTCCCTGATGCCGGCATCGATATCATCCTTTCGCTGGACCAGCGCCAAGCCGAGACTTCTCGCTTGGAAGGCGTCGCGACGGATCGGCCGGCGGCCGGCCGACGACGTGGATAGCGCCTGAAGCACGACACCTCGACGGTAGCACGGCGTGGTTGGAGCGACGGTTTCGAATGACACGGCAGGGCGCGCGCCTCCACCCGCCGTCACGTCCGGATCCGTTGCCGCTGGTTCGGCCAAGTCTGCCCCGGCAACTCCGTTCGTCATGCACGACTCCAATTCGACAGCAGACTAACGCCCCAACGTGTACTGCAAAAGGATTTATCTAGTATTATCCACAAGGCTCCCCGGAAGATCCTCGCCGAACACGCGCTGGTAGTCGCGCGTTCAGCCTCGTCGCACTGGCTAGCACGCGTCGAAAGGCTTCGAGAGGATTGTCGTCGGCCATGCTAGCGCGGCACGAAGACGGGGACGTAGGTGACCTGCGCCGGCGGCGTGAAGCCGAAGCCGCCCGGCGCCATCGGCCGGATCAGCCGCAGCCGGACCGAGCGAGTCGCCGGGTCGTAGCCGCGGATCGCGAGCGTCGCGCCCTGGATCTGCGCCGTGTAGGGCAGGTTGCGGACATCGACCTCGGCCCGGGTCTCGCGCTGGACCTGCCGGCCGTTCGCGTCGACGGTCTCGATCCGGAACGAGAGCCGCCGCCCGCGCCGGTCAGGCCCGGCATAGACGATGCGGCCCTCGGCGACGCCCTCGACCGGCAGGCCGCGCTCGATCGCGACCGCGAGCGGGCCGACCGGCCGCGGGGCGAGATCGGCCTCGCGGCGCGCGCCGGAGAGGAAGGCGGTGTCGAGGCGGCCGTCGCCGTCCGCATCGATGAAGCAATGGGTGGAGAAGGCGCCCGAGCGGTTGAGCGGGCTCAACAGGCCGAAAGCGGCATGATCGAGGATGGCGCGCATCGCGGTCCCGGCATTGACGTTCTGCCGGGCGCACCAGGTCTCGGGCACCCGCTCGAGCCGCGCCGCCGCCTCGCCGCCGACCGAGACGAAGAAGAGCTGGGTGCCGGCCGGAAGCGACTGCTCGATCGAGGCGATGGCGACGCTGACCGGCTCCTGCAGCGTCGCCACCGGCGCCCTGGCGAGCGGGCTGCGGGTCACGATCCCGCCGGGCGCCAGCACCATTTCGGGGCCGGGCACGTCCGCCGAGGGGAGCAGGACGATGGTCCAGGGGTAGGTCTCGTAGCCCCGCGCCGCGACCAGCAGCGCGGCCATGGCGAGAACGGCAATCGTCCGCGTCGCGCCGACCGGCGCGGGGAAGGATTCGAGGAGATTGTCTTCGGCCATCTCAGGTAGGCGAAACCAGGGCGTCCTGTGCCTTCCGCAGCGCGTCAGCGACTTCCTCGGGAATGATGCTTAGCACCGCGATATATGCGCGAGCCGGCCCCTCCGGCTGCCGTTCATTTTGTTCCCACTTTTGCAATGTCCGCAACGAGATGCCGAAAGTGAGCGCGAATTCGCGCTGAGACATGCCGAGCTTTTCGGTTCTCACTATCCGGACGAGATCGCCAAGCGTGTCCTGCGCCGAGAACGTTCGTCCCGACGACTCGGAAGCGGAAAGGCGGTCAAGCGAGAGATTGATCCCCTTCAAAACTGCAACGGGCAAATCAGCCAATGTTCGTCTCCAAAATAGGGGGGGATGGCCTGCGCCATCCCCCCAAAGGTCGGCTCAGCCGAATAGCCCGACACCGTCGATGACGGCACGGACTATCTCAGAGTCACTGTAGGCGGCATGTGCGCGCCTAACCAAGGACGCTATGGTTGCCAGCCTTCGATTCCAAAGCTTGGAATCGATCGGCAGGGTCGGGTCTGACGCAGTGGTTGCCGCAACAAACTCGACATATCCCGAACTACGAAAATCCAGGAACCACAACGTATAGTCGTTATCCGATTGTGCAAAGCGATACTCGGCACGCTTCAGATAACTAAGATCGCTGGATTGATGGGTATCAATCCCGTCGGACAATACCAAAAAGGCTATCCTTCTTAGATCGTCCTCCGTGCAAACGGCTTCCGTTTCCTCAAGGAACACTTTGCCGAAATGAACGTCGATCTCGCTTGGCACGTTAGGCCTCGCGATATCCTTGGATCGAGACATGAACCACGTCGTTTCTCCAATGTTAGCTTCGCGATGGCGAAGCGCAGACGGCGCGAGATGCACCGTCGAGCCGGTGCTATCATACCCCATTGGGGCAGTCAATCTGTCCGCATATTGATCGATCGACCTTAGGCCGCCCCCACCACGCTTTCGGGCAGGTCCTTGCCGAACACGCGCTGATAATATTCGGCGACGGTCGCCCGCTCGGCCTCGTCGCATTTGTTCAGGAAGGTGAGGCGGAAGGCGAAGCCGATGTCGCCGAAGATCATCGCGTTCTGCGCCCAGCTGATCACGGTGCGCGGGCTCATCACCGTCGAGATGTCGCCGCTGACGAAGCCGCGGCGGGTGAGGTCGGCGACCTTGATCATCCGCTCGACTTCCTGGCGGCCGCCCTCATGGTCGTACTCGCCCGATTTGGCGAGCACGATCCGGGCCTCGGTCTCGGCCGGGAGATAGTTCAAGGTCACCACGATGTTCCAGCGGTCCATCTGGCCCTGATTGATCTGCTGGGTGCCGTGATAGAGGCCGGTGGTGTCGCCGAGCCCGACCGTGTTGGTGGTCGCGAACAGCCGGAAATAGGGATGCGGGCGGATCACCCGGTTCTGGTCGAGCAGGGTCAGCTTGCCCTCGGCCTCGAGCACCCGCTGGATCACGAACATCACGTCCGGGCGGCCGGCGTCATATTCGTCGAAGACGAGCGCGGTCGGCGTCTGCAGCGCCCAGGGCAGCAGGCCTTCGCGGAACTCGGTGACCTGCTGGCCCTCGCGCAGCACGATCGCGTCGCGGCCGATCAGGTCGATGCGGCTGATATGCGCGTCGAGATTGATGCGGATGGTCGGCCAGTTGAGGCGGGCCGCGACCTGCTCGATATGGGTCGACTTGCCGGTGCCGTGATAGCCCTGGATCATCACCCGCCGGTTCTTGCCGAAGCCGGCGCAGATGGCGAGCGTGGTGTCCGGATCGAACACATAGGCGGGGTCGTGGTCGGGCACGCGCTCGTCGGCCTCCGAGAAGGCCGGCACCTCCATGTCGCTGTCGATCCCGAACAGCTCGCGCACCTTCACCATCTTGTCGGGCGCGTCCATCACCGTCGCGGCGCGGCTGTCGGGGTTCACATTGGGTATGTCTGCCATCGGCTTTCTCTGGTTGCGTCCTTCGATACGGGCCTTCGCCTTCGCTCAGTCCCTACTCAGGATGAGCGCCAGGGGGTACGCATTAACTCCATCCGCTCATCCTGAGTAGCCGGTGAGCCTGCCGAACCGGCGTATCGAAGGACCCGGTCAGGCAAAAACCGGCCTTCCCTTCAGCGCCGTATAAGCCTCGATCACCGCCTGCAATGCTTTCTCGTGGCTGCGGTCGCCGCCGTTGCGGTCGGGATGGTAGCGGCGGACCAGCTCCGCGTAGCGCAGCCGGAGCGCCCGGCGGTCGGCGTCGAGGTCGAGCCCGAGCACGCGCAAGTGCCGGCGGTCGGCCTCGCTCAGCGCGCGCCCGTCCGTGCGCAGCCGCTCCGGCTGGAAGCGCGCCCCGATCGCGTCGAGCGGGTCGTGGAAATCGGCCCAGCGCGGCCCGGGGCTGCCGTTGGCGGCGAACGCCCGCGTCTCCCGCTCCCAGCCGCCATGGGGGCTCTGCGCGGCCTGGATCTCCTCGGGGCTCATCCCCTCGAAATAATTATACTCGGCGTTGAACGCGCGGACATGGTCGAGGCAGAGCCAGCGCCAGTCGCCGGGGCCGTCGAAATCGGGGCTCTGCAGGCCGGGCGCGCGGAACTCGCCGGGCGCGTCGCAGCCGGGCTCGGCGCAATGTCGCGCCTGCCCTGCCACCCGTCCGTGGAACCGCGCCTGCTTCCTGCCCGCGCTCGCCAATCCTCTCTCCCTTGAGGGGACAGTCACTAGTGACTGTCCCCATTCCCCCTATATAGGCGCCGATGAGCCAGCCCGAAACCGGACCCGTCGCCGCTTTGATCGAGCAACGCCTGCGCGCCGCCCTCGCTCCCACCCGCCTCGCCGTGACCAACGACAGCGCGAGGCACCGCGGCCATGCCGGCGACGACGGCAGCGGCGAAAGCCACTTCACCGTCGAGATCGAGGCGCCGAGCTTCGCCGGCATGACCCGGCTCGAGCGCCAGCGCGCGGTCAACGCCGCGCTCGGCGAGCTGATGAAGGGGCGCATCCACGCGCTGGCGATCAGGGCGAAGGCCCCCGGCGAAGCCTGATCCGTCATTCCAGCGAAAGCTGGAATCTCTTTACCTTAGGACCGACGACGGGAAGAAAAACGGGATTCCAGCTTTCGCTGGAATGACGGTATGGGAAAGGAATGGCGGACGCCTCATCTCACCGGTCGAGCACGTCGGGCGGCGCCGCAGCCGGCGCGTTCAAGGTCAATTCGCTGACCGGGCTCGATCGGGCCAGCCCGGTCGAGGGCGAGGTGGTGTGGGACGCGCCGCGCTCGCTGTGGAACATGGCGATGCTCGGCGGCGCGCTGGTGCTGGGGCCGCCGACCTTCGGCTGGAGCGCCTTCGCAATCTTCCTCGCCACGGCGGCGGTGACGCTCTGCGCCGGCCATTCGGTCGGCTTCCACCGCCGCCTGATCCACCGCAGCTTCGAGTGCCCCCGCTGGCTCGACTACGCGATGATGTGGCTCGGCACGGCGGTCGGCATCGGCGGCCCGATCTGGACGATCCGCCTGCACGACAGCCGCGACTGGGCGCAGCGGCAGAGCGACTGCCACTGGTTCCTGCGCCACGCGAAGCCGCTGCCGGTCGACGGCTTCTACTATCTCAACTTCAAGCTCCGCCTCGCCCGCCCGCCCGGCTTCGACCCCGGCCCGGGCATCGGCGACGATCCCTTCTATCTTTTCCTCGACCGCACCTGGATGCTGCACCAGTTGCCGATCGCCGCCTTGCTGTTCTGGGGCGGCGGCTGGGCGTGGGTGGTGTGGGGCGTGCTCGTCCGCGTCTCGGCCTGCACCACGATGCACTGGTTCATCTCCTATTTCGCGCACACGCGGGGGCCGAGCGACTGGACGGTCGACGGCGCCGTGATCCAGGCCCACAACGTGCCGATCATGGCGATCCCGACCATGGGCGAGAGCTGGCACGGCAACCACCATGCCTTTCCGAGCTCGGCCCGGCACGGCCTCTATCCGGGGCAGGTCGATCTCGGCTATCGCTTCATCCGCTCGCTCGAGCTGATGGGCCTTGCATGGAACGTCAAGCTGCCCGCACGCCTGCCGCCCCGACCGGGGATCACGCCGGTGACGGCGCGCGCGCTCAGCATCGCCGCGCCCGGCCAGGCGGAGCTGTGCCGTCGCACCGAAGACTGAGTCGCGACGAGGCGCTCGCCATCCTGCGCGGCGCCACGACCGGCGAGGCGGAAGCGAAGAGCTGGACCTGCGCCGTCGGCCCGGTCACCCTGCGCCTGCCCAATTTCGGCTGGCGGCGGCGGGCGCTGGCGGCGCACGACCTCCATCATCTGATGACGGGCTATCCGATGACGATGCGCGGCGAATTCCAGATGGCCGCCTGGGAGCTCGGCGCGGGCCGCTACCCGCATTGGGGGGCGAGCCTGATGTGCACGCCGCTGGTCCTCGCCGGCCTGCTCTGGTCGCCCGCCGCGATTCTCCGTGCCTTCCGGGCCGGCCGGCGCAACCGCTCGCTCTACGGTGAGCTCGCCGGAAAATAGGGACAGCCCCCTATTTTCCTCGCGCTGTCGATTGTTGGATACATGTTGGATTTCATCTGCTCCATGCTGTCGGATGAAGCACGACCAGAACGCTTTCGCCCCCGAGGCGGCGACCGATGAGCCCGCCTCTTCCGCCAACCCGGCCGATGCGGAGGTCCGCGACTTGCCCGCCTTCGCGCCCGTCCCGCTCCGCTACCGCGAGGACGGCCTGACGCCCGAAAAGCAGCGCGAATATGTCGAGGCGCTGGCCGACACCGGCATCGGCCGCGCCGCCGCCGCGCGCATCGGCGTCTCCGAGCGCAGCATCGCCCGCCTGCGCCGCCGCGCCGATGCCAAAAGCTTCGACCTCGCCTGCGCGGCCGCCCGCCGGATCGGCGCCCGCCAGCTCCACGCGACCGCCTGGGAGCGGGCGATCGAGGGCACGATCAAGGGCCATTATTATCATGGCGAGCTGAAGAGCGAGGAGCGGGTCTACGACCACCGCCTGCTCGTCTACCTGCTCGGCAAGACCGAGCATCTGCTCGACGAGCCGCCCGAGGCCGCCGCCGTCGCCGCCAATTGGCAGCCGTTCGTCGAGGCGATGGAGCAGGGCCTGCCGCCGCCCGACCTGCGCTCGGCCTGGCAGCGGGAACGCGACGAGCTGCTCGGCGCCGCCGCGCCGGAGGAAGCGCAGGACGAAGAGGATGGGGAGGACGAGGGCGAGTACGAGGACGAGGACGAGGGCGAGGACGAGGGCGAGGGCGAGGGGGGCGGCCTCGAGAGCGAAGCGGTCTGGGAGGTGGATGGCCTCTGGCTGACCAGCTTCCCGCCGCCCGCCGATTTCGACGGCGACGGCATCGGCGTGCCCGGCGAGGCGGACTATCGCCGCACCCTCACCGAAGCGGAGGAGGCGGTGGTCGTGGCGGAGGAGAAGGAAGGGGAAAAGGCGCTCGTCGAAGCGATCCGCCGCGGTTGCGCCCGCCGCGACCGCTATTTCGGCTTCGAAGGCGGGCTCGATCCCGAGCTGCTGCCCGAAGCCGAGGCGGAGGCCGAGGAGGCGGCGGAGGAAGCGGAGATCTTTTCTCCCCTGGAAGCCGGACCTTCCGGACGTTCCGATCCTCCCCCGACGGGGGAGGGGGACCGTGCCCAGCATGGTGGAGGGGGCGGCGCCGGCGCCGATACGGCCGCTGCGGAGCCCGGCGGAGAGCCGGGCGGAGCGGCCCCCGCCGAAGCCGCTCCGGCCGCGGCGGAGCTCTACGAGCCGGCCTGGCTTCGCGCGCGCCGGCGCCGCGGCGACGCCGACGCGGGAGTCCCGCTTTCGCCCGAATGACGATATGGATGACGCCATGACCGACGATCCCTTCCTGCAGACCCTTCTGCCCACCACCCACGATCTCGGCGGGTTCAAGGTGCACCGCACGCTGCCGCACCGCGAGCGCACCACCGTCGGCCCGTTCATCTTCTTCGACCAGATGGGGCCGGCGCGGCTCGACCCGGGCCGCGGCGTCGACGTCCGCCCGCACCCGCACATCAACCTCGCCACCGTCACCTATCTGTTCGCCGGCGCGATCGACCATCGCGATTCGCTCGGCACCTTCGCGACGATCGAGCCCGGCGCGGTCAACCTGATGACCGCCGGGCGCGGCATCACCCATTCGGAGCGCACCCCCGCCGCGCTGCGCCCGGGCGGGCCCGAGCTTTCCGGCATCCAGACCTGGCTCGCCTTGCCGGCCGCGAAGGAGGAGACCGATCCGGCCTTCGAGCATGTGCCGAAGGCGGACCTCCCCGTGGTGGAGGCGGACGGGGCGCGCGCCCGGGTGGTCATGGGGACGCTGTGGGACGAGACCGCACCGGTCACCTGCCATAGCCACACCGTCTATGCCGACATCGAGCTCGCCCCCGGCGGCGCGATGCCGATCGACGCCGAGGCCGAGGAACGCGGCCTCTACGTCGCCGAGGGGGAGGCGACGCTCGACGGCCTCGGCCTCGATCCCGGCACGCTCTACGTGCTTCGTCCGGGCATCCGCGCCACGCTGCGCTCGGGCACGGGCGGCCATGTCATGCTCTGCGGCGGCGCCCCGCTCGACGGCCCCCGCCACGTCTTCTGGAACTTCGTCTCCTCGCGCCGCGACCGCATCGACCAGGCCAGGGAGGATTGGAAAGCCGGCCGCTTCCCGCTGCCCCCCGACGACCATGCCGAATTCATCCCGCTCCCCGACGTGGTGAAGACAGTGAGCTATCCATGAGCTCTTCCTGCATCCTCCCCTGCATTTGCAGGGGAGGGGGACCATGCGAAGCATGGTGGAGGGGCGTTCTTCTCTGGAGAAGCAATGCGGAACAGCTTCAAGCCGATTGTCGATCGATCCAGGTCGCTGCGACGCACAATGACGCTGCCGGAGGTCCACCGCACTTCGTGCGGTCCCCCTCCCCGGCAAAGGCCGGGGAGGATAAGGAACCATCCATGACCGATCTCGACATCACCCGCATCGGCCTTCCCACCGGCGTCACGCTCACCGTCCAGCTCGGCGGGCCGGAGAAGGCCGAGGCGATCGTCTTCCTGCACGGCTTCCCGGAATCGCACCGCACCTGGCGCAGCGTCCTGCCCGATCTCGCCCGCGATTTCAGGGTGGTCGCGCCCGACCAGCGCGGCTTCGCCGGCTCGGACAAGCCGGAGGGCGTCGAGGCCTACAGGACCGACCGCATCCTCGAGGACCTGCTCGCCCTCGCCGATGCGCTGGGGCTCGGTCGCTTCACCCTGGTCGGCCACGATTGGGGGGGCGCGGTCGCCTGGCTGGCGGCGCTGAGGCACCCCGACCGGATCGCCCGCCTGGTCATCGTCAATGCGCCGCACCCCTATATTTTCCAGAAAAGCCTGTTCGACGACCCGGAGCAGCGCGCCGCCTCGCAATATATCACCGCGTTCCGCAACCCGATGCTGGAGAAAGGGATCGAGGCAAGGGGGTTCGAGGGGTTCTACGAGAAGACGCTCGGCAGCCATGTCGACCTCGGCCTGGTCCCGGCCGAGGAGCGGCGGGCCTATCTCGACGACTGGTCGAAGCCGGGCGCGCTCACCGCGATGCTGAACTGGTACCGGGCGACCGAGATCGTGGTGCCGAAGCCGGGCGAGGAGGAAGAGGCCCCGCTCTGGACCAAGCTCGCCTTCCCCAGCATCGCGGTGCCGACGCTGGTGATCTGGGCGATGCGGGACAGGGTGCTGCTGCCGGTCCAGCTCGACGGGATGCACAGCCTGATCGACGACCTCAGGATCGTCACCGTCGCCGACGCAGGCCATTTCCTCCCCTGGCAGCAGCCCGCGCCGGTGATCGCGGCGATCAGGGATTTCATGGCCGAGGCGGCTTAGCTATGGCGCCCGGCATGGCCACCACCCCCAAGCGTTCGCTGTCCCGCTCCGCCGCCCGGCTCGCCGCCGTGCAGGCGCTGTACCAGCAGGAGATGGAGGGGACGGCGGTCGCCGCGCTGCTCCACGAATTCCACCACCACCGGCTGGGAGCCACGATCGACGGCGTCGAATATGCCGAGGCCGAGGTCGATTTCTTCGACGACGTGGTGACCGGCGCCGACGCCCGCCGCGCGGAGCTCGACGCGCTGATCGGGAGCCGGCTCGCCGAGGGCTGGACGATGGCGCGGCTCGACAAGCCGATGAAGGCGATCCTGCGCGCCGGCGCCTACGAGCTCGCCGCCCGCGCCGACGTGCCCGCCGCCAGCGTGATCAGCGAATATGTCGACGTCGCCAAGGCCTTTTACGATCCTCGCGAGGCGGGCTTCGTCAACGGCCTGCTCGACGCGCTCGCGAAGGAGGTGCGTCAATGAAAACGGGGACAGTATACATTTTTCGGACCACCCCTTCGGGGCCCGAGCCCGTGTCTGGAAAAATGTATGCTGTCCCCATTTTCGGGCGGTGAGCGGCGAGGCCGCCTTCGTCGGGTTGCTGCGCGCGCTCGCGACCGATCCGGCGGCGCGCGGCCTTCTCGACGACGCAGCGGTGCTCGAGGTCGGCGGCGAGACCCTGGTCCTCACCCACGACATGCTCGTCGAGGACGTCCACTTCCTGCCCGGCGACCCGCCCGCGGACGTCGCCTGGAAGCTGGTCGCGGTCAACCTCTCCGACCTCGCCGGCAAGGGCGCCCGGCCGCTCGGGGCGCTGCTCGGCTTCACGCTGGGCGACGCGGATTGGGATCGCGCCTTCGCCGACGGGCTGGGCGCGGCGCTCGCCGCGTTCGGCATGCCGCTGCTCGGCGGCGACACCGTCTCGGCGCCGCTGCGCGCGCTCGGCCTCACCGCCATCGGCCGCGCCGCCGGGCCGGTGCCGTCGCGCGGCGGCGCGCGGCCCGGCGACCTGCTCTGGGTCAGCGGCACGATCGGCGACGCCGGCGCGGGCCTGGCGGCGCTGCGGCAGGGGATCGACGCCCCGGACCTCGTCGAACGCTATCGCAGGCCGCGCCCCCGGCTCGAGGCGGGCGAGCGCCTCGCCCCGCGCGTCACGGCGATGATGGACGTCTCCGACGGCCTGCTGCTCGACGCCGCGCGGATGGCGGCGGCGAGCGGCTGCGCGGCGCGCCTCGAGCTCGATTCGGTGCCCTTGTCCGGGGCCTTGCTGGCGCTGCGCGGCGAGGCCCGGCTCGAGGCCGCGACCGCGGGCGACGATTACGAGCTGCTGTTCGCGGCGGGCCCGGACGCCTCCGTCGCCATCCTCGCCTTGGCCGAGGAGATCGGCCTTCCCTTCTCGCGCATCGGCCGCTTCGAGGCCGGCGCCGGCCTCTCGCTGACCGACCGCGGCGCGCCGGTGCCGCCGCCGGCGAGGCTCGGTTTCGAGCATGGTTGAATCCTTTGAGCTTCCACCGTAAAGGGCGCGCCACGCCGGCGCGCCCGCTCGGGCCTCGCGCCAAACCCAGTTCAATCCAGGGGAAGATCGAATGAACGTCGTGCTCATCGCCATTGGCTGCGGCCTCGTCGCCGTGCTCTACGGCATCCTGACCTCCGTGCAGGTGCTGCGCGCCGCCGCCGGCAACGAGCGGATGGCCGCGGTCGCCGAGGCGATCCAGGAAGGCGCCAAGGCCTATCTCGGCCGCCAGTACACCACCATCGCCGTCGTGGGCGTGGTGGTCGCGGCGGTGGTCGGTTATTTCCTCGGGATCACCGAGGCGATCGCGTTCGCGGTGGGCGCGCTTTTGTCGGGCGCGGCGGGCTATATCGGGATGAACATCTCGGTCCGCGCCAACGTGCGCACCGCCGAGGCCGCGCGGACCAGCCTGCAGGGCGGGCTTACCGTCGCATTCCGGTCCGGCGCGATCACCGGCATGCTGGTGGCGGGCCTCGCGCTGCTCGCCATCTCGACCTTCTTCTACGTGCTGGTCGCGGTCGAGGGCCACGCCGCCAACAGCCGCGACGTGATCGACGCTTTGGTCAGCCTCGCTTTCGGCGCCTCGCTGATCTCGATCTTCGCCCGTCTCGGCGGCGGCATCTTCACCAAGGCCGCCGACGTCGGCGCCGACCTGGTCGGCAAGGTCGAGGCCGGCATTCCCGAGGACGATCCCAGGAACCCGGCGGTGATCGCCGACAATGTCGGCGACAATGTCGGCGACTGCGCCGGCATGGCCGCCGACCTGTTCGAGACCTATGTCGTCACCGTCGGCGCCACCATGGTGCTGATCGCGCTGCTGGTCAGCGCCGGCGTCGAGCAGATCACCGCGCTGATGAGCCTGCCGCTGCTGATCGGCGGCGTCTGCATCCTCACCTCGATCATCGGCACCTATTTCGTCCGCCTCGGGCGCAAGCAATCGATCATGGGCGCGCTCTACAAGGGCTTCTGGCTGACCGCCGGCCTCTCCGTGCCGGCGATCTACGGGGTGATGTGGTACGTGCTGGGCGGCGATCTCAATGCGGTGATCGGCGGCCCCGCCGAGGCGGCCGGCTTCGAGGTCGAGGCGCAGGTCGCCGCGACCGCGGTCGCCGGCGGCTTCACCGGCATGGACCTGTTCTGGTGCGCCCTGATCGGTCTCGGCGTCACCGGGCTGATCGTCTGGATCACCGAATATTATACCGGCACCAACTACCGCCCGGTCCAGTCGATCGCGCGGGCCTCGCAGACCGGCCACGGCACCAACGTCATCCAGGGCCTGGCGATCAGCCTCGAATCGACCGCGCTGCCGACCATCGTCATCTGCGTCGGCATCATCACCTCCTACCAGCTCGCCGGGCTGATCGGCATCGCCTTCGCGGCGACCGCGATGCTGGCGCTGGCCGGCATGGTCGTGGCGCTCGACGCCTACGGCCCGGTCACCGACAATGCCGGCGGCATCGCCGAGATGGCGGGCCTGCCGGACGACGTGCGCGCCCGCACCGACGCGCTCGACGCGGTCGGCAACACCACCAAGGCGGTGACCAAGGGCTATGCGATCGGCTCGGCCGGGCTTGCCGCCCTGGTCCTGTTCGGCGCCTATACGACCGACCTCGAGCGCTTCCAGGCCGAGCTCGGCATCGGCATCGACGGCGTCGATTTCAGCCTCTCCAACCCCTATGTCGTGGTCGGCCTGCTGCTCGGCGCGCTGCTCCCCTATCTGTTCAGCGCGATGGGCATGACCGCGGTCGGCCGCGCGGCGGGCAACGTGGTGATCGACGTGCGCAACCAGTTCCGCGACAATCCCGGCATCATGGACGGCACCGCGCGGCCCAATTACGCCAGTACCGTCGATCTCGTCACCCGCGCCGCGATCAAGGAGATGATCGTCCCCTCGCTGCTGCCGGTGCTGGCGCCGATCGCGGTCTTCTTCGGCATCTACGCCATTGCGGGCCGCGAGAGCGGCTTCGCGGCATTGGGCGCGCTGCTGCTCGGCGTGATCGTCTCCGGCCTGTTCGTCGCTATCTCGATGACCTCGGGCGGCGGCGCCTGGGACAATGCCAAGAAATATATCGAGGACGGCAATTACGGCGGCAAGGGCTCCGAGGCGCACAAGGCCGCGGTGACCGGCGACACGGTCGGCGATCCCTACAAGGACACCGCCGGCCCGGCGGTCAACCCGATGATCAAGATCACCAACATCGTCGCCTTGCTGCTGCTCGCGGCGCTGGCCGGCACCGGCGCCGGCTGAGCGGCCGGAGCGGCTGAGCGGATCCTGAAAAGGCCCCGTCCGGATCGTCCGGGCGGGGCCTTTTCTTCGTCTTTACAGCGCTGTGCCCGGACAGTATGGGCGCGCCCGGGGCATATCATGACCAGATCGATCGCTTTTGCCAGCGTCCTCGCGGCCCTGCTTGCCGCGCCGGCGCCGGCCGCCGCGCAGCAGCCCGCGGCGACGCCCGCGCCCGCAGCGCAGCCGCCGGCCGCGACCCGGCCGCTGCCGGTCGAGGCGTTCGCGCAGATCCCGTTCCTGTCCACGCCCCTGCTCTCGCCCGACGGGACCCGCATCGCCGCGCGGCTGATCGTCGGCGGCAACGAGAAGATCGGCATCTGGACGCTGAGTGCGCCCCGGGACGAGGCGCCGCGGCTGATCGACGCCGGCAATGTCGACAGCTTCAGCTGGGCCGGCGACGGCCGGCTCCTGATCAGCAACACCGCGCTGGTCGTGCTCGCCTTCGAAGGCGCCTTCTTCCCGCTGCCGATGCGGCGGATCATGGTCGCCGAAGTCGCGACCGGCGAGACCAGGGCGCTCGGCGACAGCCAGGGCCTGTTCGACAGCCTGGTCTTCGTCGACCCGGCCGGCCGCTACGTGCTGCTGTCCGGCCAGCCGCATCCCAACCGGCCGCCCCACGTCTACCGGATCGATCTCGCCACCAACCAGTCGGTCGAGGTCCAGCCGGGCCGGCCGGGCGTGTGGTCCTGGTTCGCCGACGCCAGCGGGGTGGTCAGGGTCGGGGTCGATTATGGCGAGCGCCGCACCCGCATCTATTACCGCCCCACCCCCGAGGCGCCGCTCACCCGCGTGGTCACGCGGCGCGACTTCGGCGACGGCAGCGTGATCGACATGGTCCGCTTCCTCGCCGGCAGCGAGCGCGGCGTGATGATCGCCAATTCGGAGACCGGCCGCTTCGCGCTCTACGAATATGACTTCGCCACCGACACAAGGGGCGCCGCCCTGTTCGAGCATCCCGAGGTCGACGTCGAAGCGGCGGTGTTCGCGGCCGACGGCAGCGTCGACGGCGTCGTCTATCAGGACGACCGGCCGCGGGTGCGCTGGCTCAACCCGGAGCTGACCCGCCTGCAGGCGCAGCTCGACGCCGCCTTTCGCGGCAACACCAACACCATCGTCAACCGCAGCCGCGACGGCAACCGCGTCCTCGTCTTCTCCGCATCGGCCGCCGACCCCGGCACCTATTATGTGTTCGACCGGGCGGCGCGGCGGATGGAGATTTTCGCCAGCCCCTACGACCGCTTGCAGGGCCATCCCTTCGCGGCGGTGCGGCCGGTCAGCTACCAGAGCCGGGACGGGCTCGCCATCCGCGGCTATCTGACGCTGCCGCCCGGCCGGCCCGAGCGCGGCCTGCCGCTGATCGTGCTGCCGCACGGCGGGCCGTTCCTGCGCGACGGCTGGGCCTTCAATCCCGAGGTCCAGTTCCTCGCCAGCCGCGGCTATGCGGTGCTGCAGCCCAATTTCCGCGGCTCGACCGGCTATGGCCGCGCCTTCGTCGAGCGCGGCTATGGCCAGCTCGGCGGCGGCATGATCGACGATATCGACGACGGCGTCGACTGGCTGGTCCGGGAGGGGATTGCGGACGCGGCGCGGGTCTGCATCATGGGCTCCTCCTATGGCGGCTATGCCGCGACCTGGGCGGCGATGCGCAGCCCGCAGCGCTACCGCTGCGCGATCAGCTGGGCGGGGCCAAGCGATCTCAACGCCATGCTGCGCTACGACGCCCGCTTCCTTGCGGCGCCGCGCTACCGCAGCGAGCGCCGGCTGCAGCTGCGCGGCGAGCAGCGCGCCGACCTCAATGCCGTCTCGCCGCTCCGCAACGCCGAGCGGCTCAGCGTGCCTTTGCTGGTCGGCCACGGCGTCAACGACGTCCGCGTGCCGGTCGCCCAGTCGCGCGATCTGGTGCGCGCGCTCGAGCGGCGCGGCGCCGCCAATGTCGAATCGGTCTTCTACCCGAAATCGGGCCACAATTTCTCGACGGCCGAGGAATCGGCCGACTTTCTGCGCCGCGTAGAGGCCTTCCTGGCGCGCCACAACCCATCGGGGCCGGCCCAGGCTCCGGCCCGATGAGAGGCGCCGGCTGAGGTCGTCGTCCAGCGGCTTGCGCGGCGCGGGCGCATCGGCGAAGCTCCCCCGATGAGGGGAAGCGGCGTCAGGAGGCTCGTCACGGCGGCGCTGATCGGCATCGCGGCCGCGGCCGGCGCGCAGCCGGCCTCGCTCCAGCCCAATCCCGCTTTCCAGGGGCTCGCCGCGGAGGTCCAGGCCGCGTGCCCGGCCTCCTATCCGCCGCCTTGGGACACGCCGCAGCTGCTCCATCACGCGCGGCGCATCTCCGGCCTTGTTCCAGTCCCCGCCGATGGCTGCGCGCCCCAGCCCGCGCTCGCCCTGCGGATCGCCAGCACGGTCGCCAATGTCCCGGCGCACATAAGCGGCTTTGCCCTTTCGCTGCTCGCCGAGCTCCACGAACGGGGCATCGGCACGCGCCCCGACCCCGCGCGGGCGCTCACCTATCGCAGGCGAAGCTGGCTGATCATCCAGCAGCGCCAGACCGCGCCGCCCTTCGCCGACGAAGCGGAGCTCGACGCCTATGTCGCCAGGCCCGAGACGATCGCCTTCCTCTCGCGCTACGCCGAGGCGCCCGATCTGCCGCGCGCGCGGATGCGATTGGCCCGCGCGCTCTTCCTTCGCGGCCGTCCGGAGGATCGCGCGCGGGCGGCGCGACTGCTCAACGATGCCGGGTTGGCCGGGGACCTCTTCGAAGCCGACTTCATCCGCGAGCGCGACGTGCTGGCGAGCGGCATCGAAGGGGAGGACCGCCGCCGAGCGCTCGCCGGACTACGGCGACTCGTGCGGGGCTACTACCCCCAGGCACAAGCCCTGCTCGCGGACCTCGCCCGCCGCCAGCTCGCCGAGGCGCGTCGGCCCGAGCAACGCTGGGACGCGATCGAATGGTTCGGCGACCTCGCTTTTCAGGGCGATGCGGGGCACCGCGCCACTTTGCTCCGTCATGCGACGGCGGCGAACGGGGGACGGCCGCCGCCGCGCCTCGCCGGACCCCCCGTCGAGCGGTTCGCCCCGCTGCTCGCCTTCTCGATCACCGACGAGGATTATCCCGCCGCCGCCCTCCGCACCGGTGAAGGCGGCGTCGTCCGTCTGCTCGGGCTCGTCGATCCGCGGGGGCGCACCATCTATACCGAACCCGCCGGACCGGAGCAGAACCCGCGCCTGCTCGCTGCCGCGCGGCGCCTCCATGCCAGCCGTCGCCGTCCGGCGGCCGATCTCGGCGAGGCGCGCCTCGCGCCTTATATGTGGATCGAGCTCGCGCCGATGACCTTCATCATCCTCGACGGCAGGCGCGGCAGCGTGCGCCTTTCCTTTTCCCCGCCCGAACGCTAAAGCGGCGCGTTTTTTCGTTCGGAGAGCATCGGTTTGGCCAAGGAAGAATTACTGGAGATGCGCGGGCAGGTGGTCGAGCTGCTGCCCAACGCCATGTTCCGCGTGAAGCTCGAGAACGGCCACGAGATCCTCGGCCACACCGCCGGCAAGATGCGCAAGAACCGTATCCGCGTGCTGACCGGCGACGAGGTGCTGGTCGAGCTCACCCCCTACGACCTGACCAAGGGTCGGATCACCTACCGATTCAAATAGGCCCATGCGGCTGATCCTGGCCTCCGCCTCGCCGCGCCGGCTCGATCTGCTGGCGCGGATCGGAGTGATCCCGGACGCCGTCATTCCCGCCGAGATCGACGAGACCCCGGGCAGGAGCGAACCGCCGGACCGCTACGCCCGCCGGATGGCGGCCGAAAAGGCGGCGGCGGTGGCCGAGCCCGGCGCGCTGACGCTGGCCGCCGACACGGTGGTCGCAGCCGGGCGGCGCATCCTGCCCAAGGCCGAGCAGGAGGAGGAGGCGCGCGCGGCGCTGTCGCTGCTGTCGGGCCGGCGCCACCGCGTGTTGAGCGCCGTCACCCTGATCGACACGGAGGGGCGGGCGCGGCACCGGCTGTCGACCTCGATCGTGACCTTCAAGCCCCTCGGCCCGGCCGAGCTCGACGCCTATCTCGCCAGCGGCGAATGGCGCGGCAAGGCCGGCGGCTACGCCATCCAGGGCCGCGCCGAGGCGCTGGTCCGCGCCGTCTCCGGCTCGCATTCGGGCGTGGTCGGCCTGCCGCTCTACGAGACCCGCGCCCTGCTGCGCGCGGCCGGCTATCCGCTTGGCTGAGTGGCTCTACGAGGAAGGGATCGGCGAAAATCGCGCGATCCTGGTCGCGGATGGCGTCATCCTCGAGGCGGCGATCGAGTTGCCGGGCCTGCGCTGCGGCGCCGTGGTCGAGGCGAAGCTCGCCAGCACCACCGGGATCGCGCTTTTGCAGGACGGCGGCGAAGCGATCGTCTCGCCGCTGCCGGCGGTCGGCGAGGGCGCATCCTTCACCGCCGAGGTCGTGCGGGAGGCGATCCCCGAGCCGGGCCGGCCGAAGCCGCCCAGGATACGTCCGACGGATCTCGCGCCCCGCGCCGGCTCGTCGTTGAGGGAGCGGATAGGCAATCCGCAGCCGCTGGCCGGCATCGGCCCGGACCGGTTCGAGGAGGCCGGCTGGTCCGAGCTGCTCGAGCAGGCGGCGAGCGGCGAGATCGGGTTCGACGGCGGCGCGCTGAGGATGAGCCTGACCCCGGCGATGACCCTGTTCGACGTCGACGGCGCGCTGCCGGCGGCTGAGCTGGCCGAAGCGGGCGCAGCCGCCGCCGCGCGGGCGATCCTTCGCTTCGGCATCGGCGGCTCGATCGGCATCGACCTGCCCACTCTGCCGCGCGCGCGGCGCCAGGCCGCGGCCGCGGCCGTCGATGCCGTCCTGCCGCAGCCGTTCGAGCGGACCGCGGTCAACGGCTTCGGCTTCCTGCAGATCGTGCGCCGCCGCGAGCGGCCGTCGCTCCCGGAGCTGGTCCGGGCCGACCCGGCCGGCGCCGCGGCCCGCGCCCTGCTGCGCCGGGCCGGACGGCTGACCGGGCCGGTCGCGATCCAGGCCGCCCCGGCGGTGCTCGCCGCCATCGCGCCGCATGTCGCCGCGCTCGAGCGGCGCGTCGGCGGCGCCGTCGGCTTGCGGCCGGAGCCCGGCCTCGCCATATCGGCCGGGCATGTCGAAAGCCGCCGCTGACTCCTGCCCGCTCTGCGGCAAGCCCGCCGGCCCCTCGCACAGGCCGTTCTGCAGCCGGGGCTGCCGCGACCGCGACCTTCTGAACTGGCTGGGCGAGGGCTATCGCGTGCCCGGCCCGCCCGCCGATCCGGACGCGCTGGCGCCCCGCGACGACGGGCTGGACAGCGAGGGCTAAGCGCCTCTATAGGCGCTGCTCCCGCACCCCGTGGGACGCGCCCAGGTAGCTCAGTTGGTAGAGCACGTGACTGAAAATCACGGTGTCGGTGGTTCAATTCCGCCCCTGGGCACCACCCCCTTCCACCTCGTCAGCTCCGTTGCATCGGGGGCATTTGCATCGGAACGCGGCGCATTTTGCAATATTTGAGCAGGCGCTTCAAAATCAGCGTAGGACGGCGCAGACCCTGCAGCGGTCGAAAACATGCTCTCCCCGCTTCCAAGCTTCCATAAGCGGGAGAAGATGCTGTACTGAATGTTTCGGGCTTTAACGCCAGGCGAGGGAGATTCGGGTGCCTAAAGTGCTCATCGCTGCCGATCCCGAGGTCATGTCTGCGGCCGACCTTAAGATTGCTGTCGAGTCTCACCTGGCTACTCAAGGCAGCCTGGTTGAGTTCGTGCCGGATGAGGATCAGGGGCGGGCGCTCGCGGCAGCCGTGCTCGTTGCCGCCGTAAGCGCGGTCAGCACGGTGGTGACCGGGATCATCGGAGCAATGATGGCCGCCGCCAAAGGCAAGGCCGAGCGCAAGATCGTGGTGCAGGGCTCGAAGGGAGGGCGCGTCGAAATTCCTGCCGACACTCCGCTCGACACGATCGAGTTCCTGGTTCGTCAAGCCCAGCTCCTCGACGACGAGTCCGTTCGCATCGGGCTGACCTAGGGATATTCGCTTCGTGTGAGGCCCAGGGAGGCGAATGATGGTGGAGCTCGCCTATTCCGACGATCCCGATTTTCCGAGGGAATTGGACAGGATCCGGGCCGATACGCCGGGCGTGACGTTCGTCTCGGCGACGCTCGGCGGACGGACGTACCTGGCGATGCTTCCAGGCGAGCTCGGCGCTTATGACATCGATGTCGCGGGGCGGAGAGCCGGGTCCCTCGCCGAGGATTTTGCGCAGCAGCCGGCCTTCTGGCCTGCTTTGCTGGCGCTGGCGGGTCAAATAAGCAAGGATGCCGTCCAGGCCCGCCACGAAGGGCGCTTCGACGAGGCGGCGAATGGCTACGGCTTCTGCCTGGAGGTGGCGCTGCTCCACCGCGACGCGCAGGGGCTGGACATCCTGGCGGGCAACCTGTTCATGCTCGAGCGCCTGCTGGAATTCACAGGGGCAGGTGCCCCCCAGGCCAATGGACCACCGCCCGCGGGCGTCGACGCCACCCTCCAGCGGATCCACCAGATCGCCGCCGATCATCTCCCGGCGATTGAGGAGCTCCTCTCCTCATTGTCCGAACCTCCTGACCGGGCCCGGCGTCTTCAGGGGCTGGCCGCGCAGCATCTTCTGCTGTTGATCTCGGGCGCGGACACGGGCCTGGGCGTAGGGGCCCACGGCCCCGATCCTGCCAATCGCCCAGCGAACGCTGCACTCGCCGCCGGCGCGTGCTTCGAGGAGCTCAGCCGGCTGGCGGGCGAAACCCGGAATTATTCCCCGCTGCTTGAGGCCATATACAGCGCGCTTGCATGTGCCGGGCTGCTGCAAGTGTTGCAGGCCGTCATCGGCGAGGACTTTGCCGGCGAAGCGGACGGAGGGGCGTCGCTGGCGCCGGTGCTCAGCCAATGGCGGGCCGTTGCGCCGCACGTCCGCGACCATGCCAGCGACGCGCTGCTCACGATCTGCAGCTTCGCCGTCGAACGAATGAACCGCCTGCGGATACGAACGGTGATGGCTGGAGGAGCCTTCGGGCACAACTTGTCCTATAAGGTTGCCATCCTCACTTCCGCCATCGGCCGCGACCAGGTGTCCATTGCCCTCGCGCTCGGCGCGGACGAGAGCGCGCTTGCCCTCTGGGAGGCAAGTCGCTCGCGGGCGCTTGCCGACTGGATGGGGCGATCGCACTTTATCGAAGCCGTGGTGTTGCGGCGCGATTTCTCAGGCTCGATCGGTGAGGTCGTGCCGGCCAGCCTCGACGCGATCCGGAAAGCAGCCGCGGACGCGGAAGCCGCGCTCCTGGCGTTCTTCGCCGACGACACGAGGCTGCATGCATGGCTCGTTCAACCGGACGGAACGATCCTCTCCGAAAGCCTCCCACGCCCCAGAGGAGCGCTTCAGACGCTGATGGCTCATCTGCCATACGGTGCCGACGAGAAGGATCTTCTGAGAGGGGCGCTGGACGACTTCTTCCGAAATACCGACGACGCGTCGCCGGTCGATCGGACGCTGGAACAGCTTGCGGTCCAGTTGATCCCGGACTCCATACGCGAAGCGCTCGCGAAGTCCCGGACCAAGCGCCTCGTGATCATACCGGACGCCGAGCTGGACATGATTCCGTTCTGCTGCCTGATCCTGAACGGCCGGTATCTCGTAGAGGAGCTCGACATCTCCTATTGGCCTTGCGTCTCCGCCTGGGGGCTATGCAAGCGAACCATCGACAGCCATGGCGATTCGCCCCCGCTTGTGATCGGCAATCCCGACTTCTCCGCGCTGAACGAAGAGGGGATCGTGCTGGCCCCCCTCCCAGGCGCGGCGGACGAGGCGAAGCTGATAGCAGACCGGCTCGGGGCCGTGTCGATCCAGGGAGCCGAAGCCTCCAAGCAAACGCTGAGCCGGCTCCATGACGGCGTCGCGCCGGCCCGTGCCGGTTTTGCCGTCCTGCACCTGGCGACGCACGGGGTCCTCGACATGGAGCAGCCCGAACGGTCGTTCGTCGCCCTGGCGGACGGCGTCTTGAGCGTTCAAGACCTGCTGCGGAACGACCGAGGCTGTCGCAGCGGATTGACGGTCCTGAGCGCCTGCCAGTCAGGCCTTGGGTTCCGCCACCCCGACAGCCTGATCGGCCTCACCAACGGCTTCTTCATCGCGGGCGCATGCTCCGTTCTCTCCTCCTTGTGGAAGGTTCCCGACATGAGCACGCGCATCTTGATGGACTGGTTCTACGAGGCATTGCTCTCCAGCCCGGAAGCACGGCCCGCGGAGGCCCTGGCCCTGGCCCAACGCAGGGCGCTGGCAAATCCGGCGACGGCACACCCGTTTCGCTGGGCAGCCTTTTGCTTCGCGGGCGCCGACGTGCATCCTTGCCCCAGGCTTGCGGGCGCCGCCTAGACTCCAGGCCGGGACAGCGAGCATGACGACCCGCGGGCGAAAGATGGCGGCGCGCGCAAATTTTGAAGCTGCGACCCTATTGCGCAGGCAAGTGCATGATTTCCCTTGTTGATGGGATCCTCGAGGAGGCGCCGATGTTCGTCGCGGTCTATTGGTGGCGGGTGCATCCCGGCAAGGAGGAGCAGTTCCGCGCCGCCTGGCGGCGGGGGACCGAGCATATCACCCGCATCTACGGCAGCTACGGATCGCGGCTGCACCGCGAGCGCGACGGCCGCTTCGTCGCTTATGCCGAATGGCCCGACGAGGCGAGCTGGCAGCGGGCGTTCGACCGGCGCATGGCCTATGACGACCCGGAGACCCGCGCCGCCTTCGTCGACGCCATCGCCGAAACCCCGCCGGGCAATCTCCCTGCCTTCACGATGACCGTCACCGACGATCTGCTGAGCCTGCGCGTCCCGGCTCAATAATCCCTATTGTAGCGGATGTTGACGTTGGTGCCGCTGTGCGAGCCGAACTGGGAGAGCAGCGACAGCGTCCGCGACAGCGAGATTTCGAGCTGGGTCGCGGTGAAGCCCTTGGCGTCGGTGATGATCTCCACATAGATGTCGTCGCTAAGGTACATGCCGGCGGCGACCGCGGTGCCCCGGCCGGTGGCGGTGTCGGCGTCGACGAGGCGCAACCTGTCGATGCCGGTCGCCGAGCGGAGGCGGCCGAGCGGATTGAGGCCGCCGCCGCTGCCGCGCAGCGAATTCAGCGAGGCGGCGAGCTGGACCGCCTGCAGCGCCGAGATCTGGGTCACCGAGCTGCCGAACAGGATGCGTGCGACCACCTCGTCCTGCGGCAGCGCCGGCGAGGAGGTGAAGGCGATCTGCGGGTTGTTCGCGCGTCCGGTGACGTTGATGCCGACCTCGACCTGCTCGATGTCGCTGGTCGCGACGAGGTCGATCTGCGGGTTGGGCGGCCGGTCGCCGAGGAAGCTGACCAGGCCGCGCTCGAGCCGGAAGCGGCGGCCGGCGAGGCTCAGGGTGCCGCGGATCAGCTCGACCTGGCCCTCCAGCTCGGGCGTCGCGGTGGTGCCGCGCACGCGCAGGCGCGCCTGCCATTCCGATTCCATGCCCATGCCGGAGACGAACACGCGATTGTCGGCATTCAAACGGATGTCGAGCCGCCAGATGCTCGGCACGCCCGCGTCGGCCCGCTCGGCGCCCGGCGCCGGCAGCGGCTCGCCGCGGCGGCGCACCCCGGCCAGTTGCGGCACCTCGGCCGAGGCCTGGCGGACGATCTGGTAGCGGGCCTCGCCGAGCTCGAGCTCGCCGGTGATCGAGGCGCCGCTCCTGTCGTTGACGATGGCGAGGTTGCCGGTTGCGACCGCGCCGAGATCGTCGCTACGCGCGAGGCGGGCGTTCTGGAACTCGAGCCTGAGGTCGATCGGGAAGCCCGCGGCCGAGGCGAGGCCGATGCTGCCGCGGCCCTGGATGGTGCCGTCGCCGGCCCGGCCCGACAGCGAGACGATCTCGATCCGCGCGCCGTCGAAGCGGCCGTTGATCGCGAGGTTGGTGATCCGCGTGCCGTAGGTCTCGTTGACATAGGTGAGGTTGTTGGCGCGGACGACGCCGGTGAATTGCGGAGTCTGCACGCGGCCGCTGAAGTCCGCGGCGATGCCGATCGGGCCGGTCAGCTGGTGCCCGGGCAGGTTGGCGAACGACATCGGCACGTCGGCCGGGCCGTTGTAGCGGATGCCGCCGGTGAGCGGCGCGGCGAGCAGGCGGGTGACCCATGAGCCGGCGGCCGGCCCCAGCGGCTGCAGCCGCGCCTGCACCCGGCCGATCACCGCGCCGCGGCGGATGATCGCGGCGAGCGCGCCGCCTTCGGGCCGCAGATTGCCGGCGAGCGCGATGTTGACCGGGGTCGAGCGCACCGCGATGCCGGTGCGGGTGAAGTTGGCGATGGTGAGCCGCGCCTCGGCGCGCGGGAAGCTGTCGCCGCGGGCTTGCGCGAAGTCGAGGCTGCCGCTCGCCTGGCCGCCGAGGCCGAGCCCGGGCGAGAAGGCGTTGAGCATGGACAGGTCGAAGCCGTCGAGCCGCGACTGGACGACCAGCCCGTCGCCCCAGCGCCCGGCCAGCCGGATGCGGCCCCGCTCCAGCGCCACCGTCACCGGCGCCAGGCGCCAGCCGTCCGGCTCCTTGAAGATCTGCGCCGGCTGGGCGAAGCGGAAGCCGATATTGTTGATGTGGCCCCGCATCGCGGCGCGGATCACCGTCGCCTCTTCTTCATCGCTGTCGTCGACCCGCGCGACGTCGGCGCTGGCGGCGACGCGGAACGGCACTCCGCGCCGGCCTTGGGCGAGCAGCTCGGCGGGCCCGAGGCCGCCGCGCAGATTGACCCTGAGCCGGGCGCGCTCGACGAGCAGGTCGCCGCTGCTGAGGCCGGCGAGCTGGAGGTCGCCGACGATCGTGGTGGCGGGATGGGTGAGCTCCGGCCCGAGCACGACGGTCGCCCGCACCAGCCCGCGCTGGATGGTGATCGGCACGTCGCCCGGCGTGCTCGCGCCATTGGCGGAAGCGGCGATGTCGAGCCTTTGATAGGGTCCGGCGGCGCTGAGGCGGACGCGGCCCGCCAGGCCCTGCCCGGTCAGGGTCAGCACGCCCGCGAACGGCCCGGCCCGGGTCTGGACGAGCCGGCCGACGAAATTCACGCCGGCGAAGGTGAGGCGCCTGACGTCGATGGTCAGCGGCCCGCGGTTCGACAGCACCACCACGTCGGCGCTGAACTGCCCATAGGCCGACTCGCCGATCGCTTCGATCGCCCAGCCCTGCGGGGTCGCCCGGACGGTGGCATGCACGCCGCGCAGGCCATAGCCCGGCCCGGTGGCCTCGATCGCGATGAGCGGCGCGCGCGCCGAGCCGGTGACGTGAACGACGAGAGGTCCGTAGCGGCGGCTGACGCCGTTCAGGTGCAGATCGATGGCGCCGTTCGGCCGGTAGGTGCCGCCGCCCGACGCCACGTTGAGCGAGGGCGCCGCGACCAGGATGTTGGCGACGCGGACCAGCCCGGAAGGCTCCATCGCCACCCGCGCGCTGATCGTCGCGACCCCGCCCAGCAGGTCGCGCACCATCTGGTTGTCGATCCGCCGGCTGCGCGCCGCGACCCGGCCGGTGAGGCCGAAGCCCGCCGGCCCCGAAGTCATGTCGAGGTCGGTGGTGACGTCGAACAGGCCGACGCCCGCCACCAGATAATTGTCGACCCGCCCCTGCAGCGCGGCGAGGTAGCGGCCCTCGGCGAGGTCGAAGGCGAGCGCCACGCGCGCATTCACCCGGTCCGAGCGCAGCATCAGATTGTCCGAGACCAGCCGGGTGCCGGCGACGCCGATCTGGCCGTTCATGGTGACGCCCGTCAGCGTGCCGCCGGCCACTGCGTCGAAGCCGAGGATGCGGCTGGCGCGGGCCGCGACCGGGATGACGATGTCCTCGGCGCGGACGCGGGCGCTGCCGGTGGCGCGCAGGCCCTCGATGGTGGCGCCGCCGAAGCTGAGGCTGGCGGCTTCGAGCCGGTAGGCGACGCCGGGCGTCGCGAACGGCCCGCTGAGCAGCAGCGCCAGCCGCACGTCGCGCCCGGACAGATCGGGCGCGATCGCGCCGGGCCGCATGAGGCGGGCGGCGACGCGCAGGTCCTGGAAGCGGTTCGCCCCGAAATCCACCAGGCCCTCGGCGGCGACGGCGGCGGAGCGGCTGTAGGCGCGCAGTCTCAGATCGGCGCGGCGCTGCTCGAAGGTCGAGACGAGGTTCAGCTGGACCAGCGGGTCGGCGAGCCGCTGCGCCGGGCCGGTGAGGATCAGGTTCGCCCGCACCGGCCCGGTCACCGTGAAGGTCCCGTCGCGCCCCGCGATGGCGAGGTTGGCGAGCCCCTGCCCGCCGAGGGTGGCGAGCGCCCGGCCCCGCCAACTCGCCCAGTCGCCGCGCCCGCCGACATGGGCGGCGACCGCCCGGTCGGTGCCGATCAGGCCGGCGATGAAGCCGTCGCCGGGTCCGCGCGCCAGGAGGCCGATGGCGAGCCGGTTCTCCGCCGGCACCGCGTCGAGGCGCAGGGCCAGCCGGTCGCCGCCGGCGAAGCCCGCGGCGGGGATCGTGCCCGCGTCCAGCGCCAGCTCGGCGCGGCCGTCGTCGATCCGCACCCGCCCGTCCAGCGAGACCAGGTGCGGCCTTCTGGTCACCGCCGGATCGACGGTGAGCCGGCCGATGCTGAACCGGCCGACGTCGACCTCGATGTCGGGCAGCAGCGGCGCGTCGGGGTCGCCGGGCCGCAGCCCCGGCAGGCGGCTCAGCCGCGCCGCTGGGATATTGAGCGAGCGGATGTCGATATGGTTGCGCAGATAGGCGAACGGCCGGTAGTCGAGCTCCGCCGTCGGCGCGCGGAAGAAGACGCCCTGCGGGTCGGCGAGCGTCAGCCCGTGCAGGGTCAGCTCGCCGAACACCGAGCCCTCGATCCGCTCGACGTCGACCTGCAGCCCCGACACCGTCTCGAAGGCGTTGATCTGGCGGACCAGGAAGCGCCGGCCCGGATCGGTGTTCAGCCACAGCAGGAAGGCGCCGAGCAGCAGCACGACGCCGAACAGCAGCGCCGCCGCCCAGCGGGCGACGGTGACGGCCGGGTGGCGGCGGCGCACGATGATCGCCTTCCCCGCCATCAGAAGGCCTGCCCGATCGAGACGTAGATGTTGATCAGCGATTCGCCCTGCCGGCGGCCGATCGGGGTTGCGATGTCGATCCGGACGGGACCGAAATTGGTGTAGACCCTGCCGCCGACGCCGACTCCGAAGCGCATCGAATCGAAGGTGGGATATTCGGCCTCGTAGACCTGGCCGGCATCGACGAAGGCGACCACGCCGTAATTGCCGAAGCGGTAGCGGCCCTCGATCGCGAATTCGACCAGACTGCGCCCGCCAAGCGGCACCGCGATCGTGGCCGGCTTATCATCGGGGTTCTGCGGATCGAAGTCGGGGTTCGGCAGAATTTCCCGCGGTCCCAGCTCCTGGAAGCCGTAACCGCGCACCGAGCCGCCGCCGCCCGCGTAGAAACGCCGCGACGGCGCGAGCGCATCGCGCGGGATGCCGAAGATCGAGCCGAACCGCGCCCGGCCGGCGAGCACGAAATTCTCGCCGACCGGATAATAGATGCTGCCTTCGACGAGGTTGCGGATGTAGATGTCGGTGCCGTCGCGGAGCGAGGTCTCCGGGTTGACCCGGGCGAGCAGGCGGAAGCCGCGGGTCGGGTCGAGCAGGCTGTTCGAGCGATCATGGCCGATCTGGCCGATGAGGCCGCCGATGAAATAGGCGTCGGAGAGCGAAATGCGGGCCCGCCCGACGCGATTCTCGTTGGTGGCGAGAATCTCCGCGCCATAGGCGTAGGTCCAGCGCTTCTGCCAGATCGGCGTCGATTCGCGCGAGATGAGGCCGTAGAGCCGGGCCGTATAGCCCTGGAAGGCCTCGAAATCGCGTGCGCCGATGTCGAACTGGAGCAGCAGCGCGCGGTCGCGCTTGCCCCAATTGTTGCGCCGGAAGCGGATCGAGAGGTTCTGCTCGGCGGTGCCGGCGATCGCGGCGATGCGCAACGCGCCCTCGGGCGGGAACAGGTTGCGATGCTCCCAGGCGCCTTCGAGCCGGAAGCCCTCGCCGGTGCCGTAGCCGGCGCGAGGCGTCGAGCGAGCGCGCCGGGCCGGCGTCCTGGCGGACCAGGATGTTGACATATTGGGTGCCGTCCTCGGCCGTCTCGCCGGTCAGCACCGGCTCGGCCGAGACCGTGCTGAACAGGCGGGTCGCGACCATCGCTTCGCGGAGGTCGTCGACCCTGCGGCGGTCGTAGAGCTCGCCGCGGCGGAAGCGGGCGAGCACGCCGACATGGCTTGCGTCGAAGGCGAGGTCGCCCTCGGTGGTGAAGCCGGCGAAGCGCGCCAGCGGCCCCGGCGTCACCGGCAGGGTGTAGTCGCCGGTCCGGGTGGCGGGATCGAGGACGATGTCGCGCAGGCCGATCTCGGGGAAGGGATAGCCCTGCTGCGGCAGGCGCAGCAGCACGTTCGCCTCGGCCGCCTCGACGTCGACCGCGCGGATCGGTGCCCCGGGCTCGAGCGGCAGGAAGCTGCGCGGCATGCCGGGCGGCTCGGTATCGGGGCCGGACACCGCGATCGCGCCGAAATTGTAGCGGTTGCCCGGCGCGACGGTGATGGTGACCCGGAGCCGGCCCGGCTCCGGCAGCTGCTCGATCGCCGCGCTGGCGGCCGCGTCATAATAGCCTTCGGAGCGGAGCAGGCGGACGGCCATCGCCTCGTCCTCCTCGGCGCGGGCGGCGATCATCGCGCCGTTGACCGCCTCGCCCTCGGCATCCTCGAGCGCGGAGAGGTCGCGGAAGCGGCCCTCCAGATCGGTCTCTTCCATGCCGAGCGACCACGAGGGTGTAGCGGACCGGCGGCGCCTCCTCGCCCTCGTCCTGCGCGTCGCCGGCCTCGGCGACGGGCTGCACGTCGAAGGTCGAGAGCGGCGGCAGCGGCTCGGTGAGCGCTGGGTCGCCGAGCGGCGCGTCCTCGACCGGGCCGGGCACGGGCGGAAAGGGCGGCGCGTTCGGATCGGGCTGCTCGTCCGGCTCGGCAGGCGCCGGGTCGAGCGGCGGCAGCGCCTCCTCGAACTGGCTGTCGGGGACGATCGGCTCCGCGCTCTGCTCGGTTTCGGGCGGGTCGGCGGATGCCGGCTGCGGCTGCGCGGCCAGCGGCGCGGCCAAGACGCCCCCGGCGATTGCAGCGGCTAAGATGCGCGTTTCGTTCAATAAACCCCGCTCGCCAAAAAGGATCGACAGCCCGCTTCGAACGATTCATTACGGATAAGGTTCAATTGCCGGCACTGCGGATCGGCCCCGGCTCGCGGACCACGGGCGCGGCGCCGTCGCCGACGACCGCGAAGCCGGACCAGTAATAAGGATGGGAGGTGTCGGCTTCGTCCATCAGCGCCTGCTGGGCGCGGCGCAGCGCCCCCGCCGCGCCGGTGCCGGGCGCGCGCCGCGAACAGGCCCGAGATCAGCCGCTCGGTCGCGTCATAATCGTCGGGCACCGGCCAGTGGCTGGCGATCACCATCCGGCCGCCGGCGCCGACGAAGGCGCGGACCAGCCCGTCCAGCGCATATTCGCCGCTGCCGGAAAGGCCGGCCTCGCGGGTCGCGGCGGTGCTTGCGCGCGCCGCCGTGTCGCAGGCGGAGAGGATGACGATGTCGGCGTCGAGCCGAAGGTCGAAAATCTCGCCGAAGCTGAGCAGGCCGTCCGAACCGTCGCCGCCGAAGCTGGTGAGCAGGGCCGGCCGCGCCGGGCATTCGGGCCGGGGCGGCAGCACCAGGCCGTGGGTGGCGAAATGGAGGATGCGATAATCGGCAAGGTCGCGGCGCGCGGTGATCGCCGTATCGGTGAAGGCCGCGCCGGTGACGATCTCGGCCGCGCCGGGCCGGCCGGCGCCCAGAGCGGCGCCGGCGGTGACCAGCTCCTTGGCCGAGATCGGCCGGCCCCAGGCGGCGAGCGACCAGGTGCAGCCGGGCTGCATGGCGAAGGGGCGGCCGCGGCCGCCCTCGGCGGGCAGGTAATAGCCCGGCACCGGCTCGTTCTCGCCGAAGCCCAGATATTCGGCGCGAGCCCGGCTCGGCGGCGCCTGGCGGACGTCGCGGAAGGCGCGGGCCGAGACCGCGGTCGAGATGTCGCGGTCCCGCCCGAGCCAGGCGACGCCGCGGAAATCGAAGCCGTCGGCGCGTCGGTCGGCGGCGATCCGGGCGCGGTAGGCGAGGATGCCGGCACGGTCCGTGACCAGCAGGTTGGGCGGCAGCCGCAGCATCGCGCCGTCCGGCTCGAAGATGAGGTGGCGCACCTCGGCCAGCTCTGCGGCCACCGGCCCGAACAGGCTCAGGTAGAGCGCGTGCGCGGCCTCGAGATCGAACGGATAGGTGAGCAGCCGGCCCTCCTCGACGCGCGAGATGGTCGCGCGCAGGGCGTCCACCTGGCGCTCCAGCGCGGCCGGCTGCGCGTCGATCCGGAAGGCGCGGGCCGACGACGCGGTCGCATAGACCGCATAAGCATCGCCGCCGACCACCAGCATCTTGTAATAGGCCTCGCCGGGGCGGAGCAGGCGCTGCAGGTCGGCGAGGGCGAGCACCCCGCTCGAGACGACGCGGTAGCGCGGATAGCTGGCGAGCTGCGCCTGGGTCGCGACCTGGTCCTGCCGCCAGCCGGCGAGCAGCCCCTGCAATTCGGCGATCCGGGCCGCTCCGGCCGCGCTCGGCGTGTCGCTCGCCTCGAGCCTCGCCAGCTCGACCCGGCCGCGCTCGATGTCGCGGGTCAGCGTCACCGACTGGCGGAACAGCCGCGCCGCCTCGTCGCTGCCGCCGGACAGCTCGCGCGCCAGCACCGCCTGGGTCTGGGCGACGCCGGGCCGGACCATGACCTGGCTGGCGGCGAACAGGTCGGCCACCGCGCTTTCCGGGGCTTCGGGCCCGACCAGCAAGGCGAAATAGGGCTCCAGCACGCGGCGCAGCGCGGGCGAGGCGTCGCTATTGTCGGCATTCGCCTCGACGATGCCGCGGAACAGGGCCAGCGCCTCCCCGGCCCGCCCGGCGCGCGCATAATAGCCGGCCAGCCGCCCCCTCGCGCCGGAGAGCGCGGACGAGCCGGGATAATTGGTCTCGAGCAGGCCGATCCCGGTCAGATGCTGGCGCTCGGCCTCCTGCCGGTCGCCGCGCGCCTCGGCGAGGCTGGCGAGCTCGCCGTGGATCTGCGCCCGCAGCCACAAAGTCGCCGCGATCCGGCCGCCGCGGATCGCAATGAGCTCGGCGAGCGCCCGGTTGAACGGCGCAGCGGCCTCGGCGTCGCGGCCCTGCAGGCGGAAGACGGTGCCGCGCAATTGCTGCGCCTGGCCGTCGAGCACCTGGGCCTTGTCCTCCTCGGTGAGCCCCTCCGGGCCGCGCAGCCGGGCTGCGCCGGGCGATTCGGCGCTGAGCCGCCCGGCGGTGCGCCGGTCGATGACCAGCTCGCGGACCGCGCCCGAGCCCGCCATCGCCGGCATCGGCCGGTCCAGCTCCGCCAGCGCCTCGGCGGGGAGGCCCCGGTTCAGCAGGTGCATCGCCCGGTAGTTGCGCAGCCGGCGCGCGGTGACCGGATCGGCGCCGGCCATCTCCGCGGCGCGGGCGAACAGCGCATCCGCCTCGCCATGGTGGCCGAGATTGGATTTCTGCAGCGCCTCGTTGAGCAGCGGCTCGGCCCGCGCCGCCGCGCCGTCCTCGCGCTGGCTCAGCGCGGCGAAGAATTCGGAGGCCTCGGCATAGTCGCCGGCATTGTTGCGGCGATAGGCCTCGGCCAGCGCGCGCTGCCGGTCGAGCGTGCCGGCCTGGGCGCGGGCGAAGGCGGCCGGATCGCCGGCGCCGGTGGTGGCGATCGAGACCTCGCCCTCGACCTCGCGGTCGGCGACGAGGCTGCGCAGGCCGAGCCGGAGCGCGCTGTCATAGCCGGCGAGGCCTTCGGCGACGTAGAGCGTGCGGCCGCCGCGCCGCGCATAGACGCGGTAGCCGGCGCCGGTCTGATCGAGCCGGCAGTCCAGCGTCTCGACCGCGCCCAGGCCCTCGATCGTGGCCGCCGGGCCGGCCTCGCACCGCGCCTGCCCCGCCCGCAGCGCGGCGAGCCGCGCCGCCGGGTCGCCGCCGCGCAGGCGCAGCGCGTAGAGGCGCCCGACCGGCGCCGCGGCGTCGCGGCAGGTGATCGCGTAGGCCTGGTCGAACATGTCGCCGAGGGCGGGGTCCCGCAGCTGCGACTGGGCGGTGCAGAGCGCGGTGCCGCCGCTGCCGATGCGGAAGCTCGGCCGGGTGCTGACCGGCGGCGCCTGCGCCGCGGCCGCGGCCGCGGCGAGCGCCAGCGCAGCGAGGCCGAGCGCGCTAATCATCCTGGTCATCGCAGTCCCCGTCCTCGTCCCGGTCGCATTCCCACAGGCTCGATTCGCCGCCGCTGGTCACCGGCTCCTCGATCAGCGGGTCGCTGGCGAAGCTGCTGTCGACCAGCTCGTCGTCGTCGGCCCCGGCCAGCGGGATCGCCACCGAGCCGCCGGTCGGCCCGATGGTCGGGTCGCGGCCGCTCGGACCGGTGTTCGGCGGCAGCCGCGAGGGGCACTGGCCGGTGACGATGATGCAGGTATTGAGCGTCGAGCCGCCGGTATAGCCGGCCGTGAGCGGCCCGCCGGCGGCGGTGAAGTTCACCGTTGCGAAGAAGGCGTCGCCGGTGGTGAAGCTGCCGTCGGCGTTGAGCCGGCGGCCGAAGATGGTGACCGTGGCGGGCGTGCCCCCCGACTGGACGGCAAGCCCGCCCGCCCCGACGGTGATGCCGCCGAAATCGGTGCCGGTGAGGAACGCGCCGGTGGCGCCGGTGCTGTTCTGCACGAACAGGGTGCCGGCGGTGGCGAGCGTCACGCCGCCCGCCTCGACATAGCCGCGCGGCGCGTCGACCCCGTCATTGTCGATGAGGTCGTCGTCGCGCCCGGCATAATCGGGGTCGGCGAGCAGCCGGTCGATGATCGCCTGCGAGGCGACCCAGATGTTGTTCGAGGCGAGCGTCAGCGTGCCGGCCGGGGCGCCGGCGCCGTCGCGCACGCGAATGCTCGCCGCCGGCGTCACCACCTCCAGCCGCTGGGTCGCGGTGACGGCGATGCCGTTGCCGGCGGCGGCATTGGCGAGCAGCAGCGCGCCCTCGATCCGGGCGACGCCCTGGGTGACGAGGTCGAGCAGGCCGATCCCGGTCGCGGCGCCGCCGCCGTTCAGGGTGAGGTCGCGCACGACCAGCGCGGTCGCCCCGGCGAGCGGCGGGGCGACGAGGCGCAGCGTGCCGGCGCGGATCCGGCCCGCCTCGGCATTGCCGAGCGTGTAGCCGGGCCCCTGCGCGGCGCCGCCGAGCACCACCGTCTGCCCGGTGGCGCCCGGCAGCAGCTCGACGAGCTGGGTGCCGGCATCGCCGATCGCGCCGGTGGCGCCGATGTCGATGTCGGCGGAGGCGAGCCGGATCGTGCGGCCGAGCACCCGCCCCGCCACGCCCAGATTGCCGACCGCGCGCAAATCGGCGAGGTCGGTGGCGCCGCCGCCGATCACGCCAGTCGCCGCGACGTTGATCGCGGCGGCGTTGAGCAGGATGTCGCGGCCGAGGATCTGCCCGGCGACGGCGGCGTTGCCGGTGACCTGGATGTCGACACTGTCGGTGGTCGTGGCGCTGCCGATCGCGCCGGTGCCGCCCACGGCGAGGCCGCCGGCCCTGATCACCACGTCGCCCCCGAGCACTGCCCCGTCCACCGTCGCATTGCCGGCGGCGTTGAGCTCGGCCCGGTCGGTGGCGGCCCCGCCGACCGCGCCGCCGGCGGCGACCCCGATCGCGGCGGCGTCGAGCAGGATGTCGCGGCCGAGGACCTGCCCGGCCACGGCCGCGTTGCCGGTGACCTGGATGTCGACGCTGTCGGTCGCGGCTGCGCTGCCGATGCCGCCGCTCGCGGCGACGTCGATGGCGGCTCCGGTGATCACGATGTCCTGCCCGTCGAGCAGGCCGCCGACCGTGACATTGCCCAAAGCGGCGATGTCGAGCAGGCCCGCGGCGCGCGATGCGCTTCCCTCCCCGACGGTGACATTGTCGCCCTCTATGTCGAGCGCCGCGACGTCGATGGTGAAGTTCGCGCCGCGATTGCTGTGGCTGACGGTGACGTCGTCGCCGGCGTCGAGGCTGAAGGTCCCGCCGGCGATCCGGCCCGCGCCGTCGGCGATCACCCGGATCTCGCCCGGCGTGGTGAGCTGGGCCGTCTGCACGTTGATCGTCCCGCCTGGCGCCTCCAGGCTCGAGAAGGGGCGGACGGCGGGGGTGCCGCTGGCCTGGGCGGTGAGGGTCAGGGTCTGCACGTTGACCGCGCCGCCGCCGGCGGCGGTGACGTGCCACTCGCCCGGGCTGTTGCCGGCGCCCGGCGCGCCGGTCGCCGAGGCGGTGCCGGTGACGGTGCCCGCGGCGAGCGTGCCGGGCGAGGCGCCGAAGGCGGCCGCGTCGAGCCGGACTTCGCCGCCGTCCGCCGCGCCCTGCGCGCCCGCGGCGCCGCCGCCCAGGCCGGGATCGCCGCCCGCGCCGCCGCTAGCGTTCGCGCCGAGCGTCGCGGTGCCGGCGATCGTGGCCGTCGCGCCGGTCGCGACCAGCGCCACCCGGCCGCCATTGCCGTTGCCGCCGGCGCCGCCCCCGACGCCGCCGCTGCCCCCGGTGCCGTTCGCGGCGGCATTGACGCTGGCGAAGGTGGCGCTCCCGGTGGGAGTGGGAACCGCCGGGCCGGCGACGGTGCCGAGCTGGACGTCGCCGCCGAAGCCGTCGCCGCCGTCGCCGCCCTGATCGGCGAGATCGGATTCGCCGCCGGTGCCGCCCGCTCCGCCGGCAAGGATGCCGACCGCGCCGAGCTGAAGCGTGCCGTTGCCCGACTCGGCGAGCATCCGCACCGTGCCGCCGCGGCCGTCGCCGCCCGGGCCGGCGGCCATGCCGGCGGCGGCGGCGCTGGTGCCGCCCTGCCCGAGCACGGAGACGTTGACCGCGCCGCCGCCGATCAGGGAGGCATTGGCGCCGCTGCGGGCGATGAGGGCGACGTTGCCGCCTGTGGCGCTGCCGCCGGCGCCGCCCGGCTGGGCGATGCCGCCGGTGGCGGCGGCGTCGATCGCGGTCGTCGCGGGGAGCAGGATCTGGCCGCCCGTCGCCTCGATATTGACGGTGCCGCCGGTCGCGGCGCCGCCGCCCGGGCCCGCGCCGCCGGTGCCGGTGGCGGTGACGCCGAGCGCGCCGCCGAAGGCGAGCGTGCCGCCCGAGAGGATGGTGACGGTGCCGCCCTGGCCGAGCCCGGCGACGTTGCCGGCGCCGGCAAGGACCTCGCCGCCGATGCCGTTGCTGGTCAGCGTCGTGGCGCCGGTGATGGTGACGCTGCTGCCGCTCGCGGCGCCGACCGAGACGGTGCCGCCGATGCCGGGCGCACCGGGACCGGCGACGGCGCCGCTCTGCCGGCTGGCGGTGCCGCTGGCGTTGGCGCCGAGCGTGCCGCCGAGCGTCAGCGTGCCGCCGTTGAGGCCCTGGACCGAAGCGGTGCCGCCCTGACCTGTGCCGCCCTGATCGGGGAACAAATCGAGCTTTCCGCCCTCGCCGGTCGCGAGCAAGGTGACGTCGCCGGCGATCTGGACGGTACCGGCGTCGGCGCGGATGCCGGCGGTGCCGCCGGTACCGTTGCCGGCGCGGCTGTTGACGACATCGACTCGGCCGACGGCGCTGGCGTCGACCGTGGCATTGCCGGCGATGGTGAGCGCGCCGCCCTGATTGGCGAAGATCAGCGCCTCGCCGCCGATGAAATCGAACAGGGTCGGGTCGGCCGAGCGGGTCTGAGCCGCCGACACCAGCGCATTGCCGCCGACGGTGACGGTCTGGTTGGCGCCGGCGAACAGGTGCGCGCGGCGCCCGGCGAACAGGCTGACGTCCTGACTGAAGGCGAGGCTGCCGGTGGCCATGCCGCTGGCCAGCATGTCGGTCACCGCGAAGCCGAACAGGTCCGAGGTGATGGTGCCGCCCCGAATCTCGAAATTGGCGGCGACGCCGGGCACCGGCCCGGAGCCGAAATCGCCGAACCGGTCGACCTGTCCGCCGGCGACGTTGAACCCGGCGGAGAGCACCACCACCCCGTTCTCGATGGCGGCGTCGACCGCGGCGTCGAAGCCAACATTGCCCTGGAGGATGGCGGTGATCGCCTGGTTCTTGGGCATCGCGACCAGGAAGATGCCGTGATTGTCGCCCAGAGCGGTGCTGGCCGGCCCGGTGGTCGAGCCGGTGTGGATGATCGGCGTCACCCGGTCGGTGCCGGTTTTGATGATGATGTCGAACAGGCCCTGGTTGACGTTCATCTGGACCTGCTCGCCGGCGATGAAGGCGGCCGAGCCGTTGACCCGGATCGCGCCGCCATGGACGATCTGCGGCGAGACGATGGCGACGAAGCTGCCCTCGTTGAGCGCGTTGATCTGCGCCCCGGCCATGGTCAGCACGAAGCCGCCGGGAATGCCGCCGAGCTGGAACTGCAGCGATTGCGCTGCGGGATCGTAGAAATTGCCGGCGCCGTCGTCGACGACGTTGAGGCTGGTCAGCACCAGATTGCCGACGTCGAAGACCGCGGTCGGGCCGAGGATGATTCCGCCGGGGCTCGAGAAGATCACCGTGCCGCCGATGTTGGTGGTGCCGATCGCGAAATCCTGGATCTGGCTGATCACGGTGCCGTCGAAACGGATCGGGGCATTGGCCATGATCCGGTTGAGCACGACGAAGTCCTGAACGACGGAGCCGTTGGTGAAGGTGGCGGTGTTGCCGAAGGGAAGGAAGATGATCGGATTGCCGGCCACGTTCGGCACCCAGTTGATGATCGCGGTCGGCGAGTCGATGGTGATCGTCTCGACGCCGGGCGTGGCGCGATCGTAACTGACCGCACCGGCCGAGGTGGTCGGATCGGCGTTGAACGCCTGCGCGTCGGCGCGGGCGCCGAGGCAAAGGGCGCCGAGCGCGCAGCCGAGCATCAAAGCGGGGCGCAGAGGGGCGATCATCGGGACCTCCAAGGCCAGAGGCGGGTGGTGAACGAGACGAGCAGGCGGGGGTCGCCGCGGCGGGCCTGCAGGCCGGCGCGCTCGAGCGGCACGGCGAGCAGGACGTCGAGGCGGAAGCGGTCGCCATAGACGGCGCGGACGCCGCCGCCGACCGCGCTCAGCTGCTGGCCCGGGATCACGAACAGCCGATCCTCGTTCCACACCCAGGCATGGTCGTAGAAGAGATAGGGCTCGGCGACGAGCTGATCGGCGCGGTCGGGGAAGATGCGGCCGTAGCGCAGCTCGGCCTGCAGGCCGATGCCGCTCTCGCCGAGCAGCGTGCCGGGATCGTAGCCGCGCCCGATCGTGTAATTGCCGGCCGAGAATTCCTCGAAGCTGAGCAAGGGATGCGCGCTGTGCTGGCCGCGCAGCTCGAGCGCGAGGGTGAGCCTGGGGACGGGCCGCCATTCGCCATAGGCGGCGGCGCGCAGCACGGTGGCGGTCGCATCGCCCTCGAGCCGGGTCGGCGGCACCGCGCCCGGCGCGAAGCAGCGGGCGAGCCCCGGCCCGCAGCCCTCGCTCGCCCCGAGCAGGCCCAGCCCCCGCCGGGCCTCGGCCGACAGGCCCAGCCGCCAGACCGGCTCGGCCAGCGTGTAGCGCGGGTCGCCGCGCGCCAGCCCGACCGCGGTGAAATCGAGCCGGGCGAAGGCGACCCTCAGCTTGTCCTCGTTGATCGGGATGGCGTTGAACTCGATGTCCTGGTCGATGATGTCGAGGCCGATCGCGCCGCGCAGGGTCCGCGCCTGCCGGCGCACGAACGGGTAGCTGGCCTCCAGCGTCGCGAACAGGGTGCGCGAATCGATGTCGACGCCGGCGAGGCCGAGGTCCGGGCTCGCCCAGGAATAGGTGAGCTGGCCGCCCAGGGCGAGGCCCTGGCCGCCGATCCGGAAGTCATGGCCGGCCTGCAGCGTCTGCTGCTCCGCGGTGTCGGCGGTGCTGTAGAGGGCGAGCGTGGTGCGGTCGCCGAGCCCGGTCAGCCCGTACAGCTCGCCGCGCAGCAGCGCCCCCCAGCGGCCGAGCTCGCGCGAGCCGAGATTCTGGACGGTGAGCTCGACCAGCCCCGGCCGGCGCACGATCACGACCTCGCCGATCACCTCGCCGCGCGCCGCCCCGGCCGAGCGCAGGGCGAGCCGCACGTCGTGCCCCGGCAGCTCGCCGGCCAGCAGCAGCGCACGCTCGGCGTCGAAGCGGTTGAACACCTCCCGCTCGGTCAGCCGCTCGAGATAGCCGATGATGGTCCGCTCCGACCGGCCCGCCTCGCCGCGCGCCCTGAGCCCGACCAGCTTCGCCATCAGCACCTGGAACCGGAGGGTGCCGTCCGCGATCCTCTGCTCCGGGACCTCGACCGCCGCGATATAGCCGGCCTCGCGCAGGATGGTGGCGGCGCGATCGCGGATCTCGCAGATCGTCGCGACCGAAATCTCCCGGCCGACATGAGCGGCGAAGGCCGGGCGCAGCGCCTCGGGGGGCAAGCCGCGCAGGTCGGCGAACTCGACGCCGGTGAGGGTGAAGCGGATATTCTGATATTCGGGCCGGTCGAGCGCGCAGGGCGCCCGCTCGACGCCGCCCTCGACGGTCAGCCGCCCCGGCGGCGGCTCGGCCCGCTCGGGCGGCGGCGGTGCGACCTCCTCGCGGGTGGGGGCGAGCTGGGCGGCAGCCTGCACTGTCGACGAGAGCAAGGCGGCGGCAAAGGCGGCCTTGAGCGCGAGGGCCGGCCCGCCGCGTGTCGGTCGCCTCGGCAAATGCCTGCGCATGCCCGCGCTCACCCCTCGCCAGTCTCGCCGTCGGGCATAGCAGAAAGCGCCCGGCACGCGAATCCCCGCGCGGCTAGGGCGAGAGCTGGGGGTTCAGGCTGCGCACGTGCTGCAGGAAGGAGCGGGGCCGCTTCATCAGCCCGGCGGCGTTCTCGACCCTGAGGCCCGCGGCGCGGGCCAGCTCGGCGACGAAGTGGACGCAATTGGCGCGATTGAGGTTGTAGGAAGGCTGCGGCCGGCTGCGCCAGCTTTCCACCACCGCCAATACCGCCCGGTAACGCTCGTCGGAGAGGGTGAGCGCGAACTGGCGGTCGCTGCGCGCGATCTGGCGCTCGCCCTCGACCTGGACCTCGCCCCGGACCGAGCCGAACAGGATCGCCGGGGTCACCGTGTGCGCGGTGAAGCCGTAGCTTGCGTCCACCGCCTCGCCGGTCGCGTCCACCCTGCCCCTCAGCGCGACGAAGGCGTGCGGGAAGTTGTTGCCGCCAAGCTCGCGCGAATAGAAGGCGATCTCGACCGCGGCGGCGGCCGGGGCGGAGACCCAGAGCAGCGCACCGAATAGGACGAACAAGGCGGCGCGGATCAGGGGCCAGCACTCTCGAAAAATTGACCTCGCGGCCCGGATAGTCGCCCGGTCGGCCGCGATCAACCCCGGGCGCCGCGAGCCGCATTACGATTGAAGTCGCGGACGCCCTCTCCTATGTGCAGCGCCCGTCTCGTCCTCGTCGGTTGACCCAAGACCATGCCAGTGCGGTCCCTGCTCAATCTCGTCTCCCGCGCCCAGCCGCGCGCCTGCTCGATTCCGGCGGGCCGGCGGGTCTATGCGGTCGGCGACATTCACGGGCGGCTCGACCTGGTCGATCGCCTGCTCGGGATGATCGACGCCGACGACCGGAGCCGCGGCCCGGCCGCGACGGAGCTGATCTTCCTCGGCGACCTGGTCGACCGCGGGCCGGAGTTGCGCGGCGTCGTCGAGCGGCTTATGGCGCTCAGGGAGGACCGGTCGGTGCGCTTCCTACGGGGCAATCACGAGGAGGTCTTCCTCCACGCGCTGACCGGCGACCTCAGGGCGCTCCGCTTCCTGATCCGGATCGGCGGCCGCGAGACGCTGCTGAGCTACGGCATCACCGCGGACGAGTATCGCGAGCTCGACTATGACGAGCTGATGGCGCTGATCGTCGCCAAGGTGCCGGCCGACCATATCGCCTTCCTCGCTTCCTTCGAGGACTGGATCGAGATCGGCGACTATCTGTTCGTCCACGCCGGGATCCGGCCCGGAGTCACGCTCGCCGAGCAGAAGTCGAGCGACCTCTGCTGGATCCGCGACGAGTTCCTGAGGCACCGCGACAGCTTCGGCAGGATGGTGGTGCACGGCCACAGCATCACCGAGGACATCGACGAGCGGGCGAACCGGATCGGCATCGACACCGGCGCCTTCGCCAGCGGCCGGCTGACCGCGATCGGGCTCGAGGGCGACCAGCGCTGGTTCCTGTCGACCTAGCCCGCGGCCGGGACGAAGCCCGGCCTCGGCAGCTCTCCCGCCGCGCGCGCCCGCCGGATCGCGGCGATCTCCGCCTCGAACAGGGCGATCCGGCTGCGCCAGTCGGGATGGGTGGCGCTGCCGAGGAAGTTGAGGCCCCGGCGCCCGAACCGCGACCAGAAGCGCACCGCCGCGGCGGGATCGTAGCCGGCGCGGTCGAGCAAATAGACGCTGAGCCGGTCGGCCTCCACCTCGGTCTCGCGGATGCGGCGCGCGTTGCGCCCGAAATTGCGCAGGAAGCCGCGCTCGACCTGCGCCTCGTCGAGGCGGACGCGGTGGCGCAGGATGTTGTGGGCGAATTCGTGCGCGAGCACCGCGGCCAGCTCGGCATCGTCGGTGACGTAGGAGGCGATCGCGGTGGTCAGCTGGACGTAGCGGCCGTCGGCGCGGGCATTCATCCGGCGCGAGGGGATCAGCTGGAAGCGGCTCGCGCAGCCCTGCTCGCCGGCGACGGCGAGGGTGAGCCGCTGCCCGCCGCGCAACACCGACAGCTCCGCCGCGCCGTCGGCGAAGGCGGCGTCGAGCGCGTCGAGGATCTGCTCCATCCGCTCGAAGGTGCGGGCGTCGTTCGCGGGGCCGCGCGGCAGGTCGCGGCCGTCGAGGGCGAGGAGGACGTCGTCGCGCCGCAGGCCGGCGCGCGCCGCCGGCCCGTCCGGCGCCAGCGCCAGCACCGCCGGCCCGGCGCCGAGGCCGAAGGCGCGACTCGCCGCCGCCCGATATTCGGCGCCATATTGGGAGAGGTCGTGCAGGGCGAGGCCGGGCAGCCACTGCCGCTCGCGGCAGAGGTCACGGCTGGCGACCGCCAGCCGGTGGCCGATCGCTGCGATGCGCTGGTCGAGGGCGCGCATCGCCGCCAGCGACTGGTCCGGCGCCGGCTGCCCCGCCGCCGCGCTCCCCGCGACCGCGAACGGCAGGAAAAGCAACAGCAACAAAGGAAAGCGACGACTCATCAAGACCTTCCCGTTTCCCGGCCGCGACGCGCCGCGCGGTAACCCGGTGGTAACCGGGACGCTGCATGAAGTGCAAATCCGCTCGCGGGCCGCCGGATGGCGCCGGAGCCACGATCGGTGCAAAAGAGCAACACCGCCGGATGGCGGAAAACTGGGACAAATTTGGGCTTGTCAACATTGTACCACTGTGGCACTGCCAAGCCCGAACAGCTCAACGGGGAGTTCAAGATGAGTTTCAAGAAGGCATCCGTGGCCGCGATCCTCGCGGTCTCCATGGCCAGCACACCGGTTTTGGCGCAATCGGCTGCCCCGCTTTCGGTTGCGGCTCGCACCGGCGCGACCACCGAAGACGCCAGCGACCTTCGCGGCGGCTTCATCATCCCGGCGATCGCCGTGGTGGCGGTCATCCTCGGCATCCTGGCGCTGACCGGCGGCAGCGACCGTCCGCACAGCCCGTAAGCGGGTTGAGCGACAGCGAAAGTAGCGGCCTTCGGGCCGCTATTTTTTTGGCGTGCGTTCGCGGCGCTCTCGATGGCCCCGCCGAGCGCCGCGGCGATCTGGACGAGGTGGGCGGATTGCCCTAATCTTGGCCTTCCCATCCCGCAACCCGGCCGGATCATGCGTTCCTGGAAGCCAAGGGCGGAGCCGCCCGTAACGCGTCTTTGAAGACAGGATTTCCCCTGACAGCCCAATCGCGCAAGCGTGGCAGGAACAGGATCTCATGATCTCGCGTCGTGCCCGGCATGGCTCCCATCGGCGCCCCGTCGAAGCGCCGAAGCATGATGGTCTCTACAGCCCGTTCGTAAACACGAGCTTCGAAGCGATCCGCTTCTACACGCTGCTGGCCTTCCTGTTCATTTGCGTGATGGGGGGCGGGGCATCGCGCGTTGATGTGCTTTCGCTGCTTTATCTGCGTCCGGCCGCCATCATCTGCCTGCTCGTCCTCGTGGCGACGCCCGGGCGGTGGGACTTCCGGCGCTACCGGATGCTGTTCCTGATGTTCGGCCTGCTGGCCGCAACCATGCTGGTGCAGCTGATCCCGCTGCCGCCCTCGTTCGGGCTCAGCCTGCCCGGCCGCGCCCGCTTTGCGGAGGCCGCCGCCGCGGCAAACATCGCGCTGCCGTGGTGGCCGATATCGCTGCGCCCCGATCTGACGCTGAACAGCCTGCTGGCGCTGCTGCCGCCGCTGGTCGCCCTCGTCGGCCTCGCCGCCATCCGTGAGGATCAGCGCCGGGCGCTGCTTCCGATCCTGATCGGTATCCTCTGCGTCGACGCCTTTTGGAGCATATTGCAATTCGCCGGGGGAGGCGACAGCCCGGCCTACCTCTACGCGGTCACCAGCCCGGATGCGCCGGTCGGCGTCTTTTCCAACCGCAACCATCATGCCGTCCTGCTGGCGCTCGGCTTCCCGATGCTGGCGGTATGGCTGCGCATGCCGGTCCGCAGCCGCGAGCACAACCGGACGCGCCTGTGGATGGCGGGCGCGCTCGGATTGTTCCTGATTCCGGGCATTCTCGTGACCGGATCGAGAGCCGGCGTCGGCGTGGGGGCCGCGGGAATAGTGGCGGCCTTCTTCCTCGGGCCGCGCCTGCGCATCGACCTGCGCGGTCGCTGGCGGCGACCGGCCCAGGCGCTGGCCCTGCTGCTCCCGCTCGCTTTCGTTGCCGTCACCGTCTTTGCCAACCGCGCCATTTCCCTCGAGCGCTTCATCGGCGCGGGCAACATCGGATCCGAGCATCGGGCCGCGGCCGTGCCGACCCTGTTGACGATGACCAGGGAATTCGCCCCGCAGGGAACGGGCTTCGGAACCTTCGATGCGGCATACCGGGTTTTCGAGCCGGACTTCCTGCTGGGGCCCACCTATCTCAATCACGCTCACAACGACCTGATCGAGCTTGCGCTCACCGGCGGGGTGCCGGCGATGCTCGTTCTGGCGCTCTTCCTCGGCTGGTGGCTCAAGCGCACCGTCCAGGCGTTTTTCCGGGCCCAGCCGGAGTTGCTGAGAACCCATTTCGCCCGCCTGGGCGCGGTCATGATCCTCTTCCTGCTGGGCGCCAGCCTGGTCGACTATCCGCTCCGGACCCCGCTCATGTCGATCGTCTTCACGATAGCCTGCGGGTGGCTGGCGAGCAACCTCGCGAGCAGGGAGCGCGGCGGGCAGGCGGAGGAGACAGGGGCCGACACCCCGCCGGAGGAGTCGGCGAAACGGCCGAATTGGATCGGCCGGCTGGCCGTCTGCCTCGTGCTCGGCGCGGGCCTGGGCTGGGTGACGATGGGGGTGACCGCCGCCAACACGCTCGGGCGGGCACGGCCCTCGCTGGTCACGCCCTGGTGGCCGTTCGACGCCAACATGAAGGTCGCCGCCGCGACGCTGTCGTTGCGGGACCGGGACAGCCGCCCGACCTTCACCGTCGCGGTCAGATTGTCCGAGGCGGCGCTGCGCCGCGAGCCGCTCAATGTCGCGGCGGTCCGCACCCTCGGCATCGTCGCCGCCGTGCGGGGCGACGAAGCCCGGGCGGCACGGCTCATGCGGTTTTCCGAGACGCTGTCGCGCCGCGATCTGGCGACGCAGCTTTGGCTGATCGAAAACAGCGTCCAGCAAAACGACATCCCCGGCACCCTGAGGCATTACGACCGTGCGCTGCGCACGTCGGGCGGCGCCGGCGACATATTGTTTCCGATCCTCGTCTCGGCTTCCGCAAACCGCGACGTCATGCTGCCGGTGGCGCGCCTGGTCGCAACCAGGCCGATCTGGTGGCGTGACTTCGCCAGGCGGCTGGTCACCGAAAGCCGGTCTCCCCTTGCCATAGCGACCATATTGGGCGCGCTCCGCCTCAATCCGGAGGACACCCCCGAACGGGACCTGCTCGTCGCGGCCTTCAACCGATTGACCGAAAGCCGCAATTTCGCCCACGCCCTCCATCTGTACCAGCGGGCGGCGGGGCCGAGCGTCTCCCGCGAGCTTGTCCGCAACGGCGGCTTCCAGATCGAAAGCCGGTTGCCGCCGTTCGATTGGGCGTTCACGGACCAGCTCGATCTGGCCGGCCGGATCGAGACCGCCGGCTCGAGCCCCGAGGATCAGGCGCTGTTCGTCACCTCGGGCAATGGCGTGAACGGCGAGGTCGCGCGCCAGCTGCTGGTCCTGCGCCCGGGTCGGTATCGGCTGACGCTGCGGGCCGGCGGGGTGGTCTCGCCGGTCGAGCTCGAGCGGCCGCAGGTCACCCTGCTCTGCGCCGGCGGGCCGGTCACGATCTTCCGGCACCGCCTTCCCGACAGCCCGGACTCCGGCGGCCTGATCGCGCGGGATTTCGCCATCCCGCCCTCCGGATGCCCCGCGCAATGGCTTTCGATCAGGGCGATCGGCCCGCTCAACGGAAGCGCTCCCCGGTTCTGGATCGACGACGTTGCCGTGCGACCCCGTGGCTGAGATCGCCAACGTCCATCTCATCGCCGCGGCGCGCCCGAACTTCATGAAGGTGGCGCCGCTCTATCACGCGCTGGCGGCCGCCCCCGATTTCGAGCCCGTGCTGGTTCATACCGGCCAGCATTATGACGCCAACATGTCCGACGACATTCTCGCGGACCTCGGCCTTCCCCAGCCCGACTTTCACCTCGGCGTCGGCTCGGGAAGCCATGCCGCGCAGACCGGGGGCGTGATGATCGCCTATGAGGGCGTCGCGCTCGAGCATCGCCCCGACTGGATCGTGGTGGTCGGCGACGTGAACTCGACCGCCGCCTGCGCGATGGTCGGCGCCAAGCTCGGCCTGCGCGTCGCCCATCTCGAGGCCGGCCTCAGAAGCCGCGACCGGACCATGCCGGAAGAAATCAACCGCCTCGTCACCGATGTCCTCGCCGACGTCCTCTGGACGCCCTCCCGCGATGCCGACGAGAACCTCGCCGCCGAGGGCATCGATGCCGGCAAGATCACCCGGGTGGGCAATATCATGCTCGACAGCTTCGAGATGGTGCGGCCGCGAATCGAGGCGGAGGCGGTGGCGCGCGCGCTTGGCCTGGCGCCGGGCGGCTATGGTGTCGTGACGCTTCACCGGCCCTCCAACGTCGACGAGCCGGGCCGGCTGGCGGCGATCGTCGAGGCCCTCGCGGAGATCCAGGCGAGGATGCCCTTGGTGTTCCCGGTGCACCCCCGCACCGCCAATCGCCTGCGCGAAACGGGCCTGGAGGGGCGGCTGCGGGCGACGGGGGCCCGCCTGATCGAGCCGCTCCCCTACATCCGCTTCATGAGCCTGGTGCTGGATTGCGGCCTGGTGATCACCGACAGCGGCGGGATTCAGGAGGAAACCACCTATCTCGGCATTCCCTGCCTGACCCTTCGCGAGAATACCGAGCGCCCGATCACGATCGAGGAGGGGACCAACCGGCTGGTCCGCGCCGACACCCTGGTCGCGGCGCTGGACGACCTCGCCTCCGAACGGCGGCCGAAACGGCCGGAGCTGTGGGACGGCGACACCGCAAGGCGATGCGTGGAGGACTTGCGGAGGCGGACCTTCTCGGGGGATGTAGGCGCGCGGCAGGCGCGCTGACACATTCTCGGAGAGAGCTCGATGGACCCACTCAGCGAACCTATCGTCGTCGTCGGGCTGGGCTATGTCGGCTTGCCGCTCGCGGTCGCGCTCGCCCGCCATTTCGACGTGATCGGCTTCGACATCGACCGCGCCCGCATCGAGGAGCTGACGCGGGGCGACGACCGGACCAACGAGGTCCCCTCCGCCGCGCTGCTGTCGTCGCCGCTCCGGCTGACCGCCGACCTCGAGGCATGCCGGGCCGCGCCCGTCTATATCGTGACGGTGCCGACGCCCGTCGACGATGCCAATCGCCCGGACCTCGACCCGCTGATCGCGGCCTCCACCGCGGTCGGGCGGCTGCTCGATGCCGCGACGCCCGCGATCGTCGTCTATGAAAGCACGGTCTATCCGGGAGTGACCGAGGAGATCTGCGCGCCGATCCTGGCGCGCGAATCCGGCCTGACGCGGGGCCGGGACTTCTTCGTCGGCTACTCGCCCGAGCGCATCAACCCGGGCGACCGCGAGCACAGCGTCGATCGCATCACCAAGGTCGTCGCGGGCGAGAACGAAGCCGTGACCGAAAGGCTGGTCGCGCTCTACGGGCGCGTCACCGCCGCCGGCGTCTTCCGGGCGGCCTCGATCAAGGCAGCGGAGGCCGCCAAGGTCATCGAGAACGCCCAGCGGGACATCAACATCGCCTTCATGAACGAGGTCACCCAGATTTTCGCGGAGCTGGACATATCGATCTGGGACGTGCTCGACGCGGCGCGCACGAAATGGAACTTCCTGCCCTTCCAGCCGGGCCTGGTCGGCGGCCACTGCATCGGCGTCGACCCTTATTATCTCGCGCATCGCGCGCAGGAGCTCGGCCACGACCCGCAGGTGATCCTCGCCGGCCGCTCGCTCAACGACGGCATGGGCCGCTGGATCGCCGATCGCCTGCACGCATTGCAGGGCGGAAAGCCCGGCTCGGTGCTGGTCATGGGGCTCACCTTCAAGGAGGATGTGCCCGACCTGCGCAACAGCCGCGTGTTCGACGTCGTACGGCGGCTGAGCGAGCTCGGCCACGCCGTGACGGCGCACGACCCGATGGCCGATCGCGGGCTGGCGCGCGACCAATATGGGCTGGAGCTCGACGATGCCGCCTTCGATCGCCGCTACGATCTGGTCCTCGCCGCTGTCGCCCACGCCCAATATCGCGGCATGACCGCCGGGCAGGTGCGGGACCTGGTCGCCGAGGGCGGCAGCGTCGCCGACCTGAAGGGGATATGGCGCCCGCTCGACCTCGGCCCGGGCGTTCGCCGCTGGACGCTGTGAGGCGGCAGCGCCGCTTTCGCATCGGGCGTCCGCGACGTATAGGCGAGCGATGGCAGACAGCCCGGCTTGGCAGCCTCGCGCGGCACCGCTGACCCGGCGGGGGTTCCTGGGCGGAATGGCGGCTTCCGTCTCGACGGTCGCCTGCGCACAGACGCGCGCGCAGCCGATCCGCCCGGAAGACCATGGCGCGCGCGGCGACGCCGTGCAGGACGACGGGCGGGCCTTTGCCGCCGCCTTCGCCGCCGCGGCGGCGGCGGGCCGGCCGATCGAGCTGCGCGCGGGCGCCCGCTACGCGCTGGGCGCGCCGGGCTGGCAGGGCCTGCGGTCGGCCTCGGGCCTGACCATCGCAGGCAATGGCGCCGCGATTCTCATTCGCGCGGTCCCGCAGCAGACGCTTCGGGCCGGCATCGGCCGCCCGGCGATCCGGGTGGACGGCGGCGCGGTCACCGTCACCGACACCCAGTTCGACCTGGGAGGGCTGGAGGTCGCCGCGCTCGCCCTCGATTCCTGCGACATCCGGATCGAAGGCTGCGCGTTCGCCAACGGCCATCTTTCGAACCGCTCCTTCGGGACCTATCTCACGCGGTGCCGCGGGCTGATCCGCAACAATACGGGCCGGGAGCTCGGGCATCTCTTCTATGTCGGCCACACCGACACCGGCATGGGATCGCATGCCCTCCGGATCGCCGGCAATCGCGCGCAAGCCCTCAACGCCGACTTCGTCATCGGCGTGCTCCGGGATTCGGTGATCGAGGACAATGAGTGCGACGGCATGTTCGGGGGCGTGGGCCTCGCCGCGCTCGCGCAGACCGGCGCCTTCAGCGAGAACGTGCTCGTCGCCCGCAACCGATTTTCGGGCTTCCGCGCCCACGGCATGCAGACCGACGTGTGGGGCGAGATCCGCAACCGCAACATCCTGGTCAAGGACAACGTCATGCGCCGCGGCGCCAGGACCAGCTCCGGAATCTACCTGGTCCGCCTCGACGGCTTCGAGGCCAGCGGCAACCGGATCGAGGAGTGCGACCTCGGCATCGTCGTCGACGCGGCGCAGGACGGGCTCCTGCAATCGAACCAGATCTTCGCCGGCGGCGGGGAGGGGCGCATCCGGGCGATCGGCATGGTCGCGGCCAACGGGGACATCCGCCGGATCCGGATCCTGGACAATCAGGGGCAGGGATTTCACGACGGCATCATGCTGGAAGGCCAGCGCGGGACGGTGTCCGACGTCGAGATACGCGGCAACAGCTTCAGCGCCGGGCTCTACGGAATCCGCTCCACGGTCGGTCTCGCCGGCGTGACGGTGCGGGACAACAGCTTCCGCGCGAACCGGAGGCGCGACATCGAGACGGGACCGGGCGTGTCGATCGGTGCCAATCGCCACGAAGGGGCCGGCTGAAGGCGTTTCATTGCCGGGCGCCCGGCCCGAGCGAATGATAGTCCCTGTACCATTGCACGAAGCGCGGAATGCCCTGGTCGATCGTGGTCGCCGGCTGGTAGCCCAGCTCCTCCTGGATCGCGCTGATGTCGGCGAAGGTGTCGGTGACATCGCCCGGCTGCATCGGCTTGAGCTCGACGATCGCTTCGCGCCCGCACGCCTCCTCGACCAGGGCCACCATCCGCCGCAGCTCTTCCGAGCGATGGTTGCCGATATTGTAGAGGCGATGCGGGGCGAGGCTGCCGCCCGCCTTGACCGCGCCGTCGTCGGGGGGCGGGTTGTCGAGGCAGGCGACGATGCCGGCGACGATGTCGTCGACATAGGTGAAGTCGCGGCGCATGCGACCATGGTTGAACAAAGCGATCGGCTCGCCGGCGAGGATCGCCTTGGTGAAGATCCACATCGCCATGTCGGGCCGCCCCCAGGGCCCGTAGACGGTGAAGAAGCGAAGCCCGGTCTGGGGCAGCCGGTAGAGATGGGCGTAGGTCTCGCTCATCAGTTCGTCCGCCTTCTTGGTCGCGGCATAGAGCGACAGCGGGTGATCGACCCGGTCCTCGACGCTGAAGGGCAGCTTGGCATTGCCGCCATAGACCGACGAGGAGGAGGCGTAGACGAGGTGCCGCACCTGGCGGGCCCGGGCGAGCTCGAGGAGGTTGAGATGGCCGACCAGGTTGGACTGGACATAAGCGTGCGGGTTCTCGAGCGAGTAGCGCACGCCCGCCTGCGCGCCGAGATGGACGATCGCGGCGCTGTCGGGCAGCTCGGCCAGCGCCGCCATGTCGGTGAAATCGCAGCGCATGAAGCGGAAGCGCCCGCCATGCCGGCCGCGAAGGTCGGCGATCCGATCCTCCTTCAGGCGGACCGAATAATAGTCGTTCAGATTGTCGATCCCGACGACATCGTCGCCGCGCGCCAGCAGCCGCTCGCACACGCTGTGGCCGATGAACCCGGCGGCGCCCGTGACCAATATCGTCATGGATTTCTCTGACTGGCCTCTTTATGGACCGCCCCTAGCGAACGGAGAGCCCATGTGCCAGTTTACACTTTCGGCCCGGCCTGTATGGGCTTGCGCCCAGGCCGCGCGCCGCCGCTGCAGGCCCTCCTGACCAGAGCAATCAAGGGACTTTGAATGAAGGCTATCACGCACGACGTCGGCGTCGTCGGCCTTGGCTATGTCGGTTTGACCCTGGCCACCGCCGTTGCCGATGTCGGCCTGAGGGTGCTGGGGCTGGAAAAAAGGGCGGAGATCGCGGACCTCATCCGCAGCGGCACCCCGCATTTCCAGGAGAACGGGCTCGAGGCGATCATGCGCGGCGTGATCGCCGACGGGCGCCTCGAGGTCCGGCAGGAGTTCGAGGCGGCGGATTGCTGCGACACCTACATCATCACCGTGGGGACGCCGCTGGGGACGGACGGCCGCGCCCGCCTCGACATGATCGAGAATGCGGCGCGGCAGGTGGCGGGATCGATGCCGGACGGGGCACTGGTCGCGCTGCGCTCGACCGTGAAGATCGGCACCTCGCGCAACGTGGTGGCGCCGATCCTCGCCGCCTCGGGCAAGCGCTTCGGCATCGCCATGTGCCCGGAGCGCACCATCGAGGGCAAGGCGATGGAGGAGCTGCGCCATCTCCCGCAGATCATCGGCGCCGACGACCCGCAGACCCGCGAGCGCGCCGCGCGCCTCTTTTCCCGGCTCACCTCGAAGGTGTTGCCGGTGTCCTCGCTGGAGGCGGCGGAGGCAATCAAGCTGGCCGACAACACCTATCGTGACGTGCAATTCGCCTTCGCCAACGAGATCGCCCGGCTGTGCGACGCCGTCGGCATCAGCGCGCAGGAGGTGATCTCGACCGGCAAGCTCGGTTACTCCCGCACCGATATCGCGCTGCCCGGGCTGGTCGGGGGGCCGTGCCTCGAGAAGGACCCGCACATCCTGCGGCAGAGCGCGCGCGAGCACGGCATCGACCTGGAGATCACCGCGGCCGCACGGCTGGTGAACGAGCGCCAGCCGCGCGAATGCGCGGAGTTCGTCTGCGCCGAGATGGACCGGCGCGGAGCGCCGGCCGACGCCACGCTCGCTTTGCTCGGCCTGGCGTTCAAGGGCGTCCCGGAAACCGACGACCTGCGCGGATCGATGGCGATGCGGGTGATCGAGGCGATGCGCGAGCTGAGGCCGACCCTGCGCCTGCGCCTGTTCGATCCCGTCGTCCCGCGCGACGCGCTGGAGGCGCTCGGCCTCGACGCCGAGATCCATGCCAGCCCGGCCGAGGCGATCGCCGGCGCGGACGCGGCGATGATCACCAACAACCATCCGATGTTCGCGACCCTGGGCTTCTCGGCGCTTACCCGGGGCCTGCCTCCGCACGGCTTCGTCTACGATTTCTGGAACCATTATAGCGACGTCGAGCTGGGCGAGCGCGGCGCCTCCTATTTCGCGGTCGGCAGCCTGCGCAGGATGCCGCAATGAGCAAGGCGGTGGTGACCGGCGGCGGCGGCTTCATCGGCAGCTATCTCGTCCGCGCCCTGGTGAGGGACGGCTGGGACGTCGTCGTGGTGGACAATTTCTCCCGCGGCCTCGATTCCCGGCTTGCCGATGTCGCGGACGGGATCGAATGGTGCCGGGGAGACGTGCGCGATGCCGAGCTGGTGGCCGGTGCGGCGCGCGGCGCGGAGGCGATCTTCCACCTGGCGGCGGTGAACGGCACCGAGAATTTCTACAATCATCCGGACCTGGTGCTCGACGTCGGCGTTCGCGGCGCGCTGGCGGTCGTCGAAGCGGCGGCGCGAAGCGACGTGCCCGACCTGATCGTCGCCTCTTCCGCCGAGGTCTACCAGACCCCGCCCGTCGTCCCGACCGACGAGAGCGTGCCGCTGATGCTGCCCAATTCGCTCAACCCCCGCTATTCCTATGGCGGCTCGAAGATTCTGACCGAGCTCATTGCCTTCAACTATCACCGCGAGCGGCTCAGCCGGGTGCAGGTGTTCCGGCCGCACAACGTCTACGGGCCCGACATGGGGTGGAAGCACGTCATGCCCCAGTTCATCGTGCGGGCGTTGGCGGCGATGCGCGAGCATCCGAACGGCCCCGTCCCGTTCCCGATCCAGGGCGACGGCTCCGAGACCCGCGCCTTCTGCTATGTCGACGACATCGTCGACGGCATCCTGCTCATGCAGGCGCGCGGCGAGCATCGGAACGTCTATCATATCGGCAATCCGCAGATGGTCTCGATCGCCGAGCTGGTCGCGCTGCTCGGCCGGCATTTCGAACGGGATTTCGAGCTGGTGCCGAGCCCGGCGGCCGAGGGCGGCACGCGCGTCCGCTGCCCCGATATCGGCAAGCTCGCTGCGCTCGGCTATCGGCCCAGGGTGCCGCTCGCCGAAGGCCTGGCCCGAACCGCGGCCTGGTATCGCGACCATCCGGCGCCCTCGGCCGACACTTTGCTATAGGATTGGCAATGAACGCGAAGAGCGCAGAGGCCCGAAGCGAGGGCAAGCGCGTCCTGGCCCTGGTGACCGACGCCTATGGCGGCTATGGCGGCATCGCCGCCTATAATCGCGATACGCTGAACGCGCTTTGCGAGGACGAGCGCGTTGCCGAAGTGGTCGTGCTGCCGCGGCTGATCCCGCAGCCGATCGGCGCAGTGCCCGCGAAGCTGACCCACGACGTCGCCGCGGCGCGCGGCACCGCGAGCTATCTGCGCCGGGCGCTGCGCCACGCTCTGTCCGGGGGCCGTTTCGACCTCATCTATTGCGCGCACATCCACCTGGCGCCGCTCGCCTGGCTGCTCTCGCGGTTGACCGGCGCGCCCTGGGTGCTCTGCCTCTACGGCGTCGATGGCTGGCGCCGCAGCGGCCGGCCGATTGCCGACCGGCTTACCGGCAAGGCCGACCATTATGTCTTCCTCAGCCAGCTGACCATGGACCGGTTCCTGACGGTCTGGCCGGTCGATCCCGGCCGCTGCACCGTCGTCTACAACGCCGTCCATATGAAGGAATTCGGCGAGGGCCCCAAGGATCCGGGGCTGGAGGCGCGCTACGGCCTGGCCGGCAAGAAAGTGCTGATGACGTTCGGACGGCTCGACCCGAGCGAGCAGGCCAAGGGCTTCGACCGGGTGATCGCGCTGCTGCCGCGGCTCCGCCGGAAGGTGCCGAACATCGCCTATCTGATCTGCGGCAGCGGCGGCGACCGCGAGCGGCTCGAGGCGCTCGCCCGCGACCATGAGGTCGGCGATCTGGTGGTGTTCGCCGGCATGATCGAGGAATCGGAGAAGGCCGCCCATTACCGGCTCGCCGACCTCTACGTGATGCCGAGTCGCCTCGAAGGCTTCGGCTTCGTCTTCCTGGAGGCAATGGCCTGCGGCATCCCGGCGATCGCGAGCACGATCGACGGCGGCCGCGAGGCAGTCCGGCTGGGGGAGATCGGCCAGATGGTCGATCCCTTCGACGCCGACGCGCTGGAGCAGGCGATCTATCGCGGGCTCGAGCAGCCGCGCGGCATTCCCGAGGGGCTCGGCTACTTCAGCTACGGCAACTTCCGCGACCGGATGCAGGCCGCGCTCTATCCGGTGATGCGTTAGGGCTTTTTCGCCATCGCGAAGAGCAGGCTGCCGCGCCGGTTGGCGAGCCGTTCCTGGCGCTTCGCGGACATCATTCTCAGCACCGGCCGGCGCAGCTGCCGCGGCAGCGGCACGGCATCCGAATCCTGCCCGTAAAAGGCGATGCGGATATCTTCGAAGAAGATCGAGAGGAGATCGCGGATGCTGTCGCGCGTATAATAGCGGGCGGTGAAGCCGTCCGAATCCCCCCAGAGCTGCTCGTCGAGCGACTTGCCGCGCCAGAAGCCGATCATGTAGCGCCGCATCATCGTGAGGTAGGCCTGGATCCCGTCGAGATTGTAGACCATCAGCCGGACTTCGCCGCCCGGCTTCAGCACGCGGTGGATCTCCTTGAGCACGCAGCCGGTGCGGGCGCTGTGGTGGATCACCCCCCAGGACCAGACCAGGTCGAACTCGTCATCGGGAAATTCGAGCCTTTCGGCATCCATCTCGCGGATGTCGCCTTCCAGCCCCTTGATCTCGAAGCGCTTGCGGGTGGCGCCGACCGAAGTGGGCGAGATATCGACCGAGGTCAGCCTCGCCCCGGCGCGGATCAGGAGCTCGGAATGGAAGCCCATGCCGCAGCCGATCTCGAGCACCCGCTTGCCGCGCACATGCTCCAGGTCCATCAGCTCGACGAACGGATTGGGCGTGCCGTTGAACAGCCGCGAGCCGAACAGGAACCGGCGGTCGATGTCGTCGAACCATTCCCGGGAAAACCGCTCCAGGCCCGACTTTTCCTTCCAGTCGTAGCTCATCGTGTTCTCGGTCCACCAGCGGCGGTTTCCCGCCTGCCGGTCGGACGCCGCGCTTTCGACTGACCCATGATCGTCGGTCATAGAATCCCTGATGTTCGAAGAGGCTATGGGATGCGAAGGCCGGTCATCTCGCGCATCGAGCCCGCTTGCGCAAGAAGGAATTGGAAAGCGTTACGCAGCCGGATCGGCGCCGGCCTCGATTTCGCTCGCCAGGCGCCAATCGCCCTTGGAAATCCTGACCATCGGCTGGTGACAATGCTTGCAGACGCTGCGCCATCCATTCTGCGAGTCGTATTGGGCCCGCTCCACCGAGCGCTGGTGACCGCGCAGCTTGCAAATGATCTTCATTCGCTCCCCCGCTTCGCCGACCGGGCAATGCCCCGAATCGACCGGCAAGTCTATGAACCGGATCAAGTTTGTCCCTTGGCGCGGCACGCCGCCTATGGGAAAGGCCGTTGCCTGACGCGAAAAAGCGAAGGTCAAGGAAAACGGTGAAGCCAAAACGCGCGCTTATCTGCGGAGCGACCGGTCAGGACGGGGCCTATCTGGCGCGCTTCCTGCTCGACCGGGGCTATGATTTGGTCGGCACGACGCGGGGCGATCCGGAGGCGGATGCGGTGAACCTGCGCCGGCTGGGCGTGCGCGACCGGGTGCCGTTGCTGCGCATGGACCCGGCGCGGCGATCCGAGGTCGACCGCGCGGTGAGTGAGAGCGAAGCCGGCGAAATCTACTATCTCGCCGCCCAGAGCTCGGTCTGGCGGTCCTTCGCCGAGCCGGTCGCCACCTTCGAAGCTTCGGCCGTGGGCCTTGCCAATGTGCTGGAAGCGGCGCGAGCGCTCGCCCCCCGTGCGAGAATCTTCAACGCCGCCTCCGGGGACTGCTTCGGGGAGGCGCCGGCCGACGACCCCGCCACCGAGCGGACGCGTTTCCGCCCCCGCAGCCCCTATGCGGCCGCCAAATGCGCGGCCCATCATCTGCTCGATGCGATGCGGCTCGGCTACGGCCAGTTTGCCTGCTCGGGATTCCTGTTCACCCACGAATCGCCGTTGCGGCCGGAAACCTTCGCGGTCGGGAAGACCCTCGCCGCGGCCAGGCGCATCGCGGACGGATCGGACGAGACGCTGACGCTCGGCGACCTTGGCGTCGTCCGCGACTGGGGTTGGGCGCCGGATTACGTCGAGGCGATGTGGAAGATGCTCCAGCTCGACGAGCCGCAGGATTTCGTCATCGCCAGCGGCGAAAGCGCGCCTCTCCAGGCGCTGGTCGAGGCGATATTCTCGGCGCTGGGGCTGGATTGGCGCGATCATGTGCAGGTCGGGGCGCATCCGCCCCGGCCCAGCGACATCCGGTTCCAGCACGCCGACCCCTCCCTGGCGCGCGAACGGCTCGGCTGGTCGGGCAGGACCGGAATCGGCGAACTGGCGGCTCGATTGACACGTCCCGTCGCAATTCCCGTTTGAACGCAGGCGTTCGTGCCACTAGCAGGAGGCTGCCGGCGCGCGAGGGCGACCGGAGGATTGGAGTGACAATGCTCTTGAGACATGCGGTCGAGCTGCTCGCCCGCAATCGAAAGTTCTGGAGACGTCTGCCCGCCCGCTACGGACGGCGCCGCATCCTGGTGTCGCCGGATGCCGCGCTGCGCTGGCTGCAGCCCGGCGAGCGTGCCTTCGAGCGCTTCCTTCTCGATCTTGCGGACAGCCTCGCGCCCGGCATGATCGTGTGGGACCTTGGCGCCAATGTCGGCGCCTTCGCCGTCCCCGCCGCGCACCGCACCGGAGCGAAGGTGGTGGCGATCGAGCCCGATCCCTTCCTCCTGGGCCTCCTCGAGCAAACCTGCAGCGCCAATCCCGACCTCGACATCGAGATCGTGCCGGCCGCTGTCTCGGACGCCAAGGGCGATGCCGAGCTTGCCGTCGCCGGCCGCGGCCGAGCCTGCAACGCCCTTTCCGCCGGTCACCTGCCGCAGGACCACGGCACCAGCCGCGGCCACATCACGGTTCCCACGACGACGCTCGACGACCTGCTGGCTCTGCATCCGCCTCCGGACCTGCTAAAGATCGACATCGAAGGCGCCGAACTGCTGGCGCTGGCCGGCGCGGAGCGGATGCTGAACGTGGCGAGGCCGAAGATTTGCATTGAGGTGCGCGACGAAACCCGGCGCGAGGTCGAGCGGCGCCTCGAGGCCGCGGGCTATCGCTTCGAAGGCGACGAGAATTTGATCGCGGAGCCGATCGCGGAGCGGGCCGCCGGGCGCGGGCCGCCCGGCAAGCGCAGAGCGGGCGGGGCCCGGTGAGCGAGCGCGACCCGATGGCCTCCGACGGCGGCAAGAGCGCTGTCCGCGACTTCTGGGACGAGGCGTCGTGCGGCGAGACGCGCTATCTGCCGCGCCCGGACGCCGACGGCTATCGCGCGCACGCCCGGACCCGCTATCGGCTCGAGCCCTATATCGAACATTTCGCCCGCTTCTCGGAGGCGAAGGACAAGGACGTGCTCGAGATCGGCGTCGGGCTCGGCGCCGACCACCAGCGCTTCGCGGAGGCCGGCGCCCGGCTCACCGGCATCGACCTCGCCCCCCGCGCGATCAACCAGACCGGCCATCGCCTCGGCCTGTTCGGCCTCGCCTCGAACCTGCAGGTGGCCGACGCCGAGAACCTGCCCTTCGCCGATGCGAGCTTCGACATCGTCTATTCCTGGGGCGTCATCCACCATTCGCCGGACATGCGGAAGGCGGCGCGCGAGATCCTGCGCGTGCTGCGACCCGGCGGACGGTTCGCGGTGATGATCTACCATCGCTGGAGCTTCGTCGGCTACATGCTGTGGCTGCGTTACGGACTGCTGCGGGGACGGCCGTTCACCGGCCTCGACGCCATCTACGCGCGCTACCTTGAGAGCCCCGGCACCAAGGCCGCCACCGTCGAGCAGGCCCGCGGCCTGTTCGCCGACGCCGAGGAGGTCAACGCCCGCACCGTGCTCACCCATGGCGACCTGCTGGCGAGCGCCGCCGGCGAGCGCCACGAAGGGCCCACGCTCGCGCTCGCACGCAAGATCTGGCCGCGCCGGCTGATCTCCCTGCTGTTCCCCGACCACGGCCTGTTCCTGCTGATCGAGGGCCGCAAGCGCCGCGGCTGAGGGGTCAGGCGGCCGCCGCCCTCGGCACCTCGTCGACGAACCGCCGGTTCCACAGCTCGATCGCCATCAGCCCCAGCAGCGCGTAGCTGCCGTCGACCCGGCCCGACAGGGTGTCCGCCCTCAGCGCCGCCACCGCCGCGGGGTCGAACAGGCCGCGCTCGGCGACCAGCCGGGGATCGAGCAGCTCCTCGAGCATCGGCCGCAGCCGGGTTCCCAGCCAGGCGCGCAGCGGCAAACCGAAGCCCGCCTTCGGCCGGTAGATGATCTCGCGCGGCAAATGCGGCTCCATCGCCTTGCGCAGCGCCCATTTGGTGCGGCCGCGGCGCAGCTTCGCGTCCAGCGGCAGCGTCGCCGCCCAGGCCACCAGATCGGGGTCGAGATAGGGCACGCGGATCTCGACGCCGTGCGCCATGCCGGTCTTGTCGGCATAGTTGAGATTGTGGTCGGTCAGGAAGAATTTCTGGTCGAGGCGGAGCACCCGCTCGACGCTCGGGCAATCGGCGACCGGCGCCAGCGCGGCGAACAAAGGGGCGCGGGCGGCGGCGGCCGCGCCGGCCGGCGGGGCGGCGAGCAGCCGCTCGGCCTCCTCGGCGGGCAGCCATTCGAACAGGCGGACGAGGCGCTCGTCGCGATCGCCGTCCACCGAGGCGAGCAGCTTGCGCGCGCGGCGGCTCAAGGTCGAGCGCGTCGGCAGCAGCCCGGCCGCCCCCTTGAGGCCGCGGCGCGCGAATGCCGGGGTGCGCGACCACAGCCGGTCCCAGCCGGCCGCCTGGTGGCGGCGATAGCCGGTGAACAGGTCGTCGCCCCCGGTGCCGCTCAGCAGCACCTTGATGCCCGACCGCCGCGCCAGGCCGGCGATGTGGAGGCTGTTGATCGCCGCCGGGTCGGCGGTGGGTTCGTCGAGCTGGTAGATCAGCCGCTCGAAATCGTCCGGGCCGAACCCGTCGACGCGGATCTCGTGCAGGTCGACGCCGAGATGGGCGGCGGCCCGGCGGGCATAGGGGAGGTCCTCGATCATCTCGGCGTCCCTGCCGCCCTCGCCATGGTCGATGGTGAAGCAGCGCAGCCTCTGCCCCTTGGCGTGGCCGCGGGCGAAGGCGACGATCGCGCTCGAATCGAGGCCGCCTGAGAGGAAGGCGCCGACCTCGACGTCGGCGACCATCTGCCGCTCGACCGCGGTCCTGAGCGCCGCTTCGGTGCCGGCGATGAGCTCGCGGTCGGAGCGCCCTTGCGCCGGCGCCGGCACCGGCAGGCTGTAGAAGCTGCCGGCGCTGCGCCGGCCACGCGTGTCGATGCTGAGCCAGCTGCCGGGCGCCAGCTTGCGCACCCCCTTCAGCATGGTGCGCTCGCCCGCCGTCCACAGGTAGGTCAGATAGGAGACGGCGGCGACCGGATCGAGCGCGCGATCGAGGTCGGGGAGCGCCAGCAGCGCCTTGATCTCGCTCGCGAAGGCGAGGCCGGAGCGGGTCTCGCACAGGTAGAGCGGCTTCACTCCCATGCCGTCGCGCACCAGCGTCAGCTCGCGCTGGCGGGCATCCCACATCGCGAAGGCGAAGATGCCGTTGAGGCGGCCGAGGCCGGCGACGCCCGAGCGCGCGAACAGCGCCAGGATCACCTCGGTGTCCGAGCCGCCGCGGAAGACCGCCCCCTCGCTCTCCAGCTCGGCGCGCAGAGCGCGGTAATTGTAGATCTCGCCATTGTAGCAGATCGTGTAGCGGCCGCTCGGGTCGCTCATCGGCTGGTGGCCGGCCGGCGACAGATCGATGATCGCGAGGCGCCGATGGGCGAAGCCGAGGCCGGCCGGGGCGTCGAAGAACAGGCCCTCGTCGTCGGGGCCGCGATGCGCGATGAGGCCGGCCATCGCCTGCGCGACGTCAGGCGAATAGGACCCTAGATAGCCCGCAATGCCGCACATTCCAGACCGTCCCCTGTCGGGCGCGGCCGGCGCCGGCTACTGGCCATAGGCATAATCGTAGCCGTAGCCGTAGCCGTAGCCGGAGCGCTGGGTGTCGAACTTGGTCAGCACCGCGCCGACGATCGGCGCGCGGATCGCGAACAGCCGATCGAGCGCATGGCGGGCCTGAGTGGCGCGGGTGCGGCCTGCCTCCATCACGAACACCGTGCCGTCGACCTTGCTCGCCAGCACCGGCGCGTCGGCGAGGCCGAGGATCGGCGGCCCGTCGAGGATGACGTGGTCGAACGCCGCCTGCGCGTCGCCCAGCACCCGCTCCAGCCCCGGCCCGGACAGCAGCTCCGCCGGATTCGGCGGAATCTGTCCGACGGTCAGCAGCGACAGGTTCGGAGTCGGCGTCCGCTGCACCAGCGGCAACAGCGGCGCGTCGCTGACCAGGAGGTTGCTGAGGCCGCTCTCGTTGGAGACCTGGAGCACCTTGTGGAGCGAGGGGTTGCGCAGGTCGGCATCGATGATCAGCACCTTCTCGCCGACGCGGGCAAGCGCCCGCGCGATGGCAAGCGCGGAGGTCGACTTGCCCTCGCCGGGCTGGGTGCTGGTGACCAGAAGCGCCTTGGGCATGCCGTGGCTGGTCGAGAATTGCAGCCCCGTGAGCACCGAGAAATAGGCTTCCGACAGCGGCGCCTTGGCATCGCCCAGCGCCGTCCAGGCGTCCTCGTCCTTGTCGAGCTTGGGCACCGTGCCGAGCAGCGGCACCCCGAGCTTCGACTGGAACTCGGCGGGCAGGATGGTCGATTCCTGCAATTGCTCGAGGACCAGAGCGGCGCCGATGCCGAGGATCGTGCCGATCACCAGCGACACCATCAGCGTCAGCGGGATGTTCGGCCGAAACGGCGATTGCGGCACGGCGGCGCGGTCGACGATCGAGATGTTGTTCGCGCCGACGCCGCCGGCGATCCCGATCTCCTTGTAGCGCTGCAGCAGCGCGTCGTAGAGGCCGCGGTTGGTGTCGACCTCGCGCTGGTAGATGTTGAACTGGATCGCGCGGCGGCGCTGGTCGAGGAACGCGCCCTTCAGCAGCTCGACCTGACCCGACAGCCGTTGCTCGGCCGACACCGCCTGGCGGTGCTGCACCTGCAAGTCCTGCGACACGCCCTGGCTGATCCGCGCCACTTCGTTGCCGATCTGGCGGTCCAGCTCGGCGAGCTGGGCCCGGTTGGCGACCACGGTCGGATATTCGGGGCCGAAGGAATTGAGCAGGCGCTCCGATTCCGCGCTGAGCGCGGCGCGCTGCTGGCGCAACGCGTTGAGCGCCTGGTTCTGGATCAGGGTGGAGGCGGCGGCGCCGCGGCCCGCCTCCAGCAGCCGCGCCTCGGCGACGATCCGCGACGCCGTCGCCTGGGACAGCGCCGCGTTGAGCTGGGCGAGCTCGGCCGCGATCAGCGACTGCTCCTGCGCGGGCGTCAGTGGATCGCGGCTGACCGGGGCGATGTTGATGATCTGCTCGCGGGCAGCATAGCCGACCGCCTGGCGCTCCGATTCCTCGAGTCGCTGGCGCATCTGGCCGAGCCGGTTCTCGAGGAACTGGCGGGCATAAGCGGAAGCCTCGAACCGCCGCGCCAGGTTCGATTCGATGAAATTCTCGGCCACCGAATTGGCGACCATCGCGGCCATCGCCGGATCGGGGCTGACGAAGCGGACGTCGACGACGCTCGACAGCCGCACCGGAATGACCTCGAGATTGGTCATGATCTTGTTGACCGCGAGCTGCTCGCGCTGCTGCAGCGACAGGCCGGTCACCACATCCTCGCCGTCGCCGCTATAATCGGCGAGGAACTCGGGATTGCCGGCGAGCCTCAGGTCGCGCGCCACCATTTCGGCGATCGAGCGGCTCTTCAGCAGGGCATATTGGGTCTGATAGAATTCCTGGTCGGCGCCGAGCCGCGGCTGGAGGTCGTCGACACCCTGGATGATGCGCGAGCCCTGCCGGGCGATCTCGAGCGTGACCGTCGCCGCATATTGGCGCTGCGAGAGCAGCGCCATGGTGAGGCCGGCCATCACGGAAATGGCGATCACCAGCGCGATGATCCAGCGGCGGGTCCAGAAGATCCGCCAATATTGGCGAAGAATCGACTCCCGGGGGGTGTCGGCGAGCGGCGCGTCGGGCGGGCCCTCGGCGAAGTCGGCCGGGGCCTCGGAACCGGGCCTCGCGGAACCGGGAAGGGAGATGTCGGTCACAATCGTTGCATCCGTCAGTTCGCATTAAAGAAATAGATGAGCGGCGTGAACACGCCGAACACCGGCGCGACCTGGGCGAGGTCGCGGAACAAACGGCGGGCGCGGCTGGCGCCGACGACGACGACGTCCTGCGAATAGATGGCCGGATCGGGATAGCGGCCCTCGCGGATGTCCTTGAGGCTGAACAAGGCCGCGGTCTGGCGGCCGTCGACGGTGCGGAACACCACCACCTCGCTCACCCGCGCGTCCTCGGTCAGGCCCTGGGCGCTGGCGATCGCGTCCTGCAGCGTCATCCGGCCCGGCACCGGGAAGCGGCCGGGCAGCCGCACCGCGCCGTCGACCGTCACCACCTGGCTCACGACCTGGGCGACGCTGACCGAGACCTGCGGATTGCGCACAAAGCGGCCGCGCAGGCCGTCGGCGATCCGCGCGGCAAGCGCGTCCGGGCTCAGCCCGGCCGCCGGAATGCTGCCGACCAGCGGAAAGTTGAAGTTGCCGGCGCCGTCGATCCGGCCGTCGCGCCGCAGCTCGGGCGCGGCGAGCACCTCGACGACGATATGGTCATAGGGGCCGAGCCGGAATTCCGGCGTGCCGTAATTGGTCGGCACCGGCGGCGGCAGCTGCTCCATCCGCGGGATCACCCCGTTCCGGTCCAGCCCGCTGGTCGCCGTCGTGCCGCATCCCGCCAGGACGGCGAGCGCCGCGATCAGGCCGAAACCCCGCAATCGGCTAAACGCTTGATGCATCAATAACTCTCTTTCCAGTGTGGCACCCGCCCGACGGCTGTCCCTTAGCCTCCAATCGGGGCGCGGCGCAACCTTCCTGCCGTCGTCAGCGGGCTCCCCGGGCCCGCCCGGCGGGGGCTCGCGCCGGGGCTGGCCGGCGGCCGCCGCCGAAACGGATCCCGCCAAAGGCAATGCCGCGGCCGAGCTGCAATATCCCGAACAATATCAATGACATGACGGCCGGCGTGAGCCACGACAGCACGAAGAAGTTGTCGACCGAAAGGCCGATGCGGAAGACCACCAGAACGAACGGCATCATCAGCCAGTCGCGCGCCTCGACGATCGCTCGCGCCCGCACCGACGCCCACCACAGGAAGATGCCGACCGGGATGAAGACCAGGAGGCCCGCCCAGCCGAAATTCCAATAGGCGTCGGCGAACACGCCGACGCCGAGCGCGCTGGTCGAATGGCCGGTGATCATCTCGTTGAGATCGGTGCCGATCGCGCTCACCAGCGGCTTGTCCGGCCAGATCGCCCGCGGGATGATCGCGTAGAGGCTGTTGGCGATGGTGTCGCTGCCCATGCCGACGTCGTAATGGGTGATGACGAAGGCCGAGGGCGAGGTGTAATTGAGCCGGATGAAGCTCGAGCCGGCGTCGAGGCGGGTGGCGGGGATGCGATAGCCGCGCAGATAGTCCCAATGATAGCTCAGCCGCTCCGTCGCCGAGCCGCCGAGCTGGTCGCCGTAGATGCTGGTGTGGACCAGCCGCCCCTGGGTGATCGCCGGGCTGATGAAGGCGAGGATGACGCCGAGCGCCGCCGAAAGCACCAGGATCCGGACGATGCTGCCCTTGTTCAGCAGGAAGGCGAGGCCGACGAGCAGGGCGCCCATCATGAAGCTGGTCTTCTCCAGCATGATCAGGCTGATCAGCAGCTGGATCAGGAGCAGCAGCGCCACCACCAGATAGGCCGATCCCCTGCGCTCGATCGCCCAGAGCGCGACGAGGAAGGTGCCGACCGCGTTCAGCGCGCCGAACATCAGCATCAGCGTGCCCGGCAGGACGAGGCCGGTGCGGCCCAGCAGGATCGGGATCTGGATCAGGAAGGTGTAGCTCAGCCCCAGCCCCAGGAAGATCAGCCCCAGCCGCAGCGAGGCGATGCCCGAAAAGACCGGGCGGCGGACGGCCTCGATCCGCTCGGGCCACAGCAGGCTGCAGGCCTTCACCGAGGCGATGGTGAGGAAATAGCCGGCCATGAACACCGCGTTGGTCTTCGCGCCCTCTTCCGGCGAATAGGCGTAGAGGCTGAACACCAGGTCGCGGGCGATGCCCTCGCCGATCTCGGTGGCGAGGCTGCCGATCGCCAGGAACACGATCGTCGAGGCGCGCAGCGTGAACAGCGGGCTCCAGATCGCCGCCGGCGCCCTGCGGATCAGGCTCCACAGCCCCCAGGCGCCGATCACGCCGAGCAGGGACGGCCCGAGCCAGTTCAATAGGTCGTAGCTGCCGTTCCAGTAGAGGATGAACTCGAGCGAGGTGGCGACGAGGAGGGAGATGACCTCGATCCAGTCCGGCGCGATGTCGCGGCGGGGCAAGTGCGAGGCGCGGCCCGCGGACGGGCGCCGGATGGCGGGATTCATCGTTCTGTCTTCTGATCTTGGGATGCGCCTCATCGCATAGGCTCCGGGGCGCTCACAAGCGGGTTTGTCGAGGATTGGCATTTGCCGCGAGGCGCGCTAGCCGCCGGGGCGGGCTTGCCGGCGCGCCCGCACGAAGAGTTCAGTTCCCTGGGAGATGTCAATGAGCGGGCCGAGTATCGGGGCGAAGGTGGCGCGCTCGCTGCGATTCCTGCGGAGCATCGTCGGCTGGCGGCGGCTGGCGCAGGCGATCGGCGGGCGGCGGGGCGCCTTCACCGTCGAGAATGACGGCATCCGCTTTGCCGGTGACATGGGCTCCTATATCGACCGGCAGGTCTATCTGTTCGGCGACTATGAGCGCGAGCTGATCGCGCTGTTCCTGGCCGCCTGCCCCCGCCGCGGCACGGTCCTCGACATCGGCGCGAACGCCGGCACCCACAGCATGGCCTTCGCGCGCGTCTTCCAGGCGGTGCACGCATTCGAGCCGAATCGCGTGCTTTGGGACCAGTTCTGCGAAAATGTGCTGCTGAACGGTGCGGACAACGTCGAGCTGCACCGCCTCGGCCTCTCCGATGTCGCCGGCGAGTTCCAGATGTACGATGTCGAGAACGACAATTGCGGCCTTGCGACCTTCGCGACCGCCGAGCAATACGACCTACCGCTGGTCCCGCTGCACAGGGCGCGCGTCGAGATTTTCGACGACTACCTCCCCGATCTCAGGGTCGACGCGATCAAGATCGACGTCCAGGGCCTCGAGCCCAACGTGCTGCGCGGGATGCGCCGCATGCTCGAGCGCGACCGTCCGGTGGTGTGGGCCGAGCTGGCGGCGGGCACGCTGTCGGAGATGGCGACGCGAAGCGAGCTCGAGCGGCTCTTCCCCTACCCGATCGAGATTCGGAAATTCCGGCTCGGGCGGCGGGGCCCGTTCTGGAGGCGGGTCTTCCTCGCCCCCTTCACCGCCAGCGCGATCGAGATCGGCGACTATCTGATCGCCCCGGCGCGAGAATTGCCATGAGCGTCCAACGGATCGGCCGCGAATATCTCGCGCAGCTCGCCGGCATCGGCGTGCTCGTCGCCGACCGGGTGCTGCTCACCGCGGTGCTGCTGCGCGCGTGGGGCGTCGAGATCTTCGCGCAATGGTCGGTGGCGATCGCCGCCGCCGGCATGGTGGCGTTCTTCGATTTCGGGCTGAACCTCTATTTCTCGAACCGGCTCACCTTCTCGGTCGAGCAGGGCAAGCTCAAGCGGGCGCAGCACGCCTATCGCGCCGGCAATCTGCTCGTCGCCGCCGCCGCGGCCGTGGCGACTTTCGTCATCTGCGGCGCCTTCGGGCTGTTCGGCGGGGAGTTCGTCGAAGGCCGCTTCGACCCCGCCTTGTGGTGGGCGGTCGCGGCGCTGGTGCTCGCCGCGGCGAGCAAATATGCGCTCGCAGTCCATTATTATCTCTACCGCGCCCATCGCCAGTTCGAGCGGCAGACCTATCTCATCGCGCTCACCGATTTCGCCCGCGTCGCCGCCGCGGGGGTCGCGGTGCTCTTCGGCGGCGGGCTGCTCGAGGCGGCGCTCGCCTATCTCGCCGTCGCCCTGGCCAGCTCCTGGCCGGTGGCGCTGCTCGACGCCAAGCGGCGGTTCCCCGCCTTCGGTTTCGGCTTCGAGGTCCCCAACCGCGCCGAGCGCCGGGTGATCCCCCCGGTCGCCTTCGGCTTCTGGGGGCAGAGCGTGCCGGTCACCATCCTGCTGTTCGTGCCGGTGTTCGTGCTCGCGGCGATCGGCGCCGGCGCCGCCGCCGTCGCCCAGTTCGTGCTGATCCGCACGCTCGGCAATCTCGCGCGGATGGCGCCGCAGCTGATCGCCACCGTGCTCGGACAGGAAGTCGGCCGCCGCTTCGGCCGGCGCGAGCGGGACGGGATGTTCGTCGTCTATCGCGAAGGCAGCAAGATGCTCGCCGCGCAATCGGCGGGAATCGCCGGCGTGATCGTCGCGCTCGCCCGTCCGGTGTTCGAGCTGTGGACCAGCCAGGCCGGCCTCTACAGCGCCCCGGTGCTGTGGTGGGCGCTGGCGCCGCTGGTCCTCGGCGCGAACATGGCGCTGTCGAACGCGGTCTTCGGCCACGCCAACCGGCCACGCGAGATGGCGGCCGGGCGCGCGCTGCAATTGCTGCTCACCGTCATCGCCTTCGCCGTCCTCCCCGTTGCGGACACGGTGCTGCGGATGATGGCCGCGCTCGGCATCGGCGAGCTGCTCGGCTTCGGCCTGCCCGCTTACTTCGGCATCCGCAGGCTGATGCCGGCGGCGGGGGCGGTCTTCATGCTCGATCTGCTGGCGCGGAGCCTGCTCTCGGGTCTCGCCTGCTACGCCGCGGCCGCCGCGGCCTACACGGTGCCGGCCCCGCCGCTCGCCGCGCTGGCGCTGGCTTGCGCCGCCGGCGGCGCGGCCATAGTGCTGATGTCGCTGCTGGTCGGCATCGAGCCCGGGCGGCGCCGGGGCCTGCTGATGTCGGCGCTGAAACGACCCGCCTGAGCCGAGCATGCTGCGCAAAGAATCCCTGTTCCGGCTGATCAGCAAGTTGCCGCGCGGCGGCTTTCGGATCGTGCGCGCGCTCGCCCGCGGCGACATGCTGCTGCCGACCGAGGTCGGTCCGATGTGGTGCGACCTTCGCGAATCGGTCTGCTATCCCCTGCTCCAGCACGGCACCTACCGTTACTGCCAGGCCGAGACCGACTGGCTGCGAGCGGCGGTCGGGCCGGACGACCTGGTGTTCGACATCGGCGCCAATATCGGCTTCACCGCGCGCCTGTTCCTGGAGAGCGGCGCCAGGGTCATCGCTTTCGAGCCGTCGCCCAAGGCGTTCCGGCTGCTGGCGAAGAACCTCGAGGGCCTCGGCGACGCGCGCCAGCTCGCGGTCGCGGAGCGGCCGGGCAAGGTGTTCTTCGAGGAATGCGCCCAGCTCAACCTCTCGCATCTCGCCGACCGCGGCATCGAGGTCGAGGCGGTGACGGTCGATTCGCTGCCCGAGCGCCCGACCTTCATCAAGATCGACGTCGAGGGCTTCGAGGCGAGCGTGCTGAAAGGCGCGACCGAGACGCTGAAGGCCGGGCCGACCATCTTCTTCGAGGCGCTCGACGCCGCGGCGCTCGCCGAGAGCAGCGAGATCATCCGCGCCGCCAACCCCGCCTACCAAGTGAGGCCGGTCACGACGATGAACTATGTCGCCGAAGTCGCCTCGCCGAGCGCCGCCACGATCCGCCGGGCGAGCGTGTCGACGTCGTAGCCCGAGCTGAGGCAGCGTTGCCGCCCCGCCGCGCCGATCGCCCGGCGGCGGTCGGGATCGGCGATCAGCGCGCGCGCCTTGGCGATCATCTCGGCGTCGCCTTCGAAGCCGACATATTCCTCCCCGTCGACGAAATGCGCGTCGTGCTCGGCGGTCTTCTCGGCGAGCAGCGGGCGCGCCATCGCCGGCACCTCGACGCTGCGCTGGGTGATCCGGTCGCGATTCCCCTTGCGCAGGAAGCCGAGCACGATCCTGCCCTTGTGCACGGCCTTCACATAATCGGCGCCCCAGACGGCGGGGCGCAGGGTGATGCCGCTGCCGGCGAGGCTGGACCAGCGGCCGTAGAGCGCGCCGGCGTCGGGGCCGTAGACGAGCACGCTGAGGCCGGCTTCGGCGAGGCGCCGCAGGCTCGCCGCGCGGTCGCGCTCATACTGGCCCACGAAGACGACGTCGAACGCCTCGAACTCTTCGCCGACCTCCGCGACCGTCAGCGGCCGGTGCTCGGAGGGTGTGTAGATGTTGCCGATCAGGACCGGATTGCGGACCCCCGCCTGGCGCAGCTCGTCGACGTTGAAGGTCTTGGTGGTGAAAAAAACGTCCCATTCGGCGAAGCTGCCGCGCAGCCAGCCGGTGAGGTTGTGCCGCGCCATGACGTCGTCGGGCGAGAGATAGGCGAGCCGGGCGCCGGTCTCGGCGCGGATGCGGCGCAGCGTCGCCCGGCGGATCACCGCGCGATTCTCCACGAGCACCATGTCCGGCCGCGCCGCGCGCGCCGCCGCGAGCAGCTGGCGGTTCTCGTGCCAGATGTCGATCGGCCAGCGGGTGCGGGCTGCGGCGCGCGCCAGCAGGCTCGGGAGACGGCCGCGGCCCCCGGTCCGGAGCGGGCTGCGGACCACCTCGACGCCCGGGACCCGTGCCAGCGCCTCCGTCCTTTGCAGCGTGTGCTGACCCTCGGCCATGGCGCCGTGGACGAGCAGCTTCATGGCCGCCGTTTCAGCGTCACCGTGACGACCGACGCGATCGGCGCGGTGTAGACGAAGACGAATCGCACGCTCAGCTGGACGAGGTCCTGGAGCCGGTAGCGGACCCAGCGAACGATCCTGCGGCCGACCGTGTCGCCGCGCGGCCGGTAGGCCGCCTTCACCGAGACCATCTCGAGCGGCCCGTCGAGCACCAGCTGGCCGAGCACGTCGCCCGACAGCGGCGTCACGTGCGTCACGTCGGCATATTGGTGATAGGCGCCGAACGGGCTCTGGGCATTGGGGAAGCGCAGCAGCAGCAGACCGTCGGGCTTCAGCAGCGCCGCGCAGTGATCGAGATTGGCGACGATCTGCGCCAGCGTCAGATGCTCGAACACGTCGAACGCGACGATATAGTCGAAGCGGCCGCGATTCGCCTCGACGGCGCCGGCAAGGTCGGCGGGGAGCAGCTCGATGCCGTGCGCCGCGGCGGCGTCGAGGCTGTCCCGGCCGACCTCGGCGCCGGCGACGCGGGCGCCATGGTCGCGGGCCCAGGCGAGCAGGCTGCCGGGGCCGAAGCCGATCTCGAGCAGCGCCCGGCCGGCAAGGTCGGCGGTACCGAGCTCGCCGCGATAGGTTTCGGCCTGCTCGGGCGTGTAGGCGAACGGCGTCCAGCCCTTCCATTCGGAGTAGCGGCCGTAGAGCGCCTGGCGGAAGGCCGCATCGTCGGGAGGGGTGGGGAGGCCGGTCACAGCGCGCCCGCCGTCACCGCGCGTACGCCGGGACGCTCCCCGATCAGCCCATCGAAGCAGGCGGCGGTCATCTGAATGGTGCGGGCGGTGTCGAGCGCCGCCTCGCCATATGCGCGCGCGCCGATCCTCAGCGCCCGGCGCTCGGCCGGCCCGGCCGCGGCCATCGCCGCGAGGGCCGCCGCGAACGGCGCCGGGTCGCCGAGCGGCAGGTCCCATCCCGCCCGGCGCGCCTCGAGCCCGCGCCAGGGGGTCTGGTCGCTGATCAGGACCGGCGTCCCGGCGAGCAGCGAATCGATGATCGCATGGCCGTAATTCTCGCCCAGCGTCGGCAGGAAGAACAAATCCTGGCCGGCGAGCGCGGCGAGCACATCCCCCGGGGAGAGCACCCGCCGGTCGCGCACCGTGACGTGCGCCGGCATCGTGCGGGCGAGCTCCTCGCAGCGGCGCCAATAAGCCTCGTCGGTCGCCGGGCCGAAGATGGCAAACTCGACCGGGGTGGTGCCGCGCGCCAGCACGTCCAGGGCGAAATGCAGGTTCTTCTTGCGGTCGATCCGGCTGAGGAACGCCACCCTCAGCGGCTCGCCCTCGCCGCGCGGGCTGTGCGGCGGCAGCGCCGGCAGCGTGCGGATGTTGGGGGTGACGCAGATCGGGCCGCGGAAGAAGGGGAGCGCGGCCCGCGCCTCCTCCGCCTCGCTTTGCGAGGTCACCTGCAGGCTGACGCCGTCGAGCAGGCCCAGCGCCCGGGCCAGGCGGGTGTAGAGCCGCTTGCGCCGCCGGCCGATGGTGAGGGCGCCGGGCGAGAACTCGCCCCGCGGCGCCAGCAGGGCCGGCGCGCGCGGCAGCAGCCCGAAGCGCCGCATCAGCAGGGCGGGCAGGCTGAACTGCTTGTCGAAGAAGCTGTTCATGACGAGCAAATCGTGCGGCGTCGCGCGGATCGCTCGCCCGAGCCGGCGAACCCCGTAGCGCCAGCGCTGCAGCGGCAGGAACTCGATTCCCTCGAGCATCGACCAGCGGTCGGGGACGTCGTTGCGCGAGCCCCAGCCGATCACCCGGAAGCGAAAGCGCGAGGACAGGCTGTGCGCCATGTTGATCATGCTCTGGCGCGGGCCGGTCGCCTCGATGTCGCGGCAGAACACGCCGAGCAGGACGAGCACCACCGGGCGCGGGTCCGCGGGCTCGGCGCTCATCGCACGCCTCCCTCGAGCCGGATGCCGTGGCGGCTGGCAAGCTCGGCGCGCAGCGCCTCAACGCCGCCCTGGCGGATCAGCTTGCGCGCCCGGTCGATCTGCGCGTCGATCAGCAGGAAATACCACAGGCCCTGCATGGTGTGGAAAACGAAGCCGGTGCGGCCGTCGAGGAAGCCGAGCTGCACGAAATAGCGCAGGAGAAAGTAGAGCAGGGCCCTGAAATAGAGGGGCATGCGGCTGTACAGGCTGTTCTTGAGCAGCCGCTTGCCCCTGGCGGCGGGGCTGAGGCTGCCGCGGTCGGCGCTGTCGCCGAGCAGCTCGGGATGCTCGAGATTGATATACTCGATCATCTGGCGGACGCTGTAGCCGACATGCTTTTCGGTCCACCAGCCGATATCCTTGAGATTGTCGTCGACCAGATCGCCGCGCGAGAAGCGGACGGTCTCGCCGCGCTCGACGACGACATGCTCGTCCATCCAGCGTTGCTCGATGCGCGCCGCCCCGACCCGCCACAGCCGCGTCAGCACATTGTTGTAGAAGCCGCCCCAGCGGATCCACTTGCCCTGGAAATAGACCTTGCGGCGGAATTCGACCGCGCCGACCCGCTCGGGCAGCGCTGCCAGCCGCTCGCCGATCTCGGCGATCGCGGCCGGCTCCAGATATTCGTCGCTGTCGACGCGCAGCACCCAGCCGGCGTCGATCCGGGCATTGTCGACGCCCCACTGGAACTGGAGCGCGTGGTTGACGAACGGGTTCTGCAGGATCTCGGCGCCAAGCTCGCGGGCGATCTCGACGGTGCCGTCGGTCGAGAAGCTGTCGACGACGACGATGCGCGCGGCGAGCGGGCGTAGCCGCTCGATGCAGCGGCGGATGTGCACGGCTTCGTTATAGGTCAGGACGACGGCGGTGATGGGGGGGAGACCGGTCATCGACCGCCATTCGCCAGCGCCAGCGTCGCGGCGCTGACCCGTTCGAGCTCACGCAGCGGGATCGGCGGCGCCTCGCCGCGCGCCGCCGCCGTCAGGAAGGCGCGGACCAGGTTCGCCTGGCCCTTGTCCTGCGCCGCTTTGCGACGGCGGGTCTTGCCGCCCCGGCTGATCGAGATGGCGCTGAAATCGTCGATCTCGACGACGATGCCGCTGCCGAAAATCTCGATCCGCTCCTTGGCGACTGCGGGATCGCCGATCGAGCTGTAGAGGATCGTCCCGACCGAGCCGTCGGAGAAGCGCAGCACCGCCGCGACGCTGTCGTCGAGGCCGGCCGGGCGCACCGCCTCGACCGTCTCCGGAACGCCGCCGGCGAGCGCCGCGAGCGTGTCGATGAAGTGACAGGCTTCGCCGAGGATGCGGCCCCCGCCCTGCGCGCCGTGCACCCAATTGTCCCTGGGGACCGCGCCGGCATTGACCCGGTAGGTCATGGCGAGCGGCCCGGTCCGGCCGCCGAGCGCCGCCTTGGCCTCCGCGATCATCGGCGCGAAGCGGCGGTTGAAGCCGACGGTGAGGATGCCGGGCGCGGCTTCGGCCGCCTCGATCACCGCGCGCAGCTCCTCGCCGGTCAGCGCCAGCGGCTTCTCGACGAAGACGTGCTTGCCCGCCTCGAGCGCGCGCATGGCGAGCGCGCCGTGGCTGTCGTGGCGGGTGGCGATGAAGATTGTCGAGATGCCGGGGTCGGCGAACGCCTCCTCCGGGTCGGTCGCGGCCCGGGCGAAGCCGTGTTTCTCGGCGCCGGCATGGGCGCTGAGCCCGCTCGCGGTGACCACCGTGGCGAGCGGCCCGCCGCCGGCCCTGCGCACCGCCGGCAGCAGCACGCTCCTGGCGTAATTGCCGAAGCCGATGAAGGCGATGCCGTCGCCCGTCGCGGGTGCCGCGCGGGCGCCGACGCTCACCGCCCGCGCCGGCCGCGCCTCGCCGTTCGGATAGGTCAAGAGGATGGCGAGATAGGGCTCGTCGCCGTCCATCAACGCATAGGCCTTGTCGGCCTCGTCGATCGGGAAGCGGTGGGTGACGAGCCGCTGCGGCGTCACCCGGCCGCTCGCGACCAGCTCGAGGAAGGCCTCCATGTTGCGCTGCTCGGTCCAGCGCACATAGGCGAGCGGGTAATCGTGGCCCTCGGCCTCGTAAGCGGGGTCGTGGCGGCCCGGGCCGTAGGAGAGCGACAGCCTGAGATCCAGCTCGCGCTTGTAGAAAGGTTCGCGGTCGATGGTCATGCCGACCATGCCGACAAGCACGACGCGGCCCTTCAGCCGACTGATCTCGGCCGCCTCGTTCAACGGGTCGCTCGACTTGGTCGAGGCCGCGACGATCACCGCGTCGGCGCCGTTCCCGCCGGTGAAGCCGGCGACCGCGGCCGCAAGCGCCTCGCTGACCGCGGCGTCGGCGCCCAGCTCCACGGCCAGGCGGACGCGCTCGGGATTGGGATCGAAGCCGAGCACGCGGCAGCCATTGGCCTTGAGCAGCTGCACGGTGAGCAGCCCGACCAGGCCGAGGCCGAGCACCACCACCCGCTCGCCGAGCGTCGGCGCGGCGATCCGCACGCCCTGCAGCGCGATCGCGCCCACCGTCACGAAGCTTGCCGCTTCGTCGTCGACGCCGGCGGGGATGCGCACCATCAGATTCTTGGGGACGGCGTTGAACTCGGCGTGGTTGGCGATGCCCGCGCCGGCGCAGGCGACCCGCTCGCCGGCGGCGACGCCGCTGCCGGAGCCGGCTTCGACCACCTCGCCGGCCAGGCTGTAGCCCAGCGGGAAGGGCGTATCGATCTTGGCGCGCACCTTGCGGGCGACCGCGGCCAGCCCTTCGCTCTTCACCTTGCGCAGCACCTGGCGGACCAGATCGGGCCGCGCCATCGCCTTGCCGGCGAGCGAGGAGCGGGCGAGATCGACGATCTGCTTCTCGGTGCCGGCGCTGATCAGCGATACCCGGCTGCGGACCAGGGCCGAGCCGGGCGCGGCGCCGGGGGCGGGGGCATCGATCACGCGCAACACACCCGTCCGGTAATTCTGCTCAACCTGCTTCAACTGTCGCCCTTTTGGTCTGGAAAGCGGAACTCGCAGCGCGCGCGGTCGTCCGGCCCGGGGAGTAGCAACCGCACCCGGCTGGTTGCAAGCTCTACACCCATGTCGGGCCACCACCTATCCTCCTCGATCGAAAGCGGAAGCTCGCTGAGCAACAGCACGGCCGAGGCGCCGCGGGCGATCCGCAGTCCGCCCGCGACCGGATCGGCCCTCGCCTCCGGGTGGAGGAGGAAGGAGAGGCTGATCCGGCGGTGAGTGACGCCTTCGAGCCAGTCCTCGATCACGATCGCCCCCGGCCCCGCCTCGATCCGCCGCCAGGCGCGCAGCCCGGCATAGCCGTCATGCCACCCTTCGAGCACGAAGCCGGCCTGGCCGGGACGCCGATCGAACCGCGCGGCGACCGAGGGCCGCCGCCCGCAGCGGAACGCGCCGAAGAAGTCCGCCTGGTCGGCGCCGTCGATCGTCAGCACGTTGTGGGCGGCCGCCGAGCGCGAGCGGGCGCGGCGGGGGCCCGGCGAATATTCATAGACGCCGGGATCGACGATCAGCCGCGCGCCGCCGACCGAAAGCTCGATGCTGCCAATGTCCCCCTGGGCATGGGCCGGCAGCTCGTCCGGGCCGATCGGCCCGAAGTCGGCGACGAGATAATAGGTATTGCCGCGGCAGCCAAAATAGCCCGCGTCGGGATAGTCGAACGCCGCCGCAGGCGCCGGCGCCTCGCCGAAGATGGAGCGATAGGCGGCCAGGCAGTCGGCGGGCGCCGGCCCCATGCCGAGGCCGGAATCGTTGAACAGGGCCGGCGTCCCGTCCGGATGGGTGAGGTCGGCCAGCGCCTGCGCCATGCGGCGCAACGCCTCGTCCGGCGCGCCGTCCAGCGGATCGCCGCCGGACGCCTGGCGGATGTCGAGCAGGTCGAGGAATACCTGGGCGTGATAGGACGGCGAGCGCTCGTAATGGACTCCGTCCGGCAGGATCTGGCGCGCCAGCTCCCGCCCGAGCAGCCTTAGGCCGAGCCGGCGCCACCGCCCGGCGGCCGGGCCGCTGAAATAGGCGCTCGCCCAGAGCAGCGCCTTGACGTTCTTGATCAGATGGTTGCCGCCGATATCGGTCTCGAGATGGCGCTCGAGATAGACGAGCTGCGCGCCGAGCGACGCCTCGGCCGCCGCCACCGATGCGGCGTCGAGCCGCCCCGCCCGCGCCGCCAGCTGCTGCAGCCAGGCGACCGCCCGCAGCGACAGCGCATAGGCGCTCCAGGAATCGCTCGACGAGCCCGCCGCGTAAGGCGGGTTGCCGGCGATCCAGCTGTCGACGAGCGCCGTCAGCTCGGCGTCGGACAGCGTGTCGAGATACTCCATATAATGGAGGTTCATCCGCCAGAGCTGGTCCTGCGGTCCCGGCCCGGGCGCACGCCAGTCGACGTCGCCCGCCATCTCGACGCTGCGGCCGAGGAAGGTGAACCGCCAGCCGTCCTCCGTGCGCGCCGCCATCCCCGCCCGCGCCGGCACCAGCGGCAGCGGAGGGCGCTCCGTGCGGGTGAGCGGGCCCGGATCGAGGCGGGGCTTCAGCGCCGCCTCGAGCCGCCGACGCAGCGCCAGCCGGCCCCGGCGCAGGATCCGCCCGGGAGGCAGATGGCGGGCGAAGGCGAGCTGTCGCCTGATCCGGAGCGCGAGGCGGGTCACCTTGCCGCGACCTCTTCGAGGAAGGCGGCGTAGCGCTCGGCCAGCTTGGTGCGGTCGAAATTGGCCTCGACGAAGCGGCGGCCCGATTCCCCCATCGTGCGCGCCTCCTCGGGATTGCCGGCCAGCCGGCGGACCGCGGCGGCGAGCTCGCCGGCATCCTCGGGAACGATGCCGATCCCCGCCCCCGCCGCGTCGAGGAGGGCGCGCGCCTCGCCCTCGACGCCGAGGATCATCGGGCGGCGCATCGCCATGGCTTCGAACATCTTCGAGGGCAGCACGGTCTTGAAGGTGTCGCGGCGGCGCAACAGGACGAGGCTCGCATCGGTCGCCTGCCAGACGGCGGGCATGTCCGCCTTCGGCCGCTGGCCGACGATGCGCACGTTCTCGAGCCCCCGCGCGTCGCGCGCCGCGAGCAGCTCGGCGCGCTCGGCGCCGTCGCCCACGAGCAGATAGGCGATGCGCGGCTCCCCCCGCGTCAGCTCGGCGGCGTCGAGCACGGTGCCGAGGCCCTGCGACATGCCGTGGGTGCCGACATAGGCGGCGATGAACCTGCCCTCCAGCCCGAGCTCGCGGCGGAAGGCCAAGCCCGCCTCTTCGGCCGCCGGCCCTTCGCGGTAGAAATCGAGGTCGACGCCGTTCTTGATCACCTCGATCGGGCCGGTGGCGCCGCGCTCCCTGATGTGCGGGACGAACGAATCGGTCACCGAGACGATCGCGTCGGCGCTGCGATAGGCGGCGCGCTCGACGCCCTCGAGCAAGCGGATGGCGAGGCTGCGCTTCATCGCCCCCACGGCGAGGATGGTGTCGGGATAGAGGTCCCTCACCTCCAGCACCCAGGGCTGGCGCCGGCGCTTCAGCAGCCGGCCGGCGAGCCCGGCGAAGAATTGCGGCGAGCTCGACACGACGACGTCGGCGCGCGGGATGCTGCGCAGGTGCAGCAGCACCGAGAGCGGGAAGGAGAGGAAGTTGAGGATGCGCTTGCCGAACCCCTCATTGGCGGCGAGGAAGGTCCAGATCCGCAGCACCTCCACGCCGTCCACCGTCTCGCGGCCGAGCCAGCGGTTGCGATAGCCGGGGAAGACCACGCCGCGCGGGTGCGAAGGCGCGGCAGTGACGATCGTGACCTTGTGGCCCATCCGCACCCATGCCCTGGCGCATTCCGAGGTCCGCGACGCCGGCGCGTTCACCTCGGGCGGATAATAATGGCTGAGGAAGAGGATATGCATCGGTCCGCGCTCTCGGCCGTCACTCGGCCCACGGCGCGCAAACCGCCCGCCGCAGGCCCTCTTCCATGCTCACCGGCGGGGCCCAGCCGAGCAGGTCGCGGGTCTTGGCGATGTCGACCTGCAGGCTGCCGAGAATGCGGTTGGCCATGTCCTCCCGCCCGGCCAGCCTGGCGGCGCTCCGCAGCAGGGCGACCGGGACCGGCAGCAGCCGCGCCTTGCGCCCCATCGCCGCGGCGAGCATGCGGATCAGCTCGCCCGTCGAGACGTCGCGGCCGTCGGAGGCGAGAAAGACCTCGCCCGGCGCGCGCGGATGGGTGAGCAGCAGGACGATGAGGTCGGTGAAATTGTCGATCGCCACCAGGCTGCGCCGGTTGCGGGCGAGGCCGAACGGCAGCGGCACCCCGCGCCGCACCCATTTCATCAGCGACAGGAAATTGGCCCGTACCTTCGGCCCGTAGACCAGAGGCGGCCGCACCACGGTGACCTCCATGCCGGTGCGCCGGCCGAGCTCGAACAGGCCCTGCTCGGCCTCGAGCTTGCTGATCCCATAGGCGTCCTGCGGCGTCGGCGTCCCGTCGGCGGTGAAGGGCCGGCCGGGCTCCGTCGTCTCGCCGTTGACCTTGATCGTGCTGATGAAGACGAAGCGTTTCACCCCGAGGCGCGCCGCGCTCTCGGCGATCTTCAGCGTTCCGAAGGTGTTGATCCGGCGATTGTCGGCGAGCGGGTTCTCGGCGCGGTCGCTGACGATGTGGACCCGGGCGATCAGGTGGATGACGGCCTCGGCGCCGGCGAGCAGCGCGTCCCAATCGGCCTCGTCGACGTCCGCGATCGTCCGTTCGCCCGCGATGCCGGCGGGCGTCCTCACGATCGGCACGACCTCGTGCCCGTCCGCGATCAGCCGGCGCACCAGCGGCTGCCCGACGAAGCCGCCAGCCCCGACCACTGCAATCTTCATTCTAAATGCCGCTTCCCGTTCGGAATTTTGCGCGGCTGCTAACATAGCGGAGGGCACCTTCCTAGTCGCCATCCCCGCCGCTGCCGAGGCCGCTCTTCATTGACATAGCTGCCGCAACTGCGCGAAGCGGCGGAAAAAGGGGAAGCAGTGGCCCAGGGCAAGGTAAATCTGGTCGTCGTCTCTCATCCGGACGACGAAATTCTCGGCTTCGGCGGCACCGGGGCGAAGCTCGCCGCGGCCGGCGAGGTCGTGCAGCCGGTGATCCTGTGCGGCGGGGTCGACGCCCGCACCCGGCGGCCGAGCAACGAGGAGCTGTTCGCCGACATGAGCGAGGCGAACCGCCGCCTCGGCTTCAGCCAGCCGATATGCGGCGATTTTCCGAACATCCGGATGAACACGGTCGGCCATCTCGACCTCGTCCAGTTCATCGAAGAGCAGGTGCTGGCACTTCAGCCGCACCGGATCTTCACCCACCACCCCTCCGACCTCAACGACGACCACAAGCAGGTCTGCCGGGCGGCGCTGGCGGCCGCCCGCCTGTTCCAGCGCCGCGCCGACGTGCGCCCGCTCGAGCAGCTGTCGCTGATGGAAATCCCTTCCGCGACCGACTGGGCCTTCCCGGCGGGCGGCGAGGCGCCGTTCTCGCCGAACCTGTTCGTCGGCATCGCCGACACGCTCGAGCTCAAGATCGAGGCGCTCGGCTGCTACCGGAACGTGATGCGCGACTTTCCCCACCCGCGCAGCATCGAGGCGCTGCGCGGCCTCGCCGCGATGCGCGGCGCCCAGGCGGGAATCGGCTTCGCCGAAGCCTTCCAGACGGTCTTCCGGACGACGCTCGGCTGAGCGGGCGGCCATGTACCGCAACGGCCCGAAGCGGCTTTTCGACATAGCGGGCGCGGCGCTCGCCCTCATTGTGCTCGCCTTGCCGATGCTCGCCGTGGCGCTGCTGATCCGGCTGACCGATCCCGGCCCCGTCATCTTCCGGCAGCGCCGCGTCGGCGCGGAGGGCCGGCTCTTCGACTTCTACAAGTTCCGCAGCATGCCGGTGGACACCGGCGACATCCCCTCCGACCGGCTCGGCGAGCTCCGCATCGGCTGGGTCGGCCGGCTGATCCGACGGACCAATGTCGACGAGCTGCCGCAGCTCTGGAACGTGCTGAAGGGCGACATGGCGATCGTCGGGCCCCGCCCCCCGATCCCCGCCCAGAGCGAGCTGATCGAATTGCGCCGCGCCAACGGGTCGCTGGCGTTGCGGCCGGGACTCACCGGCTGGGCGCAGGTCAATTCCTTCGACGGCATGAGCGTCGCCGAGAAAGCGGCGCTCGACGGCGCCTATGCGCGCGCCGTCTCGTTCGGCAAGGATCTCGCGATCATCCTTCGCACCTTCGGCTATCTGCTTCGCCCGCCGCCCAGATATTGAGGATATGATGCGCTTCGGCTTCGTCACCTGCGTCCAGCTCGGCCTGTCGTGCATGGAGGCGATCTACGAGATCGGCGGCACCCTCGACCTCGCCGTAACCCTCCCGGACGACCGCGCGAAGGCCAAAGCGGGGCGGATCTACCTCGATTCCTTCTGCGCGCGCCATCGCATCCCGCTGGTCAAGTCGGCCAATGTCAACGACGAGGCGGTGGTGGAGGCGATCGGCAATGCCGGGATCGACTGGCTGTTCATCATCGGCTGGTCGCAAATTGCGCGGGCGCGGCTGCTCGCGGCGCCGCGGCTCGGGGTTCTGGGCATGCATCCGACCCTGCTGCCCGAAGGGCGCGGGCGCGCGGCGATCCCCTGGGCGATCCTGAAGCGCCTGGAGCGGACCGGCGTGACCCTGTTCAAGCTCGACGAGGGGGTCGACACCGGCGACCTGCTCGACCAGGTCGAGATCCCGCTCGGGCCGTCCACCGATGCGACCCAGCTCTATGCGGCGGTCGAAGCCGCGCATGTGGCGCTGATCAAGGCGGCCTATCCCGGTCTCGTTGCCGGGACGATCCGGCCGCGGCCGCAGCAGGAGGCGCTGGCCAGCACCTGGCCGGGGCGCCGCCCGGAAGACGGGGAATTGCGCCCGGACATGACGGTGGCCGAGGCGGAATGCCTGGTCCGCGCCGTCACCCGGCCCTATCCGGGCGCATTCTTCGTCGCGGAAGGCGGGAAGACCATCGTCTGGAAGGCAAGGATCGCCGGTCCGGACGAGGCGTGCGGCGCGGAGCTCTGCCTCCCGTTCAGCGACGGGGTGCTCCGCTGCCTGGAATGGGAGGATGCGGGCCCGCCCGCGGGCGCCTAGACGCGGCAGGCAGGCGCGTCGGCGGGCTGCTCGGATTTGGCCGGCCGCTTGGCGGGCCGATGGTCGTGCTGGAGCAGGTCCTGCAGGACGGCACGCACCGCCGCCGCATCCTGCGCCTCCAGCGCTGCCGCAAGGCGGTCCAGCTCCGGCGCGAGCTCCTCGAGCGAAAGCGAGCGCTCGCGCGCCATCTTGATCTGGGGGTGGGCGGTGTCGGCAATGCTCTCGCCGATGAACAGCTCCTCGTGCAGCTTCTCGCCGGGGCGGAGGCCCACATAGGTGATCTCGATATCGCCCTTCAGATTGCTGCCGGTCCGCTCGGTCATTCCGGACAGGGCGATCATCGTCTTGGCCAGATCCGCGATGCGGATCGGCTCGCCCATGTCGAGGACGAAGACGTCCCCGCCCGAGGCGAGCGAATTGGCCTGAAGCACGAGCTGGGTCGCCTCGGGGATCGACATGAAGAAGCGGCTGATCTCGGGGTGGGTGACGGTCACCGGGCCGCCGCTGCGGATCTGGTCGCGGAACTGCTGGACCACCGAGCCCGAAGAATCGAGCACGTTGCCGAACCGGACCATGCCGAAGCGGGTCGGGACGTCCGGCATCCGGGCGAGCGCCTGGATGTAGAGCTCGGCGACACGCTTGCTGGCGCCCATCACGTTGGTCGGACGGACGGCCTTGTCGGTGGAGATCATGGTCAGCCTGGCGATGCCCGCGGCGATGCAGGCGTCGGCGAGAATCCTGGTGCCGACGACGTTGTTTTCGACGCCGACCACCTCGTTCTGCTCGAGCAGGGGGACATGCTTGTAGGCCGCGGCGTGGAACACCGTGTCGACCGCCCATTTGCGCAGGACCTGGTTCACCAGGGGGGCGCTGAGCAGCGACCCTACGATCGGCACCAGCTCCGGCTCGGTGCCCGCCTCGTCGCACAGCTGGCGGACCTCGCGCTCGATCCGGTAGAGCGCGAACTCGGAATGATCGAACAGGATCAGCCGCGCGGGGCCGTATTGCACGACCTGCCGGCAGATTTCCGACCCGATCGATCCGCCGGCCCCCGTCACCAGGATGGACTTGCCCTCGATTCCGGATTCGATGAGGTGCTTCAGCGGCGGCACGATGTCGCGCTTCAGAAGCTCGTCGACGTTGATCGGGCGCACGTCCGAGATGGTGTAGCGGCCGCCCATGATCTCTTCGGCCGACGGCACCGTCATGACCTGGACCGACATTTCGGAAAGCGCCGAGATCATCGCCAGCCGCTCGGCGCGGGTCGCGGTGGGCTGCGCCAGCAGCACCTGCCTGACCTTGCCCGACTTGACCGCCCCGGGCAGGTCCGCGAGCCGGCGGATGCGATAGCCCGCCATGGTGCGGCCGGTGAGGGCCGGGCTGTCGCTGACGAAGAAGCGCAGATCGTATTGCGGATGGCGGCGGAGGGATTCGGCAAGGCTCAATCCGGCGGGGTTGGCGCCGTAGATGACGACGCCGACGGCGTCGGCCGGCGCCGCGGAGCGCCCGACCGCGGCGAAGCCGTGCGACAGCGCCAGCAGGCGCGAGGCGGTCAGGCGCCCGAAGAAAAGCAGCATGAACAGCAGGCCGAAATAGATCAACCCGACCGACCGCGGCAGCCCTTCGATCCTCGAAAAATAGGCCAGGGTCAGCCAGACCGCGGCGGCCCCCGCCGAGGCGGTCGCGACATGGGGAGCGGCGCTGGCATCGAAATAGCGAACCACCAGCCGGTACAGGCCGAGCGCCATCATGCTCACCAGGCCGAACATCACGCTGGCGGCGGCGAGATAGGCGATGCGCGGATCGGTCGGCCAATAGAGCAATCCAAGCCGCGCCGAGAAAGCGAGCCAGAGCGCGACCAGCATGGCCGTGCCGTCGAAGGCGAACGCCATCGCGCGCTTCTGCGTCCTGCCCAGACGCGACAGGGCGCGCGAGACCCGGCGGAGCGCGGGCATGAGCGCCGGCCGGCCCTTGCGGCCCGAAGCAGATCGACGTTCGGCCTCAGCAATCACGCAGCTTCACCCTCGAAGTCCCACCGGGAGGACGCAAAGCCACGATTTCGAAAATACGTCAATGGTTTGCTGCTCCAGGTCGATCCGCCGGCGGCGGTCTAGGCCGCGCTGAAGGACCGGTAGACGCTCTCGGACCAATGCCGGGAGCCAAGCCGATCGCCGGTCTTCGAGGTGGCGCCGATCCAGTTCGCGACCGGGATGTTGAAGCCCGTCCGGCCCCGCTCCAGGCATTGCGGAGGCAGAGCGAGGCTGGGCGCGTGCGCCAGTGCCCGCTTGCCGGCGCCGCGCCCGAGCCGGGCCGAGATGGGCGCGATGCGCTTCAGGGTCGGCCAGTCGACATAGGGCACGCGGAGCTCCAGCGAATGTGCCATGCTTGCCCAGTCCGAATCGCGAAGCAGCTGATTTCGCATGTAAATCGATGATTCCAGCGCGGTCACCTTGGCGATGCTGCCGGGCGGGGCCGGGGTCATCGCATCCTCGATGAGCTCGAGCGGCCGGAGCCGCTCCAGCCCTTCGCGGACGGTCTCGCGGTCGAGCCGGCGGTCGAGCTCGAACGGCAGCATCAGCGCGCGCCTCAGCAGATAGGCCCCCGCCCAGCTGCCCGAATGATCGAGCAGGCCCAGCATCTTCGGGTTGCGCCGGACTAGGTCGGGGGCGAAGCGGTGCAGCATCGCCTTCGCGAAGCGGCTCGCGAACGGAAGCTTGGCGAGCACGCCGAGCCGCCGCGTGCGCGGCACGGTCCGGAAGGTCGAATAGCCGGCCAGCAGCTCGTCGCCGCCAAGCCCGGAGACCACCACCTTGAGGCCGCATTCGTGCGCGGCCTTGCTGACGAACCAGGTGTTGACGCCGTCGATGCTCGGCTGGTCCATGTCAGAGAGGATTCGATCCTGACTGGCGGAGAACTCGTCGCCGCCGACCCAGCGCACATAATGCTCGGCGTCGTATCGCCGCGCCATCTCCCGGGCCAGCGGCACCTCGTCCGCGCCCGTGCCGCGAAGCTCCTCGAAGCCGAGCGTTATCGCGCGGATCCGGTTTTGCCCGGCATCGCGCATCAGCCCGACAAGCGACCCCGAATCGATTCCCGACGACAGGAAGGCGCCCACCTCGACATCGGCGACGAGATGCGCCCTGACGCTGTCGAGCGCCGCCTGCGCCACGACCGCCTCGACCTCGCCCTCCTCCTCGTGCGCCGCGGCGAGGATTTCGGCCACCTTGGCGTAGCGGACCGGCTCGCTTGCGCCCTGCGCGTCCACCCAGGCGTAGCTGCCGGCAGGCAGCGCGCGAATGTCGCGATGCAGCGTGAACGGCTCGGGAATGCTGCCGAACAGGTGGAACCCGACCATCCCCGCCGGATCCGCCTCCGCCGACACCGCGGGAAAGGCGGACAGCGCCTTCACCTGGCTGGCGAAATGATAGGTTCCGCCGACGTCGGCATAATAAAGCGGCTTGATCCCGTAAGGATCTCTCGCGACGAACAGCCGGTCGCGGGCGCCGTCCCAGATGGCGAGCGTGAACATGCCCCGGAGCTTGTCCAGCATCGCCGGCCCATGCGCGGCGAACAGGGCGAGCAGCACTTCGGTGTCGCTTTCGGTGCGCGGCTGAAAGCCATGCTCGCGGATCAGCTCGCTGCGCAGCGCGCGGTAATTGTAGATCTCGCCATTGTAGACGATGGTCAGGCCCCGCTCGGGCATGTGCATCGGCTGTAGCGCCCGGTCGTCGAGGTCGATGATCGCCAGCCGGCGATGGGCGAAGCCGAGACGCCCGGCCGCGTCCCACCACTGGCCGTGGCCGTCGGGCCCGCGCGCGCGCATCGACTCGCGCGCCGCCAGCAAGGCGGGCTCGAGCGTGCCTCGCTCACCGTTCCGATAGGCAAAACATCCTGCGATCCCGCACATGCGCGTGGTCGGCTCCCAATTCCGGGCGTCTTTGCACCAGCGGCGAGCGAAGGTCCACGCCCTCGTTTCCCGCGCTTCAGATCACCGTGAAGTCGCCTGCGGCCAGCGCGGGGGCCGCGCTCAGCGTGGCGAAGTGAATGGCGGCGCCGGCGCCGTTGCCGTCGGCATCGAAGAAGAGCTGGCCGGTCGCGCTGTTGTAGATGATGCGGTCGTCGGCGTCGCCGGCGGCGCTGCCGGTCACGAACGCATTGGGATTGAGCGCGCCCGGCGCGAGTCCCGTGAACACCGCGTCGTCGAGCAGGATCTTGTCGTCGCCGGTCGCGAAGCCGACGATCAGATCGACATTGCCGCCGCCCAATGCGGAGGTGAAGGCGAAGCTGTCGGCCCCGCCCTTGCCGTCCATCGCGTCATTGCCGCCCTTGCCGTCGAGGACGTTGCCGCCGGCATTGCCGATCAGGTAATTGGCGAACTCGTTGCCGGTGAGGGAAATCGCCGCGCTGCTGCCCCAATCGAGCGTGGAGAGCGTCTCGATCTGCTGGCCCCCGGCGAGCGTGTAGCTGACCGCCGAATAGATCGCGTCATTGCCGGTGCCGGCGATCGATTCGAACACTTGGTCGCCGACATTGTCGACAATGTAGATATCGTCCCCCCCGCGCCCGAGCATCGCGTCGGCTCCGGCACCGCCGTCGAGCACGTTGGCGCCGTCATTGCCGATCAGATAGTTGGCGAACTCATTGCCGGTGAGGTTGAGCGCGGCGGTGCTGCCCCAATCGACGGCCGAGAGCGTCTCGATTTCCTGGCCCGCGGCGAGCGCGTAGCTGCTGCCGGCATAGACGCCGTCATTGGCGCCTTCGCCGACTGCCTCGGTGACGGTGTCGCCGCTCTGGTCGACGATGTAGACATCGCTGCCGGTGCCGCCGATAAGCACGTCGGCCCCGCCGCCGCCGTTCAGGAAATCGTCGCCGTTGCCGCCGGTGACGAGGTCGTTGCCGGCCTCGGCGAAGATCCTGTCGTCGCTGAAGCCGCCGGTGATGCTGTTGGCGAGGTCGTTGCCGACGAAGACGGCGCCGCCCAGCCCGGCGAAGACCAGATTCTCGACGTTGGCGGCGAGCGTCCAGCTGTTGATCGAGGCCCGCACCGTGTCGGTTCCCCCGCCGGCCAGCTCGACCGTGGAATCGCCCGCATGATCGACATGATAGGTGTCGTGGCCGGCGCCGCCGTGCGCGGCGTCCGCCCCGCCATTGCCGTTGAGCTGGTCGTTGCCGGCGCCGCCGTCCAGCGTGTCGTCGCCGGTGCCGCCGAACAGCTGGTCGTCGCCGTCGCCGCCCTCCAGCAGGTCCTGGCCGGCTTCGCCGTCGAGCGTGTCGTTGCCGAAGCCGCCCTGGAGGTGATCGTCGCCGTCGCCGCTGAAGACGCTGTCGTCACCGCCCCCGGCATGGACGTTGTCGTTGCCGGCATCCATGTCGATCAGGTTCGCGCCCTCGTTGCCGAACAGGGTCACCGCGTGGGTGACCTGCGAGAACAGGCGCTCGACATTGACCGGCATGGCATAAGGCGAGGCGGTGTTCCCGTCGCCGAGCAGGATGGTGTCGGTGCCGCCGCCGGGCTCCTCGTCGATCCGGTCCTGGCGCTCCGCATAATAGGTGTCGTCGCCGGCGCCGCCGATCATCCAGTCGACGCCGTCGCTGCCGGCCAGGGCGTCGTTGCCCGCCTCGCCGACCATGAAGTCGTCGCCGGCGCCGCCGTCGATGGAATCGCCGCCGCCGCCGCCGAGTAGCGTGTCGTGGCCGCCCCCGCCCAGCAGGACGTCGATGCCGTTGAGCCCGTAGAGCGTGTCGTTGCCCGCGCCGCCGCGAAACGTGTCGTTGCCCGTGCTGCCGATGATCTCGATCGTTCCGTCGAGCTCGGCGGACGCATCGATCGACGCGCTGCGAGCCGCGGTGGCATCGACGAAGAGCTCGAACTCCGGCGTCGATGGTCGCGTCACCGAGGGTAAGGTTGTAATGGGCGAATTGGGTGAGGGTGAGCCGTTCCAGGCTGGTCACCTGGGTCAGCGACCAGGTGTCGCCGACGGTGATCCTGAGCTCGTCGACGCCCGCGCCGAACGCGATCTGCCCGATCCGCCCCGCGGTCACCCGGTCGTCGCCGGCGCCGGTGCTGACCTGCAAGGTCCTGGTGCCGGTGAAGATGTCGAAGCGGCCGTTGGTTTCGGCAGAGCCGTTGAAGGTCAAGGGTCCGCCGCTCGGCCCGTCCGCGACGATCGTCAACAGCCCGCCCGCCGGGACCAGGCTGTCCTCGGTGGTGATCGTATAGGCACCCGGGCCGAGCACGATCTGCTCGATGTTGAGCAAATTGCCGGCGCTGAGCGTCAGCCCGGCCGCATAAGCCGGCCCGCTCAGCCGGATCTCGTCATGTCCCGCGCCGCCGTCGACGCCGTCGCCGAGGCCGAAGGCGTTGCCGAAGCGGAAGCTGTCATCGCCTTCGCCGCCGAAGCCGAGATCGTCTCCCCCCGCGCTGAAATCGACGATGTCGTTGCCGCCCCCGGCGTCGATCGATTCGCTGCTGAAGGTGCCGAGATAGAGATTGTCGCCGGAAGACGGAGTGCCGTCCGGATGAAAGGACCGCGTGAACGTCTCGCCGGTGAGGGCGAAGCCGCCATCGGCGAGGGCGGCGATGTCGAACCTGTGCTGCGGGCCGGTTTCGTCGAGGTCCCGGATTTCCACCGGCGCGCCGGTCGCCACGCCATTCTCGTCGAACAGGCGAAGATGAAAGCGGAAGGCCCCAATGTCCTGGGCCACCCCGCTGAATATTTCCTGGGCGTTGTTTTCCCTCCAGCCGACGACGAACCCGCCCTCGGCGAGGCCCTCGACGATCGGCAGGCTTTCGAACAGCGGCCCGCCCGGCGGCGACGCCAGGAATTCGCTTCCCACCTCCTGCCCGTCGACGTCGAACCGCTGACCGTAAATGTCGTCGCCATGGGGCCAGACGATCACGAAGCCGCCGTCGGCAAGCGACGAAACGTCGGGCTGAGGGGCGGGAACGAGGCCCGTGGCGCCGCTGACGCTTGCGACGAGGAATTCCCCTGCCACCGGCGTGCCGGAGGCGTCGTACAGCCGGGCCTTCATCTCGTACTGGGAGGCGCTGACCTTTTCGGCCCAGGTGACGAGGAAGTTGCCCGAGGACAGCTCAGCGACGGCCGGGCCGTATTGCTGCCCGGCGGTAACGGTGTTGACCGTGAATTCCGGTCCCGTCGGCGTGCCAGTGGCATCGTAGACCCGGGCGATCACGTCGCTCTGCGAGCCGCCGACCGCCGCCGCGACGATGAAGCCGCCGGAAGCGAGCCCGGCGACGGACTGGTCGCCGGAGAGGGAGTTGTCGCTGATCGGCACGTTGAATTCGGAACCGACCGGCGTGCCGTCGGCCGTGAACACCCGTCCCGCGCCGCCTCCGGGCCCCGAGAACTTCTGGTAGATGACGACGAAGCCGCCGCCGGCGAGGCCCGCGACCTCGACATGCTCCTCAGCCGAGGCGGTGTCGGCGATGGTGAAGCGGCCGCCGACCGGCGCGCCGTCGGCGCTGTAGCGCTGGCCGAAGATGCTGGGCAGGCTGCCCGACAGCTCGCCCCAGGCGACCACATAGGTGCCGTCGGCGAGGCCGGCGATCCTGAATTCCCGTCCCGCGAAGCTGCCGGTGCCGTCGGGAACGACCGCCTGCGTCTCACCACGATAGATTTGCTGCGGCATGAAGTCCTCGCATTCCCGCCGCGTGCAAATAAAGCAGGCGGCTCAGGGTCTTGGCCTAGGACCTTTGCCGTCGACCCGCAATCGTCGAGTCGTGAAGAGGAGGCGCCGGCCTGGCCGGACGCCCCCTCTCGGCCGTGACGGCTCAGATCACCTGGAAGTCGCTCGCCGCCAGCGCCGGCGCTCCTCCCAACGTCGCGAACAGCACTGCCGCGCCGCCGCCATTGCCGTCGGCATCGAAGAAGAGCTGGCCCGTGGCGCTGTTATAGATGATGCGGTCGTCGGCGTCCTGCGCCGAGGCCCCGGTCCGGAACGCATTGGCATTGAGCGCGCCGAGGCCGAGCCCGGTGAATACCGCATCGTCGAGCAGGATCTTGTCGGTGCCCGAGGCCATGTCGGCGACATGGTCGACATTGCCCGAGCCGAGCGCACTGGCGAACACGAAGGAGTCCGCGCCGCCCTTGCCGACCAGGATGTCGTTGCCGCCCTTGCCCTCGAGGCGGTTGGCGCCGGCATTGCCGATCATGTAGTTGCCGAGCGCGTTGCCGGCGAGGTCGATCGCCGCGGTGCTGCCCCAGTCGAGGGTCGAGAGGGTCTCGACCTCATAGGCATCGTCGAGCGCATAGCTCGCCGAGGTGTAGATGGAATCGGCGCCCTCGCCGCCATTCTCGAACGCGATGTCGAGCCCATTGTCGATGAGGTAGATGTCGTTGCCGCCGCGGCCCTGGATGAAGTCGGCGCCGGCGCCGCCATTGAGCACGTTCGCGCCCGCATTGCCGATCATGTAGTTGTTGAGGCCGTTGCCGGTGAGGTTGAGCGCGGCGGTGCTGCTCCAGTCGAGCGTCGCGAGGGTCTCGACCTCCGAACCATCGTTCAGCGCAAAGCTCACCGCGCTGTAGATGGCGTCGGTGCCGCCGCCAGCCGCCTCGACGACGGCATCGCTGGCATGGTCGACGATATAGGTGTCGTTGCCGCCCTTGCCGACCAGGATGTCGAGACCGCCCTTGCCGTCGAGGACGTTCACGCCGGCATTGCCGATGATGTAGTTGGCGATCCCGTTGCCGGTGAGGTCGATCGCCACCGTCGCGTTCCAGTCAAGTGTGGACAGCGTTTCGACGTCCGAACCGGCGGCGAGCGCGTAGCTCGCCGAGCTGTAGATGCCGTCGGCGCCGCCGCTGGCCGCCTCGACGACGGAGTCGCCGGCATTGTCGACGATATAGGTGTCGTTGCCCGCGCCGCCGGTCATGACGTCGATCCCGGCGCCGCCATTGAGCACGTTGGCGACGGCGTTGCCGATCAGCGTGTCGGCGCCGGCGCCGCTGCTCGCATTCTCGATCGTAACCCCGTTGGCGATGGTGAAGCCGCCGAAGACGTCCATGGCGTAGGACATCCACCCGCCGCCGCCAGTTTCATATTGAAGCGTCGCGGCGCGCAGGTCGATATTGGTGTTCCTGGCGCCGCTATAGACGATCTGGTCGATGCCATCGGCATCCCAGATCGACCGATAACGGGTGCTTTCGCCCACATAATAGCCGTCGCGGGTCGTGTCCGCGTTGGTCGCATCGTGCTCGGCCGGCTGTCCGGTCGCGGCATCGATATAGACGCCCCACTCGTTCGCGTCCTTCAGGACATAGGTGTCGTTGCCGGTGGCCCATTCCTCGTTGACGCCATATTTGTCCTGGATGACGGCGATGTCGAGCGCCATCAGGCTGCCGAGCCAGCCATAGCCCTCGTTGTTGGTCTCGGCGTTGCCGTAGGGCGAACTTTCCCACCCGTCATTGTAGGACATCATCGTGTAGACGCCCTGGTTGAGGCCGTGCGTTCCGGCCCCGCCATCATCACCGGGAGTGAGGGGGTTGACGCCCGGCATGACGCTCGAGCCGCCGCCCGTATCGTGCGGATGCGCGAGGCCCATGCCATGGCCGAATTCGTGGATCAAAGTGACGAAGGAGAAGCCGCCCGGCTGAAGCATCTGGGCGTTCCAGCGCTCGTCGGCGCTATTGAACTGGGCGACACCCTCGTCCCCATAATCGGGCGGGTTCATCGAGCCGAGCAGGGAAATGACCGGCCCCGGCGTACCGGGATAGGAGAAGTAGAAGAAATCGGCGTCGAAGCCGTCGCCATCCACGCCGGCGGCATATTGGACGCCCTCCTCGGACCCCAACGGGCCGGGCTTGTACTCGATCGACTCGTCGCGCTCGTAGAGGCCGGTCGCCGCGTTGAAGGTATAATTGGAGACAAAGACCACATCGGCGACCTTGGAGAATTCGTTCGCCGCGGTCAGCATGGCCTGGACTTCGTACTGATACGGATCCTGGACCACGGCCTGGGCCGGGATGGTCGAATCCTGATGGAAGTAGGTATCGCCCTCGCCGGCGAAATAGAGGTAGATGACGTTCTTGCCGGGGAAGCCGAGGGAATTGCCCACGACGTCGGCCGGATCAGCCGCCGGGTCCCCGGTCGGGCGCGGGCCTTCCATGCCGTCCGGATTTTCCACCGCCACATGCTCGCGGTTGACCCTGACGCCGCCCCAGTCGATCGAGTGGAGCGGGCTCGAAATGTCATATTCGGTGGAATAGGCCAGCCCCTGCGCGGTCTGGGCGAAAATCTCGTAATCGCCCGCGAAATCCCCGATCCCGTCGCCGTCATTGTCGAAGGACGTGGCGTTGACATAATAGGTGCCCGAATAGGTCGCCTCGAACGTCATGAGGGCATCGAGGCCCGACGGCGTGTTCGGCCCGCCGCCATCCGCGGCCGCGACCAGAATGCCGTTTTCATCGTAAAGTTCGAGAAAGGCATCGGCGAGGGCGAAGCCGTTGCCTTCCACGCCCGCAACGTGGCCGGCATAGGCATATTGACCGAACTCGTAGGTTTCGCCGGCCGTGAGCGTGACCGCGAACCAGTCATTGTCGCCGAGCACGTCGCAGGCCGCGATGACGTGGCTGCCGTCGACCACCAGCGACCCGGTGGTGTTCTCGTCGGCATCATACTCGTCGATGAGGGCAGTCGGGCCGGGGATGTTCCAGGCCGATTCGACCGGCTGGTAGTTGTCGGGAAGCCCCGAGTCGCCGATCGTGTTGATCGTCGAGACGGTGCTGGTGTCGCCCGGCACATTGTCGGGGACGATGATCAGCGCCGGCAGCTGCCGCGGCACCAAATCGTGCCCCGTGAACAACATCCCGTCGGTCGCGCGGAGGTGGGTCGCGGGAGCGAGCCTGAAATGGGCTATCCCCCCGTCATTCTCTCCCCAGGTGTTGTAGGTGGCTCTGGCACCGCGATTGTGGAATCCAGGCATGGCTCAGCTCTCCTGATGGGTGACTGTTGATTGGAACGGCGGAAGCCCCATATTTAATCCGCGGGCCTCCGCGGGGACGCGAAGCGGGTGCGCACAGGGGAACGGCTCGCGGCGATCGCGGCCAAGGTTGCGGGACGCAGGGCGGCGTCACCGGAGAACAAGCGTTCCCAGTCGGACAACGGGTTTGAACCCCTCCGAGATTTGGCGGTCATGCCGCCCGAAGCGACCCTAACCGCTTGTTAAGGAAAAAGTTCCAGCGCTCGTCACGCGAATGCAACGAGCAGGGGATACCGTGATCCCACGGTACTGAAATCAGCGGTTTTTCGGGGGCGGCGCAGCTTCGCGGGCGGCGATCGCGGCGCGCTCGCGGCGCGCGGTTTCCGCCAGCCGATGGTCGCCGTGGCGGGCGAGGAAGGCGTCATAGCCCGCCACCGTCCCGCGCCGCCGCGCCAGATCGAGTTCCTCCTGGACGGCGACGTCGGGGTCGCGCGGCGGCGGCAGGTCTGCCGGGCGCGGCGGCGGTCCCGCCACCTCAGGCTCCGCGCGGCAGGCCGCGCCGGCGGACAGCAGCAGGATCAGCAGTGTCTTCGCGACCGGGCCCATGCCGCACGCGCGTCCTCACAGGATGAAATCGACCTGTTGCATGAAGGTCGTGTTGCTGACGATGATCTGCATGTCGGCGGTCATGTCGCCGTTCAGATCGGCGAAGACATGGACGTCGGCGCCGGCCTGGGTCCAGCGGAGCTGGCCGGCGACGCCGGTGAAGGCGCTATTGCCCAGATAGCTGAACGCGTCGTTGGTGCCGGTGGTGCTGTTCGCGTCGATCAGCGAAAGATCGATCCGCTCCTGCGTCTGCCCCAGGACATGCGCGAAATCGGTGATCGTGTCGGCGGCACCGACCGCGCTGTCGCCCGACGAGGCCCAGCGGAACAGGTCGGTGCCGGTGCCGCCGGTCAGCTGGTTGGCGACCTGGTTGGCGATCAGGACATCCTGATGGTCGCTGCCGATCGCATTCTCGATGATCGAGGCGGTGTTGCCCTGGAACAGCAGCGCGTTGGCGATGTTGCCGCGCGCATAATGGCTGCCGCCGCCGAGGAAGGCGGTTTGCGGGGCGAGGCTGGGCGTGCCCAGGATCGTCCACTCGCCCGGCCTGAGGTCGACCACCAGCTCGCCCGGCACGTCGTTGTCGTAATTGGAGAAATCGTAGGTGTCGGTGCCGCCGCCGTCCCAGACGGTCATGAAGATGCGGTTGTCGCTCGGTTCGGGATTGCCGTCGCCGTCGCCCGGCTTGCCCTGCGGCGTGCCGTTGATGAACATCTCGCCGGTCGACTGGCTCCAGGTGTAGACGGTGTTGCTGGCGTTGGTGGTGTAATTGGCGCCGCCATAGATCTGCTGCAACGCGGCGATGTCGTACATCATCAGCGTCTGCGGGAAGCCGAACTGCTCATTGGTGTAGCCGCCGCCGCCGGACAGGTCCTGGCCCGGGAAGGAGCGGTAGGTCATCACCGAATATTCGACCGAATCCCGGTCGGCGCTGATCGCCACCGGGAATTCGTGGCCGTGCTTGAGGCCGAGCGCGTGGCCGGTCTCGTGGAGGATGCCCATCCAGGCGTAGCTGCCCTTGGTGGGGGCGTTGAAATCGTCCTTGTTGAACCAGGCGCTGCCGGCCTCGTCCGACGTGCCGGGCAGATAGGCATGCGCCGCGCCGGTGGCGTCGGTCATCGCATAGCGCAGCTTCGCCTGGCCCTCGCTGTCGTTGAACAGCTGGGTGAAGGTGAGGGGCGTCAGCGAGGCGATGTACGCGAGCATCTGCTGCACCGCGCTCTGCTGAAAGCCGGTGAACGGCGCGAAGCTCGCCGTCTCGGGATCGTTCGGGTCGCCGAACGGCTGGGTGTAGTCGTCGACCTCGTTCGGGAAGGAATAGGTGATGTTGGTGGTCGGCCATTCCAGCCCGCTGATCAGCGCGTCGATATCCTCTTGCGCGATCTGCGCGGAGGTCGCGGGCGGGCCGATGCTGACGTTGATCTGATAGGGGCCGGACGTGTCGTTATTGGGGTTGGAATCGCCGTCCTGGAAGGCCTCGATCGAGAAATAATAGGTGCCGCCGGTCGCGGCGCGGAAGCGGATCTGGGAATCGGTGTTGTGGCCGAACGGCGGATCGGAGCCGGGATCGTCGACGATCAGATCGTCATTGTCGCCGATCTCGTCGCCGTTGGCGGCATAGAGGCGCAGGTGCGAATCGAGCCCGTTGGTGCCGTCCACGTCGAGGATCAGCAGCTCGCCGGCCTGCAGGGTGATCGAGAAGAAGTCCTTGTCCTGGCTGTCGGAAATGCCGCCGACGATGGTCGCCGAGGGCAGGTCGTCATTGTGCAGATTGGGGTTGTTGGCGACCAGGAAGCCATTGCGGTCGATCGCCTGCGCGTTGTTGCGGCTGTTGTTCGGCCCGGCAACCTCGTTGATGATCGGCGTCGACCCGCCGCCCTCGGTGACGTCGGTGATGGAAAGCACGACGCTCCTCGCGGTCGAACTGCCGGAGTCGTTGGCGACGACGTTGAACGTGTAGCTGTTCTTGACCTCGAAATCGGCCGAAGCATTCAGGCGGACCTCGCCGGTGACGGCGTTGATGGTGAGCAGCGAGGCGTCCGTGCCGCTCAGCGACCAGGTGATGCGGTCGCCGTCGGCGTCGGTCGCGGCTGCGGTGTAGACCACGGTGCTCGCCGGGCTGTTCTCGGCGATGCTCGCGGTCCCGCCGGAGGTGACCGCGGGCGGCGTGTTGATGGACCCGCTGACGAGGAAGTCCGCCGTGGTCAGCGCAAGGCCGGTCGAGAGCGTGGCGAACTGGACGGCGGCGCCGGCGCCCGAGCCGTCCGCGTCATAGAGCAGGGCGCCGGTCCCGCTATTGTAGATGAGATAGTCGTCGGCATCGGCGGCGGCGGCGCCGATGACCAAAGTCCCGGACCGGAGCGCGCCGGCAGCCAAAGCGGCGAAGGGCTGGCCGGCGCTGCCGGCCAGAAGGATGGTGTCATCGACGGCACTGAAATCGAGCAGGGTATCGATGTTCCCGGCGCCGAGAACGGTCGTGAAGGCGAACGTGTCGGCGCCCCCGCGGCCCTGGAGGATGTCCGCCCCGGCGCCGCCATCGAGCTGGTTCGCGCCGGCATTGCCGATCAGCCAGTTGGCGATCTCGTTGCCGGTGAGGTTGAGCGCGGCGGTGCTGTTCCAGTCGAGCGCCGACAGCGTCTCGACCTCGGTGCCGGCCGCCAGCGCGTAGCTCACCGTCGTGTAGATGCCGTCCGAGCCCTCGCCGGCCGTCTCGACCGCGGAGTCGCCCTGATCGTCGACCAGATAGACGTCGTTGCCGAGGCCGCCGAGCATGAGGTCGACGCCAGTACCGCCGTCGAGGCTGTCGTCGCCGCCCTTGGCTTCGATGATGTCGTTGCCGCCGGCGCCGCGCAGCTGGTTGACGCCGGCATTGCCGATCAGCCAGTTGGCGATGTCGCTGCCGGTGAGGTTCAAGGCGGCGGTGCTGTTCCAGTCGAGCGCCGACAGCGTCTCGACGTCGGTCCCCGCTGCCAGGGTATAGTCCACCGTGGTATAGACGCCGTCGGCACCCTCGCCCGCGACCTCGACCGCGGCATCGTTGATGTTGTCGACCAGGTAGACGTCGTTGCCGGTCCCCCCGAACATCGCGTCGACGCCGGTGCCGCCGTCGATGCTGTCGTCGCCGCCCTTGCCCTCGATGATGTCGTTGCCGCCCGCGCCGCGCAGCTGGTTGACCCCGGCATTGCCGATCAGCCAGTTGGCGATGTCGCTGCCGGTGAGGTTCAAGGCCGCGGTGCTGTTCCAGTCGAGCGCCGACAGGGTCTCGACATCGGTCCCCGCCGCCAGCGTGTAATCGACCGTGACGTAGACGCCGTCGATGCCCTCGCCGGCGACCTCGACCGCGGCATCGTTGATGTTGTCGATCAGGTAGACGTCGTTGCCGGTCCCGCCGAACATGGCATCGACGCCGCTGCCGCCGTCGATGAAATCGTCGCCGCCCTTGCCTTCGATGATGTCGTTGCCGCCGAGGCCCCTCAGCTGGTTGACGCCGGCATTGCCGATCAGCCAGTTGGCGATCCCGTTGCCGGTGAGGTCCAGGGCCGCCGTGCTGTTCCAGTCGAGCGTCGACAGCGTCTCGACGTCGGTGCCGGAAGCGAGCGTGTAGTTCACCGTCACATAGACGCCGTCCGAGCCCTCGCCGGCCGTCTCGACGGCGGCGTCGTTGATGTTGTCGATGATATAGGTGTCGTTGCCGATGCCGCCGAACATCGCGTCGACGCCGCTGCCGCCGTCGATGAAGTCGTCGCCGCCCTTGCCCTCGATGATGTCGTTGCCGCCCGCGCCGCGCAGCTGGTTCGAGCCGGCATTGCCGATCAGCCAGTTGGCGATCTCGTTGCCGGTGAAGAAGAGCGCGGCGGTGCTGTTCCAGTCGAGCGCCGACAGCGTCTCGACCTCGGTGCCCGCCGCCAGCGTGTAGCTCACCGACGAGTAGACGCCGTCATTGCCCTCGCCGGCCGCTTCGATCACCTGATCGCCGACATCGTTGACGATATAGGTATCGTTGCCGGCGAGGCCGGTCATCGTGTCGGCCCCAGCCGTCCCGGTCATGACATTGTCGCCGGGCGTTCCGGTGAAATTCCCCATAGTCTCTCGCCGCTCCTAACTGGCGCCCCGGTGGCCTAAAATCCCTTGCTTTTCAAGAGGAAAGTCTTTTTCCGGAACGCATCTTACTCTCTCCGGCCGGCCCCGCCGGCGCCCCAATCCCCGTCAGCGAAGGCCTTGCCGCGCTGTCCGGCAGCGCCATGGGAAGCCAAAACGGCTCTCTCGCGCCTCCATTCGGCCGCTGCCTCCGCTTTAGTGCGCCCGCGGCGGGCAAGCAACGTCACCCGCCTCAAATCGGGCGCGACCGGGCGAGTCCGCGCTTCCCGAACCTCCTTCATCGTCGAACGCCGCCAGCAGCGTGGCTGCCGGCGGCGTCCATGTCTTCAGTCGAATTCACGCCAATGCAGAGACTGGCGCGTCAGTCGGGCCTAGACCTTCGGGATGTTCGGCAGCGTGAACGAAGTCGGATTGGTGTTGCCGTCCAGAAGGTTGTCGCCGTAGCTCTTGATCTGGCCGCCATTGGCGGTGTTGAGCCCGTTGGTGTTCGCCGTGATCGCGGTGTCGCTCACCCGGATCACCGCGGCCGAGCCGTCGGCGCTGATCCCGGTGGTGTTGTTGCACACGGTCCCGTGGTTCAGCATCGCCTCCACGAAGCTGTTTCCGAGCACCGTTTTCACCTGGATGCCGGTCGGGCTTCCGCAGAACACGCCGTTGCTGATCGTGATCCGGTTGCCGGTCGCCGAGGTGTTGCCGGTGGAATCCATCCTGAGGCCGATATTGGCGTTGTTGGTCACGCGGACGTTGTTCATGACGACGCGCGCGGAGCCGCCGGCTCCGGTCGGCTGGATGAGAATGCCGCCGCCGGTGGCGAGGCTGCCATTATTGTCGACGGTGACGTTGTTGAGCGTCAGCGCGGTGGCGGCGGTCGGCTGGAACGAGATGCCGAGGCCGTTCGTCGCATTGTAGGCGCGGATGACCGAATCTTCCATCGTCACCGAAGCGCCGGCGATGACGCGAAGGCCGTTCTGGGCGTTGCCCGCGCCATGCAGGTCGAGCCCGCGCAGATAGACGTGCGAGGTGGCGGGCGCGTTGACGATGATGCCGTTGACGCCGGCGCCGGCCGACAGCACGCCGCCCTCGGTATAGTTGCAGACGATCGACAGCCCTTTGGTGATGGTGACGCCGCCGAAGCCGCCCGGATCGAGGCAGTTGATCTCGCCATTGGTGGCGGTTTTCGAGATCGCGCCGGCGAAGGTCTTGCACGGCGCCGTGCGGCTGCACGGATTGGCGTCGTCGCCGACGCCCGAGACCCAGGTGCGGGTCGCCTGCGCCGAGGCCGCGGTGGAATAGCAGAAAGCCGCTCCGAGGATGGAGCCGAAGAGCAAATTCTTGCGGAAAGTCATGCGATTACCTCCCCATGTCCGAGTTCAGACTTAAATTGTCGGTGTCGCGAGACCTTGTAAACTACTCGCCTTGCCCATGCTTGCCTAGTCGGAATCGTAGTGAACGGCCCGGCCGGGGGCGGCCGGCTCTTGGTCTCGATTCCTGAACCGTCCGCGTCCGGGATGGTTGGCCGCGGGCGCCGGCGCCCGCGGTCCCCCTCCGATGCCGCTCAGACGATGATGAAGTCGCCGGCGGTGAGCGGGAGCGGGCTGCCGTCGAGCACTGCGAACAGGATTTGCGCGGCGGCGCCGGTGCCGTCCGAGTCGAAGTAGAGGTTGCCGGTCGCCCCGTCGTAGATGATCCGGTCGTCGGCATCCCCAGCCGCGGTGCCGTTGTGGAACGCGCTGTCGTCGAGCGTCCCGTTCGCCAGCCCGAGGAAGATGTGATGGTCGAGACGGATCACATCGTCCCCGTCGCCCCCCTCGAAGCCGAAGATGGTGTCGACATTGCCCGCCCCCAGCGCGCTGGTGAACGCGAACACGTCCGCGCCGCCCTGGCTGACCAGGAAGTCGTTGCCGCCCTTGCCGTCGAGCACGTTCGCGCCGGCATTGCCGATCAGATAATTGGCCCCCGCATTGCCGGTCAGGTTGATCGCCGTCGTCGCGGCCCAGTCGAACGTCGACAAGGTCTCCACCTCATAGGCGTCGTTGAGCGCATAGCTCACCTTGGTGTAGACCGCATCGCTGCCCTCGGCCGCATTCTCGAACACGATGTCGAGCGCATTGTCGACGATGTAGACGTCGTTGCCTTCCCGGCCCTGGGTGAAGTCGGCCCCGCCCTTGCCGTCGAGCACGTTCGCCCCGGCATTGCCGATCATGTAATTGGCAAGGGCGTTGCCGGTGAGGTCGATCGGCGTCGTCGCCGTCCAGTCGAGCGTCGAGAGCGTCTCGACCTCGTTGGCATCGTTCAGCGAATAGCTGACCGCGCTGTAAATCGCATCGATGCCGCCGCCGACACCCTCGACCACCTGATCCCCCGCATGGTCGACGATATAGACGTCGTTGCCGGCCCGGCCGACCATCGCGTCCGCACCGCCGCCGCCGTTCAGCACGTTCACCCCGTCATTGCCGATCAGGTAATTGGAAATGCCGTTGCCGGTGAGGTCGATCGCATTCGTCGCCTGCCAGGTGATCGTCGACAGCGTCTCCACCTCGCTCGAAGCGCCCAGCGTGTAGCTGACATGGCTGTAAATCGCGTCGATCCCCTCGCCAACCGCCTCGTTAACCTGGTCGCCCGCGGCATCGACGATGAAGGTGTCGTTGCCGAGGTTGCCGCCGACGACATCGTCGCCGGCCCTGCCGTCGATGACGTCGTTGCCGCCGAAGCCCAGGATCATGTCGATCCCGGCCGTCCCGATCAGCAGCTCGGAGAATTCGCGATAGTCGAACGAGGACAGAGCGGGATCGTGATCGGAGAGCGACGGATCCACGTCCGGACCGGTGCCGGAGGCATTGTAGCCGGTGTTGATGTGAACGACGTCGTAGCTGGCGACGCCGCTCAGCAGATCGTTGACGACGATATGATCGATGGCCTGGCTGCGGCCGTCGAACGTGTAGGTGTAGCGCTCGGCCTCGCTGAGGGTGAGGGTGAGATTGTCGAAGCGGGCGCCGCCGACGCGGGTCGTGCCGTCCGCCATCGTGTACCCGGTGACGGTGGTCATCGGCCGGTAGAAATAGAATTCGTTATAGTCGCCGCCCGAGGCGATGCCCGCATCCGGCGCGCCCGATGCGATCACGTTGAGCATCTCGTAGACGTCTTCGGCAACCGCACTGCGCTGCGCCCAATCGCCATTCTCCGGATCGCCGTTGGCGAGATCCTGGTCGAACTGCCAATATTCGCCCGAGCCGATCTTGGCGGGCCAGTGATTGGCGACCACGTAGACGGTGTTGCCGTTGAAGGTGAACTCGCCGAGCAGCGAGCGGCGCGTGCCCGACCAGTCGGCGGCGTTGATCTCGGCGGCGATCATGTCGTCGGAGAAGGCGATGAGGTCGCTGCCGTCGCGGACGCCGTCGCCGATCCGGTCGGTATATTGGCGGCGTTCGGCGATGGTCGCGTTCGCGGCGAGATCGCCGAGCTGGACCCGGTCGGTGTTGTAGAGGAAGCCGACGCGGATGTTGCCGCCGGTCTGGCCGCCCTCGGTCGTGTTGCCGGGCTCCTGGTCGACCCATTGATAGTTGGCGCCGGTGGCGAGGTTGAGGGCGGTGACCAGCCGGTTCCAGGTCGTCGAGGCATCGGTGGTGCCGTCGTTGGTGGCGCCGTTATTGTCCTGGATTTCCTCGATCGAAATAATGTCGGGCGCGTTCAGATTGTTGGCGATCGCGTCGGCGATGTCGTCGAAGCGGGACTGGGCCGCGTTGCCGCCGAGATTCTCGACGTTGAAGGTGGCAACGGTGAGGCTGCGGCCGTCATTGCCGAACGCGGTCGTCTCCTGCGCCGGCTGGTGATTGACGAAGTCGCCCGGATCGTAGTCGGTGACGAACAGGTTGCGGTTCTCGAACTGGAAATCGATGATGCCGGTGACGTCGCCAAGCTCGTCGCCCATCGACAGGCTGTCCATCAGGCCCGGCGGCGCGTCGATCGCGAAGCCGGTAAAGTCGATTTCGATGGTGTCGGAATTGACGTCGCCGTCGTGGAGGTGGCGGCCGCCGGCGATGGTGTCGTCGGTGGTGTCGCCGGTGTCGGGCGGGCCGACCGGCGGATCGCCGGCGATGGTGTAGCCGCCGCGGCTGTTGAGCTGGTCGGCGTCGGCGTGGACGGTGGAATAGGCCTGGAAGAAATCGCCGCCGGTATCGACGAAGCCGTCGGCGACGACCATGCCGGGGATGGTGACGTGCATGCCCTCGACCGTCTCCCAGTAGGAGAGGCCGTAGAGGCTCGCGTCGAAGCTGTCGCCGAGGTCGTCCGAGGAGTCGGTGTAGTCGGGCGTGACCAGGGTCATGACCGCGCTCGGGATCGCATGGCTGCCGTCGAGCAGCAGGGTGGGCCGCAGGTTGCCCGAGCTGTGCACGATCGGCAGCTCGGTCTGGTCGAGGATCGTGATCGGCATGTTGGGATTGGCGAAGGCGTGCTGATATTCCATCACCCGCCCGGTGACGGTGACGAGGTCGCCCACCGCGACGCCGGACACGGGATCGCCGACGCCGTCGTCATTCTGGGTCATCACGAAGATGCCCTCGGAGGTGAAGCTGTTGCCGTCCCAGTCGGTGATCTCTTCCTGGATGTAATAGCCCTGGCGGGTGCCGCTGTCGTCGACCGCGGTGACGATCGCCTGGACCCTCACGGTCCCGGTGGAGGCAATGTTGAAGCCGCTGATCCCTTCCGCGGCGAGCACCGGGCTGAAATAGGACGTGCCCTGGATCTGGTGGATGAAGAGCGGGTCGTCCGTCTCGATCGTGCCGATCCCGATCGGGTCGGTGATCAGCGCGCCGTTGGTCGCGTTCTGGAGGGTGACGCGGAAGGTCTCGCTGAGCTCGGGATCGGTGTCGCCGTAGATCGCTATACTGATCGTTCTGCTCATCTCGTCGGCGGCAAAATTCACGGTGCCGCTGCTGCTCAGATAATCCTGGCCCGGGCCAACTGCGGAGCTCGCGGTGATGTCGGTGGTGAAGAAATCGACGTCGAAGGCCTGGCTGCCGCCGGTGCGGGTCACCGTGAAGACCAGGTTGACGCTGCCCGAATCGCCCTCGACGACGCTGACGTCGTCGATGGTGACGAGTGACGGCGGCCCGTCGTCGTTGACGATGGTGCCGGTGGCGGTGCCGTCGCCGATCACGGCGCCGACGCTGGGATTGGAAAGGGTAACGGTAAAATCCTCGTCGCCCTCGGCGACGATGTCGCCCTCGACGTCGAGCGTGATCGTGGCGCTGGTCTCGCCGTCGCCGAACGCGACCGTGCCGGTGAACAGCTGGCCGGCGACGAAATCGGCGCTGTTGGCGTCGAAGACGCCGCCGCCGAAGCTGACCGTCCAGTCCGCCGAAACCGCGCCCGTGGACGGCCCCGCGCGGGTGACCGTGAAGCTGATCTCGGTCGGGCCGGAATCGCCTTCATAGACCGCGGTGTTGGCGATCGACAGGCTCGGCGTGCCCGGGTCGCTGCTGACGACGATGTTGTCGATGCCGACCCATTCGTCGAAGCTCGCCGCGTTGGTGGTCATGATGCGGATCTCGAGCGTCGCGGCGCCGTTGGCGCCGGACGGCAGCAGCACGTTGAGCGGCGTCTCCTCGGTCGCCAGGCTCGGGCCCGTGGTCACGTCGGTGAAATAGCCGGCGGGGACGTTGGTCCAGCTGCCGCCCGGATCGGTGCGGTACTGGACGTTGATCGACTGGACGGTGTTGTCCGTGGTGCCGTCGATGTCGCGCAGCAGCGCCTGGACGAGGATGTTGCTGCGCCCGGTGGCGTCCATGTAGAGGACGATGCTCGGGGCGTCCGCGGTGCCCGATCCCTGCAGGCCGATGGTCGGGTTGCTGAGCTCGAACTCGCCGACGCCGCCCGAGCTCGAGGTGGCGGCGCTCTGGTTGGCGATGACGTCGATCGCGCCCAGCGCCGCGCCGGTCAGCGTGCGCGGGTCGACGCCCGCGGTGGTGCCCGAATCGATGTCGCCGAGATAGCCGACGATGTAGGGGACGCCGCTCCAATCGTCATTGGCGGTGATCAGGCCGGTGTTGGTCCAATCCTGGCTGAAGGGGCCGCCGGCGAGCGAATAATAAGCCGCGCCGTCGTCGTTGGTGATGGTGCCGGTGGCGCTGCCGTCGCCGATCGTGCCGCCGCTCGGGTTCGACAAGGTGACGGTCAGCGTCTCGTTATTCTCGGGGTTTTCGTCGCCGATCAGCGGCACGCTGATCGTCTCGCTGGTGTCGCCCGGCGCGAAGCTGACCTGGCCGGTGAGGCCGAGATAGTCGCTGTCTTCCGCCGCGCTGCCGTCCGCGGTTTCGAAATCGACGGTGACCGGGTCGATCGACGGCTTGGACAGGCTGACGGTGAAGACGAGATAGGTGACCCCGTCATCGCCCTCGACGAGGCTGGCATCGCCGATCGAGATGACCGGCGGGGCGTCGTCGTTGGTGATCGTCGCGGTGGCGGTGCCGTCGCCGATGGTGGCGCCGCCCATCGCATTGGAGAGGGTGACGGTGAAGGTCTCGTTGGGCTCGTTGGTGATGTCGCCGTTGACGGTGAACGGGATCGAGGCGGTGGTCTCGCCCTCGAGGAAGGTGACGGTGCCGCTGAGCGGGCCGCTGACGTCGGAGCCGGCGGCATTCGGGCTCCCCGGCAGCGTGATCAGATAGTCGACGCTGACGGTCCCGGTCGCACCGCCGGTGCGGTTGACGGTGAAGGAGCCGGCGGTGGGGCCGGCGTCGCCCTCGGCGAGCGAGACGTCGTCGACGCTGATCGTGCCCGGCGAGTCGTCGTTGGTGATGTTGCCGGTCGCGGTCAGGTTGGTGCCGATCACCTCGGTGACCGAGCCGTCGGTGTTGTTCACTGCCGTCAGGGTGAGCGTGAAAGCCTCGCTCGGCTCGATCGCATAGTCGCCCTGGACGTTGATCGTCACCGTCGCGCTGGTCTGGCCCGCGAGGATCGAGCCGCTGAACACGGTCGGCGCGGTGCCGCCGACATAGTCGGCATTGTCGGTGCTGCCGCTGTTGAAGGTGCCGGAGAAGTCGAGCTGACCGGTAATGCCGCCGGTGCGGGTCACGGTGAAGGTGTAGGTCGTGGTGCCGGTATCGCCCTCGGCATGGGTGACGGAGGTCGGATCGAACTGGACGGTCTGCGTCTCACCGCCGATGGCGCTGCTGGTGACCAGGATGTCGTCGATGCCGACCCATTCGTCGGTGCCGACCGCATCGGCGGTGATGATCCGGATCTGCAGATCGGAGGCGTTGTTGGCGCCGGCCGGTAGTGTGACGGTTCTTGTCGTCTCCAGGGTCGCCAGCGACGGACCTGTCGTTGCATCGGAGATGTAGCCCGCCGGGAGATCGGTCCAGGCGCCGGACCCGCCGACGCGATACTGGACGGCGACCTGCTGGATCGCATTGTCGGCCGTGCTGTCGATGTCCCGCGCCTTGAACGAGAAGACGATGTTCTCGCGACCGGTTGCGTCGAGATAGATGACGAGGTGCGGCGCGTCGGCCGTACCCGAACCTTGCATGGCAACGACTGGATTGGCGAGTTCGAATTCGGCGACGCCGCCGGTGCCGAACGTACCCTGATCTACCCGGTTGGCGTTGACATCGATCGTGACGGTGCCGTCGCCGGTGGCGAGCTGCGGATTGGTCCCGGCGGAGGCGACGACATTGTCGCCGCGATAGCCGACGATGCTGGCGACTCCGTTCCAATTGTCGTCCGTCGTGATCTGCCCGGTGTCGGTCCAGTCCTGGAAGAAATTCGAGGAGGCGAGGACGTGCTTGGTGGTGGTCATGGTTTCCCCCTGGCCGGGCTTGAGCTGAAGGCACCGGAAATGCGGGGGCGAATCCCCCTATGGTTAACGGGAGGATGTCAGTCCGCCGTGACGGCGGCAAGACTCCAAATGCCGCTTTTTACGGGCAAAAAACGCGGAGGCCGGAAAGGGGGCGCCGCCCCCTTTCCTCAGACGATGATGAAGTCGCCGGCGGTGAGCGGGAGCGGGCTGCCGTCGAGCACTGCGAACAGGATCTGCGCGGCGGCGCCGGTGCCGTCCGAGTCGAAGTAGAGGTTGCCGGTCGCCCCGTCGTAGATGATCCGGTCGTCGGCATCCCCAGCCGCGGTGCCGTTGTGGAACGCGCCGTCGTCGAGCGTCCCGTTCGCCAGCCCGAGGAAGATGTGATGGTCGAGACGGATCACATCGTCCCCGTCGCCCCCCTCGAAGCCGAAGATGGTGTCGACATTGCCCGCCCCCAGCGCGCTGGTGAACGCGAACACGTCCGCGCCGCCCTGGCTGACCAGGAAGTCGTTGCCGCCCTTGCCGTCGAGCACGTTCGCGCCGGCATTGCCGATCAGATAATTGGCCCCCGCATTGCCGGTCAGGTTGATCGCCGTCGTCGCGGCCCAGTCGAACGTCGACAAGGTCTCCACCTCATAGGCGTCGTTGAGCGCATAGCTCACCTTGGTGTAGACCGCATCGCTGCCCTCGGCCGCATTCTCGAACACGATGTCGAGCGCATTGTCGACGATGTAGACGTCGTTGCCTTCCCGGCCCTGGGTGAAGTCGGCCCCGCCCTTGCCGTCGAGCACGTTCGCCCCGGCATTGCCGATCATGTAATTGGCAAGGGCGTTGCCGGTGAGGTCGATCGGCGTCGTCGCCGTCCAGTCGAGCGTCGAGAGCGTCTCGACCTCGTTGGCATCGTTCAGCGAATAGCTGACCGCGCTGTAGATCGCATCGATGCCGCCGCCGACACCCTCGACCACCTGATCCCCCGCATGGTCGACGATATAGACGTCGTTGCCGGCCCGGCCGACCATCGCGTCCGCACCGCCGCCGCCGTTCAGCACGTTCACCCCGTCATTGCCGATCAGGTAATTGGAAATGCCGTTGCCGGTGAGGTCGATCGCATTCGTCGCCTGCCAGGTGATCGTCGACAGCGTCTCCACCTCGCTCGAAGCGCCCAGCGTGTAGCTGACATGGCTGTAAATCGCGTCAATCCCCTCGCCAACCGCCTCGTTAACCTGGTCGCCCGTATGGTCGACGATATAGGTGTCGTTGCCGACCCCCCCGGCGAGCAGGCTCGCCCCGGCCGCGCTGAGCAGCACGTCGTCGGTGTCGAGGCCGGCGAGGTTGATCGTCACCGTCGCGGTGTCGCCGCCGGTCACCGTGTAGGTGAAGGTGTCGACCGAGGGCTGGTTGATCGCGCCCGACCCCGAGGTCGGCGTGAAATCGAACACGCCGTCGGGATCGTAGTCGAAGGTGCCGTCGGAATTGAGCGTCAGCTTCGCCCCGGAGTCGAGGGTGATCTCGGTGCCGACGTCGCCGGCATTGCCGTTCACCTCGGTCACCGCGAACAGGCCGGGCCCGTCCGGATCGCCGTCGAGGCCCGAGCCGTTATTGGCGAAGACGTCGCCGCCGGTGATCGGGGTCGCCTCGTCGGTCAGGAAGAGGTCGTTATTGGCCGCGGGCGTGTCGTCCTGGGCGTGGATGGTGATGGTGACGAGCTGCGCGGTGCCGTCCGCGGTCACCACGTTGAACGTGTCGATCAGCGTCGCAGCGCCGTTGAGCGCCTGCACCGCCGCATTGTTGTCGTCGAGCGTGTAGGTCCACACCCCCGCCGCGGTGACGGCATAGGTGCCGTAGCCGCCGATCGTCGCGGCGCCCGCGGCGACCGCCTGCCAGGCGTCGTTGGTGTTGTCGATGTCGGTCGAATCGAGGTTGCCCGTATCGTCCGCGTCGCCCGGCGTGCCGTTGTTGAGCCCGCCCGCCTCGGTGACGTCGCCGGCCGAGTCGCCGGTGATCGCCGCCGTGTCGTTCTGGGCATGGATGGTGATCGTCACCGTCTGGATGGTGCCGTCCTCGGTCAGCGCATCGAACGTGTCGGTGAGCGTGGCGGCGCCGTTCAGCGCCTGCACCGCCGCATCGGAATCGTCGAGCGTGTAGGTCCACACCCCCGCCGCGGTCAGCTCGTAGGTGCCGTAGCCGTTGGCGCTCGCGGTGCCCGCCAGGACCGCCTGCCAGGCGTCATCGGTATTGTCGAGATCGCCGGAATCGATGTTGCCGGTATCGTCCACGTTGCCGGGCGTGCCGTTGGCGACTCCGCCGGCCTCGGTCACGTCGCCGCTGGCGTCGCCGGTAATGGTCGGCGTGTCGTTCTGCGCGCTGATGGTGATTGTCACCAGCTGCGTCGTGCCGTCCACGGTCACCGCGTTGAACGTGTCGATCAGGGTGGCGGCACCGTTCAGCGCTTCGACCGCGGGATCGGTATTGTCGAGCGTGTAAGTCCACACACCGTCCACGGTCACTCCATAGGTGCCGTAACCCCCGATCGAGGCGGCTCCGGGCGCCACGACCTGCCAGACGTCGTTGGGATTGTTGTCCCAGTCGAAATAAGTGAGATTGCCGGTGTCGGTGGGCGTGCCCGGCGAGCCGTTGTTGATCCCGCCCGCCTCGGTCACGCTGCCGTCGCTATCGCCGACGATGACGGCCGGATCGTTCACCGGGTTGACGTTGACGGTGGAGGTGATGCTGAGCGTCGCCGTATTCTCGTTGTCGCCGACGCTCGAACCCGAATCGACCAGCTGGGTGATGGTGATCACTCGGTCCTGGTCGGTCGGGTTGTCGTGGGTGTGGCGGTAGGTCATCGTGTCGATCAGCGTCTGGAGCTGGGCGGCGCTGAGCGTCGCTCCGGAGAAGCTCACGGTCGCGGTCGTTCCGACGACGTTGATGGTGTAGCTGAGGCTGTTGGTCACGGTGGTGCCCATGCCGTTCATCAGCTGCAGGTCCGAACCGTCGAAGACGAGCCTCTCATCAAACCCGTTGGTGACGTTGGTCACCGTGAGCGTCATCCCGGTGAAGGTCTGGCCTCCTTCCACCGTGGAGGCGGTGACCGTGTTGAACAGATCCACCCCCGGATCGCCTTCGGTGAAGATCGGGTTGGTGCCGGTCGCGGTGAGGGTCGGCGGGTCGTTCACGTCGGCGACCGTCATCGTCATCGTCCGCGGCACGCTGGCGCCGAAGGCGTCGTTGACGACGACGGTGATCAGCCGGTTCGGGTTGGTGCCGCCGTCGGTCGGATCGTCGCTGCTGCTCGAATAGCCGACCTGGCCGAGCGCGGCCGCATAGGCCGCCGCCGACGCGCTGCCGGTGAGGATCAGGGTGGTGGCGGTGCTTGCACCGTCGACGCTGATCCCGGGCGGAAGCGGCAGGGTGGTGGAGAGCAGATCCCCCGTCTCGGGGTCGGTGATCGTGATCGTCGCGCTGACGATATTGTCGCTCTCGGGATCGGTGACGGTGATGTCGGTGCCGATGCCCGACGCGGCGCCCTGCTCGACATAGAGGTTGGTGTCGTCGTTGCTGCCGGCATCGGTCGCGTCGAGATCGACGACCGGCGGCTGGTTCTCGGGCGTGTCGGTGATGTTGACGGTGATGCTGCCGGTGCCGGTCGCCGGATTGCCGGCGGTGCTGCCCTGGCCGGCATTGGCCGGGGCGCCGTCGTTCAGCGTGACGTCGAGCTGGATCGTCGCCGGCGGATTGTCGCCGGTATAGACATATTGGACCGCCTGCAGCACCGCGTCGACCAGCGCCGAGGTCGCCGGCGCGCCGCTGCTGGTGAAGCTGATCACCAGCGGCGCGCCATTGCCGCCCGAGAAGGTCGCGAACACCAGCCCGCCGGGCGAGGTTTCGAGATTGGCGCCGTTGACGGCGAAGCCGGCGCCGCTGACGATGGTGAGCACGTCCTGCGCGGTGGAGCCGCCGTTGCGCGCGACGGTGAGCGACGAGCCGGCATAATCGCCGTTGCCGCCGTTCCGGAGGTCGAGATCGACGTCGCTGATCGTGCCCGCCGGCGCGATCGCCTCGGCGACCTGCTCGTCGACCGCGAGCGGCGAGGCCACGGTCACCACCGGCGTGTCGTTGGCCGGATCGACGTTGACCGTCGAGGCGACGGCGAGCGTCGCCGTATTGTCGTTGGGGCTGACGTTGGAGCCGGAATCGACGAGCTGGGTGATGGTGACGACGCGGTTGGCGTCGGTCGGCACCTGGCTGGTGTTGCGATAGGTGAGGCCGTCGACCAGCGTCTCGAGCTGCGCCTCGGTCAGCGCGGCGCCGGAGAAGGTGACCGTCGCGGTGTTGGCGGCGACGGTGACGGTGACGTTGAGGCCGTTGGTCGCGGTGGTGACCGCATTGCCGTGGGTCAGTGCGACGTCCGAGCCGCTGAAGAACAGGATCTCGTTGGCGCCGTCGGTGACATTAGTCACCGTCAGGGTCATCGAGGTGATGGTCTGCCCCGCCTCGACCGTGGAGGCATCGACGGTGCTGTAGAGGTCGACCGCGGCGGCGTCCTCGACATAGGTCGGGTTGGCCGCGGTCGCGGTCAGCGTCGGCTCCAGGTCGGCGGCGAAGAAGCCGAAATCGAGCGTGTTGTTGATGTCGAGCTGGCCGGAGCCGTCCGGGGTCGTCTCGGTATTGTGGGCGAGCGTGATCGCGTTGCTGTAGGCGGCGTCGCCGGGCGCGCGCGCGCCATTGTCGTCATTGTCGATATTGGTGTCGGGATCGATCGGCTCGGGCGTGGTGATCGGCGAATTCTGCAGGGTGAGCAGCGAGACGTTGCCGCCGGCGGTGAAATTGTCCTGGTCGATGCGGATGATGTAGTCGCCCGCCGCCAGCCCGGTGAAGCTGTAATTGCCGCCGCCCGAGGTTAGGATGGTGGTCAGCTGGGTGTCGGTATTGTCCCACACGCCCGCGGTGCTGCCATTGTCGATGAACAGGGTGACGGAGACGCCGTCGACCCCCGCCTCGGTGCCGTCCTTGGTGCCGTTGCCGCGGACGCCGCCGACGCCGGCGCCGTTGTCGTTCCAGACGGTGCCGCCGAGCACCAGCGAATCGAGCGCCAGCGGCGCCGAGGTCGAGCTCAGCGTCTCGGTGTTGCTGTTGACGGTGAACGGGCCCGGATTGTTGCCGGTGAGCGTGCTGGCGTTGTTGTAGGTCGGGACGAAGCCCGCCCCGAACGGATCGACCACCGAATCCCACTGGATGGTGACGCTGCGTCCGGCCGGGATGGTGCCGATGTTGATCGGGGTCAGCGCCAGGCCGGCGCCGGTGACCGGCGCACCGCCGGCGAAGTCGATGTCGTCGGCGCCGGGCAGGCGGCGCTCGCCGGGGTCGATCGTGCCGAACATCAGCTCGTCGCGCTCGCCGGCGGCATTGACGTCGCCGAGGCCGATCTGGTGGCCGAGCTCGTGCATGATCGTGGTCAGAAGGTCCATGCGGTCGCCCGCCATGGTGCCGCTCGGCGCGGTCAGCAGCGTGCCGTCGCCGCTATATTCGCTGTCGTCGCCCGGCGTGGCGTCGATGAACCAGGAGAAGCCGGCGGCATTGTGATCGAGGGTGATCTCGCCGGCGCCGCTCATGCCGATGACGTAGCCCGGCAGGTTCCCGACCGCGAAGGTGACCGCACGCATCGCCGCGATCTGCTCGGCGCTGGCGCCGGCCTCGGCCCAGCGCTGGATCGCCGCCTCGACGATCAGGTTGAGCTCGGCCTGGCTGAGGACGCCGTCGTCGACGACGATCTGGCCGGGCTCGGGCGTGCCCGTGGGGGCGAGGTCCGGCTGCGGGCCGCTCGACGGGATGAAGTCGCCGCCGGTGCCGTCGCCCTTGGGGCCGGAGCCGGCCGACAGGAACACGGCGCCGTCGTCGTTGCTGATCAAGGCGCGCGCGAAGCTGCCGTTGGCGGTGGTGCTGTTGCCGGCGTCGACGACGACCGATTCGTCATGCTCGGCGGTGCCGTCGGCGGTCGGATCGACGGTGATCTGGGTCGTCGCGCTTCCGGCCGCGAAGGTGACCGTGCCGAGCCCGGTGCCGGCGGTGTAGGTGGTGGCGCCGGTGACGGCGAAGTCGGCCGCGACGGCGCTGCCGGTGATCGCGAAGTTGGCGACCAGCCCGGCCGCGGTGCTGCCGGTGCGGGTGAAGGTGTAGACGAGGTTGGTGCCGCCGTCCTCGGCGACCGAGGTGGCGGAGACGGTGACGGTGATGAAGGCCGGCGAGGCGGTGCCGGTGAAGCCGGTGGTCTCCGCGGTCGCCGTCGAGGGAGAGACCTCGTTGTTGCGGCCGTTGAGATAGGCCTCGACCGCCGTATCGTCGGTCGCCCCTCCGATATAGCCGTCGAGGTTGAAGGTGCCGTCGTTGCGCTGGCGGACGCGGATGTCGCCGGCCGCGATCGTGCCGCCGCCGGGATGGGTGAAGGTGTTGGCGAGCGCGCCGGCGCCGCCCATGTTGAGGTCGAGGTGCGTGGTATTGCCCGGCCCGGTGATCGCCGTCTGGATCAGGAAGGCCGGGTTGGCCAGCGCCCCGCCGTTCTGCATGTTGATGGTGTTGCTCTGGATGGTCGCGCGCAGGATGCCGCTGCCGTCCTGGCCCCCCTGGACCAGCACCGCCCGCTGGGTGCCGGCATAATTGAAGATGTTGCTGAACATGCCGACGTTCAGGGTGCCGCCGCCCATCTGCATCACCGTCATGCCGTCGGCGGTGACGCCGCTGGCGGTGGTGATCGTGTTGCCGCTCACCCTGGCGTCGAACGTCCCTGTCCCGAAGGCCGCGCCCAGCAGGTTGATGCCGGTGAAATCGAGCGTCGGCGTGGTGGCGGTGACGGTGTTGCCGGTGAGCTCCGCGTCGACGTTCGCGGCCTGGTTCGCGCTGAGCGAAATCTGGTCGTTATTGTTGAGCGAGGAGCTGTTGGCGACGCGGATGTTCATCGTCGAATTGTCGAACGCGTCGGCGACGATGCCGCCGCTGAAATTGTTCTGGGTGGTGATGTTCTCGAGGTTGAGGTTGGCGATCGCGGTGCCGCGGATGCCGAACAGCCAGCCGCTGCCGAGCACGCCGCCCGAGACGGTGCCGCCCGAAATGTGCAGGTCGAGATTGCCCGACTGCATCTGGAGGTTGAAATTGTCGTCGCCGCTGTCCGTGATGCTGGTGTTCACGATCCGGCTGGAGCCCAGCATGTTGTAGAAGTGGACGCCGTCCTCGTCGGCGCCGTTGCCGGCATTGTCGATCGTCGAGTTCAGAAGCGCGAAATTGGTGACGGTGTTGCCGTTGATGCCCTGCTCGGCGCCGCCGGAAATGTTGATGTTGTCGAGCTCGACGTTGGTCACCGTGACCAGGTGGATGGCGGCGTTGGTGTCGAGATTGTCCCCGGTGGACAGGCCGGCATTGTTCGAATCCAGATCCGTGGTGCCGGCATTGGTGAAGTTCATGTTGGAGATGTTGATCTGGTTGGCGTTGATGAAGCTCGCGCCGCGCCCCGAGGTGTTCTGGATGGTGCCGCCCGAGCCGTCGGTGGTGCCGGTGCCGGTCACGGTGAGGCCGCCGAGCGAGCCGGTCGCGTTGAGGATGATGCCGTTGGCCGCGCCGTTCACCGAAATGTCGTGGAAATTGAGGTCGCTGGCGCCGATCGTCGTGTTGGTGACGTTGAGCCCGATGCCGGTCGTCGTGGTGATGCTGTTGCTGACGCCGGTGACGTTGACGGTGCCGCCGTTGGTCGCGCTGAAGCCGGTATTGGATCCGGCCGTGTCGATGTCGAGCCCGCCGGAGAAGTTGATCGTCGCGCCGTTGGACTGGTCGTTATTGTCGAGCAGGATTCCGAGGCCGTTGTCGTCGATCGCGCCGGAGAAGACAATCGTATTGCCCCCGGCCGCGGTCGAGCCGGAATTGGTCACCTCGACCGAACGGCCGGAGGCTGCGGTCGAAATGGTCGCCGCGACCGAGACATCGGCCGACGCGTTGGTGATGTCGACACCACGCGTGGTGGAGTTGGCGATGGCGCCGCCGTTAATGTCGAGACCTGTCGAGCCCGCCGCCTGACCGAGGTTGTTGATCAGCACGCCGTTGGCGGCGCCGCTGGTGTTGACGGTGGCGAAGGTGATGCCGCCCGCGCCGGCTGTGACGCCGTTGAGGTCGAGCGCGGCGCCGGTGCCGGATGTGATCGAGTTGCTGGCGCCGGTGACGTTGACGGTGCCGCTGCTGGTCGCCTGGAAGCCGGTGGTGTTGCTGGCGCTGGTGTTGATCGTCAGGCCGCCGTCGAAATTGGTCGTCGCGCCGATGTTGGTGCTGAGGAAGACGCCGTCGCTGCTGGCGTTCGAGGTCACCGCGCCGTCGAAATCGACGGTGCCGCCGGTCTTGTTGGTCACCTCGATGGCGCGGGCGTTGGCGGTGTGGCTGACGGTGCCGTTATAATCGACGCTGCCATTGCCGCCGTTGATCACGACTGCGACGCCGGTCGCGCCGGAGAGCGCGCCGCCGCCGAGGTTGAGGCTGCCGGTGACGCTCTGCAAATTGACGTTGTTGGTGCCGCCGTCGGAATCGGTCGAGTTGAAGCCGGCGCCGGAAATGGCGCCCGTGTTCAGGTTCAGCGCCTGGCCGGACGCATCGAGCGCGACGTCGCTGACATTGAGCGTGCCGAAGCCGGTGCCGGTGAGCGCGCCGCCGCCGGTGTTGAGGATGTCGACGCCGGAGATGGTGTTGTTGCTGCCGAGCGTCACGGTGAAGCCGGCGCCGCCGAGGTTGACCGACGAATTGGCGCCGGCCGTGGCGAGGGTGAAGCCGCCGACGATAAGCGCGGTGCCGGTGCCGATCAGCTGCTCGCCGCTATCGAGCGCGATCGAGCCGCTGGCATTGCCCTGCACATAGACATAGTCGTTGGCGTCCGAGGCGGTGCCCGCCGCGGTCACCGTGCCGAACGGGTTGGTCGAGGTGCCGTCGCCGCCCACGGCGCCCGCCTGCACGTACCAGACCTGGCCGGACACGGTGATCGTCACCGTGCCGATGCTGACCAGATCGTCGGCATTGCCGGCGATGCCGTCGAGGCCGTCGTCGCGGATCGTGTAGGTGAAGGTGTCGGTGCCGGTGAAGCCGTCGTTGGAGATATAGGTGAACGAGCCGGCGTCGACGCCGGTGGTGATCACGTTGACGGTGCCGCCGTTGGCGCTGGTCGCGTCGAAGGCGGAAATGGTGAAGGTGTCGCCGAGGAATTCGACGTCGTTGGTGAGGATATTGCCCGCGACGGAGGATTGCGGGCCGGTCTGCATGGTCGCGTTGCCGACCTCGAGGAGGGTGTTGCCGACGGCGGTGAAGCTGTCGTTGAACGCCAGAGGGGAGACGTTGACGTTGCCGGTGAGGGTCGAGCCGTTGAGCGGATCGTTGACCACGACGTTGGTCGCGTCGGTCGCGGTGTTGTTGATGACGAGGGTGTGACGCAGGATATCGCCAATGTCGACGAAGCCGTCGCCGTCCTGGTCGCCGGTCGGGCCGGGGCGGAACGTGGTGGTACGGGTGGCGGTGATGGGCATTGTAATCCCCCCCTCAGAGGTCAGGCGCGCGCAAAACACCTGCGCGACTTAGGTGTGGCGTATGCCGCGTAGATTGCACACAAAAGGATGGGCCGCCAGCCTCTTTGACGGCGTTCGGCTCGCACCGCAGGCGCTGCGGCGGATTTGGCTGCCGGATCGCGGCCCGGAGGCCTGCTGCGTCTAGCCGCGCGGCGGGAATACCCCCTGCATCGCGATGATATAGTTCAGCGTCAGATACGGCATCATGTTGTTGTGCGGCAGGCTGCCGCCGGCCGGGGTCAGCGTCTGGAAGGCCATCTGCGTCAAATTGGCCGCCGCGGTGTAGATGGTCGAATTGGCCGATTGCGCGAGCGAGCGGTTCGCCGCCGGCGCGTTCAGCTCGCCGAGGTCGAGGTCATGGTCCTGCATCGCATGGGTATGGAACGGCATCTCGCTCTCGATCAGGGTGACGAACTCGGCACCGCCCGACTGCCCGAGGAAATATTCGCTGAGGCCCCCGCCCTGCCCCGAGCCGACCGCGACGCTGCCCTGCAGGTTCGGCAGTGCGAAGGTGGACTTGCCGTCGCCGCCATAGAAGGTGCCGAGCAGCGAGAATAAGGCGGTGTTCTGCGAGATCGGCAGCAGCTGGCCATTGCACATCGCCCAGCCTTTCGGGGCGAAGTTCCCGGCGAAGATACGGATCTCGGCGACGAAGGGGTCGGCCATGGCCTGCTCCTGTTACTGGTGCGGGAAAAGCCCGAACAGCGAAATGATGTAGTTGATGCAAAGATAGGGCTGCAGATTGTCGTGCGGCTGGCTGCCGCCGACCGGCGTGACGGCCTGGGCGTTCAGGGCGCTGTCGGTCACGTCCTGGATGTAAGGCAAGGCGCCGCCGCCGATCTGACCGACGATCTTGCCTTGGGGGCTGGTGTCCTGCGACGTGTTGATCGAGGCGATCATCGGGTGCGAATGGACCGGGATCTGGTTGACGGTCAGCGTCACCGCTTCGACGCCGGCCTTCTCGCCGAGCTGATAGTTCTGGCTGAGGCCGGGGCCCTGGCCCATGTGGATCGGCGTCCGCCCCTGCAGGTCGGGCATGGCGAAGGTCTCCTGGCCGTCGCCGCCAAAGGTCGTGCCGATCAGCTGAAACAAAGTCTCGTTTTCCGAGATCGGCATGAGCTGGCCTTGGCACAGCGCCCAGCCGGCGGGCGCGAAGCTGCCGCCGAACATGCGAATCTCGCCTACGTAGGGACTGGACACGGCCGTGCCTCCTTAGTTCTGCGAGGGGAAGATGCCGATCAGGGCGATGATTATGTTGAGCGTCAGGAACGGTTGTCGGTTCTCGTGCGGCTGGCTGCCGCCCACGTTGGTGATCGTGCTCGGGCTCAGCGTGACGAGGTTGGCCGGATCGGTATAGAGGCGCGAGGCGACCACGCCGAGCACGTTGCCGGCGCCGGTCTGGCTGTTGCCGGTGTTGGTGCTGCCCTGCGCAAAATGGGTGTGCAGCGGCATCTCCGATTGCGTCACGGTGTGGAATTCCTGGCCGCCCGCCTGGCCGAGGATCAGGCCCTGGCCCATATGGCAGGGGGCGCGGCCGCGCAGATCGGGCAGCGCGAACGTGGTCTGGCCGTTGCCGCCATAGGTCGTGCCCAGGATCGAGAACAGCGCCTGGTTCTGGTTGATCGGCAGGAACTGGCCGTTGCACATCGCCCAGCCTTGAGGCGCGAAATTGAACGGGACGATCTTCAGCTCGCCAAGAAACGGTTCCGCCATAATTCCCTCCCCGGATGGTTGCGTGCGTATAACAAACTTTTCCCGGCGGCGAGTCTTTTTGTTGGGGCGCCTTCGCGACGATCCCACATCGGGTTGACGCACGCCTTTGCGCCGTCTCCGCGCCGGGGCTATAGCCCTCGCGCGGAAGGAGAAAGCGGATGGGCGCGCGGCGTCTCGGCACCCGGCACGTCGAGCGAATCTGGGGCGTGGCCGACCTGCCGCGGGGATTCGCGCCGCCGACTCCGGCGGCCGAGCCGATCGGCGAAATCTGGTTCGAGGACGAGGATTCGGCCGATCCCGCGCTGCTCGTCAAATATCTGTTCACCTCCGATCGGCTGTCCGTCCAGGTCCACCCCGACGACGCGGCCGCCCGCGCCCGCGGCCATCCCCGCGGCAAGGACGAAGCCTGGCATGTGCTCGCCGCCGAGCCGGGCGCGGCGATCGGCCTCGGCCTCACCCATGAGGTCTCGCCCGAAGCGCTGCGCCGGGCCGCGCTCGACGGCAGCATCGAGCGGCTGCTCGACTGGCGCGAGGTCCGCGCGGGCGAGACATTCTATTCGCCGGCCGGCACGGTGCACGCGATCGGCGCCGGCCTGTCGCTGATCGAGATCCAGCAGAATCTCGACCTCACCTACCGGCTCTACGATTATGGCCGGCCGCGCGAGCTTCACCTCGACGAGGCGGTGGCGGTGGCCGACCCGCGGCCCTGGTCGCCGCCGTTCGACCCGGTCGAGGCCGGGCCCGGGCGGACCATCCTCGCCGCCGGCGGCGCCTTCGTGCTCGAGCGCTGGACGGCCGCCGGGGAGGTGACGGGCGAGGCGGTGGTGGTGCCGCTGGCGAGCGGCGGCTCGATCGGCGGCGCGCCGCTGGACGCGGGCACGGTCTGGCGGGTCGACGGCAGCGCCGCGCTCGACCCCGGGGACGCGCTGGTCGCCTATCCCGGCGGCGCGGTGCGCTAGAGCTGGGTGCGCAGGCTCCACAATTCGGGAAAGGCGCGCTTGGCGAGCGTCGACTGCAGATAGGCGACGCCGGCGGTGCCGCCGGTGCCGCGCTTCAGCCCGATCACCCGCTCCACCGTCACTACGTGCTTGTGCCGCCAGGCGGCCATCGCGTCGTCGATGTCGACCAGCTTCTCGGCGAACTGGTAGAAGCGCCAATATCTGTCGGTGTCGCGATAGACCTCGGCCCAGGCCGCCTCGACGCCGGCGCTCGGCTGATAGGGCCGGCTCCAGTCCCGCTCGAGCGCTTCCGGCGGCAGCGTGAAGCCGCCGCGGGCGAGCGCGGCATTGGCCTCGTCCCACAGGCTCGGCCGATCCAGCGCCTCCGCCAGTATCCGGTGCGCATCGGACCCCTCGCCGTGAACCTTGAGATGCGTCCCCTCCTTGAGGCCGAGCAGGAACTCGAACAGTCGAAACTGCACCGACTGGAACCCGCTCGACGTGCCGAGCACGCCTCTGAAGGTCATGTAATCGGTCGGAGTCAGCGTGGTCAGCACGTCCCAGGACAGCGTCATCACCGCCTGGATGCGCGACACCCGCGACAGGATCTTGTGGACCTCGATCAGCTTGTCGGCGCGCACCAGCTCGAGCGCCAGCCTCAGCTCGTGGATGATCTGCTTGAGCCACAGCTCCTTGGTCTGGTGTATGACGATGAACAGGAGCTCGTCATGATGGTCCGAGACCGGGTGCTGCGCGGAAAGCAGCGGCTCGAGCGTCAGATAGCCGCCATAGGTCATGCCGTCGGAATTGGTCATGGCGCGCGTCTATCACGACCGGCACGTGCATCAAACGAGCGTTTCGCGCGTTAAACGATCGGCAACGAATCGAGCGGAGGGTGTAGCGATCATGCGGGGCAAGGCGACGCTCATCCTCACCGCTCTGCTCGGCCTCGCGGCCTGCGGCGGCGGAGGCGGGGGAGGCGGCGGCGGAGGCCAGCCGCAACCGAACCGGGCGCCTGCCATCACCTCGCCGGCCGCCGCCAACGCGCCCGAGAACAGCGCCGGCACCGTCTATCAGGCCACCGCCACCGATCCGGACGGCAACCCTTTGGTCTTCTCGCTGTCCGGCGGCGCCGACCGGGCCGCCTTCGCGATCAGCGCGGCCGGCGCGCTCTCCTTCGCAACCCCGCCCGATTTCGAGTTCCCGGCCGACGGCGACCAGAACAATGTCTATCTCGTCCAGCTTTCGGTGAGCGACGGCATGACCAGCGCGGTGCTCGACCTCGCCGTCACCGTCACCAATGTCGGCCCCGACGCGTTCCGGGTCACCCGCGTCAGCACCGGCTTTGCCAATCCGGCCTATCTGACCGGTGTGCCGGATGGCTCCGGCCGAGTCTTCGTGGTCGAGCTTCTCGGCCTGATCCGCATCCTCAATCCCGCAACCGGGGCGATCGCGGCGACCCCGTTCCTCGACGTCAGCGGCGAGATCACCACCGTCGGCGAGCGCGGCTTGCTCGGCTTCGCGCCGGCGCCGGACTTCACCACCAGCGGCACCCTCTACGTCTTCCTGACCGGACCGGGCGGGCAGATCCAGATCAGGCGTTATCGGACGCTGCCGGGCAATCCCAACCAGGCCGATCCCGCCAGCGGCGACATCATCCTCGCCATCGATCACCCGCTCACCAACCACAATGGCGGCTGGCTCGACTTCGGCCCCGACGGCCTGCTCTATATGGGCGTGGGCGACGGCGGCGGCGGCGGCGATCCCCCCAACAACGCGCAGAATACCAACCTGCTGCTGGGCAAGATCCTGCGCATCGATCCCCGCACCGATTCCTTCCCGGCCGACCCGTTGCGCGACTATGCGATCCCCGCCGGCAATCCGTTCGCGTCGGGCGTCGCCGGGCGGCCCGAAATCTGGGCCTATGGCCTCAGGAATCCGTTCCGCGCCAGCTTCGACCCGATCACCCAGAACCTCTGGATCGGCGATGTCGGCCAGAACGCCCGCGAAGAGATCGACCTGATGCGCCCGAGCGATGGCGGCGCCAATTTCGGCTGGCGGATCATGGAGGGCACGGCGGTGTTCGCCGGTCCGGTCGTTCCCGGGCTGACTCCGCCGGTGGCCGAATATCTGCACGGCGGCGGGCCGAGGGAGGGCAACAGCGTCACCGGCGGCGTCGTCTATCGCGGGCCGGTCGAGGCCTTGCGCGGCCAGTATATCTTCGGCGACTTCGTCAACGGCAATCTCTGGTCGATCCCGATCGCGCGGGTCGCCATCGGCACCACCATCCCCAGCAGCCAGTTCATCCTGCGCCGGGCGGATTTCACGCCGAATGCGGGCGCCGTCACCAATCCCGTCAGCTTCGGCACCGATCAGGCCGGCAATCTCTATATCGTCGATATCGACGGCGAGATTTTCCGGATCGAGCTCGGCTAGCGGCTAGAGCCGCTCGGCGGTCGAGACCACGTCGGTGGCCCTCAGCGCCGCCAGGATCCGCATCAGATGCTGGACGTCGTGCACCTCGATGTCGAGGTGGAAGGTGTGGAAGGAGCCGTCGCGCGCGGTCTGGTCCATCGAGACGATGTTGGCGCCGTGGCTGCCGAGGATGCCGGCGACGACCGCCAGCGAGCCGGGCTGGTTCTTGATGACGATGGCGAGGCGCGCCGCGCCGCCGTCGGCCTTGTCGCCCCACGCGAGATCGACCCAGTCGGCGTCGATACCGTCGGCGAGGCTGTCGCAGCCGATCACGTGCACCTCGATCCCCTCGCCCTCGCGGCGCAGCCCGACGATGCGGTCGCCCGGGATCGGGTGGCAGCATTCGGCGAGCTGGAAGGCGACGCCCGGGGTCAGGCCCTTGATCGAGATGGCGGTGCGCTGCGGCGGCGGCTTGAGCCCGTCACGGGTCGCCGAGCCCGGCATCAGGGCTTCCATGACGGCGACGTCGTCGATCCGCTTCAGCGCGATCGCCTCCATCAGCGTCTCGTCGTCGGGCAGGTGCAGCCGCTTCAGCGCCTCGGCGATCGCCTCCCAGCCGAGCGGCGTGGGCAGGCGCTGCACGATCTCGTCGAAAATCTTGCGCCCCAGCGCGACCGTCTCCTCGCGCTGCTTCGACTTCACCCAGCGGCGGATCTTCGCCCGCGCCTTGCCGGTGACGACGTAGCTCAGCCAGGCAGGCTGGGGATGCTGCGCCTTCGAGACCAGGATCTCGACCTGGTCGCCATTGTCGAGCGGGGTGCGCAGCGGCATCACCCGGCCGTTGATCTTCGAGCCCACGGTCTGGTCGCCGAGATCGGTGTGGACCGCATAAGCGAAATCGACCGGGGTCGCGCCCTTGGGCAGCTGGATCAGCTCTCCCTTGGGCGTGAAGGCGAAGATCCGGTCCTGGTACATCGCCATGCGGGTGTGCTCGAGCAGCTCCTCGGCGGTCGCGGCATGGTCGAGGATCTCGACCAGGTCGTTGATCCAGGGATGGTCGCCGCCCGCCTCGACCGCGCCTTCCTTGTAGGCCCAGTGGGCGGCGAGGCCGTGCTCGGCCTGGGCGTGCATCTCGTGGGTGCGGATCTGGATCTCGATCCGCATCTGCTCGTCGTGGATGATGGTGGTGTGGATCGAGCGGTAGCCGTTGCGCTTGGGGGTGGAGATGAAGTCCTTGAAGCGCCCCGGCACGACCGGCCAGCGCTGGTGGATCAGCCCGAGGGTGCGGTAGCATTCCTCGACCGTGCCGACGACGGCGCGGAAGGCCATGACGTCGGACAATTGCTCGAAGCTGACGTGGCGCTCGGCCATCTTGCGCCAGATCGAATAGGGGTGCTTCGCGCGGCCCTGGATCTCGGCCTCGACGCCGTGCGCCTCGAGGTGCGCCTTGATGCCGCGGCCGATGCGCTGGATGAGGTCGCCGCCGCCACCCTTGTCGAGCCGCTCGAGCCGCTTGGTGATCAATTCGTAGGCGTCGGGCTCGAGCTCGCGGAAGGCGAGCGTCTGCATCTCGGTCATGAACTCGTACATGCCGATCCGCTCGGCCAGCGGCGCGTAGATGTCCATCGTCTCGCGGGCGATGCGGCGGCGCTTCTCCGGGTCCTGCAGATGGTGGAGCGTGCGCATGTTGTGCAGCCGGTCGGCGAGCTTGACGAGCAGCACGCGGATGTCGTCCGACATGGCGAGCAGGAACTTGCGCAGATTCTCGGCGGCGCGCTGGCTCTCGCTCTGCGCCTCGATCTTGGAGAGCTTGGTGACCCCGTCGACCAGCCGGGCGACGTTCTTGCCGAACAGCTTCTTGATCTCGGCCGGCGTCGCCAGCGTGTCCTCGATCGTGTCGTGGAGGATGGCGGTGACGATCGTCTCGTCGTCGAGGCGCAGATCGGTGAGGATGCCGGCGACCTCGATCGGGTGGCTGTAATAGGGGTCGCCCGAGGCGCGGGTCTGCGAGCCATGCGCCTTCATCGAGAAGACGTAGGCGCGGTTGATCAGCGCCTCGTCGGCGTCAGGGTCGTAGCCCTTGACCTTCTCGACCAGTTCATATTGCCGCAGCACCGCACCAAAATGGGGTGTGCCCCCATGTCAATGCAACAAAAAAGGGCGGTCGGGGCCTCGTACGGCCGTCGCGGGCGTCAATCGCTTCGGCGCCAGCCGCCCGGCCGACAGCCCCTGAGCCCGCCGGATCGCCGCAATCCGCAAATGTGAGCGTGTGACAATGGGTGAAATTGGCGTAATCTGGCGGCCATGATCCGGCCCGATCACCACAAGGCGGTGCTGGTCGAGTGCGCGCTGCCGGCGGCGCTCGAGGCGGTCGGCGAGCGCTGGTCGTTCCTGATCCTGCGCGGGGCGTTCAACGGGCTCGCCCATTTCGAGGAATTCCAGTCGACCCTGGGCATCGCCCGCAACATCCTGTCCAACCGGCTCGCGCGGCTGGTCGAACACGAGATCCTGCGGCGCGAGCCGGACCCGGCCGACCGGCGCAAGGTCGCCTACCGGCTGACCGACAAGGGGCGGGCGCTGCTGCCGGCGCTGATCGCGCTCCGGCAGTGGGGCGAAAGGTGGATTTCCGGAATGCCAAGCAATCCGGTGCTGGTCGACCGGCAGAGCCGGCGTCCGGTCGCCCCAATGGCCGTGCGCGCGGCCGATGGCCGCGCGCTGCAGCTCAGCGAATTGGAATGGCTCGACCGGGCGGACCTTCCCGCGGGCGAGCGCGGCTGATTCAGCCGTTACGGGCTGTTCGAGACCTCGCTGTTGTTGCCCGAGATCGCGGCGGCCCCGATCAGCACGATCAGCACCACGCCGAGGATAACCGCGGTCGAGCCGCCATCGTCATCGTCGTCATCCTGGAGGAAGCTGGCGCCAGCCATCGGAGCGGCCGCGCGCAGGCTGAGCGCCGACGCCGCATTCGCTGCCACGGATGCGGTCGCCAAACTGGCCGCGGCCAGACCCAGCATTATGGTTCTTGCTTTCACACTTGCCTCCCTAAGACGGTCCAAGAATCGGTTCCGCTTACCCGCATCATGCGAGCATGGCAAGAATCCGGCAACCCGGAAATTCCGGCGACGACACGAATTAGGCCGAGTGTGTCCGGCGGGCGTCAGCCGTCGTAGTCGGCGCCCGCATTGTTGTTCCGCTGCGGCGCGGCGGCGGTAAGCCGCAACGCCTCGGCGGATGCGGACAGCGAGCCGACCTCGTCGGCGACGTCGTCCTCGTCGACCTGGACCCGCTGCAGGCTGCCGATCAGCGCCTCTTCGAGGTCCCTGGGTTTGACCGACTGCTCGGCGACCTCGCGCAGCGCGACCACCGGATTCTTGTCGCGGTCGCGGTCGATGGTGAGCTCGGCGCCGCCCGAAATCTGCCGCGCGCGCTGCGCGGAGAGCAGCACCAGCTCGAAACGGTTCGGGACTTTGTCGACGCAATCTTCGACGGTTACGCGCGCCATGCGGCAGCTCCACTCGGATTCTGGGGTTCGGGAAGGACGGGGGACGTAGGTTCATCCCCGCGCTTTGTCAACGACAAGCCGGCGCTCGCTAGACCCGCATCGGCATCAGCACGTAGAGCGCCGAGGCCTTGTCGTTCTCCCTGAGCAGGGTCGGAGCGGCGGCGTCGGCGAGGTGAACCTCCATCATGTCGCCTTCGATCTGCCCCAATATGTCGAGCAGATAGCGGGCGTTGAAGCCGATCTCGATGCCGTCGGCGCCGTAATCGGCGGGAATCTCCTCGGAAGCGGTGCCGTTCTCGGGCGAGGTCACCGACAGCGTCACCCGGTCACGGTCGAGCGTCATCTTGACCGCGCGGGTGCGCTCGCTGGCGATCGTGGAGACGCGGTCGACTGCCTCCTCGAGGCTGCGCGGATCGAGCTTCAGCAGCTTGTCGTTGGCGGTCGGGATCACCCGGCTGTAATCCGGGAAGGTGCCGTCGATCAGCTTGGAGGTCAGCACGGCATTGCCGAGGCCGAAGCGGATCTTGGATTCGGACAGGGAGGCCTGGACGGTGCCGTCGACCTCGTCGAGCAGCTTGCGGAGCTCGGCGACGCATTTGCGCGGGATGATCACGCCGGGCATTCCCTGCGCCCCTTCCGGCCGCTGCACGGTCACCCGCGCCAGCCGGTGGCCGTCGGTCGCGGCCGCCTTCAGCACCGGCTGGGCCTCGTCGGAGACGTGCAGATAGATGCCGTTCAGATAGTAGCGCGTCTCTTCGGTGGAGATGGCGAAGCGGGTCTTGTCGATGATCTGGCGGAGCGTCGCGGCGGGCAGCTCGAAGCCGGTCGGCAGGTCGCCCTCGGCGATCACCGGGAAATCGTCGCGCGGCAGCGTCGCCAGCGTGAAGCGGGCGCGGCCGGCATTGACCTGCATCCGGCCCTCGGCCGCGATCAGCTCGACCTGGCTGCCCTCGGGCAGCTTGCGGACGATGTCGAACAGGGTGTGCGCGGGCACCGTGGTGGCGCCGGGATCGGTGACGTTGGCCTCGACCGTCTCGTTGATCTGCAGGTCGAGGTCGGTCGCCATCAGCCTGAGGCCGGCGCCGGACTCGCTTTCCTCCGCCTCGATGAGGACGTTCGACAGGATCGGGATGGTGTTCCGCCGCTCGACCACGGAATGGACGTGGCCCAGGCCCTTCAGCAACGTGGCCCGCTCGATCGTCGCCTTCATCGATTACCCCTGCTTCACCCGCAATGTCCGAGTTGGAGGTGAGGTTATAGCGAGCGCCGCGAAGGCCGCCAGTGGATTGTGGCAAGAAAATAGGGCCGGAGCGTCGCCGCCCCGGCCCTTTCCCGCGATCCCGGCGTGCGCCCGGACCGCTCCGCCGCGCAGGGTCAGAAACGCATCCCGACGCCGAGCAGCGCCTGATGGCGCGAGAAGTCGTCCTGGTAGTTGGAGTAGCGATACTCCAGCCGCACCGCGAACGGGCTGTCCGGCTGCCACTCGACGCCGACGCCGCCGCGAATGCCGTCGAGGTTGGTGCCGGCCGACGTGCCGGCCGCCTCGAGGCTGAGACGGGCGTTGGTGTAGCCGGCCTTGGCATAGATCAGGACCTGCTCGGCGACGACGCCGCCGGCGCGGCCGCCGATATAGAGGTCGCGGCCAGCCTCGGCGCAGATGCCGACGCCCGCGAAGCTGCCGCATTCGTCGGTGGTCGATTCGGCCGCTTCGGCCTCGATGCCGAACACGCCGTTGCCGCTGCGGAAGTCATAGCCGCCGGCAATGCCGTACATGACGCCGCTGGCGCCGTCACCGGCGGCGGTGACGATGTCGAGGCCGGCATAGGCTTCGACATGGCCGCCCTGGAAATTGACCGGCGCCGCATCCTGAGCGAAAGCGGGCGAGGCCGACGCAGCCGCGAGAACAGCCGCGGCGCAAAGCATACGCATTATAGGTATCTCCTTGAAACTTCCCCGGAATCGGGGATTGGGGGGGACATAGCGGGATTTTGCTGCAGTGCAACAGCGGCCCGCCGAAAGGCCGGGGAGTGTTACTTGGCTACAACAGTAAGCGGCTCCCTTCGCCGGTCCGCCTCGAACGGGCGGTCCGCTCTGGCTAGGGGCGGCCGCCTGAACCGCGGCTAAACGGCTTTTCCTGTTGCCAAGCGCGGCCGGCCGGGGCGAAGTGCGGCGATGGCGAGGGCCGGGCTCCTGTTGCTGCTTGGGCTTTGCGCGGCCGCGCCGGCCGCGGCGCAGCCGCGTTCGCTCGGGGTGTTCGCGAGCTGGGGCGCGTTTCGCGACGGCGCCCGCTGCTATGCCATCACCGAGCCCTACGAGGCGCCGGCGGCCGAGGGGCAGCGGCCTTTCGCCTCGGTCGGCCACTGGCCGGCCCGCGGCGGCGGCGGCCAGCTCCACATCCGCCTGAGCCGCGACAAACGGCCCGGATCGGCGGTGCTGATCCGGATCGACGGGCGCAGCTTCCAGCTCGCCGGGGGCGGCCGCGACGCCTGGGCGCCCGACGCGCGGGCCGACGCCGAGATCCAGGCGGCGATGCGCACCGGCCTCGAGCTGGCGGTCGAGACCCGCTCGACCGACGGCCGCCCGCTGCGGGAGCTCTACCGGCTGCGCGGCGCCGCCACCGCCATGGACGCCGCCGCCATCGCCTGCGCCCGGCGCCGCTAGCAAAACCGCCGCCCAGCGCCTACATCGCGCGCCCATGACAGCGGCGATGCCCATTCCCGGCCTGATCGATCCGGTCCCCGTTCCGCGCGCCGCGGCGGAGACCGGCGCGCGCGCCAATTTGATCGGGCTTTCCAAGGCGGAGATCCGCACCGCCCTCGCCGAGGCCGGGCTGGACGAGAAGCAGGCGAAGCTGCGCGCCAAGCAGCTCTGGCACCAGATCTACCATCGCGGCGCGCGCGATTTCGCCGCGATGAGCGACATCGCCAAGCCGCAGCGGGCCTGGCTCGCCGAGCGGTTCGAGATCGCGCGGCCCGAGGTGGTGACCGAGCTGGTCTCCACCGACGGCACCCGCAAGTGGCTGCTGCGCACGCGCGACGGCCACGATTTCGAGATGGTGTTCATCCCGGACGCCGACCGCGGCACCCTGTGCGTCTCCAGCCAGGTCGGCTGCACGCTCAATTGCAGCTTCTGCTTCACCGGCACGATGCGCCTCGTCCGCAACCTCAATGCCGGCGAGATCGTCGGCCAGGTCATGCTTGCCCGCGACGCGCTGGAGGAATGGCCCTCGCAACCGGAAGGGCGGATGCTCTCCAACATCGTGATGATGGGGATGGGCGAGCCGCTCTACAATTTCGACAATGTCCGCGACGCGCTGAAGATCGTGATGGACGGCGACGGGCTCGGCCTGTCGCGCCGACGGATCACGCTGTCGACCTCCGGCGTAGTGCCGATGATGGCCCGTGCCGGCGCCGAGATCGGGGTCAACCTCGCCGTCTCGCTGCACGCCGTGAGCAAGGCGGTGCGCGACGAGATCGTGCCCCTCAACCGCAAGTTCGGCATCGACGAGCTGCTGACCGCCTGCGCCGCCTATCCGGGCGCCAACAATGCCCGGCGGATCACCTTCGAATATGTGATGCTGAAGGACAAGAACGACAGCGACGAGGATGCGCGCGAGCTGGTCCGGCTGATCCGCAAGCACAAGCTGCCGGCCAAGGTGAACCTCATTCCGTTCAACCCCTGGCCCGGCGCGGCCTACGAATGTTCGGACGAGGACCGGATCCGCCGCTTCTCCGAGATCGTGTTCGAGGCCGGCATCTCCGCCCCGATCCGCCGCCCGCGCGGCCGCGACATCATGGCCGCCTGCGGCCAGCTCAAGTCCGCGGCGGAGAAGAAGAGCCGCGCCGAGCTGGACCGCATCGCGGCCGACAGCGTAGCGGTATGAGCAACATGCCGGGGGCATGTTGCCCGCGGAGCCCGGCTGCGTAGCAGCCGGTGCCGCGCTCGTCAGATCGTGAAGCAGCGCACCTTCTGGTGGGTGGGGTCGACCGTCCCCGTCTCCATGTAATTGGGCGATTGGGTGACCGGCATCCTGGCGCGGATCTTGGTCTGCAGCTCGCGATAGTTGCCGGTGAAATTGCCGTTGCGGTAGGTGGCCAGCAGCTGGCTGGTGAAGGCGCCGTTGAACGGCCCGTCCATCGACAGTTGATTGTCCTGGCAGCCGGAGAGCAGGATCACCGAGGCCGTCACCTTGCCCCGCTCGTCCGCGCGGGCGGCGATGGCGTCGTAGAAAGGCTGATTGGCTACATAGGTTTCGCGCATGATGTCGCTCGGCATCACCCGCGGCCTGACCTCGGCACCGGCCACGCCGGCGAGCGGGGTCAGCCCCGGCGACAGCAGCCCGGCCCGGGCCAGCGTGCGGACGACCGTGCCGCTGTGGCAGCTGTCGGAGACGACCGTGATCCGCACGCCGGCCTTGAACCGGCCCCACGCCTGGTAGAGCTCGTCGTCGAGCATCTCGCCGTCGAACAGGCACCAGGTCTCGTCGAGCGCATCGTCCTCGTCGCCGGTGAGATCGGGGATCTGGCCGCCATGACCGGCATAGCTGAAGACGAAGCTGTCGCCGGCCTTGAGCGTCGTCGCCGCCTTGCGCAGCGCCTTGTCGACCGCGCCGCGGGTCGCCTTCGCGGAAAGCAGCTTGCTGGTCGTGAAGCCGCGAGCGGCGCAAATCCGCTCCATCGCATTGGCGTCGGCCTCGCAGGCGCCGAGCGCCCCGTCCCATCCCTGATAGTGCGCCGGATCGACCTTGTTGAGGCCCAGATGAAGCGAAATTCCCTTTGGCATGGTCCTGTCCCTCGCTTGCGCTGTCGACGCGCGGAATGCGCGGCTATGGCCCTCCATAGCACCTTCCGGCCGTCTCCCGAATGTGATCGCCGTCACATCGGGGCGGAGGCCCTCAAAAGCCGCTGAACGAGGCGAACGCCTCCAGCGGCTCGCGCGCCGTCCGCCAGTCGTTGATCGGGTGCGCCTCGTCGGCATGGCCCAGCGCCATGCCGCAGTAGAGGAGCCGGTCCGCGGGCAGCCCGAGAAAGGCCGCCACCGTCGCATGGACCAGCGCCCAGGCCTCCTGCGCGCAGGTCGCGAGGCCGCGCTCGCCGGCGAGCAGCATGATGTTCTGCATGAACATGCCGAGATGCGCCCATTGCGGCGGCCCGAAGCTGCGCGGGATCGAGAAGAACAGCCCGACCGGGGCGCCGAACAGGTCGAAATTGCGCGCGAACTGGGCGAGCCGCGCCGGCCGGTCGCCGCGGGCGATCCCGAGCGAGGCGTAGAGCTGCTCGCCGCAGGCCGAGCGCCGGCTCCGCCAGGGCTCGCCGAGCGCGGGCGGATAGACGTTGAACTCGGTGCCCTCGCCGGACGGGGCCGCAGCGAGGCTGGCGGCGACCCGCGCCTTCAGCGCCGCCAGCGCCTCGCCGGCCAGCACGTCGACATGCCAGGGCTGCAGGTTGCCGCCCGACGGCGCCCGCGCGGCCAGCGCCAGGATCTCCTCGATCGCCGCCCGTGCCACCGGCCGGCTCGAAAATGCCCGCGCCGAATGGCGCGCCAGCACCGCCTCCGTCACCGTCACCATCCACCTTTCCCCTCTTGCCCCGGTTCGTTACGGCCGTAAAAGTTGCCGCCATGTGGCTACTCGACAAAATGCTCCGGAAGCTCATCAAGAAGGGTGAGCTTATCGTCGTCAACCATGACGGGAAGGAATATCGCTACGGCGCGCCCGATCCCGATCACCGGCCGATCCGCGTCCGGCTCACCGACAGGAAGGCCGCCTGGGACATCGCCAAGGACCCCCGCGTCGGCGCGGGCGAGACCTATATGGACGGCCGGCTCGTGGTCGAGGAGCCAAGCGACGTACGCGACCTCGCCCTCCTCTTCCGCTACAACGCCCCGTTCGAGGATTCCGGCGGGCTGAAGGCCAAGGGCCCGATCACCCGCACGGCCAATTTCCTCACAGGCAAGCTGGATCAGATCAATTGGAAGAGCCGCTCGCGCCGCAATGCCGAGCACACCTACAACCTCACCCGCCGGCTCTACGAATTGTTCCTCGACGAGGACCGCCAATATACCTGCGCCTATTTCCGCGACCCCAAGGACAGCCTCGAGCAGGCCCAGCTCGACAAGAAGGCGCACATCGCCGCCAAGCTCAACCTGAAGCCCGGCATGACGGTGCTCGACATCGGCTGCGGCTGGGGCGGGCTCGCCCTCTACCTGCACCGCCATTACGACGTCGACGTGCTCGGCGTCGCGCTGGCGCCCGACCAGATCGAGTTCTCCAACGAGCGCGCCGCCGAGCTCGGCGTCGCGGACCGGGTGAAGTTCGAATTGAAGGATTATCGCGACGTCGAGGGCCAGTTCGACCGGATCACCAGCGTCGGCCTGATCGAGCATCTTGGAACACCGCATTATCCCGGCTTCTACGAGCATATGCACCGGTTGCTGAAGCCCGACGGCGTCATGTTCTCGCATTGCTGCGGCCGGATGGGCGGGCCGGGCCTGACCGACAAATGGACACGGCGCTACATCTTCCCGGGCGGCTATATCCCGGCGCTGTCGGAGCTCGTCATCGAGGCCGAAAAGAACCAGCTGATCGTCACCGACGTTGAGGCGGTGCGTTACCATTACGCGCTCACGCTCGAGGAATGGTATTACCGGACCAACGCCGCCCGGGACGAGATCGTCGAGCTCTACGACGAGCGCTTCTTCCGGATGTGGCAATTCTATCTGGCCGGGGCCGAGGCGGCGTTCCGCTACGGCGGGCTGGTCAACTGGCAGCTGCAATATGTGAAGCGCCGCGACGCCATCCCGATGACCTGGGACTATATGTTCGAGGAGGAACGGCGCCTGCATGCCCTCGAGGAGGCGCCGGAATGGCACCTCAGCCGGGCTGCGGAATAGGCTCGGTCGCTTCGAGAGACGCCTTCGGGCGCATCGCCAGCCCGACGCGGTGGACGAGCGGCACGGTGGCCGCCGCGACCAGGCCGCCGGCGATGATGTCGATCAGATAGTGCGCGCCGTGGGTGACCGCGGAGACCGCCATGATCAGGTTGAGGATCAGGAACGGCCAGCGCAGGCTCCTGGACGGCCACGCCGCCCAGGCGCAGAGCGCCGCGACCCCGGCGTGGACCGACGGGAAGGTCAGGATGCCGGCGACATTGTCGATGCCGAGCGAGAAATCGGGCTCGCCGCGCACCGCGTGGAACGAGTCCAGGAAGAAATGGCCGAACTTGCCGTTGATATGGTCGAGGCTCGCCGGGTCCATGGCGTGCGTCACATAGGCGCCGACCGAGGGGAAGAAGATGCCGACCGCGGCCGACAGCGCGCACAGGATCAGATAGCCGAGCATCAGCTGATAGGCCCGCGCCGGCAGCCGCGCGATGCAGAGCAGGCTGGGCAGGAACAGCAGTTGGAAGCTGAACGAGCTGTAGCCGAGGCTGAGGATCAGGGACGCGAGCCGGCTTTGGTCGACCCAGCGGGTGAAGCCGGTCCAGTCGAAGCCGATCGCCGCGTCCAGCCGCGCCAGCAGCGGGTCGGCGAGCGGCATGCCGAGCCGCATCGCCGCATAGGTGAAGACCAGCACCGGCAGGGTCAGCAGCAGGCCGAGCGCCGTCGCCTCCAGCGCCGGCTTCAGCGCGTCGAGCCGGCGCCACTTCGCATAAGGCAGGACGGCGGCGGGCAGCGCGGCGAGCACGTAGAGCGGCAGGAACGAGGCATAGTCGACGTGAAAGCGAAGCAGCAGCGGCAGCGCCAGCATCGCCGCCAGCGCCGCGATCGCGGCGGCCAGCAAGGCCCGGCGATAGTCTTCGAGCGAAATGCTCACGCCCGCTGATCCCCCTCTGCTCATCGGACCGGGCTAGGCAGACAGGGTTAACAGGCGGTAAAAATCGGCACAGGCGCCGCGCCGAGCGGGCGCACTTTCCTGTTGATGTTTGGCCCGTTTGGCCCAAGTCAGGCCGCTTCCAGGGCTCGGACGCGATCAGGCATGCATTTCGAGGACGCTTCTCCTTCGGGGCCTGCCCCCCGCGCCTTCTGGGAGCGGCGGGATTTCGTCCTCGCCATCGTGCTGCTCTCGGTCCTTCCCTTGCTCTGGCCGGACGTGCCGCCCCTGCTCGACCTGCCCGGCCATATGGGGCGCTACCGGGTCCAGCTCGACCTCGCCTCGGCGCCCGACCTCCAGCAATATTACGGCTTCGAATGGGCGGTGATCGGCAATCTCGGCATCGATCTGCTGATCGAGGCGCTGGCCCCGCTGATCGGGCTCGAGGCGGCGGTGAAGCTGATCGTGCTCACCATTCCGGCGCTCACCGTCGGCGGCCTGCTCTGGGTCGCCTATGAGGTGCACGGCCGGGTGCCGCCCACCGCTTTGTTCGCGGTGCCCTTCGCCTATAATTTCCCGTTTCTGTTCGGCTTCGTCAATTTCGCGCTGGCGATGGGCCTGGCGCTGCTCGCCTTCGCCCTGTGGCTGCGGCTGGCGCGGCTCAATCATCTCGGCCTGCGCGCCGCGCTGTTCCTGCCGATCTCGGTGCTACTCTGGGTGGGGCACGCCTTCGCCTGGGGGACGTTGGGCGTACTCGCCTTCTCGGCCGAGCTGGTGCGGCAGTTCGACCATGGCCGGGGCATCGTCTCGGCCGGGTTCCGCTCGGCGCTGCACTGCCTGGCGCTGGCGCCGCCGGTGGCGCTGATGCTGGCCTGGCGCAGCGAGGCGGCCGGGCGGACCACGGACTGGTTCAACTGGGAGCGCAAGTGGGACTGGATAAGGATGGCGCTGCGCGACCGCTGGGAATGGTTCGACATGGGCGCGCTGGCCCTGGTCACCCTCCTCCTGCTCTTCGCCTTGTTCAACCGGCGGCTCACCTTCTCGCGCAACCTGGTCGCCTCCGCGCTCTTTCTCGCCATCGTCTTCGTGCTGCTGCCGCGGATCGTGTTCGGCTCGGCCTATGCCGACATGCGGCTCGCGCCCTATGTCTTCGCCATCGCCCTGGTCGGCATCCGCTTCCGCGACCAGGCCGGCTTCGGCTTCTCGCGGATCATGGCGCTGGCCGGACTCGCCTTCGTGCTGGTGCGCAGCGGCGGCACCAGCGCCAGCATGTGGCTCTACGACCGCAGCTACGACCGCGAGCTCGCCGCCCTCGACCACGTCCCGCACGGCGCCCGCATGGTCAGCCTGGTCGGGCGGCGCTGCACCGAGCCCTGGGCGATGTCGCGCCTGCTGCACCTGCCCGGGCTCGCCATCGTGCGCCGCCACGCTTTCTCCAACGATCAGTGGACCATGGCCGGGGCGCAGCTGCTCGACGTGCGCTACAAGCCCGGCTGGCCCTACGTTCGCGACCCCTCGCAGATCGTCACCCGCCAGCGCTGTGGCGGCGAGATCTGGCGGACCCTGAACGGCGCCCTCGCCGGCTTCCCGCGCGACGCGTTCGACTATGTCTGGCTGATCGCGCCGCCGGGGCCGATCGACCCGAAAGCCGTCCGGGGCCTGCGCCCGGTCTGGCGCGGCGGCGCGAGCATCCTCTACCGGGTCGAGAGCAATGCGAACAGCGAGACGCCGGCCGGGAGCGGCACCCTGCCGACCAGGTGACGCTCCAGCGCGAAAATCCCCTGGAACAGGCTGTTCAGCGGCCAGGGCGGGACCCTGTCGTCGCTCGATTCCCGGCCGACCGCCTTGCCGGCGAGGCGCACGGCGGCGGCGATCGGGAAGAGCAGGCTGTTGAAATAGCCGATCTTGCGCACCTCGAGGCCCGCCGCCTCGGCGTCGCGGCGCAGCCCCTTCTTCGAATAGCGCAGCTTGTGGTGGTGGGCGACGTCGTGCGCGCTCCACATCCACTGATAGGCGGGCACGGTGACGAGGATGCGCCCGCCCGGGGCGAGCCTGGCGGCGATGCTGGCGAGCGATTCGGGCCGGTCGTCGACATGCTCGAGCACGTCGAGCAGCGCGATCAGATGATAGCTGCGGTCGGGAATGCCGTCGAGCGCGGGCAGCGGCGCCGCGCTCACCGCATGGCCGAGCCGCCGGCTGGCCAGCGCCCGCGCCGCGCCGTCCACCTCGACCGCGTCGACATGGCCGAACCGGCGCAGCATCTCGAAATTGTGGCCGGTGCCGCAGCCGATCTCGAGGATCCGCGCGTCTTCGGGCAGGCCGGCCTCGCGGGCGATCAGGTCGGCGAGGATGCGGCGGCGGGCGACATACCACCAGTGGACCTGGTCCTGCTCGGCCATCCGCTCGAAGACGGCGCGCTCCATCAGGCGCCGCCTCCCGCGCCCGCGCCGTCCTCGCCGAGCCCGATCTTCCTGCGCACCACGTAGAGCGGCCGCCGCTTGGTCTCGATCAGGATGCGGCCGATATACTCCCCGAGCACGCCGAGCGAGATTAGCTGGACCGACCCGAAGAAGAGGATCGCGACCATCAGCGAGGGATAGCCGGCGACATCGCTGCCGAAGAGCATGGTCTTGGCCACCACCCAGACCGCGAAGAGCAGGGTGAAGAGGGCGATGACGACGCCGATATAAGACCAGATCCGAAGCGGCATGGTCGAGGCCGAGGTGATCCCGTCGAGCGCCAGCGTCCACAATTTCCAGTAGCGGAACTTGGTCTTGCCGACCTCGCGCTCGGCGCGCCGGTATTCGACCGCCGCCTGCCGGAAGCCCGACCAGGCGAACAGGCCCTTCATGAAGCGGTTGCGCTCCGGCATCGCCTTGATGATCTCGACCACCGAGCGGTCGAGCAGGCGGAAGTCGCCGGCATGCTCGGGGATCTTGTCCGACGAGAGATAATTGTGGGCGCGGTAATAGAGGTCCGCGGTCAGCCGCTTGGGCAGGCTGTCGGTCTCGCGGTTGGTGCGCACGCCGTAGACCACCTCATAGCCGTCGCGCCACTTGGCGAGCATCGCGCCGATCAGCTCGGGCGGGTCCTGCAGGTCGACGTCGATCGGGATCACCGCCTCGCCGGAGGCATGGTCGAGCCCCGCGGTCAGCGCCGCCTCCTTGCCGAAATTGCGCGACAGCGACAGCGCGCGCACGCGCGGATCGCGCTGGTGCGCCTGGAGGATGGCGGGCAGCGTGTTGTCCTCGCTGCCGTCGTCGACGAACAGGATCTCCCAGGCCGGCCGCGCGGCCGCGTCGGGGAACAGGCCGTCGAGGATCGGCGTCACCCGGGCGATGAAGGGCGCGATCGCCTCCTCCTCGTCCTTGACCGGCGCGATCAGGCTGAGGACCGGACGCTCGCTCATGCGAACACCCAGCGCCGGTAGAGCGCGAAGACGATGAGCGGGGTCACGAACAGCATCGGCAGCACCGGCCAGTTCGGGTGCAGCCGGAAATGGTCGGTCAGCAGCCAGACCCAGAAGCTGTTGAGGCCGAGGCTGACCAGGGAGACGAGCACGAACCGGCCGGTCGTCCGGGCCGGATTGTCGCGTCGGCCGTGGCCGCGGAAGCTCCAGCGGCTGTGCAGGACATAGCCGCTCGCCACGGCGGCGAGATAGCCGAGCAGGTTGGCGAGCAGCGGCCAGATGCGCAGCGGCACCGCGGCGGCCCAGTAGACGCCGACGTTGAGCGCCGTCGCCAGCCCGCCCGAGACGCCGTAGCGCCAGAGCTGGCCGACCAGCACCGCAAGCGTGCCCTCCTGCTTCATCCCACGGCCCCAAATCCCTGCGCGGCTTGCCCTTTGGGGATGAGCGACTAATGCGCGTCGCTGGGGATGGAAAGCAAAGAAACTCCGACCATCGCGCTCGCCGCCGGACCGTTCGAGCCTCTCGACCGGCACTGGCGCTGGTGGCTGCTGTTGTTCTGGCTCGCCGTCGCAGGCTTCATGGTCTACGCGCGCTGGGGCGCGATCCAGGGCTTCGCGCTCGGCGACACCGACGACAATATGCGGATGATGCAGGTCCGCGGCCTGCTCGCCGGCCAGGGCTGGTACGACCTTCAGCAGCACCGCCTGGCGGGATCGGACATTCACTGGTCGCGGCTGGTCGACCTGCCGATCGCGGCGCTGAAGCTGCTGCTGGCGCCGCTGCTGGGCGGCCGCGACGCCGAGAAGGTCGCGGTCACGGTCGCGCCGCTGCTGCCGATGCTGGCGGCGATGGCGGCGGTCTCGGTGATGGCGCGGCGGCTGATCCACCCGCTCGCCTTCCCGCTCGCCGTGGCCCTGCTCGCCTGCGCCGGCTCCGCCAAGGGCATGTGGCAGCCGCTCAGGATCGACCATCATGGCTGGCAGCTGGCGATGCTCGCCTGGGCGGCCGCCTCGCTGACCGACCCCAGGCGCGCCCGCGGCGGGGTGACGCTCGGCCTCGCCACCGCCGGCTCGCTGGCGATCGGCATGGAGATGCTGCTCTACCTCGCCGCCTGCGGGGCGATCGTGGTGCTGATGTGGGTGCGCGGCGCCGCCGAGGCGCGGCGGCTCTTCGCTTATGGCGTCACCCTGGCCGGAGGCTGTGCCTTCGCCTTCCTCGTCTTCGCCTCGGAGGCGAACCGCGCCCCGGTCTGCGACGCGCTGTCGCCGGTCTGGCTGTCCGCCATGGCCGTCGCCGGCGCGGTCGCGGTCCTGCTCGCCTGGGCCAGCCCCGCCGGCGCCGCCGGCCGGCTCGGCCTCGCCGCCGGCGCCGGCCTGGCTGTCGCCGGCGCCTTCGCCTGGACCTGGCCGCACTGCCTCGGCCGGCTCGAGCAATCCTCGCCCGAGCTGGAGCGGCTGTGGCTGTCGCGGGTGCGCGAGGCGATGCCGATCTGGCGGCACGGCGCGCAGACCGCGGCGCTGACCGTGACGCTGCCGGCCGCCGGGCTGATCGGCTATGCGGCGATGCTGTGGAAGAGCCGGCGCGACCCCGCCCGGCTGATCCCCTGGGCGGCGGTCGCCGCGCTCGCCGCCATCGCCGCCGCCCTGCTCAACTGGCAGACCCGCGCCGGGCCCGCGGCGCAGCTGCTCTCGATCCCCGGCGCCACCGCCCTGGTCTGGCTGGTCGTGATGTGGGTGATGACGCTGCGGACGATGCTGCTGCGCGTCGCCGGCGTCGCGCTCGCCTTCCTGATCGCCTCCGGGCTGTTCGCCGGCTATGTCGCGCCCTTCTTCGCCAGGCCGATGAGCCAGGCCCGGCGAACGATCAACATCGCCAACAATCGCTGCCCGACGCTCGCCGCCTTGGCGCCGGTGGCGCGGCAGCCGCGCGGCCGGGTGCTGACCTTTGTCGACCTCGGCCCGCGGCTGATCACGGTGACGCCGCACGATGCGGTCACCGGCCCCTATCACCGCAACGCCCGCCAGATCATCGACGTGATGCGCGCCTGGCGCGGCGATGCCGACAACGCCTGGCGGACGGTGGCGCGCTACCGGATCGACTATGTGCTGATCTGCCCGAACCTGTCGGAATCGACCATCTACCGCTCCGAAGCCCCGAACGGCTTCTACATCCAGCTGGCGCGCGGCAAGGTGCCGGACTGGCTGGCGCCCGTGCCGCTGCCCGCCAATTCCCCCTATAGGATGTGGCGGGTCAGGTCCTCACCCGAAGCTGCGCTCGATCCCGTCGATCACGAACTGCGTGGCGAGCGCGGCCAGGATCACGCCGAGCAGGCGGGTGATCATCGCCTCCATCTTGTGGCCGAGCAGCCGCATCAGCGGCCCGGCGAGCAGCAGGCAGAGCAAGGTGAGCACCAGCGTGGCGGCCAGCGCGGCCAGCACCACCGCCGATTGGGCGAGGCCCTCGCTGCGCGCCATCAGCAGCATCACCGAGGCGATCGAGCCCGGCCCGGCGATCATCGGGATCGCCATCGGGAAGACCGAGACGTCCTCCATCTCGCGCGCGCTCACCTCCTCGGCCCGGCTCTCGCGCCGCTCGGTGCGCTTTTCGAACACCATGTCGATCGCGATCAGGAACAGGAGGATGCCGCCGGCGATCCGGAAGGCGCTCAACGAGATGCCGAGATGGCGCAGCAGATCCTCGCCGAGCAAGGCGAAGAAGAGCAGGATCCCGGTCGCGATGCCGACCGAGCGGATCGCCATCACCCGGCGGTGGCGCGCCTCCGCCCCCTTGGTCACGCTGGCGAAGATCGGCGCGCAGCCCGGCGGGTCGATCACCACCAGGAAGGTGACGAAGGCGGAGATGAACAGCTCGGTCATTGCCGCGCAGGCCCCGTGTCGCGCCCCGATAAGGCGACCCAGTGCTCGGTGCCGTTCCAGATACGGATGCTGTAGGTCACCCTCCCCCACCGATCCGTTCGATAACTCCACCAGAAGGTGCGGTCGGGCGACCAAACTTCCCCGGACGGCCCCTCCGGCGCCGGCGAGACATAATAGTGAGGCCTCCCCTCGCAGGATGCCGTTGTGACACGCGGTTCGGGGCCTGGCCTGCCGACCGTCGCGGCGGCTCGCACGGCGATCCACTTCCAACTTCCGTCCGGCTGCTTGCGCCAGACGATGAGCAATGAGCCGACCTCGCCCGACGGGCGCCGCATCGGGCCGATCGTGAAGGCAGTGGTGCCGTCGCAGGACGAGATGCTTTCCGCGACCGTCCAGGTGACGCCCGAACGGGGATTGGGCGCGCGTGCGAGCGCCCTCGACGCCTGATGCGGTCCATTCTGGAACCAGACCGCGTCGGGCGCGGCGAAGCGGCGTAACGCCGTCCACTGGCCCTCGCTTTGGACCGCCGCCGCGAGCGCTCGATCCGCATCGAGCGCACTCTGAGGAGCCGGAATGGCAAGAAGGACTGCGAGAATCATAAGCCCTCCGGCGGCGCCAGCCCGGCGCGGGCATGCGCGGCGACGAGGGTGTTGCGCAAGAGGCAGGCGATGGTCATCGGTCCGACGCCGCCGGGCACGGGGGTGATCGCGGCGGCGACCTGCGAGGCGGACGCGAAGTCGACATCGCCGACCAGCTTGCCGTCGACGCGGTTGATGCCGACGTCGATCACCGTCGCGCCGGGCTTCAGCCAGTCGCCCTTGATCATCGCCGGCCGGCCGGCGGCGGCGACGACGATGTCGGCCCGGCGCACCACCGCGGGAAGCTCGCGGGTGCGGCTGTGGGCGACCGTGACGGTGCAGTTGGCGCGCAACAGCAGTTGCGCCATCGGCTTGCCGACGATGTTCGAGCGGCCGACCACGACCGCCTCCAGCCCGGAGAGGTCGCCGAGGCGATCCTTGAGCAGCATCAGGCAACCGAGCGGCGTGCAGGGAACGAGGCCGTCCTCCCCGGTCGCGAGCCGGCCGGCATTTTGCGGGGTGAAGCCGTCAACGTCTTTTGCCGGGTCGATCGCGGCGATCACCGCCCGTTCCGCAATCTGCGGCGGCAAGGGCAGCTGCACGAGGATGCCGTCGATGCGCGCGTCCGCATTCAGCGCCCGCACCAGCGCGAGCAGGGCGTCCTGCGGCGTGTCGGCCCCAAGCCGGTGGACGAAGCTCGCCATCCCGGCGGCCTCGGTCGCCTTGCCCTTGGCGCGGACATAGACCTCGCTCGCCGGGTCCTCGCCGACCAGAACGACGGCAAGCCCCGGCGGCCGCCCCACCGCCGCGGCGAAGGCGGGCACGGCGGCGGCGACCCGCCCGCGGAGCGCCTCCGCATAGCCTTTGCCGTCGATCAGCGCGGCGGCCACTAATAGGCCGAAAGGGCGATCTGGTCCGCGACGCCCATCAACAGCCGCTGGAGCACCCAGATCAGCAGCAGCACCACGATCGGCGAGAAATCGATGCCGCCGAAATCGGGCATGATCTTGCGGATCGGCCGGTAGAGCGGCGCGGTAATCCGGTCGAGCGCGTAGAGCAGCGAGCGGACGAAGTCGTTATGGGTGTTGATCACGTTGAACGCGACCAGCCAGCTCATGATCGCCTGCACGATGATGATGATGCTCAGCACCCAGAGCAGCATGATCAGGATGTCGATGACGGCGCGCAGCATAGGCTCTCCGGAACGGGCTGGCCTGCTCTCTAGCGACACGGCGGGAGGGGAGCAATGGCGCCGCGGCCCGGTCCGGCCTCGTCGTCGAATGTCGGGAAACGGCCCGTTGCGGACATTCAGGCGTGAACGATGGAAATCCTCGTTCCGGGATTGGCTTCCTCGACGCCGACGGTCGCGTCGAGCTGCTTGGCGAGCGCCTCGACGATCCCTGTGCCCAGACCGGGCCGCGCGCTTGCGCGGCCGCGAGGCATGCCGATGCCGCTATCCTCGACCGAAAGCGTCCATCCGGTTCCCCGACAAAGATAGTTCACCGCGACCGTGCCGGAGGGATCGCGTCCCGGAAAGGCGTGCTTCAGGCAGTTGATCACCAATTCCGTGACGATAAGGCCGAGGCTTACCGATACATCGGCAGGGACCATCGCCTCGTCGGCGGCAACGCTCAGGTGAAGTCTGTCGGGACTGGCGATCATCGACGCCCCGATGCTCGCGCACAGCTCGACGAAATAGGGGCGCAGCGCGACATCGCCCAATCGCGAAGCGGCCAATTGCTTCTGGAGGGTCGCGATGGACATGACGCGATGGTGGGCGTCGTGAAGGTGGCTGCGGGTCTCTTCCGACTGAACCTTGCGGGCGCTCTGGATGAGCACGCTGGCAATGATCTGGAGGCTGTTGGCGACCCGGTGCTGCAGCTCCTGCAAAAGAAGCTGTTTGTCGCGCACGAGGTCGTCCTTGAGCCTGTCGGCGAGACGCGCCTCCGTGACATCCGCCACCGACAGCGCGATGCGAATATTGTCCGTATCGAAGTAATCGAGCTTGTGGGCGCGCAGGATCAGCCGCCGTGGCTTGCGGCCCTTGCGCACCAGGTCCATTTCGTAAGCATCGATGGCGGCAACGCCTGCGACCGTGGCCTGCAACAGCGAGTTGAGTTGAGGCACATCCCATTCGCCGCCGCCGAGATCGGCAAGTTTGAGGCCGACCAGGTTCGGCTGGACTTCAAAGCTATGGCGGAAGGAATTGCTCGCCGAGATGACGTTGAATTCCTCGTCGAGCAGAATGAGGGGCGCTTCCGACGAGACAATCAAGGCCATTGCGAGACTGCTCGCCGCCTCGGGCGGGACTGACAGGAGAAATTCCATGGCCGGAGCCTTCGGAAACCGGAGGCTCGCGGAGCGAAAGCCATGCCCGGCAGATGTGGAGCGAACGGGCCGCTGGCCGACTTTCAGATCGCTCGCCATTTCCATAACACGGATCGCTTGCATTCGCTGCATGCCAAATGCGAATGGCCGCTTTCCGCCGGCGACATTCGCGGAGCGCGTGTTTGCAAAAGCTACAATCGCCAAATCAAGCGCGGGCGAAGGCGCCGCGCCCCGCCCTAGGGCGCGAAGCGGGGCGGTTCGGCTTCGGCGAGGATCACCGAGAACCATTGCCTCGCGTCGGTCCATTCGCGGACCACGCCCCAGCCGGCGGCGCGCAGCATCAGGCGGCTGTCGCGATGGCCGTATTTGTGGCTGTTCTCGGTGTGGACGGTCTCGCCCGCCCTGAACGCGAAGCCGGCGCCGGCGACGGTGAAGGCGACGTCGCGGATGGCCTCCAGGTGCATCTCGATGCGGCTCATCTCGTCGTTCCAGATCGCGCGGTGGCGGAACGCCTCCACGGGAATGTCGCCGTCAAGCTCGGCGTTGATCCGGTGGAGCAGGTTGAGGTTGAAGCGCGGCGGTCACCCCGGCCGCATCGTCATAGGCGGCGAGCAGCACCTCGACGTCCTTGATCCGGTCCATGCCGATCAGGAGGCGCGAGCCCTCGCCCAGCGTCTGCCGCATCGCCCGCAGCAGGTCGACCGCGGTGCGCGCGACGAGGTTGCCGATCGTCGAGCCGGGGAAGAAGCCGAGCTTGGGCGCCGCCTCGATCGCGCCGGGAAGCTCGATCGCCCGCATGAAGTCCGCCTCGACCGGATAGACCGGCAGGGCCGGGAACTCGGCCCTGCAGCGCGGCCGCCGATTCGCGCAGGAAGTCGCCGCTGATGTCGATCGGCACATAGGCGCTCGGCCGCACCGCGCGCAGCAGGATCGGGGTCTTGGCCGACGAGCCCGAGCCGAACTCGACCACCGCCTCGCCGGTGCCGACTTCGGCGGCGATCTCGCCGCTGTGCCGCTCGAGCAGGGCGGTCTCGGTGCGGGTCGGATAATATTCGGGGAGCCGGGTGATCTCCTCGAACAGCTCGGAGCCGCGATGGTCGTAGAGCCAGCGCGCCGGCACCGCCGGGATCGGCGCCGCCAGCCCGGCGAGCACGTCGGCGCGGAACGCGGGGTCGGCCGCGGTCGCGGTGCGCACGGCGTCCATCAAAGATCCTTCGCCAGCCGGAGCCCGGCGAACATCCAGCGCTGGTGCGGGTAGAAGAAGTTGCGGTAGCTCGCCCGCAAATGGCCGCGCGGGGTGGCGCAGCAGCCGCCCCGCAGCACCATCTGCGAGCACATGAACTTGCCGTTATACTCGCCGACCGCGCCTTCCGCCGGGGCGAAGCCCGGATAGGCAAGAAAGGCGCTGCCGGTCCATTCCCAGACGTCGCCGAACATTTGCCGGAGCCCGGTCCCGGCGGCGGGGCCGGGTCGCACCGGGCCGGCGGCGTCGAGCTGGTTGCCGGAATCGGCGTCGAGCTCCTGCGCCGCCGCTTCCCATTCCGCCTCGGTCGGCAGCCGGGCGCCGGCCCAGCGGGCGAAGGCGTCGGCCTCGTAATAGGAGATGTGGCAGACCGGCTCGGCGAGGCTCGAGCGGCCGGAGCCCGTCGAGCCCGAAGCGCGACCAGCCGTCGGCGCCGCGCAGCCAGTAGAGCGGCGCCTCGATCCGCTCCTGCTGCACCCAGGCCCAGCCGTCGGACAGCCACAGCAAGGGCTCGGCATAGCCGCCCGCCTCGATGAAGCCGAGCCATTCGGCATTGGTCACCGGCCGGTCGGCGAGCGCGTGCCGGGCGAGGAAGACGCCGTGCCGCGGCCCCTCGCAGTCGAAGGCGAAGCCGGCGCCGGCATGGCCGATCTCGACGATCCCCTGCCGGCCCTCCACCCAGCGCGGCGGCGGCGCCAGGCCGGCCGGGGCGGCGGCCGGCGCCGGCCAGAGCGCCGGATGCAGCGGATTCTCGGCGAAGGTGGCGGTGAGGTCCATCAGCATCAGCTCCTGATGCTGCTGCTCGTGGTTGAGGCCGAGCGTGATGATCCCGGCGGGCAGATCGCCGATCGCGCCGAGCAGCGCCTCGTCGACCCGCGCCCGATAGGCGCGAACATCGTCCAGCGAGGGGCGGCTCAGCATCCCCCGCCGCGGCCGCGCGTGGCGCTCGCCCTCGCCCTCGTAATAGGAGTTGAACAGATAGGCCCAGCGCTCGTCATGGACGCGGTAGCCCGGCAGGTGGTCGCGCAGCACGAAGGTCTCGAAGAACCAGCTGGTGTGGGCGAGGTGCCATTTGGCCGGCGAGGCGTCCGGCATGGGCTGGATGGTGGCGTCGGCGTCGGAGAGCGGCGCGGCGATGTCGAGGCTGAGCTGCCGCACCGTCCGGTAGCGCGCCGCCAGCGCGCGCGCGTCGTCCGGATGGGCCAGTGTCGCCATCATTCGCCTCCCGGCCGCACGCTATTACAAAAACGCAAGAAACAAAAGCAGAACGATCAGCTTTCCCGTGTCGCGCCCGGCTGCCAGAGAATATCCCCGCCCGCGTCACGCGCCACCCAACGCGCGAGCACGAACAAATGGTCCGACAGGCGGTTCAGGTAGGTGAGCGCAAGCGGGTTGAACGCGGAGGCCTGGCCGCGACCGCGGCGCGCTCGGCCCGCCGCACCACCGCCCGGGCGAGATGGAGCTCGGCCGAGCCGGCGCCCGCCGCCCGGCAGGATGAAGCTTCGGAGCGGCTCCAGATCCTCGTTCATCTCGTCGATCTCGCGCTCGAGCCGGTCGATCTGCCCGGGCACGATCCGCAGCGCCATGCCATCGGGCGCGAAGTCCTCGCCCGGCGTGGCGAGGTCGGCGCCGAGATCGAACAATTCGTTCTGGATGCGCGACGAGCATCGCGCGCGCCTCCTCGCTTTCGACGCGCGCGCAGGGCCAGCGCCGATCGCGCTGTTCGCCTCGTCGACGTCGCCGATCGCGGCGAGGCGCGGATCGGCCTTGGAGATGCGCGAGCCGTCGGCGAGCCCGGTCTCGCCGGCATCGCCGGTGCGGGTGTAGATCTTGTTGAGCCGGACCAAGGCTCCAGCTCAGCCGCCGCTGCCGGCGACAACGAGCAGGGCGAGCACCAGCAGGATCGCGATCGCCTGGAACAGGATCCGCTTCTGCATCAGTTGCTGCGAGCGCTGGCCGGTAATGTCCTTGCCCTGGGCCATGCCGATCACGCCCTTGACGAGGACGAACAGGGTGGCGAGCGCGGCCAGCACGATCAGGATGATCAGGATCGTCTGCATCAGCGCCTCTTACGCCGACGCCAGCGAATATCCAGCGGGCAATTCGCCCGCGCCGCAGCGCACCGACCAGCGCCTCCGGGTCGGCGCCCCCGGCGCGAAGGTCCGCGAGCGTCGGCGCGCCGTGGCGCTTGGCGAGGCGTCCTGCGGCGTCGGCGACGAGGTCGTGGTGATGATAGGCCGGCGTCGGCAGGCCGAGCAGCGCCTGCAGCAGCCGGTGGACGTCGGTCGAGGCATAGAGGTCGCGGCCGCGCACCACGTCGGTCACGCCCTGCGGCGGCGTCGTCGAGGGTGACGGCGAGATGATAGCTCGCCGGCGCGTCCTTGCGGGCGAGGACGACGTCGCCGAACGCCTGCGGCTCGGCCTGCACCTCGGTGTCGCCGTCCATCCAGTAGAGCGGGCCAGTCCGCGCCATCGCCCCGGCGACGTCGAGCCGCCAGGCGTGCGGCCGGCCGAGATCCGGATCGGCAAGGCCCCGGCAGGTGCCCGGATAGGCTGGCGTGGCGCCGTCCGGCCCCTGCGGCGCCGCGGCGCTGGCCGCGATCTCGGCGGCGATCTCGGCGCGGGTGCAGAAGCAGGGATAGATCAGGCCCTCGGCCTTCAGCCGCTCCAGCGCCTCGGCATAATGATCGAGCCGCTCGGACTGATAGAGCAGCTCGCCGTCCCATTCGAGGCCGAGCCAGAGCAGGTCCTCGAAGATGCCGTCGACATATTCGGCGCGCATGCGGCCGGGATCGATATCCTCGATGCGCAGCAGGAAGGTCCCGCCGCGCTCGCGCGCGAAATCGTGCGCCAGCAGCGCCGAATAAGCGTGGCCGAGATGCAACCGTCCGGTGGGACTTGGCGCGAAGCGGGTGACGGCATGCATTGGACTCTTGACCCCGAGTCTGCTGCTTATGGTGTCATGACCCCGTCACGCAAAATGGCGACGGCGTGGCGGACCAGGAGAGGACGGCCGAAGCCCAGTCTCCCGCGTTCTGGGTGCGACAGGCTTCGTGGGGCGGCGTTTTTCGGAGGTTCTTTCGAAAAACGGGAGCGTGTTGGCCTTGTACCATCCCGACCTTCTCCGTCATCCCGAGGGCTGCCCGGCCCTCGTGCTGAACGCCGACTACACGCCGCTCAGTTACTACCCGCTTGAGCCTGTGGCCCTGGCAGACCGCCGTCAAGGCGGTCTTTTTGGAGCGGGTGGACATCGTCGCCGCCTATGAGCGCGAGGTGCACAGCCCGAGCCTCGCCATGAAGCTGCCGAGCGTGATCGCGCTCCGGCAATATGTGCGGCCATCCGAATATCCGGCCTTCACCCGGTTCAACCTGTTCCTGCGCGACCGCTTCTCCTGCCAATATTGCGGCGATCCGCACGAGCTGACCTTCGACCATGTCCTGCCGCGCGCGCAGGGCGGCCGCACCACCTGGGAGAATGTCGCCACCGCCTGCGCGCCGTGCAACTTGAAGAAGGGCGGCCGCACCCCGCTGCAGGCGCACATGCGGCTCCGCCGCCACCCGTTCCGTCCGACCAGCTGGCAGCTGCAGGAGCATGGCCGCCGCTTCCCGCCCAACTATCTGCACGAAAGCTGGCGCGACTATCTCTACTGGGACGTCGAGCTGGAGGCCTGATCCTCCCCGCAATCCTCCCCTCGATTTTGAGGGGAGGATCTAACGCTTCAGCCAGTGACGCCAGTAGAACCAGGCGAAAACGCCGAGGCCGGTCACCACGCAGAAGAGGACGGTCCCCCAGAACGACCAGGCCGAATGGGCATAGGGTATGCCCTCGACGTTCATGCCGAGCAGGCCGGTGATGAAGGTCAGCGGCAGGAAGATGAAGGCGACGATCGAGATGTAGAGCGAGCGGTCGTCGAGCTGCTCGGCGCGCAGGTCGGTGATCTGCTCGTGCAGCAGCGCGGCGCGCTCGCGCACCGATTCGAGCTCCTCCGCCATCCGCGCGAAGCGGTCCGCCGCCTCGACGATGTGCAGCCGGTCGTCGGCCGCCAGCCACTCGAAGTCGAGCGCGGCCAGGGTGCGCAGCGCGTCCCGGTTCGGCGCGATGAAGCGGCGGTAGCCGATCGCTTCCGAGCGGACCTTGGTGATCGTCCGCCTGAGGCTGAACAAAGGGGCGCCGTCGAGATTGCTCTCGACCTCGTCGAGCGTGTCCCCGAGCGCGGCGACCTCGGGATCGAGCTGGGTGCTGATCGCGCGCGCGAAGGCCGCGATCAGGTCGCCCGAATCGAGGATCGCGCCGGCCTCCATCAGCTGGCAGACGGTGGCGGTGGCGCTGAGCGTGCGCCGGCTCAAGGAGGTCACCTGAGCGCCGGTGACCCAGAAGCGGATCGAGACCAGCCGGTCGGAATCGTCCGGATCGAGGTCGCCGGGGCCGCGCAGGTTGATGATCGCGCCCTCGTCGATCCGGTCGCAGCGCGGCCGCGTCTCGGTCGCCGCCAGCGCCCCTGCGGCGACATCGGGAATGTCGGCCTCGCTCCGGATGAAATCGAGATCGCGCTCGTCGCGCCCCTCGAGATGAAGCCAGAGGAACCCCGGGCCCCGATAGGCGACCGCCTCCTCGATGGTGAGCCGGCGCGGCGCGCCGTCGCCGGCGAGCAGCCCGCCTTCCATCAGCCGCGCCCGGCCCCCGCCAGCCAGGCGCGCAGCGCCGGCGCGACGTCGTCGCGCGCCAGCCCCAGCGCCAGATTGGCGATCAGCCAGCCGGTCTTGTCGCCGCAATCGTGGCGGTCGCCGTCGAAGGTGAGGGCATGGAAGGGCTGGCGGCCGATCAGCGCGGCCATGCCGTCGGTGAGCTGGATCTCACCGCCGGCGCCCTCGCCGAGGCCGCCGAGGATCGGCATGATCTCGGGCTGGAGGATGTAGCGGCCGACCACGCCCAGGGTCGACGGCGCGTCCGCCGGGCTCGGCTTCTCGACCAGGCCCTTCACTTCGGTGAGGCGCCCGTCGCGCGCGCCGGGGGTGACGATGCCGTAGCTTTGGGTGCGCTCGCGCGGCACCTCCTGCGCGCAGACGATGTTGCCGCCGACCTGTTCGTAGGCGGCGACCATCTGGGCGAGGCAGCCCGGCGTGCCGACCATCAGATCGTCGGGAAGCAGCACCGCGAACGGCTCGTCGCCGGTGATCTCGCGCGCGCACCAGACGGCGTGGCCGAGACCCAGCGGCTGCTGCTGGCGCACCGAGACGATCGCGCCCGGCGGGAAGCGGGTGCCGTGCGAGCGCGTCCAGCGCCTTGCCGCGCGCCGTCATCACCGCCTCGAGCTCGTAGGCGATGTCGAAATGGTCCTCGAGCGCGTCCTTGCCGCGGCCGGTGACGAAGATCATCTGCTCGATGCCGGCTTCGCGCGCCTCCTCGACCGCATATTGGATCAGCGGCCGATCGACGACGGTCAGCATCTCCTTCGGGATCGCCTTGGTGGCGGGAAGGAAGCGGGTGCCGAGCCCGGCGACCGGGAAGACGGCCTTGCGGACCTTTTTCATTCGGGGGCATCGCTGGCGTTGGCGTCGACCGGGACGTCGCCCGGCGGCAGCTCGAAGCGGTCGTCCTGGCGCTCCTCGGAGCGGCGCAGCAGCTCGTCGACCCGCCCGGGGCGCGCCTCGGGCGGCGGCTCCAGCAGCTCGTCGGTGGTCAGCGGCCGGCTCGCCATGGCCGGAGCCGGCGGCATCGATTCGCCGGGCGCCGGCTGCAGCGGCTCGCGCAGGCCGCAGCCGCAAAGGCCCAGGGCGAGCAGGAACGCGGCCCGCTTCACGTCGTCATCCCCAGCACCTTCTTCGCCGCCTCGATCCGCTTCCTCACCTGCGCCGGCGCCGTGCCGCCGAAGCTGGTCCGGCTCTTAACCGAAGCCTCCGGCGAAAGCACATTGAAAACACCGGCTTCGATGCGCGGGTCGAGCGCCTTCAGCGCCTCGAGCGGCAGCTCCCAGAGCGCCACGCCCTGCTCGTCGGCGAGGCGCACCGCGCGGCCGGTGATGTGGTGCGCCTCGCGGAACGGCACGCCGGCCTCGCGCACCAGCCAGTCGGCAAGGTCGGTCGCGGTGGCGTGGCCGGCCTCGGCGGCGGCGCGCATCCGGGCCGCGTCGAAGGCCGAGCTTTCGACCATCCCGGTCATCGCGGCGAGCGACAGGCCGAGCAGGTCGTGCGCCTCGAACACCGGCTCCTTGTCGTCCTGCATGTCCTTCGAATAAGCGAGCGGCAGCCCCTTCATGACCGTGACCAGGGCGACCATCGCGCCGGCGATCCGCCCGGCATGGCCGCGCACCAGCTCGGCGGCGTCGGGGTTGCGCTTCTGCGGCATGATCGAGGAGCCGGTCGAGAAAGCGTCGGGCAGGGCGACGAAGCCGAACGGCTGGCTCGCCCAGAGGATGAACTCCTCGGCGAGCCGCGAGAGATGCAGCGCGCATTGCGCGGCCGCCATCAGATAGTCGAGCGCGAAATCGCGGTCCGAGACGGCGTCCAGCGAATTGGCGGCCGGCCGGTCGAAATCGAGCGCCAGCGCGGCCGCCTCGCGGTCGATCGGAAAGCCGGTGCCGGCCAGCGCCGCCGCGCCCAGCGGGCATTCGTTCATCCGCGCCCGCGCGTCGGCGAAGCGCGAGCGGTCGCGGCGCAGCATCTCGTAATAGGCCATCAGATGATGGCCGAGCGTGACCGGCTGGGCGGACTGCAGGTGGGTGAAGCCCGGCATGATCGTCGCCGCATGCTCCTCCGCCCGCGCGACCAAAGCGCGCTGCAGCGCCGCCAGCGCGGCGTCGGCCTGCGTCGATCGCATCGCGCACCCAGAGCCGGAAATCGGTCGCCACCTGGTCGTTGCGCGAGCGCGCGGTGTGCAGCCGCCCCGCCGCGGCGCCGATCAGCTCGGCGAGGCGGTGCTCGACATGCATGTGGATGTCCTCGAGCGCCGCGTCCTCGGGCACGCCGGCCGTTTCATATTCGTCCTCGATCCGGTCGAGCCCCTCCTCGATCGCGTCGGCATCCTCGCGGGCGACGATGCCCTGGGCGGCGAGCATGGCGATGTGGACGCGCGACGCGGCGATGTCCTGGCGCCACAGCCGCTTGTCGAAGCCGATCGAGGCATTTATCTCGCGCATCACCGCCGAAGGCCCTTCGGCGAACCGCCCGCCCCACATGGCGTTGGAGTCATTGTCCTTGCGGCTTGTGATCGCCTGTCTCCCCGGCCTCATGCTCGGCCTCGCGCTGGCCGGATGCGATAGGCAAAAGGCCACGGCGCCGCAAGGCGAAGCGCCCGCCGCGGCCAATGCCGCCGCCGCGGCGCCGGCCTATCCGACCGGGCGGCTCGACCGCAGCCATGCCGGCACGGCGGCCCCGGACGCCGTCTTCGAGGACGGCGAGGGCCGGCCGGTGCGGCTCTCGGTGTTCCGCGGCCGGCCGCTGCTGGTCAATTTCTGGGCGACCTGGTGCGCCCCCTGCGTGGTCGAGATGCCCTCGCTCGACGCGCTCGCCGCGCGGGAAGCGGCCGGGCTCGGGATCATCGCGATCAGCCAGGACCTGAACGGCCGGCAGAAGGTCACCGATTTCTTCGCGGCGCGAAGCTTCAGCCGGCTCGAGCCCTATCTCGACCCGCAAATGGCGCTGATGGCGGCGCTCGGGCTCGACACGCTGCCGACCACCATCCTCTACGACGCCGAGGGCCGGGAGGTGTGGCGGATGGTCGGCATGGTCGACTGGCAGGGCGCGCGCGCCGCGCGGCTGCTGCTGGAGGCGGAGGCGGGCTGAGCGATGCTGTTCGCCAAGCGCCTGCGCCAGGGGATCAGGGAGGGGCGGATCACCTGCACCGTCCGGATCTGGCAAAGGCCGCACGTCAGGGTGGGCGGCATCTATCCAATGGAGGACGGCCATATCGTCGTCGAATCCATCCAGCCAATCACGCTCGACGACATCAGCGGCGACCTGGCGCGGCGCTCGGGCTTCCTGGGCGTCGTCGACCTGCTCAAGGTCGCGAAGCATGGCAGCGGCACGAACGTCTATCTGATCGAGTTTCAGTACATCCCGCCGCAGGCAGATTGACCGTTTCGCCAGCCTGGCCTGAAAATCCCGGCTACGAATTGCTCGGACGTCGGCGGAATGCCCGCCGGAACAGCCGCCCGTCGATCGCCGCCAGGCCGAGGCCGATCAGCGCCATGCCGGCGAAGTGGCGCGGCTCGAGCCGCTCGGCGAGGAACAGCGCGCCCAGCAGGATCGCGGTGACCGGGATCAGGAAGGTGACCAGCAGCGAATTGGTCGCGCCGGCCGAGGCGAGCAGCCGGAAATAGAGGATGTAGGCGAAGCTGGTGCAGAACAGCGCCAGAGCGGCCAGCGCCGCCCAGGCTTCGGGCGAGGGCGCGACGGATTGCCAGGGCGGCTCGAAGACCAGCACCAGCGGCAGCATCACCAGCGCGGCGGCGGTGAGCTGGCCGGTCGAGACCGCGACCGGATCGACGCCCATGCCGCGGAAGCGCCGTGCCCAGACGCCAGCCAGCGCGTAGCACAGGGTGGCGGCGAGGCAGGCTGCCTGCGCGAGCGCGTCGCCGCCGACCACGCCCGGCGCGTCGATGCCGATCATCACCGCCACCCCGGCGAAGCCGAGCAGCACGCCGGCGACCTTGCCGGGCGTCGCTTTCTCGTCGGCGGTGGCGAGATGGGCGACGACCACGCCCCAGATCGGCGTGGTCGCGTTGAGGATCGAGGCGAGCCCGCCGGTGATCGCCTCCTGCGCCCAGGCGAACAGCACGAACGGGATCACGTTGTTGAGAAGGGCGAGGACGAGGAAGGCGAAGGCCGCGCCCGGCGGCAGCGGCAATCGCTCGCGCCGGACCAGCAGGAACGCCCACAGCATCGCCGCGGCCAGCGCGACGCGGATCAGCACCAGGGTGAACGGCCGCACCGTGTCGAGCGCCACCTCGATGAAGAAGAAGGAGCCGCCCCACAGCACGGAGAGGATCAAGAGGATCGCCCAGTCCTGGCGGGTCATGGTCGGGTTGATCATCGCGCCGCCCTAGCGCAGCGCCCCGCTGCGCGCCTCCCGTTGATTGCGGCCAATTCCTAGGTGCTCTGATCGCGGCGCCTGGGATCGACGACGATCCGCACCGGCGCCGGGTTGCCGCGGCGAAGCTCGAACAGGATGACATAGCCTTCGTCCGCGCCCGCGCCTGCCTCCCAGGTCTCGATCCGCTGGCAATAGAGACCGGCGCCCGGCTCCCCGCAACGCTCGAGCAACTGGACGTAGCCGATCTTGTCGGCATGCAGCCGGGCGAGCTGGGCGAGGCATGCCGCTTCGGCGACCGGCCGGCCCTCGCTGTCGCGGCAGAGGAGCGGTGCCGCGGTGCGGCCCGCGCCAGCCGCCGCGATCAGATCGCCGACCAGCTCCATTGCCCCCGTCACATGCATTTCGTCGTCCGCCACGATCAGGTTCGCCTGGCGCGGATCGACGGCGGCGCAGGCGGCATCCTGCTCCCACCGCGCGCCGCCCTCGGGCACCCGGTCGGCGCGGGCCGAAGCGAGGTCGCTGACGAAATAGCCGGTGGACACCCCGACCCGCCGCGGCCGGACCGGCGGATCCTCGCCGAGCGCGAACGGCCGGGGCTCGAAATAGACGGTGAGCCAGTCGGTCTCGCAGACGCCGGCCCGATGGGTGGCGCGCGGCCGGGTCAGGAAGGTGAGCGAGTGGAGCGGCATCCAGCGCCGGCGCATCGCATCGAAACGGGGCAACGGATAGACCAGGCCGGCGAGCGCGCCGTCGCCGAACAGCCTGCGGGTCAGCGCCTCGGGCGACATCGCGCCTACCCGCTCCCGAGTCAGCCGCTGGGCTTCCGCGGGGGGCGGGACGGGGGCGGGCTGCGCGGCGAGGAGGAGCGCGAGCAGGGCGGCGACGGGCACCGGTCAGTCCCGCAGCAGTTCGTTGATGCCCGTCTTCGAGCGCGTCCTCGCGTCGACCCGCTTGACGATCACCGCGCAGGCGAGGCCGGGGCCGCCGTCCTTGCCGGGCAGCGTGCCCGGCACCACCACCGAATAAGCGGGAACGCGGCCGTAGATCACCTCGCCGGTGGCCCGGTCGACGATCCTGGTCGAGGCGCCGATGAACACGCCCATCGAGATCACCGCGCCCTGCTCGACCACCACGCCTTCGGCCACCTCCGAGCGGGCGCCGATGAAGCAATCGTCCTCGACGATCACCGGCCCGGCCTGCAGCGGCTCGAGCACGCCGCCGATGCCGGTGCCGCCGGAAATGTGGACGTTGGCGCCGATCTGGGCGCAGCTGCCCACCGTCGCCCAGGTGTCGATCATCGTCCCCTCGCCGACATAAGCGCCGATATTGACGAAGCTCGGCATCAGCACGGCGTTCCTGCCGATATGCGCGCCGCGGCGGACGATCGCGCCGGGCACGGCGCGGAAGCCGGCCTCCTCGAACCGCGCGGGGCTCCAGCCGAGGAACTTGCACGGCACCTTGTCCCACCAGACCGCGCCGCCCGGACCGCCCGATATCGCCGCCATCGGGTTGAGCCGGAAGGAGAGCAGCACCGCCTTCTTCAGCCATTGATTGACGATCCAGCCGTCCGGGCCCTTCTCCGCGACCCGCGCCGCGCCCGAATCGAGCAGGCCGATCGCCGCCTCGACCGCGTCGCGAACCTCCGGGCCGAGATTGTCCCGGTCCTCCCAGGCGGCGTCGATCACATGCTTGAGCTGCGACGTCATGCCACTTCCTCCCCCAGCACCTCGCCCAGCCAGCCGGCGATGTCGCAGGCCCGATAATCGACCCAGTCCGGCTCGGCCGGCCCGTCGCCCTGCTCGGAGCCGTTGTCGACCCACAAGGTGGTCATGCCGAGCGCCTTGGCCGGCGCGAGGTTGCGCGCCATGTCGTCGGCGAACAGGGCGCGCGCCGGATCGATGCCGTGCCGCGCGCAGAGCGCCGCATAGCCGGAAGGATCGGGCTTGGGCACATAGGCCATGGCGTGGATGTCGTGCAGGCCGTCGAAGGCGTTGGCGAGGCCGAGCCGCTCCAGCACGCGGCGCGCATAATCCTCGCTGGCGTTGGTGAAGACGAACTTGCGCCCAGGCAGCCGGTCGAGCGCCGCGACCAGGGCCGGGTCGGCGGCGAGCCGGGCGAGGTCGATGTCGTGGACGAAATCGAGGAAGTCGTGCGGATCGACGCCGTGGTTCGCCATCAGCCCGGCGAGCGTCGTGCCATGGGCGTGGAAGAAGCCCTTCTGCACCCGCCGCGCCTCGACGGCGTCGACGCCGAGCAGCCGCTGGATATAGTCGCCCATCCGGACGTCGATCAGCTCGAACAGGTTGCAGCTGTGCGGATAGAGGCTGTTGTCGAGATCGAAGATCCAGCTTTCGACATGGGCGAGGTCGGCTTGCATCGCCTGGCGCCCTAGCCGATCCGGCGCGCGGCGCGAAGAGGCTGTGCGCAACTCCCCTCCCCTTGATGGGGAGGGGTCGGGGGCGGGGTGGACGTCGAGACGGGCGGAGCCTTTCCGGAGGGTCCACCCCCACCCCCGACCCTCCCCCATCAAGGGGGAGGGAGCTAGTCGTCCGCGCGCGCCGGGACCAGGATGAGGATGTCGAGGTCGCGGTCCGGCCGCCAGTTGCGGCGGCGCATCTCGAACCGGGTCGGGCTGATCCGGCGCACCCCCTGGCCGCAGAAGCTCACCAGATTCTCCGGCCGCCCCTTGTCCACCACCAGCCGGAAATCGGCGATCGGCGAGCGCCAGTTGCCGCCGGTGGTGAGGATGTAGCTGATCCACTGCTCGGAGACGTTTACGGTGGCGGGGTCACGCACCATCCGCTCCGCCGCGGCGAGGAACGGCGCGTCGGCGCAATAGAGGCGAATCTGCTCGCGCATGTAAGCGTTCTGCCTGAGCTCCGCAGTTCCGAAGGCGGTGCTGACCGTGCCGCCGGTGCCCGGCGTGTAGCGATGCTCGACGACGAGGTCGCGGCCGGCGGGGAACAGCTGCTCCCAATGCCAGGTCTCCTTGACCGTCCAGCGTGGGTCGTACTCACGCCGGCCGGCGGCCGACGGATCGTAGAAGCCTTCGACGAGGCCGAGGCTTTCCAGCCGCCGAGCCTGGTCCGGGGTCAGCCGCCGCAGCGCCCGGCCCACCTCGGCCGAGACGCTTTCGCCGACGGGCAGGATCGGAATGCCGAGGCGTTGCAGCAGCGCGCTGTGATCGACGCCCCGGGCCATCGCGCGGCGCTCCACCGCCATCCGCACCGGCCGGCCGTCGACGCGGGTCGAGAAATCCGCCGGCCAGGCGCGGTCGCCTTCCTCGGCGATCGCGAGCACGCGGTCGGGCATCGGGAAGGCGACGGTGAGGCGGACGGGACGGGCGGCGCGGTTGCGGAAGACGTAGCGGACGCGAACCTGGCGGGCCGAGACGTAAAGGTCCTCCGAGACCATGTCGATGTCGGCATTGCGGGTGAGGACGAGGCCGCCCGCGCCGGTCGCCGCGGCGCTGTCATTGGCGGCAGCAGGCGCGCCCAGCAGCACCGCCGCCCCCGCGGCCAGCCTGGCGATGCTCCTCATCGGCCTCTCCCCGTCATTCGGCGATGAACTTGCCGGGCTGGAACAGGTCGTCGATGAAGCCGCGGCCGCCTTTGGAATTGTTGATCATCTGCAGGAACTGGACGGTCCTGAGGCCGGCCTCGTCGAAACGCCAGCCGACGTCGCCGAAGCTGCAGCCTTCGAAGGTCGGGTGGGTGCCGCCGGCATAGGCGAGGGTGGCATGCTTGAACGTGCAGTCGACGAAGCTGGTGCCGTCGGTCCGCACCACCTCGCCGTCCGCATAGGTGCGGTCTCTGATTTCGTCCATCGGGGGATCTCCTGAAGCGCTCAGACGGTGAAGCTCTCGCCGCAGCCGCAGGCGCCCTTGGCGTTGGGGTTCTCGAAGGTGAAGCCGGCGGCGAAATCGTCCTCGACCCAGTCCATGGTCGAGCCGACCAGATAGAGGACCGAGGCGCCGTCGATATAGAAGGCGCCGCCCGGCGTCTCGATCTTCTCGTCGAACTTCACCTCCTCGGTCACATAGTCGACCGAATAGGCAAGGCCCGAGCAGCCGCGGCGCGGCGTCGACAGCTTGACGCCGATCGCGCCCTCCGGCGCCTTCGCCATAAGATCGGCGACGCGTCGCTCGGCGGCCGCAGTAAGCGTGACGGCGGCTGGGCGGGTGCGGGTCTTGGTATCGCTCATCTCTCTTCCTTCTGCCCTCCCCCTCGATGGGGGAGGGTTGGGTGGGGGTGAACATCGCGGCCTCTTTTGCGGGTCTCGGAGGTTCACCCCACCCCCGACCCCTCCCCATCAAGGGGAGGGGAGTTGTTCACAGCATTCCCAGTTCCAGCCTCGCTTCGTCCGACATCTTCTGCGGGTCCCAGGGCGGGTCCCAGACCAGCTCGACCTCGGCATCGCCGATGCCGGGCACCGCGCCGACGCGGAGCTCGACCTCGCCCGGCATCGATTCGGCGACCGGGCAATGCGGCGTGGTCAGCGTCATCTTGATCCTGGCATGATGCTCGGGCGTCATCTCGACGTCGTAGATCAGGCCGAGGTCGTAGATGTTGACCGGGATTTCGGGGTCGTAAATCTCCTTCAGCGCCTCGATCACCGCCTCGTAGAGGTCGGAGCCGCCAGGCACGGCCCCGGCCGGCTCGGCCGGCTTCTGCGAGAGGAAGCCTTCGAGATAGTCGCGCTTGCGCTCGAGCGTCTCCCGGGCATCGACCCCTTCACCATGCTGCGCATGGCCCCCCTCCCCCGGCGGGGGAGGAATAACGCGCGCCTTGGGCGGCGGCGTCACGCCCGCCACCTCCTCGGTCTCGATCTTGCGTTCCTCGTTCACCCGAAGATCCTCGTCACCCGTCCGATGCCCGCGATCAAGGCCTCGACGTCGCGCCGGCCGTTATAGACGCCGAAGCTCGCCCGCGCGGTCGCGTCGACGCCGAGATGCGCCATCAGCGGCTGCGCGCAATGGTGCCCGGCGCGGATCGCCACCCGGCTCTCGTCCAATATGGTGCCGACGTCGTGGGCGTGCACCCCCTCGACCGCGAAACTGACGATCCCGGCCGAATCCTCCGGCCCGAACAGCCGCACCGAATTCAGCGACGACAACGCGTCGCGCGTCTCGCGGACCAGGGCCGCCTCGTGCGCCGCGATCGCGTCGAGGCCGATGCCCGCGACATAGTCGATCGCCGCGTGCAGGCCGATCACGCCGACCACGTGCGGCGTTCCCGCCTCGAACCGCGCCGGCGGCGGGGCCCAGGTGGTCCGCTCGAAAGTCACCTTCTCGATCATCGCGCCGCCGCCCTGCCAGGGCGGCATCGCCGCCAGGATCTCGCCGCGCGCCCAGAGCACGCCGATCCCGGTCGGCCCGTAGAGCTTGTGGCCGGAGAAGACGTAGAAGTCGCAATCGAGATCGGCGACGTCGACCGGCATGCGCGGCACCGCCTGGCAGCCGTCGAGCAGCAGTTTGGCGCCGACCGAGTGGGCGATGGCCGCCGCGCGCTTCGCGTCGAGCACCGAGCCAAGCACGTTCGAGACATGGGCGAGCGCCACCAGCCTGTGCTCGGGGCGGATCATCCGCTCCATCGCGTCGAGATCGATCCGGTGATCCTCGGTCAGCGGCACCACGTCGATCTCGGCCCCGGCGAGCTGCCAGGGGACGATGTTGGAATGATGCTCGAGCGTCGAGAGCAGGATGCGGTCGCCGGGCTTCAGCCAGCTGTGCGCGACGAGGTTGATCCCCTCGGTGGCGCCGCGGACGAACACCACCTCCTCGGGCGACGCCGCGCCGATGAACGCGGCGACGCGGGCGCGCGAGGCCTCGAAGGCCAGGGTCATCTCCGCCGAGCGCTGGTAGACGCCGCGATGGACGGTGGCATAGGTCTCGGCATAGCCGCGCGCGATCGCGTCGATCACCGCTTTGGGCTTCTGCGCGGTCGCGGCGCTGTCGAGATAGGCCCAGCCTTCCGGGATCGCCGGGAAGTCGGCGAGCCAGTCGAGCGGGCGGGTCGAGGCGGCGGCCATGTCCATCAGGCGAACCAGCCTTCGGCGTCGGCGTAGAAGGCGTCGCGCACGGCCGGCTCGCCGATCCGGTCGAGCGCGTCGGCGACGAAGGCGCGGGTCAAGAGCGCCTCGGCCTCGTCCGGGGTCACGCCGCGGCTCTCCAGATAGAAGAGTGCGCTGCGGTCGAGCGCGCCGACGGTGGCGCCGTGCGCGCATTTGACGTCGTCGGCGAAGATCTCGAGCTCGGGCTTCGGCGTTGATCGTCGCCGAGCGGGCGAGCAGCAGCCCCTTCAGCGACTGCTCGCCGTCGGTCTTCTGCGCATCGCGGGCGACCTCGACCCGGGCGGCGACCGAGCAGGCCGCCTTGTCGTCCGCCACCGAGCGCCAGATCTGCCGGCTCATCCCCGCCGGCACGCCGTGGCGCAGCACCAGATTGGCGTCATGCCGCTGCCGCTCGCGGGCCAGCAGCGCGCCGGCCGCCTCGACGTAGGCCGCTTCGCCGGTGAGCGCGATGGCGCCGTCGAGCCGGCTGTCGGCGCGGCCCGCGGCGAGCGTCGCCAGGACCAGGCTCGCGCCTTCGCCCACATCGGCGTCGTCGGTCAGGCTGACGAAGCCGCGCTGCCCAAGCAGGCGGCGGCTCAGCATCAGCCGCGATCCCTTGGCAAGGGCGATCCGGGTCAGGCGGTTGGTCCAGCCCTCGCCGATGAAGGTTTCGACGATCGAGGCCTGGGCATCGCTGTCCAGCACGATCTCGGCGGCGAGATGGTCCGCCGTGCCGGTCGAGACGTGGACGATCTGCACCACGCCCGGCGGCGCATGATCGCGGCCCAGCTTGAACGACCAGCCCGATTTGCCGGCGAGCCGCCCCAGCGGATGGATCGTCTCGATCGCCAGCGGGCCGATCTCGACGTCGCCCTCGCGCAATACGCCGTCGACGAACAGCAGCCGCGATCCCTTGCCGCAGTCGAGCCAGGGCAACGCGTCGGGCACCCGCCCGGTCGGCCGCGCCTCGGCGAACGCCGGCAGCGCCGAAAGATCGCTCCAGCGCCAGCCTTCCAGACGATTGGAGGGGAGGTCGAGCAGCATCAGGGGCCGCTCCGCCACGCCGCCGAGGCCGGAACGTCCGGAAAGTCCGGCTTCCATAGAGCGAATAAATATCTCCTCATGCCGCCATCGCTCCATAGCCTTCGCGCTCGAGCTGGACGGCGAGCTCCGGCCCGCCCGAACGGACGATGCGGCCGCCGGCCAGCACATGGACGAAATCGGGCTCGACGATGTCGAGCAGACGCTGATAATGGGTGATCAGCAGCACCGCCTTGTCGGGCTTGCGCATGATCCGGTTGATCCCCTCGCCGACGACGCGCAGCGCATCGATGTCGAGCCCGCTGTCGGTCTCGTCGAGGATGGCGAGGCGGGGATCGATGATGCCCATCTGCACCATCTCGTTGCGCTTCTTCTCGCCGCCCGAAAAGCCGACGTTCACGGCGCGCTTCATCATCTCCATGTCGATGTCGAGCAGCGCCGCCTGCTCGCGCGCGAGCTTCAGGAACTCGCCGGCGGTAAGCTCCGTCTCGCCCCGCGCCCGGCGCTGGGCATTGAGCGCGGTGCGCAGGAACTGGACGTTGGAGACGCCGGGAATCTCGACCGGATATTGGAAGCCCAGGAACATGCCGTGCGCCGCCCGCTCGTGCGGCTCCATCGCCAGCAGATCCTCGCCGTCGAGCGTCACCGAGCCCTCGGTCACTTCATAGCCCGGCCGCCCGGCGAGCACATAAGCGAGCGTCGACTTGCCCGACCCGTTCGGCCCCATCACCGCGTGGATCTCGCCGGGGTTCAGCGTCAGGCTGATCCCTTTCAGGATCGGCTTGCCGTCGACGGTGGCGTGGAGGTTTTCGATCTGGAGCATTCTCAAATTTCTTGGCCCCTGACAGTGACTCGCTGGATTATGTCGTGACCGGAGTTGTAGACAAAATGCCTGATCTCGCTGACTTCAAATTTAATCTTGGTTCCATGCACGTAATTGCATTCTACCAATTCGCCCTCTCTAGGGATGGCGCCTAGGTAGCCAATTTCAACGGGCCGAACACCGTCGCTCGTTTCTATCTCAAACCTGACCGAGAAGTTTTCTGCATTGGACATCATCCCACGCTCCCTTCCAGGCTGATCCCCAGCAGCTTCTGCGCCTCGACCGCGAACTCCATCGGCAGCTGCTTCAGCACTTCGCGGGCGAAGCCGTTGACGATGAGCGCGACCGCATCCTCGGCATTGAGCCCGCGCTACATGGCGTAGAAGAGCTGGTCGTCGCTGATCTTCGAGGTGGTCGCCTCGTGCTCGATCTGGGCGGTCGGGTTCCTGACCTCGATATAGGGGACGGTGTGGGCGCCGCATTTGTCGCCGAGCAGCAGGCTGTCGCACTGGGTGAAGTTGCGCACGTTCTCGGCGCCGCCATTGACCCGGACGAGGCCGCGATAGGTGTTGTTCGAGCGGCCGGCGCTGATCCCCTTGGAGACGATGGTCGAGCGGCTGTTCGCGCCGATATGGATCATCTTGGTGCCGGTATCGGCCTGCTGGCGGTTGTTGGTGAGCGCGACCGAATAGAATTCGCCGACGCTGCCCTCGCCCTTCAGGATGCAGGACGGATATTTCCAGGTGATCGCCGAGCCGGTCTCGACCTGGGTCCAGGACACTTTCGAGCGGGCGCCGGCGCACATCGCCCGCTTGGTGACGAAATTGTAGATGCCGCCCTTGCCCTCGGCGTCGCCCGGATACCAGTTCTGGACGGTGGAATATTTCATCTCCGCATCCTCGTGCGCGTAGATTTCGACCACCGCGGCGTGGAGCTGGTTCTCGTCGCGCATCGGCGCGGTGCAGCCTTCGAGATAGGAGACGTAGCTGCCCTTGTCGGCGACGATCAGGGTGCGCTCGAACTGGCCGGTATTCTCGGCGTTGATGCGGAAATAGGTGGAAAGCTCCATCGGGCAGCGCACGCCCTCGGGGACGTAGACGAAGGTGCCGTCGGAGAAGACCGCGCTGTTGAGGCAGGCGAAATAATTGTCGCGCTGCGGCACCACCGAGCCGAGATATTTCCGCACCAGCTCGGGATATTCGCGGATCGCCTCGGAGATGGAGAGGAAGAGGACGCCGGCCCTCTTCAGCTCCTCGCGGAAGGTGGTGGCGACGCTGACGCTGTCGAACACCGCGTCGACCGCGACCTTGCGCGCGCCCTCGACGCCGGCGAGCACCTTCTGCTCCTCGATCGGGATGCCGAGCTTCTCGTAGACGCGCAGGATCTCGGGATCGACCTCGTCGAGCGAGCCCAGCTTCGGCTTCGCCTTGGGCTCGGCATAATAATAGGCGTCCTGGAAATCGATCGGCGGGATGTCGAGCTTGGCCCAGGTCACCTCTTCCATCGTCAGCCAGGCGCGATAGGCCTTGAGCCGCCACTCCAGCATCCACTCCGGCTCGCCTCTTCTTGGCGGAGATGAAGCGGACCGTGTCCTCGTTGAGGCCCTTGGGCGCGAAATCCTGCTCGATGTCGGAGGTGAAGCCCCATTCGTAGGTGGACGCGCGCTCGGCGGCGTCCTGCGCGGCCTGGTTGCGGACGTCGATATCGTCGGCGCTCATGCCTTCACCTCGGCCAGGCTGGAGAGGCTGACCCCGGCGAGCGCGCCGCGCACCGCGCCGTTGACCACGCCCATGTGCGGGCGGACCTGGCAGCAGGCCTTCGAGCGCGCAGTCGTGCCGACCGGCGTCGACGCAGCTGGTCATCTCGATCGGCCCCTCGACCGCCTCGACGATGTCGGCGAGGCTGATCGTCGGGCGCGGTGCGGGCGAGGCGGAAGCCGCCGCCGGTGCCGCGCGCCGGTTCCAGCAGCCCGGCCGCCGCCAGCCGCCCGGTCAGCTTCTGCGCGGTGGGCAGCGGCACGCCGGTCTCCTCGGCGAGCAGGGTCGCGCTGAGCCGCGTCGCCCGCCGGATGGCGGGCGGCGGCGGCCATCATCACGACCGCATAATCGGCAAGGGAGGTCAGGCGCATCTCTTCCAAATAAGACCGATTCGTTCCGATTGGCGATTTGGGCCCTGGAGCGGCCGGAATCAACCGAAAACCGTCATCCCGGACTCGACCGGGATCCATGAACGCGACGGGCGACAGTTCGCGATTTCCGTGCTCATGGATGCTGAATCAAGTTCGGCATGACGTTAAGGGGGAGGCATGGCGCTCTATCCCCTGCTGCGGCCGCTCGCCTTCGCGCTCGACGCCGAGCGGGCGCACCGGCTGACGATCCGGGCGCTGAAGCTGCTGCCGCCCGGGCTGCCGGCCGAGCCCGACCCGGTGCTCGCGGTGCGGGTCGCCGGGCTCGATTTCCCCAATCCGGTCGGCCTCGCCGCCGGCTTCGACAAGGATGCCGAGGTGTTCGGGCAGATGCTCGGCTTCGGCTTCGGCTTCGTCGAGGTCGGCACGCTCACCCCGCGTCTCGCAGCCGGGCAATGCGAAGCCGCGCCTGTTCCGGCTGGTCGAGGACCGGGCGGTGATCAACCGGCTGGGCTTCAACAACAAAGGCCAGGCGGCGGCGCTGGCGCGGCTGGCGCGGCGCGACCGGCGCGCCGGCCTGGTCGGCGTCAATATCGGCGCCAACAAGGACAGCGCCGAACCGGATCGCGGATTATGCCGCCGGGGTGCGCGCGATGCTCGGCATCGCCGACTATCTCACCGTCAACATCTCCTCGCCCAACACGCCGGGGCTGCGCGCGCTGCAGGACGAAGGCCGCGCTCGACGAATTGCTCGCCGCCGTCATGGAGGCGCGCGGGCCGGGGCCGCCGCTCTTCCTCAAGGTCGCGCCGGACCTGGAGCCGGCCGAGATCGACGCCATCGCCAGGATGGCGATCGGCCGCCGGGTCGACGCGCTGATCGTCGGCAACACCACGCTGAGCCGGCCGGCGCTCCGCTCCCGCCACCGGCACGAGGCGGGCGGCCTCTCCGGGGCGCCGCTGAAGGCGCTGGCGCTGGAGCGGCTGCGCGATTTCCGCGCGGCCACCGGCGGCGCGCTGCCGCTGATCGCCGCCGGCGGGATCGAGAACGGCGTCGACGCCTTCGACCGCATCCGCGCCGGGGCCAGCCTCGTCCAGCTCTACACCGCCCTCGTCTATCGGGGGCCCGGGCTGGTCGCGGAGATCACTCGGCGAGCTCAGGCGGCTGCTCGCGCTCGACGGCTTCGCCAATGTCGCCGAGGCGATCGGCGCCGAAGGCTAGGGCGCCGGCTCGACCCTGAACACGCCTTCGCGCCGGGGATCCGCGCCGCCGAGAAGGCGGCCGCCCCGGAGGAAAACGCCGTGGAGGCCGGAATCCTCGCCCTGGCCGGGCCTGAGCTCGATGCCGCGCGCGCGCGAGCGCCTCGACCACGCCGGGCGCGAACCTGTCGACCTCGCCGCTGAACGTCGCGCCGCGGGCGATGAGGTTGGGAAGGTCGATCGCCGCCTGCGGATCGAGCCCCCAGTCGATGCAGGCCGACCAGCGCCTTGCCGACATAAGCGAGGATCGCATTGCCGCCCGGCGAGCCGATCGCGCCGACGAAGCGGCCGTCGCGAAGCAGGATCGCCGGGGTCATCGACGAGCGCGGCCGCTTGCCCGGCGCGACCGCGTTCGCCGCCGGCCGGCCGTCGGCATCGCGCGGCTGGAACGCGAAGTCGGTCATCTGGTTGTTGAGGAAGAAGCCGTCGACCATCCGGCCCGAGCCGAAGATCGATTCGACCGTGGTCGGTCATCGAGACGACGTTGCCCGGCCGCGTCGCCGATCACGAAATGGCTGGTGCCGGCGGGCTCCAGCGTCGCGTCGGCGGCGACCGGCGAGGCTCCGGGCGGCGTGCCGGGCGGAGGAGGCGGGCCGGCTTGCCCGCCGATCAGCCGGGCGCGCGCCGCGACATAAGCGGGCTCGAGCAGGCCGGCGACCGGCACCGCGGCGAAGGCCGGATCGCCGACATATCGGTCGCGGTCGGCGTACATCAGCCGGCTCGCCTCGGCGAACAGGAACCAGGCCTGCGGATCGGCAGGGCCGCGGGCGCCGATATCGGTGCGTTCGAGGATCGCCATCAGCTGCAGGACGGCGACCCCGCTCGAGGGCGGCGGCGGCACGCAGATCAGGGTGACGCGATAGGCGCGGCAGAGCGGCGCGCGTTCGACGGGCCGGTAGCCGGCGAGATCGGCCAGCGTCATCGATCCCGGCCAGCTCGCCTTCGCGAAGGCGCGCCGACGATCCGCCGCGCCGTGGCACCGCGATAGAGCGCGTCGGGGCCCTCGGCGGCGAGACGGCGCAGGAATTCGGCATAGGCCGGATTGCGGAGCGTGTCGCCCGGATCGAGCAGGGTGCCGTCGCGCTTCCGCGAAATAGGCGCGGACGTCCGGGCGCGCCGTTCTGCGGGCAGCGGCCGGCGATCATCCGGCCGAGGCGCGGGCTGACGGCGAAGCCGTCGCGGGCGGTGCGCTCGGCATCGCCGAACAGGTCGCGCCACGGCAGCCGGCCGTGCGCGCCATGGACATGGTGGAGCATGCGCACGACGCCGGGAACGCCGGTCGCGCGCCCGCTCAGCACCGCCCGGGCGAACGGCAGCGGCGCGCCGTCATCGCCGAGGAACATGTCGGGCGTGGCGCCGGCGGGGGCGGTCTCGCGGCCGTCATAGACCGTCACCCGACGCGAGCGCGGCGTCGTAATAGGTCATGAAGGCGCCGCCGCCGATGCCGGAGCTTTGCGGCTCGACCAGCGACAGCATCGCCTGGACCGCGATCGCCGCGTCGACCGCGCTGCCGCCGCGCCGCAAGCACGGTCATCCCGGCCTCGACCGCGAGCGGATTGGCGGCGGTGACGAAGATCTGGCGCTGCGGCGCACGTTCGCCCGGCTGCACGCTCGCGCAGGCGGCGAGCGCGAGCAGGGCGAGCGGCCAGAACAGACGCAGGATCGACTTCACCTCGCGGCCTCTAGCCATGCCTCGCCCTGCCGTCCACGCTTCCCAAGCGGGCTGGCGCGGGCGGCACAATCGGCTAAGAAGCCGGTTCCAGGCGTCAAGAGGCGCCGGCGCCGGAGAGACGATGCGCACCGAGCTCGAACATTTTCCGAATCTCGTCGCCATGTTCTTCGCCCGCGCCGCCGCGAAAGGCGACGCGCCGTTCCTCTGGGCCAAGCAGCAGGGCAAGTGGCGCTCGAGCTCGTGGCGCGAGACGGCCGAGAAGGTGGCCCGGCTCGCCGCGGCGCTGAAGGCGATCGGGCTCAATCGCGGCGACCGGGTGATGCTGGTTTCCGAGAACCGGCCCGAATGGCTGATCTCCGACCTTGCCGATCATGGCGGCCGGCTGCGTCACCGTGCCGACCTACACCACCAACACCGAGCGCGACCACCAGCACATCCTCGACGACAGCGGCGCCCGCGCGGTGATCGTCTCCACCCAGAAGCTCGCGAAGAGCACTGCTCCCCGCGGCGATCCGCAGCTCGGCCTGCGAGCATGTGATCGGCATCGAGCCGCTGCCCTCGGGCCAGGAAGGCAACGTCCAGTTCCACGACTGGTCGGCGCTCGCCAACGCCGGCGCCGCGGACGTCGCGGGCTGCGCCGCCGCCGCCGCTTTCGGCCGCGCCGACCTCGCCTGCATCATCTACACCTCGGGCACCGGCGGCGCGCCGCGCGGGGTGATGCAGCATCACGGCGCCATCCTGCACAATGTCGAGGGCTGCACCGCGCTGATCGCCGAGGATTTCGGCTGGGGCGACGAGGTGTTCCTGTCCTTCCTGCCCGCCTCCCACGCCTATGAGCATAGCGGCGGCCAGCTGCTTCCCGATCGGGCTCGCCGCCCAGATCTATTATTCGGAAGGGCTGGAGAAGCTCGCCTCCAACATCGAGGAGGTGCGGCCGACGATCATGGTGGTGGTGCCGCGCCTGTTCGAGGTGCTGCGCCAGCGCATCCTCAACCAGGTCGAGAAGCAGGGCCGGCTTACCAACTATCTGATGGGCCGCGCGCTCGCGATCGGCGCCAAGGGCTATGCGGGCTCGGTGCCGCTCTGGGACAAGCCGATGGACCTGTTCCTCGGGCGGACCCTGCGGCCGAAGATCGCGGCGCGGTTCGGCGGGCGGATCAAGGCGATGGTCTCGGGCGGGGCGCCGCTCAACCCGGAGGTCGGCATCTTCTTCCACTCGCTCGGCCTCACCCTGCTGCAGGGCTACGGCCAGACCGAGGCGGCGCCGGTGATCAGCTGCAACCGGCCGAGCGCCGGCCTCAAGATGGACACGGTCGGGCCGCCGCTCCGGAACACCGAGGTCAGGATCGCCGAGGACGGCGAGATCCTGGTGCAGCGGCGAGCTGGTCATGCACGGCTATTGGCGCAACGAGGCGCAGACCGGGCGGACCCTGATCGACGGCTGGCTGCACACCGGCGACGTCGGCCATCTCGACGAGAAGGGCCGGATCGTCATCACCGACCGCAAGAAGGACCTGATCGTCAACGACAAGGGCGACAACGTCTCGCCGCAGAAGGTGGAGGGCATGCTGACCCTGCAGGCCGAGATCCTGCAGGCGATGGTGGTCGGCGACAAGCGTCCCTATCTGGTCGGGCTGATCGTCCCCGATCCGGAATGGAGCGCGGGATGGTGCGCCAGGCAGGGCCGCAAGTGCGACTTCATCGAGCCTCGCCCACGATCCCGATTACGTGAAGGCGCTGTCGGCCGCGGTCGACCGGGTCAATGCCGAGCTCAGCGTGATCGAGAAGGTGCGCCGCTTCATCGTCGCCGACGAGCCGTTCACGGTCGAGAACCAGCAGCTCACCCCGTCGATCAAGATCCGCCGCCACGTCATCCGCGAGGCCTATGGCGAGCGGCTCGACGCGCTCTACAAGCGCTAGAAGGCGTCCTTCGCCGCCCGCCGCGCGGCCAGCTCGTCGACCGAGGCGGCGCGCATGAACGGGTTGGTGGCGCGCTCGAGCGCGATCGTCGTCGGCAGCGTGACCTCGCCGCGCTCGCGCATCTCCGCAACCTCGGCGACGCGGCGGACGAGGGCCGCATTGTCCGGCTCGACGGTGAGCGCGAAGCGGCCGTTGGCCAAGGTATATTCGTGCCCGCAATAGACGCGCGTCTCGCCCGGCAAGGCGGCGAGGCGCTGCAGCGCGTCGTGCATCTGCGCCGCATCGCCCTCGAACAGGCGGCCGCAGCCCATCGCGAACAAGGTGTCGCCGGTGAAGGCCACCCGCTCCGAGGGCAAATGGAAGGCGACGTGGCCGGCGGTGTGGGCGGGGATGTCGATCAGCACGGCCTCGATCCCGCCGATCCGCGCCGCATCGCCGCCGGCGACGATGCGATCCAGCCGCGACACCCGCCCGGCCTCGGCCGGGCCGGTGACGGTGCAGCCGGTCGCCGCGCGGATCGCGTCGTTGCCGCCGGTATGGTCGGGGTGCCAGTGGGTGTTCCAGACCTGGGTGATGCGCCAGGCGCGCGCCGCCGCCGCGTCGAGCACCGGCTCGGCGACGGAGGGATCGACCGCCACCGTCTCCCGGGAGGCGGGATCGTGGACCAGCCAGACATAATTGTCGCGAAGGACGGCGACGGGGACGATCTCGAGCATCACCAATGCCCCGTGTTCGGCATCGACGCCCAGGGCTCGGCGACCGGCAGATGGCCGCCTTTCTGCAGCAGCTCGATCGAGATGCCGTCCGGCGAGCGCACGAACGCCATGCGGCCCTCGCGCGGCGGCCGGTTGATCGTCACTCCCGCCGCCATCAGCCGCGCGCAGGTCGCGTAGACGTCGTCGACCTCATAGGCGACATGGCCGAAATTCCGGCCCTCGCCGTAGCCACTTTCGTCCCAATTGTGGGTGAGCTCGATCTCGGCGCCCTCGTCGCCGGGCGCGGCGAGGAAGATCAGCGTGAAGCGTCCCTTCTCATTCTCCATCCGCCGCACTTCCTCGAGGCCGAGCAGCGAGAAAAAGCGCAGCGTTTCCTCCGGGTCCGAAACACGGATCATCGTGTGCAGATATTTCATTGCGCTCGCCTCAATTCATCGTCATAAATGCACGGTTCATCGACGCCGTGCGAGATGGACGGAATCCGGCCGAGCTGGGACTCGCGCCGCCCGCAGGGAGCATAACATGGCTGAGGGGTCGAACGGCAACCGCAACATTCTCCTGATCGCGGCGATCGTCCTTGCCGTCGGCATCATTGCCGGGGGCTACCTGCTCGGCGACGGCCTGCGGCGCGCGCGGATGGCCGACCGCGCGGTCACCATGCGCGGGCTGGCCGAGCGCAACGTCACCGCCGATCTCGCCACCTGGTCGCTCAATTTCTCGGCCTCGGGCACCGATGCGGCCGCGGTTCAGGCCGAGATCGAGCAGGACACCCGCACGATCAACGCCTTCTTCCGCGCCGCCGGCTTCCCCGCCAATGCGGTCGCCGACCGCGGCGGCTCGATCAACAGCTTCTACGACAACAACCGCCAGGCCAATGTCGTCACCATCAACCGCCGCCTCCAGTTCCGCACCACGGACGTGATGCGGGCGCAGCGCGCCTATGCCGGCCAGTTCGATCTGATCCGTCGCGGCGTCGAGCTGCAGGAGGGGTCGAACATGGTCTACAGCTTCACCCGCCTCAACGCGGTCAAGCCGGAGATGATCGGCGCCTCGATCCAGGACGCGCGGCGGGCGGCCGAGCAGTTCGCCCGAGATTCGGGCGCCAGCGTCGGGGCGATCCGCTCCGCGACGCAGGGCTATTTCTCGATCGGCGCCCGCGACGGCGACGCCGACACGGGCGAGGGCGGCGGCGCCGGCGATTCGCCGCTCCAGAAGGTGCGGGTGGTGACGACGATCGAATTCTATCTGGGCTGAGGCGCAGGCTGCGGTGCCGGCGGCGCGGGCGCGGGCGCGGGCGACGCAGGCACCTCGACCTCGCGCAATGTGGCGAGGCTCTCCCGCGCCTGGCGGCCGGCGTCGCTGTCGGGGGCGCTTTCCGCGACCCGCCGGTAGAGCCGCTCGGCCTCGGCCATGTCGCCGGCCTCGCCGGCGACGGTGCCGGCGAGCAGCAGGATGTCGGGATTGTCGGGCGCCAGCTGCCTGGCCCGGGCGATGTCGGTGCGCGCGCGCGCCGGATTGCGCTCGCGCCGGGCGAGCGCGGCGGAGAGATACCAGGCAAAGGGGTCGGCGGGGACCAGCTGCAGCGCCCGGTCGAGGTCGCTGCGGCCGCGGTCGGCATGGCCGAGCGCGACCTGGGCGCGGGCGCGGTCGAGATGCGCCTCGCCCCGCAATTCCTGGCTGAGGCTCGGCGTGGCCAACGCCGCGTCGAGCGCCTGCAGCGCGCGCGGCGCCTCGCCGGCGGCGAGCCAGGCATTGCCGGCCTGGACCCAGAAATCGGCGCGGCTCGCATCGCCCGCCGCTTCCGCCTCGCGCGCCGCCGTCTCGTAGACGGTCGCCGCGGCCGGCCATTGCTGGAGCGCGACATAGGCGAGGCCAAGGCACTGGCGCGCCGGCCCTCCGCCATGCTCGGCGAGCCAGGCATTGGCGGCCGCGATCGCCGCCGCGGCATCGGCGCGGACCTGGGCGGTGCAGGCCGCATAACGGGCGTCGGCCGGGGAGCCGGCCGCCGCGGACCGCGGCGGCGCGGGCGTGGCGGGGCTCGCGGGAGCGGGCCGGCGGGGCGGCATCGGATCCTCCGACGAGGGCAGGGACTGGGCCTGCATGGCGGCAAGCATCAGGAGGGCGAGGATCACAATTGCTCCATCAGCGAGGCGACGGTCGCGATCAGCAGCGCGAGGTCGCCGTCGCGGGAAAGGCGGTGATCGCCGTCCTTGACGATCGTCATCTGCACGTCGGCTGAACGGATCAGCTTGGCGAGCTGCAGCGACCAGGCCCAGGGCACGTCCGCATCCTGCTGGCCGTGCAGCAGCCGGACCGGGCAGTCGAGCGCGATCGGCGCATGGGTGAGGCGCAGCGCCTCGCCGCTCTGCCAGAAGTCGCGGGTGGTGACGGTCGGCGCCTCGCCATGGGGATTGGGCCGTTCGAGCCGGCCTTCGCGACAGGATCGCCAGCTTCTCCGCCTCGGTGAAGCCCCAGCCGGTGAAGTCGGGCGCGGCGGCAATGCCGACCAGGCCGGCGACGCGGCCCGGGCGGGCGAGCGCGGCGAGCAGCATCAGCCAGCCGCCCATCGACGAGCCGACCAGCACCACCGGCCCCTCCGCGACACGGTCGATCATGGCGAGAACGTCGTCGAGCCAGAGCTGCAGCGTCTGCGCCTCGAAGTCGCCGCCGCTCATCCCGCAGCCGCCATAATCGAAGCGCAGCATCGCCCGGCCCTCGCGCGCGGCCCAGGCGTCGAGCGCGCTCGCCTTGCCGCCGGTCATGTCCGAGGCATAGCCGGGCAGGAACAGGAGGGTGGGGCCTCGGCCCGGGCGATGCTGATAAGCGAGGTGCACGCTCGGGCGCGCCTCGAGATAGTCGACACGAGTCATGCGCGGGCGCTTAACAGCGCCCGCGCATCCTGGCGAGCCGGTCGCTCAGGCTCAGCTGCTCGGGCTGTCCTCCTCGTCGCCGCCGAAGCAGTCGGCGAGCAGGCAGACGGCCACGCCGGCCGCGACCAGGCCGACGACGATCCACACCGTCGTGACCTCGCCGTTCAGGTTGGAGAACCGCCGATCGCGATCGAGATTGGCGAGATCGAAGCTGGCGACCCGCGCATTCCTGAGCTCGCCGCTGTTGTTGAAGCGGAAATCGGCGAGGTTGACGGCACGCGTCGTGGTGCGGCCGTCGAGCGTGGGCGAGCCCATCGTCTGGCCGTAGCCGAGGGTGACGCCGTAGCTCATCCGGCGATCGGTCTGCTGCCGCGACATGCCGAGCGGCACGCGCAGGTTCACCGTCGCGGTCGCGCCCGCGCGGGGCGTCGAAGCCGGTGAAGCGATAGTCCTGGGCCATGGCCGGCGCCACGGACAGCATGCAAAGGGCGGCCGAGACGGTCGCGGAAACAAGCTTCCTCACCATATTTCCCCCTTGTCATCGTCGGCCGTTCCCGACGCGGGAGCGGCGCGCGCTGCTTAGCATATTTCGTGCCGAGGCCGGAACGAAATCGGCAGTGCTTAGTGTTGCTAATTATTCTGGAGGCGAAATTGTTAGGCGCCGCCATCGGCCGGCTCGGCGGAGAAGATCACCTCGATCGGCAGCGCGAACAAGGCTGCGATCCGAAAGGCGAGCGGCAGGCTCCTCGACATCGTTGCCTGGCCTTTCTTGAACCGCCGCCAGCGCCCATCTATGGCTCCCAGCCGATCAACCGCCGCAGGAGCGCCGCCGCTTATGTCCGAAATGCATCTCGATCACGCTGCCCGACGGATCGGTCCGCGAGGTCGAGCGCGGGACCACGCCCGGCGGACGTCGCCGCGGCGATCGGCCCGGGCCTCGCCAAGGCGGCGCTGGCGGCGCGGGTCAACGGCGAGGTGCGCGACCTCGCCCGGCCGTTCGAGGGCGATGCCGAGCTGGCGCTGATCACCGCGCGCGACGAGGCCGACGCGCTCGAGCTGGTCCGGCACGATTACGCCCATGTCCTCGCCGAGGCGGTGCAGAACCTGTTTCCCGGCACGCAGATCACCTTCGGCCCGGCGACCGAGGACGGCTTCTATTACGATTTCGCGCCGACCGCCGGAGCGCGGGCCGTTCACCGAGGAGGAGCTCCCGCTCATCGAGGAGGAGATGCGGCGGATCATCCGCGCCGACACGCCGCTGGTCCGCGAGGAATGGGACCGGGAGAAGGTCCGCGACTTCTTCGAGGAGCAGGGCGAGACGTTCAAGGCCGAATGGGTGATGGAGCTGCCCGCGGACGAGGTGATCTCCATGTACCGCACCGGCGGCTGGCTCGACCTCTGCCGCGGGCCGCATCTCGCCTCGACCGGCAAGCTCGATCCCGACGCGTTCAAGCTGACCCGGGTCTCGGGCGCCTATTGGCGCGGCGACCAGAACAACCCGCAGCTCTCGCGCATCTACGGCACCGGCTGGCTGAACAGGAAGCAGCTCGAGGCGCATCTCGTCCGGCTCGAGGAGGCGGCGAAGCGCGACCATCGCAAGATCGGCCAGGAGATGGACCTGTTCCACCTCCAGCCCGAGGCGCACGGCTCGGTCTTCTGGCATCCCAAGGGCTATGTCCTGTGGCGCCAGCTCGAGGCCTATCTGCGCCGCCGGCTCGACGCGGCCGGCTATCAGGAGGTGAAGACGCCGCAGCTGATGGACGCGCGCCAGTGGGAGGCGTCCGGCCACTGGGGCAAGTATCGCGAGAACATGTTCGTCGTCCCCGACGAGGTGCCCGGCACCGAGGAGGGCGCGCCGATCCTCTCCGGCGAGCGCCGACCTGATGGCGCTGAAGCCGATGAACTGCCCGGCCCACATCCTGATCTTCCGCCAGGGCATCAAATCCTATCGCGACCTGCCGATCCGCCTCGCCGAATATCGGCTGCTGCCACCGCAACGAGCCGCACGGCGCGCTGCACGGCATCCTGCGGGTGCGCCAGTTCACCCAGGACGACGCCCACATCTTCTGCCGCGAGGACCAGATCGTCGAGGAGACGCGGCGCTTCTGCGACCTGCTCGATTCGATCTACCAGGATCTCGGCTTCGCCGATTATGCGATCAAGCTCGCGCTGCGGCCGGAGAAGCGGTACGGCTCGGACGAGATGTGGGACAAGGCCGAGCAGGATCTGCGCGACGCCGTCCATCTCGCCGGCCGCGACGGCCCCGAATATCGATGGGAGGAGCTGCCGGGCGAGGGCGCCTTCTATTCGCCCAAGCTCGAATTCCACCTGACCGACGCGATCGGCCGGACCTGGCAGGTCGGCACGCTGCAGCTCGACTATGTCATGCCCGAGCGGCTCGACGCCTTCTACATCGGCGAGGACGGCGAGAAGCACGTGCCGGTGATGCTCCACCGCGCCATCATCGGCACGTTCGAGCGCTTCCTCGGCATCTTGATCGAGCATCATGCCGGCCGCTTCCCGCTCTGGCTGGCGCCGGTGCAGGCGGCGGTGGCGACGATCGTCTCCGACGCCGACGATTATGCCCGCGAGGTCGCCGCGGCGCTCGAGGCGGCGGGGCTGCGCGTCGAGCTCGACCTGCGCAACGAGAAGATCAACTACAAGGTGCGCGAGCACAGCCTCGCCCACGTCCCCTATCTGCTCGTCGTCGGCAAGCGCGAGGCCGAGGAGCGCACGGTCGCGCTGCGCCCGCTCGGCGCCGACGCGCGGCAGGAGGTGCTGGCGCTCGACGCGCTGGCCGCGCGGCTCGCCGCCGAGGCGCTGCCGCCCGACCTCAGACTGAGCGGGCCGCTTGCCGCGCAGCTGCCCGGCTTGACGCATCCATCTTTCATTCAGCCGCCAGATTGACTAGGTGGAGCGCTGCTTCACAGGCTTCAGGAGAAACCGACATACGTCCCCCGCTTAACCGGCGTCCCGCCGCACCGCCGCTCAACGGCCCCCGCTTCAACGACTTCATCTCCGCGCCCAAGGTGCGCGTGATCGATGAGAATGGCGAGAATCTCGGCGTCCTGCTGACCGCCGAAGCGATCGAGCAGGCCGCCGAGGTCGGCCTCGACCTGGTCGAGGTCTCGCCCAATGCCGATCCGCCGGTCTGCAAGTTCCTCGACGTCGGCAAATACAAATATGAGGCCCAGAAAAAGGCCAACCTCGCCCGCAAGTCGCAAAAGACGCAGGAGATCAAGGAGATCAAGATGCGTCCGAACATCGACGATCACGATTATGACGTGAAGATGAAGAAGGTCTTCTCGTTCATCGGCGAGGGCGACAAGGTGAAGATCACGCTGCGCTTCCGCGGCCGCGAGCTCGCCCATGGCGAGCTCGGCATGCGGCTGCTCCAGCGGGTCCAGGCCGACGTCGCCGAGACCGCCAAGGTCGAGCAGCATCCGCGCATGGAAGGCCGGCAGATGCTGATGGTGCTCGCCCCGAAATAAGGCGCACGCGTCGCTCCGGCGAAGGCCGGCGTCTCGCGGAGACATCCCGGACTTCCGGTCCCGAAATCACGGCCTTCGCCGGGCTGAGGGGGTGGTCGAGGCCGCTCCAGCGCGGCTCGGGCCCGTCGCGGCTCCCTGACGGCGCCCAAGCGCTCTCCGCCCGGCCCACTGAAAAACGCGCTTTCCGTAACGGCAGCGGACGCGACCCGTTGCAGCTTGAAACTGTTCTGTTGCGGAATTGCAATGAACGTCCCAAACCAACGGGAAACCGCGGCTTTTCGGCTGGCGAATGGTTTCCGTTCACGTTAGCTTTCCGCGCCAAACAAGCCATGAATTCTCTGGGAGGGGTAAGATGAAGAAATATTGGCTGCTGTCCGCGGGGATCGCCGCGCTTGCCACGCCGACCTATGCGCACGCGCAGGACGATACCACCGGCACCACCACGACGGCCGACGCCGCGCAGCCGGCCGATGCGGCCACCGACCCGGCCAACGACGCCGAGATCGTCGTCACCGCCCAGGGCCGGCGGCAGCCGCTGCAGGACGTCCCGCTCGCGGTCACCGCGGTCGGCGGCCAGTCGATGCAGAATAGCGGCGCCACCGACATCCGCGCGCTGAACCAGCTCGCCCCGTCGCTGCTCGTCTCCTCGACCGGCACCGAGGCCAACGGCTCGGCCCGCATCCGCGGCATCGGCACGGTCGGCGACAATCCGGGCCTGGAAAGCTCGGTCGCGGTGTTCATCGACGGCGTCTACCGCTCGCGCAGCGGCATCGGCCTCAACGAGCTCGGCGAGATCGAGCGGATCGAGGTGGCTGCGCGGCCCGCAGGGCACCCTGTTCGGCCGCAACGCCTCGGCCGGCCTCATCCACGTCATCACCGCCCGTCCCGAGTTCGAGTTCGGCGGCCATGTCGAGGCTTCCTACGGCAATTACGATTATATGCGCGGCGCGGTCGGCCTCACCGGCCCGATCGGCGAGCATGTCGCCTTCCGGATCGACGCCATCTACACCCGGCGCGACGGCTTTTACGACGTCGTCAACGCCGCGAGCGGCACCGAATCCCACGTCAACGACCGCGACCGCCTGTTCGTCCGCGGCGCAATTGCTGTTCGAGCCGAACGATGCGCTCTCGATCCGCTTTATCGCCGACTATTCCCGCCGCGCCGAATCCTGCTGCGGCGCGGTCTATGTCGGCACCGTCGAGACCTTCGATCCGACGCCCGGCCAGCCGGGCGATTTCGCCGTTCGCCAGCCCGGGGCCGGCGGCTCGCCCGACGGCAACCGCATCATCGACGTGCTGACCAGCCTCGGCGGCATCATCCCCTCGCGCGGCGATCCGTTCAACCGCCAGCTCGCGCTCACCCCGGGCACCACCTACGAGGGCTCGACCACCGACTGGGGCGCCTCGGTGCACATCGACTGGGATCTGGGCGGGGCGACGATGACCTCGATCACCGCCTATCGCGACTACAAGTCGTTCCAGCCGTCGGACACCGACTACACCAATGTCGACATCCTGCGGCGCAACGACGACGACAATGCGTTCCGCGATTTCCAGACCATCACCCAGGAGATCCGCTTCCAGGGCTCGGCGTTCGACGGCCTGCTCGACTGGCTGGTCGGCGGCTATTTCGCCAATGAGGATCTGCACGTCCGCGACAATCTGCAGTTCGGCAGCCAATATGGCGCGTTCGCCGCCTGCCGGCTGGTCGCCACCGTCAACCCCAATCCGATCCTGCGCAATCCGGCGAACCCCGGCTGCCTCAGCACCGCTTTGGTCGCGCCGGGCGTCACCGCCCGCGCCTCGTTCGGCGCCGGCTTCGGCGCGGTGGGGCCGCTGATCCTCGGCGGCTTCGACCGGCTGAGCACGGTCAACAACATGGGCGACAATTTCGCCAATTATTTCCAGGAGAGCACCAACTGGGCGATCTTCACCCACAACATCTTCAACATCACCGACCAGTTCGCCCTGACCCTCGGCTTCCGCTACACGCACGAGGACAAGGATTTCTCGGCCAATTTCGCCAACACCAACACGGTCTGCCCGGTCCAGCAGGCCACCTTCTCGGGCTTCCTCCCCGGCGGCGCGACGCCGCTGCCGGCGACGCTGCAGCCGCTCGTCCAGGGCCTCGTCAACCTCACCTGCCAGGGCAATTCGTCGAGCTCGCTGAACGCGCTCAACCTGTCCGACGAGCGCGACGAATCCGAATGGACCGGCACCGGCGTGCTGTCGTTCAAGCCGAACAACCGGCTGCTCCTCTACGCCAGCTATTCGCGCGGCTATAAGGCGGGCGGCTTCAACCTCGACCGCTCGGCGCTCGGCTCGCCGATCTTCTCGCCGACCGATCCGCGCCAGTCCGGCGGCCGCGGCCCGGGCTTCAACACCGCCAATCTCCAGTTCGATCCGGAGACGGTGAACGCCTATGAAATCGGCTTCAAATGGACCCACCGCAACTTCCTCCTGAACGTCGCGGCCTTCCATCAGCAGTTCAGCAACTTCCAGCTGAACACCTTCAACGGCTCGGTCTTCCTGGTCCAGAACATCAACGGCTGCGGAGTCAGCCTCGGTGCCGCCGATTCCGACGCGAGCAACGCCACCGGCGCCTGCCCGGTGGGCGATGTGACCTCGGGCGTGATCTCGCGGGGCGTCGAGGTCGAGTTGGCGATCTTCCCGGCCCGCAACCTCCAGTTCACCGCGGGCTTCACCTATGCCGACACCCATTATCGCGACGACCTGGTCGGCCGCGACACCGGCACGCCGCTCGATTCCGGCGCTGTTCCTGCTGCCGGGCGACAATCTGTCGAACGCGCCCAAATATACGGCGACGGCCTCGGTGACCTGGACTCCGCAGATCGGCAGCAGCGGCATGTCGCTGCTGCTCTATGCCGACACCCGCCTCACCGGCGACTTCAACACCGGCTCCGACCTGTTCCCGGAGAAGGAGCAGGATTCGTTCGCGCTGATCAACGCCCGGCTCGGCCTGCGCGGGCCTCAGCAGCGCTGGTCGGTCGAGCTGTGGGCGCAGAACCTGCTCAACCAGGACTATCAGCAGGTCGCGTTCAACGCGCCGTTCCAGGGCTCCAACTCGGTCGCGCACGTGACCCAGTTCGGCTCGCCGAGCTTCGCCACGGCGAACCAGCTGTTCGCGAGCTTCCTCGCCGAGCCGCGGACGTTCGGCATCACCGGCCGCTTCCGCTTCTAAAGCGGCGCGACCGCGGGACAGGGCCCTCGCCGGCGACGGCGGGGGCCTTTCCTTTGGGGTCGTCGGAATGGGGACAGTTACTTTTCCCCGCATGGCTACGCGCTTGAGGCGCCGGCGCCGGGAAAAGTAACTGTCCCCTAAGCCGCCCGGCGCTCGTGGGGCACGCCGGGCGCGGAGACCTTGATCAGCCGCGCCTGCAGCGCCTTGAGGCGCGCCGGGCTCTCGATCTTGGCGCCGTTGAGGTCGGTCAGGTAGAAGACGTCGACCGCGCGCTCGCCATAGGTGGCGATGTGAGCGCTGTGGATCAGCGCGCGCGACACGTAGATCGCCCGGGCGAGCTCGAACAGCAGGGCGGCGCGGTCGCGGGCGTTGACCTCGACCACCGTGTAGCGGTTGGAGGCCCGGTTATCGACGAACGCCGCCGGCTGGATGCGGAACGCCTCGGCGCGCCGGAGCGGCAGCGCACGCGCCGCCAGCCTGGCGCTGGACGGCTCGTGGCCGGCGAGCGCGCGCAGCACCTCCTTCTTCAGCCGGTCGAGCTGGTGCGGGTCGGCAAAGGCGGCGCGGCTCAGGTCCTGGACCAGGAAATTGTCGAGCGCCATGCCGTCGTCGGTGGTGTGGATGCGGGCATCGATGATGTTGCCGCCGGCGAGGCTGATCGCGCCGGCCACGCGATAGAACAGGCCCGGATGATCCCTGGCATAGATGGTGATCACCGTCGCGCCGCGCTCGGGCTGGACCAGCGCCTCGACATGGCCGGACGTGTCGGGATGGCGGTCGGCCGAATCGAGGAAGCGGGCGTTGCGCTCGATCCCCTCGACCGGCTCGGCCAGCCAGTAGCTGTCCGGCAGCCGCCAGGTGAAGCGGGCGAAGCGGCTCTCCTCCCAGCCGAGCCGCCTGGCGACGTCCGCCTGGGTGGCGGCGATGCGCTCCTTTCGGCCTTTCTGCTTGTGGCCGAGGCGCAGCATCTCCTCGCCGGCGTCGAACAATTCGCGCAGCAGCTGGCTTTTCCAGCTGTTCCAGGTGCCGGGGCCGACGGCGCGGATGTCGACCACGGTCAGCAGGAACAAGAGGCGCAGCCGCTCGAGGCTCTTCACCCGTTCGACGAAATCCTGGACGGTCTTGGGATCGGCGAGGTCGCGCTTGAACGCGGTCGCCGACATGAACAAATGCCAGCGCACCAGCCAGGCCACCGTCTCGGTCTCGGCGGCGGTGAGGCCGAGCCGGGGGCAAAGCGACAGCGCCACGCCGGCGCCGAGCTCGCTATGATCGCCGCCCCGCCCCTTGGCGATGTCGTGCAGCAGCACCGCCACGTAGAGCGCCCGGCGCGAGGCGATCAGCTTGAACAGGGCGGTCGAAAGCTTGTGCTCCTCGCGCAGGTCGCCGCGTTCGATCCGCGCCAGGAGGCCGATCGCCCGGATCGAATGCTCGTCGACCGTATAATGGTGGTACATGTCGAACTGCATCTGCGCGACCACCCGGCCGAAATCCGGAATGAAGCGGCCGAAGATGCCGGCCTCGTTCATCCAGCGCAGCACCGTCTCCGGATCCCGCTTGCTGGTCAGCACGTCGAGGAACAGCGCATTGGCCTTGGGGTCGGCGCGCACTCCGGCGTCGATCAGCTTGGCGTGGCGGGCGGCGGCGCGCATCGCCAGCGGGTGGATTTCGAGCCCGTAGCGGTCGGCGAGCGCGAACATCTCGACGAGCCGCACCGGGTCCTCGGCGAGGAAGCCGTCGTCGGGCACGGCGAGCCGGCCGCGGTCGAGCATGAAGCCGGCGAGCTTTCCCGGCCGCCGGCGGAAGGCGGGCAGGCCGATGCGGCGGCCGCGGCGGGCGAACTTGTCGTCGAGATGCGCGAGGAACAGCCCGGTCAGGTCGCCGACCGTCTTCGCGTGCAGGAAATAATGGCGCATGAAGCGCTCGACCGGCGTCTTGCCGGGCCGGTCGGCATAGTTCATCCGCGCCGCGATCTCGCGCTGATAGTCGAAGGTCAGCCGTTCCTCGGCGCGGCCGGCGGCGAGGTGGAGATGGCAGCGCACCGCCCACAGGAACCGCTCGGCGCGCTGGAACTGCCTGAGCTCGGCCGGCGAGAACAGGCCGACCTCGACCAGCTCGGCGACCGAGCGCAGCCGATAGGCATATTTGCCGATCCAGAACAATGCGTGCAGGTCGCGCAGCCCGCCTTTGCCTTCCTTGACGTTGGGCTCGACGACGTAGCGGCTGTCCCCCATCCGCTTGTGCCGCGCGTCGCGCTCGTCGAGCTTCTCCTTGACGAACGCGCCGACATTGCCGGCCACCACCTGCTTCCAGAAGCGCGCCGACACCTCGTCGAACAGCGCCTCGTCGCCCCAGATGTAGCGCGCCTCGAGGATCGCGGTGCGGACGGTATGGTCGCCCAAAGCGAGGCGGACGAGCTCGTCGAGCGTGCGCGCGCTCTGCCCGACCTTGAGGCCGAGGTCCCAGAGCAGATAGAGCACGGTCTCGATCACCGTCTCGGTCCAGGCAGTGCCCTTCCACGGCGTCACGAAGGCGATGTCGACGTCCGAATGAAGCGCCATCTCGCCGCGCCCGTAGCCGCCGACCGCCATCAGCAGCAGCCGCTCCGAAGTGGTCGGGTTGCCGAGCGGGTGCAGCTTCAGGGTGACGAAATCGTAGGCGAGGCGCAGGATCTGGTCGGTGAGGAAGGCGTAGGCTGCGGCGGCCTCGCTGCCCGCATAGGGCCGCTCCTCGAGCCGGCGCGCGATCTCGGCGCGGCCGGCGGCCAGCGCTTCCTTGAGGATCGCAGGCGCGCCCCTGCGATCGGCCCCGTCGAGCCGGGCGGCGACCGCCCGCCGGTCGATGATCTCGCGCTGGTTCGGGACCGGGGCGAGCCGGGCGCTCATCTCTCGCGCTCGGCGAGCAGCCGCTTCAGGGCATAGACCAGCTCCAGCGCCTGGCGCGGCGACAGCGTGTCGGGCTCGACGCCGGCGAGGGCGGCATGGAGCGGATCGGGCGCCGGCTCCTCCAGCGGCGCGGCCGCGAACAGCGGCAGGTCGTCGAGCCCGGCGGCGATGCCGCCGGTCGCGGCGCGGCCCGCCTCCAGCTTGGCGAGCACCGCCTTGGCGCGGGCCAGCACCGACGGCGGCAGCCCGGCGAGCTTGGCCACCGCGATGCCGTAGCTGCGGTCGGCCGGGCCGTCCGCGACCTCGTGCAGCAGCACCAGGTCGCCTTTCCATTCGCGCGCGCGGACATGGTGCAGCGACAGCGCGTCGAGCCGCTCCGCGAGCCGGGTCAGCTCGTGATAATGGGTGGCGAACAGGCAGCGGCATTTGGCCTTGTCGTGGATCGCCTCGGTGACCGCCCAGGCGATGGCGAGCCCGTCATAGGTCGAGGTGCCGCGGCCGACCTCGTCGAGGATGACGAAGCTTTGCGGCGTCGCCTGGGCGAGGATCGCCGCCGTCTCGACCATCTCGACCATGAAGGTCGAGCGGCCGCGGGCGAGATTGTCGGAGGCGCCGACCCGACTGAACAGCCGGTCGACGAGGCCCAGCGTCGCGCGCGCCGCCGGCACGTAGCCGCCGGCCTGGGCGAGCAGGATGATGAGGGCGTTCTGCCTGAGGAAGGTCGACTTGCCGCCCATGTTGGGGCCGGTGACCAGCCACAGGCGGCTGTCCTCGCCGAGCTTGCAGTCGTTGGCGACGAAGCGGGCGCCGGCCGCCTTCAGCGCCTCCTCGACGACCGGGTGGCGCCCCGCCTCGACCGCGAAGCAGGCCTCCTCGGCGAAGCGCGGCCGGCACCAGCCGCCCTCGGCGGCGCGCTCGGCCAAGGCGGCGGCGACGTCGAGCCGGGCGAGCGCGTCGGCCGCCGCGGCGATCGGCTCGGCCCGCGCCAGCGTTTCGGCGACGAGCTCGGCGAAATGCTCCCCCTCGATCGCCAGCGCCCGATTGCCGGCCTCGCCGACCCTCAGCGCCTGCTCGTGCAGGTCGGGCGCGTTGAAACGGACCACGCCCGCCAGCGTCTGTCGATGCGTGAACCCCGATTCCGCCGTCATCAACCGGTCGGCATTCTTCGCCGGGACCTCGATATGGAAGCCGAGCACGTTGTTGTGGCGGATCTTCAACGAGGCGATGCCGGTCTGGGTCCGGTAGCGGGCCTCGAGCGCGGCGATCGCGCGCCGGCCTTCGCCCCCGGTCGCGCGGAGCGCGTCGAGCGCGGCGTCATAGCCTTCCGCGATATAGCCTCCCTGCGCCGTGTCGATCGACGGCGAGGGCACGAGGGCGCGCGCCAGCTGGTCGACCAGCGCGCCATGGCCGGTGAGCACCGGCAGCAGCCGGCCGAGCAGCGCCGGCGGCTCGGCGATGCCGGACAGGCGGTCGTGCAGGCGCCGGGCCTCGTCGAGGCCGTCGCGCAATTGGCCGAGGTCGCGCGGGCTGCCGCGCCCGGCCGCCAGCCGGCCGAGCGCGCGACCGATGTCGGGCAAGGCGCGCAGCTGCCGGCGCAGCCAGTCGCGAGACGCCGCGTCGCCTTCGAACAGGGCGACCAGGTCGAGCCGCGCCTCGATGCCCGGGCGGTCGAGCAGCGGCGCGCCGAGATCGGCGGCGAGCAGGCGCGCGCCCGCGCCGGTGACGGTGCGGTCGACCGAGGCGAGCAGGCTGCCGGCGCGGGTGCCGGTCGCGGAGAAGGTCAGCTCGAGGCTCTCGCGGGTGGCGGCGTCGATCATCATATGGTCGCCCGAGGAGCGGGCGACCGGAGGGCGCAGGAAGGGCAGCGACTCGCGCGCCACCTCGTCGAGATAGGCGAGCAGCCCTCCCGCCGCGCACAGCGCGGCCCGGTCGAACGCGCCGAAACCGTCGAGCGTCGCGACCTCGAAGCGGTCCTTGAGGCGCCGCTCCGCCGCGATCGAGTCGAACCCCGCCGTCCAGAGCCCGGCGCCGTCGAGCGGCTCGTTCGAGATCAGCTCGGCAGCGCCGAGCCGCGCCAGCTCCGCATCGAGCGCGCCGGGCAGGATCGAAGCCAGCTCGAACCGGCCGGTCGAGACGTCGGCCGCGGCGAGGCCGTAGCGGTCCCCGACCTTCGCCGCGGCGACCAGCCAGTTGGCGCTGCGCGAATCGAGCAGCGCCTCCTCGGTCAGGGTGCCCGCCGTCACCACCCGCACGATCGCGCGGTTGACCACCGACTTGTGCCCGCGCTTCCTTGCCTCGGCCGGGCTCTCGACCTGTTCGGCGATGGCGACGCGGTGGCCGGCCCTGATCAGGCGGGCGAGATAGGCTTCGGCGGCGTGGATCGGCACCCCGCACATCGGGATCGGCTTGCCCTCATGCTCGCCGCGCGAGGTCAGCGCGATGTCGAGGCAGCCCGCCGCCACCCTGGCGTCGTCGAAGAACAATTCGAAGAAATCGCCCATCCGGTAGAAGAGCAGCGAGCCCTCGGCCTCGGCCTTCAGCGCCAGATATTGCGCCATCATCGGCGTCGCCGGGGAGTCGGATTGCACGCTGGTCGCCACGGGCGCGACGATAAGGCTTTGCCTTGCCTCCGTCACGACTCAAGTCCTACAGCGAGGGCCAAACAGGGAGAGGCACGTGAGCGAGGGCAGCAACGTCAAATTCTCCGAGGCCGAGGCGCTCGAATTCCACGCCATGGGGCGGCCCGGCAAGATCGAGATCATCGCCTCCAAGCCGATGGCGACGCAGCGCGACCTCTCCCTCGCTTATTCGCCCGGCGTGGCGGTGCCGGTGCGCGCGATCGCCGAAAATCCCGATCTCGCCTACGATTATACCGCCAAGGGCAATCTGGTCGCGGTGATCTCCAACGGCACCGCCATCCTCGGCCTCGGCAATCTCGGCGCGCTCGCCTCCAAGCCGGTGATGGAGGGCAAGGCGGTGCTGTTCAAGCGCTTCGCCGACGTCGACGCGATCGACCTCGAGCTCGCCACCGAGGATCCGGACAAGTTCATCGAGGCGGTGGCGCTGATGGAGCCGAGCTTCGGCGGCATCAACCTCGAGGATATCGGCGCGCCGGAATGCTTCATCATCGAGCAGGCCCTCAGGGAACGCATGAACATCCCGATCATGCACGACGATCAGCACGGCACCGCGATCATCAGCGCCGCCGGCCTGATCAACGCCTGCCACCTCACCGGCCGCAGCCTCAAGGACCTGAGGCTGGTGGTGAACGGCGCCGGCGCCGCGGCGATCGCCTGCACCGAGCTGATCAAGGCGATGGGCGTGCCGCACGACCATGTCATCATGTGCGACCGCAAGGGCGTGATCTACCAGGGCCGCGAAGGGCTCGACCAGTGGAAGTCGGCGCATGCGGTGAAGACCGACGCGCGCACGCTCGCCGAGGCGCTGAAGGGCGCCGACGCCTTCTTCGGCCTGTCCGCGGCCGGCGCGCTGAAGCCCGAGATGGTCAAGGCACATGGCCAAGCAGCCGATCATCTTCGCCATGGCCAATCCGGACCCGGAGATCACCCCGCCCGACGCCAAGGCGGCGCGGCCCGACGCGATCGTCGCCACCGGCCGCTCGGACTATCCCAACCAGGTCAACAACGTGCTCGGCTTCCCCTTCATCTTCCGCGGCGCGCTCGACGTGCGCGCGACGACGATCAACGACGCGATGAAGATCGCCGCCGCCAACGCGCTCGCCGAGCTCGCCCGCCAGCAGGTGCCCGAGGAGGTCGCCGCGGCCTATGGCGGCAAGGCGCACAGCTTCGGCCCCGATTACATCATCCCCGCCCCGTTCGACCCGCGGCTGATGGAGGTGGTGCCGGCCGCGGTCGCGCAGGCGGCGATGGATTCGGGCGTCGCCCGGCGGCCGATCGACGACATGGACGCCTATCGCACCTCGCTGCGCTCGCGGCTCAACCCGACCACCTCGGTGCTCACCCTCGCCTATGAGGCGGCGCGCGCCAATCCGCGCCGGGTGCTGTTCGCCGAGGGCGAGGAGGATGTCGTGCTGCGCGCCGCGATCGCCTTCCGCGACGGCGGCTACGGCATCCCGGTGCTGGTCGGCCGCGACGACGTCCACGACCGGCTGCGCGCGCTCGGCGTCGACGATCCCGACATCGTTCGAGGTCTATAACAGCCGCAACTACAAGCGCGTGCCGGAGATGGCCGACTTCCTCTACGCGCGGCTGCAGCGGCGCGGCTACATGCACCGCGAGCTGGAGCGGATCGTCAACCAGGACCGCAACATCTTCGCCTCGCTGCTGCTCGCGATGGGCGAGGCCGACGTGATGATCACCGGCGTCACCCGGCCCTATGCGCAGAGCTTCCGCCAGATCCGCCGCGTGCTCGACCCGCAGGACGGGGTCACCCCGTTCGGCATCCACGTCATGGTCGGCCAGACGCACACCGTGTTCATCGCCGACACCACGGTCACCGAGCGGCCGACCGGCGACCAGCTCGCCGAGATCGCGATCCAGACCGCGGGCGTCGCGCGGCGCATGGGCCACGAGCCGCGCGTCGCCTTCCTCTCCTATTCGAACTTCGGCAATCCCGAGGGCAGCTTCCTCGAGCGGATCCGCGACGCGGTGAAGATCATGGACGCGCAAGGAGGGCGTCGACTTCGAATATGAAGGCGAGATGTCGCCCGACACCGCGCTCAATCCGGAGCTGCAGAAGCTCTATCCGTTCATGCGGCTGACCGGGCCGGCCAACGTGCTGGTCATGCCCGGCCTGCAGACCGCCAACATCTCGGCCAAGCTGCTGCGCGAGCTCGGCGGCGACGCGGTGATCGGGCCGATGCTGGTCGGCATGAAGCAGCAGGTGCAGATCGCCGCGATGAGCGCGACCGCGTCCGACCTGGTGACGCTGGCGGTGCTCGCCGCCGGACGGATCGTCCGCTAGCCCTAGTTGGGGTCGGGGTTGGGATTGTCCGCGGTCGGCGCGCCGCGGCCGCCCTGGCCGACCGCGCCGATATTGCCGAACAGCTCCTCGAACAGGCTGCGCTCGCTGCCGAGCGTCGGCGTCTCGTCGCTGCTCGGCTCGATGTTGGCGACATACTCGAGGCCGGTGCGCTGCGACGGTTTCGACATTGCCGGCCGCGTCGAAGCGGACGTGCAGGATGGTCTGCTCGGCGGGCCGCGGCATGTTGAAGGCGAGCTGGCGGGTGTTGCGCGACACATAATACCAGTCGCGCTGGTCGAACTGGCCGACGAAGGTCGGGCGGCCGAGCGTGCCGGCGACCGAATCGCGATTGTCGACGCCGGGCTGGATCGCCGTCGATCAGCGGATCGTCGACCAGATAGCCCTGATGGTCGCGGATCGCGCGTGCAGCCGGCGGCGAGCACGGCACCGGCCAGGAGCGAGCGCGACCAGGGCGCGGGATCCGACTCGGCAAGGTCATATGAAGCAACTCCTGAGCGCCGGGCGCGCCATGGGGCCGCCGAGCTTGACTAGGCTTTCCAATATGAACATCGGCTAACCGGCGCAAGCCATGCGGCAATTCAAAGGGAACGGGCGGTGTCGCTGCTGACCAGGATGTTCGGCGGGACCGGCGCAGCGCGCGGCGCTGGCGCCGCTCTATCGCGCCGTCGTCGCGCGCGGCCGCGATCCGGCCTGGTATCGCGAGGGCGGCGTGCCCGACACGCTCGACGGCCGCTTCGACATGATCGCGGCGGTGCTGGCTCTGGTGCTGATCCGGCTCGAGGCCGAGGGCGAGGCCGGCCGCGGCCCCTCCGTGCTGCTCACCGAGATCTTCATCGACGACATGGACGGCACTTTGCGCCAGATCGGCATCGGCGACTATGTCGTCGGCAAGCATGTCGGGCGGATGATGAGCGCGCTCGGCGGCCGGCTGGCCGCCTTCCGCGCGGGCCCGATCGAGGGCGCGGTCCGGCGCAACATCTTCCACGACTCGCCGCCGTCGGAGCGAAGCGGTGGCGATGGTCGCCGGGCGGCTGCGAGCGCTTCGCCGACGCGCTCGACGGCGACCGGCCTCGAGGCGCTGCTCGCCGGGGAGCTGCCGTGACCGCGGCCCGAATTCAGCCGGCCGGTGCGGGTCGACACGCTCGGCGAGGAGCCGCGCTCGCTCGCGCATCGAGGCGGAGGCGGCCGAGCGGGCGGCGCTGGCGCGGCGCTTCGGCCTGCTCGCGATCGACCGGCTGGCCGCCGATCTGACGCTGAACCGGGACGGGCCGGAGGTCGCGATGCGGGGGACGGTGACCGCGGCCGTCACCCAGGCCTGCGTCGCGACCGCCGAGCCGGTCGCGACGACGGTCGAGGCGACGATCGGACCTGCTGTTCCGCCCGCAGCCCGAGCCGACGCCGCCGAGGAGGAGATCGAGCTCGGCGAGAGCGAGCTGGACGTGGTCTTCTACGACGGCGGCGCGGTCGACGTCGGCGAGGCGGTCGCCGAGACGCTGTCGCTCGGCGCTCGATCCCTATCCGCGCGCGCCCGGCGCCGAGGAGGCGCTGAAGGCGGCCGGGGTGAAGAGCGAGGAGGAAGCCGGCCCGTTCGCGGCGCTGGCCGGGCTGAGGGACAAGCTGAAACCCTAGAACGGCACGTCGTCGTCGAGGTCGGTGTCGAACGCCGGCTGGCGCGCGCGGCTGGCGGGGCGCCGAGCCCGCCGAAATCGCCGCCCGACGAATCGGCATGCTCGCCGCCGCCATAGTCACCGCCGCCGTAACCGCCGCCGCCCTCGCGCCGGTCGAGCAGCACCAGCTCGCCGCGGAAGCGCTGCAGCACCACCTCGGTCGAATAGCGGTCGTGGCCGGACTGGTCCTGCCATTTGCGGGTCTGGATCTGGCCCTCGAGATAAACCTTCGAGCCCTTCTTCAGATAGGATTTGGCGACCCGGCCGAGATTCTCGTTGAAGATCACGACGCGGTGCCATTCGGTCCGCTCCTGGCGGTTGCCGTCGCGGTCCTTCCATTGCTCGGACGTGGCGACGCGCAGGTTCACCACCTCGCCGCCATTGTTGAGCGAGCGCACCTCCGGATCGTCGCCGAGATTGCCGACCAGGATCACCTTGTTCACGCCCGCCATGTCGTCCTCCCGAAAATATCGCTCCCCTCAGCACGAATCCTTTTCGCTTGCAAGAGGCAGATGTTCATGTTATGTTCTCCCCGACTCGGCTCTTTGAGATCGTGAAACCGAAACCCGTGAATCCCGCCGCTCCCCGCAGGCGGGAGTGGGCGCCGGGCGGGTGGTCCATGCCCTCCGGCGCCCGCAAAGGGGGACAGTCGCTCGCCGCCCGGGACTGTCCCCGCCCGTGCTTCAGGCGACGGCGGGGCGGCGGCGATGGACCCAGAGGAAGCCGGTCGCGAGCAGGGCGATCATCGCAGCCTGGGCGAGCACGGTCTCCAGCGTCGGATAGAGGCCGAGCACCGGGCTGCGCGGCCAGCCGGCGAGCGGCGTCACCCCGACCAGCCCCGCCTCCTGCAGCGCCGCCACGCCCTTGCCGGCCAGCACCACCGCCAGCACCGCGATCAGGGCGGCCGAATAAGCGAAGAACTTGGCGATCGGCAGCCGCGCGGAAAGGCGCAGCATCGCCCAGGCGATCAAGCGCGAGCAGCAGCACCCCGACGCGCGATGCCGCCGGCGAGCGCCGCGCCGTCGCCCTGCCCGCCCATCGCCGCGAAGAAGATGATCGTCTCGAACACCTCGCGATAGACGGCGATGAAGGCGAGGCCGAACAGGAACCAGGCCGAGCCCCGATTGAGCGCCGCGCCGAGCTTGTCGCGGACATAGGCCTGCCAGGCGCCGGCCTGCGCCTTGCCGTGCATCCAGACGCCGACGAACAGCAGGATGGCGGCCGCGAGAGCGAGCCGAAGCCTTCGGTCAGCTCGCGGTCGGCGCCGCCGATGGTGAGCAGGTGGCTCGCCGCCCACCAGGTCGCCACGCCGGCGGCGAGCGCGCCGATCCAGCCGGCATGGACCCAGCGCAGCATGTCGCGGCGCTCGGCCTTCCTCAGGAAGCCGATCATCGCGACCACGATCAGCAGCGCCTCCAGCCCCTCGCGGAGCAGGATGGCGAACGCGCCGAGGAAGGTCGAGGCGCCGCTGCCCGCCTCCGGCGCCAGCGCTGCCTCGGCGCGGTCGAACAGGGCCTGCAGCCGCGCCACCCGCTCCGCCACCTCGCCGGCGCCCGCCCCGCGCCCGATCGCGGCGCGCAGGCCGCCCATCTCGGTCTCGACCTCGGCGACCAGGCTGCCGTCGCGCGCGCCGAGCAGCGCCTCGACCGGCTCGAAGCCGTCGAGATAGGCGGCCAGCGCCAGCTCGCCGGCGCGATCGCGGTCGCCGCGCGCGGTAGGCGGCGAGGGCCTCGGCGAGCCGCGTCGCGCGCGACCGGCAGGCTGCCCGCGCCGGCACCGCGGGCGAGCAGGGCGGGATCGCCGCGCAGATAGGCGATGACCGCCGCTGCCTTCTCCTCGCCGACATCGCGCGCCAGCGCGGCGGGCGTGATCGCCGCCAGCGCCTCGAGATCGGGGATGCGCGCGCGCAGCGCCGGATCGGCTTCCCAGTAGCGGCGGCCCTGCTCGGCCAGCGCCTCCGGATAGGCGTAGCGCCCGACATGGAAGGCGAGCGCCCAGCGGTCCACTGCCGGCAAGGCGGCATAGCTCTGCATCGCCGTGCCCTCGAGCCCCTGCTCGATCACCTGGTAGAGCGCGAAGGGGCTGCGCTCGCGCGCCCGGGCGCGGTCGGTGAAGGCGATCGGCGGCGGCTCCATGCCGCGCGCCATCGGCGTGTCGGCCCGACCGGTCGCGCCGTGGCAGGCGGCGCATTGCTGCGCGTAGAGCGCGGCGCCGCGCGCGAGATCGGGCGCCGCCGCCGGCGCCAGCGGGACCGGATAGGCGGCGAGCAGGCGCGAGGCCAGCGCCCGCGCCAGCCGCTCGACCTCCGCCGGCGGCGCCCGCTGCGCCACCGCCGCCTCGATCCGCCGCGCGTCGGCGACCAGCGCCGCGCGCTCGCGATGCGGCGGCAGCGCGCCGAGCCGCTGCGTCACCGAGGCGGAGAATTCGCGCATCTCGTCATATTCGAGCTGGCTGACGATGCGCCCGTCCTGGACCGCGCCGCGGATAGTCGACCGCGATATAATCGAGCAGCCGCCAGCTGGTCTGCACCGCCGCATCGCCCTGCGCGCGCGCCGGCGCGGCGATGGTCAGGGATGCAAGCAGCAGGGCCAGCAGGCCGAAAAGGCGAATCCGCATCTGTCCCCGCATCGATCAGGAGCGCGAGGACGTAGAGGCGTTGCGACTGATTATCAATAGCGTCAGGCCGACCGGATAGCGGAGCCGTCCGAGGAAGCGGCTCAGCGAGAAACGGCGGCCGGAGACCTGCCAGCGCGCCTTGGCCTTCTCGAAGCGCATCACCTCGTCGATGCGGCGGTCGAGGAAGGCCTGGGTCTCGGCCATGCCCTCGCTGCCGTCGTCGAGGAAGACGAGGGTGGTCGAGGCGTAGACGCCGATCAGGATCAGCGCGCTTGGAATAATGGTTGAAGTCGGTCGCGGCGTCGCCGGCGACGCGCCAGATCCGGTCGGCGCTGCGCCAGGCGAGCCTGGCCGCCGATCGGGGCGTTCTGCGGCAAGGCGAGGACGGCGAGCGCGCGGCGCAGCGCCTCGCGATGCGGCGCCGCCGCCTCGAAGCGGAACAGCAGCAGGGCGCGGATCCGCTCGCGGATCTTCATCGCCGCGATCCGCTCGGGCGGGAAGGCGGCGAGCATCGCCTTGTCGATCCAGTCGAACCAGGCGTCGATCATCTGCGCCGCGCCGGCCTTGAAGGCGAGCCGGGCGCGGTCGGCGGGCACGCCGAGCTCGGCCGCGGCCATGGCCAGCGCCCGCTCCGACCAGCCGTCGAACCCGGCATGGGCGGGGAGACGCGGCGCCAGCGCGGCGCGGAGCTCGTCGAGATTCATGTCGGCGGGCGCGGTCACGAGCCGCTCAATGAGCCGGGGCGGCCGCGCTTGCAAGCTTTCGCTCCGGCGCGCGGATCAGCACCAAAGCGGCGCAGATCAGCAGCGCGCCGAGGCCGTCGCTCGCCGACAGGGTCTCGCCATAGGCCGCCCAGCCGATCGCGGCCGAGGCGATCGGCTGGGTGAGGAAGCACAGGCCGACGATGACCGGCGAGAGATGGCCCATGGCGTAGACCAGCAGGCCCTGGCCGATCAGCTGGCTGGAGACGGAGAGCGCGATCACCGGCGTCCAGTCGCCGGGCACGACCTGCTCGCCGATCGCCAGCGCGAAAAAGAGGATCGGCAGCGCGCCTGCGGCGGTGGCGATGGCGAGCACCGGCGAACGGCCTCATCGCTCTGCCGCGCGCGGTCGACCGCGATCAGATAGAAAGTGTAGAACAGGCCGGCGAGCAGGGCGAGCAGATCGCCGGTGAAATGAAGGCGCGACAGCTCGTAGCTGTTGCCGAGCAACAGTGCCGTGCCGGCGGCGGCGAGCAGCAGCGCGAAGCCCTGCATGCGGCCGCGGCAGGCTGCGCAGCAGGATGAAGCCGTAGATCGCGAACAGGAAGCTGGCGAAATTGCCGAACAGGGTGGCGTTGGCGAGCTTGGTGCGGAGGATGCCCTCGTGCCAGGCGGCGAGATCGGCGGCGAAGAAGATCCCGCCGATCGCGACCGCCGCGATCAGGCCCCGGCCCGGCGAGGGCCCGCCGCCCTGCCGCCACGCCAGCCAGGCGAGGAACGGCACCGCCAGCGCCAGCCGCCAGAAGCCGGCCGCGACCGGCCCGACGTCGGCCAGCCGCACCAGCCACGGCCCCGCCGCCAGGAACAGGTTGGCGAGGAGCAAGGCGGGGAAGGCGAAGCGCTGCGCGGCGGTCAGGCGAAGCGCTCCTTCAGCGCCAGCATGGCGAGCGCGGCCCTGGCGGCTTCGCCGCCTTTGTCTTTCTGCTTGGGGTCGGCGCGGGCGAGGGCCTGGGCCTCGTTCTCGACGGTGAGGATGCCGTTGCCGATGGCGAGGCCGTCGAGGGTCAGCGCCATCAGCGCGCGGGCGCTCTCGCCGGCGACGATCTCGAAATGGAAGGTCTCGCCGCGGATGACGACGCCCAGGGCGACGAAGGCGTCGTAGCGGCCGCTCTCCGCGGCCAGCGCGATCGCGCCGGGCACCTCGAGCGCGCCGGGAACGGTGACGGTCTCGTGGCCATGGCCGGCGGCCTCGATCGCGGCGCGCGCGCCGGCCAGCAGCAGGTCGTTCAAATGCGCGTAGAAGCGCGCCTCGACGATCAGGATGCGGGCCACGGTCAGTCGCTGCCGAGCGGGATCGGCCGCTCGCCGACGATGGCGAGGCCGTAGCCGGAGAGGGCGACCGGGGTGTGGTGGCTGTTGGTCAAGAGGATCATGTCGTGCACGCCCAGCTCGGCGAGGATCTGGGCGCCGACGCCGTAATCGCGCAATTGCTCGCCGTCGCGCGGAGCGAGCGCGCCGGAGCGGATGCGGAGCGCCTGCGACAGCGCATCCGGCACCGGCCGGTTGATCACCACGATCACGCCCGAGCCTTCCGCGGCGATCGCCCGCATCGCGCCCTCGAGCAGGCCGCCGCGCTGGCCCGCCTCGGCGAAGGCGTCGGCGATGATGCTGAGCGCGTGCATCCGCACCAGGGTCGGCCTCGCCGGGTCGACATGGCCCTTGACCAAGGCGATCTGCTCGACGCCCGAGGCCTTGTTCAGGAAGGTCCTGGCGGTCCAGGTGCCGCCCCAGCGGCTCTCGAACTGCGCTTCGGCGGTCTGCTCGACCAGCCGGTCCTTGCGGAGCCGATAGGCGATGAGATCGCGGATCGTGCCGATCCTGAGGTTGTGCAGCTGGGCGAAGGCGGAGAGGTCGTCCATCCGCGCCATCGAGCCGTCCTCGGACATGATCTCGCAGATCACCCCGGAAGGATTGAGCCCGGCCAGGCGGGCGACGTCGACCGCCGCCTCGGTATGGCCGGCGCGGACCAGCACCCCGCCGTCGCGCGCGACCAGCGGAAAGACATGGCCGGGGCTGACGATCTGGTCGGGCCCGTTGGCGGCGTCGATCGCGACCGAGACGGTGCGCGCCCGGTCGGCGACGGAGATGCCGGTGGTGACTCCCTCGCGCGCCTCGATCGAGGCGGTGAAGGCGGTCTCCAGGCGGGCGCCGTTGCTCCGGCTCATCGGCTGCAGGCCGAGCTGGTCGACCCGCTCCCGGCTGAGCGCGAGGCAGATCAGGCCGCGGCCGTGCTTGGCCATGAAGTTGATCGCGACGGGCGTCGCCATCTGGGCCGGGATGACGAGGTCGCCCTCATTCTCCCGGTCCTCGTCGTCGACCAGGATGAACATGCGCCCGTTGCGCGCCTCGTCGATGATCGCCTCGGCGCTCGCCATCACCCCGCGGCCGCCGCCGGCGAGGAACCGCTCCAGCTTCAGGAGGGTGTCGGCGGTCGGGTTCCAGTCGGCATCGCCGAGCTTGCGCAGCGAGTTGGGATGGAGGCCGGCGGCGCGGGCGAGGCCGGCGCGGCTCATCTCGCCGGCTTCGACCATGTCGGTCAGACGGTCGATCAGGACGGTGCTCATTTCGGCGGCGTATCACACCACAATGTGATCAGACAAGCCGGATTCACATCAGGATGGGCGCGTCGCCAGGATGCGGGCCAGATAGCGGGCGATCAGGTCGATCTCGATATTGACCCGGTCGCCCACCGCGAGCGCGCCGAGCGTGGTCTGCGCGGCGGTGTGCGGGATGATGTTGACGCCGAAGGCGACGCCCCCGCCCGGCAGCGCTGCGACTTCGTTCACGGTCAGCGACACGCCGTCCAGCGCGATCGAGCCCTTGGCCGCCACATAAGGCGCGACCTCGGCGCCGGCGATCAGGCCCAGCCGCACCGAATCGCCGTCGGGGTCGGCCGCGGCGACCTCGCCGATCCCGTCGACATGGCCGGTGACGATATGGCCGCCGAGCTCGTCGCCGATCCTCAGCGCCCGTTCGAGGTTGAGTCCGCGGCCCTCGCTCCACAGGCCCGGCGCGGTGCGGGCCTGGGTCTCGGCGGACACATCGACCGCGAACCAGCCCTCGCCTTTGTCGACGACGGTGAGGCAGACGCCCGAGCAGGCGATCGAGGCGCCGAGATCGACGCTCGCCATGGCGTAGCCGCAGGCGATGCGGACGCGCAGGTCCCCGCGCGGCTCGACCGCCTCGATCCGGCCGACATCGGTGATGATCCCGGTGAACATCAGCGAGCGCGTTCGTAGACTTCGAGCGTGTCGATGCCAAGCGGACGCGTTTCGAGGCGCCGCCAGCGCCCGTGCGCGTCGGCCAGGTTCTCGAGGCCGATCGGGCCCAGCGCCGCCTTGCCCTCGCCGATCAGGATGGGCGCGCGATAGACCAGCAGCCGGTCGACGAGGTCGGCGGCGAGGAAGGCCGCCGCGGCGCCGGCGCCGCCCTCGACCAGCAGGTCGTTGACGTCGGCCAGCCCGTGGATCTCCTCCGGGGCGGCGATCCGGACCCAGCCCTCGGCGCCCTCGCCCCGGGTCAGCAAGGCGCGGCGCGGCGCGCGGTCCTCGAGCCCGGGCAGGCGCACGTCGAGCCGCGGCGCGTCGGCGTCGAAAGTGCCGCGGCCGACCAGGATCATGTCGGCGCGGGCGCGCTCGAGATGGGCGTGGGCGCGGGCCTCCTCGCCGGTTATCCACTTGCTCTCGCCGGCAGCGGTCGCGATCCGCCCGTCGATCGACAGAGCGAGCTTCAGCGTCACACAGGGGCGGCCCTGCCGCACGCGGCTGAGGAAGCCAGCCATGCTCCGCTCCGCCGAGTCGCGCCGCAGGCCCGATTCGACCGCGATGCCGGCCGCGGCCAGCGCCGCTGCGCCGCGGCCGTCGGTGCGCGGATCGGGGTCGCCGAGCGCGATCACCACCCGGGCCGGGCCGGCCGCGGCGAGCAGGCCGGCGCAAGCCGGGCCGCGCTCGCTGCGGTGCGCGCAGGGCTCCAGCGTGACGTAGACGGTGGCGCCCCGCGCGGCCTCGCCCGCTTCGGCGAGCGCCATCGCCTCGGCGTGCGGGCGGCCGCCGGCCTGGGTCCAGCCGCGCCCGACCACCGCCTCGTCCCTGACGATCAGGCAGCCGACATTGGGATTGGGCGCGGTGCGTCCGCGGCCGCGCTCGCCGAGCGCGATCGCGGCGTCCATCCAGCGCCAATCTCCCTGCAGATCTCCGCTCAAATCCCCATCCGATTGAGGCTCCGGTCGAGCTCCTGGAACTCGCGCTGGCGCGCCCGCAGGGCGGCGTCGCGGGCCGCCTTGTCGGCCTTCTGCTTGGCAATGATCTCGGCGTCGCTGCGGTCAACGCGCCAGCTGTCGATGAACATGATCCGCTCGCCGGGCAGGATGTTGGTGCGCGCATCGAAATAGAAAGCGGTCACGATCGCGGCCGGGGCCACCAGCGCGAGCGCGGCGGCGACCCATTGGTGGCGCGGCCGCGCCGCCCAGAAGGCGCGAAGGTCCGCCCAGAGGGCGCGGGGCGAGGCGGGCCGGGGGAGAATGGGCATGGCGCCTAGATAGTCGCGCCGCGCCGCCTCCGCCAGCCCGCTCGTCGCCGCGCCCGGCGGCGGCTAGGCTTCGCCGATCCGGAAGGTGACGGTCATCACCCGGCTGGCCTCGACCGGCCGGCCGTCGAGCGTGGCGGGCCGGAAGCGCCAGCGGGTCAGCGCCTGGCGCTCGGTCACCCGCCAGAAGGCGTCGCTGGTCGCCGCCAGCCGTTCGACGGCGATGACCCGTCCGTTCGCGCCGATGGTGATGCGCACCCGCACCGTGCCGCTGCGCTGCAGCCGCTCCTCGTCGGTCGGATAGGGCGGCTGCAGATCGCGCGGGATCAGCTCGGCCTCGCGGCGCACCGGGGGCGGCACCTCGACGCGGGCCTCGGCATAGCGGTCCGCTGGCGGGCCTTGCGGAGGCGGCGGCGGGAAGGGCGTCGGCTGGGCGGTGGGGAACGGAGTTGGGACCGGAGTCGGCGTCGGCGCGACCGTCATCCTGCTCGGCTGCTGGGCTTGCTGCCGGGGCTCCGGGCGATCGGCCGGCGGCGGATCGTCCGGAATGTCGATCGGCGTGATCACCAGCGGCGGGTTGAACGGCTGGATGAACTCGGGCCCCTTGGCCAAGGCCAGCGCGCCGAGCGCGGCGACATGAGCGGCGGCAACCAGCACGAGGCCGGTGGGGCTGCCGCGCTTCTGCTCGAAAAATCCTGCTTCAGGCATGGCGCATCTCCTCTTCGCTCCGGCCGGCGTTGGGCCGGTCCGGACGAGGATGATACATTATATTGTAATGTTATACTATACCATTAATGCGCGAGGCGGAAATTTTCCGCAGGGCTGCCCTAGCGGGCCGCGGCGCGGAGGCGCGCGAGGGCTTCGTCGCGGCCGATCAGGGGCAGCAGGGCCGCCATTTCGGGGCCGCTGTCGCGGCCGGTGAGGGCGCGGCGCAGCGGCTGGAACAAGGCCTTGCCCGAGCGCCCGCTCGTCTCCTTGAGGCGGGCGGTCAGCTGCGGCCAGGGCGCATCGCCCCAGTCGATCTCGGCAGCGACGTCCGCCGCGGCGGCGAGGAAATCGCGGTCCTCGGCCGCCGCCTCGCGCTCGACATGGCCGTGGAGGATCTCCCACCAGTCGGCCGCTTCGGCGACCCTGGCGAGATTGGGGCGGATGGCGAGCCAGTCGGCCTCGGCCATGCCGTGCGGCAGCCGCTCGCGCACCGCGTCATGGCCGAGCTGGTGGACGATGCGGGCGTTGAGGCTTTCGAGCTCGGCCATGTCGAACCGCGCCGGCGCCCGGCCGAAGCTCGCGAAATCGAAGCTTTCGATCAGCGGCGCGGGATCGGGGAAGGGTTCGACCGGCAGACTGGTGCCGATCCGGGCCAGCTTGGCGACGAGGGCGGCGGGCTCGATCCCGGCCTCGCGCATCGCCTCGACGCCGGTCGAGCCCAGCCTCTTGGCGAGCTTGCCCTCCGAGCCGGTGAGCAGCGCCTCGTGCGCGAAGGCGGGCGGCGGCGCGCCGAGCGCCTCGAACATCTGGATCTGCAGCCCGGTGTTGGTGACGTGATCCTCGCCGCGCACGACATGGCTGACGCCCATGTCGATATCGTCGACCACGCTGGGCAGCATGTAGAGCCAGCTGCCGTCCTCGCGCCGGATCACCGGATCGCTGAGCAGCGAGGGATCGAGATGCTGATGGCCGCGGATCAGGTCGTCCCATTCGATGGCGCCGTCATGGTCGAGCCGGAAGCGCCAGTGCGGGCGCCGGCCCTCGCTTTCGAGACGCGCCCGTTCGGGCCCGGTCAGCGCCAGCGCGGCGCGGTCGTAGACCGGCGGCCGGCCGCGGCCGAGCAGGACCTTGCGCTTCAGCTCGAGCTCCTGCGCCGTCTCGTAGGCGGGGTAGGCCCGCCCCGCCTCGGCCAGCCGCGCCAGCGCCGCCTCATAGGCCGCGAAGCGGTCCGACTGGCGATATTCCGCGTCCGCATCGAGGCCGAGCCAGGCGAGGTCGTCGCGGATCGCCTCGGCATGTTCGTCGCGGCTGCGCTCGCGGTCGGTGTCGTCGAGCCTGAGGAAGAAGCGGCCGCCATGCTTTCGCGCCCACAGCCAGTTGTGCAGCGCAGTGCGGATGTTGCCGACATGGAGCCTGCCGGTGGGCGAGGGGGCGAAACGGGTGACGACCTGCATGGCCGCGGCTCTAGTCGGCACGGCGGACCCCGGCAACGCTCTTGCCTTCCCGCCCCCGCCCCGCCAGAGGGGCGGCATGAAATTGATGTCCGGCAATTCCAACGTCCCGCTGGTGCAGGCGATCGCCCAATATCTGGAAATGCCGATCACCGAGGCGAGCGTGCGCCGCTTCGCCGACGAGGAGATTTTCGTCGAGATCAACGAGAATGTCCGCGGCGAGGACGTGTTCGTGGTGCAGTCGACCTCCTACCCCGCCAACGACAATCTGATGGAGCTCCTGATCTCGATCGACGCGCTGAAGCGCGCCTCGGCCAAGAGGATCACCGCCGTCCTTCCCTATTTCGGCTATGCCCGGCAGGACAGGAAGCCCGGCCCGCGCACGCCGATCTCGGCCAAGCTGGTCGCCAATCTGATCACCGTCGCCGGCGCCAACCGGGTGCTCTCGATCGACCTCCACGCCGGCCAGATCCAGGGCTTCTTCGACATCCCCACCGACAATCTCTACGCCGCCCCGGTGATGGCGGCCGACATCCAGGCGCGCTTCGCCGGGCGGAACATCACCATGGTCTCGCCCGACGTCGGCGGCGTCGCCCGCGCCCGGGCGCTCGCCAAGCGGCTCGCCAACGCCCCGCTCGCGATCGTCGACAAGCGCCGCGAGAAGCCCGGCGAATCGGAGGTGATGAACATCATCGGCGACGTCTCGGGCCGCTTCTGCATCCTCATCGACGACATGGTCGATTCCGCAGGCACCCTGTGCAACGCCGCGGCGGCGCTGAGGGAGGGCGGCGCGGAGGACGTCGTCGCTTATTGCACCCACGGCGTGCTCTCCGGCGGCGCCGCGGCCCGGGTCGACCATTCGGTGCTCTCCGAGCTGGTCATCACCGACACGATCGCCGCCTATGACGCCGCCGAGGCGACGCCGAAGATCCGCCTGCTGACGATCGCGCCTTTGCTCGCCGAGGCGATCCGCAGGATCGCCGACGAAAGCTCGGTCTCGAGCCTGTTCGACTAAATTGCCTCCGTGATCGCGGTCACGGCACAGGGCGAGGGGGACGTCTATCTCGGGCGCGAGGAGGACGTCATGCGGACCATGCGAACGAACCGGCTTCTTGCCCTGTCGACGATCATGATCTCTGGCCTGGCGCCGGTTCCGGCGCGAGCGCAGGCGACCTATTCGTCATCGTGGTCGATGACCGGCGCGGCCTGCGTGCCTGCCGGCCAGACGATTTCCGGAACCGGCACTTTCAACAGCGCCGGCGACGCCAAATTTCCCGCCGGGAGGCTGGGCGAGATCATTCTCACCTGCCAGATCGCGCCGACGGTCCGGCGCGCCAATTTCATGCTGGTCACCTACCGGGACACGGACGGGCGGGCCCAGCAGGTCCAGTTGCGGGCCGCCCTGCGCCAGAAGGAACTCGAGACGGGCGCGGTCGCCGACGTCCCCGGCGCGCTATTCGACTCGAACACCCTGCCGGCCTCGGCCGGCAACCTCCGGCGCGGCGCGCCCCTCGTCAGCTGCAGCCAGGGCTTCACCTTCGATCACCGCCGCTTCACTTATTATATCCAGGTGAACATGACCAAGCGTTCGAACGCTCAGGAAGTGCTGCTTTCGTCCGTGGAGGTCGGCACCGAAACCTTCTGCGGCTAGGGGCGGGACGAGACGGCGCAGGCGGTGACCCCGCTTGCCTTTTGAAGGCTCTCCCCATATAGGGCCCGCTCTTTCCACCTTTGGAAGAACCGAACCGCCCGGCGATCAAGGGCTGCCGTGGCTGTTCTCAAGCGTCCGCCGACAGGTGGCAAGGAGACGAAAATGCCCAAATTGAAGACCAAGAGCGGCGTCAAGAAGCGCTTCAAGCTCACGGCCACCGGCAAGGTGAAGTGCGGCGTCGCCGGCAAGCGCCACCGCCTGATCAGCCACAACGGCAAATATATCCGTCAGAACCGCGGCACCGACCTGCTCGCCGACGCCGATACGGCGCGGGTGAAGCTGTGGGCGCCCTACGGCCTGAAATAGGAGATATTTGACATGGCACGCATCAAGCGCGGCGTCACCACGCGCGCCAAGCACAAGCGGCTCCTGGATCAGGCGAAGGGCTATTACGGCCGCCGCAAGAACACGATCCGCATCGCCCGCCAGGCGGTCGAGAAGGCCGGGCAATACGCCTATCGCGACCGCAAGGTGAAGAAGCGCAGCTTCCGCGCGCTCTGGATCCAGCGGATCAACGCCGCCGTGCGCGCCGAGGGGCTGACCTACGGCCGCTTCATGCACGGCCTCAAGCTCGCCGGCGTCGATCTGGACCGCAAGGTCCTCGCCGACATCGCGATGCACGAGGGCGAGGCGTTCAAGGCGATCGTCGCCCAGGCGAAGGGCGCGCTGCCCCAGGAAGCCTAGTCGATCCGCTCATAGGCCGGGATCGTCAGGAACTCCTCGAGATCCTCCGCGAGGACGAGCGATTCGAAGAGGCCGCGCGCCTCTTCGAGCCGCCCGCCTTGCGGCAGCGCCGCCATTTCCTCCGCGAGCAGCGCGTCGAACAACGGTCGGGTCAGCGTGCGGCCGTCGTCGAGCGCGGCCTCGAACCTGAGCCATTGCCAGAGCTGGGTGCGGCAGATCTCGGCGGTCGCCGCGTCCTCCATCAGATTGTAGAGAGGCACGGCGCCGCGGCCGCCGAGCCAGGCGGCGATATACTGGATGCCGACGCGGATGTTCTCGCGCACGCCCGCCTCGGTGCGCGGACCTTCGTGCAGGCGCAGCATGTCGTCGCGGGTGACGCCGCTGTCGATCTTTCGGTCGAGCTGGTTGGGGCGGTCGAACGCCTCGATCGCCACCGGCACCAGCCCCGGGTGCGCCACCCAGGTGCCGTCATGGCCGTTCGCCGCCTCGCGCCTTTTGTCGGCCCGGACCTTGTCGAAGGCGGCCGCATTGGCGGCCTCGTCCCCCTTGACCGGGATTTGCGCGGCCATGCCGCCCATCGCGAAGGCGCCGCGGCGGTGGCAGGTCTCGACCAGCTTCAGCGAATAAGCGGCGAGGAAGGCCTTATCCATGGTCATCGCGGCGCGGTCGGGGGTCAGCCGCCCGGGGCTCCGACCCAGCCGCTTGATCGTCGAGAAGATATAGTCCCAGCGGCCGCAATTGAGGCCGACGATATTCTCTTTGAGGGCATGGAGTATCTCGTCCATCTCGAAGGCGGCGGTGATCGTCTCGATCAGCACCGTCGCCTTGATCGTCCCCCGGGCGAGGCCGAGCCGCTCCTCCGAGAAGGCGAAGACGTCGCTCCACAGCGCCGCCTCCTGGTGGCTTTCGAGCTTGGGCAGGTAGAAATAGGGGCCCGAGCCCGCCTCGATCGCGGCATGGGCGTTGTGCCAGAGGTAGAGGCCGAAATCGAACAGGGCGCCGGCGACGCCGAGGTGGCGCTCCTCGAGATGCCAGCCGCGCGGGCGCACCATCAGCACGGCGGGGCGGTCGCCCGGCGCATAATGCTTGCCGGTGGCGGGATCGTCATAGGAGAGCGCGCCGCGCCAATAATCGCAGAGGTTGGCCTGGCCCTCGATCAGATTGGCCCAGGTCGGCGCGGTCGCGTCCTCGAAATCGGCCATGAACGCCTGCGCGCCCGAATTGAGCGCGTTGATCACCATCTTGCGGTCGGTCGGGCCGGTGATCTCGACGCGCCGGTCCATCAGGTCGGCCGGGATCGGCGCTACCGTCCAGTCGCCGTCCCTTATGGGCGCGGTCTCGGCGAGGAAATCGGGTAGGGCGCCCGCATCGAACGCGCGCTGCCGCTCGGCCCGCGCCGCGAGCAGCGCCTGGCGGCGGCCGTCGAAGCGCCGGTGCAGCCCGGCGACGAAGGCCAGCGCCTCGGGGCTCAATATCTCGTCGGACCGATCCATGCCGGACGCTGTAGCGCGCCCCGGCGGCCCGGCCAACTCCGCCAGCGTCACCGCCCTTCGGCCGCGATGCTGTAGCGGGTGGTCGCCGAGACGTTCGGGCAATAGGTCAGCCGGATCCACTCGTTGCGGGCGCGGCGCTCGTCGTCGAATGGGCCGACCATCTTCTCGGTGCCGGGGACGAGGGCGCGGAACTCCGCATCCTCATAATCCCCGCCGACCACCCAGTAGCGCGTCGTCATGGCTCGTCTCCTATGCCGCGGCGCGGGCGAACTGCGCCGACTCGGTCGATTCGGCGAGCGCCACGGTCGAGGCCTCGCCGCCGGCCAGGGTCTGCGCGACCAGGTCGAAATAGCCGGTGCCAACCTCGCGCTGGTGGCGCGTGGCGCTGTAGCCCGCCGCCTCGCTGGCGAACTCGGCCTGCTGCAGCTCGGAATAAGCGGCCATGCCGCGCTCCCGATAGCCGCGGGCCAGCTCGAACATGGAGTGATTGAGGCTGTGGAAGCCGGCCAGGGTGACGAACTGGAACCTGTAGCCCATCGCGCCGAGCTCGCGCTGGAAGCGGGCGATGGTGCCTGGATCGAGCCGGGCGGCCCAGTTGAAGCTGGGCGAGCAATTATAGGCCAGCAGCTTGCCCGGATGCTCGCGCTGGATCGCCTCGGCGAAGATCCGCGCCTCCTCGAGGTCCGGGCGGCTGGTTTCCCACCAGAGCAGGTCGGCATGTTCGGCAAAGGCGAGGCCGCGCTCGATGCAATGGGCGAGGCCGGTGCCCTCCTTCAGGCGGAAAAAGCCTTCGCTGGTCCGCTCGCCGGTGAGGAAGGCGCGGTCGCGCTCGTCGACGTCGGAGGTGATCAGCCTGGCGCTCTCGGCGTCGGTGCGGGCGACGATCAGCGTGGGCACGCCGCAGACGTCGGCGGCGAGCCGGGCGGCGTCGAGATTGCGGATATGCGCCTGGGTCGGGATCAGCACCTTGCCGCCGAGATGGCCGCATTTCTTCTCCGCCGCGAGCTGGTCCTCGAAATGGACGCCGGCGGCGCCGGCCTCGATATAGGCCTTCATGATCTCGAAGCAGTTGAGCGGCCCGCCGAAGCCGGCTTCGGCATCGGCGACGATCGGCGCGAACCAGTCGCGCGCCCCTGCAATTGCCTGGGCGCCACCCTCCATATGCTCGATCTGGTCGGCCCGCTGGAGCGTGCGGTTGATCCGGCGGCACAGCTCGGGGCCGGCATTGGCCGGATAGAGCGACTGATCGGGATACATGGCGCCGGCGGTATTGGCGTCGGCGGCGACCTGCCAGCCGGAGAGGTAGATCGCCTGCAGCCCGGCGCGGACCATCTGCATCGCCTGGTTGCCGGTCACCGCGCCCAGCGCGTTCACATAATCCTCGCTGTGAAGAAGCGCCCACAAGCGATTGGCGCCGCGGCGGGCGAGGCTGTGCTCGATCGCCACGGAGCCGCGCAGGCGCAGGACCTCGGCGGGCGAATAAGGCCGCGCAATGCCGTCGAAACGGGCCGGCGGGGCGGGAACGAGGCTGGTGAAGTCGGTCATCTGCGCCCTCGAAATGTACGAAGTGGATGCATAGAAGCACTGAAAGGCCATTGAGGAAGCAGGGAAAAAGGTCGCGCTGTCGCATAGCTACTTGCGACTCTTGTAAATTGTTGACAGTATGACCCGATGGCGGGGGAGCGGAAGCTGTATCTGGGGCGGCGGATCAGGCGGCTCAGGCGCGAGCTGGGGCTGAACCAGAGCGCGATGGCGGCCGAGATCGGCGTCTCGCCCTCCTATCTGAACCATCTCGAGCGCAATCAGCGGCCGGTGACCGCGCAGGTGCTGCTGCGACTGGCCGAGGCCTATGACGTCGACCTCAAGAGCTTCGCGGCCGAGGGCGGCGAGGGGACGAACGCGGCCCAGCTCGCCGAGATTTTCGCCGACCCGATGTTCGGCGGCGTCGCCGTGCCGCGCTACGAGCTGGTCGAGACGGCGGACAATGCGCCGGCGGTCGCCGACGCCGTCTCGCGCCTCTATGCGGCCCTGGTCGAGCTGCGCCGCCGCCCGCCCGCCGGCGGCGAGCCGGAGGAGGGCGCGGCGCTGTCGCCGCAAGCCTGGGTGCGCGACTTCATCCAGGCCGAGCGCAACCATTTCGCCTATCTCGAGGAGGCGGCGGAGACGCAGGCCGGCGCGCTCGGCGACCCGCTCGGCATCGCCGAGCCGCTCAGGAGGCGGCTCCGGGAAGGATTCGGCATCGAGGCCCGGATCGTGCCGCCCGAGCTGCTCGACGGCGCCAGCCAGCATTACGACCTGCACCGCAAGCGGCTGATGCTCTCGGCGCTGCTGCGCCCGGAGAGCCGCACCTTCGGCCTCGCCTACCAGCTCGCCTTGATCGAGTTCCGGCCGCTGCTCGAGCGGATGATCGAGGCCGCGGCGCCGCCGGACGGCCCAAGCCGGCGCCTCCTCCACATGAGCCTCGCCAATTACGCCGCGGGGGCGATCATGATGCCCTACGCGCCCTTCCTCGAGGCGGCCGAGAAGCATCGCTACGACATCGACCGGCTGTGCGCCCAGTTCGGGGCCAGCGTCGAGCAGGTCGCGCACCGGCTGACCACCTTGAACCGGATGGGCGCGCGCGGCGTCCCCTTCTTCATGCTGAGGGTCGACGCGGCGGGAAACATCTCCAAGCGCTTCGCCGGCGAGGCCTTTCCCTTCTCGCGCTTCGGCGGCACCTGCCCGCGCTGGAACCTGCACTCGGCCTTCCAGACGCCGGGCCGGGTGGTCACCCAGCTGGTCGAGACGCCCGACGGGCAGCGCTTCTTCACGATCGGCCGCACCGTCACCCGCTCGGTCCGGCTCGATTCGAGGGAGGACAGCCCGCTCGCCGTCGGGCTCGGCTGCGACGCCAATTATGCCCGCCGCATCGGCTATGCCGACGGCCTCGACCTCGCTTTGCCCAAGGTGACCGCGATCGGCCCCGCCTGCGCGATCTGCCCGCGCGTCCGCTGCCCCCAGCGCGCCGCCCCGCCCGCCGGCATGACGCTCACCGTCAGCGAGACCAGGAAGACGATCTCGCCCTTCCCGTTCCTCGGCGGCTAGACCGCGCGCGGGACGCCGGGCACGCCCGGCGCGCAATCGAGCGCCGCGCGGTCCCAGCCGCCGAGATCCGCCGCCGCGACGTAGCTGGTCTCGAGGAAGGCGAGCAGCGCCGCGTCGGGGTCGGCGGCGCCGCGCACCGCTTCATAGTCGAGGATGAACTCGCCGAGCGCGGCGTCGTAGCGCGCCGCCTCGGGGGCCACGTTGGCCTCGGCAAAGCCTTCCGGGACCGGATAGGCGTAGGAGTAGAAGAACGGGCCGCCCTCGCCGCCGGCGCCGCCGGGCCAGAAGCCGGCGCTGGAGACTTCGTGGCTGTAGGCCTCGCGGGTCACCTCGTCGGGGAGGTTGGGGATGCCGCCGGGATGGGGCGGCGCCTCGCGGCCGGAGAAGCGGGTGACGGCGAGGTCGAAGCTGCCCCAGAAGAAGTGGACCGGGCTGACCTTGCCGAGGAAGGAGGAGCGGAACAGGCGGAAGACGCGGTCGGCCTCGACCAGCGCGCCGTGCAGGCGGCGGGCGCTGTCCGGATCGTAGGCGCGCATGTCCTTGTCCTCGGCGAAGGGGATGGCGGGATCGATCTCGTTGGGGGCGGGATGGATGCGGACCCGCTGCCCCGCCTGCTCCAGCATCGCCATGACGTTGCCGCAAAAGTCCGCCACCGGCATCGGCCCGAGCGGCAGGCTCATCCGCGCCGCGGCGCTTTCGTAGACGAGGACATGCTCGGCGAGGTCGAAGCCGAGCGTGAACGCGCCGCCGGAGCCGTGGATCGGCTCGGTGACGAGGCCGCGCGGGGTGACGTGGAGGGTGAGGTGCCAGCCATGGTTGCGCCAGGGCAAGAGGGCGGTCGGCACCTTGCCGACCACCTGCGAGAACAGGTGCAGCGCGACGATCGTCGGCCGGTCGCGCGCGGCGCTCAGCTCGGGCCAGGCCATGGCCGCAAATTGCACCAGCGCGCCGCGCGCCGCAACAACAAGGCGGCCCCGGTGCGCGGGGAGGGCACCGGGGCCGCTGTCTCCCCCTCCAGAGGGGCCAAAGGGGAGACGGGGAACGTATCAGGCCAGCCGGCCGCACATCTGCACGGGCTGGGCCATGTTGAAATAATTGGGCGAGGTGGCCATCACCGCCTGGTGAATCTCCTCATATTGCTCGCGGGTGCCGTCGCCTTCGAGGGTGACGGTGTAGTGGATGCGCCGGTAGCCGGGCGGGACCCGCTCATCGAGGCCGAGGAAGCCGCGCAGGTCCAATTCGCCCTCGGTCTCGATCCGGCAATCGTCGAGGGTGATGCCGCGGATCGCGGCCTGGCAGACATAGCCGACCATCATGCAGGAATTGACCGCCGCCATCAGCAGCTCCTGCGGGTTGGGCGCGGTGTTGGTGCCCAAGAGCTCCATCGGCTCGTCGGCGACGATGGTGAAGTTGCGGGCGACCCTCTCGCCGGCGAGCGTGTAGGAGGAGACCGTGGTCTCCGAGCGGGTCTGGCCCTTCCATTCGGTGGTCACTCGGAAGGCCGCCTGGCCGCAGCTTGGGTCGGCGGCGACCGCAGCGACAGTCTCGTCGAGACCGGCGAGGTCGATGCCGTTGACCGGCGGGCGGGTGGTGGTGGTAAGCACGTTTTCAGTCTCCTTGAGGGCGGTGTTCATGCGAAGGCCGGGGCGACGGCGGCGATGCGGTCGCGCGGGGCCGGGGACATTGCGGCCAAAGTGGCGACGAATTTGGGGTGGACCATGCCGGACCCGAGATAGGTCCAGCGCAGGGCCTGGTGCTGCTGGCCCTGGAGCGCCTTGCGCTCGCGGGGGGACAGGCGCCGGCCGGTCGCGGCTTCGAACGCGTCGAGGTTGAGCGAGGCCTGGGCGGCGAGGCCCTTGTCGAGGAAGCCGCCGATCTCGAGGAAGCCGTCCAGCGCTCTCTGGATGCCGGCCTCGTCGCGGCCGTCGGCGAGCGCCTCGACCATCAGCGTGTCGAGCTTGGCGTGCTGCGCCTCCTCCATCCAATGGTGCTTCAGCAGGCTCTTGAACAGCGGGTCGAGCGCGCCGTCGTCCCTGACGCTGTCGACATAGTGGGTCTGGGTCATCCATTCGATCATCAGGATGACCAGGGCGACCGCGAGCGGGTCGTGCCGCAGCACCTCGCCGGCGATCTGCTCGGCCGGGCCGATCATCCCGCAGGGCGTGCCGAAGCCTTCGGTGAACAAGGCGTGGAACTGGCGGAACAGGTGGATATGCTTGGCCTCCTCGGAGGCGAAATTGAGCAGCGCGCGGACGCGATGGTCCTCGCCGTTCAATTGCGGCCGGGCATGGTCGAGCACGAACGGCAGGATGAACTCCTCGACGAGGCCGAAAATCGCGAGATATTCGTGGCCGCGGATCTGGTTGAGGACTCGTTCTTCCGCCTCGTCGAGGAACGGGACGGCGGCGGTCCGTGCCAGCGATTCCGGCATGAACCGGCGCGAGAAGTCGAGGGTGCTGCCGGGCGGCAGCACGTCCTCGATCTCCCAGGAGCCGCGGGCCGAGGCGGCCAGGACATCCTTGAAGTTGAAATTGTGATGCACTCTCATACTCTCCTGAAGTCCCGCCCGATGCGCGAGGCTCAGACCATCGCGACCTGGGCGGGCTGCGGCTGCTGGATCGCGAACGTGGCCAGCGCGCCGCTCAGGCTCGCCGAGCTGCAGCCGAGGGCTGCCGCCACGACGAGGACCGTCTTGATCCGGTTCTTTTTCTTCTGGAACGTCATCTTTGGTCTCCCGAACATGGGCCGCGTCGAAGCGCGGCGATCCCTGCGCTATGCAGGGCGCGCGTTTCAGCGAAATGCCGGAGTCCCGGGAAAAGTGTTTCAATTGTTACAGCCGCGCATCGAAAGCGGCTTTTGCGCTGCCGCGGCCGCGTCGCTATACGAAGCAGCCAGGGGGCTGTGTGCGTGGCTGAAGAGATCGAACTGGAGGGCGAGCGCCATGACGACCTTGAGGTCATGCGCCAGCGGCTCGAGCTGGCCATCGAGGGCGCCCAGCTCGGCATCTGGTCGTTCAACCCGCGCACCGGGGCGCTCTGGTATTCGGACCGCTCGAAGGCGCTGTTCCGGCTCGACGACAATTTCATCCCCGACCCGCGCGCGCTGAAGGCCCGGATCCATCCCGACGACTGGGACCGGCTGGCCGCGCCTTATTACGGCAACGCCTTTCCGGCCGAGCCGCTGGCGGTCGAATATCGGATCGTCCTGCCGGACGGCGAGACCCGCTGGATCTACGCGCTCGGCGCGGCGGCGCCCGGCGAGGATGGCCGGCCGATGGCGGTCCACGGCATCCATCTCGACGTCACCCAGCGCAAGTGCTCGGAGGAGATGCTCGACGAGGCCCGCCGGCAGCTCGGCATGGCGCTCGAAAGTGCCGCGCTCGGCACCTGGACGATCGATCCGAACAGCGGGGAAGTCTGGTATTCCGACCGCTCGCGCGAGCTTTACGGGGTCGAGCCCGACACCCCGATCGACGTGCGCACGCTGAAGCGCCTGATCCACCCCGACGACTGGCCGCGGGTGAACGAGCCCTACATGCTCGGCTTCCCCAACGACACCATCTCGATCGAGCACCGGGTGGTGCGGCCCGATGGCGAGACCTACTGGATCTATTCGCGCGGCGCCGCGCTTCGCGACGAGAATGGCGCGCTGGTGATGCTGAGCGGCATCCACATGGACATTACCGGCCGCAAGCGCGCCGAGGAGGAGCTGGCCCGCTCGCGCGACGCGCTGATGCAGTCGGAGAAGCTCGCCGCCATGGGTGCGATGCTCGCCGGGGTCAGCCACGAGCTCAACAACCCGCTGGCCGCGATCGTCGGCCAGGCCGAGATGCTGCAGGAGGATGCGCGGGGCTCGTCCTTCGAGGAGCGGGCCCGCAAGATCGGCGCCGCGGCCGAGCGCTGCGCGCGTATCGTCCAGACCTTCCTCGCCATGGCGCGGCGGCGCGAGGCGCGGGCCGAGCTGGTCAACATGAACGACCTGATCGCCTCCTCGCTCGAGCTCACCGAATATGCGCTGCGCACGGCCGGGATCGCGGTCCGGGTCAATTTCGGCACCGGCCTGCCGCCGGTCTCGGGCGACAAGGACCAGCTCCACCAGGTGCTCGTCAACCTCATCGTCAACGCCCAGCAGGCGATGGAGAAAGGCGAGACCTTCGAGAAGGTGCTGACCGTCCGCACCTCGGTCGATCAGGCGGGCCGGATCCTGGTCGACGTCACCGACACCGGCCCCGGCATCCCGGAGAATATACGGCAGCGCATCTTCGAGCCCTTCTTCACAACCAAGCGGGCCGGCGGCGGCGGCGGCACCGGCATCGGTCTGTCGTTCAGCCAGGGCATCGTCGAGGCGCACGGCGGCGCCCTGCAGGTCGAGCCCAGCCGGCGCGGCGCCCATTTCCGGATCGCGCTGCCGGCCGCGCCGGGCACGCCGGCGCCGGTGGTGGTGCCGCGCGAGGACGCGATTCCGCTTCCCGACCTCGTCACCGCCCGCAAGAAGGCGCTGATCGTCGAGGACGAGCCCGACGTCGCCGAGACGCTGAAGGAGCTGATCGAGCGCGAAGGCTTCGAGGCCAGGGTCGCCGCCAACGGCACCGAGGCCTTCTTCGCGCTCGACCATGACGAGTTCGACCTGCTCTTCTCGGATTTGAGGATGCCGCTCCTGAACGGACCGGAGCTGTTCGAGCGGCTCGAGGAGATCCGCCCCGATCTGGTCCGGCGGCTGGCCTTCGTCAGCGGCGACACGATGGGCGATTCGATGGGCGAGTTCCTGAAGCGCGCCGGCCGCCCGATCCTCGAGAAGCCGTTCACCCGGGCGGGGGTGCGGGCCGTGCTCGCCGCCTTGATCGCGCCGGAGGCGGCGCGATGAGCGAGGGCGCCCATATCGTCGTGGTCGACGACGATCCCGACGTCCGCGAGACCGTCGCCGAATATCTGCGGCGCAACGGCTTCGCGGTCAGCGAGGCGGACGGCGGCGGCCAGCTCCGCGAGGTGATGGCGGCGCGGCCGATCGACCTCGCCTTGCTCGACGTCAACATGCCGGGCGAGGACGGGCTCAGCCTGGCGCGCGAGATCAGCGCGGCGGGCCGGGCCGGCGTGATCATGCTCACCGCCAACAGCGACGATCTCGACAAGATCGTCGGCCTCGAGGTCGGCGCCGACGATTATGTGACCAAGCCCTACAATCCGCGCGAGCTGCTCGCCCGGGTGAAGGCGGTGCTGCGGCGGGCGCGGAGCGGCGGCAACGAGACCGCGACCTTGGGCCGCGAGGTGCAGATGGGCAAATGCCGGCTGAACCTCGACGCCCGCAAGCTCTACGAGGCCGACGGCACCGAAGTGGCGCTGACCGCGATGGAATATGACCTCTTGAAGACCTTCGCCGAGCATCCCGGCCGGCCGCTCTCGCGCGACCGGCTGCTCGACCTCGCTCATTCGAAGGAGATGGAGCCGTTCGACCGCTCGATCGACACGCGCATCACCCGGATCCGCCGCAAGATCGAGATCGACCCGGCCAAGCCCGACTGCATCCGCACCGTGCGCGGCGCGGGCTATGTCTACAATCCGGACTGCCGGACCTCGTGAGGCCCGCATAGCTCCGCGCGCGGGACGAAGCGCAGGAGCCGGAGCGCCCGGCCGGTCCATTCGAAATAGCTGGCGCCGTGGCGCGCCTCATCGGCCTCGGGCGCGCCCAGCACGACGAGCAGCCGGCTGTCGGGGCGGAAGCGCAGCGCGTGGTAGCGGAGCGGCCCCGGTGCGCCGTAGCCGACATGGTGGCCCGCGATCCGGCCGAGGCCGGCGGGGAAGAAGATGCGCCCGGTGCGCGCGTCGATGATCGCAAAGGCAGTGCAGGCGGCGCCGCAGCCCCAGGCCGCGATCGTGTAGCTGCCGGCGAAATTGGGGCCCTGTGCCGCCTCGCTCGCCAGCAGCGACCGGCGGCGGCGGGCCTCGGGCGTGGCGAGGATCAGGCCCGCCTGCCGGGTCACCGGCCGGATTTCCGCGCGAAAGTCCTCGAACCGGGGCGGGTCCGTCACGCCGTCGAGCCGCATCGAGCAATCGCCCGCGGGCTCCGCCGCCGCCAGCGCCAGCGGGATCAGGGCGAATCCGTGCATCGCATCCGTCTAGCGCAAGGCTCGGGGCTTTTCATCCGGCGCCTTTCTCCTCTAGGGGCGGCTGATGGGCAACGCGCTCGAACGGATGCAGGGCGACTGGCTCGGCCAGGTCGCGGCGGCGGCGGACCTGCCGGCGCTGGAGGCGGTGCGCGTCGCCGCCCTGGGCAAGCAGGGCGCGGTGACCGCGCTCTTGAAGACGCTTGGCGGCATGACGCCGGACGAGCGCCACGCCGAGGGCCCGCGCATCCACGCCCTGCGCGAGGCGGTGACCGGGGCGATTGCGGCGAGGAAGGCCGCGCTGGACGCGGAGGCGCTGGGGCAGCGGCTCGCCGCCGAGCGGCTCGACATGACGCTGCCGGCCGATCCCGCCGGCCAGGGCACGGTCCACCCGGTCAGCCAGGTGATGGACGAGCTCGCCGAAATCTTCGCCGATCTCGGCTTTGCGGTCGCGACCGGCCCCGAGATCGAGGACGACTGGCACAATTTCACCGCGCTCAACATCCCCGAATGGCATCCGGCGCGGGCGATGCACGACACCTTCTATTTCGACCGGGCCGACGCCAACGGCCATCCGATGCTGCTGCGGACCCACACCTCGCCGGTGCAGATCCGCACGATGCAGGCGCAGGAGCCCCCGATCTACATCATCGCGCCGGGGCGCACCTATCGATCCGACAGCGACGCCACCCACACCCCGATGTTCCACCAGATCGAGGGGTTGGTGATCGACCGCGGGATCACGCTCGGCCACCTCAAATGGACGCTGGAGACCTTCCTCAAGGCCTTTTTCGAGCGCGACGACATCGTGCTGCGGCTGCGCCCGTCCTATTTCCCGTTCACCGAGCCTTCGGCCGAGGTCGATGTCGGCTTCCACATGGAGAAGGGGCGCCGCGTGCTCGGCGGCAGCGACCATTGGATGGAGCTGCTCGGCAGCGGCATGGTCCACCCCCGCGTGATCGCCAATTGCGGGCTCGATCCCGAGGAATGGCAGGGCTTCGCCTTTGGCGTCGGCATCGATCGCCTCGCCATGCTCAAATATGGCGTGGACGACATGCGCGCCTTCTTCGACGGCGATTTGCGCTGGCTGCGCCATTACGGCTTCGCTGCGCTCGACGTGCCGACCCTCTCTGGAGGCGTCGGGGCATGAAGCTCACCCTCTCGTGGCTGAAGGAGCATCTCGAGACCGAGGCCGGTCTCGACGAGATCGTCGAGACGCTGACCCGGATCGGCCTCGAGGTCGAGAGCGTGGAGAATGCGGCCGAGAAGCTGGCGCCCTTCACCATCGCCGAGGTGCTGACCGCGGACCCGCACCCGCAGGCCGACAAATTGCAGGTGCTCACCGTCGACGCCGGCACCGGAGAGGTCATCCAGGTGGTATGCGGCGCCGCCAATGCGCGCGTCGGCCTCAAGGGCGTGTTCGGCGCGCCCGGCGCCTATGTGCCGGGCAGCGACCTCACCCTGAAGGTCGCGGCGATCCGGGGCGTCGAGAGCCGCGGCATGCTGTGCTCGGTCCGCGAGCTCGAGCTCGGCGAGGAGCATGACGGCATCATCGAGCTCCCCGCCGACGCGCCGGTCGGCGCCGGCTATGCCGCCTGGGCCGGGCTGGACGATCCGGTGATCGAAGTGTCGGTCACGCCCAACCGCCAGGACGCCATGGGCGTGCACGGCATCGCCCGCGATCTCGCCGCGGCCGGCCTCGGCACGCTGAAACCGGTCGAAATCCCAGTGATCGCGGGCGATTTCCCCTGCCCGATCGAGATCCGCACCGACGATCCGGACGGCTGCCCCGCCTTTTACGGCCGGGTGATTCGCGGCGTTCGCAACGGACCGTCGCCCGAATGGCTGCAACGACGGCTGAAGGCGATCGGCCAGCGGCCGATCAGCGCCCTGGTCGACATGACCAATTACGTCATGCTGAGCTACGGCCGGCCGCTGCACGTCTACGACCTCGCCAGGCTGACGGGCGCGATCGTCGCGCGCCGCGCCAGCGAGGGCGAGGAGGTGCTCGCGCTCAACGGCAAGAGCTATCGCCTCGACGCGACGATGACGGTGATCGCCGACGATCGCGAGGTCCACGATATCGGCGGCATCATGGGCGGCGAGCATAGCGGCGTCACCGAGGCGACCACCGACATCGTCATCGAATGCGCCTATTTCACGCCGGAGCGGATCGCGCTGACCGGGCAGAAGCTCGCCCTTGCCTCCGATGCGCGCAGCCGCTTCGAGCGGGGCGTCGATCCCGCCTTCGTCGAGGACGGCCTGCAGATCGCGACCGCCATGGCGATCGGGCTTGCCGGCGGCGCGGCCTCGCAGATCGTGCGCGCGGGGACGCCGCCCGCGCTCGACAGGCAGGTGGACTACGATCCGGCCCGCTGCGCCGGGCTTGGCGGCCTCGACGTGGCCGAAGATCGGCAGCAGGCCATATTGCAACGGCTCGGTTTCGTCGTAACACGTTCGGATCGCTGGATAATTCAGGTGCCGTCATGGCGTCGCGACGTGGAGGGCCCGGCCGACATCGTCGAGGAAGTGGTCCGCATCGAAGGCATGGACAGCGTCACCGCGACGCCGCTGCCCCGCGCGCCCGGCGTGGCGAAGCCCACCGCCACGCCGGAGCAGCTGATCGAGCGCCGGGCGCGCCGCACCGCCGCCGCGCGCGGCCTCAACGAGGCGGTGACCTGGAGCTTCATCTCCGAAGCGGAGGCGGCGCCGTTCGGCGGCGCGGCCTGGATCCTCACCAATCCGATGAGCGAGGAGATGAAGGCGATGCGGCCCTCGCTCCTTCCCGGGCTGCTGGCCGCCGCCTCCCGCAATGCCGCGCGCGGGACGGAGCGGATCGCGCTGTTCGAGATCGGCCGGCGCTATCTGGAGGAGGCCGAGCGGCCCACTTTGGGCCTGCTGCTCGGCGGGCCACGCGCGCCGCGGCACTGGCGGTCCGGGTCCGGCCCGGTCGATGCGTTCGACGCCAAGGCCGCGGCGCTCGCCATTCTCGCCGCCGCCGGAGCCCCGGTCGACAGCCTCCAGGTGCTGGGCGACGCGTCCAGCGTCTACCATCCAGGCCAGTCCGGCCGGCTCTGCCTCGGGCCGAAGGCCGTTTTGGCCGAATTCGGCGCGCTCCACCCCTCCATCCTGAGGGCGTTCGACCTCGACGGACCGGTGGTGGCGGCCGAAGTCTTCCTCGATGCGATCCCGCAGCGGCGCGGCGGCATCGGCCACATGCGCAGCGCCTATGCGCCCCCGCTCTTGCAGGCGGTGACCCGCGATTTCGCCTTCCTGGTCCCGGAGGACCTCCCCGCCGACCAGCTGCTGCGCGCGGTGCGCGGCGCCGACAAGTCGGCGATCGTCGCCGCCGGCCTGTTCGACCTGTTCACCGGCCAGGGCGTGCCGGAAGGCCAGAAATCGCTTGCGATCGAAGTGGTTATGCAGCCGTTGGAGAAGAGCTTCACCGACGGGGAGCTGAAGGCGGTCTCGGACCGGATCGTCGCCGCGGCGGCGAAGCTGGGCGCCGTCCTGCGCGCCTGATTAACGATCCGTTAGCCATCCTAATTGTTGTTATCCCGTAATTATTGCGTTTCCAGCTCGTCGGTGACCGCCCAATGGCCATCCAGCCAGGCGATGATCTCGCGCGCCGCCGGGTGATCGAAGGCGGCATAGCGGGCGCGCAGCGCCGCTTGCCGCTCGCCAAGCCGGTCGCGGCCACGGTCCTCGAGCGCGAGCAGGTCCCGCGCCACCTGTTCGGCGAGCGACTCGCCGAGAACGGTCCGCGCCGCGCGCGCGAAGGCGGCGCCATATTCGTAGGAATCGCCGGCCCGGTAGCTCTCGGCAAGGGTCAGCGCCGGAATCCGGCTGAGCACCGGCTGCGAGGCCGGATTGACGCCGTGGCCCGCAATATGGGGCGCGATCGCCGCCGGCCGCCCGGTGAAGCCGCGCAGATGCAGGTGCTGCGACATGCGGGCGCCGTCGTTGACCGGATAATTGTCCCACAGGAAGGGCTTGCGCCGCAGCCGTTCGGCGACGCGGGCGAGGTGCCCGGGGCTGAGCTCGCGGCTCACCACCTCCTCGCCGGTCCAGAGGACGTGGATGGCCGGATCGAGCAGGCGGCCGAGCTGCTCGAGGTAGAAAGGCGGGCGCGCTCCGAACGCGGCGTCGAGGACCGGGTCGTCCGAATAATAGCTCGGGCAGCACAGGATCCGCCGGGCGCAGCCGCGCTCGGCGGCGAAATGGACGATCGCCGCCTGCCGCTCGGCGAGCTCGGGCACGTCGCCGCGCATGTCGTCGAAGAGAAGGGCAAGATCGTCGGGCTGCAGCAGCGCCAGCTGGGCGAGCTTGGCGGCGAGCGCGTCCTGCCAGCCGCGATCGGCATGGAGGTGCAGCTCGAACGGGCTGAGGCCGATGCCGAAGCGCACGCCCTGCGCGCGGCAGGCCTCGCGGAACGCCGCAAGATCGGCCAGCTCGGCGTCGGTGTGCGGCTCGCGCCAGCGGCGGCGCAGGCGCGCGTCGGCCTTGGGCGCGTAGAGATAGAAACGGTAGCCGTGCGGCTCGAGGAAGCGAACCGCGTCCGTCCGTTCGGCCCACGACCAGGGACGGCCGAAAAAGCCCTCGATCAGGCCCAGCTCGGGGATCATCCGCCGGCATCCAGCACGTTGATCGCCCGGTGCACCGCGGCTTCCACCTCCGCGCGGCCCAGGCCCGCCGGAATAGGCTCGCCGAAGCGCATGGTGATGCGGCCCGCGCGCTTGACGAAGCCGCGCCGCGGCCACAGCCGGCCGCTGTCGACCGCGACCGGAACCACCGGCAGCTTCAGCGCCCGGTAGAGGCCGGCGAAGCCCGGCTGCAACGGCGGCCGCTCGCCCGGCGCGACCCTGGTGCCCTCGGGGAAGATCACGATCGGCCGCCCTTCGGCGATGGCGGCCTCGCCGGCGCGCATCATGGCGCGGAGCGCGCCCGCTCCCGCCGCCCGGTCGACCGGGATCGCCCCGTAGCGGCGGACCACCCAGCCCCACAGCGGAATCCGGGTCAGCTCGCGCTTCAGCACGATCGCCGGCTGTTCGAGCGCGAGGAGGATCTCCAGCGTCTCGTACATCGACTGGTGCTTGACTGCGACCAGCGCCGGCCCTGTCGGCGGCGCGCCCTCGATCGTGGTGCGGATGCCGAGGATGTGGCGCGCGCAGATACGATGGAAGCGCGCCCACAGGTGCGCCCAGCCCCGGATCGCGCCGGTGCCGAACAGGCCGATCGGGAAGGACAGCAGCGCCGCCGGCACGGTGCCGCCGTAGAAGACCAGCGCGAACAGCACCGAACGGGCGGCCGCCATCGTTAGGGTCTGCCCTCGGGGTTGGAGGTGGCCGTGATCGGCCGCGCAGCGGCGGGCTGTCCTTTGCCGCCCGGCGGCGTCGCTGCGTCGGTCGCGATGAAACTTCATCGCTCCCTCCTTACTCCTTGCCGGACAACAAATGCCAACCCGTCACGACCGCCTCCAACCCCGAGGGCAGACCCTTAGATGCCGATCAGGTCGGCGGCCCGGCCGAGCAGATATTTGTTATATTCCACGAAGATCTGCTCGAAGCCGGGCTCGGTCGGCACCGCGTCGGAGACGATGGTGACATCGTCGCCGACCCGCTTGCGCAGCTCGTAGCGGGCGCGGGGCATGTGCAGATCGTTGGTGACCAGCCGGATCGAGCCGAACCGGCGCCGCGCCAGCCAGCGGGCCACCTCGTCGGCGTTGGAGCGGGTGTCGAACGCCTCGCGGCCGAGCACGATGCAGCATTCGAACAGCGCCGGATCGACCTCGTAGGCGTCGATCAGCTCCTCCGGCCGCACGGTCCGCGCCACGCCGGAGATCAGCATGCGCCGGGCGAGGCCGCGCTCCATCAGCTCGAAGCCGCGGTCGAGCCGGCCCGAGCCGCCGGTCAGCACCACGATCGCGTCGGTGCGCTCGTCGCCCGCCGGCCTCGGCAGGGTCACCGCGAACAGCGCATAGCCGAGCACGTAAAGCAGCGCCGCGAAGGAAAGGACGCGCAGCAGGAAGCGGATCACAGCATCCGCCCCAGGGCGCGCAGGATGGTCAGCCGTGCCACCAGCATGGCGAGGAGAACGCCGAACAGGGGCAAACCGACCAGAATCCCCCAGGCCGGGGCGGGTACCGTCGCCGAGCCGAGCAGCTCCGAGCCCAGCGCCGAGACCCGCTCGCCGATCCCGATCAGCACCAAGGCGGCGAGGATGAAGCCGATCAGCCCGCCGAACAAGGCATCGAGCGCGATCCGGCGCTGGAACAGCCGCGCCACCTGCACGTCGGTCGCGCCCATCAGGTGCAGCACCTCGATCGTCGCGCGGTGCAGGTCCAATGCGGCGCGGGCCGCGAGCACGACGGTGGCCGCGGTCGCGCCGACCATCAGCAGGACGAGGCCGGCGGCGAGCCACTTCAGCGCCCCGATCAGGGAGGCGAGCGGCGCCAGCCACTGGCCGTTATCGTCCACACGGGCCCCAGGCGCGACCGCCGCGACCGCCTGGCGGAGCCCGTCCAGGGTCCGGTACGCCTCGGGGGTCAGGTCGACGTCGATCAGCGCCGGGACCGGCAGGTCGGCCTCGAGGCTGCCGGTGCCGAGCCAGGGCTCGAGCAGCGCCTGGATCTCGGCCTCGGGAACCTGCCGCACCGCGAGCACGCCCGGAAGCTCGCCGATCGTAGCCGCGACCGTCTCGGCCTGCGCGGCGCGCGCGGCGGGATTGGCCTCGACGACCTGGATGGTCACCCGCCCGCCGATCTGCTCGTCGAGCCGCGCGGCGGCGCCGGCGAGGCCCATGCCCGCGGCGGCGGCGAGCACGGTCAGGAACATCATGATCGCGATCACCCAGGGCATCGGCCCGGCCAGCCGCCCTTCCGGGAGCAGGCCGCGCTCGGCGGCGCCGAACTTGCGCACGCCGCCCTTCATGCGTCCGGCCGTTTCGGCGGGTGGCGCAGCGCTCCGGTCGGATCGGCGATCTGGCCGCGGTCGAGGCGGAGCATCTCGGCGCGCTGGATGCGGGCCAGCAGATGCAGGTCGTGGGTGGCGACGATCACGGTGGTGCCGAGCTTGTTCAGCGAATCGAACAGGTGCAGCAGCCGGTGCGCCATTTCCGGGTCGACATTGCCGGTCGGCTCGTCGGCGACCAGCAGCTCGGGCCGGCCGATCACCGCCCGCGCGATGGCGACGCGCTGCTGCTCGCCGCCCGACAGGGTCGCCGGGCGGGCGCTGGCGCGGTCGGCGAGGCCGACCCAGGCCAGCATCTCCCGGACCGGCGTCTCCAGGTCCTTGTCCTCGACCCCGGCGACGCGGAGCGGCAGCGCGACATTGTCGAAGGTGGAAAGATGCGGGACCAGCCGGAAATCCTGGAAGACGACGCCGATCCTGCGGCGGAAGCCGGGCAGCCGGTCGCGCGGCATGGTGACGATGTCCTCGCCGAACAGGCGGATCAGGCCGCGGCTCGGGCGCAAGGCGAGATAGAGCAGCTTCAGCAGTGACGTCTTGCCGGCGCCGGAGGGGCCGGTGAGGAAATAGAAGCCGCCTTCCTTCAGCGAGAAAGCGAGATCGGACAGCGTCTCGGCGCCGGTGCCGTAGCGCAGCCCGACATTTTCGAACTGGACGATCGCACCGCTCGCGTTCAGCGCCCGCCTCCCCGGCTTTCCCTATCGGATCGTCCGCAGCCTAGCCATGCCCGTCATGTGCTTGCAACATCGGACTCTGACGTGCTTAGAGTCGCCGGCACAGCTGCGGAGTGCGCGTCGGCGATGATCCTGTCCTGCCCGTCCTGCAAGACCCGCTACGTCGTGCCGGACAGCGCGATCGGCCCGACCGGGCGCAAGGTGCGCTGCGCCAGCTGCCGGTTCAGCTGGGTGCAGGATCCGGCCCCGCTCGACCTCAAGACCGCGGCCCCTGCGGGCGCGGGCGAAGCCGTCGCTCCCGCGCCGCGCGGCGAGCCGATGCCGCCGCCCCCGCCGCAATGGGAGCCTCCCGAACCCCGGCAGGCTTATGAGCGCGGCGACGGCTACCGCCCACGGCGCAACCCCGCCCGGCTCTGGACGATCGTCGCGGCCGTGGCGGGGGCGACGATGATCGCCGCGGTGGTCGCCATCCAGGTCTTCGGCCTTCCCGACCTCGGCCAGCGCTTCGCCATTCCCGTGCAGACGGTGAGCGCGCTCACCATCAGCGGCCAGGCGAGGCGGCAGCGGCTGGAGAGCGGCAACGAGCTGCTCACGGTGCGCGGCGAGATCATCAACCAGACCGACGAGGTGCAGCGCGTCCCGCAAATCCGCGCCGAGCTGAAGGATTCGCAAGGCCGCGTGGTCTACGACTGGTCGATCGCGCCGCCGGTGCGCGAGCTGCAGGCGCGCGGCCGGGTCACCTTCGACAGCGCCGAGATGGACGTGCCGCGCGGCGGCCGCAATCTTACCCTGAGGTTCGGGCCGATCTCCTGAGCACCCAGGCCAACCGGCCGAACTGCAGCAGGGCGCAGGCCAGCATGCCGATGCCGGCCGCATAAGCGAGCCCGTCGGCGCCCCAGCCCGAGCGCACCAGCCACCAGCCGAGCCCGCCGGTCAGCGCGAAGAAGCCGATGATGCCGTTGACGCTCGCCCAGACCTGCTCGCCGAGCGAGCGCAGCGCGGCGCCGAACACATATTGCAGCCCGTCGAACACCAGGAAGGCACCCATCACCGCCAGCATCGAGGCGGCGAGCGAGAGCACCGCCGGATCGTCCGAAAAGGGCAGCACGAGCAGCGGCGCGCCGAACACCAGCAGCAGGCAGATGAGCCCGAGCAGCGCCGCGGCGAGGCCGCCGGCGATCAGCGCGCGCGGCCAGGCCTCGGCGCGCACCCCCGCGCCGACCGCATTGCCGACCCGCACGCCGGCGGCCGAGCCGAAGCCCATCGACAAGGCGAAGGCGACGTTGTGCACCGACAGCATCGCCTGGAAGGCGCCGGCGGCGGCGTTGCCGAGCTGGGTCGACAGCACCATCAGCCAGGAAAAGCCGGCCAGCTCGAGCGAGGCGCCGACCGCTGGCATCAGCCCGAACCAGGCCAGCGCCGGCACTCCGCCGAGCGCGCGGCGGAGCGCGGCGGGCGTGAAGTCACGCACCCCGCGCTCCCACGCGCGGGGCAGCAGCCAGATCAGCGCGATCATCGCCAGGGCGCCGGCCCAGGAGACGGTGGCGGTGGCATAAGCGGCGCCGACCGCGCCCAGCGCGGGCAGCCCGAGATGGCCGCCGACCCAGGCCCAGGCCAGCACCGCGTTGACCGGCAGCATGGCGAGGTTGACCGCCATCACCCGCCGCGGGCGGCTGATCCCCTCGAGGAAATAGGATGAGGCGGCGAGTAACAGCTGCGCGGGAAAGGCCAGCGCCATCGCCCCGACCACCGCCGCGCCGGGTCGGAGCAGCGCGGCCTCGACCCCGACCAAAGCGAGCAGCTCATAGGCCCGGAGCATCAGCACGCCGGCAGTGACCAATCCGATGGCGAGGCCGAGCGCGAGGCCGGAGCGGAAGATCTCGCCGGTCTCGGCGAGCCGGCCGCCGCCGTCCGCGCGCGATGCGAAGACGAGCACGCCGGAGAGGCCCGAAAAGCCCATCACGATGGCGATGAAGGTCAGCGTCCGGCTGGCGGCGAGCGCGGCGAGCTCGCCGGTGCCGTAATGGCCGACCACGGCGACGTCGATGATGTGCATCAGCGTCCAGTTGAGGCTGGTCAGCATGATCGGCCAGGCGAGGCGCAGGATGCGCCGCCCCTCCTCGATCACGTCTGCCCGGTTGTAGCGCATCGCCGCCGCCGATAGACGGTCCCCATGCGGATCGGAATACTCACCGGCGGTGGCGACGTGCCGGGACTCAATGCCTGCATCCGCTCGGTCGTGCTCTCGGCCGACGATCTCGGCTGGGAGGTGACGGGCTTCCGCCGCGGCTGGGAGGGGGTAATGGCGATCGACCCCGCCGAGCCGGCCAGCATCGCCGCGCACAGCCTGGCGCTGACCCGCGAGGGCGTGCGCGGCATCGACCGCGAGGGCGGCACCATCCTGCACACCTCGCGCACCGATCCCCGCACGGAGGCCGAGGGCGACCGCACCGGCCATGTCCTCGAGGTGATCGAAAGCCTCGGGCTCGACGCGATGGTCACCTTGGGGGGCGACGGGACGCTGCGCTTCTCCGCCCATCTCGCCGCCCAAAGCGTGCCGGTCATCTCGGTGCCCAAGACGATGGACAATGACGTGTTCGGCACCGACTATTGCATCGGTTTCTCGACCGCGATCAGCCGCTCGGTCGAGGCGATCAACGCGCTGAGGACGACGGTCGAGAGCCACGAGCGGATCGGCATCGTCGAATTGTTCGGGCGGCGGAGCGGCGAGACGGCGCTGCTCGCCGGCTTCCTCGCCCAGGTCGACCGCACGGTGATCGCCGAGGTGCCGGCCGACCTCGACGTGCTGCTGCCGCTGCTCGCCGGGGACAAGGCCTCGAACCCGGCCCATTATGCGATGTGCGTGATCTCCGAAGGGGCCAGGATCGCCGGCGAGGAAAGCAATGACGGCGACCTCGCCAAGTCCGGCAGCGCGCGCGCCGAGACCGGCGTCGGCCACCGGCTCGGCCAGGCGGTCAAGGCGCGGCTCGGCGACGGCGTCGTCCTCCAGGAGCTTGCCTATCTGATGCGCTCGGGCGAGCCCGACGCGATGGACCGGATGGTCGGCTTCGCCTTCGGCGGGCTCGCCGTGCAGCTCATCGAGCGCGGCGAAACGGCCCGGATGGTGACCTTGTCGGACGGCAATTACGGCCATGTCCCGATCGACACCCTGCTCAAGGGCAAGAAGTCGGTCGACGTCAGCGCGCTCTACGACAAGGCCGCCTATCGCGCCCGCTTGATGCGCGTCGAAGGCATGCCCATGTTCCTGTATTGAAGCGGGCCGGAAGCGCTGCTAGAGGCCCCGCTCCTACCAACCGGGAGGCTTCCTCCCGGAGAATCACGTGCGGTCGTGGCGGAACTGGTAGACGCGCAGCGTTGAGGTCGCTGTGGCCGAAAGGCCGTGGAAGTTCGAGTCTTCTCGACCGCACCAGCCATTCAGGCTCAAGTCCGCCGGGGGGACGATGTGGGCTGAATGGCTCCCGAGCGACGGCGAAGGGCTGACCCGCCCGCGCCAAATCATCCTTCCCCAATCATACCGGATCGCGCAGACTGGCGCGATGGAGCCCCGGACCGTCCACCGAAAGAAGCTGGGCTTCTGGATGTGCGTCGCCCTCGTCGTCGGCAATATGGTAGGCTCGGGCGTGTTCCTGCTGCCGCGCGATCTGGCGCCGCTGGGCTGGAATTCCGTCTACGGCTGGCTGGTGACGATTGCCGGCACGCTCTGCCTCGTCGTCGTGCTGACCCGGCTGGCCCAGGGCCGCGCCGGCAGCTGCGGTCCCTTTTCCTATCCGGCCGCGGCCTTTGGCCAGGGCGTCGGCTTCATCGTCGCCTGGAGCTACTGGATCTCCATCTGGGTGACCAACGCGACGCTGGCGGTGGCGGTGGTCAGGAACCTCTCCTTCCTGTGGCCCGATCTCGCCGCGCCCACCCTCGGCGCCGGCATTGCCATCATGGTGATCTGGCTGTTCACGATCGTCAACTGCATGGGGGTGCGCACCGCAGGCGGCGTCCAGATGCTGACCGTCCTGCTCAAATTGCTGCCGCTGGCGGGCGCCATCCTTGTCGGCTTCTGGCTGCTCGGCTCGGGCGGGGCGGCGCTTGCCCCTTATGAGAGCGTGCCCATCACCCTCGCCGGGGTGAATGCCGCCGGCACCTTCGCCCTCTTCGCCATGCTCGGCTTCGAAAGCGCGATGGCGGCGGGCGAACGGGTCGAGAATCCGGCCCGCACGGTGCCGCGCGCCACGATCTACGGGACGGCGATCACCGGCGTCATCTATCTGTTCGCCTGCTCCGCGGTCACCTTGATGCTCCCCGCCGCCACCGTCGGCGAATCGCAGGCGCCCTTCGCCTTGTTCTTCGGCGAGCTGGTGAGCCCGGCGGCGGGCTCGCTGGTCGCCCTGTTCGCCGCGATCGCCGCCTTGGGCGCGATCAACGGCTTCGTGCTCCTGCAGGGCGAATTGCCGCTGTCGCTGGTCCGCTGCGGCCTCTTTCCTGCCTGGTTCGGCAAGGAGAACCGCCGCGAGGCGCCGCACCGCATTCACATCGTGTCGAGCGCGCTCGCCACCCTCCTGGTCCTGCTCAACTATTCGCGCGGCCTCGCCGACCTGTTCCAGTTCATGGTGCTGGTGACGACCTCGGTGACGATCATCTTCTACGCCGCCGGCGCGCTCGCCGCGATGAAGCTGGCCCGGGACGGACGGATGCCGGCCTCGCCCGCCTTCGTCGCGATCGCGGTGGCGGGCTTCCTCTATTCGCTCTGGGCGTTCTACGGCGCCGGGATCGAGGCGAGCCTGTGGAGCCTCGCGATGACCGCGACCGGCCTGCCGCTCTATTTCGTCATGCGCCGGGCAGGCCGCTCCAGCCCGGCGGTGGCGGCTGGTCCAGCCGCGCCTCCGGAATCAGCCGCCTGAGCTTCTGCGCGAAGCTCCTGAGGCAGACCTCGCTCCGTCCGAGCGGCCCCGGCCGGTAATAGGAGGAATGCATGCCCTGCTGGACGCGGCGGATCAGCGCCGTGTCCTCGGCATTGACCTGGCGGTTGATCCGCCAGTTGAGGTAGCGCGCCGCCCTCATCTCGCGCCGCGCGTCGGGCAGCGCGTAGCTCACTTCGCGGATCATCGTCTCGGTCGGCCCGACCGGCACGAAATGCATGAAATCGACCTGGTCGGGATAGATGTCGATCGCGACATTGGGCCAGAGCTTGAAATAGAGCCAGCTGCGCCCCGCTTCCTCCGGCAGGAAGGCCTGATAGGCGCGCTCGGAAAGGTTGCGCGACGGCCGCTCGACCAGCTCGCCCGACATCCGGTCGACATGCGCGCCCGCCTCGATCCGATAGTCGCCGCCGAACAGCCGGGTGAGGCCCGGATGGGCGACCTTGATATGCAGCCCGTCCGAATAATTATCCGCGACGTTCTTCCAGTTGACGTCGCGCGGCCGCATGGTGATGCGGCCTATCGCCTCCATCTCCGCCAGTCGGCAGGGCGCGGCCTCCGCCTCGTAGGGCGCCATCATCTCCGCGACGCCGGGACCGCCGCCCGCCAGCCGCACGAACAGGAAGCCGTGCCATTCCTCGAGCTCGACGGGGATCAGGCCGAGCCGCGCCGGATCGAGGCCCGGATAGTCCTCGCTGCTGGGCACCGCGACGAGCCGGCCGTCGGTGGCGTAGGTCCAGGCATGATACGGGCAGGTCAGCCGCTTCGCGCAGCCCGCCGCGCCGTCGACCAGCCGCGAGCCCCTGTGCCGGCAGACATTGGCGAAGGCGCGCGCGGCGCCGTCGCCGCCGCGGATCACCAGGATGCTCTCGCCGAGAATCTCCAGCGTCCGCCACGCCCCGGCCTCCCTTATCTCGTTCGCATGGCAGACGATCTGCCAGGCCGGCCGGATCAGCCGCTCCATCTCCACCTTGAAATATTCGGGGTCGTGATAGACCCAGCCGGGCAGGCTGACATCGTCCAGCTCGTCTGGAGCATCGGCCGCGCGGCGCGGCAGGCGGGCGACTTCGGACATGCGCAATCCCTAGCATGGCGCGGCAAAGTCGCGCCAGACGACTTTCATTGACCTTGCCGCGTGCGCGTCCCACATCTCGCCCATGGATAAGATCGAGCTGCCCGAGGAGGAATGGCGGCGGCGCCTTTCCCCCGACCGCTACCATGTGCTGCGCGAAGGCGGCACCGAGCGGGCCTTCACCGGCGTCTATTGGGACAATCATGCCGAGGGCGCCTATCGCTGCGCCGCGTGTGGCAACGCGTTGTTCGACAGCGGCACCAAGTTCGACAGCGGCAGCGGCTGGCCGAGCTTCACCCGGCCCGAGGCGCAGGACCATGTCACGCTGCACGAGGACAGGAGCCTCGGTATGGCGCGGACCGAGGTGAAATGCGCGCAATGCGGCTCCCACCTCGGTCACGTCTTCCCCGACGGCCCGGGTCCGGAGGGGCTGCGCTACTGCATCAACTCGGCCTCGCTCGATTTCGAGGAGAAGGGCGAGGGGTGACCCGCCGGCACGAGGTAAGCCGCCGTTAAGGCGATTCGCGCTTCTGCTTGCCGCCGTGACTCGCCGACTCTATCCCTAGCGCCCGAATGGCCAGCGCCGCGCCCAGATCCCGCTTCAGGCGGGTCGTCGTCACCAGCCTCAAGCTGTTCCTCTATGCGCTGGTGATCGCCCTGGTCGCGCTCGGCGTCGCGGTCTCGGTCGCGGTCAGCCAGCTGCCCTCCTATGGCGAGCTGGTCCGCCGCGACGACCTCGGCCAGATGATCCGGGTGCGCGCCGCCAATGGCGACATCATCCATTCGATGGGCCCGGTGTTCGGCGAGTGGCTGAGCTACGAGGAGATCCCGCCGGTCATGCGCGACGCGATGATCGCGGTCGAGGACCGGCGCTTCCGCTCGCATCCCGGCATCGACCCGATCAGCACCGGGCGCGGCTTCTGGGTCAGCCTGACCGGCGGCGGCCGGGTGCGCGGCGTCTCCACCATCACCCAGCAGCTCGCCCGCAACATCTTCCTGAACAACGACCGCACCTTCGCGCGCAAGCTGCGCGAGGGCATTCTCGCGCTGGCGCTCGAATGGCGCTTCTCCAAGGACCAGCTGCTCGAGCTCTACCTCAACCGCGTCTATTTCGGCGGTGGCGCCTACGGCATCGACGCCGCCTCGCGCCGCTTCTTCGGCCACAGCGCGACCGAGCTCGACATTTCCGAGGCCGCGATCATCGCCGGCCTGGTCAAGGCGCCGTCCAACTACTCGCCGACCGCCGACGCCGAGGCCGCGCGCAGCCGCGCCGGGGTCGTGCTCGACCTGATGGTGCGCAGCGGCACGATCACGCCAGGCCAGGCCCGCGAAGCCGATCCGCAGAACGTGCGGCTGGTCCCCAATGCCGAGCGGCAGAGCATTACCCGCTATTTCACCGACTGGGTGCTGCCCCAGCTCGACATGCTGATCGACGAGATCCTCGGCGCCGCTGGACATCTGGACGACGCTCGATCCGGTCATGCAGCGGGTCGCGGTGGCGTCGATCAACGCCCACGCGCCGCGCGGCGCCCAGGGGGCGCTGATCACCCTCGACCGCGACGGCGCGGTGCGGGCGATGGTCGGCGGCCGGGATTATGTTAACTCGAGCTACAATCGCGCGACCCAGGCGAACCGCCAGCCCGGCTCCTCGTTCAAGCTGTTCGTCTATCTGACCGCGCTCGAGGCCGGCTACCGGCCCGACAGCGTCGTGGACGGATCGCCGATCTCGGTCGGCGGCTGGTCGCCGCGCAACGATTCCGGCCGCGTCTTCGGTGAGGTGCCGATGCGGGCCGCCTTCGCCTATTCGATCAACACCGCCGCCGTCCGCCTCGCCCAGGAGGTCGGCACCCGCGCGGTCGCCGACATGGCCCAGCGCTTCGGCATCACCACCCGGATCAGCACCAATCCCAGCATGGCGCTCGGCTCGTCCGAGGTGCGGCTGATCGACATGACCCGCGCTTATGCCGCGGTCGCCCGCGGCGGCGTGGCGGTGACGCCCTATGGCATCCGCCGGGTGACCACCGCCGACGGCACCCTGCTCTACCAGCACCAGCCCGACCAATCGCGGGTGCTGGTCGCGCCCTGGGTTGCGCAGCAGATGACGGAGCTGCTGCAGGACGTGGTCGAGCACGGCACCGGACGCGGCGCCCAGCTCGGCCGGCCCACCGCCGGCAAGACCGGCACCACCTCGTCCAACAAGGACGGCTGGTTCATCGGCTTTTCGAGCGGCCTCACCACCGGCGTGTGGATGGGCCGCGACGACAATCGGGCGCTCCCCGGCCTCGCCGGCGGCCGCGCCCCCGCCGCCGCCTTTCACGACCTGATGGCCCGCGCCGTCGCCAACCGGCCGGTCGAGCCGTTCGCCACCGACGCCGCCGCGCCCGACTGGGCGATCGAGGGCGACAACGAGATCTGGTTCGCGCCGCCCGACGACCAGCCCCTGGTCGACGAGGACGGCAACCCGATCGAGCCGGCGCCGCCGCGAAGAGGACGGCAGGGCCGCTCCGCCCGACGAGGCGCTGCCCCGCGAGGAGGAAGAGCCGCGGCCCGATCGGCTGAGCCAGGACTGGCTCGACCGCGCGATCGGCCGCCGCGAGCGCCGCGAGCGGGAGCGGCGCGAGCAGGAACGCAGGGAGCTGGACCGGCGCGAGCTGGACCGGGGCGGAATCGACGGGCGCGAGCTGGACCGGCCGCCGCGCCGCGAGCGCGAGCGCAGCGACCGGGAGCGCGACGAAACCTATCGGACGGGCTAGCGCGGCCCGATCCGGTGCAGCGCAGCGCCTTCGCGCTTCAGCCAGGCGCGGGCCGGCCGCGGGTCGGCGCCGAGCAGCTCTTCGACCAGAGCGTGAAACTCGGCGCCGTGGTTGAGATGGACGAGGTGCGCGACCTCGTGCGCGACCGTGGCGCGGCGGACGAAATCGGGGACGAGGATCAGCCGCCAGCTGTAGCGGATCGCGCGCCCGCTCGAGCAGCTGCCCCAGCGCGACACCGGATCGCCAATGCCGACGCCCGACGCCATGACGCCGGCCCGGATGGAGAATTCCCGGGTTTCCCGGCTGAGCAGCTCGAGCGCCTGGGCCTTGAGCCAGCGCAGCAGCCGTCGCTCCAGGCCTTCGGCGGGGCCGCCCGCCACCAGCCGGCCCTCGCCCCTTTCGATCCGCCGCGGCCGCGCCGGATCCCAGTCGATCCGGTGCGGCGAGCCGTAGAGCGGGACGACGGCGCCGGGCGCGAAGGCGGTTTCGGCCGGGATGTCGGCCAGCGCCCGCTCGATCCAGTCGCGGTGCCCGCTCGCCCAGGCGAGCGCGCGCCGCTGCGACACCCGCTTCGGCACCGTCAGCACGACGGCCCGGCGTGCGCGGGTCGACGCTGAGCCGCATCCGCCGCGCCCGCGCCGACACCCGCAGCGTCACCGGCACGCCGCCGATCGTCGGCTCAGAGCGCCCGGTCGACGAGATGATGTTCCAGATCGCCAGCGTCATCCTCCGACACGGTCCAGCCGCGCACCGACATGCCCGCCTTATGCACCGCTTCGCGGTCGCCGCTCACCAGATAATGCCATTCGGGCAGCGGCTTGCCTTCGCCGCGCAGCCGGTAGGCGCAGGTCGAGGGCAGCCAGTCGATCTCCTTGAGCCGGGTCGCGTCGAGCCGCACGCAATCGGGCACGAAGACGCGGCGCAGCTTGTAGTTCGAGCAGCGGCAGCTCTGGCGGTCGAGCAGCCGGCAGGCGACGTTGGTCGGCTGCAGCAGCCCGGTCGCCTCGTCCTCGAGCTTGTGCAGGCAGCATTTGCCGCAGCCGTCGCACAGCGCCTCCCATTCCTCCCGGTTGAGGCTCTCGATCGGCTCCTCCCAGAAACGTTCCCTCATCGCACCCACCGCTCGAGCTCGGCCGCCACGCCTGGCGGGCCGCGGTCGTGCGGCACGATCGCGATCGGCTGGCCCTCCGGACCGTAGAGCACGATCATCCGGCTGTGATTGACGTTGTAGCCGCCGCCGGTGCCCGCGGGGGCGCGTTCGTAGAAGACGCCGTAGGCGCGCGCCGTCCGCGCGATCTCCTCCTCGCTGCCGGTGAGCCCGACGAAGCGGGGATGGAAGGCGGCGACGAAGGTCCGCAGCACGCCCGGCGTGTCGCGGGCCGGATCGACGCTGATGAAGACCGGCTGGATCCGCGCGGCGCGGGCGGGCGCCTCGGCCTCGAACCGGCGCAGGCCGGCGCCGATCACCTGCATGTCGACCGGGCAGACGTCGGGACAGAAGGTGAAGCCGAAATAGACCAGCCGGTAGCGCCCGGCGAAATCCCGATCGCTGACTCGCCGCCCGTTCTGGTCGGTAAGGGTGAACGCGCCGCCCATCCTCGCGCCCTGCAGCGGCGGCGCCTCGGCCGGGGCCTGCATGCAGGCGGCAAGGAGGAGCGCCGGCAGCAGCACCGGCAAACGTCCTCGCCGGCAAGGGGCGCATTCGTTCATGACAGCCACAGCCTTGCTTTGCTAAGGCGCTGCGATCAAGCCGAATAGCGAAGGGATGCAAACGCGCGATGGCAAAGGCATGGGTGTTGAAGCTGGCGGCCGTCGCATTCGCCCTGGTCGCCGTTCCGCTCGCGGCGCAGAGCTTCTCGGACGGCTTCACCTTCCTGAAGGCGGTGCGCGAGCGTGACGGGGCCACCGCCGAGCGGCTTCTTGCCAGTCCAAGCTCGACCGCGATCAATCACCGGGATTCGAGCACCGGCGAAGGCGCGCTGCACATTCTGGCACGGGGCCGGGACCTCACCTGGCTGTCGTTCATGCTCGGTCGCGGCGCACGCCCCGACATCCAGAGCAACGACGGCACCACGCCGCTGATCCTCACCGCCCAGATCGGCTGGTACGACGGGGCGCGGGAGCTGCTCGCGGGACGCGCCAACGCCAATCTCGGCAACAACCGGGGCGAGACCCCGCTCATTTTCGCGGTGCAGCGGCGCGATCTGCCGATGGTCCGGCTGCTGATCGCCGGCCGCGCCGATCCGAATCAGACCGACCATGTCAGCGGCAATTCGCCGATCGACTATGCCCGGCAGGACAGCCGCGCAGCGGCGATCCTGCGCGAGCTCGAGCAGGCGGCAGCGCGGCGGTCCCGGCAGCCCGTGACGGGCCCCAGCCCGCGCTAGTCCAGGCCGGCGAGCCCCGGATCCAGACCGCCGGCGAGCCGGCGCGCCGCGCGGCGGGCGAAGCGGAGCGTCTCCGCCTTGCGCCGGGCGGCGGCGAGCGGCCGGCACGGCGCCTGGCGCACCACTTCGGCATCGTAGCGGTCGGCGACGATCAGCCCGGCGCAATCGGGGCCGAGCGCGTCGCCGTCGAACGGGTCGAGACCGAAGCCGGCCGGCACCGCCCAGTAGAACAGGTCGCAATAATCGAGATAGTCGCACCATTTGCCGTCGCCGATCAGGTCGGCGCGCGACACCTTGATCTCGACGATGACGATCTGGCCGCGGGCGTCGATCGCGACCATGTCGGCGCGGCGCCCGTTGGGCAGCGGCACTTCGCACAAGGCGAACATGTCGCCCCTGAAGAACAGGCGCGCGACGCCGCGCGCGACATCGCGCGCGGCCAGCGGCGCGTCGTTGAAGCAAAGGCTCGAACTCGGGCGATGTCGCCATCCCCCGAGGCTAGAATGAAACGGGAACGAAGAAAAGCGTCCTAGCGGTAGAAGACGTGGTTCCCCACCGTCGCCACCCGCGTCCGCCGCCAGCCCGGGTTGACCCGGCGGGCGTGGAAGTAGAGCGCGCGCGGCGCCGCGCCGTCGGCGAGATCCTGCAGCGCGATCTGGGCGATCGCGACCGCGATCCGCCAGTCGCGCGAGGCCGAGGGCGGCTGCGGGATATAGCCGCGGCGGACGAACGAGAATTGCGCCGGCTGGCGGACCACGCCGCAGAGCGTCGACGCGAAGCGGCCCGATTCGGCCCGGTTGATGATCACTTCGGCGACCGCGAGCTGCCCGGCGAGCGGCTCGCCCTTCGATTCCCAATAGACGGCGCGAGCGAGGCATTCGGCCTCGGGATCCGAGATGGTGCTGCCGGAATAGTCGCCGACCAGGTCGGCGAGCGGGCGCTGCGAGCGCGGTGCCGGCTCCTCGTTCAGGAAGCTCTCCGGAACGACGGGTGCGACGGCGTGGGTGGCGACCGGAGCAGCCGGGTCGGCGCTCTCCGCCTCAGGGGCGGGGTCGGTGAGGTCGTTGAGGCCGAGATTGGCCGCGGTCAGCCGGGTCCCGGCATGTTCGGTGTAGGAGACCGCCGGGGCCGGATCGGCCTCAAAGGCGATGGACGGGCCGGCAAGCGCGCCGGCCGTGCAAATGCTGAGGGCTGCCGCGGTCCAGGCCGCGGCGCGAACGGTGCGTCGCATTGAAACTCGTTCTTGGGCGGTTGACTGATCGTACGCGGGTGGAGAAGCCACCCTGATCGCCCCCCGACTCGCGTCGGCCGCTGCTCCCGTTGGGTGCCTGACGGCGGCCTTGGCTCGTGCGCTTGAAGTGCTGACTCGGCGCTTGGCCCGCGCTGGGTTAAGGGTCAACCAACGGCGTTCATTTCAGCGGCGAACCGTTCGGGGGACGCGATATCCAGTTCCAGGATCCACAGGTCCGGGTCATATTTCCGGCGCCGCTCCAGGAAGGCGCGGAACTGCTCCTCATCGTCGACCGTCTGGCGCGATTCTTCCCAGGCATAGCGGCCGTCGGGCTGCAGCAGCCGCTCCAGCACGCACGCCCTGCTGCCCCGTTCGGCCAGAATCACCGTCACCGCGCCGGCGGTCGGATCGCCCTTGGCGAGGACCGCGCCGAACCCTCCCTCCTGCTGCGCCCGGCGCAGCAGCGCCGACACCAGCACCGAGCTTGCCAGCCGTTGCGGCATCAGCCGGGCCGGTAGCCGTCCAGGCTCGACAGGGGGATGTGCGAGCGCATGAACGTACCCGTCCCGCGCGCCGCTTCCTCGCCGTCGGGCAGGAGCAGCCGCGCCTCGCCGACGAAGACGCGGCGACGGCCGCTCACCCAGCGTCCCTCGGCGAGCACCGGCCCCGCCTTCAGCGGCCGGGTGAAGACGAGATTGAAGGCGGTGGTCAGCAGGAAGCGGTCGCTGACCATCGAATTGCAGGCGTAGAAGGCGGCATCGTCCATCATCTTGAAATAGAGCGTGCCGTGCGCCGCGCCGGCGGCGTGGAAGGTGTCCGGTGCGACCTCGAACCGGATTCGCGCGCGCCCCGGCTCGGTCGATCTCGATCCGCGAGTCGAACAGGGCGTTGATCGCGGCGGCGCGGTACAGCGATTCGAGGGCGCGGAAGTGCGCCGCCTCGCCGCCCGGCCGCGCGTCAGGCGGCATCGCGCGCTTCCGCGCCGGCGAGCAGCGCGTAGAGCGCGTCCTTCGAGCGCGCGCCCCTCAGCTTCGCGACCGCCTGCGGGTCGCGGAACAGGCGGCTGACCCTCGCCAGCGCCTTCAGATGGTCGGCGCCGGCATCGGGCGGCGACAGCAGCAGGAAGACGAGGTCGACCGGCAGGCGGTCGATCGACTGGAAGTCGACCGGAGTCTCGAGGCGGGCGAAATAGCCGAACACCCGGTCGAGCCCCTCGATCTTGCCGTGCGGGATCGCGGCGCCGCCGCCGAAGCCGGTCGAGCCGATCTTCTCGCGCGCGGTCAGCGAGGCCGCGATGCTCTTGGCGGGAAGGCCGGTGAGCTTCGCTGCCGCCGCGGCGAGCTGCTGGAACAGCCCCTTCTTGTTGGCGGCGACGAGATCGGCATCGATCGCCTTGTCGGACAGGATGTCGGAAAGATCGCTCATTCAGGGCACCGGGTGGAAGCTCTTGCCGCTTCCTCAAGAGGGGGGAGTTCGGGTGGCGGGGAGGGCGTTACGGCCCGTCGCGCGCGGGCTCGACCCAGCCGATCGTGCCGTCGCCTCGTCGGTAGACCATGTTGAACGCGCCGGTGCCGCTGTTGCGGAACATCAGCGCGTTGGTGTTGCGCAGGTCGAGCAGCATCACCGCATCGGAAACCGAGGCGACCGGGATGTCGACCTTGGTCTCGGCCACGACCGGCGGATGATCGACCGGCTCCTCTTCCTCGGGCGGCGGCGCGAACACGGTGTAGCCGGCATCCAGCGCCGCCACCGCGTGCGCGGCCTGGGCGTGGCGATCCTTCAGCCGGCGCTTGTAGCGCCGGAGCTGCTTCTCGATCCGGTCGGCCGCCTGCTCGAACGCCGCCGGCGCGAGCGCGGCGCCGGCCGAGCCCTTCAGCACCACGCCCTGGGGAACGTGGGCGACGATGTCACAGGTGAAGCTGTGGTCGTACGGCCCCCTGCCGAAGGTCACCTGGGCGGAAATGGCGCGGGAGAAGTATTTTTCGGCAATGGCGTGGAGTCTGTCGTCCACCTGCTGTCTCAATGCCTCGCCGGTATCGATCTGATGACCCGAGACCCGGATGTCCATCTTCGTCTCCAATGGCCTTGACCGCGCATGTGGGCGCGTCCGCCGCCAAGGTCAACCGGCTCGATTACCGTGCCTAGAGGCGGTTCCAGATCGGGTCGCGGATCGTCGCCAGGAAGGCGGCATGACGGGCCAGCTCCTCCTCGCTCGGTGCATGCGGACGCGCGGGCCGGACCGTGACGGTCAGCACCGCGCCCCGCTCGGCGGGCGATTCGGCCTGTCCGCTGCCCTCCTCGATCAGCTGGGCGACCAGGCCGAGGCCGATCTGGCGGCCGCCGGTCAGCTCGACATAGACTTGGGCGAGCAGCTGCGCGTCGAGCAGCGCCCCATGCTTGATCCGTTGCGAGCGATCGACGCCGAAGCGGGTGCAGAGCGCGTCGAGGCTGTGCTTGGCGCCCGGGAATTTCTGACGGGCGAGGGCGAGCGTGTCGATCATCCGCGACATGCACACGCTCGACCGGCCGCACCCCCCTAGCTCGTGGTTGATGAAGCCGAAGTCGAAGCTCGCATTGTGCGCGACCATCGGGGATTCGCCGATGAAGGCGAGCAGCTCCTCGCAGACGTCACCGAAGGCCGGCTTGTCGGAGAGGAAGCGGTCGGAGAGGCCGTGCACCGCCTCGGCGTCGCTCGGCATCGGCCGGCCGGGGTTGAAATAGGAGTGGAAGGTCCGCCCGGTCTCGACCTTGTTGTCGAGCTCCACGCAGCCGATCTCGACGATCCGGTCGCCATTGAGGGGGCTCAGACCGGTGGTCTCGGTGTCGAAGACGATTTCCCGCATCGCCCCCCTATGAATCCCCGTTTGCCGCGAGGCAAGCGAGGATGCGGCGAACCGAAGCCCTTGTTTCGTCCAGCGAACAATCGGTGGGGATGACGAAATCGGCGCGGGCGCGCTTGTCGGCGTCGGGCAGCTGGTGGGAGAGGATGCGCAGATATTTTTCCGCGGTCATCCCCGGCCGGGCCAACGTACGCAGCCGCTGCACCTCCGCATCGGCGGAGACCACCGCGATCCTGTCGACGCTGTCCTCCAGCCCCTTCTCGAACAGCAGGGGGATGTCGAGCACGACCGCGGGCGCGTCGGTATGCCCGTCGAGGAATTTCTCCCGCTCGCGCGCCACCGCCGGATGGATCAGCGCCTCGAGCCGCCGCAGCGCCTCCGGCTCGGCCAGCACCCGCTCGGCCAGGGCGGTACGGTCCACCCCCTTCGGGCCGGTCGTGCCGGGGAAGGCGGCCTCGATCGCGGCGACCAGCGCACCTTCCGGACCCTGGAGGCGGTGCACCACGGCATCCGAATCGAACACCGGAACGCCCTCCTCCGCGAACATCCGCGCCACGGTCGATTTGCCCATGCCGATCGATCCGGTGAGGCCGAGCGTGATCATCGGCCGAGCATCTCCCTCAGCGCCGCGTCGCAAGCCTTCGTCGGCCGATGGCCGAAGAACAGGGCAAAGGCGGCGCGCGCCTGCCCGATCAGCATGGTCAAGCCGTCGGTCGCGAGCAGCCCCGCCTCCCTGGCGGACTGCAGGAAGCGGGTATCGGCGGGTGACGTGACCATGTCGAGCGCATATCCGCTCGGGCCCACGCCGCAAAGGCTGGCGAGGACTTGCTCCGGCATTGGCGGGAATCCCGTCATGCCGAGCGGGCTGGCGTTGACGACGCCGATGCATCCTTCGATGGCCTGCTCCGCCTCCTCGAAAGTGAACGCCGCCTCGGCCATGTCCAGCTTCGCCATCAGCCGCGCACCCTTGGCCCGGTCCCGCACGATCAGCCGGTAGTCGAAGCAGCAGGCGACGTCGATCGAGGCGAGAAAGGCGCCCGCCGCGCCGCCCGCGCCGATCAGGCAAAGGGTGCCGGGCGCCTCGATGGTCCAGTGCGCGGTGGCCTCCCGGACACCGTCGGTGTCGGTGTCGGTCCCGGTCAGGCGGTCCGCTTTCGGGAGCACGCAATTGATCGCCCAGGCCGGCGGCGAGACCTCGTCGAGCAACGGAACGATCGCCTGCTTGTTGGGCATGGTGACGTTGCAGCCGCGCCAATCGGGATCGCGCCGCCGTGCCGCCAGATAGGCAGGGAGCTCGGGCGGCGAAACGCGGACCGCCCGGTAATCCCCCTCGATGCCGAGCTTCTCCAGCCAGAATTTGTGAATGGCCGGCGATTTGGAATGGGCGATCGGATCGCCGATCACCTCGGCATAAGGCACGCCCATCAGTCGAGCAGCAGGCCGCGCTCGCGCAGGTAAGCGAGCAGCGGCAGCAGCGGCAGGCCGAGCACGGCGAAATGGCTGCCCTCGACTTCCTCGAACAATTGCGCGCCCATGCCCTCGATCCGATAGCCGCCGACGCTCGCGCGGACATGCTCATCTTCGGCGTCGAGATAGGCCTCGAGGAACGCGCCGCCGAGCGGGCGGACGTCCATCGCCACGGTCTCGGTCTCGCCCCAGACCCGCTCGCCACGCTCGACCACCACGGCGGCGGAGTGGAGATAGTGGGTCTGCCCGCTCAGCCTCCTGAGCTGCGCCAGCGCCTCCGCGCGCGAGCCCGGCTTGCTCAGCATGGTGCCGTCGTCGAGCTCGAGCACCTGGTCGGCGCCGATCACCAGCGCGTCGGGCGCGGCGGCGACGCTCTTCGCCTTCATCTCGGCGAGCATCTCGGCGAGATCGCGGGGCTCGAAGCCGGCGGCGGCCAGGCCGGCCTTGGCCTCCTCCTCGTCGAGCGGGACGACAACCGGCTCGAAGGCGACGCCGGCCGCCTCCAGCATGCGGCGGCGTGCCATGCTCTGCGAGGCCAGCAACAGCCTCACCCGGCCGCCTGCTCCGCCCGCTCGGTGCAAAGCTTGACGATCGCCAGCGCGGTCTCCTCGATCGAACGGCGGGTGACGTCGATCACCGGCCAGCCATTGTCGGCGAACAGGCGCCGGGCGAAGGCGAGCTCGGCATTGACCGCCTCGACATCGACATAATCGGTCTCCGGCGCCTGGTTCAGCGACAGCAGCCGGTTGCGGCGGATCTGGATCAGCCGCTCGATATTGGTGGTGAGGCCGACCACCATCGGGTGGTGGAGGGCGAACAGGTTGGCCGGCGGCGGCGACTCGGGCACCAGCGGCACGTTGGCGACCTTGAAGCCGCGATTGGCGAGATAGATGCTGGTCGGGGTCTTCGAGGTGCGGGACACGCCCGCGAGGACGACGTCCGCCTCCTCCCAATTCTCCGCGCCGACGCCGTCGTCATGGGCGATGGTGAACTGGATCGCGTCGACCCGCGCGAAATAGGCCGCGTCGAGCGCGTGCTGCCGTCCGGCGCGGCCCTTGGCCTGCTCGCCGCTGAACGCCGCCAGCGCGTCGATCACCGGATCGAGCACCGGCACCGCATGGATGCCACGGCGCCGACACTTGCGCTCGAGGTCGCGGCGGATGGTCGGGTTGACGACGGTGTAGAGGACCAGCCCGGGCCGGCGCTCGACATCCTCGAGGACACGGTCGAGATGGCCTTCGGAGCGGACCATCGGCCACAAATGGTGGAGCGCCTCGACCGTGTCGAACTGGGCGAGGCAGGCCTTGGCCACCATGTCGAGCGTCTCGCCGGTCGAATCCGACAGCAGGTGCAGGTGGAGTTGCTTCACCGCCGCTCGGGCCTGTGGAAAAACATGGGGAAAGCGCTAGCGGAAGGCTCGGGGCAAACTCAAGGACAGGATTCGCCAAGAGCCCGCGCCGAACCATCCACAGCGCGGCGAACAGCGGAAAAGATCCGCCCCCATGCTGTGGATCGCGGGGATGGCTGGCGCGACTCCGCAGAGTGCCGCGAGTCGCGCGGAGTCAAGCTGTTGGCAAAATTTGTGCGAAGCAATAAACCCCGCTCCGCCTGCCTCTACTAACCTCAACAAACTCTCTTAGAATCATAATAGGAAGATAAGAGAGCGGAGCCCCCTGCCTTGACGCGTCCCCCCGAAAAGCTCCTGCTCAGCGTCCTAAGAGGCGAAAATCCGGGCAGAATTCCGATCTGGATGATGCGCCAGGCGGGGCGTTACCTGCCCGAATATCGCGCGTTGCGGGCGGAGAAGGGCGGCTTCCTCGCCTTGGTCTACGATTCCGACGCGGCGGCCGAGATCACCCTCCAGCCGGTCCGGCGCTTCGGCTTCGACGGGGCGATTCTGTTTTCCGACATTCTGATCGTGCCGCATGCGCTGGGCCAGCAGCTGAGCTTCACGGCGGGCGAAGGGCCGCGCCTGTCGCCGCCCCTGGTCGATGCCGCGCTCGCCGCGCTGGAGCCGGCGCCGGCCCGGCTGGAGCCCATTTACCGCACTGTGGAGAACGTCAGAGCCGCGCTCGCCCCCGAAACGACGCTGCTGGGCTTTGCCGGCAGCCCCTGGACGGTCGCGACCTATATGGTGGCGGGCGAGGGCAGCCGCGATCAGGCCGAGGCGCGCTCGCTCGCTTATGCCGATCCCAAGGCGTTCGGCGCGATCGTCGATGCCATCGCCGAGACGACCATCGACTATCTGTCCGGGCAGCTCGCGGCCGGCGCCGACGCGGTGCAGCTGTTCGACAGCTGGGCGGGCAGCCTGTCGCCGGCGCAGTTCGAGCAATGGGTCATTGCCCCGACCGCGCGGATCGTCGCGGCGCTGAAAGCCCGGCACCCGCAGGCACCCGTGATCGGCTTCCCCAAGGGCGCCGGCGCGAAGCTCGCCGCTTTTGCGCGCGAGACCGGGGTGGACGCGATCGGGCTCGACGAGACCGTCGATCCGGTCTGGGCGGTGGGCGCACTGCCCGAAGGCCTGCCGATCCAGGGCAATCTCGATCCGCTCGCTTTGCTCGCCGGCGGCGCGGCGCTTGAAAGCGCGGTCCAGCGCATCCTATCCTGCTTCGAAGGGAGGCCGCACATCTTCAACCTCGGTCACGGCATCGTCAAGGAAACCCCGATCGCCCATGTCGAGCGGCTGGTCGCGCTGGTGCGCGGCGGCGGGAGTGCCGGAGCCGGCCTTGCCCTATGATCTGGGAACCGCGCTGATCATGACCTACGCCTGGATCAAGGCCGGCCATCTCATCTTCGTGATCTTCTGGATCGCGGGCCTGTTCATGCTGCCGCGCTATTATGTCTACCATCAGGAGACGCCGCCAGGCTCGGCCGAGGAGAAGAAGTGGCTCGAGCGCGAGCGCAAGCTGCGGCAGATCATCATCACCCCCTCGATGGTGCTGGTCTGGGTGTTCGGCCTGACGCTGGCCTACATGACCGGCGCCTGGAGCCAGGGCTGGTTCCTCGCCAAGTTCGCCGTCGTGGTCGCCCTGTCGGGCTATCACGGCTGGCTGATCGACTATGGCAGGAAGCTCGAGCAGGGCGCGCGGCCGGCCAGCGGCCGGACGCTGAGGATCATGAACGAGATTCCGGGCGTTGCCACCGCGATCATCGTCGTATTGGTGATCGTGCGGCCCTTCTAGGCTTGGCAGACGGGGCCGCTTTCCCACATAGGGCGGCTCGAACGAATTGCGGAGACGATCAGGTGGCGACATTGGGGCTCTCGGAAGCCGAGCGCGAGGCGGTCGAGCGGTTCCGCCGCGAGGTCATCGAGCCGAGCATGACCTCGCTGGTGCTGCTCGATTTCTGGGCGGATTGGTGCGGCCCGTGCAAGCAGCTGGCGCCGCTGCTCGAAAAGGTTGCCGCCGCTTATGCCGACCGCGGCGTCAAGCTGGTCAAGATCGACGTCGACAAGGACAAGATGATCGCGGCCCAGTTCCGCATCGAGTCGATCCCGACCGTCTATGCCATCTTCCAGGGTCAGCCGGTCGCCGATCTCTCCTCGGCGCGCACCGAAGGCCAGCTGACCGGCGCGCTCGACCAGATACTCGCCCAGCTGCCGGTCGAGGGCGAGGTGCAGAAGAAGGAAGCCGAGATCGAGCCGCTGATCGCGATGGGCGAGCAGGTGCTGGGCGAGGGCGACGCCGCCCGCGCCGCCAACATTTTCCAGCAGATCCTCGAGATGGCTCCCGAGCATCCGGAGGTGATTGCCGGGCTGGCGCGCGCGCTGATCGCCGCGGGCCAGCTCGAGGAGGCGCGCGAGGCGCTGGCGAAGGTTCCCGAGAAGGCCGACAAGGACCCGGCGGTCGCCCGCGCCCGCTCGGCACTGGCGCTGGCCGAGGCGGCGCCGGCCGGCGAGACGGCCGAGCTCGAGGCCAGGGTCGCGCGCGATCCAGACGATCACCAGGCGCGGCTCGACCTTGCCGGTGCGCTGATGGCGGCGGGCAATCGCGACGCCGCCGCCGACCAGCTGCTGGAGAGCATCGGGCGCGACCGCGAGTGGAACGAGGGCGCAGCGCGCAAGCGGCTGCTGCAGATCCTCGAAGCGGTCGGCCTCGAGGATCCCTGGGCGGGCGCGCAACGGCGGCGGCTCAGCGCCATCCTGTTCGGCTGATGGAAAACGCCCTCCTCCGGGTGCCGATCTTTCCGCTCGCCGGAGCCCTGCTCTTCCCCCGCAGCCAGCTGCCGCTGCACATCTTCGAGCCGCGCTACCGGGCGATGACCCGCGACGCGCTGGCCAGCGACCGGCTGATCGCGATGATCCAGCCCAAGGATGCGGAGGAGCCTCCCGCCTTGTTCGAAATCGGCTGCATCGGACGGATCGCCGGCTTCGACGAGCTCGACGACGGCCGCTTCAACATCGTGCTCGAGGGCCTCAGCCGCTTCCGCATCGCCCGCGAGGCCGAGGTCGACACGCCCTATCGCCAGATCGACGCGGACCGGAGCGGCTTCCATGAGGAGGTGGATCAGGTGCTCGGCATCGCCCAGCGCGCCGAGGTCGAGCGCGAGGCGCGGCGCTATGCCGACGCGCTCGGCTATATGGTCGAGTGGGATTCGGTGTCGCGGCTCGACGACGAGATGCTGGTCAACGGCATCGCCCAGATCGCGCCCCTCGACGTCGGCTCCAAGCAGGCGCTGCTCGAAGCGGCCGACCTCGCGGTCCGCGCCGACCTGCTCGTCCAGTTCATGCAGTTCCAGCGCATGGCGCCGGGCGGCGCCGACGGCCCGGAAACGCTGCAATGAAGGCTTGGCTGGCCTAGATCGGCAGGCCGCGCAGCAGCAGCGGCAGCTCGCCCGATTCGCCCCGCGCTTCGGCCATCAGCCGGTCCTTCAAGCGGGCCGATCCGCTGCACCGCGCCCATGCCGAAGCGGCGGAGCGCGGAGGCGGCGCGGCCCGGGACGCCGTAGAGCCGGGTCAGCGTGTCGGTCGCCATCGCCACCATCAGCGTGTCGAGGCTGCGCCAGCGCTCGTAGCGGGCGAGCAATTGCGCATCGCCCAGGTCGAGGCCGAGCCGGGCGCCCTCGACCAGCACCTCGGCCAAGGCGGCGGCGTCGCGAAAGCCGAGATTGAGACCCTGGCCGGCGATCGGATGGATGCCGTGCGCGGCATCGCCGATCAGGGCCAGGCGCTCGGCGGTGATCCGGGCCGCATGATGGAAGCCGAGCGGATAGCGCCAGCGCGGCCCGGCCAGCGCCACCGCGCCCAGGAAGCCGCCCATCCTCTGCTCGATCTCATGCGCCAGCGCGCGGTCGGGCAGGGCCGACGTGGCCGCGGCGTGGCGGGCCTCGACCGACCAGACGATCGCCGAGCGCGGCCGGCCGTCGTCGCCGGCCAGCATCGGCAGGATCGCGAACGGGCCGTCGGGATAGAAGATCTCGTAGGCGACATGCTCGTGCGACTTTTCGTGGGCGACGGTGGCGACGATCGCCTCATGGTCGTAGCGCCACTGGGCGAGCGCGATGCCGGCCGCCTCGCGCATCGGCGAGTTACGACCCTCGGCGCCGACCAGCAATGGCGCCGCGGCGAGGCGGCCATCAGCGAGCGCGACGCGGGCGCCGTGCGCGTCGCGGACGGTCTCGGCCGGCCGGGCGGGCATCAGCAGCCGGACCCGCTCCGCGCCGAGTGCGGTGTCGCGCAGGGCGGCGCGCAACAGGCGGTTCTCGACCATGATGCCGAGCGGGTCATCGTCATCCGGCTCGAACAGGATGCCGCCCGGCTTCAGGCCATCGCTGACCCGGATCGCCCGGATCGGAGAGGTGACGCCTTCGAGCCGCTCGGCGACGCCGATCGCCTCGAGCATGCGCCACGACGAGCTCGAGATCGCGGTGGCGCGGCCGTCATAGCTCGGCGCGACCTGCTTTTCCGGCTCGGCGGGGTCGATCACGGTGGCGGCGAGGCCGTGCCGACCGAGCGCGATCGCCAGGGTGAGCCCGACCAGACCGCCGCCGAGGATGAGGACGTCCGCGCGCTCCATTTCCTTGCCCTAGCGTTGCCCCGCCGCAACGCCAAGCGCTTGACCCGGGAGTCCGCGAGGGCGCATGAGGGGATCGGGGAACATTTGGGGCACAGCGAATGGCGGCGACGTCAGCACAGAACGGCCGATCCGGACGCCTCGGACAATGGCGCGAGGGCTCGAGGCGGGCCGCGCGTCGCACCGGCGGTTTCCTCGGCGGCGTCGCGATCTGCCTTGCCGCGCTGTTCGCGCTGGTCGCCCTGGTCAGCTACCGGCCCAGCGACCCGTCGCTCAACACCGATGCGGGCGGGCCGGTCGGCAACTGGATGGGCAGCGCCGGCGCCTGGACCTCGGACCTGCTGCTGACCCTTGCCGGGCCGCCCATCGGCCTGATCCTGCCGCTGGTCCTGGTGCTGGGCCTGCGCCTGGCCCGCGGCAGCGAGGCGGGCCGCTGGCTGCGCGCGCTGGCCCTCACCCTGCTCGGCATCGTCCTGGTCGGCGCCGCCGCGGGCCTGTTCGCGGGGGGCGCGGTCAAGGGCCTGCCGGCCGGCTGGGGCGGCGGTCTCGGTCTTGCTTTGGCCGGGCTGATCGATTCCGGGCTGGGGCTGATCGGCGACGCCGCCATCGCCGCGCCGTTCCGCATCGCGATCATCGCGCTCTGCGCCGCGGTCGGGCTCGCCTTGTGCATCCTCAGCCTCGGGCTCACCGCCGAGGAGCGCCGCTGGCTGGCAGCCCGCCGGCTCCGCGCCGCCGCGGCGGCGGACGCGGACGAGCTGCCGAGCCCCGCCGACCGCCCGGCCCGCGCGCCGGTCGCCCCGCCGACACCGTCGCGGGGGCCGCTCATCGCCGACCCGGTACCGGCGCAGGGCGCGGCGCGCCGGCCGCTGCGCGAGCGCCAGCCCTCGCTGGCGCTCGGCGACAGCTACGCCCTGCCCTCGGTCGACCTGCTGAACCCGCCGCCCCCGGCCACCAACATCGTGCTCGACAAGGCGGCGCTCGAGCGCAACGCCCGCCTGCTCGAATCCGTGCTCGACGATTTTTCGGTGAAGGGCGAGATCGTCGAGGTCCGCCCCGGCCCGGTGGTGACCATGTACGAGCTCGAGCCGGCCAGCGGCATCAAGGCGAGCCGGGTCATCCAGCTGGCCGACGACATCGCCCGCAACATGTCGGCGCTGTCGGCCCGGGTCGCGACCATCCCGGGCCGCAGCGTGATCGGCATCGAGCTGCCCAACGCCAAGCGCGAGATGGTGATCCTCTCCGAGCTGATCGCCAGCCCGGCGTTCGAGGACCAGGTCGCGCAGCTGCCGATCATCCTCGGCAAGAACATCGCCGGCGATCCGGTGGTCGCCGATCTGGCGCCGATGCCGCATCTGCTGGTCGCCGGCACCACCGGATCGGGCAAGTCGGTCGGCCTCAACTGCATGATCCTGTCGCTGCTCTACCGGCTGACGCCGGAGCAGTGCAAAATGATCCTGATCGATCCGAAGATGCTCGAGCTCAGCGTCTATGACGACATTCCGCACTTGCTCTCCCCGGTCGTCACCGAGCCCGCCAAGGCGATCCGCGCGCTCAAATGGACGGTCGAGCAGATGGAGGAGCGCTACCGGATGATGGCCTCGGTCGGCGTGCGGCAGCTGTCCAGCTTCAACGCCAAGGTCCGCGAGGCGAAGATGAAGGGCCAGCCGCTCGGCCGCCGCGTCCAGACCGGCTACGACCCCGAGACCGGCCAGCCGCGCTACGAGATGGAGGAGCTCGACTACGAGGTGCTGCCGCAGGTGGTGGTGGTGGTCGACGAGCTCGCCGATTTGATGATGACCGCCGGCAAGGAGGTCGAGTTCCTGATCCAGCGGCTGGCGCAGAAGGCGCGCGCCGCCGGCATCCACCTGATCATGGCGACCCAGCGCCCCTCGGTCGACGTCATCACCGGGGTCATCAAGGCCAATCTGCCGACCCGCATCTCCTTCTCGGTCACCTCGAAGATCGATTCGCGCACCATATTGGGTGAGCAGGGCGCCGAGCAGCTGCTCGGCAAGGGCGACATGCTCTACATGCCCGGCGGCAAGCAGATCGCCCGCGTGCACGGCCCGTTCGTCTCCGACGAGGAGGTGCGCGCGGTCGCCGACTTCTGGCGCGCGCAAGGGTCGCCCGACTACGTCCAGGCGGTCACCGAGGAGCCCGAGGACGGCGGCTATATGTTCGAAGGCCAGCCGCTCGGCGAGGACGACGCCGAAACGCAGTTGTTCCGCAAGGCGGTGCAGGTCGTCGCCGAGAGCCAGAAGGCCTCGACCTCCTATCTGCAGCGCCAGCTCCGCGTCGGCTACAACAACGCCGCCCGGCTGATCGAGCGGATGGAGAAGGAGGGCGTGGTCAGCGCCCCCGACCATGTCGGCCGCCGCGAGGTGCTGGTCGACCCCGAAGGGCGGCCGCTGGTCTGAGAGGCCCGGAACCGCTAGGTTCACGAGGCATTCAAGGGGCGCGGGCGAAAGCGGCGCCGGTTTCTCGGATCTGACGGAAGGATTTCCCATGTTGCGCCTTCGCGCCCTCGGCCTAGCCATCGCCCTTGCCGCGCCCGCCGCGCTCGTCGCCCAGGCACCGAGCGGGCTCGCCCAGGTGCAGGCGCACCTGCGCGCGGTCGACACGATGACCGCGGGCTTCACCCAGACCGACCGGCGCGGCCGCAGCCTCGGCGGCACGCTGACCATCAAGCGGCCGGGGCGGATCCGCTTCGACTATGGCCGCAGCGCCAACATGCTGATCGTCGGCGACGGCCGCGCGCTCACCTTCATCGATTACGAGGTGGGGCAGCGCCAGCGCTGGCCGATCAACGATTCCCCGCTGTCGGTGCTGCTCGACCCCAGCCAGGATCTGGGCCGCTATGGCCGTGTGGTGCGCGACGACGCGCAGGTGCTGATGATCGAGGCCCGCGACCCGCGGCGCCGCGAGTTCGGGACGATCACCGTCGCCTTCGCCAAGGTGCCGGGCGCCCCCGCCGGCCTGATCCTGCAAGGCTGGAACACGCGCGACGCCCAGAACCACCTCACCACGGTCCGCCTCTCGAACCAGCGGTTCAACGTGCCGGTCGCGGACAGCGCCTTCACCTATCGCAACCCGACCCGGCGCGGCCCGCGCGGCTGAATCCCCGTTCATGTGGGCGACAGGTGACGGCCTCTAGACTGCACCCTGCAATTGCGGAGGGTTCGCACGGGTTTTCCCCCTGTTGCCCGGACGGGCCGCCGCAATTGACCTCGCGTAACAACGCTTGGTGGGCCCTCGCTCCACGCCCCCGGAGCGGGGGCCCTTCCATGTCCGGCCGCCGCCGCTGGCGCATCGACAGGCCGCATCGCTGCCGCTAAGCCCGCGCCCATGTCATCGACCCTGAAGATCGCCTCCTGGAACATCAACTCGATCCGCGCCCGCACCGACATCGTCGAGCGCTTCCTCGTCGAGGAAACGCCCGACATCCTTTGCCTGCAGGAGACCAAGGTCCGCGACTGCGAGTTCCCCGAGGGCCTGTTCCGGCGGCTGGGCTACAACCACATCATCATCTGCGGCCAGCCGATGCACCATGGCGTCGCCATCGCCTCGAAGGTGCCGATGCGCGAGGAGGCGCGCAACGACTGGCAGGCCAATGGCGAGGCCCGCCATGTCGGCGTACGGCTCGACTGCGGGGTGCGGCTGGAGAATGTCTACGTGCCGGCCGGCGGCGACATACCGGACCGCGCGCTCAACCCGAAATTCGGCCAGAAGCTCGATTTCCTCGAGCGGATGACGCTTTGGTCGGAGAGCTGCGCGTGCCCGACGATCATGGTCGGCGACTTCAACGTCGCCCCGCTCGAATGCGACGTGTGGAGCCACAAGCAGCTGATCAACGTGGTCAGCCACACCCCGGTCGAGGTCGAGGCGCTGACCCGGCTGCAGGCGAGCAACGACTGGACCGACCTCGGCCGCCATTTCTATCCGGCGCCGCAGCGGCTGCACACCTGGTGGAGCTACCGCTCGCCCGACTGGACCAGGAACGACCGCGGCCGCCGGCTCGACCATATGTGGGCGACGGGAGACGTGGCGAAGCTGGCCAGGCGGCACACCGTCTACGAGCCCTGCCGCGCCTGGACGCGGCCTTCGGACCATGTGCCCGCTGATGACGGAATTCGCGATCTGATGGGCGCGCGGGACGTCGCCCGCGCGATCGACGCCCTCCGGCGCGGCTGGCCGGTGGCGGTCGGCGACATCTCGTTCCTCGCGATCGAGGCCGCCGACGACGAGGGGCTGGCCGCGTTCGACGGCGCCGGCGCCCCCGCGAGCCTGCTCATCTCCGGCAACCGCGCCGCGACCTTGAAGCTCACCAACCAGCGCGAGGCGCTGCCGACCGAGCCGGTGCTGATCCGCCGCGCGCCCTGGATCGACCTCGACGCCGCCATCGCCATCGCCGATCCGGCGCTCGATCTGGCGACGCCGCTCAAGGGGCCGTTCCAGACCGCGCCGCTCTGCTCGCCGCCGACCGCGCGGGCGGCGCTTCGCCTGGCCCGCCTGGCCGGGCTGCTGCCGGCGCTGTTCACCCGCGGCGACGGCCCCGCCGAGGCCCGCGTCGCGGCCGACGAGGTGATGGCGTTCGGCACCGGCGCCGACCTGCGCATCGTCTCGCGCGCGCGGCTGCCCAACCGCTTCGCCGAGCAAGGCGAGATCGTCGCCTTCCGCGCGGACGGCGACACCGCCGAGCATGTCGCGCTGCTGATCGGCGCGCCCTCGGGGGAGCCGCCGCTGGTGCGGGTGCACAGCGAGTGCCTGACCGGCGACGCGCTCGGCTCGCTGAAGTGCGATTGCGGGCCGCAGCTCGAGGACGCGCTCGCCGCGATCGCCGCCTCGGGCTGGGGCATATTGCTCTATCTGCGGCAGGAGGGGCGCGGCATCGGCCTGGTCAACAAGCTCCGGGCCTATGCGCTGCAGGACCAGGGCTTCGACACGGTCGACGCCAATCTCCGGCTCGGCTTCCAGGACGACGAGCGCGACTTCGCGGTGGCGGCGCGGATGCTGGCGAAGTTGGCGCAGAACGTGATCCGGCTGCTGACCAACAATCCCCGCAAAGGTGGCGGCGCTGGAGGCGGAGGGGGTGACGGTTGTCGAGCAGAGTGCCGCTGAAAGTCGGCGAAAGCGCGCACAACCGCGCCTATCTGGCGGCCAAGCGCGACCGCAGCGGGCACCAGCTCTAGGCGAGCATCGCGCGCCACCTCGTCGAAATCGCGGGCGATGTGGCGGACGCCGAGCGCGGCGAGCCGCTCGGCATGGCCGGGCAGGCAGTGGCGGCCGGCGACCAGCCCGATCACCTCGGCGCCCGAGGCGAGCGCGCCTTCGACGCCGACCGGCGAATCCTCGATGATCGCGATCCGCCCGATCGGCACGCCGAGCGCGGCGGCGGCGTGGAGATAGAGGTCGGGCGCCGGCTTGCCGCGCGCGACATGCTCGCGCCCGGAGAAGATCATCGCTCCGAACGCATCTTCGAGGCCGAGATTGGCGAGGTGGCCCCCGCACCCAGGCGGTCGAGCTCGACGAGCAGATCGCCTTGGGCAGCGAGGCCGGCAGCGAGCGGACGAACCGGGCCGCGCCGGCCACTTCCTCGACCCCCTCGGCCAGCGCGCGGGCATCCTCCTCGGCGCGCGCCGCGTGGAAATCGGCGGGCAAGGGCCGGCCGATCCAGCGCTCGATCGCGCCGACGAAGTCGAGCCCGGCCAGGCCCATGAACTCGCGCATCGCCTCCTCGACCGTGGTCGGGTGGCCGATCCCGGTCAGCCAGGCCGCGATCTGCGCGTTGCCGGCCCACTCGCTTTCGAGCAGCACGCCGTCGAAATCGAAGATCAGGCCTTCGAACCTCATTCACGGGAACCGAACAGCGCGGTGCCGACGCGGACATGGGTGGCCCCGCACATCACCGCGGTCTCGAAGTCGGCCGACATGCCCATCGAGAGGCCCGCGACGCCATGACGCCGGGCGAGCTTGGCGAGCAGTGCGAAATAGGGCGCCGGCTCCACGCCCTTCCGGAGGCAGCGCCATCAGCCCGACGACCGGGAGCGCCCGCGCTTCCTCCAGCAAGGCGGGCAGGCCGTCGACCGGACAGCCGCCTTTCTGCGGCTCGTCGCCGATATTGACCTGGACGAAGCAATCGGGCCGGCGCCCGGTCTTCGTCCATCGCCCTGGCCAGCGCCCTCACCAGCGATGGGCGGTCGACCGAATGGATGGCGTCGAAAAGCGCAACCGCATCCTCGGCCTTGTTGGACTGCAGCTGGCCGACCAGGTGGAGGCGCAGGCCGGGAATGCGGGCCCGCAGCGCGGGCCACTTGGCCTGCGCTTCCTGCACCCTATTCTCGCCGAAGTCGCGCTGGCCCTCGGCGATCAGCGCCTCGATCGCTTCGGCCGGCTGGGTCTTGGAGACCGCGATCAGGGTCACCGCGTCCGGCTCGCGCCCGGCCAGCGCCGCCGCCTTGGCGATCCGCGCCCGCACCTCGCTGGAGGGAAGACTCCGCCATGGCTGCTGCTATAGGTAGGGCGATGGACGGGAGCCAGCCTCTGCCGCGCGAGTGGCTGATGACCGACGAAAGGCAGGGCGAGCGGCTGTTCGATGCCCTCGCCCGCCTGCCCGCCGGGGCCGGCATCGTCTTCCGTCACTATTCGCTGCCCGCGGACGAGCGCTGGCGGCTCTATCGCGAGGTCCGCCTGGTCGCCCGCCGCGCCGGCCTGCTGCTGCTGCTCGCCGGCCCGGCCGCAGCAGGCAAGGACGTGGGGCGCCGACGGCAGCCACGGCGCCGGCCCCGGCGACGGGCTGCAGGACCGCGCCGGCGCACGGCCTCAGGGAAATCCGCGCCGCCGAGCGCGCCGGCGCCGCGCTGATCTTCCTCTCGCCCGTCTACCGCACCCGCAGCCATCCCGGCGCCGCGGCGCTCGGCCCGGCCCTGTTCGGCCGGCTCTGCCGCCGCACGCCGCCTGCCGGTGGTCGCTTTGGGCGGCATGGACCGCAGGCGCGCGCAAGCGCTTCGCCTGCGCGGCGCATACGGCTGGGCGGGGATCGACGCCTGGAGCCGCTAGAAGCGGAAGGCGGTGCCGATGTAGACGGCCTGGCTGTCGCGGCGGTCGTCGCCGGCGAGCGGCTCGAGCCGGTCGCGGGCGATGCGGTAGCGGGCGCCGGCGGTGACGTCGACGTTGCGGGCGATCGAATAGGCGCCGCCGACGTCGAGCGAATAGGCCTGGTCGGCGGCGATGATCCGCTGCGCGCCCTCGGCCCGCTCGGCGGCGACCGCGACCCGGCCGGTCAGCCGGTTGGTGGCCCGGTAGCTCATCCCGACCTGCGCCGGATTCGCGCACGCCCGAGATCAGGCCGCCGTCGGACTGGGCGACGTCGCCCGACACGGCGAAGCGGCGCCAGCCGACCGAGACGCCGAGATTGTAGGACATCGGCGCGACTCGCCGAGATCGCCGAAGCGGAGGCGGGACCGGCCTCGCGGCTCGCCTGGATCGGCCCGTCGGCGCGGGCGCGGACCGCGACCCGCAGCGCGCGGCTGCGCTCGCCCGGCGCCGCGGACGGGCGTGAAGCGGAAGTCGCGCGGCGGTGCCGCGGCGCGCCAAAGCGGCGGCGAGGCGGGGATCGGAGACCGAGGGGGTGAAGGCGCCGACCGGCCGGTTGCCGAGCGCGGTCGTCGGGCGGGAGGCCTTGGTCCGCTGGGAAGGCGCGGCCAAAGCGGGCGCGAGCAGCAGCGCGATCGCGGCCAGCGATGCGCTCCCTGTCCCGATGGCGCGACACTTCCTCAAGAGACTCGTCTCCCCTCGCCTGAGGGATGTAGTACGACTCGCCGGCCTTTCCTAGGAAGCGGGCCAGCGGCGCCCTCGAATCATCCCCTCATGTTGCATCATTCACACAATCCGGCTTTCGCCGACATGAAGCATTTCTACGGGCGCGCGCCTTTCTCCGGGAGCGCTCCCAATGAGCGCTTGCCGCCCGGGCGGTGAACCCTATAACGTCGCCCGACCCCGTTTCGTTTCCAAGGACCCGCCATGTCTCGCCTTGCTTCCCTCGGCCTCTTCGCCGCCGCCGGCCTCGCTTTGCCGGCTGCCAGTTCGTCCGGGACGACATCAACCGGACCTTCGGCCGCAGCCCCGAGGACCAGACCCGCCGGATCGACCATGCCGCGAGCCAGGTGACCACGATCGGCGTCAACGCCTATCTGTGGCGCGCCGCGCTCGACACCCTGTCCTTCGCCCCGCTCGCGCAGACCGATTCAACGGCGGCGTGATCGTCACCGAATGGTATGCCAACCCCCAAAACCCGTCCGAGCGGGCCAAGGTCACCGTGGCGATCCTCGACCGCGACTTGCGCGCCGACGCGCTCCGCGTCACCGCGGCGCGGCAGACGCTGCAGGGCGGCCAGTGGATCGACGCGCCGGTCACCGCGGCGACGGTGCAGCGGCTCGAGGAGATCATCCTGACCCGCGCCCGCGACCTCAGGCGCGCCGCGATCGCCGGCTAAGGGCTCAACTCCAGCGAGGAACCTACCCCGCGATGGCATCGCGCTTCAATCCGCTCAAGGCCGATGCCCACTGGCAGAAAGTCTGGGAAGAGCGCGGCACCTTCCGGGCCCGCGACGACAGCGCGCGGCCCAAATCCTACGTGCTGGAGATGTTCCCCTACCCGTCGGGGCGCATTCATGTCGGGCATGCCCGCAACTATACGATGGGCGACGTGCTCGCCCGGTACCGGCGGATGAAGGGCTATGAGGTCCTGCATCCGATGGGCTGGGACGCGTTCGGAATGCCGGCGGAAAACGCCGCGATGGAGCGCAACATCCATCCCGCGGAATGGACCCGGTCGAACATCGCGACGATGCGGGCCCAGCTGAAGCGGCTCGGCTTCGCGATCGACTGGAGCCGTGAGTTCGCCACCTGCGACCCCGATTATTACGGTCATGAGCAGGCGCTGTTCGTCGATCTGTTCGAGGCCGGCCTGGTCTACCGCAAGCAGAGCGAGGTCAACTGGGACCCGGTCGACATGACCGTGCTCGCCAACGAGCAGGTGGAGCGACGGCCGCGGCTGGCGCTCGGGCGCCCTGGTCGAGCGGCGCAAGCTCGACCAATGGTTCCTCAAGATCACCGATTTCGCCGAGGAGCTGCTCGACGGGCTCGAGGGGCTGGATCATTGGCCCGACAAGGTCAAGCTGATGCAGGAGAACTGGATCGGCAAGAGCCGGGGGATGCGGTTCCGGTTCGCGCTGGCCGGCGGCGGGGAGGGCATCGAGGTCTTCACGACGCGGCCCGACACGATCTTCGGGGCGAGCTTCGTGGCGGTGTCGCCGGACCATCCGCTCGCCCTGAAGCTGGGGAAGAGCGACGCCGGGACGGCCGAGTTCATCGCCCAGTGCAAGCGCGGCGGGACCACGGCGGCGGAGCTCGAGACGGCCGAGAAGCTGGGCTTCGACACCGGCCTCAAGGCGATCCATCCCTTCGATCCTGAATGGGAATTGCCGGTCTACATCGCCAATTTCGTGCTGATGGACTATGGAACCGGCGCCATTTTCGGATCCGCGGCGCACGACCAGCGGGACCTGGACTTCGCCCGCAAATACGGCCTTCCCGTCCTGCGCGTCGTGGCCCCTTCGCCCGGGGAGGCGGGCGAGCCGGTCGGCGACACGGCCGACCTTCGCGGCGGTGTGCTCGTGAACAGCCGCTTCCTCGACGGCCTGCGCGTCGAGGCCGCGATCGCCGAAGTCATCGCCCGGGCGGAGGCCGAAGGCTGGGGCGAGGGCGCGACCGTCTGGCGTCTGCGCGACTGGGGCGTGTCGCGCCAGCGCTATTGGGGGACGCCGATCCCGATCGTCCATTGCGAGGGCTGCGGCGCGGTGCCGGTGCCGAAGGACCAGCTGCCGGTGGTGCTGCCCGAAGACGTCGACTTCGCGACGCCGGGCAATCCGCTCGACCGCCATCCGACCTGGAAGCACGTCGACTGCCCGCGCTGCGGCGGCCAAGCGCGGCGCGAGACCGATACGCTCGACACTTTCGTCGATTCCTCCTGGTATTTCATTCGCTTCGCCAGCCAGCCGGCGGACCGGCCGTTCGACCCGGCGGCCGCCAGCCGGTGGCTGCCGGTGGACCAGTATATCGGCGGCGTCGAGCATGCGATCCTGCATCTGCTCTATGCGCGGTTCTGGACCCGTGCGCTGCAGCGGCTCGGCCGCATCGCCGTCGCCGAGCCGTTTGCCGGCCTGTTCACCCAGGGCATGGTGACCCACGAGACCTATCGCTCGGCCGACGGGCGCTGGCTGACGCCCGACGAGGTCGAGACCGGCGCGGACGGGGTCGTCGAAGCCGCAATCGGCGGACCGGTCGAGGTCGGCCGGATCGAGAAGATGTCCAAGTCGAAGCGCAACGTCGTCGATTCGGACACGATCGCGGACCAGTACGGCGCCGACGCGACCCGCTGGTTCCTGCTCTCGGACAGCCCGCCGGAGCGCGATCTCGAATGGACCGAGGCCGGCATCGAAGGCGCGTGGCGCTTCGTCCAGCGGCTGTGGCGCATGGCTTCGTCCGATGCGGGCGGGGAGGGCGCTGATCCGGGCGCTCGACCGCAAGCTCCACCAGACCATCGCCGCGGTCAGCGCGAACATCGAAAGCCTCGCCTTCAACAAGGCGATCGCCAATCTCTACGAGCTGGCGACGGCGATCGAGAAGGCGCCGGCGTCCGCCTCCCGTTCAGCGGCGATCGAGACGATCTTGCGGCTGGCGGCGCCGATGGCGCCGCACGTCGCCGAGGAGGCCTGGGCGGCGGCCGGCCACGAGGGGCTGGTCGCCGACGCGCCCTGGCCGGTCGCGGACCCCGCCTTGCTGGTCGAGGACCGGGTGACGATCGCGGTGCAGGTCAACGGCAAGCTCCGCGACACGCTGACCGCGCCCAAGGGCGCGCCGCGGGAGGCGCTCGAGGAGATGGCGCTGGCCTCCGAGAAGGTGGTCCGCATCCTCGACGGCAAGCTCCCGCGCAAGGTGATCGTCGTGCCCGACCGTCTGGTGAACCTGGTCGCATGAGGCGCGCCGCCGCCCTGCTCCTGCTCGGCCTGCTGGCGCTGCCGGCCTGCAGCCTGCGCCCGCTTTATGCCGGCGGCGCCGACGGGCCGGTGGCGCACAGCCTGCACGGCGTCAGGGTTGCGCCGATCGCGGGCCGGGGCGGCTGGCTGCTGCGCACCGCTCTGGTCGACCGGCTCGGCGGGCGCGACAACGACCCGGCGATCTACCGGCTCGAGATCGAGCTCGACGATTCCATCACCGGCTTCGGCATCCGCTCCGACAATGCGGTGACGCGCGAGCGGCGGACGCTGAGGGCGCGCTACCGGCTGGTCGACGCGGCGCGCGGCACCGTGCTGCTCGACGCCACCGCCGGCTCCGACGCCGGCATCGACGTGGTGTCGAGCGAATATGCGACCGTGGCGGCCGAGCAGACCGCGCTCGAACGGCTCTCGGTCGAGGTCGCCGACCAGATCGTCAGCCGGATCGCGCTCTACGCCTCGCGGGGCGGCGCCCGGCGCCGCGCCCGGCCGGCTGCGCAGTGAAGGCGAGCCGGACCCAGATCGAGGCGGCGCTGGCCACGCCCGGCGAAACCCGCTTCTTCCTGCTGCACGGGCCCGACGATTCGGGCAGCCGGGCGCTGGCCGGTCTGCTGGCCGGGGCGATGGGGCCGGCGGCGGAACGGATCGACCTCACCGGCGCCGAGCTCAAGGCCGATCCGGCGCGGCTCGCCGACGAGGCGGCGGCGATCTCGATGTTCGGCGACACGCGCTGGATCCTGGTCGAGCCCGCGGGCGACGAGCTGGCCGAGGCGGTCGAGGCGCTGCTGGCGGCGCCGGTGGCGGGCAATCCGGTGGTCGCGGTGGCGGGAAGCCTGAAGCCCGCCTCGAAGCTGCTCAAGCTCGCTCTGGCGGCGCCGCGGGCGCTGGCCTTCGCCAGCTACCTGCCCGATGCGCGCGATGCCGGCCGGCTGACGCTGGAGCTGGCCCGGGGCGAGGGGCTGATCCTGCGCCCCGACGTGGCGCACCGGATCGCCGAGGCCTGCGGCGGCAACCGGGCGCTGATCGGCCAGGAGCTCGCCAAGTTCGCGCTCTACGCCGGGGCCGCGCCGGAGGCGCCGCGCGAAATCGACCATGACGTGGTCGACGCGCTCGGCGCCGACAGCGACGAAGGCGATTTGTCGCGTCTCGTCGACAGCGCCGCGGGCGGCGACGCGCCGGCGCTGGCGGCCGAGCTGTCGCGGCTGCGCGCCGAGGGCCAGGAGGGGATCATCCTCATTCGCGCGATGCTGCGGCGGATGGCGCTGCTGGCCCGGTTGCGCGCCGAGGTCGAGCAGGGCAACAGCGTCGGCGCCGTCATGGCGTCAGCAGGCAAGTCGCTGTTCTGGAAGGAGAAAGACGCGGTCGCCATGCAGGTTGGGCGGTGGCGCAGCGCGCTGATCGCCAAGGCGATGTCGCGGCTGCTCGAGGCCGAGCGGCAGGTCAAGGCGGCGGGCGGGGTCGGCCCGCTCGCGGCCGACGAGGAGCTGCTCGCCATCTGCCGCCAGGCGGCGCGGCTGCGCTAGAATTTCCGCCGCGAAGCGTGCCCCCCACGCTCCCCGGCTAGAACTTGTCGCCGGAGAGGCGCTGGCAGATCATGTCGAGCTGGTCGAGGCTCGAATAGCCGAGCACGACTTGGCCGCCTTTCGGGCTGTGCTTGATCGCGACCTTGAGGCCGAGCAGGTCGCCGAGCTGGCGCTCGAGTGCGGCGATGTCGGCGTGAGCGCCCTTATATTCGAGCGGGGGCTGGCGGGGCTTCGTCGCCTTGCCGGCCCGGGCGAGCTTCTCGGCCTCGCGCACCGAGAGGCCGCGGCGGACGATCTCCTCGGCGAGCGCTTCCGGATCATGGGCGGTGACCAGCGCGCGGGCATGGCCCATGCTTAGCTGGCCGGTCCCGACCATGACCTGGACCTTTGCCGGAAGATCGAGCAATCTCAGTAGGTTAGCGACATGACTGCGGGACTTGTGGACGAGCCGGCTGAGTTCCTCCTGGGTGTGGCCGTAATCCTCGACCAGCCGCCGATAGGCCTGCGCTTCCTCGATCGCGTTGAGGTCCTGGCGCTGGATGTTCTCGATCAGGGCGACCTCGAGCGTCTCCTCGTCGGAGAGGTCGCGCACCACCGCCGGGATCTCGTGCAGCCGCGCCCGCTGCGCCGCCCGCCAGCGGCGCTCGCCGGCGACGATCTGGAAGCGGTGGCCGTGCGGGCGCACCACGATCGGCTGGATCACGCCGCGCGCCTCGATCGAGGCGGCGAGCTCGATCAGGGTCTCCTCCTGGAAGATGCGGCGCGGCTGGCCGGGATGCGGCTCGATGCCGGCCACCGGGATCATCTGGATGGCGCCGCCGCCGCGCGCCGCCTCGGCGCCGCCGCACCGGCGCTTCCTGGGCGACCTCGCCGAGCAGCGAGGAGAGGCCGCGGCCGAGCCCGGACGGGCGCTTCTTCGGGAAGGGATCGCTCATGCCGCCTCCGCCTTGCGCGGCAGCCGCGCGATCAGCTCGCGGGCGAGCGCCATATAGGCAGTCGAGCCCGGGCAGCGATGGTCGTAGATCAGAGCCGGAATGCCGTGGCTGGGCGCTTCCGACAGCCGCACGTTGCGCGGGATCACCGTGTCGAACACCACCTTGCCGAGGCAGGCGCGGACGTCGTCGGCGACCTGGGCGGAGAGGTTGTTGCGGCGGTCGTACATGGTGAGCGCGATGCCGAGGATCGAGAGCTCCGGGTTGAAGCGGGCGCGGATCCGCTCGATCGTCTGGAGCAGCTGGGAAAGACCCTCGAGCGCGAAGAATTCGGTCTGCAGCGGCACCAGGATGGCGTTGGCGGCGATCAGCGCGTTGACCGTGAGCAGGCCCAGCGAGGGCGGGCAATCGATCAGGCAGACGTCCCAGCGGGCGTCGGCGGCGCCCTCCAGCGCCTTGTCGAGCCGGTGAGTTCTTCCTTGTAATTCAATGAGTTCGATCTCGGCGCCGGACAGATCGACGGTGGCGGGAATGAGGTCGAGCCGGGGAATCCTGGTCGCCAGCACCGCTTCGTCGAGCGTGCACTGGCCGGTCAGCAGCTCGTAGCTGGAATGCGTGCGGTCGACATGGGCGACGCCCATGCCGGTCGAGGCGTTGCCCTGCGGGTCGAGGTCGATCAGCAGCACGCGGCAGCCGGTGGCGGCGAGCGCGGTGGCGAGGTTGATCGCCGTGGTGGTCTTGCCCACCCCGCCTTTCTGGTTGGCGACCGCGATCCGGATCATCGACGCTTTCCTCTCACTCGCCCGTTCGGGCCGCTCGGCCTGCGCCGGACGCCGGTGGCGACGATGATCCGCGCTTCCGGGTCGGTGACGCTCGGTTCGAGCCGGAAGTCACCCTGCCACGAAGCGCGCACCGCTTCCAGTTCCGTCTCGGCGTTTCGGCCCTTCGGCAGGACCCAGACGCTGTTTGTTGTGGACAATCCTGTGCCCAAGTCGAGCAGACGGCCCAGCGGCGCGAAGGCGCGGGCGCTGATCACCTCGAATGGGCGGGGCGGCACGCGCTCGACGCGGGCATGGAGGATCTCGGCCTCGATCCCGAGCGCCGCCGCCGCCCTCCGGAGGAAGTCGGCCCGCAGCCGCCGCTCCTCGATCAGCGTGACCGGCCCGCGGTGGAGCGCTGCCACGACCAGCCCGGGAAAGCCCGCGCCGCTGCCGAGGTCGACCCAGCGCGCCGCCGCCGACGGCGAGAAGGCGAGCAGCTGCGCGGAATCGGCGATGTGGCGGCGCCAGAGCTGCCCGAGCGTCGACTTCGAAACCAGATTGTGGCGACCGCTCTCCTCGCGCAGCAGCGCCGCGAAGGCATCGAGCCGGGCCATTGTTTCACGTGGAACATCGAAGCGCCGTTCGACCCAGGCGCGGGCGTCGGCCTCGCCCATTCATGCCGCCCGGGGCCGCGCCCGCACCAGGATCGCGGCCAGCGCGGCGGGCGTGACCCCTCGTACCCGGGCGGCGGCGCCGAGCGTGGAGGGCCGCGCCGCCGACAGCCGCTCGACCATCTCCCTGGACAAGCCCGGAATCGCCGCGAAGTCGAGATCTGCAGGGATTCGAACGGCCTCGTCGGCCCGCAGCCGGTCGATCTCGGCTTGCTGGCGGGCGACATAAGGGGCGTAGCGATGATCCTGGATCGCCTCCTCGAGCAGCTCCGGCGGGGCTTCGGCCAGCTCCGGCGCAAGCCCGATCAGCGTTGCCGCGCCCGTCTCCGGGAAGCGGAGCCGTTCGGCCAGGCTCATCGCGCCTTCGCGCCGGGCGAGGATCGCCTCGATCCGCGCACGTTCGGCCCTGCCCGCCTCGAAATGGCGGCGGCGCCCGGCCGAGACGCAGCCGGCGGCGATCGCCAGCGGCGTCAGGCGCGCCGCGGCATTGTCGGCGCGCAGCCGCAGCCGATATTCGGCGCGGGCGGTGAGCATCCGATAGGGTTCGGTCACTCCCTGCAGCACGAGGTCGTCGACCATCACGCCGATATAGGAATCGGCGCGCTCGAACAGGACGGGCGCCGCCCCGGCGGCCCAGGCGGCGGCGTTGAGGCCGGCGACCAGGCCCTGCGCCGCCGCCTCCTCATAGCCGGTGGTGCCGTTGATCTGGCCGGCGAGGTAGAGGCCGGCAATGTCGCGGACGCCGAGCGTCGGCTCGAGGATGCGCGGGTCGACATGGTCATATTCGACGGCATAGCCGGGCTGGGTGATTGCGGCGCGCTCGAGACCGGCCATCGAGCGCACCATCGCCAGCTGCACGTCCTCCGGCAGCGAGGTCGAAATCCCGTTCGGATAGATGGTGGGATCGTCCAGCCCTTCGGGCTCGAGAAAGATCTGGTGCCCGTCGCGGTCGGCGAAGCGGTGCACCTTGTCCTCGATCGACGGGCAGTAGCGCGGGCCTATACCGCTGATTTCACCCGCGAAAAGTGGCGAACGATCGAGATTGGCGCGGATGATCCGGTGGGTCTCATTGTTGGTCCGGGTGATGGCGCAGAACAGCTCCGGCAGGACCCGGCCCGGGCTGAGCGGCGACATCGTCCAGCCGCCGTCGTCGGACTCCTGGCGCTCCAGCCCGGCCCAATCGATGGTACGCCCGTCGAGCCGCGGCGGCGTGCCGGTCTTCAGCCGGGCGAGCGGCAGGCCAAGCGCGCGCAACTGCTCCGCCAGCGCCGTCGCCGGCCGCTCGCCGGCCCGGCCGCCGGCGCGGGCGGTCATGCCGAAATGCAGCTTGCCCCCGAGGAAGGTGCCGGTGGCCAGGATCACCGCCTTCGCCCGCACTTCCCGGCCATCGGCGAGCAGGAGCCCGGTGACGCGGCGCTTGTCGAGACGCAGCGCGCTGGCCTCCCCCTCGAGCACCGTCAGCCCGGGCTGCCCTTCCAGCAAGGCGTGGATCGCCGCCCGGTAGCGCACGCGGTCGGCCTGGATGCGTGGGCCGCGCACGGCGGCGCCCTTGCTGGCGTTGAGCATGCGGTAATGGATGGCGGCGCGGTCGCTGGCGCGGGCGATCAGGCCGTCGAACGCATCGACCTCGCGGATCAAATGGCCCTTGCCGAGCCCGCCCATCGCCGGGTTGCACGACATCGTGCCGATCTGCGCGCGAACGAAGCTCAGCAGGGCCACCGACGCGCCCATGCGGCACGCAGCCGCCGCGGCCTCCGTGCCGGCATGGCCGCCGCCGACCACCACGATGTCGAAATCCTGGATCACGCCGCGCGCCCTAGCCGATTTGTTTCACGTGGAACATTCATTTTCCGATGCAAAACCGGCCGAAAAGCGCGTCGAGCATGTCCTCGACGCCGGCCTTGCCGGTAATTCTATCCAGGGCGGCACGCGCCCGCCGCAGCGCTTCGGCCGTAATGATCGGGTCGGCGGTCGTTTCGGCTTCGCTCAAGGCCGCCGCGGCCTCCCCCAGCGCCAGGCGATGGCGGGCATTTAGCGCCACGTCTCCCTCCGCGGGCAGGAGCGCGATTGAACGCTGAATCAGCATTCGACTGAGCGCCTCCAGGCCGTGCCCGGTCGTTGCGGAGACGGAAAGGTCCGCCGGCTCCGGCGCGGCGCCGAGATCGGCCTTGGCATGGACCAGGATCGCCCCAGGTGGGGCCTGGGCCGGGCCGCCGAGCCAGACGACAAGATCCGCCGCCGCGAGCGAGGCGCGGGCGCGGTCGACGCCGATCGCCTCGATCGCGTCGGGAGCGTCGCGCAAGCCGGCGGTGTCGATCAGCAGGAACGGCGCCCCGGCGATCGCCACGGGCGCCTCGATGAGGTCGCGCGTGGTGCCCGGAACGGCCGAGGTGATCGCCGCCTCGCGCCCGACTAAGGCATTGAGAAGGCTCGATTTCCCGGCGTTCGGCGGGCCGGCGATGACGACCCGCACGCCGTCCTTCAGGCGCTCGGCGGGCGGGCGGGCGAGCCAAGCGGCGACCTCCGCCCGGAGCGCACCGACGCGCCTCGCGAAATCCGCGGGGAATGCGCCGGCATCGTCCTCGTCGGAGAAATCGAGCGCCGCCTCGACCAGCGCCGCCAGCGCCAGCACTTCCTCCCTCCAGCCCTCGACCTGGCGGCTCAGCGCGCCGCCGGCCAGGGCCAAGGCGGCGCGGCGCTGCGATTCGGTCTCGGCGGCGAGCAAATCGGCCAGCCCTTCGGCCTCGGCGAGGTCGATCCGGCCGTTCTCGAAGGCGCGGCGGGTGAACTCGCCCGGCTCGGCGCCGCGCATGCCCTCGATACGGGAGAGCGCGGCGAGCACGGCCGCGACCACCGAGCGGCCGCCGTGCAGGTGCAGCTCGGCGATGTCCTCGCCGGTCGCGCTGGCGGGCCCCGGAAATCGGATTATCAATGCCGTATCAAGGACTTCGCCATCCGCCCGCAGGGTCGCCAGGGTGGCGGCGCGCGGTCCCGGCAGAAATCCCGCGAGCGCCTCCAGCGCCGCCTCGGCCCGCGGGCCGCTGATCCGGACGAGGGCGACCGCGGCCGGCGGCGCGCCCGACGATAGCGCGAAGATCGTGTCGGTCAGGGCCGGGCCTTTCCGCCCATCTGGCCGAGCATCTGCTTCCACATGGCGAGGCCGGCCTCGTTCATCGGCCCCCAGCTCTTCATCATCTCGCCGAACATTTCCGGCGTCGGCCCCTCGGTCACCGCCGCCTTCATCCGTTCGACATAGGCGTCGTGCACGGCGCTGAGATCGGGAAGTCCCAGGAAGCGGCGGGCCTCCTCGGGCGTGCAATCGACGTCGACCGTGACCTTCATGGCTCGCTTCCTCTCGCGTCTGTTCGCCGGGCGGCGTCTAGGTCTATAGGGGCGCGTTGCGCAAGGGAGGACGGCATGGGCAGGATCGCGATCGAAGCGCTCGACGGCAGCGGCGGCTTTGCCGCCTATCTCGCCGAACCGGAGGGGGCGCCGAAGGGCGCGATCGTCGTCATCCAGGAGATTTTCGGGGTCAACGAAGGCATTCGCCGCAAGTGCGACCATTGGGCCTCGCTGGGCTATGTCGCGCTGGCGCCCGACCTGTTCTGGCGGCTCGAGCCGGCGGTCGAGCTCGATCCGGACGTGCCGGAGGAGTTCGACAGCGCGCTGGCGCTGATGAACCGGCTCGACCAGGACAAGGCGATCGCCGACATCGAGGCGGCGATCCGCGACGGCGCGCTCGCAGGCTGGCCGAGGGCGGCAAGGTCGGCTGCGTCGGCTATTGCCTGGGCGGCCGGCTCGCCTTCATGGCCGCGGCGCGCACCGATATCGACGCCTCGGTCGGCTATTACGGCGTCGGCCTCGAGGGGCTGATGGGCGAGAAGCACGCCATCGCCCATCCGGTCCTGCTGCACATCGCCGGCGCCGACCATTTCGTGACGCCGGACAAGCAGGCGCTGATCCACGAGGGCCTCGACGACCATCCCAAGGTGACGATCCACGATTATCCCGGCGAGGATCACGGCTTCGCCGCCGAGATGGGGAAAAGGCGGAGCGAGGCGGCGGCGCGGCTCGCCGACAGCCGCACCGAGGCCTTTTTCGCCGGGCATGTCGGCTAGGGCGGCGTGACCCGGCCCCGCAATCCCTGGCTGATCGCCGCGGGCGTGCTGAGCGCAGCGGCCGCGCTGCTCCACCTCGCCATCGTCGCCGGGGGCCCGGACTGGTACCGCTTCTTCGGGGCCGGCGAGGGGATGGCGCGGATGGCCGAGCGAGGACTGCTAAGGCCCACGCTGATCACCCTCGCCATCGCGAGGTCCTGGGGATCTGGGCGGCCTATGCCTTTGCTGCCGCCGGGCTGATCCGCCGGCTGCCGCTGATGCGAACCGCGCTGGTCGCGATCGCCGCGGTCTATTTGCTGCGCGGTCTCATCCTTGCGCCTTTGCTCGCCTTCCAGCCGGACAAGGTCGACGCCTTCGCATTGTGGAGCTCGCTGATCGTGCTGATCTACGGCATCGTCTACTCGGTCGGAACCTGGCGGGCGTGGCCGGCGCTGTCCCCGAGGCGGCCATGACGGAACCTTACCGCCTCATCTTCCGCGCGACCGGCGGGCCGGAAGTCATCGAGCGCGAGCCGCTCGGCGCGCTCGCGCCGGGGCCGGGCGAGGTGCTGGTCCGCCACCAGGCGATCGGACTCAACTATATCGACACCTATCACCGCACCGGCCTCTATCCGCTGCCGCTGCCCTCGGGGCTGGGCAGCGAGGCGGCGGGGATGGTCGAGGCGGCGGGCGAGGGGGCGCCCTTCGTGGCCGGCGATCGCGTTGCTTATGCGCTGGCGCCGCCGGGCGCCTATGCGACGCACCGGCTGATCGCCGCCGAGCGGCTGGTCCGGCTGCCCGACCGGAATCAGCGCCGAGACTGCGGCGGCGGTCATGCTCAAGGGCTGCACTGCGGAATTCCTGATCGAGCGGTGCGCCAGGGTGCGGGCGGGCGATTGGGCGCTGGTCCATGCGGCGGCCGGCGGCGTCGGCTCGCTGCTGGTGGCGTGGCTGAAGGCGATCGGCGCGCGCGTGATCGCCCATGCCGGCTCGGCCGAGAAAGCGGCGATCGCGGCCGCGCTCGGCGCCGACCAGGTGCTGAGCTGTCCGCTGGACGCGCTCGCCGGGCAGGTGCACGGGATCGCCGCCGCCGGCGTGCGCACGGTGTTCGACGGCGTGGGGGCGGCGAGCTGGCAGGCCTCGCTGGCGAGCCTGGGGAAGCGCGGCCTTCTGGTCAGCTTCGGCAACGCTTCCGGCCCGGTGCCGCCGGTCAGCCCGCTCGAGCTGGCGCGGGGCGGGTCGCTGTTCCTGACCCGGCCGACGCTCGCCGACTATGTCGCCGGGGCGGGCGAGCTCGAGGCCTCGGCGGCGCGGCTGTTCGAGATGATCGGCTCGGGCGCGGTGCCGGTCAGGATCGGCGCCCGCTTTCCGCTCGAAAGGGCGGCCGACGCGCACCGCGCGCTGGAGGCGCGCTCGACGACAGGCTCGACCCTGCTGCTCCCCTGATCAGGCGCGCGAGCGGCGCGTCGCCCAGATCAGCCAGCGCGCCCAGAAGGCGCATTGCGCGCATTCGCGCGGGTCGCGGGCGGGCTTGGTCGTCGCCATGGCGCGATCCTAGGCAGCCGCCGTTGCAGATTGATGAACGGACGGGCTAGCCGGCCGCCGCCAGCCCGGGCCAGAAATAGCGCAGCACGCCGACCTCGTGGTCGATCGCCCCGTCATAGATCATGCGGGCGGCGACCCAGAGGATGACGGCGAGCCCGATCCACGCGATCCAGCGGTAGCGCTCGATGTAGCGGGCGATGAAATTGGCGGCGAGGCCCATCAGGGCCACCGACAGCAACAGGCCGATCATCAGGATGCCGGGATGGGCGCGCGCCGCGCCGGCGACGGCGAGCACATTGTCGAGGCTCATCGAGACGTCGGCGACGGCGACCGCCCAGGCGGCGCCGGCGAAGCTCTTCGCGGGCCTGAGGCCGGCCGCCGATTCGTCGCATTCGGTGGCGGGGTCGTCGGGAAGATGCCGAAGGTCGCGATACATCCGCCAGGCGACCCACAGCAGCAGGATGCCGCCGGCGAGGATCAGGCCGACCACCTGCATCAGCTGGGTGACCAGCAGAGCGAAGACGATGCGCAGCACCAGGGCGGCGATGATGCCGATCAGGATGACCTGCTTGCGCTGCGCCGGCGGCAGCCCGGCGGCGAGCGCGCCGACGACGATCGCATTGTCGCCGGCGAGCATGATGTCGATCAGCAGCACCTGGCCGAAGGCGGTCAGCGCCGCGGGCTCGCCGAGGTTGCTGAAATCGTGGACGATGGCCTGCCAGAGCTCGATCATGGGCCTTACTGGTTCATCGAGGCGAAGAAATCCTCGTTGGTCTTGGAATCCTTCATCTTGTCGAGCAGGAACTGCATCGCATCGACGGTGCCCATCTGCATCAGGATGCGCCTCAGCACCCACATCTTGGAGAGCTTGGCCTGGTCGACCAGCAGCTCCTCCTTGCGGGTGCCGGACTTGCCGACGTCGAGCGCCGGGAAGATGCGCTTGTCGGCGACCTTGCGGTCGAGCACGATCTCGCTGTTGCCGGTGCCCTTGAACTCCTCGAAGATCACCTCGTCCATCTTGGAGCCGGTGTCGATCAGGGCGGTGGCGATGATCGACAGCGAGCCTCCTTCCTCGATGTTGCGGGCGGCGCCGAAGAAGCGCTTGGGCCGCTGCAGCGCGTTGGCGTCGACGCCGCCGGTCAGCACCTTGCCCGACGAGGGCACCACGGTGTTGTAGGCGCGCCCCAGCCGGGTGACCGAATCGAGCAGGATGACGACGTCCTTCTTATGCTCGACCAGCCGCTTGGCCTTCTCGATCACCATCTCGGCGACCTGGACGTGGCGCGAGGCGGGCTCGTCGAAGGTCGAGGAGATGACCTCGCCCTTCACCGAGCGCTGCATGTCGGTCACTTCCTCCGGCCGCTCGTCGATCAACAGCACGATCAGGAACACTTCGGGATGGTTGTCGGTGATCGCCCGGGCGATATTCTGGAGCAGCACGGTCTTGCCGACGCGCGGCGGCGAGACGATCAGCGCGCGCTGGCCCTTGCCCTGCGGCGAGATGATGTCGATCACCCGCGCCGACTTGTCCTTGACCGTCGGGTCGGCGGAATCGAGGGTCAGCTTCTCGTCAGGATAGAGCGGGGTGAGGTTGTCGAAATTGACGCGGTGGCGGACCGCGTCCGGGTCGTCGTAATTGACCTGGGTGACGCGGACCAGGCTGAAATAGCGCTCGCCCTCCTTGGGGCCGCGGATCTCGCCGTCGACCGTGTCGCCGGTCCTGAGGCCGAACTTCCGCACCTGGTTGGGCGAGACGTAGATGTCGTCGGGGCCGGCCAGATAGTTGGAATCGGCCGAGCGCAGGAAGCCGAAGCCGTCCTGCAGCACCTCGATCGTGCCCTGCCCCATGATCTCGTTGCCGCCCTCGGCGCGGACCTTGAGGATCGAGAACATCAGCTCCTGCTTGCGCAGCGTCGAGGCGCCCTCGACGCCAAGCTCCTCGGCCATGGCCACCAGCTCGGCGGGGGTTTTCTGCTTGAGGTCGTTGAGATGCATTGTGGAGGACTCTTGTGGGATACGGATTCCGGGCGGGAAGCTCGGAAACTGGGGGGAAGATGGTGTTTGAGCGCCCGACAGGACGGCGGGCCAACGACTGGAGCCGCCGTTATGCTCCGGCCTCGGGCAAGTCAAGTTGCGTAAATGGAGCGGGCGAAGGGATTCGAACCCTCGACCCCAACCTTGGCAAGGTTGTGCTCTACCCCTGAGCTACGCCCGCTCTGAGCGGAACCGGCGATCCGGTCCGGGTAAGGCGGCGGCTGCTAGCATGGGCCTTCCAGAGCGGCAACCCCCTGATTCGATGCCGCTTGACTTGCCGGGCCGTTGCGGCATTCTCGGCCCTGCTCGCCAGCAAAAGGACCTTTGCCATGAAGATCTTCCTGGCCATCGGCACGATCGCCCTGTCGGCGGCGGCGGCCGCCTCGCAGGCGCCGGAGATCAGCGTCGAGGCGCCGAAGATCTGCAAGTCCAGCGCCGATATCGGCTCGCGGCTGGCGCGGACCAAGACCTGCCTCACCCAAGCGGAATGGGACGTCCGTCAGTTCGAGGCGCGCGGCACGCTCGACCGGGCGCAGACCAAGCAGGTCAACCTCACCATCGACGAGAAAGGCCGGATCGATGGCCACGGACGGACGGTCCGCTAGACCTTTGACCGCGTGCTGCTGATCGCCTTGCTCGCGCTGCAGGCGACGCAGCCTCCCGCTCCGCCGCCCGCGCCCGCACCATCGGCGATCGCCACCACCGTCTCGGGGCTGCGCTTCCAGGTGCTGGAGGCCGGCAGCGGCCGCCGGCCCACTTTAGATGATGCCGTGCTGGTCACTTATCAAGGCCGGCTCGCCGACGGCACGGTCTTCGACGAGGCGGCGCAGCCGGTCGGCCTGATGGTCGCCGACACCGTTGCCGGCTTCACCGAGGCGCTGCTGCTGATGAATGCCGGAGGCCGATACCGCTTCTGGGTCCCGCCCGCACTCGCTTACGGCGCCGAGGGCTCGCGCGGGATCGTCCCGCCCAACGCGACGCTCGATTTCACGCTGACCCTGATCCGGGTCGGCCGCCGGGCCGCGCCGCCCGCCGGCGACTGACGGCGCCCCCTTATTGCGGATAGCCGGCGTTCACCCAGGCCTGGAACTGGTCGACGAAGCTCTGCGGAAAGGGCGAGAAAGGCGGCGGCGGCATGTTGGGCGGATTGCCGGGCGAATAAGTGATGTTCTCGAGGATGATCTGGGCGTTGGCCTTGACGTCCTCGTAGGAAGCGAGGTCGAGCCGCCACGCCATCTGGCCGCGATATTTGAACAGGATCGGGGCGATGTCGTTGGCGAAGGAGGGCGCTGGGGCAGTCATGATCATCCTCTCCTAGTTGAGGCGGAGCTTCCACAGCCGGCCGGTGCCGGCCCGGGCGTCGAGCGCGCCGGCCTCGCGCATCTCGAAATGGCCGAAATCGAGCACCAGCAAGGAGGCGCCGCCATCGTCCGCGACGACGTCGATCGGCCGATCGAACGGGCCGAGCTCGAGCGGATGCGCCGACCAGCCGTTCGGATCCAGCCGGAGCAGGCCGCGGCCGACGCGCGGGCCGGCGGGCGCGGTCATCGGTTTCTCGTCGCCGAAAATGGCGACGACCAGCTGGCCCGGCCAGCGCGGGGCGCCGGCGGGCAGCGCCGCGAACTTGGTCGCGGCGGCGTTGACCGCGAAGGCGAACAGGGGCGCCTCGGGCGGCGGCAGATGTTCGTGACCGGCGAGGAGGAAAGCGGGCTGCGGCCCGCGCGCCGGACGGAAGCCCGGATCGGTGACCGGCACGCCGCCGACATAGTCCGGCCAGCCGTACCAGGCGCCCGGCCTGACCTCGAACAAGAGGTCGGGCGCATGACCGATCGGCCGCGAGCCGCGGTCGTCGGCGCCCTGGTCGGTGGCGATCAGCCGGCCGTCGGGCAGGAAGCCGAGGCCGAACGGATTGCGCAGCCCCCAGGCGACCAGCTCGAGCGACGAGCCGTCCGGGCGGCAGCGCATCACCGCGGCGGTGCAGGGCAGGCTGCCGGAAATCCGCGCGCCGGACGCGGCGGCGTCGCCGAACGGCGCGAAGGCCGCCGTCGACGCGCGCGCGCCCTCCTCGCGCGGATCGGCCGTCTCGAACACCGCGCCGGCCAGCACGATGTCGTGGCCGGGAATATCGACCGGGTGCTGGAGCCGGCGCAGCCAGGCGAGGTCGATGGCGTCGGCCCCGACCACGCCGGAATTGGTCATCGCGCCCTGGCCGAAATAGAGCCAGCCATCGGCGCCGACCGCGACCATGTTGGTATGGTAATTGCCGCCGCCGGGCAGGCCGTCGAGGATCGTCTCGCGCCGGGCCCCCGGGGCCCAGCGGCTGATCCGGCCCGGAGCGCCGCCCTCGGAGATGTAGAATCCTTCGCCCTGCGCGGTGAGCCCGGTGACCGGTGCGGCAAGCCCGTCGAGCATCGTCTCGCAGCGACCGTCCCCGCCGATCCGGACGATGCGGCCGCCGGGCGCGGCGCCGCCGAAGGCGAGGCCGCTCTCGGCCACGTAGAGCGCGCCATCGCTTCCCTTGGCGACGCTGGTCGGGAAATCGAGCCCCTCGGCGAGGAGCATCCGGGCCGCGCCGAGGACCGCGCCCGCCGGCTCGTCGCCGCGCCCCATCAGCCGACGAGGCTGGCGCCGGCGAGCGCCAGCAGCGCCGCGCTCGACAGCAGGCCCGCGCGGCGGCGGTCGAACGGACGCGCGGCCAGCACGCCGGTCAGGCAGGCGGCGGCGGAAAGGGCGGCGCTGGTCAGGCCGACCGTGACGATATGGGCGGCGGAGAAGCCGGCCGCCTGCATGCCGGCGCCGGCGACGAGATTGTCGATGCCGAGCAGTACGGCGAGGCCGGCGAGCGCCGGCGGCGAGCCGACCAGGGCAGCCGGATCGCGGCGGACGAGCAACAGGCCGGCGACGGTGGTGCCGAGCAGAGCGAGCAGCGCGGCGCGGATCGCCTCTCCGGCGCCGAGCGCCGGCAGCGCCAGCGCGGCGCCGGCCAGCGGCATCAGCATCTCCGCGGCGCCGAACAGCAGGGCGAGGACGAGGCCGCGGCGCCAGCCGAGCAGGGGCGCCAGCGCCAGCGCGACCGCGGCATTGTCGAGACCGTAGAGCAGGCCGAGATTGGCAATCATCGTCTTTCCCCTCCCGCTCAGCCCGGCGGCGTTCCGCCGGGGCCGTAGATCCTGAGGATGCCGCCGTCGCCGCCGAACACCAAAGCGCCGGCGACGACATAGTCGCCGCAAATCGCCGGCCCCATGCAATAGCCATAGCCGCCGTTCATGCCGCCCGTCTGCTCGCCCAATTGGTCCTGCCAGAGCATCGTGCCGTCGGCCGTCGAAAAGGCGTAGAGCGACACGTTGGTGGTCCCCATGAAGACGAGGTCGTTGACCACCGCCGGCGAGCTCAGCCCGGATTCGTTGTAGTTGGAGTACATGGGCGGCATCGCCTTGCTGTAGCGCGGCGGATTGTTGCTATCGACCGGCCAGGCGTCGCTGAGGTCGAGATTCATCGCGCGCATGAACGGCGTCGTGTCGGTGTCGATGCCGGGCGAGATGGTGTGATAATTGTTGCCGCCGAGCCCGCAGAAAATCCTGTTCGTCGCCGGATCCCAGGCGGCCGTGCTGTAGCTGCCCGAGAAATTCTCCTCGTCATTGTCCGGATTGCTGGTGCTGTCCGAGACCGAATTGGGGATATGCGGATTGATCTGCTGGCTGCCGTCGAGCGCGGGCTCGTGCGGATCCACGGTCGGAATCTGCGCCTGCTGCGGCGTGCCCTCATTGTAATAAGGCAGCATCTGGCGGCGGGCGACGAGCTCCAGCGTATCGGCGTCGAGGATGAAATAGGAGCCGTTCTTCGACGCGCAGCCGACCACGCGCTGCCCGCCCGGCAGCGTGAACAGGGTCGGCGAGCCGCCCATGTCGACGTCATTGTCGGTGTCCCGGTAATTGCTGTCCGCCGGCGGCTGGAAGAAGCCCTTGAAGGCGCCCGTGGCGGCGTCGAGCGCGAGCAGGCCGTTGGTCCAGCCCTGGGTCGGCAGATTGCCGTCGGGCGCGCCGTTGCCGGTCGGGCAATAGAGCCGGTCCAGCGTCTCGTCATAGGCGATGCAGCCCCAGACGCTGGAGCCCTTGAGCGTCGGATCGGGCATGGCGGTGAACGGCGCCGGCGGCGGATCGGGGACGACGCTGGCCGGCAGGACGTTGGGGATATTGGGCAGCGCGACATGCTCGCTGAGATAATGGAAGATGTTGGTGCACATGATCCAGACGACGCTGCCCGACGCCGTGTCGAGGCAATAGACGAAGCTGAACAGGTGCGGATTCTCGCCCTCGCCGATGCCGATGAAGATGCGGTCGCCCACCACCAGCGGCGCGCACCAGCCGGCCGCGGGCGGATAGGGGTCGGTGGGGTCGAAGCTCTGGACCGGCTGGTTCTTGGAAAGGTCGCGGTTGCGCAGGTCGGTCACCCAGGCGAGGCTGAGGTCGGCCTCGTTGAGGCAATAGAGCTTGGCGTTGAAGCCGACGAAATAGACGAAGCCGCCCACCACCGAAGGGGTGCAGCCCATCCCGCAAAAGCCGTGCGCATCGCGCTCGTCGGCCTCGATCTGCCAAGTGTAGGTCGCGGTGATCTCGCCCGAGGCGAGATCGATCTTGCGGAGCATGCCGCCGAACAGGCCGACCTGATCGAGCGAATTGGCGAGCCCGACATAGACCGAGCCGTTGCACACCGCCGGAACCGACAGGACGGGCCCGCCGAGGCTCAACGTGTGCAGGATGCCGAAGCCGTTCGAGGACAGCATCTGGGCGTTGATCGAGCTGCCGGGCGCGTTGCCGCTGTGGCCCCAATCGCCGTGATACATCCACCATCCGCTGCTCTGGTTCATTTTGTCGTCCCGCTCCGCGACCGTCAGTCCGCTCTCAGGGTCAGCGACCAGCTGAAATCGGACTGGCCGGCGCCATAATGGCATTGCATGCAGCTGTTCCCGCCCGCGCCGGTGGCGTCGCGCCCGGACTGGAAATAGGTCTCCATCGCGGTGTTGACCGCATTGTTCACCGGGAAGGGCGAGCCTGCCCAGACCGGATAGGTGCCGCCCGCTTCCTTGATCCGGAATTGCGAGGGATTGGTCGGCCACTGGGTGATGACCAGCTGGTAATTGGCCCAGGGCGTGCCGGCGAGCGCCGCGCGATAGAGGTTGTTGATGTCGACCGTGGATTGGCCGGCCGGCGTGGTCGGGATCGGGTTGAGTCGGGTCACCTGGGTCGGCGAGCGCTGCGCCGTCATCTGCTGCGAGGTCGGGCGATTGGCCCAGCCGCCCTGGGTCTGGGGGTCGTTCGTACCGTTGTTCAGCGTCATCGCATGGCCGGGCCATGGCGGCTGGCCGTTGTCGAGCGGGACGTTGTCGATCTGCTCGAAGCTCGACCAGATCCACTGCGGGAAAGTGGCGAGCTTGTGGCCGATGTGCAGGCCGATCAGGCCCATCGTCACCGGCCGGCAGGCCGCCGGGGAGACGGTGGTGTCGTAGATCATCGCGGGCAGGGTGAAATAGCGGCTGGCATCCTCGGCCGCGGTCAGCTGCCGCCAGGCCGCCTTCACCATCACCGCGCCCTGCACATAGGGATTGGGGGCGCCGGCCGGCATCGAGATCGGCCCCTGCTGCTCGGCGGCCATCAGGTTGCGGGCGCGGTAGAGCCAGGAGGCGGGATTGTCGTCGGCGCCGCGGACGAAATCATACTGGTCGCGGTTGAAGCGGACTTCGTAGAAGATGTAATTGTTGTTCTGGTCGACCAGCGGGAAGGAGAAGGCCTCGTCGCCGTCCTCGAGCACGGTGCCAACCTTCGAGCTCATGATCAAAATGCGGCGGCCCGCGGCATTGTCGCCGCAGACCGGCGCGGTGCCGTCCGGGCCGTCGAACGGGACCGGGCGCACCGGCCCGGTATAGAGCTCATAGGCCTCGCGATAGCTGCCCCAGACCGAGGCGTAGCTGTTGCCCGCCGAGGTCAGCGTCGCGGGGTTGCCCGGCGTGAGCGGCGCGCCGCGCTGGTTGGGATCCACCGGCCAGTTCAAAGCGACGAAGCTGCGCCAGGAGAAATCATCGAAATTGGGCCGCACCGAGACCGGGTCGGGCGGATTGGGCGGCAGCTCGACGACCACCGGCAGGACGCCGTTCAGGCTGACGCCGTTTGTGCCTGCCGCATTGGCGGTCGCCAGCTCCTCCTCGCTTTGGGGGGAGGGGCAGGCGGCGAGGAACAGGCAGCAGCAAGTCAGGACGGCGGCGCGACGGACATTCGACGACTCTTGCATGAGAATCATCCTGCGAATTGTTTCGCCACCATAACCACTGCCGCCGCGCCGTAAATACGGGGAAATGGCCGTAATGCGTTTTACTTTGCGGGATCGGGCGGCGGCCGGCGCTTTGCGTCCGATCCGGAACCATCGCGCGGGCCGTCGCGGCGGAACGCATGCCCGGCGCCACCGTTCTCCCCTCTCCATGAGCATCGAGCTGCCCACCCTCGACGCCTCGGTGTTCGAGCCGCCGCCCGAGGCGTTCGACTTCTATGTCGAGAGCCTCGGCCTGCTCAACCGGTCCGGCCTGCCGTTCCTGCTGTCGGGCACCTACGCCCTCTCCTGCTACACCGGCATCACCCGGCCGACCAAGGACCTCGACGTGTTCTGCAAGCCGAGCGACGCGCCCAAGATCCTCAACTTCTTCAAGGGGCGCGGCTACGGCATCTCGATCGAGGACGAGCGCTGGATCGGCAAGGTCTGGCAGGGCGAGCATTTCTTCGACGTGATCTACAACATGTCGACCGCCTCGATCCCGGTCAGCGAGGACTGGTTCCGGGAGGTCTATGAGGTCGAGGTCTACGGCTCCAAGGTCCGGATCACGCCGCCGACCGAGTTCATCCTCTCCAAGCTCTTCCTGCAGGACCGCTACCGCTACGACGGCGCCGACGTCGCCCACGTCATCCTCAGGAAGCATGACGAGGTCGACTGGCGCCGCCTGCTCGCCGCGATGGAGCTCTATTGGGAGGTGCTGCTGATCCACATCCTCAACTTCCGCTTCATCTACCCGACCGAGCGCGAGGCGATCCCGCACTGGCTGCTCGACGAGCTGATGGAGCGGCTGGCGGCGCAGGCGCAGATGCCGCCGGCGCAGATGAAGATCTGCCGCGGCCGGCTGTTCTCCCCGCGCGACTATATCATCGACATCGCCGAATGGGGCTTCGCCGACGTGGTCGGCAAGGGCATCGAGGAGCGGCATGAGCGCGGCAAGTGAGCGGATCACCCTCGCCGCGATCGGCGACCTCCACGTCACCGAGACCAGCGAGCATCGCTATCGCGAGCTGTTCGCCGAGATTTCCGAGGCGGCCGACGTGCTCGCCCTGTGCGGCGACCTCACCAATTTCGGCAAGACGCGCGAGGCCGAGATCCTCGCCGAGGATCTGCGCGACTGCACGATTCCGGTGGTCGGCGTGCTCGGCAATCACGATTATGAATGCGGCCAGGCCGAGGAGGTCGCGCGGATCCTGCACGGCGCCGGCATGACCGTGCTCGGCGAGCAGGCGGTGGTGGTGAAGGAGGTCGGCTTCGCCGGGGTGAAGGGCTTTCTCGGCGGCTTCGGCCGCGGCGAGCTCGGTGCGTTCGGCGAGGCGCCGATCAAGGCCTTCGTCGATGCCGCGCTCGACGAGGCGCGCAAGCTCGAGAACGCGCTGCGCTCGCTGAAGACCGGGCGCAACGTCGCCGTGCTGCATTATTCGCCGGTCGCCGACACGTGCGAGGGCGAGCCGCTGGAAATCTACCCCTTCCTTGGCTGCTCGCGCCTCGCCGACGCGATCGATCGCTTCGATCATGTCTCGGCGGTGGTTCACGGCCACGCCCATCGCGGCCGCCACGCCGGGCGCACGCCGCGCGGTACCCCGGTCTACAATTGCGCGCAGATGGTGGTGGCGGCCGAGACCGGCCGGCCCTACGCGCTCATCGAGGTCTAGCCGGGCGGGGCGCCGCCGGCACGGCCGCGGCCGGTGGCGGCGCCGCCGCGCGCGGCTCGAGCAGGGCGGCGGTCTCGATCGTGTCGAGCGCCTGGCGCGCGATCACGTAGCGGCGCGCCTTCATCACCCAACCCTCGGCATGGTCGCGGCCGGGCATGCGCAGCACCTCGGCGAGCGCCGGCCCGACCTCCGCGGCCTCGAGCCAGCGCGTCGCCCGTGCCAGCCGCTCGGCCGGGACCTGCGAAGGCGTGCCCTCGCGCCGCACCGTGATCAGGCCGCCCAGCTCGCTCCGGAAGGCGCCCCACCAGCTCTGCTGCGGGCCGGAGCCCGTGAGGAGCGGGCCCAGCCGGTCGAGCTCGCCCTGCAGCTCCTGCAGCGTCACCGGCTCGCGGGCGGCGGTGATGATCATGCCGACCGCCTGCGGCTGGGTCTGGCCGAAGCGCTGGCGGAGCAGCGCCTCGAGGAAGCCGAGCGGGACGCCGCGGTCGAGCGCGCGCCGCGCCGCAAAGGCGACCAGCAGGCCCTCGGCGCGGTCGGCATTGCCGACCGCGGCGCGCGCCTCGGTGTCGACCTGGCCGATCCGCGCCTCCAGCGCCGCGACGCGGCGGCCGATCTCGGGGTCGATCACGATCCGCTCGGGCTCCTCCTCCCCGGCGCCGTCGGCCGGGCGCGGCGCACTCGGCGACGAAGCGGGCGGCCGCGGTCTCGGCGCGACGGTGGCGGCCGGCGGCGGCGCGGGCCGCGGCGTCACGCCGATCACCTGCGCGGCGGTGTCCCAGGTGGACAGGATATAGCCCATCGCCCCGAGCCCGAGCAGGAAGGCGAGGCCCGGCACCACCAGCGCCCGCAACAGCGAGCGCCGGGGCCGGCCGGCGTCGGCGTCGAGAGGGTCGTAATCGCCGTTCATCGGCCGTCAGTCTGGCACAGCTTGGCGGCAAGCTCCAGCAAGGCCTCGTCGCGCGGCCTGGCGGCGACCGAGACCGAGCGCCAGCCTTCCCCCGCCGCTCGCGCCGTCCGCGCGCTGATCGCCGCGACCGGAATGCGGGCGCGCGCGCCGGCGAGCGCGGCGAGCAATCGCGCGGCGCGCGGGGAATGGAGCAGGGCGATGGCGCCCTCGCCGAGCGCGGCCTCGGCCTCGGCAGGCAGAGCGCCGGCCGCCTCGGCGGCATAAACGGCGGTACGCTCGATCTCGATGCCCGGATGGGCGAGCGCGAGATGATCCTCGCCGCAGGCGTGGAAGGCGCGCCTCACACCCTCCTCGGCCATCATCAGCAGCAAGGCGGCGCCGTCGTCCGGCCCGATCCGGATATCGCTGAAGCCGGCTTCGTCCGCCGCCGCCGCCGTGGCCTCGCCGACCGCATAGCAGGGCATCGGCTTGAATGGCGTCAAGCCGTCGCTGCCCTGGCGGGCGGCGCTGGCGCTGGTCAGCATCACCGCGTCGAAGCCGGCGGGGTCGGGCGGCGTCCAGGGCAGCGGCCGCACCGTGAAGAGCGGCGCGACCACCGGCTCCAGGCCGAGCGCCCGCGCCCGCGCCGCCGTCTCGCCGGCGCCGGGCTCGGGGCGCAGGATCAGGACCGTCATCGGCCGAACATCGCCCGCAGCGCCGGGCTGGCCATGTCAAGCAGCGCGCGGGCGAGGTCGGGCGGGGTCGCCATGTCCTCGCCGTACAAATCCATCTCCATCCGATGGACCTCGCGGCCGTCAGGGCTGAGGATCTCCGCTTCCATCGCGATCCCATCCCCCAAATGACTGGTGCTGACCGCCACCGCCGAACGGCAATCGCCGCCGAGAGCCTGGAGAAACAGCCGTTCCGCCCGCACCCGGCCATGGCTGGCCCGATGGTCGATCGCGTCGACGAGCCGGCGTATGTCCTCGCGCGCCCAGACGATATCGACGCCGATCGCCCCCTGCCCAGGCGCCGGCAGCCAATCGAGCGGAACGCCCGCCGAAATGCCGAGGCGGACCAGGCCGGCAGCGGCGAGGATGGTCGCATCGACCTCGCCGCGCTCCGACCTTGGCCAGCCGGGTCTGGATGTTGCCGCGGATCGGCACGGCCTCGAGGTCGGGCCGGCGGGCGAGCAATTGCGCGGTGCGCCGGGGCGAGGAGGTGCCGACCCGCGCTCCCGTCGGTAGCGCATCGAGGCTCTCGGCGCCGATCAGCACATCGCCGCTCGCCGCGCGCTGGAGCACCGCGGCGATGTCCACGCCCGGCGGGCGGACCGTCTCGACATCCTTCATCGAATGGACCGCGATGTCGGTGTGCCCGGCGCGCAGCGAGGCGTCGAGCTCCTTGGTCCACAGCGCCTTGCCGCCGACCTCCGCCAGCGGCCGGTCCCGGATCCGGTCGCCCGAGGTGGTGATCGCCACGATCTCGATCGCCTCCTCGCCCCAGCCGTGCGCCGCCTTCAGCGCGTCGGCGACCATGCCCGCCTGGGCGAGCGCCAGCGGCGAGCCGCGCGTGCCGATGCGCAGGGGAGAGGGAAGGCCCTTGGCCATAGCGCGCTTGTGCTAGCGGCTCGCACGGTGGCAGGGAAGCGCGATGAGCCTGATCCTCGGCATCGAATCGAGCTGCGACGAGACGGCGGCCGCTTTGGTCAGCTCCGACCGGCGCATCCTCGCCCACCGGCTCGCCGGGCAGGAGGCGGCGCACCGGCCCTATGGCGGCGTCGTGCCGGAGATCGCGGCGCGGGCGCATGTCGAGATCCTGCCCGGGCTGATCGAGCAGGTGCTCGAGGAGGCGCGCGTGGAGCTGGCCGATGTCGACGCGGTCGCCGCCACCGCCGGGCCGGGCTTGATCGGCGGCGTCATGGTCGGGCTGGTCACCGCCAAGGGGCTTGCGCTGGCCGCGGGCAAGCCGCTGGTCGCGGTCAACCATCTCGAAGGCCATGCGCTGTCGCCGATGCTGAGCAGTCCCGATCTCGATTTCCCCTATCTGCTGCTGCTCGTCTCGGGCGGGCATTGCCAATTGCTCTTCGTCGAGGGCGTCGGCCGCTACCGCCGCCTCGCCACCACCATCGACGATGCCGCCGGCGAGGCCTTCGACAAGACCGCCAAATTACTCGGCCTCGGCTTTCCGGGCGGGCCCGCGGTCGAGCGGGCGGCGAAGGGCGGGGATGCGGGCGCGGTGCCGCTGCCGCGGCCGCTGCTCGGCACGGACGAGCCGCATTTCTCCTTCGCCGGCCTCAAGAGCGCCGTGCTGCGCGCCAAGCAGAGCGGCCGCTACGACGATGCCGACCTCGCCGCCTCGTTCCAGCAGGCGGTGGTCGACTGCTTCGTCGACCGTACCGCCCGCGCGATCGGCGGGGCGGACGGCGCCACCGCCTTGGTGGTCGCCGGCGGCGTCGCCGCCAATCAGGCGGTGCGCGCCGCCCTCACCGGGCTCGCCGCGGCCCACGGCCTGCCGTTCGTGGCGCCGCCGGCCTGGCTGTGCACCGACAATGCCGCGATGATCGCCTGGGCCGGCGCGCTGCGCTTCGAGGCCGGCCTCACCGACTCGCTCGACGCGCCGGCGCGGGCGCGCTGGCCGCTCGATCCGGCGGCCGAGAAGGCGCGCGGCGCGGGGGTCAAGGCATGAGGACCGGGCCATGAAAATCGGGGTCGTCGGCGCCGGCGCCTGGGGCACCGCGCTCGCCCAGGTCGCGGCGGCCGAAGGCGAGGAGGTGCTGCTCTGGGCGCGCGAGCCCGAAGTCGTCGAAGCGATCAACCGAACGCACGAAAACAGCCTGTTTCTCAGGGGCGTACCGCTTTCGCACTCGATCCGCGCAACCGACGACCTTGTCCATCTGGAGCAATGTGGAGCGTTCCTAATAGTTGCGCCGGCGCAATATTTGCGCAGCGTGCTCGGCGGCTTGTCCGCGCCCGGCAAGCCGCTCGTCCTGTGCGCCAAGGGGATCGAGGATGCCACGGGCCTGCTGATGCACGAGGTCGCGCGCGAGGTGCAGCCGGACTCGCCGATCGCGGTCCTCTCCGGCCCCACTTTCGCGCATGAGGTGGCCGCCGGATTGCCGACCGCCGTCACGCTCGCGGTCGAGGACCGGGAACTGGGCGAGCGGCTGGTGGCGCGGATCGCGCGGCCCTTCTTCCGGCCCTATCTCTCCGACGACATTGCCGGCGCGGAGGTGGGCGGCGCGGTCAAGAACGTGCTCGCCATCGCCTGCGGCGTGGTCGAGGGGCGGCGGCTCGGCCTCAACGCCCGCGCCGCCCTGATCTCGCGCGGCTTCGCCGAGATGACCCGCTTCGGCCTCGCCAAGGGCGCCCGCGCCGAGACCCTTGCCGGCCTTGCCGGCCTCGGCGACCTCGTCCTCACCTGCTCCTCGACCAGCTCGCGCAATTTCAGCCTCGGCAAGGGGATCGGCGAGGGCGCGCGCCCGGCCGACCTGCTCGCCGACCGCAGGACCGTCGCCGAAGGCGCCTTCACCGCCCCGGTGCTGAACCGCGCCGCCGAGGCCCTCGGCGTCGACATGCCGATCGTCGCCGCGGTCTGCGCGCTGCTGGCGGAGCGGGCCTCGGTCGACGAAGTGGTGGGGCAGCTCCTCTCGCGGCCGCTCAGGAGCGAGGGGGTCTAGAAGTCCCTGCAGATGCCCCCGCTCTCCCAGTCCCCGTAGCGGGTCGGCTCCTTCCCCTTCGGCCCGCCATGCTCCTCGCTCTCCTTGGCCGGCTCGGGCGTGGGCACGGGCGGGCTCTTCGAGAGATAGGCCGGAGCCTTGACGTGCGGCGGACGCTTGCCGGCCATCGCGATTCCATTTGAATCCGGAACGGGGTTCACCCACATTTCCGTCGCGGAGGATCGAAAGGCAAGATGAACGCGCTCCGGACCACGATGCTGCTGGCGGCGCTGACCGCCTTGTTCATGGCGCTGGGCTATACGCTCGGCGGCAGTGGCGGCGCGCTGATCGCGCTGATCGTCGCCTTCGCGATGAACCTGTTCACCTACTGGAACGCCGACAAGATCGTGCTGAGGATGCACGGCGCCCGCGAGGTCGACGCGCGCACCGCGCCGGAGCTGGTCGGCATCGTCCAGGGCCTGGCGGCGCGCGGCGGCCTGCCGATGCCCAAGGTCTATCTGATCGATTCCCCGCATCCCAACGCCTTCGCCACCGGGCGCAACCCGGACAATGCCGCGGTCGCCGCGACCACCGGCCTCCTCGCCATGCTGACCCGCGAGGAGACGGCGGCGGTGATGGCGCACGAGCTGGCGCACGTGCAGAACCGCGACACCCTCGTCATGACGATGACCGCGACCATCGCCGGCGCGATCTCGATGCTCGCCAATTTCGGCCTTTTCTTCCGCGGCAATGACAGCCGCGGCAACATCCTCGCCATGCTGCTGGCGGTGATCGTGGCGCCGTTCGCGGCGATGCTGGTGCAGCTGGCGATCAGCCGCACCCGCGAATATGGCGCCGATCAGGGCGGCGCGCGGATGCACGGCAATCCGCGCGCGCTCGCCTCGGCTTTGGCCAAGCTCGCCCGCGGCGCGGAGGCGGTGCCGAGCCCGTTCGCCGAGCGCAACCCGGCCGCCGCGGCGCTCTACATCGTGCCCGGTCTCGGCCGCGGCGACAGCTGGTTCTCGACCCACCCGGCGACCGAGAACAGGATCGCGGCGCTGGAGGCGATGGCCGAGGAGATGGGCCTGCACTCGCCGCCGCCTCTGGCCGATACGGGCCGGCGCGGCGCCAGCGCGCTCGATCCGCTCGGGCGCCGCCGCTGAGCGCCGCCGACCCGCCGGGCACGGCGACCCGCCGCGCCGCCCTGCGCGTGCTGGACGCGGTGCTGCGCCGGGGCGTGCCGCTCGAATCGGCGCTCGATTCGGCGACCGCCGAGCTCGACCGGGCCGACGATCGCGCCTTCGCCCACGCCATCGCCGCCGAGACCCTGCGCCGCCTCCCCGATCTCGACGCCCTGATCGACAGCGCCACCCAGCGGCGCCTGCCGGACGATGCCAAGGCCCGCTCGGCGCTGCGGATCGCGCTGGCGCAGGCGCTGGCGCTCGGCACGCCGCCGCACGCCGCGATCTCGACCGTGCTGCCGTTGGTCGAGGGCGGCCCGCGCCGGCTGGTCCACGGCGTGTTCGGCACGCTGATGCGCTCCGCGGCCCCGGTGCCCAAGGTGCCGACCCTGCCCGAGCCCGTGGCGGCGCGCTGGCGCGCGGCCTGGGGCGAGGCGGTGGTGGCCGCGGCGGCGAGCCTCACCATCGTGCGGCCGCCGATCGACCTGATCGGCGAGCCGCCCGCCGGGGTGGAGGGCGTCAGCCTGCTGCCCGGCCACCTCCGCTTGCCCGCCGGCACCGCGGTCGCCTCGCTGCCCGGCTATGACGGCGGCAAATGGTGGGTGCAGGACGTCTCGGCGTCGATGCCGGCGCGCATGCTGGGCGAGGGCGGCGGCCGCACCGTGCTCGACCTGTGCGCCGCCCCAGGGGGCAAGACCATGCAGCTGGCGCTGGCGGGGTGGCAGGTCACCGCGCTCGACATTTCGGAAAGTCGTCTGGCGCGACTTTCGGAGAATCTGGCCCGCACCGGCCTCGCGGCGCGGCTGGTCGCCGCCGACCTGATGGCCTGGCAGCCGGACGCGCCGGTCGACGCGATCCTGCTCGACGCGCCCTGCTCGTCGACCGGCACCTTCCGCCGCCATCCCGACGTGCTGCACCGCGTCCGCCCGGCGGCCATCGCCGCGCTGGCGGAGCGGCAGAAGGCGATGCTGGCGCGGGTCGCGGACTGGCTGAAGCCGGGCGGCAGCCTGGTCTATGCGGTCTGCTCGCTCGAGCTGGAGGAGGGCGAGGAGGTGGCGGTCGATTTCCTCGCCCGCCGCGCCGATTATGCGCTCGACGAGCGCCGGCGCATCCTCCCGGGCGCCTATGCCGAGGAGGGGGGAGCCGACAGCTTCTTCATCGCCCGCTTGGGCCGCAACGCTCGCTCCAAATAAGAGGGGATAAGTAGTCCCCCTTCCTTGCCCCGCGAGTCGCGCGGATGTTAGGGTTCGCGCCGTGCAGCAGCCGGTCCGCATTTCGCCCTCGATCCTCTCCGCCGATTTCGCGCGGCTGGGGGAGGAGGTGCGCAGCGTCGACGAGGCCGGCGCCGACTGGATCCATGTCGACGTGATGGACGGCCATTTCGTGCCCAACCTCACCATCGGGCCGATGGTGGTGAAGGCGCTGAGGCCGCATACGCAAAAGCCGCTCGACGTCCACCTGATGATCGCGCCGGTCGATCCCTATATCGAGGCGTTCGCCGAGGCCGGCGCCGACATCATCACCGTCCATCCCGAGGCCGGGCCGCACCTCCACCGCACCGTCCAGAAGATCAAGGCGCTCGGCAAGCGCGCCGGCGTGTCGCTGAACCCCGCGACGCCGGCCAAGGCCCTCGACTACGTACTGGACGAAGTCGATCTCGTCCTGGTGATGAGCGTCAACCCGGGCTTCGGCGGGCAGAGCTTCATTGCCGGCCAGCTCAAGAAGATCGAGGCGGTGCGCAAGCGGATCGATGCGACCGGCAGGGCGATCGACCTCGAGGTCGACGGCGGCATCGACCAGTCCAACGCCGCCAGGGTGATCGCGGCGGGGGCCGACGTGCTCGTCGCCGGCACCGCCACCTTCCGCGGCGGCGCCGGCGCTTATGCGGACAATATCCGGGGCTTGCGCGGGTGAGCCTCCTCGGGCGAGTGGAGAGCGAAGCGGGCGAAGGCGAGATCGAGCCTGGCAAGAGACTGATCCGGGTCGGCGACGACCGCGGCCTGTCGCTGTTCGAGCGCCTCAACTACCGGCTGCACCGCTTCGCCTGGCGGACGCCGCTGCACGCCTTCCGGCTGCGCGGCCGGGTGCCGCTGAAGCTGATCGCGGTGCCCAAGGACCCGATCGCGGGCGACAAGGCGGCGGGCGAGGCGCTGCTTGCGGGCGCCTTCTCGCACAACGGCACCGAGGTCCCGGTCGAGGGCTTCGATTTCGCCACCCTCGGCCTGCCGGCCGACTTCTCCGCCTGGCTGCAGAGCTTCGCCTGGCTGCGCGACCTCTCCGCCGCCGCAACCCGCGAGCGCGGCGCCAAGCGCGCCGAGCAGATCATGCGCAAGTGGCTCGCCGCCCATGCCGAGCAGGTCAGCGAGCCGGCCTGGCGGGCCGACCTGTGGGGCCGCCGCATCCTGTTCTGGACCGCCTATGCGCCCTACATCCTGTCGAGCGCCGACCCGGTCTACCGTTCCTCGGTCCTCTACGCGCTCGCCCGCGGCGCCCGCCACCTCGAGCGGAGCGCCGACAAGGCGCTGCCGGGCCTCGCCCGGATCACCGCCTGGAGCGGGGTGATCGCGGCCGCGTTGGTCGTGCAGGGCGGCCCGGGCCGGCTCAAATCGGGCGAGGGGGGCCTGACCCGCGCGCTCGGCGTCTCGCTGCACGACGATGGCGGCCTGGTCAGCCGCTCGCCCACGGAGCAGCTGGCCGCGGTGGAGACCCTGTCCCAGCTCCGCGCGGTCTATATGGCCGCGCGCCGCGAGGTGCCGGAGTGGCTGGCCGAGGCGCTCGCCTCGGCGGTCGGCGCCTTGCTCTCGGTCACCCTCGGCGACGACGCGCTGTCGAGCTGGCAGGGCGGCAACATGGCGAGCCGCCGCCGCGTCGCCGCCGCCGCCGAAGGCGCCGGACTCGCGGTGCGGCCGCTCCGCCAGGCGCGCGGCTGGGGCTATCAGCGGCTGCAGGCGCGGACCAGCGTGCTGGTGTTCGACGCGGCCCCGCCGCCGCCGCCGCGCGCGCTTTCCGGGGCCTGCGCGTCGACCCTCGCCTTCGAGCTCAGCGACGGCCCCAGCCGGCTGGTCGTCAATTGCGGCGGCGTCGGCGCGGCGAAGGGGGCGCTGCCGCCGCCGCTCGTCCACGCCCTGCGCACCACCGCCGCCCATTCCACGCTGACGCTCGGCGATCGCAACGCGACCGCGATCCACGAGGACGGGTCGCTGGGCCGCGGCGTCAGCGAGGTCGAGCTGGCGCGCGACGAGACCGCAGGCATCGCCCGGGCCGAGGCCAGCCATGACGGCTATGTCCGCCGCTACGGGCTGATCCACGAGCGGCGGCTCAACCTGTCGAGCGACGGCCGCAACCTCGCCGGCGAGGACCGGCTGATCGCCGCCGGGCGCAAGCGGCGCAGCGAGCCGGTGCCGTTCGCGGTGCGCTTCCATCTCGCTCCGCAGGTCGAGGTGACCACCACTGCCGACGGGCAGGGCGCGCTGCTGCGCCTGCGCGGCGGGGCGGTGTGGCAGTTCCGCTGCCGCGGCGGCCTGCTCGGCGTCGAGGAGAGCCTGTGGGTCGACGGCGAGGCGCGGCCGCACGCGACGCTGCAGCTGGTGGTCAGCGGCGACTCGCCGGCAGAGGGGATGACCATCTCCTGGGAGCTCAAGCGGGCGGCCTGAACCGGTGACCAGAAGGAAGAGCATGACGGACGTGAAGATCGCCCGGGCCCTGTTGTCCGTGTCGGACAAGGGGGGGCTCGTCGAGCTCGGCCGGGCGCTGGCGCGGCACGGCGTCGAGCTGGTCTCGACCGGCGGCACCGCAAAGGCGCTGCGCGAGGCAGGGCTCGCGGTGCGCGACGTCGCCGAGCTGACCGGCTTTCCCGAGATGATGGACGGGCGGGTCAAGACGCTGCACCCGATGGTGCATGGCGGCCTGCTGGGCGTGCGCGACGATCCGGCGCACGCCGCCGCCATGGCCGAGCACGGGATCGGCGCGATCGACCTGGTCGTGGTCAATCTCTATCCGTTCGCCGCCACCGTCGCCAAGGGCGCGGGGCGCGACGAGGTGATCGAGAATATCGACATTGGCGGCCCGTCGATGGTCCGCTCGGCCGCGAAGAACCACGCTTACGTCACTATCCTCACCGACCCGGCCGATTATGCCGCATTGGTCGCCGCGCTGGACGAAAGCGGCGGCATGACGTCGCTGCCCTTGCGCAAGCGCCTGGCGGCGAAGGCTTTTGCCGCGACGGCGGCCTATGATTCGGCGATCGCGCAATGGTTCGCTTTCGCCGACCAGGGCGAGCTGTTTCCCGAAGTGATCACCCTGGCCATGCGCCGGGGCGAGACGCTTCGCTACGGAGAGAATCCGCACCAGGAGGCGGCGCTCTATCTGCCCGAAGGTCCGCGCGATCGCGGCATCGCCCGGGCCCGGCAGGTCCAGGGCAAAGCGTTGTCCTACAACAATTACAACGATGCCGACGCCGCGCTCGAGCTGCTCGCCGAGTTCCGCGACAGCACCGCCGCCTGCGTGATCGTCAAGCACGCCAATCCCTGCGGGGTGGCGGTCGCGGACAGCCTGCGCGAGGCCTATGGGGCCGCCTTCGCCTGCGACAGCGTCTCGGCGTTCGGCGGCATCGTGGCGCTGAACGGCATCTTGGATCGCGCTGCCGCCGAAGCGATCGCCGGCATCTTCACCGAGGTCGTGATCGCGCCCGACGCCGACGAGGAGGCGAAGGCGCTGTTCTCGGCGAAGAAGAATCTGCGCCTGCTGCTGACCGGCGACCTGCCGGATCCGGCGCGGCGGGGGATGGCGCTGAGGTCGATCGCCGGCGGCTGGCTGGTGCAGACGCGCGACGGCGGCGGCATCGGCGCGGAGGATCTCAAGGTGGTGACGAAGCGCGCGCCGACGGAGCGCGAGCTGGCCGATTGCCTGTTCGCCTGGCGGGTGGCCAAGCACGTCAAGTCGAACGCGATCGTCTATGCGAAGGACGGGGCGACGGCGGGGATCGGCGCCGGCCAGATGAACCGCCTCGAATCGGCCCGCATCGCCGCCTGGAAGGCGAAGGATGCGGCCGAGAAGGCCGGCTGGGCGCAGCCGCGCACGTTCGGCTCGGCGGTCGCCTCGGACGCCTTCTTCCCCTTCGCGGACGGCCTGCTGGCGGCGGTGGAAGCCGGCGCGACCGCGGTGATCCAGCCCGGCGGCTCGATCCGCGACGAGGAGGTGATCGCCGCCGCCGACGACGCCGGGCTGGCGATGGTCTTCACCGGCATGCGGCATTTCCGCCACTAAGGCGCGGCTAGGTACCAGGCGGCGGCAGGCTGGGCTCTTCGCCCGGCTTCAGGCGGAACAGCAGCCGGTCCTCCTCGGTGAAGCCGCGCAGCCACACCACCCAGCCGAAGGTCAGCATGATCAGCGGCACGCCGATCGCGAGCTCGGCCCATTCGAACGCCTGCGGAAGCGCGGTGAAGCCGAAGCCGACCACGATCGCCGCCGCCGCCGCCCAGACCAGGGGCCAGCGCCAGCCCTGCACCGGCGCGCCGAGCAGCCGGGAGAGCAACCGCGCCTTCAGCACCGAGGCGAGCGCGAGCGCGAGGCTGAGGCCGATCGCGGCGCCGGCCGCCTGGAAGGCCTGCGACCAGCCCAGCACGCGCATTGCGAGGATGATCGAGACGGTGACCGCGGCCTGCACCGCGATCATCAGCAGCGAGATGAGCAGGTTGCGGTGGCGGGCGACGTAGACCAGGGCCGCTTCGGACACGGCGGCGGTCGCTGCGACCACTTCGGCGGCGAGCAGGAAGGCGAGCGCCGCGGTGCCGCCGACAAAGGCGCCTTCCTCCCCGAACAGGCCCATCAGCGCCTCGCCCGGTATGCCGAGCGCCAGCGCGATCGCGGCCTGGGCGGCGATGATCCAGAAGCCGACCTGGCGGACCTGCCGGGCAACCGCCTTCTTGTCCCCCTCCGCGAGCTTCTGGGTGATGACCGGGGCGAGAATGGGGTCGAAGCTGGTCTTCAGCTTCTGCGGCAGCGAGGCGACCTGCTGCGCGACATAATAGACGCCGACCCAATAAGGCGCGACGAACAGGCCCAAAATGGCGATGTCGAGCCGCCGCGAGCCCCATTCGACCGCGTCGGCGGCGGCCAGCGGCACGTTGCGCCGCGCCACCGCCATCAGCTCGGCCGGATGCGGGTTCCAGCCGTGCGGCAGGCCGTAGCTTCGCCACAGCCGCCACAGGGCGGTGGCGAGCCCGGCGGCGATCGAGATCACATAGGCGATGATCAGCCCGTCGCGCGAGGAGAGGAAGACGAGGCCGCCCGCGGCGAGACTGATCGTCCAGGGCTCGACGATGGCGCGGACGTGGACGGTCGAGGCGACGTCGTGGCGATAGGCGAGCGCCGCCAGCGCGACGTCGGCGCCGGCGATGCCGAAGATGACCAGAGGCAGCAGCCATTCGGCGCCGCGTATGTCGCCGGCCGGGAACATCGCCCAGGGAAAGACCATCAGGATGACGCTGGCAATCGCCGAGGCGATCAGCGCGGCGAGCAGGCCGTCGGCGACGACGCATTCGTGCGGCTCGTCGGTGGTCGAGAGCTGCTGGGCGAGGCCGCGCTTCAGCCCCAAGGTGGCGAGCTGGGCGGCGAGCTCGATGACGATGATCGCATAAGCGAAACGGCCGAGCAGGTCCGGCCCGTAAAAGTGCCCTGCGATGAACAGGAACGGCAGCCGCGCGGCAAGGCGAAGCACGAAACCGAGGAAATTGGTGCGCCCGCCCTTCGCCAGCGCGGCGATATCCTGGTCGGGCCCGGCGGGCGCTGCGGTCAATGCGCGGCGCCCCAGTTGCGCCCGCTGCCGATCTCGACCCCCAGCGGCACGCTGAGCGCGATCGCGGGCTCGGCGGCGCGCTCCATCACCCGGCGGACCACGGCCGAGGCCTCCTCGACCGCCCCTTCGGGCACTTCGAAGACCAGCTCGTCATGCACCTGCATCAGCATGCGGACCCGGCCCAGCCCCTCCGCCTCGAGCGCCGGCGCCATCCGCGCCATCGCCCGCTTGATGATGTCGGCGGCGGTGCCCTGGATCGGGGCGTTGATCGCCGCCCGCTCGGCGCCTTGGCGCTCGTGCTGGATATGGCTCTTGATCCTCGGGAAATGGGTCTTGCGGCCGAACAGGGTGGTCGAAAAGCCGGTCTCGCGCACCTCCGACAGGGTGTCGGCGATGTAGCGCGATATGCCCGGGAAGCGCTCGAAATAGCGGTCGATGATCGCCTGCGCCTCGTCGGCGGTGACGCCAAGGCGTCCCGCGAGGCCCCAGCGCGAGATGCCGTAGAGGATCGCGAAGTTGATCGTCTTGGCCGAGGCGCGGGTGTCGCGATTGGCCGCGCCGAACAGCTCGGCGGCGGTCATGTTGTGGATGTCCTCGCCGCGCTCGAACGCGGCGCGCAGCTGCGGGACGTCGCAGATATGGGCGGCGAGGCGCAGCTCGATCTGGCTGTAGTCGGCCGACATCATCACATGGCCGGGCTCGGCGATGAACGCGTCGCGGATGCGCCGGCCGATCTCGGTGCGGATCGGGATGTTCATGAGGTTGGGGTCGGTCGAGGCGAGGCGGCCGGTCTGCGCGCCCGACAGGCTGTAGGAGGTGTGGACCCGCCCGGTGTCGCGGTTGATCTGCTCCTGCAGGGCGTCGGTATAGGTGGATTTGAGCTTGGTGAGCTGCCGCCAGTCCAGCACCAGTTGCGCGATCGGCACGCCGTCGCGGGCGAGCCGCTCCAGCTCGGTGACGTCGGTCGACCAGGTGCCGGACTTGCCCTTGCGGCCGCCCGAAAGGCCCATCTGGTTGAAGAGGATGTCGCCCAATTGCTGGGGGCTGCCGATCGTGAACTTGCAGCCCGCCTCGCCGCAAATCCGCTCCTCCAGCCCGGCGATCTGGGCGTTGAACTCGGCGGACAGGTCCCTCAGCACGTCGCGGTCGACCTTGACCCCGTCGCGCTCCATCGCGCCGACCACCGCGACCATCGGCCGGTCGACCATCTCATAGACCCGGCTCGCCCGCTCGAACGGCAGGCGGTTGCGGAACCGCATCCACAGCCTGAGCGCGACGTCGGCGTCCTCGGCGGCATATTCGGTCGCCCGATCGAGCTGCACCAGGTTGAACGTGATCTGCTTCTGCCCGGTCCCGCACAGCTCCTTGAAGGCGATGCACTGATGGTCGAGATGCTTCTTCGCCAGATCGTCGAGGCTGTGCGAGTTGAGCCCGCCCGCATCGAGGTTGAAGCTCATCACCAGAGTGTCGTCATAGGGTGCGACGCGGATGCCGCGCTTGTCCAGCACCACCCAGTCGAACTTGAGATTGTGCCCGATCTTGAGCACCGCGGGATCCTCGAGCAGGGGCTTCAGTTTCGACAGGACGAGCGCCGAGGGGAGCTGGTCCGGCCGCTCGGCGAACATGTCGTCGCCGCCATGTTCGAGCGGGATGTAGCAGGCCTTGTTGCAATCGGTGGCGAGGCTGATCCCGACCAATTTGGCCGAGACGCAGTCGCGCCCGTCGGTCTCGGTGTCGAACGCCACCCGACCGAGCGCGAGAGCCTCGGCGATCCAGCGGTCGAGCGCGGCCTCGTCGGTCACCGTCTCGTAGAGCGAACGGTCGATCTTCGGCTCGGGGCGGACCTCGGCCTGGCTCGCGGCCGGCTTCGGCGCCTCGGCCTGGACCTGCGCGCCCAGACGGGCGAGCAAGGAGCGGAAGCCGTGAAATTCAAGGAACTCGCGCAGCGGCTCTTCCGGAATTCCCTTGATCGCCAGCTCCCCGAGCGGCTCGGGCAGAGGCGAATCGCAGATCAATTCGACCAGCTTGCGCGAGAGCCGCGCCTTCTCCGCATGCTCGATCAGATTGTCGCGCATCTTCGACGGCTTCATCCCGGGCGCGGCGGCGAGCACCGCCTCTACGTCGCCGAACTCCTGGATCAGCTTGGAAGCGGTCTTGGGGCCGATGCCGGGGACGCCGGGGACGTTGTCGACGCTGTCGCCCATCAGCGCCAGCACCTCGCCGACCTGCTCGGGCGGCACGCCGAACTTCTCGATCACCTGCTCGCGGCCGATCCGCCGGTCGTTCATCGTGTCGAGCATGTCGAGCCCGGGCTCGATCAGCTGCATCAAATCCTTGTCCGAGGAGACGATGGTGACCTGCCAGCCCTCGGCCAGCGCCGCCTTGGCGTAGCAGGCGATGATGTCGTCGGCCTCCAGGCCGTCCTCCTCCAGGCAGGGGATGGAGAAGGCCCTGGTGGCGTCGCGGATCAGCGGGAATTGCGGGATCAGCTCGGGCGGCGGCGGCGGCCGGTTCGCCTTGTACTGGTCGTACATCTGGTTGCGGAAGGTGCTCTCGGACGCGTCGAGGATGACCGCGAGGTGGGTCGGCCCGTCGGCCTTGTTGAGGCTGTCCGCCAGCTTCCAGAGCATGGTCGTGTAGCCGTAGACCGCGCCGACGTTGAGGCCGTGCTTGTTGGTCAGCGGCGGCAGCCGGTGGAAGGCGCGGAAAATATAGGACGAGCCGTCGACGAGATAGAGATGTTGGGAGGGCATGATCCGGGTCTAGACCAAGGTAAGGCGGCGTTCAAACTTGTCCGGCTAGGGCGGGGGCGATGAACCGCCGCTCGTTCCTGCTCTGCGCCGCCGCGCTGGCCGCCGCACCCGCGCCCGCCGCCGCGCAGCGCTTCGAGCCGACGCGCTTTTCGGTCGAGGTGCGCGGGCAGGGCCCCGACGTGATCCTGATCCCCGGCCTCACCGCCGGCCGCGAGGTCTGGCGCGCCACTGCCGCGTCGGTGCCCGGCTATCGCTACCACCTGGTCCAGGTCGCGGGCTTCGCCGGCGAGCCGGCGCGCGGCAACCGCGCCGGCCCGGTGGTGGCGCCCTTGGCCGACGAGCTGGCGCGCTACATCGCCGACCGGCGGCTCGACCGTCCCGCCATCGTCGGCCACTCGATGGGCGGCACGCTGGCGATGATCGTCGCCGCGCGCCGCCCCGGCCTCGCCGGCAGGATCATGGTCGTCGACATGCTGCCCGAGCCGGCCGGCCTGTTCGGCGGCAGCGCGGCGGGCTGGGCGCCGCTCTCCCGGACGCTGGGCAGCATGATCGCGACCCCCGGCGGCCGCCGCCTGTTCGGCGCGTTCATGGACGCGTTCAGCCCGCCCGGCTCAGGCAACCGGCTCAGCGACCCCGACGTGGTCGGCCGCGCCACCCACGAGCTGATGCAGATGGACGTCACCGGCGAGCTCCCCCGCATCCGCGTCCCGATGACCGTCGTCTACGCCTCGCCCGATCCGCGTGCGCGCGCGACGATCGACCGCCAGTTCGCCGCCGCCTACGCCCCCGCGCGCGGCGCCCGCCTCGTCCGCATCGACGCTAGCGGCCACATGGTGATGCTCGACCAGCCGGCGCGCTTCCGCGTCGCTTTGCGGGACTTCCTCGCCCGTTAGGGCGCCAGCACCGTATCCGCCGCCTTGGCGAGCGTCTTCGGATAATCCAGCGTGTAATGCAGCCCGCGGCTCTCCTTGCGGCGCAGCGCCGAGCGGACGATCAATTCGGCGCTTTGCAGCAGGTTGCGGAGCTCGATCAGGTCCGGCGTCACGCGGAAATGGCCGTAATAGTCCCCGACCTCCTCGGTCAGCAGCTCGATCCGGTGCTTGGCCCGCTCCAGCCGCTTGGTGGTGCGGACGATGCCGACATAGTTCCACATGAAGCGGCGGATCTCGGTCCAGTTCTGCTTGATCACCACCTCCTCGTCCGAATCGGTGACCCGGCTCTCGTCCCAGGCGCGGATCGGCGGCGGCGGCGGGAGATCGTCCCAATTCCCGCCGATATGGGTCGCCGCGGCGTCGCCGAACACGAAGCATTCGAGCAGCGAGTTGGAGGCGAGCCGGTTGGCGCCGTGCAGCCCCGACTGGCTGACCTCGCCGACCGCGTAGAGACCCGGCAGGTCGGTGCGCCCGTCGAGGTCGATCACCACGCCCCCGCAGGTATAATGCTGCGCCGGCACCACCGGGATCGGATCGGTGGTGATGTCGATGCCGAGCTCGAGGAGGCGGGCGTGGATGTTGGGGAAATGCTCCTTCACGAAATCCGGCGGCCGGTGGCTGATGTCGAGGTGGACATAGTCGAGGCCGAGCCGCTTGATCTCATGGTCGATCGCGCGGGCGACGATGTCGCGCGGCGCGAGCTCCGCCCGCTCGTCGAAATCGGGCATGAAGCGATGGCCCGAGTCTCGGGAGCCGGAGCTGCCCGCCCTCGCCGCGCACCGCCTCGGTGATCAGGAAGTTCTTGACCTCGAGATTGTAGAGGCAGGTCGGGTGGAACTGCATGAACTCCATGTTGGAGACCCGGCATCCCGCCCGCCAGGCCATGGCGATGCCGTCGCCGGTGGCGCCGCGCGGCGCGGTCGAGAACAGATAGACGCGGCCCGCGCCGCCGGTCGCCAGGATCGTGGCGCGGGCGGTGAACGTCTCGACCCGCCCGCTGCCGCGATTCAGCGCATAGACGCCCCAGACATGGCCGTCGCCCGAATAGCGCTCGCCATGCCGGCTGGTGACGAGGTCGATCGCCACCATGTCGGGGATCATCGCGATGTTGGGATGGGCGGCCGCCGCTTTCTCCAGCGCCTGCTGCACCGCCCAGCCGGTGGCGTCGGCGACATGGACGATGCGGCGATGGCTGTGGCCGCCCTCGCGGGTCAGGTGCCAGCCGTCGGCGTCGCTGGTGAAGGGGACGCCGAGCGCGGCGAGCCGCGCGATCGCCGCCGGCGCATTCTCCACGACGAACTCCACCGTGGCGCGGTTGTTGAGCCCGGCGCCCGCCACCATCGTGTCCTCGATATGGCTTTCGAACGTGTCCCCGGGCTCGAGCACGGCGGCGATGCCGCCCTGCGCCCAGCCGGTCGCACCCTCGCCCTTGGCGAGCACCGCGACCTTGAACCGCTGCGCAAGGTTGAGCGCCGCGGTCAGCCCGGCCGCGCCCGAGCCGATCACGAGCACGTCGCACGCGCGGCTAGCCATCCGTCCCTGTGGCGCGGGTGAGGTTGAGGAACACGTCCTCCAGGTCCGCCTCGCGGGTGGAGACGTCGACGATGCCGAGGCCTTCGCGCTGCAGCGCGGCCAGCACGTCGCCGGCATTGACCCGGTCCTTGCGGTAGGTGATCGCCAGCGTGCGCTCGCCATCGAGCTCGATCTTGTCGAAGCAGGCGTTGACGGGCGCGCGGACGATGTCGCGGTCGACGACGACCTCGACCACTTTCTCCTGCGCCATGCCGATCAGGGTGCGCGTCGCCTCGTTGGCGATCAGCCGGCCGTGGTTGATGATCGCGACGCGGTCGCAGAGCTGCTCGGCCTCCTCGAGATAATGGGTGGTGAGCACGATCGTGACGCCCTGCGCGTTCAGCGAGCGAACATAGTTCCAAAGCTGCTGGCGCAATTCGACGTCGACGCCCGCGGTCGGCTCGTCGAGCACCAGGATCGGCGGCGAATGGACCATCGCCTTGGCGACCAGCAGCCGCCGCTTCATTCCGCCGGACAAGGTGCGCGAATAGGCGTCGGCCTTGTCCTCGAGATGCATGGCGCGAAGCAGCTCCATCGTGCGCCGGTCGGCCTTGGGGATGCCGTAAAGGCCGGCCTGGAGCTCCAGCGCCTCCTTCGGCGTGAAGAAGGGGTCGAACAATATCTCCTGCGGCACGACGCCGATCGCGCGCTTGGCGTTGCGCGGATGGTCGTCGATGTCGAAGCCCCAGACATTCGCGGTGCCGCCCGATTTGGTGACCAGCCCGGCGAGGATGTTGATCAGGGTCGACTTGCCGGCGCCGTTGGGACCGAGCAGCCCGAAGATGCCGCCGCGCGGCACGTCCAGCGTGATGCCGTCGAGCGCGCGCTTGCCGCCGGCATAGGTCTTGGCGAGCGCGCTGATGGCGATGGCGGCTTCCGGCATGACCGGCGGAATAGCCGGACTTTCCCGCCTAGCGAAGCTTATTGTCCTTCGCTAAGGCGAGGGCCATGGCCGCGACCGATCCCTTCACGCCCGAAATCGCCTATGTCGACAGCCGCCGCGTCGCCTGCGACGGCGCCACCGATATCTCGCCGGCGCTGGGCCATCCGCGGGTCTATTTGCAGATCGACGAGAAGGGCTTCGTCGACTGCGGCTATTGCGACAAGCGCTTCATCCTGAAGGGCGGGCCGGCCGACGCGCGTGCATAACGCGCTCCGCCTGCCTATATCGCCCCGATGACCCCCGATCCTCGCAAGTTCATCTACCGTCCCGACGGCCTCGATCCCGACGCCGCGCTTCGCCTCACCGCCGCGGCGCTGAAGGGCTGCGACGATGGCGAGCTCTACCTGCAATATACCGCCTCGGAGGCCTTCGGCTTCGACGACGGGCGGCTGAAGACCGCCGATTTCAACACCCAGGCGGGCTTCGGGCTCAGGGGCGTGTCGGGCGAGACCACCGCCTTCGCCCAGGCCAACGAGCTCAGCGAGGCGGCGATCCGCCGCGCCGCCGAGACGATGGCGGTGCTCGACCCCGCGACCGGCACCCGCCCCGCGCCGCCGCGGCGGACCAACGCCAGGCTCTATACCGACGCCGACCCGCTGAGCGCGATCCCGTTCGCCCGCAAGGTCGCGCTCTGCCAGGAGATCGACGCCGCCGCTCGGGCGCGCGACCCCCGCGTCGCGCAGGTCTCGGTGATGCTCGCCGGCTCGTGGAGCGTGATCGAGATCGTGCGACCCGACGGCTTCGTCGCCCACGACGTCCGTCCGCTGGTCCGGCTCAACGTCCAGATCGTGGTCGAGCGGAATGGCCGGCGCGAGAGCGGCTATCACGGGCTCGGCGGCCGCGACCTCTACGACAATCTGTTCGAGCCGCATGCCTGGAACCGCGCGATCGACATCGCCCTCGCCCAGGCGCTGGTGAACCTGGAGGCGGTCGACGCGCCGGCCGGCGAGATGACGGTCGTGCTCGGCCCCGGCTGGCCCGGCGTGCTGCTGCACGAGGCGGTCGGCCACGGGCTGGAGGGCGATTTCAACCGCAAGGGCAGCTCGGCCTTCTCCGGGCGGGTCGGCGAGCGGGTGGCGGCGAAAGGCGTCACCGTGATCGACGACGGCGCGATCGACGCCCGCCGCGGCTCGCTCACCATCGACGACGAAGGCACGCCGACGCAGCGCAACGTGCTGATCGAGGACGGCATCCTCAAGGGCTATATCCAGGACCGGCTCAACGCCCGGCTGATGGGGGTGGCGCCGACCGGCAACGGCCGCCGGGAGAATTTCGCCTTCGCGCCGATGCCGCGGATGACCAACACCTTCATGCTCGGCGGCAGCGACGACCCGCGCGAGATCCTCGCTCGGGCGAAGAGCGGCATCTACGCGAAGAGCTTCGGCGGCGGCCAGGTCGACATCACCTCGGGCAAGTTCGTCTTTTCCTGCACCGAGGCCTACCGGATCGAGAATGGCCGGCTCGGCGCCCCGATCAAGGGCGCGACCCTGATCGGCGACGGCCCGACCGTGCTCACCAGGGTGAGCGCGATCGGCGACGACATGGCGCTCGACGAGGGCGTCGGCATTTGCGGCAAGGGCGGCCAGACCGTGCCGGCGGGCGTCGGCCAGCCGACCCTCCTGATCGAGGGCCTGACCGTGGGCGGAACGGCGGCGTGACCCTTCGGCCCGGCGAGGGGCCGGACGAGGACCGGCTCGGAGACGTCCTCGATTTCTGGTTCGCGCACGGCTGGGAGGATTGGTGGAAAGCCAATCCCGCCTTCGATCTCGAAATCCGCGAGCGCTTCCTCAAACTGTGGGAGGAGCAGCGCGAGAACGTGCCGGAGCATTTCCTCGGGTCCGCCGACGAGGCGCTCGCCGCGATCGTCCTGTTCGACCAGCTGCCGCGCAACATGTTCCGCGGCCATGCCGACCAGTTCTCGACCGACCCGCTGGCGCTCGCCGTGGCCAAGGGCGCGGTCGAGCGGGGTTATGATGACGGCATGACGCCGGAGCGGCGCGGCTTCCTCTACATGCCGTTCCAGCACAGCGAGGACTTGCAGGACCAGCGCCGGTCGCTGCTGCTGTTCACCGCGCTGGGCGATGCCGAGATGCTGCGCTACGCCCGGCTGCATCACGATGTGATCGAGCGGTTCGGCCGCTTCCCGCACCGCAACCGGATGCTCGGCCGCAAGCCCACCGCGCTCGAGGCGGCGGCCGGCGACGTGGTCCCCTGGTGATGGCGCTGGTCGAGATCGCCTCGTTTCCCGACATGATCGCCGGCGATATCGCGCGCGGCCATCTCGAGGCGTCCGGCATCCGCGCCTTCCTGTTCGATGCGGGCCTGTCCAGCCTCGGCCTCGGCACGATGACGCCGGCCCGGCTGATGGTCGACGAAGCGGACCGGGCGGAAGCCGAGCGGCTGCTCGGCGAGGCCGCTTGACAGCCAAACTGTCTTAGTGCAGCAACACACCTTATGCATGCCAGCGCCGGGTGGGATCGCCGATGAACGACGTTGAGCCGCCGCTGCTGGAGCTTGCCGAGCTCAGCAAGACCTTCGGGCGCCGCGGCGGCGCTGTGAGGGCGGTGCGCGGCGTCACCCTCTCGGTCGCCGCGGGCGAGGTGTACGGCTTCCTGGGGCCGAACGGCGCCGGCAAGAGCACGACCATCCGCATGCTGCTCGGCCTGATCGCGCCGACCTCGGGCTCGGTCCGGCTGTTCGGGCGGGATCTCGCCGTCGATCCTTCGGTGCTCCGCCGGGTTGGATCGCTTGTAGACGGCGGTGCATTCTATCCTTTCCTGTCCGGGCGCCGGAACCTGGAAGTGCTGGCGAGGACGCACGGGAGCGGGGCCGAGCGGATCGACGCGCTGCTCGAGCAGGTCGGCCTCGCCAAGGACGCGAAGCGCAAGGTGAAGGGCTATTCGACCGGCATGCGCCAGCGGCTCGGCGTCGCCGCCGCCTTGCTCAACGATCCCGAGATCGTCATCCTCGACGAGCCGGTCAACGGCCTCGACGTCGCCGGCATCCAGGAGATGCGCCGGCTGATCCGCAGCCTCGCCGCCGACCGCGGCAAGACGGTGTTCCTGTCGAGCCATTTGCTGAGCGAGGTGCAGCAGGTCTGCGACCGCGTCGCGATCATCCACAAAGGCGAGGTGGTCCGCGAATCGAGCGTCGCCGGCCTGCTCGACCAGGAGGCGAGCGGCCTCAGGGTCGAGGCGGTGCCGATCGAGGCTGCGGAAGCCGCGCTTCGCGGCCAGTGGACGGTGGAGCGGCAGGGCGCGACGCTGTCGGTCGCCGCGGCGCGGGGCGAAGCGCCGGAGGTGGCGCGCCGGCTTCTCGCCGCGGGGGTGGAGCTGTTCGCGCTGACCCCGGTGCGGCGCAACCTCGAGGACGTGTTCCTCGCCATCACCGCCGAGGAGCCGGCCGATGCTTGACGCGATCTCGGCCGAGGCGCTGAAGCTGCGCCGCCATCGCGCCACCTGGGGCCTGGTGTGGATCTGGCCGATCGGCCTCACCCTGCTCTGGCTGCTCGCCATCGCCATCGAGCTCGTCGTCGGCGGCGACGCGGGCGGGCCCCGCGGCGAGCCCACCGCCGCCGGCTGGATCGCGGACGCGGTCGGCTTCTGGAACGTGCCCGCCCATCCGGTCGGCCGCTATTTGATCGGCGCTTTCGTCGCGATCGCGTTCGCCGGCGAATATGGCTGGAACACCTGGAAGCTGATCGTTCCCCATCGCGCTCGGACCACCCTGATCGCCGCCAAATATGTCGTCGCGCTGGCGCTGCTCGCCATCGGCTTCACCCTTGCCGCCATCCTGTTCAGCGCCCTGGGCTGGCTCGAGGACATCGCCACCGGCGACCCCATTCCCTCCGGCATCGCCATGGCGGCCCTGGTCAGGGCACACGGCCTCGGCGCGCTCGCGGCGATGGCCCCCGTGCTCCTCACCACCGCTTATGTGAGCCTTGCCGCGATCCTCACCCGGTCGCCGGTCGGCGCGCTCGTGATCGGGCTGGTGATCACCACGCTGGAGTCGATCTTCCGCGGCTTCGCGCCGATGCTCGAGCCCTATGCCCCCGCCTTGGTCGGCGCGCTCTACCGGGTCCTGCCCGGCTACCACCTCACCAATATCGGCAGCGTCGTCGGCGAGGGCCGGCTCCTCGAAGCGCCCTTCCCCTCGGGCGCTTTCTCGATGCCGGTCGCGGCCTCGCTCGCCATCGTGACCGCGTGGACGGTCGCTCTGGCCGCGCTCACCTTCTGGAGCTTCCGCCGCCAGGACATCAACTGAGCGACATCCTCAGCGAAGCATATAGGCGCGAAGCGGGCCGAGATCGTAGCCCGCCTCGGCGGCCCGGGCGATGAGGTCGCTCCCGTCCGCGCCGCGGCTCGCTCGCGCCATCGCCCACAAATAGGTGGAGCGGGTGCCCGATTTGCAGAAGGCGAGCAGCTTGCCCTGCGCCCCGTCGATCGCCTCGGCCATCGCCCGGATTTCGTCCGGCCCGAAGCCGCCCGCCACCGGTATGTGGCGGTAATCGAGGCCCGCCGCCCGCGCCGCCGCCTCGATCTCGGCGCCCGCCGGCTGGTCCGGCTCCTCGCCGTCCGGCCGGTTGTTGACGATCGTCGAGACACCGCGTGCGGCGAGCCCGGCCATGTCGGTCGGCCCGATTTGCGGCGAAACCAGGAAGGATGGGTCGAGGGCCTTGAAGCTCATGGCGAGTCCCAGCGTCCGATCAGCTCGAGGAAGGCGTCTCCATAGCGCTCCAGCTTGGCCTCGCCGACCCCCGAGATGCGTGACAGCGCGTGGCGCGTCGTCGGCTTCAGCTCGGCCATCTCCCTCAACGTGCTGTCGTGGAACACGACGTAGGGGGGCACGCCGGCCTCGGCGGCCAGCTCGCGGCGGCGGGCGCGCAGCGCCTCGAACAAAGGATCGTGCGGATAGTCGGCGGCCTTGCGGGCGCGCCGCCCGCCGCGTTTGGGCGGAACCACGATCTCGACCTTGTCCCCGCCCTTGAGGATGGCCCGGGCGGCCGGGCCGAAGGAGAGTCCGCCGAACTCGTCGGCGCGCAGCGCGTCGCGGGCGATGAGGGCGCGGGCGACCGGCTTGACCAGCGCCATTTCCTCCGCGTCGGCGATGCCGAAGACGCTGAGCCGCTGATGGCCGAAATTCAGCACCTTGTCGGTCTCCCGCCCGGCCAGCACATCGGCCAGATGGGCCACTCCGAAGCGCATCTCGGTGCGGAAGGCGGCCGACAGCAGCTTCTGCGCGGCGGTGGTCGCGTCGATCGCCTGCGGCGGATCGAGGCAATTGTCGCAATTGCCGCATGTGGCGGGCGGGTCCTCGCCGAAATGGCGGAGCAAGAGGGCGCGGCGGCAGCCCGCGGTTTCGACCATGGCGGCGAGCGCGTTGAGGCGCTCGCGCTCGCCCGCGCGCCGGCCTTCCTCGACCTCGGTCTCGATCCGGCGGCGGGCGCGGGCGAAATCCTCGGCGCCCCAGAACAGCCAGGCCTCTGCCGGCTCGCCGTCGCGGCCGGCCCGGCCGGTCTCCTGATAATAGGCCTCGATCGATTTGGGGATTCCGGCATGGGCGATCCAGCGAACGTCCGGCTTGTCGATGCCCATGCCGAAGGCGATGGTCGCGACCATCGCCATCTCCTCCGAGGCGACGAACGCCGCCTGGTTGCGCGCGCGCACATTGGCCTCGAGCCCGGCATGATAGGGCAAAGCCGGCCGCCCGCCCGCGGCGATCTGCGCCGCCATGGCATCGGCCTTGTCGCGGCTCGGCACGTAGACGATGCCGGCGCCCGGCTGATCGGCGAGCAGCCCCTTCAGCTGGCCGGCGATGCCGTCGCGCGGGCGGACATGGTAGCGGATGTTGGGCCGGTCGAAGCCGGCGACGATCAGCCCGTCCCGGGGAATGCCGAGCTGGACCAGGATGTCCGCGCGCGTCCGCGCGTCGGCGGTCGCGGTCAGCGCGAGGCGCGGCACCTCGGGGAAGGCGTCGAGCAACGGCAGCAGCAGCCGGTAGTCGGGCCGGAAGTCATGCCCCCATTCGCTGACGCAATGCGCCTCGTCGATCGCGATCAGCGCCAGCGGCACCTGCTCGATCAGCGCGCGGAAGCCCTCGCCGGTCGCCCGCTCGGGCGCGACGTAGAGCAATTCCAGCTCGCCGCGCTTCAGCCGCTCCACGGTCCCGGCGCGATTGGCGTCGGCCGAGGTCAGCGAGGCGGCGCGAAGCCCGAAGCCTTCGGCCGCCCGGATTTGATCGTGCATCAGCGCGATCAGCGGCGAGATCACCAGCGCCGTCCCGGAGTGCGCAAGCGCCGGCACCTGGTAGCAGAGCGACTTGCCCGAGCCGGTCGGCATTACCGCGAGCGTGTGCCGCCCCTGCATCACCCGGCCGATCACCTGCTCCTGGACGCCGCGGAAATCCGGGAAGCCGAACGTGTTGCGCAGGATCGAGAGCGGGGAAGCGGGCACGCGACCGGCCTTAGCAGCTCCACCCCCGCCGCCAAGCCGCGACTCGGCCGAAGCGGCCGAATGGTCCCAATGTTCCCACTCGTGGGCCGTTTCACCGGCCTCAAAGGCGGCACCTTCGCGGAAGCGGGCGGCGAGGGGCTGGCGGAGCATGGCGAGAACATAGCATGAACGAAGACTGTAGGAAAGTTCTGTCAGCCCCGTGCCGCTTTCGAGCCGATGCGGATGTTATGGAGTCCGCCGGCTAAGCGCCCATGTCGGACCTAAGCCACTCGCTCGCGCTATCCCAAAACCAGCCGGTTCGTTCGATGCCCAAGCGGCTTCGCCCTCCGGCCTTGTATCGCGCAGATATAGCGTTGCTGCGACGCGAACAACGCAGGAATGCGCCTTGGTTGGCCGGGAGCACTTCACCGCTCTTGAATTCACGCTACGCTCGCCGATCTCCAGCATTTGCGGCATCGAAAGGCGTCGGCAACGCCACGGGATCATGGAGCACCTTTTCTCAATCCACTGCATGACCGAACATCGCGCTGCGGATCTCATTTTCGCCGGCGATATGACACCGGCGGCGTTTGAGTTCCTAGAGCTGTTCGGAACATTCGATGGTGACCGGTTCGCGATGGTCGGCTTCCAACAGGCGACGACCGAATTGAAATCGGCTGTGGCGGCCTATTGCGCCAAGTATTCCCGCGAGGTTCCAAGAAGCAACGCCTTTGGCAAGCTGATCAGGGATCTGCGCGAAGACGAGGCCTTCCTGATCTTGCCCCACGCCCCGGCGTCCACGCGGGAGAAGCTCGCGCATGAGTATGTGCTGGCGTTGTTCAACGGCACAGTGACACCAGAAGAGGTCGCAAGTCAGGACGCGCTGTTCGACGCTGTGCTTGCCGACTATGAAATCACGACCCCGCGCACTGATCGCCACACGTTGATCGGCAACAAGCGGCGTGCCGACCGGACATGCCGCTTCTGCTACCGCACGGTCGCAGACGGCGCGACGTTCGACAGCAATGCCCACGCTATTTCGGCGGCGCTCGGCAACAGGTTCTTGAAGCTCGCCGACGAGTGCGACGACTGCAATGGATACTTCGGCCGCGAGCTAGAGCCCCACCTAATCGCGTTGCTCGATCTCCCGAGAGTGATGCTGGGAATTCAGGGGCGCGGGAAGAACGAGGGCCGGCCTGAGGTCAGTTTTGATGACGGGAGGATCTACAACGACGGGGAACGGGTTATCATTGAGTGTCCGTCCGAGTCAGTGCGGCAAACTGCCGAGGGACTGACGATCGACATGGCGGGCGGATTTTCGGTCATCCCCGAACGCTGCTATCGAGCCTTGGTTAAGATCGCGTTGTCGGTCATTCCGGCCGAGGAACTGGCGCATTTACACGCTACGGTGAAGTGGGTGCGTCATGGGCAAAGACCGGACGGTCGTGCAATGCCCTTGATATCGTTCAACCGCGTCGCCTTTCCACCCGATCGATGCGCGCAGATCACGCTGTACGTTCGTCGGTCCGGGAGGTCGCGGTTACCCCACGTGGTTGGGGAGTTCCGACTTGGCTGCTACCTATTCGTGTTCACGCTGCCCTTCTCGGCACGCGACGGCGTCGATCTCGCGTTTTTCAATGACCCAAAGTTCATGGCATTATGCACGCGTGGGTGGATGGCGCACGTCCGACTTCAGCAGTACGGAGGAGATCGACAAGGTACCGTTGCGCCTTGTGAAGAAAGATCGAACGGCCGCAGCGTCGCCCGAGATTTAAGACCCCGATCATGTCGGGCTTCCGGCCTGAACAGGGATCCGGTCTCAACCCGTCTGTGACCCCTTCTATGCAGCGAAGGACCTTACTGCACGCGATCTCGGCAATTGGTCGAAAGCGGGCGAAAACGGCTTGTCAGCAATCGGCCAAGAGCAGTCGTTCCGCGGCCATCAGGGCGTTCGCCTTCCGCCCCTGGCGAAGCTTCCGCCGGATGGGCTCGGGGCTCCTGCGGCAGCCTGGCCCTCACTCCGCCGCTTCCGCCTCCTCGGCCTCGCGCTCGCTCTGCTGGCGGGTCCACATGTCGGCGTAGAGGCCGTTCTTCCTGAGCAATTGCGCGTGGGTGCCGCGCTCGGCGACGCGGCCCTGGTCGAGGACGACGATCTGGTCGGCGTCGACTACGGTCGACAGGCGGTGGGCGATGACGAGGCAGGTGCGCGCCCGGGCGACGTCGCTGAGCGTCTCCTGGATCGCCGCCTCGGTGCGGCTGTCGAGCGCGCTGGTCGCCTCGTCGAGGATCAGGATCGGCGGGTCTTTCAGGAGCGTGCGGGCGATGGCGACGCGCTGCTTCTCGCCGCCCGAGAGCTTGAGGCCGCGCTCGCCGACCCTCGCCTCGTAGCCGGCCGGAAGCGAGCGGATGAAGTCGTGGATCGCCGCGCCCTTTGCCGCCGCCTCGATCTCGGCCTGGCTCGCGCCGGCGCTGCCGTAGCCGACATTGTAGCCGATCGTGTCGTTGAACAGCACCGTGTCCTGCGGGACGATGCCGATCGCCGCCCTAAGGCTCGCCTGGGTGACCCGTCCAATATCCTGGCCGTCGATCGCGATCGTCCCGCTGCTCGGCTCGTAGAAGCGGAACAGCAGGCGCGACAGCGTCGATTTGCCCGCGCCCGACGGGCCGACCACGGCGGTCGTCGTGCCGGGCCTCACCTCGAGGTCGATGCCCTTCAGGATCTCGCGGCCGGGCTCGTAGGCGAAATGGACGTTCTCGAAGCGGATATGGCCGGCCGCGACATCGAGATCGGCGGCGCCGGGCACGTCGCGTATCTCGGCCGGCGTGTCGATCACGTCGAACATCGCCTCCATGTCGATCAGGCCCTGGCGGATGGTGCGGTAGACCCAGCCCAGCATGTCGAGCGGCCGGAACAGCTGCATCAGCAGGGTGTTGACCAGCACCACGTCGCCCGCGGTGAAGTCGCCGCGGCTCCAGCCCCAGACGGTAAAGGCCATCGCGCCGGCCATCATCAGGTTGGTGATCAGCGACTGGCCGATGTTCAGCCAGGCGAGCGAGGTCTCGTTCCTGACCGCGGCATCGGCATAGGCCTGCATCGTCCCGCCGTAGCGCCGCGCCTCGCGCTCCTCGGCGTTGAAATATTTGACGGTCTCGTAGTTGAGCAGCGAATCGACCGCGCGGGCGATCGCCTGGTTGTCGACCTCGTTCATCTCGCGCTGCAGCTTGGCGCGCCACTCGGTCACCCAGCGGGTGAAGGCGATGTAGAGCACCACCATGACCAAAGTCGCGACCACCAGGCCGGGACCGAACTTGACCCCGAAGATGACGCAGATGGCGGCCAGCTCGATCAGCGTGGGCGCGATGTTGAACAGCAGGAAATAGAGCATCATGTCGATGCTCTTGGTGCCGCGCTCGACGATCTTGGTGAGCGCGCCGGTGCGCCGCTCGAGATGGAAGCGCAGCGACAGGCCGTGCAGGTGGCGGAACACGCTCTCCGCCAGCCGCCGCGCCGCGTCCTGCCCGACGCGCTCGAAGATGGCGTTGCGGGCATTGTCGAACAGCACCCCGCCGAAGCGGGCGGCGGCATAAGCGAGCACCAGCGCGACGACCACGCTCGCCGCCTCGCTCGCGCCCTCCGACATCCGGTCGATCACCGCCTTGTAGGCGAAGGGCATCACCAGCGTCGCCGCCTTGGCCGCGAACACCAGCAGGACCGCGAAGACGACGCGCGCGCGCAACGCCGGCGCGCCCGCCGGCCACAGATAAGGGAGGAAGCGCCGGAGCGCCGTCCAGCCCGGATTCTTCTCGGCGCTCCGATCGTCGGTCATCGCCGTCTAGATAAGCGCCCGGCGCCGCGAACCCAAGTGACGGCTGCGAAACGTCGGGAACACCGGCCGCTCGCGAGCATTGGGGCCAAGAGGAAGGAGCGGGGCGTGGAACCTGTCTTGTTCGTGATGGCGATCCTGGGCTGCGGCGAGAGCGACGCGCCGTGCCGCGAGGTCAGGGTCGATCGCGCCCGCTACCGCAGCGAGGCCGCCTGCATGGCCGCGACCGGCGACGCGCTGCTGCGCAGCGACGACCTCCTCTTCCCCAGCATCGTCGCCCGCTGCCGGCCCGCTGGCGCCCGCGTGCAGCCGCTGCGCGGCAGCGACGTCATGCTGCCGCCGCCCTCCACGGGCCAGCGTCCGCCCCGCTTCGCCGCGGCGCGCGGGAGGGCTTCGCCGCGCTGAGCGCCGACACTTACGAAATTACTTTCTGGAAGCCGCTCTCACCTGATGCGGCGAAGTTGTCCTTCGACATTTGCTAAGAATTAGCTTAGAAGAGTTGGTATCGAGTCGCATGTAAAAGTGCCGTGAGCAGGTGATTCCGCAAAATGCAGGAGTCGTGCAATGGCCGTTGCTCCTCTTTCGCCGCACAATTGTCTGAAGTCGTTTACGGCTGTTGTTCTACTCACGCTGCTGAGCGCCTGCACCGGTCCCTCCTCCCGCCCCGATGCAGTCGACCCGTTGGGCGCCGAGCCGATCGCCTATATCGGCCATGGCGCGTTCTTTGAACGGGACGGCCGCCAGATCGTGCCGACCGTGGCCTTTGTTGAGCGGGCCCAGCGCTGGTACCGCGGGCATCTGTTGGCCGGCATCGGCGCCAACCGACGGAGGGCCTTCGCGGATTTCGAGGAGCGGCTGTTCGAGGGCGTCAACGCGCAGGGGCAGGCGCGCCTCGTCGTCCAGCAACGCGCGCTGCAATGGCTCGTCGCGCATTCGCTCAACCGGGTCGATCACCGCATTCGCGGCAAGCTCAACGCGCTGGCTTATAGACTGGACTGGATGCTCCCGATCGGCGACGGGGTCGACAGGCCCGCAACCGCCGAGCGTTTTGTGCTGGATCCGGCCCTGATCGAGCGGCTGGCGCGGTCCGAATTCGATCCGGGAGAGATAAGGCTGCTTTCCGAGACCCAGAACAGCGGTGAGGCCTATCGGCGTGAATGCGTCGCCGCCGGCGTACCTTTTCCGCCCCCGATCGGACGGATGGAGTTGCCGGATGGCCGGTTCTGGAGAAGCCTCGGGTTCATTCCGATGGGCAATCAGTTCATCAATCCTCCGGAAGCGCCGGATTCACCGGCAGAAGTCAGAGTCTTCACCGATGCGTCCGGCATATGCATCGCACTTCCTCGATATACGGACGTGGGATTGACAACCGTCAGGCTGGACGGCGTCATCTGCCTGAGTCGAACGACGTCCAGGGTCTGCATCTGGGACAATCAGCGGAGGGGCCGGGGGTTCGATTTTCCGGCCGAAGATGAGATTCCCATCGGCGTTCCCGCGACCGAGGGGGGCCTTTACCAAGCCGGCGGAGCCGAGCTGGAGGGTGGCGACGGCGGTGTCTGCACCGACTGCCACGCCGGAGAGAATCCCTATATCATCCATCCCGGCGTCGAGCTCCGGAATGGCCCACAATCGGATTCGCCGGGCTTTGACCCCCCTCGCACGATGCGCGACCTCAGCGGCGCCCTCGGCTTGCCGACCTTCGCGCCCGCCAGATATGTCCCGCTGGTGCCGGCAGTGTGGCCGCAGAACGAGCTCTCGCAGGTCGACGTCCCCGAGGATTGCGGGGCCTGCCATAAGCAGGGAAGGGACATGGCCGGCGCCCTTTACGCCGGACGGCTGCCGCATGTGTCGCGGGATTTGGAGGGCTTTTGCGGCACCATTCTGAGGTTCTCCATCCACGGCGGAATCCGGGCGGGCAGGAATATCCCCGCGACGATGCCCGACAATCCGCTTCGTGGAATGCTCGGTGACGACCCGAACGTCCAACGCCTTCAGGACTATTGCAACACGTTTGCCAGGCAAGGCCCCTCGAACCGGGGCGATCCGCATATCACGACGACCAACGGCATCAATTACGACTTCCAGGCGGCGGGCGAGTTCGTCGCGCTGCGCAATTCAGGCACCGGCTTCGAGCTGCAGACCCGCCAGACCCCGGTGTTCACGAGCACCGTGCCCGGCATCAATCCTCATACCGGCCTGGCGAGCTGCGTCAGCCTCAACACCGCCGCCGCGGTTCGCGTCGGCGAACGCCGGATCAGCTATCAGCCCGTACCGCGCCCACTCGCCGGTCCCGAGGACATGGAGCTGCGCATCGATGGCCGGCTGGTCAGCCTTCCGGCGGGCGGATTGAATCTCGGCGGCGGCAACCGGATTGCCGGCGGCCCCGCGGGCGCCGGGATCGACGTCAGAGCGGCCGATGGGACCCGGCTGATCGTGACCCCGAGTTTCTGGGCCTCGCAGGGCTATTGGTATCTCGACATCGAAGTCCTCAACACCCCAGCTCGCGAGGGCCTGATGGGGCACATTCCCCCCGGCAGCTGGCTACCCCTGTCGCCGCGCTTTTCCTCCTACGGGCCGGCCCCTCCCAGCCTCGTCGACCGGCAGAGGCTATTGAACTGGCTGTTCGCGGACGACTGGCGGGTCACCGCGGAGACCAGCCTGTTCGATTATCTGCCAGGCATCTCGACGGCCAATTATACCGACCGCGGCTGGCCGCCGCCGAGCGGCTCGCCCTGCTTCCGCTCGCCGGTCAATCCCTGGCCGGGCGGACCGGGCCGACCTTTGGTGGAGCCGATGCAGCCGGCCTACGCCAAGCGATTGTGCCGGCGGATCCGGAACGAGGCGGCGAACCGCAATTGCGTGTTCGACATGGTCGCGACCGGACATGCCGGCGTGGCCCAATCCTATCTGCGGACCTTGCGCGCGCGGACGACGCCATAGCGGAGGGTCAGATCGTCCCGCTGATCGTCAGCGTGAAGATCGGGCCGTAGAAGCGGTCGCGGTCCTCGGTGAACAGGATGTTCGAATTGGTCGCGTTGCGGCGGCCGTCGAAGAAGGTGCGGCTGAAGCTCTCGTTGGTGCCGAGGAGGTTGTCGACGCTGGCCCGCATGGTCAGGCCGAACACGTCCTTGTGCTCGACATAGAGGCCGAAATTGCCCGGCGTGTCGACGAAGCGGAAGCGCTGGTCGAGCCGGAAGCCGGCCGACTGGCGGAACTGGAAGAAGCTGGCGCCATAGGCCCATTGCGTCCCCGGCTGGTCGTAGCGCAGGTTGATGTCGATCTGCCGGGTCATGTTCTCGTTGATCGGGCGCGAGAGGCCGGTCAGCGGGTCGGTGAGGCTGGTCTTCTGGAATTGCAGGTTCATGTCCAGCTTGGCGCCGCGCCAGCCCATGGGATCGAAATTGAAGGTGCTGGTCCACTGCAGGCCGTAGACGCTGGCGGTGCCCTCGAGATTGCCGGGCGACTGGCCGGTGGCGCCGATCGGGATGATGTCGACGATGTCGGTGATCAGCCGCCCGTAGAGCCGCGCGGTCGCGGTGCCCCACGGCCCGAGGTTGCGGGTCGCCTGGATCTGCGCGTTCCAGCTTTGCGGCGGCACCAGGTTGACGTTGCCGGCATTGGTGGTGCCGCCGCTGACATTCGCCGAGGCGACGAAATCGAAGAAGTTGAGCTGGCCGACCACCCGCTCGAGCCGCGCGCTGATGTCGAGGCCCTGGCGCGGCCGCCAGGCGAGGTTCAAGAAGCCCTTGGGCCGGTAGAAGGTGCGGGTGACGCCGCCGGCGCCGGTCTGGCTCAGCTCCGAATATTCGCCGCCCGCCGAGGCCTGCAGGGTGAGCGTGGAGGAGAGCGGGCGCCCGTAGGTCAGCATCGCCTCGGCCCGCCTTTCCTCGACCGTCGCGGCGCTGTTCGGGAAGGGCACGACGACGAAGGTGCTCGGCGGGGCGAGATCGAACAGGGCGTTCTCGATGTCGAGCCGGTTGAGCGCGCCCTCGAGGCTGACCTGCCAGTCGGCATTGCCGCCGCGCCAGCGAAACTCGCCGCGCGCGATCGTCTCGGTCTCGTCGGCGACCTGGCTGAAGCGCTGGCCGAAGGTCGGGCGGCCGTCGGCGAAGGTCTCGGTCAGGGTCTGGCTGTAGGGGCTGTGCTCGAACCGCCTGAGCCCGATCAGCTTCAGCCGCCCGCCCGCCAGGCCGAATTCATAGTCGCCGCCGAGCTCGTAATTATATTCGCGCTCCTGCTCGTGAAACTCGCGCAGGCGGACCGGATTGGAGCGCGGCGAGGTCTCGTCGGCGTTGAGATGGTAGAGGCCGAAGGCGGCGTTGGCGTTGAGGATCGAGCCGTCGCCGAAATTGCGGCGCAGCGTTGCCGACAGCCGCGGCTGCTCGCCGTCGACGTAGAGCACCTCGTCGCGGACGTCGAGAATAGTGCCGGCGGGCGTGAACACCACCTCGGGGCCGGCATTGCCGTTGCGGAAGCTGTCGTTGCGGAAGCTCAGCGAATATTGGGTGGCGGGGTCGAGCGACCCGTTGATCGAAATCTCGCCGTTGAGCAGCCGCGCCGGCGTGCGCCGGGCGCGGATCTGCGGCCGGTAGACGAAATTGCCGGAAAGGCCGCGATTGGCGGTGATGATGTTGGCGACCTGGCCGGTCAGGCCGGAAATGTTCAGGGTGGCGCCGTCGACGATCTCGATGCGGGTGACGTTGGCCGCGCTGATCCGCCTCAATTCGGTGAAGATGTCGGTCGACTTTGCCGAAAAGCGCTCGCCGTTGATGAGGACGTTGCCGGTCGCCTGGCCGAGGCCGCGCCGTTCGGAGTCGCTTTCGACGATGGCGAAGCCGGGGACGTTGTTGAGCATGTCGAGGGCGTTGCGGGGATTGAACCGGGCGAAATCGGCCGGCGTGTAGGTTCGCGCGCCCTGCGCCGCGGCCTGGGTCGCGACTGGAGGCGGCGCTTCGGCGGGCGCCGGTGGCTCGGCATCCTGGCCGAAGGCGGGGGCGGCCGAGCCCAGCAAGGCAAGAAGCAGCGCATCCCGGCGGCGCCGGGCAGCGTCCAACCGCGTCATCGTCGAAAGTCCCCTCCCTGGGCCGTCGTCCCCTACGGCGGTTGCACCGGCTACGCGCTACATTTGTGGCATGATCGTTGCGCCCGCAATATGAACGCCAGCCGAACGACCTTGTCGCCGCCGCAGGCTTCGGAACGGCTTTTCGACCAAGCGGTTCTTCCCTTCGATCAGCGTCGTTGGAGAAGGAATTGAGCCATGTCCGGCACCGACACCGTCGAGATGATCCACGAGGACGCGCTGCCCGGGCACGAAAGCGCGCTCGAGCCCAAGCCGGACTGGGAGCCGGTCTATCCCGGCTCCGGCCGGCTCGAGGGCAAGGTCGCGCTGATCACCGGCGCCGACAGCGGCATCGGCCGGGCGGTCGCCGCCTTGTTCGCGCGCGAGGGCGCCGACATCGCCATCCTCTACCTGTGCGAGCATGACGACGCCGCGAAGACGAAGGAGATCGTCGAGGCCGAGGGGCGCAAGGCGATCGCCATCGCCGGCGACCTCGGCGACAAGGCCTTTTGCGATCGCGCCGTCGCGCAGGTCGTGGAGAAGCTCGGCGGCATCGACGTGCTGGTCAACAATGCCGGCGAGCAGCATCCGGACGAGGACATCACCGACATCACCGAGCAGCAGCTGAAGCGCACCTTCCAGACCAACATCTATTCGATGTTCTTCCTGACCCAGGCGGCACGGCCGCACCTCAAGAAGGGCGCTGCGATCGTCAACTGCACCTCGGTCACCGCCTGGGAAGGCTCGAAGGGGCTGCTCGACTACAGCGCGACCAAGGGCGCGATCACCGCCTTCACCCGCTCGCTCTCGGAGAATCTGGTCGGCGACGGGATTCGCGTCAACGCGGTCGCGCCGGGGCCGATCTGGACGCCGCTCAACCCTTGCGGCGGCGCGCCGCCCGAGAAGGTCAAGGACTTCGGCAAGAACGTGCCGATGGGCCGGCCCGGCCAGCCCAACGAGGTCGCGCCCTCCTTCCTGTTCCTGGCCTGCGCGGATTCGAGCTACATGTCGGGGCAGGTGCTGCACCCCAATGGCGGCACCGTGGTCGGCAGCTAGACCCCTGCACGCGCGGCGCATATAGCAGGCCGGACAGCAGGGGGGAGGCAGGGATGCGCGCGGTCTTTGGGATCATCGCCGGATTGGTCGTCGGTTATGTCGTTCTGATCGCGATCGGCGTCGCCGGCGTGGGTGCCACCTATTCGGTGCCGGGTAACGTCAACGTCTACAGCAGCCGCCAGGTGGTCGAGCTGATGCTCAGCATGCCTGCCGGGCCGAAGATCGCGCTGCTCGTCGCCCTGTTCGCCGGAACATTGGCCGGCGCGGCGCTGGCCAAGCGCATCTCCCGCCGCGCCTGGGCCGCCTGGACGGTCACGATCCTCTACGCGGTTTTTGCCGGGCTCGGCGTGCTGCCGCTGCCGCTGGCGGGCTGGATGCAGGCGGTGACCGTCGCGGCGCCCCTGCTCGGCGGCCTGATCGGCAACCATCTCGTCTCGGGCTCGGCGCCGGCCGCCGCGGGCGAGCTTCCCCCCGCGGAGGCCTGACCGCCCGAAATCGGGCAATTGTCCGAATCCGTAGGCAGTTATATACCAGACGTACTATGAACAATTCGCTAGAGACAAAGCCGCGTGACAGGCCGGCATTCTCACCTGAGGCAAGAGAGGCGCTTATCAGGGCGGTGGAACGCGGCCTGAGGAGCTTCAACGGCAACTTTGAAGGTGAGCGCGGCGCGGCTGAGCGGATTGTAGCGGAGGGGTTAGGGGAAACCCTCTAGCGGCCCTTTGTCAGTACGTCAAGTATATAATTGCCAATCCGTACGCCAAGAATTGGCGAATGGCGCCGAGAATTAGCGCGCCAGATTCGGTGCTTTCCACGCGTCCATTCAGGAAATGCCGGATTTCCGCCGTTTTTTCCATTTGGCACGGCGCCTGCAAACCTGTCTGGCATGGCCGTCGGATGGTCCGGTGGCCGGGACTTTGGAGACTAACAATGACGCTTTCGCTCACCATTCAGCAGCTGGCCGTTTCGGTCATCGGTGCCCTCGTCGCCAGCAGCCTGTTCATTTCCGCCGCCGTTGGGCCGGTTCCGGTCATCTGACCGGGCCGGTCCTCCGGGACCCCCACCTTCTGTCCAATTCAGGATCGCCACCATGTCCAGCTACGCCCTCGACAAGAGCAACGCCAAGATGCTCGGCGTGTGCGCCGGCCTCTCCCGCAGCACCGGCTGGGATCCAACCCTCGTCCGCCTCGGCGCGGCCGTCGCCACGCTGCTCCTGCTGGGGCCGCTGGCGATCGTCATCTACCTCGCCGTCGCGCTGATCGCCGAGGCCCGCTAAAAATCCCTGACAGCGGCCGCCGCCGCCCCTATCACCTTCCCCGAGGCACTGCCCGGGAGGGGAAGATGGCTGAGGCCGCGCGGCCGATCTGGCGCTCGCTCTATTTCTGGGTGCTCGTCGCCATCGCGCTCGGCGTGCTGACCGGCTGGCTGTGGCCCGAGACCGGCCGCGCGCTGAAGCCGCTCGGCGACGGCTTCATCAAGCTGGTCAAGATGATCATCACCCCGGTCATCTTCCTCACCGTGGTGACCGGCATCGCCGGCATGGCCGACCTCAGGGCGTTCGGCCGGGTCGGCCTCAAGGCGATGGCCTATTTCCTCACCGTGTCGACATTCGCGCTCGCCGTCGGGCTGATCGTGGCCAATGTCGTGCGCCCGGGCGCCGGGCTGAACGTCGATCCGGCGACGCTCGACACCGGCGCGGTCGCCAATTACGTCAGCGCCGCCCACGACCAGACAGTCACCGGCTTCGTCCTCAACATCGTCCCGGACACGCTGCTCAGCGCCTTCACCTCGGGCGAGATCCTGCAGGTGCTGTTCGTCGCGATCCTGTTCGGGATCGCGCTGGCGCTGATCGGCGAGAAAGGCGAGCGGCTGCTCGGCACGCTGAGGACCCTGGCCGCGATCGTGTTCCGGATCGTCCATATCCTGATGTACCTGGCGCCGCTGGGCGCGTTCGGGGCGATGGCCTTCACCATCGGCCAGTACGGGATCGACAGCCTTCGCAATCTCGCCGCTTTGGTCGCCACCTTCTACGCCACCGCCCTCCTGTTCGTGATCGTCGTGCTCGGCGGAATCGCGCGCACCGCCGGCTTCTCGCTGCTCGGCCTCGTCCGCTACATCAAGGACGAGCTGCTGCTCGTGCTCGGTACCTCCTCCTCGGAAAGCGCGATGCCGCTGCTGATCGAGAAGCTCGAGCGCGCCGGCTGCCCCAAGCCGATCGTCGGACTGGTGGTGCCGACCGGCTATTCGTTCAACCTCGACGGCACCTGCATCTACATGTCGCTGGCGGCGCTGTTCATCGCCCAGGCCTGCGGCATCGAGCTCAGCCTCGGCGAGCAATTGCTGCTGATGGCGGTGGCGATCCTCTCCTCAAAGGGGGCGGCCGGAGTCACCGGCTCGGGCTTCATCGTGCTGGCGGCGACGCTGGCGGTGCTGCCCTCGGTGCCGGTCGCGGGCATGGCTCTGATCCTCGGGGTCGACCGGTTCATGAGCGAATGCCGGGCGCTCACCAACTTCGTCGGCAATGCGGTGGCGACGATCGTCGTCGCCCGCTGGGAGCGCGCAGTAACCCCCGCGCAGCTCGACGCCGCGTTCCGCGGCGAAGGCGGCGACCTGACCGATGCGGAAAGCGATGCGCTGCAGATCGAGGGGCGAAGCGACGTTCCGGCGTGACGCCGCGCCAAAGCCGGCTATGATCGCCGGGAAACGACAAGGGGGAGAGTCGCCCGTGAAGATCGTCCTGGGAGTGGTGGCCGGGCTCGTCGTGGCCTTCCTGTGCGTGGTGGGCATCGAGCTGGTCGGCCACAATGTCTTCCCGCCGCCGGCGGGGACCGACCTCACCGATCCGGCCCAGGTCGCGCGGCTGATGGAGACGGTGCCGACGGCGGCGCTCGCTTTCGTCATCCTCGCCTGGTTCCTCGGCGCACTGGTCGGGGCGTGGGTCGCGAATGCCGTTGCGAAACGGGCGCTGGCGGGCTGGATCGTCGTGCTGCTGGTGATCGCCGGCGGCGTCTATACGATGCTGACGATCCCGCACCCGCTCTGGATGTGGGCGGCGGGGATCGCGCTGCCGCTGATCGCCGGCTGGCTGGCGCAGCGCCTGGCCAAGGTTCCGGTCTAGGGGCTTGGAAAAGGAGGACGTGCCATGGGAGTAGTCGAGCTGTTCGTGCCGCTGGGGCTGTTCGCGATGATTACCATCTCGGTCGCCCTGGTCTGCCGGCTGATCGCGACGGCGAGCCTCAACCGGACGCTGCGCGAGGCGCTGCGCAGCGATCCGGGCAGCGTGCCGGTGCTCGCCGACAAGCTGGAGGCCCGCCAGCCCTGGGCGGACGCCCTGCTGGGCTGGATCTTCCTCGCCTTTGCCGCGGCTTTGGTCGGGCTGGCGCTGTTCGAGGATCCCGACGACCGGCAGGAGATGCTGAAGGCGGCGGTCATCCCGGTCGTGGTCGGGATCACGGTTCTCGTTTACGTCGCCATCGCCGGCCGCAAAGCGACGAAATGAGGGGCGGTGGGCTGGCCGCGGCCGGATTGCCGCTGGCCGCCCTGCTCATTGCCGCCCCGGCTGCGGCCCAAGCGGTGCCGTCCGGCGTCGAGGGGACATGGGATCTGACTTGGCAGACCCGACGAGGGCCGCAGCAGCGCGGCTACCTCGTCCTTGCCAGATCCGGCGGCGCGCTCCTGGGCGAAATCCACGGCCGCGGCAGCGTCCGGGCGACTGGCTCGGCCAGCGGATCGAGCTTCGTGCTACGCGGCAGTCGTATGCTGACACGCTACCGCATCGAAGGACGCGTGACCGGAGACCGGATGGAGGGCGTGCTGAAGGTGCTGAGCGTCGAGCGGCGTTTTACGGGCAGGCGTCGTCCCTGACAGCGGCCGGCTTCCCTCAGGGGCTGACCTCGTCGAGGCAGCCCTCGCGCTCCGGATCGCGCCAGCAGATGATCGCGGCCTCGATCGCGGCCGGGGCGGGCGCGCCGCCGTCGGCGAAGGCATATTCGATGATCAGCGCGCCGGGCCTTTCCTCGGCGTCGTCATAGACGGCAGGCTCCGCCGCGCCCTCGGCGTTGCGGACAAGGAGGCGCGAGAAAGGCGCGAGATGGGCCGCGGTCACCACGCCGGAGGCGCACAGGTGCGCTGCGGCGGCGGCGAAGGCGGTGCCGGTCGACTCGGCCAGCGCGGCGGTGCGCCCCGGGGCGGCGCTGCGGCCGGCCTGGGCGAAGCTCGCCGCCTCGGCCTCGGCGCGGAGCGACAGCTGGCAATTGGCGCGGCCTACCTGCGCGGCGGCGGAGCCGCTGGCGAGGGCAAGCGCGCCGACGGCGGGCAGCGAAAGCAAGGCGATCCGCATCTCCGATCTCCAATCCTGCGAGCCCCTGCGGGCGAAGGTAGCAGGGCGGGGGCGCGACGCCAATGTCGCCCCGCCGCACGCGCTTCACCGTCCGGCGCTGGCGATGCGCGCGCTTCGCGCTTATCTTGGCCGGGCAAGACAGGGGAGTCGTCCGATGCGAATCCGTGCCGCCATCCTCGCCGCCGCGCTGGCGCTGGCGCCGACCGCCGCCACGCCGGCGCTGCCGGCCGGCGCCAGGGCGCCCGATTTCCGGACCAGCGGCGCGCTCGCCGGGCGCCCGTTCCGGCTGCACCTCGCCGCCCAGCTCCGGCGCGGTCCGGTGGTGCTCTATTTCTATCCGCAGGCGTTCACCGGCGGCTGCACGCTGGAGGCGCACGCCTTCTCGGAAGCCGCGGCCGACTTTCGCGCGGCCGGCGCGCGGGTGATCGGCATGTCCGCCGACGATCAGGAGACGCTGCGCCGCTTCTCGGTCGAGGCCTGCCGCAGCGCCTTTCCGGTGGCGACCGCGAGCCAGGCCACGATCCGCGCCTATGACGTCGCGCTGGGCGACGGCACGCCGCGCAGCAACCGCACCTCGTTCGTGATCGCGCCCGACGGGCGGATCATCTACGCTTACTCGAACCGCGAGTGGCGCGAGCATGTCCCCAACACGCTCCGGGCGCTGCGCGAATGGCGCGCCCGCCAGCGCCGGCGATGACCAACTTCATCCAGATCACCCCGTTCATGCACGTGCCGGACATCGACGCGGCGGTGGCGTTCTTCGAGGATTTGCTCGGCTTCCGCGCCGCCTTCCGGATGGACGATTATGCCTATGTCGAACGGGAGGGGGCGGGCGTCCGCATCCTGCAGAACCGGGGCAGCGACGGCGCGCCGCCGGGCAACCGCCGCTTCGCTTATTATGTCGACGTGCGCGACGTCGACGCCCTCCACGCCGAGCTGAAGGCGAAGCTCGACACGCTGCCCGAAGGCGACGTCCACGGCCCGGCGGACAAGCCCTACAGGCAGCGGGAGCTGGCGGTCGTCGCGCCCGACGGCAACCTCATCGTTTTCGGGCAGGCGATCGGGAGCTGACGGCCTCGCCGGGCGGGGCAAGCACGGCCTCGACCAGGGCGGTGTCCATATATTCGGCGACGGCGGCGATCGCGCCGCCCCGCATGTCGAAGACGAAGCAATAATCGTTGTCATAGGCCTTGCCGGCCCTGGTCACGGCCTCGCCTTTCGCCAGCACGACCACGGTGTCGCCGTCGGCGAGGATGCGCTGCGCGCGGCAGCGGTAGCGGGCGGCGAGATTGGCGACCAGCGGCCGCTGCAGCTCCTCCACCACCGCCGCCTTGCCGCGATAGGCGCGCGCCCAGGGCCCGGCGCCCATCACCGTCCAGACGACGTCCTCGGCCATCGCCGCGTTGAACGGCCCGCCGTCGCCCTCGGCTAGCGCGGCGAACACCGCCTCGATCCGCACCCTGTTTTCCGCCTCCGCCATGGCTTTCCCTCCGGCCGCGATGCTAGCGAGGCTCGGGACGAAGGGCCAGCGAGTCGGCATGGCGGACGATGACCTCGAGCGGTTCGTGACGGCGCAGCAGGGCGTCTACGATGCGGCGCTGGCCGAGCTCAGGGAGGGCCGCAAGCGGAGCCACTGGATGTGGTTCGTCTTCCCGCAGATTGCCGGTCTCGGCACCAGCCCGACGGCGCGCTTCTATGCGATCGGATCCGGCGCCGAGGCGCGGGCCTATCTGGCCCACCCGCTGCTCGGCCCGCGCCTTCGCGACTGCACCGAGGCGATGCTGCGGCATCGCGGCCGCACCGCCGAGTCGATCCTGGGCGCCGTCGACGCGGTCAAGTTCCGCTCCTCGATGACCTTGTTCGAAGCGGTGGCGTCGGATCGGGGCTTGTTCGGCGAGGCGCTCCAGGTCTTTTATGGCGGCGAGCGCGACCGCGCGACCTTGGAGCTGCTGACGGGATGAGCGAAGGCGTGAAGCTGCATCAAAGCTGGCTGGTGCCGCTCGGGCCCCAGTTCGAAGAGCCTTACATGCGCGCGCTGAAGGACTTCCTGCTGGCCGAGAAGGCGGCCGGCAGGCGCATCTTCCCCAAAGGCGGCGAGTGGTTTCGCGCGCTCGACCTGACCCCGCTCGGCAAGGTCCGCGTGGTGATCCTCGGCCAGGATCCCTATCACGGGCCGGGCCAGGCGCACGGGCTCTGCTTCAGCGTCCGGCCCGGCATCCAGATCCCGCCCAGCCTGCTCAACATCTACAAGGAGCTGAGCGACGATCTCGGCATCCCGCCGGCGCGGCACGGCTTCCTCGAGCATTGGGCCGAGCAGGGGGTGCTGCTGCTGAATTGCGTGCTCACCGTGCAGATGGGCCAGGCCGCCTCGCACCGCGAGCGCGGCTGGGAGCGGTTCACCGACGCCGCGATCGCCGAGGTCAACCGCCAGGCCGATCCGGTCGTGTTCATGCTGTGGGGCAGCTACGCCCAGAAGAAGGCGGCCTTGGTCGACAGCGTCGACAAGGGCGGGCGGCATCTGGTCCTGAGGGCGCCGCATCCAAGCCCGCTTTCGGCGCACAGCGGCTTCTTCGGCAGCCGGCATTTCTCGAAGGCCAATGCGTTTCTCGAGAAGAACGGCCTGAAGCCGATCGACTGGGCGCTGCCGCCGGCGGTCGCCTGACCGCCGCGGGCCAGCCTAGCCGCCACTCTCCTCGGCGACGAAGGCGAGCAGCGCCTCCTCATAGTCGTCGCGCGCGCCGTCGGCGTCGACATGGCCCTGCAGCCAGGCATTCTCGCCTTGCGTGACCGCGCGGGCGGCCTCGACCTCGGCGTCGTGCGCGGCGGCGGATTGCTCGCGCTCGCGGAGCGCGCGCAGGCCCGCGACCGGGCTGGCGTCGCGCATCCGGGCGAAGAAGCCGAGCACATTGACCCGGTGGTCGTTGACGAACGCCTCCAGCCGCGCCGCCTCGCCGCGCTCCAGCGGCGTGTAGGAGGACCAGGCCATCAAATGGTTGCCGACCGCCTGCACGAACAGGGTCTTCCACTCCGGCGCATTGTCGCCGCCGAGGCAGGCGTCCTTCAGCCGCCACAGCAGCTCGGCCTCGTCCTCGCCGATGCGGAGCGCGCCCTCGCCGCCGGCGGCGAACAGCAGCCGGCGCAGCAGCGCCGCCTCGTCCCCGCCGACGCGGCCGTCGCGCAGCACCGCTTCCTCGATCTGGCGCAACGCCCAGGTCTTCAGCGACGCCGGCGCGTTCAGCGCGCTTTCGAGCACCTTGACGACCAGGCGGAGCTCGGTGGCGGTGATCGGGGCGCCGTCGCGCTCGATCTCATTGATCAGCCAGGCGGCATTGGCCTCGTCGACATAGCCGCGCGGCGGCTTGGCGTTGACGACATGGTCGGTCATCGCCTCGATCAGGAAATCGGCCCATTCCGGCCCGGCCTCGCGGGCCAGCCGGTTGAGCGCGAACACCGCCTCGGCCTCGGCGTCGGACACGGCGCCGTCGGGCCACACCCAGCGGCGCAGCGCGAGCACGTCCTCGGCGCTGATCGGGGCCCCGCTCTCCAGCGCGGCCGCGAAATCGGAATAGGAGAAGCTCATGCGTTTCACCCCGTAACCCGGCGGCGGGGATAGAGGCTAAGGGTTAAGACCGGGCTAAGCGCGCCGGGCTGGCCGCTAGGGCTCGCCGGCGATCACCGCCGCGGCGAGCGGGATCGGCAGCCCGTCCTTGGCCGGGAAGGCGGCGCCCAGGAACGCCTTCATGTCGTCGATCAGCGCGATCACCCGCCGCCGGCTGCCGGCAAAGGAAATCGGCTCGAGCGCGTCGGGCAGCCGGGTGCACAGGTTGATGCAGCCGATCGAGGCGAGGAAGCCGATCCCGGGATGGATCAGGATCTCGGCGCGCGTGCCGGTGCGCAGCAGCTCGATGCCCGGGCGCCGCAGCGCCGCCGGATTGAGATTTTGCGTGTAGTGCAGGGTCGAAAATTTGCCGCCCGCATGCGTCGCCAGCGGGTAGTGGCCCTGGGCGATTCGACGCCCCTTGACCGTGTTCGAGCCGGGGCCGCGCGATTCCGCCGTCATGCCGGAGAGGCCGGCCACCGGCGTGCCGTGATGATAGACCTGATAAGTGCCGATGGTGCGGACCTTGTCGTCCGACGGCCGCCGCTGCGTGCCGGTGCGCACGATCAGGATCTCCCATCCGCTTCCGCTGATCGGCATCGCCGCCCCCTTCGCCTTGCCATATGGGGCAGCAATAGCGGCTCGCGGTGGGGGGGCATGTGACCGGCATCACAGCGGTCGTCGATTATCGTGCCGCGCCGGGGAGGGGCCGAAGATCGCCCGCGTTGACCGGTCATGGCGCGATCATGGCAAGAGCCGGGCTCGGACTGATCGGAAACGTCTGGCGCCGCCGCGCGTTTAGCCCCCCGCAAGCGTGGGGGCCGCATCTGTTTGGAGTGCGTGCCATGAAACAGACCCTTCTTGCGATGACGGCGATCGCCGCGGTGGCGGCGGCCGCGCCGGCCGCGGGCCAGTACCGCGACCGATACGACCTCGACACGCGGTTCGACCTGCGCATCGAACAGCTCGACAATCGGATTGACGCCGGCGTGCGCGCGGGCACGATCAGCGGCCGCGAGGCGTGGCGGCTGCGCCAGCAATTGCGCGCCATCGACCGCCTCGAAGACCGCTATGCGCTCGGCGGCTACAGCCGTGCCGAACGGATGGACTTGCAGCAGCGCATCGGCAACCTGCGCCAGGACGTCCGCGTCGCAGACCGCGGCGTCGGGGATCGCTACGAACGCTACGGCTATTGGGACGACGCCTATACCGGCCGCGGCGGGCCGCTCGAGGAGATCGTCTGCGAACGCCGCGACGGCATCGGCGGCTTCTTCGACGCCCTGACCGGGCGCCGCGAGCGCTGTTTCGTGGTCGGCGACCGGGTGAGCGGCGATCTCTATGCGGTGCCGTACGAATATCGAAGCCGCTATCGCGATGCCGGCGGCGTCTATTATCGTTCGGACGGCCGCTTCGTCTACGGGATCGACGCGCGCACCAACCGGGTCGTCGAGGTCCACCGAGTCCCGCGCGACTGAGCCTGGCGTCACCCAGTCGCGGAGCCGCGCCCCCGCTCCGGCCCGGGCGCGGCGAACTCGACCAGGTCCCAGAGATTGCCGTAAAGGTCCTCGAACACCGCGACGGTGCCGTAGGGCGCCGCCTTGGGCGCGCGGACGAAGCGGATGCCTCTCGCCAGCATCGCTCGATGGTCGCGGGCGAAATCGTCGGTCTGGAGGAACAGGAAGACGCGCCCGCCGGCCTGGTTGCCGATAAAGGCCTCCTGCGCGGGCGAAGCGGCGCGGGCGAGGAGCAGCGAGCAGCCGCCCCCGTCCGGCGCAACGACCACCCAGCGCTTGTCCTGCTCGGGCTGGTGCTCGTCGGCGACGACGGTGAAGCCCAGCTTGTCGGTGAACCAGGCGATCGCCTCGTCATAGTCGCGCACGACGAGCGCGACATGGGCCAGCGACCGGCTCATTCGGGCTCGGGCGCGGCGTTATCGTTGCCATAGGCGGCGATCGCGCCGGCTTCGGCGGCGGTCGCCGCCTCCGCCTCGGCGGCCCAGTCCAGCGCCCGCGCATAGGCCCGGTCGAAGCCGGCGAGCGCCGCGTCGATCCGGCGCGGGGCGACGGCGCAGGCGGCGAGCAGCCCGGCCAGCGTCGCGCGCAGCGCACCCGCTTCGGGAATGACGCGGCGGCCGATCTCCTCGCCATTGGTGCAGTCGGAGCGCTCGACCGAGACGCCCTGGACCCGGCCGTCATTGCCCCGCCAGAAGGCGGCGAAATAGCGGATGCGGGCGCCGTCCGCGTGGCGGCTGAGCTGGACGAAGCGGCCGCCATCCTCCTCGGCGCGATCCTCGACCAGCCAGCCGCCGACCGTGCGGCGGCGGTCGCCGCCCTCCGGCTGGGCCGCCGCCACGGCCGGCCCTATGAGCGCTGCGAGCAGCAATGCGCGGGGAAAGCGGATCACGCCTGCCTCCTTTGCCCGACCTCTAGCACGGCCGTCCCGCCGATTCGATATTGCCGGGCGGCGGCGGTAGGTTGGCGGCGATGATTCGCCCCGCCGCCCTCCTCGCCCTGATCCTGCTCGCGGCCGGCTGCGGCGAGACGGCGCCGGCCGACGCGCCCGCAACCAACCGCTCGCGGCCGGCGGCGAAGGCGGAGCCGGCGCCGCTGCCCGACCTCGTCAGGGTCCGCCTCGACACCGAGGCCGGCCCGATCACGCTCGAGCTCGACGCCCGGCGGGCGCCGCGCACCACCGCCAATTTCGTCGCCTATGTCGATCAGAACCGGTTCGACGGCACCGTCTTCTACCGCGCCGCGCGGACCCGGGGCGCGCCCGAGCGCGGCTTCATCCAGGGCGGCATCCGCCGCGACGCCCGGCGGGCGCTGCCCCGCATTCCGCACGAGCCGACCAGCGAGACCGGGCTGCGCCATATCGAGGGCGCGATCTCGATGACGCGGATGGAGCCGGGCACCGCAATGGGCGATTTCATCATCGCCGCCAATCCGATCCCGTCGATGGACGCGCGCGGCGGCGAGCCCGGCTTCGCGGTGTTCGGCCGGGTGGTGGACGGCATGGACGTGGTGCGCCGCATCCTCGCCTCGCCGACCGCGCCCAATGCCGGCAGCGGGGCGATGCGCGGACAGATGATCGAACGGCCCGTGACGATCGTCAGCGCGCGGCGGCAGCCCTAGCGAAGCCCGCTCCCACGCCGGCCCGAACCAATCGTGCCCTCCGCCCCGGTCACCCGCGGCGCCAGTCCTCGCGGCGGATCTCCCAGATGTCGCAGGGGATGCCGAACGGCGCGAAGCGCTCGGCGGTGCGGCGCTCGCCGAGACGTGTCGCGACGCGCTGGCTGGCGGCGTTGCGCGGGTCGATGAGCGAGACGATCCGCTCGAGCGGAAAGGCCTCGAACGACCAGTCGATCGCCGCGCCCGCCGCCTCGACCGCATAGCCCTTGCCGCGGGCGGCGGGGGCGAGCGCCCAGCCCACCTCGAAGCCCGGCCAGCCTTTCGGGCTGAGCGACCCGACGCGGCCGAGAAAGGCGCCGGTGGCGCGCTCCTCGATAACGAACATGCCGTGGCCGAGCAGCTGCCAATGGCCGATCAGCCAGACCGTCTCGTTCCACGCCTCCCGCTCGCCATAGGGCTGTCCTTTGCGGGTGATGAAGCGCGCCGTTTCCGGATCGGCGAGCATCGCGGCATAAGACTCGAAATCCTCGGGCCGCCAGCCGCGCAGGAGGAGGCGGGGGGTCGCGATCGTCGGAGCGGCCGGCGTGCCGAGCATGGTCCGGCGCATCGCACGGCGGTGTGGCGCAATTCGGGCGACCGGGGCCGCCGGACACGAATTCGCGGGCATTCGCGCGGAATGGAGGCTAGGCAGAGCGCCCATCAGGTCGCCCGAGGAGAGAGACGATGGCGAAGGGTCAGAAACGCTCCAACAAGGAGGTCCGCAAGCCCAAGGCGGACAAGCCCAAGAAGAATGCGTCGAACCCCTCCAGCAAGGGTTTGCTCAAGGACGCCAGCCGCTGAGGCGTGAACGGCGGACGGGCACGGCCCGTCAAGGCCTCCTGCGCGCGAGCGCGCGCAGGGACCTGCGCCGCTGCCGCTGCCGCGGATGAACCTCGCCTGCCCTATCGGTTCAGCAACGTCTAACCTCGCCGGGCGTTGAATGGGGGCAAGCGCAGGGGCGTTGTGGAGTATCTGACGATGAAGAAGCTCTTGCTCACCATGGCCGCAGTGTCGGCTCTTTCGATCGGCGCGCCCGCCGCGGCGCAATATGGCGATGCCGGGGTCCAGGCCCGGCTGCAGCAACTGCAGGTCCGGCTCGACGCCGGTATCCGCAGCGGCGCGATCCCGCGCGGCGAGGCGATGCGGCTGCGCGACCAGTTGCGCGCGCTGACCCGGCTCGACTGGCAATATCGCCGCGGCGGCTACAGCCGCGCCGAGCTCGCCGAGCTCGAGCGGCGGATCCAGCTGGTCCGCCGGCAGCTCCGCGAGACCGGGCGCTACGCCGGCAGTCGCTACGACCGCAACCGCGACGGCTATGACGATCGCTACGATCGCAATCGCGACGGCGACGACGATCGCTTCGACCGCGACGACGACGGCGACGACGACCGGTTCGACCGCAACGACGACGACCGGGACGACCGTTTCGACCGCAACCGCGACGGCGACGACGATCGGTTCGACCGCGACAATGACGGCGACGACGACCGCTTCGACCGCGACGACGACGACCGCGACGACCGCTTCGAGCGGCTCGACCGCAACAGCGACGGCTGGGACGACCGCGACGTCGACCGTGACGGCCGCTGGGACGACGACGTGTCGGAAGGTCGTCTCCGCGCCGGCGCCGGCGCTGGCGCCATGCTGAGCATCGGCCAGCGGGCGACCGCCGATCTCGGGCCGGTGCCGATGGGGCTGCGCAGCCAGTATCGCGACCGCACCGACGTCTATTACCGCTCGGACGGGCGCGCGGTCTATGCGATCAGCACCCGCACGGGCGCGGTGATCGCGGTGCATCCGCTCCCGGCCGACTGAGCGGCGAGGCCTCGCTAGCCGGCGATCTCGAGGAGCTGGATCACCGACAGGACGAGGCCGATCGCGGCGCCGACCAGCAGGGCGGCCTTGATCAGCCAGTTCTGCTCGGTCGAGCGGATCCGGTGGTCGATCCGTTGCCAAAAGCTGCGCGTGCCCGGGAGGTGGCCCTTGGGCTGCGGATCGCCGAGGAAATCGTAGACGGCGTGGATGAACTCCCGGTGGGCCGGGGAATCGGGCAGGAACAAATGGTTCTCGCCTTCGAGCGGGACGAGCCGCGCGCCCGGGATCGAGGCGGCGAGCTCCTCGCCCGCCTCGAACGGGACCACCCCGTCCTCGCGGCAATGGAGGACGAGGGTGGGCGCCTTCACCTTCGACAGCAACGCGGCGACGTCCAGCCCGGCCACCGTCTCCACGCGGCGGGCGGCGACGTCGGGCGAGGAGCTGATCTTCTGCAGCCGGTTGAACCACCGATACTGGTCGGCCGAGCCCTCGGGCAGGAAGGTCGAGGTGAACCATTGCCGGTGCGCGGCGTGCTTCCGGCCCCAGCCCTGGTGGATCAGCGCCTTGGCGAGATCGAGCCCCTCGCGGACCGCCGCCTGGTCCCCGCCGCGCTTCAGATGGCCCCGCGCGAAGCCGCCGTAGAGGATGAGATGGCTCACGCGGCCCGGATGCCTGACCGCATAGGCGATCGCGGTCGCGGCGCCCTGCGAGCAGCCGAACAAGGCGAAGCGCGGCAGTGCGAGCGCGTCGGCGACCGCCTCCAGATCCTTCATCCAGCCCTCGAAGCTGATGTCGGCGACCCCGCGCTGCGACATGCCCTCGCCGCGCGGATCGTAGCGGACGAACCGATGATGCCGCGCGAGGCCCAGCATCACATGCCGCCAGACCGGCTCGGTGAAATCGTGCTGGAGATGGGTCAGCCAGAGCGAGGTGCGGATGATCGGCGTGCCTTCGCCGGTCGCCGCATAAGCGATGCGGACGCCGTCCGCGGTCGTGCAATATTGGATCTGCTGCTTCATCGAGCCCCGGTGCCCCCGCCTCGCAGGCATCTTGGCGATTTCGCGGGCGCAATCAATCGGTTCGTGGGGCGCCGGCCGGGAGGCCGGGCAGGGGCGCATGCCGGCGATGCTGGCGCGGGAAGGCGGTCAGTCCATGATCCGCATGTCGCCTTCGGCCGCCAGCCTGGCGAGGAAGTCCTTCATCTCCTTGAGGCGCTCGGGCGAATGCCCTTCCCACTGCTCGACCTCGCCGACGATCCGCAGGGGCCAGCGGGAGCGGCAGGATAAGGTCGGGTTGCCGGGGAATTTCTTGTCGGTGAGGTTGGGATCGTCCTCGAACGCGCCCGTCGGCTCGACGATGTAGATCCGCTCCCGCCCCCCACCTTTGGCCAGCTCGCAACCCCAGATGGCGGCATCGAGCGTGCCGGAGAAGTAGATCCAGCAGAGCTTGCGCTCGGCATAGTTGGACGTGAAGCCGGGCGCGAGCAGATCGCCGACGGACAAGTCGGCGCGGGTGCCGTGGTAGAACGGACCCGAAGGAGGGGTCGTGCCGGTGGTGTCGCTGGCGAGGGTCATGCCGTCTGGATAACGGCCTATCGACGGCGCGCAAGGGCGACCCCGGATCGAGCCCCGGAGCCATCTTTGCGCGAATGGTCCCAATGTTCGCACTCGCCATGGGCTATTCCGATACGGTGTCCGAAAGCGCGTCGAGCAGCCCCGCAAAGCTCTCCCGCGCCTCCGCCTGGGGATCGGCGGCGCCGTCCTTGCGCAGCTCCCACGGGGCGGCGAAGCGGCGGGGATCGAGCCGGGCCAGCAGCCACATCAGCAGCCGGTCGCTCGGCACGCGTTTCTCCGCGACCAGATTGCCCTCCTGCCAGACCTGCTCGACGCGGCCGCTGATGGCGCGATCGAAGGCGATCGCGGAGAGCCGACCGACGGCGAGCTGGTCCGCGACGTCCCACGCCGCGGCGAAGGCCGGCGAGCGGGCGCGCAGCCGATAGGCCGAGCGCGCGCTGAGCCGCGCAGCGGCGGCGGCGAGATGGACCGAACCGGTCTCGGCGAGCGTGACGAGGAACAGGCGCTGCCGCTCGGCGCTCCAGCCGGCGAGGCGCTTGCGGCTGTCCTCGAGCGGGATGCCGTCGAACGGGGTGGCGGAAACGGGCGGTTCGGCGGCAGCCTCGGCGGCTGTGTTGGCAGGAGGGAGCAGGTCTGTTGGCCAGACCTCGTTCCGCTCGGTCGTCGGCACCAGCGAAAGGCTCGGCCCGCCCTCCTCGTCCGCCGCCTCCGCGACCGCCTCGATGCGGTCGGTCGCCGCCGACCAGTCGTTATATTCCTCGACCGTCCATTCTTTTGCCGGGTGACGCTTCATGATCCTTGCTCCCTCGATTCGAAAAAGGCGCGAAGCAGGCGGCGCCGGAGCGGCGGCCTCCGCCGCCGGCGACTCGGCTTTGCATCCCATGAGAGAACTGGAACATAGGAAGAACAGATTTGCAAGCGGAGGTCGATCCGAAATGGTTGGGATGGTCCCCGACGACTTGCCCGCAGCGGGGGGCCTCTTGACTCTGGCCAATGTTTTGTCCATATCGATTTCATGCAAACCGTCACCTATTCCGAAGCGCGCGACAATTTGAAAGCGGTGCTGGACAAGGCTGCGGCGGACCGCGCGCCAGTAATGATCACGCGGCAGCGCGGCGAGAATGTCGTTTTGATCTCGGCGAGTGAATGGGCGGGGATGGAGGAGACGCTACACCTGATGGCGTCGCCGGCTAATGCGAAGCACCTGCTGGAGGGCATCAAGGAACTGGATGCCGGCCGCGGCGAGGAGCATGAGCTGATCCGGCCGTGATGATCGTCTTTCGCCGCGACGCCTGGCACGATTACGTCGCCTGGCAGGCGGAAGACGAGCGGGTTCTTGAGCGGATCAACGCACTGATCGACGAATGCCTGCGCGACCCATTTCGAGGGACGGGCAAGCCCGAGCCGCTGCGGCAGAAACTGGCGGGCTGGTGGTCACGGCGGATCACCGGCGAGCACCGGCTGGTCTACCGGGTGCGGGGCAGCGGCGAGGCGCAGGCGCTCGAAGTGCTGTCGTGCCGCTATCATTATTGAACGAGCGTTCGACCATGGCCAAGCATCGCATCTACACGACAAGCTTCGCGAGCGTGTATCCGCATTATGTCGCCAAGGCGGAGAAGAAGGGACGGACGAAGGCGGAGGTCGACGAGATCATCGGGTGGCTGACCGGCTATGGCCCGGCGGCGCTGGCGGCCGAACTGGAGGCGCGGACCGATTTCGAGAGCTTCTTCGCCAGGGCTCCCCGGATGAACCCGGCGAGGGCCTCGATCACCGGCGTAATCTGCGGCATCCGGGTCGAGAATATCGAGGAGCCGCTGATGCGGGAGATCCGCTACCTCGACAAGCTGGTCGACGAGCTGGCGCGGGGGAAGGCGATGGAGAAGATCTTGCGGGAGGAGTGACGCTTCGGGGTTTGCGGGTTTTGCTCTTTCGGCGCGGTCAGGCCGGCGGAAACGGCCGTGCCGGCGGCGAGGCCAACGTGATGAGGTTGCCGTCGGCATCGCGCACCTGCGCCAGCGTCGAATAGTCGCCCGGAATGTCGGCCCTAAGCGCGATCCCCAGGCCCTGCAGCGCTCGGCGGCGATCGGGAACCATTGTCTGACCAACATACGGGGTGTCAGTCGGGAGCCGATATCTTCTCTAAAATGACATCCGGCTTCGGTGTCGGAAGGGTGGGCTTTCGCTGGCCGGACATTCCTCCGGTCCTTGGCCTGTTCTTTGTTGGTGAAACTAGATGCAGAAAAATCTGACAGATCTTCATACCCGGCGAAATTTCAATGGGCACCTCTCCCACATTCGCGAGCTCCAAAGTTAGACATCCCGAGAAAAATGGATGGATTCCCGCTGCCGTCTCAATAACCAACCCATGGCGTCCCAGCGACGATTTTCCAGTTATGTAGCCAGAAAGGTTTCCAGGCAAGCGTAGCCACTCGAGTGTGGCGCCCAGGACGAATCGTCCAGGATGCAATACAAACTTATCGCCAAACGGAACAAAGTGCTGCTTCGTCCGCGACGCCTCGACTTCCAAGAGCGCTTTGCCAGACGCTCCCCGAACAGACAGAGGAACCGAGCTGTTTTGGGACTGCCTGAACGAGCGAAACCAACGTCCGAGGCGAAGATCTATCGAAGTAGCGCCTTGCGACCTAATGTCGCGCACGTCAGGCATCGGAGTTATCGACAGACGAGTCGTATCGTCGGGCGGTAGCGTCAGGGCGGTGGCAATTTCATCAGCGCTAAGCACGATCTCTCCTCAAATTAAACTCTGCTACTTCGATCGACTTCAACATCAACTCGCCGAGAAGCCGGTAGCCTTTCCTTTTTCGCTTTTCTGCAAGTCCTCCATCACGTCGGACAATTTCCCAGCCAGCAGTGACGATCTCGGGCAGTGTCGCCTCACCACTGTGCGGCTCGCCTCGATCAAGCGCTTCCATCGCACTCTGTATTCGGCCGGGGTCAGGCACGCGCACGCCTCTCCTTTTCATCCTCTTGAATGCGCAGTCCGTGACATCCGGTATTAGCACCGCGACGGCGGCATCGAGGATCACCACGAAGTCGCGACTCTGTGCTGCCTGCAGCACAGAATCCGTCCACCGCTCGAAAAGTGGTGTGCTGGGCAAGATGCCTAAGGAGGCACTGCTTGATTGGAGTATGCGCAATCTTTCGAGATCGCTGGGATAAGTAAGGCTACGCGCTCCGCCTCCGGGTGCCAAGAAGTATTCCATTGCATAAAGGAAGGACGCGCCGAAGAAGTATAAACCGACTGCGTCGCAAAAGACCTCTTCGAGCTGTTTTAGTCCGTTGATGAAAGCTAGACGCCTGATATGGTCCGTCGCGCGAGCTCCCCCTCCTAGCTGACTAGTCAGTCGGGCAACCTCTGATGGGTGGCCCGCTATAGCGCCATCGATGGCCGCAAGTAGCTTGGGCTCAAGTTTGAATCCGGACGCATGTGCTCGCCATACGGAATGGCCGATCTCGTGCCCAGCGACAGGAATTGTCAGCACATTTCCTGATTCTGAAGCGGGCCCTCCGACAAGTGCAAACTGCGGTAGCTGGTCCAATGTCATAGGATATGTGAACGGAACAAAACCCCATTCCGATGAGATGATTAGCTTCGCATTCGCACCGATGAGCTTCTTCGCCAACCGTTTGAGGGGAAAGTGCACCTCGAATGCATTGCGAACATTAGTCGATCTAAGAATGAAGCCGAGAATGGGCGTGTAGCGGCCAACAGTATTCCGAGCTTGCGCGTACAGCCGGTCAATCAATGCTTCGTTGGTCACAGGGCACAGACCAAGTCGCCGAAGTTGGCGCTCCGTCTCTTTCCTCAGCTGACGGAGTGCTCCAAGCCCATCAGGGTGCGGAAAATTGGACGTCTCTAGTGCAGTGATCTGCTCTAAGAAGGCGTGTAGCCGATGACTAGCCGATGCTTTCCGCAGCTGCGACGTCTGATGTGCGCCACTCGTCGATGACAACGCCGCTCTCCGCCTCGATTTCCCTGGTTAGCTCCTTATGGAGCCCCACACAGAAGTCTATCATTTTGGACAACGACCCGGGCGCAATCCGTCCTCTCTCCACTCGTCTAAGTTCAGCAACCGCGTCGTTCAGGAACGCCTGAAGTTGCTCTACTGAGTCGGGTATGCTGGCTCGTTGCGTTCGGAAGAGTCGCTCGAATGAGTCGTAGAACGTCGGTTCTACGAACGCCTGCTGAGAAGCGTCCTCGAAAGGCCGAGATGCATGCGTAAGGACCTTAGCCAACCGCTCCAAAGGCGCTCGGCTTATTCTGGCGCCGCCGCGCGCCCTCTCCAGCTCCACCGCCGTATCTAACAGAAGGTCACAGAAGGCCAGCTTGGACAGCGTCGTCTCTACCACCGCCGGATTGGCCATATCGTTGCTCCTAAAAACGTGGCCTTGACCATCGTATGTTCCGACTCATTTTGAGTCAAGCTTTCCACAGGCTGTTCACAGCTTATCCACAGATTTTTCCAACCACTTCTCGTCTAGCTCAGTCAGCACCAGGATGGCGCCAGCCTCTGACATGCTGAGTCCGTGCGCTTTGGCCCGCGAAGCAAACTCATTGCGCCGATCGTCCGACATATTGACTGGGATCTTCTCATCACGGGGACCTTGGCCGCCCTTATACCGGAGGTTCCCTAGGCGCCCAACTCGAAGCTCCCGCTCCAAAAGTAGGTTGCCGAGTGCGGTCACGTCGAGTCCGAACTGACTTGCATAGGAGGCGAATCGTTCCCTATCTGTTCTCACCACGTAGATGTATACGCGAGCCATGGCAAGAATGTCCTAACAGCCTACTGCGACCCTTGCTCTACGTAGAGTTCACCACCCCGCATTCGGAACCTCTCGCTCATTTCGGCCATACCAGCCTCGGCTTCGGCTTCCGCAAAAGGGGCCCCTCCACCGTCCTTCGGACGGTCCCCCTCCCCTGCAAATGCAGGGGAGGATTGGGTGCGGGCGAACTCTCTCACTTCTTGAGTAATTTTCATGCTGCAGAATTTGGGCCCGCACATCGAGCAGAAATGCGCCGTCTTGGCGCCTTCGGCCGGGAGGGTCTGGTCGTGATATTGCTCGGCTGTGTCGGGGTCCAAGCTCAGGTTGAACTGATCGCGCCAGCGGAATTCGAACCTCGCCCTTGAGAGGGCGTCGTCGCGCATTTTCGCGGCGGGATGGCCTTTGGCCAAATCGGCGGCGTGGGCGGCGAGCTTGTAGGTGACGACGCCGACCTTGACGTCGTCGCGGTCGGGGAGGCCGAGATGCTCCTTCGGCGTCACGTAGCAGAGCATCGCGGTGCCGAACCAGCCGATCATCGCGGCACCGATCGCGCTGGTGATGTGGTCGTAGCCCGGCGCGATGTCGGTGGCGAGCGGGCCCAATGTGTAGAAGGGGGCCTCGCCGCAGGCCGCGAGCTGCTTGTCCATATTGGCCTTGATCTTGTGCATCGGCACATGGCCGGGGCCCTCGATCATCACCTGGACGTCGTGCTTCCAGGCGATCCGGGTCAGCTCGCCCAGCGTCGCCAGCTCGGCGAACTGGGCCTCGTCGTTTGCGTCGGCGATGCTGCCGGGGCGGAGGCCGTCGCCGAGGCTGAAGGCGATGTCGTACGCCTTCATGATCTCGCAAATCTCCTCGAAGCGGGTGTAGAGGAAGCTCTCCTTGTGGTGGCTGAGGCACCATTTCGCCATGATCGAGCCGCCGCGGCTGACGATGCCGGTCACCCGGCTCGCGGTCAGCGGGATGTAGGGCAGGCGCACGCCGGCGTGGATGGTGAAATAGTCGACGCCCTGCTCGGCCTGCTCGATCAGGGTGTCGCGGTAGATCTCCCAGCTCAGCTCCTCGGCGACGCCGCCCACCTTCTCGAGGGCTTGGTAGATGGGGACTGTCCCTATCGGCACGGGCGAGTTGCGGACGATCCATTCGCGGGTGTCGTGGATGTTGCGGCCGGTGGAAAGGTCCATGACGGTGTCGGCGCCCCAGCGGATCGCCCAGACCATCTTGTCGACCTCGGCGGCGACGTCGGAGGCGACCGCGCTGTTGCCGATATTGGCGTTGATCTTGACCAGGAAGTTGCGGCCGATCGCCATCGGCTCGCTTTCCGGGTGGTTGATGTTCGAAGGGATGATCGCCCGTCCCCGCGCGACCTCGTCCCGCACGAATTCCGGCGTGACGTAGTCCGGGATGCTTGCTCCGAAATCCTGCCCGTCCCTTATAAGGCAGTCCTGCCTTATAAGGCGACCGAGATTCTCGCGCTCGGCGACATATTCCATTTCCGGCGTGACGATGCCCCTGCGGGCATAGTGCATTTGGGTCACGTTGGTGCCGGGCCTGGCGCGCAGCACCTTGCGGCGGACGTTGGGGAAGGGGGCGACGCCGCCGGACCGGTCGGGGCCGAGCTGGCCGTTGTCCTCGGGCCGGACCTCGCGCTGGTCGACCTCCTCGACGTCGCCGCGCCCCCGGATCCAGTCGCGGCGCAGCTCGGCGAGCCCGGCCATGATGTCGATGCGCGCCGCGGGGTCGGTATAGGGACCGGAGCAATCGTAGACCCGCAGCGGCGGCTCGCCCGACGTGGGCTCGAGGTCGATCTCGCGCATCGCGACGCGACGCGCGCCGACATGGATCTTGCGGCTGCCGCGAATCGGGCCGGTGGTGACCTTGAGCTCGGTGCGGGCGGGGGCATCGGCCATGTCTTCGCTCTCCTCAGGCGGAGGAAGAGCGATCCGGCCCTCCCTCCCTACGCCGGTGTCAGCCGGATCAGGTTCGACGGGTCGCGGCGTCAGCCGCCTCTCAACCGCTCGGGCGCGGTCCCCCGGGGACGTCACCCTTCTAGATATGGCGCGGCTTGCTGGAAAGCGGCAATGCGATAAGCCGGCAGCTGGGGAGCGGAAAACGGATGAACCGGACAATTCGGGCGGCCGCGGCCGCGGCGCTTTTGTTGCTGGCCCTCGGGCAACCGGCCCACGCCGGCCAGGAGGCGGCGCCGACCGCCGCCGCCGGACGATTCCGCGCCGAGATCGACCGGCTTTACCGGATAGATCCGGAATCGCTGCGGCGCGATCGCACCATGGCCGCGGTCTCGCGAAGGCTCGACTCCTTCTGGAACCGGGTCAAGGCGAACCGCGTCGCCTATGTGCCGCTGCTGCGGGCGGAGCTCGCCCGGGAGGGCCACCCGCCCTTCTTCTATTTCGACGGCGCGCGGCTGCTGCGCGAAGCGTCGGAGAGCCGCGAGGACAGGGCGTTCGCGCTCACCGTGCTCGAGCGCGCGGACCTCTCGATGGTCGATCCCAGCGGCTATCTGATCGCGCTCAACTGGTATGCGAGCAACGGCTACGACACCCGCCGGGCGGCGCTGCGCTGGCTCGACATGCCGCGCGAGGACACGGTCACGGTGATGCTGTTGCCGCACATTTTCCATTACAGCCGGATCGAGGCGGTGACCTTCTCGCTGTTCGGGATGGAGGAGCAGGCCTTCGTCGGCGATCTGGTCGCGCGGCTGCAGACCGAGCGCGACGATCTCGCCATCGCGGTGCTGATCCACAGCCTCTGGGCCGCCGCGACGGTCGAGGCGCGGACCGCGCTCGTCGCTTATGCCGCCGACGAGAGCAAGCCCGAGCCGGCGCGCCGCGCCGCCCGGGAGGCGCTCGCCCACCAGGGCGAAGGGCCACCCTCCGGCACCAGCGAGGCCGAGCTGCGCCGGCAGCGGCGGGCGGTGGTCGCGAACCCGTTCGTGCACGGCAGCTTCCAGCGCTTCCACGCTCTCACCGACGAGCTGGTGAAGCTCGTCCGCTAGACCGCCGGCGCGAGGCAGGGCAAGAGAAGTCCATGCGGCCCGATCTCGACAGCGACGCGGCGCGCGCCGCCTACAAGCGCGAGCTGAGGGGCTTGGCGCGGGGCTGGCGGCTCATCGGCTTCGTGCTGATCGTGGGCGGCGTCGCCTCCCAATTCTACCTGCGTTCCCAAGGGATAGGGAGCCGGGCGGCGTGGTGGGCCGGCTGGACCGCGATCGGTCTGGGCTGGATCGTCTTCATCGCCGTCATCGTCCGCCGCACCCGCTATTACAAGGCGCGGATGGCGGAGCCGGCCGGCTAGAGCGGCAGCTCCAGCTCGCGCGGCGCCACTTCCTCCCGCGCCCCTTCGCTGAGGTTCGACAAGCCGAGGCCGAGCAGGCGGATGCCCTTCTCCGCAGGCATCAGGCCGTGGAGGAGGACGCAGCCTATGGCGAGGAACTCCTCGCGCCCAGCGACCGCGCGCTCCAGGCTGCGCGCCCGGGTGCAGATGCGGAAATCGGCATATTTGACCTTGAGCGTCACCGTGCGGCCGCTGATCTCCTTTTCGGCGATACGGCGCCAGACGGTCTGGCTGATCCGGTCGAGCTCGGCGACCAGCGCGATCTCGTCGGTCAGGTCGTCGAGGAAGGTGTCCTCGGCGCTGATCGACTTCCACGGCCGGTTGGGCTTGACCTGCCGGTGGCAGATGCCGCGGGCGAGGTTGTAATAATATTCGCCGCTCGAGCCGAAATTGTGCTGCAGGAAGGCGAGGCTCTGCGCGCGCAGGTCGGCGCCGGTGACGATGCCGAGCCGCGCCATCTTCTCCGCGGTCTTGGGGCCGACGCCGTGGAAGCGCGCGACCCGCAGCGGCGCGACGAAGGCCTCGCCCCGGCCCGGCGCGACCACGCACAGGCCGTCGGGCTTGTTCTGGTCGCTGGCCAGCTTGGCGAGGAACTTGTTGTAGGACACCCCGGCCGAGGCGGTGAGGCCGGTCTCGGCCCGGATTCGCGCCCTGATCTCCTCGGCGATGGCGGTGGCGATGCCGATCCCCTTCAGATCCTCGGTGACGTCGAGATAGGCTTCGTCGAGGGAGAGCGGCTCGATCAGCTCGGTATAGTCGGCGAAGATGGCGCGGATCTGCCCGGAGACGGCGCGATAGGCATCGAAGCGCGGGCGCACGAAGATCAGGCCGGGGCAGCGCCGCTTCGCGCTCGCCGAGGGCATCGCCGAGCGCACGCCGTATCGGCGCGCCTCGTAGCTCGCCGCCGCGACCACGCCGCGCACGCCCCCGCCGACCGCGACCGGCTTGCCGCGCAGCTCCGGATCGTCGCGCTGCTCCACCGACGCGTAGAAGGCGTCCATGTCGACATGGATGATCTTGCGCACGCCGTTCACCCTTTGTGCTTATCATTGACGGGCGCCCTCCGGACAGTCCCAAAATGAGGCTGATCGGGGCGGGGCGTGGCGTGGCCCCGTACAAATGCGGTACAGCCGCCCGTTATGGCGCGCGGACGGCGGGAGGGCATCGTGATCGCGGGCGGCGGGCTGGCCGCCTGCCTCGCCGCGCTCGGCATGGCGCGGCTCAGGCCCGAGGTGCCGCTGCTGATCGTCGAGGAGGCCGAGACGTTCGGCGGCGAGTGCTTCCACGCTTTCGCCGACGCCGAGCTCGGCCAGGACGGCGCCGAGCTGATCGGGCCGCTGGCGGTCGAGCGCTGGCCGGGCTTCTACGTCGCCTTCCCCGGCTTCAGCCGCAAGCTCAAGGCCGAATGGGCGGGCTTTTCCGCCGCCGCGCTGCACCGGGCGATGGTCGAGACGTTGACCCCCAGGCAGTACCGGCTCGGCGCCAAAGTGGTGGCGGTGCGCGAGGACGCGCTCGTCCTCGACGGCGGCGAGGAGATCAAGGCGGAGGGGGCGATCGACGCGCGCGGCGCCGCCAGCCTGTCGACGCTCGAGCTCCTCTACGAGGCCCGGCTGGAGCGCGAGTGCCGGCTGAAGGCGCCGCACCGGGTCGACCGCCCGGTGCTGATCGACGCCACCGTGGACCAGGCGGGCGGCCTCAGGTTCATGCAGTGCCTGCCGCTGACCGAGGACCGGCTGATCGTCGCCGATGTCTGCGTCTCGGAGCGTGCCCAGCCGGACGAAGGTGCCGCCGGCCGGCTCGACGCCTATCTGGCCTCGCGCGGCTGGCAGAAGAAGCGCACGCAGGCGAGCGTCGCCAGGGTGCGGCCGCTGCCGATCGGCGGCGACTTCGCCGCTTTCTGGCGGCTCGGCGGGGCGCGGGTCGCCAAGCTCGGGCTGCGCGGCGGCTTCGTCAATCCCGCCACCGGGCGCACCGTCGCCGACGCGGTGGACAATGCGCGACTGCTCGCCGGGCAGCGCGACTTCCGCGGCGCGGCGCTGCACGATGCGTTCGAGGCCGAGGCCAAGCACGTCTGGAAGAAGCGCGAGCCGCAGCGGGCGGTCGCCGCGGCGCTGGCGCGGGCCGCGCCGGAGGACCGGCGCGACGTGCTGGCGCGCCTTTACGGCCTCGATGCCGGGCTGGTCGCGCGGCTCCAGGCCGACCAGCTCGGGCTGATCGACCGGATGCGCGTGCAGCGCGCGCTGCGCGGCGGCTGAGGCCGTATCCGGGCCGTAACGAGGTTCAGCCTTCGTTCAGTCTGCTCCAATGAGATATTGTCACATCCTAGCTGCGAGGAGGATGTGATGCGTGCACTCGGCTTCGTCTCCCTGACCGCCCTGATCCTGACCGGCCTGCCCCCCGCTCCGATCGAGCCGGTCGCGGCCCAGAGCGGCGCGCGCACGCTGCGGCCCGTCCGCGGCGAGGATCCCGACGCGCGCTGCCGCCCGTTCATCGAGGGCTTCCGCAGCGACTATGCGGGCGCCGGCTACGGCCGCGGCCGCCCCGCCACGGGCTACATGGCGCCGCCCCCTCCGCCGCCGCCGCCGCCGCCCCCACCCTCGCCTCCGCCGCCGCCCATGTCGGTCGAGGAGAGCGCGATCGCGGTTACCGGCACCCGGACCCCGCAGCCGAATCTGCAAAGCGTCAGCCCCGTGACCCCGGTGCCCGGCCGGGACGTCCGCCTGCGGGGAACGACGCGGACCGAGAATCTGATCGCGCCGCCGGTCGGCCGGGTCTACCAGCCCTCGCCCGACAATCGCGAGCGCTATGACGGCGAGCAGGTCGCTGCCGTGCTCTCGGTTGCCGAGGCGCCGGTCTCCACCTTCTCCATCGACGTCGACACCGGCTCCTACGCCAATGTCCGGCGGATGCTGAACGCCGGGCAGATGCCGCCGCAGGCGGCGGTGCGCACCGAGGAGATGCTGAACTATTTCCGCTACGACTATCCCGCCCCCCGAGATCGGTCGCGGCCCTTCTCGGTCTCGACCGACATGAGCGTGACGCCGTGGAACCCGGAAACCCGGCTGCTCCGCGTCGGCCTGCGCGGCTACGATATGCCGCGGCAGGGGCGGCCGGCGGCGAACCTCGTCTTCCTGGTCGACGTCTCCGGATCGATGGCGCAGGTCGACAAGCTGCCGCTGGTGCAATGCTCGCTGGCCCTCCTCGCCGACCGCCTGAACCCGCGTGACCGGGTGTCGATCGTCGTCTATGCCGGCGCCGCCGGCGTGGTGCTCGAGCCGACCTCGGACCGGGGCGCCATCGTCGAATCGCTGAAGAACCTGACCGCCGGCGGCTCGACCGCGGGCGGCGCGGGCATCCAGCTCGCCTACAATGTCGCCCGGCGCTCGATGATCGACGGCGGCATCAACCGGGTGATCCTCGCCACCGACGGCGACTTCAACGTCGGCGTCACCAACAACGAGGCCCTGGTCGACCTGGTTGAGCGCGAGCGCGAGGCCGGGATCACTCTCACCACATTGGGCTTCGGCACCGGCAATTACAACGAAGCGATGATGGAGCAGATCGCCGACCACGGGAACGGGAATTACGCCTATATCGACAGCCCCCGCGAGGCGCAGAAGGTGCTCGACGACGAGCTCGCCTCGACCCTGTTCACCATCGCCCATGACGTGAAGATCCAGGTGGAGTTCAACCCGGCGCACGTCCACGAATACCGGCTGATCGGCTATGAGAACCGGGCGCTGCGCGAGGAGGATTTCGACAATGACGCGGTCGACGCCGGCGAGATCGGCGCCGGCCACCAGGTCACCGCGCTCTACGAAATCGTGCCCGTGGGCGCGCGCGGCTGGCTGCCCGAGCGCGCCTTCGACCAGAACCGGCGCGAGCCGGCGGCGGTGCCCACCGGCCAGGCCGGGCAGATGGCGCACCTCCGGCTGCGCTACAAGCTGCCGGGCGAGGGCCAGTCGCGGCTGATCGAGCAATGGGTCGGCGCCGGGCTGATCGCCAATGCCCGGCCGGCGGGCGGCGACATGGCGTTCGCCGCGGCGGTCGCCGCCTACGGCCAGCTGCTGCGCGGCGACACCAATTTGCGCGGCTTCAGCTTCGCCGACGCGCGCCGGCTGGCGGCGGACGGCGCGGGCCAGAACTGGTGGCGGCGCGAGTTCGTCGGCCTGACCGAGCTCGCCCAGCGCCACCGCTTCGCCAGCGCCGGCGGCGACAAATAAAGTCAGCCGAGGCGGGCGGGCGTCCAGCGGGCGCGGCGGCGATCCCCCTTCGCCGCCGCGTCCTCGCCGTCGTAGGAAACCGGCGCGGCCTCGAGGTCGGGCCGGGGATCGTCGAAGGCGTTGAGGTTCAGCGTCGCGTAGAGCCGCCCGTCGAGCTCGGCGCTGGCGCCGACATAGACGCCACAGCGGGCGCAGATCAGGAAATCGGTGGTGCCGGTGCCGAAGCGGTAGCGGATCACCCCGCCGCCGAGGTCCAGCACCGCCGAGCCATCGGGATCGGTGACGGTGCGCGCATTGTGCTTGCGGCAGAAGCGGCACTGGCAGGCGCGGGGCGCGAGCGGCCCCGCGGTCTCGAACAGGATGCGGATCGCGCCGCAAGGGCAACCCCCGGCGAAGCGCACGCTCAGCCCTCCTCCCAGGGCGGCGGCGGCCCCGGCAGCCAGCGCCCGCGCATCCAGCGGCGCGCCGCCGCCCGGACCTTGTCCGCATAGCCCGGATAGCCCAGTCCGGCGAGGGGCAGCCCGGTCGCCACCGCCGCGGCGGCGATCCCGGCATCGTCGAGCGCGTCGCCGGCCGCCACCGCCCGGCGGGCGAGCTCGAGCTCCTGACTCCAGAAATAGACCGCTCCCGCTGCGGCATTTGCCGGCATGGCGGCGACCTCCTCCACCCGCCGCTCGCCGACCAGCGGCAGCCAGAATGTCGGGCATCAGATAGTCCACCGGGCCGTCGGGGCGATGCTCGAAGGCGTCGCCCTCGATCACGCGGAGCTTGGCGCGCGCCGTTTCGGGAAGCTGGGCGAAGGGATCGAGCGCCCGGTTCAGCGCCAGCACGTCCGCATCCCTCTCCACCACCGTCACCGAGCGCACCGCCGGGATGCAGGCGGTGGCGGCGGCGGCGAGACCCATGCCGAGGCCGAAGATCAGCACATGGCCGCGGGCGAGCCGAATGCCGATCTCCGCGCTCTCGAGCTCCAGCGGCGTCACCGACATCCAGCTGCGGCCGTCGCGCACGAGCGCGGCCATCTGCTCGATCATCGCCGGGCCGCTCCAATAGCCCGGACAGATGCCCCGTTCGGCCACGCGCAGCTCCCAGTCGCCGCAGCGGGCAGGCCGGTAGCAGGGGATGAAGAGCGCCCCCTGGAATGGCGGCTCAGACGTCAAGATTGGCGACGTTCAGCGCATTCTCCTGGATGAAGTCGCGCCGCGGCTCGACGACGTCGCCCATCAGGCGGGTGAAGATCTCGTCGGCGACGTCGGCCTGGGCGACCTCGACCTGGAGGAGGGCGCGGTGGTGGGGATCGAGCGTGGTCTCCCAGAGCTGGTCGGCGTTCATCTCGCCGAGGCCCTTGTAGCGCTGCACCGAAAGCCCCTTGCGGCCGGCGGCGAGCACCGCCTCCAGGAGCTGGGTCGGCCGGTTGATCGCGACGCCGGCGCGGCCGGCCTGGCTGGTCTCCTCGGTTTCCACGGCGTCCCCGGCCTCGTCGATCTCGGGCTCGGGCGCCTCGGCGCCCGGCCGCGCGCCGCGGGGCAGCGCGACCAGCCGCAGCGGCTGGCCGTAGGCCTCGGCCTGCTGCTCGATCAGCGCGTGCAGCCGGCGCGCCTCCTGGCTGTAGAGGAAGGCGGGCTCGATCCGGTGATGGTCGGTGACGCCCCGCCACAGCCGGTCGATCACATAGCCGCCATCCTCGGCGATCGCGCCGGCCCAGCGCGCCTCCTCGTCGCCGCGGCCGAGCCATGACGCTGCGAAGGCGACCGCATCGGCGCGCTGGTCGCGACGCAAGGCGGGATCGAGCGCGCCGGTCAGCGCCAGCGCCTCGATGATCGCCGGATCGTAGCGGCGCGGCACATAGTGCATCAGCGTGCGCACCCGCCGGCCATGGTCGACCAGGATGCGCAGCTCGCGGCCGGTGCGGGGCTCGCCGCCGCCCTCGAGCCGGCTCGCCTCGGCGCCGGCCTCGATCAGATAGTCGTCGAGCGCGGCGTCGTCCTTCAGATAGACTTCGGAGCGGCCCCTGGCGACTTTGTAGAGCGGCGGCTGGGCGATGTAGAGATGCCCGCGCTCGATGATCTCGGGCATCTGCCGGTAGAAGAAAGTGAGCAGCAGGGTGCGGATGTGGGCGCCGTCGACGTCGGCGTCGGTCATGATGATGATCTTGTGGTAGCGCAATTTCTCGATGTCGAAATCGTCGCGGCCGATGCCGGTGCCCATCGCCTGGATGAGGGTGCCGACCTCCTTCGAGGAGAGCATGCGGTCGAAGCGGGCGCGCTCGACGTTCAGGATCTTGCCCTTCAGGGGCAGGATCGCCTGGACCTCGCGGTTGCGCCCCTGCTTGGCCGAGCCGCCGGCGCTGTCGCCCTCGACCAGGAACAGCTCCGACTTGGCCGGGTCGCGCTCCTGGCAGTCGGCGAGCTTGCCGGGCAGGGAGGCGATGCCCATCACGCTCTTGCGGCTCGCCTCGCGCGCCTTGCGGGCGGCCTCGCGGGCGGCGGCCGCGTCGATGATCTTCTGGATGATGGTGCGCGAATGGCCGGGATTCTCCTCGAGCCATTCGGAGAGCTTGTCGGCCATCAGGCTCTCGAGCGGCTGGCGGACCTCTGAGGAAACCAGCTTGTCCTTGGTCTGCGAGCTGAACTTGGGGTCGGGCAGCTTGACCGAGACGATCGCGGTCAGGCCCTCGCGCATGTCGTCGCCGGTGAGGCTCACCTTCTCGCGCTTCATCATGCCGGACTTGTCGGCATAGGCGTTGAGCGTGCGGGTCAAAGCGGCGCGGAAGGCGGCCATATGGGTGCCGCCGTCGCGCTGCGGGATGTTGTTGGTGAAGGCGAGGACCTGCTCGTAATAGCTGTCGTTCCATTCGAGCGCGACCTCGATGCCGACATCGTCGCGCTGGCCGGTGACCGAGATGGGATCGGGGATGAGCGGGGTCTTGGCGCGGTCCAGGTAGCGGACGAAGGCCGATATGCCGCCCTCATAATAGAGCTCGACCTCGCGCTTTTCCTCGTGCCGCGCGTCGGTCAGGATCAGGCGCACGCCCGAGTTCAGGAAGGCGAGCTCGCGGAAGCGGTGCTCGAGCGTGTCGAAGTCGAATTCGGTGACCTTGAAGGTCTCGCCCGAGGGCAGGAAGGTGACCTTGGTGCCCTTCTTCCCCGCCGGCGCGTCGCCGACGATGGCGAGCGGCGCCTCCGGCTCGCCGTGGCGGAAGCGCATGTAATGCTCCTTGCCGTCGCGCCAGACGGTGAGATCGAGCAGCTCGGAGAGCGCGTTGACCACCGAGACGCCGACGCCGTGCAGGCCGCCCGAGACCTTGTAGGCATTGTCGTCCGAGGTGTTCTCGAACTTCCCGCCGGCGTGGAGCTGGGTCATGATCACCTCGGCGGCGGAGACGCCTTCCTCGGCGTGGATGTCGGTCGGGATGCCGCGGCCATTGTCCTCGACGCTGACCGAGCCGTCGGGGTTCAGGGTGATCAGGATGCGGTCGCAATGGCCGGCCAGGGCCTCGTCGATCGCATTGTCGGAGACCTCGAACACCATGTGGTGCAGGCCCGATCCGTCGTCGGTGTCGCCGATATACATGCCCGGCCGCTTGCGGACCGCGTCGAGCCCTTTCAGCACCTTGATGGAGTCGGCGCCGTAGCTGCCGTCATTGGGGGTGGTTGCCATGACGATTATATAGGGAATCGGGGGCCGAAACCCAAGGAAAAACGGCGCGATTCAGGCCTTTTCAACGACTCCGCGCGCGACCGTGAAGTGGCTGGAATCGCTGGCGATTCCTGCGAACAGCCCGGCCTCGGTGCCGGTCATCCAGACCTGGCCGCCGGCCTCCCCCAGCCGGGCGAACAGGGCGGCCCGGCGGGTGGGGTCGAGATGGGCGGCGATTTCGTCGAGCAGCAGCAGCGGACGGCGGCCGGTGCGCACCGCGACCAGATCGGCATGGGCGAGGATCAGGCCGATCAGCAGCGCCTTCTGCTCGCCGGTCGAGCAGAGCGCGGCCGGCATGTCCCGCCGCCCGTAATGGACGAGCAGATCCTCATTATTGGGTCCATGGGTGGCGCGCCGGGCGGCGGCGTGCAGCTTGCGGCTGGCGCGCAACCGCGACCGCAGGTTTTCCGTCGTCGCATTGTCGAGGTCAAGGCTCGCGTTGGGAAAGTCGTCCCCGCCGCCGGCCCGGGCCGCCTCGGCGAGGCTGCCGACGGTCCGCATGCGGGCGCGGCTGACCGCCATCCCATGCTCGTCCATCTGGGCTTCGAGCGAATCCAGCCAGGCCTCGTCCCAGACGTCCTCGGCGAGCAATTTGTTGCGCGCCCGCATCGCCGCCTCGTAGCGCGCCGCATGATGGGCGTGGCCGGGCTCGAGGGCGAGCACCAGCCGGTCGAGGAAGCGGCGCCGGCCCGAGGCGGATTCGGCGAACAGGCGGTCCATCGCGGGGGTCAGCCACAGGATGGAGAGCCATTCCGACAGCGAATTGGCCGAAGCCGGCGCGCCGTTGACGCGGACCTGCCGTCGCTCGGGCGCATCGGGGCGGGTGCCGGTGCCGATGTCGATCTCCCCCTCCCCATCAGGGGGAGGCGCTATTTTGGCCGCCACCGCGAAGCCGCCCCCGCCGCCGCGGCGCGCCATCTCGCCGAGCGTGGCGCCCCTGAGGCCGCGGCCCGGGGAGAGCAGCGACAGCGCCTCCAGCACGTTGGTCTTGCCGGCGCCGTTCTCGCCGGTGAGGACGACGAAGCCCGGCGCCGGCGCGACGAGGGCATCGGCATAGGAGCGGAAGTCGGTCAGGCTGAGGCGGGCGACGGCCATCCGCCGTCCCTAGCCTCAATCCACGGTGACGGCCATTCGGTCAGCGCGGCTTGAGCGCGTTCATGCGATGGTAGAGGACGGGATCGGTCGCGGTCGGCCGCGCCGGCGGGATATAGGCGGTATGGCCCGCCGAAAGGGGCGCCGTGCCCAGCGTCGCCACCGTCACCGGAATGATCGTCGCCTCGCAGCCGGGGAAGACGGCGGCCTGGTAGAGGTAGACCGGATGGGTGGGAGGATAGTATCGGCACAGCCGCTCGATCAGCAGCGGCAGCGCCGAGAGGTCGTAGCCAAGCGGCTTGAAGGTGGCATCGCCCACCACGCCGATCTGCCAGAGGACGACGTTGCTGCTCGTATCGATGACGCGGCCATTGAGCAGAAAATCGGTCGCCTCGTAGGATTGGCAGCCGTTGATGCCGGGGTCGACGCCGAGATCGGCGAACAGGCAATCCTCGGCAGAGACGGCCGGCAGCATGCGGGCGCTATAGCCTTCGGCCCGGGCGCGGCGGATCGACTGGTGCGACGGATAGACGAAGACGCCGGGGTGGCCGTAGCAGGCAAGACAGGTGACGAGCCCCGCGCGGACGCAGGCGAGGATATGTTCGATCATCTCGTTATAGGTATCGAGCCGCTGCTTGCCGGGGCCGTAAAAGCCGGCCAGCGATTCCGCCCCCGCGGAATTCAAGTCCTTGATCATCGCCTCGGCGATCGGATCGCTGATCACATAGAGCACCTTGTCTGCCTTGCGGACCCAGGCGATGGCTTCGGATGTCATTTGGCCGACGGTCCGAATGCCGGTGCCGACGACGATCAGGGAACCGGCGGCCATGACGACACTCCCAATCTTGAAAGGACAGGCTGTGCTTGCGGTCCCGCCCGGTCGCCTAGCACCCGCAGCCCCGGCACTTGTGCCGGCAGCAGCAGCAGACGGGCGGATAGCCTGGCGCCGGCCAACCGGGCGGCGAAAATGGCGGTGGCCAGCCGTAGGACAGCATCTGCGGGTAGGTCTGCGGGTAGGTCTGCGGGTAGAGCTGCGGATAGAGCTGCGGATAGAGCTGCGGGAACATTTGCGGGTAGAGCTGCGGGTACAGCTGCGGGTGCACCAGGAGATCCGGGAAGACCTGGGGCAGCACCGGCTGGACGTTGAGCTGGGGCAGCACCGGCTGGACGTTGAGCTGGGGCAGCACCGGCTGGATGTTGAGCTGGGGCAGCACCGGCTGGATGTTGAGCTGGGGCAGGACGGGCTGGACGTTGAGCTGGGGCAGGACGGGCTGGACGTTGAGCTGGGGCAGGACGGGCTGGACGTTGAGCTGGGGCAGGACGGGCTGGACGTTGAGCTGGGGCAGGACGGGCTGGACGTTGAGCTGCGGCAGCACCGGTTGGACGTTGAGCTGCGGCAGGACGGGCTGGACGTTGAGCTGCGGGAGTACCGGCTGCACATTCAGCTGCGGCAGCTGCACGTTCAGCTGCAGGGCTCGGCTCGCCTCCATTGCGGCGGCCGCGGAGTCAAACGGTGCCGCAGCCGGCGCCATCCCCGCCGCGAACCGCGCATTGATCGCCCCGGCATCCCCGCTCTGCAGGATGGCGCGGTCGTCGGCGGACAGGCCGGCGGCCTCCATCGCCCCCTCAGGATCGCCGATGAAGGCGCCAAGGGCGGCAGGGTTGCCGGCGAGCGAGATCAGATAGGCCCTGAACCGGGCCGCGGCCTCGGCGTCTGCCCCCGGGCCTGTCGCGGGGGCGGCAGCCGGTGCGGACTTGTCGGGAACTTTGCGCCGTCTTGCCACGATCCTGCTCCACATCTTGAGTCGCGAGAATTGCGACAGACAATCACGGAGTTCTTCGAGTCGTTTCAAGTATTTACGCTTCCACGCGACGTTGCTCAACCCGCTCCGCTCCGGAGCCGGCGCCCGGCCTTTTGCGCGGTCGCTTCCCGGCGGCGGCATATCCCGCTAGTCGAGGGCGGGATGAGCGAGGTCGCGCCGATGGAGGTGGCGGGCAACCGCCTGACGCTCCTGCCCGACGGGCCGGAGCGGCTCGAGGCGCTGATCGCTTTGATCGACGGGGCGAAGGAGTCGCTGCGCATCCTCTATTATATCTGGGTCGACGACGAGACCGGCCGGCGGCTGCGCGACGCGCTGCGCGCCGCCGCCGAGCGCGGCGTCAAGGTGTCGCTGCTGGTCGACGGCTTCGGCGCCTCGGGCGCCGGCTTCTTCCAGCCGCTGGTCGACGCCAAGGCGCGCTTCTGCCGCTTCGTGCCGCGCTGGGGGCGGCGCTATCTGCTGCGCAACCACCAGAAGCTGGCGCTGGCCGACGGCAGCAAGGCGATCGTCGGCGGCTTCAACATCTCCGACGATTATTTCGGCACGATCGCGGCGGGCGCCTGGCGCGACCTCGGCCTGCAGGTGGAGGGGCCGGGGGTCGAATGCCTGGTCGGCTATTTCGAGGCCGTGTTCGCCTGGGCCGAGAGGCCGGACGCCTCGATCCGCCGGCTGCGCAAGGCCTTGTTCCAGAGCAGCGTGCGCCAAGGCCCCATCCACTGGCTGTTCGGCGGCCCGACCCGGCGGCTCAGCCCGTGGGCGCGATCGGTCAAGAACGACCTGATGCAGGCCAAGCGGGTCGACATCATCTCCGCCTATTTCGCGCCGAGCCTCTCGATGATGCGGCGGCTGTTCGGCGTCGCCCAGCGCGGGCGGGCGCGGATCGTGACGCCTTCGAAGCTGGACCATCAATGGGCCGTCGGAGCGGCGCGCTTCTTCTACTGGCGGCTCTTGAAGCGCGGCGCCGAGATTTACGAATATCAGGCGACCAAGCTGCACTCGAAGCTGATCGTGATCGACGACGTCGTCCATATCGGCTCGGCCAATTTCGACTTGCGCAGCCTCTATCTCAACCTCGAGATGATGCTGCGGGTCGAGGATCCGGGGTTCGCGGCGATGATGCGCCGCTTCGTCGACGGCGAGATCGCGAACAGCCGGCGAATCACCCCGGAGGCGCACCGCGCCAGCATGACCTGGTGGAACCGGCTGCGCTGGGCGTTCGGCTATTTCCTGGTGGCGACCGCGGACTACAACCTGTCGCGGCGGCTCAACATCAAGGCGCTGACCTTCGGCCGGCGCAAGGCGCGCACGTAAACGGGGACAGCCACCTATTTCCGTGCGTCAGCAGGCGACACGCCATCCGCGTAGGAAATAGGTGGCTGTCCCCGTTTATTCAGCAGGCGACACGCCATCCGCGTAGGAAATAGGTGGCTGTCCCCGTTTATTCCTTCCAGCCCCAGAACAGGTGGCAGGGCGGGATGTTGACCCATTCGAAGCCGTGGTCGATCCGCTCGAAATGCGGAGCCATGAACTCGCGCACCTTGGGCGCGAACTGGTAGACGAGGAAGGCGCCGCCGGGGCGCAGCGCCTCGGCCGTCTCCTCGGCGATGCGCGGGCCGACGCCCGGCGGCAACGTCGAGAAGGGCAGGCCCGAGAGGATGTAGTCGGCCTCCTCGAAGCCGCAATCGGCGATGATCTGGCGGACGTCCGCGGCCGAGCCGGTCACCGGGAACAGCCGGCTGTCGGCGAACTTGCCCCTCAGGAAGCGGATGAAATCGGGATTGGTGTCGATCGCGATCAGGGTCGCGTCGGGGGCCATCCGGCGCAGCACATGCTCGGTGAAGGTGCCGACGCCGGGGCCGTATTCGACGAACAATTTGCAGTTCGCCCAGTCCACCGGCTCGAGCATCTTGTCGATCACCGCGCGCGAGGAGGGGATGATCGAGCCGACCATCACCGGATGCTTGATGAAGCCGCGCAGGAAGTGCCAGAGCGGGCCGCCGCCGGCCTTGCGCGCATAGCGGCTGTCTCTACGTGCTTCGTCCCAGGATGCCGACATGATGCTTCCAGAATTTTGCGGAAAGAAGACGCGTTGGCAAATCGGGGCGCGGTTGGCAAGGCGCAAGCGGGCGAATCCTTGTCCCGAGGTTAACGCGCCGGCCCGAAAAGCGCCCCGGGCCGATGCCGGACCTGCCCGCAAAAGGCCTTGCTTGTGAACGGCTTCGGCCTTTCACGCGAGCGATTCGCGCTGCTCTTCGCGGTGATGCTGGTGGCGGCGGCCGGAAATACGGCGATGCAGTCCCTGCTGCCCGCGATCGGCCGCGAGCTCGGCGTCGCCGACATCTGGGTGGCGGTCGCCTTCTCGCTGTCGGCGGTGGTGTGGGTGGCGATGGCGCCGATCTGGGCGCATCGCGCCGACCGCCGCGGCCGGCGGGCGCTGATGCGGCTCGGCCTGTGGGGGTTCATCGTCTCGATGCTGATCTGCGGGCTCGCGCTCGCCGCCGGGCTGGCGGGGCTCGCCGGGCCGATGCTGGTGTTCACCGTGTTCATGCTGGGGCGGACCTTCTACGGCGCCTTCGGCTCGGCCTCGCCGCCCGCGGTGCAGGCCTATATCGCCGCCCGCACCGAAGGGGCCGAGCGGACCAACGCGCTCGCCGCCATCGCCTCCTCCTTCGGGCTCGGCACGATCATCGGCCCGGCGATCGCGCCGCTCTTCATCCTGCCCCCGCTCGGCCTCTCGGCGCCGCTGTTCGCCTTCGCGGCTATAGCCGCGGTGGTGCTGGCGCTGGTCGCGTTGCGCCTGCCCGACGACACGCCGAAGCGGGAGGCGCGGGGGACGATCGTCGCCTATCCGGCGATCGGCGGCGCCGGCGCCGGGGCCGCGCCGGAGGAGGACGCGCCGGCGCATTTGTCGTGGCGCGACCCGAGGGTCTTGCCCTGGCACCTGATCGGGATCATCGGCGGGCACGGCCATGCCGTCCTGCTCGGCGTGATCGGCTTCCTCGTCATCGACCGGCTGCGGCTGCCGCTCGACCATGCCCAGCAATGGATCGCGATCGTGCTGATGGCCGGCGCCGCCGCCAGCCTGTTCGCGCAATGGTGGCTGATCCCGCAGCTGGCGCTGAGCCCGCGCCAGCTCGTGCTGTGGGGCTCGCTGGTCGCGGCCGGCGGATCGGCGGTGACCGGCCTCGCCCAGGGGGTCTATGCGCTGACCATCGGCTTCGCGCTGGCCTCCCTGGGCTTCGGCCTGTTCCGCCCCGGCTTCACCAGCGGCGCCTCGCTCGCGGTCCGGCTCGAGGAGCAGAACGAGGTGGCGGGCCAGGTCACCTCGGTCAACGGCGTCGCCTTCGTCGCCGGCCCCGCGCTCGGCGTCGGGCTCTACGGCTTCGGCCTGCCCTTGCCCTTCCTCGCGACGGCGGTGCTGATGCTGGCGCTGGCGGCGTGGACGCGTTGGCGGTTCAGCCCTTCGGCCCCCGCGGGGTGAGCATGCCGGGCGAGATGAAGCCGATGCCGCCGCCGGCGCCGCGGGCGTCCTGCTTCAGGCTCTCCTGGATCTTCTCATAGTCGCGCTCCATCTCCTCCGTGACCGAGGCGCGGGTCTCGGCGAGCGCGCGCTCGAACTCGGCCATGGTGACGCTGTCGGCCTGGATCGAGCCGCGCAGCGCGTGCAGGCCGGCGCGGCGCACCAGGTCCTCGAGGTCGGCGCCGGTGAAGCGCTCGGCGCGCTCGGCCAGCGAGTCGAGGTCGACATCGCCCGCCAGCGGCATGCCTTTGGTGTGGATGCCGAGAATGTGGCGGCGGCCCTTGGCGTCGGGGACGGGGACGTAGATCAATTCGTCGAACCGGCCGGGGCGCAATAGGGCCGGGTCGATCAGGTTGGGCCGGTTGCTGGCCCCGATCACCACCACCGATTGCAATTCCTCGAGCCCGTCCATCTCGGCGAGGATGGTGTTGACCACCCGCTCGGTGACCTGGGGCTCGCCGAGGCCGCCGCCGCGCGCCGGCACCAGGCTGTCGAGCTCGTCGATGAAGATCACGGTCGGCGCGACCTGGCGGGCTCGGTTGAACAGGCGGGCGATCTGCTGCTCGGATTCGCCGTACCATTTGGAGAGCAGGTCGGACGATTTGGTGGCGATGAAATTGGCCTCGGCCTCGCGCGCCGTGGCCTTGGCGAGCAAGGTCTTGCCGGTGCCGGGCGGGCCGTAGAGCAGGAAGCCCTTGGCCGGGCGGATGCCGAGCCGGCGAAAGCTGTCCGGATGCTTCAGGGGCAGCTCGACGCCCTCGCGCAGCCGCTCGCGCGCCTCGTCGACGCCGCCGACATCGTCCCAGCCGACCTTGGGCGCCTGCACCATCACCTCGCGCATCGCCGAGGGCTGGACGCGCTTCAGCGCCTCCTCGAAATCCTTGCGGGTGACCGACAGCGTGTCGAGCACCTCGGGCGGGATGGTGCCTTCCTCGAGGTTGAGCTGCGGCATGATCCCGCGGATCGCCTCGATCGCGGCCTCGCGGACCAAAGCGGCGAGGTCGGCGCCGACGAAGCCGTAGGTCTGGCGGGCGAGGGCGCCGAGATCGACCCCGCCGGCGAGCGGCATGCCGCGGGTGTGGATGCCCAGGATCTCGCGCCGGCCGCCTTCGTCGGGGACGCCGATCACGATCTCGCGGTCGAAGCGGCCGGGGCGGCGCAGCGCCTCGTCGATCGCCTCGGGGCGGTTGGTGGCGGCGATGACGACGACGTTCTGCCGCGGCTCGAGGCCGTCGAGCAGGCTGAGCAGCTGCGCGACCAGCCGCTTCTCGGTCTCGCCGGTGACCTGGCCGCGCTTGGGCGCGATCGAATCGATCTCGTCGATGAAGATGATCGAGGGCGCGGCCTGGGCGGCCTCCTCGAACAGCTCCCGAAGCCTTTTCTCGCTCTCGCCATAGGCCGAGCCCATGATCTCGGGGCCGGCGATGTGCAGGAAATTGGCGTCGCTCTCGTTGGCGACCGCTCGGGCGAGGCGGGTCTTGCCCGTGCCGGGTGGGCCGTGCAGCAACACCCCCTTGGGCGGGTCGACGCCGAGCCGCTCGAAAATCTCGGGGTAGCGTAGCGGCAGCTCGACCATCTCGCGCAGCTGGTCGATGGTGGTGCCGATGCCGCCGAGATCGTCATAGGTGACGTCGGCGCGGCGCTTCTCCCGGGCCTCGGTATATTCCGGCCTGAGCTCGATCTCGGTGTTGGCGTCGATATGGACGATGCCCTTGGGCGCGGTCGAGACCACCACCAGGCGGATCTCCTGCAGCGCGAAGGCGGGCGCGGTCAGCATCTGCCGCAGCTCGGGCGGCAGGTCGCCGCGCTGGACCTGCTGCTGGCCGGTGGTGGCGACGACGTCGCCGGCGGTGAGCGGCTTCATGCCGAAGCTGCGCTTCAGCGCCTGCGCCGAGCCCTGCAGGCGCAGGTTCTTCTGCGCCGGCGCGAAGACGACGCGCTGGGCGGGCTTCGATTCGGCCCTGCGGATCTCGATGAAGTCGCCCGAGCCGATCTCGGCATTGGCGCGCTGCAGGCCGTCGAGGCGGATGATCTCGAGCCCCTCATCCTCCGGATAGGGGCCGACGGCGCGGGCGGGGGTGGCGCGCTTGCCGATCAGCTCGATCACGTCGCCCTCGGCGAGGCCCATCTCGGTCATGATCGCGCGCGGCAGCCGGGCGATGCCGCGGCCGCTGTCGTCCGGGCGCATGGTCGCGACCTGCAGCCGCCTCGGTTTGCGTTCGTCGTCCGCCATCGCCTCGCCTCGCTCGTGGAGGCCCCCACATAGGCAGGGACAACGGCTGGTCTAGAGGAGGGTTCAAAAAAGTCGGCAAAGCCGTCCTAGTATGACGGCCGGGGTCGGCCGGCCGGCACCTGGAGAGAGCGACGATCCTTTACCTGGAAGTGATCCGGGAGAGTTTGTAAAGTCAAGCCAGAGGCATTGGCAGAGAACCAGCCGGCCTTGGCTGACAAGGCAAAGTCTGCTATATAGTTGAGAATAGAGAGCGACTCGTGCTCATCGTCGGGCTCGAAGCTCTCTGCTCGGGCAATTCTGAATGGGGGAGGGTTGCAATGAGTAGAACCCGAATGCCGCCGGCGGGCCTCACTCGCATTTTCCTTGGTCTGCTGGCATTCCTGGCATTCGCGTCTATCGGCGCGCCCGCGAATGCGAGCTGCCTGGCCCAGCCGGAAGACGGGTCATGGGTCAATGCGGATCCCAACACGCGAAGTCTGACGAGAGCCACCCTGCGCTTCACCTGCCAGGACCAGGTGCTGAACGGGCAGCTCTATCCGCCCGGTCCGCCCTGGCACATTCACTTATGGGGGAAATGCCATCCGACCGATTGCGACTGGTCCGAGGTTGGAGCGCAAGTCGTGACGATCGGCAGCCGCACGTACATCCATGCCGTCTATGATCAGGGCTTCGCCAGGCGCTATGTCTACGCCGACATGTCGCTGCATCGTCCCGGGCAACTTTGGATCTGGATGTGGACCGACTTCAGGGATCCCGGGCGGCCCGACTATGAATCTCAGAACTGGTTCGTCCGGCGCTGAACCGGGCTGACGAAGGGGATCCGACATGATTCCGAGGCATGTTTATCTTCTTCCCGCCGGGCTCGTGCTGGCCGCATGTGTCGGTCCAGCGGCCGAGCGAGTTCGGATGCTGGCGGATTCCGACCGTCAGCTGGTCCCGCCTGGGCAATCTGCGGCGATGCCCGTGGAAGAGGCCCCCTTGTTCCGGATTGATCCGCAAGGCCCTCCCGCCGCGATGAGCGCAGACACGGAACCTCGAGCGCCAGCCCCGCGGCAGGAACCGAGTCCAATCACGGAAGAGCCACGGCCGCGCTAGGGCACCCCCGATTTGGTGACAGGTACGTACCGCTCACCGAGCTTCCGCGCTTGCGGGCGGGTTTTCGGTCCTGGCGTGCTGCCGGATGTACGCGCCGCATGGCCCCCGGCCTTCGCCGGGGTGACGGGAGGGAGGTCGCCAGCCGAGGCAATCCGACGCCCGTCCATCCGCGAGACTAGCTCGGGGAGGAACAAAAGAAAGGCCGACCCGAAGGCCGGCCTGAAGTTTTAGGAGAGGATGCCTGAAAGGCAGCGCCGTTTTCGCGCTTGCATGCGTGTTGTGCAAGTGCGAAGAGAGCAGCGACGATTGCAGGAAACGCAATCGGGATCGGGCGGATTTCCGCTGATGTCGGGCCGGGTCGCGCACATGTGCACCGCACAAACGAGATGAAGAGGCTGCCGCCCCTGACCGCGGTTGAGGCGTTCGTCGAGACCGCGCGGCTGGGCTCGGTCAAGGCGGCGGCGGAATCGCTCGCTTTGTCCTCCCCGGCCTTGTCGCGGCGGGTGCAGGCGATGGAGCGCCATGTCGGCCGGCCCTTGTTCGAGCGCCGGCACCAGGCGGTGCTCCTGAACCCGGACGGCGAGCAATTGCTGGCCGAGATCGCCCCGGCGCTCGACGAGCTCGGCCAGGCGATGGCGCGCGCCGCGGGCCAGGCCGAGCTGATGCGGCTGAAGCTCGCCGTGCTGCCGCTGTTCGCCTCCTACCGGCTGATGCCGCGGCTCGGGAAGCTGCGGAAGCTCCAGCCGGACCTGCATATCGACATCGACACGCGGCCGCACGCGCTGGCCCGGCTCGACGAGGGGCTCGACGCGGCGATCGCGCTCGCCCGCGAGGTCGATCCCTCCCTGTACAGCGTCAGGCTGGGCACCGACCGGGTGGTCGCGATCGGCGGCGGCGAGACGCGTCGGCTGAAGCATCCGGCCGAGCTCGCCAAGGCGACCGTGCTGCTCCACCGCGACCTGCCCGACGCGTTCGACTATTGGCGGGAAGCGGTCGGCCTCCCCGATCTGGAGCCGGCCGCGATCGACCATTTCGACAGCGGCCAGCTGATCCTCGACGCCGCCGCGCAGGGGCTCGGCGTCGCCTTCATGTTCGACATGCACCTGGAAGGCGCGCACGACCCGCGCCTCGCCAGATTGTTCGATGTCGAGGTCGAGAGCCCCTATGCCTATTTCTTCGCCTGCCGCCGCGCCGCGCTGGCGCGCCGCCCGGTGCGCATCTTCCACGACTGGCTGATCGAGGAGATCGTCGGCACCAAATAGGGACAGTCCCCGTTTTCAGGGGGGCCGCGCCCGGGTCACGCCCCCAGCGAGGCGGCGTCGATCACGAAGCGGTATTTGACGTCGCTTTTCTGCATCCGGTCATAGGCCTCGTCGATCTGCTCCGCGCGGATCATCTCGATGTCGGCGACGATCCCCTTCTCGGCGCAGAAATCGAGCATCTCCTGGGTCTCCGGAAGGCCGCCGATCAGCGAGCCGGCGATCGCCCGCCGCTTGAAGATCAGCGCGCCGACGCTCGGCGTTGGATGGGGATGCTCGGGCACGCCGACCAGCACCATGGTGCCGTCGCGCTTCAGCAAGGTGGTGAAGGCGTCGAGGCCGTGGCTCGCCGCGACGGTGTCGATGATGAGGTCGAAGCTGTCGTTGTGCGCCTTCATCTCCGCGGGGTTGCGCGACACCACCACCGCGTCCGCGCCGAGGCTCAGCGCGTCCTGGCGCTTGCTCTCCGAGGTGGTGAAGGCGACGACCTCGGCGCCCATCGCGTGGGCGAGCTTGATCCCCATATGGCCGAGCCCGCCAATGCCGACGATGCCGACCTTGCTGCCGGGGCCCACCCGCCAGTGGCGCAGCGGCGAATAGGTGGTGATGCCGGCGCACAGCAGCGGCGCCACCGCAGCCAGCTGCGCTTCGGGATGGCGGACCCTCAGCACGAACCTCTCTTCGACGACGATGCGCTGCGAATAGCCGCCGAGCGTGTGGCCGGGGGCATCGCCGGTCGGGCTGTTGTAGGTGGCGACGAAGCCGATCTCGCAATATTGCTCGAGCCCGTCCGCGCACGACCCGCAGCGCTGGCAGGAATCGACCAGGCAGCCGACGCCGACCGTGTCGCCGGCCGCGAAGCCCGCCACCTCGGCCCCGACGGCGCTGACCCGGCCGACGATCTCGTGGCCCGGCACGCAAGGATAGAGCGTTCCGCCCCATTCCGCGCGCACCGTATGCAGGTCCGAATGACAGACGCCGCAATAGGCGATCTCGATCTCGACGTCGCGAGGCCCGGGCGGGCGGCGCTCGATGTCGATCGGTTCGAGCGGGCGGTCGGCGGCGTGCGCGCCATAGGCTTTGACGGTCATCTCGATCTGCCTCGCGTCTGAATGGGGAGAGTCGCTATTTTCCTTCGACCTTGATGCGGCCGACCAGCCTGCGCATCGCGGCGCGGGGGAGGAGGCGGCTGATCTGGGCGGTCACCTTGTTGGGCAGGCCCGGGATCACGACCGCCTTGTTGCGGTCGAGCCCTCTGAGGCCGGCGCGGACGACCGGCGCGGCGGGGCCCTTGATCCGCTCCAGCGCCGGGCTCTTCGAGCCGGCGACCTCGCCGAACTCGCTTTCGGTCGGGCCGGGGCAGAGGCAGCAGACGCGGATGCCGGTGCCCTTCAGCTCGTGGTGCAGCGCCTCGGTGAAGGAGAGCACGAAGGCCTTGCTGGCATAATAGACCGCCATGTTCGGGCCGGCCTGGAAGGCGGCGGTCGAGGCGACGTTGAGAATCGCGCCCCCGCGCCGCTCGCGCATGCCGGGGAGGACGAGGTGGCAGAGCTCGGCCAGGGTGCGGCAGTTGAGGTCGATCATCTCGCTCTGCCGGCCGAGCGGCAGGCCGGCGAACCTGCCGGCGAGGCCGAAGCCCGCATTGTTGATCAGCGTGTCGGCCCGCAGGCCCTCGGCTTCGAGCTCCGCGATCAGGCTCGCGGCGGCGCCGTCCCGGGCAAGGTCGGCGACGAAGACATGGGCGTCGCCGCCGAGCTCGGCCTTCAGCGCCTCCAGCCGGTCGCGGCGGCGGGCGACCAGCGCCAGCGCCTCGCCGCGGGCCGCGCATTGCCGGGCGAACTCGGCGCCGAGGCCCGCCGAGGCGCCGGTGATCAGGGTGACCCCGCGCACAGGCTCAGTCCCTCAGGCTCGCCTTGACGATCCGCCCCGGCTCGCGCGGCGGCTCGCCCTTGGGCAAGGCGTCGACATGCTCCATGCCCTCGATCACCTCGCCCCAGACGGTGTACTGGCCGTCGAGGAAGCCGCAATCGTCGAAGCAGATGAAGAACTGGCTGTTGGCGCTGTCCGGGTTCATCGCCCGCGCCATCGAGGCGGTGCCGCGCACATGCGGCTCGCGGCTGAACTCGGCGGGAAGGTCGGGCTTGTCGGAGCCGCCGGTGCCGGTGCCGGTCGGGTCGCCGCCCTGCGCCATGAAGCCGTCGATCACCCGGTGGAAGACGACATCGTCGTAAAAGCCCTCCTCGGTCAGCTCGCGGATCCGCGCGACATGGCCCGGGCGCGAGATCGGGGCGCAGCCGGATGACGACGTCGCCGCCGCTGTCGAGATTGAGGACCAGCGTGTTCTGCTCTTCGGCCATGGGGATCTCCTTCGCGTGCCGATTAGGCCGGGCGCGCCGGATGCGCCAGCCCGTATCGACAGGGCAAGCCGGTCCGGCCTAGGAAGCCCCGGGCGGGCGCGAACGGCAGGAGGGCGAGATGAGCGACAGCGAACTCGAAGCCTCCGCGGCGGAGGCCGCCCCGGCCGAGACCCGGCTCGACGAGGACGACCGGCTGAAGCCCGAATTCGTCGCCGAGGTGATCGGCGCTGGTCGAGGCCGGCGACGCCGAGGCGGCGCGCGCGCTGGTCGAGCCGCTCCACCCGGCCGACGTCGCCGACCTGTTCGAGCTGGTCGATCCCGACGACCGCCGCGCGCTCGCCGCCGCGCTGGCCGACCTGCTCGACGGCGACGTGCTCGCCGAGATGAACGAGCATGTCCGCGAGGAGCTGCTCGACGCAGCTCGAGCCGCCACCAGGTCGCCGAGATCGCCGGCGAGCTCGAGACCGACGACGCGGTCGCGATCATCGAGGACATGGAGGAGGAGGAGCAGCGCGCCGTGCTGCGCGCGCTCGATCCCGACGACCGCGCCGCGATCGAGGAAGCGCTCTCCTATCCCGAGGAATCGGCCGGCCGGCTGATGCGGCGCGACGCCGTCGCCGTGCCCGAGCATTGGACGGTCGGCCAGGTGATCGACTATCTGCGCGCCGGCGAGGACCTCGCCACCGATTTCTGGGAGGTGTTCGTGGTCGATCCGGCGCACCGGCCGGTCGGCACCTGCCTGCTCTCCTGGATCCTGACCACGCCGCGGCGGATCGCGATCGCCGACGTGATGCAGCGCGAGCAGACCCTGATCCCGGTCGACATGGACCAGGAGGAAGTGGCGCTGCAGCTTCCAGAAATATGCGCTGATCTCGGCCGCCGTGGTCGATCAGGCCGGGCGGCTGGTCGGCATGATCACCGCCGACGACGTCGTCCACATCATCCAGGAGGAAGCGAGCGAGGACACCCTGCTGCTCTCCGGCGCCGGCGCCGAGGGCGACATCAACGAGCCGGTCAGCGACAGCTACAAGGCGCGGGTCCGCTGGCTGGCCGCCAATCTGGTCACCGCGCTGGTCGCCTCGACGATCATCTACTTGTTCGGCGCGGCGATCGAGGAGATGGTCGCGCTCGCCGTGCTGATGCCGATCGTCGCCTCGATCGGCGGCAATGCCGGCACCCAGACCATGGCGGTGGCGGTGCGCGCGCTGGCGATGAACCAGCTCACCCGCTCCAACACCTGGCGGACGATCTGGCGCGAGATCTCGGTGGCGCTGCTGAACGGCGTCACCATCGCCATCCTGCTCGGCCTCGGCGCCGGGCTGGTCTTCGCCAATCCGCAGCTCGGCGGGGTGATCGCCGCGGCGATGCTGATCAACATCATGATCGCCGGCCTCTCCGGCGTGGCGGTGCCGGTGGTGCTCGAGCGGCTCGGCCAGGATCCCGGCGGTCTCCTCCTCGGTGTTCGTGACGATGATCACCGATTCGATGGGCTTCCTCGCCTTCCTCGGGCTGGCCGTGGCGACCGGGCTGGTCGGTTGAGAGGGACAGTTACTTTTCCGCCCTCCGGCGCTAAGCTGGCTGTTTCGTTCGGAAAAGTAACTGTCCCCATGACTCTCCACATGAGCAAGGTCGCGTTCAGCTGCGCCAGCATCGACACGCTCCGGCGGCGGCTCGAATCGCGGGTGCGCGACGGGGTGGTGCCGATCGTCACGCGCTTCCGCCCGAAGCGCGCCGACGAGCTGATCGGCGGCTCGCTCTACTGGATCGTCAAGCAGCGGATCGCCGCGCGCCAGACGATCCTCGGCTTCGACCTGCGCAGCGTCCGACCGGAAGACGATCATCCGGCTCGATCCCGAGCTGGTGCCGGTGCGGGCGACCGCGAAGCGCGGGCATCAGGGCTGGCGCTATCTCGCGGCCGCGGACGCGCCGCCTGACCTTGGCGAGGGCGGCGACGATCTCGAAGCGCTGCCGCCCGATCTGGCCGGGAAGCTAGCGGTACTGGCGCTGATTTGAGCGGGCGCAGCGCACCTGATCGGTGCCGGGCCCGGTGACCGTGCAGACCGGCGCGGCCGAGGATGGTGACCTCGCCGAGGCCGTTGGCGGTGACCGTCGCCGGCCCGTTGACGGTGAGCGCGACGGTGCCGGCCGTGTTGGTGGTGACGGTGGCGTTGTCGGCGACGAGGCGCGCGGCCTCGACATTGCCGGTGCCCTGGAAGTCGCCGCGCAGCACCTCGGCGGTGCCGGCGATCTCGAGCACGCCCGAGCCGAGCAGCCCGAGCGCGAGCGTGTCGGCGGCGACGTTGGTGGCGCGCAGCCGGCCGCTGCCCTCGACCGAGAACTGCGACGTTGAGCCCGCGCGCCCCGTCCACCTCGAGCGACGCCGGGCCGATCAGCCGCGCCGAGCGCAGCGTGCGGGTGGCCAGCGTGATGGTGACCGGCCCGGCGTCGGCGCCCGGCGTGCCGCCCCAGCCGGAGCGGCTGCGCCGGATGCGCAGCGTCTGGCCCTGGACATCGACGCTGAGCCGGTCGAGCGCCTCGCGGGTGCCGGTCGCCGTCGCGGAGGAAGGCGGGCCGACGACCAGGCGCACGGCATAGGGGCCTTCGACGATCACCCGGTCGAAGTCGGAGACCGAATAGCGGCGGTCGGCGGCTCCGGCCGGCATCGCGGCTGCGGCCGCGGCGAGGGCGAGGAAGGCGGGCATGATCCTGGCCATGTCAGGACCATGGCGCCAAAAGCTTAATCGTCAATGTCTGCGTGGGTCAGTTGCCGCAATGCACGTCGCCCGAGCCCATCTTGGAGACGCTGCAGCGTGCCGTGCCGTGCACGTTGATGTCGCCCGAGCCCATGATCGAGGCGTCGACCGCCTCGCTCGCGCGCAGCGAGACGTCGCCCGAGCCGACCACCGAGACGTCGGCGCGGCGGGTCTCCAGCGACTCGGCCGAGACGCTGCCCGAGCCGGCGATCGAGATGTCGGCTTCCTCGACCTGGCCGGCGGCGGCGCGGATGTCGCCCGCTGCCGGCGATCGAGAAGCTCGGCCCGGCGGGCCCGCAGCGCGCCGATCTCCATGTCGCCCGAGCCGCCGATCGAGGCGGCGAAGCGGGGCGCCTCGACCCGGTCGATGCGCATGTCGCCGGAGCCGCCGATCGAGGCGGCCTTCAGCGCCGGCGCGGTGACGTGGACGGTGGCGCGGCCGCCGCGGTGACGGGAGAACCAGCCGCCCTCGCCGCGGCGCGTGCCGATCTTGAGGGTGCCGTTCTCGACCCGGATGTCGAGCCGCTCGATCGCCTCGGCATCGCCCTCGGCGCGGACCGAGGGCGCGCCGCCGACCGCGACGACGACGTCGTGCGAGCCCTCCAGGCTGACCGATTCGAACGCGCCGACCTGGAAGTCGCGCTGGCCCTGGGCGCCGCTGCGAGGCGTGTCGCTGCCCTCCTCGGCGCCGGCCGAGCAGGCGGCCGCCAGAATCGCGATCGGCGCCGATGGCGAGAAGGTTGCGCATGTTCGTCTCCCAAGCTGTATTAGCGTCATAATACACATGCAGCGCGCCGCTTGCAATGCAAAAGGGCGGCCCGTGACCGGACCGCCCCCTTTCGGGCCGGGCCGTGCAGGACCCGGCTTCGATGGGGACAGTTACTGGAACTGTCCCCGGTTGTCCGCCGTCAGGCGTCGACCTTCACCTTGTGGTGGATGAGCGCCGCCTTGTTGAGGATCTCGAGCAGCTTCTCGAGCGCCGTCTTCTCGTCGATCTGCTCCATCGCGCCGAGCTCGCGGGCGAGGCGGGTGGAGGCGGCCTCGAAGATCTGCCGCTCGGAATAGCTCTGCTCGGGCGCGTCGTCGGGGCGGAACAGGTCGCGGACCACCTCGGCGATCGACACCAGGTCGCCCGAATTGATCTTCGCCTCATATTCCTGGGCGCGGCGCGACCACATGGTGCGCTTCACCCTGGGCTTGCCCTTCAGCGTGGCGAGCGCCTCCTGCATGGTCTTGTCCGAGGACAGCTTGCGCATGCCGACGCTTTCCGCCTTGTTGGTCGGAACGCGCAGCGTCATCTTCTCCTTCTCGAAGCGCAGCACATAGAGCTCGAGCTGCATGCCCGCGATATCGGTCGACTGCAGCTCGATCACACGGCCGACGCCGTGCTTGGGGTAAACGACATAATCGCCAACGTCGAAGCTCAACGCCTTCGTTGCCATCAATTGAAACCTTCCTTGGAAACGGCCGCCTGTGCCGGACTGAACCCGCATCTGCCCCAAACGACGCAGTTGAAGCTCCGATCGTGCGGCAATTCTCTCGTGATCACCGGGCTGCGGATGCGTAAGGCACCCGCTTCGATGGGCGATCATATAGCAGGAAATGCGTCGGAAATCTAGGCTTTCTTGATCCATGTCGCAGCGCAGCAAAGGCGGCCGTCACTCGTCCTCGCTCGCCTGCGGTCGCTCCGGGCGCATCGCGTCGATGCTCCATCGCCCCGGCCCGGCGAAGACCAGGTAGAGGAAGATGAAGCAATAGAGGATCGCCGCGTCCCCGTCATTGTTGACCGGGAAGAACCCGTCCGGCAGCGGGAGCCGGGGAAAGTGGCCGATCCAGTAGGCGAAGGCCATCTCGCCGGCGGCGATGAAGGCGGCGGGCCGGGTGAACAGGCCGACCAGGATCAGCGCGCCCGGGACCAGCTCGATGAGCCCGGCCCACCAGATCATCGACAGCGCTTCCGGGCTCGGCATCGACGGACCGGGCGGGAAGCCGAGCAGCTTCTGCGTGCCATGCTCGATGAAGAGCAGGGCGGTGACGATCCGCAGCAGGGCAAGAACGGTCGGCGCGTGGGCCGAAAGACGTGCGCTCATGGTCGGTCCTCCCAATTGGCGGACCCGGCGCGGCTCAATCTCCTTCGCCGGGCTCCGACGAGAAATATTTGTCGAACTTGCCTTCCTCGCCCTTGTGCTCGTCGGCGTCGGCGGGGCTGTCCTTCTTGCGGGTGATGTTCGGCCATTCGGCCGAATAGGTGGTGTTGACCTCGAGCCATTTCTCGAGCCCCGCCTCGGTGTCCGGCAGGATCGCCTCGGCCGGGCATTCGGGCTCGCAGACGCCGCAATCGATGCATTCGCTGGGGTTGATGACGAGCATGTTCTCGCCCTCGTAGAAGCAGTCGACCGGGCAGACCTCGACGCAGTCCATATATTTGCAGCGGATGCAGGCATCGGTGACGACGTAGGTCATGGCTTCACTCTCTCCCCGGAGCCGTCCCTAGGCCGCGCCGGCTTCGCTCGTCAATTCTGAATAGAGCGCCCTTGCCTCGGCCGGCGGCCCGCGCCGCGTCGGCAGCGCCAGCACCTCGATGCACCCGGACCGTGCCGCGCTGGGCGAAGCTCAGCACGTCGCCGGCGCGGACCGCGGCGTGGGCGCGGTCGACGACGCGGCCGTTGAGGCGGATCCGGCCCTTCTCGGCCATCTCCTGGGCCAAGGCGCGGGTCTTCACGATGCGCGCGAACCACAGGAATTTGTCGAGCCGGAGCGACTCAGCCACGCCGCAGCCCCGCGAGCGCGGCGAAATGCGCCGAGCCCGGCTTTTCCGGTCGGGTCCGCCGGCGCCGGCCGCGGCCGCGCCAGACCCAGCCGGCCTCGCCCTCGCCCGCGGCGAAGCCGATGTCGCGCATCAGCCTGGCCACGCGTCTCGGCCTTGAGGCCCGAGCGAGGTGACCAGCGCCGGATCGACCGACTTGCGCCTCGTGCGCGCGCGCCGCGATCCGCTCGGCCATGTCGACGCGGATCATCTGCGGCCCGGCGGCGCGGAAGCCGAGGCGGGCGAGCAGGGTGCGGTCCGCCGGCGTCGCCAGCACGACGCGCATTGTCCGGCGGCAGCGCCGGCATCGGGCCGGCCGCGGCGGCGGCGCGGAAGGCGGCGCGCCAGCGCATCGCCTCGGGCTTCAGCACCGCCGGCATGAAGAGGTCGAGCGCGCCGATCCGGACGCCGAGCCGGGTGACGGCGCGGCGCTGCTCCTTGTCGAGCGCGGCGAGCGGCTTGGCGACGGCATCGCGCGCGACGATGCCGCCTTCGTCGACCAGCATCGCGAGCAGGGCGCGGACCGGCGGCGGCGCGGCCGGGATCCTGGGCGGCGCGGCCGGCGGCGCGCAGCGGCGCCAGCACCGCCTCGGCGCCGGCGCGCAGCCAGTCCTTGAGCCGCGCGATCACCGCGTCCCGGCCCTTCTCGGAGACCCGGTCGATCCGCCGGTCGAGCAGGATCCGCGGCGAGAGCAGATTCTTGCCCGGCCCGAGCCTCGCCACCTCGTGCCCGCGCCAGAGGATCGCGACCGGCGCGCCGGCGTCGGTGCGCAGCGAGAAATGGTCGTCGCTGTCGGCGGCGAGGGCGGCGGCGCGCTTCTCATATTCGCCGGCGAGGCGGCGCTCGGCGGTGGCGAGCAGCATCTTGCGGTCGGCGTGGCGGGCGGCCGGGTCGACCTCGAAGGCGAAGCCCTGCAGCCGGCCGATCGCATAGGAGCCGACGCTGACCTCGCCCTCGGTGTCGATGATCACCGGAAACTCGCCCGCGCCCTTGCGGCCGAGGTCGCGCATCAGCACCGAGGTGCGGCGGTCGACGAAGCGCTGGGTCAAGCCGCTCGTGCAGCGCGTCGGAGAGCTTCTCCTCGACCGCCATGGTGCGCGCGGCCATCGCCGCCGGGTCGGCGAGCCAGTCGGCGCGGTGGGCGATATAGGCCCAGGTGCGCACCCCCGCGATGCGGTCGGCGAGCGTGTCGATGTCGCCCTGGACGTTGTCGAGCCGCGCGACCTGCTCGGCATACCAGCCTTGCGGGATGCGGCCGTCGCCCTCGCTCAGATAGGCGAAGAGCCGCGCGACCAGGCGGGCGTGATGCTCGGGGCCGGTCTTGCGGAAATCGGGCAGGCCGCAGGCCGCCCACAGCCGCCGCACCGCCTCGGGCGAGGCGGCGTGGGCGTGCACCTCCGGGTCGCCGGCGAGGAGCTTCAGCACGGCGAGGTCGACCGCCTCGGGCGCGGCGCGCAGGCTCGCGCACGCACCGGCCGGCGCTCGAGCGAGCGGACCAGCGCCTCGACGCTGGCGAAATCGAGCTCGCTCTCGCGCCAGTAGAGGAAGTCGAGCGGCGCGAAGCGATGCTCCTCGATCGCCTCGATCTCCTCGGGGCGGAACTCGGCGAGCGGGTCGCCCTCCAGGGTCAGCGAGCCGAAGCGTGCCGTCGCGCTGGTGGCGGCCGGCGCGGCCGGCGATCTGCGCCATCTCGGCCGGGGTCAGCCGCCGCCGGCGGGCGCCGTCGAACTTGGAGAGGCCGGCGAAGGCGACATGGTCGACGTCCATGTTGAGGCCCATGCCGATCGCGTCGGTGGCGACGAGATAGTCGACCTCGCCGGCCTGGTACATCGCCACCTGGGCGTTGCGGGTGCGGGGCGAGAGCGCGCCCATCACCACCGCCGCGCCGCCGCGCATCCGGCGCAGCATCTCGGCGACGGCATAGACCTGCTCGGCCGAGAAGGCGACGATCGCCGAGCGCGGCGGCAGCCGCGACAGCTTGGCCGGCCCGGCATAGGAGAGGGTCGAGAAGCGCGGCCGGCCGACGATCTCGGCCTTGGGCAGCAGCGCGCGCACCATCGGCTTCAGCGTCTCCGAGCCGAGGATCATCGTCTCCTCGCGGCCGCGCGCGTGCAGCATGCGGTCGGTGAAGACGTGGCCGCGCTCCGGATCGGCGCCGAGCTGCGCCTCGTCGATCGCGACGAAGGCGAAATCGCGCTCCATCGGCATCGCTCTCGGCGGTGCACAGGAACCAGCGCGCCTCCTTCGGCGCGATCTTCTCCTCGCCGGTGATCAGCGCGACCTGGCTCGGCGCCCTTCAGCCTGACCACCCGGTCGTAGACCTCGCGCGCCAGCAGCCGCAGCGGGAAGCCGATCATGCCCGAGCTGTGGCCGCACATCCGCTCGACCGCGAGGTGGGTCTTGCCGGTATTGGTGGGCCCGAGGATGGCCTTCAGGTCCGCTTGCATCGCTCCAAGATCGGTCCACGCCCGGCAAAGCGCAAGCACCCGCACGCCCGGGCCCGCGGCAACCGCTCGCCCTGCGCCCAATTCGCCCTGCCGCATCCGGGCGGGCTCGTAGATTCCGTAATTTGACTTTAACCTCTTTTCTTCACAACCGTAGCGACCTGCCGGGCGGGGTGCGCGGCGGGGGGACAAACGGGCGCGCGGGGGCTGACCGGCCTTGTATCAAGCCAGTGAGATCAGCGGCGGTTCGGCGAGCGGCAGCGGCGCGCTTGCCTTGCATGGGCCGCTTTACCGCGCGCAGCCGGCCCGGCCCGCCTTCGGCCAGCGCGGCCAGGACCTGCGCGCGCGCGCCGGCGAGCTCGACCTCGTCGTCGACCTCGGCCAGCGGATCGGCTCGGGCGAATGGTTCCGCGGCTTCTTCACCTGCGCCGCGCTCTGCTACGCCGCCTGGTCGCTGGGGCCGAGCTTCGAGGCGCTGCCCGGCGCCACGCCAATGCCCTATCCCGACGCCCAGTTCGAGGAATCGCGCGCGCTCGCCATCGCCCCGCTCGGGCTCGGCGGCGACACCGGCCGCCGGATGGCGCCGACCGACGCGGTCGAGCCGCTGGCCGAGAGCCCGGAGCGGCCGATCATCGACCTTCGCGCCACCCTCGGCCGCGGCGACGGCTTCGCCCGGGTGCTCGAGCGCGCCGGCGTCGGCGCCGCCGAGGCCGACCGCGTCGCCACCATGATCGGCGAGGCGCTGCCGATCGGCGACATCCGCGCGGGCACGGTGCTGGACCTTCGCCTCGGCCGCCGCCCCAACCGCACCGTCGCCCGCCCGCTCGACCGGCTCGCCTTCCGCGCCCGCTTCGACCTGCGGCTCGAGCTCACCCGCGCCGGCGGCGCGCTCGCCCTCACCCGGATCCCGATCGCGGTCGACGAGACCCCGCTCCGAATCCAGGGCCGGGTCGGCGCCAGCCTCTACCGCTCGGCCCGCGCCGCCGGCGTGCCGGCACGCGCGGTCGAAGCCTATATCCGCGCCCTCAACACCCAGGTCAGCGTGCCCTCCGGGCTCAGCTCCGACGACCGCTTCGACATCATCATCGAGCATCGCCGCGCCGCGACCGGCGAGACCGAGACCGGGCCCCTGCTCTATGCCGGCCTCAACCGCTCGTCCGGCCGCGAGGTCAGGCTGATGCAGTGGCAGAGCGAGGGCCGCACCCAATGGTTCGAGGCCTCGGGCGTCGGCCGCCAGAGCGGCGGCTGGCAGGCGCCGGTGCCGGGCCGGGTCACCTCCAATTACGGCCTCCGCATGCATCCGATCCTCGGCTACCAGCGCATGCACCGCGGGCTCGACTTCCGCGCCTCCTACGGCACCCCGATCCTCGCCGTCGCCGACGGCCGCGTCAGCGGCGCCGGCTGGGCGGGCGGCTATGGCCGGCAGGTGCGCCTCGCCCATGCCAACGGCATCACCACCTCTTACTCGCATATGAGCCGGTTCGCGGTGTCCCCGGGCAGCCGGGTGCGCCAGGGCCAGGTGATCGGCTATGTCGGCTCGACCGGCCTGTCGACCGGCCCGCATCTCCATTTCGAGACCTACCGCAACGGCGCCACGATCAACCCGCGCTCGGTCCGCTTCGTCGGCCGCGCGCAGCTGTCGGGCGGCGAGCTCGCCAGCTTCCGAAGCCGGCTCAGGAACCTGCTGGCCACGCCGCTCGGCGCGGCACGCACGCAGCAGGCGAAGGCGGACGGCGCTGCAACATCCACGCAGCGCAGCGAGCGCACCGGCCCGTAGCGTCATCCCAGCGAAAAGCTGGGATCTCTTTGCCTTTTCCAGAGAAGCGAGATTCCAGCTTTCGCTGGAATGACGGTGGTGGCTTAGCGCCCCTGCGCGCGCCAGCGCTTGACGACGCGGGCGACCATCGCCTCCTCCTCGCCGGTCTGCCGCCAGAGCGACGAGAAGAGCGGGTCGGACGAGGCCGGGCAGCGGTCGCGCTCGAGATCGTCGAACGAGACCCGGATCGGGATCGAGACGCCCTCGCCGCAGACGATGCATTCGCGGTTGCGGAGCGCCGGGATGACGTCGAGGAAGCCGCGCGAGCCTTCGGGCATGGCCGACTTCACGAACGCCTGGTCGCGGTCGTTGTTGAGGCGCATCGCGATGATCGTGCCGCATTGCGAGAGCACGCCCTCGGCGAGGTCGGACGGGCGCTGGGTGATGAGGCCCAGCGACACGCCATATTTGCGGCCTTCCTTGGCGATCCGCTCGAGGATCTTGCGCACCGCCTGCCCGGTCGAGGTCTTGTCGGAGGGGATGTAGCGGTGCGCCTCCTCGCAGACCAGGAGGACCGGGCGCTGCGCCTCGCTGCGCGACCAGATCGCATAATCGAACACCAGCCGGGAGAGCACCGCGACCACCACCGAGACGATGTCGGAGGGCACGCCCGAGACGTCGATGATCGAGATCGGCTTGCCCTTGGCGGGCAGCCGGAAGATCTTGGCGATGAAGCCGCCCATCGAATCGGCGACCAGCATTCCGGAGAACATGAACTGGTAGCGCGGGTCGGACTTCAGCTCGTCGATCTTGGTCTTGAGGCGCATGTAGGGTGCGGTGTCGGTGGCCTTGTTGAGCAGGCCCATTTCATGGGTGATCGCGTTGGTGAGGTCCGACAGCGTGTAGGGGATCGGCGAATCGACGGTGAGCTTGGACAGGCCCTCGGCGGCGCGGTTCTTGGCGCGTGCCTGCAGCAGGCACTTGGCGAGAATGTCCATGTCGCGCTGCCGCTCCGCGCCCGAGGAGGTGACGAACACCTCGGTATGCTCCTCGAAGTTCATCAGCCAGTAGGGCATCGCCAGATTGTCGACGTTGAACAGCTCGCCATGGCCCTTGAACGCGGCGGAATATTCGCCGTGCGGATCGATCATGACGATGTGGCCCTCGGGCGACAGGTCGCAGATCCGGTGCATGATCAGCGCGGCGGCGGTCGACTTGCCGGTGCCGGTCGAGCCGAGCAGCGCGAAGTGCTTGCCGAGCAGCGAATCGACATAGAGCGCGGCGCGCACGTCCTTGGTTGGATAGACGGTGCCGATCTCGATATGGGCGCGCTCGTCGGCGGCGAACATCTGCTTGAGGTCCTCGCCGGAGACGGGGAAGACTTTGCTGCCCGGGATCGGATAGCAGGTGATGCCGCGCTTGAAATTGACCAGCTTGCCGGTCTGCCGCTCCTCGTCGCCCTCGCCCAGGAAGTCGATCTCGGCGGTGATGTGGCCCGCTTCCACGTCGGTGACCTTGAGGCGGCGGACGTTGGCGAGCAGCCAGCGGCGGCCCGAGGCGATCTTGATCTGGCTGCCGACCTGGCCCGACATGGCGATCGACGGATCGGGGTCCTTGGAGAGCTCGATCAGCCGGCGTTCGGCGATCTCCACGGAGGCGCCGCTGCCGCCGATCTCGATGACCTGGCCGATCGCCTCGTGCTGCGAAACCAGGGCGGCGCGCTGCGGCACGTCGCCGCCGGCGCTCGCGCCCTCTTCCCGCGGGGGGAAGCTGTGGAGGTTCATCGCGTCGGTCATGCGTCGGGCTTTCTCGAGTTGGCCCGGAAGACCTAGAGCAATAGGGTAAACAAGTGATTGCGGTTACTTAGGGTCGGCACCGAGTGCGGACCCTAGGCGTAGCGCCGCTGGAAGAAGGCGCCGGCCGCCCAGCCCAGCAGCAGCGACAGCGCGACCGCGACCACGCCGTAGGCCAGCGACCATTGCTCGGCGGCGTCGGCGACGAAGCGCTCGAAGCCCAGTTTCTCGATCCGGATCTCGCGCGCCGCGCCGGCGATCACCCGCCCATCGTCGATCAGGAAGGTCTCGGCGGTGTAGGTGCCGACCGGCACCCGCGCGGGGATGGCGATGCGGGCGCGGTAGAGCACGCCCTCGCTGATCTCGACCCCGCGCGGATATTCGGCGTAGAGCTGGTGGCGTCGCCTGAGGTCGATCAGGCCGCGCTCGAAGCGGCGCAGCACGTCGGCCGAGACGCCGCCGCCGGGCGACAATTGCAAATTGTCGAGCCCGAGCTCGTAAATGGCGGCGGTGCGCTCGTCGACCAGAGCGGCGAGCGGCCGCGACGAGGCGACCGCGTAGAAGGCCGGGGCCGAGCGGAAGCGCACCCGCTCGACGTTCATCCAGATGCCCGCCACCTTCTGCTTCTCGCGCAGCACGATCCGCTCGAGCGGCCCCTTCAGGATCACCGCCACGTCGGGCGCCTGATCGGGCGTGCGCCCGCCCGGATAGAGGATCGCGCCGAACAGCAGCAGTTCGGCGCCGGTGAAGCTGTAGCGGATCTCGACATGGCGCTGCGAGACATCGGGAACCAGCCGCGGCTGCGGCGGCTGCGCCTGGCCGAGCAGCAGCGGCGCGAGCAAGAAAAGAGCGAGGGCCGGCAGGCGCGTCACAGCATCTGCACCGTGTAGATTTCCTCGGGCCGCCAGCCGAGCTGCAGCGCCATCCGGAAGGCGACGGCGAGGACGACGATGGCGAGGATCATGCGCAGCAGCTCGGGCTTCATCTTCTGGGCGAAGCGCGCGCCATATTGCGCGCCGATCACCGAGCCCAGCAGGAGCAGGCCGGCGAGCACGATGTCGACCGAACGGGTGGTGGTGGCATGGACCAGGGTGGTGGCGGCGGTGACGACCAGGATCTGCAGCAGCGAGGTGCCGACCACCACTGCCGCCGACATGCCGAGCAGGTAGATCATCGCCGGGACCATGATGAAGCCGCCGCCGATGCCGAGCATGGCGGTGAGGAGCCCCGAGACGAAGCCCAAAGCGAGCGGCGCCAGCGGCGAGATGTAGAGGCCCGACCGGTAGAAGCGCCAGCGCATCGGCAGCATCGCGATCACCGGATTGTGGCGCCGGCCGCGCCGGCTCTGCGCGCGCTCGGACGGGCGCAGCATGCCGAGCGCGGTCGCCGATTCCTTGGCCATCATCAGGCCGATGCTGCCCAGCAGCAGCACGTAGAGCAGCGAGATGACGGTATCGATCTGGCCGGCGTTCTGGAGCAGGCGGAAGAGGATGCCGCCGGTGAACGCGCCGAGCACGCCGCCGGCGATCACCACCAGGCCCATCTGCACGTCGACGCCGCGGCGGCGGCGATGGGCGAGCAGCCCCGAGACCGAGGTGCCGGTGATCTGCGTGGTCGCCGAGGCGACCGCCACCGGCGGCGGGATGCCGTAGAAGATCAGGATCGGCGTGGTCAGGAAGCCGCCGCCGACCCCGACCATGCCGGTCAAGAGGCCGACCAGCCCGCCCAGGCCGACGATCACCAAAGCGTTCACCGACAGGCCCGCGATCGGCAGGTAGATGTCCATTGGGCCGCGACCCTAAACGCGAAACGGGGCGCGCGGAAGGCGGCGGCTCAAAAGTCCGCGGCGAGGGTGAGAGCGGGCCCGGAGCCGGGCGCGGTGTCGCCGGCGAGGCGGAAGCGCCAGTCCACCTGCAGGCGGAGCCCGGCGCCGCGGATCGGCAGGCGATACGAGACCGAGGGGCCGGCGTCGACGCGCCGGACGCCGGGCTGCGCGGCGGCCCAGCCGCCGCCGCCGACCTCGACCGGGCCGAGCGCAGCGGAAATCCGCACCGATCCGTCGGCGAACGGGTCGCGCGAGCGAGTGCCGACCAATCCCGCCTGCGCGTAGGCGTCGATCCTGAAGCCGCGCGGCAGAGCGCGGCTGAGGCCCCCATAAGCAGTCAGCGCGAAGGCGGAGAGGCCGTCGCGTCCGAGCGCCTGCCGCCGCTCGGCAAGGAGATGCAGGGGCAAATGCGCCGCCGGCCGCCAGTCCAGCCCGGCGGCGGCCTCGGCGGCCGTCCGCCGGCGCAGCGGCAGGTAGAGCCGGGCGCTCAGCGCCACGCCGCCGCCGACCTCCCGGAGCAGCCGCGCCCCCGCCTGGGAGCCGCCGAGCGCGCCGCCGGGCGCCAGCGCGGCGCCGCCCGGGTCGTCGCGGAGCAGCAGCCAGGCCGAGGCGGACCAGTGGCGCGCGCGAGGGGCCGTAGGCGGGAAGGACGGAGGGATCGGGCCGATGAGGGCGGCGGTGCCCGGGGGGTCGGGAGGCGACGGGTCCGGCGGGATCGCCACCGGAAAACCGCCTTGTGCCGCCGCCTCGGCCGTCCGCTCCGGCAAAGCCGCTGCTTCGTCCGCGGGCAACGACCTGTCATTGAAATGAGGCTGGACGGCCGGGGGATGGAGAGCGACGGAGCGCGGCGAGGAATGCGTGGCCGCGGTCGCCTGGGCCGCCGGCGCCGGGGTGGCGGTCGGTTTCGGCTCGCCTGCCTGGGGAACCGCCCAGTCCGGCGCGAGCATCGCGGCGCGCATGCAGATCCAGCCGCCCGCCACCAGCGCCAGGAAGCGGAGCGGCGGCGTCATGCTCATTCGGCCGGCAGCACCCGCGGGAAGGCGTGCGCGGTCTTGTCCCACCGGGGCACGGCGCCGCGGCGGCGGAGATGGCCGGCGAGGGCGCGACGGGCGGCCATCATCGCGATGATGTTGCCGGTGACGGTGCGGGGCAGCGCGCGCAGCCCCTCGCGCCAGCCGTAGGCGCGCGCGACGAAGCCGAAGCGCATCGCCAGGCGCCAGAGCAGCAGCGCCGAATTGACCGCTATCAGCAGCGTCAGCGCCGGCGCGAACGGCCGCATCGCCACGCCGGCCAGCGCCGCGGCCGCGCTGAGCAGCGCCCACAGCACCAGCGCCAGATAGGCCGAGGCCAGCACCAGGGCGGCGAGCAGCGACTGGCGGTCGCGCATCCGCATCCAGCGCTCGGCGAGGCCGCCGGACCAGCCGAGCCGCTCCCAGCCGGACAAGGCGATGCCGGTCAGCCAGCGCGCCTTCTGCGCCACCGCCGCGTCCAGCGTCGCCGGGAAATATTCGCGGACGGCGACGACCGGGCGATCCGGGCCGCCGCGCATCCGCACGAACGCGGCGGAGCGCCCGGCCGCCTTCAGCCTGAGGCCGAGCTCGTAATCCTCGGTCAGGCTGTCGGGCTCGAACGGCGCCCCGCGTCGCCCGGCGAGCGCGGCGAGCGCGTCGCGCGCGATCGCGCAGCCGACGCCGGCCGAGGGCAGGCCGGCGCCGATCGCCTCGCGCACCACCAGCTCCTTGCCGTGCGCCTCGCAAAACTCATCGGCATAATGGCCGCCGACGAAGCGCGAGCGGGGGTCGAGCAGCGGCAGCACCGGCAATTGCACGAGCTCGGCCCGCTCGATCAGCGCGTCGAACAGAGCGAGTTCGTCGGAATGAACGACATCTTCCGCATCGTGCAGCACCACCCCCTTGAAGCGTGTGCCTTCGCGCTCTTCCTCCGCGAGCATCCGCTCCCAGATGCGGTTGAGGCAATCGGCCTTGCTGGTCGGCCCCGGCGCCGGGCCGATCACCAGGCGAAGGCGCGGGCCGGCGGCGGCGCGGACCGCGCCGATCGTCGCCGGGTCGTTGGGATAGCAGCCGACATAGAGGACATGGTCGGCCCCGGCGAAGGCGGCCTGGGCGTGGTCGAGCATCGCCCCGATCACCCCCGCCTCGTCCCAGGCCGGAATGAAGACGGCGAGCCGACCGGGGCGCTCGGCCAGCGGGAGGCCGGCCGAGCTCCCGGCGGACGCCCTGCGCCGCACCCATAAACCGAGCCAGATCAGATCGACCGCGAGGTCGCTCGCGCCGAGGACGAGAAAGCCGACCGCGGCAAACAGCGCGGCTTCGTGCAGCAGCTGTTCGAGCGCCGAGAACAACAGGGCCAGAACGCCCATTTTCCTCTCCGATTCGGATTAAAACATCATCCGATTCGGCGACGAGTTGCGCAAGCGATTTCGAAAAGCGCAGGCCGTTCCATTTCGGACCAGTCTAGGCGCCGCCGCGCCCACTTCGCGCCGTTTCGGAGTCAGCTCGGCAAGACCGGCCGACCGCCGAGGCGCAGCCTCCCGTGGGGGAGACTCGCCATGAAGCGCTGGGGGCCGCTCGTCGTCGCGTTCGCCGTCGCGTTCGCCGCTCCCGCGGCGCTGCGCGCCCAGCCGCCGGCCGCCGCTCCGCCGGCGGCGGGCAACTTCGCCGTCCACGCGATCGATGTCGGCACCGGCCTTTCGATCTTCGTCGAAGGCCATGATTTCGCGCTGCTCTACGACGCGGGCAGCCGCGACGATCACGGCGGGGGCGTCAACAACAGGGTGCTCGCCTATCTGCGCGCGGTCCGGCCCGACCTCACGACGATCGACCATCTGATCCTGAGCCATCCGCACCAGGACCATCACGAGATGATGGACAGCGTGCTTGGCGCCTATCAGGTCCGGCACGTCTGGGATTCGGGCTCCCGCGCCGACAGCTGCGGCTATCGCGCCTTCCTCGACGCGGTCGTCGCAGAGGCGGGGGTGGTCTATCACAATGCCCTCGGCGGCGCCGGCACGCACAGCGTGACGTTCAGCGCCGCCGCCAATTGCCACGGCCGCCCGCGACCGGCGGGGCCGGTCGCGGTGCCGCGCGGCAGCCAGATCGTGGCGCCGATGGCGGTGCCGCTCGGCGCCGGCGCGCGTATGACGATCCTGCACGCCAACGGCAATGCGCCGTCCGGGGCGCTCAACGAGGCGACCGTCGTGGTCAGGCTCGACCTCGGACGCCGCCGGATCCTGCTGATGGGCGACGCCGAGGCGGGCGGGCGGCAAGCCCCTTCGGTGCCGCCGGCCCCGGCCTCGATCGAGGGCGAATTGCTCTCCGATCATCCGGCCGAGCTGCGCGCGGACGTGCTCATCGCAGGCCACCACGGCAGCAAGACCTCCTCTCGATCCGCCTTCCTGAACGCGGTCGCGGCGCGGCAGTTCGTGATCTCGTCGGGACCGTTTCCCTATAGCCGGGTCGTCCTTCCCGATCGGGAGATCGTGAGCGAGCTCGGGTCGCGCGGCACGCTGTGGCGGACCGACATCGACGACGCCGCCTGCCGCACCAATCCCCGCAAGATCGGGCGCGACGGCGTCGGCCCCGGCGGCTGCGACAGCGTCCGGATCGGAATCGGCCCGACCGGCGCGATGACCCCCGCCTACAACCGGCTGTCGGACTGATGGCCGCCGTCCCCTCCCCCACTCAAGGAGAATCGCGATGACCGCGCCTTTGCGCCGGCTGCTTGCCGCCTTCGTCCTCATCCTCGGCCTCGGCTGGTCCTCGCAGGCCTTGGCCTGGGGCGATTCCGGCCACCGGACGGTGTGCGAGATCGCGCTCCGGAACCTGACCCCGACCGCGCGGAGCGAGGTCGCGCGGCTGTTGCAGGCCCATCCGCAGATCCTCGGCGCCAATCCGCTCAATGCCGAATATGGCTGGGCCTGCACCTATCCGGACCATCCGGCGAACAACGGCCCGGGGCGCCGCAGCCCCGAGCATTTCGCCAATTATCCGCGCACCACGCTGACCGTCACCAGCGCGACCGGCTGCGGTGTCGCGCCGCTCTGCGTGATCACGGCGATCGCGGCGGACCTCGCGGTGCTTCGCTCGACCACGGCGAGCGACCGGGACAGGGCGGCGGCGCTCGTCTATCTCGGCCACTGGCTCGGCGACATCCACCAGCCGCTGCACAGCTCGTTCGAGGACGATCGCGGCGGCAACGAGGTGAATTCGCGCGGCCTCTGCACCAACAGCCTGCATTCGACCTGGGACACCTGCATCCTGCAGGCCCGGCACCTGGGCAGCGGCCCGTCGGTCGACCGGGTCCGGCTGCTGGCGGCGGAGTGGAGCCTGCAGGTGAGCGACTCCGAGCGCGCCGCCTGGCTTTCCGCGCGGCCCTGGCAATGGTCGGCCGAATCCTATGCCGTCACCCTCGCGCCGTCGACCGGCTATTGCGTGATGGTCGGGCAGGCATGCCAATATTCCGCCACCGAGGCGACTTGGTCCGAGGGGGAGCCGAAACGCAGCGTGCAGATCGACGCGACCTATATGGACTGGGCGATGCCGATCATCCAGCGCCGCATCACCCAGGCGGGCGTCCGGCTTGGCCACCTGCTGAACCTGGCGCTCGACCCGGCCTATCGCGGCTGATCCGCACTGGCCGCGGCGGCGCCAATCCGCCATGAAGCGGCGATGAGCATCCTCCGCGGCCTGCTGGCCTTCCTCCCGCTTGTCCTGTTCGCGGCCGCGCCGGCACGGGCGCAGGGAACCGACACCCTCGACGCGCTCGCGCGCCACTATGTCGCCCTCCAGCTCGAGATCGGCGAGCGCGATCCAGGCTATGTCGATGCTTATTACGGGCCGCCCGAATGGCGCACGGCGGCGCGCGCGGCGCCGCGCACCGCCGCGGAGCTTGCCGCCGCCGCGGAGGCGATGGCGCGCCGGCTGGACGCGGTCCCGGCGGCTGCGGGCGGCATCGAGGCGCGGCGCAAGGCGTTCCTCGCCGCGCAGCTGACCGCGGCGCGCACCCGCCTGCGCCTGGTGCAGGGCGAGCGGCTGAGCTTCGCCGACGAGGCGTCGGGGCTTTACGGCGTACGGCCCGAGCTGAAGCCGCTGGCCGATTACGACCCGGTGCTCGCGCGGATCGAGCAGCTGGTGCCGGGCGAGGGCAGCCTCGCCGGAAGGGTGGAGGCGTTCCAGGACCGCTTCATCGTCCCGCGCGAGCGGGTCGACGCGGTGATGCGCGCCGCGATCGCCGAATGCCGGCGGCGCACGCTGGCGCATGTTCCGCTGCCCCAGGGCGAGGCCTTCACGCTGGGGTTCGTCACCGGGCAGAGCTGGTCCGGCTACAATTGGTACCAGGGCGATTATCGCAGCCTCATCCAGGTCAACACCGATTTCCCGGTGCGGATGGGCCGCGCCGTCGATCTCGGCTGCCACGAAGGCTATCCCGGGCACCACGCCTTCAACGCGCTGCTCGAGCGGGCGCTGGCGCGGGGGCGCGGCTGGGTCGAATATATGGTCTATCCGCTCTACTCGCCGCAGTCGTTCATCGCCGAGGGCTCGGCCAATTACGGCATCGAGCTTGCCTTCCCGGACGAGGAAAGGCTGGCGTTCGAACGGCGCGTCCTCTACCCACTCGCCGGCATTTCGGCAGAGGGCGCCGACACCTATCTTCGCCTGCAGGACGCGATCCGCGATCTCGCCGGAGCCCGCTTCACCATCGCCCGCGATTTCCTCGAAGGCCGGATCGACCGCGAGCAGGCGCTGACCCTGATCGAGCGCTACCAACTGGTCTCGCGGCGCCGCGCCGAGCAGTCGCTCGCCTTCACCAGCCAGTATCGCGCCTATGTGATCAATTACGGGCTCGGGCTCGACATGGTGCGCTCCTATGTCGAATCGATGGGTCCGGATCCGGCGAGGCGGTGGGCGGCGATGGCCGAGATCCTGTCCGAGCCGACGGTGCCGGGCGACCTCGTCGTGCCCTGATGCGCGCCTGCTTCGATCCCCGCCAGCTGGCCCACGCGCCCGCTTTGGAGCTGCACAATGGCGGCTTGGTGCCGTTCGCCGAGAGCCCCGCGCGGGCCGAGGCGATCCGCGCGGCGCTGGGCGATGTCGGGCCAGCGATCGACCATGGCGAGGCGCCGCTCCGCGCGGTCCATTCCGACGCCTATCTCGCCTTCCTCTGGGCGGCGCATAACGACTGGCGCGCGGCCGGGCGCGAAGGCGACGCCTCGGGCTATGCCTGGCCGGTGGTGCGGCGGCGGCCGCTCGCGCTCGAGCGGATCGACGCCCGGCTCGGCGCCCACAGCTTCGACGCGTCGAGCCCGATCGCCGCGGGCACCTGGGAGGGCGCCTATTGGTCGGCGCAGACCGCGCTCACCGCCCTGGACGCGGTGCTGGCCGGCGAGCGGGCGGCGTTCGCGCTCTGCCGCCCGCCCGGCCACCATGCCGGCTCCGACTATCTGGGCGGCTATTGCTACCTCAACAACGCCGCCATCGCGGCCGAGGCGGCGATCGCCGCCGGCAAGGCCAGGGTCGCCATCCTCGACGTCGACTATCATCACGGCAACGGCACCCAGGACATCTTCTACGCCCGCGGCGACGTCCTCTTCGTCTCGATCCACGCCGACCCGCGCATGGACTATCCCTATTTCTGGGGCCATGCCGACGAGGCCGGCGAGCGCGAAGGCGAGGGCGCCACGCTCAACCTGCCGCTTCCGCGCGGCACCGATCTCGCCGCCTATATGCCGGCGCTCGACGCGGCGCTGGCAAGGATCGCCGCCTTCGCTCCGGAGCTGCTGGTCGTCTCCTACGGCGCCGACACCTTCGCAGGCGACCCGATCTCCTTCTTCACGCTTCAAACAGCCGATTATATCGCACTGGCCAAGCGTATCGCGGCATTGGGCCTCCCCACCCTGGTCGTGATGGAGGGGGGCTATGCGGTCGATGCGCTCGGCGCCAACGTCACGTCCTTCCTTGCCGGCTTCTAGAGCTTCTCGGTCAGCTCGGGCACGATCTTGAACAGGTCGCCGACCAGGCCGACGTCGGCGACCTGGAAGATCGGCGCATCCTCGTCCTTGTTGATCGCGACGATGACCTTGGAATCCTTCATGCCGGCGAGGTGCTGGATCGCGCCCGATATGCCGATCGCGATATAGACTTCGGGCGCGACGATCTTGCCGGTCTGGCCGACCTGATAGTCGTTGGGCGCATAGCCGGCGTCGACCGCGGCGCGGGAGGCGCCGACGCCCGCCTTCAGCTTGTCGGCGAGCGGGTCGAGCAGGCCGTGGAATTGCTCGTTCGAACCGAAGGCGCGGCCGCCGGAGACGATGATCTTGGCGCTGGTCAGCTCGGGCCGCTCGGACTTGCTGAGCTCGGCGCCGACAAAGGAGGAGAGGCCCTTGTCGCCGGTTCCGGAGACCGACTCGACCGTCCCCGATCCGCCGTCCCGCGACGCCTTGTCGAAGGCGGTGCCGCGCACCGTGATCACCTTCTTGGCGTCCGAGGACTTCACCGTGGCGATCGCGTTGCCGGCGTAGATCGGCCGGGTGAAGGTGTCCTCGCCCTCGACCGAGAGGATGTCGGAAATCTGCATCACGTCGAGCAAAGCGGCGACGCGCGGGGCGATGTTCTTGCCCGTGGTGGTGGCGGGCGCGAGGAAGGCGTCGTGATCGGCCATCAGCGCGACGACCAAAGGCGCGACATTCTCCGCCAGATTGTGGTCGTAGGCGGCATCGTCGGCGACGTGGACCTTGCCCACACCGGCGATCTTCGCGGCCGCCTCGGCGACGGCGCCGACGCCCTTGCCGGCGACGAGCAGGTGGACCTCGCCCAGCTTCGAGGCGGCGATGACCGCGGCGAGGGTGGCGTCCTTCACCGCCCCGCCATCATGTTCGACGAGAACCAGCGTCTTCATGCCGTCACTCCCAGAGCTTTCAACTTGCCGATCAGCTCGTCGACCGAGCCGACCTTGACCCCCGCCTGGCGCTTGGCGGGCTCCACGACCTTGAGCGTGGCGAGCCGCGGCGCGGTGTCGACGCCGTAGTCGGCCGGCGACTTCTGCGCGAGCGGCTTCGACTTGGCCTTCATGATGTTGGGCAGCGAGGCGTAGCGCGGCTCGTTGAGCCGCAGGTCGGTGGTGACCACCGCCGGCACCTTGAGCTTCACCGTCTCGAGGCCGCCGTCGACCTCGCGGGTCACCTCGACCGTGTCGCCCGCGACCTCGACCTTCGACGCGAACGTCCCCTGCGGCCAGCCGAGCAGGGCGGCGAGCATCTGGCCTGTCTGGTTGGAATCGTCGTCGATCGCCTGCTTGCCGAGGATGACCAGGCCGGGTTCCTCCTCCGCCGCCACCTTGGCGAGCAGCTTCGCCACCGCCAGCGGCTCCACCTCGTCGTCGGTCTGGATCAGGATCGCCCGGTCGGCGCCCATCGCGAGCGCTGTCCGCAAGGTCTCCTGCGCCTTGGCGGGGCCGATCGAGACCGCGACGATCTCGGTCGCGACGCCTTTCTCCTTCAGGCGGATCGCCTCCTCGACCGCGATCTCGTCGAACGGGTTCATGCTCATCTTGACGTTGGCGAGGTCGACGCCCGAGCCGTCGGCCTTGACCCGCGGCTTGACGTTGAAATCGATCACCCGCTTGACGGCGACCAGGAGCTTCATCTTCATTCCCTTCCTCGTGTTCCCGCGAAAGCGGGGACCCAGTTCTGGGCTCCTGCTTTCGCAGGAGCACAATCGTTACGCGGGCACGGTCCCCCTCACTTCCGCGACGATCTTGCGCGCCGCGTCCCCCAAATCGTCGGCGGGGATGATGGCGAGGCCGCTGTCGGCGAGGATGCGCTTGCCCTCCTCGACATTGGTGCCTTCGAGCCGCACCACCAGCGGGACTCGCAAATCCACGTCCCTCGCCGCCGCGACGATCCCGTCGGCGATGATGTCGCAGCGCATGATCCCGCCGAAGATGTTGACCAGGATGCCCTCGACCGCCGGGTCGGAGAGGATGATCTTGAACGCCGCCGTCACCTTCTCCTTGGAGGCGCCGCCGCCGACGTCGCAGAAATTGGCCGGGAACGCGCCGTTCAGCTTGATGATGTCCATCGTCGCCATGGCGAGCCCGGCGCCGTTCACCATGCAGCCGATATTGCCGTCGAGCTTGATGTAGGCGAGGTCGTGTTTCGACGCCTCGAGCTCCATCGGATCCTCTTCCGTCGGGTCGCGCAGCGCCTCCAGGTCCGGATGGCGGAACTCGGCATTGCCGTCGAAGCCGACCTTGGCGTCGAGCACCAGCAATTCGCCCCCCGCTTTGTCACCGGCGCCGGTGACCGCGAGCGGATTGATCTCGATCTGCGAGGCGTCGGTGCCGAGGAAGGCCTCGTAGAGCAGCCTGGCCACCTTTTGCGCCTGCTTGTTGAGGTCGCCCTCGAGGCCCAGCGCGTGGGCGACCATGCGGCCGTGGTGCGGCATGAAGCCGGTGGCGGGGTCGATGGTGAAGGTCCTGATCTTCTCCGGCGTGTCGTGGGCGACCGCCTCGATGTCCATGCCGCCCTCGGTCGAGGCGACGAAGGCGATCCGCCCGGACTTCCGGTCGACCAGCAGCGCCAGGTAGAACTCTTTCTCGATCTCGACGCCGTCGGTGAGGTAGAGCCGGTTGACCTGCTTGCCATTGGGCCCGGTCTGCACGGTGACCAGGGTGTTGCCGAGCATTTCCGCCGCGGCGTCGCGTACCTCCTCGAGCGTCCGCGCCAGCCGCACGCCGCCCTTGGCGTCCGGCCCCAATTCCCTGAACTTGCCCTTGCCGCGCCCGCCGGCATGGATCTGCGCCTTCACCACATAAAGCGGCCCGGGCAGCTTGGCCGCCGCCGCCACCGCCTCGTCGACGCTCATCGCGGCATGGCCGGCGGGCACCGGCACGCCGAACTTCGCGAGCAGCTCCTTGGCCTGATATTCGTGGATGTTCATGGGCCGGGCCTAAAGCACAGAGTCCGTGTGATGGGAAGTAGCCCAGGCGGGCGCGTTGACTCCTCCTGTGCCGAGGCGGATAGTCCGCCGATCGGACTCGGGGGAGGTTGCGATGACCACCTATTACCATCTCCGTATCCTCGACGGGCTGACCACCAACCGCTCGCTGCTCAGCTGCGGGCCCGACGGCACGGTCAACCTGTGGGACCATGACGACGGCAGCGGCCGCCAGCGCTGGGTGCTGAGGGCGTTGGGGAATTCCGGGCCGCAGCAACTGCCGACCTATGCGATCGACGTCTATGGCGGCATCAGCAACGCCAACAATGACAGCCTCGGCGTGGCGTCCGACCAGCGCACCGTGAAGCTCCTGGGACCAGGGTCCGGAAGCGGCAACCAGAACCTGCTCTGGTATATGATGCCGGTCTCGACGGGATCGCCCGACCAGCCGGTTTCCCTGTACAACCTCATTCCGGTGACGATGCCGGACTCTTTCCTGAGCTGCTCGGAAGACGGCGCCGTGGTCGACATCTGGAACGAGGACGACGGCAGCGGCCGCCAGCGCTGGCAGCTGGAGGGGCCGCATTTCGACGTCGGAGGCGGGCCCAGCGGCTGACGCGTCGCCGCGTCAGGCCCTGACCGCGCACACCGCCGCGGCGGCCGAGGTCACGGTCAGGATCTCGGTGTCGCGCAGCGAGCGGATGCGGTGCAGGAATTCGGGCATCGAGGCGGCGCGGCGCGCCCGCGGCAGATCCCCGATCCGGCTCAATTGCGCCAGCGACAGCCGGTCGACCATCCGCTCCGCCATGCACGCCGCCATCGGCTCGCTGAGCCCGGCATTGACCAGGCCGGCGCGCAGCCGCGCCTCGGGGACGGCGCAGGCGGCGAGCGCCAGCGCCGCGAGCAGGGCCAGGCAGAAATGCAGCGGTCCCTTCATCCCGATTGACGCTCCGGTCGAGCCTGGCCTAGCCTGCCCGGGGGGTATCATCAATGGACCGACGCAAAGTGTTGGCGGGACTCGCCGCCGCGTCCGCAGCGCTCGCCCATTCGGCAGGCTGGGCGCAGGACAAGCCGGTCCCGGTCGGCGAAGCCCAGGACTTTCCGAGCTGCGACGGCTACGGCACGCCGACAAACGACACCGACGCCATGAGCCGGGGCAGCACCGGCTGGATCGCCCGCGGCCCCGACAATCGCCAGTTGCGCCGCGAGGAGCTGGATTACGGCGGCGAGGGCATCGAGCCGTGCACGCGGGCGCTGGCCTCGCCGCTGCTGCTCGAGGGATATCGCCTTCGCCGTGCCAGCCTGCTGCAGGCCCGCGCGCTGCACCGGCTCGCCGTGGGGGAAGGCGAGGCCGGCGCGCTCGCCGATCTCGACCTTGCCGAGCAGGCCGCCGCCGGCAGCGACGCGCTCGCCCAGCGCAGCTTCGGCGTCGGACTGCAGCTGGTGCGCGCCTTCGCCCGGCTGCGCGCCGGCGACGCGCGGGCCGCGGCGGCCGGGGCGGAGGCGGTGATGGCCGCGCGGCCCTACGAGCCGCAGCTCGCGCTGGCGGCGGCGAGGCTGCACATGGCGGCCAGCAATGACTGGCCCGCTTATGTCCGCCATTTGCGGCAGATCGCCCGGGTCGACCCGCACGTGATCGTCTCGCTCTTCGCATGGGCGCTGACGCGCGGCGAATTCGAGCAGGCCGTCGCGCTCTACCCGCAGGTGCGCCTGTCCGAGCCGAGCCGGCCGGAAGGCGGCTATGCGATGCCGCAGCGCGACGCGGTCATCGCCGCCAACCTCGTCACCCGTGCCGAGATGGCCGGGGCCGCCGCGTTCGCGCGCGAAACGCTCGGCCGCCCGGCCGAGGCCGACGCGACGCTGGCGGCGGCGAGGCTCGCGCTTACGCGCGCGTTGCGGCCGCCGCCGACCCCTTCGGGCACCCGCGGTCCAAGCGTGGCCGACCGCAACCAGCATCGGGCCTTGCTCGCCAGGCAGGGCCACGCCGAGGCCGCGCTCGCGCGCTGGGAGCGGGCCGTGCAGGCCCGGCGCATGGTCCGCGAGAACAGGATCGACGCGCTGGTCGCCGAGCTGGCGGCGCGGCCGATCGAAACCGATTTCGCCGCGCTGGACATCTTCCAGGCGATGGTCGCGGCCCGGCCCGCCTTGCAAGGCGAGCTCGGCGCGCCGATCGACCGCCTGCGCCGCGAGCTCGCCCGCCAGGCCGCGGACGCGACGCTGCTGCCGGTCCGAGAACTGGCCCGCCGGCTCCCCGAGCCCGAGAGCGTGCAGCGCATGCCGACCTATGACGGCGGCGGCCGCGGGCTGCTCGGCTTCGATGCCGACGGCTATCGCACCCAGCCCGGGCCGGGTCCGGACCTGCTCACCGTCCGCTTCGCGAGCGGGCGCGGCTCCACCTCGATGGCGGGCGAGATGGTGTTGCTGCGCGCCGCCGAGCTGGCCCGCCGCGACGGCCATCGCGACCTCCTGCTGGTCGGCCGCCGCTCGGTCGTGCGCACCACCACCACCCAATATGGCTACGGCATCCCGAGCGCACCGATACCGTCCGGCCAGGAGGCGGAGATCGACATCCTGTTCGTCGATCCGGACAATCTGCCCGAAGCCCATCGCGACGCCGGCTGGCGGGTGCTCGACGCGGAGGCGGTGTGGACGGCGCTGAGCCCGATCTACGTGCGCCCTCGCGAGGAGCGGAGAAGGTAGCCGGCGCCAGTCCCGCCGGGGAGTCCGTGCTTCATTCCGGCCATGGCGTAAATCGTCGCGGTCATGAATAGCCCGAGGCCAAAGAAAGCCGCTGCAATCGTGCCGATATCTGTTATGCAAAATCTTGTCGAAGACTGCATCGACCAAGACAAGGGAGGAGCATATGCCCAAAGCCGAGGGAGGCCCGGTCCGGCCCTACGGCGTCGCGATCAGCGACGCGCTGAAAGACCCCAAATCGACGCTCGCCTCGTTGAAGTCGCTGCGCGATCAGGCCAAGCGCACGCTGAAGGAGCAGGGCGACCTCGCCGGCGCGTTGAAGAAGCTCGAGGCCGAGATCGCCAAGCGCGGCAAGAAATAGGCGCTGCGACAGCAGGCCGGGAGGAAGCGATGCCGAAACCTTCACGAAGCCCGATCCCGCCCTACGGGGTCGCGATCAGCGACGCGCTCAAGAACCCGAAGACCAGCCTCGACGAGCTGGTCGCCCATCGCGACCATGCCCGCGACGTGCTCGCCGCGCAGGGCGATCTGCAGGCGGCGCTCAAGCGGCTGGAGGCCGAGATCAAGCGGCGTGGCGGCTAGGCCCGTCGACGCTCCGGCCCCGCCGGTTCGCAAGGAGCCGGTGCGCTCGCGCTCGGCGCTCGACCAGCAGCGGCGGCATCCGGTCCACGTCGTCTGGGAGCTGACGCTGGCCTGCAATTTGCGCTGCGTGCATTGCGGCTCGCGCGCCGGGCGGCCGCGCAGCGACGAGCTGACGCTGGACGAGATCCGCCAAGTCGTCGCCGATCTCGCTGCCCTCGGCACGCGCGAGATCAGCCTGATCGGCGGCGAGGCGTTCCTGCGCCGCGACTGGCTCGACATCATCCGCGCGGTGGCCGACGCCGGCATCAGGTGCGGGCTGCAGACCGGCGGCCGCGCGCTGACCCGCGCCAAGATCGAGGCCGCGGTCGACGCCGGGCTCGACGCCGCCGGGGTCTCGGTCGACGGCACCGAGGCGGTGCACGACCGCCTCCGCGGCGTCCCCGGCAGCTTCCGCCAGGCGATGACCGCGATCGCCGAATTCGCCCGCGCCGGCATCGTCCCGGGCGTCAACACCCAGATCAACCGGCTGTCGGCGCCGGTGCTGGAGGAGACTTACGAGGCGATCTTCGCCAGCGGCGCCCGGCTCTGGCAGGTGCAGCTCACCGTCCCCGCCGGCAACGCCGCCGAGCAGACCGACCTCATCCTGCAGCCCCGGCAGGTGCCCGAGACGTACGACATGCTGGCGCGGCTGTTCGAGAAGGGCCGCAAGGCCGGCTTCCGGCTCTTCGCCGGCAACAATATCGGCTATTTCGGGCCGCACGAGCATCTCTGGCGGACGATGACCGACGAGCCGGCTTATTGGGACGGCTGCGGCGCCGCCGAGACCGGCATGGCGATCGAGGCCGACGGCACGGTCAAGGGCTGCCCCTCGCTGCACGAGGGCGACTATGGCGGCGGCAACGTCCGCGACGCCCCGCTCGCCCAGCTCTGGGCGGCGATGCAGCATTCGGCCCGCCCCAATGTCGAGCGCCCGGCCTGGGGCTATTGCGGCACCTGCTATTACCGCCCGGTGTGCAAATCGGGCTGCACCTGGATGGCGGGCGCGCTGCTCGGCGTCCCCGGCAACAACCCGATGTGCGACCACCGCGCCCGCACCCTTCGCGCCGCCGGCCTGCAGGAGCGCTTCGAGCAGGTGAGGGCGGCGCCCGGCGAACCCTTCGCCCAGGGTGAATGGCGGCTGATCTTGGAAACGCTGGACGGCAAGGCGCTGCCGGACAGCGCCTATCCCGCCTCGCCGCAGCCGAGCGATCCGGACGGCGAGATGCTGCTCTGCCGCAAGTGCAACCACTATTCCTTCGAAGGCGACGACTGCATCAATTGCGGCGCCGCGCTGGAGCCCGAGCCGCCCCCGGGCGACTTCGCGGGGCCAGAAGAGATGCAAGGCCTGCTCGATCGGCTGGCCGCGCTCGATGCAGCGCATGCCGAAAGGCTTAGCGCGATTTGGGAGAGAATCCCCGGCTGATATCAGGCCGCTCGGCCGATCGCCTTCTGCCGGCGCCGCTGCACCGAGCTGCCCAGCCCGACCGCCTCGCGATATTTCGCGACGGTGCGCCGCGCGATGTCGAAGCCTTCGCCTTTCAGCATCTCGACCAGCTGGTCGTCGGAGAGGATGTTATCCGCTTCCTCGGTGGCGATCAGGGCCTTGATGCGGCTTTTTACGGCTTCCGAGGAGGCGCCGTCGCCGCCGTCGCTGGTGCCGACGCCCGAGGTGAAGAAATATTTGAGCTCGTAGAGGCCGCGGTCGCAGGAGAGGTATTTGTTGGAGGTGACGCGGCTGACCGTCGATTCGTGCATGCCGATCGTCTCGGCGACGGCGCGCAGGGTCAGCGGCTTGAGGTGCGAGACGCCGTGGCGGAAGAAGCCTTCCTGTTGCGTCACGATCTCGGTGGCGACCTTGACGATGGTGCGGGCGCGCTGGTCGAGCGCCTTCAAGAGCCAGTTGGCGCTCTGCAGGCATTCGCTGAGCCAGGCGCGGGACTGCTTGTCCTGGGGACCGCTGGAAAGCTCCTGATAATAAGTGCGGTTGACCAGAAGCTTGGGCAGGGTGGCGCTGTTGAGCTCGACCACCCAGCCGCCGCCGCGCCGCGCGACGAAAATGTCGGGAACGATGGCGTCGACCCGCTCGGCGGCGAAGCGGCAGCCGGGCTTGGGATCGTAGGCGCGCAGCTCGCGGATCATGTCGGCCATGTCCTCGTCGTCGACCGCGCAGATCCGCTTCAGCGCCGCGACATTGCCCTTGGCGAGATAGTCGAGATTGGCGATGAGCCGCGCCATCGCCGGGTCGTAGCGGTCGGCATCCTTCGCCTGCAGCGCCAGGCATTCGGAAAGGGTGCGGGCGGCGATGCCGGCCGGGTCGAAGGTCTGCACCACCGCCAGCACCCGCTCGAGATCGGCGAGCGGGGCGCCGAGCGCGCGGGCGATCTCGGCGAGGGGGACGAGCAGATAGCCGGTTTCGTCGATCCGCTCGATCAGCTGCTCGGCGAGGAGGAGGTCGGCGCCCGAGAGCAGCTCGCCGGCCTGGCGCTTCAGATGGTCGGTGAGCGACAGGCCCTCGCCGGCGAAGCTGTCGAAATCGGGGCCGTCCCCGCCCTCGCCGCCGCCGGTGGCGATGCCGTCCATGCCAAGGCCGTGCATCGAATCCACCGCGCTGTCCTGGTGGAAGTCCTCGCTGTCGGTGTCGACGTCGAGCGCGCCCTCGCCGCCAGCCGCATCGGCCTCGGGCAGCGGCTCGCCCTCGAAGTCGCCGCCGTCCTGCTCGCCCTCGGGCGCCTCGGCGGCGGGCTCCGCCTCGCCGGCCGCGGTCTCGAGCAGGGGGTTCTTCTCCATCTCCTCGGCGATGAAGGTCTCGACCTCGAGGTTGCTGAGCGCCAGCAGCTTGATCGCCTGCTGGAGCTGCGGCGTCATCACCAGCGATTGGGATTGTCGTAAGTCGAGGCGGGGACCCAACGCCATGATGCCTAAAGCTCGAAGCTCTCCCCGAGATAGAGGCGGCGGACGTTCTCGTCGGCGACGAGGTCCTCGGGTGAGCCGGCGAACAGCACCTGGCCGCCGTAGATGATGCAGGCGCGGTCGACGATGTCGAGCGTCTCGCGGACATTGTGGTCGGTGATCAGCACGCCGATATTGCGCTTCTTCAGCTGCACGATCAGCCCGCGAATATCCTGGATCGAGATCGGGTCGATGCCGGCGAAAGGCTCGTCGAGCAGCATGATCGAGGGGTTGGCGGCGAGCGCGCGGGCGATCTCGCAGCGCCGCCGCTCGCCCCCGGACAGCGCCATGGCGGGGGCGTCGCGCAGCTTCTCGATGTGGAACTCGCCGAGCAATTGCTCGAGCCTTGCCTCGCGCGCCGCCTTGTCGGGCTCGGCGACCTCGAGCACGGCCATGATGTTCTGCGAGACGGTGAGGCCGCGGAAGATCGAGGTCTCCTGCGGCAAATAGCCGATGCCGAGGATCGCGCGGCGGTACATGGGCAGGCCGGTAATGTCCTGCCCGTCGAGCAGGATGCGCCCTGAATCGGGCTTCACCAGCCCCATGATCGAATAGAAGCAGGTGGTCTTGCCGGCGCCGTTGGGGCCGAGCAGGCCGAGCACCTCGCCGCGGTCGATGCCGAGGCTGACGTCGGTCAGCACCGCCTTCTTGTCGTAGGACTTGGCGATCGAGACCACCGACAGGCCATGGTCGAGGTCGCCGATCGCTGCGTGCGGGTCGGGCAGGTCGATGGCCAGGGTCTCGTTCATTCGCGCGCTTTCATCCCTCCCGCCAAGTTAGGCGATCGGGCGGGCGCTCACAACTGGCAAGCTTTATGCATGCCGACTTGTGGGGGGAGCGGGATCAGTTGCCCTGCCGCCGGGGCACGGTGAAGCGGCCGGTGACGCGGCCGCCGGAGTCGCGCGTGCCGGGGGCGCCCGGGGCGCCGCCGTCCATCACCGCGCGGCCGCTGTCGAGGTCGAGCACCAGCCGGGCGCCCTGCACCCGGTTGGCGCCCTGGCTGAGGCGGACGCCGCCGATCATCGTCACCAGCCGCCGGTCGAGGTCGTAGATCGCGAACTGGCTGGTGGCGGTCTCGGACGGGGTGCGCAGGGTGACGCCGCCCGACGCCTCCAGCCGCTTGATGTCGATCCCGCCGGCACTGGCATAAGCGACGGTGAGCCGGGCCGCGGTCAGCCTGAGGCTGCCCTGGCGGGCGTCGACATTGCCCGAGAAGATCGCCCGGTCGGCGCGGTCCTGCACCTCGATCCGGTCGGCGGCGACGTCGACGGGGGCGTTGCTGTCGTGGCCGCGCAGCGCCGAGCCCTGCCCGTTGGCCGGGCCGACCGCGGCGAGCGCGACGAGCGCGAAGGGAAGGGCACGCCTCACGCCGCTCATCTGACGCCCCCCTGCTCGATATGCAAGCGCGCGCGGCCGGAAAGGGTCACGGTCCGGTCGGGAAGATTGGCCTGCAGCCGGTCGGCCGAGAAGCGGCCCAGCGGGATCCGGCCCTCGACCGCGCCGCGGCTGCGCAGCGTGCGGGCGCGCAGGTCGACGTTCACGTCGCGGGTCAGCAGGCGATAGCCGTCGGCGGCGGTGAGGGTGAGCGGGCCGACCACGTTCACATGGTCGCGCTCCATGTCGTAGCGGGCGCGGTTGGCCTCGAGCCGCGCCGGGCCGCCGTCGAGCAGGATCTGGGCGCTGACCCCGCCGATCTCGACGATCGGGTCGACCGAGGTCGCCTGCAGCGCGGAGCGAGCCGAGAGCACGAACGGCCGGCCCTCGTCGTCCTGGCCGCGATACTGGGCGGCGGTGACCTTGAGCCGCTCCTCGGCGGTGTCGACCTTTTCCTTGTCGAGCAGGAAGCTCACCTCCTGCTTGTCCTCGAGCGGCGAAAAAAACAGGAAGGCCAGAATCACCCCGATCAGCGCCGGCAGCGCGAGCTTGAGGATCTGGATCAGGCGATCGTGGCTGCCGCCGGGCGCCGCCCATCCGCGCTTCAGCCGGCGTTCGCGTTCGGCGAGCTCAGACATGGGCGGCTCCGGGGCTTCGCTCAGACATGAGCGAAGATGTCCTGCTCCGCCCATCCGGCGAGGTCGAGCGTCGCCCGATAGGGAAGGAAGTCGAAGCAGGCCTGCGCGAGCCCGGCCCTGCCCTCGCGCGCCAGCCGCACGTCGAGCTTCTCCTTGAGCGCGTGCAGGTAGCGCACGTCGGAGGCGGCATAATCCTTCTGCGCGTCGGTGAGGTCGGGCGCGCCCCAGTCCGAGCTTTGCTGCTGCTTGGAGATTTCCTGCCCGAGCACCTCCTTGACCAGGTCCTTGAGGCCGTGGCGGTCGGTATAGGTGCGAACCAGCCGCGAGGCGGTCTTGGTGCAATAGACCGGCTCGGCCATCACCCCCAGATAGGCGCGGATCGAGGCGAGGTCGAAGCGGGCGAAATGGTAGAGCTTGAGCCGGCCCGGATCGGCGAGCACCGCCTTGAGGTTCGGCGCGGCATAGGCGCTGTCGGCGGCGAAGCGGACGAGGTGCTCGTCGCCGCGCCCGTCGGCGATCTGCACCAGGCACAGCCGGTCGCGGCCCAGCTGCAGGCCCATCGTCTCGGTGTCGACGGCGACCGGGCCCGGGCCGAGCACGCCCTCGGGCAGGTCTTCTTCGTGGAAGTGGACGGTCATGCCTTCCGCATAAGCCGATGCGCCTTTGGGCTCAATGGCTTCACTCGGAAGTCGCGGCGGCCTGGGCGGCCTGCTTTCGCGCCCGCGCCCGCCGCGACATCATGTTGAGCCCCTCGACCAGCGCCGCGAAGGCCATGGCGGCGTAGATATAGCCCTTGGGCACGTGCACGCCGAAGCCGTCGGCGATCAGCACCGCGCCGATCATCAGCAGGAAGCCCAGCGCCAGCATCACCACGGTCGGATTCTTGGTCGATGAAATTGGCGAGCGGATCGGCGGCGAGCAGCATCGCCCCGACCGCGACCAGCACCGCGATCACCATGATCGCCAGATGCTCGGTCATCCCGACCGCGGTCAGGATCGAATCGATCGAGAAGACGAGGTCGAGGAGGAGGATCTGCACGATCGCCGCGCCGACGCCGAGCGTCGCCTTGGAGGTGTCGAACACGTCGTCGTTGGGCGAGGGATCGACATTGTGGTGGATCTCCTTGGTCGCCTTCCACAGCAGGAACAGGCCGCCGGCGATCAGGATCAGGTCGCGCCAGGAGAATTGGGTCTCGAAGACGGGGTGGCCGGTATGGGCGTCGATCGAGCCCTCTATGCCGAGGTCGAAGACCGGCGTGGTCAGCCCGACCAGCCAGGCGATGGTCGAGAGCAGGACCAGCCGCATGACCAGAGCGAGGGTGATGCCGAGCCGCCGCACCCGCGCGCGCTCGGTCAGGGGCAGCTTGTTGGACAGGATCGAGATGAAGATCAGATTGTCGATGCCGAGCACGACCTCGAGCACGATCAGGGTGGCGAGCGCCGCCCAGGCTTCGGGCTGGGCGAGGATGGCAAGGGCGTCGATCATGTCGGCTCCGCGAGGTTGTTCGGCCTGGGCCAAATGCATGAAGCGGGGCGCCGGAGCAATCGGCTTGCGGTCTCCTCTTCAATCCACAGCCAAAAGCGCTCGCCGCACACGGTTTTTTCGGTTATGTGAGTCGCCAGTGCGCCCTTCCGGCGCCAGAGGCCGTTGCGCGCTTTGCCCGGCGCGGTGGTTTGAACAGGGGATCGGGCGCACGAAAGTATCTGACTAATATGGGTTTCGACAGAGGGCGCCGCGGAGAGCGCGGCGGGCGCGGCAGAGACAAGCGCGACGGTTTCGGTGAAGACAACTTCGGCGGCGGGTTCCAGGAGAGGGGCGGTGGCGACCGCTTCGGCGGCGGCGGTGGCGGCGGCTATGGCGGCGGCGACCGCTTCGGCGGCGGTGGCGGCGGTGGCTTTCGCGGCGGCGGTGGCGGCGGCGGCGGCTTCGGCGGCCCGCGCGGCGGCGGCATGCCCCCGCAGGTCGTCGGCGAGGCCAAGGGCGTCGTCAAGTTCTTCAACGCCCAGAAGGGCTTCGGCTTCATCGTCCGCGACGATGGCGGCGACGACGTGTTCGTCCATATCAGCGCGGTCGAGCAGGCGGGCCTGACCGGCCTCGCCGAGGGCCAGCCGCTCGAGTTCACCCTGGTCGACCGCGGCGGCCGCGTCTCGGCGACCGACCTCAAGATCGAGGGCGACCCGCTCCCGGTCGAGGACCGGGGGCCGCCGCGCGAGCGGGGGCCGCAACGCGAGCTGACCGGCGAGAAGGCCTCCGGCACGGTCAAGTTCTTCAACGCCACCAAAGGCTTCGGCTTCATCACCCGCGACGACGGTCAGCCCGATGCCTTCGTCCACATCTCCGCGGTCGAGCGGGCCGGCATGGTCTCGCTGAACGAGGGCGACCGGGTCGTCGTTCGAGCTCGAGGTCGACCGGCGCGGCAAGACGGCGGCGGTGAACCTGGTCCCCATCCAGTAAGCATGTTTCGGCAGGATTGAGCGCGTCGCCCCACGGGGCGGCGCGCTTTTTCGTGCTTACTTTTCCGTCAACCATTGCTGGCGACCCCGCGTCCACCTTTGCCGTTTACCAAGGGCGGCATGGAAAGCGTGCTGCTCGCGGCCGCCCTTTTGGCGGCCGCACCGACACCAACGCCGGTCAACGAACCGGTCAGCCCGGCTGCGCTCGACGAGCGCTGCTTCCGGCTGATGGCCGATCTGGCCGAGGACGAGGATCCCCGGATCCGCGGCCTCGGCCGGATGGCCGCGCAATATTTCCTCGGCCGCCTCGACGCGGCGCAGCGGGGCTTCGACCCGGAAGCGGCGCTCGCCGCCGAGCCGCCGGCCGGGGCCCAGCGGGCCCAGCTGCTCGGCCGCTGCGGCGATGCGATGCAGGCCGGCGGCCGCGACTTCCGCGCGATCGGCGAGCAGCTCGCCCCGCCGCGCCGTCCGACCATCTAGGTCACCATCCGCTTCAGCGTTGCGATCGTATCGGCCTCGGCGGCCGGCTTGTCGGTGCGGATGCGCGAGATGCGCGGGAAGCGCATGGCGAGCCCGGATTTGTGGCGCTTCGAGAGATGGATCGAATCGAAGGCGACTTCGAGCACCAGCTTCTTCTCGACCTCGCGGACCGGGCCGAAACGGTCGACCGTATGGTTGCGCACGAACCGGTCGAGCCATTTCAGCTCCTCGTCGGTGAAGCCGAAATAGGCCTTGCCGACCGGCAGCAGCTCGCCGCCGCCCTCTTCGGTCCAGCAGCCGAACGTATAGTCCGAATAGAAGGAGCTGCGCTTTCCCGAGCCGCGCGCCGCGTACATCAGCACGCAATCGGCATTGAGCGGGTCGCGCTTCCATTTGTACCAGAGCCCGGCCCTGCGCCCGCCGACATAGGGGCTGTCGCGGCGCTTCAGCATCACCCCCTCGATCGCCGCGTCGCGGGCGCCGGCGCGGATCGCCTCCAGCGCCTCGAAGTCCGGCGCGTCGATCAGCGCCGAGAGGTCGAAGCGGCCGGGGTCGAGCCGCTCGACGAACGCCTCGAGGCGGGCGCGGCGCTCGACCAGCGGCAGCGCGCGCAGATCCTCGGGCCCGTCGAAGAGGATGTCGTAGAGGCGCACGAAGGCGGGATAGTCGCCGAGCATCCGGGCGGAGACGGTCTTGCGGCCGAGCCTTTGCTGGAGCGCGTTGAAGCTCGCCGCCTCGCCCGCCTGCGCGTCGCCTTTGACCAGCAACTCGCCGTCCAGCACGCCCTCGGCAAGGAATGCCTCGGCGACGTCGGGGAAGCTCCTGGTGATGTCGTCGCCGGCGCGGCTGTAGAGCCGGGTCTCGCCGCCGGCGCGGACCAGCTGGACGCGGATGCCGTCCCATTTCCACTCGGCCGCGTAGTCGTCGAGCGACACTTTCGCGTCCTCGAGCGCATGGGCGAGCATGAACGGGCGGAAGACGGGGACGTCGCGCGCGGTGGGCTGGTCGCCGCGTCCCTCGGCCCAGGCGAAGATCGGCAGGTAGGGCGGGCCGATGCCGTGCCACACCTCCTCCACCGCGTCGACGTCGAGGCCGAAGGCGCCGGCCAGCGCGACCTTGGCGAGGCGGGCCGAAATGCCGATCCGAAGCGCGCCGGTGGCGAGCTTCAGCAGGGCGAAGCGGCCGCGAGACGTCGAGATGGTCGAGCATGGCGGCGAGCGCGCCCGGCGCCTCGGCCCGGCCCAGCGAAGCCAGCCGCTCGACCACGTCGGAGAGGCGCAGGCTGCCGTCGTCGAGGTCGGCGCCCTGCCCCTCCGGCGCTGGCCAGAGCAGCGACACCGTCTCGGCCATGTCGCCGACATAGTCGCGGCTCATGTAGAGCAGCACCGGATCGACCCGCTCCTCGGCGATCGCCCGGATCGCGGCCGGCTTCACCGCCGGCAGGTCGAGCTCGCCGGTCAGCGCGGCCAGCGCATAGCCGCGGTCGGGATCGGGGGTGCGCTTCAGATAGTCGCCGATCAGCTTCAGCTTGGCGGTGCGCGAGCGGGTGTAGACGAGCGCGTCGAGCAGCTGGGAGAAATCGCGCATGGCCGGGCTTTTCTTTCGCCAGTTTCCGGGTCAGGCAAGGGCCATGCGCTGGATACGCATGCTCGCCCGCATGGTTGCGGCGCTCGCCCTCGTCGCCCTGGTGCTGATCGGCTGGGCCTATTGGACCGCGGTCTCCGTCCCGGTGGTGCGCGAGGCGGAGGTGCGGCTGCCGGGCTGGCCGGAGGGCGCGCCGCCGATCCGAGCGGTGCTGATCTCCGATATCCACGTCGCCGGGCCCGACATGCCGCCCGAACGGCTCGAGCGGATCGTCGTGCAGATCAACGCGCTCCGGCCCGACATCGTGCTGATCGCCGGCGACTTCGTCAGCGACAAGCGGACCTCCACCCGCCACTATCCGCAAGCCGAGGCGGCCGCGCCGCTGGCCCGCCTGCGGGCGCGGCTCGGCACCTTCGCGGTGATGGGCAATCACGATCACTGGCGAGACGGCGCCGGGGCGCACCGGGCGCTTGCCGCCGCCGGCGTGCGCCTGCTCGACAATCGGGCGGTGACGGCGGGGCCGCTGGCGCTCGGCGGGCTCGACGACGCCTTCACCGGCCGCGACCGGCTCGGTCCGACGCTGGCGGCGATGCGGCGGCTGCCCGGGGCGCGCGTCCTCTTGAGCCACAGCCCCGACCCGTTCGCCGCCCTGCCGGGAGACGTCGGCCTGATGCTCGCCGGCCATACCCATTGCGGCCAGGCGCGGCTGCCCTTCGTCGGCGCGGTGATGACGCTGTCCAAATACGGCCAGCGCTATGCCTGCGGCCTGGTCCGCGAACATGGCCGGACGCTGATCGTCACCGCCGGCCTCGGCACGAGCGGGCTGCCGCTGCGCCTCGGCGCCGTCCCGGACCTGTGGCTGATGACGCTCGGCCCGGCGCGGCGATAGAGTGGGAACGCGCCGGCGCGCCGGCGGTTGTGCGCCCGACACGAACCCCGGAGAAGAACCATGCTGCGCGCCCTTGGAATCGTCGTGCTGATCGTGATCGGACTGGTCCTGCTGATGGTGTTCGGCCTGCTCGACGCGATCTTCTAGTCGCTGGGGGCGGCGACGGCCCCCATGCACCATGCTGCGCATGGTTCGCCTCCCCCGTCGGGGGAGGATCGGAAGTTCACGAAGTTCAGCGAAAATAAAAATCCTTTCGATCAATCCTCGCTCCTTTGATCGACTGCGTCGATCAATGGCGCGGCCGCGCGGCGCGAAGCCGAAGAACAGGTTATTTTCCACCTGCCAGCTTAAGGCAGACGAAATCCAACAAGTATCCAACAAAATGAACCCGGATGCCGCGTCGGTCGGGGCTGACCGGGGACAGTTACAGCGACTGTTCCCGCCACCCGAAGCTCGTCGCATCCGGGCGTTCAGCGCATGCCGAGACTCAAATCCTACGCGAGCTGAAGCGCCTGCACGGCGACGATGAAGCCAGCGACAAGAAACAGCGCGGCGACGGCGTAGCGGATCGCGCGGAGGGGGAGGACCTCGCCGAGCTTGTCGCCGAGCAGCGCCGCCGGGAGGCAGGCGGCGAGCGTCCCTGCCGTGGCGCCCGCCGCCGCCAGCGGGGCGCTGTCGAAGCGGCCGGCGAGGGCGAAGGTGAGGAATTGGGTGCGGTCGCCGAATTCGGCGGCGAGCAGCAGGATGGCGGCGGTAGGGATGAGCAGGCGCCTGGGCGCGGACGGGGCCGGGGGCTTCCTGCGGATCAGGCCGGAGATGCCGGCGAAGAGCAAGGCGAGGGCGACCATCAGGGTCATCGCGCGGATGGTGATGCTGCCGGCGACGAAGACGCCGGCGTAAGCGGCGGCGAGGTTGCTGATCAAAGCGGCCGAGGCGAGGGCGGCGAGGACCCGGCCGGGCTTTCCGGTCGTCGCGGCGAGCATGGCGACGAGCAGCTGGGTCTTGTCGCCCCATTCGGCCAAAGCGGCGGCGACGAAGGCGGTGAGGAGGGCGTCCATCAGCTCAGGTCCGCGTAGACAGCGGAATGGGGACAGTCACTTTTTTCGGCCACGACGATTGCTTGTGGCACGGCTGCGCCCCCGAAAAAAGTGACTGTCCCCTAGGCGCCGAGGCGGATGTGGACCGAGGCGAGCAGGGCCTCGCTGGCCTGCTCGTCGAGCCGCTCGCAGCCGAGCGCGTCCTTCAGCCGGTCGAAATAGAGGCCGGCCGGGCAGCCGCGCGGCTCCGCCTGCATCGCCCGCTCGAGCGCCTCGGCGAGGCGGACGACCGGCACGAGGCCGTAGGCGGCGGCCATCGTGCGGATCGCGCCGATCCCCTGCACGAAGTCGCGCACCGCCATGCGGCCCGCCGCCTTCTGCAGGCTGTCCAGCCGGTCGCACAGCTCGGCGCGCACCAGCAATATCCCGTCATGATCGGCCCGCATGACCCGTCCCCTTCCGCTTTCACCCACGAGGATGCGCGCTTATGGTTACCGGACCGTTAACCATGGCGCGCGTGCGCTGCGTCACGGCATGAATGGGGACAGTCACTAGTGACTGTCCCCGTGCCGGGGTCGCGGCCGTGCCCCCGAAAAAGGTGACTGTCCCCTTGCGGCCTTGACAGATTGGCCCGCAAACGGCAGAGGGCGGCGCGCAGCAGGGCGGCGGTTTCGCCGCTTTCTTTTTTTAACGCATCACTTTGCAAGAGAGGCTGTCATGGCCAAGCCGACCACGGTCAAGATCAAGCTCGTCAGCACCGCCGACACCGGCTTCTTCTACGTGACCAAGAAGAACCCGCGGAACATCACCGAGAAGATGACCTTCCGCAAATACGACCCCGTCGCGCGCAAGCACGTCGAGTTCAAGGAAGCCAAGATCAAGTGACGCACGACCTTAGGGCGCTTCGCCCTTAGGTCCTGCGTCATCCCGGCGAAAGCCGGGATCCAGCTTTCCTTCTTCCTCCCCTTCCCCACGCCCGTCTGGACCCCGGCCTTCGCCGGGGTGACGGTGTGGGGACGGGTCGTCTTCCGAAGCGGTCTCGCCTTCCGGCGCGGCCGCTTCTTCCGTTTCGGAAGCCTCGCCTTCCGGCTCGGCGTCCGGTGCCTCGGCGGCTTCGTCCCCGGCCTCCGGCTCCGCCGCCTCCTCCGCCTCCGGCCCAGCCGCCTGCGCCTGCTCCGCCGCACGCGCCGCCGCCGCTTCGAGCAGGGCGCGGACCGCCTCGACGAACTTCAGCACCGAGATCGGCTTCGAGACATAGCCCTCGGCGCCGGCGTCGCGGATCCGCTCCTCGTCGCCCTTGGCGGCATAAGCGGTGACCGCCATGATCGGGATCGGCATCAGCTCGGCATCGGCCTTGATCTGCTCGATCAGCTCGAGCCCCGAAATGTGCGGCATCTGGATGTCCATGACGATGAGGTCGGGCGCCAGCTCGCGCGCGGTCGCCACCGCCTCGCGGCCGTCGCGGACCGGCTCCGCGTGATAGCCATGGGCGCGCAGGAGGTCGCAGAACAGCTTCAGGTTGAGCTCGTTGTCCTCGACAACCAGGATTTTTTGTCCCACGCGCGCCGGTGTAGGCGATGACGCGCGATCAGACAAATGACGACGAGGCGCTGGCGCTTGGCGCGCTCGGCTGGACGCTGAGCGAGGATGCGCGCGCCGCGCGGCTGCTGGCGCTGACCGGGGTCACGCCGGAGCTGCTGCGCGCGCGGCTCGAGGACCGCGCCTTCCTCGCCGCGGTGCTGCGCTTCCTCGAAGGCCACGAGCCGGACCTCGTCGCCTGCGCCGACGAGCTGGGGGTGTCGCCGGCGCGGCTGGTTTCGGCGCGGGAAGGGCTCGAGACATGACGCGGCCGCTGCTGATCAGCGACTGCGACGACGTCATCCTGCAATTCGCGCCGCACTTCGCCCAATGGGTTGCGGAGGCGCACGGCCTCCATTTCGACCTCGACAATCCGGGCTTCGCCGGCGCGCTCAGGGACGCGGCCGGGGAGGCGGTGCCGGCGGAGCGGATCTGGCCGCTGCTCGACCTCTTCTTCGAGCGCGAGATGCACCGGCAGCATGTCGTGGAGGGCGCGCTCGAGGCGCTGACGGCGATCGCAGAGCAAGCGGACATCGTCATCCTGACCAATATCGGCGACCAGTATCGCGCCAACCGGGTCGCCCAGCTCGAGGCGTTCGACATCCGCCACCGGGTGCTGTGCAACCGCGGCGGCAAAGGGCGGCCGGCCGCGGAGCTGGTCGCCGAGATGCGGCCGAGCGCCACCGTGTTCGTCGACGATCTCGCCCATCACCACCGGTCGGTGGCGAAGCACGCGCCCGAGCTGTGGCGGCTGCAGATGATCGCCGAGCCGCGCCTCGCCGCCATCACCCCGAAGGCGCGCGACGCCCATGCCCGGATCGACCGCTGGGCCGAGGCGCTGCCGTGGATATTGGCGCGCCTTGCCGGCGAGCCGCTCCCCCTTCCCCATCAAGGGGGAGGGAGAATGCCTAGCCGTCGATCGCCTTCCAGCTGGCCGGGCCGACGATGCCGTCGGGCACCAGCCCGCTGGCGGCCTGGAACCTGCGCACCGCGGCCTCGGTATTGGGCCCGAAATCGCCGTCGGCATCGACGCCCGCCTTGGCCTGGATGAGCTTGACCAGATCGCCGCTGGCGCCGCGGCGCAGCGTCGGCCGTGCCTTGTCGTCGGTGGCGGGGATCGGCGGAAGGACATTGCCGCGCCCCTTCATGATCGCGGCGACGTCGGCGCGGAAGGCGTTCATGTCGAAGCTGGGATCGCTCTTGCGCCCTTTGGGCAGCGCATATTCCTTGTGGCCGCAGCACATGCTCTCGTCCGTGCCGAGCTTGTTCAGGATCGCCGCGCAGCCGCGCTTGTAGGCGTCCATCTGCACGGCGGGCCAGGGATCGGCGGGGATGCCCTGATTCTCGGCCTCGACCCCGATGAAGCTCGAATTGCCGGTGGTGACGCCCTTCCAGGAACCGCCGCCGGCATGGTTGGCGCGGCCCGCCGCGATCACGAACCAGGTGCCGTCGCGCCCGAGGCCGAGCTGGGCGAGCGGGCCGGGAAGGTCGGAGCGGCCTTGCGTCACCACCTTGAGGCTCGGCATGACGCCGCTCTTCGGGCCGGCGGTGTGGTGGCAGATGATGCCGCGCACCGTCCCCATCGGGCCGCGGCCGCGATCCTGCCAGCCGGGCTGCTCGGCGACCTTGAGGCCGGCATCGCGCAGCACGTCGGCGAGCCAGGTCAGTGAAAAAGCCATCTCATCCCCCTTGGCGCGGGCCGCGCCGGTTGCGGTTGCCGTCCGTGCGGCGCGCTACTCCGCGACGCCTCCGGTCGCCGGCGGCAGCTCGTCATCGCCGGTCAGCTCATCCTCCTCGAGGCGACAATCGTGGTCGCAAAGGCCGTCCGCGCCTTCGTCATCATGATCGTGATCATGATCGTGATCGTGGGCCGGATTGTGCTCGTCGGTCATGATTCGTCCCCTTCCAGCAAGCCCGGAGCGTGACCCGCTTTGCCCGAATCCACAAGCGCCCCCGTTGCGGATGCGCCGCCGCGCTTGACCGCGCCGCCGCGCTGGTCCTAGGCGCCGCCCATGGCCGACCGCATTTCCGCCCGCCTCGCCGAGCTCGGCATCGTGCTGCCGGCCCCCGCCGCGCCGGTCGCCGCCTATGTGCCGGCAGTGCTGGTCGGCGACATGCTCCACATTTCCGGCCAGGTCTCGCTCGAGGACGGCGCGCTTCTCACCGGCCGGCTGGGCGAGGATCGCGACCTCGATTTCGGCGTTCGCGCCGCGCGCGCCTGCGGACTGATGCTGCTGGCCCAGATCGAGCGGGCGGTCGGGCTCGACCGGGTGGAGCGGGTCGTGAAATTGGGCGTGTTCGTCAGCAGCGCCGCCGGCTTCACCGAGCAGCCCAAGGTCGCCAACGGGGCCTCCGAGCTGATGGAGCAGGTGTTCGGCGAGGCCGGCCGCCATGCCCGCAGCGCGGTCGGCGTGCCGGTGCTGCCGCTCGGCGCCGCGGTCGAGGTCGACGCGATTGTCGCCGTCAAGGGACGCTGAGCTTCGGCGGCTGATTGCAAGGCCGTTCGCGCATCGCGGCCTGCACGGGCCCGGAATCCCCGAGAACAGCCGCGCCGCATTCGAGGCGGCGATCGCCGCCGGCCACGGCATCGAGCTCGACGTGCAGGCCAGCCGGGACGGCGAGGCGGTGGTGTTCCACGATGCCGAGCTCGACCGCCTCACCGGCCTGCCCGGCAGGATCTGCGGCTTCGCGCTCGCCGAGATCGAGCGGATCCGGCTGCGCGATTCGGAGGAGAGCATCCCCAGCCTCGCCGCGGCGCTGGCGCAGATCGGCGGCCGGGCGGGCCTGCTGATCGAGCTGAAAACGGCAGGCCGCGAGGCCGATGCGCTGAGCCGATCGGTCGCCGCCGCGCTCGCAGGCTATAAGGGCGCGGTGGCGGTGATGTCGTTCAATCCCGAGGTCGGCCATTGGTTCGCGCGCCACGCGCCCGCTTTGCTGCGCGGGCTGGTGGTGACCGAGGCGGGCCGCAAATGGCGCGGCTGGCTGACCCGCCGGCTGGCCCTCTGGCGGGCGCGGCCCGATTTCCTCGCCTACGACATTCGCGACCTGCCCTCGCGCTTCGCCGAGGCGCGGCGCGCGAACGGCATGAAGCTGCTGGCCTGGACCTGCCGGACGCTCAAGGACCGGGCGCGTGCGGCCGAGCATGCCGACCAGATCATCTACGAGGTGGACCGCAAATGAGCGGCGAGCCGGTCGTCGCGCGGATCGCCGAGGGCGTCGCCTCGTTCGCGGCGGCGGACTGGGATGCCTGCGCGGGGACGGACGACCCGTTCCTCAGCCACGCCTTCCTCTCCGCGCTGGAGGACTCGGGCAGCGCCGCCGCCGCGACCGGCTGGCGGCCGCTGCCGGTGGCGATCGAGGGGACGGACGGGCGGCCGGCGGCGCTGCTGCCGGCCTACCTCAAGAGCCACAGCCTCGGCGAATATGTCTTCGACCATGGCTGGGCCGACGCCTGGGAGCGCGCCGGCGGCGCTTATTATCCCAAGCTGCAAATCGCGGTGCCGTTCACCCCGGTGCCGGGGCGGCGCCTGTTGGCGCGCGAGCCCGCGCTGGCGCCGGCGCTGATCGCCGCCGCCGAGCGGATCGTCGAGGCCAACGGCCTCTCCTCGGCGCACGCCACCTTCATCGCGCCCGAGGAGGTCGCCCCGTTCCGCCAGGCCGGCTGGCTGATCCGGACCGACAGCCAGTTCCACTGGCTGAACGAAGGCTATGCGAGCTTCGAGGACTTCCTCGCCACTTTGTCCTCGCGCAAGCGCAAGGCGATCCGGCGGGAGCGGGCGGCGGCCGCCGAGGGGATCGAGATCGTCCGGCTGACCGGTGCGGAGATAAAGGAAGCGCACTGGGACGCCTTCTGGGCCTTCTATCAGGACACCGGCGCGCGCAAATGGGGCCAGCCTTATCTGACGCGCGGCTTCTTCCCGCTGCTCGGCGAACGGATGGCGGACAAGCTGCTGCTGATCCTCGCGCTGCGGGACGGCGCGCCGATCGCCGGCGCGCTCAATCTGATCGGCGCGGAGGCGCTCTACGGCCGCTATTGGGGCACGACGGGAGCGCCGCCCTTCCTGCATTTCGAGCTTTGCTACTATCAGGCGATCGAGGCGGCGATCGCGCTCGGCCTGAAGCGCGCCGAGGCCGGGGCGCAGGGCGCGCACAAGCTCGCCCGCGGCTACCGGCCGGTGCCGACCTTCTCGGCGCATTTCATCGCCGATCCCGGCTTCAGGGAGGCGGTGGCGGATTATCTCGCGGCCGAGCGCCGCGCGGTGGAGCGGGAGATTGCGGCGCTGGGAGAGATGGTGCCGTTCCGGAAATCCTGACCGTCACCGAGGAGATCCCGGCCTTCGCCGGGATGACGGGGGTGGCTACGCCGCGCGCCTCGTATCGGCCATGTCGGCGAGCCAGGCGCGGGCCTGGCGCTGGGCTTCGGCGATCTCGCGGGCGGTCATGTCCTCGGCGATGTCGGCGCGGCATTCCTGCGCCATGGCGCTGCCGTTGAGGGCGGCGAGGTTGAACCATTTGTGCGCTTCGATGAAGTCGATCTCGACGCCGCCGGTGCCGGTCGAATAGGCGATGCCGAGCTCGTAGAGCGCCTTGACGTCGCCGCGCGCCGCGTCGGCCATCCGGCTCTCGATCAGGAACATGCCGGCTTTCAGGCTGTGACCCATAGGATGTGCCCCTTACCTTCGTCTCGGGACGGTTCTGGGCGCGCATCTGCCAACAAATGGTTAACGCCGCGGTGACCTTCTCTTCTGAAGCCCTCCCCCTCAAGGGGAGGGGCCAAGAGGGGGTCAGGGGACGGGCAGGTTGTCGATCAGCCGGGTGCGGCCGATGCGCGCGGCGGCGAGCAGGCGGGCGGGGCGGTCGAGCGCGGCCATCGGCGCCAGCGTCTCGGCATCGTGCAGCGCGACATAGTCGATGGCCTCGAAGCCGGCCGCCTCCAGGCGCGCGCGCGCTTTGGCCAGCGCTTCGTCGACGGGCGCGCCGGCGGCGATCGCCTGCGCCGCCTCGCCGAGGGCGCGCGGCAGGGTGCGCGCCGCCGCGCGCTCCTCCTCGGAGAGATAGGCGTTGCGCGAGGAAAGGGCGAGGCCGTCGGCGTCGCGCTGGGTCGGCACGGCGACGATCTCGACCGGCAGGGAAAGGTCGCGGACCAGCTGCCGGATCACGGCGAGCTGCTGATAATCCTTCTCGCCGAACAAGGCGACGTCGGGGCGGACCTGATCGAACAGGCGCGCGACCACGGTGGCGACGCCGTCGAAATGGCCGGGCCGCGCCGTGCCGTCGAGGCCTTCGCCGAGGCTCGAGGCGCGGACCGTCGCCGTCGCGCCGTCCGGGTACATGGCCGCGACGTCGGGCGCCCAGAGGATCGCGCAGCCTTCCGCCTCCAGCATCGCCGCGTCGGCCGCCTCGCGGCGCGGATAGGCGGCGAGGTCCTCCCTGGGCCCGAACTGCGTCGGGTTGACGAAGATCGAGGCGACGACATGGTCGGCGCGCCGCCGCGCCTCCGCGACCAGCGCCATATGGCCGGCGTGCAGCGCCCCCATGGTCGGAACGAAGGCGATCGTGCCTCCGTCGGCGCGCAGCGCGGCCACCGCCTCCCTCAGCGCGTCCGGCTCACGGATGATTTGCACCGCTCTATGGCCTCCGATAGAGGAAGGAGGCGGGCTGGTAGCGGCTCGCGAGGCCGATAATCAAGTGTCCGCGACGAGTTAGACAAAGGCTGGCGCCGTGCCGCATTACATCACCTTCGCCAACGAGAAAGGCGGCACCGGCAAGTCCACCACGGCGGTGCACAGCGCGGTCGCGCTCGCCGCGCAGGGGCGCAGGGTGGCGGCGCTCGACCTCGACAGCCGGCAGCGCACGCTCGGCCGCTATCTCGACAATCGCGCCGCGACCATGCGGCGGCTGGGCGCCGACCTGCCCATGCCCGCCTACGCCACCTGGGACCCGGCCTCGGGCGACAGCCTCGAGGCGCTGCTCGAGCGGCTTTCCGACGGCGCCGAGTTCGTGGTCATCGACACGCCGGGGCGCGACGATCCAGCCTCGCGCGCGGCGATGGTCCGCGCCGACACTCTGGTCACGCCGATCAACGACAGCTTCGTCGACCTCGACCTGATCGGCGAGGTCGACGCCGAGACCTATCGCGTGCGCCGCCCGAGCTTCTATGCCGAGCTGGTCTGGAACAGCCGCACCCAGCGCGCCAAGGAGCGCGGCGCCAGCGTCGACTGGGTGGTGCTGCGGAACCGCATGCAGCATATCGAGGCGCGCAACATGCGCCGGGTCGGCGAGGCGCTGTCCGAGCTCAGCCGCCGGGTCGGCTTCCGGATCATCCCCGGCCTCGGCGAGCGGGTCATCTATCGCGAGCTGTTTCCGAAGGGGCTGACCCTCCTGGACCTCAACGAGATCGACGATGTCTGCGTCTCGCACATCGCGGCGCGGCAGGAGCTGCGCGAGATGATCGCCGGCTTCGGTCTGCCCGAACCCGGCGGCGCCGAGCCCGCGCGGCAGGCGGCGATGGCGGGCTGAGCGGGGATGATCGGAAAGATCCTCGTCGGCCTCGTGCTCGCTGGGCTGGTCTGGCTCTGGTGGCGGCAGCGCGCCGCGGCCCGCGCCGCCATGCCGCCGGCCGAGGCGCGGGCGCTGCTCGGCCTCGAGCGCGGTGCCGGGCTCGAGGAGATACGCGAGGCGCACCGCCGCCTGATCGCTCGGGTCCATCCCGACGCCGGCGGCTCGGCCGAGCTCGCCACCCGGGTCAATGCAGCCCGCGACGCGCTGATCGAGGAGCTGCGGCGCAAGCCGGGCCGCCCGCCCTTGCCCTGAACGGAGCATTGCCTTGAATCACCTTTTCCACCCGAGCTCCCTGCGCGAATACGACATTCGCGGCATCGTCGGCGACACGCTCGGCGAGGCCGACGCTCATGCCGTCGGGCGCGGCATCGGCACCCTGATCCGGCGCGGCGGCGGCGCCAGGGCGGCGGTCGGCCGCGACGGGCGGGAAAGCTCGCCGGCGCTCGAGGAGGCGCTGGTGCGGGGCCTCACCGAGAGCGGCGTGGACGCGGTGCGGATCGGCCTGGGGCCGACGCCGATGCTCTATTATGCCGCGGCCGAGCTCGGCGTCGACGGCGGCGTCATGATCACCGGCAGCCACAACCCCGCCGACTATAACGGCTTCAAGATGGTGCTGCGCGGCGCCGCCTTCTTCGGCCGGGACATCCAGGCGCTGGGCCGGATGGCGGCGGCGGGCGACTGGGAGGAGGGCCGTGGCAGCGTCTCCGACGCCGAGGTGATGGAGGCCTATGTCGCGCGCCTGCTCGAGCGCTTCGACGGGGCCGGCTATCGGATCGGCTGGGACGCCGGCAACGGTGCCGCCGGGCCGGTGGTGGAGAAGCTGGCGGCGCGGCTGCCGGGCGAGCATCACCTGCTCTACACCGACGTCGACAGCCGCTTCCCCAACCATCATCCCGACCCGACCGAGGAGGCCAATCTCGCGGACCTGAAGGCGCTGGTCGCGGACAAGGGGCTCGATTTCGGCCTCGCCTTCGACGGCGACGGCGACCGCATCGGCGCGGTCGACGGCCTTGGCAGGGTCGTCTGGGGCGACCAGTTGCTGGCGATCCTCGCCGAGCCGGTGCTCGCCGAGCTGCCCGGCGCCACCATCATCGCCGACGTCAAGGCCAGCCAGGCGCTCTACGACCGCATCGCGGCGCTGGGCGGGACGCCTTTGATGTGGAAGACCGGCCACAGCCTGATCAAGTCCAAGATGAAGGAGACCGGGGCGCCGCTCGCCGGCGAGATGAGCGGCCATATCTTCTTCGCCCATGAATATTACGGCTTCGACGACGCGCTCTATGCCGCGGTGCGGCTGATCCGCGCGGTGACCGGGCTCGGCGGCTCGCTGACCGCCCTGCGCGACGCCATGCCGGAGGTGCTGAACACGCCCGAAATGCGCTTCCGGGTCGACGAGGCCCGCAAGTTCGCCGTGGTCGAGGAGGTGCTGGAGCGGCTCGCCGCCGCGGGAGCCGAGGTGAACCGCACCGACGGCGCCAGGGTCACCACCGAGGACGGCTGGTGGCTGCTGCGCGCGTCCAACACCCAGGACGTGCTGGTCGCCCGCGCCGAGGCCGGGACCCGGGCGGGCCTCGACCGGCTGGTCGCGCAGATCGACGCGCAGCTCGCGCTGTCCGGCATCGAGCGGGGACCGCAGGCGGGACATTGAATATTTGAGCTTTACTTGCCGATCGGCCGCGCGCAGCGTCCGCCGCAGCGGAGGGTCGAATGGAATACGATCCCAGCAGACGGGCGCTCTATCATCCCGAGCTCGACGATCCGGTGGCGGATTTCAGCGACGATTGGGCACCCGACCAAGTCTGCGCGGAGCTTTCCAGGCTCGCCTATTATCGCTTTGAGGCGGGAGACGGGCAGAGGCTGGACACGGCGCTGAACCGGGCGGGCTTTGCCGATCACGCGCCTTTCACGGCCCCGGACACCGACACGCAGGGCTTCGGCACCGTCGCTGCAAACGGCACGATCTGGGTGGCATTCCGGGGGACGCAGCCGGAAAGCCTCGCCGATATCCTGACGGACGCCCGCTTCCTGCCCAGGCCCTGGCAGGAGGGCGGGCGTGTTCATGGCGGCTTCCGCGCCGCCTTCGCGCCGCTCAGCGAGAGTATCGAGAATTGGCTCGCCGGGGCGGGCGGCGGGCGCCTGTTCGTCACCGGCCACAGCCTCGGCGCCGCGATGGCCACGCTGACCGCCGCGACCCAGCCGCGCGCGGAGCTGGTCACTTTCGGTTCGCCGGTGGTCGGCAACCGCGCCTTCGCCGACCTGTTCGCGCATCGCCCGGTCCGTCGCTACGTCGACTGTATCGACGTCGTCACCGCAATCCCGGCCGGGCTCGTCGGATATGTCCACCTTGGCAACGAAGTCTATATCGACCGGCGCGGGCGCACGCGTCCCGCGCCGCCCGACCTGTTGACGCGGTCCTGGGACGGCGTGCTGGCGCGCCGCGACTTTCGGCGATGCCTGGGCCCCGGCAATGTGCTCGACCGCTCCTTCGCCGATCACGCGCCGATCAACTATGTCTCGGCGCTGCTCGGGCGGCGGACCGGGCCCTGACGCGGTGCGCCGTTGATGATTTGCGCGAGCGGTCTAGGGTGAGCCGATGCCGCGCTTCCACCCCGAGCCGTTCCTCTTCTGCGTCGTCTGGGCGATGGTCGCCGTCGCCGGCGCGATGATCGCCGGGATGTGGGCGGGGCTGTTCCTCTCGGCCGGGCTGTTGCTGGTGCTGATGCCGGTCAGCGCCGCGATCCTGACCCGGACCGAGGACTTCGCGCTCGAGCGCCAGGTGCGCTGGGGAATATTGGCGATCGCCGCGCTCGCCACCCTGATCGCGCATCAGCTGCTGCGCTAGACTCAGTCGTCCTCGTCCTCATAGCCGACGAGGTTGAGCTCGCGGGCCTTGATCTGGCGGGTCATGCACCAGTGCTTCAGCGCCTCCTCGCGGCCGTGGGTGATCCAGACCTCGCGCGGGGCCAGCTCCTGGATGGTTTGGGTGAGCTCGTCCCAGTCGGCATGGTCGGAGACGATCAGCGGCATCTCGACGAGGCGCTGGCGGGCGCGCTGGCGCACCCGCATCCAGCCTGACGCCATGGCGGTGATCGGATCGGGCAGCCGCCGCGACCAGCGGTCGTTCAGTGCGCCCGGCGGGGCGAGGACAATCTTGCCTTTGAGCTCCTCCTTCGAAACGCCGGTCGCAGGCCTGAGGTCGCCCAGCGGGATCCCGAACCGGACGTAGAGCTCGCACAGCCTTTGCAGCGCGCCGTGGATGTAGATCGGGTCGTGATGGCCGCGGCAGCGCAGCTCCGCGATCAGCCTTTGCGCCTTGCCGAGCGCATAGGCGCCGACCAGGATGCAGCGTTCGGGATTGTCCTCGAGCCGCTGCAGCAGCCGGTCGACCTCGCCGGCCGTGGCCGGATGGCGGAAGACCGGCAGGCCGAAGGTCGCCTCGGTGATGAAGACGTCGCAGGGCACCGGCTCGAACGGGGCGCAGGTCGGGTCGGGGCGGCGCTTGTAATCGCCGGAGACGACGATCTTCTCGCCTTTGTGCTCCAGCACGATCTGCGCGGAGCCGAGCACGTGGCCCGCGGGCACGAAGCCGACATCGACCTCGCCGAGGCGGATCGTCTCGCCATAAGCGACCTCGGCGCCCTGCTGGGGTCCATAGCGGCAGTCCATGATCGCCAGCGTCTCGGGCGTGGCGAAGACCTTGCCGTGGCCGCCGCGGGCATGATCGGCATGGCCGTGGGTGACGAGGGCCCTGGCCTTGGGCTGCGAAGGATCGATCCAGGCGTCGGCCGGCTTCACGTAAATGCCTTCGGGGAAGGGCTTCACCCAGGAACCGAGACGCGCCATGGGTCCTATATGGCCATGGACGCGCGGATCGAAACCCTGCCCGCCCCGATCGCTGACTGGTTCGCGGCCAAGGGGTGGGCGCCACGGCGGCACCAGCTCGAAATGCTCAGGGCGGCGCGGGCGGGGAAGAGCGCGTTGCTGGTCGCGCCGACCGGGGCGGGCAAGACGCTCGCCGGGTTCCTGCCGGCGCTGGCCGAGCTGGTGGAGCGGCCCACCGACCGGCTGCACACGCTCTACATCTCGCCGCTGAAGGCGCTCGCGGTCGACGTGCAGCGCAACCTGCTGACCCCGATCGCCGAGATGGGCCTCGAGATCCGCGTCGAGACGCGGACCGGCGACACGCCGGCCGACCGCAAGGCGCGCCAGCGCGTGCGGCCGCCGCAGATCCTGCTGACCACGCCGGAATCGCTGAGCCTCTTGCTCTCCCATCCGGACAGCTTCGCCCTGTTCGAAGGGCTGAGCACATTGGTGGTGGACGAGATCCACGCCTTCGCCACCGGCAAGCGCGGCGACCTCTTGAGCCTGTCGCTGGCGCGGCTGCAGGCGATCGCGCCGGGGCTGCGCCGCGTCGGCCTCTCCGCGACGGTCGCCGATCCGGAGGCCTTCCAGGGATGGCTCGCGCCGCACGGCGACGCGCAGATGGTCGATCTCGTCCGGGGCGATCCCGGCGCCGAGCCGCAGATCGCGATCCTGCTGCCCGACGACGAAACGATCCCCTGGGCCGGCCACAGCGGGCGCTGGGCGGCGCAGAACGTGATGCGCGAGATCGAGCGGCACAGGACGACCCTGATCTTCTGCAACACGCGCAGCCTGGCCGAGCTGATCTTCCAGGACCTGTGGGCGGTCAACGATCAGCATCTGCCGATCGGCATCCACCACGGCTCGCTCGCGCTCGAGGCGCGGCGCAAGGTCGAGGCGGCGATGGCGGCGGGGAAGCTGCGCGGCCTCGTCTGCACCGCCAGCCTCGATCTCGGCGTCGACTGGGGCGATGTCGACCTCGTCGTCCAGATGGGCGCGCCCAAGGGCTCGTCCCGACTGATGCAGCGGATCGGGCGGGCCAATCACCGGCTCGACGAGCCGTCCGAGGCGATCCTCGTTCCCGGCAACCGTTTCGAATATCTGGAGGCGCGCGCCGCGATCGACGCGGTCGAGGAGGGCGCGCTCGACGCCGAGCAGTTCCGCCCCGGCGCGCTCGACGTGCTCGCCCAGCATATCATGGCCCTCGCCTGCGCCGGCCCGTTCCGCGAGGAGGCGCTGCTGGAGGAGGTGCGCGCCTCGGCGCCTTATGCGGGGCTGGACGCGGCCTTGTTCCGAGCCGTGCTCGCCTTCATCGAGAGCGGCGGCTACGCGCTGCGCGCCTATGACCGGTTCCGCCGGCTGGCGAGGGACGGCGACGGGACGTGGCGGGTCTCGCATCCCCGCTTCATCCAGCAGCACCGGATGAACGCCGGCATCATCGTCGACGCGCCGCTCTATCATGTTCGCTTCCGGGGCGGCCGCCTGCTCGGCACGGTCGAAGACAATTTCGCCGAGACGCTGAGTCCGGGCGACACCTTCTTCTTCTCCGGCCTGGTGCTCGAGGTCGAGCGAATCGACGGCATCGACCTGATCGTCAAGGCGACCAGCAAGTCCGCCCGCATCCCGACCTATATGGGGGCGAGGATCGCGATCTCGACCAATCTCGCGGACCGGGTCCGCGCCTTCCTCCACGACCGCGAGCAATGGCCTCGTTTCCCCGACGCCGTTCGCGAATGGCTGCGCGTGCAGGACCATCGCTCGGTCGTTCCCGCGCCGGACCAGTTGCTGGTCGAGACATTCCCGCACGACCGCGTCCACTACATGGTCGCCTACAGCTTCGAGGGCTGGAACGCGCACCAGTCGCTCGGCATGCTGATCACCCGGCGGATGGAGAGCGCCGGGCTGAAGCCGCTCGGCTTCGTCTCCAACGATTATGCGCTCGCCTGCTACGGGCTCGAACCCATCGACGACCCGGCCGCCTTGTTCTCGCGGGACATCCTGGAGAATGAGTTCGTCGAATGGGTCGAGGGCTCGCATCTCCTGAAGCGCGCCTTCCGCGAGGTGGCGGTGATCGGCGGCCTGGTCGAGCGCCATCATCCGGGCAAGCGCAAGACCGGCAGGCAGGTCACCTTCTCGACCGACCTCATCTACGACGTGCTGCGCCGCTACGAGCCCGACCATCTGCTGCTGAAGGCGGCCTGGGCGGACGCCCGCGCCAAGATGACCGACGTCGGCCGGCTCGCCTCCCTGCTCGATCGCGCGCAGGGGACGATGGTGCATGCGAGGCTCGACCGCGTCTCGCCGATGGCGGTGCCCGTGCTGGTGATCATCGGCCGCGAGCGCACCGCCACCGGCACGGTCGACGACAGCCTGCTGATCGAGGCCGAGGCGCTCGCCGAAATCGCAATGAAGATGGACTGAATACCGTAATATTACGGCAGTCGTCACGAGGCTCCGGGTCGCTGCTCGTGTTCAAGAAACAGTCTCCGAACCGACCTCCACCCTGATATAGAGGCGAGTCGCTGAACAGGGGGAGGAAAACCATGTCGAGCGGCAAGAACAACACGCGGCCGAATATCCTGCTGATCACCTGCGACCAATATCGCTTCCCGCGTTTCTCCTACGGTCCCGACGGCGGCTTCGCCGAGCCGCTGAAGCAGATCCTCGGCTTCCAGGGCATTGTCGACGAGACCAACCCTTATGCCAAGTTCTTCCCCGGCCTCTTGAAGTTGCGCGACAATGCAGTGGTGCTGCGCAACCACACCATCGCCGCCTCGGCCTGCACGCCGAGCCGCGCGGTCATCTATACCGGCCAATATGGGACCAGGACCGGCGTCACCCAGACCGACGGCCTGTTCAAGAATGGCGATTCGCCCAATTTCCCCTGGCTGGAGGCGGACGGCATCCCGACGCTCGGCGCCTGGCTGCGCGAGGCCGGCTACACCACCCATTATTTCGGCAAGTGGCACGTCTCCAACCCGCCCGAGCACAGCCTGAAGCGCTACGGCTTCGACAATTGGGAGCAGAGCTATCCCGAGCCGCACGGCGCCCAGCCGAACAATCTCGGCGTCTATCGCGACGCGGGCTTCACCGACAGCGCCTGCGCCTTCCTCCGCCGCCAGGGCCTGGCGCTCAACTACAACCGCGCCTACGCCTCGATGGAGGCCGAGGATCCGGACACGACAGGCCCCGACACGGACTCGATCCCGCCCTGGTTCGCGGTCGCTTCCTTCACCAATCCGCACGACATCGCCACCTATCCGGGCGTGATCGCCCAGGCGCTGCCCGACCCCGGTTCGGCGACCGGCACCCAGCCGATCTTCGGGCCGCTGACGGTGCCGGCGCAGGGCGAGCAGACGCCGCCGCCGGTCGCCGGCACCATCCAGCTCGCGCTCAACCCGGAGGGCTTTCCGCAGAATTGCGCCAAGCCGTCGCCGACCCAGAACGAATCCTTGGCCGACAAGCCGACCTGCCAGCACGAGGCCGCCTACAAGGTCGGGCTGGCGCTCGCCGCCAAGGGCGGGTTCAACATCGTCAACGGCCTGCCGCAGGGCGGTGGCGACAATGCCGACGACGCGGCGGTGGCGCTGTCGCTGAAGAGCTGCATACCCTTCCAGCTCGCCGACGATCCCGGCCCGGAGGCGAACTGCCTGCTGTTCCTGCAGCTTTACGCCTGGCTGCACGCGGTGGTCGACGTGCACATCGACGCGGTGCTGACCGCGCTCGAGGAATCGGGGCAGGCGGACAACACCATCGTCATCTTCCTCGCCGACCATGGCGAATATGGCGCCGCCCACGGCATGATGCTGGAGAAATGGTACACCGCCTATCAGGAGGCGCTGCACGTGCCGGTCGTGGTGCGCTTTCCCGGCGGCAGCGGCTCGGAGGCAAAGGCCGGGACGCTGGCGCCCGATCCGGCGCAGCTCGACGCGCTCACCAGCCACATCGACATCCTCCCGACCGTGCTCGGCTTCGCCGGCGTCGACGCCGGGCAGCGGGCCGCGATCGGCACCGAGCTGGCGCAGAGCCGGCCGGTGCCGCCGCTGCCGGGCGTCGACCTCTCCGGAATCATCGAACGGGCGCTCGCCCGCGACGGCGCCGAGCTGCCGGTGATCGAGCCCGACGGCGAGGTCCGCGAGGGCGTGTTGTTCATCACCGACGACGCGATCACCGAGCCGCTGCCGCCGTCGCGGACCGCGCAGGACAAGCACAGCTATGAGGAGTTCGCCGTCTATCAGCAGGTGGTCGAGGCGGTGCGCGAGGGCCGGCACGGCAAGGGGCCGGTCGCGCTGTCGCCCGGTGCGGTCAAGCAGCCCAACCATGTCCGCTGCGTCCGCACCAGCGACTACAAGCTCGCCCGCTATTTCGACCCGTCCGGCCGGACGCCGCAGGAATGGGAGATGTACGACCTTCGCGACGATCCCAACGAGGCGGTCAACCTAGTCGAGGTCGCGGCCTCGCCGCCCAGGGCGCGCGCCGACCTTCCCGATCAGGGCGAGGTGCAGGCCAGCGCCGACCGGCTGGCGGCGCTGCTGGCACGACTGGAGCGGCGCGACCTCTAGATGAAGATGTCGGTGTGGCCGGTCAGGTCCTCGAGCGGGGCGCCCCCGACCGCGAACACGAAATCCTCGCCCGGCTGATAGCCCGGCTGGTCGTTGCCGTCGACGATCAGGAAGACCTGGCCGGCGAGGTCGCCGGCGTCGGGCGCGAACCAGACCGCCTGGGCGGCGCCGAGATCGCCGAGCACCGCGGCGAGATCGTCGTCGAAGGTGGCGGTGGAGAGCGAGCCGCCCTCGATCGCCGCACCGAAGCCGGCGACCGCGCCGGGCAGGTCGATGCGATCCGCGGCCGGATCGAAATCGGCGATGGTGTCGTAATCGGCGCCGCTCGATTCGCGGGCGCTCGAATAGACGAAGATGTCGCTGCCGCCGCCGCCGGTGAGGGAGTCGGCGCCGCCGAGGCCGAGGATGCGGTCGTCGCCGGCGCCGCCGAAGAAGAAGTCGTCGCCGGCGCTGCCGAGGAACTCGAAGCGGCCGTCGGTCTCGGCGCTGCCGTCGAACATGACGTGATTGTCCGCGCCGAGCGGCATGCCGTTCACGGTCATGGTGTCGCCCGCATCGACATTGTTGTCGTTGGCGACCAGATTATAGTCGTTGCCGGCGCGGGTGACGATCGAATCGAGGCCGAAGGCCTGGCCCGGCAGATCGAAGCCCGCCGAGAAATCGCCTGCCAGCTCGAGCACGTCGTCGTCGCCGGCGCCCAGCGTCGGCAGGTCGACGTCGCCGAGCACGTTCATGCTGAAGGCGTCCCAGATGAGGCTGCTCTGGCCGCCCCCGTCGATATGATCGGTGAAGGCGGCGACGATGTCGACGAAGCCGTTGCCTTCGAACGGCGGCACCGCGGCGCCGTTGACGCGCACCGACTCGGACGCGCCGAAATGCACCATCGTCACCCGGTCGGACTCGTCGCTTTCCAGCGCGGCCGGGCCGGGCCCGGTGGCCGATTCGCGGGCGTCGGTGACGATCACCTGCCCCAGAGCGGTATCGAGCGAGCGCACCGGGTCGACCAGGTCGATGGCCGAGGGATGGGCGTCCACCGGGGCCGGCGTCGGCGCGACGAACGCCGATTCGCGCACGATCGGCCGCTCGGCCGCCGGGCCGATGCCAATCGTGAAGACGAGATCGAGCGGGTCGGCCCGCGCGGGCTGCGGCGCGGCGGCCGGCGCCGGCGTGGCCCGGGCCGGGCCGGAGCCGCTCTGGCCGGACCGGCCATGGAAGACGCGATTGAAGGCGACCAGTTCGCTCTGGTCGGCGAAGATGTCCTGCTCCCGCGGCGGAAAGGCACCACCGTTGCGGTCGACAAACTTGAACCAATATACTCTCGGCACGCGAATCCACCCCGATCTCGTTCACTCAATCGGACAACCGCCTAACATAAGAGGAAAAGTCCGTCCACTTTGTCGGAACGCGACGCTATGTACCGGATCGAAGCGGGGCACGCGCGTCGGTTCGGCACAAAGGACAAGCGGAAGATGGACGTTTCGGTCGAAATCCACTGCGAGGCCTGCGGCAGCGCCAATTACAGCCTGCCGGGCGGCGCGCAGGAGGAGGCGCCGATCCGCTGCAACGATTGCGGCGCCGACCAGGGATCGGTCGGCGAGCTCAAGGCCGCCCTGATCGCGCGGGCGCTGGGCCAATCGGCCGAATCGCTGCGCGGCGGCCTCGACAAGCTCGACGACCTCGACCTAAAGACATGACGCATCGACCGTACGGACCCTTTGGCGGAGGCCGGATGCGCATCCTCCTGATCCCCGCGCTGATGATCCTGCTCGCCATCCCCGCCTCGGCGCAGCAGCCCGATGTCGGTGCCCAGGACCGGCTGGCGCACGAGCGGATGCTCGTGCTCGACACCCATCTCGACACGCCGGTGCGCTTCGACGACGGGCGCTGGGACTTCGCCGAGCGCCACCGCTACGACTGGGACGGCAGCCAGGTCGACCTTCCCCGGATGGCCGAGGGCGGGCTCGATGGCGGCTTTTTCGTCATTTACACGCGCCAGGGCGAGCTGACTCCCGCCGGCTATGCCGGGGCGCGCGACGCCGCCCTGGTGCGGGCGGCGGCGATCCACCGGGTGATCGGCGAGAATCGCGACCGGATGGGCCTCGCGCTGACCGCCGCCGACGCCGAGCGGCTGCACCGCGAGGGCAGGAGGATCGCCTTCCTCTCGATCGAGAACAGCTGGCCGCTGGGCGGCGACCTCACGCTGCTCACCACCTTCCACCGGCTCGGCGTGCGCATGGCCGGGCCGGTGCACAGCCGCACCAACCAGCTCGCCGATTCGGCCACCGGCGAAGCGCGCTGGAACGGGCTTTCCCCGCTCGGCCGGCAATGGGTGGCGGAGATGAACCGGCTTGGGCTGGTGGTCGATGCCAGCCATTCGTCCGACGCCGCCTTCGACCAGATGCTCGAGCTCTCCCGGGTGCCGATCATCCTCTCCCATTCGGGACCGAAGGCGATCTTCGATCATCGCCGCAACCTCGACGATGAGCGCATGCGGCGGCTGGCGCGGGCCGGCGGGGTGATGTTCATGAATTCGATCTTCCTGGTCGCGCACGACAGCTCAGACGAGCGCACCGCGATCGAGGAGCGCCAGGCGCGCTGGCACCTGCTCAATCCCGAGGAGCGCCGCCGGCTGCTCGCCGACAAGGCCGCGCTCGACGCCCAGCGGCCCTATACGACGGCGGATTTCGAGCTGTTCATGCGCGGGCTGATGCACGCGATAGCGGTGATGGGGGTGGATCATGTCGGGCTCGGGGCGGACTGGGACGGAGGGGGCGGAGTGATTGGGATGGAGGACGTGGCTGCACTTCCCCGCATTACCGCGCGCCTTCGCCGCGAAGGAATCAGCGATGGCGACATCGCCAAGATCATGGGCGGCAACCTGCTGCGCGTGCTGCGGCAGGTTGAGGCCGGCGCGGCGCGGCGCTAGGCTTCCGCGAGGGGGCGGTGAGCGTGGAGCGTTGCGTCTGATGGATAGGCCTTCCCAGCCGGACCCGGCCTTCCAGCGGCCCTATGCGGTCGCGGTCGGGCCGACCGACACGGCGGCGCGGGCGCAGGACTGGGCGGCGACGCCGCTCGGCCCGATGCAGGGCTGGCCGCAGGCGCTGAAGACCGTCGCCGGCATCGTGCTCGGCTCGAACATCCCGATGCTCGCCGCCTGGGGGCCGGACCTCCTGGTCATCCACAATGACAGCTACGGCGAGATCCTCGGCGACCGCCGGCCCGCGCTGGGGCGGCCGCTCAAGGACATCTGGGCGGACATCTGGGAGGTGGTCGGCGGCAATGCCGAGCGCGTGCTCGCCGGCGAGACCATCTTCATGGAATCGGCGCCGCGCCCGCTGAAGCGCCACGGCCGCGAGGAGACCGCCTGGGTCACCTCCTGCTACCATCCGGTGATCGGCGAGAGCGGCGCGCCGGAGGGCATTTTCGGCGTGGTGATCGCGATCGGCGTCGACGAGGTCAGCGAGGAACGGCTGCGCGAGAGCGAGGAGCGGTTCCGGCTGATCGCCGAATTCGGCGCCGGTGCCGATGTGGGTGACCAAGCTCGACCGCAAGCGCAGCTTCGTCAACCGCGCCTATGTCGACTTCCTCGGCATCACCTATCAGGCAGCGGTCGACTATGACTGGCGCACGATCATCCACCCGGACGACCAGGCCCGCATCCTCGCCGAATCGGTCGCCGGCGAAGCGACGCTCGATACCTTCGTGCTGGAAGGTCGCTTCCGCCGCGGCGACGGCGCGTGGCGCTGGCTGCGCTCGGTCTCGCAGCCGCGCTGGGGGCCGGGCGGCGAGCATGTCGGGTTCATCGGGGCGGCCCACGACATCACCGAATGGAAGGAGGCGGCCGAGGTGCTCGAGGCCCGCGTCGCCGAGCGCACCGCGGATCTCTCCGCCGCGCTGGACCGGCTGCAGGCGGAGGTCGGCGAGCGCGAGCGGGCCGAGGAAGCGCTCCGCCAGGCGCAGAAGATGGAGGCGGTCGGCCAGCTGACCGGCGGCATCGCGCACGACTTCAACAACCTGCTCACCCCGGTGATCGGGGGGCTCGAAATCCTGGTCCGCTCGCTCGACGATACCAGGCTGAAGCGGGTCGCCGAAACCGCGCTCGAATCGAGCCGGCGCGGCGCCAAGCTGACCTCGCAGCTGCTCGCTTTCTCGCGGATCCAGCGGATCCGGATGGTGCCGGTCCGCGTCAACCGGGTGATCGAGGCGATGCGGCTGATGCTCGAGCACACGCTCGGCGGCGCGATCGCGGTCCGGACGATGCTCGATCCGGACGCCGGGCTCGCTTTGTGCGACGAGAACCAGCTCGAGAATGCGATCCTCAATCTCGCCATCAACGCGCGCGACGCGATGCCCGACGGCGGCACGCTCACCGTCGCGACCGGGCTCAGCCGCGAGCCGGACAGCATCGACATCGAGGCCGGGGACTATGTCCGCATCGCCGTCGCCGACACCGGCCAGGGCATGACCGCCGAGGTCGCCGCGCGCGCCGTCGAGCCGTTCTTCTCGACCAAGCCGCTCGGCAAGGGCACCGGCCTCGGCCTCGCCCAGGTCTACGGCATCGTCCGCCAGTCGGGCGGCACGCTGAGGATCGAGAGCAGGGAAGGCGAAGGCACGGTCGTCAGCCTGCTGCTGCCGCGCGCCGAGGGCGGCGAGGAGGAAAGTGAGGCGGAGGGGACCGGCGGCCACGTCCCCGCGGCCCAGGCCGGGGCGCGCGTGCTGGTGGTCGACGACGATGCCGACGTGCGCGAGTTCCTCGCCGATTCGCTGGTCAGCCTCGGGCATCGGGTCGAGACGCTGGCCGGCGCCGAGCAGGCCCTCGAGGCCCTGGAAAGCGGCATCCCCGACCTGATGCTGATCGATTTCGCAATGCCCGGGATGAACGGCGCCGAACTCGCCCGCGAGGTCCGCGCCCGCTTTCCCGGCCTGCCGATCGTATTCGTCACCGGCTTCGCCGAGACCGACCAGATCGAGGCCGCGTGCGGCGCCGAGGTGCCGGTGCTGCGCAAGCCGTTCGGCATCGACGAGCTCGCCGCGACCGTCGCCGCGCAGGTGCCCGCCGCCAAGGCCTGAAAAGGCGCTACGATACTTGACGTATTTACAGACAGTTCCACAGCGGGCGAGAGCAAATGCCGTCCGCACACTCAGCCCCACATTGGTTGTCCGGAAACCGAGTTAACTGACTGCCGCCTGCTTAGATGGCTTCCGGAAGTGGGCTATGATCTGCTCGGTGATCGCCTCTGTCCGGACGTTGTCCCGATCCAGATTGCCGCCGGTAATCTTGAGGATCAGGTTAGCAGCCCGTTTGAACACTTTTTCTGCAGCGGAGGCGTCCCAAAGCATGTCCAGCGCCTTAGCGGACCGATTCTCCATCGCCGCGGAATTGCGGCGCGGCGCTGGAGATGGATCTATCAACAGGTGTACGGCGAGCAGCATATGGTATCGCGCGGACTTATAGGACGGGTCTATGACCTTGCCCCGGAAATAGGAATCGAGAACGAACCACGCGTAGGCCGCGTAATAATAGCCTAGCTCCTTGTCGCCTTGAACGAATATCGTTTCACCGATCTCATCTCGGATGGAACGGTAGCTTCGAGTGGCCGCGTGAGGTATCTCCTTGAAAATGGATGCATAGCTACGCAGGATTGTCGGGGTATCAATAACTCTAACTTTGGGCTCTGGGCCACGATCATACTGTCCGTCCCGACGTTCATAATAGAGACGATGCTCCTCTGGGAACGTTGCAAAAAACATTTCCAATCCGCGTGCGAATTGTTTTCCAGAGGCAAACTGATCCGGCTTGATTACAGTCTGACTGTTGGTAGCATTAGTAATAAGCTCTTTCACATTTTCTTCTTCGGTGTGAACTAGGCGAAACGGAATCTGCACGCTCTCATCAATAATATCTCTTTGCTCAAAGAGAACGTTACTTGTCTGGCATCCATTGACTATCTGATAGTCAGTAATAGTAAAGATCTCTCCTACTCTGGTCAATCCCCGTGTGACAATGGTAACGCCATTATTCATTAGCACAAACTTGGATTTATCATCTGAGCGCAAGGTATCACGTATACCAGAGTTTACGGTCTTATACCCCTGCCAGTCGCGGATATTATCTTCAAATATACTGGTCAACATTTCTGAACCGCTTTCATCGGTAAGCAACTTCTTAAACTCCGAGAAGGGCAGAAAGCCGATGGCGGACTGAATGACGCCCGCCGTAGCAGGAATCTCAACCCGACGATCAAAGAGAAATTGGCGACTTACAGGTGACTTGGTCTTTCTGTACATCGAGTGCAGGTCAGTTGCGCCGATGCAGTGGAAATCAACCGAATGGAAAATTGACAGCACATTTATATCATTGATTACATTCTCACGCCGAGCCACTAGGTTCGCGTCATTTGCCCACAGACCCGTTGTAACGTAATATAGATAGCAACGTGCTGGCCTTAGGATGTGAGCGAAGTCACCAAGTATTACATCCGTTATTGCAGCAAGTTCGGTGACCTCCGGGCTTCGCGGGAGCGCCGGGTTCTTCAAAAAGAAATCGACAACGCCGAAGCCGAAAGTTCCTATTTTTGCGCCATCAAAAGCAGCGCTTCGTTCTGCCTGAACGAAAATGAAGACAGGTTCCAGATAGTCGTTTTGTGCCGCGATCTCCCGTACGCTGTCTATATCAGTTACGAGCTGGTTATTAACGATGACGGCAATGGCGTCGATGCCAGTGTCGCCGCCGCCACCCAAAACGACATCGTCAGTCTTGAATGCTCGGCTGTAGTGCCGGCGGATCACGGAGAACGCGGCGAAGTGCTCAAATCGCTTGTCTTCTGGCAATTCGCCTAGGCCATTCTCGGTCGAGAAGCTCCCGAGGAGTGACTCCGTGACCCTGTCCAGCATGTGCCTTCCTGCGCTCGGCGCCCGGCGGAATCATTCCCTCGCGACCGGTGCAGGTCACTTAGCACCCCCTTCCCGGCTTGGGGAGTAGGTAGGCTTTCTTCGATAACGCGCTTGAAAGCCGGAGTCCTCCTCCTAAATCAGCGTCGTCGGAACGGCCCCGGTCGGGTTTCCGGCCTGTTTCCCAAGGGGTTGGCCATAAGGCGACCCCGAACATGATGTTGCTCAATGGAGGACATGAACATGCGTGGTTACGACTTTTCCCCCTATCGCCGCTCCACCGTCGGCTTCGACCGGCTTTTCGACTTCCTCGAAAATGCCAACCGCGCGGAGCAGGACAATTATCCGCCCTTCGACATCGAGAAGCTCGGTGACGACAGCTACCGGATCACGCTCGCCGTGGCCGGCTTCAAGCAGAGCGAGATCGAGATCGTCGCCCACCAGAACCTGCTGACCATCTCCGGCCGCAAGGCCGACGAGCGCAGCCGCGACGGCAGCTTCCTGCACGTCGGCATCGCCACCCGCGCGTTCGAGCGCAAGTTCGAGCTCGCCGACTTCGTCCGGGTGACCGGCGCCGAGCTGGCCGACGGCCTGCTCCGCATCGCGCTGGCCCGCGAGGTCCCCGAGGCGATGAAGCCGCGCAAGATCGAGATCGACGGGAGCGTCCCCGCCCCGGTCGAGATCGAGGCGGCAAACGCCGCCTAAGCCCGATCAGCCCCTCCCCTCGATGGGGAGGGGTTTGGGGTGGGTGAACCTCGTTGAAGGCCTGAGCGTTTCCGGCGAGTCCACCCCCACCCAACCCTCCCCCATCAAGGGGGAGGGCTCTGGCACATCCGGCGCCGGAACTTCCGGCGCCGGATTCGCATTGGGGGCGGATGTTCGATCATGATCCGCTCGCGCTCTTCTCCTGGACCGAGCTGTCGCTCCGGCTCGGCCTCGCCTCGCTGATCGGCGGCCTGCTCGGCCTCGACCGCGAGCTACAGGGCCATGAGGCCGGCATCCGCACCCACGCGCTGGTGGCGCTGAGCTCGGCCGTCATCATGGCCTCCTCGCTGATGCTGACCGTGCAGCTCAGGAGCGACCATTTCTCGCCCGATCCGCTGCGCGCCATCCAGGGCCTTTCCCAGGCGATCGGCTTCATCGCCGCCGGCGTGATCTTCGTGCGCGGCGCCAATGTCGTGAACATGACGACCGCGGCGAACATCTGGGTCGCCTGCGCGATCGGCATCGCCTGCGGCGCCGGCCAGTACCGGCTGGTCGCGGTCGCCGCCCTGCTCGGCTTCGCGCTGCTCAGCCTCCTGAAGCTGGTCGAGATCTGGCTGCCGTCGCTCGACACGAAGAAGCCCAAAGAGTGAGTTCAGCTTCGGTTTAGCTTTGCTCGGGCAGATGGGCTGCCGGAGCGAAGGACATGGCGAAAGTCTGGAACAAGCTGCTCAATCCGTTCGCGCTGGTCGGTCAGGGCTTCCTTGCCGGCGGGCTCGTCTTCTGGACGACCCGCGCCGACGCGGCCGCCTATCTCGCCGCCTGGTTCTGACCTCGACCCGCTTGAACCGCGCCGCGGCCGCTTTATAGCGGAGCCATGGTTCGCTTTTCGTTCTGTGGGCACGAGCTGATGGCGCTGCCGCAGGGGGCCTTGTTCTGGCCGGCGCGGCGGGCGCTGCTGGTCGCCGATCTGCACCTCGAGAAAGCGAGTTGGTTCGCCGCCGGCGGGCAGATGCTGCCGCCCTACGATTCGATCGCCACGCTCGCCGACCTCGCCTTGATCGCCGCCGCCACCGCCGCCGAGGAGATCTGGTGCCTCGGCGACAGCTTCCACGACCGGATGGGCTGCGAGCGGCTGCCGGAAGAGGCGCGCGCGCAGCTGCTGGCGCTGACCGGCGCGACGCGCTGGACCTGGATCGCCGGCAATCACGATCCGGGCTTCGCCGATCATGAACCGGCCGCCATGCGCCCCGCGCATGGCTGCGGGCTGCGGGGCAGCCCGCACCGGTTCATCGGCGGCGAGATCGTCGACGAGGCCGAGGTGGACGGCCTGGTGCTGCGCCACGAGGCAGACCCGGCCGAAACCCGGCCCGAGCTCAGCGGCCATTTCCACCCCAAATTGCGGGTCAGCCATCGCGGCCGGCTGGTCTCGCGCCGCTGCTTCGTCGCCACGGCGAGCAAGCTGATCCTGCCCGCCTTCGGCACGCTGACCGGCGGCCTCGACGCCCATCACCCGGAGATCGTCCGCGCCGTCGGCCCCCGCGCCGAGGCGCTGGTGCCGGTGCAGGACCGGTTGCTGAGGTTCCCGATCGCCGCCTAGTCCTCGCCTCGATTTCGAAGGGAGGATCAGGCCGGGCGGAAGGTCATCGCGAGGCCGTTCATGCAGTAGCGCAGGCCGGTGGGGCGCGGGCCGTCGTCGAAGAGGTGGCCGAGATGGCCGCCGCAATTGGCGCACAGCACCTCGGTGCGGCGGATGCCGAGGCTGGTGTCGGCGCGGGTGGCGACTGCCCGGGGCAGCGGCCGGAAGAAGCTGGGCCAGCCGGTGCCGCTCTCGAACTTGGCGGCCGAGGAGAAAAGCGGATGGCCGCAGCCGGCGCAGCGGAAGGTGCCGCGGCGATGCTCGCGATCGAGCGGGGAGGAGCCGGCCCGCTCGGTCTCCGCCTGGCGAAGCACCGCATAGCGGGCAGGGGACAGGCGCCGGCGCCACTCGGCGTCGGTGAGCCGGAACGGGAAGCGGCCGGGGCGGGCGTCCGCACCGCCGCCGCCGGGCAGGGTGAGGGCGACCGCGGCGACCATCGCGGCGCCGCCGAAGCCGAGCAAGGCGCGTCGGTCGAGCTTCATGCCGCCGCCCCTGCGACCGTCGACCTTAACCTCGCACGAACGAGCCCGCGCACCGCATTGCCGATGAAGAAGCCCGAAGCGAGATCGGCCTCGGTGAGGTCGCCTTCCTCGGCCCTGCGCTCCTCGATCAGGCGGGCGCGCAGCACGCCGGGCAGCAGCCCCCGCGCGAGCGGCGGCGTGACCAGCCGGCCCCCCTTCTCGACGAACAGGCTGGTGAAGCTGCCCTCGGTCAGGAAGCCCTCGGCGTCGCGGAACAGCACTTCGAAGCCGCCGGCGGCGCGCCGCGCCTCGTCGAGGAAGGCGCGGTCGCTGGTCTTGTGGGCGAGCCGGAAATCGTCCGGCGGGACGGGCCGCGGCACCACCGCCACCTCGACCGGCTCGGCCGGCGCCGGCGGGAGCGGTCGCATCTCGATCGCGAGCGCGCCGCTCTTCGAGAGCGCCATCCTGACCTTGCTCGGCCCGGCCCGGAAGGTCGCGGCCTGGAGGTCGTTGCGCGCCTCGTGGCGGTCGAACGGGAAATCGAGCGCTTCGGCGCTGGCCTTGATCCGGGCGAGGTGGCGGTCGAGCTCCGCGACGCCGTCCTGCGGGTCGAAGCGCATCGTCTCGATGAGGTCGAACCGCCTTTGCGTCTCCACGAACGCCCCCTTCGCCAGACATTCGCGCCATTCCTCGCCGGCGCTGCTGTCGGCCACGATGCCGGACCCCAGCCCCAGCCGGGCGACGGCAGCGCCGCTGCCGCCGGCCCCGAGCGTCAGCGTCCGGATGGCGACATTGAACGCGGCTTCGCCGTCCGGCGCAAGCCTCCCGATCGCGCCGCAATAGGGCCCGCGCGGGCTCGCCTCGAGCGCGGCGATGATCTCCATCGCGCGGATCTTGGGCGCGCCTGTGATCGAGCCACAGGGATAGAGGGCCCGGAGGAGGTCGACCGGCCCAAGCTCCGGCTCCAGCTCGGCGGTGACGGTCGAGGTCAGCTGCAGGATGGTCGGATAGGTCTCGACCGCGAACAGCTCGGGGACCGCGACCGAGCCGGTCGCCGCGACCCGCGAGAGGTCGTTCCTCAAGAGATCGACGATCATCAGATTCTCGGCGCGCTGCTTGGGGTCGTCGCGGAACAGGGCCGGATCGGCCTCGCGCGCCGCCGTGCCCTTCATCGGCCGGGTCGTCACCCGCCCCCCTTCGAGCGTGAAGAACAATTCGGGCGAGAAGCTCAGGATCCAGTGCGCGCCGGTGAACACGATCGCCGAGTGGCCCGCTCTGCGCCCGCGCCCTCAGCGCGGCGTAGAGCGCGAGCGGGGGGCCGGCGACCGGCACTTCGGCGGCGAAGGTGAGGTTCGCCTGGTAGATGTCGCCGGCAGCGATATGCGCCTTCACCGCGGCCAGCGCCGCCTCATATTCGGCCCGGCTGATCAGCGGCAGGGCGCGCCCCGCCCAGGCGCCGGCGGGATCCGGGAGGAAGCCGGCGACGTCGATCTCCCGCGCCGCGCCGAACAGGCCGAACCAGAGCAAGGGCGGCTCGCCGGGCCGGGCCGCGCGGCGCAGCGGCGCCAGCTTCGCCTCCAGCGCGTGGCCCGCCTCATAAGCGAGGAAGCCGGCCGCCTCCGCGCCGCGGAGCCGCTCGAGGCAGTCCGGAACTTCTTCCGGGTCGCGGGTTTCGATGATCCGGGAGGGATCGGCGAACAGCAGCGCCCGCCCGCCGGGGCGGGCGTCGTCGAGCAGGACGAACGGGCCGTTCACGCTTGCCACCGGGCCGCTTCCGGCCCATGGGCGCCGCGCAGGAGAGAGATATTGGTCTGCAGCGTCTTCGACTTGTTCAAGATCGGGGTCGGTCCTTCCAGCTCGCACACGATGGGGCCGATGACGGCCGCCTGCCGCTTCGTCGAGAAGCTGCGGCAGGACGAAACGCTCGCCGCCACCGATCGCGTCCAGGTCGACCTGTACGGCTCGCTGGCGCTGACCGGCAAGGGCCACGCGACCGATCGCGCGGTGCTGCTCGGCCTGTCGGGCGAGCGCCCGGACCGGATCGACCCGGACGCGGCCGAGCGGACGGTCGCGCGAATCCGCGAGACCGGCCGGATCGCGCTCGGCGGCAGCAGGGAGATCGACTTCGACGAAGCGGGCGACCTCAGGTTCCTGCAGCGCGAGCGGCTGCCGCACCACAGCAACGGCATGCGCTTCACCGCCTTCGACCCAAGCGGGGCCGCGCTGGCCAGCGCCGTCTCCTATTCGGTCGGCGGCGGCGCGGTGGTCGGCGAGGCCGAGGTGGCGCGCAACGCCCCGCCCGAAGGCGCCTGGGACGTGCCGTGGCGCTACAGCTCGGGCGAGCAATTGCTCGCCATCGCCGCGCGCGAGGAGATGAGCATCGCCGACATCGCCCGCGCCAATGAGCGGGCGGCGCTCTCCGACGCGGAGATCGACGCCCGGCTCGATGCGATCACCGCGGCGATGTCGGCCTGCATCGACCGCGGCATGGCCTCGGGCGGCATCCTGCCCGGCGGGCTCAACGTCAAGCGGCGGGCGCCGGCGCTCTACCGGCTGCTGACCGAGCGCGCCGAGCGGGCGCTGCAGGACCCGCTGACGGTGATCGACTGGGTCAATTTGTGGGCGCTGGCGGTCAACGAGGAGAATGCGGCGGGCGGCAAGGTGGTGACCGCGCCGACCAACGGCGCCGCCGGCATCGTCCCGGCGGTGCTGCGCTACTATCAGCGCTTCACCCCGCGGGCGACCGACGAGGGCGTGCGCGTCTTCCTGCTGACCGCCGCGGCGATCGGCTCGCTGTTCAAGGAGAATGCCTCGATCTCGGGCGCCGAGGTCGGCTGCCAGGGCGAGGTCGGCGTCGCCTGCTCGATGGCCGCCGCCGGGCTGACCGCGGCCCTGGGCGGCACGCCGGGCCAGGTCGAGAACGCCGCCGAGATCGGCATGGAGCACAATCTCGGGCTGACCTGCGACCCGGTCGGCGGCCTCGTCCAGGTGCCGTGCATCGAAAGGAACGCGGTCGGCGCGGTCAAGGCGATCGAGGCCTCGCGGCTCGCTCTGGTCGGCGACGGCTCGCACCGGGTCAGCCTCGACCAGGTGATCGAGACGATGCGCAAGACCGGCCTCGACATGAACGAGCGCTACAAGGAAACCAGCCTCGGCGGCCTCGCCGTCAACGTGGTGGAGTGCTGAGCGCCTAGAACAGCCGGGTCAGCCCGTAGAACAACGCGGCGACCAGGGCCGAGGCGGGGATGGTCAGGAACCAGGCGACGACGATGTTGCCGGCGACGCCCCAGCGCACCGCCGAGGCGCGCCGCGCCGCGCCGACGCCCATGATCGCGCCGGTGATGGTGTGGGTGGTCGAGACCGGGATGCCGAAGGCGGTCGCGCCGAACAGCATGAAGGCGCCGCCCGTCTCCGCGCAGAAGCCCTGGTGCGGGGTCAGCCGGGTGATCTTCGAGCCCATGGTGTGGACGATCCGCCAGCCGCCCATCAGCGTGCCGAGGCCCATCGCCGCCTGGCAGGTGATCACCACCCAGAACGGCACATGGAACTCGCCGTGCAGCAGGCCCTGCGAGAAGAGCAGGACGGTGATGATCCCCATCGTCTTCTGCGCGTCATTGGCGCCGTGGCCGAGCGAGTAAGCGGCGGCCGAGACCAGCTGCAGGCGGCGGAAGACGCGGTCGGAGGTGCTCGCCGCGACCGGCTTGAACAGCCAGGAGGTGAGCGACCACCAGCACGATCGCCATCGCCATGCCGAGGATCGGCGCGAGGAAGATGAACAAGGCGGTCTTGATCACGCCCCAGGCGACGACGACGCTGAAGCCGCCCGCGGCGACGCCCGAGCCGACCAGGCCGCCGACCAGGGCGTGGCTGCTGCTCGACGGGATGCCGAGGAACCAGGTGAGCAGATTCCAGATGATCGCGCCCATCAGCGCGCCGAAGATCACCGCCGGGGTGACGATCGCCGGATCGATGATCCCCTTGCCGATCGTGGTCGCCACCGCGTGGCTGAAGAAGAGGAAGGCGATGAAGTTGAAGAAGGCGGCCCAGATCACCGCCATTTGCGGGCTCAGCACCCGGGTCGAGACCACGGTCGCGATCGAATTGGCGGCGTCGTGCAGGCCGTTCAGGAAATCGAACGCCAGGGCGACGCCGATCAGGGCGACGATGGTGAAGGGTGTAGCCGTCCATCAGGCGTGATCGATCACGATGCCCTGGATCTCGTCGGCGACGTCCTCGAAGCCGTCGAGCACCCGCTCGAGGTGGCGATAGACCTCGCGGCCGACGAAGAAGGCCATCGGCCGCTCGGCGCCGTGCGCCTGGAACAGCGCCTTGAGGCCGGCGCTGTAGAGGCCGTCGGCCCGGCCCTCGAGATGGACGATCTTCTCGGTGATCTCGTGCAGCCGGGTCGCGTTGCGGCCGATGTTGCGCATCAGCGGCACCGCCTCGAGCACCAGCGCGGCCGCCTCGGAGGCGAGCGCGCTCATCTCCTTCATCTGCGGCTCGAAGCTCGTCACCTCGTAGAGGGTGATCGCCTTGGCGGTCTGCCACATCTCGTCGATCGCGTCGTCCATCGATCCGGCGAGCGCGGTGATCGCGCTGCGGTCGAACGGAGTGATGAACGAGCGGCGCACCGCGACCAGCACGTCGCGGGTGACGTCGTCGGCGGCATGCTCATGCTCGGCGATGCGGCGGCAGGATTCGGCGATCCCCTCCTCGCCGGCGAACATCTTCGTCATCGCGTCGGCGCCGGCGACGAGGACCTGCGCGTGGCGCTCGAACATGTCGAAGAAGCGGTCCTCCTTCGGCATGATCGCGCGAACGAACTTCAGCATGCTGACCCCCTTGCCGAATCGGCTGCCTCCCATAGTGGCTGCGCTACGCCCGGCAAGCCCCGCATTGGCCGGATCGAAGCTTTCGATCAGCGCCTTGAGCTCGGGCTCGTCGACCGAAAGCACGGCCTTGCGCCGATCGAACCAGCGGGCGTTGCGCTGGCCGCGCTCCGGCCAGGCGAAATGCTGGCGGGTCACGAGCAAGGCATAGACGGTGACCCGCGCCTCGACCGGATCGCCCGAGCGGCGCTGCTTGTCGTAGGAGAATGAGCCGATCGGCTCGCGCGACATGTCGCCGTCGACGCCGGCCTCCTCATAGGCTTCGTGCATCGCCGTCTCGTGGCCGCGCAGCCGCGGCATCGGATTGCCCTTGGGGATCACCCAGCGGCCGGTGTCGCGCGACGTGACGAGCAGGAACTGCACGCCCTTGTCCGGGTCGAGGCGATAGGGAAGCACTCCGAATTGGGTGATCAGCGGCTTCACGCCTGGTCTCTCTCCCGCCGGCCGCCGGCGCATTGCCCCGGCCGTGTCCAGGGGATAAGCCGCGATCTCGCATTGCAAAAGGGGAATGAGGCCCATGCGCCTGAAGTTGCTTGCCGCACTGATCATTTTGCCGCTCGGCGCGGCGCTGGCGCAAGACGGCGGCGCACTGGCGGTGGAGAAGCCCGCGGCGCTGGTCGCCGACGGCATGCCGCCGGTCCCGGCCGAGCTGGCCGCGCGCACCCGTCCCTATATGGAGTTCCGCACCGCGAGCTTCGCCGGCTGGAACGCCCGCGACCGCTCGATGCTGATCACCACCCGGTTCGGCAACACCAACCAGCTGCACCGCGTGGCGATGCCGATGGGCGCGCGCGAGCAATTGAGCTTCGAGGCCGAGCCGGTCGGCGGCTCCTGGTCCCCCGGCGGCGACGTGATCAGCGTCAGCAAGGACAATGGCGGCGACGAATTCTTCCAGCTCTACACGCTGGACGGCGGCCAGCTGCGCCTCGTCACCGACGGCCGCAGCCGCAACCAGTTCGGCGCCTGGAGCCATGACGGGCGGCTGATCGGCTACAGCTCGACCCGGCGCAACGGCTCCGAGGCCGACCTCTACGTGGTCGACCCGCGCGATCCTTCGACCGATCGGATGGTCGCCCAGGTCTCGGGCGGCGGCTGGGGGATCGCCGATTTCGCGCCCGACGGCCGCCGCGCGGTGGCGATCGAATATATCCAGGTGACCAAATCGAACCTGCATCTGGTCGACGTCATCAATGGCGGCCTCACCCCGATCGGCGACCATCGCCGCGAGATCGCCTATGGCGGCGCGGCCTTCGCGCCCGACGGCACGCTCTGGGTCACTTCGGACGAGGGCTCGGATTTCCAGCGGCTCGGCACGCTCGACATCGCCACCGGCCGCTTCACGCCGGTGGTCACCGGCCTCGACTGGGACGTGACCGGCTTCGACATCGCGAGCGACGGCGGCTTCATCGCCTTCGTCACCAACGAGGCCGGGATCAGCCGGCTGCGCCTGCTCGACCCGGCCACGCGCCGCAGCCGGCTGGTCGAAAGCCTGCCGGCCGGGGTGATCGGCGGCGTCGAGATCGCCCCCTGGGGCGCGGTCGGCTTCACCCTGACCTCCGCGCGCAGCCCGGCCGACGCCTATTCGGTCGATCCGGCGAGCCTCGCCGTGACCCGCTGGACGCGCAGCGAGACCGGCGGGCTCGACGCCGCCCGCAACGCCGAGCCCGAGCTCGTCGAGGTGAGGAGCTTCGACCGCGAACGGATCTCGGGCTTCCTCTACCGGCCCGATCCGGCCCGCTTCCCCGGCCGGCGGCCGCTGATCGTCAGCATCCACGGCGGGCCGGAGAGCCAGGCGCGGCCGGGCTTCCTCGGGCGCAACAACTATCTGGTCAACGAGCTCGGCATTGCGCTCTTCTATCCCAACGTGCGCGGCTCGACCGGCTACGGCAAGCGCTTCGTCAGCCTCGACAACGGCCCGGCGCGGCGCGAGGACAGCGTCGCCGACATCGGCGCCTTCCTCCAGCGGCTGCGGCGCGATCCCGGCCTCGATCCGGCCCGCTTCGCGGTCACCGGCGGCTCCTATGGCGGCTATATGTGCTACGCCTCCGCGATCCGCTTCGGGACGAGCCTGCGCGCCGCCAATTGCGTGGTCGCCATCTCCAACTGGGTGACCTTCCTCGAGAACACCCAATCCTACCGGCGCGATCTCAGGCGGGTCGAATATGGCGACGAGCGCGATCCGGCGCAGCGCGCGGCGCTGGCCCGGATCAGCCCGCTCAGCCGGGTCGCCGAGCTTCGGATCCCGCTGATGGTGGTGACCGGCGCCAACGATCCGCGCGTGCCCGCCTCGGAGGCCGAGCAGATGGTCAACGCCGTCCGCGCCGCCGGCCGCCCGGCCTGGCACCTGCTCGGCCGCAACGAGGGCCACGGCTTCGCCAAGAAGGAGAATCAGGATTATCAATTCTGGGCGAGCCTGATGTTCTGGCGCCAGCACCTGCTCGGGGCGGGAAGCTAGCTCAACCGCCGCGCCGCGCTCGCGGGCACGACCCACAGGTAGACGGGGCGGCCGTCGTGCACCTCCGCCGCGGCGGGCCGCCAGTCGCCCATGTCATAGGCATGGCTGAGGACGCGGCTGCCGGGGCGAAGCTCGCCTTGCAGCCGCGCGCGGAGCAGGCGGTTGGGAAGCGGCAGCAGATAGAGGCTGACGATGCTCGCCGCGCCGATCGCGGTGGCGAACAGATCCTCCTGCCGGAAGGCGGCCCGGTCCGAAACCTCCGCTGCGGCGGCGCCCGCGCGCGCTTCGGCGATCCGGGCCGGGTCGATGTCGACGCCGAGCGCACGGGCGCCGCGCCGTGCCGCCGCGATCGCGATCCTACCGTCGCCGCAGCCGAGATCGATCAGGAAGTCGCCGGGACCGGCTTCGGCGAGGTCGAGCATATGTTCGACCACGGGCGCCGGCGTCGTCCAGAGCGGGGCGTCGAGATGGCCCCCGGTGCCGGCGAACGGGCCGCGGATCGCGGCGCAGAGGCGGTCCTCGTCGATCAATCGAGCCGCCGGGCCGCCCAGCCCCCTTCGCCCGCGATGACGGCGCCGTCGATCGTGCCGCGCCAGCTGCGCCCGCCGCCGGCGACGGTCAGCGCATTGCCCCGCACCGCGCCTTCGACCTCGATCACCCGGCCGGCGCCGGTCAGCGTCCCGGTGACCTGCTGGAAGCGCTGCTCGAGGTCGAGCATGAAGGCGACGCTGTCGGCCCCGTCCTCGACCAGCGTCCAGCGGCCGCCGGCCACGGCGGGCACGATCCACAGGAAGATGCGGCGGCCGTCGAGCGTCTCCTCGGCATCCGGCCGCCACTCGCCCATGTCGAAGGCGTGGCTGACGATTCGGCTGCCGGGGCGCAGCTCGGTCAGCAGGCGCGGGCGCAGCGCCAGGTTGACCTGGGGCAGCAGATAGAGCGTCACCACGCTGGCGTCGAAGATCGGGGTGCGGAACAGGTCCTGGCGGCGGAACCGCACCCGCCCCTCGACCCCGGCGAGCCGCGCCGCCGCCGCGGCCTCCTCGATCCGGAGCGGGTCGAGGTCGACGCCGAGCGCGCGGGCGCCCCTCAGCGCCGCCGCCACCGCGATCCGCCCGTCGCCGCAGCCGAGGTCGATCAGATAGTCGGCGGCGCCGACCGCCGCGAGCTCGAGCATGCGCTGCACCAGGGCATGCGGCGTCGGCACGAACGGCACTTCGAGCTCGCGCGGCTGGGCGAGGCCGCCGAGCGCCGGCAGCAGGGCGGCGGCGAAGATTTCACGGCGGGTCAGCTTCATCGGGCCAAGCATAGCTTGCAACCCAACGCCGCCAAGGCCATTTGCCCGCCATGACGACCCCGCCCACCGACCCGCCGCTCAGGGCCGCGATCATCCCGGTGACGCCGCTGCAGCAGAATTGCTGCCTGATCTGGTGCACCAGGACGATGCGGGGCACTTTCACCGATCCCGGCGGCGACCTCGACCGGCTGAAGGCGGCGGCGCGCCAGCACGGAGTGACGATCGAGAAGATCCTCCTGACCCACGGCCATATCGACCATTGCGGGTCGGCCAAGATCCTGGCCGACGAGCTTGCCGTGAAGATCGAGGGGCCGCACGAGGACGACCGCTTCTGGATCTCCCGGCTCGAGGATGACGGCCGCGCCTACGGCATCACCGGCAAGAGCTTCGAATCGGACCGCTGGCTGGTCGACGGCGACACGGTGACGGTCGGCGAATTGAGCTTCGACGTCTATCACTGCCCCGGCCACACGCCCGGCCACGTCGTCTTCCACCATCCGCCGTCCAAGCTCGCCATCGTCGGCGACGTCCTGTTCCAGGGCTCGATCGGCCGCACCGACTTCCCGATGGGCAACCATCAGGACCTGATCGACGCGATCACCGGACGGCTGTGGCCGCTCGGCGACGACACCGCCTTCGTCCCCGGCCACGGCCCGATGAGCACCTTCGGCCACGAGCGCCGCACCAACCCGTTCGTCGCCGACCGGGTGCTGGCCCGCGCCTAGATCGTCGGCGAGGATTCGGCCATCCGCCCGGGCGAGATCTCGATGCCGCTGCGGATCGGCGGGCTTTGATAGGCGATGAAGATGGCGTAGGCGCCGAGCCCGAGCAGCACCAGCCAGGAGAGCGAGATGCCGCCGACCCGCAAGGGATTGGCGCCGGTGCGGTCCATGCCGAAGACGTGCGCGATCCGGGCCAGGATGAACAGGATCGCCGCGCCCCACAGCCAGAGATTGCCGCCGGTGGCGAGCTCGAGGAAACCGAGCAGGACCAGGAAGATCGGCATGTTCTCGGCGAAATTGCCGTGCGCCCGCATGCGCCGGGCGAGCACGTCGTTGCCGCCGTCGCCGACGCCGATCTGGAGCGGGCGCCGGAGCCGGCTGACCCTGAGGCTCAGCCAGACGTGCAGGATCGCCGCGGCGCCGGCGATGGTGAGCGTGATCGGCAGGATGATCATGGCGCGCCTCCCCTCGTTGGCGGGAGAGTCGCACGGCGCGCCCATGCTTGCAACCGCCCGGGGAATCGCTATAGGCGGCTCCCTTCTTGCGAGAGCATCGGGCCGCGAGGCCAGCGGCCGCTGCGGCCGTTGACCGCCGAAACCCGCGCTCGCAAATCATGTTCAATCGAAAAACAGGTGCCAGATGGCCGTCCCCAAGAGAAAGACCTCGCCCTCCAAGCGCAACATGCGCCGCAGCCACGACGCGCTGAAGGCGACCGGCTACCAGGAATGCCCCAATTGCGGCGAGCTTCGCCTGCCCCACAATCTGTGCCCCAAATGCGGGCATTATAAGGGGCGTGAAATCCTCAAGCCCGAAGCGTAAGAGGGCTCCGGCAGAGACGGGGAGAAGCTTCGGTGGGCAGCGGGCCACGGATCGCAATCGACGCGATGGGTGGTGACACCGGCCCCAAGGTCATGGTCGAGGGCGCCGCCATCGCCTGGCGCCGCCGCGACGATTTGAGCTTCATCCTGTTCGGCGACGCGGCCGCGATCCGCGCCGAGCTCGGCCGCCATGCCGGGCTCGCGCAGGTGACCGAGGTCGTGCATTGCGACGACGTCATCACCGGCGACGACAAGCCCAGCCAGGCGATCCGCCGCGCCAAGACCACCTCGATGGGGCTCGCCATCGCCGCGGTGAAGGAGGGCGAGGCGCAGGCCGCGGTCTCCGGCGGCAATACCGGCGCGATGATGGCGATGGCGAAGCTGGCGCTGCGCACCATGCCGGGCATCGACCGTCCGGCGCTCGCCGCCCTGCTGCCGACGCTGGGCGCCAACGATCTGGTCATGCTCGATCTCGGCGCCAACACCGAGTGCGACGTCGGCAACCTCGTCCAGTTCGCGGTGATGGGCGCCGCTTATGCCCGGGTCGTGCTCGAGCTCGAGCAGCCGCGCGTGCAGCTCCTCAACATCGGCACCGAGGAGATGAAGGGCACCGAGGAGCTGAAGGAGGCCGCCGCCATCCTGCGCGGCTCCGAGCATCTGCACATGCGCTTCGACGGCTTCATCGAGGGCGACAAGCTGTCGCGCGGCGACGTCGACGTGGTGGTGACCGACGGCTTTTCCGGCAACATCGCGCTGAAATCGCTGGAGGGGACGGCGCGGTTCGTGACCGACCTGCTGCGCCGCGCCTTCACCAGCTCGGTCCGCTCCAAGATCGGCTTCCTGATCTCGCGGCCCGCGACCGAGCTGCTGCGCCACCATCTCGACCCCAACAATCATAACGGCGCCGTCTTCCTCGGTCTCAACGGCCTCATCGTGAAGAGCCATGGCGGCGCCACCGACAAGGGCGTCGCCAACGCCATCCGGGTGGCCGCGCGAATGGTGCGCGAGGACCTCACCCGCAAGATCGCCGAGGACCTCGACAACGTGTCGAGCCAGGCCTCGCAGATGGCGGCGGCGAAGTGAGCCGCCGCGCGGTGATCGTGGGCACCGGCTCGGCGCTGCCGCCGCGCCGGGTCACCAACGCCGAGCTGGCGACACGGGTCGAGACCACCCACGAATGGATCGTCGAGCGCACCGGCATCGAGGCCCGCCACATCGCCGCCGACGGCGAGACCACGGCGACGCTCGCCACCGAGGCCGCGGTGAAGGCGCTCGCCGCCGCGGGGATCGAGGCCGGCGAGATCGGCCTGATCGTGCTCGCCACCGCCACGCCGGACCAGACCTTCCCGGCCAGCGCGACCCGCGTCCAGACCGCGCTCGGCATCGACGATTGCATCGCCTTCGACGTGCAGGCGGTCTGCACCGGCTTCCTCTACGCGCTGTCGATCGCCGACAATATGGTGAAGGGCGGCATGGCGGACCATGCGCTGGTGATCGGCTCGGAGACGTTCAGCCGGATCCTCGACTGGGAGGACCGCGCCACCTGCGTGCTGTTCGGCGACGGCGCCGGCGCGGTCGTGCTCAAGGCCGAGGACACCGAGGACCGCGGCGTCCTCGCCACCCGCCTGCACGCCGACGGGCGGCACAACGACCTGCTCTATGTCGACGGCGGGGTCTCGACCACCGGCACGGTCGGCAAGCTCAGAATGAGGGGCAAGGAGGTGTTCCGCCACGCGGTCACCAATCTCGCCGACGTGCTCAACGAGACGCTCGAAGCCGCCGGCCACAGCCCCGACGAAATCGACTGGGTGGTGCCGCACCAGGCCAACAAGCGCATCCTCGACGCGACCGCGAAGAAGCTCAACCTCGACCCGGCCAAGGTGATCGTCACCGTCGACCAGCATGCCAACACGTCCGCCGCGTCGGTCCCGCTCGCGCTCGACGTGGCGGTGAGGGACGGGCGCATCAAGCCGGGCGACCTGGTCGTGCTCGAGGCGATGGGCGGCGGCTTCACCTGGGGCGCGGCGGTGGTGCGTTTCTGAGCGGATTCCTTTCTTAGCCGTAACAAAGTCCCAGAGTCCGATTGCGCTTCGGCTAAAGCGCGGTTAAAGTTCCTAATTCTCTTGGACAGGGGGGCGGCTCATGGCCGACGCAGGCACAATCCGGAAACCGTCCGTCGGGACGCTGACCCGCGCCGACCTTGCCGACATCGTGCATCGCGAGATCGGCCTTTCGCGCGCCGAATCCGCGGGCATCGTCGAGCGCATCCTCCATCATATGTGCCACGCGCTCGCCGACGGGCAGAACGTCAAGATTTCCGGCTTCGGCAGCTTCATCCTGCGCGACAAGGGCCAGCGGGTCGGCCGCAACCCGAAAACCGGGGTCGAGGTGCCGATCGCGCCGCGTCGCGTGCTCACGTTCCGCGCCAGTCAGATCATGCGCGAGCGGATCGCCCGCAGCGGCTGACATGGCCGAACCGATCCGCAAGAGCGACCAAGCCTTCCGGACCATCGGCGAGCTTGCGGCCGATCTCGGCGTGCCGCAGCACATCCTGCGCTATTGGGAAACGCGCTTCCCGCAATTGCGGCCGCTGCAGCGCGCCGGCAACCGGCGCTATTACCGGCCCGACGATGTCGCGCTCGCCCGGCGCATTCATCGTCTGCTCAACCAGGACGGTTATACGATTCGCGGCGTCCAGCAGCTGCTGAAGAGCGGCGGCGGGGACGCCGAGGCCGCGGTCGCAGCGACGGGCGCCACGCCCGCCAATCAGCACGACCCATTCCCGGCCGAGGAACTGCGCGCATTGCGCCAGGTTTTGGCCGATGCACTTGAGGAGGCGGAACTATGAGTATCAGTATTCGGACTTTGGCGCTGGCAGCGGCCGGCGCCCTTGCCATCGCCGCGGTCGGCGCTTCGGCCAGCCCGAGCGAAATCCGGGAAATAAGGTGCGACACGCTGGAGATGGACAATGGCCGTCTCCAGACCGTCCAGGCGCTGGACCTGCACGTGCTGCGCGACACCGCGCGGAACGGCCGCTTCTCGCCGCGGCTCGATCGGAGCGTGGTCAGCATCATGTGCAGCCGCAACGACATCCTGCCCGCCGCCAATGACGACGAGGTGGTCTGGCTCGGCATGCCGCTGCACATCGCCGAAATGGGCTCGCCGGGCCGGCTCGGCGTGCTCGAGATCAACGAGGGCCAGTATCGCTTCCGGATGCTCGAAGGGCGCCTCCGCGCCGACGAGGAGCAGCCGCTGGCCGCGCGGCTGGCCGAGTTCCAGGCGCGCTTCCCGCCGACCAATTAGTCGGAATCGAGATCGCGCGGGCGGATGAAGCGCATCAGCGCTCCACCGCCCGCCGCGACGTCCTTCCAGCGCGCCACGTCGAAGCGCAGCTCGGCGAGCGCGCCGGTCGGATATTTGGCGGCGACGAGATCGTGCGTGCCGCCCGCGCGGCCGAGCAGCAGGGCAAGTTGCTGGAGGCCGGGATTGTGGCCGGCGAGGAGCAGCCGCGCGACCGTATCGTCGGTCTCCCGAACGATCGCCAGCAGCCGATCGGCCGAAGCGAGGTAGAGCCGCTCGTCGCAATCGGTCGCAACGGCGCCGCCATAGCCCTGCGCCAGCTCGCGCAACGTCCCGATCACCCGCGCCGCCGGCGAGGCGAGGACGCGGTCGAAGCCGAGCCCGCGGCGTCGCATCTCGCGCCCCATCGCCCGCGCCGCCTGCTCGCCGCGCGCATTGAGCGGGCGCTCGAAGTCCCCGCGCGCCGGGTCGTCCCAGCTGGACTTAGCGTGGCGGAGCAGCGTCAGCGTCTTCATGGCTCGTCCGAAGCGGCGCGGGCAGCCGCGCCCCGACCCGCGCGATCGCCTCGGCGAGCGGGACGCGCGACACCCTGACGCCCGCCGGAAATGCGGTGAGCAGCCGCGACGGCGTCGCCGCCGAGAGCAGCACGAACATGCCGCGATCCTGCCGCCGCCGGATCAGCCGGCCGAACGCCTGGGCGAGGCGGGCGCGCACCACCCGGTCGTCATAGGCCGCGCCGCCGCCGACGGCGCGCCGGGCGGCGTGCAGCACGGTCGGCCGCGGCCAGGGCACGCCCTCCATCACCACCAGCCGCAGCGAGTGGCCGGGCACGTCGACTCCGTCCCTCAGCGCGTCGGTGCCGAGCAGGCTGGCGTGGTGGTCGTCCCGGAAGATGTCGATCAACGTGCCGGTATCGATCGGGTCGACATGCTGGGCGTAGAGCGGAAGGCCGATCCGGGCGAGCCGGTCGGCGATGCGGGCGTGGACGGCGCGCAGCCGCTGGATCGCGGTGAACAGGCCGAGCGTGCCGCCCTGCGCCGCCTCGATCAGCCGGGCATAGGCGCCGGCGAGCGCGGCGAGATCGCCCTTCCTGACGTCGGTCACCACCAGCACCTCGCTGCTCGCCGCATAGTCGAACGGGCTCGCCGCCTCGAACCGCGCCGGCGGGGCGCCGAGATGGAGCGCGCCGGTCCGCGCCTCGGCCACGGCCCAGTCTGCGCCGCCGCCGCGCAGCGTCGCCGAGGTGACCAGCACGCCGTGCGCCGGCTTCAGCACCGCCTCGGCCAGCGGCCGGGTGGGGTCGAGCCAATGGCGGTGCAGGCCGGCATCATATTCGCGGCCCTCGACCCGCTCGACCGCCAGCCAGTCGACGAAGTCGGGATCGGCCGGGCCGCCGATCCGCGCGGTGAGCGCGATCCAGGCCTGCAGCGTCTGCGCCCGCCAGGAAAGGCCGCCGATCGCGCCCTCGACCCGGGCGCGGGCCTGCGCGTCGAGCCAGTCGGGCGCGTCCTCCAGCACCGCCTCGAGCCGCTTGCCGAGCGCGACCAGCGGGCGGAGCAGCTGCTCCAGCGCCTCCGCGGCCGGCGCCGCCGCCTCGACCAAAGCCGGATCGGGCTCGGCCAGCTCGGTCTCCAGCCCGTAGCCGGCGTCCTGGGCGGTGGCGCGGGCATAGACCGTGCCGCGCACCGCCGCGAGCAGGGCCTCGACCGGCCCGAAGGGCTGGCCCTCGGCGATCCGCCCGAGCCAGCCCTCGCTCGGCAGCGCGCCGGCCATCTGCACCGCCGCCTCCAGCGCCGCCGCGCCCGCTTCGTCATAGGAGGCGACGTCCATCAGCCGCGCCGCGAGGCCGCGCCGCCGCCCGCGCGAGCGCCCCTCCGGCCCGACGACCCAGCGCCTGATCTCGATCGCCTCCTGGCCGGTGAAGGCGGCGGCGAAGGTCGAATCGGCCGCGTCGAACAGATGATGGCCCTCGTCGAACACGATCCGGGTCGGCGCCCGGCCTTCCTCGCGGCCGCGGGCGGCGTTGACCATCACCAGCGCATGGTTGGCGATGACCAGGTCGGCGTCCCGGCTGGCCCGCGCCGCGCGTTCGATGAAGCAGCGCCGGTAGTGCGGGCAGCCGGCATAGACGCATTCGCCGCGCCGGTCGGTCAGCGCCGACGCGCCGGCCCGGCGGAACAGCGAGGTCAGCCAGCCCGGCAGGTCGCCGCCGACCATGTCGCCGTCCTTGGTGTAGGCGGCCCAGCGCGCGGCGAGCTGGGCGAGGATCGCGGCGCGCCCGGCAAAGCCGCCCTGCAGCGCGTCCTCGAGGTTCAGGAGACAGAGATAATTCTCCCGCCCCTTGCGGATCACGACCTTTTCCCGCCGCTCCGCCGCGTCCGGGAACAGCCGCGCGCCCTCCCGGTCCAATTGCCGTTGCAGCGCCTTGGTGAAGGTCGAGATCCAGACCGCGCCGTCGGCCTGCTCGGCCCAGAGCGAGGCCGGGGCGAGATAGCCGAGCGTCTTGCCGATCCCGGTCCCGGCCTCGGCGAGCAGCATATTGGGCCGGTCCTCGGCGCGGCGCGGATCGAAGATCGCCGCGGCCGCTTCGGCATAAAGGCGCTGGCCCTCGCGCACCTCCGCCTCCTCGCCGACCAGCCGCTCCAGGCGCTCCGCCGTCGCCTCCGGGTCGAGCCGGACCGGGCGCGGCTGCGGCCGCCCGCCGCCCTCCTCCCATTGCGGCAGGCGGGAAAACAGCCAGGGCTCGTCGCGCTCCGGTCGGGGCAGCCGCGCGGCGACCGCGCCCGCCCAGCTCCAGCGCAGGCGATGCAGCGCCTGCGACGCCGCCCAGGCGCCCTCGCGCTCGGGCCAGTCGCCCTCCAGCGTGGCGAGCAAGGCGGCGGCCGCCTCGCGCAGGAAGCGCGCGGCATCCTCGTCGCTCCGGGGCTCGGCGAGGCCGAGCGCGCGGGCGAGGCCGCCGGGAGTCGGCACCGCGAATCGGGCCGGATGGACGAAGGCGAACAGTTCGAGCAGGTCGAGGCCGTTCAAATCGGGATAGCCGAGCCGGTTGCCGGCCAGCGGCGCGTTCAGCATGATCATCGGCGTTTCGGCGGCGCGCGCGATCGCCTCGCCCCGCCCGACCGCCTCCACGGCTCCGTCGGCATGGCCGATCCAGATGCCGCCATGGGTTGCGTGCAGCGACGGATAGGGCAAAGAGGCCGCCATTCGCCCTGCATGGCGCAGGTGGAACGAAAGGGCAACGGGTGTCGGTGCCAGCCGAATTGCGCGAGGCGGCGAAGGTCAGCAAGGCCTGGCCCTATGAGGAAGCGCGCAAGCTCTTGAAGCGCTATCCGGACGGGCCGGGCGAGAAGGCGATCGTCTTCGAGACCGGCTACGGGCCTTCGGGCCTGCCGCATCTCGGCACCTTCCAGGAGGTGGCGCGCACGCTGATGGTCCGCCACGCGCTCGCCGAGCTGGTCGACTGGCCGAGCCGGCTGATCGCCTTCTCCGACGACATGGACGGGATGCGCAAGGTGCCGCCGGGCGTGCCCCACCAGGACATGATGCACGCGCATCTCGACCAGCCGCTCTCCGCCATCCCCGATCCCTATGGCTGCGGGCATAAGAGCTTCGCCGACCACAATAACGGCCTGCTGCGCCAGTTCCTCGACCGCTTCGGCTTCGACTACGAGTTCCTGGCGAGCTCGGACTGCTACCGCTCGGGCCGGTTCGACGAGGCGCTGAAGGCGGTGCTTCGCAACTATGACGCGATCATGGCGGTGATGCTGCCGACGCTGGGCGAGGAGCGGCGCAAGACCTATTCGCCGGTGCTGCCGGTCTCGCCCGAGACGGGCAAGGTGCTGCAGGTGCCGATCGAGATACGCGACGCCGAGGCGGGCCTGGTCGCGTTCGACGACGAGGGAAAGCGGGTCGAGCGCTCGATCCTCTCGGGCGGCGCCAAGCTGCAGTGGAAGGTCGACTGGGCGATGCGCTGGGTCGCGCTCGGCGTCGACTATGAGATGTCGGGCAAGGACCTGATCGATTCGGTCACCCACAGCTCGGCGATCTGCCGCATCCTCGGCGCCCGCCCGCCCGAGGGCTTCAACTACGAGATGTTCCTCGACGAGAATGGCGAGAAGATCTCCAAGACCAAGGGCAATGGCGTCACCATCGACGAATGGCTGAGCTACGCGCCCGAGGAGAGCCTCGCTTTCTACATCTACCGCGACCCGCGGAAGGCGAAGCAGCTGAGCTTCTCGGTGATCCCGAAGGCGGTCGACGAATATGACCAGTTCCTCGCCGCCTATCCGGGCCAGGAGCTCGAGAAGAAGCTCGGCAACCCCGTCCACCACGTCCACGCCGGCGCGGTGCCGGCCGCGCGGATGCCGATCTCGTTCGCGCTGCTGCTCAATCTGGTCGCAGTCGCCTCGACCGACGACAAGGACCTGCTCTGGGGGTTCGTGAAGCGCTACGCGGCCGAGGCCTCGCCCGAAAGCCATCCCGAGCTCGACCGGCGGCTCGATTTCGCGCTCGCCTATTTCCGGGACTTCATCGCCGGGTCGCTGCGCCACCGCGCGCCGAGCGAAATGGAGGCGACGGCGCTCCGCGACCTCGACAGGCGGCTCGCGGCGCTCCCCGAGGACGCCGACGCGGAGACCATCCAGACCGAGGTCTACGAAGTCGGCAAGGCGCACCCGTTCGAAAGCCTGCGCGACTGGTTCAGGGCGCAATACGAGACCCTGCTCGGCACCAGCCAGGGCCCCCGCATGGGCAGCTTCATCGCCCTTTACGGGATCGGGAACAGCCGCAAGCTGATCGCCGAGGCGCTGGCGCGGCGCTAGCTCCCCTCCCCATCGAGGGGGAGGGAGATCGGGATCAGGCGCCGCGGCGGCTCGCGATCCAGTCGTGGATCTTCTGCTCGAGCACCGGCATGGGCAGCGAGCCGGTCATCAGCACCTGGGCGTGGAAGTCCTTGAGGTCGAAGCGCGGGCCGAGCGCCTGCTCGGCCTCGGCGCGCAGCCGCAATATGGTGAGCTGGCCGACCTTGTAGGCGAGCGCCTGGCCGGGGATGGCGATGTAGCGCTCGACCTCGGCGACCACCTCGGTGCGGCTCATGCCGCTGTTGGCGAGCATGTAGTCGATCGCCTGGTCGCGGCCCCAACCCTTGGCGTGGATGCCGGAGTCGACGACGAGGCGCATCGCGCGGAGCATCTCGTCGTTGAGGCCGCCGAAGCGCTGATAGGGATCGGTCTCCATGCCGAGCTCGTCCCAGAGCGTCTCGGCGTAGAGCGCCCAGCCCTCGACGAAGGCGGTGTTGCCGCCGAAGCGCATGAAATTGGGCAGCTCGGCATTCTCGTTGGCGAGGCTGATCTGGAAATGGTGGCCGGGCGCGCCCTCGTGCAGATAGAGCGTCTCCATGCCCGAGGTGCGCCGCGAGGGCAGGTCGTAGGCATTGTAGTAGAAGATGCCCGGCCGCGAGCCGTCGGGGGTGCCGTCCTGATAGGAGCCGCCGGCCTCGTTGCGCTCGCGGAACGCCTCGACCTCGCGGATCTCGAGCCGGGTGCGCGGGATGGTCGAGAAGATCTCGCGGATGCGGGCGTCGACGCGGCGGCCGATCGCGTAATAGCTGTCGCGCAGCCATTCGCGGCTCTGCGGCTCGAAGCGCCGGTCGGTGCGGATGAACTCGAAGAACTGGGCGAGGGTGCCGCTGAAGCCGGTGCGCTGGCGGATCGCGTCCATCTCGGCGCGGATGCGGGCGACCTCGCTGAGGCCGAGCTCGTGGACCTGGTCCGCGGTCATCGGCAGCGTGGTGTTCTCCTGGATGAGGCGCGCGTAGAGCCGGTCGCCGCCGCGCATGTGGACGAGGCCGACGCCGTCGCGGGCGCGCGGCAGATATTCGTCGTTGAGGAAGGCGCGCAGCCGGCGATAGGCGGGGAAGATGTGGTCGCGGATGACGGCGGCATGGGCGGCCCTGAGGCGCGCCCGCTCGGCCTCGGGCACCGCGTCGGGGAAGTTCTGCACCGGCCCGTAATAAGGCGAGGCCTCGGGGGCGTCGCGCAGCTGGGTGTCGAGCTGCTCGATGACGTTGCGGATGGTGAGCTTGGTGTCGACCACGCCCGAGGCGAGGCCTTCGCGGAAGCGGCCGATGGCGCGGTCGATCGCGACCGCGAACTCGCGGTGGCGGGTGAGGTTGTTCTCATAATCCTGGACGTTGCGGAACGGCGCCGGCCCGCGTCCCGAGGCGAAGGTCGGATAGAAGGTGTGGAAGCCCGAAAAATGGTTGATCGGCCGCACCGCGGTCAGCGCCAGCATGTCGGGGCGGACGTCGGCGAGGTCGTCCTCGCGCTGATATTTGAAGACGTCGTAGGCGAGCCGGTCGGTGGCGCTCAGCGAGCCGCGGTCGATTGCCCTGAGCGCCGCGAGGTCGGCTTCCGCCGCCGCCCGCTCGGCCGCGAAATATTCGTCGGTGATATAGTCGCCGAGATGGGCGGCGTAGCGGAAGTCGCCGCGGAACATGCCCGAGATCGGGTTGCGACGAAGGTTGGCCTCGTCGCTGTCGTGGAACAGCCGGTACAGCCGCCCGTGCGGGCTGTCGTCCTGGGCGGCGGACGGCGCGGGCGCGGCCGGCGCCGGGGTCTGGGCGGAGGCGGAGGCCGCGGCGAGCAGCGAAGCGGCGGCGAGCAGCAGGTATCTGGCGGTCATGGAGCGGTCCCGGTTGAAGGCGGAGAACTGTGTTGCTGCTCTATGACGCCGGGACGCTTCCCGCAAGGGCGAGAATCAGTAGACGGCCACCTCGGATTCGATCCAGGGCCGCTCGCGATACCATTTGGTGATGATGTACTTGACCCCGCCGGTCACCGGCAGCCCCTGATGCATCGAGAACAGGTTGGGCTGGCCCTCGCCGTCGAGGTTGTTCCAGGCGAGCATGTTGCCCCGCCGCGGCGTCACCCTGACGCCGGCCTTCTCGAACAGGGTCTCGCCGCCGCCCTCCGGCTCGTTGAGGAAGATCATCGCGGTCCAGGTGCGCTGGCCGCCGGTGCGCGCCATTTCCGGCCAATAGTCGGCCTCGACGTAGAAGAAGTCGTGATGCGCCTTGAACTGCTGGCCGACCGCGTAGCGCTGGCCCTGGATGGTCTCGCTGAGCAGCGGGTCGATGCCGATCACGCCGTGGATCTTCGCCTCGACCGCCTCGACCACCGGGTTGTGCGGGTTGAGGTTGCAGCTCTCGCTGGTGCGGAACTCCGGGTCGCCGCTCGGCGAGAGCAGGCCGGAGGGGATGCGGTCCTGGTCGATCAGGCGGACGAGCTTCTTGCAGTCGGCCTCGTCGAGAACGTCGCGGACGATGAAGATGTCGAGGTCGTTGCTCGGGATCTTGAAGGCCTGCGGGTTGCGGGCGAGGCGCGCGCGCACCCACGCCCCGATCGCCACCTTGTAGTCGGCCGCGCTCACGCTCAGTCCGCGATGCGCCCGCGGACCATGGCGAACTCGACATGCTCGAGCGCGCGCACGTCGGCGAGCGGGTCGCCGGCGACCGCGATCAGGTCGGCCGAATAGCCCGGCGCGATCCGGCCGATCTCGCTCTCCAGCCCGAGCAGCCGGGCGGCGCCGGTCGTCGCCGAGGCGATCGCCTCGGCCGGGCGTCATGCCGACCAGCTCGACCAGCATCGCGAACTCCTGGGCGTTGCGGCCATGCTCGTAGACGCCGGCGTCGGTGCCGAACAGGACCGGCACGCCGGCCGCGCGCGCCTCGCGGGCGGCGCGGCCGACGATGGTCAGGAGCTCGCGCACCTTGGCGGCGACCGCCGGCGTGTAGCGATTCTGCGCGAGCCCCTCGCGGGTGCCGGTGAAGGCCATCAGCGTCGGCACCAGGGCGGTGTTGGCGGCGCGCATCGCGGCGATCGCGGCGCGGTCGGCGAAGGTGCCGTGCTCGATCGAATCGACCCCGGCGCGCACCGCCGCCTCGATGCCGCGCGCGCCATGGGCGTGGGCGGCGACCCTGAGGCCGAGCGCGTGGGCGGTGGCGACGATCGCGCGCATCTCCTCGTCGGTGAAATGCGCCTCGAGGCCGCGCGCCTGCTGGGAGAGCACGCCGCCGGTGGCGGTGAACTTGATCACCTGGGCGCCGGCCTGGGAGAGCTGGCGCACCCGCTCGGCGCACTGCACCGGCCCGGTGCAGGTGTTGCGCGCATTGAGCGCCTCGATCACCTCCGGGCGGAAGCCGTTGACGTCGCCATGGCCGCCGACGATCGAGACGGCGGGGCCGGAGGCGACGATGCGCGGACCCGGAAACAGCCCCTCCTCGGTGCCCCGCGCCAGCGCGAAGCCGACCAAGGGCGCCGAGCCGAGGTCGCGCACCGTGGTGAAGCCGGCGCGCAGGGTGAGGCGGGCGTTCTTGACGCCGAGCAGGGTCTGATATTCGTCGCTGTCGACCGCCTCGTCGCGATAGTCGCCGCCGGGATCGCCGGAGAGGTGGACGTGGATGTCGATCAGGCCGGGCAGCACGGTGCGGCCGGAGAGGTCGATCAGCCGGGCGCCGGCCGGCGCCGGATTGAGGCCGGCGGCGACGCTGGTGATGCGGCCGTCGACGATGGTGATGGTCGAGGGTCCCTGCGCCGTGGGCCGCGACGGATCGGCGATCAGCCGGCCGGCATGGACGACGATGGTTTCGGCCGCCGCCGGCGCGGCGATCAGCAGGGCGGCGGCGAGGGCGAGGAGGCGCTGGAGCATGGGCAGCTTCTTGCGACAGGCCGGCCGGTGCTGACAAGCGAAAAGCCCGGAGCGCCTTGCGGCACCCCGGGCTTCCATTCCCCTCGCTGGGAAAGTCGCTCTACCAGAAGAAGTCGTAGATCACGTCGATGACCTCGCCGGTATAGACGTCGACCAGCAGGACGTCGTTATAATAGCGCACCCACTGCGTGCCCGGTAGGGCGCGGCGGCAGGCGGTACTGCCAGGGATCGCCGATCCAGTAGCGCTGGCTGTAGAAGAGCGGCTGCAGGAACAGGCCGATCGAGAAGCGGGAATAGCCCCAGTTCCGGTAGGGCGAGATAATAGCGCGAGCCGCGGAAGATGTTGCGGTTGCTGTTGCGCCAGCTCCGCCAGTCGTAGCGGCGGTCGTTGCGCCAGCTGCGGTTCCAGTCGCGCCGGTCGCCGCGGCGGTCCTGCCGCCAGTCGCGCCGGTCGTCCCGGCGGTCGTCGCGCCAGTCGTTCCTGCGGTCGCGGCGGTCGTCCCTGCGGTCGCGCCGGCCCTCGGCCTGGTTGCGCCGCTCGAGCTGCTGGTAGTGGCGCAGCATCGGGCTGTTCGGGTCGCCCTGCCAGGCCTGCGGATAGATGCTGGTCTGGCCACGCCGGTCGCCGCCGCGGTCACCGCGCTCGCCGCGCCCGCCGCGATTGCCGTCGTCGCCGCCGCGATTGCCGTCGCCGCCGCGCCACTGGCGCTGCGCGACCTGCGGCTGCGGGGCCGGCTGGGCCTGCGGCTGCGGCGCCTGCGCCTGCCGCTCCTGGCGGGCCTCGCGGCGCTCGTTGCGCTCCTGGATCCGCTCCGCGCGCGACTCGCCCGAAGATTCCTCCACGCGGTTGCCGCGATCGCCGCCGCCGCGGCGGCCCTGCGCTTCGGCCGCGATCGGGGTCATCACCGTCGCCGCCATGATCATACCAATCAATGCCTTGCGCATCGATTCAACTCCTTCGCTGTCCGGCGGCGATGGCAGCCGGTTCGTGGGACGGCTTGTGGCAATTCGCGGATGAGCGGTTGCTGAACCGCCCGGTAAGCAAGCCGACAGAAATCAACGCCTTGGCGGCGGCTGCGGCCGGGGCGGGCGCAGCGCCGGCACCTCGCGCGCGGCATCCTCCGGCGCGATGCCGGGGGGCGGCGCCCCGCCGACCGGCTCGCGCCCGGCCTTGATCCGGATCGCGCGGCGGATCGATTCCCTGAGCCGCGGATAGATGCCGCAGCGGCAGATGTTGGTGATGGCGGCGTCGATCTGCGCGTCGGTCGGGCTGTCGTTGCGGTCGATCAGCGCCGAGGCCGCCATGATCACGCCCGGGATGCAATAGCCGCACTGCACCACCATGTCGGCGGCGAAGGCCTGCTGGATCGGGTGCGAGCGGTCGCGCGACAGCCCCTCGATGGTGGTGACGAAGCTCCCCTCGAGCGCCGCGATCGGCACCCGGCAGGAGCGTACCGCATTGCCGTCGACATGGACGATGCAGGCGCCGCAATGGCCGGTGCCGCAGCCGAATTTGGTGCCGGTGAGGTTGGAGGCGTCCCGCAGCGCCCAGAGCAGCGGCGTTGCCGGGTCCATCCGGTAGTGGACGGGCTGACCGTTCACGGTAAAGCGGGTCATGGCGCAAGACTAAGCGGGGACGGCGGTGATGGGAAGCGACAGGATCGCAGTGGCGGTGGACGCGGGCGTCGCCCATGTCGAGCTCGCCCGGCCCGACAAGTTCAACGCGATGGACAAGGCGATGTTCGCCGCGATCGGCGACACGTTCCGGTCCCTGGGCGGCGATCCGGCGGTGCGGGCGATCCTGCTTTCGGGGCGGGGCAGGCATTTCACCGCCGGCCTGGACCTGGAATACGCCTCCGGCCAGTTCCCGCCGAGCACGGATCCCGGCCGCGCGGCCGAGGCGCGGCTCAGGCATATCGAATGGCTGCAGGATTGCTTCAGCGCCGTCGAGGAGGCGCGGGCGCCGGTGATCGCCGCGATCCACGGCGGCTGCATCGGCGCCGGCGTCGATCTCGCCGCCGCCTGCGACCTTCGCGTCGCCGCGGCCGACGCCTTCTTCCAGATCGCCGAGGTCGACGTCGCGATCACTGCCGATCTCGGCACGCTGCAGCGGCTCGGCTATCTCATCCCGCAGGGCGTGCTGCGCGAGCTCACCTTCACCGGCCGGCGGATGGGCGCCGAGGAGGCTGCCCGCTACGGCCTCGTCAACCGGCTGGCCGAAGGCCGCGATGCCGCCCTCGGCGCCGGGATGGAGCTCGCCCGGGCCATCGCCGCCAAATCCCCGCTCGCCGTGGCCGGCGCCAAGAAGAGCCTCAACCACAGCCGCGGGCGCCCGGTCGAGGCGGGGCTGCGCGACGTCGCCTTGTGGAACGCGGCGACCCTGGTCAGCGCCGACCTCACCGAGGCGATCGGCGCGCGGCTCGGCAAGACCGAGCCCAAATTCGCGCCGCTCGACGATTAGGCCCTCCCGCGGCAAGCCGGGCGGGCGGGCGGACACCGGCTAGCGGTTGAACTCCGACGGGTCGATCGGGGTCGGCTGGATATTGCCCTGGGGCACCGGATAAAGGGTGAAGGAGAGGCGCGAGCGCCTGAGCCGGGGGCCCTCCGCCGTCTCGACCTCCTCGGTGACGAACGATTCGGTGTCCGGAAACCGGTTGGCGCTGGTGATCGTGGCGAACGATCGACAGTCCTCGGCCAGGGTGCCGAATGCATATTGAAAATAATAGCTTCCATCCGGAAGCCCCGACACGCTCGCGCTGTCGTTCTGCACCACGAAGAAGGAGGTCACCAGTCGATCCGTGCCGGCGTCCCGGATCTTGATGATCGCGTCGCCGTCGGTGCCGTTGCGGATCACGAGCTGATGCCCTTCGCCGGACAGGCGCTCGCCCTCGAGCCGCGCGCCGTTCGCGGGCGGCGCGTCGCAGGCCGGGGGTGCCGGCGGCGCCGTATTCTCGGCTGCGAAGGCGGCGTTCGACGTCATCTCCATACTGTCCTCGAGCATCGACGTGTCGTTGACCCCGTTCCCGAGATTGTCGGGCGCTTCGGATCCTCCGCAAGCGCCCAGCATCAGCACCAGCCAAAGCGCCGCCAGGTGCCGTCCTTGCCGGTTCCGGCCGATGGAACGATCCTCCCTCATCCCGACTCTCCTCGATTCGCGGGCCACCAGGCCCACTTCCTGCCATGACCGATCCCCGCGCGCGTGTGATCCAAGTCACACCCGCGACGGCACGGCAGGTTGACATTGTGCACCGCAGCATGCATATCCTCCTCCAGCGAGGCGTCATGCAGCGTGAACAGGCGGGATAACCGCCCCGGCTCCGCTTCGTAATTTCCCAAGGTTTCCCATTTCACGCGGGTCACCAGAACCCGCAGCGTATCCGCGCGCCATTGGGGCTGCGCGGGGCGCCGCATAATTTGTGAGTTTATCATGTCATTCCAGACCCTCGGGCTGTCGCAGCCCGTCCTCCAGGCGCTTGCGCTGAAGGAGTACAGCCAGGCGACGCCCATCCAGACGCAGGCCATTCCGACCCTTTTGAAGGGCCGCGACCTGCTCGGCATCGCCCAGACCGGCACCGGCAAGACCGCGGCGTTCATGCTGCCGTCGATCGACCGGCTGCGCCAGTCCGACCGCCGCGCCGGGCCCCGCGCCTGCCGCATGCTCGTGCTCGCGCCGACCCGCGAGCTGGCCAGCCAGATCGCCGAGAGCGCCCGCGCCTACAGCCGCTTCTCGCAGCTCAAGGTCGTCACCGTGTTCGGCGGCACCTCGGTCGGCAAGAACAAGCAGGACGTGGCGCGCGGCGTCGACGTGCTGGTCGCCACGCCGGGCCGCCTGATCGACCTCATCGAGCAGCGCGCCCTGACCCTCGAGGACGTCGAGATCCTCGTCCTCGACGAGGCCGACCAGATGCTCGATCTCGGCTTCATCCATGCGCTGAAGCAGATCGTGCGGCTGCTGCCGGCGAAGCGGCAGACCCTGTTCTTCTCGGCGACCATGCCGAAGGCGATCAAGGAGCTGGCCGACAAGTTCCTGACCGATCCGGCCGAGGTGCGCGTCGCCCCGGCCGCCACCACGGTGGAGCGGGTCGACCAATATGTGAGCTTCGTCCAGCAGAGCGAGAAGCAGGCGCTGCTGACCATGATGCTGCGCCACGGCTTCTCCGAGCGCGGCAACATGGACCGGGTGCTGATCTTCACCCGCACCAAGCACGGCGCCGACCGCGTCGTGAAGCTGCTCGCCGGCAACGGCATCCCGGCCAACGCCATCCACGGCAACAAGAGCCAGCCGCAGCGCGAGCGCGCCCTGGCCGAGTTCAAGGGCGGGCGGGCGAAGATCCTGGTCGCGACCGACATCGCCGCGCGCGGCATCGACGTGACCGGCGTCAGCCACGTGATCAACTTCGAGCTGCCCAACGTCGCCGAGCAATATGTCCACCGCATCGGCCGCACCGCGCGGGCCGGGGCGGCGGGCTGCGCCATCGCCTTCTGCGCCGACGACGAGAAGGCCTATTTGCGCGACATCGAGAAGCTGACCCGGCAGAAGATCGCGGTCGAGCCGCTGCCGGCGGGCTTCAACGCCGAGGCGGCGCGGATCAAGGCGACCCGCACCGCGCCGCCGCCGCCCACACGCGAAGAGCGGCGCGAGGAGGAGCGCGGCCAGCGCCGCTTCCCGCCGCAGCGCGCCCATCGCGGCCGCGGCCGCTACGCCTCGGCGGTGAAGCCGATGGGCGACAGCCGCAGGCGCGCCTCCGGGCGGTGAGCCTTGCCTTCGAGGGCCGCGCCTGCTAGGGGCACGGCCCTGCGCCGCGGGCCTTGCTCGCGGCGAACCCATTTTCGAATATTCGGATCAGAAGGAAGAGTGGCGAGCCTTTATGCAGATCATCGTTCGCGATAACAATGTCGACCAGGCGCTGCGCGCCTTGAAGAAGAAGCTGCAGCGCGAGGGCGTCTATCGCGAGATGAAGCTGCGCCGTCACTACGAGAAGCCGTCGGAGAAGCGCGCCCGCGAGCGGGCCGCCGCGATCCGCCGGGCGCGCAAGCTCGAGCGCAAGCGGGCGGAGCGCGACGGGGTCCGCTAGGGCACGGGCTCCACGCTTGGCATCATGAGCGGGCGGCGATACAGCATCGCCGCCCGTTCTCGTTTCTGGGGAAGCCGATGTCCGCCGCCACCGAAGTTCCGATTCGCCCGCTCGCCCGGGGCAGCCTGATCAAATTGTGGATCGCGCTGCTCCTGCTGGCGCTGGCCGCGGCCGGGCTCGCCTGGTGGGGCACAGCGCCCGGTGCAGCGCACGGCCACCGCCTCGGGCCTGCAATATCAGGTGATCGACGAAGGCGAGGGCGAGGCGATCACCGCCGCCGACATGGTCCGGCTCCACTATATCGGCCGACTGGAGAACGGCCGGATCTTCGATTCGAGCCTCGGCGGCCCGCCCGCCGAGATGGGCACGACCGGCGTCATCCCGGGCTTCGGCGAGGCGCTGCAGCTGATGAAGAAGGGCGGGCGCTACCGGATCTGGATCCCGCCAAGCCTCGGCTACGCCGCGTTGGGGCCGGTGCCGCCGCAGGCGCCGTTCGATGCCGACGACACCCTCGTCTTCGACATCCAGATCGTCGACGTCGCCCGCGGCGCGGCGGCGATCCAGCAGCAACAGCAAATGCAGCAGCTCCAGCAGATGCTCCAGCAGCAGGGCGCGGCTGGCGAGGGCAACAGCAGCGCCGCCGCGCCGCCGCCGGAGGGCAACAGCGCCCGCTAGGCGGCCTTGGTTCGGCGTCGCGGCTTCGCTTCGGCTTCCGCCTCGGCCTCGTCGTCGTCCGATTTCTGCTCGAGCGCGGTCTTCACCATCGCCACCATCGGATCGGCGAGCATCAGCCCCATCAGCCCGAACAAGGCGCCGCACAGGAGCTGCGCGCCGAGCACCAGCGCGGGAGCGAGGTCGACCGTCTTCTTCGCCACGTAAGGCACGATCAGGTAGCCGTCGACGGTCTGCACGATGAAATAGACGGCGATCGCCCACAGCCCCTCATTGACCCCGACCGAGAAGCCGGCGAGCACGATCAGCACGCCCGAGATGATCGCGCCGATATTGGGGAGGAAGGCCAGGAGCCCGGTCAGGATGCCGAGCAGGGCCGCCATCGGCACGCCGCCGGCGAGCAGCAGCAGCCAGGTGCCGACGCCCTCGACCGCCATGCCGAGCAGGCGCCCGGCCATCAGCCTGCGCATCACCTGGCCCATCCGGCTGACCGTGCGGTAGAAGCGGTCGCGGCTCTCCAGCGGCAGCATCCAGGCGATGCCGCGCTGGTAGAGCCGGGGCTCGATCGCGATGAAGATGCCGATCACCAGGATCATCACCGCGCTGGCGATCGCCCCCAATGCGCTCGACACGGCCGAGCCCAGCCGGCCGAGCGTGCCCATCAGCTGGCCCGACAGCTGCTGGACGTCGAGGCCGCCCTGCACCAGGCCCATCCGGTTGCCCCAGTCGAGGATGCGGTCGACCTGGCCGCTGATCACCACCCTGAGGCGCGCCGCCTCGGCGGCGAGCTCCATGCCGGCGAAGGTGAAGGTCCAGACCACGAAGCCGATCCCGGCCAGGGTGACGATGGCGAGCCGCCAGCCGCGGCCGATCGGCAGCACCCTGCCCAGCAGGCGGGCGCCGCCGTCGAGCATCGCGGCCAGCACCACCCCGGCGAAGATCAGCAGCAGCGGCTGGGCGAGGACGATCACGCCCAGCACGGCGAGGACCAGCCCGATCCAGACGCTGGCGCGCTTCAGCTCCTGGCGGACGACGGGATCGCGAAGCTCGATCGGCCCGGCTTCCTCCGACTCGCGGCTCACGGCGCGGCTGGCCGCGGCGGCGGGCTCTCGGCGGCGTGGAGCGAGGTGCCGGCGCGGCCGCCGCGCAGCGCGGTGAACCAGCTGATCGGGTTCCAGTAGGAGGAGCTGCCGTCGAGCGAGAAGGTGACGAACTCGGCCCGCCCGCCGATATTCTCCCACGGCACCGGCCCGCCCAGGCCCTGGCCGGAGATCGGGAAGCGGCTGTCGGCGCTGTGGTCGCGATTGTCGCCCATCAGGAAGACGTGGTCGGGGGGCACGGTCACCGGGGCGAAGTCGTCGCCGTCCGAATAGCCGACGTCGATCGTGTCGTAGGAACGGCCGTTGGGCAGCGTCTCGCGGAACACCGGATAGCGGCAATAGGCGCGGCCGTCCGGCCCGGTCGCGCGGAAATCGCCGAAGCGCATGTCTTCCGGCCGGTCGCAGCGGACGTTGACGTCGACCGGGATCATCGCCGGCGGCCGCTGCTCGCGACGGACCGGCCGGCCGTTCAGATAGACCGTGCCCTGGATCACCTCGATCCTGTCCCCGGGCAGGCCGATCACCCGCTTGATATAGTCGGAGCTTTGCCCCGGCGGGGTGACGATGACGATGTCGCCGCGCTCGGGCATCTCGCCCCACAGCCGGCCGCGCCAGTGCGGGAAGACGTGGAAGCTCGGGGACACCCACGACCAGCCGTAGGGATATTTGCTGACCACCAGCCGGTCGCCGACCAACAGGCCCGGCATCATCGATTCGGAGGGGATGTAGAAGGGCTTGGCGATGAAGCTGTGAAAGGCCAGCACGGCCAGGATCAGCCAGAAGATCGCCTTGATCTCGCCCCACCAGTCGGTGCCCGTCTTGACGGGCGCGGCCGGCGGCGCCGGCGTCGCCTCGACGGCGGCGGGCGGCGCGACCACCTCGCTCGGGGTTTCGGCCGCGGGGCTGCGGTCGTGGTCGGTCAAGATGGGCGCTCCTCGGGCAAGGCGGTGATGATGACGACGGCCAGCGCGAACGGATGGTCGTCGGTCATCGTCAGATGTACGTGCGGGGCGTGGCCCGGCGGCGTGATGGCGTCAAGCCTCTCCTTGGCGCCGCCGGTGAGCGCGAGGGTCGGCTCGCCGCTGGGCAAGTTGACGACGCCGATGTCCTTCATGAAGACGCCGCGCCGGAAGCCGGTGCCGACCGCCTTGGAGAATGCCTCCTTGGCGGCGAAGCGCTTGGCGTAGGTGCCGGCGCGGGTGAAGGGGCGGCGCTCGGCCTTGGCGCGCTCGGTCTCGGTGAACACGCGGGCGATGAAGCGCTCGCCGAAGCGGTCGAGCGAATGCCGGATCCGCTCGATATTGCAGAGGTCGGAGCCGAGGCCGATGATCATCAGAGAAACCACGCCGTGAGGCCGAGAACAACCCATCCCGCTACGAGTACAGCGACCATGCTGTGCGCGGGAATACGCCCGGCGTAATCACCCCTGGGATCTGAAAATGGCTGCGGCCCCCACAATCCCAGTTGTGGGCGGTCATGCCAGATACCCTTGAGCACATCGATCTGCGCGAAGGCGGCCCGCATCCCGACATATGCGCTAATCGCAGTAACGAGGCCGGCCACCGGCAACACTGCCAGAAACACGCTCGTGAGACTGCTAAGCGCTCGGTCGCCGAGCGCCACGCCAAAACCCGCAAAAAGAAAGCCTTGGAAAGTGAGATTCCAACTCATGCGATTAGTAACGAGGGCGTTTTCAGCCGCTATCTCTCTTACCAAGGCGTCGCGAAACGCTTGATCTATGGACGCGCCGTTACCCTTGGCGGCAGCGTTCTCCGCAATGTTCGGATTCGTGCCTTCCATCATCCGCGCGCCTCGTCCATCAGGGCGCGCATCCGCCGCACGCTTGCCTCGAAGCCGGTGAAGATCGCCTCGCCGACCAGGAAATGGCCGATGTTGAGCTCGGCGAGCTGGGGGATGGCGGCGATCGCGGCGACATTGTCGAAGCTGAGGCCGTGGCCGGCATGGGGCTCGATGCCGTTCTTCACCGCCAGCGCCGCGGCGTCGGCGATCCGGCTCAGCTCGATGGCGCGCGCTTCGCCCTCGAGATGGGCGTAGCGGCCGGTGTGGAACTCGACCACCGGCGCGCCGAGCCGGATCGCGGCCTCGATCTGGACGGGATCGGGCTCGATGAACAGGCTGACGCGGATGTTCGCCGCGCCCAGCCGGTCGACATAATAAGCGAGCTGGTTGTGCTGCCCGGCGGCGTCGAGGCCGCCCTCGGTGGTGCGCTCCTCGCGCTTCTCCGGGACGATGCAGGTGGCGTGCGGCCGGTGGGCGAGCGCGATCTCGAGCATCTCCTCGGTCGCCGCCATCTCGAGGTTGAGCGGTATTTCGAGCTTGTCCATCAGCCGATCGATGTCCTCGTCGGTGATGTGGCGACGGTCCTCGCGCAGATGCGCGGTGATGCCGTCGGCGCCGGCCGCCGCCGCGGCGAAGGCGGCGCGGACCGGATCGGGATGCGTGCCTCCGCGCGCGTTCCGGATGGTCGCGACATGGTCGATGTTGACGCCGAGGCGGAGGTGCGCGCTCACGCCGCCTTGCGGCTCCCGGGCTTTTCGGCGGGAATGGCGGCGAGCTCGGGGGGGAGCGCGTCCGCGGGATAAGCGGGGAAATCGACCGTGGCCAAAGCGAGCAGCGGCACGCCGATGCCGGCGCGGCCGCCGGAGCGGTCGATCAGGCAGGCGGCGCCGACGATCTCGCCGGGCCCGGCGCGCACCACCGCCAGGCATTCCCGCAGCGAGCCGCCGGTCGAGGTGATGTCCTCGACCAGCAGCACGCGCGCGCCGGCCGGAATCTCGAAGCCGCGCCGCAGCGCGAATTCGTCGCCGTCGCGCTCGACGAAGATCGCCTTGCAGCCGAGCGCGCGCGCGGTCTCGTAGCCGGGGACGATGCCGCCGATCGCGAGGCTGACGACGAGGTCGATCCCGCCGAGCTCGGCGCGCACCTTTTCCGCCAGCGCCCGACAGAGCCGTTCGGTGCGGGGGGGATCCTCGAACACGCGCATCTTCTGCAGGAACACCGGCGAGCGCAGTCCCGAGGAGAGGATGAAATGGCCCTCCAGCAGCGCGCCGGCGGCGCGGAACTCGGCCAGAACCTCGGCTTCGGTCACGACGGTCTCCCGCGCCGGAAATCGGCGAGCGAGAGATAGGGAAACGCGCCCGGGGCATCAAGCGTTCTGCCCGAGGCAGCAACATGCTTGAGAGACGTGAAGCCCCTGCCTATAAGGCCGCGCGAGGCGCCCCCGGGGCGCCCGAATCCAGCCGCCCGACGGGCGCGTCCAAGGGGCCCAGATGAAGATAATTTTCAAGCTCGCCGCCATCGCCGCAGCTTTCGGCATGGCGCCCGCGACCGCCCTCGCCGCCGCGCCGGCCGCGCCCGCGCCAGCCGCCGAGAGCGCGGCCCGGACCGATGCCGCCGCGCCCGCCGCCGGGGCCGCGACCGATGCCGCCTCGCCCGCCGCGGCCCTGCCGCGCACCGCACCGACGCCCGGCATCGGCCAGCCCGACGGGCGCCTCGGCCTGCCCGAGCAGGTCAGCCCGATCGGCCAGGAGGCCTATTGGTTCCACGAGACCATCCTGATGCCGCTGATCACGGTCATCTCGCTGTTCGTGCTGCTGCTGCTCGCCTGGGTGATGGTGCGCTACAACCGGCGCGCCAATCCGACGCCGTCGCGCAACACCCACAACACCATGCTGGAGGTGGTCTGGACCCTGGTGCCGGTGCTGATTCTGGTGGTGATCGCGGTGCCTTCGATCCGGCTGCTCGCCCATCAATACGACCCGCCCGCCGCCGACCTCACGGTCAAGGTGATCGGCAACCAATGGTATTGGGAATATGAATATCCCGACCACGGCGTCACCCTGGTCTCGAACATGATTCCCAACGAGGAGGCCGACCGGCGCGGCGAGCCCCGCCAGCTGGCGGTCGACGAGCGGATGGTGGTGCCGGTCGGCGCGGTGGTGAAGCTGATCGTCACCTCCAACGACGTCATCCACGCCTTCGGCGTTCCCGCCTTCTGGGCGAAGATCGACGCCGTGCCCGGCCGCCTCAACGAGACCTGGTTCCGCGCCGACCGGCCGGGCGTCTATTACGGCGTCTGCTACGAGCTGTGCGGCGCCCGCCACGGCTACATGCCGATCGCGGTCGAGGTCGTCAGCCGCGAGCAGTTCGACCGCTGGATCCTGTCCCATCCGGGCGCCCGCCTGGCCGGCGCACAGCCTGCGGCGGCGCAGCCGACGGGCAACACGGTCGCCGGCGCCGAAACGCCGGCCGCCACCAATCAAAGCGCACCCACCAATTAAGGCGGCGAGACCATGACCGACACCACTGCCAACGCCGTCCATTTCGAGGCCCATGACGCGCACGACGCGCACGCCCATGAAGACCATAAGCCGGGCTTCTTCGTGCGCTGGTTCATGTCCACGAACCACAAGGACATCGGCACGCTCTACCTGATCTTCGCGGTCACCGCGGGAATCATCGGCGGCGCCATTTCGGGGCTGATGCGCGCCGAGCTCGCCGAGCCCGGCATCCAGTATCTCGGCGTCTGGTCGAACCTGCTGCATTCGCTGCTCGGCATGCCCGAGGCGAGCTTCGACGAGGCCCAGCACATGTGGAACGTGCTGATCTCGGCGCACGGCCTGATCATGGTCTTCTTCATGGTGATGCCGGCGATGATCGGGGGCTTCGGCAACTGGTTCGTGCCGATCATGATCGGCGCGCCGGACATGGCCTTCCCGCGCATGAACAACATCTCCTTCTGGCTGCTGCCGCCGGCCTTCATCCTGCTGCTCGGCAGCTCGTTCGTCTCGGGGGGCAGCGGCCTCGGCGCCGGCGTCGGCTGGACGGTCTATGCGCCGCTCTCGACCTCGGGCTCGGTCGGGCCCTCGGTCGACATGGCGATCTTCGCGCTGCACCTTGCCGGCGCCAGCTCGATCCTCGGCGCGATCAACTTCATCACCACCATCTTCAACATGCGCGCGCCGGGCATGACGCTGCACAAGATGCCGCTCTTCGTCTGGTCGATCCTGGTCACCGCCTTCCTGCTCCTGCTGGCGCTCCCGGTGCTCGCAGGCGCGATCACCATGCTCCTCACCGACCGCAATTTCGGCACCCATTTCTTCGACGCGGCCGGCGGCGGCGACCCGGTCCTCTACCAGCATTTGTTCTGGTTCTTCGGCCATCCGGAGGTCTACATCATGATCCTGCCGGGCTTCGGCATGGTCAGCCAGGTGGTGGCGACGTTCAGCCGCAAGCCGGTGTTCGGCTATCTCGGCATGGCCTATGCGATGGTCTCGATCGGGGTGATCGGCTTCATCGTCTGGGCGCACCACATGTTCACCGTCGGCATGGACGTGAACACCAAGATGTACTTCACCGCCGCGACCATGGTGATCGCGGTGCCCACCGGCATCAAGATCTTCTCCTGGATCGCCACCATGTGGGGCGGCAGCCTCACCTTCCAGACGCCGATGATGTGGGCCTTGGGCTTCATCTTCATGTTCACGGTCGGCGGCGTCACCGGCGTCGTGCTCGCCAATGCCGGCGTCGACACGGTGATGCACGACACCTACTACGTGGTCGCCCACTTCCACTATGTGCTGTCGCTCGGCGCGGTCTTTTCGCTGTTCGCCGGCTGGTATTATTGGTTCGGCAAGATGTGGGGCCGGCAATATGTCGAGTGGATGGGCCAGGCGCACTTCTGGCTGTTCTTCATCGGCGTCAACGTGCTGTTCTTCCCGATGCACTTCCTCGGCATGGACGGCTTCCAGCGGCGCGTGCCCGATTACACCCCCGCCTTCGCCGAGCTGAACGGGCTGGCGACCTGGGGCTATATCATCATGGCCGCGGGGATGGTGTTCTTCTTCCTCAACATCATCTGGTCGCTGTTCGCCGGCAGGCAGGCGCCGGACAACCAATGGGGCGAGGGCGCGACCACGCTCGAATGGACGCTGTCGAGCCCGCCGCCCTTCCACCAGTTCGAGACCCTGCCGAAGGTGGACTAAGGACGCCAAGTGACCATTGCCGCACTCGATCCCGCGACTGCCTTGCCGGCGGACTGGCGGGACCTGCTGGCGCTCACCAAGCCCAGGGTGATGACGCTCGTCGTCTTCACCGGGCTCTGCGGCCTCCTGGTCGCGCCGGCGCCGATCCATCCGGTGCTCGGCTTCACCGCGATCCTGTGCATCGCGCTCGGCGCGGGCGCGGCGGCGGCGCTCAACATGTGGTGGGAGGCGGACATCGACGCGCTGATGAAGCGCACCGCCTCAAGGCCGATCCCGGCGGGCCGGATGGACCGGCAGTCGGCGCTGCATTTCGGGGTGGGCCTTGCCTTTTTCTCGGTGCTCTTGATGGGGGTCGCGACCAACTGGTTCGCAGCTTCGATCCTGGCGGTCTCGATCCTGTTCTACGTGCTCGTCTACACGATCTGGCTGAAGCGGCGGACGCCGCAGAACATCGTCATCGGCGGCGCCGCCGGCGCCTTCCCGCCGGTGATCGGCTGGGCGGCGGTGACCGGCGACGTCGCCCTGCTGCCGATGCTCCTGTTCGCGATCATCTTCCTGTGGACGCCGCCGCATTTCTGGGCGCTGTCGCTGTTCGTCCGCTCCGATTATGCCAAGGCCGGCGTGCCGATGCTGCCGGTGGTCGCGGGCGCGAAGGCGACGCGCGCCCGGATCCTGCTCTACACGCTGCCGATGGCCGCGGCCGCGCTCGCGCCCTGGCCGCTCGGCCTCGCCGGGCCGCTCTACGGCCTCGCCGCGGCGGCATTGAGCGCCGTCTTCGTCGCGCTCGCCCTTCAGGTCCTCGCCAGCCGCGCCGTCGAGCCCAAGCAGATGCAGGCCGAAAAAAGGCTGTTCGCTTTCTCGATTCTCTATCTGTTCGCCTTGTTCGGCGCCCTGGTGGCCGACCGATGGCTGCCGGCATGACGCCCCGGCACGAGGACGAGGTCCGCCGCCGGCAGCGCAGCCGCGCGGCGATCATGGCGCTGCTGCTCGCCGCGTTCGTCATCCTCGTCTACGCAATCACCATCGCCAAGATGGGGGCCGCGGCATGAAGCGAACCACGCGCACCGCCCTGCTCGCCGGCCTGCTGGTGTGCGGGATGACCGGCCTCGCCTTCGCCAGCGTGCCGCTCTACCGGATCTTCTGCCAGGTGACGGGCTTCGGCGGGACCACGCAGATGGCGGTGGGCGAGGAGGCGCCCGGCGCCGTCGGCCACCTCATTTCGGTCCGTTTCGACGCCAATCGCAGCCCGGCCTTGCCGTGGCGGTTCGAGCCGGTCGAGACCCAGCGCCGCGTCGCCATCGGCGCCCGCAACATCGCGCTCTACACCGCCCGCAACCTCTCCGACCGGCCGGTGACCGGGACCGCGACGTTCAACGTCACCCCCAGCCAGGCCGGGCAATATTTCACCAAGATCCAGTGCTTCTGCTTCACCGAGCAGAGGCTGGCGCCGGGGCAGGAGGTCAGCATGCCGGTGGTGTTCTACGTCGATCCGGCGATCCTCGACGATCCGGCGGCGCGCGGCATCAGCGAGATCACTTTGTCCTACACCTTTTATCCGGTGGACCGTCAGGGAAGCGGAAGTTAGAGGACGGCAACCAAGCCAAGGGAATGCACATGGCCGGCGCGAAGACCCACCAATATCATATCGTCAATCCCAGCATCTGGCCGCTGATCGGCGCGATCTCCGCGCTCGCCTTCTTCGGCGGCATGGTGATGTGGATGCACGACAAGCCCTACGGGGCCTATGCGATCCTCGCCGGCGTGATCGGCATCGCCTTCACCATGTTCAGCTGGTGGGTCGACGTGGTCAAGGAAGCGCATGGCGGCGATCACACGCCGATCGTGCAGCTGCACCTGCGCTACGGCATGATCCTGTTCATCGCCTCCGAGGTGATGTTCTTCGTCGCCTGGTTCTGGGCCTTCTTCAGCTCGTCGCTGTTCCCGGCCACGGTCGAGGCGGTCGGCGGCGTCTGGCCGCCCGAGGGCATGCACGTCATGAACCCGTTCGGCTGGCCGCTGCTCAACACCTTGATCCTGCTCTGCTCGGGCTGCACCGTCACCTGGGCGCACCACGCGCTGATCCACAATCACCGCGACGGGCTGATCAAGGGGCTGTGGGCGACGATCGGGCTCGGCCTGTTGTTCACCTCGATCCAGGCCTATGAATATTATCACGCGCCGTTCAGCTTCTCCGACAACATCTACACCTCGACCTTCTTCATGGCGACCGGCTTCCACGGCTTCCACGTCATCGTCGGCACCATCTTCCTCATCGTCTGCCTGGCCCGCGCCTACAAAGGCCATTTCCGGCCCGAGCAGCATTTCGGCTTCGAGGCGGCGGCCTGGTACTGGCACTTCGTCGACGTGGTCTGGCTGTTCCTGTTCCTGTGCGTCTACGTCTGGGGCGGCTGGGGCGCGGAATTTCACTAGGGCCTGAGCGCATGGCCGATCACGGCCACCTCCGGCGATGAGCTCAGGCCCTCCCCCGCTGGCCGCGGCCCTGCGCGGCCGCTGCCCCCGCTGCGGTGATGCGCCCCTCTTCTCGGGCCTGGCCACCTTCGCGCCCAAGTGCCGCGCCTGCGGGCTCGACTATTCGGCGTTCAACGTCGGCGACGGGCCCGCCGCTTTCCTGGTCTTCATCGTCGGCGGCATCGTGGTCGCGCTGGCGATCGCGGTCGAGCTCGGCCTGTCGCCGCCCTGGTGGGTTCACGCGCTGCTCTGGCTGCCGCTGGCCTCTCTGCTCACCGTCTTCCTGCTGCGCCTTGCCAAGGCCGCGCTGCTGGCGCTCGAATACAAGCATCGCGCCGGCGAGCGCCGCATCGGGGACGTCGAATGAAGCGCCTGCCGCTGCTTCCCACCCTGGTCGTGGCGGCCGCCGTCGCGACCATGATCGGCCTCGGCATCTGGCAGCTCCAGCGCGCCTCGTGGAAGCAACGGCTGCTTGCCGAATATGCGCAGGCGAGCACCCTGCCGGCGGTCGACCTCGATCCGCTGCTCGACGGCGAGACGCATCTGCCGCCGCTCTCCTTCCGGCGGGCGCTGGTGACCTGCCGGGCGGAGGATGCCGCGCCCGACGTCCGCGCCGGCCGCAGCGCCGCCGACCGGCCGGGCCAGGCCTATTTCGTCCCCTGCCGCCCCGGCGCCGCGGGCCTTGCCGGCCGGATCCGGATCAATGCCGGCTGGGCGCCGCGCCACGACGTCGTGCGGCGGCTGTCGCTGAACGGCATCGTCGCCGGCCGCCTGGGCGTGGTGGGGGAGGACGGGCCGATCACCCTCACCGCCGCAACCGCCGCGCCCCCGCTGGCGCCGAGCGCGCCGGCGAGCATCGAATCGATCGCCAACAACCATTTGCTCTACGCCTTCCAATGGTTCTTTTTCGCGGCGGCGGCGCTGGCGATCTACCTGCTGGCGCTGAGGAAGCGCGGCCGTGCCGGTGCATTGCCGCCGGAGCCCCGAGCGCCTAAATCCCCGCCTTCATGATGGAGCTCACCACCCTCGCCAACGGCCTCCGGGTCGCCAGCCGGCCGATGCAGAGCGTCGAGACGGTCGCCGTCGGCCTCTATGCCGAGACCGGCTCGCGCTACGAGAGCGCGCGCCTCAACGGCCTCGCCCACCTGTTCGAGCATATGGTGTTCAAGGGCGCCGGCGGCCGCTCGGCGCGCGCGATCAGCGAGGCGGTCGAGGACGTGGGCGGCGACCTCAACGCCTCGACCGACCGCGAGCTCACCGCTTTCTACGCCAGCCTGCTCGCCCCGGACCTGCCCCTGGGCGTGTCGCTGATCGCCGACCTGGTCCGCCGCCCGCATTTCGAGCCGAAGCATCTCGAGCTCGAAAAGAAGGTGGTGATCCAGGAATTGTGGGAGGCGCACGGCGTCGGCGGCGACCTCGTCTTCGACCATCTCCAGGAAGCCGCCTTCCCGGACCAGGCGATGGGCCGCCCGGTGCTGGGCAGCGAGGAAAGCGTCGCGGCGGTCGCGGTCGAGGACCTCCATGCCTGGCGCGACGCGCATTATGCGCCCGAGCGGCTGATCCTGGTCGCCGCCGGCAAGCTCGAGCATGCGCGGCTGCTCGACCTCGCCGCCGCCGCGTTCGGCGACATGGCGCCGCGCCCGGCCCCGGCGGCCGAGCCGGGCCGCTTCGCCGGCGGGCTCAGGGCCGAGCGGCGCAAGGGCAGCCAGGCGCATCTCGCCTTCGCCATGCCGGCCCCGGCCTGGCACGACCCGCAAGCCTATGCCGCGCAATTGTTCGCCGACGTCGCCGGCACCGGCGCCTCCTCGCGCCTGTTCCAGGCGCTGCGGGAGGAGCAGGGGCTCGCCTACACCGTGTCGGCGGCGGCGCAGAGCTTCTCCGACTGCGGGCTGTTCTGGGTCTATCTGGCGACCGGGCGCGACCAGCTCAACTGGGCGCATGCCGAGGCCGAGCGGGTGCTCGCCGGCATCGCGGCGACGCTCTCGGCCGCCGAGCTCGACCGCGCCCGCGCGCTCGCCAAGGCGGGGATGATGATGAGCCTGGAGAGCTGCTGGGGCCAGGCGAGCTACGTCGCCACCCGCCTGCTGCGCGAGGGCCGGCTGGTCGAGCCCGCCGAGATCGTCGCCAAGCTCGACGCGGTCACGCTCGAGGAGGTCAGGGTGGCCGGCGCGGCGATGCTGGCCGCGCCCCGCGCCGTCGCCAGCGTCGGCGGCCGGCTGGCGAAAGCCGCGTGAGTCACGCGACGCTGGTCGCCGAGCCGTGGGCCGATTACGGCCTGGTCGATTGCGGCCATGGCCGCAAGCTCGAGCGCTACGGCCAATACCGCTTCATCCGGCCCGAGCCCCAGGCGATGTGGGCGCCGGCCGCGGGCCGGTGGGACGCCGACGGCGAATTCATCCCCGGCTCGGACGAGGAGGGCGGCGGGCGCTGGCAATTCGCGCGGCCCGTCCCGAGCGAGGGCTGGCCACTTTCCTGGGAGGAGGTCCGCTTCCGCGCCTCGGCGACGCCGTTCCGCCATCTCGCCTTCTTCCCCGACATGGCGCCGCAATGGGCGTGGATGCGCGAGCGGCTGGGCGAGGGCTCCGAAGCGCTCAACCTGTTCGGCTATACCGGCGTCGGCACGCTCGCCATGGCCGCGAGGGGCGCCCGGCTCACCCATGTCGACGCCTCGAAGAAATCGGTCGAGCAGGCGAGGGCCAATGCCGCGCTCTCCGGCATGGCCGACAAGCCGATACGCTGGCTGGTCGACGACGCCGCCAAATTCGCCGCGCGCGAGGTTCGGCGGGGGCGGCGCTATGACGGCATCGTCCTCGATCCGCCAAAGTTCGGGCGTGGCCCCGATGGCGAGGTCTGGCGGCTGGAGGAGGGCCTGCCCGGCCTGGTCGCCGATTGCCGCAGGCTGCTCGACGCCGACAGCCGCTTCCTCGTCCTCACCGTCTATGCGGTGCGGATGTCGGCGCTGGCGATCGGCGAATTGCTGAGGCAGGCGCTCGCCGATCTCGCCGATCTCGCCGATCTCGGCGGCACGGTCGAATACGGCGACATGGCGGTGCGCGAGGAAGCGCGCGGCCTGCTCCTCCCCACCGCCATCTTCGCGCGCTGGAGCCGCTAATGGGGACAGTTACAGTAACTGTCCCCATTCAGTCGCGCGCGGCCCGGATCGCGGCGCCGGCGGCGAAGGGGGCGCCGGCCACCAGCAGCAGCGAGGCCGCGCCGAGCCACTGCAGCGCGCCGTCGGCGTTGCCGCGCTCGACATAGCCGGCGCCGAAGATCAGCAGCGGCACCGCGAGGGGCAGCAGGATGAGGCCGGCGAGCGCGCCGCTCCGCCGGAGGCCCGCGGTCAGCGCGGCGACGCCGAGCCCGAGCGCCGCCAGCCCCGGCGTGCCGATCATGAGGCCGAGCTCGAGGCGCAGCAGCACCCCCTGCGGCAGCTTCACCAGCGCGGCCGCCGGCAGGGCGGCGAGCATCAGCGGCGGCCCGAAGCTCAGCCAGTGGCCGACGAGCTTGGCCAGCGCGACAATCTCCTCGCCGAAGCCGCGCAGGGCGAGCTGGTCCAGCACCCCCGCCACCCGGTCCGGCTCGACCAGCCGGTCGACCGGCAGCAGGGCGGCGAGCAGGGCCGCGACCCACAAGGCGCCGCCGCCGGTGCGCGCGAGCAAGGGCCCGTCCTGCCCGACCGCGAACGGGAAGAGCGTCGCCACCAGCAGGAAGAAGATCAACGGCAGGGCGGCGGCGCCTCCGCCGGCCGCCAGCCGCAGCTCGCGCAGAACGAGGCCGCTCATCCCAGCGCGACCTCGCGCGCGCCGGGCAGCGCCAGCGGCTGGTGGCTGGCGGCAAGGATGGCGCCCCCCTCCGCCCGGTGCGCCGCCATCACCGTTTCGAGCTGCTCCTGGCCGTGGCGGTCGAGCCCGTTCGCGGGCTCGTCGAGCAGCCAGAGCGGCGTGCCCGAGGCGATCACGCGCGCGAGCGCCGCGCGCCGGCGCTGGCCGGCGGAGAGGATGCGGACCGGAACCGGGGCGAGATGGGCGATCACCATGCTCGCCATGCCGGCCCTCGCCCGGGCGGGCGCGGCGGGAAGCCCGTCGAGCCGCGCCCAGAAGGCGAGCGCCTCGCCCAGGGGCAGCCGCTCGTCGAGGGCGAGCTGGTCGTCGGCCAAGGCCGCGCCGGCGCTCGTCACCGTGCCGGCGCTGGCGCGGAGCAGGCCGGCGGCGATGCGGATGAGGCTCGACTTGCCGGCGCCGTTGCGGCCGGTGACGAGCGCTGCCTCGCCCGGCGCGAGGGAGAGGCTCAGCCCCTCGAACAGCAGCCGGCCGCCGCGCACGCAGGCGACGCCCTCGAGCGCGAGCAGGCTCATTCGCCCTGCTCTTCGATGGCGTGCATCTCGGCGTCCGAATAGCCGAAATGATGGCCGACCTCGTGCACGATGACATGGGCGATCAGCGCCTCCAGGCTCACCCCGCTCTCCGCCCATTCGTCGAGCAGCGGGCGGCGGTAGAGGTGGATCATCGGCGGCAGCTCGCCCGAGGCCCAGCTGTCCTGCCGGTCGAGCGAGCGGCCGCTGTAGAGGCCGGAGAGCTCGAACGGGTCCTCGATGCCGAGCTCGGCGAGCACCTCCTCGTCGGCGAAATCGTCGACCCTGAGCACGACATTGGCGAGATGGCGGCGGAAACGCTCGGGCAAGCGCGCGATCGCCGCCTCGGCGAGCCGCTCGATCGCCGCCGCGTCCGGCGCGTAGGTTTGACCCGTGCCCATCCCTGCGCGACATAGAGGGGGTGGGACGAAGGAGGAAGAGGTGCTGACCGAGCAAGAGCGCGACGAGGCGCTGGCGAGTCTCCGAAGGCTGGGCCTACGACGCCGGCCGGAACGGCATCGCCAAGAGCTTCAAGTTCGCCGATTTCGGCGCCGCCTTCGGCTTCATGACGCGGGTCGCGCTCGAGGCCGAGAAGGCCGACCACCATCCCGACTGGTCGAACGTCTGGAACCGCGTCGACATCCTGCTCTCGACCCACAGCGCAGGCGGGGTGACGGAGAAGGACATCGCGCTGGCGAAGGCGATCGAGGGCTGCTTGCCCTGACCGGCGCCGCTGACTAGATGGGCCGCTTCCAGCGCATGCGGAGCGGTGGCCGAGTGGTCGAAGGCGCTCGCCTGGAAAGTGAGTATACGGCAAAACCGTATCGAGGGTTCGAATCCCTCCCGCTCCGCCATTTCCTTGTTCGCCGAAAGCCGCAGCCGGTGCGCGCGCCGTCGGCGCCGCGCGGGGTCGCTGGGCCGATACCGTAATAACCGAATATCGGTTCGGCGCCCAGGCGGTTATGGCGAATACCGTATTAACCGCAGTTTGTTAACCTTCTTTGCGTAGATCGGCGAGCGAAAGGGGCCGATCTATGCGTGATTTGAGGTTAATGCCCGTCTGCGGGTTTGCGAAGCGGAACCGCCGCTTGCGCTGGATGGCGACGAGCGTGCTCGCCGCCGGCACGCTGGGCGCGGCGGCGCCGGCCTTCGCCGCCGGCACGCCGGCCGGCACGGTCATCAACAACAGCGCCACCGCGACCTACGACCTGCCGGCCGGCGGCCAGGACAGCGTCACCTCGAACGTCGTCAGCCTGACCGTCGACGAGCTGCTCGACGTCAGCGTCGCCTCGACCGACGGCGGCGACGTCGCCACCTTCCCGGGCGCGGTCAACCAGGTGCTGAGCTTCCGCGTCACCAACGCCGGCAACGGCAGCGAGAGCTTCGCGCTCACCGCGCGCGACACTGTCGGCGGGGACGATTTCGACCCCTCGGCGACCTCGATCGTGCTCGACAGCAACGGCAACGGCGTCTACGACCCCGGCATCGACACCGTCTACGTCGCCGGCGCGAACAATCCGCTGCTGGCGCCCGACGCCTCGGTGCTGATCTTCGTCCTCTCCTCGATCCCCGCGGGCGCGACCGACGCCCAGCGCGGCCGCATCGACCTGGTCGCAGTGGCCGTGACCGGCTCGGGCGCTCCGGGCACGAGCTTTCGCGGGTCAGGGCGAAGGCGGCGGCGACGCCGTCGTCGGCGCGACCGGCGCCGATGCCGAGGATGACGGCTATTATGCGGTTTCGGCCGCCTCCGTCTCCTTCGTGAAGAGCGCCGACGTCGCCGATCCGTTCGGCGGCGCCACCCGGGTGCCGGGCTCGATCATCACCTACCGGCTCGTCGCCACGGTCTCGCGGCTCGGGCAGCCTCGCCAATCTGCGCATCGCCGACGCGATTCCCGCCGGCTCGAGCTTCCGGCCCGGCACGATCACGCTCGAGGGCGCGCCGCTCAGCGATGCCGCCGACGCGGATGCGGGCGAATATACCGGCAGCGGCATCGCCGTCCGGCTCGGCACCGTCGCCGCCGGCAGCGCCCGCACCGTCACCTTCCAGGTAGCGATCGACTGAAGGAGTCTGAAATGAAGAAGTTCTTGATTCTGCTCGCCCTTTTCCTGCCGTCGGCCGCGCTGGCGCAGAACCAGGTCGCGCTGACCAGCGAAGTGCTGGTCGAACGCAGGACCACCGGCGCCGACGGCGCCGTGCAGGTGACGCTCGAGGCCCCCGGGGTCGTGACGCCCGGCGACCGTCTGGTCTTCGTGCTGAGCTACCGGAACAACGGCGCCGCGCCCGCGAGCGACTTCGTGGTCTCGAACCCGATTCCCGATTCGGTCACGTTCGACGGGACCGACAGCCCCGGCGCGGTCTATTCGATCGACGGCGGCCGGACCTGGGGAGCGCTCGCCGCGCTCACCGTCCGCGGCGCCGACGGCAACAGCCGGCCGGCGACGCTCGCCGACGTCAACAGCGTCCAGTGGCGGCTCGCGCAGCCGATCCCGGCCGGATCCGGCGGGCAATTGCAGATTCAGAGGCATCGTAAAATAGGCCTCGAACCCGCGCAGCAGCGCCGGCGGGGGTGGGTTAAGGGCGCTGTCAACCCTTTGTAAAACGGACCAGAAACCATGAACACTATCGCGCGCTTTGGCGCGGCGGCGAGCATATTCGCTGTCGCGGCGGGGACGGCTACGCCCGCCTTCGCAGCCGGCACGACCGCCGGCTCCACCATCACCAACAACGTCACCGTCAACTTCCAGGTCGGCGGCGTTTCCCAGACCAGCGTTTCGGCCAGCAACAGCTTCACGGTCGACCGCAAGGTCAACTTCACCGTCGCCGAGGACGGCAGCTCGACCACCCAGGTGTCGCCGGGCCAGCTCGCCGCGGTGACGGCCTTCATCGTGTCCAACACGTCGAACGCTCCGCTCGATTTCGCGCTTGCCGCGACCAATCGCGTCGGCGGCACGGCGGAGCATGGCGGCACCGACAATTTCGACGTGTCGAACCTGCGCATGTACCAGGACACCAACAACAACGGCAGCTACGACAGCGGCGTCGACACTTTGATCACCTATCTGGATCAAGTCGCCGCCGATGCCAACATCCGCGTGTTCGTCGTCGCCGACGTCCCGCTCGGCCGTTCGACCAACGATGTCGCCGGCGTTCGCCTGACCGGCACCGCGGCCGAAGCGACCGCCGCGGGCTCGCTCGGCGCCGTCGTCACCCAGACCGCGGGCGCCAACACCGCCGGCGTCGACACCGTGTTCGCCGACACCAATGCCAACGGCAATACGGCGCGCGACGGCATCCACTTCGACGAGGACGATTATACCATCTTCGCCGCCAATCTGACCGCGACCAAGACCAGCCGCGTGATCAGCGATCCGCTCAACGGCACCACCAATCCCAAGCTGATTCCGGGCGCCGTCGTGGAATATTGCATCACCGTCGCCAACGCCGCCGGCAGCGCGTCTGCCTCCAACGTGGCGATCTCCGACACCCTGCCGGCGGCGACCACCTACGAGCCGAGCTTCGGGGTCAGGGTCAACGGCACGGTGACCAGCGGGACCTGCAATGCCGACGGCGCCATCGCCGGCGGCCCATGCCGCCGGCGTGGTCAGCGGCACGATACCGAGCGTCGTTGCGGGCGATGTCCGCACGGTGCTGTTCCGCGTCACCATCAACTAGGCGCAGCTGGGGAGAGCGGACCTGTGTCCGCTAACCTCAGTGGTTCAAAAGTGAAGACCCGAGCCTGCATTCTCGGGGCGACCTTGCTCGCCTTGCTGGCGTCGCTGCTCATGGCGGCGCCAGCGAGGGCGTTCGTGCCCGCGTCGCGCACGATCAGCAATATCGCGACGATTGCCTGGGACGTCGGGGGGCAGCGTGTCGAGCTCCGCTCGAACCGGGTCGATATCATCGTCACGCCGTCGGCCGGCGCCGTCCTCGAGACGTTCCGCCTGGTCGACGGCTTCTTCCCGCCGCCCCTGTTGGCCGGCACCTGCGTGGTGGCGAGCCAGGTCCAGGCGCTCGGCGCCGACGGCGGCGGGGCCGCCCCGCTTTCTTCCTACGAGATGATCGCGACCAGCGCGCTTCTCGCCGGGCGGCCGCTCATTCTCGCGGTCGACCGCCCGTCGGCCAATCGCGACAGCCAGGCGATCGAGACGCTCCACGCCTTCCTGCGCACCAACCTCGGCGACCGCGAGGAAATCACGCTCGACCGAGACCGGCGCCAATAGCGGCCGCTTCATCGGCATCATGCTGACCACCACCAGCCCGCCCGGCGTCGGCGACTGCCGTCTCTCCACGCAGCCGGAAGAGGCGCTGACCCTCATCCTCAGCGACGATCCGGACGGAACCCCCTTCGTCGAGGGGGCGATCGACATTCTCGCCGACCCCTTCGGCATCGCCTTCGACAGCCGCGACGGCACGCCGCTGTCGGAGGTGCGCATCACCCTGGTCGACGCGGCCACCGGCCAGCCGGCCCAGGTCTTCGGCGACGACGGCATTTCCTCCTATCCGTCGACCATCGTCACCGGCCAGAGCGTCACCGACAGCGGCGGCAACCGCTACGATTTCCCGCGCCGGCGACTATCGCTTCCCGCTGGTGCGGCGCGGGCCGCTACCGGCTGCTGGTCGAGCCGGTCGCGCCCTATACGGCGCCCTCGGCCGCCACTCCGGCCGAGCTGGCGCCGCTGCGGCGGCCCGACGGCCTGCCTTTCACCATCGTCGCCGCCTCCTATGGCGGCGAACTCGCGCTGGCGGGCGCGGGGGCGGTGCGGATCGACATTCCGCTCGACCGCCCGTTCACGCCGATCGTCCTTTCCAAGACGGCCTCGCGCGCCGAGGCCGAAGCCGGGGATCTCGTTCAATATCGCCTGGTCGTGCGCAATCCCGACGCGGCCGCGGCGACCGGTGCCCTGACCATATCCGATCGCATTCCGGACCAGATGCGATTGCGAACCGGTTCCGTTCGCGTGGATGGGGTCAGGGCACCGGATCCCATTGTCGGCCCCGATCGTATGCTGCGCTTCGCGCTTCCCTCGCTTCCGGCCGGGGGCCAGGTCGTCCTCACCTATATTCTCGAGGTTCGCGCCGACGCGCGCCGCGGCGACGCGCTCAACCGGGCCCAGGCCGCCGGCCCGCTCGGCAATCTCAGCAACGTCGCCGACGCCCTGGTCCGCATCCGCCGCGAGACCGTCATCGACCGGATGACGATCATCGGCCGCGTCGTCGACGGCGGCTGCGGCGTCGATCAGCGCACGCGCCCGGGCATCGGCGGCGTCCGCGTCATGCTGGAGGACGGCAGCTATGCGGTCACCGACGCGAGCGGCCTCTACCATTTCGAGGGCGTGATGCCCGGCACCCACGTCGTCCAGCTCGACGACGCGACCCTGCCCGCCGATCGCGCCGCCGTCGATTGCTCGAACAACGTGCCGCTCGGGCGGCCGCGCCTTCTCCCGCTTCGTCGACCGGCGCCGGCGGCGCCCTGATGCGGGTCGATTTCCACGCCGCGACGGTCGCGCCCCGCGCCGACGCCGTCCGCCGCGCCGCCGCCGCGGCCCGCGCCGGCCGGCGACGCGGCCGCCGCCGGCGCCGAGCGCGACTGGCTGGCGGGCCAGGAGCCGGGCGTCGCCTGGCTCTTCCCCGAGGTCGAGCACAATCCGCGCGCGCCGGTGGTGCGGGTGGCGATCAAGCATTTGCCGGGCCAGAGCGTCCGCCTGCTCCGCGGGCGGCCGCCCCGTCGATCCGATCGCGTTCGAAGGCGCGCGCGTCAACGAGGCCGGCACGATCGCGGTCAGCCTCTGGCGCGGCATCCCGCTCGAAGACCGGACCACCAGGCTGACCGCCGAGATCCGCGACGCCGGCGGCAGCGTCGTCACCGTGCTGACCCGTCCCGTCACCTTCTCCAATGTCGCGGTGAGGGCCGAGCTGGTCCGCGCGCGCTCGCTGCTTGTCGCCGACGGCGTCACCCGGCCGGTGATCGCGCTGCGCCTGACCGACAGCGACGGCCGGCCGGTCCATCACGGCCTCGCCGGCGATTTCGAGGTGCCGGCGCCTTATTATCCGGCAGTCGAGGCCGACGCCCAGCAGGCGCGCCAGCTCGCCGGCCTCGAGCGCGCCCGCCCGGTCTGGCACGTCGAGGGCGAGGACGGCATCGCCTATGTCGAGCTCGAGCCGACCACCGCCTCGGGCACCGTCACCCTGCGCTTCGCCTTCCGCGACGGCGAGCTGGTCCGCGAGCAGCGCCTCGAAGCCTGGCTCGACCCGGGCGACCGGCCCTGGACCATCGTCGGCCTCGCCGAGGGCACGATCGGCTTCAACCGGCTCGACAGCAACATGGAGGCGCTCGCGCAAGGCGGCGACGACATCGTCACCGACGGCCGGCTCGCGCTCTACGCCAGGGGGCGGATCCTCGGCCGCTGGCTGATGACGCTCGCTTATGACAGCGACCGGCGGGAGAGCGAGACGCGCTTCGGCGGCGTCATCGATCCCGACGGCTTATTACACGATCTATGCCGACCGCTCCGAGCGCCGCTACGACGCCGCGTCGCATGCGCCGGCTCTATCTGCAGGCTCGAGCGGCCGCAATTCTACGCCTTGTTCGGCGATTACGACACCGGCATCGACGAGCCCGAGCTCGCCCGCTACGTCCGCTCGCTGAACGGCCTCAAGGCCGAATATCGCTCGGACCGCGTCTCCGCGACCGCCTTCGCCTCCGACACGCCGAACCGCCATCGCCGCGACGAAATCCAGGGCAACGGCCTTTCGCGGCCCCTATGCGCTCGGCGCACGCAACATCCTCGCCAACAGCGAGCGGGTGTCGATCGAGATCCGCGACCGGCTGCATTCGGAGCGGATCCTCGAAACGCCGCCTGCTCACCCGCCACATCGACTACGACATCGACTATCAGGCCGGGACCTTGCGCTTCCGCGAGCCGATCCTGAGCCGCGTCGTCGGGCCTCGACCCGCAATTCATCGTCGCCGACTACGAGGTCGACGGCGTCGCCGGCCGCCAGATCAACGCCGGCGGCCGCGTCGCCTGGCGCAACCGCCGATCAGACGCTGCAGGTCGCCGCGACCGCGATCCACGACAATGACGGGACGACGCGGACCGACCTCGGCGGCGTCGACGTCCGCTACCGGCCGACGCCGTCGACCGAAATCCGCGCCGAGATCGCGGTCAGCGACAGCTCCTCGAGCGGCGGCGCGGCCCCGGCCCAGAGCGGCACCGCGCTGGCCTGGCAGGTCGAGGCCGAGCATCACGACCGCCGCTTCGACGTGCTCGCTTATGCCCGCGAGCGCGAGAGCGGCTTCGGCGTCGGCCAGCTCAACGCCTCCGAGAACGGCACCCGCAAGATCGGCATCGACGCCCGCGCGCGCCTCGGCGAGGCGCTGTCGCTGACCGGCAGCGCCTGGCACGAGGATTATCTCGGCAGCGACGCGCGCCGGATCGCCGGCGCGGGCACTGATCGAATATCGCAGCCGCGACTTTTCGGCGCGCGCCGGCATCACCATCGCCGACGACCGCCTCGCCGACGGCCGCCGCGCCAGCTCGCAAATCCTGCAGCTCGGCGCGACCAAGCGCCTGTTCGACAACCGGCTCGAGCTCGACGCGCAGACCGAGCTGCCGATCGGCGGCCACAGCGACAGCATCGACTTTCCCGCCCGCCACCGCCTCTCCGCGCGCTTCGCGGTGAACCGGAGCGTCGCGCTGATCGGCTCCTACGAGATCGCCGACGGCGACGCGATCGACGCCCGCACCGCGCGGCTCGGCTTCGAGCTCGCGCCCTGGGCGGGCGCCCGCATCGCGGTCACCGGCAATTTCCAGAACATCGCCGAATATGGCCCGCGCAGCTTCGCCGCCTTCGGCCTGTCGCAATCGCTTCGTGCTGTCGGAGCACTGGTCGGTCGATTTCACCGCTCGACGCCAACCGACGCTCGGCGGGATCGATCCGGCCCGCGTGCTCAATCCGCTCCATCCGGTGGCGAGCGGCGGCTTCGTCGGCGACGGCGCGACGCTGACCGAGGATTTCACCGCGCTCACCGCCGGCGCCACCTATCGCGCCGGCCGCTGGAGCATCACCGGCCGCGCCGAATATCGCGCCGGCGACCGCGAGGACCGCTACGGCGTCACACTCGCGGCGCTGCGCCAGATCGGCGAGGGCCGCGCCGTCGGCGGCGCGCTCAACTGGTTCACCGCCCGCGCCGAGGGCGGCGCCGAAACGCGCACCGCCAACGTCCAGCTGACCTGGGCGCATCGCCCGACCGGCAGCGCCTTCTCCTTCCTCGACAAGTTCGAGCTGCGCGAGGACATGGTGCGGGGCGCGGTGGCCGGCATCGCCGGGCCGATCGGGGCGCCGTTCACGATCACCGGCGACGCCCGCTCGCGGCGCATCGTCAACTCGCTGGCCGTGAACTACTCGCCTTATGGCGGCGGCGAGGGCTATTTCGGCCGCACCGAGCTCTCGCTCTTCTGGGGGACGCGCTACGTCTCCGACCGCCTGGGCGCGGACGACATCGCGCGGCTGGAGCAACATCGTCGGCGCCGATTTCCGGTTCGATCTCAACGACATGATCGAAGTCGGCGCGTCCGGCACGGTGCGCCACGGGGTCGGCGGCAACAGCCTCGCCTTCTCGGCCGGCCCCAGCGTCGGCATCCGGCCGTTCGACAATGGCTGGCTCAGCGTCGGCTGGAACGTCGTCGGCTTCCACGACCGCGATTTCAGCGAGGACCGCTACACCCGCAGCGGCCCCTATGTGACGATGCGGATCAAGTTCGACCAATTGAGCCTCGCCGGGCTCGGCCTGGGCCGCCGCTGATGCACGCCCGGGCCCTCCTCGCGGCGCTGCCGCTGCTGCTGGCGAGCATGCCGGCCGGGGCGGCGTGCGACGCCAACAACACCTACAATTTCGCTTTCTCGAGCGTCGCCAACGCCTCGCTCAACTATGCCAACACCTATACCTACACCGCGACCAACCCGCTGGGCGCGACCCGCAGCTTCACGATCGGCTTCGCGACCAACGGGTTGAGCTCGATCCAGGTCAACGGCGACAACATGCCGCAGATCAGCAGCGACCTGACGACGAGCACCGGCGCCAAGACGCTGCAGATCGGCGGCGTCTTCTCGGGCCGCACCACCTCGATCACCTCGACCACGCGCACGATCCGGACGACGCTCACCTTCGCCGTGCCGGTGCGCGACATCATCATCAACACGCACGACATCGACTATACGTTCGACCAGTTCCGCGACTGGCTCCACGTCAGCGGCAGCGACGGCACCTCGACCTTCGTGCCAGCCTTGTCGTCGCCGGCGGGCAACAGCAACACCGGCACGCGCACCAACGCCAATTCCACGGTCACCTTCGGCACCTTCGGCGCGCCGTACAATATCAGCTCGAACGAGGGCGTCGGGACCAGCGACAGCAGCAACACCAACGACGATGACGGCGATATCATCATCAGCTTCCCGCAGCCCGTGACCTCGGTCACCATCCGCTACGGCAATTTCCCCTATATCGGCTCCGGCGACAATTCGACCGGGCAGCAATTCTTCGGCATCTCGCGGGTCCGCTTCTGCCCGATGCCGGTGCTCGCGGTCGCCAAGGGCTCGGCCCCCTACGTCACCGCCGCCGGCTCGCCGGACCGGTTCAACGCGCCCGGCTCCGACGTCGCCTACACGCTCACCGTCACCAACAGCGGCGGCAGCCCGGTCGACCTCAGCAGCCTGGTGCTGACCGACGTGCTCCCGGCGGGCGTCACCTTCTACAATGGCGATTACAATGCCTCCTCGCCGGGCATGGGCCCGTTCGAGCTCACCGCCGGCACCAGCGGCGTCACCCTGCCGGCGGCGGGGCGCGCCTATTCGAACAACAACGGCTCGACCTACGCCTACACGCCCGCCGCCGGCTACGACGCCAATGTCGATGCGGTGCGGCTGACGCCCACGGGAAGCATGGCCGCCAATTCGAGCTTCACCATCCGGTTTCGCGCGAGGATCAACTAAATGCAAAAGGAGCAGGATATCATGCGGGTTTCAGCACAATTGGATACGGGCCCAGGCGAGGACCGGCGCGGAGGCCGGCGCCATCGCTCGAACATGATGGCGGTCGTTCGCCAGCAGAAGCGGCCCAACGAAACCATCCATATCGTGGACATATCTCCCGAGGGATGCGGCTTCCGGTCGAGGTGGCCCGTGCCGGTCGGCGCCCGCGTATGGCTGGGCTTGCCCGGCCTCGAGACCTGGCCGGCGACCGTCGCCTGGTTCGAGGACGGCAAGGGCGGATTGCGCTTCGAGCGTCCGCTTCACCCCCAGGTGGCGGCGCGTTTCGCCTCGAACGGCGGCTAGCGCCCCGCTTCGCCCTCTGCCGGCCCTGTTCAGCGCCGCGCCGCTGGGCTAGCACGGCGCGATGGACCAGGCGCAGGGCGATCGGCTGATCGACCGCTTCGGGCGGCGGATCAGCTATGTGCGGCTGTCGGTCACCGACCGCTGCGATCTCCGCTGCCGCTATTGCATGGCGCGAGCGGATGGCGTTCGCGCCGCGCGCGGAGCTGCTGAGCTTCGATGAGATCGAGACGCTCGCCGATCTGCTGATCGCGCGCGGGGTGCGGCGGCTCCGGCTGACCGGCGGCGAGCCGCTGGTCAGGCGCGGCATCGGCGCGCTGGCCGCGCGGCTCGGCGCCCGGCTCGGGCGCGGTCTCGAGGAGCTCACCCTGACCACCAACGGCACCCGGCTCGCCGGCTTCGCGCGAACCCTGTTCGAGGCCGGCGTGCGGCGGGTCAACGTCAGCCTCGACAGCCTCGTCGCCGAGCGCTTCCGCCACATCACCCGCCATGGCGATCTCGGCGCCGTGCTGGGCGGGATCGCGGCGGCGGCGGAGGCCGGCCTCGAGGTCAAGATCAACATGGTGGCGCTGAAGGATCTCAACGAGGACGAGATCGAGCCGATGCTGCGCTGGTGCGCCGCCCGGGGCCACGACCTCACGCTGATCGAGACGATGCCGATGGGCGAGACCGGCGAGGATCGCGCCCGTTTCTATCTGCCGCTGGACGAGGTCCGGCGGCGGCTCGAGCGAAGCTGGGCTTTGACCCCCTCGCTCCGCCGCACCGGCGGCCCGGCCCGCTATTACGAGGTCGGCGGCACCGGCATCCGGCTCGGGCTGATCACGCCCGCTCAGCGGCAATTTCTGCAGCGGCTGCAACCGCATCCGGGTCACCGCGACCGGCACCGCCTATGGCTGCCTCGGCCACGACCAGAAGGTCGAGCTGCGCGATGCGCTGCGCGGCGGCGGCGCGGCGGCCGCCGGGGCGCTGCTCGATGCCCTCGTCGCCGGCAAGCCCCTGGGCCACGACTTCCGGATCGGCGCGGCGGCGCCCGCGGTCGCGCGCCATATGAGCGTCACCGGCGGCTGAGCCGGCCCGCATGGACGGCTCGGCGCTGCTCTGGATCGCCCTCATGATGGCGCTGGCCGCGGCGCTCTATTCCTCGGTCGGCCATGGCGGCGCCTCGGCCTATCTCGCGATCATGGCCCTGTTCGCGGTCGCGCCGGAGACGATGCGGCCGACCGCGCTGGCGCTGAACCTCGTCGTCGCCGGCTTTGGCGCGCTGCGCTACGGCCTCAGGGGGCAGACCAATCTCCGCCTGCTGCTCGCCTTCGCGGTCACCGCGGCCCCGGCCGCCTTCCTCGGCGGCATGATCCACCTTCCGCCCGAATATTATCGGCCATTGGTCGGCGCCCTGCTCTGGGCGGCGGCGCTGCGCCTGTTCTGGCAGCCGAGGCGGCTCGCCTACAGGGAGGTGCACATGCCCTCGCTGTTCGTGACCCTGCCCGCGGGCGCCGGGCTCGGCCTGCTCGCCGGGCTGACCGGGACGGGCGGCGGCATCTTCCTCTCGCCGCTCATCATCATTTTCGGCTGGGAGCGGCCGCGGCACACGTCGGGCGTGGCCGCCGCGTTCATCTTCCTCAACTCGGCCGCGGGTCTGGCCGGCAATGTCGCCGCGGTGCGCGCGCTTCCGGCGGAGCTGCCGATTCTCGCCGGCGCCGTCGCGGCGGGCGCCTTGCTCGGCACCTGGCTCGGAGTCGAAAAGCTGCCGCGCGAACGGCTGCTGCAGGCGCTGGCGCTGGTGCTGGTCCTCGCCGGCGCGAAGCTGCTCCTCGCCTAGAAGCAGAGCAGCTCGGCCCTTTCCCCGGCCGCCGCCGGCGGCGCCCCGGGCCGGCGCCGGATCAGCAGGTCGGCCTCGGCCAGCGCGTGCTGAGCATGCGATTCCTGATCGTCGAGGGGCTCGGCCGCGCCCGCGCGCCGGCGGGCCCGGACGAAGGTCTCGCGCGTCGCCGCACGGGCCGAGCGGACCGGCGAGCGGGCCCATCGAACCAGGCCAGCGCCACGGCCGGATCGCGTCCCGACAGGCCGGCGAGCAGCGGCGCCAGGAACAGCCGCGCGGTCACCATCGCCGAGGTCGGATTGCCGGGCAGCCCGAGCACGAGCCGGCCTGCCGGCGCGGCCGAACCAGGCCGGCTTGCCCGGCTTGATCGCGACCTTCGAGAAGATCAGCTCGAGCCCGCGGCCCTCGAACATCGCCTTGGCGAAATCCCGCTCGCCGACCGAGGCGCCGCCGGTGACGACGAGGAGGTCGGCGGCCTGCAGCGCCTCGGTTACCGCAGGGTCCATCGTCGGCAGGTCGTCGGGCAGCCGCCAGCGGGCGACAGTGCCGGCGCCCCAGTCCTGCGCCAGCGCCGCCACGCCCGGCGACACGCTGTCGGGGATCGCCCCGCGCTGCAGCGCCATGCCCGGCTCGACCAGCTCGTCGCCGGTGGCGAGCAGCGCCAGCCTCGGCCGGCGATGCACCTCGACGATCTCGCGGTCGGCCGCCGCGATCGCGACCAGGGCGCGCGCATCGACCAGCCGGCCCGGGTCGAGCAGCCGGTCATGGGCCCGGAAATCGGAGCCGAGCCTGCGGATATGGCGCGCCTCGCCGGGCGTGCCGAAGACCGCCGCCGTCGCCGTCGCGGCGTACGTCCTCCTGCATGACGACGCGATCGGCGCCGTCAGGAAGCGGGGCGCCGGTGAAGATCCGCACGCACCGCCCGGCGCCGAGCGCCGGCGGGCCGGCCGGGCCCGGACGCGATTCGCCGGCGAGCGTCAGCCGGCCCGGCAGGTCGGCATCGCGCACCGCATAGCCGTCCATCGCCGAGACGTCCGCAGGGCGGCGAATCGAGCAGCGCCGTCACCGGCTTCGCGAGCACCCGGCCGTTCGCCTCGCCGAGCCGGCACGATCTCGGTGCCGAGCGGCTTCGCCGCCGCGACGATCAGCGCCAGCGCCTCGTCGAAGGCGATCACCGGCCCCAGTCGCCCGATTTGCCGCCGGTCTTGGCCGTCACCGCGATGCCGCCTATCTCCATCGTCCGGTCGATCGCCTTCAGCATGTCGAACAGGGTCAGGCAGGCGACCGAGACCGCGGTCAGCGCCTCCATCTCGACGCCGGTCGGGCCGTGCGCGCGGACCTCGGCGCGGACCCTGAAGCCGGGCAGCGCGTCGTCCGGCTCGATCGTCACCGCGACCTTGGTCAGCGGCAGCGGATGGCAGAGCGGGATCAGCTCGGCGGTGCGCTTGGCCGCCATCACCCCGGCCAGCTCGGCCGTCTCGAGGGCCGGGCCCTTGGGCGCGGTGCCGTCGCGGACGGCGGCGAGCGTCTCCGCCCGGCAGGTCAGCGCGCCGTCGGCCCGCGCCGTGCGGTCGGTCGCCGGCTTGTCCGACACGTCGACCATGGCTGCCGCTCATGGCACGAGGTCCCTGAGCCGAGGCACCTGCCCGGCGAGCGAGCAGGGCCGGTGGCGGCTGTCCAGCTCGAGCGCCAGCACCAGGTCCCAGCCGTCGCGGCAGGCGCCGGTCGAGCCCGGCAGGCAGAAGAGGAAGGTGTCGCCGATCTGGCCGGCGAACGCGCGCGACTGGAGCGTGGCGACGCCGACCGTGGCGAGGCTCGCCTGGTGGAAGACGACCGAGAAGCCGTCCATCTCGCGGCGTGAGCAGCGGCTTCAGCGCCTCGGGCGTGACGTCGCGCGGCGCGAAGCCGGTGCCGCCGGTGGTGACGATAACGTCGATCGCCGGGTCGGCGACCCAGGCCTCGACCTGGCGGCGGATCGGCTCGACCTCGTCGGCGACGATGGCGCGGCCGGCGAGGCGGTGGCCGGCGCCCTCGATCCGCTCCGCGAGCAGGGCGCCCGAGCGGTCGGTTTCGGCGGTCGCGACGTGTCCGAGACGGTGAGCAAGGCGATGCCGAGCGGGTGGAAGGTCAGCGTCTCGTCTAGTCCGGGCATGGGCCGCTCCAGCGCGCCCGGGCGGCGCGGTCGGCCTCGCTTGGCTCGATCCAGCGCGATCCGTCAATCCCGTCCTCGCGCTTCCAGAGCATGGCGTCGGTCTTGAGCCGGTCCATCAGATAATCCGCCGCCTCGAACGCGGCGCGGCGGTGCGGCGCGGCGGCGGCGGCGAACACGATCGGCGCGCCCGGCGCGACGGCGCCGCAGCGGTGGACGACGCGCACCGCGCTCACCGCAAACCGCTCGAGCGCGTCCGCCGCGATCGCCTGCAGCGAGGCTTCGGTCATGCCGGGATAGGCATCGAGATAGAGGCCGGTGAGCGCGGCGCCGGCCGCGTCGGCGGGACGGGCCAGCCCGACGAAGCTGACCGCGGCGCCGTCGCCCTCGAGGCCGGCGAGGAACGCCGCCAGCTCGGCCTCGGGGCTGAGCGCGGCCGGCTCGAGGCGGGCGTGGACGGTCATCTCAGCCGCCCGACAGCGGCGGGATGAAGGCGACCTCGTGGCCCGGCAGCACCCGCGCGTCCTCCGCGGCGACCTCGCGGTCGATGCAGGCCCGGACCGACGGCCCGGCGAGCAGCGCGGCGGCCGCCGGCAGCGCTTCGGCCAGCCTCGCCCGGAGCTCGGCGACCGTGCAGCCGCGCTCGGGCAGCGCGATGTCGAGCTCCCGCCCGACCCGCTCGCCGAGGCTGCCGAAGAAGAGGATCTTCACGTCCGCGCGTTCCCGGCCTGGTTTCCGGGCCCGAGCCTGCGGCGATCCCCGCCGCCGCGCAAGAGCGCATGAAAAAGGGGACAGTTACGGTAACTGTCCCCTTTTCCGGTTCTACCAGATGTGCACCCTTTGCTCGGGCGGAAGATAGAGCCGGTCGCCGGGCTGGATGTTGAACGCGCGGTACCAGGCGTCGACGTTGCGGACGATGCCGTTGACCCGCCATTCGGGCGGGCTGTGCGAATCGGTCAGCACGCGCTCGCGAAGCGCCCCCTCGCGGAGCTGGCTGCGCCAGGCCTGGGCGTAGGCGAGGAAGAAGCGCTGGTCGCCGGTCAGCCCGTCGACCACCGGCGGCTCGCCATGCTGGGCGACATGGCGGCGATAGGCGGCATAGGCCATTTCGAGCCCGCCGAGATCGCCGATATTCTCGCCCATGGTGAGCTGGCCGTTGACGTTGAGGCCGGGGATGGCGGCGTAGCTGTTGAACTGCCCGCCCAGCCGCGAGGCGCGCTCGGTGAAGCGGCGGTCGGTCTCGGCGGTCCACCAGTCGCGGATGCGGCCGGTGGCGTCGAAGCGGCGGCCCTGGTCGTCGAAGCCGTGGCCCATCTCGTGGCCGATCACGGCGCCGATCGCGCCGTAATTGACCGCAGGATCCGCGGTCGGGTTGAAGAAGGGCGGCTGCAGGATCGCGGCCGGGAAGACGATCTGGTTGGTGAGCGGACTGTAATAGGCGTTGATCGTCTGCGGCGTCATTCCCCACAGCGAGCGGTCGACCGGATTGGGCAGCCGCGACAATTGCAGGTTCCACTGGAACTCGCCGGCGCGCAGCACATTGCCGAGGACGTCGTTGCGGTCGACCCGGATCGCGGAATAGTCGATGAAGCGGACCGGGTGGCCGATCATCGGGTCGAACGCCTCCAGCTTGGCCAGCGCCTCGCGCCGGGTCGCCTCGTCCATCCATTCGAGGCGAGCGAGCCGCTCCGCGAAGGCGGCGCGCAGATTGGCGACCAGCTCGGTCATCTGGCGCCGGCTGTCGGCCGGAAAGTGGCGGCGGACGTAGATTTCTCCGACTGCCTCGCCGAGGGTGCCGTCGAGCAAGGCGAGGGCACGCTTCCAGCGGTCGCGCTGCTGCGGCACGCCGCGCAGCGTGCGCGAATAGAAATCGAAGCTCGCCTCGTCGAACGCGCGCGGCAGGAACTGGGTGCTGGAGTTGATGAAGTGGAAGGTCAGCCAATCCTTCCAGGTATCGAGCGGCACCTCCTCGAACATGCGCGCCTCGGCGGCGATCGCGGTGGTCTGGCCGACGACGATGGTCTGGACGCTGCCCAGCCCCTGCGTCTCCAGCCAGAGCGGCCAGTTGAACTGCGGCGCCAGCGCGACCAGCTGCTCGCGGTTCATCGGATTGTAGATCTGGCGGATGTCGCGGCTGCGCTCGGGCGCCCAATGCGCCTCGGCGATCCGCCGCTCGAGCGCGACGATGCCGTCGGCCTTGGCCTCCGGATTGGCGATGCCGGCGAGCCGCAGCAGGTTTGCCACATAGGCGCGATAGGCGGTGCGGAAGCGGTCATATTGCTCGCCCTCGCGCAGGTAATAATCGCGGTTGGGCATGCCGAGCCCGCCCTGGCCGGCCGAGGCGATGTAGCGGGTCGGGTTGGCCGGATCGGGCAGGATGCCGACGCCGACCGGCGAGGGATAGCCGGGGGCGGCGAACAGGCGGATGAGGTCGTCGCGGCTGCTCGCCGCGGCGATCTGGGCCAGATAGGGCCGCAGCGGAGCGGTGCCGCGCGCCTCGATGCCGGCCTCGTCCATATAGGAAGCGTACATGGCCGCGACCTGGCGGCTGACCGGGTCGGTGCCGCGATTGGCGGTCTCGACGATGTCGCGGACCTGCGCCTCGACATCCTCCCCGAGCACGGTCGAGACGCCCCAGGACTGGCGGTCGTTCGGGATCGGATTGGCCTGGAACCAGCGGTTGTTGGCGTAGCGCCAGAAATCGTCGCCCGGCTTGATCGCCGGGTCGCGGGCCGCGAGGTCGACTCCCCAGGGCGCAAAGCGCGAGGCGGCCGAGGGCCGCGGCGCGGCGGTGCCGGCCGGCTGCGCGATGAGCGGCGCGGCGCCGGCCAGAAGAAGCGCCGAAACCAGCGCCAGACGGGTGCGTTGCATGAAATGAATCCTCCCAAGCCGCGCGGGCGCGAAACGGCCCCGCGGCTCCCAGCTATGTCCCCAGCCTCCCCCGTCGAGCCGGGCCGCGATTCGCACAAGCCCTTTTTCGACGAACCGCTTGATCGATCTTGCGAAAGTCGGGGCGGCCGGGGCCGGCGACCGGCCTATTCCGGCCTCGGCGTCGGCAAGGACGGCGGGTCGGCCGGTTCCAGCCGGTCGGCCTCGCCGTCATATTCGGCGGCCAGCGACAACAGGTTGGCGGCGACCTGCCGGTCGGTGGCGCGTCGCGCCAGCGCGCGGCATTTTGCGGCCTGGGCTCGGAGCTGGGCGGCGCCGGTCATGCGCATCCTCTTCGCCGCCCCGGCCGGCGCCCTCTAGCCTGTGTCAGGCGGCCTGTCACGGCGCGCTCGCGGGGCCGGCAGGCGCAGCTAGCGCGGAACTTCGGCGATTCCGCCCGGCGTCACCGCGAACAGGCGCTGGGGGTCGCCCGCGACCACCACCAGCGGCCGGCCGGTCCAGATCGACAGGAAGACGTGGATTTCGGTCGGCAGGTCGCCGAGCAGGTAGGTGACCGCGACCGGCGGCGGCGGGGCGCCCGGCGCCGGCTCGGCGGGATTGCTGTCGAGGCAGGCATTGGTGAAGCCGCGCGAGGCGGCGATGCTGCCGTCCGCCGCGACGCTGGTGTGGTAATGGCCGCCGATCGGGAAGCGGTCGCGGGCGGTCTGCGGGCTGATCTGATAGACGTCGATCGCCGCGTCGACGGCGGCCGGCGGCACCACGAAATAGTTGAACTCGCTGCCGCCGCAGGGCCGGTGCTCCTGCCCGGCTGCGGCCCGGCGGGCGGCCGCCATCCGCGCCTGGACGGGGTTGAGCGGCGGACGGGTGCCGGTCAGGAACACCTCGCGGCCCTGGACGCGGCCGCCCAGGATGTTGACCCGGTAGACGGTAGCCGGTCCGGCGTCCGAATCGGCGTAGAAGGTGACGGCGACGCCATTGCCTTCCGGCTCGGCGAGCCAGCCGCTGATGCCGGCGCCGTCCGGATCGGAGATCCGGCTCAGCATGTCGCGGGTGGCGAGCTGGCCGGCGGCGGCGATCGTGCCGAGCAGCCGCCCGCGCGCCGCCGCCGCCGCCAGCTCGGCGCGCTGGGCGCGGGTCAGCGGCTCGGGCGGCCGGGCAGGAGGCGCGGGCGCGGCCGGCGCGGGCTGCGGCGGCGTCGCCTCGGGCGGCGGCGCTTCGGCCGGCTGCTCCGGGGGCGGCGGCGCCGGCTCGGGTTGGGGCTGAGGCGCAGGCGACTCGGCGGGCTGCTCCGGCGGCGGCCCCTCGTCCTGGAGGCCCTCGACGGTGGTCTGCAGATCGGACAGGCCGGCGGCCGGAGCCTCGGCCTCGGCGGGCGGATCGGCGGGCGGATCGGCATCCTGCGCGGCGGCGGCGGTCAGCGCCAATGCGGCGGCGGGCGGGAACAGGGCGAAAAAGCGCATGCGAGGGGCATAAGCGCGCCCGGGGGCGGGGATCAAGCCGCGGGCGGCGGGTCGGGGCTCAGCCGCCGCCGCGCGACGCGAGCCAGTCGCGGCGCAGGATCGACATCAGCCAGACGTCGCGATAGCTGCCGTCGCTCGAGCGATGATGCTCGCGCATCACGCCCTCGGCCAGGAAGCCAGCCGTCTCATAGGCCTTCTTCGCCCGGTCGTTGCCGACGAACACGTCGAGATCGAGCCGGTTGGTTCCGGTCTCGGCGAATAAGGCGTCGATCAGGCCGCGCAGCAGCCGCGCGCCGTCGCCCTGGCCGGGGTGCGCGACCGCGATCCTCTTCAGGTGCGCGCGGGCATTGGCATCGTCGAGGCCGAGCACGATCGCGAAGCCGGCGAGCGCCCCCGCCTCGCGCAGCGCGAAATAGCGGGTCGAGGGCCTGGCCATCTCCTCGCGGTGCTGCGCCTCCTCCCAGCGCCCGACCAGCATGTCGTAGCCGGGCAGCCGCTCGATCGCCATGATCGCCGGAATGTCGTCCGGGGTGGCGAGATCGATGGCGAAGACCTCGCTCATCGCCCTACAGCGCGATGGCGACCGTCTTGAGCTCGGTATAGGCCTCGATGCCGTGGCGGCCGCTCTCCCGCCCGAAGCCCGATTGCTTGTAGCCGCCGAACGGGAGGGTGACGTCGGCGGCGAAGGGGACGTTGCCCCAGACCATGCCGGCCCGCAACTTGGCGCAGAGCTTGTGCATCGCCGAGACGTCGCGGGTCCAGACCGAGGCGGCGAGCCCGTAGCTGGTGTCGTTGGCGGCCTTGGCGACCTCGTCCAGATCCTCGTAGCGCTGGGCGGTGAGCACGGGCCCGAAAATCTCCTCGCGGACGACGCTCATCTCGGGCTTGACGTCGACGAGGATGGTCGGGTTGACGAAATAGCCCTCGCCGCCCGGGCTGTCGCCGCCGTGGAAGACCGAGGCGCCCGCTTTCCGGCCCTGGTCGATATAGCCCATCACCCGCTCCTGCTGCTCGGTCGAGACGAGCGGGCCCATCATCGTGTCCGGCGCGAGGCTGGGGCCGACCTTGAACTGGCCCGCGGCCAAAGCGACGCCTTCGATGAGGGCGTCGAAAATGTCCCGATGCGCATAGAGCCGCGAGCCGGCGATGCAGACCTGCCCCGAGTTCATGAAGATCGCCGTCGCCGCGCCGATCGCGGTCTTGCCGATGTCGACGTCGGGCAGCACGATCACCGGCGATTTGCCGCCAAGCTCGAGCGTGACCCGCTTCAGCGTGTCGGTCGCGGCGCGGTTGATGATCTTGCCGACCTCGGTCGAGCCGGTGAAGGCGATCTTGTCGACGTCCGGATGGCGGACCAGCCGGTCGCCGGCGGTCTCGCCGAGGCCGGTGACGAGGTTGAACACGCCCCTGGGCAGGCCCGCCTCCGCCACCAGGTCGGCGAGGCGCAGCGCGGTCAGCGGCGTCTGCTCGGCGGGCTTCAGCACCACTGTGCAGCCGGCGGCGAGCGCCGGCGCGATCTTCTGCACCGCCATCATCAGCGGGAAGTTCCACGGCACGATCTGCACGGCGACGCCGACCGGCTCGCGGCGGACATAGGCGTGGACGGCGCCGGCGGGGAGGGCGGAGGGCTCGATATGCTCGCCGCCGATCTTGGTCGCCCAGCCCGCATTGTAGCGGAGCGTCTCGACGCATTTGGGCACGTCATAGCCCGCCGAGGCGGCCATGGGCTTGCCGTTGTCGATCAATTCGAGCTCGGCCAGCTCCTGGAGGTTGGCCTCGATCAGGTCGGCGAGGCGCATGATCGCCCGCTCGCGCTTCGCCGAGGGCAGGCCCGACCAGCGGCCGTCGTCGAAGGCGGCGCGGGCCGCGGCGACGGCGCGGTCGCAATCGGCCTCGGAGGCATCGACGATCCGCGCGATCTCGCGCCCGGTCGAGGGGTCGTAGACGGGAATCGTCTTGTCGTGGCTCGACGCCACCCATTCGCCGTCGATGAAGAGCTGTGGCGCGCGCTTCAGCAGCGCCTCGACCGCGGCCGAATAGGCCGGCTGGGCGGAAATGCGGGTCATCTCGTTCATGGGCGAGTCTCCTTGACCCATGGCTATAGCGCGTGGCGACGGCTCAGACGAGCAGGCTCCGCGCCTTCTCGACCAAAGCCTCGTCATCCTGCGGGCGGGGCGGGGCCTGGAGGCCGCGCTGCACCGCCGGCCGGGCGGCGATCGCGTCCAGCCAGCGCTGCAGATGGCCGAGGCCGTCGATCGGCACGCCCGGCCATTCGTGGATCCGGGCCCAGGCGAAATTGGCGATGTCGGCGATCGAATAGTCGCCGGCGAGATACTCATTGTCCGCCAGCCGGCCGTCGAGCACCTCCAGCAGCCGCCGGCTCTCGCGCCGGTAGCGGTCGATCGCGGGCGGGATCACCTCGGGGAAGTAGCGGGCGAAGACGTTGGCCTGGCCCATCATCGGCCCCAGCCCGCCCATCTGGAACATCAGCCACTGCATGACGAGGCTGCGCCCCCTGGCATCGGTCGGGAGCAGCCGTCCGGCGCGCTCGGCGAGGTAGAGCATGATCGCCCCGGATTCGAAGACCGCGAAATCCTCCTCGTCGTCGACGATCGCGGGGATCCGGCCATTGGGGTTGATCTCGAGGAACCAGGGCTCCTTCTGCGCGCCGGAGGAAAGGTCGATCGCGTGCAGCTCGTACGGGATTTCCAGCTCCTCCAGCGTGATCGAGACCTTGTAGCCGTTAGGCGTCGGCGAGCTGTAGAGCTGGATCATCGGAGGCCTCCTTCGCTTGAGTTGCGAAGTAGGACCTAGCCGGCGCCGTTCAATGGGGACCGAAGCCGAGCGTCAGCTCGCAGCCGAAGTTCAAACCGATGCGGCCGTCGCGGACCCAGCGGACGAAGGCGTGGATCGGGCTGCAGCCCTCGAAGCGGATGATCACCGATTCGCCGAGCCGGGGGTCGATGTCGCTTTCGATCTGGGTGCCGCGCGAGGAGATGTTGACCACCGGAACGAGATAGGCGGCGCCGCGGAAATAGAGGTCGCCGCGATCGACCAGGCCTTCGAAGCGGGGCTCGGATCGCTGCTCGACGATCGGCGGCGGCTGCCGCAACGCCGACTCGCTCAACACCCTCTCCGCTCGTGACGCCATGACTCGCATCCCCCAGGCGAATCGGAGGATCGCAAGAAAGGATTACGGAATCATTTCCGTCACTCCTCGCCGTCGCCATGACCGGCGGCGCGGGTCGCGGGGGCGCCGCCGCCCTGGCCTTCGCGCTCCCAATAATAAGGCTGGCGCCGCCGCGTGCCCGTCTCGACCTCGTTGAGCGTCGCGGCGTCGTAGAGGCGGCCGTTCAGCATCACCCGGCTGATCCGCTCGGTGTTGCGGATCTCCTGAATGGGGTCGGCGTCGAGGATGACGAGGTCGGCGAGCTTGCCGGGCTCGAGGCTGCCGAGGTCGCGGAAGCCGTAGGTGGTGGCGCCCTCGATCGTGGCGTGGCGCAGCGCCTCGATGGGCGTGGCGCCGCCGCGCACATGGCTCCAGATCTCCCAATGCGCGGCGAGGCCGGGCTGCTGGCCGTGGCCGCCGATCGCCACCGGCACGCCGCGGCGGGACAGCCGCGCCGATTCGCGCGCGCTGTATTGGTCGGCGAACTGGTCGGGCGGCGCCGTCGTCGCGCGCATCCGGCCGGCCAGCTCCGAAGGCGGCGTATGCCGGGTCAGCAGGGGATGGTTCCAGACCGGCGTCGCCTGGCTCCAATAGGGATCGCCGGCGAGCCCGCCATAAGTGACGACCAGGGTCGGATTGTAGCCGACCCTGGTCTGGGCATAGAGGCTGACCACATCCTCGTAGAGCCGCGCCTGCGGGATGTTGTGCTCGACGGTCGAATTGCCGTCCTGGATCAGGGTGATGTCCATCTGGAACAGCGAGCCGCCCTCGGGCACGACCAGCATGTTCTCGGCCCGCGCCGCGGCGGCGACCTGCTGGCGCTGGTTGCGCCGCGGCTGGTTGTAATTCTTGATCGAGTGGGCGCCCTCGGCCCTCAGGCGGCGGACGTGGCGGAGCGCGTCCTCGTAGCTGTCGACCAGCGCGTAGCGGCTGGCCGAGCGGGCGCCGTAGACGATCTCGCCCGAGGAGAAGGTGCGCGGCGCAAGCACGATGCCCGCGCGCTGCATCTCCCCGGCGACGAAGATCTCGCTCGCCGTGCTCGACGGGTCGTGCACGGTGGTGACCCCCATGGCGAGGTGCGACATGGCCGACCAGTTCTGCTGCGGGATGAGGTCGTCCTCGCCCTGGCTGCCATGGGCGTGGGCGTCGATGATGCCGGGGATGATGGTCTTGCCGGAGACGTCGACCTGGCGGGCGCCGGCGGGAATCGCCACCTCGCCACGACGGCCGACGGCGCGGATGCGGTTGCCCTCGACGAGGACGACGCCGTCGTCGATGATCCCGCCCTCGGCGTTCGCCATGGTGATGACGCGGGCGCCCACCAGCGCGACGCTGCCCTGCGGCGCCTCGGCTGGCACCGTCATCGACAGCGAGGTGCCGCCGGCCGGCGGGGTGTAGCCGGCGCCGCCCCCCGAGGCGCGCAGCATGTCCGCGGCCTCGGCCTGGAACAGGGTCGGGCCGAGGCTCCAGGCCAGCCGGTTGCCCGCCCAGCCCGGATATTGGGCCCCGTTCTGGCCGACCCGGGTGACGGGAAGCTGGCTGCCGCGCGCGCCGACCTCCATCAGCCGCGCCGCGCCGAGGAAGGGGGTGACGAACAGATTGTAATTCTCGCGGAAGGCAAGCGTGCGGCCGTCGGGCGAGACCTCGTAGCCGGTCACCATCTCGCCATTGGCGTGGTCGCGCCGGTTGCCGCCGCCCAGGTCGACGCTGATCAATCGCCGCTTCTGCTCCTGCACCACCTCGAGGAAGACGCGGTCGGAGGCGGCGCCGAAATGCGGGTTGTCGCCTTCGCCGAGAATCCGGGTGGCCGCCCCGCCCGCGGCGGGCACGCGGAACACGCCGGTCCGGCCCGACCATTGGTTCGAGGTCAGCCCCTGCCCGCCCGACAGCTCGTAGACGATGGTGCCGCCGTCGGGCGAGAAGCGCGGGCGGCGGTAATGGCCGGGCTCGCGCGTCACGGTGCGCATCCCCGAGCCGTCGGCAGCGACGGTGCGGATTTCGCCGAGCCTTTGGTCGTTCCACGAGACGAAGGCGATGGTCCGGCCGTCGCGCGACCAGGACGGCCAGAGCTGGAAGTCGCCGTCCTGCGCGGTGAGCGGACGCGGGGAGCCGCCGGAAAGGTCGCGGATGTAGAGCCGCCCCAATGTCTCGAACACCACCCGGCTGCCGTCCGGCGAGACCGCGGCGAAGCGCGGCATGCGGGTGGTGATGCTGGCCGGAGCGGGATCGACGATCGGGCGCGGCGGATCGATCACCGCGCGGCTGTCATTGACCTCGAACGGGATCTCCGCGGCGCCCGAGCCGTCGCGGCCCACCCGCCTGATCTTGCCCCCCGCCCAGAAGACGATGGTCTGGCTGTCCGGCGTCCAGTCCATGTTCGGATAGACGCCGTGCACCGCCCAGGTCTCCTGCAGATCCTGGTCCATATCGGCATAGACCTGCCGCTCCTCGCCCGAGCGCAGGTCCTTGACGAAGAGGCGCGAGCGGCCGCCGGTCCGGTGGACGTAGGCGAGGTAGCGCCCGTCGGGCGAAGGCGTCGGCCGCACCGCGCCGCCCGGGCCGCCGGTGACCTGCGTCCGCTCGGCCGTGGCGATGTCGAAGCGCTCGATCGCGAACACCTCCTGGTTCGAATCCTGCGCATATTCGAAGATGTTGCCGGGCGTGGTGTTGCGGCTGAAATAGATGGACTGGCCGTCGGGCGCATAAGCGGGCTCGCCGAGCTCCTTCTGGAACTGCGGGTTGGGCCGCTCGACCAGGGCCATGCCGTCGCCGACGCCGCTGACATGATAGACCCAGATCTCGCCGGTGCCGAGCGAGCGCTGCGTGGTGAAATGCTTGCGCGCGGCGATATACTGGCCGTCCGGGCTCCAGGTCGGCGCGTTCAAGAGGCGGAACGTCTCGCGGGTGATCGCGCGGGCGCCCGAGCCGTCGGCGTTCATCACCCAGATATTGTCGCCGCCGCCCCGGTCCGAGGTGAAGGCGATCATCCGCCCGTCGGGCGAGAAGCGCGGCTGCATGTCGAAGGCGAGGCCCGAGCTCACCCGCGTCGGCCGCCCGCCCGCGATCGGCATCGTGTAGATGTCGCCGAGCAGGTCGAAGGCGATGCTCCGCCCGTCCGGGCTGACGTCGACGTTCATCCAGGTGCCCTCGGTGACGTTGATCGGCACCTGGCGGATGCGCGCGCCCGGCGGCGCGTTGACGTCCCACGAACTGGCGTCGCTCCCACCCCGCGCCGGCCGCGGCTGCGCCAAGGCAGTGGTCGAGACGAGCAGGAGCGAAAGCGCGGCGAAGCTGCGGATCATGTGCGGATACCCCAAAGAGAGCGGCGTCGGGAAGGGCCGGACGGTGCACTATCCGAGCAAGACAGGCAAGCGCGGCCGCCACCGAGGCGCGCGCTTTTTCGACGAAGGCGATTCGGCGCCGGAAAGTCCGGCGAAAGGTTCAAAGAGTCCGGAAGGTCCGGCTTCCCAGAGGCAGAAAAAATCCTGAACCTTTCGGCGGGGGCCGGCGGCTCCGGACGGCGAAGAACAAAGCGCGGAAGCTGCTCCATCGGCAAGGGTAGAGCAGAAGAAATCCAACAATGATCCAACAAAAGCCTGGCCCTTACTCCCCGCTCGCGGCCTACCCTTCCATCCGCTCCCAGATCGATCCCCGCTGGCGCTGCGCGCTGACCGAGCTTCTGTTGCGCGGCGGTCCGAAGTACCCTCGACGATGATAGCCCGGGACTCGCGCCGCCTGGCGCTTCGCGAACGCGGCAGTGGAAAGCAACGGAGAATGGGCGACGTGCGATACATTCTACCGCTTTGGACGGGATGGCTGGCGTTGACCGCGTGCGACGTGGGGCCCGGACATCAGGTCCCGACTCAATCACCGAGCCAGCCGGCGGCCGAGAATGAAGGCGCGAGTTCGGGCGCGTGACACGGCGTGAATTCGAGACGACCGGAAGGCGGTGGCCGTTGACGGTGGACTCGGGGATTCTCGGCTGCACTGGGGAGGCCAGATGGATCGAAGTCGACGGTGCCCGTTATGGTTTGAACGGCTTCGCGACGGTGGAACGCGGATATCGTGAGATTGAGCCGATCTGGGCGGCCGACGAGGCGATAGGTGACCAGCTCAAGGCGGCCGGAGTGCCGAACGATCCTCCAATGAGGGTCAATATTGGCGACATGATCGAGGAAGCCGGACGCCTTTGTTGAGGTCGATCCGGACGAGGAGCCGCGTGCGCCAGTCCATTGCCGCTCATTCGTCCCCGAACGCCGCCTTCAGCTCCTCCAGCCACGGCTCCGCGGTGCCGTCGCTCGGCGCGCGCCAGTCGCCGCGCGGGGAGAGGGCGCCGCCGGCGGAGACCTTGGGCGAGTTGGGGATGGCGCTGCGCTTGTACTGGCTCAATTGGAAGAAGCGGAACAGGAACACCTCCAGCCATTTGCGGATGGTGGCGAGGTCGTACTGGCGCTTGAGGGCGTCGGGATAGTCGAGCGGCCAGTGGCCGGCTTTGGCGTCCTTCCAGGCCTGGTGGGCGAGGAAGGCGACCTTGGACGGCGGCTGGCCCTGGCGCAGGATGTGGTAAAGGAAGAAGTCGTGCAGCTCGTAGGGGCCGATCCGCTCCTCGGTCGACTGCATGCCGCTCTTGGCGTCGGCGGGGACCAGCTCGGGCGAGATCTTGGTGTCGAGGATCGCCTGCAGCACCTTGTCGGTGGCCGCGTCGAACTGCGCGGACTTGATGGCCCAGCGGATCAGATACTGGATCAGCGTCTTGGGCACGCCGGCATTGACGCCGTAATGGCTCATCTGGTCGCCGACGCCGTAGGTCGACCAGCCGAGCGCGATCTCGCTGAGGTCGCCGGTGCCGACGACGAAGCCGCCGCGCTGGCTGGCGAGGCGGAACAGATAGTCGGTGCGAAGCCCCGCCTGCACGTTCTCGAAGGTGACGTCATAGGCCGGCTCGCCCTTGGCGAACGGGTGCCCCATGTCGGCGAGCATCTGCGTGGCGGCCGGGCGGATGTCGATCTCCTCGCCGACGATGCCCACTGCGTTCATCAGCGCCCAGGCATTGCTTTTGGTCTCCTCGCCGGTGGCGAAGCCCGGCATGGTGAAGCCGAGGATGGTCGAGCGCGGCAGGCCCATCAGGTCGCAGGCCTTGGCGGCGACGATCAGGGCGTGGGTCGAATCGAGCCCGCCCGAGACGCCGATCACCAGATGCTCGCCGCTGGTTGCCTTGAAGCGGCGCACCAGCCCCTGCACCTGGATGTTGAACGCCTCGTAGCAATCCTGGTCGAGCTGCTCGGGTCGGTTGGGGACGTAGGGGAAGCGGCGCAGCGCCCGCTCGAAGCCGATCTCGGCGAAGGCCGGCTTGTGCTCGAAACCGACGGTGCGGAAGCGGGTCTCGGGATGGCCGGCGGCGCGGGCGGCGTCGTTGAAGGTGCCGTTGCGCATCCGCTCCAGCCTGAGCCGCTGGACGTCGATATCGGCGACCGCCAGCTCCGGCTCCCATTCGAAACGGCCGGTCTCGGCGAGCAGGTCGCCCAGTTCGTAGATCGAGCCCTGCCCGTCCCAGGCGAGGTCCGTCGTGCTCTCGCCGGGGCCGGCGGCGGAGAAGACATAGGCGGCGACGCAGCGGCTGGCATGGCTGGCGCAGAGCAATTTGCGCTCGTCGGCCTTGCCGATGGTGATGTTGGAGGCCGAGAGGTTGGTGAGGATCAGCGCGCCGGCCATCGCGCCGTGCGTGGAGGGTGGCAGCGGCGCCCAATAATCCTCGCAAATCTCGATGTGGAAGACGAAGTCGGCGAGGTCCTCGGCGGCGAAGATGAGGTCGGTGCCGAACGGCGCGCCCTGGCCGGCCAGCTCGATCTTGAGCCCCTCCAGGCCGACGCCCGAGGCGAACCAGCGCTTCTCGTAATATTCGCGATAATTGGGCAGGTAGCTCTTCGGGACCACGCCGATGATGACGCCCCGCGAGAGCGCCAGCGCGCAATTGTAGAGCCGGCCGTTGCGCCGGAGCGGCGCGCCGACGACGAGCACCGTGCCAAGCTCCGCGCTCTCCCGGGCGAGCCGGGCGATGCCCGCCTCGACCGCGTCGAGGAAGGCGTCCTGCAGGAACAGGTCGTCGACCGCGTAGGAGGAGAGGTTGAGCTCGGGGAAGACCGCGAGGTCGACGCCGCGCGCGGCCGCCTCCCTCGCCAGCGCCAGCGTCTGCTCGACATTGAAGGCGACGTCGCCGGCCGAGGCGAGCGGGCTCGCCGCCGCGACGCGGACGAAGCCGTGGCGGTGGATCGCGCCGAACGGCGGCCCGGATTTCGCCTTCGCCTTCGCCATCTACAGCATCTCCGTCATCATCTCGACCGCCACCTCCAGCGCCGCGACCCGGGTCCGGCCGCGCCCCACGGCGCCGAAATGCTCCTCGCGGTGCGCCGTTATACGGCCCTGGCGCGCGCAAGCGAAGTGGACCAGGCCGGGCTCGTCGCCCGAGTCGGCGAAACCAGTGACGGCGAGCGCGATATTGGCGCGCGAGCGTTCCAGCGCCCCCTCCGCCATCGCGATCGCCACCGCCCTGGAGACCGCGTCATGCTCGGCGATCAGCGCCGCGGGCACGCCGAGCATCTCGATCTTGGCCTCCTCGCTATAGGTGACGAAGCCGCGATCGAAGGCGTGGGCGACGCCCTGCACGTCGGTCAGCAGGCTGGCGAGCATGCCGCCGGTGCAGCTCTCCGCGGTGGCGAGCACCAGCTCGCGCTCGCAGGCCTTGGCGAGGAGGCGCCGGGTGGCCTCCTCGAGCGCGTTGGGCAGCACCGGCGAAAGCGTTTCGGTGTCGTTCAAACCTATCGTCCTAACCTGCGGCAAGGGCGGGAACCGGCCCCATGCTCCGATTGTTCCTCGGCCGCAATCAAGGAGAACATAAATGGCTGCCAATACACCGAAAGACGGGCTGCAACTGCTCGCCGCCGATCACCGCAAGGTCGAGGAGCTGTTCGCCAGCTTCGAGGGCGCGAGCGGCGCCGCGGCGAAGGAGAAGATCGTCAGGCAGATCTGCACCGAGCTCAAGATCCACGCCCAGATCGAGGAGGAGATCTACTATCCCGAGATCCGCGGCAAGGTCGAGGAGGACGCGCTCGACGAGGCCTATGTCGAGCATGACAGCGCCAAATTGCTGATCAACGAGCTCGAGGCCGCCGAGCCCGACGAGAGCTTCTACGACGCCAAGGTCAAGGTCCTCTCCGAGCTGATCGAGCACCATGTCGCCGAAGAGGAGAAGCAGCGCGACAACCTCTTCCAGCAGACCCGCGCCGCCGACATCGACCTCGAGGCGCTGGGCGAGCGGCTGGCGGCGCGCAAGGCCGAATTGACCGCCAAAGCGGAGCGCGAGGGCCTGCCGCCCGCCGCGCCGGCGACGCTGCAGCACGAAGGAGCCTGACCATGGCCTGGACCCGCACCCACACCCTCCTCGCCGGCACCGGCGCGGCGGTGGCGGGCTTCGCCGCGGCCTTGTTCGCCCGCCGGAGATGGAGCGGCAATGACCAGGAGGATGTGCCGGCCGCCGCGCTCGAGCGCGGCAAGGCCGCGCCGGGGCCGGTCGGCCAGTCGGGCGCCGCCCGCTCGGCCGGGCCCGAGGCGATGCGCGACCCGCCCGCCGACTGGGAGAAGACCGACCAGGCCTCGGACGAAAGCTTCCCGGCCAGCGATCCCCCCGCCGTCAGCCCGCACGTCGATTGAACAGGTGACCGGGGACAGTTACTAGTAACTGTCCCCATTCCTCCGCCATCAAAGGGGGCTAGCGGCGCTCCGGTCCGGCCGCTTCGTCCCGCAGCGCGCGGAGATTGGCCGCGCCTTCCTCGGTCAGGAACGGCTCGAGCCGCGCGAAGGGGATGGTGAACTCCTCCCCGCAGGCCTGCGCCACGTGCGGAAGATCGGGGGCGAAGATGAGCGCTTCCCGTCTCAGGCCGATGTTCCAGAATTCCGTACCCTCGATCGCCCCCTCGCAGTCCCCCTCGGCTTGCCAGCCGGCGAGGATGACGGCCCGCAGCGCGGGTTGCAGCGTCCTGGTTTCCTCGTCGCTGCCTGGCCAGCGGTGACGCCTCACCGCGCTCGCGTTGAGCCAGTCGTGAAGGTCGACCTCCCGGCCGCTCGCGAGATCGAAGGTCCGGTACCTCTGGCCGTGATTGGGATGGTTCCCGCCGCAATAATCGTCATATTGCTCGACCACGCCCATCCAGCGCCTCGAAATCAAGGTCGGCGCAAGGCGCTGGTTGAAGCTGCCTTCGTTGGGAAAGTGCGCGAGCGCCGCGCGAATGCAGTCGAACCATTCCGGGGGGTCGCCGGTCAGCGACCGGCGCAGCGTGGCATTGAGGCGGTCGACCGCCGCGCCCGCTCCGTCGAGCGCGAAGGTCTCGACGCCGGCTTCGAACCGTCCGCCATGATCGAGCGTGATCCGCGTATAGGCGAGGCCATCGAGCGAGGCGCGGGCCGCGACGGTCCGCACGCCTGCGAGCCGCGGCCGGTGATAGACCATGCCGGTGCAGTGGTCCTGTTCGGCATTCGCCCCGGCGATACGGCGCAGCCGGACGGGAAGCGTGCGGCCGCGGTGCGTCCACCGCGCCGTCAGCCGGCCGCCATTCGCCGTTTCGATCGTCCAGCGCGGAGCGTTCGGGTCGCGCGGATCATTCTCGTGATAGGTTCCGCTCGTCCCCTGCTCGGCTTCGAGCGCGATAAGCTGGCGCCGAGACAGATAATAATAGGAGCCGAGGGCACCCCATTCCCTTGGGGCGAAGCAGGCGCGTACCGGAAGGTCGCCCACATTTCCCTCCCAGATGCCGGACAGGTCGGCGGACGCGGGGGGAGCGGCCGCGGCGGCGAGAGCGATGAGGGGCGCGAGCATGGCGGCAACGCTAAGCCGCGTCCGGGGGCCGCATCAAGGGCAAGGCTCGCTCAGCCCGCACGTCGACTGGGCGCGCCGCTGCGGCTAGGCTGGTCGCATGCCTTGGCCCCGAACCCTGCTCGCCGCCCCGTTTCTGCCGCTCGCCGCGACCGCGCTGCCGGCGCAGCCGCCGGCGCCTCCGCCGTGGCAGGTCGACTGGGGGCAATATTATTGCAGCATGATCCGCCAGGCCGGCGCAGGCAGGCCCTATGCGACCGCCTTCCTGGTCACTCCGGGCGGCGATTCCACCCAGATCATGCTGTTGCCGGAGGGCGCCGCGCCCTTGCCCAGGGGCGTCTCCTCGGTCGCGCTGCTCCCGCAGGGCCGGACCTTCCAGGTCAGGGCCCAATCCGAGCGGAGGGGCACTCGCGACGTGATCGCGATCTCGGGCCTCCCCTATGAGTTCCGCGACGCGCTGGCCGATGCCAGCGAGCTTCAGCTGTGGGTCGGCATGGAGATCCGGACGCGCATCCCGCTCGACAATCCGCGCCGGGCGGTCGCCGCGCATCGCCGCTGCACGGCCGAAATTTCGCGCGAATGGGGCGTGGACGAGGCTGTCCTGGCGGCGCTGCGGCAGCGTCCGACGACCACGAACCTGTTCGGCCTCAGCTCGGACGACTATCCGTGGGCGGCGCTTCGGACGGCGACGCAAGGCCGGGTGATCGCGCGCATCGAGGTCAGCGCCGAAGGCCGGGCTACCGATTGCGTCACGGTGGCGACGAGCGGCAGCGCGGAGATCGACGCCACCACCTGCCGGGTCATCCTGAGGCGCGCCCGCTTCCGCCCGGCCATCGATGCGGCGGGCCGGCCCGTGACCGCGCGGACCATCTCCACCGTGACCTGGCTGGTGCCGAGCGATTAGGCGCCTTCGGGAGCGTCCCTCGCCGGTCCGTCCGCGAAGATCGCGGCGCGGGCCTTGCCGAGCTCGCGTATCCCCTCCGCGGTCGACCAGCCCCAGGCGAAATGGGCGGCGATCATGGTGAGGTTGCGCCGCAGCGGGTGCCGGCTCGCGGGCTCGAGCACGCCGAAGGCCGGGATCCAGCCCATGTAGCTCGCCAGCCAGATGCCGCCGCCGGCGATCGAGCCGGTGAGGCGGCCGATCCTGGGGCTGGCCGCGGCGATCAGCGCGCCGCACCCCGCGCCATAAGCGAAATGCGCGGCCAGGGTGAGGTCGGGGGCGGCCGCGCGCGGCGGCTCGAGCACCTCCTCGACGATCTCGCGCGGCGGCAGCGGATAGCGCTCCTTCCTGGGCAGCCGGGCGTGCAGATGCCGCATGGTCGAGGTCATCGCCATGGTCGCGACGAAGCCGGCGATGCCGCCGATCAGGAGCCGCGCGCCGAGGCCAAGGTCGTTGTCCTTGCTCACCGCGCCATCATAGAGGCGCGGCGCGCGACGGAAAGCTAAAGCTCGACCCCCGAGGCGATCGCCTCCAGCTTCTTCAGCCGCTCGCGGACCGCGGCAAGCTCGATGCGGACGCCGATCTCGTCCTCGGCCGCCTCGGGCCCGGCGGTCCGCCGCGCGAGCTCGAGCCGCTTGAGCTCGAGCCAGCCGCGCCAGGCGCGCGTGGCGGCGAGGCAGAGCATCGCGGTGATGCCGAGCGCGGTCGCGGCGAGGATGATCGTGGTGGTCATCTTATCCTGTCCCTCTCACGGCCGTGCAGGGCCGCCCTTCTGTTTTCTGCGTAAGCCCCCCGGGCTTCGACGAACCGGCTATTCATAGCGCAGCGCCAGGATCGGATTGGCGCGGGCGACCTTGAAGGCGTGGCCGGCGACCGTGCCGAGCGCGATCATCAGCGCGAGCAGCCCGGCGCCGATGAACGGCATCACGCCCATGTCGACGCGGGTGTCGAAATTCTCGTGCAGCCAGACCCACATCACGCCCCAGGAGACGATCCAGGCGATCGGCATGGCAATGATCACCGGCTTGGAGAATTGCCAGGCGAGCAGCTTGACGATGTCGCGGGTGCGGGCGCCGAGCACCTTCCTGATGCCGATCTCCTTGGTCCGCCGCTCGGCGGTGAAGGCGGCGAGGCCGAACACGCCGAGGCAGGCGACGATCACCGCGAGGATCGCGAAGCCCGCGAACACCTTGGTCTGCGCCGCCTCCTTCTCGTAGAGCTCGGCGACCTTGTCCTCGCTGAACACGCCGTCGAACGGCACGTCGGGCGCGAGCCGGCGCCAGGCCTGCTCGACCCGCTGCATCGCGCCGCGCGGGTCGGCGGTATCGTAGCGCAGCAGCAGCACGCCGGTGTTGTTCGGCTCCCAGGAGAACATCATCGGATCGATCGGCTGGTGGATCGAGCGGAAGCGCGAATCGCGGACCACCCCGATGATCCGCGTCGGCACCACGCCATATTCCTCCTCGACGAAGGCGACCTGGACCTGCCTGCCCACCGCGTCGGCAGGGTTGCGGAAGCCCAGCCGCCGCGCCGCCAGCTCGTTGATCACGATATTGGCGCCGCGGGCGACCAGCGCGCGCTGCGCGTCGGGGTTGGGCGGGAAGGGGAGGTTGATCCGGTCGGCCGGGCGGTTCTCGTCGAACAGCCGTCCGGCGACCAGCTCGATCCCCATCGTGCGGAAGAAATCGGGGTCGACGCTGTAGGTGCCGATGTTGACCGGCTCGGCCTGTCCCGGCACCTGCACCCCGGTATTGTTGCTGTTGGTCGTGCCGACGCCGATCCCGGAGCGGCCCACCGAGACCACGCCGGGCACGCGCCGCATCTGCTCGGCGATCGTGTCGCTGCGCTCGAGCAGCTGCCGCCGGCCGAGATTCTCGACCTGGATCAGGCCGTCGCGGCGGAAGCCCGGATCCATGTTGCGGGCGTAATTGTTCTGCGCCCAGACCACGGCGGTGCAGATGATGAGGCCGATCGAGACCGCGAACTGGGCGACGACGAGGACGTTGCGCAGCAGCCCCGACCCTTCCGCCTCGGCGGTCGACTTGTTCGCCTTCAGCACCTGCGCCGGCTGGAAGCGCGACAGATAGAAGGCCGGATAGAGCCCGCCGGCGGCGCCGACCACGATGGTCAACAGGATGATCGGCAGCAGCATCCCGCCCGCGCCGAAATAGCGCATCTCCATCGTCGCATCGAGGAAGGCGGCGAGGCTGGGGAGCAGCAGCTCGACCAGAGCGAGCGCGAGCAGCATGGCGATGGCGGCGATCAGCACCGATTCGGTCAGGAACTGGGTGATCAGCTGCTTGCGGTTGGCGCCGAGCACCTTGCGCAGGGCGACCTCGCGCGCGCGCTGGCTGGCGCGGGCGGTGGCGAGGTTGGTGAAGTTGACGCAGGCCATGCCGAGGATGAGGAAGGCGATCACCGTGAAGATGCCGATGGTCATCCGGTCGTTGCCCGGCGTCATCGTCGCTTCCTGCGCCACGCCCATATGCACGTCGCGGATGTTCTCGACCTGCCAGTCCTGCTCGTCGCCCTGGTTGGTGCGCTGGTTGCCGAACACCTGGTCTTCGATGTTGCGCCGCTCCCAGGCCGGCAGCGCCGCCTCGATCGCGGTGGGGTCGCTGCCGGGCCGCAGCGTGAAATAATACCAGCCCGACTGCCAGCCCCAGGCGGTCATGAAGTCAGGCGTCTCGCGGAAGAAGGTCGGGATGTCGATCCGCGCGACGATGTTGAAGCGGACGTGGCTGTTGCGCGGCAGGTCGCGGGCGATGCCGGTGACCAGATAGTCGGTCGAGATGCCGCGCGAGACCATGGTCAGGGTCCGCCCGACCACGTCCTCGCGCCCGAACAGGCGGCGCGCCTCGCTCTGGGTGAGGACGACCGTGCCGGGCCGCGACAGCGCGGTCATCGGATTGCCCTGGACGAGCGGGAAGCGCAGCACGTCGAAGAAGAGGTCGTCGACGAGCAGCACGTTCTCGGTCGGCAGCGCCTCGGCGCCGCGCATCGCCACCGGCTCGCTCGACAGCGCGTAGACGCTGCGCTCGACCTGCGGGAAATCGCGCTCGAGCCGCTGCCCGGCGACGTAGGAGGTCATCTGGAAATGATTCTCCTCGCCGGTCTGCTTGGAGCGGTAGTGGCTCTGGAACTGGTAGGTGTTCTCCGCATTGGGCAGCCACTCGTCATAGGTGGTCTCGTAGCGGACGTAGAGGAGCAGCATCAGGCAGGCGGCGAGGCCGATCGCCAGGCCGAAGATGTTGATGAAGGCATAGGTCTTGTTCTTGACCAGCGCCCGGACCCCGACGGTCATATAGTTACGCCACATGGCGGATGCTCCTCGGTCGGTTGCGCTTCATTCGTAGCGGAGCGCGTGGATCGGGTTGGCGCGGGCGACCTTGATCGCGTGGCCGGCGATGGTGCCGAGCGCGATCAGCAAGGCGAGCAGGCTGGCCAGCAGGAAGGGCCAGGGGTCCGCGATGCCGAAGCTGATGCGCACGTCGAAATTGTTCAGCCAGTCGCGCATCACCCACCAGGCGACCGGCCAGGCAATGAGGTTGGCGACGATCACCGGCTTGGAGAATTGCCAGGCGAGCAGGCGCACGATGTCGCGGGTGCGGGCGCCGAGCACCTTCCTGATGCCGATCTCCTTGGTCCGCCGCTCGGCGGTGAAGGCGGCCAGCCCGAACAGGCCGAGGCAGGCGACGACGATCGCGAGCATGGCGAAGGCGGCGAAGCTCTTGGCGCGCGCGTCCTCCGCCTCGTAGAGCTCGGCGATGACGTCGTCGCTGAACTCGGCCTCGAACGGGACTTCGTTGGTGACGCCCTTCCACACCCGCTCGATGCCGGCCCGCACCTGGGCGGGATTGCCGTTGAAGCGGACGATGAGGTGGGAATGGCCGGTGTTGCTGTTCTGGAACATGATCGGGTCGAGCGGCAGCCGGACGTTGCGGAAGCGCGCGTCCCGCACCACCCCGATCACCGTGACCGGAACGAGGCCATATTCATTCTCGACCAGGCCCGCGCGGAAGGTTCGGCCGACCGCGTCGGCGGGGTTGCGCACGCCAAGGCGGCGCGCCGCGAGCTCGGTGATGACGACGTTCGCGCCGCGCGCCGCCAGCGCCCGCTGGGCGGCCTCTTCCGGCGGATAGGGCAGGGTCATGTCGTCCATCGGCCGCTGGGCGTCGAACCAGCGGCCGGCGACGAGCTCCATGCCCATCGCCGCGAGGAATCCCTCGTCGACCGTATAGATGCCGATGTTCACCGGGCGCGGGTTGCCCGGCACCATCACCCCGGTATTGTTGTTGTTGTCGGTGTCGACGCCGATCGTGGTGCGGCCGACCGACTGCACGCCGGGCACGCGCCGCATGCGTTCGGCGAGGATCTCGCCCTTGTCGAGCAGCTGGTAGCGCTGGAGCTCGTCGATCTGCAGGATGTGGCTGCGGTTGAAGCCCGGATCGACCGTTCGCGCATAGACGGTCTGGCCGTAGATGACCGCGGTGCAGATGATGAGGCCGATCGACACCGCGAACTGGCCGACCACCAGGACGTTGCGGACGAGCCCGCTGCCGGGCGTCTCGGACGACGACTTGTTCGCCTTGAGCACCGTGGCCGGCTCGAAGCGCGACAGGAAGAAGGCGGGATAGAGCCCGCCGACGATGCCGACGATGAGGACCAGCGCCAGCACCGGCAGGATGATCCCGTCGGCGCCGAAATAGCTGACCTGCATGTCCGCTTCGAGGAAGGCGGCGAGCGAGGGCAGCAGCAGCTCGACCAGGGCCAGGCCGATCAGCATCGCGACCACCGCGACGATGATCGATTCGCCGATGAACTGGGTGATGAGCTGCTTGCGCGTCGCCCCGAGCGCCTTCCTGAGGGCCACCTCGCGGGCGCGCTGGCTGGCGCGGGCGGTGGCGAGGTTGGTGAAGTTCACCACGGCCATGCCGAGGATCAAGAGGGCGACGATGGCGAAGGTTACGATCGTGGTGCGGTCGTTGCCCGGGGCCATCGCGGCGGCCTGGGCGCGGCCCAGATGGACGTCCTCGACGTTGACGATATGCCAGTCCTGCTCGTCGCCGGCGTTGAAGCGCGCCTCGCCGGCAGTCTCGTCGGGGATGCGCCGCCGCTCCCAGGCGGGGAAGCCGCGCTCGATCTCCCGGGCATCGGCGCCGGGCCGCAGCCTGACGTAGACGTAGCCGTTCTGGCAGCCCCAGCATTCGAGCCCCTGGGGATTGTCGGCATTGTAGGCGACGAAGTCGATCCGGATCAGGCTGTTGATGCGGAAATGCGAGTTGCGCGGCAGGTCCCGGAGCACGCCGGTGATCCTGAAGTCGCGGGCGACGCCGCGGGTGATCAGCGTCATCGTCTGGCCGACGACGTCGTCGGTGCCGAAGCGGCGCCGCGCCTCCGACTGGGTGATCACCGCGGAATTGACCTGGTCGAGCGCGTTGGCGTCGCCGCGGACGAGGGGAAGCGGCACGACGTCGAGGAAATTGCCGTCGACCCAGAGATAGTCCTCGGTCGAGGTCGCCTGGCCGCCCCGGAAGAAGACGGGGTCGTTGTTGCTGACGTAGACCTCCCGCTCGATCTGCGGGAAATCGTCGCGGATCGACTTGCCCGCCCGATAGGGCGTCATCTGCAGCTGGGCTTCCTGGCCGGTGTCGCGCGCCTTGTACCAGCTCTGGATCTGGAAGATGCGATCGGCCTGCGGGATCCAGCGGTCGTAGCTCATCTCGTAGCGGACGTAGAGCAGGATCATCAGGCAGGCGGCCATGCCGATCGCCAGGCCCAGGATGTTGATGAAGGCGTAGGTCTTGCTCTTGGCAAGCGCCCGGATGCCGACGGTCACGTAGTTGCGCCACATCCTCGCATCCTCCCCCTTATCGCCGTGCGCCCGCGGCCGCGCGGCGGGCGACGATCTTGATCTCGGTGATGCCCCGCTCGGGGATCAGGCGGTCGACGTCGATCGCCGTCCAGGCCGGGAAGGGCGCGGTGACGTAGCGCCGGTGGACGGCGACGATCGCCGGCATCTGGGCGGCGACGTCGGTATGGTAGCTGGTGATGTCGACGACATCGTCCCAGCTCGCCCCGGCGCGGCGCAGGATGTCGCCGATCTGCCGGTAGGCGCGCTCATAGGCGGCCTCGAGCGCCTCGCCCTCGCGCCGGCCGACGACCACGCCGGAAAGATAGATGGTGTCGCCGGCGACGACCGCGTCCGAATAGCCCCATTCCTCCTGGAACCGCCGCGACCCCTCGTCGTCCGACATGATCACCGTCGATTGCGCCCTCGCCTGGGCGTCGGCGGCGGAGGACATTGCCACGAAGACTGAGAGCAACGCGAGGCCGATGGCCCCCCTCCCCTTGATGGGGAGGGGTTGGGGGTGGGGTGAACCTTCGAGACCGCGCGGGCGGCGAGGTTCACCCCCACCCCAGCCCTCCCCCATCGAGGGGGAGGGAGCTTTCCCGCAAAGGCCCGCCGCGATCGTCACGCCGCGCGCCGGTGCTCGACCAGGATGCGGCCGTCGAGCATGTTGACGACGCGGCCGGCATAATCGGCGTGGCTCGGCGAGTGGGTGACCATGACGATGGTCGAGCCCTCGGCGTTCAGCGCCTGCAGCATCTTCATCACCTCCTCGCCATGGGCGGTGTCGAGATTGCCGGTCGGCTCGTCGGCGAGGATCAGCTTCGGTGAAGCGACAAGGGCCCGGGCGACGGCGACGCGCTGCTGCTGTCCGCCGGACAGCTGCGACGGCCGGTGCTTGGCGCGGTGGGCGATGCCCACCTTGTCCATGACCTCGTCGACCCGGGTGCGCCGCTCGCCCGCGGGGACGTTGTGGTAGAGCAGCGCAAGCTCGATATTCTCGCGGACGGAAAGCTCGTCGACGAGATTGAAGGACTGGAAGATGAAGCCGATGTTCCGCTTGCGGAAGTCGGCGAGCTTCGAATTCGGAGAGGCCGGCGACCTCGGTGCCGTCGAAGACGTAGGAGCCGGAGGTCGGCGAATCGAGCATGCCGATGACGTTGAGCAGGGTCGATTTGCCGCACCCCGACGGCCCCATCACCGCGACGAACTCGCCGTCGGCCACGTCGAGGAAGATGCCGTCGAGGGCGGTCGTCTCGACCGTATCGGTGCGGTAGACCCGCGACAGTTCACGCATGCTCAGCATCGTCCTGGCTCCTTCATTGCCCACTTAATGAAAGCCGGTCGCGCTCGGCGAAGCCGGTATAGGGGGAGGTGATGACGCGCTCGCCGGGGTCGAGCCCTTCGAGCACCTCGATGAAGTCGTTGTTGCGGCGGCCGAGCCGGACGTTGCGGCGCACCGCCGAGCGGCCGTCCGGGGCGACCACGAACACGTAGGCGCCGCCGGTCTCGTTGTAGAAGCTGCCATTGGGGATCAGCCGCGCCGGCGACGGGGCGCCCAAAGTGAGGCGGGTCTGCACGGTCTGGCCGCGCTGCAGGTCGGCGGGCTCGGGCCCGACGAACTGCAGGTCGATCTCGAAGGCGCCGTTGCGGACCTGCGGATAGATCTTGCTGACCCGCATGCGATGCTGGCGGCCCGCCACCTCGGCGCTGGCGATCTGCCCCTCGGCGACGCGCCCCAGATAGAATTCGTCGACCTGGGCGCGCAGCTTGTTGCGGCCGGCGCTGTCGATCTGGCCGAGCCGCTCGCCGCGGTTCAGCGACTGGCCGACCTGGATCGAGAAGGAGGTGAGCTGGCCGGCCACCGGCGCGCGCAGGTTGAGCGCGTCGAGGCTGGCGCGGGCGAGCTCGAGGCTCTGGTTCAGCCCCGCCGAGGCGGCGCGCAGCTGGGCGAGCTGGCTCGATTGCAGCCGCTCGTCGGTGGCCTGGCCGCGGCGCAGCACGTCGCTGCGGCGGCGATTGGCCTCATAGGTGTCGCGGCTGTCGGCGAACTGGCGGCCCGACACGAAGCCGCGCGCGGCGAGCGGGCGCTGCATCTCGTACTGGCGGCGCGCCGTCTCGGTGGCGAGGTCGGCCTCGATCCGCGCGCGCTCGTTGGCGAGCCGGGTCTGGGCGAGCGCCAGCTCCTGGCTGCGCATCGAGTTCAATTGCTGGGTGACCTCGGTCTGGCGGGCGAGCACGTTCAATTGCAGGTCCGAATTGGTGAGCTCGGCGAGCAGCTGGCCCTGCTGGACCATGGCGCCGTCCTCGACCAGCACGCGCTCGACCCGGCCGCCCTCGACCGCGTCGAGATAGACGGTGACCAATGGCTCGACGCGGGCGCGCAGCGGCAGGAAATCGTCGAACCGGCCCTGGGTCACCGTCGAGATGGTGAGCCGCGAGGCCGGCACGGTCTGGCTGTTGGCGCTGGGCCCGAAGAAATAGAAGATCAGGAGCAGCAGCAGGATGCCGGCCGCGCCGAGGCCGAGCTTGACCTTGGTCGGCAGCCGCCTCGATTCGACGATGCGGTCCATGCCGCCGCCGCTCTGCGGTCCCTCGGTCTGCTTGATCCGCACGACGCTCATTCAAATCCCCGAATTACGAACAGGCAAGCGCAGCGGCGGCAGACTGTCCGTTTCCGGACAGAAACTGTCCGCCGCCGCACACAGGCCCGGCGTCACGCAAGCGGCAGCGCCACGAGGCTGACGAAACCGGTCATCACGAAGCCGAACGCGAAGGCGAACGCTTCGAACTTGGCCATGGACTTGGACATTGCTGGTCTCCCTGGATACGCAAACCCCTGTGCCGGAATGATCAGCACGAGCCGTGCCAGACGCTGAAAATGGCGGATTTCCGCGGAAAGCCCTTCGGCGCTCCCCGGCGCCGGGGCCGCCGGCCGCGGCTTTGCGGGCGCAAATCTGTCCGCAAGCGGACTCTGGCACGCTTCGTGATTGTCCATTATCGGACAGGTCGGTTGGGGAGGACCTCGTGGCTCAGCACAGGCGCTTCGGGCGCTGCATCATCATCGACGACGATCCGGACATCGCCCTGTCGGCGCGCCTGCTGCTGCGCGACCTGTTCGCCGAGGTCGCCGCCTTCCAGGATCCGCCCGAGGCGCTGGCGGCGATGGAGCGCGAGCTGCCCGACGTCGTCCTGCTCGACGCCAATTTCGGCCGCGGCGCCACCGACGCCGCCGAGGGCTTCCACTGGCTCGCCGAGATCCTGAAGCGCGATCCCGCAGGCGGTGGTGGTGATGATCACCGCCCATGCCGGCATCGGCGTCGCGGTCGAGGCGATGAAGCGCGGCGCCACCGACTTCGTCTCCAAGCCCTGGTCGAACGAGCGGCTGCTCGCCACCGTGCGCACCGCCGCCTCCCTGCGCACCTCGCGCGCCGAGGTGGTGACCGAGCGCAAGAAGGTCGCGGCGATCGCCGCGCCGGCGGGCGGCGGCGACACGCCCCTGCTCGGCGATTCCCCGGCCATGGCGCGGGTCTGGTCGCTGATCGAGCGGGCCGGGCCGACCGACGCCAACGTCCTCATCCTCGGCGAGAACGGCACCGGCAAGGAGCTGGTCGCGCGCGAGCTGCACCGCCGCTCGGGCCGCGCCGGCCAGGTCCTGGTCTCGGTCGATCTCGGCGCGGTCGCCGAGAATCTGTTCGAGAGCGAGTTGTTCGGCCATGTGAAGGGCGCCTTCACCGACGCCCGCGGCGACCGCATCGGCCGCATGCAGGCGGCCGACGGCGGCACCCTCTTCCTCGACGAGATCGGCAATCTGCCGCTGCACCTGCAGCCCAAATTGCTGACCGCGCTGGAGCAGCGCCAGGTCGTGCCGGTCGGCGCCAACAGGCCGGCGAAGATCGACGTCCGGGTGATCGCCGCGACCAATTGCCCGCCCGATCTGCTCGCCGACGAGAGCCGCTTCCGCCAGGACCTGCTGTTCCGGCTGAACACGGTCGAGATCGACCTGCCCCCCCTGCGCGAGCGCCGCGAGGACATCTTGCCGCTCGCCGCGCATTTCATCGCGCTCTACGCGAAGAAATACGGCAAGCCGGCGCGGGCGCTGCCCGACGAGGTCGCCCGCGCGCTCACCCATTATGACTGGCCGGGCAACGTCCGCGCGCTGCGCCACGCCGCCGAGCGCGCGGTGATCCTCGCCGACGGCGAGGCCTTCACCGAAGCCGATTTCTCGCTGTCCCGCGGCAGCGCGCCGATCCGCGCCGCGGCGCCCGCCCCGGCCGCGCCGCCGCGCGACGACCTCAATCTCGAGCGCGCCGAGAAGCAGATGGTCGAGCAGGCGCTGAAGAAGCACAGCTACAACATCTCGCTGGCCGCCGCCGAACTGGGCCTCACCCGCGCCTCGCTCTACCGGCGGATGGAAAAGCATGGCCTGTGAGGCGACGCCGGGCTCGGCCAGGACTCCCCTCCCCTCGATGGGGAGGGGCCGGGGGTGGGGTGGATTCTCCGCAAACGCACCATCCTGCTTCGAGACCACCCCCACCCCAACCCTCCCCCATCGAGGGGGAGGGGGAATTGGCGAAAGGGGGAGGGAGTAGGCGATGCGCTTCCGCAACCTCTTCCTCCTCGGCCTCGCCTGGCGGCTGGGGCTGCTGGTCGTCGTCAGCTTCGCCTTCGTCGCGGCGCTCGGCCGCGAGGAGCTCGGCGCGGCGCGGATCGTCGCCGGCCTGCTGGTGGTCGGCGCCGCGGCCCTGCTCTGGCGCTACATCCAGCGCACCAACATGGAGCTCGCCCGCTTCATCGACGCGGTCCGCTTCGGCGATTTCAGCCAGGGCTTCTCGCATCGCGGCCAGGGCAGCGGCTTTTCCGAGCTCAGCGCGGTGCTCGACGACGCGGTCAGGAAGCTGCGCGACGAGCGCCACAAATTGATCGACGCCAACCGCTTCTACGAGGCGGTGCTCGACGACGCGCCGACCGCGCTCCTCACCGTCGAGAGCGACGGCAAGGTCGAGCTCGCCAACAAGGCGGCGCGGCGCCTCCTGATGCGGCACAAGGGCGTCCGGATCGAGGATTTCCGCGAATATGGCGACGCCTTCGCAAAGGCTCTGGAGGGCGGCGCGGTCAATCGCCCGCGGCTGGTGCCGCTGGTCAGCGACGGCGTGCCGCAGACCATGCTGGTCAGCGCCGCGATCGTGCACCGGCTCGGCGGCCTCGTCCGGGTGGTCGCGGTGCAGCCGATCCAGGGCGAGCTGAACGCGATCGAGATCGCCGCCCAGTCGGACCTGATCCGCGTGCTCACCCACGAGATCATGAACTCGATGACCCCGGTCACCAGCCTCGCCCACAGCGCAGTCGATCTGATGCGCGGCGTCGACCAGGGCGACAATGAAGACGGTCGCCGACGCCCGGCTCGCGGTCGAGACGCTGGCCAGCCGCGCCGACGGCGTCATGCACTTCGTCGAGAGCTACCGCCAGATCAGCCGCGCGCCGGAGATCAGGGCGCGGGCGATCGACGCCGCCGCCTGGGGCCGCGAGCTCGAGAGCCTGTTCCGGGCGAGCGAGCGCACCGCCGGCATCGGCTTCACGCTCGAGGCCGACGAGACGCTGGCGCTGGAGGCCGATCCGGACCTGATGAGCCAGGTGCTGATCAACCTGATCCGCAACGCCGCCCAGGCCGCGCGCGGCCACAGCGACGCGCCGCAGGTCTGGCTCTCCTTCTCCCGCACCCGCTCGGGCCGCGCCCAGATCGAGGTCTGCGACAACGGCCCCGGCGTGCCCGAGCGGATGCGCCAGGACATCTTCCTGCCCTTCTTCACCACCAAGGCCGAGGGCACCGGCGTCGGCCTCAGCCTCGCCCGCCAGGTGGTGCTCGCCCACAAGGGCTCGATCAGCGTCGGCGACCGCGACGGCGGCGGCGCCCTGTTCCGGATCGTGATCTAGGTAACTGTCCCCATCAGCCGCGCCGCTACCCGCTCGGCCTGCACCCTGATGTCGGGCACCGCCACGCTCTCCCAGAAGGCGCCGCGGGTGACCGGGCCGATCACCGACAGGGTCGCGCTCGGCCGCCCGTCGGCGCGGATCGCGCGGCATTCGGGATCGACGTCGATGCCGATGGCGAGCGGGTCGGGGCGGATCGCGCCCTGGCCGAGCAGCGCGTCGAGCAAAGGCTCGCCGGCGCGGACGATGTCGAGCTCGGGGCCGGTGCAGTTGACGATCCGCGCCACCCGCAGGCTCTCGACCCGGTCGCTGCCGCGCGGGCGGAAGCGGACCAGCGCCCGGCCCTCCGCCGCTTCGGCCGAGACCAGCCGGCCGGCGGCGACGGCGAGCCTGGCGTCGGCCTGCATCGCCGCGATCGTCGCACCGACCGCGGGGGCGACCTTGTGGCGGTGCACGTCCCACCAGGCGCGCAGGTGCCGCAGGAAGCGGCGGCGCTCGGCCTCGCCCGCGCTCGCCCAGAGCGCGCTGGTGACGGCGCGCAGCTCGTGCACGGCGCTGCGCCAGCCGATCTCCTCGCTCCGCGCCCGCACCCGGCGCAGCATCGCCACGCAGGCCGGCGGCAGGTCCTCGAGCGGCGCCACATTGGGCTCGCGCGTGCCGTGCGCGCGCGGCGCGAGGCCGCGCCGCGACAGCGCCACGATCCGGCCGCGATAGCCGGTCGCCTCAAGGGTCAGCGCCACGTCGACCGCGGTGAGCCCGGTGCCGATCAGGAGCAGCACGTCGCCGGCGCCGAGCCCTTCCGTGAGGTCGCCGGCCCAGGGGTCGTCGACCCAGAGCGGGCCCAGCGCCGCCGGGTCGATGCCGGGCGGCGTCGCCGGCCTGAAATTGCCGGGCGCGAGGACGACCGCGTCGGCCGCCACGATGGCCCCGTCGGCGAGCCGCACGCCCTCCGCCCCGATCGCCACGGCCTCGCCGGGCGCCGGCGCGATCCCGGCCTCGGCGAGCAGGCCCTCGAGATAGTCGCCGTAGAGATGCGCGGCGCGAAATCCTCGCCGCCGCCGCCGGTCCGCGCGCCGAACCAGCGCTCGAAATGGTCGGGATCGTCGGAGAAGGCGCTCATCCGCCGCGCCGGCACGTTGAGCAGGTGCTCGGGGCGCCGCGTGCCGTAGGCGACGCCGCGGCCGGGCGCCGGTCCGCGGTCGATCAGCGCGACCTCGGCGCCTGCGCGGGCGAGGTGCAGCGCCTGCAGCACCCCCGACGCGCCGGCGCCGATGATCGCGGCCTTCACGCCGGCACGGTCTCGTCCACCTCGACCTTGTCGGCGAGGCTGAGGCCGTCGAGGATCCGCGCGGTCTCGTCGCGGACCATCAGCATCGCCCGGTGCAGGCGGCATTTGTCCTCGGTGATGCAATTGCGGCACTGCTCGTAGGCGAGCCGGCTGGCGCAGGGCAGCAGGCCGAGCGAGCCCCGGGTCAGCCGGACGATCTCGCCATAGCTGATCTCCTCGGGCGGCCGCGCCAGCCAATAGCCTCCCTCGCGGCCGCGCATCGTCTCGACCAGGCCGGCCCTGCGCATCTGGGAAAGGATCACGGTCAGGAACTTGGGCGGCAGGTTCTGCGCCTCGGCGATCTCGCCGAGCTGGACCGGGCCCTCGCCATAGCGGTCGGCGAGATGGAGGAGCGCCCGGATTGTGTACCGCGTTCGTTGAGAAAGCATGGCGCCCCAATGGACCGCGCCGCGCCGCTTGGCAACAAGGTGCCGGACGGGGGACAGTCACGCAAGAATGGACAGTCACTTTTCCGCACGACGGTGACGAACGGGCAACGCCCTGCGGAAAAGTGACTGTCCCCTTCCTGTCCCCTAAACCGCGGCGAGCGGGATGGCGGGCGCGGCCTCGATCATCGTCGCGCCGCGGGTGCGCGGCTCGGGCGCCGGCTCGCCGCCCTCGGCATAGGCGCCGAGCGCCGCGTCGAGCGCGCGCCGCGCCTCCGCCAGCGCCTCCTCGTCGTCGCGGCCGAGCGCGCTCACTCCCGGGAGGTCGGGGAAGGTGGCGATGACCAGCCCGTCATAACGGGTCACCAGTTGCACGGCGTAGCTGGCCATTCGATTCTCCCTCGTCGCGTCGGCCAAATCTCACCCGAGCCGGGCCGCGGAGTCGAATCGAGCCCGAGAGAGACCTGTCCGATTCGGATACGTCGTGGCGCGTCCCGGCTTCGCTCCGGCGCATTTGGAGGGCCGCCGCCCGCTTTGCCTGAACGGCGGCTGACAGGCGCATTCAGCCGCCGCTCAAGCGGGATCGGCCAGGAGCAGGGGCGGAGCCCGGCGCCGGTCGCGCCGGCTTCGGTCAAAGCGGTTCTCCCTCGCGTCGCGTATCGAGGGATGGGGCCGGCGCCGGCGACGGGGCCGGCCCCAATCGCATCGCTCAATCCGCTTTCGTCAGCACCACGTGGGTCGCCAGGTCCGAAGCGGCATGCTCGCTCACCCGATAGCCGAGCGCGGGCAGGTCGAGCCACTCGAACAGGGCCTCGCCACCGCCCAGCAGGACCGGCGAGACCGCGACATGCAGCTGATCGACGAGGCGCGCCCGGAGATATTGCCGGATCGCGGCCACGCCGCCGCCGAGGCGGACGTCGCGCCCGCCCGCGGCCTCCCTGGCGCGGGCGAGCGCCGCCTCGATGCCGTCGGTGACGAAATGGAAGACGGTGCCGCCCTCCATCGCGAGCGGCGGCCGGGCATGATGGGTGAGCACGAAGACCGGCGCGTGATAGGGTGGATTGGCGCCCCACCAGCCCTTCCATTCCTCGTCGGGCCAGGGGCCGCGCACCGGGCCGAACATGTTCCGCCCCAGGATCCAGGCGCCGATATCGTCGAACCCGCGCGCGGCGAAATCCTCGTCGAGGCCGGTGGCGCCGTCCTTGCCGAACATCCGCTGGAAGGTCCGGGTCGGATAGAACCATTCGTGCAGGGCTTCCCCGCCCTTGCCGAGCGGGTGCTCCAGGCCCTGCTCCGGCCCGGCCCCGTAGCCGTCGAGCGAGAGACCGAATGCATGGACGCGAAGCCGGGACATGGCACCTCCCTTGCGTTGCGGGACTCGTTTCGTCGCACGACAAAATTGCGACGAAACGAGTCCTTACCAGCGATTTACCATATTGCATCTGAATCCCATTGAGGCACAATGGCTGGTGGCGCTTCAACGGGGGAGCCGCTAGAGGTTGTGTGAGCGTCGATCGGCGAAGCCGCTTCGCCGAGCGGGGAAACGCTTGTCCTGTGGATATCGGGGACAAGCCGAAATTAGCCCACACGCGCCCCCGCGAAACGCCTAGACGGGGCTTAACGTCCACTGGAACGTTATTAGAACAAGGGGTAGAGTGATGGATCTGTCCGGCAGCAGCGAGGTGAGCCCGGCCGACGTGACCGCGAGCGTGACCGATGCGCCCAGGAAGAAGCCCGTCTCGAGCAAGGCCGAGCGGGCGAAGCCTGTCCCGAGCGACGCCCCCGGCGGCGCCGAGGCGGCCGAATCGCGCGCCGGGCCCGCGCCCGATTCGAAGGCGGTGGCGCCGATCGTCTATCCGGTCGAGGTCGATCACGGCCGCGACGCCCTCCTCACCGAGTTCGGCAAGGACACGCTGAGGGACCGCTACCTGCTGCCCGGCGAATCCTATCAGGATTTGTTCGTCCGGGTCGCCTCGGCCTATGCCGACGACGCCGCCCACGCCCAGCGCGTCTACGACTATATCTCCAAGCTCTGGTTCATGCCGGCGACGCCGGTCCTCTCCAACGGCGGCACCGGCCGCGGCCTGCCGATCAGCTGCTATCTGAACTCGGTCCCCGACAGCCTCGAAGGGATCGTCGACACCTGGAACGAGAATGTCTGGCTGGCCGCGCGCGGCGGCGGCATCGGCACCTATTGGGGCTCGGTCCGCGGCATCGGCGAGCCGGTCGGGCTCAACGGCAAGACCAGCGGCATCATCCCGTTCGTGCGGGTGATGGATTCGCTGACCCTGGCGATCAGCCAGGGCTCGCTGCGGCGCGGCTCGGCCGCCTGCTATCTCGACATCTCGCACCCGGAGATCGAGGAGTTCCTCGAGATCCGCAAGCCCTCGGGCGACTTCAACCGCAAGGCGCTCAACCTGCACCACGGCGTGCTCGTCACCGACGCCTTCATGGAGGCGGTGCGCGACGGCCGCGAATGGCATCTGCAGAGCCCCAAGGACGGCTCGGAGCGCGGCACGGTCGACGCCCGCTCGCTGTTTCAGAAGCTGGTCGAGACCCGCCTCGCCACCGGCGAGCCCTATATCATCTTCATCGACCAGGTGAACCGCTCGATGCCCAGGCACCATCGCGAGCTGGGCCTCAAGGTCACCACCTCCAACCTCTGCTCGGAGATCACCCTGCCGACCGGCACCGACCATCTCGGCGCCCAGCGGACCGCGGTCTGCTGCCTCTCCAGCCTCAACCTCGAGACCTGGGACGAATGGTCGGCCGAGAAGATGTTCATCGAGGACGTGATGCGCTTCCTCGACAACGTCCTTTCCGACTATATCGCCCGCGCCCCCGACGAGATGGCGCGCGCCCGCTATTCGGCCGAGCGCGAGCGCAGCGTCGGCCTCGGCGTGATGGGCTTCCACTCCTTCCTGCAGGCCCGCGGCCTGCCGTTCGAAGGCGCCATGGCGAAGATGTGGAACCTCAAGATCTTCAAGCATATCCGCGCCCAGGTCGACGAGGCCTCGCTGATGCTCGCCAACGAGCGCGGCCCCTGCCCGGACGCCGCCGACATGGGGGTGATGGAGCGCTTCTCCTGCAAGATGGCGATCGCGCCGACCGCGTCGATCTCGATCATCTGCGGCGGCACCTCGGCCTGCATCGAGCCGATCCCGGCCAACATCTACACCCACAAGACCCTGTCGGGCTCGGTCTCGATCCGCAATCCGCACCTCGAGCGGCTGCTGATCGAGAAATCGAAGAATTCGGAAGGGATCTGGTCGACCATCCTCGAGCGCGGCGGCTCGGTCCAGCATCTCGATTTCCTCACGCCCGAGGAAAAGGACGTGTTCAAGACCAGCTTCGAGATCGACCAGCGCTGGCTGATCGAGCTGGCCGCGGACCGCACCCCCTTCATCGACCAGGCGACGTCGCTCAACCTGTTCATCCCCGCCGACGTCGACAAATGGGACCTGCTGATGCTGCACTACCGCGCCTGGGAGCTCGGCATCAAAAGCCTCTATTACCTGCGCTCCAAGAGCGTGCAGCGCGCCGGCTTCGCCGGCGGCGTCGAGGCCGACAACACGCCGGACCTCAGGGAGATCGAGCTGCAGACCACGGATTATGACGAATGCCTGGCGTGCCAGTGAGCGCGGATCGCCGGCGATGAGCGATCCCGCCATCAAGCTGACAGCCGCGGCCGTCCTGTGCGTGGCGGGCATCGTGCTGCTCTTCCTTCCGCGCCAGAAGAGGGGCTTCAACCAATATCGCCAGACCGCCGTGCTGCTTTTCGCCATCGCCGCTTTCGAGGCGGGGCTTGGCTTCGGCCTGTACGATCTCGGCGACGGGCTGTTCCGGTGAGGCGGATGCGCCGCGCCTTGCCCTCGCTCGCCGCGCTCGGGGCGCTCGGGGCGCTCAGCGCCTGCGCGCGGCAGAGCGCGGCCGCGGTCGCGCCGGCGGCGCCTGGCTTCCTGCTCGGCCTGTGGCACGGCTTCATCTTCCCGATCGCCTGGCTGATCTCGCTGTTCGTGCCGGAGGTCGCGGTCTACGCGGTGCCCAACAATGGCGGCTGGTACGATTTCGGCTATTTCTGCGGCATCGTCTTCTTCGGCGTCGGCGCGCGCAAGACGCGGGTGGTCTATCGCGACCGCGTGATCCGCGAGCGCGAGGTCCGCGGCAGCCACACCATCCATCGTCCGGAGGAAGGGGGATGAGCGCATCCCCGCCTTTCTGGCCGATCCCGGTCTTCGGCCTGCTGTTCCTGGCGATCGGCGCCGCGCTCGTCGTCTGGCCGCGGCCGGCGATCCGCGCCTATGTCCGCCTGCTGCGGCCGATGCGCGGCCTGTTCGGGCGGCTGGTCGACTGGGAGATCGGCCTCACCGAGAGCCGCCTCGCACCGATCCTCGTCCGCCTGTTCGGCGGCTTCGTCATCCTCTCCGCCGGCGCCGTCTTCTTCTACGCCGCGGGCGTCCCCAGATAATGTTCGAACCGGAGTAAGCCCGATGCCCCTTCTCGAAGCCCGCAAGCAGTACAAGCCGTTCGAATATCCCTGGGCGTTCGACTTCTGGAAGCGCCAGCAGCAGATCCACTGGATGCCCGAGGAGGTGCCCCTGGGCGAGGATTGCCGCGACTGGGCGCAGAAGCTGACCGAGCACGAGCGCAACCTCCTGACCCAGATCTTCCGCTTCTTCACCCAGGCCGACGTCGAGGTGCAGGATTGCTACCACGACAAATATGGCCGCGTGTTCAAGCCGACCGAGGTCAAGATGATGCTGACCGCCTTCTCCAACATGGAGACGGTGCACATCGCCGCCTACAGCCACCTGCTCGACACGATCGGCATGCCCGAGAGCGAGTATTCCGCCTTCCTCCAGTACAAGGAGATGAAGGACAAGCACGACTATCTCGCCACCTTCAGCGTCGACACCGACGAGGACATCGCCCGCACCCTCGCCATGTTCGGCGGCTTCACCGAGGGGCTGCAGCTGTTCGCCAGCTTCGCGATGCTGATGAACTTCCCGCGCTTCAACAAGATGAAGGGGATGGGCCAGATCGTCTCGTGGAGCGTGCGCGACGAGAGCCTGCACTGCGAGGGCATCACCCGCCTGTTCCACGCTTTCGTGCACGAGCGCGGCTGCCTCACCAAGGCGGTGCGCGACGACATCATGGACGTCTGCCAGAAGACGGTGCGGCTCGAGGACGCCTTCATCGACCTCGCCTTCGAAATGGGCCCGGTCCCCGGCATGACGCCCAAGGAGATCAAGAAGTACATCCGCTACATCGCCGACTGGCGCCTCGGCCAGCTCGGCTTCTCCCCCATCTACATGATCGACGAGCACCCGCTCCCCTGGCTGGCGCCTTTGCTCAACGGGGTCGAGCACGCCAACTTCTTCGAGACCCGCGCCACGGAATATTCCAAGGCCGCGACGCGGGGGAATTGGGGCGAGGTCTGGGACAATTTCGATCGCCGGCAGTCGGCGAAGGCGGCGAACGATGCGCCTGAGGCCGAAGGCGGGGATGATATGTTCACACGGGCCGGGGTGGCGGCGGAGTAGCAGGCCGGAACGGGCAGATCATGGCCGAGCCTGAATCGCCGGTTCGTATCCTCCAGAGCCGGGAATATGGCCGTTGGTTCGCCTCTCTCCGGGACGAGCGCGCCAAGGCGCGCATCCTCGCCCGCGTCCGGCGCCTGTCGCTCGGCAATTTCGGCGACTCCAAATCGCTCGGCGGCGGCATCGCCGAAATGCGCGTCGATTACGGGCCCGGTTATCGTCTCTATTTTGCGCGTCACGGGGAGCGGTTGATTTTGCTCGCCTGCGGAGGTGACAAATCGCGGCAAAAAACCGATATTGCCCGTGCGCGCGAAATCGCGGCCGCTTGGGAGCCGGAAAATGGGGATTGAAACCAGCCGCTGGGATGCGGCCGACCATCTGGACAGCAAGGAGGCGATCCTTGCCTATCTGGAAGCCGTGTTCGAGGACGGCGATCCGGCGCTGATCACGGCCGCGCTCAACAATGTCGCCCGCGCCAAGGGCATCGCTTCCGATCCCGCCCTAACAGGCGATTCCGACATCAGCGCGGTCATTCGCACCCTGAAGGCGCTCGGCCTCGAGCTGACCGCGAAAGCGGCATGAGGGAATTGGGGCGAGGCCTGGGACAGCGCAGTCGTCCGGGGAAAGACGAAGCCGATCGGCGGCAGAGCGCCAAGGCGGCGAACGATGCGCCGGAAGCCGAGGGCGGGAATGATATGTTCACGCGGGCCGGGGTGGCGGCGGAGTAGTGGTCCTGCAGTAGAGATGGGTCGGCCAGGCCAATGCCTTGGCCGACCCCTATTCGCTAGGCGCTCAAGTCCTTGTAAATGCTGGTGATCTGAAACAGTGAAGAATAGACGGCCCTGCTCTTGCCCATATTCCACGGGTTCGAATTCGCCGTATTCATATATTGGCCCTTGGCGGCCTTGATGTCGGAGTCATGGAATTTCTCCGGCGGCGCGTAAACCCAGCGACCATCTTTCTTCCGAACGAAGGCGGAGAGTGACGCGATGATCGGAAAGACGATCCCATCTGGCACGTCAACGATGGGGCCTGCCGGTGACAGGTACGTACCTGTCACCGAATTCTCAAGACAGCGTCCATTCCGACGGCCTCGCCCGCTCTCCGCCTAGCGCCGGATCGGCACGCGGGCGATCTGGGTGCCGGTGCAGCGGATGATGGCGTGGGTGTAGGCCGGCGCCGCCGGATAGCCGCCGATGCCGACCTCGCCCCATTCGTGCTCGGGCGAGGGCGTCGCCATTGGATCGCGATCGATGTCGAGGACGAGCTCCGGCGGCGGCGTCAGCCGCTGGCTCATCATCGGCTGGCGGCCCTCGCTGTCGGGCCGAATTTCGATCGAGATCGTCACCTGCTGCCCGCCCTCCGCCGCCGGCGAGGCGCCGGCGACGGCGCGCGGGTTGCGGGTTTCGAACGGGCAGGGGCCACCCGCCGCCTCGGCCGCGGCGTTGCCGGGCGGAGCGGTCCCGTTGGCGGCGGCTTCATTGTCGTTGCCGGCCGACCCGTTTTCCGTCGCCGCATCGCACCCGGCGAGGCAGAGCGACAAAGTCAAAACGATGATCGATGCGCGTCCTTTCATGGTCTTTCTCCCGTTCGGCGCGATTGCGGCTCGATTCACGCCCCGAGTTCTCAAATAAACATTATCGGAATATTGGCCGATTGTCGCCGCTCATACTTCGGCAGCCCACGAATCCCGACGGGTGGAACTCCAGAAGCGCGACAGTCAGTTCAAAGAGGCTTTCGTCAGTGTCTTCGCCTCCGCTTCTCCCGTTGGCCGCCGGCTTAATCCAAGTCATTCAGCACTGAAGTCGGTCACCACCCGCGGCCTCGGGAATTCGGCCGCTTCAAGCGGGTCAGAGGGGACACACACCTTTGTGTCCCCCCCGGCCCCGGTCTGGAAAGATCCACAGCGCTGAGTAGCTTTTGATCGGGCGCACCGCGGCAAGCGCCCGATCCCGCCGCCGTGCCGCGGCCGGATCGGGCGCCGCCGCCCGCGTCAAGCAGGATCGCGGGCGCAGCGAAGACCGCGCCTAGCAGAGCCCGGCGCGGCAGGTTATCCTCCCGGCAGCCACGCCCGGAGGTCTCTCTATCGACGGTCAGTAATACTGACCGAGTAGCGGCTGGTCAAGGGGGTTTGTTCTGGCCAGTGAAACGCTCCAGCCTGTCCAGTCCCGCATGGCGCGGGCCGCGCTGCAATGGTCGGTCGAGCGGGCCGCCGGGGCCGCCGGCGTCAGCTATCGTACCATCCTGCGCTTCGAGAACGACCAGCGCGACATCCAGCCCGAGCTGATCGCCGCCATCCGCCGCGCCTTCGAGGCTGCCGGCGTCCGCTTCATCGACGAGGGCTCGGATGCCGGTGCCGTGGCCCCGCCGCCGCTGCGGGTCCCGCGTCCTTAGGTGATCGTCAAGGGAGGTAGCATCGCCAGCAAAGATCTGAAGCCAGTGCAATGCCGCATGGCGCGGGCTGCGCTGGGCTGGTCGCTCGACGCGCTGCCGCATCCGGAGTCAACCGCCGGACCATCCTTCGCTTCGAGCAGCAGGAAGCAACCACACGCCCGCGCACGCTAGAGGCCATCCGCCGCGCCTTCGAAGCCGCCGGCGTCCGCTTCGCCGAGGAGGGCGGCGTGTTCCCGCCGATGTGATCGTCGTCACAAACTCTCATCGTCGGGCGGGGAAAGGCTCGTCCTGTCATGTATGAAGCAAACGGAAACGGGAGGGTGCGATGATCATCCGGGATCCGAACGAAGTCCGCGAAGGGATGGAGGCGCCGCCCGCCGCCCTGGAGGCGAAGCGCGACGAGGTGCTCGCCAGCATCACCGCCAGCTATTTCTTCCTTCGGCGCGGCCTCGCCATCCTCGCCATCGTCTTTCCGTTCGCGCTCTGGGCGCTGGCCGGCATCAACGATTCGCTCAGCGCCTATTATCATTGCTCGCGGAGCGGCTGCTCCGACGGCGGCGGGGCGGCCCGCGACGTGCTCGTCGGCGTGCTGCTCGCGACGGGCACCTTCCTCTTCTTCTACAAGGGGTATACGCGCAAGGAAGACTGGGCTCTGAACCTGGCGGGGATCGCCGCGGCGGGGGTCGCCTTCTTCCCGTCGGATTTCGCCCGGGTCGAAGGCCGAAGCCTCATCGGCAAGATCCATTTCACCAGCGGCCTGGTCTTCTTCCTCGCCATCGCCTTCGTCTGCCTGTTCTGCTCGGGCGATACGCTCAAGAAGCTGAAGGACTCGGCGAGGGCGCTTCGGTTCAAGCGCATCTATGCCGGCCTCGGCGCGGCGATGATCGCCGTGCCGATCGGAGTCTTCGCCCTCCACTATCTGCTGGACCGGCCCGGACGCGGCTATACCGTGCTGGGTGTCGAGCTCGCCGGCCTGTTCGTCTTCGCCGCCTTCTGGCTGGTCAAGAGCCGCGAGATCGCGCTCATCGAGCGGCAGCCCGCCACCGGCTGAACGCCCGGTTCGAGGGGAGGATAACCGGCACGGCCTTGCGCGGTTGCGCCGCCTCGGGCGCCGCCGCGGCCGGTTGATCGGTACAGTCGCCGAGAATGACGGGCGCGGCAAAAGCCACGCCTAGCAACGCCCGGCGCGCCAGGTTATTCCTCCCCGGCAGCCATGCCAGAGGTCTCCAATAGATAGGGACTAATAATCCCTATCAGGGTGGCGTCAAGGAGGTTTTGCGATCGCCAGCGACATCCTGCAGCCGAGGCAGTGCCGGATGGCCCGGGCCGCGCTCGGCTGGTCGCTCGACGAGCTTGCGGCGGCTTCGGGTGTGAACCGCAAGACGATTCTGCGCTTCGAGCGGGAGGAAGCAGCGACCAGATCCTCCAGCCTCCAGGCGATGCTCGGCGCCTTCGAAGCCGCCGGCGTCCGCTTCGCCGAGGAAGGCGGCGTCTTCCCCCCGGCCTAGGAAGAGTCCGCCCCGCTGCCCTGTCGATTGTTGGATACTTGTTGGATTCGGTCTGCTTCATGCTGAGCGATTCGGCAGGAGCGACTCGCATGTTCGGCCATTTCGATCCGCCCCGAAGCGCGCCGCGCCTCCCTGCGCCCGTCCCCGTGCCTCCGCGTCGTGACCGGCGCCGCCGTGCCGGCTGCGCCCCCTTTTCGGAGCGGGAGAAGGGGAGGCTCCTGGCAAGTCTCGACTTGCTCGCCCCCGGCGCACGCATCGCGCCGAACCCCGGACGTGATCCGGAGTCCGGCGGCCGCCGGAAGGTCCGGTTTTTTTCTTCGTTATGGAAGCCGGACCTTCGCGACTTTACGGACCTTTCGCGCCGCGGCCGCGCCTCAGCGATCGCCGCTGCGCATGCGCTCGTGGTGCGCGGCGTGACGGCAGACCGTCTCCGCGACCGCGGCGAAGGTCGAGCCCGGAACCACCGGCGCCATGCTGCCGTCGCCGCGCTCGTTCGCCGCGGAGGCGCGCCCGGCATCGTCATAATGGGTGGTGGCGAGGATCCGGTAGCGCTGCCCGGCGCAGTCGAGCTCGGCGACGCGCGCGGTGTTGTCGTGGGGGCTGGCGGGGTCGGGCGTCTCGTCGGTGCGGAGCACGACCCGGAACGGGCGGACGCCGAAATCGGAGTCGAACGGCTCGAAATACCAGACCGCCCCCGTCTCCGCCTCGCCGGCGATCAGCCACATCCCGCCGGACAGCCAGGCCAAGCGGGGCGGCGCCTCGGCGGTCAGGTTGGTGTCGGTCGACATCTCCGTCTCGCCGGTCGCCATGGGGGCGTCGTTGCCCTGGTCCATCGAATCGTCCTGCCCCACGGCGGCGACGGCGACGACGGTGGCGGCGAGGGCGGCGACCGGGACCAGCAGCAGCGCGGCGCGCATGACTCTCTTCCCCTCTGCTTCCATTGCGGCGACTTCATGCTTAGGTCGGGCCGGGGCTCGACGGCAAGATCGGGAGGGCGGGATGGAGCACGAAGGAGGCTGCCTCTGCGGCGCGGTCCGCTACCGGGTCACCGGCCCGCCGCGCGCCACGTCGCTCTGCCATTGCGAGTCCTGCCGGCGGGCGACCGGCGGGCCCTCGCTGGCCTGGGCGGTGAGGCGGTGAGGATGTCCCCCGGACATCCTCAGCCCTGTCCGGGGGACAGGGCGGCCGCCTCACTCGATGAGGACAAGGTCGAGATCGTCGCCGGGACGCTCGCGATCCACGCCTCCTCGCCGGGCGTCGAGCGCGGCTTCTGCGCCGCCTGCGGGACCTCGCTCAGCTATGCGCGGGCCAACCGTCCCGGCCTGTTCGACGTCACCACCGCCTCGCTCGAATTGGCGGGTGCGGGCTGCCCCGCAGCCCGCAGGCCTGTCCGGGGGACAGGCCGACCCGCCAATCCCGAGGCCTTTCCGCCCGCCAAGGAGATCTGGACCTCCGAGCGGCTCTCCTGGGAGGCCGCCAATCCGCACCTCCCCCAATTCGCCCGATTCAGCCCGCCCGCCGCGCCGCCGGCCGGCGATTAGGCATTCCGGCCGCACGCGCCTAGGGTCGGGCGATGAACGCTCCAACCACGCTCGAACGCGCCTTCACGCTTGCCCGCTCGGGCGGCTGCGCGACCGTCAACGACATCCGCATGCAGCTGCGCGCCGAGCGCTTCGACCTGGTCGACGCCCATCTCGCCGGCCCCGCCATCGCCCGCCAGCTGCGCGAGCTCTGCCTCGAGGCGCAGGCCGGCTGAGCGGTCGGCGCATCGGCCGCGCCTGGCAACGCCCGGCGCCGGCCTATGTGTTCGGCATCGGCGTGACTATGGTACCTTTTGTCGGCGGGCGGTCGGCGGCGAGGGGGCTCGATGGACGTCTTCAAGTTTATCGACGACAGCGTTCGGGGTGCGATCCGGTTCGTCTACGATTTCCTGCGCTCGACGGCGACGCTGGTGCTGCATCCGGTGCGCGGCCCCTATCGGCTGATGGCGCGCTATCGGCGCGGCGACATTTCGCAGATCAGTCCCATCACCTATCTGACGCTGGCGTTGATCGTCGCCTCGCTGGCACCGGTGCTCGCCAACGAGCGCGACCGCGGGTCCGAGCTGGGGAAGGGCCTGGCAAGGCTGTTCGCCACCGGTGCGATGTCGTCCGATATCGTCCCCATCCTGATCGGCGTCATTGTCGGAGCGATCGCCTTCGACAGCCTGCTCAGGATCCTCTCCCAGCGCCTGCCCGCGGCGCGGCGCGAAAGGTTCGTTGGCATCCTCGAATATTGTTTCGGGGCCTTCGTGCTCATTCTCTTTCCGCTGGCGAACACGGCGCGGGCCTTCTTTGGGGAGGAGGGCGTGAACGTCGTCGCCATCCCGATCCTCTGGTTGGCCTTCTTCCTCACCATGCATTTCTATTCCCTGCTGCTGAGACGGCGGAAATATCTTGCCTGGATGCGGCGGGTTTCGCGGGTCCCGGCGGGAGTTTGGCGGGACGGCTTCCTGCCAAGCCTCGGCAAGGGGGCAAGGCGGGCCCGGTCGCTGGGGATCCTCTGGTTCGTGCGGGCCTATTTCATGACCATTGTGTGGACATTGGCGTGGCTGGTGCCGTTCTTCATCCTTATGCTGGCGGTCATGGCCAGTGTGGGAACGACCCAATGGCTTTCGGAGCGCCCCGACGGGGCCGCCGTGCTGACGGTTGCGGAGCTGCGATGCGGTCTGGGCGGAGATCCGGCAATGGCGCGCGCCATCTTCTGGAACGGCTCGGAGCGACCCGCGCTCAATTGGTCGGGCAGGCTATCGGTGCGGCGCCTCGCCCCGGACGGCAGGCGCGGGCCCCTCCTGCGCTGGCATGCGCGCATCCCGGAAAGCCGCCGTGGCGACCTCATCCTGCCCGGCGACAGCATCGAGCTTACCGGCCGAATCGCGGGCCTGGAGCAGCAGCCGCTTCCGGCCGGCGCGGCGCGCGGCTGGCCGTGCGTGCTGGAGAGCAGCGGGGACGTGCGCCTTGCCGGCATCTAGGCGGCGGCTGCGATGGCGAGTCATGGCGTCTGCGCACCCTTTGCCGTGGAAGGCGCGCGGCGGCTGAGCGGTCAGCGCATCAGCCCCGCCGCCTTCAGCGCCTTCTCGATCACCGCCTGCACCCCGCCCGCGGGCTGGGGCGACGCTGTCGCGCCCGGCCGGGCGGGGTGGCGGTCGTTGGCGGCCCGCGGCCCGGCCTCCGCCGCCTCGCTCGCCGCCGGCGCGATCCCGAAAAAGGCCGCGATCCGGTCGGTCGAGCTGAGGCCGACGTCGAGCATATGCGCGCCCGCCGCGCCGGATTCGCCCTCGCCGGTGCCGGGATCGAGCGGGATGCCGTGGGCCATGCCGGTGATCTCATATTGCTCGATCAGCGGCGTCCCGTCCTTGGCGAGCCAGGAGCGGCGCGGATAGCCCGCCACCTTGTCCTCGCGATCGGGCCTCGGCCCGAGGCCGTGCAGCTGCGCCCATTGCAGCGCGATCGCGTCGGCATTGCTGGCGACGACGGTATGATCGGCGCTGCCCTGCCAGATCTGGACGCGCGGCCAGGGGCCCCGGTGCGGCGAGGCGCGGCGGACCTTCGCCCCGAGCTCCTTCGCGTCGCTGCGTCCCCGGCCGCCCATGCAGTCGAACGCGCCGACCACGTCCGAAGCGCAGCCATAGGCGACGCCGGCGATGATCGCGCCGCCGGCGAACAATTCGGGATAGGTGGCGAGCATCGCCGCCGCCATCGCCCCGCCGGCGGAAAGGCCGGTCACGAACACGCGCTCCGGATCCACCTCGTGCGCCTGCTTCACCGCCGCGATCATGTTGGCGATCGAGGCGGCCTCGCCCATCCCGCGCCGGATGTGGTCCTGCGAGAACCAGTTGAAGCAGAGCAGGGGATTGTTGGCCCGGTTCTGCTCGGGAAAGAGCAGGATGAAGCCGTGCCTGTCGGCCAGCGCCGACCAGCCGGAGCCGTGATCGTAGACCGCCGCGTCCTGGGTGCAGCCGTGCAGCACGACCACCAGCGGCGCCGGCCCCTGGAGCCCGCCGGGCACATAGAGGCGCGCCGTCAGCTTGCCCGGATTGTCGAGGAGCGGCGGCAGCTCGGTGAGGCGATGCGGCGGCGCGGGCGCGAAGGCGCGCCGGCCCCTGCGGCTGGCGGCGGTGCGAAAGCCGGGTCGTATCGCGGGCATGCTGCTTCTCCCCCTCGCGCCGGGCCGGGATGGGCGGCGCCTCGGGAGAACCGATATAGGAACGATTTGTTGCGGTGCAGCATAAATATCCCGGACGCGGACCGCGGCTTGCTCTACTGGGGGCGAAGCGAGGAGAGCCAGCCCATGTCCCAAGCCAATGTCGACCTGATCCGCGCCATCTACTCGGCCTTCGCCGCCGGCGACGTGCCCGGCGTGCTCGCGCGCATGGCGCCGGACATCGTCTGGAACGAGGCCGAGAGTTTTCCCTATGCGGACGGCAATCCCTATGTCGGGCCCGAGGCGGTGCTCGCCGGCGTGTTCGCCCGGATCGGGGCGGAATGGGACGGGTTCGAGGCTACGCCCGAGGAGCTGATCGATGGCGGCGGCACGGTGGTCGCGCTCGGCCGTTACCGGGGCACCTGCAAGGCGACCGGCCGGCCGCTCGACGCCCAGCTCGCCCATGTCTGGCGGGTCGAGGACGGCAAGGCGGCCGCCTTCCAGCAATATACCGACACCCTCCAGGCCGCCCGCGTCACCGGCGCCGCCTGAGGTACCCGCGCGGCGATCGGCGTCCCGCTTCGCGCCCTGGCAACGGTCGAGGCGAGGCGGCGGCGCCTGGAATCCTTTCCTGAAGCCCGGCCATGGCCGTCCTCATCCCGTCACCGCGTGGCCGGGGCTGGATCGGCCGCCGGCGCCGCGCTTCGCGCTCTGACCGTGCCCGGCTCTCCGTGGACCGCGATCGAGCGAGACGAGTTGCCGCCCACCCCGGCGCTCACCGTTCCGTGCAGGAGGCAGTCCGACGACGCCTCGGGAGCGGGAGACGGCCGCGTCGTCAGCCATCCTCGCACCAGAGCGGTGTCGCCCGGCCGCAGCAGCGCGGGCGAGCCGAAGGCGTCGTCTCCGTTCCGCAATCCGACGCTTTGGCCCTCGCCGGGCACCCAGTCGCTGAACTCGTCCTGCCTGGCGCGGCCGATGTGAAGCGACAGGTCTTCGAAATTGACCGGAACCGTCGCTTGCGAGCGGTTGTGCAGCACAACATCGATATAAGGCCGGTCTTCGAGGATGCGGCATTCGAGCTGCTCGACGATCAGCCTGTCCTGGAGGATCGTCTGGCTGAAGATATGCATAAAGCCCAATCCCGCGCCCGTCAGGCTCGCCAAAGCCGCCAGGGTCGAGAGAGCGATCGAGCGGGGCGCGAACGGGAGCGCGCGGGCGCCTGCCGCCCGGATGGCCGCAGCCGGGCCCTGGCGAGCCTCACGGCGGCGGCCGTGCGCGCGACCGCGCCTCAACGAGGGCCAGAACGACGCGGCCGCCGGGATCGTCGCGACGGAACCGACGAGAACGAGCGCCGCCAGGCCCCTGAGCAGCGCCCCCCAGTCCACCGGGGAGAGCAGGCTGAACAAGTTGCTGGCGACAAGGATCGCGGCCCAGGGCGTCGCCAGCAGGACCGGCAGGAACAGCGCATATTCGGTCGTGCCCAGGATGCGCTCGCGCACGCGCCGCTTGCGGAAACGCAGCCGCAGTACGATCCTGAGCAAGGCGTCAACGATGATGGTGCTCACCACGCTGGCGAGAAACACCACCCACCACCAGCTGATGTCGAATGAGCCGCCCAGCGCCGGCATCATCGTCCGCAGGAGCGGTGGTCCACTCTGCGGGTCGGCGAGAAAATAGAGCGACGCGTAAACGGCGAAATAGGTGACGAAGAGGAAGGTAAGCCCACCGAGCTGTCGCCGCGTCTTGTCCTTGTGGACCCGATAAAGGAGCGCCGGTCCGCGGATCGGGCGCCTGACGACCCAGAAGGCGCTCTCCGCCAAATTGTAGAAGAAGTAGAGGATTCCCCTGAACAGGCCGTCCAGAAACTCGAAGAGATCGATCCGCATCGCGTGGCCCCCTTCACACGAACAAGCCTGCCCGGTCCGGCCATGTCAATCCGAGGAGAGGCCCTTGCGCCGCCCGCGAAGGCAGGGGCGGTCGTCGAAGTCGCTGAAACCGCCGCCGGCCATCGCCGCCGTCAGAACGGAAACCTGAGGCCGAACATCACCCGGCTGCTGGTCAGGCCCGGGGCGATCTGCGCCGCCTCGGTGTGGAAGCCGAGCGCGCCGCCGCCCAGGTCGAGCTCGGCGCGGAGCGGACGCGGCGCGAAGATCCGCGCCCATTCGCTTATCGGATAGTCGCCGTCGGCCGGACGGCGGGCGCAGACGACGATCGGGACAGGGTCGTCGCTGCGGCAGCGGCGGCCGGTCAGGCGCCCGTCCGCGAGCTGCAGGCGCGCCAGATCGAAGTCGATCGGGGCGACCAAAGGCGGCTGCGCCCCGACCGCTTCGGCGGCGGCCGCCGCCTGAAGAGCGAGCATCAGGGGCAGGGACATAAGGCGCTCCATCGCCGACCGGCCGCGACCTTCGCCGCCAAATGGGGCGAAGGCAAGGCCGGCCCCCGGCCGCCGTCTCCCGGCATTCGAGGGAACCTATTCCCCGCTGGGGCTTTGAGCGCGATGGACGCTGGGAGGTCTCCCGGCTTTCCGGGGCGCCTGGGCGCGAGCCCAGACGCCCCATTTTCGCGACGCAAACGAGGGGATTATTCACGATGAAGATTTTGGCTCAGGGCATTGCGGTGGCCGGCCTGCTCGCGCTCGCCGCCTGCGGCGGCAACACCGCGGCCGAGAACGCGGCGGAGAATGTCGAGGAGAATGCCGAGGCCACGGCCGACGTGCTCGACGAGCAGGCGGCCAATGCCAGCACCGACGCGGCCGAGGACGCGCTCGAGAACCAGGCCGAGGCGGTCCGCAACGAGGGCGAGAACAAGGCCGAGGCGATCGAGAACGCCGGGGGCGAATAGTCCGGCACCGAGGCCCGGCGGCTTCGTCAAATCCCGTACAGGCGCCCCGGGGCGGGGCGCCTGTTTGCGCGCCCGCGTGCCGCGGCCGGCCGCGGGGGCTTGCGCTTCCGCTCATAACCGCCATCATCGCGCCCTCGGCTCGAGCGAGGGGAGGATGAGGATGCGCACGATCGTCACCGGCGCCGCTTTGCTGGCGCTGGCCGGATGCGGCGGCAGCGACAGCGGCGGCGAGGCCTCGCGGCGGGCGGCGGAGCGCCCGGCCGATACCACGATCGTCACGCCGGAGGCCAAGGCCGAGATCCGCTCCGGAAGCAGCGCCATGGCCGGGCTCCCGGCCGGTATCCCCGCCTATCCGGGCGCCGACACCAGCCAAAGCGTCGAGGTCGCCGCCGCCTCGCAGCAGGGGTCGGGCGGGATTTTCGGCTTCAGAACCGCGGACCGCCCCGACCGGGTGGTCGATTTCTACGCCGCGGCCGCCGAGCGCGCCGGCTACCGGATCGCGCAGCGCAGCAGCTTCGGCGCCACCGCGATGCTGACCGCCCAGCGCGGCGAGGGCCAGGTGCTCAACGTCACCGCCACTGCCGCGGGCGGCCTCACCCAGGTCCAGATCATCGCCGGCGCCGACCCGTCCTGAGCCGCCGACCGCCCGCCCTTTCCAAACAGCCGGCGCCACGCTAGAACACAAGGAGAACAGCCGGCGGAGGCGGCGATGACCGGTCTGGCCCATGTCAGCCCATCCTATGTGCAATATCCCAAGCAGGCGGTGCCGCGCGAAGCGCTCGCGGTCGGCGACAGCCTGCTCAAGCTCTACCATCTCGAAAAGCCGGGCGAGCCGGTGCCGGACGCGGTGGCCGCGGCGGCGCGGGCGGCGCTGGCCGGAGGGGCAGGGGCGGCGCTCGACGGCGACCGCGGCTTCGCCATCGTCCACCGCTGCGGCGCCGACTTCCATTTCCTGCTGATCGGGGTCTGGCGCGGCTCGAACGAGGTCTGGGAGGCGGTCTGGTATCGCGACGGCGGCATGACCGGCTTCGCGCCCTTCGACCCCGCTTATCCGCCGCGGCCCGGCGCGTTCCGGCCGACCTTCTGCGTCTGGGAGCTCGGCATCGTCGCCCACGAATCGGCCGCCTGGGCCCGCTTCCTCGCCTCGCCACGCGGCGAGGAGGAGCTGGAGCGCTGGCGGTCGGACTGGCTGGAAGGCGAGGTCTAGCCGCGCAGCATCCGGCCGCGCGCCTGGACGGCGCCGATCGCCGCGACGATCAGGCAGATGACGCAGACCAGTCCGCCGAGCGCCGCCGCGACATAATAAGGCGTGCGCGGGCCGTCGCCGCCGGCGCGCAACACGTAATGCGGGCGCGCCACCGCGATTCCCCGCGCCTCGAGGTCGCCCAGCGCCAGGGCCGGCAGGCCGTTCTCGACCAGATAGCCGTCCTGATCCGGGAGGAAGGCCTGGGCCGTCATTGCGTCGGCGCTCCCGGCCACGTTGCGCTCGATGAACAGGCGCAAGGGCGCGTCCTTGGCGCCGTCGCCGTCGGGGCGGAAGCCGGCATAAAGAGTGCTGCGCTCGCTGCTGCCGCCACTCTCGGTGACGCCGGTGGTGGCCTCGGGGTCGGCCGCGCCGCGGATCCGCACCTTGTGCGCCGGCACCGGCGCGCCGGTGCCGAGGACTGCGAGGTTGAAGTCGAGCGCCGGCTCCGATCCGTCCGGCACCCCTTGGCCGAGCACGAAGGCGCCAAGGCCGGCGATTCCGGCGAGGATCCCGACCGTGGCCATGATCCGCGCCGTCCGGCCGATCCGCTGCGCCTCCGCCGCCGGGCCCGCGGGCTGCGCGGCGGCCGCCTGGTCGGTGACGCGGCGCAGGAACCAGAGCGCCGGCGTGCAGAGCAGCAAAGCGGGGATGATCCCGGTCCAGCGCGGATAATAGCCGCCCGTTTGCGCGACCTGGACGTCGGCCAGCCAGCGGTACAGGCCGGCATGGTTGATCGCGCCCCAGGCCATGTAGCCCGAGACCAGGGCGATCCACAGAGCGCTGAGCGCGATCAGCAAGCCCTTGTGCGTCCCTTCGGTCATTGCCGCCCCCCTTGCGCTCAATCCCCTTTTTGCTCGGCCGCGCGGCGCTGCGCCTCCATCTCCTCCATCTTCTTCCTGAGGCTGAGCGGACGCATGTCGGTCCACACCTCTTCGATATAAGCGAGGCAATCTGCCTTGGGCCCCTGCTTGCCGACGTCAGTCCAGCCGAGCGGATTCTCGCGGTCCGCGGGCCAGATCGAATATTGCTCCTCATGGTTCACCACCACCTTGTAGATGGTCGTGTCTTCCCGCTCGTCCCAAGCCATTTTGCCCTCCTTTTCAATGATCGCCGCGGACACGGCGGCAACGGAACCCCGCCTCGCGCCGGGAAAGATGAGTTTCATGGGCCTCTCTCCGGCCGGCCCCTGCAGCGATGATAGCGTGATTTGCGGCAAAGGGGACAGTTCAGCGCGGGCACCAGGATGGTAAATGCAAAATTAACCATAACTAGTTGATTTAAAGCAAAAAAATCCATCCGTTCGGGGAACCGGGACTGATCCAGGTTGTTCTCGTTCCGGAGACGCGCCGAAGTCGAGCGCCACGCCGACGCCGACCTCCGGCCCCGGAAGACAAGGGAGCCAAGGCGATGCTGACCGTCAAGAGGGCCACCACGGACAGTTTTTCATTCAAGCTGCCGGTCGATCTCGAGCGCCGTCGCGCGAACCGCATCCACACCGTGCTGCGGCTCGCCAAGGTGACCCGCGCCAACGACGTCGGCCTCTGGCGGGTGCGCAATGTCTCCGACACCGGCATGATGCTCAGCGCCCGCGTCCTGATCCGCCAGGGCGAGGCGCTGGCAATCGCCCTGTCGGACAGCGTCACGATCGCCGGCCGGGTCGAATGGTGGGACGGCGAGCGCTGCGGCGCCGCTTTCGACGCGCCGGTCGATTGCGCGGCATTGCTGGCGGCTCTGGTCGCCGAACAGAGTGCGCCGGGCTACCGGCCGCCGCGGCTGCCGGTTTCGGCCCCGGCGACCGCATATTGCGACAAGGGGCTGCACAGCGTCCGGCTCACCGACCTGTCTCAGCATGGCGCCGGCTTTATCCATGACGGCTGCTTCTGCCCCGGCATGGCGGCGAAGCTCCATTTTCCCGCGGGCGACGACTATCGGGGAGTCGTGCACGCCGAGCAGGACGGCCGCGCCGAACTGCTGCTCACCGAGCCGATCCCGTTCGCTCGGCTGGAGAGCGCCGCCCGCTTCTGACGGGCTAGAAGGCGCTGGCGAAGCGGCGGTTGTCGACGAAGCCAAGCCGGGTGACGCGGGCGCGGCCGATCTCGGCGAGCACCTGGTCGACCCGCTCGTAGCGGGCCTCGCCGTCGGCGTTGAGGTGCAACACCGGCCGGTCCGGATCTGCGGCCATCGCGCGCAGCCGGGCAGGCAAGGCCGCGGCGGCGAGCGGCGCACCGTCCCAGGCGAGCGCGCCGCCGGCGGCGATGTCGAGCCGGTGGACCGGCGACGGCGGGGCCGGGCGGGGATCGGGCGGCGGCAGGTCGAGCGGCACCTTGTGGGTGGCCACCGGGATGATCATGATGAACATGATCAGCAGCACCAGCATCACGTCGACCAGCGGCGTGGTGTTGATCGTGGCGATCGGCGCGAAATCGCCTTTCGGCGGCAGATAGCGCATCCGGATCGGGCGTGGGGCGGCGCGGGCCATTGCGAATCTCCTGCTGCGAGGAGTTGATGATATACCATTACACACTCTGAGGGAAGCGGCCTGTTAAGGTCGCGAAGTCCCCGGCGAGGCGGGGTGGGCGCACTGAAAAACAAGCCTTTTCCGCCACCGCTTAGGCTGGCTAATCTTTGTGTGGAGCAAATTGTTAGGCGCGTGTGGATAACTCCGTTTTCCCGGCTTTCGTCCGATGCCCGTCCCGTGCGAGTGTCGCTTCGACAAGGAGGCTCGCCATGGCCCAGCCCGTGCAGCAGGATCCGCCCGGCGTGATTGCGCGATTGACCGGCCGCGGCCGTTTCCAGACGGAAATCTCGGTGCCCGGCGGCACCCTCCTGGCCGACGAGCCGGTCGAGGTGGGCGGCGGCGGCGCCGGGCCGACGCCCTACGAGCTGCTCTCCGCCGCCCTCGCCGCCTGCACGGCGATGACCTTGAAGCTCTACGCCGAGCGCAAGGGCTGGGCGCTGCCGCCTTTCTCGGTCGAGGCGGTCCATTCGCGCGGGGCCACGCGCGACCTGTTCACCCGCGAGATCGTCTTCGAGGGCGCGCTCGACGCGGAGCAGGAGGCGAAGCTGCTCGAGATCGCCGACAAATGCCCGGTGCACCGGACCCTGATGCGCGGCTTCGAGATCGTCACCCAAATCGGCGCACCCGGCGCGCATCTGGCGCCCGAGCCGCCCGAGAGCCACCAGGCCCAGATGGAGCAAGCCTGCGCCGATTGACTTGGATCGGCCGATGCCCGATCTCCCGCTCGTCGTTGCGAGGGGAGAACGACCGTGAGCAAGCGGCTGCTGCTATTGGCCGGCGCGGGCCTCGCCTGCGCGGCGCCCGCCGAGGGCTTCGGCCTCAGGACCCATCTCTACATCGCCGATCAGGTCTGGCACGACCTTGCCGACTGCCGTGTCGGCATCCGCGGACAGGAGCTCGCGGTGCCGGCCGAGAGCTGCCGCGCGATCCGGGCGAATCGCGGCGAGTTCCTCGCCGGCGCGCTCGGCCCCGACATCTTCCCGGACGTGCTGGTCGGGCAGGCGATCGCCCATCCCGGCGTCGCCGGCGGCTGGCAGGCCAGTGACTGGCTGAACCATTTGCTCGCCGGCGCCCGCACCGATCCCGAGCTCGCCTTCGCCTGGGGCTATGCCACCCATTATGCCGGCGACGTCTTCGCCCACAGCTATGTCAACAATTATGCCGGCGGCGTGTTCGATATCGGCCAGGAGCGGACCAAGGGCATCGAGCTGCGCCACTTCCGCCTCGAAAAATATATCGACCAGCACCTCGACTATAGCCCCGACCCGGCGCTGCTGCGGGTGCCGGCCGGCTTCCTGGCCGCGCGGCTGATCGAATATGATTACGGCGCCGGGGGAGGACCGCGCGTCGGCGATTTCTACAACTCCGCCGCGGCCGACCCCGAGGCGTTCGCGCGCGGCGCCGGCGAGCGGCTGCGGCGGTCCGGGCCGGCGGCGCCGGTCACCACCCTGCTCGCCATGCTCGACATCGCCCGGGTGGCGCGGGCGCGCGCGCCGGCGCAGGAGGCCGCCGAGCGGGCCCGGCTCGACGCCTCGCTGGCGGCGGTGCGCTCGGCGGAGGCGCGCTGGTCGCTGCCCGCCCCGGAGAATTTCGTGCCCGACACCGGCGCCGCGGCCTGGCGGGCGATTCCCGCCGCCGAGCGGGGCAATGTCCAGGCGGCCTATCGCCTCTATCGCAGCCAGGTCGAGGCCTGGCAGCAGGCGCGCGCGCTCACCGCCTTCACCGCCGCCTGGGTGCCCGACCTCGAGCTCGCCGCGCAGCGCTACATCGAGGCCTCTCTCGAGTTCGGCCGCACCATGGTCCGCGAGGGCGGGGCGAGCCCGCCGCCGTTCGAGGAGCGCGGCAGCGCGGTCGCCGCCTACCGGCGCTGGCTGGCCTGCTACACGCCGGTGCTCGAGGGCGGCCCCGCCGCCGCCGGCGACGTCATCTGCGCCAGAATGCGTGCCATGCGCTCCGACCTCAGCCTCCGCCGCGCCGCCTTGCTATCCTCGGCCCGGGCGCGGCCGCGCAGCTCCTATTTCCGGCTGCTGCAGATCGACCAGTATCTCGGCGGCCTGGTCGAGGATCTGGTGATCGGCTTCATCGGCCTCTCCGACCGCGCCTTCGCCGAACTGCTCGAGGATGCGCTGGCGCCCGCGCGGGTCGGCCCGGCGCAGCTCAACGAGACCTTCGCCACAGGCCCGAACGGGCAGCTCACCTTCCGTTGCGCCGCCGACTGGATCGACGCCGATCTCGGGCTGATCCCGGCGCCGGCCGCGCCCGCAGACGCCGGCTGCGCCGGGGCGGCGCGGCTGCCGGCCTTGAATCCCGCGCGCTTCGCCGCGCTGGACAACGCCTTGGTCCTCGCCCGGCTCGCTTTGCTCGATCAGGCCGGCGTGCGCCAGCTGACCGGCCGCTTCGGCGGCAATCCGGCCGAGCTGCGGATGGGCACACAGCCGCGCTACTCGGTGCTGCTCGATTCGGTCCGCTCGCTCGACGGCAGCCAGCAGTGGCGCGCGGTCTCGATGCCGTTCCCGCAGCGCGCGCCCTATCGCCGCGCGCCGGCGCCGGTCGGCGCGGGCCATGCGGCGGGCGGCGCCGGCCCGGCCGGTTTCCCGCTCTATCAGACCGCCGCCCTGCGCCGCACCGCCTTCGCCGCCTTGTTCCGGCCGTTCGAGGGGCAGATCCTGCGGCGGCCGGAGATGCAGCCGCCGCATTATCCCTTCCGCGCCTGCGAGGGCGACATGCTGCGCGGCCCGGCGCCGCCGGGCACGACCGAGATCTGCTGAGGGCACGGGCGGCGGCGCTCGCGCGTTTCCGACCCATGCCCTCCACCGTCATCCGCGCCGCCCGCTACGACCCCGATCGCGAGGTGCTCGACATCGTCTTCACCACCGGCCGGCGCTATCTCTACCACGACGTGCCATCGGAGGCGGCCGACGCCTTCCGGGCCGCGTTCAGCAAGGGGCGCCACTTCAACGCCCATATCCGCGACCGCTACGAGTGCACGGAGGTGCCCGCCTAAACCGGAGATGAACGGCCCGCTTATGTTTCGTTCACGAAACCTCGGGGCCCGCACTTCGTTCTTGCACCGACCCCCCGACTGAAAGGGTTCCATCCAAAGGGAGTGATGACATGCGTAAGCTGATTCTTGCTGCCGCCGTCGCAGGCGTCGCGATGCCGATCGCGATCGCGCCGGCCTCCGCCGACGCGCAGCGCCGCGGCTATAACGAGCGCCAGGAAGCGCGCGAATGCCGCCGCGAGCTGCGCCAGGCCGACACCCGCCGCGAATATAATCGCGAGCGGCGCGAATGCGCGCGCGAGCTGGCCCAGGCCCGCAACCGCGACTGGCGGACCTACAACCGCTACGACTGGAACAGGCCCGGACCGAGCGGCTATTATTACGCCGACGATTATTATCGGGACGGCCGCTATTATCGCGAGCGCCGGCTGAGCTACAACGACCGCATCTATCGCGGGCGTGACGGCCGCTATTATTGCCGCCGCGACGACGGCACCACCGGCCTCATCATCGGCGCCGGCGTCGGCGCGCTGATCGGCCATTCGATCGACGACGGCCGCTCGAGCCTGCTCGGCACCATCCTCGGCGCCGCCGCGGGTGGCGCGATCGGTCGCGAGATCGACCGCAGCAGTCGCAACGACCTGCGCTGCCGCTAGGGCGAGAAACCGGTTTGCGAGGGAGGGCGCCCCGGAAACGGGGCGCCCTTTTTCATTGCGCCTGGCCGAGCGCCCTCCTCAGGAGGCTGATGTTTCGTTCACGCAACTTACCGCGCTGCGCTTCGTTCTTTCAGCATCCATCGCCGCCCACGGCGAAATCCCCCAGGAGTGAAACGACATGCGCAAGCTGATCCTTGCCGCCGTTATGACGGCGACCGCGATGCCAATGACCCTCGCCGCCCCGGCCGGCGCGCAAGGCCGCAACGAGCGCCGGGAGGCCCGCGAATGCAATCGCGAGCTGCGCGATGCCGACACCCGCCGCGAATATCGCCAGGAGCGGCGCGAATGCGAACGCGAGCTCAGCCAGGCCCGCAATCGCGACTGGCGGACCTACAACCGCTACGATTATAACCGGCCCCCGCCCGGCGGCTCCTATTATGCCGACGATTACTACCGCGACGGCCGCTATTATCGCGAGCGCAGGCTGGCTTCGAACGACCGCATCTATCGCGGCCGAGACGGGCGCTATTACTGCCGTCGCAACGACGGCACGACCGGCCTCATCATCGGCGCGGGCGTCGGTGCCCTGGTCGGCAATTCGATCGACAACGGGCGTTCGAGCGTGCTCGGCACCATCATCGGCGCGGTGGCCGGCGGCGCAATCGGGCGCGAGATCGACCGCGACAGCAGCCGCGACCGCGACGGCCGCGGGGACCTGCGCTGCCGCTAGGTCGATCGATCGCTTTGCGAGGGAAGGGCGTCCCGGTAACGGGGCGCCCTTTGCTTTTTCTAAACCGCGGCTGAACGCGAGGTAGTTTTGGGTTCATGCAACGGGGGATAGCCTTGGTCCGTTGATTCCGGCGTGTCCGGAATGGACGCGGAATGGGAGAGTTCGTCATGCGTTTCCTGATCCTTGCAGCGGTGGCCGGTGCGGTCGCCATCCCCGCCACCGCCGCCAACGCCCAGTGGCGCGGCGGTTACGGCTACGGCTACGGCCACAACCAGCGCGAAGTCCGCCAGGAGCAGCGCGAGTGCCAGCGCGAATTGCGCCGGGCCGACAGCCGCCGCGAATATCGCCGCGAGCTGCGCGAATGCCGCCGCGAGATCGCCGCCGCCCGCCGCGGCTATCGCGACTATGACGGCTATTACGGCCGTCGCGGCTACGGCTACGGGAACCAGCGCGGCCGCTACTGGGACGGCTATCGCTGGCGCACCCGCTGGTAGTCGATGCGATGACGGGGCGGGCCACGGCCCGTCTCGTTCGCCCGCCCACGCGTTAGCGGTTGACTTGGCCGCCGTTTGAGGCGGATCATCCCCCTTTCGGGCATCAGCCGGAAGGGGGAAGTGCCATGCTGTCCATGTCGAACTTGGCACGCATCGCCAAGGTCGTTGCGCTGCTGCTCTTCCTGCTGCCCTGGGTGGTCGTGTCCTGCTCGCCCGATGCGGCGATGCGCGGCGCCGGCGGGCCGCCGTCGATGACCATGCCGGGCGCGAACTCCAGGCGCCGGACAGGAGCTTGCTCGAGCGACCGGCGCCCAGATCGCGAGCGGAACGGTGGAGTGGCGGCTGCCGCCGCAGCAGCAGGACCATGCGCAGGCACCGGCCAAGCCGTGGACCGCGCCGGACTTGCCGGCGATCGTCGGGGCGCTGCTGATCGTGCTGTCGCTCGTCGCGACCTTCGTGCTCAAAGGCCGCATCGGGGCAATGGCCGCCGCGGCCGGCAGCCTGATCGCCGCCGGCGCGCTTTATTATTCAGTGATGGTGCAGGGCCGCGCCGCGGTCGCCGCCTATTTCGGAGCGGTCGGGCCAGGCCCGGGCACTGGCGGCGGCCCGAGCGCGGCCGATATCGCCGAGATGATCCGATACGAGGTGCAGCTCGGCTTCTGGCTGGTGCTGGCCGCGCTCGCCGCGGCGATCGTGCTCAATGTCCTCGCCATGCGCGCCTCGGCGGCGCCCGCGACTCCGGCCGCGGCTCCGGCGCCGCCTCCGCCACCGCCGGCCGAGCCGCCCCCCGAACCGCCGGCTGGATGATCCTCCCCGTTCCGATTGCCGCCGCGGCGGCGCAGGCTGCGACGCCGGCGCCGGCCGTGCTTCCGCAGGGCCCGGCGCTCGCCGCGCGGCGGGCCAGCGGCGTGAAGGGGGAGGCCGAGTGAGGGTCACCATCATCGATCTCGCCGAACGGGGGCCGACCCGCGACCTGTTCAAGCGCAAGATGAGCCCCAATTTCGCCAGCATCATGCCGCAGGCGGTGGCGGTGTGGTGCGAGGAGATGGGCCACGAGGTCCGCTACCTCTGCTATACCGGCACGGACGGCAGGGACCTCACCGCCGACGTCGCCGAGACCGACCTTCTCTTCCTCTGCGCCTACACCCTCTCCGCCTTCACCGCCTATGCGCTGAGCGCCATCTATCGCGCGGGCGGCGCGATCACCGCGCTCGGCGGGCCGCACGCGCGCTGCTATCCCGAGGACGCGGCGCGCCATTTCGACTATGTGCTGGGGCTGACCGGCCGCGGCCAGATCGCCGAGGTCCTGGGCGAGGCGGCGCCGCATCGTCCCCGCGGCCGCATCGTCTCCGCCCCGGCCCAGCCGCGCGAGATCCCGAGCCTTCGCCAGCGCTGGAAATATGTCGAGCCGGTGATGCGGAAGGCGGCGCCGATCAAGCTCGTGCCGATGATCGGCAGCTTCGGCTGCCCCTATAGCTGCAGCTTCTGCATCGACGCGGCCATCCCCTATCAGCCGCTCGACTTCGAGACGCTGAAGGCCGATCTCGCCTTCGTCCGCCGCAAGGTGAAAAACCCGATCGTCGGCTGGCAGGACCCCAATTTCGGCGTGCGCTTCAGCGACTATCTCGATGCGATCGAGGAGGTCGCGCCGCCCGGCTCGATTCGCCATGTCGCCGAGATGAGCCTGTCCTTGCTCACCGACGACAATCTCGCCCGGCTCCGGCGCAACGGCTTCGTCGGCATGCTCCCCGGCATCGAATCCTGGTACGATTACGGCAACAAGTCGAAATCGACCCGCGCCCACGGCCTCGCCAAGGTCGAGCAGGTCGCCGACCACGTCAACCGCGCGCTCGCCCATATCCCGTTCGTGCAGACCAATTTCATCCAGGGGCTCGACTGCGATTCGGGAGAGGAGCCGTTCGAGCTCACCCGGCGCTTCATGGACCTGACCCCCGGCGCCTATCCCGCCTTTTCACTGTTCACCTGCTACGGCCGCGCCTCGCCGCTCAACCTCGAGCTGCAGCGCGCCGGCCGCGTCAACGCCATGGCCTTCCACTTCCTCGATTCGAACCACGGCATGAACATCAAGCCGCTCCACTACGACTGGGCCGATTTCTACGACAAGGTGGCGGAGCTCAACCGCTACGCCTATGGCGCGCGCCGCATGGGACGGCGGCTCGTCGCGAACGGCCTCAACGCGACCGGCCTGTTCAGCCTGTTCCGCAGCGCGAGCAGCGACCGGCCGAAATATCAGGCGGCGATGGCGCGCCTGCTGCGCGAGGACAAGTCGGTGCGCGCCTATTTCGAGGGCGAGACGCGGACGATGCCGGCCTTCTTCGAAGCACGGGTCCGCAAGGACCTGGGGCCGCTCTGGGACGCGCTGCCGCCGGGCGCGCTCGAGCACGATCCCTGCGCCTATGCAGGGGGCGAGGTGGCGGCGGTGGCCTGAGCGAGCATCGCCTCCGCCCTCGCCACACCCGCCGGATCGTCGACGTCGAGCCACCGCAGCCCGGTCACGTCGATCGTTTGCGCCTTGCCCCTGTCGGCGAGCCGCTGGACGCCGTCGGACAGGCTCCCGCCGCCGCCATCGCGCAACGCTTCGGCGAGCGCCGGCGTGACCCGGAACAGGCCGGTGTCGATCGCGTCGTAGCGGTCCAGCGCCTTGCCGATCCGGACGATCGCGCCGCCCGCGCCGGTCTCGACCCTGGTGGCGTCGTCGAGGTCGAGAAGCGGGCTTTCGAGGTCGCGGTCGACGGCGAGCGTCAGCGCCGCCGGCGGGGCGGCGATCAGCCGCCGGACGATCTGCGGGTCGAACAGGTGGTCGGACATGGCGATCAGATGGTCGCCGGCCATCGCCTCGGCGCCGGTCAGCACCGAATGGCCGTTGGGCAGCCGCCAGTCGCCGGTCCGCACCGTGCGGATCCGGAACGCCGCGAGCGTCGCGAGAAAGGCTTCGAGGCGCGCCGCCTCATGGCCGGTCACCACGGTGAAGGCGGCGGCGCCCCCGGCGGCGGCGGCGCGGATCACCCGCTCGATCAGCGGCACGCCGGCGATCGGGGTCAGCGGCTTGGAGGAGGAGATTTGGCGCAGCCGGCGGCCCTCGCCGGCGGCGATGATCAGGCAGTTCATTCGGCGGCGATGGCGTCGCCGGCGATGAACTCCTCGGTCAGCTGGGCGGCGACATCGTCGCTGAACTGGTGTGGCGGATGCTTGCAGAAATAGGCCGCCGGGCCGGTCAGCACGCCGCCGACGCCGCGATCCAGCGCGACCTTGCAGCAGCGGATCGCGTCGACCACCACCGCCGCCGAATTGGGGCTGTCCTCGACCGACAGGCGCAGCTCGAGGTTCATCGGCACGTCGCCGAACAGGCCGCCCTCCAGCCTCAGGAAGCAGAGCTTGTTGTCGCCGAGCCAGGGAATGTAGTCGCTGGGGCCGATATGGATGTCGTCCGGCCCCAGCCGGTCGGCGAGGGTCGATTGCACCGCCTCGGTCTTGGACACCTTCTTCGAAGTCAGCCGGCCGCGGTCGAGCATGTTCAGGAAGTCGGTGTTGCCGCCGGTGTTGAGCTGGTAGGTGCGGTCGAGCGAGACGCCGCGCGAGCGCAGCAGGCTGGTCAGCACGCGGTGGACGATGGTCGCGCCCATTTGCGCCTTGATGTCGTCGCCGATGATCGGCAGGCGTGCCTCGCGGAAGCGGCGCTCCCAGGCCGGATCGCTGGCGATGAACACCGGCATGCAATTGACCACCGCCACGCCGGCCCGCAGCGCGCATTCTATGTAGAAGCGGGTCGCCTCCTCCGAGCCCACGGGCAGGAAGTTGACCAGCACGTCGGCGCCCGATTCCTTCAGCGCGGCGATGACATCCGCCTCGTCGGCCTCGACCGCGTCGGCCCGGATGAAGCCGCGCTCGCCGGCCTCCTCCATGTGCGGCGCCATGCCGTCGAGCACGCGGCCCATGCGCACGGCGACGCCGGTGGCGGGCACGGCCGGCTGGAAGACATGGGTGCAATTGGGCGCGGCGAAGATCGCCTCGGCGAGGTCCCTGCCGACCTTGCGCGCGTCGGTGTCGAAGGCCAGCACGAACTCGATGTCGGCCAGCGCATAGCCGCCGATCCGCTCGTGCATCAGCCCGGTCGGCGGGCGCGTGCCGTCATAATAAGCGCGGCCCTGCACGAGCGAGCTCGCGCAATTGCCGATCCCGACCAGCGCCACCTTGATCTTTCCCATGGACCCCCGATTGCTGCGGCCGGGCCGTGCGCCCTCTCGCGTCATACGCTCTTCACAATCCCCCGGGAAGTCAAGCGGCTATGCTGCACCGCGAAAACGGCCGCCGCCGCGACGGGTGGGGCGTCCGTACAGCAAGACCAGCAAATAAAGGAACCAGAGCGTCGCCACCCCGGTGAAGATGGACAAAGCGGTGCGCTCCAGCCCGGCGATGATCAGCACCATGAACAGGAAGGCGTAGGTGTCGCGGCTGCTCAGCGTCTGCACGATCCAGTAGACGAGGTCGAGGGGACCGCGCAGCCGCCCCGAGCGCTTCAGCAGGTCGAAGCTCAGCGGGGCGCCGTCGGCGCGCAGCCGCAAGGCCATCAGGGGCAGGCCCGTCACCATGATGAAGATCGCCCAGCCGCCGATCCAGCCGATCTCGTCGCCGTCCCTCAGCGCCAGGTGCACCGTGACCCCGGCCAGGAACAGGAAGTTGGTCACGAGGTCGACCGCGCTGTCCAGCGTCGCGCCGGAGGGGGAGGCCCGCCAGGTCGCCCGCGCCATCTCGCCGTCGACGCCGTCGAGCACCGAGGCGGCGTGGAACAGGATGCCGCCGAGGAGGAGCCCGATCTCGCCGCCCGGCACGAACAGGACCGTCGCCATGACCAGAGCCAGCAGCGCGTTGAAGATCGTGACATGGACGGGCCGGGCAGCGGGGACCGCCTGCAGGAGCAGCCAGCTGATCCGCTGCGACACCGGCCGGTTGAGCCAGCGCGAGACCAGGCCGTCGCCCGGCTTCGCGGTGGCCCGGACCACCGCCCAAGACGAGGGCAGGGGCTCGCTGTGGTCGACCGCGCCCGTTTCGACGGCGATCCGCGCCGGGCCGCGCAGCCGCTCGACATCGGCGCGCGTCGCCGGCGCCAGCGGCGCCCCGTCGCCGATCCGGAGCAGGATCTCGCCGGCACCCGCCTCGGCCCGCGCCCGCACCGCGCGCGCCGCCGCGGCGACGCCGGCGATCCGCCGGTCAGCCGCGGCCGCGGTGGCGAACTGGATCGGCGGGTGGGTTTTTTCGCTTTCCATCGAACCGCCCCTTAGCCCAAGAGGAGGCGAGAGCGCGAGGGAGGGCTAATCTGACCGGCAATTACGACCGTCCCCGGGCGGGCGAGCTCCAGGACGCTCTCAACCGCCATCTCTACCACCCGCTCGCCCGGCGGCTGGCGCGGGCGCTGCGGCACACGCCGGTCACCGGCAACGTGCTCTCGGTCGCCGGCATGCTGCTGATCTGGGGGGCGGCCTGGTGCTACATCGTGCTGCCCTGGCCTCGGGGCGCCCTCATCGGCTTCGCGCTGCACCTCGCCTGGCACGTCACCGACGGCGCCGACGGCGATCTCGCCCGGCTGCAGGGCAGGGCCTCGCCGACCGGCGAGCTGGTCGACGGGGTCTGCGACTATGCCGGCCATACCGTCATGTACATCGCCTTCGCCTTCCTGCTCGACGACTGGATCGGCTTCTGGGCCTGGCTCGCCGCCATCCTCGCCGGCGCCTCGCACATCGCCCAGACCAACCATGCCGAGACCCAGCGCCGCAACTATCTGTGGTGGGCCTATGGCGTGCCCTGGCTGAAGCACGCCCGCGCCGAGGGCGACGAGATATTCGCCGAGCGCGGCTGGTTCAGCGCCGGCTTCAGCTGGATGGCGCTCGACTATATGCGGCTGTCGAGTCTGATGGTGCCCGCCGCGGCGGCGGTCGACGCGGCGGTGGAGGCGGCGGCCGGCGATCCCGCGCGGCTGCGCCGCATCCGCCGCCTGGTCAGGGCCGCCTCGCGGCGTTCACTGAGGTTCCAGCAGGCGCTCGGCGCCAACCCGCGGACGATCATCCTCGGCCTCAGCATGTTCCTCGGCAGCCCCTTATGGTTCTTCCTCGCGGAGATCCTCGCGCTGAACCTGCTGCTCGCCTGGTCGGTCCGGCACCACAATGCGCTGAGCCGCCGGCTGGCCGCCGCGATCACGCGCCGAGGCGGCGCTCCAGGAAGGCCGCGATCTTCTCGGCGCGGCGGTCCCAGGTGAGGTCGGCGGCGTGGGCCAGCGCGGCGGCGCCGAGGCGCTCCGCCAGCGCCGGGTCGCGCAGCCGGTCGAGTGCGGCCGCCGCCGCCTGCGGGTCGCCGGGCGGGACGAGCAAAGCGTTGTCGCCGTCGGCGAGCAATTCGGCGGTGTCGGGCGCGCGCGGGGCGAGGATCGGCCGGCCGGCGGCGAGATAGGCGAAGAGCTTCAGCGGCAGCACGCAATTGCGGAATTGCTCGAGCGGCGCGCGCGACGGCGGGATCAGCAGCGCGTCGGCGGCATGCAGCCAGTCCGGCAGGTCGGCCGGCGCCTGCCAGGGGACGATGCGGACATTGGCGAGCGCGTCGGCGGCGGCCTCGATCTCGCCTTCCCCCTCCGAGCCGATTAGCAGGAACAGGGCTTCAGGCCGCAGCCGGGCCAGCGCCAACAGCTGGTCGAGCCCCTTCTGCGCGTTGATGCGGCCGGCATAAGCGGCGATGAAGCGGTCGGCCGATAGCCCGAGCCGTGCCCTGGCTTGCGCCTTCGGCGCCGGCGCGCCGATCCGCGCCGCTTCGGCGCCATTATGGGCGACCAGCAGCTTGTCGGGCGCGATGCCGGCGCGGGCGTAGGAGCGGGCGGCGTAATCGGAATGGAGGATGAGGCCGAGACAGTTGCGGTCCCGCGCGGTGCGCCGGGCGAGCGGCGCCAGCAGCGGCAGGTCGTCGGGCCAGGGGCGGTAATGGTCGGTGGCAAAGGGCAGGGGCGCGCGCTGGCCCATCGCCAGCATCGCCGGAATCCGCGAATAGAGGAGGTCGGCCCGCGCCAGCCCCGGGTCGCGGAAGACCTGGCGGAGCCAGAGCAGGGTGCGGGTCAGCGCCTCGCCCGCCCAGGGGCTGGGCCGCTGCACCAGGGCGAAATCGCCGGTCACGTCGAAATAAAGCCGGAGGTCGTCCGCGCTCAGCGCCGGGTCGCCCGTGCCTTGCGGCATCAGCAGCGTCACCTCGGCGCCGCGCCGGGCCAGGGCCGCGGCGGTGGCGATCGTCTGCGCGCGGCAGGCCTTCCGGTCGGGCCGCGACCAGAGCAGAGGGTAGACGAGACGCATCGCCTCTGGTCCTATGCGATGCGGGCCGCCGGGGGGAGTCTTGGAGAAGTCAGTCGAAGCGACCGGCCGGACGCAATTCGCCCTCGCCGCCTGGCTCGCGGCCGGGGGCCTCGCCGGCTGCGTGCTGCTGCAGGTGGCGATGTACGTGCGGCCCGCGCCGAACGGGGGGCCGTTCCTCGCCGAATGGGAGCGCTATTTCTGGCTGGCGCTCTATTATGAGGTGCTGGGGGTGTGGCTGCTCTCGATGCCCTTCTTCCTGCTCTGGCTGGCGCGCTATCGCCGGCCGCTACGCGGGCGCTGGTGGCGGGCGGTGCCGGCGCTGCAGGCGGCCCTGCTCACCGCCAACCTCCTGTTCAGCGAGATCGACCATGAGGTGCTCCGTTTCCTCGGCGTCCGGCTCAACCCCTCCTTCCTCTACGTCTACGCGCAGCCGGCGATGCTCGCCGACCCGCTCTTCCTCGACGTCTTCGCGCAGGATCGGGGCGGCGCGTTCGTGCCGCTGGCGCTGCTGATCCTGGTCCCGGGCACCTTCGCCTGGTGGGCGGTCCGCCGCATCCGCCGGCAGCCCGCACGGACCGTCCCGTTCTGGCTGGCGCTGCTGATCGCCCTGCTGCCGCCCGCCGCGCCGGCGAACGGCTGGCGCCAGGCCAACGGCCTGTTCCGGCTGCGCAAGGTCGAGCCCCTGGTGCTGGCGCTCGCGACCGACGCTTATGCCGGCTATGCCGACTGGCGGCGCCCGGCGGACTTCGCGGCGCTCGCCGCCGATCACCGGCGCCGCTGGCGCGCCCGCAGCATCGATCCCGGCTGGCGCTTCCCCGACCCCGAGCGCCCCTATTGGCGCGTGCCCACGGGGCCGCCGCCGGCGCCGGAGCGCTGGAACGTCATCTATCTCCAGCTCGAAACCTTCCGCGGGCTCGAAATGGGCGCGCTCAACCCGGGCTCGGGCCGCTCGGCGACTCCGTTCCTCGATTCGCTCGCGACCGGCCCCGATGCGGCGCTGTGGACCCGCGCGACCAGCTTCGGGATGCCGAGCATCAACGGGCTGTTCGCCAGCCACTGCTCGATCATGTCGCCTTCGCGGCGCTATATCACCAGCTTCACCGGCGTGCGCTTCCTCTGCTTGCCGGCGCTGCTTCGGGAGCGCGGCTACCGCGCCGAGATGTACAATGGCGGCGACACCGACTGGGACAATAGCAGCCCGTTCATCGCCCGCTGGTACGACCGGCTGGTGCGCTTTCCCGAGGCGCGGGGCGCCGACCGGATCATCTTCCGCGCGGCGGCCCGGGAGATCAGGCGGCTGGGCCGGAGCGGCCGGCCCTTCTTCGCCACCATCGTCTCGGTCAGCAACCACGCCCATTTCCGCACCCGCGAGCCGGCCCTCGACATCGCCGGCCAGGCGACGCCCGCGCAGCGAATCCGCAACACCACCCATTATATGGACGACGTGGTGCGCGAGCTCGTCGAGTCGCTGCGCGCCGAGCCCTGGTTCGCGCGCACGCTGATCGTGATCACCGGCGACCATGGCTACAATGCCGGCGAGCACGGCCTGCCGGCGGGGCGGCAGGACCTCTATCGCGAATCGGTCTGGGTGCCGCTGATCATCGCCGGCGCGCATCCGCGGCTGCCCCGCGGGCGCCACGACACGCCGGCCAGCCTGCTCGACATCGCGCCGACGATCGCCGACCTCCTCGGGCTGCGTATCGCCAATCCCTGGCAGGGCCACAGCCTGCTCGCGGTACACCCGAACGGCGAGCTTGGCTTTTCAGTGCGCGATGCGGCGCTGTGGCAGTCTGCCGAATGGAGTGCGGTCCGCGATCCGCTCGACGGCCGGGCGCGGCTCTATCGCGACTGGTACCAGCGCCGCGACCTCGCCGGGCGGCACCCGGGCCTCGCCGACGCGCTGCTCGCCCGCGCCGCGGGGGCGCAGCGGCTCAACGACTATCTGCTGCGGCACGACCTCTTATGGTAGGCGGCGACCATTTCGCCATCGCCTGGCGGCTGGCTGCGGCGTCGTGGCTCGGCTGCGCGCTCCTGCAGGTGCTGCTCTACCTGCGGCCCTCGCCTTATGGCGGCGCCTTCCTGCTCAACTGGCCGGCGTTCATCGTCCGCCCGCTCGTCTACGAGCTGCTCGCGGTGTGGCTGATCGCCTTGCCGTTCCTGCTGCTGTGGCTGCTGCTTTATCGCCGCGCGCTGCCGTCACCGCGCTGGCGGCTGCTCCACTGGCTGCTGATTGCGCTGATGGCGCTGAACCTCCTGGTCACCGCCTTCGACCACGAGCTCTACCGCTTCCTCGGCATCCGCCTCGGCCCCTCCTTCCTCGCCATCTACGCGCAGCCGGAAACGATGGGCGACCCGCTGTTCCTCAACATCCTACGGCGGGACCGGGGCGGGCCGTTCCTGTCGCCGATCCTCTGCGTCGGCGCGCCGGCGCTCTATCTGTGGTGGTCGCTCCGGCTGGTCCGCCGGCGCACCGGTTCGCCGCCGCCGCCCCGGCTCGGGCCGAGTGCGATCACCGCCATCGTCCTGCTGCCGCTGGCGACCGGTTTCATCGGCTGGTCGCTCGCCACCGCCAAGTTCCGCCTCGCCCGGCTCGAGCCGGCCGCCTTCTCGATGCTCCGCGACTATCGCCAGATCTTCGAGGACGACCGCGCGCCCGGCGACGTCGCCGCCTTCGCCCGTGCCTGGCGGGCGGAATGGCTTGCCGGCAGCAGCGACCGGGCCTGGCGCTTCCCCGATCCGGCGAGGCCCTTCCTGCGCGTGCCCGAGCGCCCGGCCGCGCCGGCGCCCGAGGACCGCTGGAACGTCGTCATCATCCAGCTTGAGACGGTGCGCGGCGTCGACACCGGCCATCTCAATCCCTCGCGCCACCCCCGCTCGGCGACCCCCTATCTCGACCGGCTCGCCGCCGGCCCGCACGCCGCGGTCTACACGCGGGCGCTGAGCTTCGGCCCACCCAGCGTCAACGGCCGCTTCGCGACGCAATGCTCGGTCACGCCCTCGTCGCGCCGCTGGATCACCGCCCACACCCATATCGCGCTCTATTGCCTGCCCGATGCGCTGCGCCGGCAGGGCTATCGCGCCGAGATGTTCAGCGCCGGCGACATCGACATGGACAATTCGACCATCTGGGTGATGCGCATGTACGACCGGCTGTGGCGCTACCCGGAGCTCGGCCAGGTCGACCGCGCGGTCTTCCGCCAGGCGGCGGCGCGAATCCGCACGCTCGGCCGGCAGGGGCCGTTCATCGCCACCCTGATCACCGCAAGCAACCACCACCCGTTCCGCTCGCTCGAGCCGGCGCTCGACGTCGCCGGCCAAAGCGACGTCCACCAGCGCATCCTCAATTCGACCCGCTACACCGACGACGTCGTCCGCGAGCTGATCGAATCGCTGCGCTCCGAGCCCTGGTTCGACCGCACCCTGTGGGTGATCAACAGCGACCATGGCTACAATCTCGGCGAGCATGACGGGATCATCGGCGGCTACACGCTCTACCGCGAATCGGTCTGGACCCCGTTCCTGATCGTCGGCCCGCACCCGCGGCTGCCCGCCGGTCGCCACGACCAGCTCGTCACCATGCTCGACATCGCCCCGACCATCGCCGACCTGATCGGCCTTCGCGAGGCCAATCCCTGGCAGGGCCACAGCCTGCTCGCCGCGGCCCCGGACCGGCCCGTCAGGTTCGGCTTCCGCGAGTCGCTGCTCGTCGAGACGGGCGAGTGGAGCGCGGTGCGCGACCCGCATGACGGGCGCCCGCGCCTGTATCGGGCGCGCGAGGACTGGCTGCAGCGGCACGACCTCGCCCGCCGGCATCCCGCGCTGGCCCGGCGCCTGCTCGACGAGGCCGACCGGTCGCGGCGGTTCCACGATTTTCTGCTGCGTCAGGGACGGGTCTGGCCGAGGAGCCCGTCGTAGAGCGATTCGAGCCGGGCGATCTGCTTTTCCGAATCGAACCTTTCCCTGGCGAGATGCCGCGCCGCCGCGCCCATCCGGTGGCGCAGGTCGCGTGCCGCCAGCAGCTCGCCGATCCGCGCGGCGAGCGCCCCGGGATCGCGCTCGGCCACCAGAAAGCCGGTCTCGCCCTCGACGATCGCTTCCGGAATGCCGGCATGACGGGTGCCGATCGCGGGGAGCGCCGCCGCGGCGGCCTCGACGATCACCGTCGGCAGCCCCTCGGCGTCGCCGTCGCGGGCGGTCACGCTCGGCGCGGCGAGCAGCCAGGCCCGGCCCATCCACTCGGCCACCTCCGCCGCCGGCAGCGCGCCCAGGAAACGCACATTCTCCCCGGCCCGGCGCTCGAGCGAGGCGCGGAGCGGCCCGTCGCCGATCACGACCAGCCGCGCCTCGGGAAGCGCGCGCATCGCCTCGAGCAAGACGGCGGTGCCCTTCTTCTCGACCAGCCGGCCGACATGCAGCACGAGCCCGGGCTCGGGCGTGCCGGGGCGCAGGAAGCGCGCCAGATCGACGCCGAGATAGTGGGTCAGCGTCCGCTCGGGGGGAAAGCCCCGCGCCAGCGCCTCGCGCCGCAGCGCCTCCGACACGGCGAGGAACAGCTGCCCGCGCGCCATGAGCCGGCGCTGGAACAGGGCGTAACGCGTCCAGCCGAGCCGGCCCGACAGGAGCATGCGGCCGCGCGAACGCTGGACGTCATAGCCGTGCAGCGTCGTCACCAGCGGCACGCCGAGCGCCTCGGCGAGCGGCAGGGCAATAAGGCCGTCGGTGGCGAAATGGGCGTGCACCAAAGCGGGCCGCTCCGCCCGCAGCCGCCGCGCGAGCGCGCCGACCCGGCCGAGGCGCACGGCGAGGCCGGGCCTGTGCACCAGCATGCGGCCGGCAAGCGCCGGATCGGCATTGCCCTTGTCCTCGAGCCCGACCAGCAGCGGCCGGTAGCGCGTTAGCCCGGCGGCATGGGCCTGCACGAAGCCCTCCGACGCGTTGAACAAGGGCGAGCGGAAGATCGCCGCCAAAGGAGGGCCGTCGGATGCCATGCCCAACCGGTCGCCCGGCCCGCGCGACGACACAAGCCATTTCTAATCGGACGGAAGCGGAATAGACGTGACGGTCAGGAGGGACGCGTGACCGCCGACGCGAAGGACGAGGGCAGCCCGGCCGCGCCGCGCGGCGGCGACCTCGTCACTCGCCACCGCCTCTCGACCCGGCTCTGGCACTGGCTGAACGCGCTCACCGTGATCGTGCTGCTGATGAGCGGGCTGATGATCTTCAACGCCCATCCCCGCCTCTATTGGGGCGAGTATGGCGCCAATGCCGACGCCGCCTGGCTCGAGATCCGCGGCGATGAGGCGCGCGGCTACTTGAGGGTCGGGGCGCTCCGCATCCCGACCACCGGCGTGCTCGGCCACTGGCGCGACGGCGACGGCGTGCTGCGCACCCGCGCCTTCCCGGGCTGGGCGACCATCCCCGGCCGCTACGACCTTGCCGGCGCCCGCTCCTGGCATTTCCTGTTCGCCTGGCTGCTGGTCGTGCCGGGCCTGCTCTACTGGCTGTGGAGCTTCGCCAACCGCCACGTCCAGCGCGACCTCGCCCCCACCCGCGCCGAGCTGTCGCCTCGCCATGTCTGGCGCGACATCAGGGACCATGCCCGCCTGCGCTTCCCGACCGGCGCGGCGGCGCTCCGCTACAACATCCTGCAAAAGGCCGCCTATCTCGCCGTCCTGTTCGTGCTGCTGCCGCTGGCCGTGCTGACCGGCCTCACCATGTCTCCGGGCATGGACGCGGCCTGGCCCTGGCTGCTCGACCTGTTCGGCGGCCGCCAGTCGGCGCGCTCGCTCCACTTCATTGCCGCGATGCTGCTCGCCGCCTTCATCCTGATCCATCTGGCGATGGTGGTGCTCGCCGGGCCCTATAACGAGATCCGCGCGATGGTCACCGGCCGCTACCGGCTGCCGAAGGAGCGCGGGCGATGAGCGGCCCGATCTCCCGCCGCCGCCTGCTCGGCTCGCTCGGCGCGAGCGCGCTGCTGCTGCCCGGCTGCGACCGGATCGGCCGCTCGGAGACCTTCCGCCGGCTCGACGCCTCGGCCCAGGACCTCACCATGCGGGCGCAGCGGCTGGTGGTCGGCCGCGCCGCGCTGGCGCGCGAATATGCGCCCGGGGAGATGTCGCCGGTGTTCCGCACCAACGGCAACGTCCTGCCCCGCTCGCCGGCCTATCTCGCCCACCTCGCCTCCGGCTTTCGCGACTGGCGGCTCATCGTCGACGGGCTGGTGGGGCGGCCGCTGGCGCTGTCGCTGGCGCAGCTGCGGCGGCTGCCGGCGCGCACCCAGATCACCCGCCACGACTGCGTCGAGGGCTGGAGCGCGATCGGCCAGTGGACCGGGCCGCCGCTGAAGCTGCTGCTCGACGCCGCCGGCCTGCGGCCCGAGGCGCGCTACATCCTTTTCCACTGCGCCGACGATTTCGGCGGCCGGCCCTATTATGAGAGCATCGACCTGATCGACGCCTTCCACCCCCAGACCATCCTCGCCTGGGGGATGAACGGCCGCCCGCTGCCGACCGGCCACGGCGCCCCGCTGCGGCTCAGGGTCGAGCGCCAGCTCGGCTACAAGCACGCGAAGTTCGTGATGCGGATCGAGGCGGTGGCGAGCTTCGCTGACATCCATCGCGGCCGCGGCGGCTATTGGGAGGATGCCGCCGGCTATCAATGGTATGCCGGGATCTGAGCCGCCCTGTTCCCGCGAAGGCCGGGCCCGGTCGAAAACTTCGTAATAACCGCAACGGGACGTTAACCATTTCCCCGTAATTGCCGGGTGTGACCGAGGGGGGACTTTCCGGTCTCCGAAGCCGGGCAGGAAACTGCCCGGCTTCGTTGTTTCAGGGCCGCTGCCTGAGCAGGGCCGACAAGGTCCAGCCGTCCGGGCCGCTGCCGCTGCCGCTCGTCACATCGTCGAGGAACCAGCGGCCCTCCTCCTCGACGAAGCGGAAGCGGACGAGGGACGGCCGCCCCAAATTCCTGAAGCGGGCCGTGATCGTGCGCCAGTGCGGGCCGCCTTCCTCCTCGGCCAGCAGGACGTCCGAGAGCGACCAGTCCTGCCCGTTCACCCACCAGTCGAAATCGATCGCGCCCACCTCGTCGGGGCTGGCGGCGGCGTCATAGGCGGCGAACAGGGCGCGCAGGCGCCGGCTGTTGATGCGGTCGCCGATCGGCACCGCCTCGTCGTCCTCATGGCTGTAGGCGAAATAATTGTGGGCGACGAACGCGAAGGGATCGATCATGCCGCCGCCGGCCTCGGCGATCGCATCCCAGCCGACCGGCCGTGCCCCGCCGGCCGGCCGCAGCCGCAGCAGCGAGGTCAGGGTCCAGCTGCGCGCGCCGGCGAGGTTGACCACCTCGTCGAGATACCAGGAGGCGCCTTCGCGCACGAAGCTGAAGCGCAGCGCCACCGGCCTGCCGAAATTGCGGAAGCGGGCGAGGATCGTCTGGCGGTCGGCCCCGCTCCCGGTCGCGCGCCGCACGTCGAGGCCGGTGACCCGTTCCTCGCTGCCGTCCACCCACCAGTTGAGGATGCTGAGGTCCTCGCCGCCCGCGGCCTCGTCATGGGCATGCAGCTCCGCGCGCAGCCTGGTGCTGGCGTAGGTGTCGAGATCGGGCATCACCCGCGGAATTGCATAGGCGCGGCGCACGAAGGCGATCGGATCGGCCACGCCCGGATAGGGTTCGGGCTCCTCTTCCTGCACCGCCGCGCCCGCGAGCAGCAGGCCGAGGATCAAGGTCCACATGATGCGCCGCCTTCCGGGCGCCAGTCAGCCCCGGCGGCGGCGCGAATGCAAGCCTCGGGCGTCGGGAAGGGTCAGAAGGAGGCGCCCGTTTCCTCTTCCGCTTCCTCTTCCTCGAACAGGCTGACCGCGACGTCGCCCTTGGCGGCGAGGCGGACGATGTCGCCCTCGACCCCGGCGATCAGGCCGAGCGAGAGATAATGGTGATGGCCCTCATGCAGGCCGTCGCGGCCGGTGATCTTGCGGGTCAGCTTGATCCTTTTCTCCTCGACCCGGTCGACGGTGCCGACAGGCACGCCGTCGGCGCCGATCACCTCCATGCCTTCCCTGATCTCGTCCCTGCCGATCATAACATGTCTCCCTCGCGGCTGATTCGTATCGCCGTCAAAACCATCGGCGCGCGGGGGCGGTTCCTTGGCGCGCGACGGGGGCCGCGCCCCCTTGCGGTGGCGCGCGCGCCGCCACATGCTATGCGGGAGCGCTGGCGGGGAGTGGAAGCGATGGACAAGGTGCGCGCATTCGGCTGGGTCTATTTCGTCGGCTTCATGGTCATCGTCGGGCTCGATTTCGTGCCGCAGTTCGTCGACGCGGAAGGACGATTGTTCGGCCTGTTCACGCTCGATTTCTACGACAACAGCCTGCACGCCGCCTCCGGCCTGTGGGCGGCGGCGGCCGCCTGGTGGTCGCGCGATGCGGCACGGACCTATTTCCGCATCTTCGGGCCGCTCTATTTCCTCGACGGGGTGATGGGCCTGTTCCTGGGCTCGGGCTATCTCGATCTCGGCATCTTCCTCTACGGCCCGCTCGAGCTCAGCTGGACCGTCCGCTTCCTCGCCAATCTGCCGCACCTGCTGATCGGCGGCGTCGCCGCTTTCGTCGGCTATCGGCTGGCGCGCGCGCCCGCATGAGGAAGCGCTTGAAGATCCCGCTTGGGCTATTGGGGGCGAGCCTCGTCGCCGCCCTGGTGCCGATCGTCTATGTCGAGACCTCGTGCACCGCGCCGCCGCCGGGCTTCGCGGCCGGCGCGCCGTTCGCCTCGCGCCTGCCGGGGCCGGAGGGGCGGCGGCCCGAGGCGCAGACCTGGCTCACTTATCCGGAATGGTCGATCGTCTATTCGGCCGAGACCTACGGCCGCTACCTCGCCGGCGGCAACCGGCCGAGCGGCTTTTCGCATTGGCGGCAGGTCCGGGGATTCTGGTCGAGCCTGTGCCAGCTCAACCGCGCCGCCGCGGCCTCGGGGGGCTCGGGCGACTATAAGGTGATGCTCTACACGATCGGCCTTTCCTTCTCGGCCGAGATGCTGGTCAAGGCGGCCTATGAGAACACGCTCGGCCGGCTTTCCGAATGGATCGGCGGCCACCGCAGCCCCAACGACGCCTATAATGCAGAGGTCTGGCGCAGCTACGGCGCGTTCATGCACCAGACGCCCTGGTACCGCTTCCCGTTCGGCCGGGCGGTGTCGGGCCTGTGGTCGATTCCGGCCGGAGGCTCGCCCTTCCGCCACTGGGAGCGGCGCCTCGCGCTGAGCCTCGAATATGGCGTCAAGGCCGGCTATGCGGCGCTGATCGGCTGGGCCTCCGGCGCGACCCTCGGACGCGACGAGCTGACCCTGCGCTTCGTCGCCCGCGGCCCGCTCGGCGGGGCTGACCCGCGCCTGCGGCAGGTCGGCCGGCTGGACGGTGGGCTCGTCGTGATCGAGGCCCCGCGCTACGCCGAGTTCACCGAGCTGATGAGGCGCCTCGCCGAACGCCGGGTCGAGCTCGTCGAGATCGCCGGCAATGACGACATCTTCGTCACCCTGCTGCTGCCAGCCTCGGCTAGCCGGCCGGCCGACGCCGCGCCAATGTTCGCGCTGCCGCTCGGCGACCGCCCGGGCTGGCGCCGTGTCGGGCTGACCGTCAAGGTGGCGCGCTTGCTCCCCCTGCTGCGCGCCACCCGCGCCGCAGGCGGGGAGGTCGAGCATGTCTACGATTATTAAGGCGGCGCTCGCCCTGCTCGGCTGGCTGGGAGTGCTGCTCGCCATGCCCTTCCTCGGTCCGTCCGGCCGGCAGGTCGCGGTGGTCGGCGATCCCGCCCGCGCGGTCCGGCTGGTCGCCGAAGCGGGCGGCCAGGTGATCGAGGTGCGCGGGCGCGCCGTCCTAGCCCGCGCCTCGCCGGCCGCGCTCTACCGCGCCGGCGCCTGGCTGGTCGTCGAGGGGAGGCTCGCTGCGGGCTGCGCGGGAGCCAGGGCCGGCGCGTAGCGGGCGTACCAGCCGTTGCTGAACCGGCCCTCGGGGTCCCAGCGCCGTTTCGCCGCGAAGAAGGCGCGGATCTCCGGATAGGCGCGCTCCAGCTGCGCCGCGCTGTAGTGCAATTGATAGGGCAGGAAGAAACGGCCGCCGTGGCGCTGGGCAAGGTCGATCAGGTCGCCGGTCAGCCGCGCCATCCGCGCATTGCCCGCGGCGTCGGTCGACTGGTTGATGTAGAGCACCACCGAGAAGGCCGGCGCCGGCGCGTAGGAGAGGGCGTTGTGCTCGGCGTCCACCGCCCGGATCGAGGCGTTGACCAGGTTGACGTCCTGCGCCCGGAACACGGCCCTGAGCTCGTCGATGAACGGCACGATCCGCTCCCGCGGCACGAAATATTCGTGCAATATGTCGGTCTCGGCGGGGAGGTTGTTCCGGAGATAGGCGACGCTGTCGTGCATCGGGTCGTTGCGGGTGACGAGGCAGGCCTCGCCGTCGCCCATCGCCTGCGCCCGGGTCGCCGTGCAGGTCTCGAAGCGGTGCTCGAGATTCTTCTCGGCCCACCATTTCAGCGAGGCCAGCCAGCGCCCGCGCTTGGCGAGGTTGACGAACAGCCGCCGCGAGCGGGTCGCCGCCACCTCGCCGAGCGGCGGCCGTTCGATCCCGCGATCGTCGACTCGGCGGTAGGAATAGACGAGCGCCTCCTCGAGCAGCGAGCCGGGCGCGGTCGACAGGTGGGTATAGGTGAGGCCGATCTCGGGGTCCGCGGCGATCGCCGCGAAGCTGGCCGGGAAGGTCCGCGCCGCGATCAGCTGGCGCGACGAGGCGTAGACGTCGTTCGGCACCACCTCGAGCTCGGCCGAGAGCACGATCCCGAACAGGCCGTAGCCGCCGACGACGTGACGGAAGAGCTCCTCATTCTCCCCGCGCGAGGCGACGACGATGCTGCCGTCGGCGAGCATCACGCGCATCCGCCGGATCGAGCCCATCAGCGCCCCGGCGCGATGGTCCATGCCGTGCGCGTTGACCGCGATCGAGCCGCCGACGGTGAAGATGTCGGTCGATTGCATCGCCTTGACCGCGAAGCGGGGATGGATCGCGTTCTGGATGTCGTGCCAGGTCGCGCCGGCGCCGACCGTCACGGTGCGGCGCTCCGGATCGAGCGCGATCGTGTTGAGCCCGCGCATGTCGAGCACCACCCCGCCCGACGCGAACGCCTGCCCACCCATCGAATGCTTCATTCCGGCGGCCGAGACGGTGAGGCCCCGCGAGCGGGCAAAGCCGAGCGCCGTCGCCACGTCCGTCTCGCGCCGCACCGCGACGATGCCGGTCACCGCCGTGCGGCTGAGGCAGCTCGCGTCGTTCACCGTGCCGCCCCGCTGCGCCCAGACCGGCTCCTGCGCCGCCGCCGCCTGCCGGGGACGCGCTTCGGCCGCCGCCGGGAGCACGCTCCCGCAATCCTTGTCGCCCGCCGGGTCCGCCATCAGCGGCGCGACGTAGATCCCGGTCCCCGCCGCGACCAACGCGATCACCGAGACCGTGATCAGCAGCTTCCTGCGCTTCATCTCGCCTCCCCGATCGCCTCGTCCAGCGCGGCCAGGAAGCCCGCTTCGTCCTCGATATGCGGGATGTGGCCGACGCCCGGCAAGCGCGCGAAGCTCTGCGCCCGCGTCAGCCGCGCGAGCGCCTCGCCCTGCGCGATCGGGGTCACCGTGTCGGCCTCGCCCCAGATCAGGTGAACCGGCATCGCGATCCGGCGCAGGGCTGCGCCCCGCCGGCTGAGGCTGGCATCGTCCTCGACGAACAGCTCCGGCAGCCAGGCCGCATAAGCGGCGGTGGTGCCGGCCCGGCGCATCGGCTGGCGGATCGTCGCCACCCAGGGCGCTGCCGCCTCCTTGCGCGCCAGCATCGAGCGCAGCAGCGCGCCGGTCAGCATCGGATTGGTCATGCTCGCCGAGGTGAGCGGCTGCGCGATCCAGCTTTGGCCCAGCAGCCCCCGCGTCTGGCCGCGGTCGACCGGCACCGGGTCGATCGTCCCCAGGGCGGCGTCGACCAGCACCAGCCGCGCCACCCGCCCGGGCGCGCGCAGCGCCAGCTCGACCGCGGCGCCCGATCCGAAGCTGTGCCCGACCACCACCGCCGGGCGGCCGGCCGCACGCTCCAGCACCGCGGCCAGCCGCGCCGCCTGGCTCGCGCGGTCGTAGCGCGCCGCGCGGTCATGCTCGGAATAGCCGAACGGCGGCAGGTCGACCGCGATCACCCGCCAGCCGCGCGCCGCGAGATGCATGCTGACGTTGCGCCAGAAGCCGCTCCACCCGGCGGTGCCATGGACCAGCAGGACCGGCGGCCCCTCCGCGGGCCCGGCCAGCTGCACTGCGACCCCGCCGAGAGGCGTCGCCACCATCCGGCTCGTCGCCGGCAGGGCTGCCTCGGTCTCGCGAAACCCCGCCGCGATCCGAAAGCCGATCAGGAGGAGGACGAGCAGCGCGAGCAGGACGGCGAAGATCCGCACCGTCCATTTCGCCCCGCACCGGATCGCGCCCCCCAAGCTCACCCCGCCACCTTAGGCGATCCGCGCCGATTGTGAGCCCGCTATTTTTGCCGGCGATGGGTTGATCCCGGCTCCGCTTTCCCCGAACCATTCGCGCGAAGGGGAATCGACATGCGCAACGCCGCCGCCGTCTTGTCATCGCTGCTCGTCGCCGCCGCGGCCGCGGCCCAGCCCCCCGCCTGGCGCCCCGCCCCGGTCGCCAACGCCACCGAGCCCGCCGAGGTGATCGCCAATTCCGCCGCTTCGGACTGGCGGCCGGTCGATCCGGAGAATCTGCTCGTCCTGGACCTCCAGGGCGGCGGCCAGGTGATCATCGAGCTGGCGCCCGAGTTCGCGCCGGTGCACATCGCCAACATGCGCCGCTTCGCCCGCGCCGGCTGGTGGACCAACGCCACCATCTACCGGGTGCAGGACAATTATGTCGCGCAATGGGGCAATGGCGACGCCGAGGTGCCGCTGCCGGACGGCGTGGTCGCGCAGCCGCCGGCCGAATATGAGCGCCCGATCGCCGGCCTCGCCATCCGCCCGCTCGGCTTTCCGGACAGCTACGCGCCGATGGCCGGCCACGCGAACGGCTGGCCGGTCGCTTACGATCCGCGGCGGCGCATGGCCTGGCTCACCCATTGCTATGCGAGCGTCGGCGTCGGCCGCGATCTCGCCCCGTCGACCGGCACCGGCGGCGAGCTCTATGCCGTGATCGGCCATTCGCCGCGCCCGCTCGACCGCAACATCGCCAATGTCGGCCGCGTGATCGAGGGCATCCAGCTTCTCTCGGCGCGCCCGCGCGGCACCGGCAACCTCGGCTTCTACCAGGCCGAGAGCGGGGAGACGCCGATCCCGATCGCCCGCATCCGCATCGCTGCCGACATCCCCGCGGGCGAGCGCCCGCGCTTCGAGGTGATGCGCTCCGACACGCCGACCTTCACCCGCTATGTCACCGGCCGCGCCAATCGCGGCGGCCAGTTCTTCCGGGTCCCGGCCGGCGGCGTCGAAGTCTGCAACGTCAACGTGCCGGTGCGGCGGGTGCCGGGCGGCTAGGTGCGCGGAAGCCGCCGACAGCTCCCCCCAGTTCGTGGCACGCTATCTGGAGAAGCCCGACTCGGTCTGGTGATGCGTCGGTCGGCGACCGCGCCGCAGACGATGATGTGGATGCGCGGCCGGCGCGGGTGTAGAACCAGGACGGGTCGCTGCGGACAGGGGAGCAGGTGACGGACGACAAACCAGCGGCTTCGCGCGCGCCGCCTCCGGCACCGGGGGGCGAGGCCGATCTGGCCGCGATCGTGGAAGCGATCGCCGCCGGCGACCGTTCCGCCCTCAAGCAACTCTACGACCGGTTCGGCGCGCGCCTCTACGGCATAGCATCCCGCATCCTCCGCGATCAGGGGCTCGCCGAAGATGCTCTCCAGGAGGCATTCGTGAAGATCTGGCGGAATGCCGGCAAGTTCGATCGCGCACGCGGATCGGCGCTGGCCTGGGTGGTGACCATCGTCAGGCGTGCGGCTTTCGACCTTCGGCCGCGCGCGCTGTCGATCGAGCTCGTCGACATGGCGTGCGAGCAGCCGGAGACCGACATGCTTCATCCCGGCCTCGCCCGCGCCCTCGATGCGCTTCCCGAAATGCACCGGAAGGCGCTCCTCCTCATGTACGTCTACGGGCTCACCCATGCGGAGATCGCGACGGCTCTGGCATCGCCGCTCGGGACCGTGAAGTCTTGGGTCCGCCGCGCCGCCGCCGCCTTGAAGGAAGCCGTCGGCGAGCATTGAACCGGGCGGAGGGATGCTCCGGGAAGGCCGGCTATTGGTAGCGCACCAGCATCAACAGCCCCGTTCGGGAGGTGATCTCGTTATGGGCGATATGCGCGGGCACGCCGTGATAGTCGCCGCTTCGGTAGGTCTCGCCGTCGACGATCATATCGCCTTCGATGATCACGCAATGCTCGAAGCGGGGATGCTTGTGGGCCGGCAGCACCCCGCCGGGAGCGCAGCGCAGCAGGAAGGTATTATCGTCCCATAGTCGCTTGATCTGCACGTCCCGCGTATATTGTCGCCAGCCCTCGTCGCGGCGGAGGTTGACGACGGCCGGGGGCGCCGCCGCATCGACGGCCGCCTCGATCCGCCGCCACAAATCGGGGGAAGGCCGCCGTTCCGGAAAGGCCATGACGATCGGCGCGAGCGCCTCGTCGACCGCGCCGACATTGACGGAGCGCTCCGTCCTGGCCGCCGCGCTGCCTTTCGAGGATCTGTTCAACCGCATCGCACCACAAACCCCGTTCGCCGACCGTCGTTCCTATGCCCGGGCAAGGACACGCTGTCCAACGTTTCGAATCGCAACCAATACGCCGATTCCCATGCTTTTGGATGCACGCGCCCCCGCCTTCGCATCCGTTTGCCTCTCCCGCGCCGTATGGCCGTCGAAGGAGACAGACATGCCGACAGCCAAGCCGATCGAGATCGTCCAGTCCATGTATGGGGAATTCGGGCGCGGCGACATCGCCGCCCTGCTTGCCCGCTTTCATCCCGAGGCGCGGCTGATCGTCCACGCCCCGGACGCCATTCCTTATGGCGGCACGCGCCAGGGGCTGGGGGAGATCGAGCGCTGGTTCGGCGAGCTCGGATCGACCGTGGCGATCGAGCAGCTGGAGGCCGAGACGATGATCTCCTCCGGCGACGAGGTTGCCGTGCGCGGGATCGAGGGCGGACGATCGACGGCAACGGGCCGCCGCTACCAGTCCGGCTTCGTCCATTTCTGGAAGCTCCGCGACGGGCTCGTGGTGAGGCTCGACGATTTCATCGACAGCGCCGCCGTGGCGGCGGCAATCGCGAGCTGATCGTGGAGCGCGTCGCCCGGCTCGATCCGATCGTCAGAGGCTTGCTCGACCAGCTGGCGGCCGATCCCGCGCCCAAGCTGTGGGACGAGCCGCCGCCGCGCGCCCGCGCGCGCTACCGCGCGCTCATGCTGATGCTCGAACCGCAAGACCTCGCGATCGGACAGGTCGAGGCGGCGACGATGCCGACGCCGGGAGGCGGCGAGCTCGAACTGCGCGTCTACACGCCGGTCGCCGCGGGAGACGCCGCGCTTCCCGGCCTCGTCTACTTCCACGGCGGGGGCTGGATGTTCGGCGATCTCGATACCCACGACGCGCTGTGTCGCGCGTTCGCCAACCAGTCGGGCGGCCGCGTGGTTTCGGTGGACTATCGCCTCGCCCCCGAGGCCAGATTTCCGGCGGCGGTCGAGGATTGCTACGCCGCGACCCAATGGGTGGCCGCGAACGCGGACCGGCTCGGCATCGATCCGGACCGGATAGCGGTCGCCGGGGACTCGGCCGGCGGCAATCTCGCGGCGGTCGTCTGCCTGATGGCGAGGGAGAGAGACGGTCCCCGCATCCTCCATCAGCTGCTGATCTATCCGGTGACGCAATGGAAGGCCGAGACGGCGTCGATGAACGAGTTCGCCGAAGGCCATTTCCTCGAGAAAGCAGGGATGCACCGGTTCTTCGATCATTACGCGCCGGGCGCCGATCCCGACGACTGGCGGATTTCGCCGCTTGCGGCCCCGGATCTTGTCGGCCTGCCGCCCGCTTATGTCGTCACCGCCGGTTGCGATCCTCTGAAGGACGAGGGCAAGGCCTATGCCGAGAGGCTCGAGGCGGCCGGCATCGCAGCCGTCCACGTCGAGTATCCGGACATGATTCATGGCTTCGTCACCATGGCGGGCGCCCTGCCGACCGCGCGCCAGGCGATCGCCGAGGCGGCGGCGGCGCTGCGCGAGATATTCGAGCGGCAGGGCGGGCCGCGTGCATCCAATCGCGGCCTGCCCCCGGTATCGCCATCGGGACCGCTGACGGTTCCCCATCCGAAAAGGGATATTGCATGACGAAGATGACGGTGGGCGATATGCAGATTTCGAAGAGCGATGGCGCCCTGCTCGATGCGCTGATCGTTGGCGCCGGCATGTCGGGTCTGCTCGCGGCGATCCGGCTGAAGCAGGCCGGGTTCGGCAAACTCCAGATCCTGGAGAAGAGCGAAGGCCTCGGCGGCACCTGGTGGAGCAATCGCTACCCCGGCTGCGCGTGCGACATTCCCTCGCATTTCTATTCCTATTCGTTCGCGCCCAATCCGGATTGGACGCGCGCCTATCCGCAGCAGAGCGAGATCCTCACCTATTTCGGGCGGGTGGCGGACACCTACGGGCTCCGCCCGCTCATCCGGTTCGGCGCCGAAGTGGCGGGCGCCGCCTATGACGAGCAGGCCGGCTGCTGGACCGTTGCCATGGCGGACGAGAGCACGCTGCGCGCGCGCATTCTCATCCTCGCCACCGGCCAGCTCAGCCGTCCGGCGATCCCGGGGATCGAGGGGGCGGAGCTGTTCGAGGGCGCCGCCTTCCACTCGGCCCAGTGGGACGAGAAGACGGAGCTGGCCGGCAAGCGGGTGGCGGTGATCGGCAACGGGCCTTCCTCCGCCCAGATCGTGCCGGCGATCGCGCCCGAGGTGGCAAAGCTCGTCGTCTTCCAGCGCACGCCGAACTGGTTCTATCCGCGCGGCGACCGGCCCTATGGCCGGCTCGAGCGGTTCCTGTTCCGCCACCTGCCGGGCTATGCCCGGATGCACCGCGCCTTCATCTATCTGCAGCGGGAATTGCTCTACGCGGGCTTCCGCCAAGGCTCGTTCGCCGCGCGCTTCCTCGACCGGACGGTCCGCAAGATCCTGGAGCGGGGGGTTGCCGATCCGAAGCTCAGGGCGCGGCTGACGCCGGATTATCCACCCGGGTGCAAGCGCATCATCGTCTCGGACGATTTCCTGCCGACGTTGCAGCGCGCGAACGTGGCGCTCGAAACCGATGCGATCGCCCGGATCACGCCGACCGGGATCGTCACCGAGAGCGGCACCAGCCACGAGGTCGACGTGATCGTCTACGGCACCGGGTTCAGGAGCACCGAGTTCGTCGCTCCCATCGCAATCACCGGCGCGGCGGGCGCCAGCCTGAGCGAACGCTGGGAAGGGGGCGCCGAAGCCTATTGCGGCACCACCGTCGCCGGCTTTCCCAACATGTTCATTCTCTACGGCCCCAACACCAATTTGGGCCACAATTCGATCATCTTCATGGTCGAGCAGCAGGTCGCCCACATGATGCGCCTGGTCGAGACCCTGTTCCGCCGCGGGCTCCGCTCGGTCGCGGTGCGGCCCGCCGCCATGGCGGCCTATAATGAGAGGTTGCAGGCCGACCTTGGCGGCTCGGTGTGGAAGACGGGCTGCCGCAACTGGTACATGACCGAGCGCGGCAAGATCACCAACAACTGGCCGCATTCCACCATCGCCTGGCGCAGGCGGACGCGCCGAATCGACCTCGACGATTTCGAGCTCGTCCCGGCCGATAAAGTTCTAGCGGAGCACCATCCTGTCGCCGCTTATCTCGACGCTGGCGACCTGGCCGAGGAAGCTCTGGCCGAGCAGCGAGACCGGCAGGCCGTCGGCGACCGCGCCGCGGACGCCGCGCGCCTCCAGGGGGCCGATCGCCAGCCGCTCGATCGTCACCGGGATGACCTCGATCTCGCCGCCGGCGCCGCGGGCGCGGGCGCGGGTGTCGGGCAGGGCGATGCCGGCGCGCCGGGCGTCGGCCGGGGTCAGCGCGACCACGCTGGCGCCGGTGTCGACCATGAAGCGGATGCGGGCGCCGTTGACCTGCGCCTCGGCGTAGAAATGGCCGTCGGGGCTGCGGGCGAGCTCGCGGCTGGCCAGGCCGTTGCCCGCCTGCGGGTGCGCGGACGCCGCCGGGGCCGGTGCGGATTCGCGCGCCACCGGCGGCGGCTCGGCGCGCGGCAGCGTTGGCGACAGCATGGCGACGCCGATCAGGCCGAGCCCGGCCGCAGCCCAGATGTTGCCGGTGGACATGGCGCCACTTTATGTCCGCCATTCCCAAGAGCCGGTTAACGCCGCGTCCCGGCAGAGGGGGGCTGTCCCGCTTTTTTGGCAACTCGACGCAATGGCGCCCGCCGAGGCTGGACCTCGGCAGGCGCCGGCCGCCTCGCCCAAGCCGATTGCACTTCAAGCGCGGGGGGCGGTCGCTGCCGCGCGGGCGGCAGGTGCTGTTTGCTCAGGCGGCGTGCGGCTGCGGGTCCGGGATCAGCCGGCGCCGCACCGTGCGGACGATCTGCCCGCCCGCGACCAGATTCGCCGCCTCCAACGGCAGCGCGGTACCGCAGAAGGCGCATTCGGCCATGATCCGGCCGATATACCAGTGCGTCCGCCCGCAGCCCGGGCAGTGATTGGTCTGATGGTCACGATAGACGATATGGTAGCCCCGCTGCGCCGCGGGCGGGACGAGGCTGCCGCCGCGGGCCTCGAGCACGTTCATCACGGTCGCCATACTCCGGCTCCTTTTCAAACTCGAAACGTGAGGCCACAACGCCGCCCGACGCCATGAAGTTGCATGAACGGCGACCGGCGCGCGCCCGCCCGGGCACGGGGCGGGAACTTCGGGCGGGCTTGGGCGCTTCAGCGGCATGGCTTTTCTGCCCTCCGCCGCGCCGCGGGAGCCCAGCGGCCTGATCCTCGACTTCGACGAGGCCCGGCGCCAGCGCGCGCTCGAGGCGGCGCGCACCCGCGCCGCGCAGGAGCTGGTGGCGAGCTTCTTCGGCCTCGCCGGCCGGGCGGCGGCGCGATGAGACGCCGGCGCACGCGCACCCTCGCCGCCGGTGCCGCCGGGCTGGTCGCGGCGGCGATCGCCGGAGTCGCTTTGGTCCCCGATCTTCGTGCCGACGCGCCCGGCGCCTCGCCGGCGACGCTGACGCGAATCGCCCAGAAGAACGACCGGGCGGCGATGGAGGCGGCGGCGCAGATGCGCGACAAGTCGCGGGCCAGCGCGGCGGCCGCCGACCGGATCCGCGCCGCCGAGGAGCGCGGCCGCGCCGAGGCCGACGCGATCGTCGCCCGCTTCGACCAGGGCTCCCCGCCGGGCGGGTCCGCGCCCGCGGCCGCCCGCCAGTAAAAAGCGAAGGGCGGCCGGGCCGAAGCCCCGCCGCCCCTCTCAGGCCTCGTTTGAAGCTCAGCCCTGCGGCGAAGCGCTCGCAATGACCGTCGGCGCGGGCGCGGCCGGAGCCGGCTCGGCCGGCGCGGTCACCGGCTCGGCGGCCGCCTCGGCCTCGGGCGCCGCCGCGGCGGGCACCTCCGGCTGGGTGGCGATCGCCAAGGCCAGCGGCACTTCCTCGCTGGTATAGGCGACGGTCGTGGTGTTGGCCGGGATCACCGCGCTGGTGCCGGTGACGAAGAAGCCGACGAACGGCGCCACGATCAGCGGCGAGAGCAGCACCGCGCCGATCGTGGCGGCGGTGCCGGAGCGGCCGCGGTCGCCGGCGGCGCCGGTGAGGCGGATGTCGTGATCGCCGGCGCGGACCGAGACCAGCCGCGTCTCGAGGATGCCGCTGCGGCCCCACATGCCTTTCTTGCGCACGCGGGTGACCTCGCCGGTGGCGACGCTGCCGCGCGGGATCATCACCAGGCCGTTGACGGCGACGTCGTCGGTGACCTCGAGCTCGAAGCGGTCGCCGAGCCGGGTGGTGCGCGAGCTGAGTTCGGTGCGGGTGACCATGCGGACCTCGGCGCCCGACAGCATGTGGGTCGCCGAGGCGACCGGCGTGCCGGCCGCCGGCGCCGCCGGAGCGGCCGCCGCGTCAGCCGGGGCGGCCGGAGCCTGCGCGGGCGCGGGCGCCTCGACCGGAGCTTCGGCGGGTGCCGGAGCCGCGGCGTCCTGCGCCATGGCCGGCGACAAGGCGAACAGGGCGACGCCCGCCGCCAGTGCGAAATGAGTCGTCTTCATCGGTTATTCTCCAAAAGATCGACGGCGCCATGCGCCCCGGCCGGGCCGGAGCGGCCCGCGAGGCGGATGAAGCGAATCGATGATTCCCCCTTCGGGCGGAAGGCAGGCTCCCGCCAGGGCGCCCCCCACGGCCGCCTTCGCGCGGCACCAAGCCGCGTTCGCGCCGAAATGCAAGCAAAAACTGAATGCAGATCAATGGCTTCCCCTACGAGACCAGATGAGGCCGAGTCGCCGGCGCCCATTGCGGGACGGTTTCGGGCACGCCGGGGGCAACCAGCGAATCGATCCGGGGCCGGAGCTCAGCGCCCCCGCCGCGCCTGCCGGAGATAGCGCAGCGCCGCCTCCCGCTGGATCTCGCGATATTCCGCCATCATCCGGGCGCCGCGCGCGGCCTCGAACTCGTGCGCCCAGAGCGCGGCGAGCGCCGCTTCCTCGGCGGCGCAGGCGGCGAGCCCCGCCTCGGTCGCCGCCGCATCGGCCATGCCCGCCAGGGCGGCCTCGCCGGCCCGCGCCCGCACGCAATCCCCCCAGGCGCGCGCGGCCTCGGCATAGGGATCGGCCGCCGGCCCCAGCTCCGCCCGCATCTCCTCCCCCGCCGACTCGCGCGGCGGCCCGGGCGGCCGCGACGGAGGCTGCGAAGCGAGCACGAGGAGCAGGGCGGCGAGGATCATCGCCGCGGACCATGGAGCATGGCGCCCGCCGGGTCCACAAGGAAGGCGAACGGGCCAGGATGCCGCGCCCGGGCGGCCGGCGCGAACGGCCCCTCCGCAAGCGGGCGGGGTCGGGGACAGCCCGGCCCCCTACCCCCGCCCGCCGGCGCCGCGACCCATTCGCAACCTGGACTCGGTCATGAGCGCGAGGCGCAAAGCGGACGCGTTCGTGCGGCACGCTGGCCTTTCCCCCCATACGCCACCCTGCTAGAGCGCGCCGCGAAGCGGCCGGGCGGTCCTGCCCGGCGCAAAGTACGACTTTGCGACGAGGTTCCCGATGACCAGCACCGGCCACGACACGCTCGGCACCCGCTCCACGTTCGAGGTCGATGGCAAAACCTACGCCTATTACAGCCTCGAGAAAGCGGCCGACGCGCTCGGCCCCGTCGACAAGCTCCCCTTCTCGATGAAGGTCCTCCTCGAGAATCTCCTCCGCTTCGAGGACGGCAAGACGGTCACCGTCGACGACATCCAGGCGCTGGTCGACTGGCAGACCGAGCGCAGCTCCACCCGCGAGATCCAGTATCGCCCGGCCCGCGTGCTGATGCAGGATTTCACCGGCGTTCCCGCGGTGGTCGATCTCGCCGCGATGCGCGATGCGATGGCGGCGCTCGGCGGCGACGCGCAGAAGATCAATCCGCTGGTGCCGGTCCATCTCGTCATCGATCACAGCGTGATGGTCGACGCGTTCGGGACGCCGACCTCGTTCGAGGAGAATGTCGCGCTCGAATATAGTCGCAACATCGAGCGCTACCGGTTCCTGAAATGGGGCGCCGCCGCGTTCGACAATTTCCAGGTGGTGCCGCCCGGCACCGGCATCTGCCACCAGGTCAACCTCGAATATATCGCCCGCGGGGTGTGGAGCACCCCCGAGGTCGGCGGGTCGGGCGCGCGCGGGGACCGGCGGGCCTCGGACCGGCGCGCGGCCGACGACCGCCGCGACGGCGCCGACCGGCGGGCCGAGCTGCGTGTGGGCTCGGCCGAGCGGCGCGAGGCCGAGCGCCGCGGCACCGGCGCCGACCGCCGCTCGGCCGCCGACCGCCGCGCCGAACCGCGCGGCGAGGCCGCCGAAGTTGCCTATCCCGACACCCTCGTCGGCACCGACAGCCACACCACCATGGTGAACGGCCTCGGCGTGCTCGGCTGGGGCGTCGGCGGGATCGAGGCCGAGGCGGCGATGCTCGGCCAGCCGGTCTCGATGATCATCCCCGAGGTGGTCGGCTTCCATTTGACCGGCGCGCTCAAGGAGGGGATCACCGCCACCGACCTGGTGCTCACCGTGACGCAGATGCTGCGCGCCAAGGGCGTGGTCGGGCGTTTCGTCGAGTTCTTCGGCCCCGGCGTCTCGGCGCTCTCGGTCGCCGACCGGGCGACGATCGCCAACATGGCGCCCGAATATGGCGCCACCTGCGGCTTCTTCCCGATCGATACGAAGACGCTCGATTACATGCGCCTCACCGGTCGGGCGGAGCACCAGATCGCGCTGACCGAGGCCTATTGCAAGGCGCAGGGCCTGTGGCTCGAGGAGGGCGCCCAGGACCCGGTGTTCACCGAGACGCTGAGGCTCGACATGTCCAGCGTGGAGCCCAGCCTCGCCGGCCCCAAGCGCCCGCAGGACAAGGTCGTGCTCAGCCGCGTCGACGAGGAGTTCGTCGAGAACTTCACCCGCGAATACGGCCAGGACATCGGCCGGCTGAAGACCCGCTGCGAGGTCGATTACGACAATGACGGCGTCTACCAGCCGGGCGACACGCTCGGCCATGGCGACGTCGTCATCGCCGCGATCACCAGCTGCACCAACACCTCCAATCCCGCGGTGCTGATCGCCGCCGGGCTGGTGGCGAGGAAGGCGCGCGCCCGCGGCCTCACCAGCAAGCCCTGGGTCAAGACCAGCCTTGCCCCCGGAAGCCAGGTGGTCACCGACTATCTCGACCGCGCCGGCCTTTCCGAGGACCTCAACGCTTTGGGCTTCGACCTGGTCGGCTATGGCTGCACCACCTGCATCGGCAATTCGGGGCCGCTGCCCGAGCCGATCAGCCAGGCGATCCACAAATACGACCTCGTCGCCGCCTCGGTGCTCTCCGGCAACCGCAATTTCGAGGGCCGCGTCTCGCCCGACGTGCGCGCCAATTATCTCGCCTCGCCGCCGCTCGTCGTCGCTTATGCGCTGAAGGGGACGGTCGCCGAGGACATGATCGAGGCGCCGATCGGCTGCGACCCCGCCGGCGAGGCGGTCTATTTGAAGGACATCTGGCCCTCCAACGACGAGATCCGCGCGCTGATCGACCAGTATGTGCACGGCGACATGTTCCGGTCGCGCTATGCCGACGTCTACAAGGGCGACGCCCGCTGGCAGGAGATCGCGGTCGCCGGCGGCACCACCTATGGCTGGCCCTCGTCCACCTACATCGCCAATCCGCCCTATTTCGAGGGCATGACGATGACGCCGGTGCCACCATCCGACATCATCGGGGCGCGGCCGCTGGCGATCCTCGGCGATTCGATCACCACCGACCACATCTCGCCCGCCGGCGCGATCAAGCTCGACAGCCCGGCCGGCGCCTACCTGACCGGTCACGGGGTCGGCCGTCCCGACTTCAACAGCTACGGCGCCCGCCGCGGCAATCACGAGGTGATGATGCGCGGCACCTTCGCCAACATCCGCATCAAGAACAGGATGGTGCCGGGCGTCGAGGGCGGCGTCACCCGCCACGTGCCCAGCGGCGAGCAGATGCCGATCTACGACGCCGCGATGCGCTACAAGGCGGAGGGCACGCCGCTGGTCGTCGTCGCCGGCAAGGAATATGGCACCGGCTCCTCGCGCGACTGGGCGGCGAAGGGCACCAACCTGCTCGGCGTCCGCGCCGTCATCGCCGAGACCTACGAGCGGATCCACCGCTCCAACCTGGTCGGCATGGGCGTGGTCCCGCTGCAGTTCCTCGACGAGGTTCCCGAATTCGACGGCAGCGAGACCTTCACCATCCTGGGGGTCGCCGAGCTGACGCCGCGCAAGGAGATCGCGGTCAAGGTCACCAAGGCCGATGGCATGAGCTTCACCTTCGCCGCCCGCGTCCGCATCGACACCGCCAACGAGCTCGAATATTTCAAGAGCGGCGGCATCCTGCATTACGTGCTGCGCAGCCTCGCGCGGGGGACGGCGCACTGAGCGCGACCGAATGGGCGGTCGAGATCGTCGGCTGGTCCGGCGCGTTCCTGATCCTGCTCGCCTATCTGCTGATCTCGGCGGGGCGGGTGACCGGGCAGTCCGTCGTCTACCAGGCGATGAACGTGGTCGGCGCGGCGGGTTTCATCGTCAACGGCTGGTGGCACGGCGCGCTGCCGTCGGCCAGCCTCAACGTGATCTGGCTGCTCATCGGAGCTTGGGCGTTATGGCGGATACGAATGCGAAAAGGCTCGTCGACCTCAGCCACGTGATCGAGCATGGCATGGTCACCTATCGGGGCCTGCCGGCGCCGCACATCTGCGACTATTGGACGCGGGCGGAATCGGGCGCCAATTATGACGACGGCTCCAGCTTCCAGATCGGGCGGATCGACATGGTCGCCAATACCGGCACCTATCTCGACGCGCCGTTTCACCGCTTTGCCGACGGCGCCGACATCGCCGACTTGACGCTGGCGCAGCTTGCCGACCTGCCCGGCCTCGTCGTCCGCGCCGGAGGGCCGGCGATCGGCGCCGGCGCGTTCGAAGGGCTCGACGTCGCCGGCAAGGCCGTGCTGGTCCACAGCGGCTGGGACCGGCACTGGCGCAGCGAGGCCTATTTCGAGGGCCATCCCTTCCTCACCGAGGACGCGGCCCGGCTGCTCGCGGCGGCCGGCGCCCGGCTGGTCGGCATCGACAGCCACAATATCGACGACAGCGGCACCCGCGCCCGCCCGGTGCACACCATCCTGCTCGGCGCCGGCATCCTCATCTGCGAGCATATGACCAACCTCGGCGCGCTGCCCGCCGCCTCCTTCGCATTCAGCGCGGTGCCGCCGAAAATTCGCGGCATGGGCACGTTTCCGGTGCGCGCCTTGGCGCGCTTCTAAGCTCGGAATCGCATGGACATAAGTAATGGGCCATAATATTATCTCGGCTGAGCTTGCGATATAATGGAAGCGCCGAGGCGCTGCGAAGGAGGTCCGAGATGAGAGGGCAGCTCTTGCGGAGTCTCCGGCTGCTTCTTGCCGCTTTTATTGTCGCGCTGCTTCCGCCGGGCGGATCGGCGCTCGCCCAGCGGGGCGTGAGCGCCACCGCGCAGGCCGGACCCGGCAGCGCCCAGCGCCGCGCCATCCTCGATGCGCTGCGGCCCGCGATCGAGCGCGAGCTTCGCGGCCCGGTCGAGTTCGTCGTCGGCGAGATCCGCGTGCGGCAGGGCTGGGCGCTGGTCTTCGCCACTCCGCAGCGGCCGGGAGGCGGGCGCATCGACGGGCGGCGCTACTTCGCCAATTTCGAGGACATGGACGGGCTCGGCATTTCGGCGATCCTGCGCTTCCAGAACGGCCGCTGGCGGCTGGTCGGTCACGCGATCGGGGCCACCGACGCCTGGTATTGCGGCAGCCCGCCGGTCGCGCCCGCGGCGCTGACCGGCTGTCCCTAGAAGCGGTCCGGCCTAGCGCGGCGGCTGCGCCGGCAGCGGTGTCGGCTGCGGCTGCGCCGGCGGGGGAGGGGGGGCCGCGCGCAGCGACGAGCTGTGCAGGTGGACGATCAGCCAGCGCCCGCCGAGCCGGCGCAGCACCAAGGTCCGCCGGCCCAGCTCCTGGCCGCCGGTCAGGTGGAAGCTGGCGACGGCGGCGTCGCCGTAGAGCTGGACGTGGAGCTCGCGCGGCACGATGTCGCTCAGCCTGGCGCCGCGGGCGCGCAGCGCCTCGAACAGCCGCGCGAAATAGCGCACCGCCTCGGCCTTGCCGAGCCGCCGGAGCGGGAAGGGCGCGGAAGGGAAGAAGATCGTCGCATCCTCGGCGAACAGCCGCCCGAGCCGGGCCGCGTCCATCGCGTTCAGCGCGGCGATGAACTCGCCGACCGCGGCTTCGGCGGAGCCGGCCTGCGGCGGCGCCGGCGCGGTCCGCGCGGCGGCGGGCTGGGCGAGGCCCGGGGTCGAGACGACGGCCAGGGCGAGGAGCGGGGCGAGCGCGCGTTTCAGGACCATGATCCATCCTTCCGGAGCTGCCGGATGCTTAGGCAAGAGTGCGCCGACGTGAAAGCCCATGACGTTCAGGCCGGCGACAGTTTCGCTGCCGTACCGAAAGCCTCCCCCCAGTAAAGGAGTGCGTATCATGCTCCAGCCTTTCTTCGTCGCCCTGGCGCTCGCCGCCGCCCATCCCGCCCCCGCCGCGCCCCCGGTCGCCGCTCCGGCCGCCGCTTCGCCCGCGCTGCTCAACCCGCAGATCGATTATGACGGCTATCGCTCCCTGATCGAGGAGGTCCGGCCCTATCGCCTGGCCAGGCTGATCGACTGGAGCACGTTCGCCGCCGCCGCCGCCGAGCCCGACGTGCTGATCCTCGACGCGCGCTCGGCCGCGCAGTTCGCCGCCGGCCATATCCGGGGCGCCGTCAACGTGCCGCTTCCCGAATTCAGCGAGGAGCGCCTCGCCGAAGTGATCGGCCGCCCGGACCGCCCGATCCTGATCTACTGCAACAACAACTTCCGCGACGACCGGCCGCCGGTCGCGCTGAAGAGCGGGCGGCTCGCGCTCAACCTTTCGACCTTCACCCACCTCTACGGCTACGGCTATCGCAACGTGCGCGAGCTCAACGACGTGATGGACATGGACGATCCCAGGGTGCGCTGGGTGGGCAGCGGAATCGCGACCTATTGATGCGCCGCCATCGCGGTGCCGCCGCGATGGTGGGCGCAGCTCACGTTCGGGTTGAACTGCGCGAACATGCCGTTGGGATTGTCGCGATAGAGCCAGACGTGGCGGTCGTAATGCGGCTCGAACCCGTGCGCCTCGTCGATCGGCGTGGCGGGATCGTCCGCCATCGCGTCCCACGCCTGCCCATGGAAGCTCGGCGGGCCGCTATGGCCTGCCGCGTGCCAGGCGCTCCGGAAAACGAGGTTCTCGACCGCGACCAGCGCCATCGATCCGTCCGCCTGCGGCTCGTAGATGAGGACCGCGGGCCGGGTGAAATCGATATGGGTGCCCGAGCCGCCGACCCGCGGATTGGGCGGCGCGGCGATCCCGAGCAGGTCCGGCCGGATGAAATGCACGCCCATCGCGCCCAGCTCCGCGGGGCGGCCCAGCATCGTCGCGGTCTCGCAGGTGTTGGTCGGCTCGCGGACATAGCCCTCGGCCAGGGCGACGTCGACGTCGCGGAAGCGCTCGGTCGCGGCGCGGACCCGGTCGAGGTCCGGCTCGCCCGGCGCGGGCGCGGCGGCGGCCAGGAATAGTCCCGATAAGAATGTGACGATGCCCCCCATGTCATCCCCTCCTTGTCGACTCCGGCAGATTAGCGCGGGGCCAGCGCCGCCGCCAGCCATTCGGGGACGATCGCATCCTCCAGATCGTCGGTCCGGCGATGCTCGACGGCGAGGCCGAGCCCGGGATAGTGGATCCGCGTCCGCGGCCCCGGCGCGTCGGCGGGGACGACGACCAGGCGGCGGTTGACCTTCTGCCGCCAGTTCATCCGCGCGGTATTCTCCTGGCCGACATAGCAGCCCTTGTCGAAGCTGACGCCGTTCAATTCGGCGGCGTTGCATTCGAGCCAGAGCGTCTTGTCCGAGCCAAGCTCGGCCACGCCCTCGGCGACGCCGAGGCGGAGGCGATGCTCGAGCCAGCCCTCGGCCGCCTCGCCCGCCGGCGCGAGCCAGCGGCGGCCGAGCGCGGCGAGCCGGGGATCGCCCTCGCCGTCGGGCGACCAGTGGACCGCGACGCCCTCGTCGCGCGCGATCGCGATCGGGCGGCGGAGGCGATAGAGAGCGAGCCGCCGGGCCAGCGCGTCAGCCTGCTCCGCCTCGCAATCGACCAGCACATCCTCGCCGCCGTCCCAGAGGATGAAGTCGAACAGGGCCTTGCCCTGCGCGGTCAGCAGCCCGGCCCAGAGCGGCCGGCCGGGGACCAGCCCCTCGACATCGTTGGTGACCAGCCCTTGCAGGAAACCGCGCACGTCTTCGCCCGAGACGCGGATCAGAGCGCGATCGACGAGGGTGGTCCCGGCCATGCTCTCCAGTTAGGGAGATCGGGTGAGCGATCCAACCCGTCTCGTCATCCGCCGCCCCGACGATTGGCACGTCCATTTGCGCGACGGCGAGATGCTGGAAGCGGTGGCCCGCTTTACCGCGCGCCAGTTCGCCCGCGCGATCGTGATGCCGAATCTGGTCCCGCCGGTGACCGACGTCGCGGCGGCCGAGGCCTATCGGACGCGCATCCTCGCGGCGCTGCCGCCGGAGAGCGATTTCACGCCGCTGATGACCTGCTATCTCAGCGACCATGCCGTCGCGGCGGAGATCGTGCGCGGCTTCGAGATGGGCGTGTGGGCGGCCGCCAAGCTCTATCCCGCTCATGCGACCACCAATGCCGAGCATGGAGTCACCGACGTCGCCACGCTCCATCCCGCGCTCGAGGCGATGCAGCGGATCGGCATGCCGCTGCTCGTCCATGGCGAGGTCACCGATCCGGACGTCGACATCTTCGACCGCGAGGCGGTGTTCATCGAGCGCGTTCTCGCCGGCCTCGTCCGCGACTTTCCGGCGCTGAAGATCGTGTTCGAGCATATCACGACAGCCGAAGCCGTGGCCTTCGTCGAGGCGGCGCCGTCGACGGTCGCCGCTACGGTCACGCCCCACCATCTGGTCATCAACCGCAATGCCCTGTTCGAGGGCGGCCTCCGCCCCCATGCCTATTGCCTGCCGGTGGCGAAGCGCGAGCGCCACCGGCGCGCGGTGCGCCGCGCCGCCACCTCGGGCTCGCCGAAATTCTTCCTCGGCACCGACAGCGCGCCGCACGCGGTGGAGAAGAAGGAGGCGGCCTGCGGCTGCGCCGGCATCTTCAACGCGCCGTTCGCGCTCGAGGCCTATGCGACCCTGTTCGAGGAGGAAGGCGCGCTGAACCGCCTCGAGGGCTTCGCCTCCGAGCATGGGCCGCGTTTCTACGGCCTGCCGCCGAACGAGGGCGAGGTGGTGCTGGAGCGCGTGCCGGCGACAGTGCCGGACAGGATCGGCGACATCGTGCCGTTCCTCGCCGGAACGACGCTGCCCTGGCGGCTCGCCGGGGGCGCTTGACCGCGGAAGTTCACCAAGTTCAGTGAAAATAAAAATCCGTTCGATCAGTGGGAGGGTTTTGATCGAATTTTCCGATCAGCGAATCTGCGACAATGCGAAAGAGCCGATCCCCTTCATGGCGATCGAAATCCAACATGTATCCAACAAAGTGACGGGATCCCGCCGCCCTCCGGCTTCGGCAGGGTGCGGCCTGCTATTTCCTTGTGTGCCAATGGGTTGGCAGTCAATCGCCAGGGAGCTCATCGAGCGAGCGGGCACGCCAAGGCGGAGCGGCCGCCGGCCCGGGAGCGGCAGTGGCGGCCGCGAGGCGGGACGGTTGGGGCGCGCGCTTTCCCCCCGCCGCGGCGGTGGACCGGCGGCTAGCCGATCGGGACGCCGTGCAGCCTTGAAAAGCTCAGCCTGTCCCAATAGCCGCGCTGGAAGGCGATGCGGCCGCGGCGCACCGTGAAGAGGCCGCAGCCGCGCAGGCCCCTGGGGTCGCGCCATTCGAGGATCGCCACCTCGCCGGCCTCGTGGATCGCCTCGACGATGCAGTGCATCTCGGCCGCGGCGAATTCGCGTTCGAACATCGCGCGGATCGCCGCGCGGCCCTCGACCGGGTCCTGGACGACCTGATGGTTGACCGCGTCGGGGTGGTAGAGCGCGGCGAGCCCCTCGACGTCGCCGGCGTTGAAGGCCTCGACCCAGGTTTCGACGGCCTGCCGCGGCGTCAGAAGGGCAGCCACCTGTTGCGCTCGGAGAAGCGCATATAGCCGACATTGGCGCCGAGCCTGATCCCGCCGCCGAGGCGGACCGGGATCAGCACCACGTCGCCGTCGCGCAAATAGGTCGCCGAGAAGCCGCCGATGAAATAGGCGCGGCCCTCGCCGCCCGGATAGCGGCGGAACAGGCGCTGGCTGTCGTGCAGATTGTAGACCAGCACGAACACCTTGTTGATGTCGCCGCCGACGTCGAAGCCGATCGACGGGCCGGTCCAGTAGACGCGGCGCTCGCCCTCGATCGAGTGGTGCATCATGCCCGAGCCGTAGCGGACGCCGAGCATGAAGGCACCGCCGGCTTCCTGGCCGGCGATATAGGCGATCGGCTCGCCCTGATCGTGGAGGATGTCCTCGAGCAGCTCGGCGAGGCCGCGGGCGCCGCGGCCGAACAGCCCCTCGGCGGCGGTGAACACGTCCTCGCGGGGCACGGTCGCATTCTGCTGCGCCGGCGCCGGCGCGGCCGGGGGGGCGGTGTAGATCTCGCTGCTTTGGCCCTCGGCGGGCGCGGCCTCGGCCGGAGCATAGTCCTCGCCGGCGGCGGGCGCTTCCGTGTCGGCCTCGGGGGCGGGCTCGTCGGCGTTCCAGCTGTCGGGCTGGTCGGGATCGACCGTGGTGACCTGCGCCATGGCCGGAGCGGCGGCCAGCAGCAGCGCCGCGGCGGCAAGATTCACGAATGATTTCAGCATGGCAATTCCCCCACCTGCTCTTGGGTCTAAACTAGCGCCGACAAAGCTTTCCCGTCCATGAATCGGCGGCGAACCGAGTCGATCCCGCGCCCAAGCGAGTCCGAAGGGCGGTGTAGCGGCCGCGGACGCGCGGTTGGACACAGGGATTCTACGCGTGCCGCGCCGCCCGGCGCGCTCCGCACGCGCCCGGTTGAACCTTTGAAATCGCGCCTATATAGGCCGCTCGGGGCCGATCCCGGAGACGTGGGTGAGTGGCTGAAACCAGCGGTTTGCTAAACCGCCGTAGGGGGATTACTCCTACCGAGGGTTCGAATCCCTCCGTCTCCGCCAGCCCATGGCTTGCCCGCCACCAGCTCAGAAAATGAAGCGCGAGCGGTTCATCGCGCAGAGGAATTGGCGGGTCTCCCGATAGGCCAGGACCTCAAGCCACCTCAGCTCGGCGACCTTCTCGGCGATGCCGCCGGCGAGGAAGCGCGCTTCCGACGCCTCCAGGCTCGCCAGATACCAGCGATAGCGCATCGAATCGGCGCCGAGCTGCAGCCCCTCGTCGAGCACGCGGGAGGCGACGACGACGCCGCTGCAGGTGCCGATCACGCCGAGCGCGACGGCATAGAGGGTCGCATGCGCGGACGGATCGAGCAGATAGACGAACCCGATCGTGATCGTCGCGGCCAGCAGGATGGCGGTCGCCACGTCCGAAGCGGCGGAAGCCAGCTTCTTGCGCGTCGCCGGCGAGTGAAGGTTCGGCTCGGTCTTTGCCCGCGCGTAGCTGAGCTGGATGCCGAAACGCTGCTTGTAAAGGGTGTCGAGCAATCGCGCGGCATTGTCGCTTGCCTCGGGCAGAGGCCCCGGACGTTGCCACTCGGCGAGCAGCCAGGTCCGCTCCTCGGCCTCGTCGTCGAGCATGCGCTTCCGGGTTTGGTGCGTCGGGACCATGATCTCCCGCGCAAACCTGTCGAGCATGTCCTCCCGCCGGTCGATCCAGCGACGTTTCGCTTCCTCGCTCCCGATCGCCGCGACGATCGCCGGGAGGTTGTTGACGATCAGCTGGAAATGGAAGTGGCGAAGGCGCTCGGTCCACATCCGGCTGTCCAGCCAGATCAGCCGGCGCTTGCCATAGACGAGCTGACTGTAGCCGATGCCGAGGCTCAGCACCGCGCACAGGGCCGCGGCCACTCCCGCGCCGCGGGCGATCTGCCAGCCGGACAGGCCCGTTTGCGCGGCCATGAGCTGCGCGGCGGGCGTCCAGGCGGTGATCAGCAGGCTGGCGAAGCCGAAGCAAACGGCGATGAGGCCCAGGCTCCGGATGCGCTTGCGGGACAGGTTGGCGGGCAGTTCGTGACCGTGGAACAGCGTACGCATCGCCGGCCAGTCGAAGACGAACATCAGGTCGCCATAATGATGGAGATAATAATTCCTGCGCTCGTCGTCGATCAGCAAGTCATCGTTCGTCCAATCCTGGAGCGGATTCTCGAACAGCGTCTTGCCGACATCGCTCATGAGCCGACATTGGCAAGCCGGGGGCGCGGGCGCCAGCGGATTCTGTCGGCGGTCGGGGGAGACGTCGCGTTACCGCCGCGAGGCGCCTGGACGAGCCCGGCCGCGGCGCCGGCCGTCAGCCCTTGTTCTTGCGCTGATTGCGGTAGCGGAGGAGCGTCTCGACGTCGCGAATATTGATGCCGGGATAGACGACCACGCCCTTGCTGCCCGATCCGGCGGCTTTCGTCTCTTCCTGGCTCTTCTTCTGCTTCTTTTCCATCTTCAGCACCACGCCCATCGACCCCACTCCGTTCTTCGAACCGAGGCCTGATTGCCCAGAAATTGGTTTACCAAGGGTAAAGACGCGGCCGGTGCGCCGCCTAGCCGGTTTCAGGCGTCCTCGCGGCGGGGGTGGCGAATCGTATCGAAATGGGTCACTTTGCGGGCGAGGATTAATGATCAGGAAAGAACTGAGCGGTGGCAGCGTCGACTACGGCCAAGAAGTGTTTCGTGATCACGCCGATGGGGCATCCTAAAGACACCCCCGAGCGGTTCCGAATGTACAATCTGGTCATGAATAAGCTCATCGATCCGGCCATCGCGCTCGCCAACCGCAAGCTCGGTGCGGGACATGAGCACGCCGCCCTGCATGCACGCGACAAGCTCGTTGACGCCTCCGGCCGGATCGATTCGGCGATCATCCGGGCGATCATGGAGGATGACGTGCTGATCGGCGTCCTGTTCGAGGACAATCCGAACGTCTTCTACGAGCTTGGGATCGCCGAGATGCTCGGCCGGCCGATCATCTTCGTCAAGGAGGACAATTACCCCAAGCCGTTCGACCTCAGCACTTACTGGCACATCATTTTCCGGCGCGAGGACCTCGAGAGCGGCAACCCGGTCGCGGCGGTCGAGGAGCTTTGCAAGGCCGTCCTCGACATGCTGGCCGCGCCGGCCTTCCGGGTTCCGTTCCAGCTCGCCGACGTCGCGCCGCCGGCCAGGGTCTTTCCCTATGACCGGTTCAACGCCAACAGCCTCAACTATCAGCAATGGAGCCAGATGCTCGCCGATGCCGACCGCGAGATCTGGCTGGCCGGAACGACATTGCTCCAGCTGTTCGAAACCGACCGCTTCATCCTGCCGGCCGCGCGGCAGGGCCACCGGCTCGAGTTCCGGGGATCGACCGAACGCATGCGCATGGAGAACCTGCTGCTTGCGGCCTGCCTGGACGGGGTCGACGTCGAGATCCTGATCATGCACGAGGACAGCCCGGTGCTGCCGCGCATGATCTGCGTCCCCGATGGCCGCGGCCAGGACGATTTCGATCGCAAATATCGCAAGGTGCGCATGGAGATCGAGGACACGACCGCAATCGTGCGCAAGGCGCAGGCCGACCTGCTGGCGATCCAGCGCCGGGGCACGAGCAATGTCGCCGGCGCCGCGCGGCTGTCAGGCAGGCTCAGGCTGACCAAGATTCATCACCGCATGCTGACCCATCGCGTCACGATGTCCGAAAAATATGGCCTGGTGACGCCGATCTTCTACCATCTGGCCCTCAATTCGGGCCCGTGCTTTCGGGTGTCGCCGCGCACCGGCAGGGAGCTGCACAAGAGCGAGGGCGGCGCTCCCGATGCGGATTTCAACCTCTACAAGCAGATCCGGGACGACCTCAAGCTGCACGTCGAGGAGAATTGGTCGATCTGCGTGGCCAATGGCGAAATCGTCGAGGAAGCCTCGACGCTTGCGGTCGACCTGTCCCGGCAGGCCTCCTAGTCGCTGCGCGCCCTTGCTCGGCGCCTCAACCCAGGCGCGCCGCCAGCTCGCGAATCGCCGGCTCGACCGGCGGGGCGCCGGGAGCGGCTTCCGGGAAGGTCGCGCCCTCGAGCAGCGGCGCCCGCACGAAGCGGGCGCGGGCGATCCTCGGCTCCTCGGCGAAGCGCGCCGACTGCAGGAAGACGCCGCGCTCGAAGGCCACCCGCTCGCAATTGAACGCGCCTTCGAACACGCATCCCTCCATACCGAGCGTGTCGGCGAAGACGGCGCGCTCGAAGGTCGCGGCGCCCCCGAAATGAACGTTCCCGAAGCCCGCGTCGGCGTCGAAGGCGGCGTCCGAGAAATCGGCGTCCTGCTCGAACCGGCTTGAAGCGAACCAGCAATCCTTGCGGAACTGGACGCGGCGCCAGGCGCAGGCGCCGCGATAGAGCGAGGCGCGCGCCTCGAGCCTGCCGTCCAGGGTCGATCCGGAAAAATCGCAGGCTTCCAAGAAAACCCCCTGATCGAGCCAGGCGGGGGCGAGCAAAGTCGCCTCCCGCATCGACAGCCGGCCGTGCACGCGCAAGCCGGTGGCGTATAGCTCGGCCTCGAAGCGCGTCCTGTCCAGGCTGAGGCCGCCGGGGAAGGAGAAGCCGCTGAGATTGATCGAGCGCGGGAAGGATTCGCCGCTGAGATCGACATGGCCGGCAAGGGCGAACAGCGCCGCCTCGGCTTTGTCGCGAAGGCGCGGGCGCAGGGCGATCATCGCCTCCGCCCAGCGATTCCACTGGATGGCGCCCTGCGCCAGCAGCGACAGGTGAAAGCGGCGCCGGGCCTCGCCCGCCTGGCGGCTTGCCTCGCTCCTGTGGCCGGTGCGCGGCGCGGGCGCGAGCAGATCCTCGATCTCGCTCGCGGTGAGCGGCTGAACCAAGGGCTGTTCCAACCAGGAATTGAGCCTGTTGAGTTGGGCGTGGCGCATCGCGGCCGCTCTCGAACTCCCGGGACGGCAGATGCCTTCCTGCTAACCCAATGGAGGTCGCCTTGCAACGCGCGAGGCGGTCTCGGTTTGTGATCGGGCACCCGCATGCTATGGGTCGCGGCCATGAACCGTCGCACGTTCATCCTCGCCGGCGGCGGGCCGCTGCTTCTGGCCTTCGCGCCGGGCCCGGCGATTGGCCGCACGACCGGCCCGGCCCGGCCGCTTCGGCCCGAAGACCGCCGGTTCGACCGGATGATCGACAAATTCTGCCGCGAATGCGCGGCGCGAAACCCGGGAGCGGACGTCGCCGCATGGCGTCCGACGGTCCGGTTTATCAGTCATGTGCGGGCCGGGCTGGGCCGGAACGGGAAGGCCGGCCGGGGCAGATCGCATGCCTATCTGGGCCGGCTGCGCTCGCTCGATCGGGCGCTGCTGTCCGGCGACCGCAGGGCCGATTTCGAGCGGGCCGAGCGGGCGCTGCTCGGCAATATCGGCGCCGCGCGGACTTGATCGGGCGGAACGTTCTCGCCTAGCGAGAAGCCGCAATGCTCAGCCTTTCCATCATCCGCGAGAATCCGGACGCGGTCCGGGCCGCCATCGCGGCCAAGAACGTGGCGCTCGATCTCGACGCCCTGCTCGCGCTCGACGGGCAGGTGCGCGCGCTGAAGACGCGGGTCGACACGTTGCGGGCCGAGCGCAACGCGATCAGCGACGGCTTCAAGAGCGCTTCCCCCGAGGAGCGGCCGGCGCTGGGCGCGAAGGCCAAGGCGATCGGCGCCGAGATTTCCGAGGTCGAGGGCGCGCTCGGCGAGCTCCAGGCCGAGCTCGACGCGCTGCTGCTGAGGGTGCCCAACATTCCCTGGGAAGGCGCCCCGGTCGGGCCCGACGAGGCCGCCAACGTCGTCGTCCGCCGGGAGGGTGCGGTCCCGCAATTCGATTTCGAGCCGCTCGACCATGTCGCCTTGGTCGAGAGGAACGACTGGGCGGACCTCGCCCGGATCACCCAGGTGGCGGGCTCGCGGCAATATTGCCTGAAGGGGCGGCTGGCCTTGCTCGAGCAGGCGCTGATGCTTTGGGCGCAGCAGCGGCTCGCCGCCGACGGCTTCACCCCGATCACGGTGCCGGCGCTGGCCCGGCCGCAGGCGTTCATCGCCACCGGCCATTTTCCCGGCCACGAGGAGGAGGCCTATCACATCCCCGCCGACGAGCTTTACCTCGCCGGCACCGGCGAGATCGCGCTGACCAGCCTGCACGCCGGCGAGATCATCGAGCCGGACAGGCTGCCGATCCTCTATGCGGGCTATTCGCCCTGCTTCCGCCGCGAGGCCGGCAGCGCCGGCCGCGACGTGCGCGGGCTGCTGCGCGTCCACCAGTTCTACAAGCTCGAGCAATATGTGATCTGCCGCGACGACGAGACGGAATCGGCGAAATGGCACGAGCGGCTGCTCGCCAATGCCGAGGGGATGCTGCAGGCGCTCGAAATCCCCTATCAGGTGATCGAGACCTCGACCGGCGACATGGGCGTCGGCAAGTATCGAATGAACGACCTCGAATCCTGGGTGCCGAGCCTCGGCAAATATCGCGAGACGCACAGCTGCTCGACCCTGCACGACTGGCAGGCGCGCCGCGCGAACCTCAGATGGCGCGACGAGGAGCGCAAGGTGCGGTTCGTCCACACGCTCAACAACACGGCGCTGGCGAGCCCGCGCATCCTGGTGCCGCTTCTCGAGAACCACCAGACGGCGGACGGGGGCGTGAGGCTGCCGGCGCCGCTCCGGGAGCTGATCGGTGGCGACCATCTCTGACGAGACAAGGCCGAGGCTGCGCCGGTTCCTGCTCGAGGGACCGTTCCTGTGCGCGCGCTTCTACAAGAGCTTCGGCCGGCTCGGCGCGCGCGGGCCGGAGGACGGGCCCAAGGTCATGGTCATCCCCGGCTTCGTCGCCAACGACCGCACCACTTTGGGCCTGCAGCGCGCGCTCGCCGCGGCCGGCTATCGCGTCATCGGCTGGGGCATGGGGCTCAACACCGGCGTCAAGCCCGACACCAGGGAGCGCATCGCCGAGCGGATCGAGGCCTTCGGGCGCGGCGGGAAGGTGATCCTGGTCGGCTGGAGCCTGGGCGGAGTCTTCGCCCGCGAGATCGCCAAGCTGCGCCCCGAGCTGGTCGAGAAGGTGATCACCCTGGGCTCGCCCTTTTCCGGCGACATGCGTGCCAACAACGTCTGGCGGCTCTACGAATGGGTCGCGGGCCATCCCGTCGACGACCCGCCGATCGACACCGACCTTGCCGAGAAGCCGCCGGTGCCGACGCTCGCGCTCTGGTCGCGGCGCGACGGCATCGTCTCGGTCCGCTCGGCCCGCGGCCTGCCCGGCGAGAGCGACCGCGAGGTCGAGCTCGACTGCAGCCATATGGGCTTCGGCGTCAGCGGCCGCGCCTATCCCAAGATCATCGCCGCGATCAAAGCCTTCTAGGCGAGGAACGGCGCAGCCACGTCGGGCGGGACGCGCAGCGGCCTCCCCGTCGCCTTGTCGAGGATCGCCCAGGTGGTGCGGGCGCGGACCCGCGGCTTGCCGTCGGCGCCGAGGAACTCGACATGGCGGTCGAAGCGGGCACCCTTCGGCGCTTCGGCGACCCAGGTCCGCCCGGTCACCGTCTCGCCGGGTCCGACCGCGCGCAGATAGTCGATCTCGTGGCGGGTGACGACCCAGACATAGGCGTCGACATGGGCGGCCGGCGCGACGGCGCGCCAGTGCGCGGTCGCCATCTCCTGGATCCAGCGCACCCAGGCGGCATTGTTGACGTGGCCGAGCTCGTCGATGTCCTCCGGGGCCGCGGTGATGCTTTTCTCGAACGGCGTCATCTGAGCCTCGGCACGCCGTCCTCGCCGCGGGTGAAGGCGATGCCGGCGCGGGTGAGCAGCGAGGCGATCGCCGCCTTGGGATCGGGCGACTCCTGGTCGAGTAACGCCGCGATGCCGTCGCTGAGCGCGCGGTCGCCCGAGACCTGGTCGAGCGCGGCCAGCCATTCCTCGCGGGTGACCACCGTGTCGGCACGGTTGGCGGCGATCAGACCCCGGACGAAGTGGGTGAAGGGGCGGGCGGACGCGGCTTCGGCGATGAGCCCGAACAGCGCGCCGCAGGCATAATAAGCGCGGTGCTCGCCTCGCTGCTCGGCCGAGGCGACGCCGCGGCCGGCGGAGAGCGAGGCGCAATCGGCGATCGAGCGATCGAGCTCCGCGCGCCAGTCGTAGGCGGGGTCGAGCGCGGCGACGGTGCGGATGGCGAGCAGGTCGGCGCCGCCCTCGGTGATCCAGGCGTCGCGCGAATATTGGTAGCGGATCGTCTCGCCCAGCCAGAAATGCGCCGCCTCATGGGCGATGAACTTGAGCCCGAAGGCGCGCAGCTCGGCATTTTCGGTGAGCACGCCGGCGCCTTCATAGGTGATCGCGATCAGCCCGGGCAGGGTGCTGCCGCCCATGCTCCTGATCCGCGGCGTCGGCCCGGCCCAGCTCACCATGATCGTCGGCCTCGGCCCGGGCGCGGGGCCCATGGCGGCGGCGTAGCGGGCGAGGATTTCCGGCGCCGAGCGCGCCAGCGACTCGCCGATCCATCGCGGCAGCTGCGGATCGATGATCGTCGACAGCTCGTCGGTCACCAGCGGCTGGGCCGGCCCGAACAGGACATAGCTGCCGCTCGCCTCGTCGAGCACCACCGCCTGGTGGCGCTGGCCGGCATGCAGCACCTGCCCGGCCGCGTCGCTGAACGTCACCCGGGTCGGGCTGGCCGGCGCGCCGGCGCCGGACAGGTCGATCGGCAGCCGCCCGGCCGTGGCGGCGGAGTCGAGCGGAAACGCCTCGAACTGCCCGCTGAACAGCGCCACCGACCCGTCGGTGAAGGCGAGCGCCGGGTCGTAATCGGCGATCAGGTCGCCGGTGAACGGGGTGAAGCGGATCCGCACCCGCTCGGGAAGCCGCCGGCCGCGGGCGGCGACCAGCACGTCATAATGTCCCTGCCGCTCCAGCCGCACGCCCGGCGTCTCGACCGTCCAGCTTTGCGGGCGCCAGGGCTGCTCGCCGATTCGGGCCAGGGCCGAGCGCACGAACACCCAGGCGCCGGCGCGGCGGGGGAAATGGAATTCGGCGGTCCAGCTGTCGCCGCTGCGCACCGCGGCCACCTCGAGCGGCTGGACGGTCCGGCCCGAAGTCGCCGCGCAGCCGGCAAGCGCCGACATCAGCAGCGCGGCGAGCGCAGCCCTCACCTTGGCTCCGCCCCGCCCATCTGGGTGAGGATGAACGCATATTCCTCGGCGATCTCGCGCAGCGCGGTCCAGCGGCCGGACTGGCCGCCATGGCCTGCGCCCATGTTGATCTTGAGCAGCTGGAGGTTGGTATCGGTCCGCATCGCGCGCAGCCGGGCCGCCCATTTGGCCGGCTCCCAATAGGTGACGCGCGGGTCGTTGAGCCCGCCCGAGATCAGCATCGGCGGATAGGCCTGGCGGCGGACGTTGTCGTAGGGGCTGTAGGTGAGCATATGTTCGAGCACCCGCCGGTCGGTGACCGGATTGCCCCATTCGTTCCACTCGCCGGGGGTGAGCGGCAGGCTCTCGTCGAGCATGGTGTTGACCACGTCGACGAACGGCACGTCGGCGACCACCGCGCCCCACAATTCGGGGTCCGAATTGACCACCGCGCCCATCAGCTCGCCGCCGGCCGAGCGGCCCTGGATCGCGATGTTGCCCGCGCGCGTATAGTCGGCGGCGATCAGGCCGCGGGCCGCGTCGACGAAGTCGTTGAAGGTGTTGGTGCGCCGCTCCAGCTTGCCGTCGAGATACCATTGGTAGCCGAGCTCGTCGCCGCCGCGGATATGGGCGATGGCGAAGGCGTAGCCGCGGTCGAGCAGCGAGATGCGGTGCGGGTTGAAGCCGGGCGGCGTCGCATAGCCGTAGGCGCCATAGGCGTAGAGAAAGAGCCGCCCGCGACCGTTGCGCTCGAAGCCGCGGCGATAGACGATCGACACCGGGATCCGCCGCCCGTCGCGCGACGGCACCATCAGCCGCTCGGTCGCATATTGGCCGGCGTCGTAGCCCGACGGGATGCGCTGAACCTTGAGCGTCTCCAGCCGGCGGTCGGCGGGGGTGTAGGCATAATCGGTCGGCGGCGTCACCATCGAGCTGTAGCGCAGCCGGTAGGCCTCGGGCGCATATTCGGGATTGGGGCCGAGGCCGGCGGTGTAGGTCGCCTCCTGGAAGGGGACTCGATGCTCGGGCCCGTCATAGGGGCGGAAGCGGACCTGATCGAGCCCGTCGACCCGCTCGGTCAGCACCAGGAAGTCGCGGAACGAGGTGACGCCGCGCAGATAGACCTGGTCCGATCCCGGGATCACCGTCGCCCATGCGCCCGGCCGGCCGTGCGCGGCGCGGGCGAGGCGGAAATTGACGTGCTCGTCATTGCTCAGGATCCAGAAGGCATCGTGGGCGGAATCGACCGAATATTGGATGTTGGGCCGCCGCGCCGCGATCAGCACCGGCGCCGCCTCGGGATTGTCGGCGGGAACGAAGCGCACCTCGTTCGAGCTGTTCTCGCCGGTCGAGATCAGGATGAAGCGCCGGTCCTGGGTGCGGCCGACGCTGACCGTGAAGGCGACGTTCTCGGTCTCCTCGTAGAGCGTGCGGTCCTCGGCCACGGGTCGGCCGAGCCGGTGCAGGCGGGCGCGGTAGCTGCGCCAATTCTCGTTGACCTCGGTGAAGACGATGCCGCCGCTGTCGGCGGTCCAGACCGGTTCGCCGATGCCGACCTCGGTCACCGTCTCGATGTCGCGGCCGGTGGAAAGGTCGCGGATGCGGAGCTGGAAGCGCTCCGCACCGTCGTCGTCGACCATGGTCGCGGCGTAGCGGCCGTCGGGGCTGACCTCGATCGCACCGAGCCTGAAATACTGCTTGCCTTCGGCCTCGGCCGCCTCGTCGAAGAGCACCTGCTCCGGCACGCCGCCCGAGAAGACCGGGCGGCGGTACCAGGTCCGGTACTGGGCGCCGGGCCGGAACGCCCACCAGTAGAGATAGGGGCCGTCGCGATGGGGGGCCGAGCTGTCGTCCTCCGGGATGCGCCCGCGCATCTCCTGGAACAGGGTCTCGATCAGCGGCCGGTGCGGCGCCATCGCCGCCTCGAAATAGGCGTTCTCGGCGTTCAGGTAGGCGAGCACGTCGGCATCGTCGACGACCGGATAGGAGGCGTCCCTGATCCAGTGATACGGGTCCTCGATGCGGATGCCGTGGCGCTCGTAGCTGTGCGGGCGCTGCTCGGCGACCGGGGGCGGGGGAAGGGCGATCTGGCTGGTCATGGGGGCACTCTGGGGTTGAGCCGCGGCGGTGGCGCCGGCGAACATGAAGGCGGCAATCAGGAGGCGCATGTCCGGGCGTCCTCGACAAGGGCGCCGGGCTGGCGCGGGGAAGGGAACCCGCCTATCTAGCGGGCGAAAAGCGCATCGGGAAAGACCTATGTCCAGCTACCAAGACCGCCTCACGGCCCTGCGCGAGCAATTGAAGGCGGACCGCCTCGACGGCTTCGTCGTGCCGCTGACCGACGAGCATATGAGCGAATATGTCGGCAGCTATGCGCAGCGGCTCGCCTGGCTGACCGGCTTCCAGGGCTCGGCGGGCTCGGCGGTGGTGCTTCCGGAGGAAGCGGCGATCTTCGTCGACGGGCGCTACACGCTGCAGGTCCGCGACCAGGTCGACGGCGCCCACTGGAGCTACCAGTCGGTGCCCGAGACCAGCATCGCCGACTGGCTCAAGGCGCACGCGCCCGACGGCGGGCGGATCGGCTACGATCCCTGGCTGCACACCAAGGACTGGGTGAAGAAGGCGCGCGAGGCGCTCGCCGACAAGGGCGCGGAGCTGGTCGCGGTGCGCCGCAACCCGGTCGACGCGGTCTGGGCCGACCGGCCCGAGCCCTCGCGGGCGCGGCTGATCGTCCACCCCGACATCTATGCCGGCAAGAGCTCCGCCGCCAAGCGGCAGGAGATGGCGGACTGGCTGAAGGAGCAGAAGGCCGACGCCGCGGTGCTGGCGGCGCTCGATTCGATCGCCTGGACCTTCAACGTGCGCGGCCAGGACGTGGAGCGGACCCCGGTCGCGCTCTCCTTCGCCCTCGTCCATGACGACGGCACCGCCGACCTGTTCGTCGCTTCCGAGAAGGTCGGCGACGATGTCCGCGCGCATCTCGGCAACGGCGTGCGCCTGCACGAGCGGCGCGACTTCGAATCGGCGCTCGCCGCGCTCGCCGGCAAGACCGTGGCGGTCGATCCCGAGCGGTCGGTGGCGGCGATCTTCGAGGCGCTGGACACGGCCGGGGCGAAAATCGTCTCGAAGCGCGACCCCTCGATCCTGCCCAAGGCGATCAAGAACGAGGTCGAGATCGCCGGCCACCGGGCGGCGCAGGCGCGCGACGGCGCGGCGCTGTCGCGCTTCCTGCACTGGCTTTCGCGCGAGGCGCCCGGAGGCGGCGTCGACGAGCTCGGCGCGGCGGCGCGCCTCCAGGCCTTCCGCCAGGAATCGGGCGACCTCAGGGATTTGAGCTTCGACACCATCTCGGGCGCCGGCCCCAACGGCGCCATCGTCCATTACCGGGTCAGCGAGGCGACCAACCGGCCGATCGAGATGGACTTCGATCTACCTGGTCGATTCGGGCGGCCAATATCCGGACGGCACCACCGACGTCACCCGCACCGTCGCGATCGGCACGCCGACGGCCGAGATGAAGGACCGCTTCACCCGCGTCCTCCAGGGCCATATCGCGGTCGCCCGCGCCCGCTTCCCGGAGGGGACGCGCGGCTCGCAGCTCGACAGCTTCGCGCGTCAGTTCCTCTGGCAGGCCGGCCTCGACTACGCCCACGGCACCGGCCACGGCGTCGGCAGCTTCCTCGCGGTGCACGAGGGGCCGCAGCGCATCTCTCCGGTCGGCAGCGCCCAGGCGGGGGGCGACGAGCCGCTCAAGGCCGGCATGATCCTCTCCAACGAGCCCGGCTATTACAAGACCGGCGAATACGGCATGCGCGTCGAGAATCTGGTGCTGGTCGTCCCGGTCGAGGTCGACGGCGCGGAGAAGAAGCTGCTCGGCTTCGAGACCCTGACCTTCGCGCCGATCGACCGCAATCTGATCGAGACTTCGATGCTGTCGCCGGCCGAGCGCGGCTGGATCGACGCCTATCATGCCGAGGTGCTGCACATCGTCGGGGCGAAGCTGGACGGCGAGGCCAGGACCTGGCTCGAAGAGGCTTGCGCGCCGCTCTAATCTCCCCGGGACGGGAAAGGGTGGGCGGGAGTGAATTCTCCGCCGGCATTGAGCGGGTCGCCAAGCCCACCCCACCCCAACCCCTCCCCATCAAGGGGAGGGGCTCATGGTGCACCATCCTCGTCCGAGCGGGGTTCCTTCGAGGCGGCCGCCTCCCGCGCCTGCGCCTTGCGGCGCTTCAGATTCTCACGGAGCGCGGCGGCGAGCCGCTTCGCGCGCTCTTCGTCCTTCCCGGCCATGGTCCGCCTTGACATTGTCTTTGGCCTGCGGCCATAGCGCCGCCTTCCTCATAAAGCGACGTGCTGCCGTAGCTCAGTGGTAGAGCGCATCCTTGGTAAGGCTGAGGTCGTGAGTTCAATCCTCACCGGCAGCACCACGCTTTTCCCGATCGGGGCCGAGAGGCCCGGCCTCAGCCCCTGACGAGGAGCCGCGGCTCGCGCAATCGGTCGCGCTGCCCGGCCTTGGACGCGAACAGAGCGGCGAGCTCCTTGTGGCGCTCGCGCGCTTCCGGCGTGAGCGCGTGGAGCGCCCGGCGCAGCTCTTCGTTGGCGCGCCGCGAATAATATCGCTGATCGGATTCCATGGTGTCGCCTCCCCCTCGACTCGGGAAGCGTAACACAGGCTCTGGAAGAATCCGAATCGGATGAATCGACGCCCTCAGCCGTGGCGGAGGCGGCCGACGATCATCTCGAGCACGGCCGGGTGGAGCGGCCGTTCGAAGGCGCAGCCGACATATTGGCCCTTCGCCCAGGCGACCCGCGCCTGATAGGGTTCGAGCCCCGGCAGGCGCAGCCAGACGTCGGTCCCGGGCTCCAGGTCGAGATGGGTCGAGGCCCGAAAGCCGTCGGTCGACAGATCGTGGATATGGACCGACACGCCGGTGCCGCCGCGCTGGCGCAGGCCGGCGTCGACCTCGAGCGGCACGCGCTCCGACTTGCGCCCCCTGTGCTGGATCTCCGGCCGGTCGTCGGCCGTCAATTCGCCAGTGAGGAAGGGGGTTCCGAAATCGGAGGGAAAGGACCAGGCCCCGCCGAATGTCTCCATGGCGGCGGTCCTAATCGCTCTCGGGCAAGGTCAGGCCGACCGCGACGCTCCAGGCTTGGGCGACGCGGCGGTCTTCCACGGACATGCGGCCGAGGCTGGGGCGGCGATAGGGCTGGACGTAGGCGGGCGGGGGCGATGCGCCGGACTTGCCGATATGGACCAGCAGCTCGTGCTCGTCGATCATATGCTCGAACTCGAGCCCGACGCGCTGCTTCGCGGTCCAGGCGACGCGGGCCGGAACCACGGTGGCGCCGCGCACGAAGACGACCTCGCTGCCGACAGGTGGAACCTGCACGCACTCGACCAGCGCCCCCTTGCGCGAGAGGTCGCGCAGGCGGGCGTCGACCTCGCCGGCCGAGGTTTTCAGCTTCGCCGACAGCAGCACGCGGGCCCGTTTGGCCGAGCGCTTGCTGCCGGCAGAGGCGTTCACATAATTCTCCGCGCCCATGCGTTGTCCTGAATCTCCCAGCCATTTTCTTACTTTGAGGGACCTAAATTGTGGTAAACATCCGCGCGGAAAATCGGCGACCGCGAGATCGCGATTGACGCCGCCCCGCTGCCCTTTCAATGCGCCTCGATGCGGTTTTTCTCGGACAATGCGGCGGCGGCCTGCCCCGAGGTGCTGGCGGCGGTCGCCGAAGCGAACCGGATCGATGCCGCTTATGACGGCGACGCCTGGAGCCGGCGGCTGAATTCCGCTTTTTCTCAAGTGTTTGACCGCGAGGTCGAGGCGCTGTGGGTAGCGACCGGAACCGCCGCCAACGGCCTCGCGCTCGCCGCGCTCTGCCCGCCGCACGGGCGCATCCTCTGCCATCGCAATGCCCATATCGAGGTCGACGAATGCGGCGCGCCGGAATTCTACACGGGCGGCGCCAAGCTGATGCTGGGCGACGGGGAGGGCGCCAAGCTGACGCCCGAAATCGTTTCGGCGATGCTCGCGGGCGTCGGCAAGGAGGTCCATCAGGCGCCGCCGGCCGCGCTCTCGATCACCAACGCCACCGAATATGGCCGCGTCTACAGTGCTGCCGAGACCGCGGCGCTTGGCGCGCTCTGCCGGGAGCACGGCCTTCGCTTCCACGTCGACGGCGCGCGCTTCGCCAATGCCGTGGCCGGCCTCGGAGCCTCGCCCGCCGACCTGAGCTGGCGGGCGGGGGTCGACGCCTTGTCCTTCGGCTTCACCAAGAATGGCGGGCTTTTCGCCGAGGCCCTGATCCTGTTCGATCCGGCGCTCGCCCGGACGGTCCACTACCGGCGCAAGCGCGCCGGCCATCTCCTGTCCAAGGGCCGCTATCTCGCGGCGCAGCTGCTGGCGATGCTCGAGGGCGACGTCTGGCTGCGCAACGCCCGCGCCGCCAACGAGGCCGCCGGCCGGCTCGCCGCCGGCGCCGGCCCGGCGCGGCTGCTCCATCCGGTGGAGGCCAACGAGCTGTTCGTCCGGGTGAGCGGGGCCGAGGCCGCCGCGCTTCGCGCGCAGGGCTTCGATTTCTACGATTGGGCGCCGGGCGAGGCGCGCTTCGTCACCGCCTGGGACAGCGACCCGGCGCATGTCGACGCCCTCGCCGCCGCGATCGGCGCGCTTTGAGCAGGCGGCTTGCTCGGATATAAAGACTTCTTTATATCTGCATATATGGCAGTTTCGGCGTCCGGACAGGCGGGGTTCCGCGACCCGAAGATCCTCCTCCCGTTCATCCTGGTCACGCTGATCTGGAGCTCGACCTGGATCGTGATCAAGGACCAGCTGGGCAGCGTCCCCCACACCTGGTCGGTGAGCTACCGGTTCGCGATCGCCGGCGCGGCGATGATGGCGATCGCCCGGGCGCGCGGCGAGAGCCTGCGGCTCGGCGAGGGCGGCTATGTGCTGGCGGCGCTGCTCGGCACGCTGCAATTCGTGGTCAACTACAATTTCGTCTACGCCTCGGAGCTCTACATCACCTCGGGCCTCGCCGCGGTGGTGTTCGCCTTGCTGGTCGTGCCCAATGCGGTGCTGGCATGGCTGTTCTTCGGCGAGCGGGTGACGCTTCGTTTCGCTTTGGGCTCGGCGATCGCCATGGCCGGCGTCGCCTTGCTGTTCGTTCAGGAGATACGCCAGGCCGCGGCGCCGACCGGGACGGTGCTGACCGGCCTCGCCTTCGTGCTGGTCGCGGTGCTCGCCGCCTCCGTCTCCAACGTCATGCAGCTGATGCCGGCGATCAAGGCGCGGCCGGTGGCCGCGCTGCTCGGCTGGGCCATGCTCTACGGCGCGGCGATCGACGCCCTGTTCGCCTGGGCGTTCGTCGGGCCGCCGACGGTCGAGGCGCGGGCCGGCTACTGGCTCGGCCTCGCCTATCTCGGCGTGATCGCCTCGGCGCTCGCCTTCTGGCTCTATTTCGAGATCATCCGCAAGGTCGGCCCGGCCCGGGCGGCCTATTCGAGCGTGCTGATCCCGATCATCGCCATGGCGATCTCGACCGCGCTCGAAGGCTATCGCTGGTCGGCGCTGGCGCTCGCCGGCGGCGCGCTCGGCATCGCCGGGCTGGTGATCGCGCTGCGCGCCGGCCGCGCGCCCCCGGTCCCGCCCACCGACTGAGCCGCTGGACTTGCGGGAGAGCAGGTTGTTATGGGGCCGCAACGGGGATTTCCTGCAATCCGGAGAGTCTTCATGCCGATTTCGGACGTGCGGAGCCAATAGCCGCGGCGGCGCGGCTCCTCGCGCGCCGTCGTGCGTTAGCCTGCGCACGAAGGAGGAGGACGAGGCCGTGCGGCTCAGCATCGAGGTAGCGCTCGATTATCATTTCCCGGCCGCGGCCGACGTGCTGCTGGCGGTCGAGGCCGCGCAGCTTCCCGACCAGCTGCTGCTCGAGGATCTGCTCACCGTCGACGGCGCCGGGCCGCTCAGGCCGATCGCCGGCGAGGACGGGATCGGACGCCGCACCTGGCTCAGCGCCGGCGGGCCGTTCGCCGCGCGCTATCGCGCCACGGTCGACGTCGAGCGCCACGCGGCGCCGCTCGACGGCCTTGCCGCGGTGCCGCTCCGGGAGCTGCCCGCCGCGGTCGTCCCCTATCTGTGGCCGAGCCGCTATTGCGAGTCGGACCGGTTCGAGGCGTTCGTGGACAGCCGCTTCGCGGGGCTGGAGGGCGGCGCCAAGGTCCGCGCCATGGCCGAGTGGATCGGCCGGGAAATGGTCTATGTGCCGGGCTCAAGCGACACCCAGACCACCGCCGCTGACACCTTCGTCGCCCGCCAGGGCGTGTGCCGCGACTATGCCCATCTGATGGCGAGCTTCGCCCGCGCCGCCGGCATCCCCGCGCGCCTCGTCTCGGCTTATGCCTGGCAGCTCGAGCCGCCCGATTTCCATGCCCTGGTCGAGGTCTGGCTCGACGGCGGCTGGCACCTCGCCGACGCCACCGGCCGCGCGCGGAGCGAAGGCATCGTCCGCATCGCCGTCGGCCGCGACGCCACCGACATCGCCTTCATGACCATCTTCGGCGAGGCGGTGATGGAGCGGCAGAGCGTCCGGGTGACCCGGGTCGGCGGGTAAGGGCCAGAGCCCGACGCCGCGGGCCAGGCATCGCCCCGCGATCCGCCGCCAAGGCACCCGATTGACAATGCAAGGCCCCCCGAACGGTGCACCGGGCCAGGCCGGCGATTGCGCCGCCGGATCGCCGCAGCTAGAGCGACCCGATGCCCGACACTCAGCACGCTCCGGCCGCGGCGCCGGTCACGATCCGCCGCGAGGATTACCTGCCGCCCGAATGGCTGGTGCCGGAGATCAGCCTGGAATTCGACCTCGGCGCCGAGCGCACGATCGTGCGCGCGCGGATCGAGGTGGTGCGGGGCGGCGAGCACAAGGCGCCGCTCAGGCTCAACGCGGCCGGGCTGGCGCTGATCAAGGTCTCGCTGGACGGCGCGCCGGTCAATTACTGGTACGAGAAGGACATCCTCCAGATCCCGGTCGAGGGCGAGGCCGGCGTCGTCGAGACCGAAGTGGCGATCGCGCCCAGCGCCAACACCCAGCTGATGGGCCTCTACGAATCGAACGGCATGCTGTGCACGCAGTGCGAGGCCGAGGGGTTCCGCCGGATCACGCCCTTCCCGGACCGGCCGGACGTGCTGTCGCGCTACCGGGTGAAGATGATCGCCGACAAGGCGCGCTACCCGATCCTGCTTTCCAACGGCGACCCGGTCGCCGAGGGCGAGTTGGACGGCGGCCGGCATTGGGCCGAGTGGCACGACCCCTTCCCCAAGCCCTGCTATTTGTTCGCAATGGTCGCGGGCGACCTGGTCGTGAACCGCGACAGCTTCGTCACCCGCTCCGGCCGCACCGTCGCGCTGGGCATCTGGGTCCGCGCCGGCGACCTCGAGCGCACCGCCCACGCCATGGCCTCGCTGAAGGCGGCGATGAAATGGGACGAGGAGGTCTACGGCCGCGAATACGACCTCGCCGTGTTCAACATCGTCGCGGTCGCCGATTTCAACTTCGGCGCGATGGAGAATAAGGGCCTCAACATCTTCAACTCGCGCTACGTGCTGGCCGACCCGGAGACCGCGACCGACGCCGATTACGACGCGATCGCCGGCGTCGTCGCGCACGAATATTTTCACAACTGGTCGGGCAACCGGGTCACCTGCCGCGACTGGTTCCAGCTCAGCCTGAAGGAGGGCTTCACCGTCTTTCGCGACCAGAGCTTCTCGGCCGACATGGGCTCGGCGGCGGTGAAGCGGATCGAGGACGTGCGCATGCTCCGCGCCGCCCAGTTCCCCGAGGATGCCGGGCCGCTCGCCCATCCGGTGCGGCCCGACAGCTATATCGAGATCTCGAACTTCTACACCGCGACCGTCTACAACAAGGGCGCCGAGCTGATCCGGATGCTGCACACCCTTCTCGGCGAGGAGAAGTTCCGGGCCGGCAGCGACCTCTATTTCGAGCGCCACGACGGCAAGGCGGTGACCTGCGAGGACTTCGTCTGCGCGATGGAGGAGGCGAGCGGCGAGGACCTGTCGCGCTTCCGGCTGTGGTACAGCCAGGCGGGAACGCCGACGGTGACCGCGCGGCTCGGGCGCGAAGGCATGCGGGCGCTGATCACGCTGGAGCAGGCGGTGCCGTCGACGCCCGGCCAGCAGGCCAAGCAGCCGATGCCGATCCCGCTGAAGCTCGCCTTGTTCGGCGCCGAGACCGGCGCCAAGCATGCCGAACGGCTGGTGCTGCTCGACGGGCCCAGCCGGCAGCTGGCGATCGAGGATGTCGACGAGGCGGCGGTGCTGTCGCTCAACCGCGATTTCTCGGCGCCGGTGACGGTGGAAAGCGACCGCTCGGTGGCCGATCTCGCCTTTCTCTCCGCGCATGACGACGATCCGTTCGCCCGCTACGAGGCGATGCAGCAGCTGATGCTCGACACCCTGCTCGCCGCGATCCGCACCGGCGCGGGCGAGCACGGGCCGGTGATCGAGGCGGTGCGCGAGACGCTGACCAACAAGGCGCTCGACCCGGCCTTCGTGGCCGAGGCGGTGCTGCTGCCCAGCGAGGCGTTCGTCGGCGACCAGATGAAGGAGGTCGACCCCGAGGCGATCCACCGTGCGCGCGAGGCGCTGCGCGCCGATCTGGGGCGCGCGCTCGAGGCGCTGTGGCGCGCCGCTTATGCGGCGGCCGCCGCCAACCGTTATGAATACAGCCCCGCCGCCAAGGGCGCGCGGCGGCTCAAGACGATCGCGCTCGGCTACATCGTCGCTTCGGGCGCCGCCGACGCGGCGGCGCTCGCCAAGCGCCAGCACGACGAGGCCGACAACATGACCGACCGGCAGGGCGCGCTCGGCGTGCTGGTCAACATCGACGCCCCCGAGCGCGCGGCGGCGCTGGCGGATTTCTATGCCCGCTACCGGGACAATGCGCTGGTGCTCGACAAATGGTTCACCGCCCAGGCGCTCTCGACCCGGGCGGGCACCGCCGAGGCGGTCGAGGGGCTCGCCCGGCATCCCGATTTCACGCTCGCCAACCCCAATCGGCTGCGGGCGCTGGTCGCCGCCTTCTCGGTCAACCAGCGCGCGTTCCACGACGCCTCGGGCCGCGGCTACCGCTTCCTCGGCCAGATGATCCTCGCCGTCGACAAGCTCAACCCGCAGACCGCCGCCCGGCTGGTCCCGCCGCTGGGCCGCTGGCGCCGTTTCGGCGAGAGCCGCGCCGCGCTGATGCGCGCCGAGCTCGAGCGCCTCGTCGCCGCCCCGGGGCTCAGCAAGGACGTGTTCGAGCAGGCCTCGAAGAGCCTCGGATAGGATCCTCCCTCCCCATCAAGGGGAGCGGAACCTCATTGTGCGATCCAGGCCGCGACCTGCTGGGCGAGCCGGTTGGCGGCGTCGTTGAGGGCCGGGGCGACCGCCTCGGGGGTGGCGGCGGCGGGCACCCGCGCCTCGAAGCGATTGTTGGCGATGCCGCGGGCAGGGCCCGGACGCTCCATCACCGCGTCGTAGACGATCACCACCTCCGACGTATTGGGATCGTAGCCGAACCTGACCAGGGTGCCGGTCAGCCGGGTGCCCGGATCGTGGCTGTACTGGGCGGGATCGAGCACCACCCGGCCGGTGCGCGCCGCGATCGTCTCGCCGAGCAGGCGGGCGAACAGGGCGCCGGGCTGCTCGACCCAGACCGCGTCCTCGAGATACTGGATGGTGGTGTCGTCGACATAGACCGGCACGCGGGTGGTGCGCAGCGCCTGCGGCACCGCCGGCACCGCGACCGTGATCGCCTCGCCCTGGCCGGCGCTGCGCGGCGCCGCGGCGGGGCGGGTCTCGGCCGCGCTCAGGGTCAGCAGCCGGCTCGGCGCGCCGCCGCCGAAGCAGGCCGACAGCGCCAGAGCGAGCGAGCAGGCGGCAAGGAGCGTGAAGCGCATCGTCAGTTCCTTCTTCCCGGCCGGTAATCGGGCAGGCGCTGGCCGCCGATGACGCCGCCCACGCCCTGCTGGTTCAGCCGGTCGGTGATCTCGCGCAGCGATTCCGAGGTGGCGCGCAGGTCGCGCATCAGCTGGCCGACCTCGGGCAGGGTCTGGTTGGTGAAGGCCTGGATGCCCGGCCGGGCGTCGCCGATCGCGGCCTCCAGCTGCTGCATGCTCTGGTCGGCCGAGCGCAGGGTGCGGCGGAGGTCGGTCACCAGCGGCCGGCCGTCGCGGTCGAGCAGCTGCTCTGTGGTGCCCGCCAGCTGCCCGATCCGCTCGGCGGCATCGCCGGCCTGGCGGATCGCGACCCGCGCCTCGGCGAGCGTGGCGGCGATCTCGGGCGAGCGCTCGGCGAGCGAGCGGCTGACCTCCTCGAGATTGTCGAGGATGCCGGCGATCGATTCCTGGTTGCGGTCGGAGAGCAGCTCGGTGAGCCGCTCGGTCAGCGTCGAGACCCGCTCCAGCAGCTCCGGCGCGGTGTTGAGCAGCTGCCCGAGCGCGCCCGGCCGGGTCGGGATCACCGGCACACCGTAGGGGCATTCGGATTCCGGATTCTGCTCGGGGCATTGCAGCTCGCGCCGGGCGCGCCGCGGCTGGCCGGGCTGGGTCGGGGGCGGCGGATCGAGCTGGATCTGCGAGACGCCGGTGAAGCCGACGCCGCGGATGGTCGCAGTCGAGCCCTCGAGCACCGGCGTGTCCTCGCGCACCGTCACCCGCACCCGGATGAACTGCGGGCTTTGCGGCTCGAGGTTGATCGACTGGATCTGGCCGACCGGCACGCCGGAGAAGGTGACCGAGCTGCCCTTGGCCAGCCCCTCGACCGACTGGGTGAAGAAGATGTCGTAGGTCTTCTCGCCGCCGTCGCCGACCTGGGTCAGCCAGACCACGAAGATCACCACCGCCGCGATCAGGCCGAGCGTGATGCTGCCGACGAGGACCTGGTTCGAACGGGTTTCCATCAGGCGCTGGCCTCTTCCCTCTCAGCGATCGTCGCGGCGGCGCGGCCGCGCGGTCCCTTGAAATAATCCTGTATCCATTCGTGGTCCAAAGCCAGCAATTCCGTGATCGTTCCGATCGCCACCACCTTCCTGTCGGCGAGCACGGCGACGCGGTCGCAGATCGCGTAGAGCGTGTCGAGATCGTGGGTGATCAGGAAGACGGTGAGGCCGAGCGCGTCCCTGAGCTCGAGGATCAGCTGGTCGAAAGCGGCGGCGCCGATCGGGTCGAGGCCGGCTGTCGGCTCGTCGAGGAACAGCAGCTCCGGGTCGAGGCTGAGCGCGCGGGCGATGCCGGCGCGCTTCTTCATGCCGCCGGAAAGCTCGGCCGGATATTTGGCGCCCGCGTCGGAGGGCAGCCCGCTCATCGAGATCTTGAAGGCGGCGATCTCGTCGAGCATCTCCTGGTCGATGCCGGGATAGAATTCCTTGATCGGCACCTGCACGTTCTCGGCGACGGTCAGGGTGGAGAACAGCGCTCCGCCCTGGAACAGCACGCCCCAGCGGCGGCGCACGCTCTTGGCCTCCTCCTCGTCGCGGTCGATCATCGACTGGCCGAACACGGTAATTTCGCCTTCGTCGGGGTTCTGCAGGCCGATGATCGAACGCATCAGCACCGACTTGCCGGTGCCCGACCCGCCGACCACGCCGAAAATCTCGCCCTTGCGGACGGTGATGTCGAGACCCTCGTGGACGACCTGATCGCCGAACGCGTTCCGGAGGCCGCTGACCTCGATGACGGTGTCCCGTTCCGCCATCACAGCCAGCCGATCTCGGTGAAGAACACGGCGAAGAAGGCGTCGAGCACGATGACCAGGAAGATGCCCTGGACGACCGCGGTGGTGGTCCTGAGGCCGACCTCCTCGGCATTGCCCTCGACCTGCAGGCCCTGGTAGCAGCCGGCCATCGCGATGATCATGCCGAAGACCGGCGCCTTGATCAGGGTCTGCCACAGATCGGTGAGCGGCACGACCTCGCGGATGCGCTGGACGAAGGTGACCGGCGGGATGTCGAGCGAGAACCAGCAGAAGAGGCCGCCGCCGACGATCGAGATGATCGCGGCGTAGAAGCCGAGCAGCGGCATCATCAGCACCGTCGCCAGCACGCGGGGGATGACCAGCGCCTCCATCGGCGACACGCCGATCGTGCGCATCGCGTCGACCTCCTCGTTCAGCTTCATCGAGCCGAGCTGCGCGGCGAAGGCCGAGCCGGAGCGGCCGGCGACCATGATCGCGGTCATCAGCACGCCCAGCTCCTTCAGCGAGGAGCGGCCGATCAGGTTGATCGTGTAGATTTCGGCGCCGAACTGCCGCAGCTGCACCGCGCCCTGCTGGGCGATGACGATGCCGACCAGGAAGCTCATCAGGCCGATGATGCCGAGCGCGTCGACGCCGACCACCTCGAAGCGGGTGACCACCGCGTTCCAGCGGAACCGGCGCGGGTGCCGGATGACGTGGCCCGAGGAGATGAGCAGGGCGCCGAAGAAGCCGAGCAGCCCCCAGAGCGTGGACAGCGCGATCTGCACCGAGGTGCCGACCTGACCGACGACCCGCACGAATGCGGGGTCGGTCTCGCGCTTCACCTTCATCGGCTGGTCGGCCTGGGTGACGTGCTCGATCAGCAGCTGCTGGTCCGGGCTGGCGCCGACGATCCGGGCGCCGCGGTCGCGCTCGAGCTTGTGGACCAGCCAGGCGCCGACCGTATCCATCCGCTCGACCTCGGAAAGGTCGACGACGATCTCGTCGGCCTCGATCCCGGCCAGCTGCTCGGCGATCTTGCGGACCCTCAGGATCGTCAGATTGCCGCTCAGCTTGAGGACGCAACGGCCGTCCTCGACGTTCGGGCTGAAGTCAGCAGTGACGGTCATAGGGCGAGAGATGCGTCAATTCCGGGCGGGCGGCAAGCAAGCAGGATAGACAGGCGCTACGATTCTGTGGTTGCGGAGGTTCCATGAAGGCGGCGCTGGCCATTTACGACATGGACCGGACGGTCACGCGCCGGCCGACCTACGGCGCCTTCCTCTGGCACGCGACGCGGCGGCTGGCGCCGTGGCGGGCGGTGTTCGCGCCCCTGGTGATGGGGGCGACGCTGGCCTACGCGCTCGGGCTGATCGACCGGGCGCGGCTCAAGGAATGGAACTACCGGATGCTGGTCGGCCATGTCGCCCCGGCCCGGCTCGAACAAGCGGTGCAGAGCTTCGCCGACCGCCAGGTCGCGACCAACATCCTGCCCGGCGCCCGCGCCCGCATCGCCGAGGACAAGGCGGCCGGGCGCCGGCTGGTGCTCGCCACCGCCTCCTACCGCCTCTACGCCGCGGCGATCGCCCGGCGGCTCGGCTTCGACGACGTCATCGCCACCGACACCAGGATCGACGCCGAGGGCCGCACTTTGGCCTGGATCGACGGCCGCAACTGCTACGGCGTCGCCAAGCTCGACATGATCGAGGCCTGGCTGCAGCGCGAGGGGCTGGAGCGCGACGCGGTCCACATCCGCTTCTATTCCGACCACGTCTCCGACGCCCCCGTCCACCACTGGTCCGACGAGGCCTTCGCCACCAACGCCCACGCGCGGCTGATCAAGGTCGCCGAGGACGAAGGCTGGGAGGTGCTCGACTGGCGCGACCGGCGGAGGGCTTGACCCCTCTTCCCCTCCCCTTGATGGGGGGTCAGGGGTGGGGTGAACGTTCGAGGCCGGCCGAGCGGCGGCGAGTCCACCCCCACCCCAACCCTCCCCCATCAAGGGGGAGGGAGGCTCGTCTCAAACCGCCCCCAAAGCCTGGTCGAAATCGGCGATCAGATCGTCGGCGTCCTCGACGCCGATCGAGACCCGGACGAGGTTGTCGGTGATGCCGAGCGCCGCCTTGCGCTCGGGCGGGACGGAGAGGTGGGTCATCGCCGCGGGATGGCTGGCCAGGGTCTCGGTGCCGCCCAGGCTGACAGCGAGATGGGCGATCTTGAGAGCGTCGAGGAAGGCGAAGGCCTCGCTCTCGCCGCCCTTGAGGTAGAGCGAGAAGGTCGAGCCCGCGCCGGTGCAGTGGCGGCGGTAGATGTCGGCCTGGCGGGCGTCGCCGCCTTCCTCGAGGAAGCCGAGATAGCCGACGCTCTCGACCTTGGCATGGTCCTTGAGGAAGCGGCAGACCTTCTCGGCATTCTCGCCGGCGCGGGTCATCCTGAGCTCCAGCGTCTCGAGGCTCCTGAGCAGCATCCAGGCGGTGTTCGGGTCGGTGATCGTGCCGATCGTGTTTCTCAGCATGCGGATGATGTTGATGAGGTCCTTCGAGCCGGTGATGCCGCCCGCGACCAGGTCGCTATGGCCGCCGGCATATTTGGTGAGGCTGTAGACCGAAAGGTCGGCGCCGTGGCGCAGCGGGTGGTGCCAGAGCGGGCCGAGGAAGGTGTTGTCGATCGCGATCGGCGGGCGCTCGTCCGAGTCGAACGCTGCATCGCGCGCGCGCCGCACCGCCTGGACGTCGACCAGGGCGTTGGTCGGGTTGGCCGGGCTCTCGAGATAGATGAGCGGGACCCGGCCCCGGCCTTTCGCCTCCTCGATCACGGCGGCGATCTCGTCTTCGGTCGCGCCGGCGGGAAAGTCGAGCCAGCTCACGCCGAAGCGGCCGAGGATGCGGCCGATCAAGGTCTCGGTGGCGGCGTAGAGCGGCCCCGAATGGACGACGATGTCGCCGGGCTGGACGAAGGCGAGCAGCAGGGTGGTGATCGCCGACATGCCGGAGGAGAAGCTGAGCGCGTCCTCGGCATCCTCCCAGACGCTGAGCCGGTCCTCGAGAATTTCCTGGTCCGGGCCGTTGAAGCGCGAATAGACGAGGCCCTCGGCGCCGCCCGGACGCTTGCCGGTCACCCCCTCGAAATGGCGCTTGCCCGCCGCCGCGCTCTCGAACACGAAGGTCGAGGTCAGGAAGATCGGCGGCTTCAGCGAGCCTTCCGACAGAGCCGGATCGAAGCCGTGGCCCATCATCAGCGTCGCGGGCTTCAGCCGGCGCCCGCCGATCTCGAGCACGTCGGGCTTGGGCCGGCGCCGCGGAGTCGTGCCGGTAAGTTCGGATTCGTCTGCCATGTGATGTCTCCTTTTATCGCGCGTTGCTGCTGCGTTGGAGACCGAACCCGCCATCAGGAGACGGGCTCAAGGCCGCTCGGCTGAGCGGCCCAGGGGTGAGGTCCGTTGCCCGCCCGCCTTCTAGCCGAACCAGGCGGCGGCCATCCAGACCCAAAGAGCCCGCTGTGTGACGGAAATCACATCGGGCCCTGGGATGAGCGGCTAGCGGGCAGTGATCCAACGCACAGACGGGAGATGGAAATGGTGAATTTGGGAGCGATCGTGCTCGATCCGGGGCATGGCGGGACGAAAAAGGTGGGCGGCAGCTCGCCGAACAATGCCACCAGCATAAGCGGCCAGCTGGAGAAGAATCTCGCGCTGGACTTCTGCGAGCGACTGAAGGCCGAGCTGCAGAGCCAGGCGGCGGCGGCGGGCGACAAGGTCGACGTGTTCCTGACCCGCACCACCGACGTCAACATGGGCATCACCGCGCGGGCCAATGTGGCGGCTGCCAAGTCGGCGAAGCTGTTCCTCAGCCTGCACTTCAACGGGTTTAACAAGCCGAGCGCGCGCGGCGTGGAGACCTTCTTCGCGGCCGCCGCCAACGGCAACACCAACGAGGCGGACGACAAGGCCTTCGCCACGCAGATTCACAACGCGCTTCTGGCGGGGATGAAGTCGGTCGATCCGACGGCGACGAACCGGGGGGTGAAGCCCGACACGGCCACCGGGCCCGGCAAGCTCGGCACGCTCAACGACGTCGCGCTCGGCAATGTGGGCAAGCCCAGCAACAAGAAATGCCTCGCCGCCTATTTCGAGGTCGAGTTCATCACCAATCCGACCGTCGAAAAGGTGCTGATCTCCGGCCCGGGCGCCCTCGCCAACCGGACCAAGGTGATGGCCTCGGTCGCGACCGCGATGCTGACCAGGATCCGCACCATGCCCTGAGCGGCAGCGTCAGGGCGGGAAATTTCGTGCGATCGCGCCGGCGATCTGCGGCAGGGCGTCGGCGCGTTCGGCGAGGTCGAGCAGTCGGGGGCAATGCGCGCCCAGCCACGCCCTGCGCGGCCGCCAGCGCGACATCGCCGCGACGTAGAGATCGAGCGCCGAGGGGGCGTCGCCGAGCACCCACGGGCCGTCGCCGAGCTCGGCCTCGAACTGCCTCCAGAGCGATTGCCGGAAGGCGTCGATATTGGCGACGAGCTGGTCGGCCGCGGCCGGCGCCCAGCGCTCCGGATAGTCGCGATAGGTGAAGGTCGGGTAGAGCGCCGAGACGAACCAGACGAGCCGGTTGAGGAAGGCCGGGCGGGCCGCATGCCCGGGCGGCGGCGCGAGCCCGGCCGCGGGCTTCAGCTCGGCGAGATGGAGCACGATGGCGGCGCTTTCGGTCAGCACCAGGCCGTCCGGCGCCACCAAGGTCGGCACCCGGGCGAGCGGGTTCACTGCGAGCAGCCGGTCGCGCGCCGGGCCGGGCGCGTCGAAGCCCTCGACCGAGACGAACTCGTAGGGAATGCCGGTCCATTCGAGCGCGCCCTCGGCCAGCGTCGAGCCCCAGCCGCGGGCGCCGAACAGGGTCCAGCCGGTCATGCCTCGTCTCCCGGCAGCGCGATCAGCGAGATCTGGCGGCCATAGGCCGGCTCGCCGCGGTGGGTGGCGCGGCGGTAGCTGAAGAAGCGCTCGGGATCGGAATAGGTGTCGAGGCCGAGCGCCTCGGCGCGGGTGACGCCGGCCCGAGCGAGGCGGGCGAGCACATAGGCTTCGAGGTCGAGCTGATGGTGCCCCTCGCGGCCCGGCGTGAAGAAGCGCTCGCTCTCCGGGTCGGCCTCGGCGAAGCGGCGCAGGAACGCCTCGTCCACCTCGTAGGACTTGCGGGCGATGGCCGGGCCGACCGCGGCGGCGATGCGGGCGCGGTCGGCGCCGGCCCGCTCCATCGCCGCCACCGTCGCCTCGACGACCCCGGTCAGCGCGCCCTTCCAGCCGGCATGGGCGGCGCCGATCACCCCGGCCGCGCGGTCGGCGAGCAGCACCGGCGCGCAATCGGCGGTGAGGATGCCGAGCGCGAGGCCGGGCCGGTCGGTGACCATGGCGTCGGCATGAGGGCGATCGTCGTCGGGCCAGGGCTCGACGGCATGGAGGGCGCTGGGCGAATGGACCTGATGGACGGTGACCAGCCTCGCCCCCGGGGCGACCGCCGCCACCGCGCGGCGGCGGTTCTCGGCGATCGCCGCCACCTCGTCGCCCGAGCCCCAGCCGGTGTTGAGGCCGGCGCAGACCCCGTCCGAGACGCCGCCGCGGCGGCCGAGAAAGCCGTGCGGAACGCCGCCCAGCGCCGCGGCGCGGATCGCCTCGACGCTCACAGGCCGAGCCTCATCACCGGGTCGTCATAGTCCCGGGTGCCGAGCCTGAACGGCGCCGTGCCGACGACCTCGAATCTCTGGCGCGCATAGAAGCGCCGGGCGCGGAGGCCATGCTCCCACACGCTGAGATAGAGCGCCGGCGCGGCGTCGGCGCGGCCGGTCTCGATCGCCCAGTCCATCAGCGCCCCGGCGACCCCGGCCCCTTGCCACGGGGCGAGCACGTAGAGCTGCTTGATCTCGAGCGCGCCGGCCTCGTGCGGGACGGGCAGGTCCATCGGCACCAGCTTCAGATAGGCGCAGGGGATCCCATCCTCCTCCGCGATCCTGACCCGGACCCTGGGGTCGGCCAGCTCGGCCGGAAGGCCGTCCGGACCGAACTGGCGGTCGAGATGCAAGGCCAGATCGTCCGGGTCGAAATGGGCGCCGAACGTCTCGCTGAACACGCGGCGGCCGGTCGCCGCGAGCGCGGGGCCGTCGGCAAGGGCCGCCATGCGATAGGACACGGTCACAAAGCGAGCCGCATGATGATGTCCTCGTCGGCATGGGTGCCGACCATGAAGTCGTAGCGCCCGACCGCCTCGAAGCCGTAGCGCGCGTAGAAGCGCCGTGCCCGCGCATTGTCGACGAACACCGAGAGATAGAGCGCCCCGGCGCCGTGCCGCCGCGCCTCCGCGATCACCCAGTCCATCAGCGTCGCGGCCACCCCTTCGCCCTGCCAGGGCTTCAGCACGTAGAGCTGCCTGAGCTCGGCCGTCGGCCCGTCGACCGGGAACGGCAGCGACGGCGGCCCGAGCTTGGCATAGCCGATCGCCTCCCCGCCGGCTTCCGCGATCCGCACCGCGTAGCACGGGTCGGCGAGCTCGCTTTGCCAGCTCGCCTCGCTGTGATTTTCGAGGAAAGCGGCGAGGTTGTCGGGGGTGTAGAGATGGCCGAACGTCTCGGCGAAGCTGCGCGCGCCGAGCCGGGCCATCAAGGCCGCGTCGGCCACGCCCCCGTCGCGATAGGCGATCGCGCTCATCTCAAAATCCCGCCGGCTCGGGCCAGGAGGGCGCGACGAGCGCCACGACCTTGAACAGCCGCCCCATCCGACCGGGCGCGCTCAGCCGGTCGCGCGCGTCGGCGATCTCCGCCCCCCGCTCCGGCGCCGCTTTGGCGAGTGCGGCGGCGCGCAGCCCCAGGCCCATCGCGTCCAGCCATTCGCCCTGGCCGACCGGGCCGAAGACGCGAAGGCCGCCGGCGCGGGCGGCGGCGGCGAGCGCGCCGAAATCGACATGGGCGGTAAGGTCGCGCTCCCCCGGCGCCTCGAACGGGCCGGCAAAGGCATGGCGGGACACCGCCTGCAGCGTGTCGCCCCGCCCGTTGCCGGCATGGCCGTAATCGACGATCAGGGCGGCGCCGCCCTGCGCGGCCAGGCGCCCGGCCAGCGTCCGCGCCAGCGCGATCGAGGCGGGCGAATCCTCGCAATCCACCTCGCCGTCGCGGACGAACCGATCGCCGTCCAGGCCGACGAGGATTTCCTCCCCGCGGCGGTTGCGCTGCCGGATCGGCAGCGCGTCGAAAAACTCGTTGGCGACGACCAGCAGCGCACCCTCGCCCGGCAGCGTGGAGAGGTCGTCGTGCCAGCGCCCGGCGAGCCGCTCGGCCTGGGCGGCGCGCAGGACCGGGCTGGTCTCGACGAGCTCGACCGGCGGGTCGAGGCCGGCGCCGCGCATCGCCCTCAGCGCGTCGGCGGCCAGCGTCCCGCGGCCCGGGCCGAGCTCGACATAATGGGCGCCCGCGGGCCGGCCGGCGCGCTGCCAGAGGTCGGCGAGCCAGACGCCGACCAGCTCGCCGAAGATCTGGCTGATCTCCGGCGCGGTGACGAAGTCGCCGGCCGCCCCGAACGGGTCGCGGGTCGCATAATAATGCGCGTTCGCCTCGGCCATATAGTCGGCGACGCTGATCGGACCGTGCATCGTTATGCGACGGCGCAGCCGCTCGGCCAGATCACCCGGCGGCGGGCTCATCAGCCGGCACCGGTTTCACGCGTGCCTCGCGCTTGGCGGCGGTGAGGACGAGATAGAGGCCGCCGAGGATCATCGGCAGCGACAGCCACTGGCCCATATGCAGGCCGGTCCTGGCGACGAAGTCGACCAGGTGCGCGTCCGGCTCGCGGACGAACTCGATCAGGAAGCGGCTGACGCCGTAGACGAGGATGAAGACGCCGACCAGCCGGCCGGGCTGGTGGCGGGCCCGGGTCTTCCAGAACATGTACCAGAGGATGAAGAACAGCAGCAGGCCCTCGAGCAGCGCCTCGTATAGCTGGCTCGGGTGGCGGGGCGGGCCGAACAGCGGCACGCCGGCGGCATAGCCCTCGTGGAAGCGGACCGCCCAGGGCAGGCTGGTCTCGCCGCCCCACAATTCGCCGTTCACGAAATTGGCGAGCCGGCCGAGGAACAGGCCGGGCGGGATGCAGCAGGCGACATAATCGTGGATCCGCAGCCAATCGAGCCGCTGCCGCCAGGCCATGTAGAAGATGCCGAGGCTGACCCCGATCACGCCGCCGTGGAACGACATGCCGCCGTCCCACAGCTGCAGGATCTCCAGCGGCTCGCGCCAATAATCGGCCGGCTTGTAGAAGGCCACATAGCCGAGCCGGCCGCCGAGGATGACGCCGAGGGTGGCGTAGAACACCATGTCGTCGGCGTGGCGGCGGGCCATCGGCGCGCCGGGCGCGCGGATCAGCCGCAGCAGGTACCACCAGCCGATGACGATGCCGGCGAGATAAGCGAGGCTGTACCAGCGCAGCACGGGATGGAAGGTCCGGCCGAACAGCTCGATCTGGCCGAGATCGAGCGCGATCGGGCTGAGACCGAGCGGTCCCTGCGGCCCGCTTGCCGCCGCCAGCGATGTCAGTAAGGCGTCGATCAAGGCTTCCCCCTTCAGGCTCGCGCCTTCATAGTGAGGGGCGAACAAAAGGCAAAGCGAGAGAGAGGGCGATCCAAGGCATGCCGAGCGAGCTCGACCGCGCGTTCGACGCAGTGCTGGCGGCAGTGACCGGCGAGGGCGGCCCGTTCGTCATCGGCAAGGACGACGAGGGGCGGGCGATCGTCACCAACCTGCCGCCGACGCTGCCCTTGCTGTTCGACGCCTTCTGCGCGCTGAACGGCGCCGTCGAGGGCGTGGTCGCGGGCGAGGAACGGCTAAGCTTTGGCGAATTGGGCGCGCGCTCGACCGCGCTGGCGCGGCGGCTGGCCGGGAGCTGGGGCGTCGGCAAGGGCGACCGGGTCGCGCTCGCGATGCGCAACTGCCCGGCCTGGATCGTCGCCTATATGGCGATCCTCAAGGCCGGCGGCATCGCCACCCTGATCAACGGCTGGTGGCAGGCGGACGAGATGCGCCACGCCCTCGATCTCTCGGCGCCGGAGCTGATCATCGCCGACGAGACCCGGGCGCGGCTGCTGAAGGCCGGCGGCTGCAATATTCCGACCGTCGCGCTCCCCGCCGGGCAGAAGCTGGACGAGGCGCTCGCGCCCCTGCTCGAACGCGACGGCGAGGCCGACCTGCCGGAGGTGGGCCCCGGGGACGACGCCACCATCCTGTTCACCTCGGGCTCGACCGGCGCCGCCAAGGGCGCGGTCTCCACCCACCGTCAGGTCACCACCGGCGTCTATTGCTACACGATCGGCCTCGCCACCCTGCGCGGGATCAAGGAGAGCCGGGGCGAGACGGTCCCCGACCCGAGGACCCTGGTCAACGTGCCTCTGTTTCACGTCACCGGCGAGGTGCCGGTGCTGCTCAACAGCTTCGTGATCGGCCGGACCATGGTGCTGATGCCGAAATGGGACCCGGGCGAGGCGCTGCGGCTGATCGAGCAGGAGGGGATCACCTATTTCGTCGGCGTGCCGACGATGAGCCTGGAGCTGATGCAGCATCCGGACCGGGACAAATACGACCTCTCCAGCATGACCGACATCGCCGCCGGCGGCGCGCCGCGCCCGGTCGCGCACGTCGCCCGGCTTGAGCAGAGCTTCGCGGGCGCGCAGCCGGCGCTCGGCTACGGCCTCACCGAGACCAACGCGGCCGGCTGCGGCAATTTCTGGTCCAACTATCACGAGAAGCCCGCCTCGACCGGGCGCGCCCAGAAGCCGATCGTCGAGCTCGCCATATTGGCCGAGGGCGACGCCCACCTGCCCGCCGGCGTGCGCGGCGAGATCGGCATCCGCGCGGCCTCCAACATCCGCGGCTATTGGAACGACGAGGCGGCGACGCGCGCCGCCTTCACCGCCGACGGCTATTTGCGCACCGGCGACATCGGCTATCTCGACGAGGACGGCTATCTGTTCATCGTCGACCGCAAGAAGGACATCATCATCCGCGGCGGCGAGAATATCAGCGCGCAGGAAGTCGAGGCGGCGATCTACGCCCACCCGGCCGTCTCCGAGGTCGCCGTGTTCGGCGTGCCCGACGAGCGGCTCGGCGAGGTCCCCGCCGCAGTGGTCTGGTGCGAGGCGGGCGGGCTCGACGCGGCGGCGCTGGCCGCCTTCCTCGCCGGCCGGCTCGCCCAGTTCAAGCTGCCGGCCCAGCTCTGGTTCGCCGACGCGCCCTTGCCCAAGCTCGGCACCGGCAAGATCGACAAGGTCAGCCTGCGCGCCGCCTATCGCGACCAGGCCGCGCAGCCCGCCGGAGCGGGCTGAGGCAACCAAGCTCCGGCTCGCTCATTGGACGCCAAGGAGGTTTGAGATGAAGAGTCTGCCCGTCTGCGCGTTGCTGGCCCTGGCGCTGGCCGGCTGCGGCGACACCGAGGTGCCGTCCGCCGAAAATGCCGCGATCCGCATCGAGAATCCGGGCAGCGACCGGCTGCAGGCGCTGACGCCCCTGAACCAGCGGATCGGGCTGATGCGCGCGATCCGGGCCAACGGCAAGCGCTGCCCGCGGGTCGAGCGCGGCGCCTATCAGCAGGATTATCAGGGCATGGCGATGTGGGTGGCGCGGTGCGGGGACGGCCGCCACTGGGCGGTCTACATCGCCCCCAACGAAGACGTGCAGGTCCGCGACTGCAGCGAGGCTGGGCAGCTCGGCCTGCCGCAATGCCGGCCGGTGCCGCCGATGCCCCCCGATCCCACCGCCCCGCCGAGCACGCAGGGCAATGCGGCGGCAGGCAACGCGACCTAGCCCGTCAGCAATTCTCGTATTTCCAGTTCCGCCGCTTGCCCTCGGCCATCCATTCGACCGCCTGGGCGAGGCGCTTGGCGCGGGTCTCGTCGCGCTTCGCCTCGGTGACCCATTCGACATATTCGCGCTGGCAGGACGGTGGGAAGCCGGCGAAGGTCGCGGCCGCCGCCGGCACCGCGTCGAGCGCGGCGCGCAAATCCTGCGGCACGGTGAGCGGCGGCTTGGCGGTCTTGTTGCGGACCGGCTTCACCCCGTCGTCGATCAGCCTCATCCCCTTCTTCGCGAGCTCGATCAAGGTCGCGCGCGGGGGCAGATCGTCGAGCGAGGTCAGCCGGCCGAACTGCCCCATCGCGCTTTCCTGCCTGGCCCCCGTCTCGAGAATCTGGTTGCCGGCCCAGAAGCCGAAGGCGGCATGCGCCTTGAACGCCGCGAAGCCGGCCAGGATCTTGCCCTTGTAGACGAAGCTGGGCGAGCTCCATTTCAGCGTCTCCTCGCATTCCGGGCAGGCGGCATGGAGGATCTCGCGCAGGTGGGCGAGGATCGGCCTGGCGAAATCCGCCTGGCGCTCGATATAGGCGTCGATTCTGGGGTCGGTCTTCATCGCTGGCCTCCGATCGCGAAGCGCGGCGAGGATGCCGTGCTTTTCGCTTTGGGCTCAAGGCATGGCGGCGGCCCGCGAGCGGGCGGCGCGCACCCCCTCGACGCCGAAGATGGCGAGCGCGGCCCAGATCGCGCCGAAGCAGATTGCGTGGGCGCGCGATGAAATGCTCGCCGAACGCCAGCCACCGCGAGCAGGAACTGCAGCGAGGGCGCGATATATTGGAGGAAGCCGAGCGTCGAATAAGGCAGCCGCCGCGCCGCCGCGGTGAACAGCAGCAGCGGCGTCGCCGTCACCGCGCCGCCGAGGATCAGATAGGCGTCGACGTCGGCGCCGAGCCGGCCGAGCTGGCCGCTGCCCTCCGCCTGCAGCCAGATCAGATAAGCGAGCGCCGACCGGCGCCAGAATCGCGGTCTCCACCCACAGCCCCTCGAGCGCGTCGACCGAGACGACCTTGCGCAGGAAGCCGTAGGAGGCGAAGCTGATCGCCAGCGTCAGGCTGATCCACAGGCCCGAGCCGGCGCCCGCGGCGAGCACGGCGACGCCGGCGCCGGCGAGCAGGCAGGCGAAGACCTGGGCGCGGCTCAGCCGCTCCTTCAAGAGCACCACCCCGAACAGCACGTTGACCAGCGGGTTGAGATAATAGCCGAGGCTGCCCTCCAGCACGTGGCCGCTCACCACCGCATAGATGTAGACCAGCCAGTTGACCGCGATCAGCAGGGCGGTGACGATCAGCGTGATCAGCACCTTGCCGGTCGCGGCGGCGGCGCGGATCGCCGCCCAGCGCCGCCACAGCGCGACCAGCACGCCGAGGAAGACCAGCGACCAGAGGATGCGGTGGGCGACGATCTCGGCCGGCGCGACCTCGCTCAGCAGCTTGAAGTAGAGCGGCATCACGCCCCAGATCAGATAGGCGGCGAGGCCGAAGAGGAGGCCGGCGCGGGTCTGGCTGGGGTCGTCGGCCATCGCCGCGCGTTAGGGGAGGCAATGCGGGCGGGCAAGCTCGCCCGTTGTATTAGAAGGGTAATACAGCTATTCTGGCACGGACGATGTGGAGGATCGCGCGATGACCCGCTTGAGACTGCTCCCGCTCGGCGCCATTGCGGCGCTGGCGCTCGGCGCCTGCGAGGCCCGGGTCGGCAACGACGCCGACGCCGGCCAGGCGAATCGGACCGCCGGCGCCGAGGGCAAGGCCGAGGAAGGCCGGCTGTCGATCCACGCCCCCGGCTTCGATCTCAAGATCAACATCCCCGAGGGCATTCGCCGCGAGGCGGACATGGAGGGGGACAGCGACATCATCTACCCCCATTCGAGGTTCAGCGGCATGCACGTCGAGGGCGGCCGCGACGACAGCAGGTCGGACGGGGAGGTGGAGCTCGCCTTCATCAGCGCCGACGCGCCGGACCTGGTCGCCGCCTGGTACCGGGATCCGGCCCGCGCGCCCGAATTCACGGTGGCGAGCGCGAGCCGCGAGGGCAGCGGCTGGCTGATCGCGGGCGCCACCCGCGGCAATGACGGCAACTTCCGCGTCCGCCTCATCGCGCGCCGGGACGGCGGCACCGAGGGACGGGTGGTGCTCACCGACCGGCAATGATCCTCCCCTGCAAATGCAGGAGAGGATGATGGCGGCGCCGCTGGCCGACCCCGCCGAGGTGCGCGCCCATCTCGTCGCCGCGGCCCGCGCCGGGGTGGCGCTGAGCTATGGCGAGCTGCTCGAGCATCTCGGCTACCGCTTCACGCGGCCGAAGATGCGCGCGCTTTGCGCCATGCTCGGCGAGATCGACCGCGAGGCGGAGGCGCTGCGGCGAGCCCGAGCTGGCGGTGCTGGTGGTGCGCGCCAGCGACGGCATTCCGGGGCAGGGCTGGTGGGTCGCCGGCGGCGGCGCCTCGCGCGGCTATGCGGGGCCGTGGGAGGGCCCCGAGGCGGCCCGCTTCATCGCCTCGGTGCAGGCCGAAACCTTCGCCTACTGGCAGTCCAGTTCTGGGACATCCCCGGCGAAGCCGCCGCGTTAACCATATTCCCTCACCCATTGGACCGCCGAATAGGGCATAGGGCGCTCAAGAGAGGTCGTCATATGCCCACACGCTCCGCCCTGCTTCGCAGCTGCGCCCTTGCCGGACTGCTGCTCGCTCGCCGCCTGCAACCGCGGCGCCGACGACAATCTCGCCGCGATCGACAACGAGCTGATCGCCAACGGCGCCGATCCGGCGCTGACCAGCGCGCTCGAAGACCAGATCATGGTCGATCCCAACCTCAACCAGCAGGCCAACCGCAACGCGGTCCGCCCGCCCGAGACCCCGGTGCAGGCGCAATATCCGGCCGACGCGCGGCCCGGCCAGAGCCCGGTCCGGGCGCAGCGCGCCGCCGCCGCCACCGGCGCCGCCGCCGCGCCGCCCTCGGCCGCCTCGTGCGGCGCCGGCTTCGATTATGGCCCGCAATGGGCGGGGCGGATGCCGGCCGAGTTCCCCGCTTATCCGGGCGGCCGCGTCACCGAGGCGGCGGGCAACGACCATGGCGGCTGCCGGATGCGCGTCGTCACCTTCACCACCGCCGACCCGCACAACCGGGTGCTCGAATATTATCGCAGCCTCGCCTCGCGCGCCGGCTATTCGGCCGAGCAGCAGGCCCGCGGCGCCGATCAGGTGCTCGGCGGCACAAGGGGCGAGAGCGCCTTCTACCTGATCGTCACCCCGGCCCGCGCCGGCTCCGAGGTCGCGCTGATCGTCAACAACGGGCGCTAGGGAGCGTACACGCGGGCCCATTAGCCCCTCCCCTTGATGGGGAGGGGTTGGGGTGGGGTGGACTCTCCGTTGCGCTCGGGATTCATCTCCACGGTCACCCCCACCCAACCCTCCCCCATCAAGGGGGAGGGCTAAGGCTGGCGCCTCCCGCCGCGCGCCGCTACATCCGGCGCGATGAGCGCCGATCAGGTCCGCACCTTCGCCGTCGCGCCGGACGATGACGGCATCCGCCTCGACCGCTGGTTCCGGCGCAACCTGCCCGAGGTGAGCTTCGGCCAGGTGTCGCGCTGGGCGCGGACCGGGCAGCTGCGCCTCGACGGCAGGCGCGCCGCGCCCGGCGACCGCATCCTCGCCGGCCAGAGCATCCGCGTGCCGCCGCAGGGCGAGGAGGCGCCGGCGCCCAGGCGCGCGCCGAAGCGCGCGGCGCTGAGCGAGGACGAGGTCGATTTCGTCCGCTCGCTGGTGATCCACGAGGACAAGGCCGCGATCGTCGTCAACAAGCCGCCCGGCCTCGCCACCCAGGGCGGGACCGGGACCAAGGATCATCTCGACCGGCTGCTCGACGGCCTCGCCGAAGACGGAGCGTCGCGGCCGAAGCTGGTCCACCGGCTCGACAAGGACACGTCGGGCGTGCTGCTGGTCGCGCGCACGCCGCGCGCGGCCGCCGCTTTCTCGAAGAGCTTTTCCGGCCGCGCCGCGCGCAAGGTCTATTGGGCGATCGTCGTCGGCGTGCCCGCGGTCGAGGACGGGATGATCGACCTGCCGCTCGCCAAGCAGCCGGGCACCGGCGGCGAGAAGATGCACGTCGAGGAAGGCGAGGAGGGCCAGCCGGCCCGCACCCGCTACCGGGTGATCGAGCGCGCCGGCAACCGCGCCGCCTGGGTCGAGCTGCAGCCGCTGACCGGGCGCACCCACCAGCTGCGCGTGCACATGCTGGCGATCGGCCACCCGATCCTCGGCGACGGCAAATATGGCGGGCAGGACGCGTTCCTGACCGGGGCGATCAGCCGCAAGCTTCACCTGCACGCGCGGCGGCTCAGGATCGACCATCCCGACGGGGAGCGGCGATCGACGTCACCGCCGAGCTGCCCGAGCATTTCGCGGCGACCATGGCTTCGCTCGGCTTCGATCCGGCGCTCGGCGACCTGCCGCTCGACGAGGTGAAATTCTCGGAGACGGCGGAGGGCCGCCGCAAGGCCGTCTCGGCCGCGGCCAAGGCCCGCCGCAAGCAGCGCCGCGGCGAGCGACGCTCGCGCGGGCGGGGCTGATGCATCCGAACCGCGCCTTCGCCTGGCAGGACCGGGAGGCGATGCTGGCCTTCCTCGCCGACATCGCCTTCTGCACGATCGCCGCCGACGGGCCGGTCCTGGTCCATGCCCCGGTGGTGGTCGCCGGGCCGGACCGGCTGCGCTTCCACGTCTCGCGCGGCAACCGCGCCGGCGCGCTCGAGGGCAAGCGCGCGATCGTCTCCTGCCTCGGCCCCGACGCCTATATCAGCCCGGACTGGTACGGCGTGCCCGACCAGGTGCCGACCTGGAACTATCTCGCGGTCGAGGCGGAGGGGCCGCTGCGCCGGCTCGACGAGGCGGAGCTGGCCGCGTTGCTCGACGACCTCAGCGCCGCCCACGAGGCCCGGCTCGCGCCCAAGCCGGCCTGGACGCGCGCCAAGATGGGCCCGGGCCGGTTCGAGGCGATGCTGAAGGCGATCACCGGGTACGAGCTGGCGATCGAGGATCTGCGCGGCACCCGCAAGCTCGGCCAGAACAAGCCCGGCCAGCTCGAAGCGGCGGCAGCCGGGCTGGAGCCCTTCGACCCCGCAATGGCGGCGCTGATGCGCGAGCAATCCTCCCTCGAAATCGAGGGGAGGAATGATGAACCGCCTCGCCCTTTTCGACTGCGACGGCACCCTGGTCGACAGCCAGCACAGCATCTGCGCGGCGATGGAGGCCTGCTTCGCCGAGGCGGGGCTGGAGCGCCCCGCGCGGGCGCGGACCCGCTCGGTGGTCGGGCTCAGCCTGGTCGAGGCGATGCAGCAGATGCTGCCGGAGGGCGAGCCCGGCACCCATGAAGCGCTCGCCCAAGGCTATAAGAGCGCATTCCAGGCGCTGCGCGGCGACGGGCTGGTCGAGGAGCCCTTGTTCGACGGCGTCGCCGAGCTGATCGAGGCGCTCGCCGCCGACGGCTGGCTGCTCGGGGTTGCCACCGGCAAGTCGCGCCGCGGGCTCGGGCTCTGCCTGGAAGCGCACGGCCTCGCCGGCCGCTTCGTCACCCTGCAGACCGCCGACCTGCACCCCTCCAAGCCGCACCCCTCGATGATCGAGGCGGCGATGGCGGAGGCCGGCGCGGCGCCCGAAACCACGCTGATGATCGGCGACACCAGCTACGACATGGCGATGGCGCGCGCGGCGGGCGCCACCGCGATCGGCGCGCTCTGGGGCTATCATGCCGCCGACGAGCTGCTCCGCGCCGGCGCCCACCATGTCGTCGCCCATCCCCGCGACATCATCGCCCTGACGAGGACCTTCGCATGACCGATCCGCACGAAGAGGCGCTCTGGCGCAACCGCTTCATCGTCATGAACCTGATCCGGATCGGCGCCACCGCGGTGGTGCTGTTCGCGCTGGTGCTGTGGCAGAGCGACGTGATCGTCGAGGGCGGCCATTTCATCGGCTTCCCGATCGCGATCGTGGCGCTCGTGGTCAGCTTCTTCGGGCCCAAATGGTATGCGGCGCGCTGGCGCAGCCCGCCCGGGCCGTGAAGCGCTTCTACCGGACGGCCGAGGCCGGCGAGGGCAACCGGATCCTGCTCGACGGCCGCCCGGTGCGCACGCCGTCGGGCGAGGCGCTGGCGCTGCCCAATGCGCTGCTCGCCGAGGCGGTCGCCGACGAATGGAACGCGCAGGATCGGCAGATCGACCCGCGCGCCATGCCGCTGACCGGCCTCGCCAATGCCGCGATCGACCGGGTCGCGCCGGACGCCGCCGCCTTCGCCGCCGGCCTCGCCGCCTACGGGGAAAGCGACCTCGTCTGCTATCGCGCGGAGGGCCCGCCGGCGCTGGTCGCGCGCCAGGCCGAGCATTGGGACCCGGTGCTGGCCTGGGGGCAGCAGCGCTACGACGCGGTGTTCGAGCTCGCCTCGGGGGTGATGCACATGCCGCAGCCGCCCGAGACGATCGAGCGCCTCCACGCCGCGCTCGCCGCGCGCGATGCCTTCGCGCTCGCCGGCCTGTCGCCGCTGGTCACCATCTCCGGCTCGCTGCTGATCGCCCTGGCGCTGGCCGAAGGGGGGATCGGCCTCGACGCCGCCTGGACGGCCGCCACGCTCGACGAGAGCTGGCAGGCCGGGCAATGGGGCGAGGACGCGGAGGCCGCCCAGGCGCTGGCGGCGCGGCGCCGCGACTTCGAGGCTGCCTCGCGCTTCCTCGCTTTGCTCTAGACTTCCGTGGGCGCGTCCGCGGGCACCATCGCCACCGGCGCGCGCGGCAGGAACCAGGCGAGAATCAGCCCCGCCACGGCGAGCATCAGCCCGTCGGCGACGAACAGGTAGATGAAATGCCCCCAGTCGTGGTGCCAGTAGATCGGCTCGCCGAGATGCGCGAAGGCGGTCGCGGCGAGGGCGATGATCACCGCCACCCGCGCCCGCGAGGCGAAATCTGAGACGCGCCCGTCGATCCCGATCAGCGCGAGGCCGATCAGCAGCGCGACGACGAAGTTGAGCACGAGGCCGCTGACCAGCGACATGGTGTCCATCGCCGCGAAGCCGCCGATATTGTAGTGGACCGTCGCGATCGGCCCTTGCGAGAACATGTTGGTCTGCGCCTGCGTATCCATGCCGGGCACCGAATAGGTGCCGGTCCGCGGCAGATTGGCGGCCAGGCTCTGCTGCACGGCGGCCGCCTGGCTGTCGTCGAGGCTCGCCATTCCCAGCTTGGCCAGAGGCGTGCCGAAGAAGACGAAGCCGATGAAGAACATCGCGATGGCCGCCGCCGCGGCGCCGATGATCATGCGTACCATGCCGATCCTCCCTGTTTTCCGGTAAGACTAGACCAACGAGAGGGAGGTGGGAACCGGCTCAGCCGATCAGCTGGCGGACGAAATCGTGGAGGAAGACGCGCCGCGTCGCCTTCAGCCGCTCGGCCTTCAATATGTTGTGGACCAGCTCCGTGCATTTCTCGGCATCGTTGTTGATGAGGACGTAGTCATATTCGGCCCAATGGCTGATCTCGGCCGCGGCGCGATCCATGCGGCGGGCGATCGTCGCGTCGCTGTCGGTACGGCGGTTGCGCAGGCGCCGCTCCAGCTCCTCCATCGAGGGCGGCAGGATGAACACCCGCACGATGTCGGGATCGACCTGCTTGAGCTGCTGCGTGCCCTGCCAGTCGATGTCGAGCAGCACGTCGCGGCCACCCTCGATCACCTTCATCACCTCGCTCTTCAGCGTCCCGTAGCGAAAGCCGAAAACGTGCGCCCATTCGAGGAACGCCTCCTTGTCGATCAGCTCGTCGAACTCGGTATCGCTGACGAAATGATAGTCGCGCCCGTCCAGCTCGCTGGCGCGCATCGGCCGGGTGGTTGCGGAGATCGACATGGCGACGCCGTCGTCGCTCTCCATCACCATCCGCGCGATCGTCGATTTGCCCGCGCCCGAGGGGCTCGAGAGGACGTAGAGCAGTCCCCGCCGCTGGAAGGCGCTTTCGATTTCCATGGCCGCTACTGGCGGAGCGGACAGGGGCGCGTCAATAGGCTAAGCCCGGGGCGATGACGCGGATGGTCGCATTGCTGCGGGCGGTCAATGTCGGGGGGCGAAAGCTGCCGATGGCCGAGCTGCGGGCGCTCTGCGCCGAGCTGGGCTTCGAGGATGCCGCCACCTACATCCAGAGCGGCAACGTCGTGTTCGCGGCGATCGGCAAGCCCGAAGCGGTCGGGCGAGCGCTCGAGCAGGCGATCGCGAAGCGCTTCGCCCTCGACGTGCCGGTGATCGTCCGTACTGCCGCGGAGTGGGCGCGTTACCCGGCCGGCAATCCCTTCAAGCAAGTGGCGAAGGACGAGCCCAACCGGCTGATGCTGCTCCTCTCCAAGCAGCCTCCGGCCAAGGGCGCCGAGGAGGTCATCCAGGCGCGCGCGATTGCCGGTGAAAGGGTGAAGCGCGCCGGCGACGCGCTCTGGTTCCACTATCCCGAAGGCGCCGGCACCTCGAAGCTCACTCCGTCGCTGATCGACCGCGCGACTGGCTCGCCCGGCACTGCCCGCAATTACAATACGGTGATGAAGCTCAAGGAGATGCTCGAGACATGACGAACACTCCGCTGATTCCCCGCAAATACTGGCTCATCGCTTTCGCGCTTGTTGCGGTGATGGCCGCGATCCTCTTGTGGATGGGCCGCTCGCCGATCTGCACCTGCGGCACCGTCAAGCTCTGGGTCGGCACCGTGCACGGCCCCGACAACAGCCAGCATCTCGCCGACTGGTACACGCCGAGCCACATCATCCACGGCTTCCTCTTCTACTGGCTGGGCTGGCTGTTCCTGCGTCGCAACCCGCCCGGCGACCGGCTGATCGGCGCGGTGGTGATCGAGGCGGCGTGGGAGATCCTCGAGAACAGCCCGGTCATCATCGACCGCTATCGCGAGGCGACGATCGCGCTCGGCTATACCGGCGACGCGGTGATCAACTCGGCGGCCGACGTCATCTGGATGATCGTCGGCTTCGGCATCGCCCGGCGGCTGCCGGTGTGGGGAACGGTGGCGCTGGCGCTCGGCTTCGAGCTGCTGACCCTCTGGGTCATTCGCGACAATCTGGCGCTGAACGTCATTATGCTCATCTCTCCGAGCGACGCGATCCGGGCGTGGCAGTCGGGATGATGAGCGCGCCGGAAAGCAGCGCGGTTGGTCCGTTCGGCCTGAGCCAAGGGCTTTGGGAGAATATCGAAGTCGGTCTCGGCTTCTTCGTTCTCGAAGTGCTCCTGATCGTAATCGTCCTCCCATTCACGCTGAGCAGGATCGAGCGCCGGAAATGGCAGCCTATGCGTGAAGCTATTGTCGAGCGCGTGCTGTGGTTCGATTGGTGGGTCGTAACGCACGTCGAGCTGGTCTTTGCCCACTCATTCGACGATTATTTCCATCCATTCCATTCCAGGACCGACTGTCCCAAGCTTCACCAGGCGCTCGCCAAATCCCTGCGCTCGCGGAACCTCATCGACGAAACGGAAGCTGAGTTCCGCAAGGAGATCGACTTCTTGGGACCGGCGGTAGAGCCGGCCATGGCGGGGCCGCTCGTTCGCTTTCTGTCCCTTCCCAAGAGCCTCACCTGGGAGGTCGATTCGATCTTTTTCCTGCTCACGCCAAATTTCGGCCTTCGTGTGAAAAGGAAGCACGACGTGAAGGGGCGCGTCGTCGAGCAGACCGAGCATCTCGTGGTGAAGCCGGCGCCTCTCTACAGGGAGGTTTGGAGAGCGACCATCTGGGAGCAAATGGAAAGCCTGGCCCGAAAATTCGATGAAATGAATGCTATTGCGAGGGAGGTCATCGCATCCACCACCTTGTCAAAAAATGCGCGGCGGGCGTTCACAATGAGATTTCGGGAAGCGGATGCGAAGAAAAGTCGGCTCCTGAATTCACTCACCGCGCTGGCCGACAGGGTCTTCGAGGCCGCTGTCGAAGCAACCGGGGCGGACCATGCAAACGGCGTTCCCGACACCTGCGATCCCCCCTATCGCCATTGCTCGCTGGAGGGAGCGATCGAATATTATAAAGCTCGCGACCGCAAATCCGCGCGCTGAACGATGACCCGGGCAGTGGTTCGACCGGTCAGGAGGCCGGAGCCTTTTCTAGCGCCCCAACATGTTCTCGGGCCTGACCACCCGATCGAATGTCGCCTCGTCGACCAGGCCGAGCTCAAGGCCCGCCTCCTTCAGCGTCAGGCCCTTTTCGTGGGCGTGCTTGGCGATCTTGGCGGCATTGTCGTAGCCGATCTCGGGCGCCAGCGCGGTGACCAGCATCAGCGAGCGGTTCATCAGCTCGGCGATCCGCGCCTCGTCCGGCGCCATCTCGTCGAGGCAGCGTGCGGTGAAGCTCTCCATGCCGGTGGCGAGCAGGTCGATCGAGCGCAGCACCGCGGCGCCGATCAGCGGCTTGAACACGTTCAGCTCCATATGGCCCTGCAGCCCGCCGACGGTGACCGCGACATGGTTGCCCATCACCTGCGCGGCGACCATGGTCAGGCTCTCGGCCTGGGTCGGGTTGACCTTGCCCGGCATGATCGAGCTGCCCGGCTCGTTCTCCGGAAGCCGCAACTCGCCGAGCCCGCAGCGCGGGCCGGAGCCGAGCAGCCGCACGTCGTTGGCGATCTTGGTCAGCGACACCGCGATCACGTTGAGCACGCCCGACAGCTCGACCAGGGTGTCGTGGCCGGCAAGCGCCTCGAACTTGTTGGGCGCGCTGGTGAAGGGCAGCTGGGTCAGCCGCGCGATCTCGGCGGCGAACTTCTCGCCGAACCCCTCGGGCGCGTTCAAGCCGGTGCCGACCGCGGTGCCGCCCTGGGCAAGCTGGTGGAGCCGCGGCAGTACCGCCTCGACCCGGGCGATCCCCGCGTCGACCTGGTGGGCATAGCCGGAAAATTCCTGGCCCAGGGTCAGCGGGGTCGCGTCCTGGAGGTGGGTGCGGCCGATCTTGACGATCCGGTCCCAGTCCTGCGCCTGGGCGGCGAGGCGGCGGTGGAGGACCTGCAGGGCCGGGAGCAGGCGCTGGTGCACGGCGCGCGCCGCGGCGACGTGCATCGCGGTCGGGAAGCAGTCGTTGGACGATTGCGCCTTGTTGACATGGTCGTTGGGATGGACCGGCTCCTTGCCGCCGCGCTTGCCGGTCAGGATCTCGTTGGCGCGCCCGGCGATGACCTCGTTGGCGTTCATGTTGGACTGGGTGCCCGACCCCGTCTGCCAGATCACCAGGGGGAACTGGTCGTCGAGATGGCCGGCCGCGACTTCGCCCGCCGCCTGCTGGATCGCCTCGCCGAGACGGGCGTCGAGCGAGCCCCCGCGGGCGTTGACCCGGGCCGCGGCCTGCTTGACGAAGCCGAGCGCATGGACGAGCTCCACCGGCATCCGCTCGCGCGGCCCGAACGGGAAGTTCCCGATCGAGCGCTGGGTCTGCGCGCCCCAATAGGCGTCGCCCGGAACCTCGATCGTCCCGAAGCTGTCGCTCTCGATCCGGGTGCTGCCGTTCATCACTGCTCCCTTGGCTAAGGCGCCTGTCCTCGTAGAACGATCGGCCGCGCGGGTGAAGGGACTAGCGAGCGGCGATCGTCACCGCGATCCAGTCCGCATAGGGTGCGACCCGCGTGTAAACGGTGACCGGCCGGTCCGCGCCGCAGCCCGAGCCGAGGCTGACAATCCCCGCTACCCGGTCGGCGGTGCCGGTCTCGACGACGAGGGGCGCGCCGGAATCGCCGACGCAGGTTTCGCGTGCGCCGGCGGCGGCGCAGAGCTGCGAGGGCGCGAGCGGCGACGCATTGTCACCGAGCCGGTCCGCGCAGGCCTCGGCGCCGATCGTCTGGACCGCCGCCTGGCGGAGGCGATCCGAGACCTGCGCTGCCGGCGCGCCCGAGCTCAGCAGGGCATTGGCCGCGAGCCGCCCCTCGTAGAAGCTGCCAAAGCCAAGCACCGTCCCCCGCGACGGCGGCGCGGCGCCCCTCGCCTCGACCTCCGCGATCAGCGGGCCGGCGATCCGTTCCAGCCGGATCAGGGCGATGTCGTTGGCCTGGCTGTTCGGATCGTAATCGGGATGGGCGACGATCCGGGCCACTCGCACCTGCCCGGCTTCCGGCACGTCGGCAAGCCGCCGGCCGCCGACCTCGACCCAGAGGTCGGCCTCGGGGATGCGCCCGCCGCGCGGAGTGTAAAAGCAGTGGGCGGCGGTCAGCACCCAGTCCGGCGCGATCAGGGCGCCGGCGCAGAAATAGACGCGCCCGCCCGGATCGCCACGCGATACGGCGGCGACGAACGGATAGCGCAACGTGTCGGCGGGCTCGCCGAAGTCCTGCGCCGCGGCGGGAGCCGCGGCACCGAGCGCGGCAAGGAAGGCGAGGCTGCGAAGCCTACTTCTTCCGGCTGAAATCGACCGAGACCACATTGGACCCGTCGCTGGCGGGCTCCGCGGCGGGCGGGTCGTTCTCCGCCCGCTCATGCTCGTCCAGCGCCGCTTCCTCGGCCCGGGCGTGGAACTGCAGCGCGAAATCGACCGCCGGGTCGACGAAGCCGGTGATCGCCGAGAAGGGAATGGTGAGCTTGGCCGGCGCCTGGTTGAAGCTGAGGCCGACCTCGAAGCCGTCGTCGCGCACCTTCAGGTCCCAGAAGCGGTTCTGGATGACGATGGTCATCTCGTCGGGGAACTTCTCGGAGAGGTGGCGGGGGATGTCGACCCCGGCGGCGGCGGTCTTGAAGGTGATGTAGAAATGGTGCTCGCCGGGCAGCCGCCCGGTCGCCTCGACCTCGCCCAGCACCCGTCCGACCACCGCGCGCAGCGCTTCCTGCACGATCTCGTCATAGGGAATCAGACTGTCGGGCGTCTCGTCGCTCATCGTAGATCAATGTGGTAGCGCTGTGGATAACCGGGTCAAGGCGTTCTATCCCCGCCGCCAGGGAGTCCGCTCATGCCGATCGATGCCACGCAGCCCTATGACGAGGGCAACATCTTCGCCCGCATCCTGCGCGGCGAGCTGCCCTGCAACAAGGTCTACGAGGATGAGCATGCGCTCGCCTTCCACGACATCCGGCCGCTGGCGCCGACCCACATCCTGGTCATTCCCAGGGGCGCCTACGTCTCCTGGGACGATTTCTCGGCGCGCGCCTCCGAGGCGGAGATTGCGGGCTTCGTCCGCGCCGTTGGCAGGATCGCGCGCGACGAAGGCCTGGTCGCGCCGGGCTACCGGCTGCTCGCCAATGTCGGGGCCGATGGCGGCCAGGAGGTTCCCCACCTCCACGTCCACCTCTTCGGCGGCCGGGGCCTCGGGCCGATGCTCGCGCGCTGATCCTCCCTTCGCCGAATCCGGCTTGCCCCTGCCGAATTAGAGGCTAGGCTCCGCGCCGCACGCAAACAGCGGAAATAAGGGGATTGTCGATGGCGAGTGCCGCACCACGGGGCTTCCTTGCGCGCATCATGCTGCGCAAAACCGTCCAGCAGGTTCAGGAAGAAACCGCGAGCAGCGAGCTCAAGCGCTCCCTGGGCCCCTGGAACCTCGTCTTCCTCGGCATCGGCTGCATCATCGGCGCCGGCATCTTCGTGCGCACCGGCAATGCCGCCGCGCTCCACGCCGGCCCGGGCGTCCTGATCTCCTTCGCGATCGCCGGCATCGTCTGCGCCTTCGCAGGGCTCTGCTATGCGGAGCTCTCCTCGACGCTGCCGGTCTCGGGCTCGGCCTACACCTACAGCTACACGACCATCGGCGAGTTCGCCGCCTGGGTGATGGGCGCGCTGCTGCTGCTCGAATACGGGCTCGCCGCGTCGGTCGTCTCGGTCGGCTGGTCCGGCTATATGGTCAGCCTGCTCGGCGACATCGGCATCCATGTCCCGGCGCATCTGACCGGCCCCTACGGCTATCCGAAGGAGCTGGCGGACGGCACCACGATCACCACCGTCTTCAACCTGCCCGCCTTCCTCGTCTGCATGGTGCTGGCGCTGCTGCTGGTGATCGGCGTGTCGGAATCGGCGCGGGTGAACAACATCATCGTCGCCATCAAGGTCACCGTGCTCACCGCCTTCATCCTCGTCGGCGGCTTCATCATCCTGTCGAACTGGAGCACCTTCGCCCCCAATTGGGATCCGTTCATCCCGGCGGCCACCGGCGTCGACGGCGAGTTCGGCTGGGGCGGCATCCTGCGCGCCGCCTCGATCGTGTTCTTCGCCTATATCGGCTTCGAGGCGGTCTCGACCGCCGCCCAGGAGGCGAAGGACCCGTCGAAGGACATGCCCTTCGGGATCATCGGCTCGCTCGTCGCCTGCACGATCATCTACATCCTGGTGTCGATCGTGCTGACCCTGATCGTCCCCTACGATCGGCTCAACGTGCCCGATCCGGTCGCGGTCGCGGTCGACGCCTTCGGGCCGCAATGGGCCTGGTTCGCCTCGACCATCAAGGTCGGCGCGATCATCGGCCTCACTTCGGTGATCCTGGTGCTGATGTACGGCCAGACCCGCATCTTCTACACCATGGCCCGCGACGGGCTGTTGCCGACGATATTCTCGCGGGTCCATCCCAAGTTCCGCACGCCCTGGATCAACACCCTCGTCGTCGGCCTCGCGGTGGCGAGCGCGGGCGGCTTCTTCGACATCAACTTCCTCGGCGACGCCACCTCGGTCGGCACGCTCGCGGCCTTCGCCATCGTCTGCCTGACGGTGATCTGGCTGCGGCGGACGCATCCGGAGATTCCGCGCGGCTACCGCGTGCCCTTCTATCCGGTGGTGCCGGCGCTCGGCATCCTGACCTGCATCTGGCTGATCAGCACCGTGCCGAACCACGTGCTGATCTTCTTCGCCTGGTACGTGCTCGGCGCGATCGTCCTCTATTTCATCTACGGCATGCACTTCTCGAAGCTGGCCAAGGGCGAGCCGCGCGCCGCCGGGCCGGAGCTGCCGGAATTCCCGGAGGATGCGCCGACCGACGCCTCGGGCGAGCCGATCATCCGGCCGTAGCGCGCCCGTGGGCGGCCCGCCGTTCGCGCTCGAAGGCCTCGACCATGTCGTCCTGCTGGTCGGCGACATGGCCGCGGCCGAGCGCTTCTACCGCGAGGTGATCGGCTGCGCGGTCGAGAACCGGCTGCCCCAATATGGCATGCTCCAGCTGCGCGCCGGCGCGGCCTTGATCGACCTCGTCGACATCGGCTCGGCGGAAGGCGCCTGGGGGCGGCCGCCGGTCGCGGGCGGGCGCAACATGGACCATGTCTGCATCGCCACCGGCGCGTGGGACGTCGAGGCGATGCGCGCGCACCTTGCCGCGCACGGCGTCGAGATCGTCGAGGAGGGAATCAGGGGCGGCGCCCGGGGCGATGCCTATTCGGTCTATGTCCGGGATCCCTCGGGCAACACGCTGGAGCTTAAGGGACCCTGAGGCGTTGGCCCGAAATGGCCACCGAACCTCCTCCGGAAACCCCTCCGCAGCCCTCCCAGCCCGCGCAGCCGACCCAGCCGCCGCCCGAAGTGGCGCCGCCCGTTCCCGACGTGGACGTGCCGGCGCCGGGCCTCAACCCAGGCGCGCCGCCATCCTAGATCCTCCCCTCGATTTCGAGGGGAGGGCGCGTGGGCTTTGGCTTGCCCCCGGCAAGCCAAGATCGTGTCCGGGGGGACACGATCTCGCCCCCACGCGCAGGAAGTGCGGTGGAGGGGGCATTCTTTGAACCGCAAGACGCCCCTCCACCATGCTTCGCATGGTCCCCCTCCCCTGCCAATGCAGGGGAGGATCAGGGGGAGGATCAGGTCAGGCGCGTCGCCACCAGCGCCTTGAGGTCCGCCTCCGGCCGCGCGCCGTAATGCGAGATCACCTCGGCGGCGGCGATCGCGCCGATCCTCAAGCATTGCTCGAGGCTCCGGCCCTGCGCCTGGCCGGCGAGGAAGCCGGCGGCGAACAGGTCGCCGGCGCCGGTCGTGTCGACCACGGCTGCCACCGGCTCCGCCGGCACCTCCGCGCGCGCGCCGCCCTGCACCGCGATCGCGCCCTTCTCGCTGCGGGTGACGACCAGGAGCGGCACCCGCGCCGCCGTCGCCGCCACCGCGCTCTCGAAATGGGGGATGGCGGCGAGCGCCTGGATCTCGGCCTCGTTGGCGAACAGGATGTCGACCTTGCCGCTGTCGATCAGCTGGTTGAAGCCGTCGCGGTGACGGTCGATGCAGAAGGTGTCGGACAGGGTGAAGGCGATCTTGCGCCCCGCCGCGCGGGCGACGTCGATCGCCTTGATCATCGCATAGCGCGGCGTCTCCGGATCCCACAGATAGCCTTCGAGATAGAGGATCGCCGCGCTTTCGATCTGCGCCATCGTCGAGCGCCGCCACCGGCAGGTGCTGGGCGGCGCCGAGGAAGGTGTTCATCGTCCGGTGCCCGTCCGGGGTCACCAGCACCATCGAGCGCGCGGTCGGCACGCCGAAATCGGCCGCCGGGGTGATGAACTCGACGCCGGTCGCAGTGAGGTCGTGGCGGTAGAACTCGCCGAGCTGGTCGGGCGCGACCTGGCCGACGAAGCCGGCCCTGCCGCCGAGCGCGGCGACCCCGGCGGCGGTGTTGCCGGCCGAGCCGCCGCTGATCTCGCGCGCCGCTCCCATATGGTCGTAGAGCCGCACCGCCTCGTCGGCGTCGATCAGCCGCATCATGCCCTTGGTCAGGCCCTCCGCGTCGAGGAAGGCGTCGTCGCAATCGGCGATGATGTCGACGATCGCATTGCCGATCGCGAGCACGTCGAGACGGGGGTCGGTCATGGGTCGCTCCGCTGCGGGAAAGCGCGGCCCCTAGCCGGGCGGCCCCGCGCCGGTCAACCGGGCCTGCGCGCCAGCCGGGGCACCCGGAAGTTCACTAAGTTCAGCGAAAATAAAAATCCTCTCGATCGCGGCGGACTGATCGATTCCGTCGATCACTATGGACGATGCAAAGAGCCGAGTCGGAACATAGCAGGAACAAGGGGAGGAGGCAAGGCGCCGGCGTTCAAGGGCGAACAGCGAAACGGCCATCATAGGCACGTCCTCCTGGTCAGCTTTCGGCCGCCGCGCCGCAGCGCCGGTTCGCCGGCACGGCGAGGTCGATCTTCCGCGGATAGGGCAGGTCGAGCGCCGCCATGAGCGCGACGAACTCCTCGGCGCTGCGGCCGCCGCCGAGCCGGGCATTGCCGCGCCGCTCCGCGCCGACGCTGCTCGCCCGCCGCCCGCGATAATCGTGGCCGGGATAGACCAGGGTCTCGTCCGGCAGGGCGAAGAGCTTGTCGTGCACCGAGCGGTAGAGCGTCGCCGCGCAGCCGCCCTGGAAATCGGTCCGCCCGCAGCCGCCGATCAGCAGCGCGTCGCCGGTGAGCACGAAGGGGCCGTCGAGGGCTTCCACGAAATAGCAGTGATGGTTGTCGGTATGGCCCGGCGTGAACAGCGGCCGGAGGGTGAGGCCGCCGATCGCCAGCGGGGCAAGCTCGCTGAGCCGCGCGTCGGCCCCCGCAATTTCCTCGCCGTCCGGATAGGCAATTCCGCAGCCGGCGAGCGCGCGCAGCCGCGCGGCCCCGGTGACATGGTCGGCATGGACATGCGTCTCCACGGTCCAGGCGAGCTCGAGCCCCAGCGCGCGCACCGCCTCGAGGTCCCGCTCCGCCGTCTCCAGCACCGGATCGACCAGCGCCGCCGCGCCGGTTTCGGGGCAGCCGAGCAGATAGGTGCAGGTCGAGGAATCGGGCTCGAACAGCTGGCGGAAGATCATCGCGTCCGCCTACCATTGACGCGGCCCCCCGCCCATCCCCATAGGATCGGACGATGCAGCTCGCCGACCTCCCGCCTTCCCAAGGCTTTGCCGCGGCGCCCGTGGTCCAGCGCCCGTTTCCGCATATCCTCGCCGACCGGTGGCTCGATGCGGACCTTTACGAGCGGCTGCGGCGCTCCTTCCCGGACTGTCCGCCGAACAGCGGCCCGACCGGCTTCACTTTGTTCTGGGGGGATCCCGATTACGACCGCCTGATCGCCGAGGACGAGGCCTGGGCGGCCTTCTTCCGCAGCTTCCACAGCCAGGCCTTCATCGACCATGTGCTCGCGGCGTTCGCCGAAACCTTCGCCAACGAGGCGCGGGTCGATCTGTCGCGCGCCCGCTACGTCTCCCACCGCGAGTCGCGCGAGGAGAAGGAGCTGGTCCGGCTGCCGCGGAGCGGCCTTGCCCCGGACGAGCTGTGGGTGCGGGTCGACATCATGCAGGGCCCCAAGGGCTATTACCGCTTCCCCCATGTCGACCACCGCCGCCGCGCCCTCTCGCTGCTCTTCTATCTGTGCGATGCCGACGAGGCCGGCATGAAGGGCGGCGATCTCGTCCTCCACGGCCCGGGCCGCGAGACGGCCACCGTCCGGCCGCGCCACAACCGCATGGTGATGTTCCCCTGCGCCGCCGGCTCGGTCCACTCGGTGACCCCGATCCTTCGCCAGTCCGCGCCGCGCAACTTCGTCCAGGTGACGGTGTCGAGCTCGGTCGACCTGTGGGACGGCGTCAACCCGCGGCCGTCCCTGTGGCGCCGCACCCAGGCCCGCGCGCTCGGCCTCGCGGGCCGGATCGGCCTGCTTTAGCCGCACGTGACGAGGGCCGAGTTCATCGCCGAGCAGCGCGCGCTGCTCGAAACCGCCATCGGCCGCCAGGCGCGCGCGGGCGAGCGCTACGCACTGCTCGGCTTTCCCGATTATGCGAATGTCGGCGACAGCGCGATCTGGCTCGGTGCGAGGTCGATCCTGCGGCGCCTGACCGGGCGCGAGCCGGTCCACGTCTCCGGCAACTGGCGCGGCGGCCTGCTCGGGCTCAGGCGGCGCCTCGGCGCGGCGACGATCTACATCATCGGCGGCGGCAATTTCGGCGACCTCTGGCCGGGCACGCAGCGGTTCCGCGAAAAGCTGCTGGCGCGCTTCCCGGACAACCGGATCGTGCAGCTTTCCCAGTCGATCCATTTCCAGTCCGGCGACGCCGCGCGGCGCTGCGCCGCGGCGATCCGCGGGCATGGCGGCTTTCATCTGCTGACCCGCGATGCGGCGAGCGAGGCCTTCGCGCGGGAGCGGTTCGAATGCCCGGTGGCGCTGGCGCCGGATTGCGCCTTCGGCCTCGGCCCGCTGCAGCCCTCGGGCGATCCGCATCTCGACCTCTTCTGCCTGCTGCGGACGGACAAGGAGCGCGGGGCGGCCGACCGTTCGGCGATTCACGCGCTGCGGCCGCGGACCGAGGATTGGCTGCTCGAGGCGGCGGCGCCGATCCAGCGGCTGAAGCGATCGATCCTGATGGACAGGATGCTGTCCCGGGGTTTCGCGCGGACGCGCCTGTTCGATCGGATGGCGGAGGCGCGCCTGCAGCGCGGCATCCGCCTGCTCTCCTCGGGCCGGCAGGTGATCACGGACCGGCTTCACGGCCACATCCTGTGCCTGCTGCTCGGCATCCCGCACGCGGCGCTCGACAGCAGCCACGGCAAGATCGGCGCCTATTGCCGGACTTGGGGCGAGGGGGGCGAGACCAGCCGCTTCGCGGTCAGCCCCGACGCCGCGGTCGCGGCCCTGGCGGAGCTGCCCCGGCGGCGGTGATGCCGGCGGACCGGCGTCACGCCGCCCGGCGCGCTGCGGCTTCCTCTTCGGGCCGGCGCCCGGCGCGGTCCAGCGGCCGCCATTCGTAGATCCGGCCGTCGGGCCAGTTGCGGCCGTGGCGCGCCTCCCGCGCGCGGGCCCAGGCCCTGAGCAGGCGCCGCATCGTCGCCGGCGCCGTCATGCCGCAGACGGCCCAGACCAAAGCGGCAAAGGTGCCGCGGTCGAGCCCCAGCCTGGCGCGGGTGAGCATGCGCTTCAGCAGGCGCGGCCGGCGCCCGGACCAGAGCTGCAGCGAGCCCACCGCGCGCACCGCCTGCGGGGAGACCTTGCCCGGCGGGTCGGCGACGGCGGCGAGCAGCGGCTCGTAATCCTCGCCGCGACCGCAGGCCGCCACGCAGCGCATCCCGAGCTCCGTCGCCCGCTCCACCCGGTCGGCGTCGGCCGTCAGCCGCGCATGGCCGTGATTGTAGCGATAGGCATAATGCGCTTCGGGCAGCACCAGCACCCGGCCGACCGCCGCCATCCGCCAATAGAGTTCCTGGTCCTCCCAATAGTCGCAGACGCTGCGGTAGCCGCCGGCGCGCTCGAACGCCTCGCGCCGGAACATGATCGACCCGTGACGGAACGGCGCCGCCGGGGCGGCAAGGTCGGCGAGCGGGCTGCGCTCGCGCGGCCGCACCGTGCGCCCGCGCACGTCGACGCAATCGAACAGGGTCCCGACCATCACTGCGTCCGGAGCGCCCTGCAGCGCCGCAAGCTGGGCTTCGATCCGGCGCGGCCGGCTGAGGTCGTCGGCATCCATCCGGGCGACGATCGGATAGCGCGCGTGACGGACCACCCAGTTCGAGCTTCCGGACGGCCCGAGCCCGGGTCCCGCCGCGGGGAGCAGCCGGATCCGCGAATCCCGGCCCGCCCATTCCGCCAGCCGCCCGGCCGAGCCGTCGGTCGAGCCGTCGTCGCCGATGACCAGCTCCAGCCGGCGATGCGATTGGCCCAGGATGCTGGCGATGCTGGCGTCGAGATAGGGCAGCGCGTCGCGCACCGGCATCACCACGCTCACCCATTCGTCCGCGCCACTCATATGAGCCGACGTTAACAGCAGATCGCGCCGCCGATAAGCGGGCGCGGAGAAATCGTCGGCGGCGATCGAGCCCATTGACGCGCTTCGACAATGCTCCCCATACCGCGCCTCCATGCAGTCGCTGGCCCTCTCGCTGCTCGCAGGCCTGGTTTCGGCGCTCGGCTTCGCGCCGGTCGGGCTGTGGCCGCTGACCATCCTCGCCTTCGCGGCCCTCCTCCGGCTGGTCGAGGCCGCGCCGTCGCTCCGCTCCGCGCTGGCGCGGGGATGGTGGTTCGGGGTGGGGCAGTTCGTGCTGGGGCTGAACTGGATCGCCACCGCCTTCACCTATCAGGCGGCGATGCCGGCCTGGCTCGGCTGGGTCGCGGTGGTGCTGCTCGCGCTCTACCTCGCCGTCTATCCGGCCGCCGCCGCGGGGCTTGCATGGCGGTGGCACGGCAAGAACAGGATCGCGCTGGCCCTGCTGCTCGCCGCCGCCTGGATCGTCACCGAATGGCTGCGCGGGACCCTGTTCACCGGCTTCGCCTGGAACCCGGTCGGGGTGATCTGGGTCGGGGTGGGCGGCGTGGCGGCCCTCTCCGCCTTCATCGGCAGCTACGCGCTCGGCGCGGTCACCGTGCTGGCGGGCGGCTCGGCCTATCTGCTCGCCCGGCGGCAGTGGCGCGGCGCCGCGGCGCTGGGCGTGCCGATCCTGGTCGCTGCCATCGCCCTGCTCGATTTCAATGCGGCGACCGGCTCGGCGTTGCAGCCGCGCCCGCTGCTGCGCATCGTCCAGCCCGACATCGGCCAGCAGAACAAGTGGGACCCGGGCTTCGAGGCCGAGAATTTCCGGCGGCTGGCGAGGCTCACCGGCCGGCCCGCCCGCGAGCCGCGGCTGATCCTCTGGCCGGAAGCGGCGACGCCCGATTACCTCAGCTACGAGCCGGGCGCGCGCCGGCGGCTCGCGGCGCTGCTCGGCCCGAGCGACCTGCTGCTGCTCGGCGGAGTCGAGCCGGTGTTCGATGGGCAAGGGCAGGCGATCGCCGCCTATAACAGCGTCTATGTGCTCGATCGCGGCGCGCGGCTCTTCGGCCGCTACGACAAGGCGCATCTCGTTCCCTATGGCGAATATCTGCCCCTGCGGCCGGTGCTGTCCGCCATCGGCCTGTCGCGGCTCGCGCCGGGCGCCCTCGATTTCCGGGCCGGGCCGGGGCCGGGCACGTTCGACCTCGGCCGCTTCGGCCGCGCCGGGGTGCAGGTGTGCTACGAGATCGTCTTCTCGGGCCAGGTCGTCGACCGCGCGCACCGGCCCGACTTCATCTTCAATCCCTCCAACGACGCCTGGTTCGGCGCCTGGGGGCCGCCCCAGCATCTCGCCCAGGCGCGGCTGCGCGCGATCGAGGAGGGGCTGCCGGTGATCCGCGCCACCCCGACCGGCATCTCGGCGGTGATCGATGCCGAGGGGCGGGTGCTCGCCAGCCTGCCGCTCGGCGCGGCGGGCGCGATCGACGCCCGCCTGCCCGCCGCGGCGCCGCCGACGCCGTTCGCCCGGCTGGGCAATCTGCTCCCCTTCGCTTTCGCGCTGCTGCTCGTCGCGGCGGCGGTTGCGGTGCGCCGCAAATCCCGCTAGGGCGCCGCCCCACATAAAGAAATCTTTATATCCGCATCTCTCCCTCTCTCGAAGGACCGGGCCACACGCATGCGCAGCAACTATCTCTTCACCTCCGAATCGGTGTCCGAGGGCCATCCGGACAAGGTCGCCGACCAGATTTCCGACGCGGTCGTCGACCTGTTCATCGGCCGCGACCCCGAGGCGCGGGTCGCCTGCGAGACGATGGTGACCACCAACCGCATCATCCTCGCCGGCGAGGTCCGCTGCGCCGACGGCGTCACCCCGACGCTCGCCGAGATCGAGGAGGCGGCGCGCGGCATCGTCAAGAAGATCGGCTACGAGCAGCACGGCTTCCACTGGCAATATGCCGATTTCGCCTGCCACCTGCACGGCCAGTCCGCCGACATCGCCCAGGGCGTCGACGAGGCGGGCAACAAGGACGAGGGCGCCGGCGACCAGGGCATCATGTTCGGCTTCGCCTGCGACGAGACCGACGATCTGATGCCGGCGACGATCCATTATTCGCACCGCGTCCTCGAGCGCCTCGCCGGAACTCAGGCACAATGGCGATGCCGACTTCCTCGAGCCGGACGCGAAGAGCCAGGTGACGCTCGCTTATGAGAACGGGCGGCCGGTGCGCGCGGTGAAGCTGGTCGTCTCGACCCAGCACGCCAAGGGCACCGACCAGGCGAAGCTGCGCGACTATGTGAAGGGCGTGTTCGCCGAGGTGCTGCCCTCGGGCTGGATGCCCAATGACGACGACGCCATCTTCGTCAACCCGACCGGGCTGTTCGAGATCGGCGGCCCGGACGGCGACGCCGGCCTCACCGGCCGCAAGATCATCGTCGACACCTATGGCGGCGCGGCCCCGCACGGCGGCGGCGCGTTCTCCGGCAAGGACCCGACCAAGGTCGACCGCTCGGCCGCCTATGTCAGCCGCTACCTCGCCAAGAACATCGTCGCCGCGGGCTTCGCCCGCCGCTGCACGATCCAGCTCAGCTATGCGATCGGCGTCGCCGAGCCGCTGTCGCTCTATGTCGACCTGCACGGCACCGAGTCGAACGGCGTCTCCGCGGCGCGGCTCGAGGAGGTGCTGCCGCAGCTCGTCCGGCTGACGCCCAAGGGCATCCGCACCCATCTCGGCCTCAACAAGCCGATCTACGTGCCGACCGCCGCCTACGGCCATTTCGGCCGCAAGCCCGAAGGCGACCTGTTCAGCTGGGAAAAGACCGACCTGGTCGACGCGCTGAAGCGGCGGTCTGACGGCCAACCTCTACGCCTGTTCGCCGAGGCCGCGGCGCGGGCCGGCGATCGGCCCGCCTTCGTCGAGGGCGGCGCGGTGCGGCTTCTCTATTCCGAGCTCGACGCGGCGGTCGCCGGCCGGGCCGCGGCGCTCGCCGCGCGCGGCGCAAGCCCGGGCGACCGCATCCTCGTCCAGGCGGAGAAGTCGGTCGAATTGGCGCCTTCTCTATCTCGCCAGCCTGCGCGCCGGCCTGGTCTGGGTGCCGCTGAACACCGCCTACACGCCGGCGGAGGTCGCCGCTTTCATCGCCGATGCCGAGCCGGCGATCGTCGTCGCCGGCGGGCATCTCGGCCTCGACGACCTGGCGCCGCTGCCCGGGCCGTTCGAGACGGTGCCGCGCGGCCCGGACGACCTCGCCGCCATCCTCTACACCTCGGGCACCACCGGCCGCTCCAAGGGCGCGATGCTGAGCCACGACAATCTCGCCTCCAACGCGCTGGTGCTGAAGGACTGTTGGCGCTGGCGGGACGGCGACGTGCTGATCCACGCGCTGCCGATCTACCACGTCCACGGCCTGTTCGTGGCGCTGCACGGGGCGCTGCTCAACGGCTCGACGATGCTCTGGCACGCCGCCTTCGACGCCGATGCGGTGATCGGCGACATGGCGTCGGCGACGATCCTGATGGGCGTTCCGACCTTCTACACGCGGCTCCTCGCCAGCCCGCGCCTTTCCCGGAAGGCGGCCGCGCGCATGCGCCTGTTCGTCAGCGGCTCGGCGCCCCTGCTCGAGGCGACCTTCGCCGAGTTCGAGGCGAGGACCGGCCATCGCATCCTCGAGCGCTACGGCATGACCGAGGCGGGGATGATCTGCTCCAATCCCTATGACGGCGAGCGCATCCCCGGCACGGTCGGCTTTCCGCTGCCCGGCGTCGAGGCGCGCATCGAGGGCGGGGCCGGGCCGGGCGTGCTCGAGATACGCGGCCCCAATCTGTTCAAGGGCTATTGGCGCAACCCCGAGAAGACCGCCGAGGGGATGCGCGCCGACGGCTTCTTCATCACCGGCGACGTCGCGACGATGGACGCCGACGGGCGCGTCGCCATCGTCGGCAGGGCGAAGGACCTGATCATCGCCGGCGGGCTCAACATCTATCCGAAGGAGGTCGAGCTCGCCCTCGACGCGCTGCCGGGCGTCGCCGAGAGCGCGGTGATCGGCGTGCCGCATCCCGACCTCGGCGAGGCGGCGGTGGCGGTGGTGGTCCGCGCCGATCCGGCGCTCGGCGAGGCCGTCCTGCTCGCCGGCCTCGCCGATCTCGCCCGCTTCAAGCAGCCGCGCCGCATCCTCTTCGCCGACGCATTGCCGCGCAACGCCATGGGCAAGGTTCAGAAAGCGGCGCTGCGCGAGGCCCATAAGGGGCTGTTCGCGCCCGTCTCCCCTCCCCTCGATGGGGAGGGGTCGGGGGTGGGGTGAACCTCCGCGACCCGCAGTGGCGGTGGCGAGTCCACCCCCACCCCAACCCTCCCCCATCGAGGGGGAGGGGGTTATGGCATTTCCATGTCCGGTGACCCCGCCACCCTCCGTCGCCTCTACGGCCGCTCCAAGGGGCGTCCCCTGCGCGCGGGGCAGGCCGAGCTGGTCGAGACGCTGCTGCCGGCGCTGAGCGTGCCCGCCGAGGGGCCGCTCTCTTCCAGCATCCTGTTCGGCGACGAGCGGCCGCTGCATTTCGAGATCGGCTTCGGCGCCGGCGAGCATCTCGCCTATCGCGCCGACCTCCTGCCCGACCACGGCTTCATCGGCGCCGAGCCGTTCCTTAACGGCGTCGCGGGCGCGCTCGGCCATATCCGCGACCGCCACCTCGCCAACGTCCGCCTGCACATGGGCGACGCGCTTGGCGTGCTCGAGCGGCTGCCCGACGCGTCGCTGCGCTTCGTCTATCTGCTCCACCCCGATCCCTGGCCGAAGGCGCGGCATGCCAAGCGGCGCATGGTCAATCCCGGCCCGCTCGACCTCATTGCCGCCAAGCTCGCGCCGGGCGGGGAGCTCAGGCTCTCTACCGACGATCCGGTCTATTGCCGCTGGGCGATGATGGTGATGGGCGGGCGCGCCGACTTCGACTGGCTGGCGGAGCGGGCGAGCGACTTCCTGGTCCGCCCGGGCGGCTGGCCCGAGACCCGCTACGAGGCCAAGGCCCGCCGCGAGGGGCGCGAGGTCTGGTACTTCCGCTACCGCCGCGGCTGAGGCATTGTTCCTCCGCTCGGCAAGGGGAGGGGCGATGAGGAACTTCGTATTGCGCGGCTGGCTGCTGGTCGGCTGCGGCCTGGTCCTGGTCGGCATGATGGGCACGGTCACCTGGCTGACGGCGCCGAGGATGCTGCGCCCCGGCGTCGAGGTGGACGGCACCACCTTCACCGGAACCGCCGCGGAGGCGGAGACCTTCCTGTCGCTGTTCGCCCTCGTCATCCTGTTCGGCGCGCTCAGCCTCGCCAACGGCGTCTACATGATCGTCGCCCGCCGCCAGAGCCGCGCCTTCACCGTCCTCACCGTCGCCCTCGCCGCCTTGCTCTACGCGCTCGCCCAGGCGATCCGCCGCGGGCTGATCTAACCCGCCGGGGTCAGCCGCAGCAGCCGCCCGCCCGGACCGCCCGGCCGCTGCTGATCCTCGAGCAGCCAGACCGAGCCGTCGCGATGCTGCTCGACCTCGCGGATGCGGGCGCCCATGCCCCAGCGCTCGGCCTCGCGGGCGCTGGTGCCGTCGAGGTCGACCCGGACCAGCGCCTGGCCGGAAAGGCCGCCGATCAGCGCGTCGCCGCGCCACGCCGGGAACATCGAGCCCGAATAGACGATCATGTCGCCCGGCGAGATCACCGGCGTCCACCAGACCTTGGGCGGCTCGAAGCCGTCGCCGGGGCGGTGGTCGGGAATGTCGCGGCCGTCATAATGGTCGCCGTTGGAGACGGCGGGGTAGCCGTAATTGCGGCCGCGCTCGACCAGGTTCAGCTCGTCGCCGCCCTCGGGCCCCATCTCGACCTCCCAGAGGCGGCCGGCGCCGTCGAAGGCGATGCCGAGCGGGTTGCGGTGCCCGAGGCTCCAGACCTGCGCGGCGACCCCGCCCTGGCTGGCGAACGGATTGTCGGCCGGGACGCTGCCGTCGGGATTGAGGCGGAGCAGCTTGCCCGCGTTCGAGGCCATGTCCTGCGCCGGCGTGAATTCCTGCCGCTCGCCGGAGCTGATGAAAAGGTGGCGACCGTCCGGCGAGAAGGCGATGCGGTGGCCGTAATGGCCGCGGCCGGTCAGCTTCGGCACCTGCCGCCAGATCACGGTGAAGCCGTCGAGCCGCGCGCCGCCGCCCTCGACGACGAGCCGGCCGCGGCCGACCGCGGCGCCGCGCGTGCCGTTCTCGCCGGCCTCGGCGAAGCTCAGGTAGACGAGGCCGTTCTCGGCGAATTGCGGGTGGAGCGCGACGTCGCCGAGCCCGCCCTGGCCGCCATAATCGACCGTGGGCACGCCGGCGACGTCGATCGCGCCGCCGCCGGCGACGGTCCACAATTTGAGCCGTCCGGCCTTCTCGGTGACCAAGGCCTGCCGCCCGCCGGGCAGGAAGGCCATCGCCCAGGGCTCGGCGAACTGCGCCACCGGCTCGGCGCGGAACGGGCGATTCTGCGCCTCGGCGGGCGCGCTGGGGCCGCAGGCGGCGCTGGCGAGGACGAGAAGAACGGGAATTAGGGCGGAGCGGAACCGGCGCATGACAATCCTCCGTCGAGCCCCCGCCGCCTGTTTAGGCGCGGGCCGAAGGCCGTCAAGCCGCTTGCATGGGCCGCCGTTTCGTTCAGCGGGCGGACGGCCAGGCTGAATAACGTCCGTAAGGTCCGGCTTCCATAGAGCGAAAAAACCCGCGCCCGAAGTTGACGAAGTCGAGGAAGTTGAGGCTTGCCAGGAGCCCTTCGCTTTTCCGGCCGAGCGACAGGGAACGGCCGCTGCGGCGCGGGAAGGGAGCCGGGTACCGCCGGGGGCGAGTCGCGCGAGCATGGCGGCGGCGTAGCGCGCGAAATCCTGTTCGTATCCAACAATCGCCAAGGGCGGCGCGTCCGCCGGGGCGGCGGCCGGACGTTGGGCGCCGGCGAGCGAGGCTATTCGACCGGCACGACAATGTCGGGCCTGCCGATCGTGATCGGACCCGCGTTCGACGCCCTGAACCACATCCTCCAATAGGAGATCAGCGCGTTCATCGCCTCGACATGCCGAACCGAGCTTCCCGCCTCGGGCGGCAGCATGCCGGTGCCGACCACGAAGATGCTGGCGCGGCCGAAATTGCCCAGCAGGCTCAGCCTGCGGGCGTTGTGCAGCTCCGCCTCCGGAACGATGGTGCGAAGGCGCGCCCCCCGATAGAAGGAGGCCGCGCTCGAATGCTCCAGGAGATCGGAGGCCAGGATCACGATCCTACGGCCCGGCGCGGCGCGCACCCTCTCCGACAGATGGGCCATGCTCCCCATGATCTCGGAGTTGGCGAAGCGGGTCGCTGGCACGCCCATCGCACGCGCCAGGGCCCGGCCGGCGATCCGTTGGGCGAATTGCCTCTGGCGGAGCAGACAGCGATCGAGCGCAGCCAGCCGGTTGACCGGAAGGCCCGGTCTCACGCCGCGAGGGACGGGGCTCTCGAGCGCCCCCGAGCTGACGACGGCGGTGTGGTGCCCGTGGCTGAACGCGGAGAAGGTGGCGATGCTGAAGCTGGTGCCCGGCTGCAGCAAGCGCTGAAAGTTGGAGCTGACCGTCCGGCGCAGGCCGGCGTCCAGGGCCGTGGTCTGATCGACCACCACGAACACCGAGCGCAGGGGACGCGGCCTCGGCACCGGCAGCCGCGCGGCCGCGTAGCAGCTGGGGATCGCCTCCTGCGCGGTTGCAGATCCCGGCGCAACCAGGATCCCCGCCAGCACGAGCGCGGTGGTGAGCGATCTCCTCAACCGGCATTCCTGTCGATCGAGGTCACATTATCCGCCGCGTTCGGCTGTTCGGCTTGCGCGCTCGCCGGCTGCGTCGGGGGGCGCGGTTGATCGGGCGCCGGTGGTTCGTGAAGGTTGGTGTTTCCAGCCGCAATCTGCTCGCGCACGAAATCCAGGAAATTCTTGTCCCAGTCGATCGGCGCCGCGCTTTGCTCCAGTCGGCGCTGCAGCGACTGGAGGCGCAAATTGGCGATGTTCATGCGGTGCTGAACGCCGCGCCAATAGGAACGATAGCTGGTATGGCCCCCGGTCTCGTCATAAGCGGCGGCGCTCTCTCGGCCGGCAAAGCCATAGCGGTAGCCGAAGCTCATGGCGACGAACTGGGTCACCACGAAAATGGTGCCCAGAATGGCGAAGCTCACATAGGCCGCGAATTTGTCGGGCTGCCCCTCGCCGCCTTGCGCCGGCGTCCCGCCAAATTCGCCGAAAAGATTCGCGAGCAGATCGGCGTCGTTCGAAGTCTCCAGAGTCGAGAGCCTGAGCATGGTCGCGCCGACCGCGATTATGGCGATGAACAGGAACGCCAGCAGAATCAGGATATAGCTGCCGAAATCATTGTGATGGGCGGCGACCCGGTTGGCGCACTGGACATAGGACGGCTCGTTGTCGTCCGCGTCCTGATCCTTGGAGAGCGACATTACTCCGCTGAAGAAATGCGGCCCCCGCTTTTCCTTCCAGGCCCGAAAGCAGGCCCGCAGAACCTTCCTGCGATAGAGCTGATGGCCCGCCGCATGGGTGAGCCAGACAAGGAGCCCGGCCAGCACGGCGACCGTGGCCAGCATGAAGACGGTCCTCTGATTCTCCGAGCTCTCGATGGCAATCCAGCTGCCGAGGATATAGGCGAAGGCCAGCCCCTCGAAGACGACCAGAACGATCACGAGGAGCAATGCCGGAAAGGGCAAGGGGCGCCGGCCAAGATCGTGAGCCTTGCGCAGATATTCGATGTGATTGTTGAAATCCTCGCGCGACATCGAGCTGGCATGCCGCGCGTAATCGTGACACAGCGTGAGCTCCACATTGCGCCAGCCGCCAGGAACCTGTTCCGCATAATCGGTGGAATAGCGGGCGAGCTTCCCCACCAACGGGAATCGATAGATCAGATCGGTCAGCCAGAACGGATGCGGCCGGATGTAGAGGATCGCGGCCACGATCAGGGCCATGACCAGCCAGACCCAGAGGCCGGACCAGGACAGCAAATAGCTGACGATATTATTCAGGTAGCCTAGGATATCATTCACGTCGCGCCCCCGCGTATGAAAATAGCCGAGATGACCAATATCTGGACGGCTATCTTATCTGGGCCGTCCGAAGAGTTGAGTCCTCTTAATTATTGTTCCACCTCGGGATATTATCGATCATCATCGGGCGCCGCCGCATTCCGCCCGCTGGCCGAGCGAAATTGGGCTCAAATCCAGGCGGCGGGACGCGGCGGCCGGCGGTGCGTGCGCGCCGGCTTCGCCGGTCAGCCGATCGTTGGATGCTCGAGCGGCTGCTGCTTGGTCGCGACCGGCCCGTCGGTGGCGGCTGCGGTCTGCAGGCCGAGGCAATAGCGATCGGCCAGCTGCTGGTTGGCGCCCTTCGAAAAGTCGTCGTAGAAGGCGCGATCGACCTTGGCGATCGCCCGCACCGGGAACAGCGCGCACCAGGTTCCCGAACTATCCGCGTGACCGCAGTCGAGAACATGGAGGCCGGTCAGCATCACGAAGTCGCCAAGCACGATCTGGTTGTTGCCGGTGTCGGTCAGGACCGGGCCGTTGGGCCCGGGCAGCTGCTCGCCGACCGGAACGTCCGGCGAGACGTCCCCCGGCTCGCCCGTCCCAGTGTCGGCGGCAAAAAGGGCGCAGAGCAGTATGAACAACAGGATGATCGCAAAGAGCACCCAGCCGACCCAGAACAGCGGAGACGTGGCAAACACCAGCACAACCACTGCCAGGCCGAACAACGTCCAGAGCAGCACGACCATGTTTGCCAGCCAGTCGTAATAGGCGGCGCTCGGGACCACGCAGCTGAACAGCGGGATGGGCTGCTTGCCGCTGACCACGCCGACGTTCGCCTCGGGCCGAAACTCCCAGCCTCGCGTCGCCGCGCCCGGATCGGAATAGACCAGGCTCTGCCCCGGAAAACTGTTCCTGAACTCTTCGACCGTCGTCGTTTCCTGAATGGGAGCGAGCTTCATCGCCAGGCAGATGCCGTCCTCCTGGTCGATCCGCATCCGGACGACCTGACCGACCGCGCAGCGTTCGCCATCGATGCAGGCGAGCCTGCGATGAAGCAGGACGAGCTGGATCTTGTCGATCAGGTTTATCGTCATCAGGCAGCTCGCCATCAGCGCGAGCGCCCACAGCTGCAAAGCCAGCGGGGAGAGCGGGGGCGGGCTCGTTCCGGCCATGAGCACGATCGTGGAGAGGAAGACGCCGAACAGGCCGGCGATGCCGAGCCAGAGATCGACGCCGTCCGCGTTCGACTTCGCCTTGTCGATGGGCACGCAAGTGAAGCCAGGATCGGCCATGTCAGGCCTCCTCGACATAGGCGGTCACGCCGCCGATCAGCATTGCATCCAGGAATATGTTGACGTTCACCGCCTTGCGGCCGCCGCCGGGCGGGGCCGGCAGCATCTCGACGAAGGTTTCGACCTCGGCTCCGGGAGGCAGTACCAGCTCGGCCTGCTCCAGCCGCGCCTCGAGCTCGGCGGGCACCGGAAAGTCCTCGAAGCGATTGGCCGCCTGGAGCCGGCGCAGATAGGTGAGCGACCTCCGGCCCTCGTCGCTCCGTCCGCCGCCCGCGGGCGGCTCGAGCGGCGCCGCGGGCAGCCGGTAGCCGTTCATCTCGAGCCGGAAGCGCCGCGTCTCGCCGGAAGGGTTGCCGACGTGGAAGCGAAGCCGCCGCTCGGGGCTCGCCGGCACCGCGACGTCGACATTGTGCTGGCCGACATTGTTCAACGAATTGGCATCGTCTGGATGCGAGATCCAGGCCTGCAGGCAATGATGCCCGCCGCCGGGCGGCGTCGTCCACATCGCGTTCGCCACCGCCGAGCCCAGCGCCGGCACGTCGATCACCGCGGAGGGGAGCGCATCGACCGTCTGCGTGCCGGCGCCGAAGCGCAGCACCTTGAAATCGACCGTGGTGCCGGCGGCCGCCATCGTGCTGTGGTTGCGGATCGTCGCTTCGACGCGATAGGCCTTCGAGGGCGCCAGCATGTGCGGGTCCTTGGCCATTCCGTCGGCGGGATCGATGATCGCGAAGTCGGGATTGTCCCAGGTGAAGCCGATGCCGCGCAGGTAGAGCCAGAATTGCGAATAGATGTAGGGGTCCGGCCGGTGCCGCGCGTCAGGGATATCGAGGCAATCCACCGGCCTGCCCTTGCGGCGCGTGCCGGTCGCAAGGCTCACCAGCATCCCGCCGACGAGGAAGAGAAGCCCGAACAGGAACCAAAGGCCCGCGACGATCGCCCGGTAGCCGGTCAGGGTCGGCCTCATCGGCGCCCTGCTCCGGACCGGCCGGGGCCCGTTACCATGCCCGCCGCGGGCCGTCTTTCTTCCGACGATAACCGAAAAGCCCGGCGTCCATGAAGAAGATCTCCGATTGAAGCGCCGAGAAACTTCTCGATCCAGTCCATCCGCCGCTCCCGTCACTCGGCTTTGACTGTCACTCGTCGCCGCATCGCTGCAAGGCCGGGCGATTCTTCTGGCCGTCATCAGGACATGATCGGCGGAGCGAGTCAACCGGGACATGATCCGCCGCGGAAGCCGGCGGCGTCGTGGCGCGCGAAATCCCGTTCGCGTCCGCTTACAGGGTCATCACCCCCTTGCGCGGCTCGCGGGTGCCGAGCGTGTCGGCGGCGAGCGGCGCGCCGGCGTCGAGCAGGGCCTGGCGGCGGCCGGCGGGGTTGGTGCTCATCTGCGCCCGCTCGAAGGGCAGGGTGGCGGCGAAGCAGGGATGGGCCAGCGCGCGCGCGACGAAGCCGGCGGCGCGCGGCCAGCGGGCGGCGTCCGGCTCGAACCCGGCATAGGCGCCGTTGCGGAAGAAGCTTGCGACCGCGATGTCGGCAAGCCCGATCTCGCCGAAGAGGAAGCCCGAGGCGGGCAGCTCGCCTTCGAGATAGTCGAGCGCCGCCGGCAGATCCTCGGCCAGCGTCTTCTCGATCCGCGCCGCGTCGCCCGGCTCGCCCCAGACGATCGGATGGACGACCTTCTGGTAGAACAGCCCCCAGATGAAGAGGTCGCCGAGCCGCGTGTCGGCGAACTCCTCGAGCCAGCGGGCGCGGGCCCGGTCGGCGGGCCAGGGCGGGAGCAGCGGACGCTCGGGATAGGCCTCGTCCAGATAAGCGCAGATCACCGAGGAATCGGAGATGGAAAGATCGCCGTCGATCAGCACCGGAATGCGGCGCAGCGGCGACAGCCGGCCGAATTCCTCGTCGCCGAAGAAGGGCGTGATCGGATCGATCTCGTAGTCGATGCCCTTCAGCGCCAGGCAGGCGGTGACCTTGCGGACGTAGGGGCTGACATAGCTGCCGATGATCTTCATTTCACCATTCTTGCCAAATTTTGCCAAGTGCGCTATCCCATGAGCATGGCTACAATGAACGTCTCCCTCCCCGACGACCTCAAATCCTTTGTCGATGAGCAGGTCGCCGGCCGCTATAGCACGAGCAGCGAATATGTCCGCGAGCTGATCCGCCGCGAACAAGACAAGCAGAAGCTGCGGAACATGCTGCTGGAGGGAGCGGCGTCGCCACTGGAAGGCCCGGCGGACGAGGCTTGGTTCGAGGACCTCCGCCAGCATGCGGTCAAGCACGCGAAGAAGTGAGCGCCAAGCCGCTCATCCGCCTCGAATCAGCGCGACGGGACGAACGGGACGCGGTGGCCTATTACGCAGGTGAAGCCGGGCTCAATGTCGCCCTTCGCCTCGTCGAGACCTTGAGAATCACCTACCGGTCCGTCGGCGAGCAACCAGGAATCGGCTCTCCGCGCTACGGCAGCCTTCTCGGCATTAAGGGCCTGCGTAGCCGCAAGCTCGCCCGCTTTCCGTTCCTCGTCTTCTATATCGAGCGCGCGGACCATATCGAGGTTTGGCGCGTGCTTCACGCGCAGCGCGACATTCCGGCATCGCTAGGGGACCCGGGCAGCTAGCTCCCGGCCGCCGGATCCGGCCGCTCGGCCAGACCCATGAAGTTGCGCGCCGCCGCGCGATCCTCCTCGTCCTTGAACGCGACATCGAGGTCGGGCGCGCCGCCGAGCATGTGCATCAGCGCCCAGAGCGCGAACCGGCGGCTGCGGTCGGTCTCGAGACCGAGATCGACGCGTATCCGCTCGACCCCCGCCGCCAGTGCCTCGCCGCGCACAGCGGCAAGGTCCGCGGTGCCGAAATAGCGGCGGAGCTGGTCGTCGAAATCCACCGCTCGTTCGTAGCGATCCAACGGCGACACGCAATGGCCGCGCCGGCGGGGCCGGCTCAGTCGATGATGGTGAGCCAGCAATCGGCGTGGTACTGCGTCCAGACCAGCAGGCCGAAACCGGCCTTGCTGTCGGTGCCGACCGAGTTCGAATATTCCCCATCCGTCATGTAACATGTCCAGCTGTTGTTGACGTGCTCGACGGTATTGTTGTTGTCCACGCCTTCGGCGTCCACAGGTCCACCCACGGGCGACGCCGTATAGGATCGCCAGTTTCGATTCTGCGGATTGTAGAAGAGCAGGAAGTCGCGCGAAGCCACGCGGCCGCCGGCCGAGACAGCCCAGTCGTACATGCCGACCCGCACCGTGCAGCCGTCCATGTCGCCGCACAAGCGTGTGACATCCGTGACCGGAATAGGCACGGTCGTGCCTTTTTGATTCCTCCACGCAACATAGCTCACTCGATCATTGCCGCTCACCGCGGCATAATCCTGCGCCAGCGCAGCTGTGCACACCAACAGCAAGCTTGCGCCAGCAAAAACAATCCTGCTCATGTTAGCCTCCCCCCTTTTGTGTAGGCTACACGACTCACCTGAGTCTTCACTCAAGTCTATTATGCCACTGTATTGAATAGTTCGCAAACCAATTGAGTCCATAGTGAATCGAAGACTCCGGCAACCAGCTCCAAAGAGAGTAACGTGTGCTTGTAACGTGATGGATTCGATCTCGGGAAGTTAGTTTGACTATGGAATCCATAAGGAGGGTCGCATTCCGCTGCGTCGGGTCAGCCGGGCTAATATGCTTGCGGGGGCCGGGCGCGCGCCCTATATACCGCTCACCTTCCTCGACATCGTCAAGACGTTGAGGCTGGTCCCGGGGACGGGGCCGGCGCCGGAAGGCCTTGTTTCGTTGGAGACCGCATGGCGGACGTCGCCGAGCTTCAGAAGTTGATCGCGCCCGAGGTGGAAGCCGAGGGGCTCGCTTTGGTGCGCGTGAAGCTGATCGGGGGCGCGTCGGATCCGACCATCCAGATCATGGCCGAGCGGCCCGAGACGCGGCAGATGACGATCGCGGATTGCGAGCGGCTGCACCGGCGGATCGCCGACGCGCACGAGACGCTGTCAGACGATTTCCGGATCGAAGTCTCATCGCCCGGCATCGACCGGCCGCTGACCCGGCTTTCGGACTATGACGATTGGAAGGGCCACGAAGCCCGCATCCACCTGGTCGAGCCCATGGAGGGCCGCAAGCAGCTTTCGGGCGACCTCATCGGGGTGGACGGCGATCGCATCCGCATCGACGTCGACGGGCTTGGGCCGACCGCGATCGATTTCACCGCCATCCGCAACGCCAAATTGCTGATGACCGACAGGCTCATTCAGGCGACCGCGCCGCTTTCGAGCGAGGGCGCCGACGAGATTGAGGAAGATTCAACTGGACCCCGGCCTTCGCCGGGGAACGAAGAAGGACAGGATTGACCATGGCCACCGAAGCACCGGCAGATTCAGGCGTTCCGGGCGCCGTCTCCGCCAACAAGGCCGAGCTGATCGCGATCGCCGATGCGGTCGCGCGCGAGAAATTGATCGACCGGATGATCGTGATCGAGGCGATGGAGGACGCGATCCAGCGCGCCGCCCGCGCCCGCTACGGCGCCGAGAACGACATCCGCGCCAAGCTCGACCCGACCTCGGGCGACCTTCGCCTGTGGAGGGTGGTCGAGGTGGTCGAGGAGGTCGAGGATTATTTCAAGCAGGTCAGCCTCGAGGACGCGCAGAAGCTGCAGCCTGGCGCGGTGCTCGGCGACTATATCGTCGACCCGCTGCCGCCGATCGAGTTCGGCCGGATCGCCGCCCAGGCCGCCAAGCAGGTGATCTTCCAGAAGGTCCGCGACGCGGAGCGCGAGCGCCAGTATGAGGAGTTCAAGGACCGCACCGGCGAGATCATCACCGGCGTCGTCAAGCGCGTCGAGTTCGGCCATGTCGTCGTCGACCTCGGCCGCGCCGAGGGCGTGATCCGCCGCGACCAGCAGATTCCGCGCGAGATATTGCGGGTCGGCGACCGCACCCGCTCGCTGATCCTCAACGTCCGCCGCGAGAACAGGGGGCCGCAGATCTTCCTCTCCCGCGCCCATCCCGATTTCATGAAGAAGCTGTTCGCGCAGGAGGTGCCGGAGATTTACGACGGCATCATCGAGATCAAGGCCGCCGCCCGCGACCCGGGCAGTCGCGCCAAGATCGGCGTGCTCAGCCACGACAGCTCGATCGACCCGGTCGGCGCCTGCGTCGGCATGAAGGGCAGCCGCGTGCAGGCCGTCGTGCAGGAGCTGCAGGGCGAGAAGATCGACATCATCCCCTGGTCCGAGGACCTCGCCACCTTCGTCGTCAACGGCCTGCAGCCGGCGACCGTCGCCCGCGTCGTCATCGACGAGGAGGAGAGCCGGATCGAGGTGGTGGTCCCCGACGACCAGCTCAGCCTCGCCATCGGCCGCCGCGGCCAGAACGTGCGCCTCGCCAGCCAGCTGACCGGCTCGGCGATCGACATCATGACCGAGGCCGACGCCTCGGAGAAGCGCCAGCGCGAGTTCGTCGAGCGCTCCGAGATGTTCCAGAACGAGCTCGACGTCGACGAGACGCTCGCCCAGCTGCTGGTCGCCGAGGGCTTCGGCGCGCTCGAGGAGGTCGCCTATGTCGAGCCCGAGGAGCTCTCCACGATCGAGGGCTTCGACGAGGAGCTCGCCGCCGAGCTGCAGAATCGCGCCGCCGAGGCGCTGGAGCGGCGCGAGGCCGCGGCCCGCGAGGAGCGCCGCGCGCTCGGCGTCGACGACGCGCTCGCCGAGATGCCCTATCTCACCGAGGCGATGCTGGTCACCCTGGGCAAGGCGAACATCCGCACCCTCGACGACCTCGCCGACCTCGCCACCGACGAGCTGATCCAGAAGAAGCGGCCCGAGCAGCGCCGCCAGCGCGAGCCGTCGAACCGGCCCGAGGACAAGGGCGGCGTGCTCCACGAATATGGCCTCACCGAGGAGCAGGGCAACGAGATCATCATGGCCGCCCGCGCCCACTGGTTCGAGGACGAAGGGGCGGGCGTCGACCCAAAGACCGGGGAGGACGCGGATGCGGAAACTCCCCAATGAGACGCGGCCTCCAGTAAACCCCTCCCTTGCAAGGGAGGGGGAAGGGGTGGGTGAGCAGTCTGGCCGGCTCGATGCCGGACAGGCTGCTTCCGGCTCGCCCAGCGCCCCCGTCCCAACCCCTCCCCTGAAGGGGAGGGGCCTAAGAGAGCCCGAGCGTACCTGCATCCTCTCCCGGCGCACGGCGCCGCGCGAGGCGCTGATCCGGCTCGCGCTTTCGCCCGACGGCGCGGTCGCCCCCGACGTGCGCGCGCGGGCGCCGGGGCGCGGCGCCTGGATCGGGGTGGACCGGACGGCGCTGGAGGCGGCGCAGGCCAAGGGCAGGCTGCGCGGGGCGCTGGCGCGGGCGTTCAAGCGCGATGCGCTGAGCCTTCCCGACGATCTCGGCGCGCGGATCGAGGCGGCG